>NZ_CP041616.1:0-2400000 GCF_007197575.1 Ornithinimicrobium ciconiae
GCCCCGAGGGTCACGGCCACACCGACCAACCAGGGCACCGCCAGGGAGACCGGGTCCAGACCGGGTCGCAGCGTCATCGGCATCCCCAGATCGATCTCGCCCACGAGGGAGGCGGCGGTCCAGGTGAGCACCACGGCCAGCAGCACCCCCACAGTGGCTGCGGCCACGCCCAGCAGGCCCGCCTCGGTCAGCACCGTGCGCCGCACCTGGGAGCGCGTCGCCCCCACGCACCGCAGGAGCGCGAGCTCACGCGTGCGCTGGGCCAGCACGATCGCAAACGTGTTGGCGATGACGAGCGCGCTCGTCGCGACGGCGATCGCACCGAAGCCGAGCAGCACCGGACCGAGCAGGTCCAGCCCACCGGTGGCCATGCTGACCGCCTCGGTAGCGGCCTCCTGACCCGTCAGCACCTCGGCGTCAGGCATCAGCTCCTCGATGGTGGCCCGGGCGGCGCTCTCGTCGGCCCCCGACAGATCCACGGTGACCGTCTCGAAGGACAGCTGTGGGTCCCACCCGCGCAGGGTCGCCTCGTCCACGACGAGGACCTCGTTCCACGACAGCTCCGGTGCGTTCCCGACATCCATGACACCGACGACGTCGAGGTCGATGCCCTCCCCCTGCGTGCCGTCCTCCTCGTAGGCCTGGAAGGTGATCGTGTCGCCGACCGTCGCCGCGGACGTCGAGGAGACCACGACCTGGTCAGGCCCGGTCGGCAGGACTCCTTCCTCCATCGCGACGTCCGGTCCGCGTGGCGCCGTCATCGCGACCGCGCCGTCTTCGCCGATGAGGCCGTGCACGCGCGCTGAGGCGTCGACCACGGTGAGCCCGTCGGCGGCCCGGAGCGCCTCCACGCCCGCTGCGTTGCCGGTGCCGTCGTCTTGCTGGACCACGAGGTCACGGTTGACCAGGTCGCCGGCCACCGCCTCACCGACGCCCCGCTCGAGCGCGTCGAGCATGAGCATCGTCGTGGCGACGAACGCCACGCTGAGGACGATCGCGACAGCCGTGGCTGCGAGTCGGCGGGCGTGCCCGCGCAGCCCCGAGACCGCGAGGGATGCGGTGCTCATCGGGACCCCAGCCGGGCGATCTGCTCCAGCACCTTCTCGGCCGTCGGCTCGAGGATCTCACCGGCAACCTGGCCGTCGGACAGCATGAGGACACGATCGGCATACCCCGCGGCGACCGGGTCGTGGGTGACCATCACGACGGACTGGCCCCACTCGTCGACGCTGCGGCGCAGCAGGGCGAGCACCTCGGCGCCGGTGGTGGAGTCCAGCGCGCCGGTCGGCTCGTCGGCGAAGACGACCTCGGGGCGGGTGACCAGGGCCCGCGCGAGCGCCACCCGCTGCTGCTGGCCACCGGACAGCTCCCCCGGTCGGTGGCTGAGCCGGTCCTCCAGGCCCAGCCCGCTCACCACCTGCCGCAGCCACGCCGGGTCCCCCTGCGACCCGGCGAGCTGCAGCGGCAGGCGGATGTTCTGCTCCGCGGTCAGGGTGGGCAGCAAGTTGAAGGCCTGAAAGACGAAGCCGACCCGCGAGCGCCGCAGCTTGGTCAGCGCCGTGTCGGTCAGCCGGGTCAGCTCGGCATCTCCCAGGAAGACCCGTCCGCTGGTGGGGGTGTCTAACCCGGCCAGCAGGTGCATCAGCGTGGACTTGCCGGAGCCGCTGGGGCCCATGATCGCAGTGAACCGGCCCGCCTCGATGCCGACGGAGACCCCGTCGAGGGCACGCACCGCGGTCTCTCCGTGGCCATAGGTCTTGGTCAGGTCGATGGCGCTGGCAGCCAGCGTCGCGCCCCGCCAGACCGGTGTCGTTGTTGTCGTCTGTGTCATGCAGACAACGCTAGGGAGGAGGGCCCCCTCCCGTCATCGGACCACGGACTGGACTGCAGGTCAGAGGCGGTGCCCCGGTGGGCGCACACCCGTCATACCGCGGTATGACGGGTGGCTGGCATCGTGGATCCCTCCCCGCCTCGACCATGCCCCCACCGCACGGCGCCTTGGGGGCGGAAGGTCACCCGGGCAGGGCGGCAGGGATCAGCAAAACCACGGCAAAAACCCGGGGTGGGCCGACGAAACCCCTCTCAAAATTGGGGGTCAGACCAGGCCGGTCTCGTAGGCGGTGATCACCATGTGGACCCGGTCGCGCAGACCGAGCTTGTGCAGGATCCGACCGATGTGGGTCTTGACGGTGGCCTCGGCGAGGAACAGTTCCGCAGCGATCTCGCTGTTGCTCAGCCCGCGGGCCACCGCCACCAGGACCTCGCGCTCCCGGTCGGTGAGCGGGGCGAGGCGGGCCTGCGCCGCGTCAACCGCACCGGCAGCGCTGGGCAGGTGCGGGATGACATGGTCCAGCATCCGCCGGGTCGTGCTCGGGGCCACGACCGCGTCCCCGCCGTGGACGGCGCGGATCGCGGTCAGCAGCTCGGCCGGCCCGGCGTCCTTGAGCAGGAACCCGGAGGCACCGGCCTTGAGCGCGGCAAACGCATAGTCATCCAGGTCAAAGGTGGTCAGCACCAGCACCTTGGGCAGCTCACCGGCGGCCGACAACCGACGGGTCGCCTCGACGCCGTCCATCCGCGGCATCCGGATGTCCATCAGCACCACGTCCGGGGCCACCTGGGGCACCGCGGCCAGGGCCGCAACCCCGTCCCCGGCCTCCCCGACCACCGTCATGTCCTCCTGGGCGTCCAGCACCATCCGAAAACCGGCCCGCACCAGCTCCTGGTCATCGACGAGGAACAACCGGATCGGTCCGGTGTCCTCCTCACCAGGCTGCACTGCACTCACTGCCGACTCCTTCCGCCACCGGTGGCCACCTCATCACGGGCACCCTCCTCGACCGGCCCCGAGGCCACCACCTCGAAGCCACCCCCGGGACGCGGTCCGGCGTGCAGCGTCCCGCCCAGCACCGCCATCCGCTCACGCATGCCGACGATGCCGTTGCCCAGCCCGTCGTGCACGATGCCCTCCGCCCAGGGGGTCTGCCCGTCGTCGGTGATCCGCAGCAGCAGGACGGCCGGGGTCCGCAGGACGTCGACGGTCACGCTCGCGCCCGCTCCGGCGTGCTTGAGCACGTTGGTCAACGACTCCTGCACGACGCGGTATGCCGCGAGGTCCAGCTCCCTGGGCAAGCTCGCCACGTCGCCGCGCACCGCCAGGGCGACCGGCACCCCGGAGTCGCGCACGCGCTGCACCAGCTCCTCGACGTCCGCGAGCCCCTGCGTGGGTGCATACTCCACCGCTGCGCCGTTGCTGTCGCGCAGCACGCCGACCAGCCGCCGGGTGTCGGTGAGGGCTTCGCGTGCCGTGGTGGCGAGCGTCTCCAGGGTCTGCGCCGCGCGCTCCAGCGCCTCGGGGTCTGCCTCCGAGCCACGCCCCAGGGCGAGGCGCGCGGCATACGCTCCCCCGTCCGCCTGCACCACGACGACGGACAGCGAGTGGGCCACGATGTCGTGCATCTCCCGGGCGATCGCCGCGCGTTCCCCCTGTGCGGCGAGTGCGGAGCGTTGCGCCTGGTCACGGGCGAGCGCCTCGTTCTGCTCGCGCAGCCGGGACAGCACGGCCCGTCGCCTGCGGACCGCGTCGCCGAGCACCCAGGCGACCCCCACGGACATCCACATGAAGATGAGGGTGGGCACGACCTCGATCAGCCAGCTGCGGGAGATGGACGTCGCGTAGTCGCTCATCCAGGCTCCGGCGCCCAGCAGTCCACCCGCCAGACCTATCGCCAGGACCACCTGGCCCTGCCACCGCCTCGTGGCGTAGGCCGCGGTGGCATAGGTGATGGCGAGCACCCCCACGTTGGCCAGCATCGGACCGCTGTAGACCATCAGCTGCAGGAGACAGGCGGTGGCCATGACCAGGGCAGCAGCGAACGGCTGCACCCGACGCCAGGCGAGCGGCAGCACCTGGACCGTCGTCAGCACCAGCACGGCGCCGGAGCGGCCCTCCAGGACGACGCAGGCCAGCCACGCCAGCACGGCCAGGACCACGTCCACCTCGAAGGCGGACTCCTGCAGCCACGTCCGGCCACGCCTGAGCACACTCACCCCCTGAGCGTATGCCGCGTGCTCACCACGGCGCGTCAGCCGCCGGTCGGATCTGTGGTCCGGGCCGGCTACGACCAGGGTCGTAGCTCATCCTGACGATGTCGGTGGTCAGGGGCAGACTGTCGTCATGGCCGAACGACTCGTCACCGACGCTGAGCGACGGGCGCGGATCGGGCGGCGGCACGCCCTGGCTCCGGGGCACCGGGTGGACTCCCCCGAGGCGGTCGTCGCGGCGATGACGGTGCTGCAGGCGACCGAGGCGCCGTCGGTCTACCTGTCGGTCGGCGCACGCACCGAGGGCGTCACGGTGACGGACATCGACCGGGCGCTCTATGACGACCGCTCCGTCGTCAAACAGCTCGCGATGCGCCGCACCCTGTTCGTCTTCCCTCGGGATCTGCTGCCCGCTGCCTGGGGCGCACCGTCGGCACGCGTGGCAGCCGCCGAGCGTTCCAAGATGGTCCGCAACGTCGTGGGCGATGGTCGCGCCCAGGATGGTGACCTGTGGCTGGAGCAGGTCGGCGCCCAGGTCGAGGACCTCCTGGCGACCTCGGGGACGCTGTCGGCCAAGGAGATCCGGGAGGCGCTGCCCATCCTGGAGGGCAAGGTCACGATCTCGGCGACCAGCCCGTGGGGTGGGGCCGTGCCGATCGCCCCGCGGGTGCTCACGCTCCTCGGAGCCTCCGGGCAGATCGTGCGCGGCCGCAATGCCGGGCACTGGAGGATCAACCGTCCGGCCTGGACCCTGATGGGCACCTGGCTGGGGGAGCACCCTGACCCGCTGCCTGCCCGGGAGGGTTATGCCGAGCTCGTGCAGCGCTGGCTGCAGACCTTCGGCCCGGGCACGGAGGCCGACCTGGTCTGGTGGCTGGGCTCGACCAAGACCGCCGTGCGTCACGCTCTCGCTGACGTCGGTGCCGTGCAGGTCGACCTGGAGGGCGGCGGGCCCGGCTGGGTGCTGCCGGACGATGTCGAGCCCGAGCCGGAGGCGGCTCCGTGGGCCGCGCTGCTGCCCACCCTCGACCCGACCACCATGGGCTGGCGCGACCGGGACTTCTACCTCGACCCTGGCCACACGCCATACCTCTTCGACAGCAACGGCAACGGTGGCACCACCGCCTGGTGGGACGGGCGCATCGTCGGCTGCTGGGTGCAGGACGCCGACGGCGTGGTGGTGCCGGTCCTGCAGGAGGACGTCGGCGCGGAGGGAGCCGCCGCGATCGCCCGGGAGGCGGCCCGGCTGACGACCTGGTTGTCGGGCCATGTCATCAGCAGTGTCTACGCGTCGTGGCAGATGAAGCAGGCCCGACTCCCCTGATACGCACTGCCTCCGACCCGACACGAGCCGATCCGACATACCCGGACCGGGACCGGGACCGGACAGCCGCAGGTGCCGAGCCATCGTGCGCTCGGTCGGGACCCGGCTCAGACCTGCAGGGTCTTCACGATCGGGACACCCACCCGGTAGGGGATGTGCAGATAGCTGGGAGCGCTCACCACGGCCAGGTCGGCCCGTGCCCCGACCTGCACCACACCGATGTCCGTGCGCTGGAGCGACTGGGCGGCCACCACGGTCGCGGCCCGCACCGCCTCGGCCGGCGTCATCCCCATCTCCCGCACCGCGAGCGCGATCATCAGGGGCATCGACGAGGAGTTGCAGGTGCCCGGGTTGCAGTCCGTGGCGATGGCGACCGACACACCGGCGTCGATCAACCGACGCGCATCGGGATAGGGCGAACGGGTCGAGAACTCCACGCCCGGCAACAGGGTGGCGACGGTCTCCGAGTTGACGAGAGCGTCGATGTCCGCCTCGGAGAGGAAGGTGCAGTGATCGACGCTGGCGGCGCCCAGCTCGACGGCCAGCTGCACACCGGGGCCGTGTCCCAGCTGGTTGCCGTGCACCCGCAGCCCCAGGCCGGCGTCCAGCCCGGCGGTCAGGATCAGGCGCGCCTCGTCCCCATCGAAGGCGTGCGGGCTGTTGGGCTCGCAGAAGACGTCCACCCAGCGTGCGTAGGGAGCGGCGGCATCCAGCATCTCCCCGGCGACCAGGTCGACGTAGCCGGCCCGGTCACTGCGGTAGTCCGGCGGCACGACGTGCGCTCCCAGGAAGGTGGTCTCCTCCGTCACCTCCCGGGCGAGACGCAGGTGGCGCACCTCCTCTTCGGTGTCCAAACCGTAGCCACTCTTGATCTCCACGGTCGTCGTGCCCTGGGACCGCAGCTCGTCCATCCGGGCCGTCAACAGTGCCCGCAGCTCCCCGTCCGAGGCCAGCCCGGTGGCGTCGACCGTGGTGAGGATCCCACCGCCGTCATATCTCTGGCCGGTCATCCGGGCGGCGAACTCCGCCGAGCGGTCCCCGGCATACACCAGGTGGGAGTGGGTGTCGACGAAGCCGGGCAGCACGGCCTGCCCGCCCAGGTCGAAGGACCAGTCCGCCTCGGGTGCGTCAGCAGCCGCGCCGATCCACAGCACCGAGGTGGGCGAGTCCTCATACTCCGACCCCACCACGACGGCGGCATCGCGCACGATGCCCAGTCCGTCACTCTGGTCGGCGCCGTCGAGGGTGTCGTCGCAGGTGATGAGCTCGCTGATGCCCGTGATGAGAATTGCCATGCGGTCAGTCTCCCGCAGTGTTCCTGGTGGGGGGAAGGCTGTCCCACAACGGATTCAGGACGGCCGTCAGCTGGGTGCCCAGGCGCGAGGTGCCCTCCAGGCGGTGCCGGCCCTCGGACACGACCTGATGCCCGTCGACGACGACGGTGTCGACATCGGCTGCCGACGCCGTGAGCAGGATCTGGCCAGGGTCGCTGCCAGCGGTCCGCGGGCTGTCGAGGCGCACCGCGACGAGGTCGGCGCGGGCACCGACCTCCAGCCGGCCGGCGTCCTGCCAACCGATCGTGGCGTGCGCAGTCGCGGCCGTCAGGAGCTGCTCGGGGGTGAAGCGTCCGCGCTGCAGGCTGTGCAAGCGCTCGTGCATCTCCAGCGCGCGCGCCTCCTCGATCAGGTCGATCACCGCGTGCTGGTCCGAGCCCAGCGACAGCCGCACGCCAGCATCGGCCAGCGCCCGCGCCGGGCCGATGCCGTCGGCCAGGTCGCGCTCGGTCGTCGGGCAGAAGCAGGCGGTGGTGTGGGCGGCGGCGAGCAGGCCGATGTCGGTCCCGGTGAGGTGGGTGGCGTGGACGGCGGTCAGGTTCGGGGCCAGCACGCCCTCCTCGGCCAGCAGCTGGGTAGGCGTCAACCCGTGGGCGGCGAGGGTGGCCTCGTTCTCCGCGGGCTGCTCCGACAGGTGGATGTGCAACGGGTCCATCCCGTCGGCCACCCCGCAGTCGGGCGCCAGTGCCAGCTGGTCCCGGGGAACGGCCCGGACCGAGTGGATCGCCCCGCCGAGACGCAGGTGCGCGGGCCCGCCCGACGTGTGGACCCTCAGGCCGGAGACCCGCTGTGCCCAGGCGGCCACGTCCCGGTCGCCGAAGCGCCGCTGCGGCCCCTCCAGCGGGGTGTGCCCGTCGGCGGTCAGCCCCCCGGCGAGGTAGAGGGTGTCGAGCAGGGTCAGCCGGATCCCGGCGTCGCGCGCGGCCTCGACGAGCGCCAGCCCCATCGCGTTGGGGTCCTCATAGGGCGTGCCGTCGGGGCCGTGGTGCAGGTAGTGAAACTCCCCGACCGCGGTGATGCCGGCCAGCGCCATCTCCGCATAGGTCACCCGGGCCAGGGCCAGATAGCTGTCGGGGTCGAGCCGGTTCGCCACGGCATACATCCCCTCCCGCCAGGTCCAGAAGGTGCCCCCGCCGTGGTGGGTGCGTCCGCGCAGCGCCCGGTGGAAGGCGTGGCTGTGGCAGTTGGCCAGGCCGGGCAGGACGACCCCGGGCAGTCGCTCGGCACCGTCCGAGGCGGCCTGGGCCGACGGCACACCAGGGGTCACTGCGACGAACCGGCCACCGTCGACGACGAAGAGCACGTCACGCGCCAGCCCATCGGGCAGCAGCGCCCACTCCGCATGCCACTTGCGCTCCCCCTCCCCACCTATTTTTGGAGAGGTTTTGATGGTCTCCTGCGCATTTTTGGAGAGGTTTTGTCGGGCTCGCTCGCGTCCGTCGTCACCGTGGGACGGGCCGAGACCCTCACGATCCGCGCTCACCGCTGACAGCAGCTGGGCCACCGCGTCCGCGGGCGAGCCGACGGTGACGACCTCATGGTCGGCGACCGCGCGCAGCAACGGCTCCACCTCGCCCAGGTCGGCCATGACCTGTGCCTCCTCCTGGGGCGACTTGCCGAAGGGGTTGGTGTCGCGGACCCGCAGCCGCTGCGCGATCACCTCCGGCGGTGCGCTGAGCAGCACGATGTGGTCGAAGTCCGCGTGGAATCCGACCTGGTTGCTGGCGCACCCGGCCACGAAGAGCACGTCCTCAGGCCCGTCAAGCAGTTGGGCGACTCGGTCCTCGAGCCACAGCACCTCACCGGGCAGCCCGATGCTCTCGGTGGTGTAGCCCTCATCGAGGTCCACCGCGGCGAGTCCCCGATCCCGCAGCAGGTGCACCAGGGTGGACTTGCCGACCCCCGACATGCCGGTCAGCAGGACGCGGGTTCGCCCGGCGGAGCCGTCCCTGGCCGAGGACCGGGGTGCAGAACCGGTCACCCGTGACCGCTCGTGCACCCCAGTGACGTCGGGGTCCGCCGTCATGAGGTCACCAGGTCCGTCACGCAGGCGCTGAGCGCGAAGACTCCCGCGTGGCAGTCGTCGCGCTCGGCAAACTCCTCCGGGCTGTGGGAGACCCCGGTCGGGTTGCGCACAAAGAGCATCGCCGACGGCACCCCTGCCGACGCGAGGATCCCGGCGTCGTGGCCGGCACCGGTGCCCAGCACCGGCACGCTGAGCTCGGTCTCGGAGGCCAGCACGGTGCGCAGCCGGTCGCTCAGCCCCTGGTCGAAACGGGTCGTGGGGGTCCAGGACTCCTCGGTGACGGTGGCTCCGAAATCGGCTGCGCGCGTGCGCAGTTCGTCGACGGTGGCGCGGACCTGCTGCTCGTCCGGGCCGCGGCTGTCGAGCCACCCGGTGACCTGGCTCGGGATGGCGTTGACACCGCCCGGTATGACGGCCACCTTGCCGACCGTGGCGACGCACCCCCGCAGCTGGGCCTCCTTGCGAGCGCCGAGCACCAGGTCGGCATAGCCGAGCATGGCGTCGCGCCGGTCCTCCAGCCGGGTGGTCCCGGCGTGGTTGGCCTCCCCGGGGAAGTCGAACCGCCACCGGCCGTGCGGCCAGATGTCGCTGGCCACCGCGACCGGCACCCCGAGGTCGACCAGGCCGCGCCCCTGCTCCACGTGCAGCTCGACGAAGGCGCCGACCCGGGCCAGGGCCTCCTCGTCCCGGCCCAGCGCCTCGGGGTCACGCCCGGCCGCGGTCAGCGCCTGCGCCATGCTCACCCCGTCGACGTCAGTGAGCCCCAGGGCCCGCCCAGCACTCATGGCTCCGGTGATCACCCGCGACCCGGCACAGGCCACGCCGAAGCGCGCGCCCTCCTCGTCGACGAAGTTGACGACGGCCAGCGGGCGGGTCGGTCGCACCCCGGCGGCCCGCAGCTGGTCCACGGTGGCGAGGGCGGAGACGACACCCAGCGGTCCGTCATACGCGCCCCCGTCGGGCACTGAGTCCAGGTGGGAGCCGATCGCGATGCCGGAATTGCCCACTGCCACTGCGTCATCGACGCTGCCCGGCCCCTCCCACCACCAGGCCCACTGGTTGCCCATCCGGTCCTCAACCAGGTCCAGCCCTCGGCGCGCGCACTCGCCCGTGAACCACTCGCGCAGGGTGTGGTCCTCTCGTGTCCAGGCAAAGCGCCGGTAGCCGCCGGAGGCGACGCGGCCGACCGGCTCGAGGTCGGCCCACATGGTGTCGAAAGAGCTGGTGACGTCGGACGTGGCCATTGGTAGTCAGGGGCGCAGTGCCATTGCTGGCCTGGTTCCCCATTCCCCTTTCAATCCGTGCGTGCGGTTTTCCCGCACACGGCTTACCGATGATCTTCTGTGCATGGTTACGCTGCCTTTGGATAGCGGATGGTGCCGCGGAGCCGATAGAGCCCGTGGTCGTTGAACCAGTCTTCAGTCCACTGCTGAGCGACACCAGCGTGCAGGTTACGGCCGCGCTTCTTGATGAGCAAGCGTTTCAGCCGCCGCACGACGTAATCATCGATCTGGCAGAACTTGGTGGCGGCGTTTCCGGTGCGGAAGTAGTTTCCCCAGCCGCGCAGGATCGGAGTTAGTTCCTCGATGACCCACTCGATCGGAGTGCCCGTGCGGTTGGCACCGGTGCGGTCCCGGACCTTCTCCCGGAGTCTCTTCATCGCCGCACGGCTGGGCCATCGGTGCAGGTAGTAGCGCACGATGCGCTTCTGTTCCCACAACCGACCCGACATGCGAGCACGGAAGTGACACCCAAGAAAGTCAAAACCCTCCCGGCCTTCCCGAAGGTCGATGACCCTCGTCTTATCCGGATGCAACTCCAACCCCATCAAGACCAGGATATCCCTGGCACCTTCCAGGGCCGCTTCCGCCTGACCAGGCGTGCGAGTCATGATGACGAAGTCGTCGGCATACCGCACCAACAATCCCAGCCCACGCTCGCGCACCTGCTCATCGAAAGCGTGCAGATAGATGTTGGCCAGCAACGGCGAGATCACCCCGCCCTGCGGGGTCCCAGCAACCGTCCGCTGGAACCCCTGACCACTCATCACACCCGCTCGAAGCCACTGCCCGACCAGTTTCAGCACCCGCCGATCCGAGACCCGCCGACCCACCTGCTCCATGAGAACGTCATGGTCGATGTTGTCGAAGAAGCCCCGAATATCAGCCTCGGCCACCTGGGTATACCCCTGCGGGAACGCTTTCCGGATGGACTCCATCGCCTGCGTCGACGACCGCTTCGGACGAAACCCATAAGAGACCTCCAAGAAGTCAGCCTCAAAAATAGGTTCCAGCACGATCTTTGCCGCCTGCTGAGCCACCCGGTCGCGCACTGTGGGAATCCCCAACGGTCGGACACCACCAGCTGGTTTCGGGATATCCACACGCCGCGAAGGCGCGGGACGATACGACCCGGAGCGAAGGTCAGCCTGCAACTCACCCAACAAACGAGCTACGCCGTAGTCCTCCTCCACAAACGCCAAGGTGACCCGATCCACCCCAGCAGCTCCTCGGTTCCTGCGAACCCGTTCCCACGCCTCCCACAGGACGTCACCCCTGTAGATACGGTCATACAGGGCGTGGAAACGCCGATCCTCAGACTGCTTGGCCGCAGCCCATAGCGTGTTTTGAAGTTTTCGCACCTTGCCGGTCGAAGCGCTTCCGCCGACATCGACCGGCGATCGCCTGCCCGGGTTGTTGGACCGAGGGGCTACCCCGGCCATGCCCTGACGCTTACCCTCTCCACCCGCGTGATCAAAGTCAGGGCCCTTCCCTCCCGGCGCGTTATGTTGCACGCCGATCACCGGTACTACGACCCCATCGGACTCCCGCTGCACTCCCTCGGCTTTCACCATCGGCTTATACCTTGGGTCTCTTGCCTGACGCAGGCGCGCGCAGACGGGTCTCTCCTGTTCCGTGCCAGACCTTGTGCACGTGCCGTCGCCCGTACCCCGAGGAGACCTGACCCACCATCCGGAACACAGTGAGACAGGCATGGCCTTCGCCGTGACATGAGCGGCTCGGCTCTCCCGTTGTGAGTCTGACGAGGCTGCAACGTTCGCTTCACGCTACGGCCCGCGCACTTGCTCCCTCCAAAGAGGCTTTTGACATCCCGCTTGGCCCGCCACCTCTCGATGACGAACTGGGACCTGCTACCCGGCGCTCCGGCACCTACCGGGACGGGACTCACACCCGCCGGCCTGACACAGCTTCCAGGACGCAACATGGCCCGACTCTAGAGGGGCGGCGTCGGGCGCGGCGGGCCACTGACCGCTCGGGTGTCCCGCTGACGGGACAGTTGGGCACGCGGCAGACCCCCGCCGACGGAAGCGACCCGTACTAGAGATGCCTCTCTAGTAAGATGGGAGCCGTGCTGAGAGCAGAGCAAACCGGGCAGGGACTGCCCTGGAGTTGGGGCACCACGGCGGACCTGCGGAGCCCGACCGGGAGGGCGCGCCACCAGATCTGCGACGCGTCAGCCGTGCGGGTGGCGACCCGCGCCGTGGAGACGGACGCCACACCACCAGCGATCTTCGTGTGGCTGTGCCAACTGCGGCGCGCGCCCTACAGCTATGACTGGATCGACAACTTCGGGCGCCGCAGCCCCCGGGTGGCGGATACCTCGCTGACCGAGTTGGCGGTGGGTCAGTCGGTGATGACGATATTCACGCTGACCAACTTTGTGCGCGATGAGTCGTTGACGCTGGTGATGAAGGCGGGCTGGCCCACCAGGGTCTTTGGCGCCCTCACCGTGCACTACACGATCACGGGCCTCTCCTCGAGTTGTTCGGTGCTGCGTGCAGACCTGGTGCTGGCTCCGCTGCGCCGGGCTCCCCTGGGGCGGCTGCTGGACCGGTTGCACGGCAATCTGCTGGCCTGGGGCGACCTGCTGATGATGCGCAAGCAGCTCCACGTGCTCACCACGCTGGCCGAGGGCACCTCGTCCGCTGCAGGAGCGCACGCCAGGCCCACCGACGGGCACTCCTGAGGTGGGCCGCGCCGCCAAGTATGCCGAGCAGGACATCCTCGATGCCGCCCTTGCGCTGGTGGTCGAGGAGGGCCCGCAAAGCGCCAGCGTGGTCGCCATCGCCGCCCGGCTCAACGCTCCTTCCGGGTCGATCTATCACCGCTTCGCCTCGCGTGACCTGATCCTGGCCACCGTATGGGTCCGCGCCGTCCGCCGCTTTCAGCAGGGCTTTCTCGACGCGTTGGCCATCCCCGAGCCGCGGGAGGCCGCGCAGCAGGCAGTCCACCACACGCTACAGTGGACGGCCCAGCACCCGGTCGAGGCGAAGGTGCTGGCGATGCACCGGCGGCAGGACCTGATCGCCTCGTGGCCGACCGAACTCGGCGAGGAGCTGTCCAGCCTCAACAGTGCCGTGACCAAGGCTGTCGTCGGTTTCGCGGTCCGCCACTTCGGGACGCCCGACCGAGAGAGCATCGAGAAGGCCCGGTTCGCCCTGATCGACATCCCGCACGTCGCTGTCCGGCACTCGCTCGGCGATCAGCAGCCACCGTGGCTGCGGGACACCGCGCTCGCTGCCTGCCTCGCCGCCCTGGGCCTGACGCCGGATCCCAGTTGAGTGGTCCTCAGCGCACCTCAGGCTTTCGGCGAGTCCTTGCCGGCGGAGGCTGCTGATCCGGAGGTCGCCGAGTTGGACGTCGCCGAGTTGGAGGTCGCCGAGTTGGACGTCGCCGCCGAGGCCCCGTTCTGCGCGGCGGGCTCCTTGATCGGACCGGCGTGCAGCCTGTCTAGCTCGGGAACCTCATCGGCGGGTTCGACGACGATCGCGATGTCGTCACCACCGTGGGCGGAGACACCGTTGACGACGGCTTGACGGAGCATGTCGACGGCCTTCTCCCGCCGCCGCATCATCGGGTCGTTGCGCAGGTCCATGTGCAGGGCCACACAGAGCCCAGCCATCACCAGGACGAACGGCAGGGCCGACAGGATGGTGATGTTCTTGAGCCCGTTGAGAGCTGCGCTCGGGTCGTCGCCGGTGCCGGCCATCAGCATGACCGCAGCCACCCCACCGGTGAGGGCACCCCAGAAAATGACCGTCTTGCGAGACGGCTCAAGGGTGCCGCGCTCGGACAGCGAGCCCATCACCATCGAGGCCGCGTCGGCCCCGGAGACGAAGAAGATGCCGACCAGGATCATCACCAGGACGCTGGTGATGGAGGCCAGCGGCAACTGGTCCAGCGTGCTGAACAGCGCCAGGTCGAAGGAGAGCGGCCCGAGGTCGGCCGCGGCGGTGGTGTCGGCGATCGCGCCGGTGGCCTCTTGGATGCGGATGGCCGCGCCGCCGAAGACGGCAAACCAGATGACACTGACGATGCTGGGCACCAGGATCACCCCGGTGACGAACTCACGGATGGTGCGGCCACGGCTGATCCGGGCCAGGAACATCCCGACGAACGGCGTCCACGAGACCCACCACGCCCAGTAGAAGACGGTCCACCCGGCCAGCCAGGCATCCATCGCGTCGCCGCCGCTGGCGTTGGTGCGCGAGGCCATCTCGGTCAGGTCGGTGAAGTACTGCCCGATCGAGGTGGGCACGATGTTGAGGATCGCCACGGTCGGGCCGACGACAAAGACGAAGATCGCCAGGATCAGGGCCAGGACCATGTTGGTGTTGGACAGCCACTGGATGCCCTTGGCGACACCGGAGACGGCGGAGGCGATGAAGGCACAGGTCAGGATCGCGATGATCGCGATCAGGACGGGGGTGCCCACCTCCCCGAACCAGCCGTTGAAGGTCAGCCCACCGCCGATCTGCAGTGCACCCAGACCAAGGGAGGCTGCCGATCCGAAGAGGGTGGCGAAGATGGCGAGGATGTCGATGACCTTGCCGGCCGGACCGTTGGCGTGGCGCTCACCGAGGAGCGGCTCGAACACCGAGGAGATCAGCTGGCGACGCCCCTTGCGGAAGGTGCTGTAGGCCACCGCGATGCCGACCACCGCGTAGATCGCCCAGGGGTGCAGCGACCAGTGGAAGATCGTGGTGGCCATGGCGGCCTCCATGGCTGCCGCCTGCTGCGCGGGCGTCTGCAGCAGTCCGCCGTCCCCGGTGTAGTTGGCCGGGTCGTAGGCGGTGCCAGGCGGAACGATGTAGTGGTAGAGCGGCTCAGCCACCCCGTAGAACATCAGACCGATCCCCATGCCGGCGCTGAACATCATGGCGATCCAGGAGATCGTGCGGAACTCCGGCGTCTCGTCGTCCTTGCCCAGAGGGATGTTGCCGTAGCGGCTGGCGGCGAGCCAGAGCGCGAAGATCACGAACAGGGAGGCGAGCAGGACGAAGATCCAGCCGGTGTTGGTCATCGCCCAGCCCAGTGCGGAGGTGGCGGTGCTCCCGAGAGACTCCGTGCCCAGGAACCCCCACACCACGAACGTCAGGGCGATCACCGAGGCGATCCCGAAGATCACCCTGTCGACGCCACCGCCACGGTGCCCGGCCTCCTCGGCCGTGCTGAACATGTGCTTGAGCAACTCGTGCTCGGAGTGCTTCGTCGGTCTCCGCTCGGCCCCGGTGTCGGGGGGCGTTTCGTGCTCGGTGGCCTCCGAAGTCACAGCTTCCTCTGCTGCCCCGAACCCGGACTGGCCGTGGGCGTCAGCGATCAGACAACCTGTCCACAGTGCCGGATACCCGGCACGGGATCAAGTCCCCGGGGTCGCTAGGCCTCCACCGAGACGTCAGCCACCTGCGCCCCAAGTGCCTCCAGCGCGGACCCGGCCGACACCGTCAGCCCCACCCCGTGGGCACCACAGCCGATCGAGATGGGCCGGTCCGGCTCGGCCACCAGAGTGTCGGCGATGACCGGCCAGGCCGTCGTCGAGCCGAACGGCGTGATGGTGCCCCGGTCATAGCCGGTCGCCTCCCGCGCCGTCACCGCGTCCGGCATGGACAGCCGGTTGACCCGGAGCAGTGCCCGCAGCTTCGGCCAGGAGATCTCCCGGCCGCCAGGGATCAGGACGAACAGGTAGTCATCCTCGGCCCGCCGCACGACCAGGGTCTTGATGAGGTCCTGCGGCGTGATCCCGCGGGCCGCCGCGGCCTCCTCGAGGCTGTTGACCCGCCCGTGGCGGGTGACCTCGTACTCGATGCCGGCCGCCTCGACGGCGGCGATCGCGCTCTGTTCGCTCATGCTCCCAACTTACGACCTCGCAGGGTGAGGGATCCTGGGAAGGAAGCGGACGCCATACGACAGCGCCCGTCCCAGCCTCGGGACGGGCGCTGCGGTGCTCGGGTCAGGCCTGCGGGGTCAGCGTGAAGCCGACGCCCTCCTGCGTCTGCGCGGCATCCAGGGTCTGGCTCTCCAGGAGCGTCGCCGCGTCCTCGGCGAGATAGACGTTGCCGTCCCCCGCCTCGACGGCCACGTCGGTGGCCTGCGGCTCGCGGACAACACTCACCTCCACCCTGGACTGGTCGGGTCCGACGGCCAGCCGGACACCGGCCGTGTCGGGCAGTTCCTCGGCCTCGGTCAGTCCCTTGACGACGGCCTGGGCGTTCTCGGAAACAGTCAGCATGTGTGGATCCTTGTCTTCGGTGCGGTCGCCGACAGTGACTGTCGGCGTCGACGCTTACGACCACCTCACGGGGCAATGCGCACGCGCCTCGGACACCTCCACACTGGTCGACCACCGGGGGGTGATGTCAAATCGGTCGCCGCGCGAGGTCAGCCCTTGCTGACGTCGGGCAGGGTGCGGCTGACCACCACACCGGCCAGGCCGAGTATGCCGAGGAAGACCAGCGCGACCTCCTCACCCAGGAGCGCCAGGCCTCCCGACATGGCGCCGGCCACGAGGAGCATCACGCCCATCGCGGTGTTGGAGACGGCGACATACTCGGTGCGCTGGTCCCCCTCGGCCATGTCGACGACGTAGGTCTTGCGGGCCACGCGGACCCCGGTGTGGATCAGGGCAAGCAGCAGATAGGTCACCGGATAGATCCACCAGGAGTCCCGCACGGCCGGCATCAGCATCAGGAGGAGGAAGGCCGCGATCAGCGCGGAGGCTGCGGCCGCGCCCCAGGTCATCAGGTTCTTGGAGGACCGGTCGGCCAGACGCCCGAAGATCCGACCGCCGATCAGGCTGGCCAGGCCCTGAGCGATAACGAACGGCCCGAGCCCGGAGAGTCCACCGCCACCAGCCTGCGCCGCGATGGCCACCACAAACGGCGGGGCCAGCGCGGAGACCAGCAGCAGTCCGCGGGCGAGCACGAACCGGCGGAAGACCGCGTCGTCGCGAAACAGTCGGACCGACTGGCCGGCCCAACCCTCCGTCTCCTCAGCGGTGGCCGGCTCCAGGTCAGGCTCGCGGATGCCGGCGAACACGATGAGGGCCAGGACCCACAGCCCCGCGGCGACCGCGAGGAAGATGGCGAGCACGATCGGGTTCGAGCTGTCCCCGCCCAGCAGCCGAATGCCGAGACCAAGGGTGACCGCCACCGCACCGGAGAGGACGGTCGACAGGCCGTTGATCTGGCCGCGCTCACCCTTGGGCACGGTACGGCCCAGGACGTCCTTGCCGGCCAACGAGCACAACGCCCGCGACAACGAGAAGAGTGTCAGGGCGAGCAGCACTACGACGCCGGCCGCCACGCCTTCCAGCGCGGCGGCGGCAAACGCCATCGTGCCCGCACCCAGGGCCTGGCCGGCGGCACCGAGCACCCACAGATAGCGCCGGCGGCGGGTGCGCTCCACCCACGGTGCCAGGGCCGCCTGCGGCAGCATCGACCCGGACTCACGGATCGGCACGAGCAGGGCGATCAGGCCGGAGGGCACGCCCAGCGCGGTGAACAGCCACGGCAGCACCGTCTTGGCGTTGACCACCTGGTCACCGGTGGCCTGCAGCGCGTTCGCGACGAGCTGGCGGGTGCCGTTGTAGGCCGTCGCCTGCTGGTCCTCACGTGACTGGTCGTCGCGCTCGGCACGGACCAGTCGTTGATAGACGGCGGTGAGGCTCATCCGCACATCCTGCACCGCGCAGGCTCTCACGGGCACGCTAGCCCTCACTGACCGGTCGGCTGCCTCACAGCCGAGGAGCTCACCCTCCCGGACAACGCAACAGGGATTAGCGCGCCAGGTCACCAGGCCGGAAGTTCACCGGGAAGGGCTGCTCGGTCTCGAACAGGTCGTCCCCGGCCACGATCTGACCCGACTCGTAGGTCCCGTCCACCAGTCGGAACGCCCTGATGGCCGGGTGCAGCGGATCCACGACCCAGTAGTGCTCGACCCCGAACCGTCCCAGCACCTCAGGCTTACGGACGAGGTCGGTGCCGCGGCTCGACGGCGACAGGATCTCCACCGCGAGGACCGGGGCATCCGTCACCTCTGATCCCTCGACCAGAGAACGGGGCACGACCATGAGATCTGGTTGCACGACCGTGCGTTCCCCTGCTCGCAGGTCGAGCGGAGCCGCAAGCACTCGAAGATGCGATGGGACAGCGGATCGCAACACGGCAAAGAGTTCGCCACTCACCACCTGATGGGCCACGCCAGGACTCGGCGACACGATCAGCTCACCCTCGATGAGCTGGACGGTCATGTCGTCCCGCTGCTCCCGATAGGCATAGAGGTCCTCGACCGTGTAGATCCCCACCTCGCTGATGCTCATAGTCTCCATGGTGCCCCTCCCGATTCATGCCGTCCACCGTGACACGGAACGGCACACCGCCTCGGGAGTTGTCCACACGCTCTCCTGGCTGGGCCGGCTCACTCCTCGCGCATCGGCACCCGCACGCCACGCTCGGCGGCGACCTCGTCGGCCCGGTCATAGCCGGCGTCGACGTGGCGGATCACGCCCATGCCGGGGTCGTTGGTCAGCACGCGCTGCAGCTTCTGAGCGGCCAGCTCGGTCCCGTCGGCCAGCGACACCTGACCGGCGTGCATCGAGCGACCGATGCCCACCCCACCACCGTGGTGCAGCGACACCCATGACGCACCTGAAGACGTGTTGATCAGAGCGTTGAGCAACGGCCAGTCGGCGATGGCGTCCGAGCCGTCCGCCATACTCTCCGTCTCGCGGTAAGGACTGGCGACCGACCCCGCGTCGAGGTGGTCGCGACCGATCACGATCGGCGCCTCCACCTCGCCGCGGGCGACCATGTCGTTGAACTTCAGCCCGGCCTTGTCGCGCTCGCCATATCCCAGCCAGCAGATCCGTGCCGGCAGTCCCTCGAAGGCGACCTTCTCGCGGGCGCCGCGCAGCCACTTCTGCAGGTGGTCGTTGTCCGGGAACAGGTCCATCACGGCCTTGTCCGTGGCATAGATGTCCTTCTCCTCCCCCGACAGCGCGGCCCAGCGGAACGGGCCCTTGCCCTCACAGAACAACGGACGGATGTATGCCGGGACGAACCCTGGGAAGTCGAAGGCCCGGTCGAAGCCGCCCTTGCGGGCCTCGTCTCGGATGCTGTTGCCGTAGTCGAAGACCTCGGCACCGGCGTCCATAAAGCCGACCATCGCCTCGACGTGCTTGGCCATCGAGGCCTGCGCACGGTCGGTGAACTCCTCAGGCTTCTTCTCGGCATACTCGGCCCAGTCCTCGAGTCCGACGCCCTCGGGCAGGTAGGACAGCGGGTCGTGCGCCGAGGTCTGGTCGGTCACGATGTCGATCGCGACGCCGCGGCGCAGCAGCTCGGGGAAGACCTCGGCCGCGTTGCCGACGACACCGATCGAGACCGCCTCGCGAGCTTGCTTCGCTGCTAGAGCCCGCTCGACACCGGCGTCCAGGGAGTCGGCGACCTCGTCGAGGTAGTGGCTCTTGACCCGTCGGCGCAGCCGCGCCTCGTCGACGTCCACGATGAGGCAGACGCCACCGTTGAGGGTGACGGCCAGCGGCTGCGCCCCGCCCATGCCGCCGCACCCGCCGGTCAGGGTCAGCGTGCCGGCCAGGGTGTCGTTGAACTTCTTGGCCGCGATCGCCGCGAAGGTCTCATAGGTCCCCTGCAGGATCCCCTGCGTGCCGATGTAGATCCAGGAGCCGGCGGTCATCTGGCCATACATGGTCAGCCCGAGGTGTTCGAGGCGCCGGAACTCCGGCCAGTTCGCCCAGTCCGGCACCAGGTTGGAGTTGGCGATCAGCACCCGCGGGGCCCACTCGTGGGTCTGGAAGACCCCGACGGGCCGACCGGACTGGACCAGCATGGTCTCGTCCTCGCGCAGCGTGGTCAGCGTGCGGACCATCGCGTCGAAGCTCTTCCAGTCACGCGCGGCGCGGCCGGTGCCGCCATAGACGACCAGGTCGTCGGGGCGCTCGGCGACCTCGGGGTCGAGGTTGTTCATCAGCATCCGCAGGGGGGCCTCGGTGGCCCAGCTGCGGGCGGTCAGGGTGGTGCCGCGTGCTGCGCGGACAGGTCGGGCGCCTTCCATGATGCTCTCCTGTGAGTATGTCGTCGGGCGGGTTGTCGGGATCGGTCCGGTGGTGCTGATCGGGTGTGCGAGACCGCTGCAAAAAATGCGGGTGCGGCGTGCAAAACCTCTCTCAAAATGCGGGTCGGGCGTGCGAAACCTTTATATTTTTGGTCAGTTCAGAGGGCCGGTGACCGACTCGGCCGCGCGCCGGACGGCGCCGTCAGCGACCAGGTCGACCACGGTCTCGATCTCGGGGGCCAGGAAGCGGTCCGGGCCGGGGCCGGGGACCGGGTCATAGCCGGTGCCCTCGATCCCCTCGTCCTCGCCCGGCACGTGGCCGGTGCGCAGCAGCTGCACGACAGCCGCCGTCGCTGGGGCCGGGGTCAGCGGCGCGCGCAGGTCGAGGGCCCGGGCGGCGGTGAGCACCTCGACGGCGATCACCCGGGTCAGCCCGTCGACGGCCCGGCGCAGCTTTCGGGCACCGGACCAGCCCATCGACACGTGGTCCTCCTGCATGGCCGAGCTGGGGATCGAGTCGACGCTGGCCGGGTTGGCCAGCCGCTTGAGCTCGGAGACGATCGCGGCCTGGGTGTATTGCGCGATCATGTGCCCGGAGTCCACGCCCGGGTCGTCGGCCAGGAACGGGTTAAGCCCGTTGTTGCGGGCCACGTCGAGGAAGCGGTCGGTCCGCCGCTCGGAGATGCTGGCCACGTCGGCGGCGACGATGGCCAGGAAGTCCAGCACGTAGGCGACCGGCGCCCCGTGGAAGTTGCCGTTGGACTCCACCCGCCCGTCCAGGGTCACCACCGGGTTGTCGACGGCCGCCGCGAGCTCGTGGCCGGCGACGGTGGCGCAGTGGGCCATCGTGTCGCGGGCGGCGCCGTGCACCTGGGGGCTGCACCGCAGGGAGTAGGCGTCCTGCACGCGGGTGCAGGCGTCAGGGTCGCGGTGGCTGTCGCGGATCGCGCTGTCCGTCATCATCCTGCGCAGGTTCTCGGCCGACAGGGCCTGCCCAGGGTGGGGACGCAACGCCTGCAGGTCGGCGGCGAAGACGTCATCGGTGCCGAGCTGGCCCTCCACGCTCATCGCGGCCGCGATGTCGGCGGTGGTCAACAGGGTGTCGAGGTCGGCGAGCGCGAGCACGAGCTGACCGAGCATCCCGTCGGTGCCGTTGATCAGCGCCAGCCCCTCCTTCTCGGCGAGCTGGACCGGCTCGATCCAGGCGGCAGCCAGGGTCTCGCCGGCGTCACGCACGTCACCGGCGGAGTCCCGGACCAGCCCCTCCCCCATGACCGCGAGCGCACAGTGCGCCAGCGGCGCCAGGTCACCGGAGCAGCCGAGCGAGCCGAACTCGTGCACGACCGGCGTGATGCCTGCATTGAGCAGCGCGGCATAGGCCTGCGCGGTCTCGACGCGGACACCGGTGCGCCCCGTGGCCAGCGTCGACAGCCGCAGCAGCATCGTGGCGCGGACCACCTCACGCTCGACCTCGGGGCCGGAGCCGGCGGCGTGGCTGCGGACCAGGCTGCGCTGCAGCTGGGCCCGCATCTCGGCGGGGATGTGCTTGGTCGCCAGCGCGCCGAAGCCGGTCGAGATGCCGTAGTGCGGGACCGGGTCCTCGGCCAGTGCCTCGATCACGGCGCGACTGGCGGCGATGCCGTCCACCACCTCCGGCGAGAGCTCCACGCGGGCCCCGTGCCGCGCGACGGCGACGACCTCCTGCGGAGAGAGGGCTCCGGGCTGGATGGTGACGGTCGACGGCGCGTCAGGCGTAGCGATGCGGCTCATGTCTGCCATTCCACCGCTTCGCGTGCCCCGCCGCACCTCGCCACACACCGATGCTGTCCCACTAGTGAGACAGAGACCGACCTCCGTCAGGCTCTCCGACCGCCGGCCGAGCTAGCTGGCGCCGTCTGGCGGTTCCGCACCGCGGAAGACCCACGGGATCACCGCGGCGCAGCCGGCGAAGAGCGCCCCGCTGACCAGGAACGTGATCTCCAGGCTCCACACCGAGGCGATCACCCCACCCAGGAGCGCACCGACGGTGAGCCCGACCATCGCCAGCAGCCGGGCCGAGGCGTTAACCCGCCCGCGCAGGCGGTCCGGCACCAGCCGTTGTCGCAGCGTCGCCACACAGATGCCCCACACGACCGCATGCAGGATGTATGCCGCGAGCAACAGTCCGGCCGACCACGGCGAGGTCGTCAGCCACAGGCCCACCATGGTGGCGCTGCCCAGGAGCAGCGCCCCGAGGATCGTGGGCCCATAGCCCACCCGCTCGCGCACCGGTGCCGCCGTGAACGAGCCCACCAGACCGCCGAGCGCCGACGCCGCCAGGAGCACGCCATACCCCGTGGCGCCCAGCCCCAGGACCTCACGTGCCCACAGCACCAGTACCGAGAACGGCACCATGTAGGCCAGGTTCGCCACCGCGCCCACGGCCGTAAGACCCCCGAGCAGTCGGTGTCGGCGCAACCACCGCGCTCCCTCGACGGCCTCCGCCACGAGCGAACCCTGCTGTCCCGCAGTGGCATCCCCTTCAGCGGGCTCCTCACCGCCCAACCTCACTCCACCCGACCTCGGCAGCGCGAGGAAGAACGCGGCGGCGCCGAGGTGCAGCCCGCCCATCGCATAGACCGGCAGCGCCATCGTGACCGCAAACAGCAGCCCGCCCAGCGGCGGGCCGACGAACTCGTCGGCGATCAGCTGCGCCGCCGAGATCCGTCCGTTGGCACGGTCCAGCTGGGCGTCCGGCACCAGCGATGGCAGGACCGACAGAGCGGCGTTGTCGGCTGCCGACTCGAGAACCCCGAGGGCGACGTAGACGGCATACAGCGCTGTGATCGACTCCACGCCCACCGAGAGCGCCGCAGCGAACCCGACCAGCAGCACGCCGCGCAGCAGGTTGGTGGACCACAGGATCACGCGACGGTCCCACCGGTCCACCAGGACGCCGACCGGCACCACGGTCAGCAGCCGCACGGCCGAGTAGGCCGCCGGCAGCCCCGCCACCAGAAGCGGATCCGTCGTGAGGGCGACCGCGAGCAGCGGGATCACCACGAAGGCCAGACCGTCGCTGAGGTTGCCGAGCGCGTTGCCCGCCCACAACCGCGCGAAACCACGCCCCAGAGCCATGGCGGTCACGCTACGCGGCGCGCGGAATGCGCCTGACCCACGTGCCCGGTTGGTGGGGTGCCCTGAGCACGGAAGACGTGAGGCAGACTGGTTGGGAGGAAGGTGGCAGATGACAGTCGATCCAGAAGAGCCGTGGGAGCTGCGTGGCACGCGGGGACCGCAGGCCCGCAAGAGCCCCCGCACCCGCACCGGGACGTCCACCCCCGCCCGGGTGGTCCTTGCCCTGCTCCTGGTGGCGGCCCTCGTCATCCCGCTCATCGGTCGGTGGTGACGCTGATCGGTCGGCGGTGATTGGTCCGTGTGACGGATCGGTCGGCGGTGATCGGTCCACGGTGACACCGGGCGCAGACAGGTGAAGGGCCCTTCGGCAGTATGAGTGCCAAAGGGCCCTTCGGGGTGACAGGTCCAAGGGTGACGTTCCTGTCGATCCAATCGGCGACCGTGACCCCACCGGCACCGTCACCAGTGCTGGCGCGACGAGCGAACCCGTCGTGTGGATCACCTTTTCCGGTGGATCCCGCCGCCCCTTGCGGAGTGGCGTAGGACATTTCTACGTCACCTCCACCAGGAAGGCAAGGGGTATCGGGAAACTTTTTCAAAGAATTCGTGAGTCCACAAGTTTACACACAGATATCGGGCTTTGTCCACCGATTTAGAGCCATGGTCCACCGCTTATCCACAGGCATTGTGGATAAGCGGGACGTTCGGACATCCACACAGATGAAGGGCCCTTCGGCAGTATGAGTGCCGAAGGGCCCTTCGGGTGACGGGACAAGGGTGACGCTCCCGTCGACAGGCCGGTCTCTGTGTTCCCACCAGCGGTGTCACCTCAGCTGGCGCGAGGGGCGGGCCCCTCGGATGGATCCAGTGTTCCGGTCCGTCCGCCCTCCCTTGCGGGATGGCGTGAACACATTTTTAGCCGCCCGACGCGCGAAACGCAAGAGATGCACCGAAATTGACTCAAGATTTCTTGGAAGGGGCCAGTTTCTGCACAGATTCGCGACGTTATCCACCGTGTTACCGCACAGCATCCACAGCCTATCCACAGGCACCGGTGTCGCCCGGGCGAGCACCACGGTCCGGCACGTGTCGCGTCTGTGTGCGCCACGGCATACTGACGCCGTGACCCGACCCCCGACACCACGCTGACCGTGTCGTCCGCACCCTCTGTCGGACACGCCCTGGCCGTGCTCAAGCTCCTCGCCCGGCATGCTGGCCCCCTCCCGGCCGCCTCGATCGCGCGCGAGCTCGGTCTGGCCCGCTCCACGACCTACCGGCTGCTGGACGCGATGGCAGCCCAGGGGTTCGTCGTGCACCTGCCCGAGGAGCGGCGCTACGGCCTCGGGGTCGCGGCCTTCGAGCTCGGGTCGGCCTACTCCCGGCAGGAGCCCATGCAGCGGCTGGCCCGGCCGTTGCTGACCCGGCTGGCAGACCGCACCGGGCACAACGCCCACCTCGTGGTGCTGCACGGTCGCGACGTGCTCTACGTCATCGAGGAGCGGGTGGTCGGCCGCCCCTCCCTGGTCACCGACGTCGGCGTCCGCCTGCCGGCGACCCTGACCGCCAGCGGGCTGGCGATTCTGGCAGCACTGCCACCGGCACAGGTCCGTGCCCTCTTTCCCTCCGCGGACGCTTTTGTCCAGCGGCACGGGAGTGGCCCCACCTCGCTGAGCAGGCTGCGGCGGCTGCTCGTCGACGTCCGCGCCCAGGGTTTCGCCGCCGAGACGGACTCAGTCACCTCCGGCCTGGCCTCGGTCGCCTCAGCCGCGCTGGACCACAACGGTCACCCGGTGGCCGGGATCGCGGTGACCTTTCCCGTGGACGAGGTGGACGCCTCCGCGCGCGCGGCGCTGGTCGATGCGACCCGGTGGTGTGCGGACGAGCTCACCCGGCGGCTGGGCGGCAGCCCCGTCGCACCCCGCCAGCCGTAGCATCACGTCATGACTGACCTCACTGCCCTGTTCACGACAGCCGCTCAGGAGGCCGCCCGGTTCCGCACCGCGCTAGAGACCCGTCCCGTGCAGGCACCGGCGGACCAGGCGGATTCGCTGCGCCGGCTCGACGTGACCCTGCCGCACGCCCCGCGGGACCCGGCCGAGGTGGTCGAGCAGCTCATCGACGCCGCGAACCCCGGCCTGATGTCCACTCCCGGACCGCGCTACTTCGGCTTCGTCATCGGCGGGGCGCTGCCCGCGGCCTCCGCGGCGGACATGCTGGCCGTCGGGTGGGACCAGTGCGCGTTCAACGGGAGCCTGTCCCCGGCTGCCGCTGCGGCCGAGCAGGCCGCGGGCGGCTGGCTCAAGGAGCTGCTCGGTATGCCGTCCGGCGCCGGGGTCGGGTTCGTCACCGGAGCGCAGGGAGCCAACACCGTTGGGCTGGCCTCGGCCCGGCACCACCTGCTGCGGGAGGCCGGGTGGGACCAGGAGGCCAAGGGCCTCTGGGGCGCGCCCCGGATGCGGATCATCGCCGGGATGGAGCGGCACGCCACCATCGACCGGTCGCTGCGACTGCTGGGCCTGGGCACCGACTCCCTCGAGGAGGTCGGCGTCGACGGCCAAGGCGCGATGGACGTCGCCGACCTGGCCCGGGTGCTGCGCAGCGCCCCCGCGGACCGGGACCATCCCACCGTCGTCTGCCTGCAGGCCGGCAACGTCAACACCGGCGCTGTGGACCCGTTGCGGGCGGCGACCGAGCTCGCCCACGAGCACGCGGCTTGGGTGCACGTCGACGGCGCCTTCGGCCTCTGGGCTGGCGCCAGTCCCTCCCTGCGGCACCTGATCGACGGCGTCGAGCTGGCGGACTCCTGGGGGTGCGACGGCCACAAGTGGCTCAACATCCCCTACGACTCCGGCTTCGCCTTCTGCTCCCGCCCCGAGGTGCAGACCGCCGCGATGTCCTACACCGCGTCATATCTCACCAGGTCCGGCGCTGCTCCCGGGGCGGCGGACTTCACGGCCGAGTCGTCGCGGCGGGCTCGGGGGTTCGCCGTGTGGGCGGGTCTGCAAGAGCTCGGGCGTCAGGGTGTGGCCGACCTGGTGGACACCTGTTGCCGCCACGCCCAGCGCTTCGCGGACCGGCTCGAGGCTGCCGGGCTGGACATCGTCAACGACGTCGTGCTCAACCAGGTGCTGGTCGGCTTCGGCGGGTCCGGAGCCGAGGCGGATGCCACGACCGACGCGGTGATCGCCCGGGTCCAGCAGGACGGCACCTGCTGGATGGGTGGGACGACCTGGCGCGGCCGGCGGCTGATGCGGATCGCGGTCTCCAACCACCTCACGACCACCGCCGACGTGGACGCCTCGGTGGCTGCCGTCCTGCGGGCCGTCGGCGATGCCGCCTAGAGTCGGGGGCATGCGCGCGATCACGATCCCGGAGCCGGGTGAGACCGACGCTCTCGTCCCGGCCGACGTCGAGGCCCCGGTGGCAAAGCCGGGCGAGGTGCTCATCGATGTGGTGGCGGCCGGGGTGAACCGTGCCGACATCATGCAGCGCAAGGGCTTCTATCCACAGCCCGAGGGCGAGTCCGCACTGCCGGGACTGGAGGTCAGCGGCCGCGTCGCGGCCCTGGGCGAGGGTGTGGAGACCTGGCGCGTCGGCGACGAGGTCTGCGCCCTGCTCTCCGGAGGGGGGTACGCCGAGCAGGTCACCGTCCCCGCCGGTCAGGTGCTGCCGGTGCCCCAGGGCGTGGACCTCCGGGACGCCGCCGCCCTGCCGGAGGTGACCAGCACCGTGTGGAGCAACGTCTTCCTCACCGCCAACCTGCAGCCGGGCCAGGTCATCCTGGTCCATGGCGGGTCCAGCGGCATCGGCACGATGGCGATCCAGCTGGCCCGCGAGGTCGGTGCCCGCGTGGCCGTGACGGCCGGCTCCGCCGCCAAGCTCGAGGCCTGTGCCGGCTTCGGGGTCGACATCCTCATCAACTACCGCGAGCAGGACTTCGTGGAGGAGCTGAAGGACGCGACCGACGGAGCCGGTGCCGACGTCATCCTCGACGTGGTGGGCGCACAGTATCTGGCCCGCAATGTGGAGGCGCTGGCTGTCGGTGGACGTCTGGTCGTCATCGGTCTGCAGGGAGGCCGCAAGGCCGAGCTCAATCTGGGCACGCTGCTCAGTAAGCGCGCGGCGGTCATCGCCACCACGCTCCGGGCTCGCCCGGCGGACGAGAAGGCAACGATCGTCGCTGCCGTGCGCGAGCACGTGTGGCCGTTGGTGGAGCAGGGGCGGGTGCAGCCGGTGATCCACCAGCGCTTCCCGCTCGAGCAGGCGGCCGAGGCGCACCGAGTCATGGAGGACAGCAGCCACATCGGCAAGCTGCTCCTCGACGTGGAGAGGACCAACTGATGAACGAGCAGTCACACACAGTCGACCCGGGACGACCCGCAGACGCTGCCGAGCAGGAGCAGTCACGGGAGCCGGCCGACCAGGAGCGGCCCGCCGAGGGTCAGCGCGTGGTCGTGGTGACCCAGGACGGCATGGGCGTCGCCGAGCCACCGCAGGGCGATGACGAGGAGCGGGGGGCACGGCGCAATCCGGCAGACCTTGTCGAGCAGCCTGCCAAGGTGATGCGTCTGGGGACGATGATCAAGCAACTGCTTGAGGAGGTGAAGTCGGCGCCTCTGGATGATGCGGGGCGCTCTCGACTCGCCGAGATCCACCGCCGCTCGCTCAGCGAGCTGGAGCAGGGACTGGCACCGGAACTGGTCGAGGAGCTGGAGCGCATCACCCTGCCACTGGCCGACGACTCCCCGAGCGAGGCGGAGCTGCGGATCGCGCAGGCCCAGTTGGTGGGGTGGCTTGAGGGGCTGTTCCACGGCATACAGACCGCCATCGTCGCTCAGCAGATGGCGGCCCAGCAGCAACTCCAGCACATGCGTCTGGCGCTGCCCGGCGGCCAGACCCCAGGCGGCCCGGGTCAGGGGGCCGGCCAGCCGATCGGTCCGTCCGGGACCGACGAGGGTGAGCCCACTGGCACCGGGCAGTACCTCTGAGACATAGACCCTTGACGGCGCTGGCAGCCGGTGTCAGGATCCCTGCCATGAACGGGCGACCGGGTCTCGTGATCACTGCCGCACTGATCTTGGCCAACGGGCTTGCGGCGTTCATGGCGCACCCTTGAAACGCATGACATTCACACCACTGAGAATGCAATGACTAGGCTCTCGATGGCACTTTTCGGGTGCCTCTTCTGTGTGGCAGCGTGCCAAGCAAGCTCTCCGGACAATGCCGAGGCACCCGCCGAAAGCGGACTACGGTGCGAGCACAGCATCTTCGATGTCGAGGCGGAGTCCGGGCTCGAAAGTGTCGCCGACGACCCTGGTGACCCCTTCGCGACCAGTCCACAGGATGCCATCACCTCCTTCGTCACAGAGCATGCTCTGGTCATGCCAGCAGGCACTGACGTCGAGGTGACAGACCGCGTCTGGCGCCGCCAGACAAGTTCCGGCAGCGTAGTGGCGCGCTTCGATCTTGAGCAGCTGCCTGACGGTGGGTGGAGAATGCTTCGGCTGCAGGCGTGCAGCCCGGGGTAGGGGCACCCGGGTGAACCCACCGGCACCGGGCAGTACCTCTGAGGCGACGACCACCGGGTCTGAGGACGGCTACTCCCAGAGGATGTACTCCGGCTGCGGGTCGAGGGCGAGCACCTCGGCACCGGTCATCAGCGGCCCCATCACCGCATCCTCCTCATAGAAGAGCTTGAAGCCGGCGACCACAAAGTCAGGCTTGGTCTCGTTGACCAGGTCGTAGGTCTTGACCTTGTCCGTCGGTGACCCGATGCCGTCCACCGACTTGATCATGACCACGCCCTCGTGAGGACGCATGTCCAGTTCGTCGCGGACCACGCCGGGGTGCACCTGGTGATAGACCATCACCTTCTCGGGGAGTTCGTGCTCGGCCACCAGTCCGGCGAGATATTCAGCGACCTCGTCCAGCTCGGCACCGCTGGTGCGGCCATAGACCTCACCCGGAATCTGCCCCTCGCCAACGGCCCACTCAGGGTCCAGAGCGACGCCGACGTCCGGCTCGACCAGCCACTTCTCGTAGTGCTTGACCTCATCGATGAAGTCCGCCCGCCCCGGCTGGATGTTGAGCAGCAGGATGCCCTCGTGTCGACGGGCGGCATCGAGGTGGTCCTGGATGACCGGCTCGGGGATGTAGGTGCGGAACATCCCGTCCGGTCCGGGAACCGGGTGCACGACGGTCGCGATGAGCTCAAGCACCGGCAGCAGCTCACGGTCCCCGACCCAGTCTGAGGAGATCTCCTCGATCTCCTCGACGCGCTCGTCGAGGTCACCGATCCCCAACCGCCCCATGCCAGGGGAGCCGGGCAGGCCCGAGTAACCAAACAGGCGGTAGTCCGGAAAGATCTCCGTGCCACCGCGTGGCAGTTCGAGAGCCTGCGGAGCCTCGGTCGTGGTCTCGGCGTCGCCGCCGGGACCAGACCCTGCCGTCCCGCTGCTGCCGTCACCACCGGCCGGCCCTCCACCCGTCGCGGTGCTGGCGTCGGTCACTGCCGGGGGCTCGCTGTTCGGTGAGCCGTCCGAGCATCCCGCGAGCAGCACCGCGACGGCGCTGGCCGCGACCGCGAGACCTCGCGCGGCCTCGCGCGCTCGTGGCCGGCCTACGGGTCGGCAGGGCGAGCCTGCCCGACGGTTCGTCATGGTGCCTCCTGCGTGAGGGTCCCGGTCGCGGGCGGCTCACCCGCACGACGCACCAGGTCCAGAATCCTTCGGGTGTCGAGGTCTGTCTCGGCCAGCTCCGCCAAGCGCCACCAGGTGGCCTTCCGAGCCTCTGTGGCGAGGGCGATGTCGGGACGGTCGGTGACGGCCACCCGATAGATGACGTCGATCTGCTGAGTCGCCGCGTGCACCCCGAAAGCGAGTGGCTGCCCGGGGTCGATGGTGAGCCCGACCTCCTCGAGCACCTCGCGTCGCACGGCGTCCGCAGGATCCTCCCCCCACCCCAGGAGTCCGCCGGGTAGCGTCCAGCCGCGGCGGTGCGGTTGCCACAGGAAGAGGACCTCGTCACCGTGCTGGATCAGGCACACCGCACCGACGGTGTAGCTCGGCGTGCCCGCCCGCACCAGCGTGCGCTTCAGCGGCCCAGGCATCTTGCGGAAGGCCACGAGGGCTGCGGTGGCGGCCTTGCGGCGCACCACTGACAGGTCCATCAGGCCTCCCGGATGGGCGTGGAGAGCAGGCTCATCAGGCGTCCCGGAGGGAGGCGATGAGAGCAACTGAGTAGGGCGACCCGAAGTAGTCGCGCACCAACACCCCCAGCTCGAGGTCGTGCCAGACCTGAGGCGTGATCGCTCCCTCGGACAGGCTGCAGGTCACCCGCCACGTCTCATACCGGACGCTGCGGCCGTCCACCTCGGTCTCGGTGCTGGTCATCGGCAGTCCGTCACCCGCCGTCACCAGCAGGTCGACCTCGGAGTCGTCCAGCGTGGTCGGCGCCGCGGTCACCGTGGCGTCGTCCGGGGTCCTGGTGGCCGCTGCGAGATCGCCGGGCTGCCCGTCCTCGCCGAACGGGCACGCCAGGGGCTCGGAGGTTGAGCGCCACCCCTCCTGCTGGCGCACGGAGTAGGCCGCGCCGGCATGACCGGGCAACCAGTCCGGCCCGGCCGCGATGAGCACGCCTGCACACCCGTCGATCGCCGGCAGTTCCTCCGGCGGGACCAGGCACCACTGCTGCGGCGGCTGGGCCTGCGGGTCGGGCGCCGCCGTGCGCTCGGCGAGGCGCAGCTCCTGCACGGTCCAGGTGTCGGGCAGGTCGAACGCGATGCGGCCGCCGCCGGGGACATCGAGGACCGTGTCCACCAGGGTCGCTGTGGCGGGGGCAGCGTCGACCCCGGCCGTGGGCTCAGGGGCCTCGGTGACCTCCTGGGTGACCACCGTCGGGCGGCCCTCCTGGTCGGTCGTGGTGACCTCGACAGTCTCTGACCCACCTCCGGAGCACCCGGCACACAGCAGTGCCGCGGCCACGACCCCCAACCCCAACCGGCGCATGGACTCATGCAACCACACCAGCCAGGTCGGCACCCTCGAGACCACCACCCAGGGCGGGCACGGCGCAGGGCTGGGCTGGCTGGGGGGCTAGCCCAGGTCGGCGTGGACGGTCCGTCCTGCGGCTCGCCCGCTGAACAGGCACCCGCCCAGGAAAGTGCCCTCCAACGACCGGTAGCCGTGCACGCCACCGCCGCCGAATCCGGCGACCTCGCCCGCGGCATACAGCCCCGGCACGGGTGCACCGTCGATGCCCAGCGCCCGCGACCCCAGGTCGGTCTGCACCCCACCCAGGGTCTTGCGGGTCAGGATCCGCAGCCGCACCGCGTGCAACGGCCCCTTCTCGATGTCGAGGAACCGGTGCAGGGAAGCAGTGCGGATCAGCTTGTCGCCGCGATAACGCCGGGCCGCGCGGATCAGCGCGATCTGGGCGTCCTTGCCGAAGTCGTTCTCCAGCTCGGCATCCCGTGCCTCGATCATCGCCCGGACCCGGCTGGCCACCAGCAGCTGGTCTCCGGTCAGCCCATTCATCTCCTCCACCAGCTCCTCGACCGAGAAACCGGTGACGAAGTCGACACCGTCATCGATGAAGCGCTGCACCGGCCCGGGAGCACCGGGTCGCACCCGACCCAGCACCTGCGCCACGCTCTTGCCCGTCAGGTCCGGGTTCTGCTCCGAGCCGGAGAGCGCAAACTCCTTCTCGATCACCGCCTGGGTGAGGATGAACCACGAGTAGTCGTGCCCGGTCTGCCGCAGGTGAGCCAGGGTGCCGAGCGTGTCGAAACCGGGATACAGCGGCGCGGGCAGCCGGTTGCCCTCCGCGTCCAACCACAGCGACGAGGGCCCCGGCAGGATGCGGATGCCGTGCCGCTCCCAGACCGGTGAGTGGTTCTCAATCCCCTCCACGTAGTGCCACATCCGGTCCCGGTTGACCAGCCGCGCACCGGCCCCCTCGACCAGGGGCAGCATCGAGCCGTCGACGTATGCCGGCACGCCCGCCACCATGTTCTCCTCCGCCGGGGGTGTGCCCAGTCGGGACGGCCAGTACTCGCGGACCAGGTCGAGGTTGTGCCCGATGCCGCCGGAGGTGACCACCACGGCCTGCGCCGAGTGCTCGAAGTGGTCAACCACGCTGCGGGTGCTGCGCGCCCCACGCTGCGCACCGTCGGTGGCCAGCACCTCGCCGCGCACCCCGGTGACGGTGCCGTCGGTGGTGACCAGCTCGGTCACCCGGTGCCGGCCGGCCAGGGTGAGACGACCCTCGGAGGCGGCCTGTCGGCATACGGCCTCGAAGGGGGCGACGATGCCCGGCCCGGTGCCCCAGGTGATGTGGAAGCGGGGCACCCCGTTGCCGTGCCCGTCGGCGGTGCCGTCCCCGCGCTCGGCCCACCCGACCACGGGGAAGAAGCGGACGCCCTGCTCGTGCAACCAGGCCCGCTTCTCCCCCGCGGCCCACTCGACATAGGCCTGCGCCCAGCGCACCGCCCAGCTGTCCTCGTCCTCGAGCCGGTCGAACCCGGCGGTGCCGCGCCAGTCCCGCCAGGCCAGCTCAAAACTGTCCTTGATGCCCATCCGGCGCTGCTCCGGACTGCCCACCAGGAAGAGACCTCCGAAGGACCACCAGGCCTGTCCCCCCAGGTGCTCGGTCGACTCCTGGTCGACCAGGATCACCGAGCGGCCCGCCTGGACCAGCTCCGCGGTCGCCACCAACCCGGCCAGCCCGGCCCCCACCACGATCACATCGGCGTCCTGCTGAGCAACCATCGACCTCTCACTCCTCCGTCGTCACGCAATCCTCATCCTTGGCCCCTAAGATTCCAGACGCGATGACTGAAGCGCCAGATGCGACGCCTGAAACGGGGCCCGTGCCACGCAGCGACGCCCCACCTCACCCGTGGCGCGGTCGACTGCGGGCTGTGCTGACCGTGCTGATCCTGGCTCTCGTCGGCTATCTGGGCGGCATGATCACCACAAACCTGTGGCCGATCAGCACCGAGACGGACAACTTCCGCGCCACCGTGCGAGTTACTCCCTCGCTCCTGCAGACGTCCGTGGTGCACGCCCCGACGGTCTTCGGTGACATCGACATGCACTTTGCCGGCGCGCTGCCGGCCCCAGGCATCGAGGCCCGGCTGCAGGTCAAGGAGGAGATCACTGACCTGTTCACCCAGGGACGGGTGGATGTAGCCGAGCTGACCCCCGAGGACGGTGAGGTCCGTGCGGCGATGGAGAGCGGCCTGCGGGAGCTGGGCCTGAAGTTTGTCGGCGGGGTGCTGCTCACCCAGGCTGCGGTCGTCGGGTTGTATCTGACCGGCCGCTCGCGGCCGCCCTGGCGCCACCCCGTCATCGCGATCGGCACCGCGACCGCGCTGGCCGTCACGGTGCCCTCCCTCGCTGCGGTGACGACCTATCGCACCGCTAATTTCGCGGCCTACGAGGCGACCAGCCTGCTGGGCACCGTGCGGTCCAACAGCGGGCTGTTCACCGACATCCAGGGTCAGGCGCAAAAAGCCACGCCCTATGTGCAGAATCTGCTGGCCCTGTCCGACGCGCTGCAGCAGGAGTTCGTCCCCGCCGAGACCGCCGCGCAACCGGGTGCCCGGTTCCTGCTGATCTCGGACATGCACGGGATGAACTACTACCCGCTGATCCAGCAGATCGTGCAGGACGAGCAGATCACCGCCGTCATCGACACCGGCGACCTGGTCAACTTCGGTCGCCCCCAGGAGGGTGAACTCGCCGGGATCTACACCGCCATCGAGGACTTGGGCGTGCCCTATGTCTTTGTCCGCGGCAACCACGACGCGCTCTATCGCACCGACGAGGCGGTGCTGCGGCGCCTCGACCAGATTCCCAACGTGATCCTGCTCGAGCCCACCGACGGGGAGTTTGTCGAGGCCACGATCGATGGGGTGCGGATTACCGGCTACAACGACTGGCGCTACTTCGCTCAGGTCGGGGTCGATTTCAAGGCGGAGCAGGAGGTGGCGGCCGAGCGGTTCGCCACCGCGACGCAGGGGTGGCCGCTGCCGGACATCCTGGCCTCCCACCAGCCCTTCGGGCTGGACCAGCTGGAGACGGGGGCTGTGACGGTCAACGGTCACATGCACAGTCCGGCACTCAACGACAACCACATCCAGATGGGCACCTTCTCCGGGGGCGGGCTGGTCAACCACTTCCAGGTCCCGCAGACCCAGGAGGGCGACGACACCGCCGGTGAGCTGGTCGGCCAACCCTACGCCTTCGACATCCTGTCCTTCGGCACGGACTGCTCCGTGCAGTCGCTGACCCGCTACACCTACCGCAACCTGGTGTCCGGGCGTCCGCAGTTTGACAATGTCACCATCATCAACGGCAACCGGGTGGCCGCCCCCGCCGAGGAGGGGCGCACCTGTGGCCCCGAGCTGGGCGTCGAGACGACACCGATCACACCGACCCCTGCAGAGTGAGAGTCGCTGCGCACCAGTGGCCGCCACCCACCGCCGCTTGTCTTGGAGCCGGAAAGCGATCTTGCAGCCGGTTGCAGCCAGCTGTAAGAGACGAAAGCGGCTCTAAGACGGGTCGTGCCAAGCCTTCGACCCTGTGCTCTGACTGGTCTTGGCTCTCTGTCCCTCTGGTCAGGCTGGTCCGGGCTGAGGGGCGGATCCCGGCCGGGCCAGCAGTTCTCCGTGGAGAATCGCAAACCACGCGTCGGGAGCATCGGCCCAGCGGCGCCAGCCCTGCGCCAGCCGCTCCCGGTCCGCGCTGCTCACCCCGTGCTCGGCGCTCTGCGCGGCGAAGACCGCCCCGAGGACCCGGTCGGCCTGGCTGTGTCCCCACCAGTGGCAAGTCTGCGCGTCGGCGTAGTTCCACACGCTGGCGGTGAAGCGGACGTCGGTCAGACCTGCGGACTGGGCCCACGACCGCATCCGGCGCCCGGCGTCAGGCTCCGCCCCGTTGGCCCGGCCATCGCCCGATAAAGGCCGCGCCACTCCTCCAGCTCGGGGAGCTGCGGGTGCCAGGCCATGGCCGCGTAGTCGGCGTCGCGGGCCGCGACCCACCCGTCCGGCCGGCAGACCCGGGCCATCTCGGTGAGGGCCCGCACCGGGTCGGTGAGGTGCTGGAGCACCTGGTGGGCGTGCACGACGTCAAAGCTGTCGGCGTCGAAGGGCAGGTCCACGACCGACCCCACCTGGAACTCGGTGTGCCGGTCCCCGCGCTGGTCCGCTGTCTGGCGGGCGGCGGTCAGTGGCTCCTCCACCGCGTCGAGACCCACCACGGTTCCCGGAGAGACGTGCTCGGCCAGGTCAAGGGTGATGGTGCCGGGGCCGCACCCGACGTCGAGCACGCTCAGCCCGGCGGTGAGCACGGGCAGTAGGTAGTGCGCCGAGTTCTCAGCGGTGCGTTGCGCGTGGGAGGCCAGCACCGCCGCCTCGTGTCCGTGGGTGTAGCGCGTGGCGTCCATCTAGGCCCCCAGGGGGAGGGTGTGCCGGATCTCGTAACGCACCGAGCGCCCTGGCCCGCCGAGGTGGGACTGCACGAGGGCGACCTCCTCGACGAGGAACTCCGGGGACTCGTAGGCGTCCAGAGCCTGCACCCAGCGACCGGCGGGAACCCGCCGCGGGGAGCGCGCCACGGTGATGTGGGGCGTGAACCGCTGCCCGTCCACGTCCGCCCCGGCATGACTCGACAGGTCGCGCAGGGCACGTGACCAGGCACTCAGGTCACGACCGGCGTCCTCCGGCGTCACGCCGATCCAGATGACCTTCGCCCCGCCCGGGTCAGGGAAGGCGCCAGACCGGCCCCACGACATACGCACGGGGTGTTGCCGGGCCGCCCACTCCTTAGCCGCGGTGACCAGCTCCTCCTCACGGTGCTCCGGCAGCTCGCCCAGGAAGGCGAGGGTCAGGTGCAGGTGGTGGGTGCGGGTCCAGCGCCAGGTCCGCTCGGTGTCGGCGTCGCGGCGGGGCTCCAGATAGGCGGCGAGATCCTCCAGTACCTCGGGGGGTGGCAGCACCGCAAAGAAGGCTCGCATCCGCTCATCGTGCCACCGACGAGTGAGGGAGGCACTCGACATACGCTCTCCTCATGCGGATCGTGGTGGCGCTGGGTGGCAACGCCCTCCTGCAGCGCGGACAGGTGCCCGACGCCGAGGCCCAGGTGGAGAACATCCGGCGGGCCGTGCGGCAGCTGGCGCCACTCACCGACGATCACGAGGTCGTGATCACCCACGGCAACGGGCCCCAGGTGGGGGTGCTGGCGATGGAGTCGGCGGCCGACCCCCGCCTGACCAAGGCCTATCCGTTCGACGCGCTCGGGGCGATGACCCAGGGGTTGATCGGCTACTGGATCCTGCAGGCGATGGGCAACGAACGGCCCTACCGGCAGTTTGCCTCGATCATCAACCAGACCCTGGTGGACGCGCACGACCCGGGCTTCGCCGACCCCACGAAGTTCGTCGGCGAGGTCTATGAGGAGCAGCAGGCCCACGAGTTGGCGCAACGGCACGGCTGGCAGGTCAAGGCGGACGGTGAGCACTGGCGCCGAGTGGTGGCCTCACCCCGGCCTCGGGAGATCATCGAGACCAAGCTGATCGACCACCTGCTCGAGGAGTCGATCATCGTGGTGTGTGCCGGCGGCGGCGGGGTGCCTGTCGTGCGGACCGAGACCGGTGACCTGCGCGGCGTCGAGGCCGTCATCGACAAGGACCTGTCGGCGGCCCTCATCGCCCGGCGGTTGCGTGCCGACCGGCTGCTCGTGCTGACCGACGTCGAGAACGTGCAGGTCGACTTCGGCACCGGGCACGCCCGCCCGATCAAGCGCACCACGCCGGCTGAGCTGCGGCGGCTGGAGTTCCCGGCCGGGTCGATGGGGCCCAAGGTGGACGCCGCGTGCCAGTTCGTGGAGGCCGGCGGGCCAGGTGTTGCCGCGGCGATCGGCAGTCTGGAGGAGACCGCCGACCTGGTCCACGGTGTGCGCGGCACCTATGTGACGTCCAACTGACCTGACGCGGAGGCCGACAGGTCTGGACAGCGCACGCGATGGTGACCGGGCGGCATACTGGCCTGCATGAGCCTGTATGCCGTGCGCTACCGCTACTCCGACGACACCGCTGGGCGCGATGAGCACCGCCCCGCCCACCGGGAGTTCCTCGGCGGACTGGCCGAGGAGGGTGTGGTCGTCGCCTCTGGTCCGCTGGTCGACGGAGATCCCGAGGCGCTGATCCTCGTCGAGGGTGAGTCGATCGAGGCGGTGCGCGACCTGCTGAGCCAGGACCCGTTCGCTCAGCAGGGCATGCTCGACGCGGTCGAGATCCGGGAATGGGACGTCGTCATCGGCAGCGTCGGCTGACCGTCGCGCGGGATGGGTGCTCCCCGCTAGCGTGACGTCATGAACGCCGAATCCGCCAGCGTGCCAGGGCTTTCCCCGGGACGGGGCCGCACCCGACAGAACGCGATCTATCGCCCCGGCACCCTGGGCGTGGCACCGACCGTGCCCACCAGCACCGAGGAGCTGGAGCGGCGCGCACGCAAGGTGCTGGACACCAAGGCCTGGGCCTACATCGCCGGGGGCGCGGGCGATGGGGCCACGGTGCGGGCCAACCGCGAGGCCTTCGACCGGTGGCGCATCGTGCCGCGCGTCCTGCACGGGACGACCGAGCGGGACCTGACGACCCGAGTGCTGGACACCGACCTGGCTGCCCCGCTCCTGCTGGCCCCGATCGGTGCCGCGGGCCTGGTCCGCCCCGACGCGGACCTGCTGATCGCCGAGGGCGCCCACGCCAGCGGCATCCCCTATGTCCTCTCCTGCCAGGGGTCGTCCCCGATGGAGGACACGGCCCGTGCGATGGCCGGCACCCCCTTCTGGTTCCAGCTCTACTGGTCCAGCGACGAGGAGCTGGTCGACTCCCTGATCGAACGGGCCACGACGGCCGGGGCCGAGGCGTTGGTCGTCACGCTCGACACCACGATGCTGGGGTGGCGCACCCAGGACCTCGACCTCGGGTCGTTGCCGTTCGCGCGCGGCCAGGGCATCGCGCAGTACACCTCCGACCCACGCTTCATGGCCCTGGTCCGGGAGCGACTGGCCGCCGGCGCGCGGAGCGCGACCGACCTGGGGCTGGACCCGCGCCATCCGCTGGCGACGGCGCGGGCCGTGCGCGGCGGCGTCGGCTCCCTGCTGTCGATGTCACGCGAGCACCCCGGGGACGTCAGGGACAACCTGCGCTCACCGGAGCCGCGGGCCGCGGTGGAGACCTTCCTCGACATCTATTCCAACCCGGGCCTGTCGTGGGAGCACCTCGCGACGCTGCGAGACCGGACCACCTTGCCGGTCGTCCTCAAGGGCGTGCTCCACCCTGACGACGCCCGGCGCGCGTTCGACTCCGGCGTCGACGCGGTCGTGGTCTCCAACCACGGCGGTCGGCAGGTCGACCGGTCAGTGGCTGCCCTCGACGCCCTGGTCTCGGTGCGTGAGGCGCTCGGCCCCGAGCCCACGGTCCTGATGGACAGCGGCATCCGCAGCGGCGCGGACGTGTTCGTCGCGCTGGCCCTCGGCGCGGACGCCTGCCTGCTCGGCCGCCCGCACGTCTATGGTCTGGCGCTGGACGGCGCTGCCGGCGTCAGTGCCGTGATCGACAACGTGCTCGCCGAGCTGGACCTGACGATGGGCCTGGTCGGCGCCGCCTCGATCGTCGACATCACCGCGGACCTGCTGGCGACGTGACCCTGCCGGCGCCCCGGTCAGGTGGTCGCCGGCAGGCGGGCGGCGCGATCAGGCAGGTGCCTGGCTGGAGCTGTAGCCGTAGAGGTCCTGCTGCTTCTCGTTGATCCACAGCATCCGTCCCTCCCGGTCCGGGTCCGGGATCTGCAGGGTCCTGCTGTAGGTCTCGTCGATCAGCACCTGCTCGATCCCAGCGGCCTTGAGCGCAGGGATGAGCGACTCGACGTCGCCGTCGAACTCGAACCCCAGCTCCACGTCAGGGCCGTCGTCGCTGGCGTGCACGGCGACCAGACCACCTGCGGGACAGGTGAAGTCGGTCCACACGCCGCTGTCGGCCGTGACCCGCTGGACGGCTCCCAGCCCTCGGACGATCTCTCTGGATCCCTCGACCTGGTCGGCGCTGGTGTACCAGATGGGGAGCACGGCGAGGGCTGACACGGCGAGGGCTGACTCCGTGGGGGCTGACTCCGTGGGGGCGGGCTCCGTGGGGGCGGGCTGCGCGGCCACAGGCGCGGGGTCAACAGTGAAGGTGGTGCCGTCGGGCGCGCGGACAGTGGCCGCGATGCCGTGATCCGTCTGGCCGACCTCGAAGGGCAGCCCGGCGTCTCCCGCGCGGCGGGCCCACTCGTCGAGGTCCGCGACCCCAAAGGCCAGGACGTCCCCAGGTGGCTGGTGCTCGCTGGCCTCGTGCAGGGCGAGTCGGCCAGACCCCAGGGCATAGACCTCCCAGCCGGGGGCGGTGGTGACCCGGGTGGCACCGAGCGCGTCCAGGTAGCGCCGGTGGGCCGCGAGGTCTGCGGTGAAACGGATCGGGCGCGCGCAGATCATGACTTCTCCTCCAGGTAGTCGCGGACGATCTTTTCGATCAGGGCCGACATGCTGATGCCCTCGTCGACCCCACGGTGCTTGATCTCGCGGATGAGGTCCTTGGGCAGATAGACGTTGAACTGTGCTTTGTCATCGGGCATGACGAGAACGCTAGCATCTACCTAGATTGCTAGCAAGCGAGCAGGCGGCGAGTCAGGCCTGGTCGAGCGCCTGCGCCAGGTCGCGCCACAGGTCCTCGACATCCTCGATCCCGACCGACAACCGGATCAGCTCCTCGGGCACCGTGGACACCTCGAGTGGCTGTGCGCGACGGCGTTCGAGCTGAGACTCCACGCCGCCCAGGCTCGTCGAGTGGGTCCACAGCCGGACCGCGGCACACACCCGGTCAGCAGCCGCCGGGCCGTGACCGACCTCGATCGCGATCATCGCACCGAGACCCGGATAACGCACCCGGGTCACGCCCGGGTGGGCCTCCAGCCGCTCCACGAGCGCTCGGGCGTTCGCCGCAGCCCGCTCGAGCCGCACCGCGAGGGTGCGGACACCCCGCAGCACGATCCACGCCTCCATCGGGCCGGGGATCGCGCCGTGCAGGGACCGGCGCGCGAGGACTCGCTGGTGCACTTCCCTGCCCCGCTCGGTCGGCGCCGTCACGACCGCACCCAGGAGCACGTCGGAGTGGCCGGAGAGATACTTCGTCGCGGAGTGGACCACGATGTCGGCACCGTCTGCGAGGGGCGTCTGAAGCAGCGGGGTGGCGAAGGTGTTGTCGACCGCGGTGAGTATGCCGCGGGCCCGCGCCTCGTCGATCAGCACGGGGAGGTCGGCGACCTCCATCATCGGGTTGGTGGGTGACTCGATATAGAGCAGGTCGCGGCCAGGCTGCAGCCCGTCCAGCGCCGACACCACGGCAGCCGTGTCCGAGATATCGAGGCTGACCACCTCGAGGCGACCCTGGTCGGCATACTCCCGCAGCAGTCCGGTGGTGCCGTTGTAGGAGTGCCCGGGTGCGATGACCCGACCGGCCGGTGGCACCAAGGTCAGCACGGCGTCGATGGCTGCCAGGCCCGAGGCGAAGGCCAGCGCATCGCCACCCTCCAAGCCGCCGAGCACCTCCTCCAGCACGGTCCACGTCGGATTGCCCACCCGGGCATAGTTCACCGGTCCGTCAGCGATATAGGTGGAGGTAAAGGTGACCGGCGGGCCGACCGGCGCTCCCGGTGAGCGCTCGGGCCGCCCGAGTGCGACGGCACGGGTGGCGGGGGTCAGGTCGGCGTGCTCAGGGTCCACCACCGCAGAGTAGGGCACGCCCTGTCGCGCGCCGCGCGCTCGGTCGGGGACGTGCGGTTCACTCCGTGGCGGCCAGGCGGCGCAGGTGATCGCGCAGGTAGGGCAGGGCGTAGTCCACGCGCCCGTGACCGGTCGGCGTGATCAGCTCCCGCTCGATCAGGCGGGTCCGGAAGACGTTGGCGTGCTGGGCCGTCAGTCCCAGCCGAGCTGCGACCGCACCAGTGGAGGACGGGCCGTCATCGAGCGACATGGCCTCCAGATAGGAGCGCTGGGCCTGTGGCAGGTCACGCAGCGCCGGCTCGTGCACCAGCCTGCCCATGCGCTCGGACAGGACGGGCAGGGTCGCCCGGGCATGGGCGACCGTGATCGGCTCACGGTCCGCGTCACGCCAGGCTCGGTAGCCGGCCAGTTGGAGGAGGTAGGGATAGCCGTGGATGACCTCCGCGAGAGTGAGGAGGGCGTCCTCGCTGACGACTCCTCCAGCCTCGGTGACGGTGCGCCGCAGCGCGTCGATCACCTCAGTCGTGCTCAGCGGGCCAAGCTGCACCCGCTCGGCGCGCCGGAGAAAGGTCGTGCCGCGGTGCTGCAGGAGCTTGCCGACCCCCACGGGCAGCCCGGCAGCGGCGAGCGCCACATCCCGCTCGTCCCGGACCAGGTGCTGATAGAGCGCGGCAAAGGCCGCGACCGACTCACGGTCCACCGCCTGCAGCTCATCGAGGGTGAAGAGCAGGCCGGTGTCGTGCCCTGCCAGGACGTCCAGGAGGCGGGCGAGCAGGGTCGCCGCGGTCTCCCGCACCTCATAACGCTCACGTGCTGTCGTCGACAGTGAGCCGACCCCGGCTATCCCGGCGCCAGTCAGCCGTCGGCGGACGGCACGCTCACCGTCGTGCTCGGCGAGGAGCATCGGCAGGGCGGTGGACACCAGCTCCTCCACCAGGTCGCCGGTCTCGGGAAGGCGGACGACCAGCCATCCCCGCACCCGCGCCGCCTCCTCCAGCTCGTTGAGGATGACCGTCTTGCCCATCCCTCGGGCACCGCTGACGAGCACGGACCGCAGGGGCGACCCCGGGCCCTCGTCCAGGGCGGTGTCAAACTCCTCAAGCAACTCGTCCCGGCCGGCAAGGACCCGGGGAGAGACACCAAAGCCGGGGCGAAACGGGTTGGCGCGAGACAACGGTGCCCCCTCTCTTCGTGCTGTTATACCTGTTATACACCGTTGATCGCGTTATACTCGTTATACTTTGTTGCAGAGCCGTCGCCGTCGCGCGTCACGCCTTGTTGCGTCGAGCACGGTAGGCCTGGGCGGCCATCCGGTTGGTGCACCCGGCGTCGCAGTAGCGCCGGGACCGGTTACGGGACAGGTCCACCAGCACGTTGTCGCAGTCGTCGGCAGCGCACACCGCCATCCGCTCGGTCTCACCCGAGCGGATGACATCGACCAGCGCCATCGCCGCCTCCACCGCCATCCGCTCCCCCAGTGGCTGATCGTCACGGGTCGCGTGCAGGTGCCAGTCCCACTCGTCGTGGCGGACCAGTTGGGGCAGGGCCCGGCAGTCCCGCAGCAGCAGGTTGACCTCCTCCACCATCGCCTCCTGCTCGGACAGCCACAGCCGCCCCAGCCGCTCCCGCAGGTCCAGCACCTGGCGGAACTCGGCCTCGTCGTGGGTCCGGCTCCCGGTCCACTGCCACTCGGTGACGAAGTCCTCGAGCTCCTCACGGCTCGCCAGCCCCTGCGGCGGGTGGGCCGTGTTGATCAGTGCCACCGTTGACGCGAGAGACACCTCGGTGTCATGAGCAAAAATCATCTTGACTCCTGACGTCGAAAGGGCGTACCGTCATCAGTCTAGCCCTTCTTGACCCATGACGACGATGCCAGGGTCTTCACCCCCACCCTCGTGAGGAGGACCTCCCATGCGCTCCCGCACTGTCATCGGCCTCGCCTTCGCGCTCCTGTCGGCGCTGACCTTCGCCACCTCTGGCTCCCTGGCCAAGGGTCTGCTGGAGTCGGGCTGGTCCCCGGGCGCAGCCGTGACGTGGCGGGTCGGTGTGGCCTCTCTCGTGCTGCTGCTGCCCGGCCTGCTGATGATGCGTGGGCGCTGGCACCTGATGCGGCGCGGCTGGGTCAGCATGGCGTTGTTCGGCCTGCTGGCCGTGGCGGCCTGCCAGCTCAGCTACTTCCTGGCGGTGGACCGCATCTCGGTGGCCGTGGCGCTGCTGCTGGAGTACCTCGGCATCATCCTCGTGGTGGGCTGGCTCTGGGCACGGCACGGTCAGCGGCCCCGCCCGCTCACCGTCGTCGGGGCAGCGGTCGCGGTGGCCGGCCTGGTCTTCGTCCTGGATGTCTTTGGTGCTGTGGACGTGGACCTGATCGGCGTCCTGTGGGGCCTGTGCGCCGCGATCGGACTGGCCGTCTACTTTGTCGTCTCTGCCGATGACAGCACCGGGCTGCCGCCGCTGGTGCTGGCCACCGGCGGTCTCACCATTGGCACCCTCGCGCTGATCGCTGCGGGTCTGGTCGGGATCGTGCCGATGACCACGGCCACGGCCGACGTGCAGCTGGCCAGCCTCTCGGTGCCGTGGTGGGCTGCAATCCTGTTGCTCGGCATCGTGGCCGCGGCCTTCTCCTACGCCACCGGCATCGCCGCCACGCGACGGCTGGGGTCCAAGCTAGCCTCGTTCGTGGGCCTGACCGAGGTGATGTTCGCTTTCGTCTGGGCCTGGGTGCTGCTGGGGCAGATGCCCGCGACGATCCAGTTCGTGGGCGGCCTGCTGATCCTGACCGGTGTCGTCCTCGTCAAGATCGACGAGCGACCCGAGGACGTGCACCCCGGAGAGCCGACGCTGCCCGAGACCCACCGCGAGCCCGACGCACGACCCGAGCCGATCGGCGTCTGAGGCAGGGCCGGGTGCCGTATGCCGTGGGGCGGGGCACGCGACCCCGCCCCACGGCATACGGCCTGGTCAGTCCCGGCTGTAGAGGTCGCGGGTGTAGAGCTTGTCGCCGAAGATGGCGGTCGAGGCGTCGAGCCGATTGGCCACGATCACGTCCGTCACCGCGTTGAACTCCTCGATGTCGGCAATCACCCGGCAGCCCTGGAAGGTCGGCTCCCCCAGCGTCGGCTCATAGATGACCACCTCCACGCCGCGCGCCTGCAGCCGGGACATCACACCCTGGATGCTGGAGGCCCGGAAGTTGTCCGAGCCCGCCTTCATGATGAGGCGGTAGATGCCCACGGTCTGCGGTGCGCGCGCCAGGATGTCGGAGGCGACGAAGTCCATCCGGGTGGTGTTGGCATCCACGATCGCCGTGATCAGGGTCTGCGGCACGTCGCCATAGTTGGCGAGCAGCTGACGGGTGTCCTTGGGCAGGCAGTAGCCGCCGTAGCCGAAGGACGGGTTGTTGTAGTGGGCACCGATGCGGGGGTCCAGCCCGACGCCCTCGATGATCTGCTGGGTGTCCAGGCCGCGGGTGAGCGCATAGGTGTCGAGCTCGTTGAAGTAGGCCACCCGCATCGCCAGGTAGGTGTTGGCGAACAGCTTGATCGCCTCGGCCTCGGTCGGCCCGGTGAGCAGGACCGGCACCTCCTTGTCCTGGGCGCCCTCGAGGAGCATCTCGGCGAACCGGCGGCCCTTCTCCCCGGTGTCTCCCACGATGATCCGGGAGGGGTGCAGGTTGTCGTAGAGCGCCCGGCCCTCGCGCAGGAACTCCGGGGAGAACAGGATCGTGGTGCCGGGGTGCTTCTGGCGCAGCCGCTCGGTGAAGCCGACGGGGATGGTGGACTTGATGACCACCGTGGCCCCCGGGTTGTGCGTGAGCACGCCGCGCAGGACCGCCTCCACGCTGGAGGTGTCGAAGAAGTTGGTGTCGGTGTCGTAGTCGGTCGGCGTGGCGATCACGACCCACTCCGCACCGTCATAGGCCTGGGCAGGGTCCGTGGTGGCCTGCAGGTTCAGCTCGCGGGTGGACAGATAGTCCTGGAGCTCGGGATCGACGATCGGGCTGACCCGGTTGTTGAGCTGCTCGACCTTGGCCTCGTTGATGTCTAGCGCCACGACCTCGTGGTGCTGGGCCAGCACGACCGCGTTGGACAGCCCCACATAGCCGGTTCCGACGACTGCAACCTTCATGACTCTCCTTGAGGTGGGATCGAGTCAGTATGCCGTGCGCTCACGAAGCCCGCCCGACCCGCCTCTCCCCCCGCTAGGGTGCCGCCATGACAGCCACGGTGAGTGACCGCATACCGCGTCGTGCCGTGGCAGGTTATGCCGCCGGGAGCGTCGGAACGGGCGGGTTCGGGACGCTGCCGGGGCTGGTGCTGGCCTACTACCTCACCGACACCCTCGCCGTCCCCGCCGCCCTCGCTGCCCTCGTGGTGATCGTGCCCAAGGTGTGGGACGTGCTGATTGACCCTGCGATCGGCGCGCTCAGCGACCGGGAGGCGCGCACCCGCCGCACCCGGACCCGGCTGATGGCGCTCGGGGCGCTGACCCTGCCGGTCGGCTTCATCGGGATGTTTGCCGCGCCGGGTGGGCTGTCCCCGGCTCTCGCGGGGGTGTGGGTGTTGGTCTTCTTCGTCCTCGCCACCAGCTCGTTCAGCCTGTTCCAGGTGCCCTATATCGCCCTGCCCGCGGACCTGACCGGCGACTATGCCGAGCGCACCCGGCTGATGGCGTGGCGCATCGCGGTGCTGGCCCTGGCCATCCTCCTCGTGGGAGCGGGGGGACCGGCGCTGCGCGACGGCGCCGGGGGCGACGCGGGTGGCTATCTGGTGATGGGGGTCGTCATCGCGGTGTTGCTGCTGGCCGGGATGCTCGCCACGGTGCTCGGGGTGCGGGGCGCGGCTGAGGGGCACGAACCAACCCTCCCCACTGCGCAGGAGCCGGGCAGAACCTCCGCAAAATTTGCGGAGTATCGGGCCGGGGTTGCGGCGCTGCGGGAGCTGCCGAGCTATCGGGTGCTGCTGATCGTCTTCGTCCTGCAGGCACTGGCCACCGGGGTGATGCTGGCCGCAGCGCAGTATGTCGCGACCTACACCCTCGATGACCAGGCCGCCCTGACCTTCCTGTTCGTCGCCCTCGTCGGGCCGGCCCTGCTGGTCATGCCGTGGTGGGCCCGGTATGCCGCACGCGAGGGCAAGCGCAGCGCGTTCGCGCTCGCGTCGCTCCTGTTCGCGCTGGCCAGCCTCAGCCTGATCGCCCTGGTCTGGGCACCGGGCTGGTGGGTGTACCTGCCGGTGGCGCTGGCCGGCGTGGGTTATGCCGGCATGCAGCTGTTCCCGTTGGCGATGCTGCCTGACGTGATCAGCGCGGCGGGCCGGGAGCGGGGTGGCGCGATGAGCGGGCTGTGGACCGCCGGGGAGACGGCAGGGATGGCGCTGGGGCCGGCCGTCGTGCTGCTCCTGCTCGCCGTGGGTGGCTTTCGCTCCAGCACCGGTGACGTCGTCCTCTCCCAGCCGGACGCGGCGCACCTGCTGATCGTGCTGGCCTTCTCCGTGATCCCCGCCGCCCTGGTGGGCATGAGCCTGGTGGTGCTGCGGTCCTACCGTGACCCGATCCACTCCCCGACGAGCGCGAAGGTGAGCCCATGACGCAGGACCGGCCCGATCCCCACTTCACCCCTGCCCTCGATGCCGGGGCAGTGCTGGCCCAGCTGTCGGCATACCGCTCCCTGGACGCACCGACCCATGGCGGGTCGGTGCTCTCCTATGTCTATGACAGCGGCCTGGCCGAGCTCGACGAGCTCGCGGGCCGTGCCGTCCAACTCGCGCTGCCGGTCAACGGTCTGGACCCGACGACCTTCCCCTCCGTGGCCCTGATGGAGGCAGACCTGGTCAGCTTCGGGCGGACCATCCTGCATGGGTCCGAGGCGGTCGGCTCCGTGACCTCCGGGGGGACCGAGAGCTGCCTGCTCGCGGTCAAGGCCGCCCGAGACCGGTGGGCGGCAGCAGGTCCGGCAGATGGCCGCCCGCGCCTGGTGCTGCCGGCATCTGCGCACGCGGCCTTCCACAAGGCAGCGCACTATCTGGGGCTGGACCTGGAGGTGGTGCCCGTCGACCCGGTCACCGGGGTGCCCGACGGTCGCGACCTGATCGGCCGACTGGATGAGCGGACGGCCCTGGTGGTCGTCTCCGCACCGAGCTATCCGCACGGGGTGCTCGACCCGGTTGTCGAGGTGGCCGCCGCGGCTGCCGAGCGGGGTGTCCCGTGCCACGTCGATGCCTGCATCGGCGGCCTGGTGCTGCCGTTCTGGGCCGAGGCCGGCGGCGTGGCGGCGCCGGAGTGGGACTTCCGGGTGCCCGGCGTCAGCAGCATCTCGGCCGATCTGCACAAGTTTGGCTATGCCCCCAAGGGCGCCTCGCTGCTGCTCTTCGCCGACCGGGAGCTCGATCTGGAGCGCTACTTCGCGCTGACCGACTGGCCGGGATATCCCGTGGTGAACCCCACGATCCTGGGGTCCCGCTCGGCGACCTCGCTGGCAGCGGCCTGGGCGGTCACCACGGCGCTAGGAGTGTCGGGATACACGGATCTGACCCGGCAGATGGTGGCCGCGACCACCGAGGTCACCCGGTGCCTGGACCAGATCACGGGCCTCCGGGTCCTCGGTGAGCCCGCCGGCCCGCTCCTGGCCGTCGTGGCAGACGAGACGGTCCCCGCCGAGGACCGCGTCCACCCGCACCTGTGGGCGGCTGCCTCGGCCCGGCGCGGATTCATCCTGCAGGGCCAGCCGGCCCTGCAGCAGACCGACGGGTCGTGGCTCCCCCGCTCGACGCACCTGACGATCACGCCGGCCACGGCCGGGGTCCTGCCCGCTCTGACCGCCACGCTGCACGAGAGCGCCGAGGAGGTGCGCGGCGCCACGGTCGAGCTGCCTGCAGACCTGCCGGTTCCCGACCCCGCCACGCTGGCCGCCGGCGCGCGGCGGAGCGGGGATCTGGATCTGACGCAGGTGCTGGCCCTGATCGAGGCGCTGCCCCGCGACGTCTCCGCCACGTTGCTGAGTCAGTTCCTGGCCGCGTTCACCGCACCGTCCTCCTGACTGTTCCGAGCCTCCCCCACGAGGTGATCTGCGTACCAAACCTCCCCAAAGAGGTGATCTACGCGTACGAAATCTCACCAAGAGCTGGGATGAGGTCATACTTTGTCTGCTGCCCTGTCGAACCGGTGAGGGAACCCACTCCATGACGAAGCTGACCAGGTTCAGCGTGCACAACCGCGCGCTGATCGCCCTGACCACCCTGTTTGCGATCTTCTTTGGTCTCAACGCGATGAGTTCGCTGCCCCGCGAACTGTTTCCCTCATTGCAGTTCCCCATCCTGGCGGTGGCCACCCCGGTCCCGGACGCGAGCGCCGCGGTCGTCGAGGAGCAGGTCAGCGACCGCATCGAGACTGCGGCCCAGGGTCTGGACAGCGTGGTCGAGGTGCAGTCCCAGTCGATGGAAGGGTTCTCGGTGGTGACCATCGAGCTCGACTACGGCACGGACCTGGGCGCCGCCCAGACGGATCTGCAGCGCTCGGTCCTCGGCCTCCCGGGGCTGCCCGAGGGCGCCGATCCTCAGATCGTCGCGGGCAACATCGATGACTTCCCCATCATCCAGCTGTCCGCCACCGGTGGGGACAGCCCGGACGACCTGCTCCAACGGCTGCGCAATGTCGTCATCCCGGAGCTGGAGGACCTCGACGGGGTCCGGGATGTCCAGCTCACCGGGATCTCCGACCAGATCGTGCGGATCGACCTCGACCCGGCTGCTGCGGCGGAGGCCGGAGTCAGCGGGGCGACGGTCGCACAGCTGCTCCAGGCCAACGGCGTGCTGGTGCCCGCGGGAACGATCACCGACGACGGTGAGGAGTTGCTGGTCACCGTCGGCACCAGACTCACCGACGTCGAGGAGCTGCGCGCCCTGCCACTGGTCGCGCCCAGCGTGCCTGGCCTGCCGCCCGCGAGTGACATCCCCGCCGCGGGCGAGGTTCCGGCTGAGGGCGAGGTCCCGGCCGAGGGCGAGGTCCTGGCTGAGGGTGAGTTGCCCGCCGAGGGCGAGGTCCCGGCTGAGGGTGGATTGCCCGCCGAGGGTGCGGTCCCGGCCGCACCTGGGCCGCCGCTCACCCTGGGCGATGTGGCACAGGTGGAGCTGACCGAGCAGGACGCCACGGCATACACCCGGACCAATGGCGAGCCGAGCGTCGGCCTATCCATCACCAAGACTCCCGACGGCAACGCGGTCAACATCTCGCATGCGCTCACCGAGATCACGCCCGAGCTCGAGGAGCAGCTCGGTGGTGGCCAGCTGCAGATCATCTTTGACCAGGCCCCCTTCATCGAGCAGTCGATCGAGGGTCTGACCACCGAGGGCCTGCTGGGCCTGGTCTTCGCGATCGTCGTGGTGCTGCTGTTCCTGCTGTCGCTGCGGCTGACGCTGGTCACCGCCATCAGCATCCCGTTGTCGCTGCTGATCGCACTGCTGGGCCTGCAGGCGGCGGGATACTCCCTCAACATCCTCACGCTGGGCGCCCTGACGATCTCCATCGGTCGCGTCGTCGACGACTCGATCGTGGTGATCGAGAACATCAAGCGCCACAGCCGTCTCGGTGAGCCACGGATCACCGCGATCCTGCGGGCGGTGCGCGAGGTCGCGGGGGCGATCACCTCGGCGACGGTCTCCACGGTGGCGGTCTTCCTGCCGATGGCCTTCGTCGGCGGGCAGGTGGGCGAGCTGTTCCGTCCGTTCGCGCTGACCATCGCCATCGCCATGGGCGCCTCGCTGCTGGTCGCGCTGACGATCATCCCGGTGCTGGGCTACTGGTTGCTCGGACGTGGGGCGGAAGAGCCGGGTGCCGTCCAGGAGCGTGCGGCCGAGGACAGCGGGCGGGTGGAGCCCGACAGCGACGCACCGGCCGAGGAGATGCCCGCAGAGGCCCCGGGCCGCGAGGGCCACCCGGCTCCCCTGCTGGAGGCGGACGCTCCCGACCGGCTCCAGCGCGGCTACCTCACCGTCCTGCGTCCTGCCCTGGCCCACCCGGTCTGGTCCCTGCTCCTGGCGCTGGCCATCCTGGCCGGCACCGGAGCGGCCGCCACCCAGCTCAAGACGGACTTCATCGGCGACTCCGGCGCTGACAGCCTCACCGTGACGCTGTCGCTGCCCTCGGGCAGCACGCTGGAGCAGACCAACACGGCCAGCCAGGACCTGGAGGACTGGCTGCTCGCGCGTGACGAGGTCGAGTCCTACCAGGCCACTGTCGGTTCCACCGGCGGCATCGAGGCAGTCTTCCTGGGCAGCGCCGCCAACACCTCCTCCCTGGCCGTCACCCTGGCGGAGGGCACCGACGGGGACGCGTTCAGTGCGCTGCTGAAGGCCGACGCACCCACCCCGGAGGGAGCCAACCTCACGGCCTCCTCCGCGAACGCCGCCCCCGGCGCCACCCACCTTGAGGTCGTGGTCACCGGTCAGGACCGGGACGACCTGGCGGCCACGGCCGACGACGTCGCGGGGGTGCTGACGCAGATCGGTGCCGAGGACGTCACCAACAACCTCACCGACACGGTGCCCGGACTGGATGTCACCGTGGACCGCGCCGCAGCCGCCGAGGCGGGGGTGACGGAGTCCCAGATCGGGCAGACCGTCGCGGCCGCGATGGGCGGCAGCACCGTGGGTCGGGTGACGCTGGGGACGGCACCGACGTCGGTGGTGGTCCACCAGGGCGAGGCACCGGCGGACCTGTCGGCCCTGGCCGACCTGCCCGTCGCGAGCGGCCCAGAGGGTGCGATCACCCTCTCGGACGTGGCCACCCTCGAGCGCGTCGACCAACAGGTCCGGATCACCCGCATCGACGGCCTCCGCAGCGCGACCATCACCGCGGCGGCGACCGGGGACGACCTCGGTGCCCTGACCGCCGAGGTCCAGGAAGGACTCGACGGGTTGAGCCTGCCCGACGGAGTGCGTGCCGAGATCCGGGGTGTCAGCGCCGAGCAGGCCGACGCGTTCGCCAGCCTGGGGTTGGCCCTGCTCGCCGCGATCGCCATCGTCTATCTGGTGATGGTGGCGACCTTCAACAGCCTGGTGCAGCCCCTGCTGCTGATGGTGTCGGTGCCCTTTGCGGCGACCGGATCACTGGCGATGCTCCTGCTCACCGACACCCCGCTGGACGTGGCCGCGATGATCGGCATGCTGATGCTGGTCGGCATCGTGGTCACCAACGCAATCGTGCTGATCGACCTGGTCAATCAGTATCGCCGCCGCGGCCACTCCGTGCACGACGCCCTCATCGAGGGTGCCCGGCACCGGTTCCGCCCGATCGTCATGACAGCGCTGGCCACCATCGGTGCGCTGACGCCGATGGCGCTGTCCATCACTGGCGGTGGAGCGTTCATCTCCCAGCCGCTGGCCCTGGTCGTGATCGGCGGCCTGATCAGCTCGACGGCCCTGACCCTGCTCCTCGTCCCGGTGCTGTATCGCCTGGTCGAGGGATGGCTCGAGCGTCGGGCTCGCCGCGCTGCCGCACGGGCTTGACCCACGTGGGGTCTGCGATGAGTGAAAGGTCGAGCGGTCTCGCACGACGGCCGCCGGGCCCGACCGGTGCGGTGCCCATCGGCTCCGGCTCGCGCTGACTGGCGAGAGCCGCCCGTGCCCGACCATTTGCGCTGGCAGTTCGGCAACGGCCACCGCGGCCCACCCCGCTGACCTGCAGATATGTCGAGCGACCGGGACGTTGCCCGGCGAACTGCCAGCCACTCTGCAACCAGCCCGGCACCCGACCGCACCGCGGTGCCACGCTCCGGCTCGCGCTGACCGACGAGGGCCCGCCCGTGCCCGACCGTTGCGCTGGCAGACGACGGCCGCCCGTGCCCGACCGTTGCGCTGGCAGACGACGGCCGCCCGTGCCCGACCGTTGCGCTGGCAGACGACGGCCACCCGTGCCCGACCATTAGCGCTGGCAGTTCGGCGACGCTCACCACGGCCCACCCCGCTGACCTGCAGATATGCCGACGGGTCGGGATGCTGCCCGGCGAACTGCCAGCCACTCTGCAGCTAGAGCGGCTGGACACCGCGTGGTCGCGTCGGCGTCCCCGGGTCAGGCGAGTGGGCCGGGCCCGAGCTGATCAGGGCACCGGCCCGCCATCATCATCACCAGGGCGAGCGTCGGTCCGACGCCTCCGGCCCCTCACCCGAAAGGAACGGGCCGTCCGTGGCGCGCAGGGACAGCCCCGCTGCTGCTGACTTGCTCTGCACGGTGAAGTTCTGTCGGACATAGAACTCCGCGACCGCGGTGGCGGCCGCGACATCCGTGGAGGGAGCGAGTCCAAGTGGCCGGCGGATGTCCTCGCTGTGCACGAGGACCTCACCCAGGTAGGCAGCGGTGTGACTCGAGGGGGCCACCGTCGAGGTGATCACCGCCCGGAAGTTGTCCAGCGCGGCCGAGGGCGTGGTCCCCAGGTGCTCACGCAGGCGTCGCTCGTTGTGGACCGCCGGCCGGAACCCGGACAGCACGATGCTGCGCACCCACGCGACCGGTCCCACGCTGGCAGCGGCCGTCAGGTGGGCGACGACGTGCTCGATGTCCCAGCCCTCGCACAGGCTGTCCCGGCGCCAGTCCTCCTCGCTGAGAGACGCGAGATCCTCAGCCAGCTCGCGACGGGCACGGTGCATCGCGCCCCACAGATCAGTCAACTGTCATCCTCTCCACAACCGTCACTTACCCCCCAGGCACGCCGCGGGCGAGGAACGCCGGACGAGCACCCCCATCCGGACCTGGTCCGCGACGTCGAGGCGGTTCAGCCCTCGTCGATCCCGGGGACGCTCCCCCACCCGTCCGGACCGGCGGAACCCGCGGCATACTCCTGCATCGGCACCTGGCCGGCGCGCCAGGCGGACAGGATCGGCTCGACGATGCGCCAGGAGTCCTCGGCGACGTCACCCCGGATGGACAGCAACGGGTCGGCGTCCAGGACCCGGTCCAGGACCTCGCCGTAGGGCAGCATCCGCGAGTCGCCCAGGGTGGCGTGCAGCTCCTTCTGCTCCAGGTCGAACGGGTCGCCCTCGGCGTTGACGGTCAGGGACAGGATCATCTCGGCAGGCTTGAGCTCCAGGACCAGGCAGTCCGGGGCATCCGTGCCCTTCAGCCCGGTCGGGACATGGGCCGGCGGCTTGAAGTAGACCTCGATGCGCTTGCAGGCTGACCCCAGCGCCTTGCCGCTGCGCAGGATGAACGGCGTGCCGCGCCAGCGGGAGTTGTCGATGCGGAGGATCACCTCGGCGAGGGTCTCGGTGTCCAGCTCAGGGTCGACCCCCTCCTCGGCCACATAGTCAGGGACCGTCCGCTCCCCGATCGTGCCAGCGGTGTAGCGGGCCCGGCGAGACGCGGTGACCGGGTCATCGCCCCACACCGACGTGGCGCGAAGCACCTGCGCCTTGAGCGAGCGGACCTCGTCCTCGTGCAGCGACGCCGGCGCCTCCATGGCGAAGAACGCCAAAACCTGGAGCAGGTGGGACTGGATCATGTCGACCAGGGCCCCGGCCTTGTCGTAGTAGCCCGCGCGCTCCTCCAGGGCCAGCGTCTCGTCATAGGCGATGACGACCCGATCGATGTGCTCGGAGCTCCAGACCGGCTGGAGCACACGGTTGGCGAAGCGGACACCGAGCAGGTTCAGCACCGTGCTCCGGCCCAGAAAGTGGTCGACCCGGTAGATGCGGTTCTCGTCGACCACCTTGAGCAGCTGCACGTTCAGTGCCTTGGCCGACTCGAGGTCGGTGCCGAACGGCTTCTCCAGGGCGAGCCGGGTCTGGTCGGACACGCCCCGCTGCTCCAGCAGCTGGCACACCGAGACGCTGATCGCCGGCGGCAGCGCAAAGTAGAGGACCACGGGGTCGCCGACCTTGGTGAGCAGCGCGTCGAGCTGGTCGGGTTCGAGCAGGTCGACCTTGACGTACTCGGTGTCCGCGCACGCCGCCTCGATGATCTCGGCCGGTGCATCGACGGAGGCAAAGGCCGTCGTGACTGTCTGCACCCACTCCTGCTGGCTCATGTCGACCCGGTCCGCTCCCACGACCCGCACGTGAGACCCCGTCTCGACGGCCAGCAGCGATCCCAGGCCGGGCAGCAGCAGCCGACCGGTCAGGTCGCCGGAGGCGCCCAGGATCAGCAGGGTCGTGGTCCCGTCGGCCGAGGGCGGCGGCTCAGCGGAGGCGTCGCCGGGCTGGGTCGCGGGAGTGGTCTGCTCATCGCTCATGGCGTCAGTGTTTCAGGGGCGGACCCGATCGGCACCCGCACCTCCCGTCCCGCACCCGAGGTGGTCAGGTCGCGCACGGCACCGTCAGGACCGGCGGTGCTCCCGATCCGGAGGCGCCGTATGCCGGAAGACCAGCACCAGGGCCCGCGCCGCCAGGACGAAGGCGAAGAGGAACAGGGTGGCACCGAGCAGGGTGTAGAGCGGCAGGTCCGGAGCCAGGGCCGGGCCGGTGTCGCTGGTGACCAGCATGATGCCGGCGATGGCGCAGGCGGCCGCCAGCAGAGTCACCGTCAGCTGCTGGATCAGACCGGTGACGAAGGAGCGGTCACGGGCGTCGGCCAGCAGCCGGACGTTGACCGACAGCTCACCCCGCTGCAGCGACTGGGCAAGGGCATCGACCCGACGAGGCAGCCGCTGGAGCATCGGCAGCATCCTCGCAAGCTCCTCCTCGAGGGTGGCGCGCAGCGCCTCGGGCGCGAACCGGTCACGCGCGAGATCGCGCCCTGCGGCGCGGCTGGCACCGACCAGGTCAAGGCCGGGGTCGATCTGGCGCAGGGTGCCCTCCAGCGCACCAAGGGACCGGAAGACCGCGGCCACCTGCGGCGGCACGGACAGCCCGTGCCGGACCACGAGCGAGAGCAGATCGGCGAACAGCCCTCCGGAGCCGGTGCCCGCCAGCGACGCCGCACGGGTGATCAGCGTGCCGAGCTCCCGCTCGAGGCGATGGTCATCCAGGTGGGGTCCGCGGTCGAGCACCTCCAGCAGGGCGTCGGTGGCGGCGATCGAGTCACCTCGGTCAACCGCCAGCAGCAGGCACCCGATGCCCGCGCGGGCAGCGGTGTCCAGACGCCCCACCGAGCCGAGGTCGATCAGCACCAGGCTCCCGTCGTCGCCGAGGAAGACGTTGCCGGCGTGCAGGTCCGCATGGAACACCCCGGTCTCTACCACCTGCCTCAGCACCGACCCCAGCAGTGCCTCGGCGAGGACTGCACGCTGACGGTCCGGCATACGGTCGAGGTCGTGGCGGGCCCGGGAGACCGGCCGCCCCTGCACCTCCTCCATCACCAGCACCCGGGCGCCGGACCACTGCTCGTAGGCCGTGGGCACCCGGACCGTGACCTCCTGACCGGTGGCCCGTTCCTCGCGGGACGATCCCGCACCGGTGGCGGTGGTGGTGAGGGCGCGCATGTTGGCCAGCTCGGTGCGGTAGTCGAGTTCCTCGGAGAGGCTGGCCGCGAAACCCTCCGCCAGGGTGCGCACGTCCAGGGAGTGTCCCCAGTCGGTGACCCGGTCCAGCCAGGAGGCTAGACGCAGCACGATGTCGAGGTCGTCCCGGACCTGCGCCCGGGCGTCGCTGCGCTGCACCTTGACCACGACCGGCGAGCCGTCCGTGAGCCTGGCACGGTGCACCTGGCCGACGGAGGCTCCCGCCAGCGGGGTCTGCTCGATCTGCGCGAAGACCTCCTCCGGCGCACGACCGAGCTCGGTGGTCAGCGTCGCGCGGACCACCTCCCACGGCTCTGCGGGCACCTCCGACTGCAGCTGGCTGAGCTCGCGCGCGAAGGCCTCGCCCACCAGGTCCGGTCGGGTGGCGATCATCTGCCCGAGCTTGACGTAGGTGACGCCCGCCTCGGTCATCGCCTCCCGCAGCGAGCGCGCCACCTGCGGAGCCTGGTCCCCGAGGTCGGTGCGCGCGCGGCTGGACAGGAAGCCGCCCAGTCCGTGCCGGACTGCCAGCGCGACGATGCGGCTGTAACGCCTGGTCCGTCGCCGCCGGGCGGGCAGGTCCCGCAGGAAACGGGTGACGCTCGGCACGGTCCCGGTGGGCACCAGGGCCTCGAGGATCACCAGGACCCCCAGACCCAGGGCGATGCCCCAGGCCAGGATCAGGCTGAGAGTGGCCGCGGCGAGTGCCTCGTGGCCCGGCACCACCTCGTTGGCGTCGGTGAGCACCCCGAGCCGCGTCCCGACGTCCGACATGACGGCCAGGCCGGCGGAGGCCAGGATCACGCTGAGGACCAGGGTGCGCACCCAGCCGACGGGCACTCCCAGCAGCCGCCGGGAGACCAGCCCCAGCAGCAGTGCGTTGAGGAGCACCGAGACGGCGGTGAGCAACGGCATGGGCTTCATCCTTGCAGGGGCCGGACGATCGGGGGCGGCCCGACGTGGGTGGTCGGCGACCCTCGCACGCGCTGGAGTGGCAGCGGAACGCCTCGACGCCGACGACCTCAGATCCTGCGACCCAGCAGGGCCAGCAGCTCCTCCTGGGGCGAGGCGTCCGACCCGGTGGGGATCGGCATACCAAAGCGGTGTGGCCGGTCGGTGTCGGTGACGAGCAGGGGTGCGTAACTGAGCAGGTCCTCTGCCAGGGCCGCCGGGATCGGGTGGTCCAGGTCGCAGGCGCGCGCCACGTCCCAGCCGTGGACGGTGATCTCCAGGGCCCCGGACGACGCCAGCAGCCCAGCCTGCAGCTCGGAACCGCCGATGCGGAAGACCGCAGGTGCCTGCCCACCCAGCCACGAGTCCAGCAGATCGCAGGCCCGCGCGCTCAGCAGCCGCACCTGCTCGCGCACCCCCAGCTCACGGTGCTGGGTCTGCGGCGGGTCGAACAGCATGATCCCACCCACGAGCGCCGCCTGGTCCAGGGTGCGCAGGGACGCATCCATGTGGGTCAACAGGTCACTCAGGGGCCACTGGGCACACGGGGTCGGGCTGTCCGGCGGCGTGCCGGGGGCGGCGGCCAGCGCCACCCGGGTGTAACCCACCGCCCGCTCCAGCAGCCCCAGCTCGGGCAGGGTCCCGGCCGGCGCGGCGCTCACGGCACGGGGCTCCGCTGCGCCGGGGCGTGGGCCGGCGTATCTGGTGAGGTGCGCACGTGGCTGCCGGGACCGCGCGACCCTGCGGGCAGCGAGTCCGGCAGCCCGCACAGCCCGAACAGTGAGGTGTCGAAGAATGCCCCGACGTGCGAGACCTGGGCGTCCGCGAGGGTGAGCACCTGCAGGTGGAAGGGCTCGAACGAGCCGTCGGGCTGTTTCATATAGAGCCCGAACGCGGGCTGGTGGTTCACCGCCGTCGGCACCATGATCATCTCGTGCACTTGCCCCGGGCACTTGGTGCCGATGAGCCGGGCGATGGCCTCGGGCCCGGTGTACCACTCCGGGAAGGGCGGCATCTCCCAGACAGCCCGGTCGGTGAACATCCCGACGAGGGCGTCCATGTCCTTGTCCCAGAACGCCTGGACATAGCGCTGGAGCAGTTCCTCCTGGTCCGGCTCAAGGGCCTGCGGGGCACGGTCGCGCTCCAGCTGTGCTGCCTTGACCGACGCGCGGGCCCGCTGCAGGGCGCTGTTGACCGCAGCGGTCGAGGTGCCCACCGCGTCAGCGACCTCCGCAGCACGCCACTGCAGGACGTCACGCAGGACGAGGGCGGCACGCTGGCGCGGTGGCAGGTGTTGCAGGGCCGCGATGAACGCCAGGTGGACACTCTCGCGCTGCTCGGCGGCATCCTCAGGGACGCTGCCGCCCATCGCGTCGGGCAGCGGTGAGAGCCACGGCACCTCCTGCGGCTCGGACAGCGGAGCGTCCGGGTCCGAGCTGGGCTGCCCCAGGCCCGTCGGCAGCGGCCGCCGCGCCCGTCCCTCGAGCGCGGTGAGACAGACATTGGTGGCGATGCGATAGAGCCACGTCCGCATCGAGGAGCGGCCCTCAAACCTGTCGTAGGCGCGCCAGGCCCGCAGATAGGTCTCCTGCACCAGGTCCTCGGCGTCATGAGCCGAGCCGGACATGCGATAGCAGTGCGCCAGCAGCTCGCGCCGGAACCGGTCGGCCCGCTCCATGAACTCGTCGCTGTCGTGGGTCAACCCGCTGTCGACCCGGTCGCTGACGTCGCGCTCGGTGGTGCCTGAGGTGCTCATCCAGTGCCCCTTTGCTGATCCTTCTCCAGTATGCCGCGACGGTCACTTCACCGCGCCCCTGAACTGACCATCGAGGACCGCACAACTCATCGGTCGCGCCTGCGCGGCCCGGCCCGAAGGCCCCGAAAATCACGTTTCGGCCAAGAATCTTGGTTCTGGTCAACCTCGTGGCTATACCCGTCGGCTGACCTGCTGAATTACATCTCTAATGTGACGAATATCACGGATATTACGTGCAACACCCCCTGCAGGGAGGTGTACAAGTGCGCGCGACCGGGTTTGCGGATCGCGTCGGCCCTTCGCTTCACTGGTGGGGCCCGTTCGCCGGGCTGCCCCGTTCGTCGCAGTTCCCCCGAACTGCTGCAGTGCCCGATCTTGCCCCAGTTTGCCCCCGACCATTGGATTGCCCATGCCCCGCCCTCGCCATGCCCAGCCCTCAGCCCTGCGCCGTGTGCTTGACAACCGCCCGCGGCACTTCGTGAGCGCTTCCGTCCTCGCTGTCGCCGTGACTGCCCCGGTCTTCGCCGCGGCGCCCAGCTCTGCGGCACCCTCGATCGTCGCTCCGGCATCGCCCGTGATGGAGCCGACGGACACCGCGCAGAACACCACGCAGTATGCGCGGACCAACGTCAACGTGCGCTCGGGCACCAGCACCAGCCACTCGATCGTCGGCAGCCGCTCCAAGGGCACCGCGCTCACCGGCACCTGGACCAGCAACGGCTGGCTCAAGATCGGCTCCAGCCAGTACATCTCCGGCACGGTGCTGACCTCGACGCCCCCGTCCACCGGCACGACGACCCGCTATGTCAGCGCCAGCACCGCCGCCAACGTGCGCGCCGGGGCCGGCACCAGTTACTCGGTCGTCGGCAGCAAGGCCCGCGGCACCAAGCTCACCGGCAGCCTGACCAGCAACGGCTGGCTCAAGATCGGCTCCAGCCAGTACATCTCCGGCACCGTCCTGTCCACCTCGCCCCCCGGCGGCGGCGGTGGCGGCGGCGAGACGGACGTCACCCGCTATGTCAGCGCCAGCACCGCCGCCAACGTCCGCGCCGGTGCCAGCACCAGCCACGCGGTCGTCGGCAGCGAGAGCCGCGGCACCAAGCTCACCGGCAGCCTGACCAGCAACGGCTGGCTCAAGATGGGCTCCAGCGAGTACATCTCCGGCACCGTGCTCTCCACCTCGCCCCCCGGTGGCGGCGGTGGCGGCGGCGATGTCACCGGCGCCGAGGTGCTGGCGGAGGGCCGCAAGTACTTCGGCATCATGTACCGCTCCGGCGGCGCGAGCCCCAGCACCGGCTTCGACTGCTCCGGCTACACCCAGTACGTCTTTGGCCGCCTCGGCATCAACCTGCCCCGCACCACCTCCGGTCAGCAGAACTTCGCGACCCCGGTGAGCAACCCGCAGCCCGGGGACCTGGTCTTCTGGGGCTACCCGGCCTACCACGTCGCGATCTATGCCGGCGACGGCTACATCTACGACTCCGGCAAGCCTGGCCTGCCGGTCCAGAAGCGCAAGATGTTCTCCGGCGTCTCCGGCTACGGCCGGGTCATCTGACACACACCCTTCGGCGCGTCACCACTCGACACGCCACCTGAGGAAGGCACCGGACCGGGCAGACGCCCGACCGGTGCCTTTCTCGTGTCAGCCCAGTCCTGTGTCCCGCCCTGCCCCGGGCCCTCCCTTTCCGTAGGCCTCCCTGTCTCTGTAGCCCGCCCTGCCTCACCGGTGGCCGGTGCGCCAGGATGTGCCCATGCGCACCCGTGAGATTGCCGAGGAACTCCGCCCCGAGCTGGTCGCCCTGCGGCGTGAGCTCCACCAGATCCCCGAGCTCGGCCTGCACCTGCCGCTGACCCAGCAGAAGGTCCTGGACGAGCTGGCCGGCCTGGACCTGGAGGTCACCACCGGAGAGAGCCTGTCCTCCGTGGTGGCCGTCCTGCGCGGGCGGGCACCGGCACCGGCGGGGCGTGAGCAGACCCGGCCCGTGGTGCTGCTGCGCGGTGACATGGACGGGCTGCCGGTGACCGAGGACCTGGCCCATCTCGACTACGAGTCCACCCACCACGGCCAGATGCACGCCTGCGGGCACGATCTGCACACGGCCGCGCTCATCGGAGCCGCCCGCATCCTGGACCGACTGCGTGACGAGCTGGCCGGTGACGTGGTGCTGATGTTCCAGCCTGCCGAGGAGGGGCCTGGCGGTGCGGAGCCGATGCTGGCCGAGGGACTGCTGGAGGCTGCCGGCCGACCGGTGGATGCGGCGTATGCGATGCACGTCTCCTCCGCGGAGTTTCCGCTGCGCCAGTGGTACTCGTATCCCGGGCCGATCATGGCCGCCGCCGACACCGTCCACCTGGAGGTCACCGGCAGGGGCGGCCACGGGTCGCAGCCTCACCTGTCGCTGGACCCGGTGCCGGTGCTCTGCGAGATCGTCCTGGCCCTGCAGACCATGCTGAGCCGCAGCTTCGACCCGTTCGACACCGTCGTGCTCACGATCGGGCGCATCGCGGCCGGCACCAAGGACAACATCATCGGGGACACCGGCGAGCTGTCCGCGACGCTGCGCACCTTCCGGGCCGAGACCCGCGAGCTGGCCCTGGCCAACATCGAGCGGGTCGCGCAGCACGTCGCGGCGGCGCACGGGCAGACCGCGCGGATGTGGACGACCGAGGCCTATCCGGCGACGATCAACAACCTCGCGGAGTATGACCTGGCCCGGCAGGCAGTGGAGGACCTGTTCGGCACCGAGCGGTATGTCGACCGGCCGGCTCCGGAGATGGGCTCGGAGGACATGTCCTTCGTGCTCAACAAGGTGCCCGGCGCCTACTTCTTCGTCAGCGCGTGTCCGGCGCAGGACTATCCCAACGCCCCGACCAACCACTCACCGCGCGCAGAGTTCGACGACGTGGTCGTCCCCGACGCCGCCGCCTGGTATGCCGAGGTGGCACTGCGCCGCGCCGCTCAAGGCTGAGACGGAGACTCTGTCTCCACCAGACCCGCAGCCTCGAGGTCAGCCACGACCGCGCGCAGCAGCTCCACCGGGTCACCCTCGGGCTCGCCGTGGCGTGCCGCGAGCGCCACGGCCAGGTCGCCCAGGTCGGTCCAGTCCGCGGTGAGCTCACGCACGCTGTGTGCCAGGGCACTGACCCGCAGGATCTGTCCCTGGACGAGGACCACCGCCTCCTCGCCCCGCACGACCTCGTCGAGCACCGGCGCGCGCCGCACCCGCATCAGATCGCTCCACACACGGAGTCGACGAGCGGACCGAGCTGGTCCGCGGTGGCATAGCTGACCCGCCGTGCACCGCCGGTCTCCTCGAGGAGCTCGGCCAGCCAGGTCAGCGGTCGGTGGGTGCTGCTGAACCCAGAGGTCTCGGGGGCGATCTCAGTGAGTGCCGTGAGCGTGTCGAGCACCGTCACCTCGGGAGCTCCGACCCAGCCGTCCTCGCGTCGCAGCAGCACGATGCCGGCCAACTGCGCGCTCACCGTCGGCGGCCTCAACCCGATGCCACCAGGAGCCACCTCGTCCTTGACCCCGGACCAGTCGGGTCGGCGGGTCGAGATCGGTTTCAGATAAGGCGCGATGGTGCCATCCCGGCGGATCCCCACGGTCTCGTCGGTCAGATAGGCACGACCCGGCCCCTGGACCGAGCACAGCGTCGACTTGCCGGTCCCGCCCGGGGCGACGAAGGCGACGGCGGCGCCTGTCGTGGCGTGGCACAGCGCACCGGCGTGCAGCATGAGCAGGTCGCCGGTGCGGGCCTCGATCACCGCCCGGGTCACCTGCTGGGTCAGCCGTTGCAGTCGTCGGCGCTCCCCGCTCGTCGACCCCGTGTCCGATCCCGAGTCCGATGCGGTCAGCTCGACCGTGACCGTCACAGGCTCTGGCGCCTCGTCCTGCCGGGTCTCCCCCTTCCCTGTCTCCCCCGGCCGGGTGTCCCCCTGCCCGGTCTCCCCCGGCCGGGTCCCCTCCGGCCCAGCCTCCTCCGACCCAGCCTCCTCCCCCGCTGCGCTGGCGACCTCAGAGACCGCCAGGTGCCAACGCTCCGCGACCATCTGTGCGAACTCGGTGGCTCCCTCACCCGACACGACGATGTCCACGTCCGTGTCGAGCACGTGCAGCGGGACTACGGCGGTCTCCATGCAGGACAGCCTAGGCATGCGCCGGACCCACGTACCCTAGGTGTGTGGACACCCCTGCCCTGCTCACTGCCTGGCTGGTGCTCGCGGCGGTCCTGATCGCCAGCGGCATCGGCAAGCTCCGCCACCCCGAGGGCACCGACGAGGCCTTCACCGCACTCAAGGTGCCGGACGCCCTCAACCGTGCGTGGATCATCCGGTCGCACCCGTGGGGCGAGATCGCCCTGACGCTGCTCCTGCTGGCCCTGCCCCACCCGCTCAGCCTGGTGGTGGCCGCGGTCGGACTCGCCCTCTTCACGGCATACCTGGTCCTGGTATGGCGGGTGGTCGCCTCCGGTGAGGAAGCTTCCTGCAACTGCTTCGGCGCCACCGGCTCCAGCACCGTGGACAGGTGGACCCTGGCTCGCAACATCCTGCTCGCCGTGGTGGCGCTGGTGGTCGTGGTGGACGCGGCGACCGGCGGCTCGGCCGTGGCCCGGATGGGCACCCTCGGCTCAGGGTGGTGGTGGGTGGTCGCGCTGGCCGTGGCCGCAGCGGTGACCTACCTGATCGCTCGCGAGGGCACCACCGAGGTGGCCGAGGAGGAGCTCGCGGAGCCGGAGGAGGACTACCTGCGGCTGCCGATCCCCGACGTGCCGGTGCGCCTCGAGGAGGGTGGCGCGGAGATCTCCCTGCGCGACCTGGCCGCTGAGCGGGCCCAGGTGATCCTGCTGCTCAACCCGGGCTGCGGCCCGTGCACCACGATCAGCAACAAGGTCGCGCAGTGGGCCGGTGCGGTGCCGGAGATCGACTTCCGCGTCCTCAACCCGATCAGCCACCAGAACATGCGTGAGATCAAGCCGCTCTGGGAGCCCTACTACGTCGAGGAGGTCGGCCACCAGGTTGGCGACGTCTTCGGCAATCCCGGTCGGCCCTCCGCGATCCTGCTCGGCATGGACGGGTTGCTGGCCGGTGGTCCGGCGCAAGGACTCACCGCCGTCGAGAATCTGGTGGCCGACATCACCGAGCAGATCACCGAGGCCCGCGAGGCCAACGCCGAGATCGAGCGGCTCAACGAGCAGCACGCTGCGGAGGCTGAGCGCCTGGAGGCCGAGCGGGTGGCCGAAGAGTGGGCTGCAGCGGAGGCCGAGTCAGCCGGCGAGCCCGACCCCGCCACTCCCCGGTCAGCCGGGGCACGCTGAGTGGAAGGACTACTCGACGGTCCCTTCTGGATCGCCCTGGCGGTCCTCTTCCTCGGGGCCATGGTCCGTGGCCAGGCGACCTACTGGTTGGCTCGGGTGGTGACCGAGCAGGCCCTGGCCCGCACGCACCCCGTCGAGGGCTGGCGGGCCACGGTGCACGGTTGGCTGCAGGGCGAGGGACCGCAGCGGGGCCGGGATGCGATCGAGCGGTGGGGTCTGGTGATGATCCCCATCTGCTATCTGACGGTCGGCTTCCAGACCCTGGTCATCGCCGCGGCGGGCATGCTGCGGATCCGGTGGGTGGTGTTCAGCATCGTGCAGATCCCTGGCGCCGTGGCCTGGGGACTGCTCTATGCCACCATCGGCTTTGCCATGTGGGGCGCGGCGCTGGCCGCGATCGCCGGCTCGCCGCTCGCGCTGGCGGGGATTGTCGCCATACTCCTCGTGGTGGGGACCACGATCGTGCTCTCGCACCGCCGCAGGCGCCTGCAGACCCGGCACTGACCGACGGCGCAGATTCTCGGTCGGGATTGTCGGACTCTGGTGGCAGGATCGGGGGTTATGCCGGAGACCACAGCCGCCAGCGATGCCCACGACGTGATCCGGGTCCGGGGTGCCCGGGAGAACAATCTCAAGGACATCAGCGTCGAGATCCCCAAACGCCGGTTGACCGTCCTGACGGGCGTGTCCGGGTCGGGGAAGAGTTCGCTGGTCTTCGGCACGATCGCCGCGGAGTCTCAGCGGTTGATCAACGAGACCTACAGCACCTTCGTGCAGGGCTTCATGCCGAGCCTGGCCCGCCCCGACGTCGACCACCTCGAGGGGTTGACGACGGCGATCATCGTGGACCAGGAGCGGATGGGGGCCAATATCCGCTCGACGGTCGGCACCGCCACCGACGTCAACGCGATGCTGCGGATCCTGTTCAGCCGGCTCGGGGAGCCCCACATCGGCTCCGCCAAGGCGTTCTCCTTCAACGTCGCGTCGATGTCCGGCGCCGGTGCGGTGACCCTGGACAAGGGTGGCGAGAAGGTCAGGGAACGGCGCGAGTTCAGCGTCACCGGCGGGATGTGTCCGCGCTGCGAGGGAACCGGCAAGGTGACCGACTTCGACCTCACGGCACTCTTCGACGAGACCAAGTCCCTGCGCGAGGGCGCGCTGACCATCCCGGGCTACAGCATGGACGGGTGGTATGGCCGGATCTTCATGGACAGCGGCTTCCTCGACCCCGACAAGGCGATCAAGGACTACACCAGCAAAGAACTGTCCAACCTGCTCCACAAGGAGGCCACCAGGGTCAAGGTCGAGGGCATCAACGTCACCTACGAGGGGTTGATCCCCCGCATCCAGAAAAGCTTCCTGTCCAAGGACCGCGAGGCGATGCAGCCCCACATCCGGGCCTTCGTCGACCGGGCCATCACCTTCACCACGTGCCCCGACTGTGACGGCACGCGGCTCAACGAGGGCGCCCGTTCCTCCAAGATCAAGGGCATCAGCATCGCCGACGCCGCGCAGATGCAGATCAGCGACCTGGCTGAGTGGATCCGTGACCTGGACGAGCCCTCTGTGGCGCCCTTGCTCGAGGGTCTGCGCGAGACCCTGGACTCCTTCGTGGAGATCGGGCTGGGTTATCTGTCCCTGGATCGCCCCTCCGGGACGTTGTCGGGTGGCGAGGCACAGCGCACCAAGATGATCCGCCACCTGGGGTCCGCGCTCACCGACGTCACCTATGTCTTTGACGAGCCCTCCATCGGACTGCACCCACACGACATCCAGCGGATGAACGTCCTGCTCCTGCAGTTGCGGGACAAGGGCAACACGGTCCTGGTGGTCGAGCACAAGCCGGAGACGATCCTGATCGCCGACCACGCCATCGACCTGGGGCCGGGCGCCGGGACCGAGGGGGGCGAGGTGGTCTACGAGGGGACGGTCGAGGGGCTGCGCACCAGCGACACGCTCACCGGACGGCACCTGGATGACCGGGCGAGCGTGAAGGCCTCGGTGCGCGAGTCCACCGGCGCCCTGCAGATCCGCGGTGCCACCAGGCACAACCTGCGAGATGTCGACGTGGACGTGCCGACGGGGGTGCTCACGGTGGTCACCGGGGTCGCCGGCAGCGGCAAGAGCTCGCTCATCCACGGCTCACTCACCCGCCAGGACGGGGTGGTCCTGATCGACCAGACCGCGATCAAGGGCTCACGGCGGAGCAACCCCGCGACCTACACCGGGCTGCTCGAGCCGATCCGCAAGGCGTTCGCCAAGGCCAACGGCGTCAAGCCCGCCCTCTTCAGCCCCAACTCCGAGGGCGCTTGCCCGACGTGCAAGGGGGCCGGGGTCGTCTACATGGATCTGGCGATGATGGCGGGCGTGGCCTCCACCTGCGATGAGTGCGACGGCAAGCGCTTCCAGGCGTCGGTCTTGGATTACACGCTGGCCGGGCGCACCATCAGCGAGGTGCTGGCGATGTCAGTCGCCGAGGCAGAGGACTTCTTTGCCGAGGGTGAGTCCCGGATCCCCGCGGCGCACAAGATCCTGGTCCGCCTCGAGGATGTCGGACTGGGCTACGTCACTCTGGGTCAACCGTTGACGACCCTCTCCGGTGGTGAGCGGCAGCGTCTCAAGCTGGCGGCGCAGATGGGCGACAAGGGCGATGTCTATATCCTCGACGAGCCCACCACCGGTCTGCACCTGGCCGACGTGGAGAACCTGCTGGCGCTGCTGGACCGTCTGGTCGACTCCGGCAAGTCGGTCATCGTCATCGAGCACCATCAGGCCGTCATGGCCCACGGCGACTGGATCATCGACCTCGGCCCCGGGGCTGGTCACGACGGAGGCCGGGTGGTCTTCGAGGGCACTCCGGCAGATCTGGTCGCTGGCGCCTCCACGCTCACCGGGCAGCACCTGCGCGACTACGTGTCGTAATGGTGTCGTGACCGTAGGCAGTCAGCGCGAGCTCATCGGGGCCGTCCGGGAGGCACTGGCCACGGCCGCGGCCCCGGAGCGTGCCGTCGGGCAGCAGCGCTACATGAAGTCGGCGATGCCCTACCGGGGGCTGACCAGCCCAGTCCTGCGAGCGACCCTGAAGCCGATCCTCAAGGATCCCGCATACGTCCTTGGAGATCGCGACCGTTGGGAGGCGACGGTCCGCGCCCTGTGGGACGAGGCGGAGTTCCGCGAGGAGCGCTATGCGGCCCTCGCTCTGGCCGGCCATTCCCGCTACCGCGCCTTCCGTGACGTGGCCACCCTGGAGCTGCATGCCTATCTCGCGCGGACCGGGGCCTGGTGGGACCTCGTCGACGACATCGCCACGCACCACGTCGCGCCGGTGCTGCAGGCTGACCGGGCCGGGGCGACCCCGGTGGTGCGGGGATGGGCGCGGGATCCGGATTTGTGGGTGCGTCGGACGGCGATCCTGTGTCAGCTGCCGGCCAAGGCAGACACCGACACCGATCTGCTGCGTCACTGCCTGGATGCGAACCTGCCGGAGAGCAGCTTCGGCTCGGAGTTCTTCATCCGCAAGGCGATCGGCTGGGCCCTGCGCGAGTTCGCCAAGTCCGATCCCGAATGGGTGCTGGACTATGCCGCGACCCGTGTCCTGAGCCCCCTGAGTCGACGCGAGGCGCTCAAGCACCTTGCCTGAACCAGGCTGTGACGCTGGGATGGGATGAAGGGTCGGCCGCGCAACCTGCTGGTCAGGCGGCCGAGGTTTCTCGATGGTCCTGGGGATAGGTGACCCACTGCTCCCCGTAGGGGTCCGTCCAGATGACCCGCCCGTCGGCACAGAGCTCGGCCCGCCAGGCGGTGGAGTGCTTCAGTCGATGGTGATGCCGGCACAGGGCGATCAGGTTGCGTGCCTGTGTCGGGCCGGCGGGCCACGGCACGACATGATCGAGATCGCAACGCTCCGCTCGGCGTGAGCAGTTGGGGAAGCGACAGGTGCCATCACGCAACCGGACCAGCCGAGCGATGCCCGCCGGTGGCCGGTAGCCCGTTGCCCGGGTCTCCAGGGTCGTGCCCGTCTGCGGGTCGATCAGCATCCGGGTGATCGACACACCCAGATCAGCCGCCATGGAGAGCACCATGGGCACGGGGATGACACCGATGCCAGGGACCTCGACACCGACCCCGTCAGGGTCAGAGGGTGCCAGGTGCGGCCAGATCTGCTCCCACACCGACCCGGCTGGCCCGCAGGCCCCACTGGCGAAGGCCTCGGGCACCATCGGGTCTCCGATCGGAGACTCCGCGGCGGCGTCCGACAGGGGGTGGAGCTCCGCGTCCTGTCCACCCGCCCTGCTGGTGCCCGTGGTGGTGCCGGTGACGGGGACGGACAGGGTGAGCACGGCGCTGACGGTGGCGTTTCCCAGGATCAGGTCCAGCAGGGCGTCAGCGCGGCACTGGTCCATGCTGCCCTCGGGGTCCTCCTGCTTGTGCTGGTGGGCCAGGGCGTCGATCGCGGCCCACGCCTGCGCGGACTCCGCTGCGGGCAACTGGGCCATCCACTGGGTCATCCCCGGCAGGTGCGAAGCACGGGTGCTGACAAAACGCTCGAGCCGTGCCCGAGCTGCCCGCTGGCGCACCGCCTCGGGGTCAAGGTCGGCCAGCACCTGGCGAATCCGGGACCGGATCCGTCCGGGGGTCTTGGTCCTGGCCCACGGGAAGAGTCGCTCCTCCACCGCTGCGCACAGGTCATGGTCGGCGTCGGCGAGCTCGTCGGCGATCACCTGGGCGCGGAACAGGTCGAGGTCCCCGTCTGCAAGGGCGGCCAGCGTGACCGGCAGGTCCGCGGCGAGCTTTGCGGCGGTGCGCACCCTGGTGGCCGCGGGACCGTGGGACATGCCCAGCAGGGGCGCCAGGGTGTCTGAGGCGAACTCGTCCACGAAACCCACTCCGCGGTCCATCCGCTCGAGTCCGGAGTCGGTCTCGACAAGAGTGCGGGCAGCGAACTGGGCGATGCGCACGACCTGAGCCGCCTGTGCGGAGCCGACGGCGATCTGCAGGCCACGGATCTGCCCCACCAGGTCGCCCTCGGTCTGCCAGTCCCCGCCGTCCACCGCCTCGTCAAAGACCTCGCGCGCTCCACTCGACAGCTCGGTCAGCATGTCCGGCACGGGCAGGCTGACCGGTGCACCGTGCTGTGTGAACCCCTCCACCCTCATGCGAACAAGTGTATGAGAGCGCACCGACAGTCCCCGCCATCATCCACAACGCCCTGGTCAGCCCCTGTCCGCAGGGACCGCTCCGAGCGTCACCACCCCCGCTGGACCAGAGATGGTCACCACGTCCTGGATCGCGGGGTCGTCGGCTATCTGGGCCGGCAGCGACTCCTGCCCCACCTCAAAGTGCACGACATTGCGCGGCGCCCAGGGCCACCAGGCATCGCGCCACATCACGGCACCTCCGTCCGAGCCAGCGACCGAGAGGAAGACACTGCCGTCCTCATGCAGCAGCTGCGGCCAGCCCTGTCCGTCAGCTGCCACGACATAGGTCTCCCCCAGCACCACGACCCTGCCGCCGACCCCGACCGGACCGACAGCACCGCCGCCCTCAGCCGGGTCATCGAGGTCCTGGTCGTGCCAGGTCAGCGCGTCGGTGGACCACTGCACCCCCGAGGCGTCAGCGCCTCGCTCCCAGTCAAAGACCGCGAGGTCCGCCGTGGCCAGCTCGCGGGTCTGCACCACCGGGCCGCCCACGACCCCGCCTGGGGCACCAGCTTCAGGGAACAGCTGCCTGGCGAACACCGCGTCCTGTGGCAGCCTCGCCGCCGTAAAGTCACCGCCGACGCCGACAAGGGTGTCCACCTCATACAACGTCTCATCGTCGGCGACACCGATCATGCCCAGGTCCGGCAGCTCAAACCCGGTGAGCTCGACATCGCCGTCGACCAACTCCACGACCTCGGCGATCTGCCCACCGGCGGTCCAGACCCGCCCGCCGTCGTGAAAGACGATGTCCTGCGGGACGAGCCGAGGCGACCCCACGCCATACCAATAGCTCAGCTGCTCTCCGTCGAAGGTGTCCCACCCCGTAGCCCACCCCGAAATCCCGGGGTCGGACGGAGCGACCACGCTGCCCGGCTCGCCGGCCGGTGTCTGCCAGATCAGCACGGTGGCGCGCTCGCCGACGAACACGTCGGCGCCACCGGCCATCGGCTGCCCGGTCACCGTCTCCTCATGACCGTTCACCACGAAGGTCGCGGAGGAGCCCTGCGGTCCCTTGGTGACGGTGAGCGGAGCGACGTCACCCCTCCGGGTCACCCCGTCGAGGATCGTCACGGTCGTCTGCTCGTCCACCTGCCAGGTCACGCTCGCCGGGGAGAGCTCCTCGGTGCCAAGCAACCCGTCCCCCAGCCCCGCGTTCCACCAGAGGGCACCGGCGAGCACGCCCGCCGTCATACCTCCGACCACCAGTCGGCGGCGACGCACCCGACGCCGCCCCAGGGTCACCACCTGCGGCACCGCCACGTCCAGCGGGGGCGTGTGCGCCGCCACCCGCTCCAGCACCCTCATGACATCGCGCTCAGACATGACCGTCCTCCTTGAGCGAAGCTCGCAGGGCCGCCAGGCCGCGCGAGGTGTAGCCCTTGACCGCCCCGACGCTGACGCCCATCGTCTCGGCGGTCTGCTTCTCCGACAGGTCCAGGTAGTGGCGCAGCACCACGCTCTCCCGCTCGCGCGAACCGAGAGCCTGCAGCGCGCGCACCACGTCGATCACCTCGGCGTCGAGCGACCCAACCGGTATGTCGTGGGGCTGGTCCACCAGCACCTCACGACGGGTGCGTCGCCAGCGATCGGTGTGCAGGTTGGCCAGGACGCGCCGCGCATAGGCGGCAGGCTGCTGACTCCCGATGCGCGGCCACCGCACGTAGACCCGGATCAGCGTCTCCTGCACCAGATCCTCGGCTCCGTGCCGGTCGGCGGTGAGCATCCACGCCGTGGTCAGCAGCCACGGCTTGACGGACATGGCGAACTCGACGAACGACTCCTCCTGCGCTCGACGCACCCGACACCTCCCTGCCTCTGGTCACTCTGCCCTGTCAACCGTCCCTAACGCGGCAGCTGCCCAGAAGGTTGTAGTCGGCCACCAGGCGTCGTCACCTCCGGCACACCAGCCACGGGCTGAGCCGGATCCGTAGGCTGGTCCGGTGAGTTCGGATGAGGAGACTGCGGAGGACCGGCTGGTCCGGGCCGCTGCCGCGCAGCTGTATGCCGGACCGCCCGCCGAGTTCGTCGCCACCCGGACCGCTCTGGTCAAGTCCGCCAAGGCGGAGGGTGAGAAGCAGGCCGCAGCCGCGATCGGGGCACTGCGCCGGCCCAGCGTCGCGGCATGGGCGCTCAATCAGGTGGTGCACCGGGACGAGCCGATCATCGACGAGCTCGCCGACCTCGGCGCCCGGCTGAGACAGGCCACCTCAGCGCTCGATGCGGCCGGGCTCACCAGCCTGCGCGGCGCCCGCGACGCCGCCCTCGCCTCACTCGTCACCACGGCGTCCGACGTCGCCGCGGCTGAGGGTCACACCCTCACGGCAGCAGGTGAGGCGGAGGTGCGGGACACGGGCATCGCGGCCCTGGCCGACGAGGCGGCCGAGACCGCGCTGCGATCGGGCACGCTGACCCGGGCCCTGAGCTACTCCGGCTTCGGGGAGGTCGACCTGTCCGAGGCCACTGCCACGACGAGCACCGGCGTCGTGCTGACCTCACTGCGCGGCGGACGGCGACGAAAGGCCACAGTCGAGGAGGACGCAGACGCCGTCGAGCAGGGCCTTGGGGACGTCGAGGACGTCGGGCCTGAGACTCTCGACGCTGATGAGACCGAGGACATCGACGACCAGGACATCGACGACCAGGACATCGACGACGAGGAGGCCGTCGACGACGAGGAGGCCGTCGAGGACGACGAGGGTGAGGACGCCGACGACGGTGCCGCTGCCCTCGCCGAGGCGGCAGCCGCGCAGGAGCACGAGCACCGGCTGGCGCAGGCCCAGAGCGCTCTCGAGCAGGCCACGACCGAGGTCGGCCGCCACCGCGCGGCCGTCGAGGCGGCGCGCAACCGCAGCGATGCCACGCGGCAGCGTGTGCACAAGCTCGAGACCCAGCTCGAGTCGGCCCGCGCCGAGGACGCCGTCGCTCTCGAAAAGCTCACCGAGGCGGTCAGCGCTGGCAAGCGTGCCGAGAGTGACCTCGTCCTGGCCCGACAGACGCTCACGGAACTGACGGACTCCTGATGGGCCACCTGTCCCACCTCGTCGACGATGCGCGACTCTCCACGCGGCAGGCCGAGCTCCTCGACAGCTGGCTCCCCGGAGCGGTGGTCGAGGCGGACCACACCTGGGAGATCGCCCACCGCGCCGTCCTGGAGGTCAGGCACGGGACCGAGCGATTGATCGTCAAGGCCGGCCGCGCTGACGATCACCACATGGACCGGGAGATCACCGCGCACCAGCAGTGGCTGGCACCCTGGACCCGTCGGGAGCGAGCACCCCGGGCCGTGCACCTGGACCAGGAGGCCCGGCTGCTGGTCAGCACCTATCTGCCGGGGCGTCTCGTGCTGGACACCCCGGCAGCCGACGACCCGGACACCTTTGAGCAGGCGGGCCAGCTCCTGGCGCTGCTGCACGGGCAGTCCTCGGTCACCGACCCCGACGCGGAGGCCGCCCTTAACGCCCGGACGCTGCGGTGGTTGGACGCCCCCCACAGGATCAGCGACGCCACGACCCGGGCACTGCGCGAGGAGATCCGCTCCTGGCCGACCCCGCCGACGGTGCTGGTGCCGACGCACGGTGACTGGCAGCCCCGCAACTGGCTGGTGCACGACGGCCGGGTGTCTATCATCGACTTCGGTCGGGCAGATCTGCGTGCTGCGATGAGTGACCTGGCCAGGCTTGCCGCCCTGGACTTCGCCCGGGACGCTGCGCTGGAGGCGGCTTTCCTGCGCGGATACGGTTCCGACCCGCGGGAGCCAGCAGCATGGCGGCGCACCCGGATCCGCGAGGCGGTCGGCACCGCAGTGTGGGCCTTCCAGGTGGGCGACAGGGACTTTGAGGAGCAGGGGCACGCGATGATCGCGGCCGCGCTGACTTGACCCAACCCAGACGGAGACTTCACCCGATCCTGGTGGTATCCGCCGCGTCAGCGACCTAGCCTGCGCATATCGGGTGACTGACTCACCCTTCCCACACCCCGTTCTAAGGACTTCCCCATGACGCGCGTCCTCCGTCGCGGCCTCGTGGTGCCCAGCACCACGATGGCCCTGCTGACCACCATCTGTTTCGCTCCGCTCGCCACCGGTGCAGGGACCGACGATGGTGAAGCGACCGCGGCAGAGACCGCGGACTACGACACCATCGAGCTCCAGGCCCGCACCAACCTGCTGGTCAACGACGAGGGCTTCAACCTGCCCCCGGGCAGCAGCTTCAACAGCATCACCCCGGACATCAACGACGCCGCCCAGATCGCCTTCCGGGTCCAGTTCACGGCCGCCGAGGGCGACCCCACCTCCGGCGCTCCCGGCATCTGGTTCGGCGGCGACGGCACCGGCTCCATCGTGCACCGCGGCACCGAGAACGAGAGTGTCCCCAACGAGGCGAGCCTCAACGAGAACGGTGACATCGCGTTCACCTTCGGCGGCGGCGGCCTGGACAACTCGCTCTACCGGCTGGACGGAGACTCGGGGCTGGTCAGCCAGGTCGGGACCTCACCGGTGCTCCCCAGCAGCTACAACAGCCCCGCCATCGACGAGGCCGGTGGCATCACCTTCGGCGGCACCTTCGGCTCCGGCCGCGCCTGGGCCGGGGTGCAGGGCAGCACCGGCACCTACTACGTGCAGGACAGCACGCTGGACCCCACGAGCCCCTTCGGCTACCTCTACACCCCACGCGGCAACGATGCCGGTCAGATCGCCGGCAAGGTTGGCCTGGTCGGCGACATCAGCAACTCCGTCGAGATCCGCCTCTTCGAGGCCGACGGGACCAGCCAGCTGCTCGCGGCCTCCACCGTCGTGGACGAGAACTCTCCCTACTCCCGGTTCGACAACTCCGTCGGTCTCAGCGACAACGGTCTGGTCGCCGCCATCGCCACCCGCGCGGCGGACAGCACCAAGGTCGTGGTGCTCCTCGACGGCACCAGCGCGACGGAGGTCGCCGTGGCCGGGGAGGACGGCATCGCGTCCTTCGACTCGTTCGCGCCGGACGTCAACGATGCTGGTCAGGTCGTCTTCCGCGCTGTCGATGCGACGGGTCAGGCCGTCTACGTCGCCGACGGCGAGAGCGTGACCCGAGTGGCCGGACAGGGCGACGAGGTGAGCACCGACAACGGTCAGGCCCAGCTCGGCCAGCACAACGACAGCCCCATCTTTGGCGGTGCCCCGAGGATCAACAACAGCGGGGACGTGTCCTTCACCGCCGGCGTGCACCCTGTCGGCGACAACCAGGTGGAGTGGGGCACCGGCGTCTTCGTGGCCTACGCCGATGAGGCCACCGAGCCCGACCCTGAGGGTCCGGAGAGCGTGGAGCGGCTGAGCGGCAAGAACCGTTTCGCCACCGCCGCCACCGCAGCGCTGTCCGTCTATCCCGAGGGCGCCGGCGTGGTGTACATCGCCACGGGCCGTGCCTTCCCCGACGCCCTGACCGCAACCGCCCCGGCCGGTCACGAGGACGGACCGGTCCTGCTCACCGACACGGACCGGATCCCGCTGGACACCCAGGCCGCACTCACGGCCCTCAACCCGGCTGAGATCATCGTGAGCGGCGGGACGGGCGCGGTCTCCCCCGACGTCCTGACCGAGCTCGGGGCCTTCACCGACGGGACCGTGACCCGCCTCAGCGGCGAGGACCGCTATGCCACCGCGGCCGCGATCGCCACCCGCTTCGAGGCACCCGACACTGTGTATGTCGCCACCGGCCTCGACTATCCCGACGCCCTCGCCGCCGGGGCTCGGGCCGGCGCCACCGGGGCTCCGGTGCTGCTGGTCCGCACCGACGGCATCCCGCTGAGCACCCAGGACGCGCTGGAGGACCTCACGCCCGGAAACATCGTGGTCGTCGGCGGGACCGGGTCCGTCTCCGCAGACGTCATGACCGACCTGGAGGACTACACCACCGGAGAGGTCACTCGGGTCAGCGGGGAGGACCGCTACGCCACCGCCGCGGCGCTGTCGGAAGAGCTGACCGTCAGCGAGTTCGGCTACATCGCCACCGGTGAGGACTGGCCAGACGCGCTGGGCGCCGCGGCCCTGGCCGGGCACCTGGAGTCACCGGTGCTGCTGGTCAAGCCGGACCTGCTCCCGCTGGTGACCGCCACCGAGCTGGAGCGCCTGGAGGCACCGCACCTGCGGGTCGTCGGGGGCACCGCCGCCGTCGCGGAGTCCGTCAAGGAGGCGCTTGAGGCGCTCGACTACACCGACGAGTGAGTCGGGACGCCACGGCGCCTGCTCCGGCACCGTCACGTCGCTAGGCTGAGCACGACCTCCACGGCCCAGGGTCACCCATCGGGTGCACCCTGGGCCGTGGCCAGCACCAACGATCGGCGGAGTCCGTGGGCCAGCACATCACCTGCACCATCGAGGGCTCGGTCGCCCACGTCAGCCTGGCCCGGCCGGACAAGCTCAACGCCCTGACCCTGGACATGCTGGGCGACCTGGCTGACACCGCGCACCGCCTGCGGGCGGACCGCACCCTGCGCGCCGTCATCCTCTCCGGGGAGGGCGAGTCCTTCTGTGCCGGACTGGATTTCGAGTCCGTGCTGGCGGACCGGACCAGCCTCGCCACGGCGTTCCTCACGCGCCCCTGGCGCGGGACCAACACCTTCCAGGAGGCCTGCTACGGCTGGCGCCGCCTGCCGGTGCCGGTGATCGCCGCGGTGCACGGCAACTGCCTGGGAGGAGGGCTGCAGATCGCGCTCGGAGCCGACTTCCGCTTCACCACGGCCGACGCCCGCTGGTCGGTGCTCGAGGGCAAGTGGGGGCTGATCCCCGACATGGCCGGGGTGCGACTGCTCGCCGACCAGGTCGGCATGTCCCAGGCCAAGCGGTTGACGATGACGGCCGAGATCATCGACGGCACCGCCGCCGACCGCCTGGGACTCGCCAGTGTCGCCGCGGACCCGCACGCGGCGGCAGCCGAGCTGGCCGCTCTCCTGGCTACCCGGTCACCCGACGCCCTGGCCGCGGGCAAGCAGCTCTTCGAGACCAGTTGGAACGCCGGTCCCAGGGCCACCTTCCGCCGAGAGCGGCGGGCACAGTTCCGTCTGCTCAGGCTCCCCAACACCGGCCGCGCCCGCAAGGCTGCCTTCGGCCGAGAACACGCCGACTACGCCGACCGCGCGCGGCGCTGAGGGGTCTGGGTCAGGATGGGGGCGTGAAGTTCCTCATCTTTGGCGGCAGCGTCTTCCTCTCCAAGGCGGTTGCCCAGACTGCCCTGGACCGCGGCCACAAGGTCCGGTGCATCTCCCGGGGCGACAGCGGAGCCGTGCCGAAGGGTGCTCGGCACACCATCGTCGACCGGTCGGAGGAGACCGACCCGCACGCCGGGACCTGGACGGGACTGGCCTCCCACGACTGGGACGCCGTCATCGACGTGGCCAGCACCCCCTCGTGGGTCGAGACGGCCGTCACCGCGCTGGCCGACCGGGTGCGGCACTGGACCTACATCTCCACCGTCAGCGTCTATGCGGACCTCTCCCAGCCGGGAGGCACCCCCGCGGTGACGCCCACCCTCCCCCCGGCCGACGGCGACCTGGACGACTCCAGCGACCCCACGGCATACGGTCGCAACAAGGTCGCGTGCGAGCAGGCGGTCCAGTCCCGCCTCGGGGACCGGTGCCTGATCGTCCGTCCCGGGCTGATCATCGGGCCCGGTGACCCCAGCGGGCGCTACACCTACTGGCCCGAGCGGCTCTCCCGCGGCGGGCGGGTGCTGGTCCCGGAGCCCGCCGACGCCTCGACCCAGGTCATCGACGTTCGCGACCTGGCCGCGTGGCTCGTCAGCTCGGCCGAGGAGGGCCTCACCGGCGTCTTCGACGCGGTCGGTCCCGCCCAACCCTTCTCGGAGGTCCTCGACGAGACGGCCCGCGGGGTGTCTCAGGTGACGGTGCCGGGCCGGGAGCGGCGCCCACCGGTGCGGCTGGTCTGGACCGACCCCGAGACCCTGCTCCAACTGGATGTCCGCCCCTGGGCCGGCCCCCGGTCACTGCCGCTCTGGCTGCCCGGCGAGGAGTATGCCGGCATGCGGGACCGTGACGTGTCCTCCACCCTGGCGGCGGGGCTGGCACCGCGCCCGCTGGCGGAGACCGCTCAGGACACGCTGCGGTGGTTGGCGGAGGGCTCGAACTCGCGGAAGTCAGGTCTGACCTGGGACGAGGAGCAGGACGTCCTCTCCACGCTGAGCGCCGACAACTGAGCGACGACAACTGAGCGACGCCTAGCGGTCGGCGACTGTGACCAGCGACGACGCCTGAGCGCTCAGGTCCCGGGGACGACCTCGTCACCAACGCGCAAGGTGCCGCCTCCCAGCGGCACCAGCCGGGTCCCGAACCACGTCTTGCCATCCCACCGGCGGTGGCGCGCCAGGGTGGCCGTCGGCTCCCTGCCTGCAGCCAGGGACTGCGGGTGGATCGTGGCCATCACGCACCGGTCGCAGATCTCTGCCGTGCGGAAGTCCACCTCACCGATCCGCACCGTCGGCCAGGCGTCCTCCGCAAACGGCTCGCCACCGTCGATGACCACATTGGGCCGGAACCGGATCGTCGTCGCCTCGGGATCCTCCTGCGCCCACTCCTGCCCGACCCACTCGCGGACCTGCTCGACGGAGGTGCGCGAGACCATCAGCAGGGGGCCGGCGTCGGCCAGGGAGAGCACGTCGCCCTCCTGACCGCCATGGGCGCCGGAAACCCGGCGCACCGTCGGGTCCTCCTGCCAGATCAGGCGCAGCGGGCTGCCGACGCGCTCCTGGATCCACCAGTTGACGTCCTCGTCGGCGGGATTGGCAAAACCCTGACGCGAGTGGCTGACCGGGACCGGTCCCAGGCCCAGGGGCGTCTCGACCAGGATGCTGTCGCCCTCCCGATCATGGATCCGGATCGTGTCCTCGTCGATCTGTTCGGCCCGCAGACCCAGCAGGGCGTGCTCCTCGCGGGCGGTGACCTTCTCACCGGCGGGGTCGATCAGCCCCCAGCGCCGGTCTCCGGCCAGGCCCCACGGCTCGACGAGCGCCTCGTCGACCGGGTCCCCCGCGAGGGACTTGATGGGATAGAGCCAGAGGTCGGTGACGTGCATGGCAGCCTCAGGCGAGCTGGTCGGGCTGGCCCGCCTCGTCCGGCCCCGCGGGGAGCTGCGCCTGGATCGCGGCCACGATCTCGGCCGACTCGGGCTCGACCCGGGAGCGGAAACGGGTCACCGGGAGCCCGCTGGGGTCGATCAGCCACTTCTCAAAGTTCCAGCCGACCTCGCCGGACCGTCCCTCGGCGTCCGGCACGGCGGTGAGCTCGGCGAACAGCGGGTGCTGCCCGGGTCCGTTGACCTCAACCTTGTCCATCATCGGGAAGGTCACGCCATAGGTGGTCGCGCAGAAGGTCTGGATCTCCTCGGCCGTGCCAGGCTCCTGCCCACCGAACTGGTTGCAGGGGAATCCGACCACGGTCAGACCCTTCTCAGCGTAGGTCTCCTGCAGTCGCTCCAACCCGGCATACTGCGGCGTCATCCCACAGCGCGAGGCGGTGTTGACCAGCAACAGGGTGCGACCGGCGAACTCGCGCAGGGTGGCGGGACGGCCATCGAGGGTGCTCAGAGGGATGTCATAGAGGCTCACCCTCCTCACAATACGTCTCCCGTCAGGGGCCCAGCACCCGGTCCAGGTAGTCGTTGGCGAACACCCGGTCGGGGTCGAGGCGGTCCCGGACGGCGAGGAAGTCCTCGAAGCGCGGATAGGCGGCGCGCAGCTGCTGGGCGCCGAGGGTGTGCAGCTTGCCCCAGTGCGGACGACCTGCGTGCTGGGTGACGATCTCCTCGAAGGCAGCGAAGGAGGCCGTGCCGTCCATCCGGTGGAACTGGTGCACCGCGATGTAGGCGTTGTCCCGCTGGTAGCCGGTAGACAGCCACACGTCGTCCGCCGCGGCGAACCGCACCTCCACCGGGAAGGGCAGGGGCGCCCGCTCCGCCGCGATCCATCCCCTCAGCTCGGCCATCACCGGGCGCAGGGCGTGGCGCGGCAGCGCATACTCGCTCTCGGTGAAGCGCACCTCTCGCGGGGAGCAGAACACCCGCCAGGAGGCGTCGGTGAACTGGCGGGCCCCCAGGGCGCGGGCCGAGATCTGGTTGAGTCTGGGCACCAGGGCGGGGCGGAGGGCAGCGAGACGGTTGACCTGCTCATAGACCGTGTTGGACAGGAAGCGGTCATCCAGCGCCTGCCGCCAGGACGGCAGCGGCTGGCCAGCCCGACCTGCCGGCGCAGTGGCCACCTCGTTGTTGCACTTGAGCAGGCACCGGTCGGTGTGCGGAAACCAGTGGATGTCGACGTGGTCGTGGTCGGTGACCAGCGTGTCGATGTCCGCCAGCACCTCGGTGATGTCGGCGCTGCTCTCGCGGGCGTGCAACCGGAAGGCCGGCACGCACTGCAGCTCGACCTCGGTGATCACCCCGAGAGCACCGAGGGAGACTCGGCCGGCCTGGAAAATGTCCGGATGCTGCTCGGCGGAGCACTCGACGACGGAGCCGTCGGCCGTGACGAGAGTCAGGCCGGTGACCGCGGCGGCGATGCCCTGGCGGTGCGCGCCGGTGCCGTGCGTGCCGGTGCAGATCGCCCCCGTGATGGTCTGACGGTCGATGTCACCGAGGTTGGGCAGCGCCAGGCCGATGCTCTCCAGTGCCGGGTTGAGCACATGCAGCGGGGTGCCGCCGAGCGCTCGGCGTGAAGGACCGGTAGCCGTCGAAGAGGGTGGGGCCGAACAGTCCGCTGCCTGCGGCGAGCTCGGTCACGACCGGGTCCTGCCCGGTCACATGCAGGCTGCCGGTGCCCCCGCCGTTGACGAACTCCAGCTCGGTGACGTCCCGCGCCGCGGCGACGACGGCGGCGCGGCGGACCAACAGCTCCTGCGCCGAGCGAGCCTTGACCCAGCGCACCGCGGGGGAGCTGTCCGGCAGACCGGCGATCTGGGCGTCATAGAACATCAGCCCCACGACCGTCAGTCCGCGGTCTCGGGCAGCCCTGGCCAGGGAAGCCACCTCGTCCGGGTCGCGCAGATAGGAGCGCCGCACCCCGAGGTGGGCGGTGAACCGTCCCCGGCCGAACCGTAGCGAGGAGTCGACGTCGAGGGCGACCCGCAACGGGTGCTGCCCCGCGGCCGACGCCAGCAGGTCGAGGTGCTCCATGCTGTCGATCGTCAGCGTGATCCGGGAGGACGCCACCGGGTCCGCGGTGATCTCCCGTACGGCTGTCACGTCGACCGTCGGATAGGCGACGAAGACGTCCTCGATCCCTGCGTCGGCGGCGCCGGCTGACTCAGCAGTCCCAGCGCTGGGGCGAGCGAGCCACAGGGCCTCGCGCACGGCATACGCCATCACGCCGGCGAAGCCGGGCGTTGCCAGGGCACGCTCGATCAGGGCTCGCACCCGAAGGCTCTTGGAGGCGACCCGGATCGGCTTGCCACCTGCCCGTCGCACCAGGTCAGCCGCGTTGGCGTCGAAGGCGTCCAGATCGACCACCGACAGTGGCGCGGTCAGGCCGGCGGTGGCCACGTCCCAGGACTTCATAGTGGCGACTCTAGGTCGTGCCTGTGCTGCTCAGATCGGAAACCGGTGGTGTTGAGGCGGATCCCGTGCCAGCCTCGAGGCTATGGACGCCGCCGACTACTACACGGGGATCGTGGCCGAGGGTTATGCCGTGCTGAAGGGCACCCACTTCCCCGTCGATCGCTATGCCGATCTCATCACCGCCTCAGGGGAGCCTGCGCTGGAGCTCGGTTGTGGCGACGGGGACCCGCTCCTGGAACTGCGGCGGCGCGGTCTCGACGTCGAGGGAGTGGACTCGTCGGCAGACATGCTCGCGCGGTGTGCCCAGCGAGCTGCGGAGGCCGGGCTGGAGGTCGTCACCCACCACCAGCGGATGGAGGACCTGGCCCTTGACCGCCGGTTTGCGACCATCTTCCTGGCGGGGCCGACGTTCACACTGCTGCCCGACGACGACCTGGCCGCTCGCGCGCTGGCCGCGATCCGGGAGCATCTCACCGAGGACGGGATCGCTGAGGTGCCGCTGTGGATCCCACCGCCCAGGGAGGACCTGGGGACGGCGCGTCAGGCCGAGACCGAGGACGGCACCGCGCTGCAGTTCACCGCCCTGAGCGAGGAGTATGACGCCGCGCACCGAACGCGCACCACGCACGTGCGCTACGAACGGTGGGATCGGCAGACGTCCGAGGTTGCCGAGCGGGAGTGGGTGATCCACTGGCACACCCAGGAGTCGTTCGGCGGTCTCGCGGAGGCGGCCGGGCTGCAGGTGGTCACCATGACCGACCTGGACGGTGGCGCGCTCACCGGCGACGAGGAACAGTTTGTGGTCACGCTGAGACGCTGAGCCGCGAGTCGTTCCGCCAACTGGCCCCGATCGCGCCCGCTGACACCACAGATTGGCCCGGAACCCCCAGAACAGACAGACTGTGCCCGTGAAGATCGGCATCCTGACCAGTGGCGGCGACTGCCCGGGCCTCAACGCGGTGATCCGCGGGATCGTGCTCAAGGGCGACAAGGTCTATGAGCACACCTTCCTCGGCATCCGCGACGGCTATCGCGGGCTCGTGGAGGACGACATCTTCACGCTGCCCCGCAAGCAGGTCCGAGGCCTGTCCAAGCAGGGCGGCACGATCCTGGGCACCTCCCGCACGGGGCCGTATGGCGAGGGCAACGGGGGCGCCGAGCGGGTGCGGGAAGTGATGGACAAGCATGAGATGGACGGGTTCATCGCGATCGGTGGCGAGGGGACGCTGACCGTCGCCCGGATGCTGCACGAGGAGGGTGTGCCGGTGATCGGGGTGCCCAAGACCATCGACAACGACCTGTCGGCCACCGACGTCACCTTCGGCTTTGAGACGGCGGTCGCGATCGCCACCGAGTCCATCGACCGGCTGCGCACCACGGCCGAGTCCCACCACCGCTGCATGGTGGTCGAGGTTATGGGTCGCGACGCAGGCTGGATCGCGCTCAACGCCGGCATCGCCTCCGGTGCCCACGCGATCCTGATCCCAGAAGTGCCGGTCACCATCGAGCAGGTCACCGGTTGGGTGCAGGCCACGGTCAACCGCGGTCGGGCACCCGTGGTCGTCGCCGCGGAGGGCTTCCGCCTGGCCGGTGAGGATGTCTCGGCCAAGCACGGCGTCGATCACATGGGCCGCCCTCGTTTTGGTGGCATCGCGGAGCAGCTCACCCCGATCATCGAGGAGCGGACCGGCATCGAGACCCGCAGTATGACGCTCGGTCACCTGCAGCGCGGCGGTGTCCCGACCTCCTACGACCGGGTGCTGGCGACGCGTTTCGGGACCGCGGCCATCGATGCCGTCCACCGCAAGGAGTGGGGCACCATGGTGGCGCTGAAGGGCACCGACATCGTCTCGGTGGAGTTGGCGGAGGCGACCAGCGAGATCAAGTCGGTGCCGCGCGAGCGCTGGGACGAGGCGGCGATCCTGTTCGGGTGAGCACCTGGGCCGGTTCCCGCGGTGCCACGGCGTATGCCGAAGCGCCGGGTCAGTCCGGCCCGCGCCCCTCGGTGCGCCGGCGCGTCCTGGCCACGTGTGGGGTGGCGCTCGCGCTCGGGGTGACCAATGTGCTCGCGGCGCCGCGGTTGGGCCGGGCGGCCTCGATGACGTGGAACCTCGGCACCACCGCCGTGGTCCTCGGCCTCGGTCGCTGGGCCGGGGTGGATCGCACGGCGGTCGGGCTCGACCCGCGCCGGCTGCGAGCAGGGCTGGCCACCGGTGCTGCGGGGTCCGCCGCCCTCGCGCTGCTCCTGGGTGCGGTGAGCGCCACCACCACAGGTCGGGAGTTGCTGGACGACGACCGGGTGGTGGACGCCTCCTGGGCGCAGACCCTCGCCCACGTGGGTATCTTCATCCCGCTGGGCACCGTGGTGCTCGAGGAGGTCGCCTTCCGAGGGGCGCTGCCGGCGCTCCTCGACCCCGACGGGCGCTCGGTGCCGTTGACCGTCGCGGTCCCGTCCCTGGCATTCGGGGCCTGGCACGTCGTCTCGAGCCGTGCCTTCGTCGCCGCTCATGGCCAGGACAACGACCCGGACCGACCTGGCGGCGCCGCCGCCGGGAGCACAGCCGGCATCGTGGCCGCCACGGCGGTGGCCGGTCTGGTGCTCGGCCTCGCACGGCGCCGCGGCGGTCACCTCGCGGCGCCCGCGCTGATGCACCTCACGGCCAACGCGCTGGCCACGGTGGTCGGCCGGTGGGTGGGTCGGCACCGGCGGCGCTGACGACCTCTGTGTCGGCGGCAGCCAGGCCCCGCACCTGCCCACGGGTCTACGATGTCGAGGGATCGACAGTCTCGGGCCACGGGGAGGAGTTCGTCGTGGGTCCTGATGTCCCAGCGGCCATCCGCGCCGAACACGTGCTGCCTCGTGTCGTCACCTTTCTCTGCATCCTGTATCTCGGTGCGGGACTCACCCTGTCGTGGAATCCCGTCACCTGGAACGGCTGGACCTGGGCGGTCATGCTTGCTGTCGGGGTCGCGGGGACGACCCTGGTGGCCCGTTCCACGCCGGGCCGGTGAGCTTGTCTGAGGAGGACCTCAACCGGCGCATGCTGGCTGCTCGCGATGTGATGGACCGCTCGTATGCCGAGGAGCTGGACATCCCCTCCCTCGCCTCGGTTGCGCACGTGTCTGCCTCGCACTTCATCCGGCAGTTTCGGGCGGTGTTCGGCGAGACGCCGCACCGCTATCTACAGCGCCGGCGCGTCGAGCGGGCGATGTTCCTGCTCCGCAGCGGCGACCTGTCGGTCACCGAGATCTGCTTCGAGGTCGGCTTCTCGAGCCTGGGGACCTTTAGTCGCACCTTCTCGGCGATCATCGGCGAGAGCCCCACCGCCTATCGCCGCCGCGGACCCCTGCCGCAGGTGCCCTCCTGCTTTGCGATGCGCTGGGCACGGCCCTCGGAGCACGGCTGAGGCGGCGCAGCCCACGGCGCGAAGTCAGCACTTTTGGATAAGCAGGAGCCCTGCGGGCCGCCCTAGGGTCGGCAGCATGATCACCAACCTGACAATTTCGCAGATCTTCGTGACCGACCAGGACGAGGCCCTCGACTTCTATGTCAACGTCCTCGGCCTCGAGCTCGACGCCGACATGGACTTCGGCCCCATGCGGTGGCTGACCGTGAAGGTCCCTGGCTCCGACCGCTCGATCCTCTTGGAGAAGCCCGGGCCTCCTGGCTACGACCCCGAGACCGCGGAGGCGGTGCGGGGCATGGTCACCAAGGGCGCCGGCGGCGGCACGCTGTTCTTCACGACCGACGATGCCTATGCCGCCCACGCCGCGCTCCGGGCCAGGGGTGTCGACGTGCCGGAGGAGCCGACCGACCAGCCCTATGGCATCGACTTCGGCTTCCGCGACCCGTCCGGCAACCACATCCGGATGAGACAGATGCACCCGATGCCCCCGGAGGGATACCCGGCTCCGGCCGAGGGCTGAGCAGCTGCAGCACCGAGTCGCACCGTGCGGCAGTTAAGCCTGCGCGATCAACGGATCAAGCGTGCGCAGCCCGGAGAATCGCCCGATGCGACGATCCCGGGTGACGAGGGTGCCTGCGTGCTCCATGGCCAGGGCCGCGAGATAGGCGTCGGGGATGTGGTTGCCCCGTAGGTCGTAGGTCCTGGCCAAGTCGCTGAACAGACGCCAGTGGTGCCCGCCCGGCCGCACCACCGTGGTCGCGGGTGCTGCCAGCAACGCGTCCGCAAAGTCGAGTGCCGCACCCACCGGGGCGGGCTCGGCATAGATCTTCGGGTGCGTGGCGATGCGCACCATCGCCGACAGCACGAACTCGCTGAGGCCGAGCTGCTCATCGCCGGTCAACCGTGACGCCAGCCACGAGTGGACTCTGCCGGCATCCTCCGATGAGGTGGGACGGAAGGCATCGAGGCAGACGTTGACGTCGAGGAAGAGCACGTCAACTCCGTGAGGCAGTGGTGTTGTCTCCGAGCGCCTCCGCCAGTGCCTCGCGGTCCAGCAGGTCGATGCCGGGGCGAACACCAGGATCGTCCGGCTCGAAGGTCGGCAGGCTGAAGTCCCCCGCCACCTCGGCCCGCCGCGAGTGTTCCGCAAGAAGCAGGCGCAGCGCGTCCTCCAGCACCGAGCCAATGGTCCGGTGCCCCCGCGCCGCCAGGATCTTGGCCTCAGCGAGGAGGTGCTCGTCGATCGTCACTGTCGTGCGCATGATGCATCATATCATCAGGGTGGTGTCATCAAATCATCACGGACGATCTTGCTGATCCTGAAGTCACGAAGCGTCCGGTTGCGCAGCGCGATCCAGCCGACGAGGCCCGCGCAGGCCAGCCCACCCGTGGCGAGGGCAATCGGCGCCGAGGTGAGCCCCGCGACCACACCCGCCCGGAAGTTGCCGACGTCCGGCCCGGCCACCCCCACGATGTGGTCAACCGCCGACACTCGGCCGCGGTGGCTGTCCGGTGTGGCCAGTTGGATCATCAATCCCCGTGAGGTCACGGACACCGTGTCGGCAGCACCGGCCACGATCAGGAGTGCCATCGCGAGCCAGAGGGGTCCGGCGAAGCCGAAGCCGGCCAGCGCCAGGCCCCACACCCCGGCTGCACCGAGCTGGATGGGCCCTGGCCGGTCGGCCCGGGTGACGAGTCCGGAGAACAGGCCCGCCGTCATACCCCCGACGGCGACGCAGGACAGGAACAGGCCCAGGGTCTGCGGGCTGCCACCAAAGCGCACCTCGTTGACGAGTGGGAACAGGGCGATCGGCATCGAGAGCAGGGTGGCCGCCAGGTCGCTGGCGAACGACCCGCGCAGGACGGGTCGCTGCAGCACATAGGCAAAGCCCGCCATCGTCGAGCGCAGGTCCGGGCGCGTCCCGGCCCCCTCGGGTGGCATCGAGGGCAGGCGGAGGATGCCGTAGAGGGAGAGCACCACCATGCTCGCGAAGGTGAGATAGCACGCGCCGACGCCCCACTGCCCGATGATCAACCCTCCGAGGGCCGGGCCGATCAGCATGGCGCCCTGGAAGGTCAGCATCTGCAGGGCGATGCCGGCCCCGACCTGCTCCGGCCCCAGCAGTCGCGGGATGAAGGTGCGGCGGGCCGGCGCCCCCACGGCGTTGGCCGCGCTCTGGGCCGAGACCAGGCCCAGCACGAGCCAGAGGGACTGGACGCCGGTGGCGGCCTGGGCCGCCAGGGCAAGACCGGCGAGCGCCTGTCCGACTGTGGACCAGCGCACCAGGTTGCGGCGGTCCACGGCGTCAGCCAGGGTGCCGCCGACCAGACCGAAGACGATGAGCGGGACGGCGTTGGCCAGTCCGATGGCACCGGTCCACACCGGGTCGTGCGTCAGGTCCCACACCTGGAACAGGACGGCCACGACCGCGACCTGGCCACCGAGTGCGCCGAGGAGACTGCTCCCCCAGAGTCGGCGGAAGGGCGGGCTCGAGCGCAGCGGGCGCACGTCGAGCAGGCCCCTGCCCACCCTCACGGCGTGGCGTTCGGGCGCTCGGGCGCCGGGTGCCCGCCCGACTCGGACTGGTCACCGGCATCCGTGGGCAGGTGGGCCACGATGCGCTCCAGGAACGGCCGGTCCTCCAGGTGGGTCCGCAGCGCCGCGGTGAACTCCATCAGGGACACCGGCAGTGCCGCGTCAAGCTCAGCGGCCGCGGCCTCGGTGGCGCGCCACTCGTCCTCAAGGAAGGGCACCAGCTCCCGGCCACGGGCGGTGAGCTCGACCACGCGCGTGCGGGCGTCCGGGCCGGGGACCGTGTCCACGAGTCCCTCGGCCCGCAGCGCGGACACGGTCTGGCTGACCGCGGAGTGCGTCAGGTCCAGGCTCGCGGCCAGGTCCTTGATCGTGAGCGGGCCGGTGTGCGCCAGCCGGATCAGCGGGTAGGCGAACCTGGGCCGCAGACCAGCAACGCCGCGCTCGGCATACAACTCCTGGATGCCGGTCTCCATCAGCTCCTGGACCTCACGCAGGGGACGCCAGTAGCTGTCTGTTGTCGGGTCGGGAGCTCGCGGCTCAGGAAGTGTCACAGCGCTAATATAACAGCGCTGTGAGATTGACGTCGTGTGTGCCGTCGGGACCGGGACGGAGCGCTTCCCGAGCGGCACCGAGGGCAGGTCCAGTGCAGGCAGCCGTGCGTGACACCATGAACCATGACCACCCCGGCACCCTCCGAGCCGCACCGCGACCCCACCACACCGCACGTCACCGCACCTCTCGTCACCGCACCTCTTGTCACCGCCGCCGACATCGACGAGGCGGCCGAGCGACTCAAGGGTCTGGTCAGCATCACCCCCCTGACCAGGAGCCGCCGACTGTCCGAGATGACCGGCGCCAAGGTGCTGCTCAAGCGCGAGGACCAGCAACCGGTCCGCTCCTATAAGAACCGCGGCGCGATCAACCTCATCGCCCAGCTCGACGATGCCACCAGGGCCAAGGGTGTGGTCTGCGCGAGCGCCGGCAACCACGCGCAGGGCGTCGCCTTCGCCTGCGCCACCCTCGAGGTCTCGGCCCGGATCTTCCTGCCGCGCACCACACCCCGGCAGAAACGCGACCGGGTCGCCGCCATCGGTGGTGAGTTCGTCGAGATCGTCGTGACCGGGTCGACCTACGACGCGGCGGCGGCCGCAGCAGCAGAGGACGCCGAGCGGACCGGCGCCACACTGGTCCCTGCTTTCGACCACCCGATGACCATCGCCGGCCAGGGCACCGTCACCCGCGAGATCGTCGGCGTGCTGGGCCACGCACCGGACGTCCTCGTCGTCCCCGTCGGCGGCGGCGGTCTGCTCGCCGGTGGCCTGACCTGGCTGCGTGAGCACTTCCCGGACAGCCGCGTCGTCGGCGTCGAGCCCGCGGGAGCGGCCAGCATGGCGGCCGCCCTGGAGCAGGGAGTTCCGGTGACGCTCGAGGAGATCGACCCGTTCGTGGACGGGGCTGCCGTCCGCCGGGCCGGCGAGCACACCTACCCGATCGTGCGGGACGGCAACGCCGAGCTGGTCGCCGTCCCCGAGGGAGCGGTGTGCGTCGAGATGCTGGCGATGTACCAGACCGAGGGGATCATCACCGAGCCCGCCGGCGCCCTGGCCGCAGCGGCGCTGCCAGCCCTCGGCATACAGCCTGGTCAGACGGTTGTCGTGGTGGTCTCCGGCGGCAACAACGACGTGCTGCGCTATGCCGAGATCGTCGAGCGGGCGCTGGTCCACGAGGGGCGCAAGCACTACTTCCTGGTCGATTTTCCTCAGGAGCCGGGGGCGCTGCGCGGCTTCCTGCACGACGTGCTCGGACCGGACGACGACATCGCGCTGTTCGAATACACCAAGCGCAACAACCGCGAGACCGGGCCGGCACTGGTCGGCATCGAGCTCGGGTCACCCGAGGACCTCCAGCCGCTCCTGGACCGGATGGAGTCCAGCTCGATCGAGGTCGAGCGCATCCCGCCGGACAGCCCCCTCTTCCGCTTCATCCTCTGACCGGGGCCGCCCGCACGTCCGGTCAGGGAGCCAGCAGGACAGCACCGGCGACCAGGCAGGCAACGCAGATCAGCCAGAAGAGCCCGACCCAGAGGGTGGCCGGCACCCCGGTCAGCGCGGCGAGCTGATCAACGTCGGACTGGCGGGCGCCGCCGCGTCCGCGCTGCCGCTGCAACTCCACGACCGAGCGGGGAGCGGCCAGCAGCAGCGCCCAGACCAGCAGGTGCGCGATCCACCCCGCCCCCTCTGCCGGGAGCAGCCAGGTGGCACCGCCGACCAGCGCTCCTGCGACGAGCAGGACCCAGAGCCCATAGAAGTTGCGGATCTGGATCAGCATGAGGGCGCACAGGGCGACCATCAGCCAGAGCCAGCCCACGGCATACCCCTGGGAGAGCAGTGCGGCAGAGGCGAACCCCAGGACGGCCGGGGCCGGATATCCCGCGGCGAGGGTCGCCACCATGCCGGGGCCGCGGGGGCGTCCGCGCGAGATCGTGACGCCGGAGGTGTCCGCGTGCAGTCGGATGCCCCGCAACTGCCGCCCGGTCAGCACCGCCACCGTGGCATGTCCGGCCTCGTGCACGATCGTGACGCCGTGCCGGATGAACCGATAGCCGGTGGGCGTCCAGGTGACCAGCAGGGCGAGGGCGGCCAGGACCAGGGCACCGGCGAGCGACGGCAGCGGTTGGGTGGACGTGGCCGCATCCCAGATGTCACGCACGGGCTGAGTGAATCACGCTGAGCTGCACCGACCCTGGGACGCAGCCCACCGGCGGACCAGCAAACCCTTACGAAAAGACGGGGCGGACCAACAAAACCGCTACGAAAATTGTCAGTAGTCGGTGCGGTCTGCCTTGGCCTGCCACTGCGCAAAGACGTCCCCCGCGCCGGGCACCTCGAGCCGGCGGAACGGGAGCGTGCGGGCCTCCGGCGCCAGACCGATCTCGTCATAGATCATGGCGTCGCTGAAGCCGACGGCCGCCGCGTCGTGGCGGGTCGCGGCGTAGTACAGCGCCTCGGCGCGGGACCAGTAGATCGCCCCGAGACACATCGGGCAGGGCTCGCACGAGGCATAGATCACGGCACCGGACAGTTGGAAGTCGCCCAGGTGCTCAGCAGCGGCGCGGATCGCGGTGATCTCCGCGTGCGCGGTCGGGTCACTGGTGCCCACGACCGTGTTCCACCCCTCGGCGATCACCTCCCCGTCGAGCACGACCACGGCTCCGAACGGGCCGCCGCTGCCACTGGTCACGGCACGGCGGGCCAGCTCGAGGGTGTGCTGCAGGTGTCGGGCGTGTTCGGCGTCGTCGGCGTCACGATCGAGGGGCGAGGTCGGCATCAGGACACGGTACCGTCGGCGCGCTCGCGCAGCACCCTTCTGCCGCGAGGCATCGTCCCGCGGGTCCGCGGGCCCGTTTTTCGGTGCCGAGGTCGGCGCATCGCCTGGCCAGCGGCTGCGCCCGCGCCTGGTTCGGGACAAGATGGGGACAGCAACCCCAGGAGGTTCCCGTGACTGACAGCAGTGCAGCTGCCGGGTCGAACTGGCCAGCGCCCGGGCCGGACCGGGTCATCGTCGTCGGTGTCGATGCCGACCAGGACCCACACATCGTCAAGGAGGCTGCCGACATGGCCACCACGATGGGGGCCGGGCTGGTCTGCGCGTGGGTCGACTCCACGCAGGTGATCTATGGCGCCAGTCTGGACGGCACCCGCCTCATTACCCCCCTGGATCCCGACCAGTCGGCAGACACCAGCCACGCCCTGAACGAGCGGGTGCATCGGTTCGTGGCCGAGCACCTGGCCGACCGGCAGGTGCCCTGGCGCCTGGAGTCCACCGTGGGTGATATCGCCTCCGGTCTCACCGAGATCGCCGACCAGTGGCAGGCCTGTCTCATCGCGGTGGGCGGGCGTCGTCCGGGCTTCACCGGCTGGATGAACGAACTCATCGGCGGCTCCATCGGCGGTCACCTGGTGCACACCCAGTCCCGCCCGGTGCTCGTCATTCCCGGCGCCCGCGACAAGGGCCACTGAGCCGCCCTTGCGCCCTTCCCCTCTGCTGGTCGGTGTCGTCACCCTCGGCGGCGCACTGGGCACCCTGTCCCGGTATGCCGTCACGCAGGCCGTCCCCGCCACGCACCAGATCCCGTGGGCGACGCTGATGGTGAACCTCAGCGGCGCCTTCCTGCTGGGACTCCTCCTCGAACGCCTCGCCCGGACTGGGCCCGAGACCCCGGCGCGTCGCCTGGCCCGGTTGGGGCTGGGCACCGGTCTCCTGGGCGGATTCACGACCTACTCCGCGCTCGCGCTGGAGGTCCACGACCTGGTCGGCACCGGACACCTGGGTCTTGCCCTGGGTTACGGCATCGGCAGCGTCTGCGCGGGACTGGTGTCCTGCGCTGCCGGCGTCGTGCTCGGGGCCCGGGGCGTGCGCAGCGGGGCCGCACCTTGAGCGGCCTGGCACCGGGCACGGTGCTCGTCCTGACCCTCCTGGGCGGCCTGGGAGCCGCCGCGCGCTTCCTGGTCGATGACCTGGTCAACCGACGCTGGCACGGGGCGTTCCCGCTGGCCACGCTGGTCATCAACGTGACGGGGTCACTGCTGATCGGCCTGCTGGCCACCTCGATGGCCGCCGACTCGCCGCAGGCCTACGCGGTCGGAGCGGTCGGCTTCTGCGGTGGCTACACCACCTTCTCCACCGCGATGGTGGAGTCGGTCCGGTTGACGCGCGAAGGCGCGTGGCGCACGGCCGGACTGGCTGCGGCAGGCATGCTCGCGCTCTGTGTCGGCGCGGCCGCAGCGGGAGCGCTGCTGGGTCGGGCGCTGTCCGGCTAGCGCAGCGAGCAGACCGCGCACCCGTCCGGCTAGTGTCCCGCGCCGGTAGTTCGTTGTAGAAGTCTGCCGAGGGAGTCGAGGATCTGTTCGGCGGTTTTGGTCCAGATGAATGGCTTGGGGTCTTCGTTCCAGGCCTTGACCCACTTGCGGATATCGCCCTCGAGGGCCTGGACGCTGCGGTGGTCAGAACGCTGGAGCAGGTCGGCAGTGACGTAGGCGAAGAACCGCTCGACCTGGTTCAGCCATGAGGAGTAGGTCGGGGTGAAGTGCATGTGGAAGCGGGGGTGGGCTGCCAGCCACTTCTTGATGCTGGGGTGCTTGTGGGTGCCGTAGTTGTCACAGACCAGGTGCACCTCCAGCTCGGCCGGGACCTGGTCGTCGATCTTGGCCAGGAACTTCTTGAACTCGATCGCGCGGTGCTTGCGGTGCAGGGAGGAGATCACGGTGCCATCGGCGGTGTTGAACGCCGCGAACAGGGACGTGGTGCCATGTCGGACATAGTCGTGAGTGCGCTTCTCGGGCATACCGGGCATCATCGGAAACGCCGGTTGAGACCGGGCCAAGGCCTGCACCTGTGACTTCTCGTCCACGCACAGCACCACCGCGGCCTCGGGCGGGTTCAGGTAGAGGCCGACCACGTCGTAGACCTTCTCCACGAACAGCGCGTCGTTGGACAGTTTGAACCCGTCTTCGCGGTGTGGTTGGAGGTCGAAGGCCCGCCAGATCCGCCCGATGGTGGACTTGGACAGCCCGCTGCGCTGGGCCATCTTCGCCCGCGACCAGTGCGTCGCGTTGAGCGGCGTGGATTCCAGGGTGGCCACCACGACGTCCTCGATCTGCTCAGCGCTGATGGTGGGAGGGCGACCCGGGCGAGCCTCATCCGACAGGCCGTCCAACCGGTGCTCAACGAACCGGGTCCGCCACTTGCCGACCGTCGGTGCCGACACCTTCTCCAGCGCCGCGACCTCCTTGTTCGTCAACCCCTCGGCGCACCCCAACACGATCCGCGAGCGCAACGCCAACGCCTGTGAAGACTTGCGCCTGCGCGCCCAGCGCAGCAGCTGTGCACGCTCCTCCTCGGTCAGCTCCAGCGGGGCCTTGGGGCGTCCGGTACGACTCATACCCCATTCTACGATTTATGTAACGAATTAACGGCGCGACACACTAGCTGTTCTGCCCACCTCCGTGGTCAGTGCAACTAGCCGCGCGGCTTGCCCAGGATCCAGTAGGGGCAGAAGTAGACGGCGCGCTTGGCAGCCCCGATCTCGCTCGTCAGATAGCGGCGCACCGCCGCGACGGTGGCCTTCTCCCCGGCGATCCAGGACGCCGTCGGGATCGGCAGGCTCGCCGCCTCGATCGCGGGGACCAGGGCCGAGCCGGGCAGGCCGGTCCCACGCTCCACCACGGTGATCATGGCGGACCGGGGCGACGGCAGCGGCGGCACATCCGTGACGGCCGGCACCTCGAGGAAGACGTGCGCCTCGACGGTGGCGGGCAGCTCCTCGAGAATACGGCTGATGGCCGGCAGCGCCGTCTCGTCGCCAGCGATCACCTGCGCACCGGATGCCTGCTCGGTGCGGTAGGCAGCCGTCCCGGTCTGGAACGCTGCCTGGGAGCCGACCTCGGCCCGCAGCACCCAGGCCGAGCCCGGGCCGGCGTCCCCGTGCGTGACGACGTCGACGTCGACCTCGCCGACCTCAGGACGGTGGGCCCGGATGGTGTACCACCGCACGTCCGGCTGCTGCTCGTCCGGGACATCGAAGCTGCCGCGGGGGGTGGCCCGGTCCGGGTCCGCCTCCGGCAGGGCGGGCAGGTCCTGACCCGCGGCGGGCATGACCAGGCCGAAGTACTCGTCCGGGCCCAGGGGCTGGTAGTCCGCCAGCTCGGGGGCACGCAGGGTCAGGCGCCGCATGATGGGTGACACCTGCTCTGCTGCGGTCACGGTGACCCGGAACAGCTGGTGTGCCTCCCGCTCGATCGGCATGGACATCGAGCGGGCGTAGGCCGCCCGGATCAGGGTGTCGCGGACGCGAAGTGCTCTGCTCATCGGGGCTCCTGGAGAGTCATCAGGGGTGTGGACGTGGGTGTGGACGTGGGTGCGGTTGTGGGTGTGGACGGGGACGGGGGTGCGGTGAGGGTGGTGGCGACGGATCGGGACCGGGCGCGCCTGGTCGGCAGGTGACGGCCCAGGGGGATCACGCTGACGTCGCCAGCCTCCTCCCAGCGCACCCGGCAGGTGATGCCGAAGACGTCGCAGACGGTCTGGGCGGTGACCACGTCCTGCGGCTCCCCCTCGGCGACGATGGCACCGTTGCGCATCGCGATCAGGTGGTCGGCATACCGGGCGGCGAGGGGCAGGTCGTGCAGCACCATGACCACCGTGGTCCCGTCCTCGATCGCGAGGTCACGGACCAGGTCAAGCACCTCGACCTGGTGGGCGATGTCCAGGAACGAGGTCGGCTCGTCCAGCAGCAGCAGGCCGGTGCGCTGCGCCAGGGCCATCGCGATCCAGACCCGTTGCCGCTGACCGCCGGAGAGCTGGTCGACCTGTCGTCCGGCCAGCTCCGTGGTGTGGGTGCGGTCCAGGGACTCGGCGACGACCCGGTCGTCGTCACGGCTCCACTGACGGAGCAGGCCGTGGTGGGGGTGACGTCCGCGGGCCACCAGCTCAGCCACGGTGATGCCCTCGGGGACGACGGGGCTCTGCGGGAGCAGCCCGACCCGTCGGGCGACCGCCTTGGTCGGCAGGGTGTGGATGTCGGTGCCGTCCAGGAGGACCTGGCCGGCGGACGGTCGCAGCAGGCGGGCCAGGCCCCGCAGGGCGGTGGACTTCCCGCAGCCGTTGGGTCCGACGATCGCGGTGACCTGTCCGGGCGGGATGTCGAGGTTGAGGCCCTCAACGACCGACCGCTTGCCATAGGCCAGCGAGAGGTTCTGGGCTTGCAGGGTCATGCCGTCTCCTTAGGCTTTCTGGGCTGCTGGTCGGCTGGTGGCCAGGAGCCACAGCAGGAAGGGGGCGCCGGCCAGGCCGGTGACGACCCCGACGGGGAAGTTGTTGCTGGGCAGCGCGTAGGCCGCCAGGTAGTCCGCCACGACCACGATCACGGCGCCGACCAGGCCGGCGGTGAGCAACGAGGGGCGGCCGCCGAGCAACCGCCGCGCGATGGGGCCGGAGAGGAAGGCGACGAACGCGATGGGACCACAGACCGCGGTCGTGGCCGCGGTCAGCACAACCACCAGGGCAATCGCCCTCATGCGGGTGGTCCGGGGAGACCGTCCCAGGCCGGAGGCCAGGTCGTCCCCGAGCTCGACCACCTGCAGGTGACTGCCGACATACAGCAGCAATGGCAGGGTGAGGAGCACGATCAGGGCGAGCACGCGGATCTGGCCCCAGGTGACACCGGTGAGGCTGCCGGTCAGCCAGACCATCGCCTCGTGCGCCTGATAGATGTCGGCCCGCACCAGGACCCAGTGGATCACCGAGACGAGCATCGCGGCCAGAGCGATGCCGATCAGGATCATCCGTCCGGGTGCGGCGCCCGGGTGGCTGCCGGACAGGGTGACCAGGGCGAGGGCGACCGCGCCTCCCCCGGCGAGCGCCGCGAGCGACACGACGGAGTCCGACGCGTCGAACAGGACGGTGGCGGTCACCGCTGCTGCCGAGCAGCCCAGGGTGATGCCCAGCACGTCGGGGCTGGCCAGGGGATTGCGCGCCATCGTCTGGAAGGTGGCACCTGTGGCTCCAAGGGCCAGTCCGGCGAGCACCCCGATCACGGCGCGCGGCAGCTTGGACTCCATCAGGATGAAGGAGGCCCCCGGGATCTCGGTGCCGGTGACGATCCGGAAGAAGTCGGGGATGGTGATCGTGAAGTCGCCCAGCAGCACCCGCGCCGCGACGGCTCCCAGGAGCAGCAGGAGCAGGCTCGAGATAACCCAGGTGAGGCGTTGGCGGACGCCTCGGGTCGCCTGGTGGATCGCCTCGAGGGACCGGGCCAGGTCGGGCTCGGGTCGGTGCTGCACGGGTGCTGTCGTCATCGCAGCACCGCCCGCCTGATCATCAGGATCAGCACGGGCGCGCCGAGGATGGCCGTCATGATGCCGACCTGCACCTCCGTCGGCGGCGTCACGATCCGCCCCAGGGTGTCCGTGAGGAGGATCAGGACCGGACCGACCAGAGCACTGCCCAGCAGGATCTTGCGGTAGTCCGGACCCGTTGCCAGGCGCACGATGTGAGGCACCACCAGGCCAACGAAGGCGATGGGCCCGGCCAGCGCCACGGCACTGGCCGCCAGACCGACCGCCCCGAGGGCGACCACCCCGCGGGCGAGCAGGATCCGCTGTCCCAGCGCCCGCTCCAGCTCCTCGCCCAGCGCGGCGGCGTTGAGGACCGGCCCGGACACCAGGACGATGACCAGGCTGATCAGCAGCAGCGGGAGCACGTCGGTGATGATCCCGGCGTCCCGGCCCGCGACCGAGCCGACCTGCCAGAAGCGGAACTCCTGCAGTGCCCCCTGGTTGCTCACCAGGACCCCGGCGATGATGCTGGTCACCCCGGCCGTCACCGCCGCGCCGGTCAGGACCATGGTCAGGGACTGGTCGCCCTGGCTCACCGAGGCGACGGCATAGACCACGACGGCCGTGATGAGACCACCGAGCAGCGCGAGCCACAGATAGCCACCGACACTGGAGATCCCGGCGAACTGCAGCCCCAGCACGACGGCCAGCGCTGCCCCTGAGTTGACACCGAGGATGCTCGGGTCGGCCAGCGGGTTGCGGGTCAGCCCCTGCATCGCCGCGCCGGAGAGGGCCACCGCCGTGCCGACGACCAGCCCGATCAGGCTGCGGTCCAGACGGGAGGCGACGATCCCCTCCTCGAAGGCACCGGTCGGGTCACCACGCAGCACCGGCGCGAGCGCCTCGAGCGCTGCCACCGGTGAGATGCTCCGCGAGCCGATGGCCAGGGAGAGCGCGAACGCCACCGCCAGCGCGGTGACCCCCAGGAGGATCACCGCACCGGCGGGGAGGCGACGGCTCCCAGTCACTGCACCTTCTCTGCCGCCTCGCTGGCCAGGGGGACGAACTCCTCCAGGACCACGGGGATCGTCAGCGGGGTGGGCGAGGACAGGGCGCTCATGAGCTGCATGTCCGTGAGAGCCACGAAGGAGCCGTTGGCCAGGGCCGGTGTCGATCCGATGAGCGGCTCGTTGACCAGTTGATCGACCTGGCTCTCGTCCTCGACATAGAAGAAGAGGACGTCGGCATCCAGGGTGTCGGCCTGCTCGGAGGACAGGTTGGCGCTGAACGTGCCCGGGTTGGCCTCCGTGAGCTCGGTGACCTTGCTGGCGTCGACCATCCCGAACTCGTGCATCAGCTGCGGGCGCAGGTCCGTGGCGGTGTAGACGCCGATGGTGCTGAGGTCGGTGGCGGTGTACCAGGTCCAGGCCATGGAGGTGCCCGCGAGCTCGGGGTGCTCGGAGCTCACCGTGTCAAGATCGACCTCGAGCTCGGCCAGCACTGCATCGGCCTCGGCGTCTCGGCCGATGGCCTGACCCACCATCTCGACCGAGTCGCGCCACGGGGTGCCCCACGCGGTCTCCGGGAAGGCGACGACCGGTGCGATCTTGGACAGCGCGTCATACTCCTCCTGCGTCATGCCGGAGTTGGTGCCGATGATCAAATCGGGGGCGAGCTGGGCGATCTCGTCGGTGGGGATGCCGTCAGCGTCGTCATAGCGGGTGACCTCGCCCGGGTCGCTGCCGAGTTCGGTGACGGCGGCGTCAAACCAGTCCGTGGACCCGGCGTCGTTGCCGCCCCAGGAGATCCTGACGGAGCCGACCGGCACCTCGCCGAGCGCGACGACCGTGTCCTGGTCCGACCAGCCGACGGTGGCGACGCGCTGGGGGTCCGACTCGATGGTCGTCTCGCCGAAGGCGTGCTCAATGGTCACCGGGAACTGTGCCGCCCCGGTCTCGCCTGCCGCGTCCGCGCTGTCCTCAGCGGAGTCGCCCGAGCCGGCACTCGTGCTGTCGGTGTCACTCGTGCCTCCAGTCTCGTCCGTCGGGCCGGCGTTGTCCGTGGTGGCGGTGTCGTCCGTCGGGCCAGTGGAGCAGCCCGCGACCAGCACGAGCCCAAGGGTGCACACCCCCAGCAGTGCACGGGTGCGGCGAGGGACGGTGAGCTGTGGGGCTGGGGCTGTGGCTGCGGCGCTGCGCGGCTGCGGCGCGGACATCGGTGACGGCACGGGGTGGTTCTCCCTCGGCGTGACAGTAGGACGAAGTTAGGTTAGGGCAACCTTCCCTCATTCCACAACGCGGGAGTGTCTTATATGCTGACGCGCAGGTGACCGGGCAGTCGCCGACACAGTGACAGCCAGGCCGGAGCACTCCGACCTGGCTGTCACTGTGTGCGAACGCGAACGCGAACGCTGGGGCGTGGCCCCCGGCTCTCAATCGGTCACTTGCCCGGGATGGTGAGCTTCTGGCCCGGGAAGATCAGGTCCGGGTTGTCGATCCCGGACGCCTTGGCGATGTCCATGTAGGACACGCCGTACTTCGCGCCGACCTCACTCAGGGTGTCTCCGGCCTTGACGGTGTAGGTCTGGGAACCGCCTCCGGCGGGCTGGGCCTTCTCGGCCGGCTTGGCCTTCTCCGCCGGCTTCGACTCCGCCGCAGGCTTGCCCTGCTTGGCCTCGGGCCGCTCCTTGGCGGTCGCCTCCTCCTTGGCGTCCTGGAGCTGGTCCTGAGCCCGGTCCAGCTTGTCGCCCAGGGACCCCCTGTCGCTCTTCGGCGTGGCGGCCCTGTCAGCCGTGGCGTCAGCCGTGGTGTCGGCCTTCTTGGCGTCCTTGGTGGTGTTGCTCGCGGCGTCCGCCGCGTCCTCCACCGCGTCCTTGATCTTGTCGAAGATGCCCATCGCACCCCTCCGATGTGATTGTTACTGCTGGTTAACTGTCGGATCCGACAGTAGGCGCAGGCCGCCACGAGCGCGAACGACAGCAGGACACGTCGGGCTGTGAGGCGAGTCTCCCACCTTGGCGCCATGGCGCTGACCTGCGGCGATGCCCATTTGGTAAGGATTCGGCAAATTCCTGAGACGGGGATTCGTGCGCCGCGTGACGTGCCGCGACCAGGCTCCGTCGAGGCGGCTCCTTGCGGGTCCAGACAGACTGCCTAGCATGGGGTGATGAGCAACACCGCTGATCTGCCCCCGACCAGTGTCCTGGTGATCACTGTGTCAGACCGGGCGGCGAGCGGTTCCCGCGAGGACCGGTCCGGTCCCCGCCTGGTCGAGAGGTTCCGCGAGGCTGGCTACGCGGTGACGGGCCCACGGCTGGTGACCGACGGGGTTGAGCCCGTCGGCGACGGCCTGCGCGCGGGCCTTGCCGAGGGCTTCGGCCTGATAGCCACGACGGGGGGCACCGGGGTCTCCCCCCGGGACTTCACCCCCGAGGCCACCCGCACCCTGGTGACCCGGGAGCTCGTCGGCGTCGCTGAGTACCTGCGCAGCGAGGGTGCCCACCACACCCCCCTGGCCACCCTGTCCCGCGGCGTGGTCGGCGTCGCGGACTCAGACGACCCGGATGTCACCGGGACCCTGCTGGTCAACCTGCCCGGCAGCCTCACAGGAGTGGAGCAGTCGATGGATGCGTTGTTGCCGCTGCTGCCCCACATCCTGTCTCAGATCATCGGATGGGATCACTGATGGCACTGCTCGACACCTATGGCCGGGCGCACCGGGACCTGCGCATCTCGTTGACCGACCGATGCTCGCTCCGGTGCACCTACTGCATGCCGGAGCAGGGACTTCCCTGGCTGGCGAAGCCAACCCTGTTGACCACCGAGGAACTCATCCACCTGGCGCGCATCGCCGTGGGCCTGGGCATCGACGAGGTCCGACTGACCGGTGGGGAGCCCCTGCTGCGGCGCGACCTGGTGGACGTGGTCGCCGGCATCTCGGCCCTGGGCGTCGAGGTGTCCATGACGACCAATGCCCTCGGGCTCGACAAGATGGCGCCCGACCTGGTCGCCGCCGGACTCACCAGGGTCAACATCAGTCTCGACACGCTCGACCGCGAGACCTTCAAGACCCTGGCGCGACGGGACCGCCTCGATGACACCCTCGCCGGCATCGCGGCGGCCGACGCTGCTGGGCTGGCTCCCCTGAAACTCAACACCGTGCTGATGCGTGACATCAACGACCACGAGTCCCCGGCCCTGCTGGCCTTCGCTCTCGAGCACGGCTACCAGTTGCGCTTTATCGAGCAGATGCCACTCGACGCCGGACACACCTGGCGGCGGGACAACATGGTCACCGGCGAGGAGGTGCTGGTCCGCCTGCGCAAGCACTACGACCTGACGCCGGCCGAGCAGCGCGGCAGCGCTCCTGCCGAGCGCTTCCTGGTGGACGGCGGCCCCGCCACTGTCGGGGTGATCGCCTCGGTCACCGCTCCGTTCTGTGGCGCCTGCGACCGGGTGCGCCTCACCGCCGACGGGCAGGTGCGCAACTGCCTGTTCGCCACGACCGAGACGGACCTGCGGACGCCCCTGCGTGAGGGAGCCAGCGATGAGGAGCTGGGCGAGCTCGTCCAGGCCTGCATCACCGCCAAACTGCCCGGCCACGGGATCAATGACCCCGGCTTCCTGCAGCCGGCCCGTCCGATGAGTGCCATCGGCGGCTGAGCCGCACCCGCACCACCCGAGCCCGTCCGATGAGTGCCATCGGCGGCTGAGCCGCACCACCTGAGCCCGTCGCGATTGCGCCAGGGCTGGGTCAAGAACACCCCAACAGGACTGCCTAGCGGCACTTCTGGACCCCTGCGCGCCCTCGCATGTGTAAACGACTTGCAAAGGCTCTATTAATTTTTCGTTAACTTCGCTAGTCTCCTGCGTGAATCACTTGTCCCAGATGCATGAGGGAGTGGGTTACACGTGATCGGAACGACTGGCGTCCCTGCGCCATCACAGGAACACCCCCCATCACGGCACGCTGCGCCGCCCGTGAAACCGGCCAGAGCCCGCCCGTCGCGACATCGCGGGCGTCGCCGGTCTTGCGGACCGCGGGCATAGGAAGCACGGGTCCTGGTCATGTCTTCAGGCTCCGCTGCGGCTCGTGGGGTGCGCAGTCCCCACCGGAGGGTGCGCCGGCTCAGCTCAGGCGCACAACCGCTCAGCCCCGCGGCGTACCACCCCGACCGGCAGGTGCACATCTCACCCCTGATGCTGCCCCGCGCGCCACACCCCTTGGTGGCTTCACGGGCCAAACGCTGCATCGACGTCCTGGGCGCGACCATGCTCCTGGGTCTGCTGCTCGTGCTGCTGCCCCTGGTGGCCCTCGCGATCAAGATCGACAGTCGGGGCCCGGTCTTTCACGTCCAGCAACGGGTCGGACTCCACGGCAGAACCTTCCGGATGTACAAGCTGCGCTCGATGACGTGCACCGCAGAGGCGGACGGGCTGGCCCGCTGGACCTTCCCCGGTGACCCGCGGGTCACCCGACTCGGCCGCCTCCTGCGAGCCAGCCATCTCGACGAGGTCCCCCAGGGGCTCAACATCCTCCGCGGTGAGATGTCCCTGGTCGGACCGCGTCCGGAGCGGCCCGAGCTGGTCGTGGAGCTGATGCAGCAGTTCGCCCAGTTCGAGCAGCGCCTCGTCGTGCGCCCAGGGCTCACCGGTCAGGCGCAGGTGCGACACTGCTATACTTCGGCGGTCGAGGACTGGCACGGCAAGCTCGCCCACGACCTGGACTATGTCCGAGCCGGTTCCTTGCGGGGCGACCTGCCGATCCTCACCAGCACCGTGATGCAGGTGCTGCGCCTCAAGGGACTATGACCGTGCCCTCGCGGTTGAGCATCGGGATCCTGGCCAGCACCGGCCTGCACCTCGACTCGTTCTTTGTCCGCATCGCGGATCTGCTGCGCGCGCACGGACATCTCGTCCACTTCGCGGCCGGCACCCCGATGGAGCACGGACGCTCGCACGTGGTCGAGTCGCTGACCCAGCGGCCCCGGCTGGTCAACCTGGGCACGGGCGGCGACCTGCGCAGGTGGGCCCAGCACGTGGGGGCCGACGTCGTCCTGGTCAATACCGCCACGGCCGGGTTGCTCGCCCGGCGAGCCTCCCTCCCGGTCCCGGTCGTCTACTTCGCCCACGGTCTGCACTGGCGTGAGGCCGGCGCACGGCGCACCGCTCACTGGGAGCTGCTCGAACGCTGGGCACTGCCCGGCACCGCGTCAGCCATCGTCCTCAACGCCGAGGACCACCGATGGTTCCAGCGCTGGGCCCCGGACCTGCCCGTGCACCAGCTGCCGTTCGGAGTCGGCCTGCCGGTCGATGCCTTTCAGCCGTCGCCGCAGCCAGACACCAACGTGGTGGTGTGGATCGGAGAGCACACCACCCGCAAACGCCCCTGGCTCGCCCTCGAGGTCGCTGCCGAGCTGCGCCGGCGGGGCAGCCCGATCCAGCTGCGGATGCTGGGGCGCGGCCCACTCACGGCAGAGCTCACCCGCCGCGCCGAGGAGCTGGGTATCGCCGCCGACGTGCACCTGCCCGGCTTTGTCGCCACTGCACCAGAGTTGCAGAGCGCGCGCCTGCTGCTGCACACGGCAGACTGGGAGGGACTACCCAGGGTGATTCTGGAGGCGATGGCGGTGCACCGACCGACAGCGGCGTTCGACGTCAAGGGCGTGCGAGGCCTGCCGTCGGTGCACCTAGCGCCCGACCGGGACCTGGGTGCGATGAGCGACATCATTGAGCGCGAGCTTGCCGAACCCACGGCCCCGGACGTCTACCCCGCGCGGGAGGACCTGTCTGACGTGCCCGTCGTGACGACACTCGAGGCGGTCCTGTCTCAGGCGGTCCGGGGCGATGCGAGAACGGCGCATCGTGCCTGACCGGCAGAGCCCGTGACCCAGAAGTTCGCCCTGGGGGCGTTCCTGCTCTATCTCGTCCTCGGCGAACGCGTGGCCCTGGGGCGGGCTCCTGGCTTTGCTGGGCTGCCGGTGCTCGAGGTGCTCTTCGTCGGGTCCGCCCTCTGGGCCTGGGTGCGGGCGGGCCGCCCCCGCCCGTCGCTCCCGGGCGGGGTGATCAGCACGGTCGGACCGCTGTTCTTCCTGCTGCTGGCCCTGCCCCTCCTCGGCGTGCTGCTCGGGACCTACCAGGTGACCACGCTCTACTCCTGGATGTTGGTCCTGGTGCCCGGGGCGGTCCTGGCCCTCACCGCCACGGTCGGCGCCCGGATCCTCCCGGTCGTGCACCTGGCCATCGTGATCCACGGCACCTACGCACTCGGCCAGGCGCTGCTGCGCCTGGACCTGCTCCCCCTGTCCATCTGGGGGCCGATGCAGGAGTGGGACGTCGAGTCACAGCGCTCGCTGAGCGAGGCGTATGTCATCTACGGCCGGTCCACCGGCCTGTTCATCAACGCCAACACCTTCGCGCTCTGGTCCCTGACCGCCCTCGTGCTCTCCTGCGCCTTCCTGCGCGGCATGCACCGCAGCACCGGCATCGCCTGCGCACTCATCGGCATCCTGGGCAGCCAGTCCCGCACCGGGATCCTGTGCCTGGCGGTGCTGGCCGTCATCTGGCTGGTGCGGACGCTGCGCGACTCCCAGGCCCTCTCTCGCCACGCCCTGACCTCTGCCGTCTTCGTCCTTCCCCTGCTCCTGATCGCGTATGCCACCGGGCTGTTGCAGCGGCTGCTCGGGGGCGGTCTGCTGGGTCGCCTCTCGAGCGGGATCTCGATCCTGTCCGAGGGGGTCCGGGCAGACAGCAACATGCTCGGCCGGGTCGAGGCCTGGCAGGTCGCTCTGGACTACTCCCCCACCGACCCCCGGCTGAGCCTGGGCACGCTCGGTCCACCGCAGGTGCAGTTCATCAGTTTCATCGACAACCAGTTCGTCGCCTTCTATCTCCAGGGTGGCCTGCTGCTGGTGGGCGCATTCGTCGTCGCGCTGCTGTCGCCGGTCTTCCTGCACCGTCGGGGAGTGCGCCCGATCGCGCCCCTCGCCGTCGCGTGCGCCCTGGTCGCCCTCACCTCGCTGACCCTGACGCCGGTGTATGCCGCACAGGCGACCTGCCTGGTCTGGGTCATCGCGGGGCTGACACTCTCGAGCTCTCAGGCCCTGCCACGTCCGGTCACCCGGCGCACCCAGGGCCGCACCCTCAGGACCGCACGGTAGGCAAGGGGGTAGTGGGCCCCGAGAGCCGCGAGGACGGCCACCCGCAGGGCCAGTTCGCGGTCGCGCGGAAAGAGTCGCACGGCAGCGCGCAGCTGCAGTCCGTCGCGGGCGATCCGCAGCCACTCGGCGCGGTCCTGCGGATCGTGGTGCGCGCGCATCGCGGTGCCGGCCACGGCCACATGCCACTCCCGGTGGCGGAACTCGTGCAGCGCCGCAGCCACCGCCGTCGGGTCGGCGGGCCCGTCAGGATGCGCGAGGGCCACTGCTGCGACCCGCTCCCCGATCCGCTGTGACTCGCGCAGGGTCTCCAGGGAGGGGTGTTGGACCGTGGTCAGCGAGCCTGGTCGCTGCACGTGGTGGAACATCAGGTCCGGGATGAGATAGACCGTGGGCTGTCGAGCCATGAGCTCGGCCGAGCCGGCGAAGTCCGACCTGGTCCGGCGCGGTGGAAACGGAGACTCACCCAGGACCTCCCGCGCGAACAGCTTGTTCCACAGGTAGCCCCGGATCCGGCCGTCCAGGATCGCGATCCCGATCTCACCGCCGGTCAGCAGCGTGGGTCCGGTCACCTCACCCAACTGCTCCCGTCGACGCCCCCGGGTGTCGACCAGGTCAGCGCCACAGCCGACGACCGGCGCTCCGGAGGCGAGGCGCGCGGCATACAACCGGCCGACGATCGCCGGGTCCCACCGGTCGTCCCAGTCGACGAACCAGACCATCTCACCGCGAGCGCGGGTGAGGCCGTGGTTGCGCGCCGCGGCGACCCCTGCCCGCTCCGGGAGCCGCACCACCTGCACCGGCAGGCCCTGCCAGTCCGTGTCGCGGAGCAGGTCGGCAGTCCCGTCGCCGGAGGCGTCATCGACCACGACGAGCTCGTCCTCGGCCGAGAGCGTGGCCAGGAGTGCCGCAATCGTGGAGCGCAGTCCCGGGCCGGGGTCGTGCAGCGGCAGGATGGCGCTGACCCGCGGGGCACCGGGTGGGTCGTCACTCATGCAACACCTCCTCCCAGGCGGCGATCGTCGCACGAGCACTGTAGGCGCGGCGGCGGAGCGCGTCGGCAGCCCGAAACTCGTCCGCGGCAGCGGCCCCGGGACCGGCATAGCGACGGGCAGCCTCCTCCACCGCCGCGGCCAGGTGTGCCGGATCAGCCTGCGTGAGCAGCCCGGGGACGGTGTCCGGCACGAGGGTGTTCATCACCGGGGCGTCACAGGCCACCACCGGCAGCCAGTGCTCAGCCGCCTCGAAGAGGACATAGCCGAAGGTCTCCGACGACGCCGGGTGGACCAGGACATCACTGTCGGCCAGCAACGGCCCGGGGTCGGCCACGTCACCCACCCACTCGATCCGGTCGTCGACACCCAACTGCCGGGCCTGGGCCTGCAGCTCCGGCTCCAGGGGTCCCCCACCGACCATTCGGAGGCGCCAGTCCATGGTGAGCAGCGGCAGGGACCGGATCAGGACATCGAAGTTCTTCACGGCCCTGGCCTGACCAAGGGCCAGGAGCCGGACCGGAGCGGAGCTGTCCGGCGGGTCATCCGCACGCGCAGCGTGCCGGGTCGCACCCGGGGAGAGCTCCGGCAGGTCGAGCAGGTTGGGCAGGACGACGGTGGCCACGGACCACTGGTCGCACAGGGTGCTGGCCACCACGGGGCTGACCGCGACGACCGCGCGGGCACGCCGATAGCTGCGTGCCACCAGCTCGGCCCGGAGCCGGAACCGCCGACCGGTGGCCAGCCTGGTGGGTGTCAGGGAGTGCTCCCACGCCACCGCGGACCGGAGCGCCCAGGGTGCGGCCAGGAGGAGCTGGGCTCCCGCCCAGACACCGGTGAGCACCAGGATCTCGCCGCTCGCACCGGCCCGCAGCCGCCGACGTAAGGCTGCGCGGGTGTGCCGCTCCGTCCCGGCATCGAGGCAGGTCACGGTCACCCCGGGCACCGTCACCGGCCCCGGGTCGTGCAGCACGAGGATCTCCACCTGATGCCGCTCCGCCAGGGCGGAGGCCAGCCGCACCAGGGCGTTCTCCATCCCGCGCCGTGGGGTCAGCACGGTGGCCAGGAAGGTCACCTGGAGATCGGCGGCTGAGACGCGTGGCGTCATACGTCCCTCCGTTCCTGGGGGACCGGGTGGCGCACCGAGACCGCGAGGGCGATCCACAGGGCCATCGCCAGCGCGGCCTCGCAGGCCAGTGTCGACCAGGCGGCGCCCCAGACACCGAAGCGCGGAATCAACCAGAGGTTCAGCCCCACATTGGTGGCCAGCACGACCAGCTGGATGATGGTGCGCAGCCCCTGGCGGCCCATCCCGGTCAGCACGTCCGCGGGCAGATAGTAGAGGCACCGCAACAGCACGACGACGCCCAGCACCCGCAGCAGCGGGACCGACTCGGCATAGGCCTCGCCCAGCAGCGGGACCAGGATCCCGGCCAGGACGATCAACCCCACGGTCGCCGTCAGGCTGTAGAGCAGCGCCGGGCCGGCGATCGCCCGGACGAAGGGGATCAGCGACGAGTTGCCCTCTCGGGCGTAGCGGAAGAACCGGGGCCAGGCCGCGCCGAACAGTGCGCGCACGGGCAGCCAGGCAGTGTCGATGAAGCGGTAGGCCGCGCCGTAGACACCGGCCCCGGCCGGACCATCGAGCCGGCCCAGCATGGCCTTGTCGACATCATTGTGAGCGTTCTGGGTGCCGATCCCCACGCTGAACAGCAGGGCCTCCCGCCAGTGCCCGCGGAAGGGCGCCAGCCCGAGAACCGGTCGGCCCACCGCCCGCACGGCAAGGGTCAGACAGATGGCCCCGGAGAGCGCCGAGCTGAGCACCAGCGCGAGGACCCACGTGCCCAGTCCGACCGGTGAGGGCGTGAGCAGCAGGATGGCCGCCGCCAGCAGGCGAAGCGCAGGCAGCAGCACCTGGCAGAAGGCGGTGACCCTCATCTCCTCGCGGGCCACGAAGACGGAGGAGGCGAGGTCGGCAGCGCGCGCGAAGATGAAGTCGGCCAGGACCAGTCCCCAGAGGATCGCCACCCCGGTGCCCTGCGGGATCAGGACCGGAGACAGCACCAGGAGGAGCGCACCCACGACGACCGCACCGAGGGCGCTGATGGTCAGCCCCGCACCCAGCCAGCGGTGGGTCGTCTCCGGTTCGGTCGCGCCATACTTGACGATCAGAGCCCCGGAGCCCAGCGCCGAGAAGGGCGCCGCGATCATCACGACCGCGGCGACCGCCGTCAGCCGGCCGAACGACTCCACTCCCAGCACCCGCGTCGCAGCCACGAAATAGACCGCGGTGATGGGCACGCGCAGCACCTGCGAGACGAGCAGGCTGCCCACGTTGCGGGCGAACCCGCGATCGACCTGTGGGCGGGGCACGTGCGTCATCATGCCGGATCGACCCCTCCGGCGACTATGCTGCGCAGATCACACCTGGGAGACCGGGAGGCGGCACGTGGAACTGCACGACTATCTGCGAGCCCTTCGCCGACGCTGGCGCTGGGTCGCGCTTCTGCTTGTCCTGTGCGTCGGCGGCTCGGTCCTCGCCACCAGCCTGAGCACCCCCATCTATCGCGCGACGGCGCAGCTGTTCATCTCGACGACGGTGCACGACAACGTGACCGACCTCGCCCAGGGCAACTCGTTCACCCTGCGCCAGGTGACCACCTATGCCGACATGGTGACCGCGCCCGTCGTGCTGGAGCCGGTCATCGCCGAGCTCGGCCTGGACGAATCCCCCGAGCAGCTGGCATCCCGGGTCAGCACCGCGGTCCCCAAGGAGACCGTGCTGATCGACATCCATGTCAGCGGCGAGGACCCCGCGGAGAGCGCCGCGATCGCCAACGCCGTGGCCGAGCAGTTCACCGTCACCGTGGCGGAGCTGGAGCGGACCGGCGAGAGCGGACCGAGCCCGGTGAAGGCCTCAGTGATCCGACCGGCCCGGGAAGCAATCAGCCCGGTGTCGCCCAATCCACTCCGCAACCTTGCCCTCGGGCTGAGTCTGGGCCTGATGCTCGGGGTCGCGGCGGCTGTGGCCCGCGAAGCGCTCGACACGCGGGTCACCGGCGCCACCGATGTGCTGCAGGTGACTGACCGACCGGTCATCGGTGGCATCGCCTTCGACCGGGACGCGGCGCGCGTACCGCTGCGGGTCGATGGGGACAACTACAGTCCACGCGCCGAGGCGTTCCGTGCAGCGCGGACCAACCTGCAGTTCATCAATGCCGCCGAACGTCCCCGCCTGCTGCTGTGCACCTCCTCCCTGCCGGAAGAGGGAAAGTCCACGACGGTGGCCAACTTGGCCCTCACCCTGGCCGCCTCCGGTGCCACCGTGTGTGCTGTCGAGGCCGACCTGCGCCGCCCTGGGCTGCTCACCTACCTCAGGATGGAGGGTGGTGCGGGCCTGACCTCGGTGTTGATCGGAGCAGCCACCCTCGACGACATGCTGCAGCCCTACGGCAAGCACCTGACGGTCCTCGGGGCCGGTCCCATCCCGCCCAACCCCAGCGAGCTGCTCGGATCTCCCGGGATGGCCGCCCTGCTGGACGAGCTGCGCGAGCGTTTCGAGTATGTGCTGATCGACGCGCCGCCGCTCCTGCCCGTCACCGATGCCGCCGTGCTGTCGAAGATGGTGGACGGCACCATCGTGGTCGTCGGCGCAGGGGTGGTGCGACGCAACCAGCTCGCGCAGGCCCTGGCCACCCTGGAGGGGGTGGGCGCCCATGTGCTCGGGGTGTTGCTGAACCGGTTGCCGGCGAGCGGGCTCGACACCTATAGCTACTACCACCAGGAGTATGCGCACCCGGCCGAGAAGCCACCGCCCCCGCGGCGTCACGCGAAGCGCGAGAGGCCGTCCAGCCGTCGGACCCGCGCCACCCGACCCTCAGACGACGCCGACACACCAACTGTCGGGACCGAGGAGGTCCCTAGCCCTCACCCCGGCAGATCGTGAGCAGACACACGGCATCGGTGACAGCGTCCACGTGATGGCGCACCGGGGGGATCGGCAGCAGGCTGCCCTTTGCCAGCCTCCAACGCTCCTCACCGGCGACCAGCACGACCTGGCCGCGCAACACCTGGAGCGTGGCGGCCGGTGGCGAGTCGTGCTCGGGTAGTTGGGCTCCGGCCCGGAGGGCGAAGAGCACCGCCTGCTGCAGCGGACCCTGGATGATCGCCTTGGTGCGCAACCCGTTGGGCCGTTCTGTGGCCTCCTGCAGCAGCTGGTCGGTCAGCAGCGCGAGATCGGCCGGCTGGGCCCGCTGAGGCTCGGCGAAGTGCAGGCCGGTGATCCGCGGCGGCTCCGGCGTCACCGCAGGTCGCCACCCTTGGCTTCGTCGAGGCGTCGCACGGACTGCCAGATCGCCGGGATCAGGGCCGCGGCGACGAGCGCCTTGACGATGCCGCCCGGGATGAAGGGCACCAGGCCCCACTGCAGGGTCTGCACGAGGTCGGCGCCGGTGACGACGGCCAACCAGGGAAGTCCGATGAGGAAGACGACTCCAGAACCGGCGAGGAAGGTCACCGCAGCATGCAGGAACTTGCGGTCCCACTGACGCTGGGCAAGCCAGCCGGTCAGCGCTGCCGCCAGGATGAAGCCGACGATGTAGCCGCCGCTGGAGCCCAGCAGCCAGGCGATGCCGTGCCCGGAGTCGGAGAACCACGGGACACCGGCCACCCCGACCAGGGCATAGACCAGCATGGACAACGCGCCACGGCTGGCACCCAGCGTGGAACCGACCAGCAGCACCGCCAGGGTCTGGCCGGTGATCGGGACCGGCCAGAGCGGGATGGCCACCTGAGCCAGCAGACCGGTCAGTGCCGCACCGCCGACGACGAGCGAGATGTCGGTGACGAGACCGCGAGGAACGACGTGGTCGGCGAGCGTGGGACGGCCGACAGCGAGCGAGAGGGTCATGCGGCCGATGGTAGACCCCCGGGGGCGCACCCTCTTGGTTGTGTCCTCCGGCAGCCGCACACCGGAGGAGCACCGTGGGCGAAGAGATCGGCTTCGGGCACGCCACCTCGGACCTGGGCACCGGGAGTCCCTGGACTTGAGCACGGGGAGTCCTCGGACCTGAGCACCGGGAGTCCCTGGACCTGAGCACGGGGAGTCCTCGGACCTGAGCACGGGGAGTCCTCGGACCTGAGCACGGGGAGTCCTCGGACCTGCGACGATGACCCGATCACGCACTGCCGCGGGGGCAGTGGCACCATCAGAGGATGACTTCCGCTCCGCTCGCCCTGACCATCGCCGGCTCCGAGGCCACCGGCGGCGCCGGGGCCCAGGCCGATCTGCGCACCTTCCAGGCCCACGACGTCTTCGGCGTGGTCACCCTGACCTGCATCGTCTCCTTCGACCCCAAGGCTGACTGGGGTCACCGCTTCGTGCCCGTCGAGGCGTCGGTGATCACCGATCAGCTGGAGGCCATCACGGCGGCCTACGACCAGGACCAGCTCTCGGTGACCAAGATCGGCATGTTGGGCACCCCGACCACGATCGCGACGGTCGCCGAGGCGCTGCAGCGACGGCCGTTCGCCCAGGTCGTGCTCGACCCGGTGCTGATCTGCAAGGGGCAGGAGCCCGGTGCGGCGCTCGACACGGACACCGCGCTGAAGGCCCAGATCCTCCCGCTGGCCACCTTTGTCACGCCCAACCACTTTGAGGCCGAGGCCCTCTCCGGGATGCAGATCCGCACGGTCGACGACCTCACCGAGGCAGCGCGCCGCATCCATGAGTTGTCGGGGGCCGCGGTCCTCGCCAAGGGCGGGGTGCACCTGCCCGGTCCGGATGCGGTGGACGTCTTCGTCGACGCGGACACCACGGAGGTGCTCTCCGCGCCCAAGGTCGGCGACGTTGCCGTGGCCGGAGCCGGCTGCACCCTGGCTGCTGCGGTCGCCGCGCGCCTGGCGCTGGGAGACTCCCCGCTGGAGGCGGCCCGTGCCGCGAAGGTCTTCGTGACCTCCGGCATACACTCGCGTCTGCAGTCCGCCGCGCCCTTTGACGTGGTCCGCCAGCAGACCGTCTGAGGACCGGCTGCGCTTCCAGGGACAGGACACAGGAGATCTCGATGACCGCGCACGGCGGGGCCGGTGAGCACCCACACCAGCGCTGACGCCCGGGCTGCGGCTCGCAGCGGCGCCCTGATGGCGCTGGCGTCGATGTTCTGCGTGCAGCTGGGTGTCGTGGCCGCCTTCTCGGTCTTCGACCAGATCGGCCCGGACGGGGCCGCCTGGCTGCGGCTGTCCTGGGCTGGACTGATCTTCCTGGTGCTGGTGCGCCCGCGGCCGAGGCAGCTCGCTCGCCGGGACCTGCTCGCCTGCCTGGCCCTCGGCGTGGTGACGGCCTTCATCACGATCCTGTTCATGTATGCCGTTGAGCGGATCCCCGTCGGCACGGCGAGTGCGCTGGAGTTTCTGGGCCCCCTCGGAGTGGCTGTCCTGCGCAGCCGCAACCGGCGCGCCGCGCTCTGGCCCGTGCTGGCGTTGATCGGGGTGCTCATGCTCACCGAGCCGTGGCGCAGCACCGTCGACCCGATCGGTGTCGCCTATGCCCTGGGAGCGGCGGCATGCTGGGCGATGTACATCCTGCTCACCCAGCGCGTCGGCGACGCGGTGTCCGGCATGCAGGGCCTGGCGATCTCCATGCCGGTTGCCGCCGTGGTGGCGACCGCGGTGCTCGGTGGCTCAGTTATCCCCGACCTGACCTGGCAGCACGCCCTGATCGGGCTGGGGCTGGCGATCCTGCTGCCGGTCATCCCCTTCGCGCTGGAGATGATGGCGCTGCGCCGGATGACAACGGCCTCGTTCGGCACGCTGATGGCCCTGGAGCCCGCCATGGCGCTCCTGCTCGGTCTCGTGATCCTCAGTCAGCAGCCGGGGGTCCTGCCGGTCATCGGCATCCTCTTTGTCGTGGCGGCCGGCATCGGGGCCGAGCGCACCGGCGCCCGAGACGAGGACCGCGCCCCGCCGGATCCCGACGGCGAGCACCGGGACACCGATCCGGGGTATGTGGTGCCCTGACGCAGCAGCTCAGGACCCCTCGCGGGCCTGCTGCCACAGGTCGATCCCGGCGTCGACGGCATACTGCTCGATCTGCGCGAGCTCCTCGTCGCTGAACTCGAGGTTCTTGACCGCGGCGACGTTCTGCTCCAGCTGCTCCACGCTGCTGGCGCCGACCAGCACGGAGGTCATCCGGGCATCCCGCAGCACCCAGGCCAGAGCCATCTGGGCCAGGCTCTGCCCGCGGCCGGCCGCCAGCTCGTGCAGCGAGCGCACGTGCGCGAGCGACTGCTCGGTGAGCATCTCCGCAGACAGCGACTTGCTCTGGCTGGCTCGGGAGCCCTCCGGGATCCCGTGCAGATAGCGGTCGGTCAGCATCCCCTGGGCCAGCGGTGAGAAGGCGATGCACCCGGCGCCGACCTCCTCGAGGGTGTCCAGCAGCTGCTCCTGCTCGATCCACCGGTTGAGCATCGAGTAGGACGGCTGGTGGATCAGCAGCGGGGTGCCGAGGTCGGCCAGCAGGCCGGCGGCCTCCCGGGTCGCCGCAGCGGAGTAGGAGGAGATCCCGACATACAGCGCCTTGCCGGAGCGGACGATCGCGTCCAGCGCGCCCATCGTCTCCTCCAGCGGCGTCGAGAGGTCCGGTCGGTGGTGATAGTAGATATCGACGTAGTCCAGCCCCATGCGTCGCAGCGACTGGTCGAGGCTGGCGATGAGGTACTTGCGCGAGCCCCCGATCTGACCGTAGGGGCCCGGCCACATGTCCCACCCGGCCTTGCTGGAGATGACCAGTTCATCGCGCAGACCGGCAAACGAGCGCTGCAGGTGACGGCCGAAGTTCTCCTCCGCGGCGCCGTAGGGCGGGCCGTAGTTGTTGGCCAGGTCAAAGTGGGTGACACCGAGGTCGAACGCCCGGCGCAGCACCTGCTCCTGCCGCTCGAAGGCGACGTCGTCGCCGAAGTTGTGCCACAGGCCCAGCGAGACCGCTGGCAGGTCCAGGCCGGAGCGTCCGGTGCGGCGGTAGGTCATCGAGTCATAGCGCGAGGGGTCCGGGGCGTGCATGTCCCTATCTTGCCCCTCCAACTCCTGCTGCGTTCCGAACCTCCCGAAAATGGTGCGTGGCCGCCCCGACGAAACCCCTCTCAAAAGGTGTTGGGCACCGACGAAACCTCTCGGAAAATAGGTGAGGCGCCGACCAAACCTCTCTCACAGTGGTCAGGGTTCGAGCGAGAGGACCACGGCGCTGTAGGCGCCGACCGCCAGGGTCGCGCTCTGGGCGCAGTCGTCGGCTGGCTCCGGGTCCGTGACCACGTCGAAGACGGGGTGGTCCCCGAACGCCGGGTCGTAGAGCGTCGAGTCGCCGTTGAACCGGACAGCCCAGCGGCCGGCCCGCGGCATGCCGACGCGGTAGTCGGTCACAGGTGAAGCGGAGAAGTTCAGCGCGACGAGGGTGTCGTCGTGCGGACCACCCTGCCCCCACCGGTGCAGGATGATCAGTCCGCGCCCCTGGTCGACCCGAATGACATTGGCGTTTGGGCCACGCAGGCCCGCAGTCGTGCCCTGCCGGTTGCGGCGCAGCGCGATCAGGTGGCGGTGCATCGCCACGATGCCGGAGTGGTCGCGCACGTCACGCCAGTCCAGCGGCACGGAGTCATCGAAGTAGCGGTCGGCCAGCATCTCCTGGCCCTGGAAGAACATCGGCATGCCGGGCGCGAAGAAGACCGCCGCAGACCCGAGCGTCGCCCGCTTCTTTGCGGCGAGACTGTCTGCCGCACCGGGTGAGATCGCCTCCGGCACCCGCGTCTTGCCGTTGGCCACCTCGTCGTGCGACTCGGTGTAGATCACCCGGGAGCCAGCCGCGCCGCGACCTGTGCCGAGGATGCCCTGAGCCACCTCGCTCATGTCCCGGCCGGAGTCGTCGAGCTCGGTGAGCGCACGCCGCACCACGTGGACGAAACCGGCGTCCCACTGGGCGTGGAAACCCAGACCTCCCTGCTCAACCGGCATGGTGACCGTGGGGTCGTTCTGCAGGTCCTCGGCGATCAGTAGCTTCCACGGCTGGTCGCTCGACAGCGCCGAGTTCAGGGACTGGAGGTATTCGGTGGCATCCGGGAGCATCGACCCGGCGTCCTGGACTGTCCCGTGCACGGACCGAATGTAGGCGGTGGCATCAAAGCGCAGTCCGTCGCAGCGGAACTCGCGCAGCCAGAGCTTGGCGCTGTCGAACAGGAACTGGCGCACCGCCGCGCGCCCGAAGTCCGGCCGGGTCGCACCCCACGGGGTCTCGGCCCGCCAGTCGTTGTAGAAGTAGATCCCGCCGCCGTCATTCTCGTGCCACCCGTCAAAGCGCCACAGGTCCAGGTCCGAGGGCCCGATGTGGTTGTGCACGACGTCGACGATGACTGCGATCCCGTGCTCGTGAGCGGCCTTGATGAAGCGTTTGAAGGCGTCCGGTCCGCCGTAGGAGGACTCGACGGCAAACATGTGCGCCGGGTTGTAGCCCCAGCTGATGTCCCCGGCATACTCTGCCGGAGGCATCACCTGCACCACCGAGATGCCCAGCTCGCGCAGGTAGGGCAGTCGCTCGGCGGCCCGGTCGAAGGTGCCCCGGTGCTCCTGGTCCGCGGCGAAGGTGCCGACGTGCATCTCGTAGATCACCACGTCGTCCCAGTGCGGCATCTGGAAGTCGTCGTCCCCCCAGTCGAAGGCGTGCGGGTCGTAAACCACCGAGTTGCCGACCGAGTTGGTCATGACGCGCGCATAGGGGTCCGCCCGCCAGACGTCCTCACCGCCTCCGGTAGTCACCTTGAACTGATACTCGGCCCCGGCGCTGACCCCCGGGACGTGGACCGACCAGGTGCCCGCGGACCCGTCACCGTCGGGGCTCAGCTGTGCGGGGTCCTTCCACTCGTCGTAGGAGCCGACGGCCGCGACGCCGCGGGCGTTCGGCGCCCAGACGCGGAAGGTCACGCCGTCGTCGTGCAGGGTCGCACCCATGCCGGGGTGAGGGGACGGAGCAGTGTGTGCCATGGGTCCCAACCTAGGTGCAGAAAGTTCCAGGTGCGATACGGACTCGACAGGTCTACCTTGTGCGAGGAGGGCCATATCACCTCGGGAAAAGGAGTGGGCCGATGAGCGTCAGCCTCTGGGAGCAGATGAGTCGGCGCAAGCCGCTGGCGCGGGTCACCTCGGGGAGCAGCGACGAGCACCTGGAGCGCAAGCTCGGCACCTTTACGCTGATGCTCTTTGGCGTCGGCGCCACCGTCGGCACAGGCATCTTCTTCGTCATGCAGGAGGCCACCCCCGACGCGGGACCGGCTGTCGTGGTGGCCTTCATCGTCGCCGGCCTGGCCGCCGGGCTGTCCGCGCTCTGTTATGCCGAGCTGGCCAGTGCGATCCCGGTCAGCGGCTCGACCTACTCCTACGCCTATCACTCGATGGGTGAGCTGGTCGCCATGATCATCGCCGCCTGCGTGCTGCTGGAGTATGGCGTGGCGGCCTCCGCGGTCGCGGTCGGCTGGAGCGGCTACTTCAACGAGCTCACCAGCAGCCTGTTCGGCTGGCAGCTGCCCGACGCCCTGTCGTTCTCGCCCATCCCGTTCGAGGACAACGCCACCGGTCTGATCAACCTGCCGGCCGTGGTGCTGGTCTTCCTGTGCATGCTGCTGCTGATCCGGGGAGTGACCGAGTCGGCACGGGCCAACACGATCATGGTGCTCATCAAGCTCGGGGTCCTGCTGATGTTCGTCATCATCGCCTTCACCGCCTTCGAGGCCGACCGGTTCGACAACTTCTGGGCCGCGGGGCCGGCCGGCGTGAGCGCGGCGGCCGCGACGATCTTCTTCTCCTTCATCGGACTGGACGCCGTCTCCACCGCCGGTGAGGAGGTGCGCAACCCCCAGAAGGCGCTGCCGCAGGCGATCATGGGTGCGCTGGTGATCGTGGTCACCGTCTATGTCCTGGTCGCCATCTCCAGCGTCGGCGCCCAACCGTTGGAGGACTTCTCCGACCCGGAGCAACAGTCCGCCGGCCTGTCGGTGATCCTGGGCAACATCACCGGCAACTCCACGGCCGGGACGATCCTGGCCGCCGGTGCCGTCATCTCGATCTTCTCGGTCACCCTGGTGACGCTCTATGGCCAGACCCGCATCCTGTTTGCCATGGGGCGCGACCGGATGCTGCCGCACAAGTTTGCCCACGTCAATCCGCGCACCCTGACCCCCAACTTCAACACCGTCGTCGTGGCACTCGTGGTGTCCCTCATCGCCGGGTTCGTCCCGGCCGACTACCTGTGGGACACCGTCTCGATCGGGACGCTGGGAGCCTTCATCACGGTGGCGATCGGCGTCCTGGTGCTGCGGCGCACCAACCCCGATCTGGAGCGGCCGTTCAAGGTGCCGGGCTATCCGGTCACCCCCATCCTGACCGTCATCCTGTGCATCTATGTTCTGTCCGGCCTGCGCCTGTTCACCTGGGTCGTCTTCCTCACCTGGCTGGCCATCGTGCTCGCCTTCTACTTCCTGTGGGGTCGACGAAACTCGCGGTTGAACCCGGGCCAGGCCCCGGTCGAGACGGCGGACGTGCCATGACCGTCCTGGTCGGACTCGGCCCCCTGGACGACCACTCCACCATCGAGTTCGCGGCGACGCTGGCCCGGTCCGACGGGCAGGACCTGTCCGTGGTCTCCGTGGTCCCCGCACCCTGGCCCACCCCGATCTCCGGTGGGGTCGACGGGGAGTATGCCGAGTGGGCCAGCACGCAGGGAGCCGCCGCGGCCGCGCGGGCCAAGGAGTTCACGGACGAGCACTGTCAGGGGATCGAGGTCAGCACCTCGTGGGTGCGTGGCCGGTCCGCCCCGTCCGCGCTGCGCCGCGAGGCCGCGCGCATCAGTGCTGATCTCATCGTCCTGGGCTCGTCCAGGACGCGTGGTCGCATCGCGCTGGGCTCCACCGCCGACGCCTTGTTGCACTCCTCCCCGATCCCGGTGGCCATCAGCACGCACGGATATGCGGCCCCACGGAACGGGGTGATCGCGAGGGCAACGGTGGCCTTCCGGGGTGATCCGCCCTCTCACCGAGCACTGCACCGCACCGCCGAGGTGTGCCAGCGGGCGGGAGCCTCGCTGCGCGTGGTGACCTTCTCGGTCACCAGTCAGGGCATGTTCACCGCTGGTGTAGGTCGCAGCGAGCGCCTGGTCACTGACCAGTGGGAGGAGTCCGTGACGCAGGAGCAGACGCGCGCCGTCGAGTCCCTGGCAGACCTCGGCATCGACCCGGCGCAGGTCGAGCAGGCCGTCGCCCGGGGCGCCGACTGGTCCAAGGCGCTGCACCGGGTGTCCTGGCACGACGACGAGATCCTGGTGGTCGGGTCCTCCCGCGAGGGTCGGCTGACCCGGCTCTTCCTCGGACCGACCGGCACTCGGATCGTGCGCGCCTCACCGGTGCCGGCGGTCGTCGTCCGCTAGAAACAATTTTGGTAGTGGTTTCGTCGGCGCACCCCGCATTTTGGTAGTGGTTTCGTAGGCGCACCCCGCATTTTGGTAGTGGTTTCGTAGGCCCTGGGCGCTAGCCCGTCACCCGCATGAAGCGGGCGTCCCAGGCCTCACCGGGGCGCGGCGCTCGGTCCGGATCCGGCGTGATGTTCTCCAGTTCGGCATACAACTGGTAGGCGAGATCACCCGCGGGGGACTCGATCTCGGTCACGCTCCCGAGCAGGCTGTCGAGATACTGCTCGCCGTCGTCATAGGTGTCCACCAGCGCGAGCACGTACTCGTGACCGACCTCGAGACGGGTGTCAGACTCCAGGACAGCCGGTTGCCCGTCGCTCCACCCCGGTGAGACCTCGAGGGTGATGACCTCATCCCACGAGACCGGTGTGATGGCCTCGGGGTGGGACCACATGACGTCCCGCACATAGAGGTCCACCTCTCGGGCCGTCTGGTCGGCGCCGAGGGAGCCCGGATAGCGCGGCTCCACCTCACGCTCGGCGAGCACCTCGACCCAGACCACGTGGGAGCCCCAGTCGGCGAACTCCTGCGGCGTGGTCGCGATGAGGTAGGGGTCGACCATGACCTCGACCGGCTCACCCCTCGGATGGGCCCACTGGATGTGGTCGTCGCAGGGCACCGGATAGTCGGTGTCCTGACAGGCCAGGTCGAAGAGATCACGCCGGCCGAGTGGTTCGTCCAGCACGACGTCGACCTCGACCTCGTCGTTGCCGGGACACGCATACTCGCCCGACGGCAGCGGCTCCACGTCGATCCGGACCAGGACCCGGTCGCTCTCAGCAGTCACGACCGGCTCCAGCACCTGGCCGGTCCTGCCTCCGGAGCACCCTGCCCGGGTGACGCCCACCCGGAGGGTCTGCGACTCCATGGTCAGACTGCCCGGATCGAGCAACCGCCAACTGGCGGGGTCACCGTCGGACGGTGCGGAGTCCGACGGGGGCGGAGTCCCGGTGAGCTCTGCCCCGTCGGTCGGCGAGGGCTCACCCTGCGTCGGCGACGACCCGGTCGGCACGGCCGGTGCCATGTCCTCATCCGGGGCCAGGCCGCCCGAGATCGCGAGAGCTCCGGCGACGGCTGTTGCCGCGAGCACCGCACCTCCCCCGGCAAACGCTGCCCGACGGCGGCGGCGCATCCCGACACCCCGAGCCCAGGCACCCTCAGCCAGATCGACTCGGGGGGTCTGACCCACCGCCTGGTCCAGCACCTCATGCAGGTTCTTGCGAGTCATGCGTGCTCACCTCCCTCGCCGGTCAGCACCGGCTCCAGCTCCGGCAGCAGCCGGCGCAGGTTGGCCAGGGCGCTGCTGGCCTGGCTCTTGACGGTCCCGCGGCTGATGCCGAGGATCTCGGCGATCTGCTCCTCCGGGAGGTCCTCGTAGTAGCGGAGCACCAGCACCGCCCGCTGACGGGGCGCGAGCTCCCCCAGGGCAGCGCGCACCTCGGCACCCTCCACCCACTCGGCGGCACGGTCCGGCCCACCCTGCCGGGTGACGAAGTCACCCTCGGGCGAGTTGACGTCATACGGCTGCTCGCGGCGCCACTTGCGCCAGTGGGAAATCGCGTCGCGATAGAGGATCCGGCGGGTGTAGGCCTCGGGGGACCCCTGGCGCACCTGGTCCCAGCGGCTGGCCAGCTTGGCGAGCGCGTCCTGCAGCAGGTCCTGGGCGAGGTGGTGGTTGCCGCACATCAGCACCGCAGCACGCAGCAGCGGGTCCTGACGGGCCCGGACGAAGTCCAGGAAGTCCTCATCGACCTGCACGCTGCTCACCCCCTCCGGCTGGGCCCATAGTGGTCTAACGGATGCGGGGTGGCCCCAGGTTGTGCCGGCGGGTCACGATCCGGTCACGTCTCGAGCTGGTCGCGGCTCCGGCTGGTCACGTCTCGAGCTGGTCGCGGCTCCGGCTGGTCTGGGCGCAGGCGCAGCAGCCCTGCTCGGGTCGGCACCAGCCCACAGCCCTGCTCGTAGAAGGCCGCGGCGGCCTCCTCGTAGTCGGCGTGCAGCCAGTGGCAGCCCCGCAGCGTCGCCTCGCGGGCCGCAGCCCGGACCAGTCCCCGCCCGATCCCGCGGCCCTGCTGGTCGGGGCGCACCATCGTGTCCAGCAGGAAGGCATGGGCGCCGCCGTCGCCGACGACGTTGACGAAGCCGACGAGGCTGCGGTCCTCGGGTGCCCGGGCCGTCACCCAGGTGAGGCTGTGCGCGGTGAGTCGCTCGTTCCAGGGGACGGCGGTGGGCGCGTGACCGAAGGCCGCGGCGTGCAGGCTGGTGAGCTCGGCGTCGGTGACGCTGCCCCACAGCTCCAGGTCGGCCGGGCGGCGCCGGTAGGTGTGCCACCTCTCGGTGATCTGATAGCCGACCGCCCGGTTCATGGCCAGGCTGGCGAGATTACTGTCCGCGCCGCCGGTGCCGAAGTGGGTCTCACCCTGCCCGGCGTGGGCCAGCACCGACGCAGCCTTGACTGCGCTGCCCAACCCGCGACCGCGGTGCTCGGGATGCACTGCGGTGAAGTCGGTCTCGACCCGGTCCTCGAGCCGGTGCGTCGTGGTCAGCGCGACCAGGGTCTCGCCCTGCCAGGCGCCCCAGACCTGGCCGCCCTGCAACAGGGCCGCGGCGGCGCTCTCGTCCAGGGGGTCGTGGCGGGTCGCCACCCCACCGGGATAGTCCGGGGCGGTCAGCCCGTCCAGGGCCAGCAGCTGCGGTATGTCGTCGGGCTGGGCCAGGCGCAGCACGTAACCGGCGCTGTCCACCCGGCCCACGAGCCGGCGCAGCCGGGCCAACGGCTCCGGGTCCGACGGGTCGAGCTCGAGGCGGGCGCCCCAGGAGGTGGCGACGCACTCCCACCCGTCCGCCTCCGCCTGCCGGACGCGCGGGTCGCCGAAGCGCAGCACGATCTCGAGCTCTCGGGAAGGTCCGTCGGGTGTTGCGTCGGGTGACGGCATACGAGCCCGGCTCAGTCCTGCTGAGCCAGGTGTGCCTCGACCCGCTCGACCTTGGCGGTGAGCTGACCGGTGTGGCCCGCCCGGATGTCGGCCTTGAGGACCAGTCCCACGCGGGGGGACTCGGCGGCGACGACATCGACCGCCTGCTTGACCACCGCCATCACCTCGTCCCACTCGCCCTCGATGTTGGTGAACATCGCGTTGGTCTCGCAGGGCAGTCCGGACGCGCGGATCACCTGGACGGCGCGGGCGACAGACTCGCTGACACCGCCGGTCTCGTCCCCGCCGGAGGGGCTGATGCTGATGGCAACGATCATGGCGCCATCCTGACAGAGCGGGCCGCACGGGTGGTGCCACGGTGCAGGAGCAGTGAGGCGCCCAGGAAGACCAGGCCGCCGAGGGAGAGGACCACCCCGACCCAGCTGGCCGCCGGATAGCCCCAGCCGGCGGCGATCACCAGGCCACCGAGCCAGGCGCCCAGGGCGTTGGCGATGTTGAGGGCGGCGTGGTTGCTGGCCGCGCCCAGAGTCTCAGCGTCACCGGCGACCTGCATGAAGCGCAGCTGCAGCACGACGACCAGGGCGGTGGCCATCACCGAGACCAGGAAGAGGTTGACCAGGGCGGGGATCGCCCATTGGGAGGTGAGGGTGAAGGTGGCCAGCACCGCTCCCACCCCGACCAGGCTCAGCACCAGGCCGCGCAGCACGGACCAGTCAGCCAGTCGGCCACCGATCAGGCTGCCGAAGACGCCACCGAGACCGTAGGCGAGCAGGAACCACGGGATCGCCGCCTCCCCGAGCCCGGTCACCTCGGTCACCGTGGGGGCGATGTAGGAATACATCGCAAACATGCCGCCGAAGCCGACCGAGGCGATGGCCAGGGTCAGCCACAGCTGCGGGTTGCACAGGGCCGCGAGCTCCTTGCGACCGCTCGCCTCCGGGTTGCCCGGCGCCGCCGGGACCCACCGGGCCACGAGGGCGATGGTGAGCACCGCGAGCCCCGCGACCAGCCAGTATGCCGACCGCCAGCCCAGTTGCTGACCGAGCCAGGTCGCGACCGGGACACCGATCATGTTGGCGATGGGGATGCCGAGCATCACGCGGCTGACTGCCCGGCCCTTCAGGTGCGCCGGGGCGCAGGCGGCGACGATGAGTGCCGAGGCACCGAAGAAGGCACCGTGCGGCAGGCCTGCCAGGAAGCGGGCCAGGACCAAGGCCTCATAGCTGGTGGCGATCGAGCTCGCGACGTTGCCGGCGGCGAAGAGGAGCATCAGGCCCAGAGCCAGACCGCGGCGCGGCAGCCGGGCCCCGAAGAAGGCCACCAGGGGCGCACCCACCACGACGCCGATGGCGTAGGCGGAGATCGTGTGTCCGGCGGTCGGGATGGAGACCCCGAGGCCATCGGCGATCTGCGGGAGCAGACCCATCGTCACGAACTCCGTGGTGCCGATGGCGAAGCCACCGACGACCAGGGCGGTGGTGATCAGGGCCAACCGGGGGCCACCGACTGACGGCGGATGACCGGGGAGCGCCTCTGCGTGCTGGGCCTGGGTCAGCGGGCCCACGCCGGAGGTGGCCGGTCGGGCAGGGTGGAGGGTCGTCATACGGGCTGCTCCGGTGGCGGGATGAGTCGGGAGGTGGTGCGACGGGCGCGGACCTCCCTGTCCAGCCCGTGTCAGGTCAAGCCGCGGGGTGCCCGAGCTATTCCTGCGCGTCGTCGCGTCGCTGACAGACAGGGTGGTGACTACCGGTCGTCATCGTCGTCATCGTCGTCGTCATCGTCGTCGCAGTCCCACTCGTCGTCATCCCACTCGCAGTCGTTGCCCGGGGCGACCGGGGGCGGGGAGACCTGCCTCGGCGGCTGCGGGGCGGGCTGTTGCGGCGCGGGCGGCTGCGGCGCGGGGGCGGGCTTGGCCGCGGCCTCCTGACGGGCCCTCTCCTCGGCGGCGGCGGCCTCCTGACGGGCCTGCTCCGCGGCAGCCTCCTCGGCCGCCTGCTGGGCAGCGGCCTCCTGGACCGCGGCCACCTCGGTCTCGGCCTTGCTGCGGGCGTCCTGGACAGCCCCGGCCAGCTGGTCCGAGTCGGAGAGCACTGACCGTGGCTGGTTCTGCCACACGTCGAAGACGGCCTGCAGGCCGACGAACGCGGCGGCGTGCTCGCTGGTCAGGCCCGGCACATCCTGCACCTGGGCCTCGAGGCTGCCCGCCTCCAACGCTCCACCGCCGGTGCTGCCTGGCTGCGTGCTGGTGGCGGCGGCCAGGTCGACTCCCGCAGCCTCGAGGTCGTTCGAGCCCTGGCTGAACCAGAGCCACGCGCTCAGCGCCGCGACGAGGGTGAGGGAGAGGAAAGATGCGAGCAACTTCATGGCCCAAGTCTCCCGCCGAAGTCTTTGATGCGGATGAGATGCCCATGAGAGAACTCTCATCTGCGGCGTGCCGCGCCGCGTCAGCCGTCGATGAGCCGGTATCCCACGCCGCGGACGGTGCCAAAGCGCTCGGCGCCGAGCTTGTTGCGCAGGTAGCGGATGTAGACGTCGACGACATTGGAGGCACCGTCGAAGTCGTATCCCCACACCCGGGACAGGAGCTGCTCACGGGAGAGGACCTGCCCGGGGTGCTCCAGGAACTCGCGGGCCATGGCGAACTCCCGGGGGGAGAGCTCGACGGCAGCGCCGTCGACCGTCGCGACCCGGGTCGTCAGGTCCAGGGAGAGACCTCCGTGGCTGAGGACGGTGGACTCCTGCACTCCCGGCCGGGGCCGCAGCCGGGTCCGCACCCGTGCCAGCAGCTCCTCGAACTTGAACGGCTTGGTCAGGTAGTCGTCGGCACCCCCCTCCAGTCCGGCGACCGTGTCGTCCACGGCGTCGCGGGCGGTCACCATGATGATCGGGATGTCGTGCTCCAGGGTCCGCAGCACCTTGAGCACCGTGAACCCGTCCATCTTGGGCATGCCGACGTCGAGGACAAGCAGGTCGTAGTCCCCGCTGGAGGCGTGTTCGAGCGCGCTGACTCCGTCGCCGACCACGTGCGTCTCGTAGCCCGCCGACCGCAGCCCCTTGGCGACGAAGAGCGCGATCCGCTCCTCGTCCTCGGCGATCAGGATGTTTGCCATGGGCCAAGCATCACATCTCCTCCGGAATCCAGATCCGGAAGGTGCTCCCGGCCCCGAGCATGGTGTCGAGCGTCACCGTGCCTCGGTGGGCCTCGGCGATCGCCACGACGATGGGCAGACCCAGTCCGGACCCGTCGACGGAGCGGTGCTTCTCGCTGCGACCGAACCGCTCGAAGATGCGCTCTGCTTCTTCGGGGGCGATGCCGGTCCCGTGGTCGCGGACCGAGATCACCAGATAGCGCTGAGCCTGGGCGGCCGCCTTGTGGGCCACCTCGCTCGTCGGGGGTGACCAACCGAGCCGCACCTCGATCCGGGCCGCCGCCTCGGAGAACTTCTCGGCATTGGCAGCCAGCTGGATCGCGGCCTGCTGCAGGCGTTGACGGTCACCCAGGACCGTGCCGGTGGCGTCGATGGTGGTCTGCCACTCGTGGTCACCGAGCAGGTGCACCTTGTCCTGGATCTCACGGCCGAGTTGCTGAATGTCCACCGGGGAGAGCCGCACAAAGTCAGGCCGTTGGGACTTCGCCAGCAGGAGCAGGTCGTCGACAAGGCGCTTCATCCGGTCCAGCTCGTCCAGCACCAGCTCGCGGGTCTGGTCCACGTCCTCGGCGTCGCCGACCTCCATGATCTCCAGGTTGCCCCGGATGATCGTCAGCGGTGTCCGCAGCTCGTGCGCCGCGTCATCGAGGAACTGCCGCTGGTCGGCCACCCCCTGTTCGAGCCGGTCGAGCATCTGGTTGAAGGTCACGGCCAGCTGGGCGACGTCATTGTCGACCGAGGTGACCTTGACCCGTTGGGTGAGTCCCTCCGTGTCCACGCTGGAGGCCGCCCGGGCGAGGTCGGTCAGCGGACGGAGCAACCGTCCGGCGACCACATAGCCGGTCGCGCCGGTCACCAGGATCACCCCGAGGGCGATCAGGGCATAGGTGCCCACCTGCTGCCAGATCGCCCGCCGTTGCACGCCGGCGTCGATCGCCACGATGAGGGTGCCCTCGCGGGTCTCGCCGGGCAGTGCAACGTCGGAGACGACCATCCGCAGGTCGCGATCGTCCAGCGCGAAGTCGAAGGTCAGGGCGCGGCCCGGCACCTTCCTGGCCTGCGCCTCGGCGACCACCCGCTCGTCGTTGAGGCTGAAGGCGATCTCCCCTCCCGGGATGAACGCCACCTCGCCGTCGATGAGCGTCACCATCGACTCATACTCGTTGGGCAGGGAGACCGACAGGTAGTCGTTGAACAGCTGGTCCAGGTCCTGGTAGGGCGCGTTCGTGTCGGGCGGTCCGTTGCTGGCGAGCTCCCGAACCTCGGTGATCTCCTGTGCCAGCTCGCTGTCGAGGCGCTGGTTGAGCTCGCTGAACTGCACCGTGAAAGCGACCAGGCCCGCCAGCATCAGGCCGATCGTCAGCATCGTCACCACCAGGGTGATCACCCGCACCCGGACCGACCACGGCCGACCGTGAGGAGACGGGAGAGCGCTGCTCGGCATGCGGGTCACTGTAGGGGAAGCCCGGCCCGCCAGAGCGGATCAGGTGGTGAACAGGGCGCTGTAGGCGTTGAGGGCCGGCTGACCACCGAGGTGCGCGTACAGGACGTGGGAGTCCTTGCCGATCTCACCCTGGGTCACCAGGTCGATCAGACCGGCCATCGACTTCCCCTCATAGACGGGGTCGATGATCACACCCTCGAGGGACCCGGTGAGGCGGATCGCGTCCAGGGTGGACTGGACCGGTATGCCGTAGACGTCACCCGCCCAGCCCTCCAGGACGGTGATCTCGTCCTCGCGCAGATCGCGACCCAGCCCGATCAGTTCAGCAGTGCTGCGGGCGATCCGCGCCACCTGCTCGCGCGTGGCGGCGAGGGTTGCGGAGGCATCGATGCCGATCACCCGACGGAGCCGGTCCTGGCCGGCGAACCCGGCGATCATCCCGGCATGGGTCGAGCCGGTCACCGTGCACACCACGATGGTGTCGAAGAAGACCCCCAGCTCCTGCTCCTGCTGGGCGACCTCCTGCGCCCAGTTGGCAAAGCCCAGTCCGCCGAGCGGGTGGTCGGAGGCCCCTGCGGGGATGCCGTAGGGCCGCCCACCTGCCGAGCGCACATCCTCCAGCGCCTGGTTCCAGCTGTCCTTGAAGCCGATGCCGAAGCCGGCCGGATCCAGCCGCACCTCGGCGCCCATGATGCGCGAGAGCAGGATATTGCCGACCCTGTCGTTGACGCTGTCCGGCCAGTCGACCCACTTCTCCTGCACCAGGACGGCCTTCAGGCCCAGGTGGGCGGCCAGCGCGGCGACCTGACGCGTGTGGTTGGACTGGTAACCACCGATAGAGACGATCGTGTCAGCCCCCTGCGCAAGGATGTCCGGCACGATGTACTCCAGCTTGCGGGTCTTGTTGCCGCCGAAGGCGAGACCACTGTTGACGTCCTCCCGCTTGGCCCAGATGCGCGCCCCACCGAGGTGCGTGCTGAGCCGGTCGAGCGGGTGGATCGGGCTGGGGCCGAAGGTCAGGGGATAACGCTCGAAGTCCTGCAGTGACATGGGTTCCTCCGTGGGGCGTGGCGCAGGTGACGCGTGGAATGGGGCGGGGTGGGGCGGGGAGCCCTGGGCGTGCTGAGTCGTCAGCTCCCAGGACGGTGGTTGGGCGTGGCTGGGGAGTCGGTCTCGAGGGCGTCCAGGAGGGGCTCGAGGGCGCACCACGTCTGGTGGGACACGGACGCGGCGGCTTCGGCGTCCCCCCGCTCGCAGTGCTGGACCATCTGCTCGTGCAGGCTCACGGACCCCCGACCTGCGAGCGAGCCGAAGCGCAGCCGCTCGACACGACGCAGCGTGGGGGTGAACTGCTCCAGGACGGTCATCACGGCCCGGTTGGCGGCCGCCCGGACAGGCACGTGGTGGAACTCGTCGTCGGCCGCAAGCGCAGCATCCACCTCCCCGCGCGACAGCGCGTCGGCAAAGCGTGCGTTGGCGTCTCGCATCTGGGTCAGGTCCGCAGCGGTGAGGCGGCCGACGGCCTCGCGGACGGCGACCTGGTGCATGGCTGCCACGACCGACTGTGCGTCGCGCACGGCTCTGGCGTCCAGCCCGGCCACCTCGGTCGAGCGTCCCGGACGTGCCACTACCAGACCTGCCTGCTGCAGCCGCAGCAGCGCCTCACGCACCGGCGTGCGGCTCACACCGAGCCAGGTGGCCAGTTCAAGGTCGCGCAGTTTCTCCCCGGGCTCGAACGTGCCGTCGACAATGGCGTCGCGCAACCGGCCGTAGACGTCGTCACGCAGCAGATTGCGAGCGACAGAGGCAGACGTTGCAGGGACCGGCATGCAATATATTGCAGCACGGAACGTCGAACCCGTCAAGACTGGAGTTGGACAGGGTCGATCCGGGGGTGGTGCTGCCTCAGGTGGACGAGGAGTCCGGCACCCAGCAGTAGCCGTCCTCGCACACGGCGGCGTCGGACGAGCCGAACGCCACCAACCCGCCCACGTTCGCACCGTCAGCAGGTGAGGCAGACGGGGAGCCGGGCAGTCCGCCATACGACGCGGTCGGTGGGGTCAGATCAGCGCCACCCGACGCTCTCGGTGGGGAGACTTCCGACGTGGTAGCGGTCTTCGGCGCGCGAGGGGAGGTCATGACGCGGTCCGCTCGTCCCAGGCCTGAGTCAGCGCCTGGACGAAGGTCTGGCTCTCCTGGGCTCCGGAGATCCCATACTTGGCGTCGACCACGAAGAACGGGACCCCGCTGATGCCGTAGGCGCGCGCCTGCTTCATGTCGGCACGGACGTCGGCGAGGAACTCCTGTGACTCCAGCGCGGCGAGCACCTCGGCACGGTCCAGCCCGGCCTCGGCCGCGAGATCCGCGAGCTCCTCGGGGCGGGAGAGGTTGCGTCCCTCCTCGAAGTAGGCCTTGAGCAGGCGCTCCTTGACCTCGGACTGGAGCCCCCGGGCCTTGGCCAGGTGCAGCACCTGATGGGCCGGCAGGGTGTTGACGTGCACGACCTTGTCGAAGTCGTAGTCCAGACCCACCGCACCGGCGATCTCGGTGACCCGCTGGAGCATCTGCTCGACCTGCTCGACGGGCATGCCCTTGCGCTCGGCGAGGTACTCGGTGGTGCTGCCCTCGAACTCGGGCGGGGTGTCGGGGCTGAGTTCGAAGGAGTGGTACTCCACCTCGACGTCGCGCCCGTCGACACGGAACTCCTCGACGGCACGCTCAAACTTGCGCTTACCGATGTAGCACCAGGGGCAGGCGATGTCGGACCAGATGTCAACCTTGAGTGGAGTCCTCATGTCAGCGGCAACGGCGAGCGGCGCCGCAGCATTCCACGCCGCCCCCGGTTGTCCGGGAGCCTGACCTTGGGATGATGACAGGCGTGACCACGCTGCCGGAGGACCTGACCACAGACCTGCACGACCTCTATCGCCACCTGCACGCACACCCCGAGCTGTCGATGCAGGAGTCGGCGACCGCCGAACTCATCGAGGAGCGCATGGGCGCGCTCGGCTATGAGACGACCCGCATCGGGGGCACCGGCGTCGTCGCCGTGCTGACCAACGGTGAAGGACCGGTCATCGGTTTCCGCGCCGACACCGACGGGCTGCCGGTCGCCGAGGCGACGGGGCTGGATTACGCCTCCACGGACCGTGGGACGCTGCCCGACGGCACCGACGTGCCGGTGATGCACGCCTGCGGCCACGACACCCACATGACCGCGGCGATCGGGGCCGCGACCCTGCTCCAGCAGAGCCGGGAGTCGTGGTCGGGCACCGTGGTCCTGGTCTTCCAGCCCGGGGAGGAGACGGCCGCCGGAGCGGTGGCGATGCTGGAGGACGGTTTGTGGGACAAGGTGCCGCGGCCCGAGGTGATGTTTGCCCAGCACCTCTCCGCCGACCTGGCCGGCACGGTCAACCTCTCGACCGGCCCGGCGCTCGCGATGGCCGACTCCCTCGAGGTCGTGGTGCACGGCCGGGGCGGGCACGGCTCACGTCCGGAGAGCACCATCGACCCGGTGGTCCTGGCCGCCCACATGATCGTCCGGCTGCAGAGCCTGGTCTCCCGTGAGCTCGCCGCCCAGGACGCCGCGGTGCTGACGGTCGCCACGATCCACGCCGGGATGAAGGAGAACATCATCCCGGCCGAGGCGGTCTTCACCATCAACGTGCGCACGCTGGATGAGCGGGTTCGCCAGCAGGTGCTGGCCGGGATCCGACGCATCGTCTCGGCCGAGGCCGCTGCCTCGGGCGCGCCGGAGCCGGAGGTGCGCGAGCTCTACACCTTCCCCCTGGTCCACAATGACGAGGAGACGAGCGCCGCGGTCACCGAGGTGCTGGTCGCCGCACTGGGCGCCGACCGGGTCAGTCCGCGGGTGCCGCAGATGGGCAGTGAGGACTTCGGCGCCCTGCCGGAGGCGATCGGTGTCCCGGGCGTCTACTGGTTCTTCGGCGGGCTGCCGCAGGATGTCATCGACCTGCCCGAGCCGACCCCCTCCAACCACTCGCCGTTCTTCGCGCCGGTCCTCGAGCCGACCCTGTCGACTGCGACCACGGCCGCCTACGAGGTGATTCGCAGCCGGTTGGGCTGAGGCCCTGAGGCACGAAACCACTACGAAAAGACGTGGTTGGCCTACGAAACCACTACTAAAATTGGGGGTCGGGGCCGAGGTAGACCCACCGGTTGGCGCGACGCACAAACTGGCTGCGCTCGCGGAGCTCGCCGCGCTGGTGGTCCGGCGCGGGCGTCGACCAGCGGGCGCGATAGGTCACGAACCCCTCCGCGTCCTCCTCCCCACCGCCGCTGACCTCCAGCACCTCCAGCGAGTCCCAGCGCAGCGAGGGATCGGGCGCGGTGTCGGCGGGGCGGGTGCGCGGGTGCCAGGTCCGGAAGATGTGGTCGTCCACGCCGAGCGCATAGGCCGTGTAGCGCGAGCGCATCAGCGCCTCGGCCGTCGGGGCGGGCAGCCCGTCACCGACATACGGACCGCAACAGCGCGCGAAGGCGGCTCCGCTCCCGCAGGGGCAGGTCCTGGTATGCCGTCCGGCCGGGGTGCTCATCCCTGCGAGGGTAGCGGTGCGCCGAGGTGGCGCTCAGCGGCCCGCCTCAGCCTGGGGCGAGCCCAGCGGCCCCAGGAGCGCCCGCGCCACCGTGACGTCCGCTCGGACGCAGAGCCGGGTGACCAGCGGCGCGGTGAGCAGCAGGACCAGGCCGGCCAGCCCCATGGTGAGGGACTCCCAGAGATACCAGCTGCCGGTGATGTCCACGTCCAGCACAGTGCCCAGCAGCCAGGCCAGCCCGTTGTCGTCGTCCTGTGGGAGGAAGTGCCCCCAGAGGAACCAGGTCAGTCCGCCGAGCGCACCGGCGAGCCAGGTGACCGAGACGACAAAGGTGGTCAGCCGCAGCGGGAAGGCGACGAGCATGCCGTGCACCGTCTCCAGCCAAGCCTTGGGGTCACGCAGCATCGTCAGCACCCGGCGCCCGCGATAGGTCGGCTCCTCCACCGGCGCACCCCAGCGTCGCAGCAACTCGCGGTTCTCCCGGGCGAAGCCCGTCGCGGTCAGCAGCATGAACCCGGTGATCGGTAGGCCGACCCACACCACAGCGGTCGCCGCACCGAGGGTGAAGAGCGTCAGGAGCAGGACGAAGCTGACCACGGACAGGAAGAAGCCTGCGGTCAGATAGGCGAGGTCGGTGCCCACCGACCGCCAGGACATCCGGGCAACCGTGCGCCCGGGGGAAGGGACCCCCAGGGCGGATGCACCGGTGAGTTGTGGGTCTCGCGTGATCGTCTGGGAGCTCATGCCTCAAACCTAGGAAGCCGTGGCGCCACCAGGCATCACCCGATCGGCTGGTTCCGAGGTGATACCTGAGAGTGAGAACCGCCCGGCTTTCCGGTCGCCGCTCGTCCGGGATGAGACCTACGGTGGGGGCCGTGGTCCACGAACTCTCCCGCCGCGACGCCCGCCGCATCGCCGTGCGCGCCCAGCTGCTGGAGGCCCCCCGGCCCACCGACCTGCGAGTGGTGGCTCGGCAGCTCACCGTGGTGCAGGTCGACCTGACCGCTGCGGTGGCCCCGCACGCCGACCTGCTGTTCTGGAGCAGGATGGGCTCGGCATACGCCCCAGACGACCTGGACGATGCGGTGGCGGCCCAGGACCTGGTGGAGTTCCAGGGCTATCTGCGGCCGAGTGAGGACCTGGCACTTTTTCGGGCGGCGATGGCCGAGTGGCCCGGCGAGGGTGACGTGGGGCCCTATCGCCAAAGTGTCGCGGAGTGGGTGCAGGACAACCGTGGCTGCCGGCTCGACATCCTCGAGACCCTGCGGGCCGACGGTCCGTTGCCGGTCCGTGAGCTGCCCGACACGACTGTGCGGCCGTGGCGCTCCAGCGGGTGGAACAACAACCGCAACGTCCGCATGCTCGTGGAGATCATGGAGGCCCGCGGTGAGGTGGCCGTCGCCGGACGGGAGGGGCGAGACCGCCTGTGGGACCTGGCCGAGCGGATCTATCCAGATGGTCCGACGGTTCCCACGCAGGAGGCCGAGATCGTCCGCAGCCAGCGTCGCCTGGCTGCGCTGGGGATCGCCCGCGCGAAGACCACCGAGACCCCGGGCGAGCCGAACTCGGTCGGTGAGGTCGGCGAGGAGGCTGCCATCGAGGGCGTCCGCGGCCGGTGGCGCGTCGACCCGGCACAGCTCACGCGGCTCAGTGAACCCTTCCGGGGTCGCACCGTGCTGTTGTCGCCGCTGGATCGATTGCTGTTCGACCGCAAGCGGATGGTGGACCTGTTCGAGTTCGACTACCAGCTGGAGATGTACAAGCCCGCCGCCCAGCGCCGGTGGGGCTACTTCGCCCTGCCCGTCCTGCGCGGCGACCAGCTGGTCGGCAAGGTCGACGCCACGGCCGACCATGAGCGCGGGGTGCTGCGAGTGGACGCGGTGCACGACGACCACGGCTGGAGCCGCACCGCGCATGCCGAGGTCGACGCCGAGATCGCCTCCCTGGCGCGGTGGCTGGGCCTGCGGGCGACGGATGTGGCCCCACTCGTGCCTGCGCGCGGACCGAGACAGGGTCAGGAGTAGTCAGGCTGCCCGCCAGGTGACTGTCACCGGTCCCTGCTTGGCTGGTCAGATGAACGCATCCAGCACCGCTGTCAGGTGGGAGACGCACCCGGTGACCGAGGACCGCTTCGACGACTTCGCCGCGGTGGTCAACACCAACCGGCGCGAGACGCACTGCTGGTGCCTGTCCCACCGCCTCCCCGCCCGCGAGATCAAGGAGCTGGGTGGCGGCTCGCGCGAGCAGGCGATGAGGTGCCTGACCCGCCGCGAGCACGCACCGGGCGTGGTGACCTATCGCGACGGCGTGCCGGTCGGCTGGTGCAGCATCAGTCCACGCACCGAGATCCCGCTCATGGTCGCCTCGAAAAAGTACCACCCGATCGACGACGTGCCGGTCTGGAGCATCATCTGCGTGGTGGTCCGTGGCGGCCACCGGCGGCAGGGAGTCACCGGGCACCTGCTCGACGGCGCCGTGCGGTATGCCGAGGAGCAGGGTGCGCCCGCCATCGAGGCCTATCCCGTGGACCCGCCAGGACGGATGGACCTGACCATGGCCTTCGTCGGCACCAAGGCGATGTTTGAGCGCGCCGGCTTCCGCCAGGTGGGCGTCACGGATGCGGTCGCCAGCAAGATGCCGCGCCTGGTGATGCGACGCGACCTCGGGAGTGGCTGAGCGGGCACAGTCGGAGGGCACAGTCGGAGGGCACAGTCGGAGGGCACAGTCGCGCCAGTCACCGGCCCCGCAGGCGGGCGGCCTGCCGGGCCAGGTGGTCGCGCTCGGCAAGGTTGCTGGCCTCACGTGCGGCGACGACATAGAGCTCGGCAGCCGTCGACGTCTCTCCCGCCCGCTCCCGCAGGTGCGCCTCGGCGGCCGTGCGCCGGGGCACCGACGCCGGCACCTGCTCCAGCGCCCGGAGTCCCGCGCGGGGTCCGTCAGCCTGCCCCACTGCGACGGCCCGGTTGAGGGCGACGACGGGACTGTCATTGAGGGCGGCCAGCTCGTCATACCACTCCACGATCTGCACCCAGTCGGTCTCGTCGGCGCTGCGTGCGTCGGCGTGCAGCGCGGCGATGGCTGCCTGGATCTGGAACTCCCCCAAGCGATCTCGCTCCAAGGCCTCCTGCAGGGTGTGGATCCCCTCACCGATCAGGTCGGTGTCCCACAGCCGCCGGTCCTGCTCGGCGAGGGCCACCAGCGTCCCCGCCGCAGTGAAGCGTGAGGCTCGGCGAGCGTGGTGCAGCAGCATCAGCGCGAGGAGCCCGGCGATCTCCGGCTCGGGCCGGCGCCCACCAGCCTGCGCCACCAGCTCGCGGGTGAGCCGGATCGCCTCGGCGGCCAGGTCGACCGCACCGCTGTAGCCCTCGTTGAAGATCAGATAGAGCACCCGCAGCACCCGTCCGAGGTCACCCGGACCGGACAGCCCCTCGGCCGCGACGGTGCGTTTGGCACGGCTGATGCGCTGCGCCATCGTGGCCTCCGGCACCAGGTAGGCCTCGGCGATCTGCCGTGTGGTCAGCCCACCCACGGCCCGCAGGGTCAGCGCGACCGCCGAGGAAGGGGTCAGTGCCGGGTGGCAGCACAGGAACAGCAGCTGCAGGGTGTCGTCGCGCTCCTCGGAGGGGCCCGGTGCTGGCTCCTCGAGCTCGGCCCGCTCCCGACGGTGCCGGGCGGTCTCGGAGCGGTGCGCGTCGACACACTTGCGCCAGGCGACGGTGACCAGCCAGGCGAACGGGTCCTTCGGCATACCCTCCGGCCAGTGGGCCAACGCCTCGATGACGGCCTCCTGCACGGCGTCCTCGGCCGTCGCGAACTCTGCGCCGCGGCGGACGAGGACCCCGAGCACCTGCGGTCCGAGGTGCCGCAGCAGGTCGGGTGTGCCGTCCTCACCAGGGCTGTCGGCGGGTGCCACGTGCTCGCCTCACTCGGTGACGGTCGGCGCCTCGCCCATCAGCGGACGCACCTCGAGCCACTCGTGGAGGGGGGCACCGTCCTTGCCCGGCGCTGCGGACAGCTCGGCGGCCGCCTCGTAGGCGCGCTCCTGGGAGTCCACGTCGATGATCATCCACCCGGCGATCAGGTCCTTGGTCTCGGCGAACGGACCGTCGGTGACCGGCGGCCTGCCCTCCCCGTCATAGCGCACCCATGCCCCCTCGGGGGCGAGGGCCTGACCGTCGACAAACTCCCCTCGCTCGCGGAGCCGGTCGGCGAAGTCGTTCATGAACTGGATGTGGTCGGCGATCTCCGGCTCCGACCACTGGTCCATGAGGATGTCCGCCTGGGGCAGGTTGGTGGGCCCGGTGGTGCGGCGGTAGTGCTTGAGCAACAGGTACTTGGCCATCAGCTGTCTCCTTTGTCCGTGGGGTCCGCGGTGCTTCACGAACCCCGGTGACCTCATCTGGGTCACCTTCACTCCTGGGACGGAGCCGCGGCACCGTTCTCGACATCGGGACGCCGGACAGCCGACTCAGTCGACGTCCAGCATCGACGGCCGTCCCTCGATCCCCGCCTCCGGGAGACCCGTGGCCAGCCGGCTGTGGTGCCGACCGTAGAGGAAGTAGATCAGGAAACCCACACCCATCCAGACGATGAACCGGATCCAGGTCTCCACGGACAGGTTCAGGATCAGATAGGTGCACAGGGCGGCCGACAGCCACGGCAGCCCCGGGCTGAACGGCACCCGGAACCCGCGCTTGAGCTCGGGACGCTTCCGACGCAGGATCGGCACGGCGAGGGAGACCAGGACGAACGCCGACAGGGTGCCGATGTTGACCATCTCCTCCAGCTTGCCGATCGGGGTGAGCGAGGCGACCAAGGCAATGAGCCCACCCATGATCATGGTCAGCCGCACCGGTGTGCCCGTCCGCTCGCTGGTGACCCCCAGGCCCGGGGGCAGCAGGTGGTCGCGGCTCATCGCGAAACTCACCCGGGTCGTGCCGATGATCAACGTCATCACCACGGTCGTCAGACCAGCCACGGCACCAGCCGCGATCAAGGTGGCATAGCCACCCTTGCCGACCTGCTCGAAGGCGTCGGCGAGCGCGCCCTGCGGGTTGATCTCCGGATAGGGCAGCATCCCGGTGATGACCAGGGAGACGCCGACATAGAGCACGGTGCAAATCGCCAGGGATCCCAGAATGCCGATCGGCAGGTCCCGCTGCGGGTTCTTCGCCTCCTCAGCGGTCGTGGCCACCACGTCAAACCCGATGTAGGCGAAGAAGACCAACGCTGCTCCGGACATGATCCCCATCACCCCGAAGGTGGCCGGGGTCATGCCGGTGATCAGCTGCAGCACTGGGGTGTGGATGCCGCTGGATCCCTCGGCACCGGGAGCGCTCGGCGGGATGAACGGGGACCAGTTGGCGGGATCGATGAAGGAGATGCCGGCGACGATCACGAACAGGACGATGAAGACCTTGACGGCGACGAACACCAGGTTGACCCGCAGCGACTCCTTGATGCCCCTGGCCACCAGCAGCGTCAGCAGGGCCACCAGCACAAAGGCACCGGCGTCGAAGTGGGAGCCGGGCGCGATGCCCGCCGGGATGCTCACCCCCAGGTGGCCGAGCAGGATCTCCAGGTATGCCGACCAGCCCTGGGCCACGACGCTCGCCCCCAGCATCATCTCCAGGAGCAGGTCCCAGCCGATGATCCAGGCGACCACCTCGCCGAGGGTGGCGTAGGAGAAGGTGTAGGCCGAGCCGGACACCGGCACGGTCGAGGCGAACTCGGCATAGCACATCGCGGCGAGGGCACAGACGGTCGCGGCGATGATGAACGACAGGACCACTGACGGCCCGGCGAACTGATGGGCCGCGCGGCCGGTGACCGTGAAGATCCCCGCGCCGATGACCACCCCGACGCCGAAGACGACGAGGTCGAGCGCGGTGAGGCGGCGTTTCAACTGGTGGTCGGGCTCGTCGGCCGCGGCCATCGAGGCCTCGATCGACTTGGTCCGGAAGATGCTCATGCAGACCACCACCTTCGGCGAGTGGCGCCCCCGGGTGTCAAGGGCCAGGACCCATCGCTTCCGAGGGTCAACATAAACCCGCAGCCGGGCTGCGCGCGAGATGTGAAGAGGTGGACCCGAGGCTCTGCCCGCGACCGCAATTCGGCAGCCAGACTCGCCGTGCAGGACAATAGTTTGAGGGGCCGCACGGTGCAGCCCCACACCAACCCCCGAGGAGATCCACCGCATGAGTGACGACGGGCATTTGCCGTGCCCCCTGACGGTCCGCAACCGGCAGGGGGTTGACAACCCGTGAGCGCCATCCTCTCGCTGCTCATCGGCCTGGTCGTGATCCTGGCGATCACGGCGGCCACCGCCTTCTTCGTCGCCCAGGAGTTCGCCTACATGACGGTGGACCGCTCCCGGCTGGGAGCGCGAGCCGCCTCCGGTGACGCGGTCGCCGAGCGCACCCTGTCCATCACCAAGCGCACCTCCTTCATGCTCTCCGGCGCCCAGCTCGGCATCACCGTGACCGGGCTGCTCGTGGGGTATGTCGCCGAGCCCCTCGTCGGGCAGGCCGCCGGTGAGATGTTTGGCTGGGCCGGTGTGCCCCAGGGCACCGGCATCCTGATCGGCACCATCTTGGCCCTGGCGCTGTCGACCATCGTGCAGATGGTCTTTGGCGAGTTGGTGCCCAAGAACCTCGCGATCGCCCGGCCCGAGCCGGTGGCCCGGGCGCTGTCCCTGCCAACCACCATCTACCTGCGACTGACCGGGTGGTTGGTGTGGATCTTCGACCAGTCCTCCAACCTGCTGCTCAAGGCCCTGGGCATCGAGCCGGTGCACGACGTCGAGCACTCGGCCTCTCCCCGGGACCTCGAGCACATCGTGGCCGAGTCCCGTCGCAGCGGGGACCTGCCGGACGAGCTCTCCACCCTCCTCGACCGCATCATCGACTTCCCCGACCGCGACGTCGAGCACGCGATGATCCCGCGCTCCCGGGTCGGGGTCCTGCAGGCCACGGACACCCTGGGGCAGATCCGCGAGCTGATGGCCCGGGAGCACTCCCGCTATCCGGTGCTCGACGACGACGAGCAGATCCTCGGCGTGGTCCACCTCACGGACGTGCTCGTCTCCACCGGACCCGACGACACCCCCGCCACCGAGCTGGTCCGCCCGGCGACGATCGTCCCCACGGTCATGCTCCTCCCGGACGCCCTCGAGCAGCTCAACGCCTCCGGCAACCAGCTGGCCTGTGTCGTCGACGAGTATGGCGGCCTGGCCGGCGTGGTGACCCTCGAGGACCTCGCCGAGGAGTTCGTCGGAGAGATCACCGACGAGCACGACCCGGAGCCCCCGCCGGAGACGCTGGAGGAGAGCGACGGCACGTGGGTGCTGGACGGGGACGTCCACGTCGACGAGATCGAGCGGGCCATCGGGCACACGCTCCCTGACGGCGATTACGAGACCGCTTCCGGTTTGCTCATCGCCACCCACGGCGCCCTCCCGGACGAGGGAGATGTCATCGTGGTGTCGATCGAGCCCGCCAGCGTCCTGGCGAGTGAGGACGAGCAGCTCGAGCTGCACGCGGAGGTCCTCGAGGTCGACCGGCACGTGCCCTCGCTGCTCAGGCTGACCCTCGCCACCAGTTCACCGCCCGGCACCGAGCCTGGGGCCACGGCCGACCCGGAGGCCACGACCGAGCCGGAGGCCACGACCGATCCGGAGGCCACGGCCGAGCCTGGGGTCACGACTGGTCCGGAAGCATCCCAGGACGAGCAGGAGGAGCAGCGATGAGCAGTCCGTGGATCGTCGCCGTGGTGACCGTCGCCATCATCGTGCTGAGCGCCTTCTTCGTCGCCGTCGAGTTCTCCCTGATCGCCGCCAAGCGTCACCGCCTCGAGGACGCCGCGAGCACCAGCCGGTCGGCGCGCGCCGCGCTGCGCAGCTCGACCGAGCTCACCCTGCTGCTCGCTGGCTCCCAGCTGGGCATCACCGTGTGCACGCTGGCCCTCGGTGCCATCACCAAGCCCGCGGTGCACCACTGGTTGACGCCGCTCTTCGAGGCCTGGGGCCTGGCCTTCTGGGTGGCTGACGTCGCCGGTTTTGTCCTCGCCCTGATCATCGTCACCTTCCTCCACCTCGTCGTGGGGGAGATGGCCCCCAAGTCGTGGGCGATCGCGCACCCGGAGCGGTCGGCGACCCTGCTGGCCCTGCCGATGCGGGTCTTCATGACACTCACCCGGCCCCTGCTGCGGGCGTTGAACGGCACCGCCAACTGGATCCTGGAGCGCTTCGGCGTCGAGGCGGTCAACGAGGTCGCCACCGGTCAGAACCCGGACGCCCTGCGGCACCTGGTCGAGCACTCGACCAATGTCGGCGCCCTCGACGCCAGGCTCTCGTCGCAGTTCAGCGGCGCGCTCAACCTCGAGACCCTGCGGGTCCGCGACCTCCTCGACGGAGCGCCCGTCACCCAGGTGGAGCCGGACGCGACCGTCGCCGAGGTGCGGGCCGCCACCCACCGCAGCGGCCACCTGCGGATCCTGGTGGGCACGGGCCCGGCCACCGACGGCCTGATCCACGTGCGGGACACCCTGCTCCACGAGGACGCCACCCCGGTGACCGACCTGGTCCGTCCCGTCTTCACGCTGGACCCGGAGACCAAGGTCTATGAGGCGCTGGCGCGGATGCGGGAGACCGCCACGCACCTGGCCGTGGTCGCCGACCAGGGCCGGACCGTGGGCGTGGTCACCCTCTCGGACGTCCTGCGGCTGCTGTTTCCGCAGGACAGCAGGGACCTGTCGACGAAGCCGGCCTAGTCCCGAGGGGTGGCACCCGGCCCGGACGATGCGGGCCGGGTGCCGACCCTGGCGCCGCCTCACCTATCCACGGTTGAATGGCACATGCCAGAGGACGACCGGCCTGGGAACCCCATCCCCCAGCTCAGCAGGAGCCGTCACATCCGAGCTGCCGCCACCTCGGTCACCGCCTTTGTCGGTGCGTGCACCCAGGGGCCGGTGGGCAGGCCCGTGCGCGTGGCGACGGCAGCCGACTATCACGACACCTTCGGGCCCAGCCTGGACGCCGCCCGGCCGCTCGGGCACGCCGTGGACCTGTTCTTTGCCAACGGTGGGGACAACGCGATCATCGTCCGGGCACCGGGAGCGTCAGCGGAGGAGCTGGTGCCGCCGGACGGGACGGAGCATGCCGAGGCCCTCGACGGCTCCGGTGTCACGGTGCTCGTCATCCCGGGCCTGACCACTGGACACACTGCCCAGGTGCGGCGTGCGCTGCGCCGCTGCGCGTCATACTCCGCCGTGCTGCTGCTCGACCCACCGGCCGGGGACTGGCGGGCCAGCACCGAACAGGACCTCACCAGCATCCCAGAGCACCGCGACCGCGCCGCGGTCTATCACCCGTGGGTGCTGGTCGGCGGGCGGGCCGTGCCACCGACCGGGGCCGTGGCCGGGGTCATCGCGCGCACGGACGCGGCCCGCGGGGTGTGGAAGACGCCCGCCGGCAGTGACGCCGTGCTGCACGGCATCGAGGGCCTGGCGACTCCGGCCGACCACCAGCTGGCCGAGTCTCTCACCCTGGCTGGGGTCAACCCGTTGCGCGAGTCACCGGGTCGGGGACCGGTCGTCTGGGGAGCCCGGGTCCTCTCCGCCGCCCAGGCCGGTGGTGCGGCGCAGCGCTACCTCCCGGTCCGCAGGCTGGCCGATCACGTGCGTCGGTCGATCAGCACGGACCTGGGCTGGGTGGTCTTTGAGCAGGACGAGCCCGACCTGTGGCAGCGGGTCCGCGTCATGACCGAGGAGTTCCTCATGGCCCTGTTCGAGCAGGGGGCACTGGTCGGGAGCAGACCCCGGGACGCCTTCTTCGTGCAGGTGGGGCTGGGGCAGACGATGACTGCCGAGGACGTCGCCGCCGGGCTGCTGCGCCTGGAGGTCGGGATCTCCCCGCTGCGTCCCGCCGAGTTCGAGGTGCTGCGGATCGTGGTCCCCACGGCCTCGGCCCGGGATGCCGCGAGCCTGCTGATCGAGCGGGCCGACGGGCGTGAGGACGGGGAGCAGTGGGCGGAGAGCCACGAGCGTCTGCCCGGCGGCGCCGGCATCTCGCTCATCCTGGAGTCCACCACCCGGCCTGGCGTCGGCCCGCGGCTGCACCAGCACCCCTATCCCGAGACGTTCGTCATCCGGCGCGGCTCGGCCGTCTTCACCGTGGGCGCCGCGACGGTGCCGGGGCGGGCGGGCCAGATCCTGGTGGTTCCGGCGGAGACCGCCCACACCTTCGTGACCGGTCCGGACGGCTACGAGGGCCTGCACCTGCACGAGAGCGACACCTTTGAGACCGAGTGGCTCGAATAGCACGGAGCCACGGTCTACAGTGCCCGCATGTTTCGCACGTCCCCGCAAGAGCCGGTATGACGACCGGGCCGACCTACGCCGACCTCACCGACGAGGAGCAGGCCGAGGCGCTGCGCCCGGTCGCCGTCGCCGCCGCGGCCTCCTTCGGTCTGCCGGTGGACCGCCTCGACGTGCACCTGCACTCCTACAACACGACCTACGCACTGGACACCGACACCGGTGAACGGTTCGCGCTGCGGATCAACACCAGCTCCACCAGCCCGCGGGAGGAGATCGCCACCCAGCAGGCCTGGCAGCTGGCCATCGCACAGCAGACCCCCGTGCGGGTGCCGACACCACTGCGCACCACAGACGGCCAGTGGTGCGCCGCGGTGCAGTCGCAGGTCCTGGGTCGAGAGCTGCTGGTGACCTGCGCCGACTGGCTGCCGGGTCCCGACGTGGGTGAGCCGACCCCGCAGGTCGCGCACGCCCTCGGTGCGGCGATGGCACACCTGCACCTGCAAGCCAGGTCCTGGTCGCTGCCGGTCGACGGCATCCTGCCGGTCTTTGACTCGCCGCTCTTCGGAGCACCCGACCGCCTCGCCACGACGGCTGTGGACGCGCCGACGCGCCAGGTGCTCGACGAGGCGATGGCCCTGGCGACCACGGCCTTCGCCCGGGTGTATGCCGACGCTCCCGTCCACGCACTGCACGCCGACCTGCACGGAGGCAACCTCAAGTGGCACCAGGACCGGCTCGCGATCTTCGACTTCGACGACTGCGGGCTGGGGGTGCCGGCGCTGGACCTGGCGATCGCCACGTTCTATCTGCGCGGCGGTGCCGATGACGCAGAGCAGGCGATGCGCGATGGTTATGCCTCGGTCACCCCGCTGCCGGAGATCGACCCCCGTGACTTCGAACCCCTCATCGCCGCGCGGCAACTGCTGCTGCTCAACGACATCGTGGCGAGCACGACCGCGCAGTTCCGTGAGATGGCCGCGACCTACCTGCCGACCTCAACGGACCGGCTGCGGCACTGGTTGACGACCGGGCACTTCACGCGGGTGCTGCCCGACGACTGAGCCGGGTGCGACAGCTCGCGCGACCCACCGGCATACTGCGGGTCAGAGACCACAGCAGAGGGGAGCCACCGGACCCATGGCCTTTTTCGAGCGCGTCAGCGAGTCCAGTTTTCGAGCCACCGAGCACGTCAGCGGGGCCTGGAACCTTGCTGAGCAGCACATTGCTCCAGCCCTCGGGCTCCTCGTGCACGTGGTGGAGACCGACCTGGCAGCGCGCCGGGATGACCCGATGGTGGTGGGACGCCTCTCCTACGACATCCTGGGCACCCTGCCCGTCGACATCGTGGACTGCACGGTCTCCGTGCTCCGTCCGGGACGCACCATCGAGCTGGTCGAGGCGCGGCTGGGTCACGGGGGGCGCGACGCGGTCATCCTGCGCTGCTGGCTGATGCAGCCCGGTGACACCGAGGCGCTGGCCGGGACACCGCTCCAGCCACTTCCGTCGCGGGAGAGCCTGCCTCCCTGGCACGCCGCGGGAGTGTGGCAGGGCGGGTTCATCGCCTCGACCGAGGTCCACCGGGAGGCCCCCGAGGTCGGGCGGGCCCGCCTGAGGGTCCGGTCCACCCAGGATCTGGTCGAGGGCGAGCAGGTCAGCCCGCTCGCCCACCTGTGTCGGCTCCTGGACATCGCCAACGGCATGGCGGTGCGCGCCGACCCGCGCGAGGTGCTCTTTCCTAACCTGGACCTGACCGCCCACTTCTTCACCCAGCCGCGTGGTGAGTGGCTCGGCCTCGACACCACGGTCTCGTTCGGGCCCGGTGGCGTGGGTCTGACCAGCAGCATCCTGCACGACGAGAACGGCCCGTTCGGGACTCTTGCGCAGGTGCTCACCGTCCGCCCGCTCACGTCCTGACCACGCCACGAACACGCCCCGACGACGCCCGACGACGCCCCGCCGACGCCCCGACGACAGCGTTCCCGGCCCGGCAGCGAGCAACGAGGAGGACGGGTGTCGGTGGCGGGCACTAGCGTCCTGCCATGACACTCACCGTAGGCATGATCACGACCGACACCACCGATGCGGAGTCACTGGCTTCCTGGTGGGCAGAGCAGACCGGCGCCGAGGTCGCCGAGACCAACGACGGCTGGTTTGCCATCGTCCGGGGCGGCTCGTTGCCGGTCTGGCTGGCCTTCCAGAAGGTCGAGACCGTCACGGCTGGCAAGAACCGGCTGCACCTGGATCTGACGACCGACACCGACCTGGACGCCGAAGTCGAGCGACTCCTGGCTGCTGGCGCCACGCTGGTGGCGCGGCGTGGGGACGAGAGCTTCCGCTGGGTCACCCTCGCCGATCCGCAGGGCAACGAGTTCTGCGTCTCCGGCAAGCACTGACCCCGGTGGTCAGAGGGTCAGCTCGCCGCTGATCAGCACCTGTGCGCGGCCGCTCACCCACACCTGCCCGTCTGCCACATACAGTTCGACGTCTCCGGCCCGCCCCAGGGCGGTGCCCTGGCGGACAGTGAAGCGGTCGGGCGCCAGCCCGGTCCTGATCAGCCACACCCCGAAGCCGGCGTTGAGGCTGCCCGTCACCGGATCCTCGGTGACACCGAGCCCTGGCACGAACGCACGCACCTCGTAGTCCGCCGGGCCGCCGAGTCCGTGGGCCCCGATGACCCCGACGTCGAGGCCCTCGAAGGCGGTGTAGTCCGGCTCCAGGGCCAGCACCTCGGCAGCTGAGTCCAGCACCACCCCCACCCAGCCGGGGCCGTTGTCGATCCACTGCGCGTGCCGGACCTGGTCAGGTCGGATGCGCAGCGCAGCGACAATCTGGCGGAGCTCACTCTCCGACACCTCTCCGGAACGGAGAAATCCGGGTGCTGCGAACGCCAGGTGGTCCCCGTCATACCGCACCCGCACCAGTCCCGCCCCGCACTCTTGGACCACCTCGCCCGGGGTGTGGGGCTGTCCACCCGCAGACAGCCAGGCCCGCGCGCTGCCGAGGGTGGGGTGCCCTGCAAACGGAAGCTCCTCGCTCACGGTGAAGATCCGCACCCGGTAGTCGGCTGCGGGGTCGGTCGGCGGGAGCAGGAAGGTGGTCTCCGACAGATTCGTCCAGTTGGCGAAGCGGGCGAGCTGCTCGTCGGACAGACCCTGCGCGTCGTGCACGACAGCGAGCGGGTTGCCGCGGAGCGGGTCCTGGGCGAAGACGTCGACCTGTGAGAAGCGCATGGGCCCAGTGTTGTCCACACCTCCACGACTCAGCGCCGGACCCCTGGACTCAGGACCGGACCCCTGGGCTCAGCGCGGGACCCTGACGGCCCGATCCTCGTCGAGCGTCCCCCGTGCCCGGGCCGGCACCAGCCAGACCAGCAGCAGCCCGACCACCACGAGCACCATTCCCCAGGCCGGGGCGAAGGTGAGCCCGGCCAGTGAGACCCCTCCCCGCTGGAGCGGATGGGCGAACCCGGCCGAGGCGACCATCGTCATGCCGGCGGCGACCAGGACGGTCGCCGGGACCGCCAGGGTGGTGGGTGGCACGGCCGCCCGGCTGGGCAGCCATTCGACGAACGTCAGCAGCCGCACCAGCACCGCTGTGATGATCCCGGCGACCAGCAACCACAGGAGCTTGTGCGCCCACCACAGTCCGGTGCCCGGCTCGGGCAGTGGCAGTCCCACCCCGAGCAGCACCGCGGTGGCGACGACGAATCCGGTGAGGTGCCACAGGAAGATGGTCATCACCGACCGGTTCACCACCACGACGGCGAGCCACGTCCACTCCCCCTCCAACCACCGGCTCAGGGCGGGCCGAGCCCACATCAGCAGACAGACCTGCAGGGCACCAGCCAGGATCACGCAGACGCTCGGCGGCAGCATGTTGGACATCTGCTCCCCTGGCACCGTGATCATGCTCACCGGATAGGGCCCGATCGCGGTGAGCAGCACCAGCAGTCCGACGGCCGCCGCCGCACCGAGCGGCCAGACCCACCGGGGTCGTCGGGTGAGCCGACCGTCGGCATACAGCATCCCGAGCTCCTGGGCGAAGCCGAAGACGATGAGGTAGTTGACGAATCCCAGGCCGGCCCAGGAGGTGTTCTGGGTGCGGTCCAGCAGCACAGCGAGCAGCGGCAGCACGCTGACCAGCAGCCACGGGAGCCGACGGTGCACCGCCACCTGCAGCGGTGCGATCAGGGCCAGCACCAGGTAGACCGCGAGGAACCACAGGATCATCGCGGCGTTCTGCCCGGCCGCGTCGACCAGGCCCTCGTCCACGCCCGCGGCGATGAGCACCGTGCAGAGCACCAGCCACACCCCGATCAGGACCAGGGTCGGCCGGGTGACGCGCTCGACGCGCCCGACCAGAAAGGCGCGGACCCGTCCCGGTCGGCGCAGCCCCAGGGCGTTGGTGAAGCCGGCTGCGAAGAAGAACAGCGGCATCACCTGCAGCAGCCAGGTCAGCGGGTGCAGCTGCGGGGTGAACGCCAGGATGTTGTCGACCCGTATGCCGGACCACCCCTCACCCGTGGTCGATCCGCCGTGCAGGGCAGCCATCGTCCAGTGCCCCAGCACCACGACCACGATGCTCACGGCCCGGACCAGGTCGATGAAACGATCCCGCTGCCCGGTCCCCGCGCCGTCTCTTGTCCCCGCGCCGCCCCCTCTCCCCGCCCCGCCTCGGGCTCCCTGCAGCCCAAGGTGCCCCGGCCGGCCCCGGGGGCCCTCGCTCTCCATGGGCACAGTGTGCCAGCGGCCACTACAGTTCCGACATGGTCAACGCTGCCTTTGTCGCGCCCTTCCTGCTGGAGGCGACCAGCCACTTTGTCCTGGCCGCCGCCCGAGTTCCTGGAGTGCAACTCGCGGTCATCACCACCACACCGCGCGAGCAGCTCTCCCCCGAGTTGCGCGAGGCACTGGCGGGCCACTGGCAGGTCAGTGACGGGCTCGACCCGCAAGAGATCGTGGACGCTGTCCGCGACCTGCAGCACCAGCTGGGTCCGATCGAGCGGCTGATCGGCATCCTCGAGCAGCTCCAGGTCCCCCTGGCTCAGGCCCGCGAGGCACTGGGCATCCCCGGGCTGAGCGTCGGGTCGTCCCGCAACGTGCGGGACAAGTCCCGGATGAAAGAGGTGCTCACCGCGGCCGGGTTGCCGTGCGCCCGCCACCAGCTGGTGCACCAGACCCAGCAGGCGACCGCGTTCCGAGACCTGGTCGGCTTCCCGATCGTCGCCAAGCCGCCGGACGGTGCCGGGGCCAAGGCCACCTTCCGGTTGGACACGGCGCACGACTTCGACTCATGGCTGGCCATGGCGCAGCGGGACCCCTCGGAGGTGTGGCTGCTCGAGGAGTTCCTCACCGGCCGTGAGCACACCTTCGACTCGGTGACCCTGAACGGGCAGACCCTGTGGTCCTCGATCGCGGACTATGCGCCACCACCGCTGGAGGTGCTGCGCAACCCGTGGATGCAGTGGACCGTGCTGTTGCCGCACGAGATCGGTGGGGCGGAGTATGCCGAGATCCACCGGGTGGGACCGGCCGCACTGCAGGCGCTCGGGGTGGACACCGCCTTCTCCCACATGGAGTGGTTCGCCCGCCCGGACGGCTCGGTGGCCATCTCCGAGGTGGGCGCCCGGCCACCTGGTGCGCAACTGGCCGGCATGATCGGGCTGAGCCACGACGTCGACTTCTTCACCCTGTGGGCACGCCTGGTGCTGCTGGGCCAGTTCGACCGCCCGGACCGGGTCTACGCCGCCGGTACGGCCTACCTGCGCGGGATGGGGCGTGGCCGGGTCCGCGCCGTCCACGGAATCGAGGAGGTCCAGGCCGCGCTCGGAGACCTGGTGGTCGCCGCCCGGCTCCCGTCGCGTGGTCAGGCGGCCTCGCCGTCATACGAGGGAGAGGGGTTCATCACGGTGCGGCACTGGGACACCCACGTGGTGCAGGAGGCGTTGGACCGCATCGTCAGCACGGTCCGCATCGAGCTCGTCGAGTCGGAGTAGAAGGGCGTGACCATGAACATCGTGATGCTGTCCCCGGGCTTCCCCTTCGAGCAGGCCTACTTCACCCGTGCGCTGGCCCAGACCGGGGCCCGCGTCATCGGGGTCGGCGACCAACCCGCCGCCATGCTGCCGCCGGAGGCCCAGCAGCACCTGGCCCACTATGAGCACGTCTCCCTGCGCGACGAGGAGGCCGTGCTCGCCGCGCTGCGTGGCCTGTCCCGGCATGTCTCGATCGACCGGGTCGAGTGCCTCTGGGAGCCCTATGTCGAGCTCGCCGCCCGCATCCGCGAGCACCTGGAGCTGCCGGGAATGACACTGGAGCAGGCCACCTGGTTCCGGGACAAGGAGGCGATGAAGCAGGTGCTCGACGCCGCCGGGATCCGCACGCCGCGGCACGCCTCCGCCCGCGCCGGTGCGGAGGTGTGGGAGGCGGCCGAGCGCATCGGCTTCCCGCTGATCGTCAAGCCGATCGCCGGCGCTGGCTCGGCTGACACCTATCGCGTGGACTCCCCCGAGCAGCTCGCCGAGGTGCAGGCGATGATCCGGCACGTGCCGCTGCTCAGCGTCGAGGAGTTCATCGACGGCCAGGAGTTCACCTATGACACCGTGTGCGGCGACGGTGACGTGCTCTTTGAGAACGTCAGCTGGTATCTGCCACGCCCCCTGGAGCAGCGCAGCCATGAGTGGATCAGCCCGGTCACGCTGTCTCTGCGCGACACGAGTGAGCCCCGACTGGCCGGTGGCCTGGCGATGGGCCGCGCGGTCCTGAAGGCGCTGAACTTCACCGACGGATTCACGCACATGGAGTGGTATCTGAAGGCGGACGGCGAGGCCGTCTTCGGCGAGATCGGGGCGCGCCCGCCCGGCGCCCGCACCGTCGACGTCATGAACTACGCCACGGACAACGACCTGTTCCGCACCTGGGCCCAGGCGATCACCACGGGGACCGCGCCGGCGGTGACGCACAAGTTCAACGCGGCCAGCATGTTCAAACGGGCTCAGGGCACGGGCCGGATCAGCCGCGTCGAGGGGTTGGACCGGCTGATGCGTGAGCTCGGTGAGCATGTCTGCGTCCTCGATCTGCTGCCGGTCGGGGCTCCGCGCCGTGACTGGCGGGCCACCCTGCTCTCCGACGGCATGATCATCTATCGTCACCCCGACCTCGAGGAGGTCCTGCGCATCGGCGACCGATTTGCTCGCGAGCTGCAGCTGTATGCCGAGTGAGCACCCTCTGGAGTGCCTCCCCAGAGCGTCGGCGGACATGGCTGTGTGCCCGGCCGCGAAGGGCCGGGCGCGGGGCAGGGTGGTCACACGTGCCAGGTCACGATGGATCCGGCGATGGTGGCTATCAGGTCCTTGTCGTGCACGAGGGTGTGGTGTCGCGGACAGAGCAGGACCAGGAAGGCGATGTCGGTGCCACCCCCGCGGCACCACCAGATGATGTGGTGCGCGTCGCACCACGTGCCGGGCACATCGCAGCCCGGATAAGTGCAGTGCCTGTCGCGGACCATCAACGCTTTGAATTGTCCCGGCGTCGCTAGCCGCACCGTGCGTCCCAGCCTCAGGGGTTCGCCGTGCTCACCGAGCACGATCGGGGTCAGGTCCCCGATGCACGCCAACCGTCCGGCCTGCGCCGCGTCCAGCACCGCACCGGTGTTGGACAACGCCGCCCCGGCAGGTTTGCCCGTGTCCGGGTCTGCCTTGACCGTGACCATCACCGACGCCCGCCCCGAGGACGGCGGGGCACCCGGGTTGGACATCCCACGGTTGAGCACCATCAGCAACGCGTCGAACTTGCGCTGCCCCGGGCTGCGCAGGTCCAAACCCCCACCATCGTCCAGGGCGGCCTTGTCCGGCACCGGTGCCGCCAACGGCCCGTTCAGCACCCCATCGATCAGTGCCGCCTCGACCTCCGGGGCGTCGACGGTGAAGCGGGTCATGCCCCGCCCTAGGGCGCGGCGCGACACCGTCCGCAGGGCCTGCGCGGTGTCCTTGGTCTCCTCCCGGGGCTTTTCGTCCAGCAGGTCGATCAACAACTTCTTGCACACCACCTGAAGGTCCGCGTCGCTGATCTGCGGGTCGATCGCCGCGTCCGTAGCGATACCCGCATAATCCTGCGCCTGCTCCGCACTCAGGCACGGCACCAACCGGCGCATCGTGCGGGCCACCAACGCGCCCCGATCCACCCCCGTGCGCCCCTGCACGACCGCCAACGCCAACGCGCTGCCCCAGTCGCACTCACCGGCACGGACCACGTCCAGGATCTGGCAGGCCTCCTGCTTCGACAACCACTGGCAACGCACCCGCAACCACGTCGGCAACGACATCCCCACCTGGTTGTGCAACCCCCGCTCCCAACACTCCCGGGCCAGGGCCACGACCTGCCCGATCACCTGGTTACGGACCCGCCCGGCCGCTTCCAACCCCGCCACCAGCTCGGACTCAAAGACCGCCACCAACCCCTCAGCCCCCACCTGCCCGGCCCGCGCCAGGCCCCGACCCGCAACCTCCAACCCACCAGCCAGATCCTGCGCAGGATCAGCCTCCTGCCCCATCCCCGCCAACGCCTCCTCGACCTCGGCGACCAACGCGGCATACTCCGCACCCTCGGTGTCCGAGACCGCCCCCAACTCAGTCCAGAACTGCCCCTCCCACGCCCGAGCCGCCGCCAACTCCTCAAGGCTCTCCCCCGGACCAACCGCACCGAGAACGACGTCACCAGAGCCCGACACGCAGTCCAGGTCGAAGGTGCGCCAGTCCGGCACGCGGCGCTGACCGAGGAGAACACTCTCCCCGACCCGCGCCCCGGCGCCTCTTCCCTTCATGCGAACAAGTGTACTAATCATCACTGACAGTCGCAACCCCAACACGCAAAAATCTTGCGCCACTTGCTGCGATGGTGTCGTATCGGAGGGAGCCCGTTCGTTGAGCTGGTGAAGGGTGGCCACCAAGCCGCCCGAACCGAGGTCAACCACTGATCTCACCCGAGCCTGAGGAGGAGACGACTGTGCCGCAGTATCTGATCGCATTCAACGACGAGTGGGTGCCCGACCACACGGTGGAAGAGTTGCGCGCCAAGTCCGAGGCCAGTCTGGCCGTGACCGAGGAGATGGCGGCCGACGGTGCCTACGTCTTCGGCGACGGGGGCCTCGACGCCTCCACCACACTGTGCAGTGTCGAGAACCGAGACGGTGAGCCGGTGTTCACCGACGGCCCCTTCGTCGAGACCAAGGAGCACCTCGGCGGCTTCTGCGTGGTGGACGTCCCCGACGATGCCAGGGCACGCTACTGGGCCGGCCGCCTCGCGGTCGCGCTCGACTGGCCGCAGGAGGTCCACCGGTTCCCGACCCGGGCGCAGATCCTTCAGCTCGACGCACCAGAGGCGGGGTGAGGCAGATGCCCAGATATCTGCTGTCCGTCTTCGGATCCGCCGAGCGCACCGATTTCGGCAACTACTCCTCCAAGGAGGAGATGCTGCAGGCGTTTGCTGACACCGGCGTCTTCAACGAGAAGCTGGAACGCGATGGCCACCTCGTCTTCGCCGACGGCCTCGAGCCGGCGAGCATCGCCACCACTGTCGACGGCCAGGGCGAGCAGCCGGTGTTCACCGACGGGCCCTACCTGGAGACGAAGGAGCACCTCGGCGGCTTCTGGGTCATCGAGGCAGCAGATCTGGACGAGGCACTTGCCCTCGCCGCAGAGGGGTCCAAGGCATGTCGCGGCACGGTCGAGGTCCGGCCGTTCCAATCTGCCGAGTCCTTCGCGACGCTGTTGGAGTCGTGACCGACCGGGAACTCGAGGAGGCCATCACCCGTGTCCACCGTCAGGAGTGGGCGCGGGTGGTCGCCGGCCTGACCCGACGCTTCGGTGACCTTGACATCGCCGAGGATGCCGCTGCCGAGGCATTTTCCCTGGCGGTGGAGCGCTGGGCGCGGGACGGCATACCTCCTCATCCCGGCGGGTGGCTGACGACCACGGCCACGCGGAAGGCGATCGACCGGATCCGCCGCGAGTCCCGACGGGACGCCAAGCACCAGGAGGCCCTCATGGTGACGGACGACAGCCGCCCCGATCCGGTCGGCCCGATCGAGGACGACCGCCTCCGTCTGATCTTCACCTGCTGCCACCCGGCACTGGCCATGGAGGCGCGGGTCGCCCTCACGCTGCGGCTGCTGGGCGGCCTGACCGTCGCCCAGATCGCCCATGCCTTTCTCGTCCGGGAGACCGCTCTGGCACAACGCATCACGCGCGCCAAGGCGAAGATCAAGACGGCTCACATCCCCTACCGCGTGCCGCTCGAGCAGGACCTGCGGGTCCGCCTCGCCGGCGTGCTGGCCGTGGTCTATCTCATCTTCAACGAGGGCTATCTCGCCAGCCAGGGTGACGATCCTCTGCGCGTCGAACTGACCGATGAGGCGATCCGGCTCGGCCGGTTGCTGCACGAACTCCTGCCCGACGAGGGCGAGGTGACCGGACTCCTGGCGCTCATGCTGCTCACCGACGCGCGCCGGGCCGCGCGTGTGTCGCGCACCGGTGAGCTGGTGACTCTGGACGAGCAGGACCGTGGGGCGTGGGATCGTGCCCTGATCGCCGAGGGAGCATCGCTGGTGGCCGAGGCCGGGTCAGCCGTCGCCGGAGCGGGATCCGTGGGTCGCTTTCAGCTGCTCGCCGCGATCAACTCCGTGCACACCGCCGCCCCATCTGTCCGGGACACCGACTGGTCCCGCATCGTCCGGTTGTATGACGGGCTGGTCACCATCGATCCCTCGCCGATCGTGCGTCTCAATCGTGCCGTCGCCGTCGCCGAGGTGGATGGACCGGCGGTCGGGTTCGCCGAGGTCGAGCGGTTGGCGGAACCTCTCAGCGGCTATCACGCCCTTCACGCGACGCGAGCCGACCTGCTGCGGCGGCTGGGTCGCAGCGCTGAGGCGGGCGCGGCCTATGACCGGGCGATCGCCCTGGCGGGAAACGCTGCTGAGCGTGCCTATCTCAGCCGTCGGCGCGGCCAGCTCGGAGGCTGACGGGACTCTGCTGCTCCGAACCCCCGGAGGGCAGGCGCAGCTCCGGATGGCTCGTGCCGCCCTTCAGCGCCCGGAGCGCATAAAGGATGCAGGCCAGGTCCACGAGTTCCTGGGTCAGGGCTCCGGCGACCGCCGGGATGTGCCCGAACGCGGCGACCACCATGAGGCCCAGGCTGAGCACGACGCCGATCCAGATCGCGGTGAGGGCCACCCGGTAGGTGTGCCGACCGATGGTGACCGCCTGGACGACCTTGCCCACGTCGTCCTTCATGATCACCACGTCTGCCGACTCGCTCGCTGCGGTCGAGCCACGGGCACCCATCGCGATCCCCACGTCTGCGGCCGCTAGGACGGGAGCATCATTGACCCCGTCGCCGACCATGACGACGATCGGGGGCAACTCGCCGACCAACCGGACCTTGTCCTCCGGCAGGAGCCCACCGTGGGCCTCGTCAATCCCTGCCTGGGTAGCCAGCGAGCGGGCGGTCGCCTCGTTGTCGCCGGTCAGCATCACGACCCGGCCCACCCCCTCCTCGCGCAAGATCCGGACCGTCGCGGCGGCGTTCTCGCGCAGGGTGTCCCGCAGGATCAGGGAGCCCACCCATCGCCCGTCGACCGCCACCGCAACAGCGGTGTGGCCCGGCTCGAGCTCCGGGAAGGTGGCGGTGGGGTCGACCTCCTGGACGAAACGCAGCTTGCCGACCCGCACGGTGTGGCCGTCGACCATCGCCTCAACCCCGTTGGTTGCGGTCTCGCTCGCCGAGTCAACGGGAGACAGTGCCAACCCCCTGTCGTGGGCGGCCTGCATCACCCCCGCTGCCAGCACGTGGGAGGACCCTTGCTCGGCCGAGGCGGCGAGTCTCAACAGCTCGTCCGGATCTGCACCCTCGACAGGGTCGATCTCAGTCAGCGCTGGTCGGCCGTGCGTGAGGGTGCCCGTCTTGTCGAAGGCGACCGACCGCACCCGCGCCAGCGCCTCCAGCGTCCCGCCGCCCTTGACCACGACACCGGAACGGGCCGAGCGGCTCATACCGCCCAGGAAGGCGACCGGCGCGGCGATCAGCAGGGGGCACGGGGTCGCGAGCACCAGCACCTCCGCGAAGCGCACTGGGTCTCCGGAGGCCCACCACGCGATGCCGGCGATCACCAGGGACACGACGGTGAAGGGAACGGCGAACCGGTCGGCGAGCCGCACGGTCGGTGCCTTGGACTCCTGGGCCTCGGTCACCAGGGTCAGGATCTGTTGATACTGCGAGTCTGCGGCGGAGGCACTCGCGCGTATCCGCAGGGCCACCTCTCCGTTGACCGCTCCGCTCATCACCGACTCGCCCCGCACCCGCTCGACCGGCAGGCTCTCACCGGTCAGCGACGACTCGTCAAAGACGCCCACCTCATCCAGCAGCTCGCCGTCGACAGGGACGACCTCTGCGGGGCGCACGAGCAGCACGTCACCGATCTGCACCGCTGCGATGTCAACATCCTGGACCTGGCCGTCCTCAGCCAGTCGTCGGGCTCGCTGCGGGGCGCCCTCCAGCAGGGCGGTCAGCTCCGAGCGGGCCCGCCGGGCCGCGAACTCCTCCAGCGCCTCGCCACCGCTGAGCATCAGCACGATGATCAGGCCCGCGACATACTCCCCCACCGCGATGGTCGCGACCATCGCCACGACGGCGAGGATGTCGAGGCCGTAGTGCCCACGCAGTATGTCGCGCACCATCCCGACTGCGGTGTGGATCACGACAGCGCCCACGTAGAGACTGGCCAGCCAACGCGCAGCCTCGCCCTGACCCGACGCGAGCAGGCCAAGGACCACCGCCAGCACTGCGACCGTCAGTGCGACGACCGGATAGGTGACGATGAGGACGCGTGCCTTGCGCATGCTCCATATCTATCGGATTTTGCCGACTGATGCCACGGAGGAGAGGCTTGGCTCAGCCCTACCGCACCGAGGTGACGAGCTCGCTGGCTGTGTCGAACTCGTCCTCCAGCTCGGGGTTCTCCTGATAGGTCATGTTGCTGACGACAATCGCCACGACCAGGTTGAGCAGGAAGCCCGGCAGGATCTCGTAGACGGTGAAGATCGAGGCGTCCGTCCAGCCCTCCAGTGCATCCCACAGGAAGACGGTCACCGCGCCGGTGATCATGCCGACCAGGGCGCCCCAGTTGCTGAGCTTGCGCCAGAACAGGCTGAGCAGCACGATCGGCCCGAAGGCGGCACCGAAACCGGCCCAGGCAAAGCCGACCAGCTCGAGGATGGTGTCGTTGGGGTTGAGAGCCAGCAGGATCGCGACGAGCGCCACCCCGAGGACGCACAGCCGGCCCAGAAGCACGAGGCGCTGCTGGCTGGGCGGCTCCTTGGCCCGGACCCGATAGAGATCCTCCACCAGCGCCGAGGAGCAGACGATCAGCTGGCTGGACAGGGTCGACATGATCGCCGCGAGCACCGCGGCCAGCACCAGGCCGGCGATGAACGGGTGCAGGAGGGCCTGGGACATGACCAGGACGATGGTCTCGGGGTTGTCCAGGGTGACGTCGCTGCGCTGGATGTAGGCGATGCCGATGAACCCGGAGACCACCGCTCCGACGAGGGAGACGATCATCCAGGTGATGCTGATGCGACGGGCCGGCTTGGCGCTCGCGACGCTGCGCAGCGCCATGAAGCGCACGATGATGTGTGGCTGACCGACATAGCCCAGGCCCCAGGCCAGTGAGGAGATGATCCCGAACCACACCAGGGTGTCCATGTTGGCGGGGAACAGGCCGGACAGCTCCGCGCCGGACTCGCTGATGCCGTCCTGCACGTCGGACAGCCCGCCGACGGTGAAGAAGGCGATGAGCGGCACGATGACCAGCGCGATCACCATCATCAGCCCCTGCACCACGTCCGTGAGCGAGGCTCCCAGGAACCCACCGAAGAGGGTGTAGAGCAGGGTGACGCCGGCCACGAGCAGCATCCCGACCTGATAGTTGGAGTCGAACGAGGACTCGAAGAAGACACCACCGGCGACCATGCCGGAGGAGACATAGAAGGTGAAGAAGATGAGGATGATCAGGCCCGAGACGATGCGCAGCAGCCGGGACCGGTCGTGCAGCCGGTTCTCGAAGAAGCTGGGGATCGTGATGGAGTTCTGCGCCACCTCGGTGTAGGCGCGCAGGCGGGGCGCCACGACGAGCCAGTTGAGGTAGGCACCCACCGTGAGACCGATCGCGATCCAAGCCTCGATCAGCCCGGCGGCGTAGATGGCGCCGGGCAGGCCCATCATCAGCCAGCCCGACATGTCGGAGGCACCGGCGCTCAGGGCTGCCGTCATGGGGTTGAGCCCACGCCCGGCGAGCATGTAGTCCTCGTGGCTGCTGGTCTTGCGGAAGGCGTAATAGCCGATTCCGATCATCGCCAGGAAGTAGACACCGATCGCGAGCAACTGGAAGTTGGTGTCGGACATAGGAGTCTCCCGTTCGTAGGGCCAGCGAGTCTAGCGAGGAATCTCCTGAGTGAACAGGGAAACGCGCAGTCTGGTGCCTACTCCTGCTCGCCCGCCAGGTCCGCGGCGAGCTCAGCCTCGTCCTCCTCCGAGAGGGAGGTCTGCAGCACGGTTCCGCCGAACTCCGCCATGGCCTTGTTGAACTTGTCCTCGGTGATCTTGCCGGCCATGACCACCACCGCCGCGCTGCCCGGGGTGAGCATGCCCTCGACGCGCTCCCGGAAGGACCTGTCGATCCCGGCCTTGCTCAGCTTGCCGCTGAGGGCACCGAAGGCCCCGCCGAGCAGCAGCCCCAGGCCGGGGGCCAGGAAGAGCAGGCCCACCAGGACTCCCCAGAGTCCGCCGGCGGTGGCCGAGGCACCGACGATCTTCTGCGGCATCTCGACATGCTTCTTGCCCTTGTCGTCGATGTGCACCGTGGCCAGGCCGTTGAGTTCGACGACGAAGTCTCGCTGCAGGTCCATCACCTTGTTGTAGGCGCGGTCTGCCGTCTCGTGGTCGTCGTAACCGATGATGATGAGTTCAGACATCTAAGGTTCTCCCAGATCCGGGGCCGCCGAGCTAGTCCCGGGAGCGCACCCACTCAGTATCCCGCACCCAGGGGTGCGCGCGCTATACCCCCTGCGGATGACTTTGGTCAGTTCCCCTGTGCTGCAGCCGAGCAAGGGCGGCATCGGACGCGTCCTGCGCAGCTCGATCGAAGGTCGAGCTGAAGGCGATGACCTCGGCGGCACCGGTGCGAGCGACCAGGTCGCGCAGTCTCTGGGCGACCTGGTCCGCCGTGCCGTGCACGGTGCGTTCCACGTGCTCCTCCACCAGTGCCTGCTGACGGCCAGTGAGCCCGTGCGGCTCATGGTCCGACAGGGGTGGAAAGGCGCCGGTGGACCGCGACGCCACCATCGCCCAGGCCTCGGGCAGCGCAAGGTCGCGAGCGCGCTCCGGGGTCTGGGCGATGAGGACGTCTGCACTGATGATCAGGTGCGGCTCGGGCCAGTGGGCGCTGGGGCGGAACTGGCGCCGGTAGTCGGACAACGGCTCCAGGTCGCCGTGGAGCACCGGCCCACCAACCACGACGGGGAGCCCACGCTCTGCGGCGGTGGCGAGTCCGGAACCGGTCGCGAGGACAAAGAGGGGTGGTGCGGCGATCCCGGGTGGCATGACGGTCACCGGCCTGGTGTCGTCGAGGAACTCCTGGAGGGCGCCCAGGTCCTGCGCGAAGTTCTCGGGCCGGTACTGCGTGACACCGAGCGCTTCGCGCACCGGGGCTGTGAATCCGAGGGACCGCCCGACGCCCAGATCGATGCGGCCGGGGTGCAGGGCCGCCAGCATCCGAGCCTGCTCCGCCACGATGAGCGGCCGGTGGTTGGGGAGCATGATCCCGCCCGAGCCGACCCGGATCCGTCGGGTGGCGGCTGCGACCGCCGCCATCAGCACCGGCGGACTCCCACTGGCGATCCCAGGCACCGCGTGGTGCTCGGCGACCCAGAACCGGTGGAATCCGAGCTCCTCGGCGCGCACGGCCCGATCGACGGTGGCCCGCAGCGCGACCCCCGCCTGCTCACCCTGACGGATGCGGGAGCGGTCGAGCAGGGAGAGCGGCACGCCCAGGACCAGCGCGCTCGGAGTCTGCGTCAGCCCATCCATAGTGACGTCGACCGTACGCTGTCACGATGGAGGAACCCAGCCAGGAGTCGGTCGAGTTCGCCCACCAGCTGATGGATCTCGCGCGGCAGGGGGCGACGGCTCAGCTCGTTGCCTATCTGGACGCCGGGGCTCCACCCAATCTCACCGACGCATCGGGCAACACGCTGCTGATGCTCGCGGCCTATCACGGCCACGCCGACCTGGTCCGTGAGCTGGCGTCCCGAGGAGCCGACGTCGACCGGCTCAACGACCGCGGACAGTCGCCTCTGGCGGGCGCGATCTTCAAGGGTGAGCCGGCCGTGGTGGCCGCCCTGCTGGAGCATGGCGCGGACCCCGAGGCGGGAGCGCCGACTGCTCGCGCGACGGCCGAGATGTTTGGCAAGACCGACCTGCTCCCGCCCCCCTGACACCTCCTCGACGACCGGAAATCCCGATGCGCCGCCCCCCGCAGACGTGATGCGATCACCGCATGACGATCACACTGGACCGGCCAAGGCTGCGTGACCTCGACGGCGTCGTCGAGGCGCTGCGCAGTTGGCAAGAGGACAGCACACCCTTCCAGCTGCACCCGGGCGACCTGGGTTGGCTCTGGCGCACGGGAACCGACGCCACGACCGCTGCTGTGCGCACCTGGACGCGCGACGGTGGGCTGGTCGCGATCGGCATACTCGACGGCCCTGACCTGCTCCGCCTCGCGATGGCACCGACGGCGCACCGGGACGAAGAACTGGCCCAGCACCTGGCAGCGGATCTGTCGGCACCGGAGCGGGGAGTGTTGCCAGCCGGGACGGTGTCGCTGGAGTCACCTCCGGGAGCGCTGCTGCCCGAGCTCCTCGACGAGTCCGGCTGGCACGCCGATGAGGTGTGGACCCCGCTGCGTCGCGACCTGAGCGACCCCGTCGAGAACCCGGGAGTCCGGATCGAGACGGTCGGACCAGCCGACGCTCCGGACTGGGCGCGGGTGCAGAAGTCCGCCTTCGGCTCCGCCCTGAGCCTGGAGGAGATGGTGCACCGCTGGCACGCGATGGCTCAGGGAATCCCGTATGCCGATGCCCGCTCCCTCGTCGCCCGCGACAGTGCCAACGCTGCCGTGGCAGCGATCACCGTGTGGTCGGCGGGGCCGGGACGCTGTGGTCTGATCGAGCCGATGGGTGTGCACGAGGACCACCGCGGCCACGGATACGGCCGTGCGATCACGATGGCCGCAGCGGCGGCGCTGCGCGACCTCGGATCCTCGGCCGTCCTGGTGGCCACGCCCAGCGCCAACGTCGGCGCCGTCGCCGCCTATCGGTCAGCTGGGTTTGCGGCGCTGCCCGAGAGGGTGGACCGTCAGCGGCCCCCACACCGCGGTTCGGCCACCATAGGGGCATGAGCGACACATCTGCCCCCATCGCCGCCATCGTCTTTGACATGGACGGTGTGCTGACCGACACCGAGACCATCTGGGACGAGGTGCGCCGCGGCCTGGCCGCGCAGGATGACCTCCCGTGGCCCGAGGGTGCCACCGAGGCGATGATGGGTATGTCGACCCCCGAGTGGGCGCACTACCTCACCACCACCGTCGGCATCCGCGGGGACGCCGCCCAGCGCACCCTGGAGGGGATGGCCGCACGCTATCGCCAGCACCTGCCGACGATGCCCGGCGCCGTGGAGGCAGTGCGTCGGCTAGGCTCGCGCTGGCCGCTGGGGCTGGCCTCGTCCTCACCCCGCACCCTGATCGACTCCTCGCTGGAGGCGCTCGGCCTGACCGACCAGTTCCAGGTGTCGGTCTCGACGGAGGAGGTTGCTGCCGGCAAGCCCGCACCGGACGGCTATCTGCGGGCCTGCGACCTGCTCGGCGTCGACCCGGGCTCGGCCGTGGCGATCGAGGACTCCAGCAACGGGATCCGCTCCGCCGCCGCCGCAGGACTGCAGGTCATCGCCATCCCGCACCAGGCCTTCCCCCCGGCCCAGGACGCGCTGGCCCTGGCCGCCGTCGTCGTGGGCAACCTCGATGAGGTGACCCCCGACCTGGTGGCCGGACTCGCCGGATCGGCAGACCGATGACGCTCTGGTTCAGCAATCCCGCTGCCCGACAGTGGCCCTCGACCGACGGTGCAGCAGTCGATGCCGTCCGTGTCTTCCACCGCGGTCTGGACGGCTATGCGCCGACGCCTCTGGTCGACCTGCCTGCCCTGGCCGCCGAGCTCGGTGTGGGCCGGGTGCTGGTCAAGGACGAGTCTGCGCGCCTCGGGCTGCCCGCCTTCAAGATCCTCGGGGCCTCGTGGGCCTGTCGGCAGGCGCTCGATCGCACTCCGGGGGCCACGCTGGTGACCGCCACGGACGGCAACCACGGCCGGGCAGTCGCGCGGATGGCCCGCGAACTGGGCACGGGCGCAACGATCTTCGTCCCCGCCGTCATGCCGGAGAGCACCGCGACGCTCATCGCCTCCGAAGGCGCCGAGGTCATCCGGGTGGCCGGTGACTATGACGAGACGGTGCGCACCGCCGCCGCGTATGCCGACGAGCAGGGAAGTGCGTCCGGCGCACCCCGCGCACTGGTGCAGGACACCGCCTGGGAGGGATATGAGGAGGTGCCGCAGTGGATCGTCCACGGCTACGCGACGCTGCCCGAGGAGGTGGACGAGGCGCTGGGCCGTCAGCCGGACCTGTTTGCCGTCCCGGTCGGGGTGGGCTCGCTGGCTCAGGCAGTCGTGTCCCACTACCGTCACGGGACCAGCGGCACCCCCGGCACCCCCCGCACCAGTGTCCTCGCGGTCGAGCCCGACTCAGCGGCGTGCGTGCTCACCAGCCTGCGCGACGGCATACCCACCTCGGTGCCCACCGCAGCGACGGTGATGGCGGGCCTGAACTGCGGCACTGTCTCCAGCCTGGCCTGGCCGGTGCTGCGCGAGGGGTGTGACGCCGCGGTGGCGGTCAGCGACGAGGCGGCACTGACCGCCTCCCGCGATCTCGGCGAGCTCGGCGTCTCATCGGGACCGTGCGGTGCCGCCACGCTTGCCGGCGTGCGGGCAGCCCTCAGTGATCCGGACCGCAGGGCAGACCTCGCCTTGCCTCCGGACGCCGTCGTCGTCCTGCTGTCGACGGAGGGCGTCGACTCGGCCTGACCGCGAGTCTGACCGTCGGCACTGGCCCGTCTCGGCCTGACCCGCTCGGCCGTTGCTCCGCTGACCGACGACCCGATCAACCTGGGGTCAGACGCTGTCCCCGCGCCAGTAGTTGTTGGCGGCTGCGATCGTGGCGAACTCGACGGCCACGACGTGGCCCGCCGCCGTCAACGAGTCGGCGCTCGTCGCGTAGCCGGGCCGCAGCACCTGCCGGACCTCCGCGTCGGGCTGCATCGCCCCGATCGTCTTGCGGGCCATGGTGATCGCCAGTTCGCGGCCCTCCTGCGGCGTGGCGGTGATCAGTGTGTTTCCCGGGACGAGTTCCACGGTCATCCTTCTCCTCTGTCGGCGGTGTCCGCTCCAACGCGGTCCTGTCTGCCGATCGTGGCACCGAACGCGATCCTGATCCATGCTCCATATGCGGTAAACCCGAGATATGGCTCCAGTGGGGAGAGGTGGCTACGCACCGCATCCCTCGGCGATGAGTCCGACCCGGACCCGCTAGTGCCAAGATGTCCGAACGGCGATCGTCCAGGGAAGGAACCCTCATGACCCAGCCAGCTCCCCCACCGGCACCCGGCGGGCTGCCCCAGGGTCCGGCATACGTCCTGACCCTTGACGCTCCGGAACGCCCCGGTCTCGCCCACTTGGTGACCGGCTTCCTGCAGGACTGGCACGCCGACATCCTCGAGCTCAAGCAGTTCGACGACTTCCGCGCCGGACGCTTCTTCCTCCGGGTCCACTTCGTGCTCGACCAGGCACATGACGACCCCGGTGAGGAGGGTCTGCGCACGGCCTTCACCCCGCTGGCCGAAGGGGTCGAGGGGGCGTTCACGATCCGTGGCGCAGCGACCCGACGGCGTGTGCTGATCATGGTCTCCAAGTTCCCCCACGCCCTCAACGACTTGCTCTTTCGCGCCCGCAACGACGAGTTGGGCGCCGAGATCGTGGCGGTGGCTTCCAACCATCCGGACTCCCAGCAGCTCGTGGAGTGGCATGGGGTCCCGTTCTTTCACATCCCGATCACCCGGGAGACCAAGCGCCAGGCCGAGGCTGAGCTGCTCGAGCTCATCGACCGGTTCGACGTGGAACTGGTGGTGCTGGCGCGCTATATGCAGATCTTCAGCGACGACCTGTCGCGACGGCTCAGCGGGCGAGCGATCAATATCCACCACTCGTTCCTGCCCAGTTTCAAGGGAGCCAAGCCCTATCACCAGGCGTATGACCGTGGGGTCAAGACGGTCGGGGCCACCGCGCACTATGTCTCCAGCGACCTGGACGAGGGGCCGATCATCGCGCAGAGCGTGCAGGAGGTGGACCACGCCTTCGGTCCCGAGGAACTGATCGCGACCGGTCGGGACACCGAGTGCAAGGCACTGTCCAACGCCGTCCGCTGGCACTGCGAGGGTCGGGTCTTCCTGCACGAGCACCGGACCGTGATCCTGCGCTGACCTTGGGGGTCGTTTGCCAGCAGCGGCAGGCCCGACTCCTGCCGGGCCGTCCGCGGCATACTCCGCGGCGAAGGCGTCATAGTCGGTGCCCACTGCTCAGCTCTTCCACGAGGAGAGTGTCTCGATGGTGTCGCCGACTGCGTGGAGAGCCCGGCGGTCCTGCTCGCTATCCTGTGAGGTGGCTTCGGCCCAGCCCGCACCCTCCTCCCCCGGCGCCACCCTTCCGACCCTCCACTCCGGTCCGACCCCGCCGCACCCCCGCCCTCCACTCCCGGCGTCGACGCGGCCTTCCTCGCCCGTCTTCGAGCCGGACATGTCTCTGACAGCCGGTTATTTCCGGCTGCGAGAGACATATCCGGCTGCAAGTTGCCTCAGAGTCACGGTCATCAGCGTCTCGGGCCGCCAGGGCAGCCCACCACCGAGCTTCTGGGGACCAAAGACGCCCTGAAGCGGGAACAGGCGGGCGACGCGATCGGCATACTGGCGCTGCTGGCCTGGATCACCGTGGCCGGGTTGCAATAGTTCCCCGAGCTGACCGACGGTGAGCGCGACGGCATGCTGACGCTCGCGCAGCTCACGGATGGGGCGTTCACGCAGTCGGCGACATAGCGCAGGAATCCGCCTGCCGTGCCTCCGTCGCACACTCGGTGGTCGAAGATGAACGACAGCTGGGTGACCTTGCGCCGCGCCACCTGTCCTTCATGCGCACCTGACGAGCGGGATGTCGTGCTCGTTGGCCCAGGTCTGCCAGTCGGTGGCGGTGCGCTCAGCGAAGACCTGGCTGAGCCGCTCCCGGGTGCAGTCCTCGGGTGAGAGGCGAAGGGCAACCAGCAGCGCCTTGGTGAAGTGCGGCTCGAGAGCGGCCAGGGCGATCTGGCCATCCAGAGTGTCGTAGACGCCATAGACGGGCAGGCCTCCGCCGAGCAGTTGCCCGGGGCCCGTCAGGCCGGCGCGCAGCGGGCCGGAGAGGGTCTGCGCGAGGTCCGACAGTGGCACCTCGCGACGGACCCCCTCCCCCAGGCGGGCGCGTGCGATGAGTGCGGCGCAGGCTTCCGCAGCCGCCCGCTCGGAGCCGGCGAGGTCGACCATCAGGGCTGACGGCATGCGTCCGTCGACGATGAGGCCGTGCCCTGCCTGGTAGGTCAGGTCATGACCGGCGGTCTCTGCCTGGTCTCCGGGGTAGCCGACGATGTCGACCTGGCAGAGCTGTGGGTGCCGCGCGTGCACGCTGGTGAAGTCCAGGTGCAGTCTTCGCAGCGCGGACGGCCGCGAGGAGGTGATCAGGATGTCCGCGGTCGCGAGCAGGTCGTCGAGATCGGACTGGCCGGCCTCTGACTTGAGGTCGATGGTGCGCAGCTCCTGACCGACGTGCAGCTCATCGAAGTAAGCCCTTGCGTACTGCTGCATCGGGTCCCCGCCTGGCGGGAGCACTGTCACCACGGCGGCGCCCTGGGCGGCAAGCCGCGCGACGGCGGCCGGGCCGGGCAGGTTGATCGCGATCGAGACGACGGTGATGCCGTCGAGAGGTTGGTCGTTGCTCATGGTGCTCACTCCCGTGCAGTGTCTGTGGTTGGTCCGTCAAGCCGGGGTTACAGGTTGCGGGAGACCGAGAGCCCGATCCCGACGACCACGCTGAGGATGAGGAAAGCCACAAACAGCAGGTATGCCGTGGCGAGCGGCCGCTGCTCCTGCCGGAAAGTGCGCACTGCGGCGGCCCAGGACGCCAGCGCCCCCACGAGCAGGACGCTGCCGGCCACGACGAGCCACACCTGATCGAGGACGGTGCCGGCGATGATGGCCAGGCTGCCGACATTCCAGGCCGCGAGCTCGAGGAGCAGCCGGGGTGGCGGCACGGTGGCGACGGCAGGAAGCCACGCACGTCCCGCGCCAAAGACTGCCTGCGCGACCCCGACCACGAGGACCAGATAGGCCGCGGCCCAGGAGCCGTGCCTCAGATCGAGCGGGCCGGTGACGGCAGCGACCAGTCCGCCGGCGAGCACGCCGAGGAGGGCCAGGCCGACAAAGGGACGCGCCACCCGCCACCGAGCACGGGAGATCAGCAGGTCGTCGGAACGGTTCACCTCTCCACTGTGCCAGCGTCCCCTGGGGCGTCCCTCAGGGGCCGGAGTTGAGGGCGTCGCTGCGCCCAGGGACGGGCAGCCTCCAGCTGGGAGGCGAGCCGCAGCAGCACTCCCTCTGAGCCGAGCGAGCCGACGAACTGCGATCCGATCGGCAGGCCGTCCGGCGTCCAGTGCAGCGGCACGGACATGGCCGGACGACCGGTCATGTTGGCGAGCTGTGTGTAGGGCACCCAGCTGTGGTTGGCGCCGATGATCTGGTCGATGAGCGACGTGAACCGCAGCAGCCCGGCACCCTTGACCTTGATGAGCCTGGCCTGCATGGCCTGCAGCCGCGGCGGCAGATCAAACGCCCCGATGCGCGGGGGTGGGGTCGCGGTGGTCGGGGTCAGCAGCAGGTCGTGGGTCTCGTGGAAGGCTGCAAGACGACGGATGTGCACCTGGCGGTTCTCGAGCGCCTGGATCAGCTCCATCGGTTTCGTCGCCCGACCGAGGGCGGCCATGGTGAGGGTGTCGGGCTCAAACTGCGAGTCGTCGGCACCACTCGCCCGCTTGGCAAGATCAACCTCGTAGGCGGCATAGGCAAACCAGATCGTGAGGAAGTCCCGAGCCAGTTCGGCGTCGTCGAACGGTGCCTGCTCGAGCTCGACCACCTCGTGACCTAGCTCGGTGAGCAGGTCGGCCGTGCTGCGCACGGCGGCGATCGCCTCAGGATGCGGGTCAGCGTTGATCGAGCTCGACGTGCACATGCCGACCCGGAGCCGACCCGGGTCCTGCCCCACCTCGTCGGCGTATGCCGTGCGCGGCACCGCCGCCAGGTATGGCGACTCAGCGGACGGCCCGACCAGGACGTCGAGCATCGCGGCACTGTCCCGGACCGTCCGCGAGATCACGCCGCTCGTGGCGATCCCACCCAGCGCCTCCGACACGGCCGGGCCGGACGGCACGAGACCGCGCGACGCTTTGAGACCGAAGAGACCGCACGCCGAGGCGGGGATGCGGATCGAACCACCACCGTCGCTCGCCGCCGCGCACGGCACGATGCCGGCCGCCACGGCCGCAGCTGCCCCGCCGGACGATCCACCCGGAGAATGGTCGGTGTTCCACGGGTTGCGGGCCGCTCCATAGACGGCAGGCTCGGTCACTCCCTTGGCCCCGAACTCCGGGGTGTTGGTCCTGCCAAAGATCACCAGGCCGGAGTCGAGCCACCGTTGCACCGCCGTCGCGGTCTCGGCGCGGGGCAACCCCACCAGCGACCGGCTGCCGTCGCTGCACGCCTGCCCCTCGACATACTGTCCGAGGTCCTTGAGCAGGAACGGGACCCCGGAGAACGGGCCGTCGATCCCCTCACTGGCGACCGGCGGGTCGAGGTCCATGACGACGGCGTTGAGCCGGGGGTTGACCTCGTCACGGCGCCGTCGGGCCTCAGTGAGCAGCTCATCCGGCGTGACCTCGCCCTGGCGGACAAGAGCGGCCAGCGAGACCGCATCGTGCACCTGGTAGTCCTCCACGTCGCCTCCGCGCGGTTGGTGAGTTCTTTGCGCTGAAGCCTAGGCGGGCGGCTCTGCTTATCGGGCGAGGCCCACGAAGGCCATCCGTGCTCTCTCGACCTCCACGAGGCTCTCGGGGCGAAGTCGTCCGACGCGAGAAACGACGTTGTCGCGCGGCACGGTCGTCAGTTTGTCGATCATGATCTGGCTCTCCTGCTGGAGGCCAGTGACCTCGTCAGCGTCGACCCGCACCCGTAGCAGAGGTGCGTCGACCAGCGTGCTGATCAGTGGTACGACAGTCACGGAAGTGGTGGCCTCGAAGAGGTCGGGCTTGGAAGCATGGACACCGCCGGCGACCGTCCACAGCTCACCGCGCCTCACTCCTCGTCCCAGGGACTGCTCGGACCGGCCCGCCGTCCCGCTCACACCCGTTCGACGCGGTCGGCCTGTGGTCCTCGATCACTCTGTCGCACCTGGTATCGGACCCGATCGCCCGGGTGCAGCGCCTCGGCGCCTCTAAGAACCGACACGTGCACGAACAGGTCCGCGCCTCCCGTGTCCGGCGCGATGAAGCCGAACCCCCGCTCCGTGTCGTAGCGCGCGACCACTCCCTCGCCGCCGCGCGCCGGGACGACCGATGGCTCCCGTTGTCCCGACCGACCGCTGCTCGTCGACGTCGCGGGTGCACCCCGCGGTGTCGAGCTGCGCACGAGGCGCACGTCGCGGGCCTGCGGGCCCTTCTCGCTCACGACGATGTCGTACGTCACCCGGTCCCCCTCGCGCAGCTCGGAGTGCCCGTCGGGCAGCGCCCGGATGTGGACGAAGACATCGGGGCCGCCCGACTCGGGGGTGATGAACCCGAAGCCCTTGTCCCCGTCATACCAGGTCACGGTGCCGTCCGCCCCGTCGGATGCCACGGCCTGCTGGCCGGCCTCTGCTCCCAGGGGGAGCAGATAGTCAGCCTGCGGTCCTTTCTCTCCGTCAACGACGAGGAACGCCACCCGTTGCCCCTCCGAGACCACGCCACCGACCATGATGGCCGAACTGTGCATGAAGATCTCGGCACCACCGCCGTCGGGCGCGATGAAGCCGTACCCCTTGGCAGGCTCATACCAGGAGACGGTGCCGAGCAGGCCCAGCGGTGTATCGGCGGTTTGGTCGGCGATGACCCGGACGCGGCGTGCCTGCGGGCCGCGGTCGCCCTCGCCGATCTCGAACTCGACCACCTGTCCCTCCCGGAGCAACTTCACTGCGCCGTCGCTGATGATCTCGGACGCATGCACGTACAGGTCCTCCGCCTCCTGCCCCAGGGCGATGAAGCCGAAACCCCGGTCGGCATCGAACCAGCGGACGGTTCCCTCGGTCACGTCTGACTCCTTCTCGAAACTGCGGTCGGTGTTCCCCCAGTGTCCCCGACGGGACTGAATGGCACGTCCTAGGACCTGGGCGTCGGTCCCGTACAGGACCTTGGCCTGCTGGACTCCGCAGCCCACCGCCCAAACGCCAGCGTCTTCGGACGTGACGCCTACCCCGACATCGACACCAAGGCTGGCCCGCTGCTGGAGTCCATCGTCGTCAACCACCCGCTCGTCGATAGCAACAAGCGACTGGGATGGCTGGCCGTGGTCGTGTTCTACGGCCTCAACGGTATCGACCTCCAAGCACCCGACGGCGACGCCTTCGACCTGGTGATAGCCGTTGCCAGCGGTACGGCCGACCACCAGATGGCCGCTCGTCACTTGGCCAAGTGGTACCAGCGCACGCAAACGGCTTGCGGCGGTCTAGGAAGCGTCTGAAAGGCGCCGTACGAGGTACTCGTTCAGGCTGAGGTGTTCCTGGGCGGCGTTCACGGCTAGCTGGCGGTGTAGGTGCTCCCCTACGCGCAGGTTGAATTTGCCTGGGTAGTTGCGGGTCGCAAAGGGCACGGGCACGGACTCGCCGGTTCTCGTACCGCACGTTGCGAGGGTTGGCTCTCATCGAGTCCATGATCTTCTCGACGGACGGCACGCTCTATGTAACTGCGGACGGTACCGCAACTCGACGACTGAGGGTCGTGCTTTCGCTGGGCTATCGGGCAAGATCAGGTGCCGGAGGATCGACGTGCAGGTATTGACCACTCCGTTGGCCTACCCCCGCGACTGGCCGTTTTGAGCAGCCCCGCGCGAGCATCCCGAACCACCTGCGGCAGGTGCGGTCGCTCGAAGGGCCTGGCAAGACATAACGCGACGCGTTATGCTGATCGTGTGATCAGGTCGTTCCGGAACACTGCGACGGAGCGTCTCTGGTCTCGCCAGCGGGCTAAGGGCGTCGACCCTCGGATAGAGAGGGTCGCCCTGCGCAAGTTGGTCATGCTGGACGCCGCCGAGACCCTGGACGACCTCAGGGTGCCGCCCGGCAACCGGCTCGAGGCGCTCAAGGGCGACCGGGCCGGCCAGCACAGCATCAGGATCAATCAGCAGTGGCGGATCTGCTTCGTCTGGACAGAAGCCGGTCCGCAGGACGTCGAAATCGTCGACTACCACTAAGGAGGCACCCAGGCATGACCGCGACAATCACCCCAATCCACCCCGGCGAAGTGCTGCTCGAGGAGTTCCTCGGACCCCTGGGAGTCACCCAGCACCACCTAGCCGTCTCCATCGGCGTGCCCCCACGGCGCATCAACGAGATCGTGCACGCCAAGCGCAGCATCACCGCCGACACGGCCCTGCGCCTGTCCCGCTACTTCGGGACCAGCGATCGGTTCTGGATCAACCTGCAGACCCGGTACGACCTGGAGACCCGCAGGGACGTCATCGGAGCCGACCTGGACCAAATCCACCCTCTCCAGACTGCCTGAGCCACATCACCCACGCGGCAAAGTCGGTACGGCAGGCCCAGAACAGGACGTTCACCTGCAGCCTAATAAGGCCACACTTGTGGCTATGACTGTGGATCCTGCGATGGCCCTGCGAGATGTGAAGAATCGGCTGTCCGAGGTGGTGGACCAGGTCGAGCGGGAGCATGACCGGGTCGTGATCACTCGTCACGGCAAGCCGGCGGCGGTGGTCATCCGCGCCGACGACCTCGAGTCGTTGGCGGAGACGCTGAAGGTCGTGAGCCGACCCAAACTCAACACACAGGTCCGAGACAGCCTTGCCGAGCTCGCGGCCGGCGAGGCCGAGGTCCTCAGCAAAGACGAAGTCGTTGCAACGCTACGCGCCTGATGGTGGAGCAGTACAGGTCGCGTGGACGCCGACGGCCAAGCGCGCCCTGCAGCGACCGCCCGAAAAGGTGGCTACGGCGGCTATCGAGGTCATCTACGGTCCACTCGCGAGCAACCCCCAGCGCGTCGGCAAAGCCCCGCGTTTCGACCTCGAAGAGCTGCACAGCGCTCGACGTGGTGACGACCGGATCCTCTACCGGATCAACGAGCGCGTGACCATCATCGCAATCGAACATCGTGCGGACGTCTATCGATCATGACCTCCGGCTGCAGCGGCGTTCCGCGGAACCCATCGAGCCAGTTCGTCCAGCGACCCACCAACGGCATGTCAGGACGGTTCTGCCTATTCGTAGTTGGTCCACATCCGAAGCGCAGCAAGATGGACGGTCACCAGTTCGCCATACCTTGAGCCGCCCACCACGGGGTCGGTCGACCAAGTCGTCACGGGGCGCTGAGCAAGCGGCGCAGCATGGTGGTCGCCTCGTCGTTGTCGGGGTCCAGCTCGACCGCCCGCTGCAGGTGCTCCGCTGCGGTCTGCAAGCGCCCGGCGATCTCGTGGGCCCATCCCGTGTTGCCCCACGCTGGGGAGGACCTCGGTTGGACCAGCCGCCAGAGCTCCAACAACGGCCAGGCGAGGTCGGTGCGATGCATCTCGATCAGACCCCATACCGCGTCCTCGAACCCCTCCTCGTCGACGTCCGCGGTCGGCGGGTCAGCAGCCGCGAGCCGACGGTAGAGGTCGGCGGCCGCTGACACCCCAGACCGCTCAAGCACGGACGCCAGCGGCACGGTCACCGGCGGGAGCGGCGGGTCGGCCGGCTCCCGCCCGAGCAGCACGTCCAGCGCCGCCCTGGTCAGACCGAAGATCGGGGCGGTGTTGCTGTTAGCCAGGACGCTGACCCCGAGCCCGAGTTCCGGCATCAGGGCCAGGTTGGTCGCGAAGCCGGGGTCGGAGCCAGAGTGGTTCACGACCAGGTGCTCACGGTGGGTCCCCCAGAACCAGCCGAGCGCCATGTGCGCGTGCCACTCGCTACCGCTCTCGACCACCGGCGTCCACATCACCTCGTGGGTCCCCGGGGACATCAGCCCGGCTCCGTCGGCGAGGTGGGCGACCATCCACCGCCCCAGCTCGGCGGCGCTGCTGTGCAGGGTCGAACTCGGTGCGTGCTTGCGCGTGTAGGGATACGCCCCCTCCACCACCTGCGGCGGTAGTCCCAGGTGGGGACTGGCGCCCAGATGGGGCGACACGTCGGCGCGCAGGAAGGTGCTCGTCGCCATCCCGACCCGGTCCAGCACCCGCTCCTTGAGATGAGCCTCGAACGACTGCCCGCCGATGGTCGCGACGAGGTGGCCGAGCAGTTCGTATGCCGAGTTGGAGTAGGCGAAGCCCGCACCCGGGTCCTGCTCCAGCGGCCAGCCTGCGACACGGGTCGCGAAGCGGGCCAGCGCCCCGCCGTCGAGCTCCGGCTCGTGCCATCCGTAGTCGCTCACGTCACCGATCCCGGACCGGTGGGACAGCAGCTGCCGGAGCGTGATCCCGCTCGCTGGCGGGTCGGCCCACTGCAGGGCAGGCAGGTATGTTGTGATGCTGGCGTCGAGGTCCAGCTCGCCGTCCTCGACCAGCTGCAGCACGGCCGTGGCCACAAACGACTTGGAGATCGAGGCCAGGTGGAACAGCGTGTCAGCGGTGACCGGCTCCCCCTTGGAGCGGTCCCGGGTGCCGAAGCCGCGGGCCGCGACCCTGTCGCCGTCGTGCACCACGCAGAGGGCCACCCCGGGCAGCGCCCAGGTCTCGACGACACGCTCGACGAACGGCCACAGCAACGCCTCGATGCGGTGCCCGGTGTTCGCACCGTAACTCACGGATCGAGGCTACTCCTGGGTGAGCTCTCCCGGCGTCGCCCGAACTGAATACGGGGAAGCGGGCGACCCTCAGCGACCGATGGAGTTCACCCGTTCCCAGGGCCATGCCTCGGCGAGCCAGGCGGCGACGGCGCCGGCGAGCGGCACGTCAGATCGGCCCGGTCTGCACGGACCCACGACTGGACGATCACGTCGTGGCCCGCAGACCTCGTGGGGTAGAGGTACACGCAGCCAATCACGTCGCTCTCCCCTGGGTCGAGCACGGTGAACGCGAACCCGGTCTCGGCGGCACGTCGGCGGAAGGTCGGAGAGATTGGCCTCGAGCGACATCCCGCTGAGCGGTGGCCAGTCACCGTCGGGGTAGCCCGGCGTACATGAGCTATGTCTCTCCAGTCGTGCTGCGGAGCAGGTGCAGGATCGTGACGTAGTGCTCGGTCACCGGCCCCGGTTGTGCCGCAGCAGCGGCTTGGACCGCGTCGAGTTCTGCTTGGTCCTGCCAGTCGCTGAAGGTTGCGAAGAGGGCACGGATCTGGGTCGCGTCCAGGTCGGTCTGCCATGGCCATTCCCAGGTACGGACCAGTCGGAACCTACTCCCCGCTTCCAGCTCCGCCACCGTTGGTCGCGGCTCCAGCGGGTCGGTGCGTGGGATGGTCTCGTCCCGACCAGCGACGATCTCATCCACGGCTCGACGGAATGGCGTCTGCACTCGCGGGTCCCCGAACACCGTCCGCCAGACCGCAAGAAGCCCACCTTGCTCCAACGCCTGGCCGAGCCTGGGCAGCACCGTTGGCAAGTCGACCCAGTGCATGGACGTGGCCGCCACAACCGAATCGAATCGGTGCGCAGCCAGGTCCACGTCTTCGATCTGCGAGACCAGCACGCTCGCTTCTGGGCACGCCTGCCGGAGACGGGCGGCCAGCTCGGGGCCGGGTTCGACCGCGAAGACCGCGCCTCCGCGACGGACGAGCTCACCGGTGGCCTCACCGGTGCCGGCTCCGATCTCCAGGACCCGACGTCCTGGTCCAATCACTCCCTGCTGGACCAGTGTGTCGTAGAGCTCGCTGGGATAGTCAGGCCGCGCCGCCCGGTACGACGCAGCGATCGACTCGAAAAGCCCGGGGTCCCTCATGCCCACATTCTTGCCGCGCCGAGCCTCCGCACGGTCACCGGACATCCGACCACCGAGCAGTTGGGGGTGCCGTCTGCCCGGAGTGCTGAGGGTTACGGCCTACACAGAGACGGTCACCTCGACGCAGCGCCTCCACTGCGATGTGACTGGCAGGGCAAACACCTCTAACTAGAGGTGATCACAACAGGACAGATCGATAAGGGACCGGAATGTTACATACGCACGGTTGCTGCGCAAGGCGTGATCGACTCCTGCCCTATCGATAAGCAGGAGGAATGTTACATAGGTTGGGCGGCTGTGCAAGATTGGCTGCTGTCGAGATGCAGCGGAGGTTGCACAACCCTGAGCGGCGAACCTTGCACAATCGAGTCCGTCGCGGCTGGTCGCGCAAAGTAGGCGTTCTCTGTCGGCGGCATGTGCGGATACTTACTCGTCCAGCCTGCGATGAGCGCAGCTGGCTGCGCCCCGAAGGTCAGCCGACGAGGTCCTCAAGTGTCGGCTCAGGGCACTTCTCGAGCATGCGGGGGCCTTGGTCTGGTGGTACCGCGGCGTGAGGGTTCCAGGTCTCGACGTTTGTCCCCACAGCCGCGGCACGGTGTGCCTCCACGAACACGTCCTCGGAGGGAGGCTCAGGGACCGTTATCCCTTCGGCTTCTAGACAGGCTGCGACCTCCAGGTTGAGCGCGAAGTATGCCCGGATCTCGGCATCGCTGAGTGGCTGATAAGTCGGCAGCGGCCCCGCTTCCAGCGTGCATGCGTCGAGATCCTGGTTGTAACGTTCGCCAACCTCGGGTCCGGGATCCACACCGTCGTAGGTGATGCCTCCGCCATCATCAGTCAACTTAACTGGCCAACCTCGCTCAGTCAGGCACGACATCACGCTGGTCTGGAAATCATTCGCACGTTCGATCTCTGCCGACCGCGGCTCAGTCTCACCTGTGCCAACAGATTCTTCTGAGGCATCACTCGAGCAACCACTCACGACCAGCACCACTGCTAGCGCGCCAACACGGAGCGATCTGGACCACATAGATATCCTCCTTGGTCAGGGCTCGAGACCCACCCATCGCGCCCGAGCGCCAATTCTGGGCGAGCAGTGCCCAGCACTGACTCCCACACTATGGGCGGTCCCTCCGAATACCGTCCGACTCTCGGCATGAGGGTGAAACAACGAGCCTTGCGCGGCGCGTCGGTGAGGGTCTGCCCTCGCTTCGATCGGACCGCCACGCGCGACGACATCGCATCGACGAACGCCTATGCCACATAGAAGTGGGCGTTGGCTGCATTGTCGAGATGCAGCGAAGACTGCACACCGGCACGCGTGGCATCTTGCACGAACACCGTCCCTGGCCAGCGGTCGCGCAAACATCGCGCGGAACGTGGCAGATCAGGACGTCAGTGGAAGTATCCAGTCGTGGTCAGGGCAGACCAGGGATAGGGCTTGGGCAAGCCAAGCACGTTGGTCCGCAGCGAGCAGCGGGAGTGCCGTCTGGAAGTCTTGCTGGTCCTTCTCCCGTGGCGCCGAGGCCTTGTAGAAAAGCTGAATCTCGGGGGCCAGGTACGGGATACCCGCTGGGGACGTTCTCCTTGCGTGCGCGAGCGGCATCCGCACTCGGTGGTCGCGACGGGAGATGAGGTCCTCCCCGTCGGACTCGTCGAACATGAGCTGCAGCTGCCAGGAGGAGGATCCGCGCCGGCGGCACCAGATGTCGTGCACGCCCTGGTACAGCGTTTCGCCTGCCTGCCATGGGCGCAGGGTGCCGGGAGGGTCAGCTGCGAAGAACTCCCAGCCGGCCAGATGCTCTTGCACGGCGTGCTGGTCGCGTCGCAGCACGAGGACGTCAGTGTCGCCATGCGGTCGGGTCTGTCGTCCGATGAACAGGTCGATGGCCCATCCACCTGCAATGAACCACATGCAGTCTGCGCCGGTGAACAACTCGGCGACCACAGATGGGGTCAGGGGCACCCAACGTGCAGCGACGTCCACGGATGCGTCCACCGGAACATGGTCGCACCGCGTGACTGACCGAGGGTCCGGCGGTCCTCGCCCCTGGCGGCATGAGGGTGCGCTGGGTGGTAACGCCGACGTTAGCCGAGACGTCGGAGTGCGTCCTTCAGTGTGGTTTCGACGCGCTGGGTCGCGCCCGTCTCGTCGAAGGTGCGGCGGCCGGCGACCTGGCGGCGGATCCATGCGGGTTGTTGGTCGTCGTGGTGCAGCAGCGCGTAGATGTCCCACCAGGGGTCCAGGCTCTGTCCGATGATGAGCTCGTACTGCGACCGGAGTTGTTGTGCCCACTCGGGAGAGTGCAGCGCAGCTAAGTAGCGACGGCAGTGCCCGATATCGACCGCGCGCGGGCCGCGGTGGATCCCGTTCCAGTCAACCAGGCCGGTGACCTTGCCCCTGGACCACAGCACGTTGACCGGCAAGAAGTCGCCGTGCAGAAAGACGGCCGGGACAGACGCTGGTGTTTCGCGAATTACTGCGAACGCCGCGGTCCACACCCCGTGCTGGTGAGCCCCGGCCGGCACCCGCAACTCGTGTCGCGGGGCAATCCACGAGTCCTGCCAAGGGCGCAGCATCGGCGCGGGAAGATCCAGCGCGTGCACCCTGGCCGCAAGTTCTGCGATCGCGCGCAGCCAGGACCCGGGGTCGGCGGGGGTGAGATCGACATGGCCAGGAAGGTGGGTCATCAGCACCGATGGTGCCCCACCGGTCCGATCCCCGTCGATGTCTGCGGCGATGACCCGCGGAACCGGCAAGCCGCTGTCGGCCACCACCGCGAGGTTCTCCACCTCTTGGCGCACCGCCTCATTGAGACCCAACGCGCCTGGGTACTGACGAAGCACATACGAACTGCGGACACCGCCCCGCTCGACCGTGATCCGGTGGACAACAGACGAGACACCACCCGTCATCCGCCGACAGCCGGTGACACGACCCCCTCCCGTGCCGATGGAAGCAGCCACCCACTCAAGCGTCTCCGCCGACGGTCGACTCCGCGAGAACGACCCAGCCCTCCAATCAGCATCCGGCATGACCGTTCACGCTACCGCTCAACGAGCATCAGCTCCGCACCCTCGGCATGAGGGCGAGATTCCGACCCTTGCCTGCTACCAGGCTGCCTTGCCCGAAGGCCCGCGGGCCAGGACGGCCGCCCGCTCGGGCGAGCCGCCGTGCCCAGAGGCATCAGGGACCGTGCCAGCGAAGATGGCAACGCGGAATCGCAGGAGTCCGTAACACGCGGTTTATGACACATACGAACCCGGTTTGTGACATCTTCGCTGCATCTCGACAATAGGTAGCAAACCGACCAAGGCCCACCCAACACTGAGTTACCTTTCACATAACGTCACCCTATTGATTCAAACGAGGGACGTTTGTGAACGATTGGCTGCATCTCGACAGCATCTGTCGAGATGCAGCGAAGATTGCGGGCCTGTCAGCACGGAACCTTGCGCGATCGAAGGCGGTGAGCTTCGTCGAGCAGGGTAGGCGCGGGTCAGTTAGGATTCTTGGCACGTTCGACCAGACCGATTGGGGTGTGGGCATGATTTTCGGAAGACGACGACGTCAGGAACCAGACCCGCAAGTAGTGGCGGTGGCGCGGTTCCGTTACGTGATGCGCACCGCGGACGAGGAGCTCCTCAGTAAGATCCTGGGCGAGGGTCTTGCGAGACTCACCGAGGCCGAACGAGTGGACTGGGTAGAGGCGCTGGCTCAACACCACCTCGTGCTGCGGATCGCGAACACGGACGCCGACGCACTCACCAGGGAGGTTCTGAGCCGGGTGTCAGAACGCGGTGCCGAAGGCCGGACCTGTCTGGCTGACTCGCACACCGCAGCCTTGGTTGAATCAGTTCGCAGATCTGGCGCGGTCAGCCAGGCCTACGAGGGCTTCTTGTCATCCCCGGAAGCGGCGGAGGCCGGGGTCCCCGACGTCGGGGACGGCGTGGCTCAGGGGCGGCCAGTACCCCAGCCACCTGCCTTCCTGGGGACTCATGCGGGCGGACGTCGCTGAGATCGACAACGTGCAGCTCAGCCGCCGCTCGTTCGGCGCAGGTCTGCTCGGGGTGGTCCTGGCCGGCTGCAGTTCGGCGGATCCTGGCGATAGCCCAAAGCTGACCAGCGGTCCGGTTCCGTCGTGGTCACCTCCAGCGCATCCGCGACCGTTGCGCCCTGACGTCGTGCTCCCTACGCAGTTCAGCTCGCCCAGGCCGACGCTGATGACCGATGTCCTCATCTTTGACGGAGAGGTGCTGAGGGGGCCCACTGACCTGTTCTTGCAGGACGGCTTGATCAGTAGAGTGGGAGAGGGACCAGTTCCCTCTGGCGCTGAGGTGGTGAATGGCGGCGGCAACACCGTGCTACCAGGGCTGATCGACTCCCACGTCCACTACGATCCGCCGACCGCCCTCATTCCCAGCGCCGTCCGCTTCGGCGTGACCACCCAGCTGGACCTCTACAGTGCCCCGGACCCGAAACGGACTGCTGAACTGAAGCGCACGGGGATGCTGGAGGAGTCTGATCTGATCACCGCCGGATTCCTGGCCACGGCGCCCGGCGGGCACCCGCCCCGCAACAGTGACCTCCCGCGGCTGGAGCATCCGGAGGAGACCGAGTCCTGGGTGGATGCCAGGGTCGAGGAAGGGTCCGAGTTCATCAAGGTGGTCGTGGAGAGTACGGACATGCCGACGCTGCGTCCTGAGACAGTGTCAGCGCTGGTCCAAGCGGCCCATAACCGGGGCCTGATCGTCGTGGCGCACGCCAACTTCCTGGACGACGTCACGGTGGCAGTCGAGGCGGGCATTGACGGTCTGGCCCACGCCTTGGCCGCCCCTGCCTATCCCGACGAACTGCTCACGCGGATGGTCGACCAACAGGTGTTCGTCACCACCACGATGGGCATCATCCACGACTCCGCTGACCGCGAGATCCTCAGGGACCCCCTGATGGAGGCCCTCTCAGCCTCAGCCAGAGCGCATCTAGGCCGGGGCCTGCGTGGCTACACCGACCTTTTCGACCCCCAAGAGTTGCGGCAAAGCGTGCAGCAGGCATTCCAGGCAGGGGTGCCGGTGCTTGCCGGCACCGACGCTCCCAACCTCGGAACTCTGCCGGGCGTCGGCTTACTCGTGGAACTGGACTTGCTGGTCTTGGCCGGCTTGTCACCCGTTGAGGCTCTGCGGTCGGCGACCTCCGCACCAGCGACCTCGTGGGGACTCCACGACCGCGGTCGCATCCATCCCGGGCTCCGGGCCGACCTCGTGCTCGTCGAAGGGAACCCCACCGAGGACATCACTGCCCTGCGGCGAGTTGTCCGGACATTTCGACTCGGGCACGCGGTAGAACCACTCACCACTTAGCGGAAGCCGCAGCACGGTGTGATTGTCGACCAAGCACGCGTGAAGCCAGCCCGTCACATATGTAACGCAGTACGTCTCCGTTCATCACGTGAAGGGATGTTTCATAGCAGGCGCGGCTGCGCAAGATTGGTGTAGGGGATGCAGCGAAAACTGCACGACAGACCTGCCAACCTTGCCCGACCAGGGTCTCGCTGCACGCTGGGCTCAGAGCGCAGGGCGGCCTTGCCACAGGTTTTGAAGCGATCCGACCCGAGCCCTACTGCGGAATCGGTTCGCCGATCTCGGACAGGAATGACCGAGCGAGATCCATCCACTCCTGAGGAGTAGCGCCCTCAACCCAGATCTCGAGGTACTCCTCTGGAGTCATCCCTCTGGGCGCGGTGTTGAGCGGGCTGCGGTCGTAGCCGTCGAACGGTGACGTGCTCTTCACGGCGAAGAGGATGTCCCGCGCCTGGGAGCTGCGGCCGTCGGCGGCACCACCGACCCGAACCGTGCGGAAGACCTTGGTGTCTCTCGCGGGCGGCCACTTCGCCCATGCGCGGTAAAAGGCGCCCTCCCACTCGTGGTGAGCCCAGTGCCAGGGGCCGTCAAAGCCTACGGCCGCGAGGGCCGCGAGCAGTCCTTCTGCTGTGTTCTTGAGCTTCTGCTGCTTGTTCATGTTGGCCCTTCTTAGTCGTCACAGGTCGTCCGGCGGCGTGACTAGGACGAGTGTCGCGAACGACGATTGCCTTGGAGCCGGTCCGCGCGCGCCTCACGTGGGAGGTGGAGGTGCTAGCCACGGTCCTGAACCAGCCAGAGCGTCCGTCCTACGAGCAGCGGCTCACGCTCGCGACGGCGCTAGCTCATCGTCGATGGGCCTTGGAGCGGTACCCCTCGCGAGACGAAGCCTGACGCTTCAAGGGTGTCTATGGATCGCCGATCTTACGTGCGCCATAGGCCTTGCCCTTCTTGGCCTGGTTGCGGTGGCAGGGCCGAGTTGCTGGAGCTGCACGCGGTAGCGCGGACACTGCATGGTTGGAGCTTGCGCCCGCAGCGGCATGTCTGGTCGATGCCAGAGTCTCAGCCCGAGTCGATGCCAAGCTCGGCAAGCCGTCTCCTGGCATCGAATAAGCCCTTTTCGTTCTCTGCCTGATCAATCACTCCTGTGAGCTCCGGGGCGGCCAATCGCCCGGCAAAGTACACACCTTGAACGACTTCCCTGAACCGCCGGAACACGTCGATGTGTAGCCACTCCTCAACTCCCAGCAGCCCTTGGGACTGGTACCTGGCGAGGAACGCCGCTGCGTGCTGTGTCCCGCCCAGGTACATCACAGCGGATGCAATGTCGTAGAGAACGGGACCTCGCCTTGCCCCCGCCCAGTCGACCAGGCCGGTCACCCCGGTTCGGTCGTCGTGGATGAACGCTTCTGGGGCAGGATCGGTGTGCAGCACAGACCAGGTGACGATCAACGGGTCGGTCTCGGCTCGCACCGTCTCGATGGCTACAGGGAGCCAAGGGTGAGCCGCAACCCCCGGCATCAGCGGTGAGAGCCAGTCCGGTGCAAACGTGGCGACTCCCGGTCCGCTAGTCGGGCTGTTAGCAGCGTGAACACGAGCCAGAGTGTTGGCTATCCATTCCTGCTCGTCATGAGCGTCGCCATCCAGTTCGCGGCCCGGCACATGCTCAAGTAGAGCCAAAGCGGGATCCGTCACGACGAGCCGGCCGTCCCGAGTGGGAACTGGTCGGCCCGTAACGAGTCCGGCCTCGGCGAGAGTCGTGGCCACTTGACACCCAGCGAGCAGATCCGCAACCCCAGCAGACGAAACGGACTTTGCGACGTACGCGGATCCCTGATGAACAACCGACCACGTCCGCGAATTCATGCCGCCACCCAGCGGACTCACGAGGGCCGACTCAAGACCCCAGAACCGCCTCAGGCTCTCAGTAGGGTCCCTCACGAACGGCATCTTTCTCTCCGGTCGTGCCGCGGAGCAGGTGCAGGATCGTGACGTAGTGCTCGGTCACCGAACCTGGTTGTGCTGCGGCAGCGGCCTGGACTGCATCGAGTTCTCCCGGGTCCCGCCAGTCACTGAAGGTAGTGAATAGAGCACGGACTTGGAGTGCGTCCAGGTCGATCTGCCACGGCCACTGCCAACTTCGGATGTGGCGGAATCTTCCCCCAGCTTCCAACTCCTCCACGGTCGGGCGCGGATCCAGCGGGTCACTGCGTGGGACGCTCGTGCCACGACCAGCGACGATCTTGTCCACGGCCTGCCGGAACGGCGTCCGCACCCGAGGATCCCCAAAGACCGTCCGCCACACGGCCAGCATCCCACGCGGCTCCAGTGCCTGGCCGAGCTTGGGGAGCATCGTCGGCAGGTCGACCCAGTGCATTGACGTGGCCGCCACCACCGAGTCGAACTGGCGCGCAGCCATATCCATATCCTCAAGCCGGGACACGACAACGGTCGCATCCGGGCACTCTCGCCGGAGGCGGTCGGCCAGTTCCGGACCTGGTTCGACTGCGACCACCTTGCTTCCGCGACGGACAAGTTCACCAGTGGCCTCACCACTGCCAGGCCCGATCTCCAGGACCCTAAGATCAGGCCCGATCACTCCCTGCTGCGCAAGGGTCTCGTAAAGCACAGTCGGGTACGGAGGCCGGGCGGTCCCGTACGAGGCTGCCACTGACTCGAAATGCCGCCGTCCTTCATGAACACCATCCTTTCCCAGGCAGCACCGACGCGCGCACTTTATCGATGAGACCGCCCGACACCTGGCGCATCTGGACCTGCTGCGGGAGCAACTCGACGGAGTTGGCAGCTACTGAGCGTGCTGACCATCTCGCGATGCCCCACACTGCGGTAGTTGCCCTGCCCCGCAACGCATGGACACGCCGTTGCCCTCACTCATCGACGAGGGCGCCGATCATGTTGCTTAGCCCGCCTGCAAGGACGTGCGCCTGCTCCAAGGGCACCCACCGGCACTCCCAGCTCGACCCGGTTCCGCCGTCGTCCGGGTCTGGCTCTCCGGCGATCCAAGGAGCGGCCGGGGCATCGTCTGTTGTGATCTCGAAGAAGTGGCGTCGCATGACTTCATGTCGGTAGGGGCTGATGTCGTAGTCGGCTTCGCCCAACTTCCGCACGATCTGAAGAGTTGTGAGTCCGGTCTCTTCACGTGCCTCGCGCAACGCTGCATGCTCCGGCGTTTCGCCCGGCTTCATGGTGCCCGCGGGTACCTGGATGCCCACCTCGGACAAGGGGTGGTCAAGGTGGCGGAACGTCAGGATCCAACCGTCCCGCACGATGTAGCAGACGACCTTGTTGGTGCGTGCCTCCGCCACGTCCCGAGCCTACGGTTCTCGCTCCGCGGCTGGCACTGAAATCAGCGTGACAAGCCCAAAGGTCCTGCCTCAGGAAGTACAGGGCGATGCCGCACGTCGCGCATCCCAGAGCTGATCGGCACCTCAGTGCCCACTTCGCTGCGTCTCAATACCAAAGCATTACTAACACATTCGATTAGATTGTGTTATGCGACATAGAAGTACCAGTTACGAAAAGTTCGCTGCATCTCGACAACTGCATCTCGACATCTTGTCGAGATGCAGCGAAGACTGCACGCCCAACCCGACCAACCTTGCACGATCCGGCTCTGTCGTCGGAGTTGTGCAAAGTAGCGCGCCGCGCGGCAAAGTCGGGCGCTACGTATCGTCGTGACGGGCATACTCGCGGACCATGCGCCGCGGGGGTCAGGGGAGGGCTGGCGCGCGGCAGCGCGGATGCCGGTCCGGTTACGCTAAACAGCTTGCGGCCGGACGCCCTGCTGGACGACGCTCCTCGGTATGTCGATTCACGCCGTGCTCCTGCCTGTCCCCGCCGCCGACGCTCCCCCGGGCGAGGGGCTCAAGCAGGTGGCTGCTGTCGAGGCCGCGCATGTCGAGCATGTGCTCGGGCACGCCGACCTCGCCGAGGCACCTGAGGTCTACGCAGTCGGCTACCGATCACAGGAGACGACCCGCAAGCACTATCTCTTGGCACGCGACACCGAGGGACAGGCCGTCGGCTACGCCTCGGTGCGGATGCCGCTGAAGGACAACCTGTCGGTCGCTCACGTCTTCCCGAGCTGGCTGCCGGGCAGCGCACCCGAGAAGCAGGTGTATGACGCGCTCTGGACCGAGTGCCTGCCGCTCATCGAGACGGGTGGCCGCTCGGTCGTGCATAGCTGGACCATGCACCCCGCCGTTGACGTCGGTCATGGCTGGGTCGAGCCGCAGAGCGGCGTGGGCCGGCTGGGCCGGGACGACCGGGCGGACTGGCTGGAATCTCAGGGCTTCGTCCTGGAGCAGGTCGAGATCGCCTCGACCCTGACGGTCACGGCCGACCTGATCACCTCCGCAGGTGAGGTGATCGCCGCCGCTGACGGCACGGCATACAAAGTCAGGTCGTGGCTCGGCCCGACGCCACCGGAGCTGCGGGGCGAAATGGCGAGGCTTAGGGCACGGATGAGCATCGACGCACCCAGCGCAGGCATGGAGCAAGAGGATGAGCACTGGGACGAGGCCGAGGTGGTGCGCGTCGACCGTGTACGCGACGAGTGGGGTCGCGACTATGCGACCGCGGTCGCGCTCGGGCCCGATGGTCAGCCGGTCGCCTATTCCGAGCTCGCCCACCCGCGGGACCGGCCACAGGTCGCGATCCAGGACGACACCCTGGTGCACGGCGACCATCGCGGCCACGGCCTGGGTCTTCTGGTCAAGGCCGCGGCCTTGACCGAGCTGACCCGCAACGTCCCAGCCCTGCGGCGGATCCACACCTGGAATGCCGCAGAGAATACTCACATGCTCGCGATAAACCGTCGCCTCGGCTTCGTGCCACTCGGAGTGACCGGGGCCTGGCAGCTGCGCCGAGGGTAGCCTGCAACCTTCTGGCCGCCTGCGATGTGATGCTTGGATCACATTCGCCTATCGCTGCACACCGCGGTCGATTGTGCGAAGTTCGCTGCACCTCGACAACTCCCCCCGCAGCCCCCAGCAGCAGTCTGTGACATCTTCGCTGCATCTCGACAAAGGAGCCGAACGGAGAGTCGCAGTAATCCATAACTCTTGGTTTATGACACATACGAACCGCGTTTGTGACATCTTCGCTGCATCTCGACAGTGTGACGCATAACGTCAGGTGATTCTTGGAATCGACTGTCGTTCTTACACGATTGGGTGCATCTGTTGAGATGCAGCGAAGGTTGCACAACCCTGAGCGGCGGACCTTGCACGCTCGAGTCCGCCGCGGCTGGTCGTGCAAAGTAGCGGTTCACTGTCGGCGGCAAAGTCGGACGAGCGTAGCCGTCCTCCACGCGGCAGAACAGGATGTCTCGGGTTCGCCGTGCCGGTCGTCATGGCGGGAGCGGTGACCGCACGAGCCGCAACAGGCGGTGACGCTGGCGTCATGTGGACATTGACCATGCGAGCCATCTGCTGCCAGTGAGGGATGATAGTGGGAAAGGAGCTCTAACTCCTACCCGGGTTGGTGTGCCTCCCCGTAGGGTAAATCCTACGGGAGATGGGAGAACTGGTGATTCTCGTGACACGGGTTGACGTCGAGGACCGGCAGAGCAGCAAGGAGAACGCCAAGTGTTTGCTGTCCATCGAGTTGGACGACGGTGAGCGTGTTCCTTTGCTCACCGATCGAGGGTGGGGTAGCAGCGGGCCTTGGAGCGGGACCAGCATGGAGGAGATGGAAGTCATGGCGCTGACTGTGGTCGGTCCTGATGCTCCGTTCGGGGAACTGACCGAGGAGGAGATGGCACGCGGCTACTGGCAGCAGTTGGAGCGTGAGGCTCGGGACCGGAACGTAGCTATCAGTGCGGAACAGTTGGCCGGCCTCCCGCACCATGTCGAGTTCACCGAGGAGGTCTTCGCCCGCGTGGAAGGACGTGGTGGCCGCTAAGTACTCACAGGACACCACGTTCGCCCTGCGGCAGATTCGGACGAGCGTAGCCGTCCTCAGTGCGGCAGATTCGGACGAGCGTAGCCGTCCTCAGTGCGGCAAAGTCGGACGAGCGTAGCCGTCCTCCACGCGGCAAAACAGGGCGTTATCGCTTGAGGCGGAGCAGCCCTGCGGCGGTCGAGCGGAGGCCACATCGTGCCTCGTAGAAGTCGGTCAGTTGGGGCTCGTAGTCAGCGTGTAGCCATTGGCAGCCGCGGTCACGGGCTTCATGCGCCGCGTGCGCGACAAGCTGTGCGCCAATGCCGCGACCCTGGAGGCTTGGAGCAACGCACGTGTCCAGCAGGATGGCGTGAGCTCCACCGTCGCCGACGACGTTGACGAACCCCACGAGGATGTCTCCATGATGCGCCGTCACCCAGAAGAGGCTGTGGCGCTCCAATCGTGCACGCCATGGTGCCCCGACCGGCGAACCACCGAACGCGGCCGCATGCAAGGCGTCCAGTTCGCTGTCATCGATTGGAGGGCTCACGGCGAAAGACAGGTCGGAGTGCTCCACAGCAGAAGCGTAGGTGCGGCGCGCCGACAGCGGCAGTAGCGGATGTGCACAGGGCCCGCTGCGCCCAGGCAAAGTGGGGTGCTCGCCCTAGAACTGTTCCATTGACGCGGCGGTTCAAGGTGGGTAAGACGCGATGAACCTAGTTGAGGACGATCACCCACCGAACTTGCGGCGGAGCTCCCTCTCGTTCACGTCTTGGACGCCGTACCTCCGCAGTACACGGGCGAACGCTCGTGCCTTGCCAGCCGGCGTCGACTCCTTGTCCGCCGCCTTGTTCGCCTCCGCTTCTGCCCTCTTCAGGTCTTGACTTATCGCCCTCTCCAGGTCAGCCATGCCATTCTTATCGAACTTGAAGTTCGCCATTGTCCCTCCGTTACCCCACTCGGGCCCCGTGCCCGAGACGCTGATCACTCTCTCAGGAAGGTCCGACAGACCCGTCGCGCGAGTTCCGCCACGCCTAGGCGTCATGCTCGGGCAGCGGCGTGGGCGGATGCCGGCGATGCGCTATGCGTCGTCGCCGGGGTCAGGATCCATCCGAGAGCTGGTGGTCGGACGTGGTCCGCTTGTGGCGCACGATAGCCACGACGGCCGGCACGATGTGCCCCCGGTACACCTCGTCCAAGCGGTGCGCCCATGCATCTGACGCTCGCACTGTGCCTCGGCAGGTCGCGTCACCGCAACGGCACTGCATTTGAAAGTCGGGGTCCGTCGTCGAGGCCGCATAGTCGCTGGTGACTTCCTCACCAGCTGGGATGTCGCGACGGGCCACCAGGTCGAAGGGGCCGACCCACCATAGGTTCGGGTTGCATGAGTGATTGCCGTGATGGTTCAGAACTCCAGACGGCAGTACGAGGTGCTGATCGTCTGCGACCGTGATCGTGTCGACGTACTCCTCGCTCTCATCGAACAGTCGGTGCAACTGCTCGGTGGAGACCAAGCGCCCTCCTAGCCGGGAGACCAACGCACCGGCGGGTATGGGTCGTACTGCGAACAAGCCAGTGCCCTCGATCTGAGACTCCCGCACAGCGACGCTAGGCGAGAGCCAGCACGTCGGTCCGGGCTTCACGTGACAAGCCTACGGGCAGGCGCCGGCTGGGGCCGGGGACGCAAATGAACTCGTGCTCATCAAACACGACCGGCGGCAGTTGCATGTTCAGTGCGTTGGTGCTAGCCCGCTCGAGCGACGGCGATAGGAGCTGACCCACAAGCCGGGGATGACTTCCTGGTCCTCAGCATGGGTGAAGCCCAGCGCCTCGTACAGCCGCCGTGCCGGCGTGTTGTCCCGACCGGTCGACACCACTGCGGGGCCGGCGGGCAGTGATCCGATGAGTGTTTTGGCCAACCCATGTCGATGCCGCTGCGGCGAGACCATGAGCCGATCAATGTCGATGAGTCCGTCCTCTTCGATGAGGGCCAACGCGGCCACGATCTCACCGTCCATGCGGAGGACGTGCCAAGTGAGACCGGAGGACAGCAACTCCTCGGCGGTCTCAGTCAGAGGAGGAATGCGGTCGTCACCGATCAACTCCGCCTCCACCGCGTACGCGCTTCGCTGCAGCCGTACCAGGTCATGAACGTGGCAGGCCACCTCGTCGGGCGTGAGCCGCGATACCGATGCCACCTGCTCGACGTTGGTCACGCCCCCATCACACTGGATGGCGACCTTCGCGAGCAACTTCGTCAGGACGCGCAGCGCGGCAGATCAGCGCGGTCGCCGCACAAGATGCCTGGTGGTTGCTCCTAGCATGTAGTCGTGCGGATCGAGCCGGAGTCTGTGATCGCCACCGGCACGGTGGTGCTGCGGCCGTGGTGCGCAGGTGACGTTGAAGCTCTGACCGCGATCTACGGTGATCCGCTGTCGGCCCAATACGTCGAAGTTCCGCAACCGTACGACGCGGCGCAGGCGACCAAGTTCGTGCGGCGAGCCATTAGATCTCGCGCTGCAGGGACCACGTTCCACTACGCGGTGACCCTGCCCGTGGCCGACACGGTAGTGGGGTCGGCATACCTGCACGACTGCGCCCCCAGCGAGGCCGCGGCCCATGTCTCGTACCTGATCCACCCCAATCATCGCGGACGAGGACTGGCAACCGCCGCGCTGATCGGACTCACTGAGGCTGCTCTGGCGGCCGGCTTTCTGCAGGTACTTGCGCGGATCGAGCCGGGCAATCGCGCCTCCGAGACGGTTGCCGCCAAGGCGGGCTTCAGCGTCCTCTGGTCCAACGACGAGGAAACCTGCTGGCATAGGACTGCGCCGAACGCCTCGACGTAGAACGGTCCAACCCTCTCGGACGGACTGTCCGACTTGCAGATCGCGGCAGATCCGGGCGAGCGTAGCCGCCCTCAGTGCGGCAGTAGCGTGCGGCCACGCTCAGTGCGGCAGGAGCGTGCACCCTCGAGCCTAGAATCGGCAGCCAGGCGCTCCTGGCATACCCTCGCACCGGAAGGATCTTCCTTGCCCAGGATGAACGAGTTCGATCAGCCCGTCGGCGACCCTGTGCCTGGCTGGGCATCGGCCCCCCTCCCATCGGCGGATGTGCTGAGCGGGAGGTTCTGCGCACTCGAACGTCTCGACCCAGACCGACACGCGGTGGATTTGTATGCCGCATACGCGTCGGCTAGCGATGACCGTGCTTGGACCTACATGGCTTTCGGACCGTTTCTATCGTTTGAAAGCTACTACCAGTGGTCGGTCGCTGCCGCCGATAGCCCCGATCCTCGGCACTACGCCCTCACCGACGCAGCAACTGGTAGGGCACTCGGCACCCTCGCGCTCATGCGCCATGACCCGGCTAATGGAGTCATCGAAGTCGGCTCTATTGTCTTGTCTCATGTCCTGCAACGCACAGCGGCGGCGACCGAGGCGCAGTTTCTCCTCATGCGCTACGTCTTCGAGGACCTGGGATACCGGCGCTACGAGTGGAAATGCGACAGCCTCAACGAACCGTCACGGAAGGCTGCCGAACGATTAGGGTTCACATACGAAGGGACCTTTCGCCAGGCGCTTGTGTACAAGGGCCGCAATCGCGACACGGCGTGGTTCGCCCTTACTGAGAAGGAGTGGCCTGCCGTTCGCGCTGCTTTCGAGACGTGGCTCAACCCTGCCAACTTCGACACGCAAGGACGCCAGCGCAAGAAGCTCCAAACCCGGTGACCGGCCTGGGATGACGTGCGCCCTCGGCGATCACGCCGCTCCTGGTCTCCTTCGTTGATGGCGAGTGGGAGACGGTCAGCAGGCTGCCCACCCCCGGCCGATGAGTATTTCGCGACAAGGTGAGACTCCCGAGGTGCGGCAGTAGCGTGCGGCCACGCTCAGTGCGGCAGTAGCGTGCGGCCACGCTCAGTGCGGCAGTAGCGTGCGGCCACGCTCAGTGCGGCAGTAGCGTGCGGCCACGCTCAGTGCGGCAGTAGCGTGCGGCCACGCTCAGTGCGGCAGTAGCGTGCGGCCACGCTCAGTGCGGCAGTAGCGTGCGGCCACGCTCAGTGCGGCAGTAGCGTGCGGCCACGCTCAGTGCGGCATGAGCGCGCACAACTGATGCGCACGTCGCCCGCGGGCGTTCTCTTGATCGTGGCGCAGGCTACGTGCGTCCTTCAGCTTCCTGGGGAACCATTGCAGCCGGATGGGCGTCTGAGTTCGCGAACCCCCACAGCGATAGGAGGGGAGCTGCGTGACGGCGAACGTGCGCGTTCCTTGCGTCCTGGGTGTTGCTGGCATCCTCATCTTCGTGGTCGGGTGCGACGCCCCGCAGTCCGCGAACATCTCCGACCCGGTAGTGCAGACCGTCGCGGACGAGAACGTCCCGACGGCCACCGGTAGCCCTGCGGGCGCCTTCGCGGTCCAGAAAGTCTCTCCTGGAGAGTCGTGGGAGAAGGCAGTGCAACCGCTGATCGTGAGGGTCAGCAATCAGTCTTTCGACGACCCGGACGTGAATCTGAGCGCGACTCTTGACGGTGTGGCCCTGTTCGATGAGGTATTCGCGGTCGAGGGTCAGCATGCGGTCACCTTGTTCGGCGTCGACGTGGCACCGGGGTCGCACACGCTCACCGTGGTCTCCGACAGTGGAGCTGTAGTCGAGCAGGCCTTCGACCTGCCGGTAGGCGAGCAGCGATGGCTCGTGGTCGACTACTGGTACTTCGACCCTGACACTGAGGGGGAGTCCTGGGGAGGGGAGCAAGAACCCGGCCCCTCGTTTAACGTGTCCGTGTCTGACGAGCCGGTCTACATTTCCTGACGGTGCTGACCTGGCGGCCCGCCTGGTGACGAGATGCAGAGGAGACAGCACGGCGCCGTCCAGGCAAACCGTGCACCATCAAAGTTCTTCTGCAGGAACCGAAGTTCGTCAACTTGGTGCGCCTCGCGGCATGATCGGACGCGCCGCAGGCTAGCGTCCTCAGCGCGGCATGAGCGTGAAGTCGCTGGGTCAGGTCACGCCGAGGAACGCCTTTAGTTGGGGTGCGCCAGCGACATCGATGGGAGCCCCGCGCACGAAGGTTTCTGGGGAGAGTAGGAGCCGCTCTTGCTCGGCTGCCGTACCTCGCCGGACTACCCACTGACGGCCGTTGGGTCGGTAACCGACCTTGCGGCTCACAGCTAGTGAGGAGGGGTTGTCGAGGAAGGCGGAGGAGGTGATGCGGTGCGCCCCGAGGTGGTCGAAGGCTAGGGCGCAGACGGCCTGCCGCATTCGGGTGCCGATGCCTTGACCGTGGAAGCGGCGCGCTAGCCATGATCCGGTCTCGAGGGTGCGCGTCACGTGGAAGTCCTCGCCCTCCAGCGCCTGGATGCCTACGACGTGCCCGGCCTGACGGACGACGAGTTGCAGGCTCAGAGACTGCGCCGACTGGGTAGCCAACACACGGCTGACGTAGCGGACGTAGTTCGCCGGCAGCTCATTTTCCGGCGCATCGGTCCACGGGAAGAGGAAGGGCATGTGCGCCGGGTCGTGTATCCCGTCGAGGACGAGGTCGACCAGCTCGGGGATGTCCGCCTCGCGCACCGCTGTCAGGACCAAGTCCTCCGTCTCCACACGAAGGGCGAACGGGGGCCAGATCTCTTCCAGTCTCAGGCGGGGCATGGGGTTCATTGTGCGTGATCAAGGCACCAGAAGTGCCACTGGTTTCAACACGTACCCCTTCTGCGTGCGCCTCAACCGGGAGCGGCAAATCAGTTCGTTTGGTCAGGTCTGTTCCCGGAGCCGGGTCACGGTGTCGTTGACAACTTCTTTCACACCGCCCACGAGGAGCACTAGCGCTTCCTGGGTGGTGCCTGCGGCGACGAGAGACTGTGCGGCGCGTGCGGCGAAGTCGTGGCTGTCGACGTCGAGGAGGCCCACGTCGACGACCAAGCCCTTCTCGTTTGTCGGCCAACTTCCAGCTGCGGCGTGCCAGGCGTGGGCGCACAGCATCAGGGCCGTCGAGCAGCACAGCAGGACGTAGGCGATGTCTTGCTTGGCGGTTCCCTTCCCTGCGGCGTCGACGAGGAAGCCGGCCTGCCACAGGTTTCCCACCAGCGACTCCCGCAGGGCCGAGGGATATGGCTGGACACGTGCACGAAGTTCCTTGACGACGCCAGTCGGGTCGGCCAGCGGACGGCAGGTGGCTACCTCGCCGGCGTAGCTGACGTCGAGGAAGCCCAGCGGGTGGCCGGGCTGGGCGTGGAACGCGTAGGCACCTTGGACGGCACGGTCGCACTGTTGCCGAACCCGGGAGATGTCGCGCAGGATCCAGTCGACTGCCGTGTCGTCCACGGTGAGCCACCCGCCACCGTCGACCCAGGGCCCCCAGTCGCCCGGGCCGCTGACCTGTACGGCCCCGGTGTCGGAGAAGCGTTCGGCAACCCGGGAGAGCGCGTGAAGGTCCAATCGCTCGTGGTCGTAGTAGAGGCCTAGGTCGACGTCGGAGCCTCGATGATGCGTTCCTCGGGCACGGCTGCCGCCGAGCACGACGGCCTGGACGCCGCGCACCGTGACCAGGGCCTGAGCCATGTCGTGAAGACGCTCATCAGAAAGCACGCGAAGAGTCTGGGCGGCCAGACCCGGACCCGCAACGCAATTCGACTCCACGACCTCGGCACCACGCGGCAAAGTCGGACGAGCGTAGCCGTCCTCCACGCGGCAAAGTAGTGCGTCTGGTGCCCAGCATCCTAGGGTTCTCGGCATGGCTGTTGGAAGCGTGCATCTCTTCTATGGGCTCGCGGGCTCGGGCAAGACCACTCTGGCTCGCGAGCTCAGCAGCGGCGGCTGCGGCGTTCGCTTCACCCTCGACGAGTTGATGCTGCGTCTGCATCCCGACCTCAATTTTGAGTCCGTCGATTATGGCGAGAAGGCAGCTGAGGTACGTGAGGTGATCTGGACGATCGCCGAGCAGATCCTCGTGGCCGGTGTTGACGTCATCCTGGACTGGAACAGTTGGTCAGTGGCTCGTCGCAGCTGGGTCGTCGAACGCGCATCAGCGATCGGAGCGCCCGTCCTTCTGCACACGTTGACCGCTTCCCTCGAGGTGGCCTCCAATCGCGTCCAAGACCGCACGGCAAGTGGCGCGCGATTCGCTCACCCAGTGACTACGGAAGGCAACCAGCACCTCGCCTCGTTGATGGAAGAACCGTCCAACTCGGAGGGTATGGAGATCCACCGTTACTGAGCGCGTCAGGAGCAGAATGATGAGTTCAGACGACGGATCGCAGCGCCGACTGAAGTTTGGCCGGCAGCGCCTGACGGTCGTGCGGCAAGGGACGCGTTACGCGTCGGCCGAGGGGCCCCACTCAGGGTCGCGCCCGCAGAGAGCGACCAGGCGCGCGACTGGTGACGCGTGAGCCCCGACGGGGACAGGAGGAGCAAACGCTCCGTCGCGGGCCATGAGGTCCGTGTACAGGGCGAAGGCGTCGTGCAACTGGCGGCAAAGTTCGTCATCCAGCGGGGCGTCTGCTCCCTGAGATCGGGTGAGGTCCCAACTGTGAACGGACAGGTCGAGGGTCAGCATCTGCAGCTGGACGAGATCGTCGGTGCTCCTACCCTCCTCCGTGCTGTGCTCAGACTGCACATGTTCCATCACCTCGGCAGCGGTCCACACTCCCGCAGGTGTCTCGTTCTGGGGCTTGGAGCAGCTGGCTGCCGCGGCGTCGTAGGCATCTCGGGCACGTTCGTGGAGTGCGCGCCAGAGGAGCAACTGGTTACCTTCGGCCATGACCCAACCTTTGCAGGAGAGGCCAGCAGTGACAACGCCAGGCGGCTCGGGCGAGTCCCGCAAGTGCGTGAAACAGGCAAGCGAGGCGGCCAAACCGCGTTCGACGGTGGCGTGCACGCCATACCCCTCGACGTTCTCGGGCGGTGTGCTCCAGTCGTAGGTGAGTCTCACCCGGGTTAAGGACCCCTGGGCGGCAGATGCGCGCCGTGGCTTTGGCCCTCCCGGTCCGGCTTGAATGCTCCCTGTCGGTTGACGGAGGAGAAGCCGGACGCCAGCCCCTCGCCTAGCCAGCGCGGGTCCGTCATCCAGCCAGCAGTTAGCGCAGAAGGCTCACCGCGGCGCATGCGCGATATGCCGGTGTGGGCCGCAGATGACGGTCGGGCCCGGAGGCATCCGCGGGTTCGGGCGGGTCAGGTTCGGATCGGCTGGCGAAGTCCCAGGCGGTGGCCGTCGGGGTCGGTGACGATGGCGTACCGTTCCCCGAACTCCATATCTTCGGGCTTCTTTGCCACCGTGCCGCCGACCGTCGCGAGATGGTGAAGCACCTCATCGACCGTGCGCCCTTTCGGCACGTCGAAGTCGAGTACGGCGGCTCCGGGAGCGAGCCCGGGCGTCGAGGGGTCCCACCACCGGGCGAAGCCGAGGGAGTGCAGAGCGAGCGTGGTCCCTCCGGAGTCCGACAGGTACGCGGCCTCGTCTCGGCCCGGAGGACTGATAGACCGGAAGGTGAGGTCCAGCGCCTCGTAGAAGCGACGGCTCGCTCCGGGGTCTGCGCAGAGAAGGTTGATCTGTGCCACGTTCATCTGCGTAGTGAACCAAGGCGCTGGGCAGTCGTCCAGGGGTCACGCACCGGTGGCCGCGGTGTCGCACCTCGCGGTGGGAGGCCTTGGTAGATCTTGCGCTGGTCCGTGGAGCGAGCAACAGCTCATGGATACGATCGAGGGGAACCAGATGTGCGCGCTCCTGGGAGGCTACGTCCATGGGCGGATTTGACGACGCGGAGGTGCCGGGCGCGGGTTTTGTTCTTCGCGGTCTAGTGGCTGACGATGTCGGTGACCTCGTCCAGACCTGCAACGACCCTGATGTTCGGCGCTGGCTGCCGTTGCCCAGCCCGTACCTGGACGCCCATGCACGCTGGTTCGTCGAGGAGTGGGCGCCTGCGCAGCAGGAGTCGGGAGCCGGGCTCGTCCGTGCCATCACCGTTCGGGGCCGCTTCCATGGAACGATCGACCTCCGCAAGGCCGACTGGAGAGTGCCGTCGGTGGAGATCAGTTACATGGTCGCCCCCTGGGGGCGCGGTCAGGGTCTGGCCGTCCGGGCCACCCAGCTCTTGTCGACGTGGGCGCTGGCCCAGGGCATGAGCCGGATCGAGCTACGGGCCGCCGCTGGCAACGACGCCTCTCTGCGCACCGCACGGGCGGCCGGGTTTACCGAGGAAGGGGTCTTGCGGCAGGCGGGGGTGACGCACGCAGGGCCTGTCGACCTGGTCGTCTTCAGCCGGCTTGCATCCGATGACCCATCAACGTAGATCCCTCGGGCGCGCTGCGCACCTGGGCCAGTGGTGTGGATTGGTGCGATGGCAGGATCAGGGTTCATGAGGACCGATGCCCGTGGGCTGGCCGTTGCCATCGACGCCGTTTGCCGCATCCAGGGAGAATTCACGCTGCGCAGCGGACTCACCTCGTCCGAGTACTTCGACAAGTACCGTTTCGAGTCCGACCCCGTGCTGCTGGGTAGAGTGACCGAAGCCATGGCGCCTTTCCTGCCTGGCGACACGGAAGCGCTCGGGGGGCTCGAGCTGGGTGGTATCCCGATCGCTACCCGGCTCAGCGCTCTGACCGGGCTCCCAGTCATCTTCGTTCGCAAGGAAGCCAAGACCTACGGCACCTGCAAGATCGCCGAGGGCGGCGACTTCGCAGGCCGGAGGGTGACCCTGATCGAAGACATCATCACCACCGGCGGAGCAGTCCGCCAAGCTGCTGAGTCGCTGCGCGAGCTCGGCGCAACGGTCAACGATGTGGTCTGCGCGATCGACCGCTCCGAGCCAGGCAAGAACGCCCTCCATGAGATCGGCCTGAGGACCATCTCGGTCCTGACCAAGGCAGATCTCGACGACGCTAGAGCCCGCTAAGTATTCGAGGATTCGGCGGTTCGAAGTGGCTGCGGTCAACATCCGCACATCGGCGGTACAGCGATGTACCGACCCTGGGCAGGCGGGGGCGCTGGTCACTGGCGTTATCCGTGGTGGGTGCGGCCATAGAATGGACGCGGGCTCGGCCCGATCCGAGGATGTCGGAGGTGAGGTGGCGCTCAGCTCTGGGAGTGAGCCCCCAACGGCCGGGGGTTCGGGGCTGTGACGTCGTGTGCTCAGGCCTTGTGGGCGGTTTCCCACTGGTCGATCAGGTCTTGGGGCAGTCGACCACGCTTGGGGTAGTCGATGCCCTGGTCGTCCAGCCATGACTTGATGGCTTTGGTCTGGGAGGGGTCACGGGGGGTGCTGCCGCCGCTGCCGGCCCGGCGGCGACCACCGATGCGGCGGGCGGCGTTCACGTACTTCTGGATCGTGTCGGCGAACTCGTCTGCTTCTGTCTGGGAGAGGTCGATCTCGTAGTCCACTCCGAGGAAGCCGAACGTGACGGTCTGGCCGTCCGCGCCGAGTTCGGTCCCGGACAGGTCCGAGACAAGGATGGTCTGCACCTTCTGCGCCATGAGGCTCCTACCGGGGTTGGGCTAGATCGACGTTCACCCTATGCGGTCATCCGCTGCCTCGGTGCACGATTGTCTCCGCCCAGGGAGGACTGAGGGCTTGAACTCGTTGAAGAACCAGCCCGCCTGGTCGGGCGCGTCCCGGGAAGTCACCTGCGGTGCTCGCGCCCCGTCGTTTGCTGCCGCCAGCCAGCCCGGCTTGGACGCCGACCACGTCACGCAGCCTGCTCGGCGTCATCGACAGGGCTCTGATCGTCACTGTGAGCCACGTCCACACCCTGACCACGCCGCCCCCTCTTTCAGCTGCCCTTGTAGCGCACGAGGGCGGGCCGCGAGTCGTCAGCATTTGCTGGGGCTCGAGGGGTGGAGCGGGGACGTCTTGCTTGACGCTCTTACTGAAGGCCCGACGGGCAGGTGGGGCCAAGTTGCGCGGGCAAGGGTGAAGCGCCCCAGGTTTGATGCCGCTCCTGTATGAGTCCAGGAGGATGAGCACCATGCCCAAGAGAATCGATCCAGAGTTGAAGGCCCGCGCTGTGCGTCTGGTCAACGACCACCTCGGCGAGTACCCCTCGGTGACCGCAGCCTCGGCCGTGGTGGCCAAGCAGCTCGGCGTCGGGAAGGAGTCCGTGCGCCGCTGGGTGGTCCAGGCCCAGGTCGATGACGGCCAGCGCCAGGGAACCACGACCGAGGAGCTGGAGCAGATCAAGACGCTGCGAGCCAAGGTCCGCCGGCTGGAAGAGGACAACGCGATCTTGAAGGCCGCGACGGTTTTCTTTGCCGGGGAACTCGACCCCCGCAACCGCTGATCATGGGATTCATCGACACCATGAGAGCCCAGGACCACGCGGTCGAGTCGGTCTGTGCAGTGCTGCGTGAGCAGGGCTGCCAGGTCGCCGCGCGGACCTACCGGTCCTGGAAGCAGACTGGTCGGGTCGTGGCCTCCCGGACCCTCACCGACGCCCAAGTCGTGAACGCGGTGCGCGACACCGCCTGGACCACCGACCAGCACGGCCGACGCAAGCTGACCCCAGAGGGCTTGTACGGGCGTCGGAAGATGACCGCCTACCTGCGCCGCGCCGTGATGCCCGAAGTCTCTGCTGGGGCCGTGGACCGGGCCATGACCACCCTGGGGCTGGTCGGGGTACGACGTGACAAGGGCATCAGGACCACGATCCCGGCCAAGGACGGTACCCGGGCCGGTGACCTGCTCAATCGTGACTTCACCGCGGACGCGCCCAACCTGGTCTGGGTGACGGACTTTACCTACGCCAGGACCTGGGCCGGGTTCGTCTACGTCGCGTTCATCCTGGACGTGTTCTCCCAGCGGATCGTGGCCTGGCACGCCTCGACCTCCAAGGCCACCGACCTGGTCATGATCCCGCTGCGGATGGCCCTGTGGCAACGCGACCGCGACGGCCACCCCGCCGTCCCAGGAGAGCTGATCCATCACAGTGATGCGGGCAGCCAGTACACCTCGATCCGCCTCACCGAGCACCTCGCGTTGGAGGAGATCCGGCCCTCGATCGGGACCGTCGGCGACGCGTACGACAACGCACTGATGGAGACGATCAACGGCCTCTACAAGGCCGAGTGCATCCGCACCACCGTATTTCACGAAGGCCCCTACAAGACCCTCGCTGACGTCGAGTACGCCACCGCTGGCTGGGTCGACTGGTACAACAACCGCAGGCTCCACTCGACGCTGGGCAACGTCCCACCCATCGAGTACGAGCAAGCCCACTATGCTGCCCTCAACCCCGAGCCGCAGCCCGCATGAGAGCGGCAGAGAACCTGGGGCGCTTCAAGGGTGCTAACCCGGAATCGGGCAAGGTTGGCTCTGGTCGAGCTCGCGGTGTGATGACTCGCCTTGCGTGCACCGCGCCGCTCGCCCCCAGTTGGAATGTCAGCCGTGGGGTGTCCGCTCAGCGCTTCCGTCCACTCATGCGCTTTGGCAGCACGGGCCAGCAACCCACATCACTAGACGTGATGCTGGGCATTACATGTGCCTATTGATTCATACGAAGGTCGTTTGTGAACGATTCGCTGCATCTCGACAGCATCTCGACAAAGACGGCTGTCGAGATGCAGTCAACTTTGCCCGGCCGGCCCGGCGAATCCTGCACGATCGGGGCCTGCCGGCACGTTCTGTGCAAAGTAGCGCGCCGCACCGGCATGTGCTGCGCGCGGGACGAACCCGCCGGCCTGGACTTATCGGGTCTGGGTTGCCAGAGGGTAGAGCTCTTCGAGTGCGGCTCGCCAGGTGGCAGTCATCTGTGGGCCACCGTGGCCTTCGTCTTCGATCACCACGAGTCGGCTCGATGGCCAGTCCTGGTTCAGCCTCCAAGCACCTGCGACCGGCCCGGAGACGTCGAGACGACCGTGCACCAATACCGCCGGTAGGTGTGCGATGCGACTCAATCCTGCCTGCACACCGCCCTCCGGAAGGGTGAACTGGGTGGACCACGCCCAGGCAACCTGCAGCGCGTACACCTCGCGCCACTGAGCGTTCTTGAGCACCAGTCCCGGTTCGAGGCCTCCCGGCAGCTGCATGTGGGCGTCCTCCCACGTGCACCAGTTCAGCGCCGCACTCTGGCGCACTGCCGGGTCCGGGTCGGTGAGCTGCCGAACGTAGGCATCCAGCAACCGCTCGCCGCCGCGACACTGCGCACCGCGCTCGAAGTCGGCCCATGCCTCTGGAAAGATCCGTCTGACGTCCTCGCTGATCCACTCGACGTAGTCGCGGCTGCCGTCGGCGACTGCCATCAGGACGAATGCGATGACGCGGTCGGGATGGGCCTGCCCGTAGGCGAGGGCCAGGGTGCTTCCGAACGAGCCACCGACGATGAGCCAACGGTCGATAGCCAGGTGCTCGCGGAGCTCCTCCAGGTCGGCGACCAGGTTCGGCACGCGCAGGGTCTCCAGGTCGAAGCCATCCTCGGTGGCCAAAGGACTGCTCCGGCCACAGGCTCGCTGGTCCAGGCCCACGATGAGCCATTTGTCGGGATCCGGCTGACGCTTGTACCCCCCGGACCCCAGGCCAGTTCCGGGCCCCCCGTGCAGCCAGAGCAACGGCACACCCTCGGGGTTGCCCGAGACCTCCCAGTAGATCTGCGCACCGTCACGAAGGGTCAGCTGTCCCGAATCGTATGGTTCCACCGGCATCGGGTCCACCAGACGAGTAGAACACGGCACAGTCAGGAGCCGCCTGGCCTGCGGAACCACAGCGGTTGGGGTCGCACCTACACTTACTCGATATGGAGTCCGTGATCCTTATCTGGCCCACCAACCAGCCCGGCCAAAACCCGCTGTCAGACGCGGAGGCCCAGTACGATTCGGCGGCCGTGGCATCCGGTGTCATCACGGAAAGTGGGAACGGTTCCGTAATGCCTCCCCGGCACCTACCACCGTCTTCCCGACGACGTTGCAGCGCTAATTCTCGCCCAGCACCACGAGTTCCTCCCTGTGTTCTTGCACGACACTTTGGCTGCCTCCACCGAGGTATGGATCGAGCCCATCGCAAGCATCCACGATGAAGCGGGTGCGGTCATCAAGGCCCGCGACGCAATCCAACAAATGATGCAGTCACACCTTGACAGCGGCACTGCGGTGAGAGCGTCAACCACAGTGACGAGCACGGAGGAAACCGCGAAGGGTCTCGCTGTCATCGGCCGTGGCGTGTACTACCGACGGAACAGCTAGACCACAGAGCAAGAGGGAGGTCCTGGGGGTGGAGTTCCTCGAGATGGCCGGCGCCCGGATCGCCTACCGCGTCCTCGGAAGTGGACCACCGCTGCTTGCCCCTAAGTGCAGCGAGGTCGTCGAAGCTCGGTTGGTCACGTCGGGTTGGGTGAGGGCGCGCCCGATGAGGTCGATCGCTACGTGGATACGATCGGGCTGTGATGTCGCCAGGGGAACCTTCGAGCCAGGTGTTCCAGGCTTTCGGCGCCGACTTTGCGAGCTGCGAGAGGCTGGAGGGGGGCCGGGGCCGGACGTGGAGGGCGGGGGACGTCGTCCTGCGGCCTACCGCAGGTGGCAGCGAAGCGGACTGGCGTGCGGAGGTCCTTCACGATCTCGAGCACACCCTGGAGTTTCGTACCCCTCGGCCGATCAGGGCAGTCTCCGGAGCCTGGGTGGTGGACGGTTGGGAGGCCCTGCAATGGGTTCCTGGTGCCGCCGATGAGACCCGAATCTCAGACGTCCTGCGAGCTGGTGCAGCGTTCCACGGTGCGGTTGCTGAGCTCCCCCGGCCGCGCTTCCTCGACACCTCGGACGACCCGTGGGCTCTGGCGGATCGCATGTCCTGGGAGGAACGACCCTTGCCCACGGACCCGGTGCTCGATCGCCTGGCTGCCCAGTTTCGTCCGGTGGAGTCCCCTTCCCAAGTCATCCACGGCGACCTGCTCGGCAACGTCCTCTTCGCTGAGGGCCATCCCCCCACCATCATCGACTGGGCTCCCTACTGGCGCCCAGCCGGCCTCGGCAGCGCTATTGCTGTGGTGGACGCCCTGTGCTGGCACGGCACCCCGGTTGAGGCTGTCGCCGAGCTCGGTGCGGGCGTGCCTGAGTGGTCGCAGCTGGTGGTGCGTGCCCTCACCTTCCGCATCGCAACATTCCACCTGCTGGGGCTCTGGGACACGGCTCGTTCGAACCGCTACGCGCCCGTCGTCGACGCTGCAGTGACCCTCGCGCGGTAGGACTTGCAGCGGATGCCTGTATGACGCCCCCTCGTCCGGGTGTTCGCCGAGATCAGGCGTTGATGCCGAAGGGGGCCGGGTTCGGCCGGTACTGGACGGGCGCGGCGATCAGTTCGTTTGGTGGTGCTGTCACAGCGGTGGCGATGCCGGTCCTGGTGATTCAGTACTTGAATGCGTCGGCGGTCGAGGTCGGGCTGGTCAACGCAGCACAGCTGATCCCGTACGCGGTGCTGGGACTGCTCGCCGGCGCGTACGTGGATCGCTGGCGACGCAAGCCGGTGCTGGTGTGGTCCAGTGTGGGCCGAGCCGTGACGCTCGGGCTCGTGCCCGTCCTGGGCCTGCTCGGACTGCTGCAGCCTTGGGTGCTGGTCCTGGTCCTGCTGGCGTTCGGCTCCTTCTCGGTCTTTGGTTTCGCGGCGACGCAGTCCTTGCTGCCGCGGTTGGTTCCCCGGAACAGGCTGGTGATAGCCAACGCGCGGATCGACCAGACCGACGCGACTGCTCAGACGGCCGGCCCGGCCCTCGGAGGTGCACTGATAGGGGTGGTGGGTGCCCCGCTGACGATCGCGGTCCAGGCCGTCGGGTTCCTGCTCGAGGCCCTGCTCGTGGCCTCGATCAAACTCGATGAGCCCCGACGGTCTCGGGTGGGCCGCAACCTGCGGGCGGAGGTCGTGGAGGGGTTGAGGTGGACCTACCAACACGCGGTGCTTGGGCGGCTCGCCGTCTCGACCCATGTGTGGTTCCTGGCCAATGGTGCCGCGATGACCGCACTCTCGCTGCTCGCGCTGCGCAGCCTGGACTTCTCGGCAGCGGCCTACGGACTGCTGTTCACCTTGTTCGGGGTGGCGATGCTGGTCGGGGCCCTGCTAGCCCCAGTCGCGGGCAGCCGGCTGGGTTCTGGACGGGTGGTGCTGCTGGCCAGAGCGGCATACCCCCTGGCCTGGCTCCTACCTGCCTTCGCCGGCCCCGACGACCTGGGACGCATCCTGATGTTCGCAGGCCTGGCCGTGCTGGGTCTGTCAGCAGGCCTGGAGAACTCCAACGAGATGGGCCTGTGGCAAACCCTCACCCCCGACGAACTCCTGGGTCGGGTCAACGGCGCGCGACGCTCCATCAACCGCACGTTGGCAGCTGTCGGTGCCGTCGCTGGCGGTGTTCTCATTGGCGTGGCCGGGGACCGCGGCACTCTCATCACCTGCGTCGTGGTCTTTGCGGTCGCCGCCGTCATCGTCTCGGGGGTCAAAGTCCGCAACAGCAGGCTGGGCTAGTGTCGAGGTGCAGCGAAGGTTGCACGCCTAGCCCGGTCAATCTTGCACGATCTGGGCATGCCGGCGCGGGCTGTGCAAGTACCGCGCCGAGCGTCAGATTCGTGTGTCCACGGGTCAGGGCTGGCGGTAGCTGCTGACCAGCTCCCCAGTCTGGGACGACGCAGCCGAGAGTTCTGAGACGAGACTTGGCGTCCCGTTCCGTCACTCGTCGAAGTCAATCGTCCCGGCTCGGCGTCCGGCCTTCCCGAAGAGGGTGAATGCTGCGGCTGCGAGCACGAACCAACCCAATCCGAGCAGCAGTGCGAGCCCCAGCAGCGGCCAGGCCGCACCGACGACACCCTGCTCTTGGAGGAGTCTGATCGCCTCGAGCGCGTGCGTGACGGGAAGCACCTGACCGACGGCCTGGAGCCAGGACGGCCACATCGTGACCGGGACGGTGGCGCCGCTGAGCAACATCACGACCAGGCTCGAGACGTTCGACACCACGTTGCGCCAGCGCGGCCCTCGCAGGACCACCGCGGAGAGGGTGAGCGCCACGGCATACATCGAGGCCGCGACCACGGCTAGGGCCGGCACGAGCAAGAGCGCTGCCCACGGCGACCAGGTCACGCCGAAGAACGGGCCGACGGCCAGCAGCACGATCGTCCCGGTCGCCACGCCGCTGGGCAGCCACTGCAACGACCGTCCGACGAAGACCGGCCACAACGGGCCCGGCGCCGCGATCAGCAGTGCGAGGGTGCCGGCGCGGCGCTCCCACGTGGTGGACGGGATCGCCATGAAGCATTCGGTGACGGTCGCCATCACTGCTTGACCGATGAAGAGGTAGACCACCGCCTCCCGGCTGCCGAGCAGCGTGCCGATGAGCGCGAAGAAGATGACCTGCATGATGATCCGGCCAAGCCAGCCCACAGTCCAGGTGAACGGTGTGTAGATCGTGCGCATGTCGGCCAGGGCGCCGCGGGCGGCCGCCGCGACCACACGGGCGTGGTTGACCCGCCCAGGGCTCGTACGGCGTGATCCGGGGTATGTCGTGACCTCAGGCATGTGCCAGGCTCCCCGTGGTGCGGGCCCTGCGCAGGGCTCGGTGAAGGAGCCGGTGGCTCAGGACGTACCCGGCGGCGCCCAGCACGACGATCGCGGCCAGGCGCAGCAGCGGATCTTCGACCGGCTGCGCCGCCAGGCTGTCGCGGAAGAGGTCGGAGGACCAGGACAGGAAGACCAGCCGGGTCAGAGGCTGGAGCCACTCGGGAAGCAGCGCCACCGGGACCAGCACGCCGCCGAGCACGTAGAAGGGGTAGCTCAGCGAGTTCTGGAAGGTGCGGGCGGAGCGGGCGAGGACGAAGACCGAGGCCATCACACCCGCCCAGCCGGTCATGGCCACGGCGGTCACCACCACCGCGGCCGTGAACAGCGCGGGATGGGCGATCACGAGCAGGTCACCGGTGAGGAGCCACCCGACCAGCCAGCACTCCACGAAAGCCATCAGCGATAGGCCGGTCACGACGCTGGTCCGGCCGAGCATGAGCAGGTCGAAACGGCCCGGCGCGGCCAGCAGACCTTCGAGGGAGCCGTTCTCCCGCTCCCGGGTGATCAGCTCACCGGAGGTCTGCAACGACATGCCCCACAGCGCGATCAGCGCTGGGGCCAGCACACCGTAGGAAGTCAGGTCACCCCGACCAGCATGCTGGAAGATCGTCACGAAGACGACGGTCTGCAACGGCGCAAGGATCAGGGCGAGGAACCAGTCCGGGTTGTTCCGCATGCTCTGCAGCTGCATCCGCCAGCCGGCGACAAAGACGTCGAGCCCCATCAGACAGCCATCCCACGGTCCGTGCCCTCGCGCCGTCCGAGCAGCCCGAGATAGACGTCCTCGAGACTCGGCGGCCCGGTCGTCACCGAGACGTGACCCTGCCGCACGACCGCATCGACCACCTCGGCCACGCTGCCCGGCGCCACCACCAGGTCAGTATGCCGCGCCCGCGCGTCGTGCTCGCCGCTCACCTCTTCCGGCAGTGCGGTCATCAGGTCCTCGTGCGCGTCCTCCGCCAGGTCGTGCACCCGGACCCGCACCCCGCCCTCTACACGCAGTGCCCGGAGCGTGGCAGGGGTGCCGCTGCCGACGATCCGGCCGTCGTCGATGAAGGTGACGGTGTCGCACAGGGACTGCGCCTCGGCCATGTCGTGGGTAGTCAGGAGGACCGTCCGACCCTCGCTGCGCAACTCGCCCACCAGGGCGCGGAACTCGTGCGCCGAGACCGGGTCCATCCCGACGGTCGGTTCGTCGAGCAGCAGGACCGGCGGGTCGGCGACCAGGCCACGCGCGAGGTGAAGACGTTGTTTCATCCCGCGGGAGAAGGTCTCGACGAGCTCGGCAGCACGAGAACCCAAGCCCAACCGGTCGAGGAGGGCGTCCACCCGTCCAGGGGTGTCCCGCCGCGGGACTCCGTTCATGGCGCACCAGAACTGCAGGTTCTCCCGAGCGGTGAGCCGGCCGTAGAGGCCCCGGTCACCGCCGAAGACGATCCCGATCAGTCGCCGGACCTGCTCCGCGTCGTCGAGCACGTCATACCCATGGACGGTGATCGAGCCGGACGTCGGCGTCAGGACGGTGCTCGCGATCCGGCACAGAGTCGTCTTGCCGGCGCCGTTGGGCCCGAGCAACCCGTGGACCCCGCCGACCGGCAGCTCGAGGTCGACGCGATCCAGGGCCGTGCGGTCGGGTCCGCCGCGGACCTGGAAAGTGCGGGTCACGCCATCGGCATGCAGTGCGAGGTCAGTCACGGTCACCACCCTGACACTGCGTACTCGAGAGGGACTAGTCAATAATGTCTAGATGGTCGATCGTCGTGTCGAGTGCCGCGCACTGCTCGCGACCTGCCGTCCGGCCTGGGTCGCGGGGCACGGGGACCAGGCGTGGGCCGCACTTGATGAGGCTGGGCAGTACGTCGTCGGCGACGATGGCCTTCAGCTCGAGGTGCTCTCGATGCGGGCCGGCCTACATCTCCTCGCCGAACAACTCCCCCAGGCTCTGCGCTGCGCCGAGCAGGCGAGCATGCTCGGGCACCAGCTCCTGGACGGTGGGACCGGCCTTGACCACGCCACCGCGGAGGCGTTGGCCGATGCCCGGGTCACTGTGGCCAGCATGACCGTCGACGGGTCGCACCCGGCCAGCTCGATGAGGTTGATCGACGCGCTCGTTGTGTTGGACCAGGTCGCCTACGATCCTTCGCTGACCCGCACCACGACGGCCGCCCGCGCCGTCAACAACGCGCTGAACCTCCGCATCCACGCATTGCAGCATCGCCTGCACACCATCGAGGGCCGGGTGGAGGCTTGGGTCCGGATCAGCGAGGCACGCACCCTGCTGCACGGCTGGCCGGACCAGGGAACCGTCCTGCGGCAGGCGGTCGACGTCGGCATGACCTGCGGGCAATGGGAACGGGCGTGGAGCAACGCCCAGGAGCAGATCGCGGACACCACGCAGCGCAATGAACTGATCGCGGTCCTGTCCAAGGCCGCCGTCCTCGCCTGGCACGCGAACCGGCGCGAGGAGGCAAGGGGGCTGGGAGAGCGCGCCCGGTCACTGTCGGTCGCCGTGGACCACCCCTGGGTGCGTACCTACGCCTACCTCGGCCACGTCGCCGCGGCGGCAGCTGGGGCCGGGAGCCTCGAAGCCGCGCTCCAGGCCTACGCCAGATGCACCAGTCGGGCAGGACACGCGACACGGCCCCACCGCGCCTGGCAGGCCGCCCAGATCGCGCTCGAGAGCGGACACTCACCCGACGACGTAGAGGAGTTCCTCGCGGCCACCCTGCCCGACGGGCTGGGCGACCTCGAGCAGCACGTCCGGGTCCTGATCGCCGACGCCCGTCGCCAGGACGTGGAACCGGCGGCGGCCCTCGACCTCCTGCAGCCATCGCGCAGTGGTCCCGACCGAGCACGGGTCCATCTAGCGCTGGCTCGAACCTACCGCCGTCAGGGCCGCCCGACAGCTTCGGCGTCGAAGCTCGAACGCGCCCGGGCCTTGCTGGACACCTGGCCAGGCTGGCTGCACGATCAGGTGGAGCACGAAGCAGCGCTCGTGCAGCAACCAGTCCTCGCTACGCCGGCTCAGCACCGTGTGCTCGCACTCACCGCCGAAGGACACAGCAACCTCGAGATCGCTGACGCGCTCGACCTCAGCGAGAGGACCGTGGCCGTCCACATCGCCGCCATGCTCAGAGCCAACGGACTCGCCTCCAGGACAGCCCTGGCCGCCCGCCACCTGCGCGCGGCCGCCCACCCAAGCCAAGCGGACCTGGCAACCCGATCCGGGTCGTGACTGTCGCTGAACCCCGAGACTGGACGATCCACCGGATGTGACGACGGGTTGCTGGAACGACCCGCATAACGTTGGATGATTCTTGGAATCATGCGCCGTTCTTACAACCTTGAGTGCATCTCGACACTAGGGGCTAGTTCCTGGCGCAGCAGCGGCGGCGGTGTAGGTTCTCGGCCGATCTGTCGGGGGAGCAGGCGCGTGACCTGCGGACCGACAAGTTGGTGAGACGCCGGCAGTCTCACTAACTTGTCGGAATCCTCAGCCAATGGCGGGTCGGGAGCCGCCGAGGGCTCCGCCGATTGTCGAGACTCACCCGACGGCCGAGGTAGCCGCTCATCACGGCTGCCGTGGGCGATCGACTATGCCCGAATTGAGTCGCTGGCGGTGATGACACAGAGGACGTGTGCCTTCATAGGCGAACGGGGCGTTCGATGTCGAAGATCCATGCGCGGGGAGTGCCTCCGTGGCGGTCGAGCGCGTGGGGGCGACGGGCGAGAATCTCCATCCATCTCTCTGCTCGGTACACCGGGGCGAGCTGAAGTGCGGCCCCGGTGAGGCGTCGGAGGGTGGGCAGGTCGGCGAAGTCCCGCCACTGCTCCAGGTAGGCGTCGAAGACGTCATGGATGCCGGGGTGGTCCAAGTCTAGGAGCCCGATGTCCCCTGCCGGCAGCTTGTGCTGGTGGACCACCTCCCACGCCAGCATCACGAGCGACTCGAACGGGTGGGACCACAACGACTCCCCGAAGTCGAAGAATCGGTAGCTCCAGTGTGCACGTGGCACGAACACGTTGCGCGGGAACAGGTCGTTGTGGTCGAACGCCAGCGGCACCGGGCCCTGCTGCAGGCAGCGCGCGGCCTCCTCGACGGCCTCCACCCCGGCCACGAGCCGGGCAAGCTCGTGCTCGGTGATGTGCCGTGGATCATCCGGGGCCGCGGCCGCCATCGCCGTTGCCACCTGCAACAGCGTCTGCCCTGCCGTGGCTGGCGACCGATCAGGCAGCCCAGCGGCCCTCAGACGCTCCCCGTGGCCGATGGTCGCGCGCTGGAGTTGGGCATAGCTCCGCAGCATGGTCCTGATCGCCGCGGTGTCCATGCCTCGACGTTCGGGGTAGAGATCCTGAAGCACCTGACCGCCATCCAGCGTCAGCAGCCAGCCCCGTTCCACATCCCAGGCAACTGGCGCTGTCACCTGGTCCGGGGCAAGGTCGGCCAGTGCGGCATGGACGGGGCCCTCGGGCGTCAGGGGCGGGGTGTTCTCCTTGAACCAGTAGGTGACTCCCCGGCCACGAGTTCGCCACACCGAGGACCACGCTTCGGTGCGGACCTGCTCCATCGGGGCCAGCGATGTCCCTGTCGCCGTGCACGCCCACTGGTGGACTTCGCTCTGCCAGGTCGTATCGCGCACGGTTGTGACCGTGCCATGAGTGGAGGCAGCAGGCCACCGGTTTCCCGGGGCGTCCGACTCTGCGATCCGAGATCCGGTGCGGAAAACGGCTGGAGGGATGGGCAGTGAAGCAGGGACGATGCTGGGCATGACCTACAGCGACGAAACCGGGTGCTGGACGGCTGACGGCGCAACCCTTCGGGCTGTACGACGTCCAGACGGTGCCTGGTGGATACGGCTGCCGGAAGAGCAGCCGGGTGCCTGGCCTGCCCTGGTCGACGCCGCGACCCGGGACGGATGCGGCACGCTGCTCATCTCCCGCCCGGCCGACCAGGGCGAGGATCACGAGCGTGCCTTGCGCCGCGCCGGGTTCACTCCCGCGCGGACCGAGACGACGTGGCGGCTCCCATTAGCAGCCATCCCGACCACACCGGCCCGCGCCGAACACCGGATCGTGTCTGTAGCCGAACTCGATCCCGAGATCGTGGCCGACCTCGACAACGCGATCAGGGCCGACATTCCCGGAACCCAAGACTGGGTCGGCACCGGCGCCCAGCTCACGGACTCCCTGGACGACCCAGACTTCGACCGGGCCTTGTACCTGGTGGCCCAGCATCCTCGCACTGGCCGTCTCGATGGGCTGGTCCGTGTCTGGAACCGCCACCCCGAACCACGCCTTGGATGCATCGGAGTAACTTCCTCGTGGCGCCGCACCAGCCTGGCTCTAGCTCTGCTGCAAGCCGTCGGGCGGACCTTGCAGGCTAGGGGCACCACGCACATCACGGCCGAAACCGACGACACCAACCGGGCCTCACACCTGATGGCTCTCAACCACGGCGGGACAGCCGTAGCAACTGCCATCGAATGGGAGAGACCGAATGTCTCCCATCCAGCGGGCCCGGACCGATGACTGGCGTGCGACTTCGGACACTGCGCCCGTGTGGCACTACATAACACTGAGTGATGTTACTCATCACGTCAGACTATTGCCGCATACACAGGGCGTTTGTGCGAACTTCGCTGCATCTCGACAGCTGCTGTCGAGATGCAGCCAAGGATGCACGATCGGTTCGGTGAACCTTGCACGATCGGGACCTTTGGTGGAGTGCTGTGCAAAGTGGGCGAGGCCGTTCGTGCCGGTCTCGGTTCAGGCCTGCAGCGCGTCGTGGAGCAGGTCGAGGTGGCCTGCGTGGCGCGCCGTTTCCTCGATCATGTGCACCAGGATCCAGCGGGCGTTCACCGGGCCATGGCCGAACGAGGGAACGAGCGCGGCCTGATCGAGCGAGGTGCACCCGGCGAGCACTGCCCGGCTGCGCTCGCACGCCGCCGCGTACAGTCCGAGGATTCCCTCCACGGTGTCGGTCGGCTCAAGCCGCATCGCGCGGTCCGGGTCGTCCGCGCCCGGCGTGTCCCAAGGTGCGGGCATGGCCCGACCGAGCAGCCGGCCCTGGAACCAGCGGTCCTCGGCCCACGACAGGTGTCGTACGATCCCGGCGATGGTCAGATCCGTCGCGGGGAGCAGGCGTGCCGACGCCAGGTCCCACGACAGACCGGCCAGCGAGCCAGCGGTGACTGAGCGGTACTGGTCGAGTCGCTGGACGAGCGCGATGCGCTCGTCGGCGGGTCGCAGGTCTGGGTACTCGGTTGCCGCAGGCTCCATCCCCTCATCCTCACACCGGCGGCGAGTGGCTCCGGCCTTATGGTCGTCTCGTGACGTGGGTCGAGCAGTATCCCGAGGAACGCCTGGTGGCCTACGATCCTGAGTGGGCTACGTAGATATTTCGACGTCTTCCCAACGTTCGAGGCAGGCCCGGCAAAGTCGGTGGCCGTGAACATCGTAGAGGATGGTGTCCTCGGTCCAGATGTGACCGCGCTTGCACGTAACAACCCGGTCCCTGCGTCGTCGCGCCCCAGACCTAGCGGTGTTTTCCCGTGACGAGACCGGTTCTAGGTGATCGGGATTGACGCAGCGACGGTGCCGGCACGAGGTGCCCCCTGGGCAGGTCCGGCTCAGGGAGTGGCAGAGGTGATCCAACACCGGCAGGGAGGGTTGCCCGCGCGACAGGATCCAGGCGTAACGGTGAGCGCTCCTTCGACGGGAACCGAACGCAGTGTGGCTGCCATATCCAGCGCCATCGGTTGGCCCCAGCCAGACCCAACAAGGGCCGAGTTCGGGGAACCCGGGAACCTGTGGTCCCTCGCGATCGACGTAAAGCCAGAACCGTTCGATCACTCGATCGTCCCAGATCGACGCGCGCATTCGTCTCGTCCGCCCCCGTGCCGACGACTTCTTCTTCTTCTTGGCGGCGGGCACAGCAGCGGGCTTCTCCACGTTGATTCGTTTGGCGATCTGCCGGGCGCCTTCATGGGAGAGCCCGGCGGCGGCGGCGACTTCACGCCAGGTCCTCGCCCCCGCCGAGATAGCTCTCAGCACCGCCTCTTCGTTCTTGGTGGTCACGCTTGCATACTGTCGGCCATCACCGACAGACCCGTCAGGACTCTTGCCCGGGTGGCCGACGGCTTGGTCGATGCGCGGCCTCCTGGCCGTCACCTCCGCGGCGATTGCCCTTTTCCGCGGCGTCGTTTGCGCCGGTCCGGCGACGCTGTTGGTCAGGACGACCACAGCACGATTACGCGGGAGCCAGCAGCGCCAACAAGAGGGCTCCCACGGTTACTCCCATGCCTCACTCACTGATCTATTCCCAGTTGTCAATGCCGAGGATGACAAGGACGACGCTGACGAAGTCGGCGTCTGTCGTCGTCCCGCCCTTGTCACGCAGTTGCAGTGTCATAGACCCAGGAGTGCCCCGGCACAGCACGCCGCCGCCGACGGTGGCGACGACCGGGACAGGTGTCGAGACACCGAACTCTCGCGACCCGCTCAGGTGAACCCCGCATGATCCGTGAATGCAGAGGACCGCCGTGCAAGATCGAGGCCGAGACCTAGCTGGTCAGTGCCGGCCTGTCCTCGGAACGCTGGGGATTCAGCGGGTGACACCATGCGGCCAGATAACCATCACTCGCTTCCCGAGATGACGCGCGTAGTCAACGATGTCGGCGGTCCCTCCCTTACCTTTTGCGGGTTGTCCATCCCAAACTGCGACAAGAGAGTCCGATAGCGCGACAACCCGGCGCCCCGCTTCAAGATACGCATCCTCGTTAGGCCGATCGAAGGGCAACTGCTCGTGGTGTTTCGCACTCTTCAGTAGAAACTGATACTGCTCCCGCTGCTCGGCCGTCTCGAAGGATGTTCCGTAGTGACTGCTTGGGATGATCGCGATGAGGTCACCACCCAGTCGCAGTACGGTCCGCGCGAACTCTTGGTCGGCTCCTACGGCAAGGCTCGACACGCCCACGAACGGAGGTGGCCCCAAAATACTGGGCAGTTGGTCAGCCAGAGTCTGCCATACGACTTCAGGAGCTTTCTGATGCCCTGTGATGCCGACAGTCCTCATATCCGGCCCGCTGACGCGAGGTGGTGGTAGTGCCTGCCCAGAGGCGTGAGGCGGCAAGCCTGGCTTTGCATGGCAGCGAAGTACATGTGCTCTGCGCCTGCCGGCTCGACCAGCTTTGCCGACTGACACTTCTGAAGTTGCTTGAAGATCCCCTCGTGCTCAGGATTGGGAGGGAGGTTGGACTCCCTCTTGTCCGGTTCGTAGGTCGGGTCGAGTGCGAACAACGCATCAGCTTCGGGGAACCACACCGGCAATTGCCGGAGGGTCTCCAGGGGGACGGAGGGGTCACAGCGACGGATGTCCTGCAACCTGTCGACGTTCGCCTTGAACATGGGTCGTTGGTCCCAAGTTCCAAACGCCTCAGACAGATAGGCATACAGTCCCGCCAACGTCAGGTGACCGAGAACGTCGGCGGCTCCTCCCTCCAGGGCACCTTCGAGGTACGCGGAGAACTGTCCACGTCCGTCAAGCGTCTCGGCGGACGTCTGATCAGCCCTGCTGGCGGTGAGCATGGACACTCCCTGCCTCAGGATCGCCCCCTGGGACATCGCTGCAGGAACGCCTCCAGCCCCTCCGGAAAAGCAGCAGTCGAGGATCACCGCCACTTCGTGAGTGCAGTCGTTTACCCGCTCCATGATCTCGGTGAACCTGACGCCCGGAGTCTGCCGCGTCGCGTCAGTTGTGACGAGAACCACATCACCTCCATCTCCCACCTGCGCTCCGTGGCCCGCGAAGTACAGCAGGGACATGTCCGCCCCTGGAGCAAAAAGTTGGTCCAGCGCTTCCAGCAGCTCATCGCGGGTGACACGGCCGGTGGTCGCGGGTGCTGTCAGCGTACGCACCTCAAAATTGGGGGAGTCATCCTCGTTCCGGGCCAAGACTGGGGCGAGAGCCCGGGCATCATTAACGCAGCCAGCGAGGTTGTTGTACGAGATGTAGTTGTCGATTCCGACCACGAGAGCGCGACGTGCTGGTGTCATGGTCACAGCTGGTCGATGAAGTCACCGACGTTCTTCCACGTCCAGTCCTTACAGGGCGCAGAGCCCATCTGTGCAGGCTTGGTCCGGTAGCCGTCCTCGATCCAGATGCCGAGGAGTGGCTTGCCCTCCTCACGAGCGCACTCGATCTCCCACAACTGGCCCGTGGCCTTCGGGGTGCTGCTGCTGATCAGAGCGATCACGCCATCAGAGCGGCGGATGCGGCTCCGAACTCGCTCCTTCCAGTCGCTGTCATAGGGGTTCTTGACACTCATATCGGTCCAGTCGTAGGGCGTGCTTCCCAGCTTTCGCTGACCTACGAACAGGTCGCGCACTCTCTCATCCTCCTTGGCGAAGGCGATGAAGACGATCTTGTTTGCCATGGATGGCTCCTTCCGTTGCTGTGATGTCCCATCTCTACCGCACCTCGCCGACAGACCTGAGCTCAGTCGCCACCCATCTGGTACTCGTAGGCCTGTCGGACCAGGCCCATCACGTAGGCGAAGTCTGAGTCCTCGTACAGGCTGACTTCCGTGGGTCCGTTGCCCCAGCGACCCTTCCCGCTGACGTCCTTGGCCAGTCCTCGTTCGTCGTTCAGGACCTCGATGGGGATGTTCAGGCTCAACCGCAGGCGTGCCTTCTGCGGGACGACGTCGACGAAGTTCGTTTCGGCCTTGAATGCGACGTACAGCTTGAGGAAGTGTCGGGTGACGCCCGGATCGAGAGCCATCGTCTCGGTGCTCAGCTTCTCGAACAGTTCCCGCCGGCATGGGGGCAGCAGGTAGGGGTGGTCCTCGATGGTGAACCGGGAGTCGCTGCGGGTCAGTGGTGACTCGTCGATGGCGGCCGCGTCGAGATGTGGTCGTGACCAGATGGCGATGGCGTCGCTGGCCAGCCGGTCTGCTCGCTTCTCGATCTCCTCGACGGTCCAGGCGTCCAGCTGGCCCAGTCCGGCGTTGAGACGCAGCGGACTGTCCTTGAAGCCCCCTAGCATGTCTCGTTTGGTGATGAAGGGGTGGTCGGAGTACTCGGAGTTGTACCCGGTCAGGGTGAGGTTGCCCAAGGTGTGCAGGTACTTGCGCTGCAGGTCCCGCCAGTCCTCGCCCAACGCCTGGCGCCAGTGCGGAGAGAGGTTCTCGTTCTGCGGCAGGATGTGCTCGATCGTGTACTCCTCCACGGCGACCCGTTCTTTACGACCGTGGTTCTCCAATTGGCGGAGCAGGTAGGAGCGTCGGCGGAAGTTGTACAGGTCCGTGGTGGTCAGCGACGCTCGGAACTCTTCGTCGGTGGGGAAGGCTCGGTAACTGCGCATGCTCAGGAAGTGGGACTTGACGCTGTCGACGTAGCGATCCTTGCGCACGGCCGATGCGAACCCGGCGAACGTCTTGTTGAGCGAGTTGGTGGGGATGCGGCATACGGCCCGACGGAAGACGTAGGAGGTAACCATCTGCACGATTTCGTGCAGATCGTCCGTGCCCAGGGTGCCCAGCTCGTAGTCGGTGTAGGCCTCCAGCAGGAACGGGTAGACGACGTCGGCCCGGATCTGGTCCAGGTCGCGGAAGGCTGGTCTGAGCTTGGGGTCCTTCTCCTTGCCAAGGGCCATGGCGCAGAACCGGTGGGCGTACTCGCGCAGGTCGACCACGAGGGACTCGATCGGTTCATCGGACTGGACATGGGTGGTCGCATAGTCCTTGAAGGCCTCGTAGATGTCGTCCAGGCGGGGAATGTCGCCGGTCTTGACCGTCAGGTAGTGCCGGACGAACTCGTCGAACTTGCTGTCGCTGGCACCGACGAACTCCAGCTCCATGGGCCGCCAGTGGGATGTGTAGATCTGGGTCTGCTCCTTGGTGGGCAGGTCCATCAACACGTAGTTGCGGATCAGGTCGGCCTGGGAGAGCTTGCGACCTGTGGAGTTCATCGCCTCGAACACCAACTGGGGATTGTCCACCCCGCGCTCCAGTTTGACGTCGACCACGATCAGCTTGTCCAGGCCACGACACACCTGGACGAGGTCGAGCTTGGGATCGGCAAACTTGCTCTGGAAGTACCTGTAGTTGTCGATCACGCGCGTGGTCAGACCATCGGCGGGTTTGGTCCCCTGCACGATCGCGAACAGGGCGTCTCGGTCACTTTGGGACAGAACCAGCTTGTGCTGACGCTCTCCCTCTTCATCGTCGTTCAACAAGTACCTGTTGCGGATCTTGCGCGGGGAGAACCCGTCATAGGGCTCCTGCTCACCCAGGGGGAGCTGGGAGAGCCGTTCGACCAGTGCCGCCAGGATCAAAGTCACGGTTGTGATGCGTTGCTGACCGTCGATGATCAGGTCTGGTTCGGCCGAGGTGTTGGTTGCCTGGTCCCGCGCCACATAGACGATCGAGCCTGTGAAGTGCGAGCCCAGCCGCTCGTCAGAGCCCGCCCGCACGATGTCGGACCACAGCTGGGAGCACTCTGGCACCTGCCAGGAGTAAAGCCGTTGGTAGATCGGCACGATGAATTGACTGCTCGCCTTGAGCAGCGTCAGCAGGTGCGAGTCGACAGCCTTCATGGCTGGATCCCCTGTCCTCCGCCCAGGCCAGCAAAGGCCTGCGCAACGATGCCGAGGTGCCCGGCCTCAAAGCCAGCCACGGTCAAAAGCAGCGTAGACGGTGACCCCCAGCACTTGGTCTACCGCTACCCCGGCAGCCTTCGACCGCGCTCATCAAGCTGATGACCGTTGCGGTAGGCGTCGCCTGCTGAGAGGCCGGTGTGCTGGTCCACGATGGCTAGGAGGGCGCAGGGCTCCACATGAGCGCAGGTGCAGCAGATTGCCCAGGTTCGCTGTAACACTCCTGCCCGGTCTCGCCTACTCGTCGCCTGCTCGTACTCCGTCTCGAGTTGGAGCCAGCCCACCTCGGGTTTGGCGCAGGGTGGGTTGCTGATGCGCCGCCGTAGGTCGCGGGCGAGGGCGGCGCGGTTACTGTCGCGGGTGGTGAGGGCGTCGAGGTGGGTCAGGTCGTTCATCGGGCTGCCGCTGCCTTGGCGAACTCCTCGGTCAGCGTCTGCTGTTGCTGCCGGGTGAGGGTCTTCTCGAAGCGGGTGTAGGCCTGCCATCCGGGGCGGGTCCTGCCTTGGCGTCCCCACGCTGGGGAGGTGTCGGGGTGGGCGTGCGCGAGGTGGGTCCAGGCCCAGGTGATGAGGTTCGCTTGCTTGGTGCCGGTAGCGTCCGCTCCTGGCCAGTCGCTGGGCCAGTCCCTATTCGCCCAGCACTGTCGGACGTGGTCCTCGAGTGTGCGGTAGTCGACGTCGGTGTCCAGGGTGGCGCCCAGCTGCAGGAGGTGGTCGATGAAGGTGGGGTTGTCGACCGTCAGGCGGGCCGAGCAGGTCCGGGCGGTGCGGGTGCCCATCTCACCGGTCAGGTGCAGTGTCTGCGCGGCGTGGGCCCAGGTGGTGACGCCTGGGGTGGTGCGGGCCAGGCAGAGGGTGATGTAGGTGCGGCCCAGCAGCGGGGTGACGGTCAGGTCGGCGGCGAGGTGTTCTTGGTAGGTCGCCAGGGGCAGGACTTGGGGGATGTAGCGCGGGTTGGTCATGGGCCCTCCGGTCTGGGCGGTGAGGCTGTGGGAGATGCGTCGGTAGGGGGCCAGGGCTGCGGTGAGCAGGCCGGTGAGGGTCGGTGTCATGACCGTGCGGTCGGCCAACCACCCGAGCCGGCTATCTGTACCGGTGGGGATGGCGGCCAGCCAGGGCGAGAGCTGGTCAGCACCGGACTCACGGTCGGGGCGGTTGAGGATCTGGTCTGCGGTGGTCAGGGCCTGGGCGCGTAGGCCGGGGTCGGTGGGTGGGCGGATGCCCCAGCGGGGTCCTCGCCGGCTTGTGCGGGCGGCCGTTTCGGTCTGCAGGCTGGGCGTCCAGTCAGCGAGGTGGCCGGTGGTGTCCTGGGTGGCCAGGTGCAGCAGCAGGACGGTCAGGTGACGCAGGTCGGCCAGGTAGGCGGCTGGTTCAGACTGCTGCCCGAGGACGGTGACGGGTCGTCCGGTCAGGGCGGTGTCGGTGCGGGCCTGCCGGTGCAGCTGGGCGGGGCTGGCTACCGCGGTCGGGATGGTGGTGAGGTCGCGGGTGCACTGCTGGCGTGGTCCAGCACCGAGGGGGTTGCCGCAGGTGGTGTCCGCACCGACCGGTCGGAGCTGGGTGGAGCGGCCGTCGCGGAACGGTCGCCGGCACCCCGGGCAGGTCACCGCGAGGTGTCGGCGGTGGGTGGTGCAGGTGGTCATGACCGGTAGCCGCCAGGTGGTGGACCAGGCCCCGTGGTCGGCCAGGCAGGCCGGGCAGGCCTGGGTGCCGTGCAGCTGGACCCACCCTTTGGCGGCCAGGTCGCGGTGGCCGTACCGGGTGCCGGGGTCCAGATCGCCGACGCCGGGAAGGGATGTCAGGACGGTCCGTGCCAGGTCGACCGGGTTCAGGTGGGCCAGGTGGGCAACGGTCGCGAGGAGGGCCGGGTCGGGCGCCAGGGCGAGGTAGCGGGTGGGTGCGCCGCTGACGGTGGACACCAGCGCCATCAGCTGGGCGGTGGTGAGCTGGTTGGCAGACGCCAGGTGTTCCAGGTAGGAGTCGAGGGCCTGCCCGGGGCGGGGTGTGATCCGGACCGGCAGGACGCTCACGCCAGTCCCGGCAGGTGGACGGGGGCACCGTCGTCGGTGATGTGGACGACGCAGATGCACCGGGTGGTCAGGTCGACCAGGTGGGGCCAGTCGTGGCACTCCTGGTCCAGCAGCTCCCTGCGGCACTCCGCAGCGGCGTGAGGGTCGGTGAAGGTGCCGATGAGGTCTCCGCAGTCCCAGACCTGCCACGTGTCAGTGGTGCTCATCCGATGGTCTCCTTCCTGACGCGGCGGCCAGCACGCAGCGTGGGTCCGGTGAGGAGGAGAGCCTCCACGGTGGCCGGGGTGCCGTGGGTGGGGTGCAGGTGGGCGTCGGCCAGCAGCTCTTGGCCGGTCTCGTGCAGCAGCAGTCGGGTCTCGGGGTCCAGTGCCGTGTCGAACGCGTGGACGTCCCGGTCCGGGATCTGTGGCCAACGGCTGGAACGCATCGGCCCTTGGGTGAACCGGGTCCAGATCCACCCGAGCCCGAGAGGCACCGCGGGGTGCTCGATCGTGCCCGGAAGGGGGGCGCGCAACCGGTGGGTGGTGCTGCGCGGCAACCGGGTGACAGCACGCAACGTGTCGCGTCGGTGCTGGTAGTCGACCAACCCATCCGCGATCAGGACCTGGAGCGCGGCGTTCAGACGGTCCGCGTCGTACGCACGCAAACCTCTCCCTGCGTCGATGGCGTCGATGAGTAGGCAGGTGGGGAGATCGGGCACACCGAGCGCCAGCAACGCGGTGATCGGGGTGTCGTCCTGACCGTGGGCGCGGGCGATCATCATGTAGAGCGCGGCCGCAGCCCGCGTCAGCGACAACCACTGTCCGGGTCGACGAGCCTGTCGCTGACCGTCGATGACCTGCGGCAGCGTGGTGGGGACATGGCCAGGCGCCAGATCGTGCCGGACGACGTGCTGACGGAGCTGGGTGAGGAACCACTCGAGGCGGTCACGGTCGGCGGTGGTGAACTCACTCGTCCGGCTCCCCGTCGCGCTGCGCTTTCCTCGCGGGATGAGTGAACCGCCAGCGGTGAGCAGGAGCGCGGCCATCGTCGCAGGGTCCGGCGCGGGGTGGGGCCCCCAGTTGCGGGCATCAGCGATGTTCACCGGCGGAAGGCCGGCAGCGGCCGGCCCATCACATGGCTCGATGGAGGCGGCCAACGACTGACACCGGCGCCGCAACCGGTAGAGGGCTCCCCGAGACCTGGGCTTCACGACGCTGGTCCGGACCAGCTCGGCCAGACCAGCCGCCAGGTCCAGGAGCTGGGTGGGTGCGGGTCGGGCGGAGGGGATCTCGAAGTCCTGGACGAGCAAGACGCCGCAGCGGGTGCAGACCGGCATCAGGGCCAGGCGCCACAAAAGTGCCCGGTACCCCGTCTGGTCGGTGCAGACCGGGCATACCCAGGCGATGTCCTGGTGCAGCCGCCACCCGTGCCGCAGTCTCTTGCCCCTGCCTCGGACCGCGACCGGCATCGTCGCCAACGTCATGCTCTCCACCTGGGCCGGGGGCAGGCCGGCTGCGGTGGCCAACCGGGTCACCACGCCTGCAGGGGCGACGGAGTCGACGAACCCGCGAGGCAGCAGCGACGAGAGGTGCAGACCGTTGGCGTCGGCCAGCCGTACGGCATACCCCGACAGGGCCTCTCCGTCGATGACGGCGGGGCGGACCGGCAGCGGCTGGTCAGGACGCATCAGTCTTGGTCTGGCGGTTGCGGCGGTTGGACGGGGCGGCTGCGGCGGCGACAAGATCCGCCTCGGCGGTCGCTGCCCGAGCCGACAGCGGCACGGCCTGCAGCGACTCCCTGGTCATCGCGTCCTCGGCGTTGTCGAACCGGGCAAGCAGGGCCTGGGCGAGCAGGCGCACTGTGTCACCGACGTATCCCTGGGTGCGCCGCCACACGTATCCCGCGAGTTCCTGGGAGAACACGCCCACCGGCACGGTGTCGAAGTAGGGCAGCAGCACCTCCTCCAGCCGGGCCAGGAAACGCTGCCAGTCCCGCCGGCCGCCCAAGGTCGTGATCTCGTAGGCGGCCAGGGTGATCTTGTCCAGACGCCCCGTGATCTGAGGGTCCTGGTAGAGCGGTCCACCCTCGAGATGGGCGCCGACAAGGATCATGGTGCCGCCGAGTTCGCCCAACTCGGTGTTGAGGAACTTGAGGTAGTCCAGGACGTCCCGACCCTCGGCGTGGGTGGTCTTGAGCATGTGGACGTCATCGACGATGAGCAACCGCACTCCGTGCGTGGCCAGGACCTTGACCACCCGGGTGGTGGTGACCCGGACGAGACCTTCGGAGGGGTAGCCCAGGAACGCCAGGATGGAGGCGTTGATGTCCTTGATCCTCGAGGCTGCCCGCAGGGTGATGTACACCTGCGGTACCCAGTCGGCGGTCACCTCCGGCTCGGGTGTCCACGTCGGGAGAACGTAGCTCGTTCCTGGACTTACCCGGTCTCGGTAGGCACGGTGCGCCCAGGACTTGACGAAGGTGGACTTGCCAACGGCGAAGGGGGCATCGATCCCGATCACGGACTTTGCTCCGGGCGGACGCCGGTCGTTGATCGCCAGCAGCCGGCTGAGACGTTGCTCGGCCCGTTGCGCCAGGACGGATGGGACGACCAGTGCCGGCAGCGTGTGCGACAGCTCGGCCCAGTAGTCGTCCTGCTCCGTGGTGGGCAAGGAGTCGAAGACGGCCGTCGGCGCCGGCTGGGGGAGCTCTGGCCCGGTGCCCAGTGCTTGGCGGTGCCACATGCGGGCGTCCACTACCCAAGCTCCTCGTAGTCCGGCCACGGCTCCTCGAAGTCGAGCACCGGACCATCCGCGGACCCGTCCAGCAAGGGCTCTTCAGGACGAGGGATGCATGGCAGGCCCTGTGCTGCGTTCTGTGCGAGGACCCTGTGCGCCTCGGCGACCTCGGCATGGTCGCGTTGTGACTGCTCCCAGCGCAGTTGCGCTGCTGCGAGCTTGTTGCGCCACTCGTCGGTGGTCGGGGCCGTGGTGAGTTCTCCGATCTCGTCGATGATCTGGCGCATGACGACGGTCTTGTTCAGGATCCTGTTCCCGCCCCGTTCCTTGATCCGGGCCAGAGCGCGGTCGCGGACAACGTCACCCAGGGGTGCGTGGATGAGGTGTCGTGCCTTCCACGGGATCTCGTGGATCCGGTCGGTCGCCGGGTGACGGAACCAGAGGCGCGTCAGGTCTCGTGGGTCGATGTGGAAGGGGATCGCTGCGTCCCGTTCGCGGAACGTGCCCACCCTGACCGAACGGAAGTCTCCGAGGACAGGCGCGTCGTAGGTCAGATTCTTGTGCTCGACGCCGGCATGGCCGCGTGTCAGCCAGATGGTTGGCAAGAACTGGTAGAGCAGGTCGGGGTGCTGGGGGACGAGGATCCGGCCCGTGGCGTCCGCCAGCGCGTCGTGCATCTCCAATGGGGTCAGCCGGATGCCGGGCGCTCCGGGGAGAGCGAGGCCGTCGTGGGGCATCCGGTGGTAGTCGACGGCGACCCATCGCCGGAAGTGCCGCTCGAGTTCCTCGGCGGTGAGCAGGGGCTCGTCCGCCTCAATGCCGATGAATCGGCCACGCTGGTGGATGGAGCGGCCCTTGTACCCGGGCACCTGCTGGTAGGCCCGCTCCAGGTCCTCCATCTTCCGCTCCGAGTGCGGGTTGTCCGTCGGCTTCTTGCCGCGCGACAGGCGGAGCTCGATGCCGAACTGGTCGAGAAGTGCTCGGAAATGCTCGCCGACGAAGATGCTGCCGTGGTCGCTCCGCAGTGAGGTGGGGGCCACACCGGGCAGGTAGTGCACACCTTGGATCGCCAGGTCGCGCTTGACGGCGGGGCGTCTCCCGATGTGTACAGGGTTGCCGCTGAGGTCGAGGGACTCGGGTATGCCGCACCAGCGAAAGTCGTCGATGGTGGTGCCGTCGACGACCATGGCGAACTGCCGCATGGCGTCGTAGACCAGGAGCCCGACGTCGATGCCGCGCGCTCCACGAGGGAAGACACGTATGCCGTGGATGACCCGGGTGGCGATGGAATGGATGACCCCGACCTCGACGTTGATGGCGCGCTCTTGAAGGGGGTCGAGGACGAAGTTGTTGGCGATGGTCAGGTCGGTGGCGAGTTCGGAGGGGTGCTGGGCGGGGTAGCTCTGGTGACCGGCGACTCGGCGGAGGGACTTGGAGCGTTGGGCGCGCACCGAGGATCCGGTCGCGCGCCAGTGGTAGCTGAGGAACTCCTGGGTGATCCGGTCCGGAAGGTGCGGGTCGGTGATGCCTTCGTTCTTGAGGGCCACTCGCACCTGACGCTCGATCTCCTGCAGGTTGGGTCGACTCTTGGACCCGTCGTACTCAGCGAACTTGTCGAGGGCAACCCGTCGGAAGTCGGCGTCGATGACGTCGAAAGCCTGCCTACCTTTGACGGCGCGGCCGTCGACGAGCCCCCGCAGACCGCTGCTCACCCAGAGGTTGTCCCAACGTTGCAGCGTGCGAGCAGCGACCCGGTGGTCTGCCAGCTCCCCGTCGTAGACCCGCCGCATCACCGCCCGGTCGACAGAGCGTTCGAAGGTGACGACCTTGCTCATCGCGCGGTAGCGCGCCGACAAGCTCAGACCAAAGTCATCACCAAACGGGTGAAAGGGCTCACCGCGTTGGGCGAGCTCGCGCAGTCCATACCGGAACCCGGTCCGTGCCTCCAGGACGCACTCCTGCTTGAAGAGAGCCTCCAGGCGCACCGATTCCTCGAGTTGGGTCCACCACGGGAAGAGGGAAGAGTGGAGGGCCTGGGCTCCGCCCTCACCTACCGCCCGCGCCTGGAGCTGTGTGAAGGTCACGGACCGGTCTTCGCCGGTAGAGAAGCGCAGACGAACCCCGTGACGTTCCAGGTCCGTGACCACCGCGTAGCCATCCGCGGTCAGGATTCGGGCCCCGACGTTGATTGGGACAGACGCGGCCGTCACAGTGCGTCCCGGTGCTCACGGATAGGTGTCGACCGACCTATCGGAGAGTCCAGGTCCATGACCACGGCACCAGTCCAGGCGTAATGCCACATCGCGCTCACCAGATGCCCTGCCCCGTGGTCCGCGTCGAGGACCGCCCCGACGGTCGCCCTGGGCTCCCGGCAGATCTCGAGGAGCTCGTCCTTGGCGTTCGGGTACCACGGCATCTGCCGCCGGTATGCCGTCAACCAGCGAAGGTTGTCCCGTCGCACTGGCGACCCGCCCCCGTAGACCCGGTACTGCCACCCAACCTCTGCGCAGGCTGACGCAGTGAGACCCCGGATTTCCGCAAACTTCTCGTCCTGCTTTTCGAGGGGCCGAACGTCCCAGATGGTCACGGCACCCTCCCGACGGAGTACCAAGAGGTCGGGTGTGTGCGTTCTGGGGCGGCCGCCTGAGGTCCTCAGCCCAAGCCGGACAGGTTGCGACACAATCCACTCCACGTCCGGGTCCCGGTCGAGTTCGCGCACCAAGTCGTGCTCAAGCCCGGACTCCAGGTGGATAGGGCCGTCAAGCGTGACGGAGTGCGCCTGGACCGGGATATGGCGACTCTTCTCCGTAGACCGAGGTGTGCGGATCGAGCGCAACCCTTGCAGGTCGGGCGGGCCCATCGTCCAGTCCCACATCTGAGGGCCGACCTCGAGCCGAAATGTCCAGGAGACCGCACGGGCTGGCCGCGGGCATGCGGCATCTCTAGACTGACCCATGACGGATCCTCGCTTTCGCAGCGTTCACTCGGGTCCTGTCGCTGAGGGCGTACCGGTGCCAGCCGGTGCGCCCTCACTCCGTCTGGAGCGGGGCGAGGACCTAAAGGGAAACTACCGCAGCGACGCCGCCCCTGCAACTATTTCTGCCTAGATGAGCGGCCGTCGTTGGACCTGGGATCGAACAGTCCCGGGTTGCCGGCCTACTGGGTGACTGCGGGGCGTACTTGCTGCGATCCGTCCACTACAAGTATCGCAGCAGGTCAGATCGACTAGTCATAAATGGCGCGGGCAGCGCAGCCTAGAGTCAGGATTAACGACTAGAGGAGCTAGCATGGGACGCCTACCAACCACGATGCCTGACCAGCATCCCGAGCGCCGAGGTGGCGTCTTGAAGCGAACCTTGCAGACCTACCTGGAGTCGATCGTGGACCCGTCGCCGACCGACGTCGTACGCGGCTTGACCGAGACGGTGCAGCCCGGAACCGAGTACCGTTGCCTGAATCCCGTGTGCGACCAGATGTGCGCCTGGCCCTCCGGCTACGCAGCCGGCAGACCGACCAGGTTCTGCTCGCGCAGGTGCCGTCAGATGTTCGACGGGGTGCGAGCACGTCTGTCCTGGGAGCTCGAGACGCTTGAGGACTGGCTGGGGCACGATGATCTGCTGGCCAAGGATCGGGTAGCCCTCCAGCGGGCGGCTGGCCAGCGCCGGTGGGCTCTGGAGCGGTACCCCAGGTCACCAGAAGCGGCAGGCGACCGGACCACTTCGTGACTTGGAGCGGCGTCAGGCTGACTCGCGCAAGGTCTCCCAGAGCTTCATCATCCCCATGATCGTGAGGATCTCCTCACGCGACCGGTCGGCCGCAAGGCGCTCCAGCCCTCGCTGCTGGCTGTCGGTGGCCTCGACGATAACCTCCTGGATGGTGTGCCACAGGTCCGGTCCGGAGAAGAAGTCCGGCTTGTTGTTGGCCACGGCTTGTGCACGCAGGTCCTCGTTCTCGAGCATCTTGCGCAGCACCGTCTCGACGGCGGAAACCTGGTCACCGTCGGAGAGCCCGTCGCCGTCGAAGAGGGTGTTGATGTGGGCCAGCACCTCCGACCACGGCACCAGGTCGGACTCGTGGCGACCGCGTGAACCGGCCGCGAGGACGGACGCCAACCCTTCGGCCTGGCCGGTACCGAGATCGAGCTCCTGCTCGGGCTGCTTGTGCAGGGCGTGGTGGGTCAGGGTGACGTCGGACAGGTCGATGGTCTCCTCGTGCCGGTTGGAGTCCTTGAGTGCCTCGGCGAGCAACCGCGCGAACGTCGCACGCTTCTCCAGCTCGACGTCGTCGTAGTCGACGATCGCGGCGAGGAAGTCGTAGGTGCTGACGAAGGTGCGCAGGTCCCGGCGGAAGGTGTCGAGCCGGTCTGTCTCGTCGTCGTCCCGGGTATGCAGCGCCCGCCGGTACGCCGTGTTGAACTGCTCTTTGACCGGCGCCAGGGCAGCGGAGAGCCTCCCCTGGGTCGGCTTGGTGCTGCCGTCACCCCAGTAGGCCTTGGCGCACGCGTCGACGTCCACGTCGTCGAAGAGGCCGACGCCGGCGAGCTTGTCCCACTGGTCGAAGACGATGTTGGGGTCGCTGGCCTCGGTGAGGTAGGCACCCTCGTAGTAGACCTTGAACGCGGCCAGCACATCCTCGGCCCGGTTGACGAAATCCAGCACGTAGGTGGTCTTGCCCGGGTAGGTCCGGTTAAGCCGGGACAGTGTCTGGACGCACTGCACCCCGTCGAGGCGTTTGTCGACATACATCGCGCAGAGCAGCGGCTGGTCGAAGCCGGTCTGGTACTTGTTCGCGACGATTAGCACCTGGTACTCAGCGGTCCCCAGCGCCTCCGGGATTGTGCGCCCGCGGAGGTCGGTGTTCATGGAGTGCTCGGTGAACTCCTTCGGCCCGGACTCGGGGTCGTCGACGGAGCCGGAGAACGCGACGAGGGTCGCGACGTCGGTGAGGTGGTGCTCAGCGATGTACTTGTCCATCGCGAGCTTGTAGCGGACCGCGGACTTGCGGGAGTCTGTGACGACCATCGCCTTGGCGTTGCCGTCGAGCAGAGGCGCGACGTTGGCCCGGAAGTGCTCGACGATGATCGCGACCTTCTGGCTGATGTTGTAGGGGTGCAGCTTGACCCACTGCATCACCGACTTCATCGCCTTGGACTTGTCCACGGTCTCGGAGTCATAGTCCTGACCACCGTGGACCAGGCGGAAGGCCGTCCGGTAGGTCGTGTAGTTCTGCAGCACGTCGAGGATGAACCCCTCCTCGATCGCCTGCTGCATCGAGTACAGGTGGAACGGCCGCTTGTCGACCTCCTCCCCGGTGTCGGAGGTTCCGAACATCTGCAGGGTCTTACCCTTCGGCGTCGCCGTGAAGGCGAAGAACGAGACGTTCGGCAGCGCGCCCCTCCCCTCCAGTTCCAGCCGCACCAGGTCGTCCACGCCGACCGTGCCGTCCTCGTCAGCAACGTCGTCGAGCACCTTGCCCGAGAGGGTCTGGCGCAGCTTGTTGGCCGACTCCCCTGTCTGGGAGGAGTGGGCCTCGTCGATGATCACCGCGAACCGTTTGCCCGCCAGCGCCTTCGACTCCCGGATCGCCTCCAGCGCGAAGGGCACCGTCTGGATCGTCACGACGATGATCGCCCCGCCGGTGGTCAGCGCCTCGGTCAGTGCCTGCGACTTGGAGGCGAACCGCTTGGCGAAGTCGCTGTCGGTGCCCTGCCCGATCGGCAGCACCACCCCCCGCTTGTGATCGATCTGGTAGATCGCGTCCTGCAACTGATCGTCCAGCACCGTCCGGTCGGTGATCACCAGCACGGAGTCGAAGACCTTGCCCGACTGCACGTCGTGCAGCGTCGAGAGCTGGTGCGACAGCCACGCGATGGAGTTGGTCTTGCCCGACCCGGCCGAGTGCTGGACCAGATACCGCTGCCCGGGCCCGTTCCCCTTCGCGTCTGCCAGGAGCTTCGTGACGGCGTCGTGCTGGTGGTAGCGCGGGAAGATCACCGAGGAAGACCGGCTGACCCTGCCGGTCGCCGGGTCCTTGCGCTTGGTCACCTGGACGTGCATGAACTTGCCCAGGATGTTCAGCCAAGTGTCCCTGGCTAGCACCTCTTCCCACAGGTATGCCGTGGCCGCCCCGTACGGGTTCGGCGGGTTCCCTGCATGGCCGGCGTTGCCGCGGTTGAACGGCAGGAAGCGGGTCTCCGGACCAGCCAGTCGGGTGGTCATGTAGACCTCGGCGTTGTCCACCGCGAAGTGGACCAGGGCCCGGTGACCCGGGGCCAGCAGCGGTTCCCTGCGACGCGTCTTGCGGTCCACCGGCGGGCGATCGTGACGGTACTGGCGGATCGCCTCGTGGACATCCTGCTGGAACTCGCTCTTCAGCTCGGCCGTCGCCACCGGCAACCCGTTGACGAAGAAGACCAGGTCGATCGAGTCGGTCTTGTTCTCGGAGTAGTACACCTGACGCGCGACCCGCAACCGGTTCTGGGCGTACCGCGCGGTCGTGGTCGGGTTCATCGACTCGGCCGGCCGGAACTGGCACAGGTCCAACTGCTTGGTGAACTTGAACCCGTATCGCAGCGCCGCCAGGGTTCCTCCGCCCGCATCAAGGGGGCGGTCCAGCGACTCGGCCAGCCGGTCCAGCAGCCGCTCCCGGTCCTTATCGTTCTTCACGACCACGGCGAGCGTTTCCGGCTGGGTGGCCTCCAGCCAGGCGAATAGGTCATCGGGCCACAGAGCCCGCTTTTTGTCGTAGCCGGTGGCACCCGGCGCATAGGTCCAGCCATGCCTCCCCAGGTAGTCGCACAGCTCGTCCTCGAGCTGCCGCTCGTGCTCCACCGCCACGCCTCAGCCCGCCTTCCCATACGTGGTGACATCCAACCTGCCCGTCACCGCCGCCGTGATCAAGGCCGCACGCCGCTCTCGGAGCATGGCGACAAGTGCGATCGCCCGATCGACGAGCGCATCCATCCGGCCAAGGTCCTGTTGAAGGTGCTCCACGATGTCCCGCTGCTCGTCCAGTGGCGGGACCGGGATGATGAAACTGGCAGCGTCGGTCTTGTAGATGGTCTGGTGCGTGGAGCCTGCCATGAGTGAGCGCATCTCGCGGCGCATCGCCCTGAACACGCGAAGGAGGAACTCAGGAAGAAGCTCTGGCCCGCAGACCCAGTTCCAGAAGTCCTGACTCGTCGCCATCGGCACGGGCATGATGCCGCTGAAACCGACCGAAGCCGTCCTTGACAGCGCGACCGTACCGGCTGGCAACAGCTCCGCCGACGAGTGGCGAAGGCCCAGTTCGCTGATGCTCTCGCTAGTCTCACCGAGGTGGATTTGGGTGTCATCCCGCAACTGCCAGACGTCCGCCAACGTGAACCACGGGATCGTGCAATCCTCCCAGAACTCGGGAACCTGGCGGCTGGGTGTGTGACCCGAGTGCATCGTCGCGTAGCGGCGAATGTTACCCACCTGCCAGTGTTCGGGGATCTCAGCGATCCATCGGATCCCACTGTCACGCCTTGGGCCCGTACTCCCCTTTCCGGTCACCGCAGCCATCACGGCGCTCTCTCGACGATCACGAAGGGCTGCCACCAAGGCATCCTGCTTCGCGATGAGTGCGTCGATCTTCGCCGTCTCGCGGTCCAAGAATGACGCTATTACCCGTTGTGTTTCCATCGGCGGCACCGGCAGCGGAAACGAGGTGAGCATCGGACGTCGGAGGGAGTCGACCGTGGACTTCGCAGTTCCAGACTCGGTTGCGTAATGGAATGTAGCGCTGAAGGCGTAGTAGGCGAAGCGTCCGGTGATCGCCCGAAAGTTACTCAATACGTAGACTCGCTGGTGCGCCGTGAACTTCCCGTCGAGATGGTGGAAGACTCGTCCGACGTCGCCGTCACCCGGCGTCAGGATCGCTTCGCCGTCGTGTGTGAAGTAGTTGATGGCCTGCACCAGTGGGGATCGGACAACGAAGGGATACTCCCCGTCAGGCGTCGCGTCTTGAGTATCCGCACTGCCTGTTTCGACGTCGGCCAAGTGGCGGAGCGGCACGACCTTCCACTGAGCGGGGACGTCGGCTAGCCAGGGTGAGGTGGTCGTCACGAGTCGAGCTCCGCGAACAGGTTCTGGATCTCGGTGATCAGTCGCTTGACGTCAGCGTCGATCTCCTCGAGTGGGCGGGGTGGGACGTACTCGTAGAAGTGTCGGGTGAAGGGGATCTCGTAGCCGACCTTTGTCTTGGCGTGTTCGACCCACGCGTCGGGGACGTACGGGAGGACCTCGCGAGCGACATACTTGTCAATGTCCTGGCCGAGAGGGACGTTCTCGGTGTCGCGGAGCTTGGGGTCCGGCTCGGGGTTGCCCTTGGCGTCCCTGCAGATCTCAGAGGTCTCGTCACGTTCGCTCAAGGCTGCGTGGATGGCCTTGCGTACCGGAGATCCGAGCTGAAGGCCGGCTTGGCCGAGTGCCTTGCCCAGGACTTGGTCGAACGCCGGTCGGTCTCTCCAAACGGTCTCGCGGTCGAGGGTATGCAGGGCTCGGCGGAGCTGTTCCTGCGTGGTCTCGTCGAGCTTCTGGACCGCCTTGGCCGTGATCGCTTCGTCAATCCGCTCGACCGTCGCCTGGTAGGCCAGCCGAAGGGGTCGTTCGACGGTGATGGTGTGGAAACCGAATGCTTCACTAGGGAAGACCTTGGAGCGCTTGTCGTCGGCACCGTCGAACTCGGCGTACAGCTTGACGAGTGTCTCGATGTCGGCCGCTGACAGCTCCTTGCGCTTGGACCCCAGGGACTTGCGCATCTTGGTGAACATTTGTGAGCCGTCGATGAGCTGGACGGAGCCGCGCCGCTCGACCGGCTTCTTCCGGTCCAGGACCCAGACGTACGTGGCGATGCCGGTGTTGTAGAACATGTCGGTCGGCAGGGCGATGATCGCGTCGAGCAGGTCGGACTCGATGACCCAGCGGCGGATCTCGGACTCGCCCGACCCGGCACGTCCGGTGAACAGTGGCGACCCGTTAAGGACGATCGCGGCCCGGCCGCGCACGTTCTCGTTGTCCGGGTCGACGGTCCGCATCTTGTCGATCAGGTGGAGCAGGAAGAGCATGGACCCGTCAGAAACGGCGGGCAGGCCGGGGCCGAAGCGGCCGTTGAAGCCCAGCTGCTTGTGCTCCCTGACGACGTCGCGCTGGGAGGTCTTCCACTCCACCCCGAATGGCGGGTTGGACAAGCAGTAGTGGAAGTCCTTGCCCGCGTGGGCGTCGTCGGTGAGGGTGTTGCCCAGGGCGATGGCGTCCACCGGCTGACCCTTGATGATCATGTCCGCCTTGCACACGGCATACGAACTGGGGTTGATCTCCTGACCGGCCATGAGCAGCCGTGCTGCCGGATTCTGCTCGCGCAGGTGCTCGTCCATCGTCGAGAGCATGCCGCCCGTGCCAGCGGCAGGGTCGTAGACACGGCGGTTCACGGCCTTGCCCGGGCTGGTCGCATCTTCGTCGCCGACCAGCAGCAGGTCGACCATGAGGGCGATGACCTCGCGGGGGGTGAAGTGCTCACCAGCGGTCTCGTTGCTGGCCTCGGCGAACTTGCGGATGAGCTCCTCGAAGACCGAGCCCATCTCGGTGTTGCTGACGTGCTGGGGCCGCAGGTCGAGTTTGGCGAACTCTTGGACAACCAGGTAGAGGGCGTTGGCCTCCTCGAGCCGCTGGACCTGCTCCTCAAACCCGAACCGGGTGAAGACGTCGCGGACGTTGTCGCTGAAGCCGTCGACGTAGGAGAGCAGGTTGGCCTTGATGTTGGCGCTGTCCCCGGTTAGCGACGGCAGTGTGTATGGCGAGGTGTTGTAGAAGGAGTACTTCGCGGCCTTGCGCAGCTTGACGTCCAAGAGGTCCTTGGCCGTGCGGTCACCGGAGCGCTTCTGCTCGGCCAGCACGGCGTCCTTCGTCGCCGCCAGGACGCAGTCCAGCCGGCGCAGGATCGTCATCGGCAGGACGACGTCGCCGTACTCCTTGGGCTTGTACGGCCCACGGAGCAGGTTGGCGATCGACCAGATGAAGTTGGCGTCCGGTTTCGACGGCAAGGTAGGGCGTCCTCTCGTGGTGGGTGCCCCCATCCTTGCCCATCACCGGAGAGCCTCTGCGGAGCGGCCTTGCCCCACACCGCGGCAGTCGCCCGATCCAGGCTCCAGCCGGTTAGTCCGATGCGCGGCCCTGAGTGCGATGGATAGGTCAGTTGCGATTGAGCCCGTGCCTGCGGGAGTCGAGGGCACGTTTGTAGTAGCTCTCCGCGGCGTTGATCTCCCGAGTCGGCGTGGCAGGGTCGAACACGCGCAGCACCGAGAAGCGAAAGGTGACTGGGTCTCGTCCTTTGAGCTCCACGTTGCCTCCGTGGCCGTTGGCCGCGTAGGCAGCCCAGCGCTGCAGCACACTCTCGGTACCGTCGGCCTTGCCAACGTACTGTCGACCGTCCCGGGTGTCGGTGATGAGGTAGATGCCCGTGACCGATGAGAGTGCGGTTCGCCAGGTAGCGTACCGGTGCTCACGGACCACCGCCTGCAGCTGTGGGTAGTCCAACGTGAGCGCGTCGAACCCGGGGAACCTCACGGGCTCGGCGTCGGCGATCTCCATGACCGGGTAGCGCCCTGCCGTCGTGGCCTTGAGCGCCCAGGTGCGCGGTGACCTCCACCCGATCACCAGACGTGACCGCAGGTCGCTCAGCAGGTCGGTCCGCTCCAGGTCGAACGTACGCCTGGCTCCGTCGTTGGAAATCTCACCACGGTTCCGGACCACCAACCACAGGCGAGCGCGGTCTCCGCCCTCGGGCAGGAACACCACCCAGACACCGGGCGGTTCGGCCGGGAAGGCGCGGGTGTTGGCCGACTGACTCCTGGTGTAACCCATGATGTCCTCGTCGGAGGAGTCCCCGTGGATCCCCGCTGACCCGTCCCCGTGCTCACGCACGTACGCGTGCCGGATCACCAACGCTCCGGCCGGGTCGATCCCAGCGCTGTCCAAGATGTGCGCGAACGTGAGCGTCACAGCTCGACCTCCTGTGTCGGTTAGACCGATCAGCAAGCGTACTGCCGAGGACAAAACCTATAACGAGGAGTGATCGATTCCTGACCTATCGATAAGCAGGAGGAATGTTACATAGGTAGGGCAACTGTGCAAGATTGGCTGCATCTCGACACATCTCATCAGAAACTGTTCGTCATATTGGTGAACCGTGAATAATGTCCCTGGAAAGCGACGGCGATCGTTCCGGTCGGACCATTTCGGTGCTTGGCAACGATGACGTCTGCCTCGCCTGCCCGGTCGGATTCGGCTTCATACATCGATTCACGGTGCAGCAGGATCACCACGTCAGCGTCCTGCTCGATCGATCCACTTTCACGCAGATCGGACATCTGTGGCTTCTTGTCCGTCCGCTGCTCCGGACCACGGTTGAGCTGGGACAGCGCGATGACCGGCACCTCGAGTTCCTTGGCGAGCAGTTTGAGGGCACGGGAGAACTCAGCGACCTCCTGCTGGCGTGACTCGACGCGCTTGCCCGAGCTCATGAGCTGCAGGTAGTCCACCACGACCAGTTTGAGATTGTGCCGCTGCTTAAGGCGGCGGCACTTGGCGCGGATCTCCATCAGGGACATGTTGGGGCTGTCGTCGATGAACAGCGGTGCGCCGTGGATCCGCCCCTGCGTCTCTGCGATGCGCGCCCAGTCCTGATCGCGCATGGTGCCCTTGCGCATGTTTTGCAGGGGAATCTCCGACTCTGCCGACAGCAGGCGCATCGTGATCTCGGTGCGACTCATCTCCAGGCTGAAGACGACGGTCGCCAGCTCGGCCTTGATCGCGGCAGCACGGGCAATGTCCAGGGCGAGCGTGGACTTGCCGACTGCGGGACGGGCGGCCACGATGATCATCTGGCCCGGGTGCAGGCCGTTGGTCAGCTCATCGAGATCAGTGAAGCCCGTGGGCACGCCCAACATCTCGCCCGATGTCCCTGCGGCGTGCTCGATCTCATCCATCGTCGGCTCGAGCAACGATGCCAGCGCGTGGTAGTCCTCTCCCCCACGCTTGTCCGCCACCCCATAGACCTCGGCCTGCGCCAGGTTGACGATGTCGTCGACGTCCCCACCACCCTGCGCATAGCCCATCTGCACGATGCGCGTGCCAGCCTCGACCAAGCGCCGCAGCACCGCTCGCTCGGCGACGATCTGGGCGTAGTAGCCCGCGTTGGCGGCCGTGGGGACCTGGTTGATCAGTTGATAGAGGTAGGTCGTCCCGCCGATGCGGGCGAGGTCGCCGCGCTTGCTCAGCTCGTCCGAGACCGTGACGGCGTCAACCGGCTCGCCGCGCCCATAAAGGTCGAGCACCGCGTCATAGATCGACTCGTGGGCCGGCCGATAGAAGTCATTGGCCTTGAGCGACTCGACACAGTCGGCGATCGCGTCCTTGGAGAGCAGCATGCTGCCGAGCGCGCTCTGCTCCGCAGCGACGTCCTGTGGAGGGAGTCGGTCCTCCGGCAGCCCGTCGGGTGCCTCGGAGTAACTCGCCTCCAGCTCACTGAGCGACATGCGCCTCTCTCTCCCGTGTCACCACACCTGCACCATCTGTCACAGCACTCAACCAGTCACCACTGACAGAGGGGTCGTCGCGTGGCCACGCCAAAGCGTCCGCCGTGATGGGTGATCGACTCACGTTAAGCCGTCAGCGACCAACGCCCAAGAGCGCCTGTGGACAACCCTGAGGGCAGGCTGTGGACACCCTCTGGATCCGTCGTTCACAGGCTGTGCACAGGCCTGTGGACAACTAAAAACTTTGGCCTCGACACCGCTATTGACCTGCATCGATGCCGTCCTTGCCGTGTGGAGCAATATTGGTTGCCCCCACCAGACCTAGACTCGCTGGGTGCCGACCGACCACCGCAGAGAGATCCTGCGCCTCGCCGTGCCGGCATTTCTGGCGCTGGTGGCCGAGCCGCTCTTCCTGCTGGCCGACAGTGCCATCGTGGGCCACCTCGGCACGGCCTCACTCGCCGGGCTCGGCGTCGCTAGCGCGGTGCTCCTCACTGCCGCAAACATTTTCGTTTTCCTGGCCTATGGCACCACGGCCGTCGTGGCGCGCCGCACCGGGGCGCACGACGAGAAGGGCGCTCTCGCAGCAGGCATCGACGGCATGTGGCTGGCACTCCTGCTCGGCCTGGTCGCGACCGCGGTCCTGGTCGCCTTTGCCCAGCCGCTCATCGAGCTCTTTGGTGCCTCGGACGCCGCGGTCACCGAGGCCGTGATCTATCTGCGGATCAGCGCTTTTGGCATCCCGGCCATGCTCCTCGTCCTGGCCGCCATGGGGGTGCTGCGGGGTCTGCAGGACACCCGCACGCCGATGGTGGCCGCGATCGCGGGCTTTGCCGCCAACGGCGTGCTCTCCTTCGTCCTGGTCCACCCGGTGGGTCTGGGCATCGCCGGAGCCGCCTGGGGGACGGTCATCGCCCAACTGGGTATGGCGCTCGCCCTGGGCGGCGTCGTCGTCCGGGGTGCCCGCCGGCTCGGGGTCTCGCTCACGCTGCACGGGCGAGGGGTCCTCAGCGCCGCCGGTGACGGCATCCCCCTGCTGATCCGCACCCTCGCCCTGCGCGCCGTCCTGCTGGTGACCACCTGGGTGGCTGCTGGCCTGGGAGAGCCCCAGCTCGCCGCCCATCAGGTCGCGATGACGGTGTGGACCGCGCTCGCTTTCGCCCTGGATGCCCTCGCCATCGCAGGACAAGCCATCACCGGCAAGGCACTGGGCGCCGGCGACGTCAGGGGCGTGCGGCTCGCCACCGCCACCATGGTGCGCTGGGGTGTCTGGTTCGGAGTGATCCTGACAGTGCTGATCGTCGCACTGCACAGGGTGATCCCCCTCGGCTTCAGCAGCGACCCTCAGGTCCAGGCAGCCCTGGCCGCGGCCCTGCTCATCGTCGCCGCCGGACAACCCGTCGCCGGGGTCGCGTTTGTCCTGGACGGTGTCCTGATCGGTGCCGGGGACGCCCGCTGGCTGGCTCTGGCCCAGATCGGCTTCCTGCTGGCCTATCTGCCCATGATCTGGCTCCTGCAGGCCTCTGGAGTCACCGGGACCACAGGACTGGTGTGGCTGTGGGTCGCCTTCGGGCTGTTCATGGCCATCCGGGCGGCGGGACTGCACTGGCGGGCGCGGGGAGACGACTGGCTGGTCACCGGCGCCACCCGCTAGCGCTCCTCGGGGTCGCTGTCCTCGACCACCGGCTCGCCGGGCTCCAGGAGGGCACTGTCCACGTGATCAGCCGAGGGTCCCAGGTGGATGTCAGATGGCGCCACCTGACCCGTCCGGAACCCGGCGCGACCGACCATGTGGGCCCCGACAGGGATGGTGAGCATCTGGAAGATGCCGATCAGGATCAGCATGCCGATGTGCAGGCCGCCCTCTTTGCTCAACATCACGCCCCCCAGCACCAGCAGGACACCGAGGACCTGTGGCTTGGTCGCCGCGTGCATGCGGGTCAGCAGGTCGTTGAAGCGCAGCAGCCCGATAGCCGCCGTGAGGCACAGCAGCGCCCCGGCGAAGATGAAGATGAGCCCGAGGCTGTCGGTGATGGTCTCCCAGTCCCAGCTCATGACGGCTCCTCCTCGAGGGCGTCAGGTCCGTCGAACTCCGGCGGGTAGTCGCGGTCCCGCGCCACGAAGCGCGCCACGGCGACCGATCCCATGAAACCGACCAACGACAAGGTGATCAGGATCGGGAGGGTGCTCGAGCCCTCGACCAGCGCCGTCTGCGCGCCGAGAGCGCAGATCACGATGGAGACGAGGACGTCGCTGCCCACCACGCGGTCCAGCACGCTCGGACCCGTGATGATCCGTCCCATGGTCAGCAGGGCCGAGGCAACCAGCAGTATGCCGATCGCCCAGGTCATGATCTCGGTGAACCCCATCAGTCGGTCACCTCCCGACGCCGGCGCGGGTTGAGGACGGACTCTGGGTCCGGGTCGAGGGCACGCAACACCCGGGCCTCCTGGGCCAGCACCCGGTGCCTGATGACCTCGGCCTGCTGACGGGTCGTCACATCGAGCAGGTGCAGGGTCAGGATGCGCCGCTCGCTGTCAAGGTCGATGACCACGGTGCCGGGCACCAGGGCGACCATCTCGGCCGTCATGGTCTGGAAGAGGTCGTTGTCGGAGCGCAGCCGCAGGTCCACAACCACCCCGCCGACCGTAGGTCCTGGCCGCACGGCGAGCCAGGCGACCTGGACCGACGCCGCGGTCATGTCCCACAGGAACCGGACGGTGAGGATCAGGAAGGCGATCGGCCGGAAGCGCAACCCCACGGTCACCGAGGGCAGCGGAAAGACGAGCTGGACGAAGAGCCCGACGAGCAGGCCCGCAACCACGTTGCCGAGCGTGACCTCGCCCATCAGGGTCACCCAGACCACGGTCAGCAGCAGGGTGGACATCCAGTGGATGCCGTGCAGTTGCCGCTTCATCGCCCCACACCCCCCAGCACAGCGATCAGATAAGGCTCCCGCAGCAGGAGGTCGATGGAGGCCCGGTTGGTGATCTCATACAACGGCCCGGCCACCAGCGTCAGCGCGAGCCCGAAGGCGACCAGCGCCATCGTCGGCATGACCACCCCGCGACCCATCGCCCGACTGTCCCCGGTGCGTGCGGGGGTGTACGTCATACCCTCCTCGACCCGGGGCGGTGACCCCCAGAAGGCACGCCCCCAGATCCGCGTCACGGCATACAGCGTGAGCAGGCTGGTGACCACGGAGCCGACCACCAAGGTCATGCTCAGCCAGGTGCCCTCCATGACGCCAGCCTGCATCAGACCAACCTTGCCCAGGAAGCCGGAGAAGGGTGGGATGCCGGCCAGGTTCATGGCCGGGACGAAGAACAGCACACCCAGCAGCGGACTGATCCTGGCCAGGCCGCCCAGGTGGGAGGAGGCAGTGGTGCCGCCCACCCGCTCGACCAGTCCGGTCACCAGGAACAGGGTGGTCTGGATGGTGATGTGGTGCAGCACATAGAAGATGGCCGCGGACATGCCCGCCGCGTTGCCCACCGCGATGCCGAACAACAGATAACCGATGTGGCTGACCAGGGTGAAGGAAAGCATCCGCTTGATGTCGTCCTGGGCGACCGCACCGAGGATCCCGACGAGCATCGTCAGCAGGGCCGCCCACATCAGCACGTCGTCGAGCATGCCCGAGGGGAACAGCAGTGTCTGGGTGCGGATCAGCGCATAGATGCCGACCTTGGTGAGCAGACCGGCGAAGACCGCGGTGACCGGCGCCGGGGCTGTGGGATAGGAGTCCGGCAGCCAGCCCGACATCGGGAAGACGGCCGCCTTGACGCAGAACCCGAGGATGAGCAGCACGTGCAGCACCAGCGCCTGATCTGTGGGGATCATCTCGAGGCGGTTCGCCAGGATCGCCAGGTTCACCGTGCCGGTCGCGGCATAGATCATCGCGATGGCGATGAGGAAGAGCATCGAGGACAGCAGGCTGACGAAGACATAGGTCACGCCGGCGCGCACCCGCGCCTCCGTGCCACCCAGGGTCAGCAGCACGAAGCTGGCGGCCAGCAACATCTCGAAACCGACATACATGTGGAACAGGTCGCCGGAGATGAAGGTGGTCGACACTCCCGCGGACAGGACCAGCATCGTGGGGTGGAAGACCGGCAGCGGGGCGTGCCCATCACTCTCGTTGTCGAACGAGGAGCGACCCTGCCCGATCGAGTAGCGGAGCACTCCCATGGTGACCACGACCGAGACGATCACCATCAGCGCCGAGAGGCGGTCGACGATCAGCACGATGCCGTCCGTGGGAGCCCAGCCGCCGACCTGCACGACCTGGGGACCACGCTGGTCTGCTGCGAACAGCATCACCACGCTGATCGCCAGGACCGCAGTGAGCACGGTCATGCTCACCTGACGCTGGATGCGGGTGCGGCCCACGGCCGCCAGGTTGATGCCGGCACCGACCAGTGGCAGGACCACCGGCAGCGGGACCATCCAGGAGAAGTCGTTCATCGGCGGTCCTCGTCCCCGGAGTCCTCTTCGGCGAACTCCGCAGCGATGATGTCCGCGTCGTCGGCTGACTCACCGGACATGTCGTTCTCCTCGGCACGGCGGTGGATGCGGGCCGACTCCTCATCGTCCTCGAGCAGGTCGTCGCGGCCCAACTGCCAGGCGCGGTGCGCCAGGGACAGCACGAAAGCCGTCATGGCCAGGGTGATCACGATGGCCGTCAGCACCAGTGCCTGCGGGATCGGGTCGCTCATCGGCCCGCCCTCCCCCTGTCCGATGATCGGCACCTCCCCGGCTGGCCCGGAGGCCACCAGGAACAGGATGTTGATGCCATTGCCCATCAGCAGGAAGCCCACCAGGGCGCGGACGATCGAGCGGGCCAGCAGCAGATAGACGCCGGTGCCGATGAGGGAGGAGGCGACCACGATCAGGGTGATGTTGGGGATCATCGGGCCTCCTCCTCTGCCATCTGGTCATCCAGCGCCGAGCCGAGGCTGCGCAGGATGTCCAGCATGAGTCCGACGACCACGAGATAGACGCCGACGTCGAAGAGCAGGGAGGTGACCAGGTGCACGTCCCCGATCAGCGGCAGCGGGACGTCCACGATCCAGGTGCGCAGCGGAGGCGAGGCAAAGAACATCGGCAGGATGGCCGCGGCCGCCGCGATGAACAGTCCCCCGCCGAGCAGCAGACCGGGCATGACGGGCAGGGCCACTCGCAGTTCGTAGCCACGACCGGCGAGGTAACGCAGCGCCAGGGCCAACCCGGCGACCAGCCCGGCGGCGAAGCCGCCACCGGGGGCGTTGTGCCCGCTGAACAGCAGATAGACCGACCACAGCATGATGGTGTGGAAGATCAGGCGGGTGACCACCTCGAAGATCGTCGAGCGGCGCAAGGGGTCCAGTTGCTGGGCGGCCGAGATCCACCGCTGCGACTCCCCCGTGTCGGCCGAGGTGGTGGTCCGGTTGCGCCAGGACTGGCGCAGGGCCCGCCGCGCGCGGATGACCGCGTCCTGCTTGAGGAAGATCAGGCTGGTCACGCCGGTGGCCGCCGCCAGCACCACCGACAGCTCGCCCATGGTGTCCCAGGCACGCACGTCGACGAGGATCACGTTGACGATGTTGTTGCCGCCACCGTAGTCCTTGGCGGTCGCGACCAGTCCCTTGGCCGACGGCTCGTCGATGCGTGCGGCGGTCGCGGCCAGGGCCACCAGCCCCACGACCGAGCCGACGGCGATGCCGAGCACCGCGCGCAGCCGTCGGGTCAGCACCGACGGGTCGTCGGGGAACCGGCCGGACAGCCGTCGCAGCACCAGGATGAAGACGACCAGCGTCACCGTCTCCACCAGGGCCTGGGTCAGGGCCAGGTCCGGCGCCCCGTGCAGCAGGAAGAGCATCGCGGTGCCATAACCGGTGACGCTGACCAGGAAGACGGCACGGAACCGGCGACGGGCGCGGGTGGTGGCGATCGCTGCGGCCACGACGATGACGGCGACGCCGACCTGTCCGGGGTGGTCAAACCAGCGCACCTCCTCCGGCCACACCGCCCCGTGGGCCAGGGCGACGACCGGCAGCGCCACGGTGACCAGCAGGATGATCGCGAGCAGGGAGGGCAGCGAGCCGCGCTGGAACCCACCGGTGACCTCCAGCGCCAGCCGGTCCACGCCGCGGACGAAGTGCTGATAGGTGCGGCCGGCGTCGAGCGGGAACTGCACCTTGCGCTGGAAGCTCGAGACGGGTCCGCTGGCCAGGAAGAGCAGGGCACCGAGGATCCAGATCAGGACAGACAGCACCAGCGCGGGGGTGATCGACCCGCTCCACAGGACCAGGTGGGCCGGGTCGTCACCGGCGGGATAGAGGTCGGTATGCCGGGCCAGCAGGTCCTCGAGGAAGGGCGCCGCCGGGCCGAGGGCCAGACCGGTCAGGGCCAGGAGGCCGGGCACCCCCACCAGCAGCCACTCGGGTCGGTGGGCGACCGTGGTGACCTGGCCGGCGTCGCCCGCCAGCTTGGGGTCCTTGACGGCAAAGGCACCCCACATGAAGCGGGTGGAGTAGGCGAAGGTGATCACCGAGCCGACCGCGACGGCCGCCAGCACGACCCCGTCGAAGGAGAGCCAGCCTCCCTCGGGGTGCATCAGCGAGTGCAGGGCCGCTTCCTTGCCGGCAAAGCCCAGCACGGGTGGCAGACCTGCCATCGACAAGGTGGCGAGGGCGGCGGCCCCGGCGAGCCACGGCATACGTTTGGCGATGCCGGAGAGCCGGCGGATGTCTCGGGTGCCGGTCGCGTGCTCGACGGTGCCCACGGTGAGGAACAGGCAGGACTTGAACAGGGAGTGCGCCACGAGCATCCCCAGGCCGGCGATCGTGGTGCCGTGCCGGCCATAGCCGACCAGGAGAGTGATGAATCCGAGCTGGCTGATCGTGCCGTAGGCCAGGAGCAGCTTGAGGTCGTGCTGGCGCAACGAGCGGTAGCCGCCGACCAGCAGCGTGGCGGTGCCGAGGATGACGACGGTGTAGCGCCAGACCTCGAGCTCTGCGTAGGCCGGCGCGAAGCGGGCCACGAGATAGATGCCGGCCTTGACCATCGCCGCGGCGTGCAGGTAGGCGCTGACCGGGGTCGGGGCGGCCATCGCCCCCGGGAGCCAGAAGTGGAACGGGACGAGCGCGGACTTGGTGATCGCCCCCACCAGCAGCAGGACCACGCCGGCGGTGATCCAGGGGCCGGTGCCGGGGGCCGCGAGGATGCCGCTGATCAGGTAGGTGCCCTGCGTCTCCCCGATCATGACCATCCCGACGAGCATCGCCAGCCCGCCGAAGGTGGTGACCAGCAGCGCCTGCTTGGCGGCGGCGACGCTGGCCTTGCTGGTCATCACATAGCCGATGAGCAGGTAGGACAGGATCGTGGTGAGCTCCCAGAACACATAGAGCAGGAGCATGTCGTCGGTGGTCACCAGGCCGAGCATGGCTCCGGCGAAGGCGGTCAGGGAGCCGGCGAACAGGCCCAGCCCTTTGCTGCGCTCCTTGTCCTCGAAGTAGTGCGCGCAGTAGAGCAGCACCAGTGCCCCGACGGCCGAGACGATCAGCGTCATCAGCCACGCCAGGGTGTCCATCCGGAAGGTCAGGGTCAGGTCCAGCGGCGGCACCCACAGGTAGGACTCCACCGGCGGGCTGTCCGAGTCGACCTGCGGGAACTGCCAGGCCGCGTAGGCCGCCGTGACCGCGGGGACGGCCGCGAGGGGGATGAAGGCCCGTGTGCCCAGGAGCCGAACAAGCGTCGGGGCGAGGACGGCCGCGACTGCGTGCGCGATGACCAGGACGAGCAACGGGGCCTCCTCAAGGGTTTCGGGCGGCGCAGCCGAGGCCCGGGTCAGGGGTGCCCTCGACCCACGATCCGCAGGGCGGAAGGGGGTTGGAGTCTCGGGACACTTTAGCGGGTGAGGGCGTTGACAACTGCGCTGGGCTGGCCCGAAAGCGCCGCGCGTGGCGGAGCGAGGTGTTCGCTATCGAGCACCCGGTTGACCCACGAGTTGGGCAGAGGTGCCCACGGGGGACGCAGCAGGGCCGGTCGGGAGCCCCGACCGGCCCTGCCGTTGCGGGGTGAGCTGACTCAACCCGCAGGTGGTGCTGGTGGCTCAGGCCTCCTGGACCACGACGTTCACGTCAGCCGCGACGTCGTCGTGCAGGCGGATGTGGGCCTTGTGCTCGCCGACGTTGCGGATCGGGGTGGGAACCTCGATGCGGCGCTTGTCGACCTGCGGGCCTCCGGCAGCAGCGATCGCGTCGGCGATGTCTGCAGCGGTGACGGCACCGAAGAGGCGGCCGCCCTGGCCCGCGCGAGCGGACACGGTGATCGAGGAGCCCTCCAGGGTCGCCTTCGCGACCTTGGCCTCGTCCTCGGACTTGTGGGACCGGGCATCGCGGCCGGCGATGATCGCGTCGACCTGCTTCTGGCCGCCCTTGGTCCAGGCGGTGCCCAGCTTGCGGGGCAGCAGGTAGTTGCGGGCGTAGCCGTCCTTGACGTCCACGACGTCACCGGCGACGCCGAGGCCGGTGACCGGCTGGGTCAGAATGAGCTTCATCAGACTTCTCCTTGTCCTGGTGCTCAGCGCGCCGAGCTGGAGTAGGGCAGCAGAGCCATCTCGCGGGCGTTCTTGACCGCGGTGGCGATGCGCCGCTGCTCCTGCACGGAGACACCGGTCACCCGACGAGCGCGGATCTTGCCGCGGTCGGAGATGAACTTGCGCAGCAGCGCGGTGTCCTTGTAGTCGATGGACTCGATCTTGGCGGCCTTGAGAGGGTTCGCCTTCTTCTTGGGCTTGCGCACAACGGGCTTGGCCATCGTGGTGCTCTCCATTCTGTGAGAGCCCGAGGGATCACCTCGGGATGGGGTGTTTCTTCCGCTCCCAGGAGTCGTCCCGGACGCGGTGCTTCTGGTCAGGCAGTGATCAGAACGGGGGCTCGTCGTAGGACGGGCTGTTCCAACCGCCACCCTGCTGACCACCGGCGTTGCCACCGGTGGCCCACGGGTCGGTCTCGGACTGGCTGGCGCCACCCTGCTGGCCGCTCTGGGGAGCAGCCGGGGCACCGCCAGCTGGCTGGCCACCCTGCGGGGCAGCAAACTGCTGGCCGCCCTGGCCACCACCCTGCTGGCCACCACCCTGCTGGCCGCCGGCCCAGTTCCCGCCGCCACCGGAGCCACGCTGGGCCTTGGTGACCTTGGCGGTCGCATACTTCAGGGACGGGCCAACCTCATCGGCCTGCATCTCCATGACGGTGCGCTTGTCGCCCTCTGGGGTGTCCCAGGAACGGGCGACGAGACGGCCGGTCACGACGACGCGGGTGCCTCGGGTCAGTGACTCGGCAACATTCTCCGCCGCCTCGCGCCAGATGGAGCAGCGCATGAACAGCGTCTCCTGGTCCTTCCACTCGTTGGTCTGCCGGTCGAACGTGCGCGGCGTGGAGGCCACGGTGAAGTTCGCGACGGCAGCCCCGGAAGGGGTGAAGCGCAGCTCGGGGTCGGCGGTGAGGTTGCCAACAACGGTGATCTGAGTATCGCCAGCCATGTCTGAGTCCTTTGCTGTGGGGAGTCGGTCAGGCGCCGACGCGCATCAGCTTGGTGCGCAGAACGGTCTCGTTCAGGCCCAGCTGACGGTCCAGCTCCTGTGCGGTGGCAGACGCAGCGGTCAGGTTGACCACGGCGTAGATGCCCTCAGACTGCTTCTTGATCTCGTAGGCCAGACGGCGACGTCCCCAGATGTCGAGGGTGTCGACGGTGCCACCTTCCTTGGTGACAACGGCAAGCAGCTTCTCCAGCGTCGGCTGGAGGTTCCGCTCGTCGGACTCCGGATCGAGGATGATCATGAGTTCGTACTGACGCATGCGTGAACCCACCTCCTTCGGTCTTAGCGGTCACGGTCTCTCCGTGACAGGAGGGTTGCATTCGTCCCACCGCTTCGTGCTGACTCCAGCCTGCCAGAGCAGACCGACACCCGCAGGCGCGGTCCACAGGGCAGGCAGAGCCCAGCCGTCAACGGTGAACCAGGCCACGATACCGAGCCGAGCGGCACCTGGCCTAATCGTCATCCGGCCCGTAGGTGACGCTCAGCCATCGCTGGATCATCGGCAGCAGCTGCTCCGGCACCTCGAGCTGATGGAAGTGGCCCGCCCCGACCGTGCGGCCCAACGTCAGCAGACTCGGGTCCGGCACCAGCTGCTCCAGGCCACGCTCAGCCGTCGCGGCATGGATCACCAGCGCCGGGGCCGCGAGCTGACCCAGCGCCCCAGCACCGTCGAAGGTGGCCATGGCCTGGGCGCCGCCCGCTGCCACCCGTGGGTGCACCGCGGCCATCACCTCGACGATCCGGTCATAGTCGCCCCGGTCGGTCGGCAGCACCAACGAGCGGGCGAACCGACGCCGCAGGTCCCCGGTGTAGTCGCGGGCCACGGGCTCGACCTGGGTCGCCCAGTAGGCCTTGCCCCTTTCGTGGGCGATCAGTGCCGGGTCCAGCAGGACCGCCCCGGCCGGGTGCCAGGTCGGCAGCGGGGAGCGTCGGATCGGACTGTCCGCCCTGCTCAGGGCCGCCAGTGCCACGAGCCCGCCCATGCTGTGGCCCACCACCACCGGAGCAACCAGCCCGGCAGCCTCACACACCGCGTGCACATCGGCGGCAAACTCCTCGATGCTGGTGACGACCGCGCCCGCCGGCGGGTCCACCTCGTGGTCGGCCCGCCGCAGACCGGCCCCGACCGAGCCGTCCTCGCCCGACTCCTGACTCTGCCCGTGGCCGCGCAGGTCCATCGTCAGGACGCGGTGAGTCTGCTCCAGACGCTCCCGCAGCGGAGTCATCGACTCCCGGTCACATCCCCAGCCGTGCACCAGCACCAGGTCTCGGGTGCGGGCCGCGCGGGGGCCGGACACGGCATACGAGATCAGGTTGGTCGACCCCTGGGAGCCGCGGATGCGGAGCAGACTCATGGTGGTGATCCTGCCAGCCCGGCCCCGGGCCAGGCTCGGGCGCACGCCGCGGGTGTCCAATCCCACACGGTGAGCAGGCTCGGCGGGACGGGGGTGGCCGGTAGCCTCGGCCGTGTTCTTTGTGACTATCTAGGGGGGCAGGGCATGCGCATCTCGGTCATCGGCACGGGCTATCTCGGGGCGGTGCATGCCGCGGGAATGGCCGAGCTCGGCTTCGAGGTGGTCGGCGTCGATCTCGACGCCACCAAGGTCGACTCGCTGAACCGCGCGAAGATGCCGTTCTACGAGCCGGACTTCGAGCCGCTGCTGGAGAAGCACGTCGGCAGCAGACTGCGCTTCACCACGGACATGGCCGAGATCGCCGACGCCGACGTGCACTTCATCTGCGTGGGCACTCCGCAGCGCAAGAACAGCCTCGCCGCCGACCTGACGCATGTCGACTCTGCCGTGGACGCGATGATCCCGTTCCTCAAGGACGGGTCGCTGGTCGTCGGCAAGTCCACCGTCCCGGTGGGCACCGCGGAGCGGCTGGCAGAGCGCATCGAGGTCGCCACGCCGGAGAGCGTGTCGGTCGAGCTGGCGTGGAACCCGGAGTTCCTGCGCGAGGGTTTTGCGGTGGAGGACACGCTCCACCCGGACCGCCTGGTCCTCGGGGTCAACGGCGACAACGCCGAGAGCGTCCTGCGTGAGGTCTATGCCCGGGCCATTGCCGACCAGACGCCCGTGGTGGTCACCGACCTGCCCACCGCCGAGCTGGTCAAGGTCGCGGCCAACTCCTTCCTGGCCACCAAGATCTCCTTCATCAACGCGATGGCCGAGATCTGCGACGTCACCGGCGCCGACGTCACCGCCCTCGCGGACGCCATCGGCCATGACGAGCGCATCGGTCGCAAGTTCCTCAACGCCGGCGTCGGCTTCGGGGGTGGCTGCCTGCCCAAGGACCTGCGTGCCTTCAGCGCGCGGGCGGCCGAGCTGGGCGCCGGGCAGTCGGTCGCCTTCCTCCATGAGATGGACGCCATCAACCTGCGGCGTCGCGAGCACGTGGTCAACCTGGTGCGTGAGCACCTCGGCGCGCTGCACGGACGTCGGGTTGCCGTGCTCGGCGCGGCCTTCAAGCCCAACTCGGACGATGTGCGCGACTCACCGGCGCTGTCCATCGCGGGGCAGCTGCACCTGGCGGGGGCCCAGGTCAGCGTCTATGACCCCAAGGCCATGGCCAACGCGGCCGCGATCTTCCCCACGCTGCGGTATGCCGAGTCGGCCAGTGCCGCCATCACCGGCGCCGAGGCGGTGCTGCACCTGACCGAGTGGCCCGAGTTCCGCGAGCTCGACCCGGTCACCGCCGGCGAGCTGGTGGCCACCAGGCTGGTCATCGACGGCCGCAACCTGCTGGACCGCGACGCCTACCGCGCGGCGGGTTGGACATATGTCGGTCTCGGCCGTCCCTGAAGCCGAGGTGGGCGGGTGGAAGGACACCCCCTCGGTCAGGAGCGGGCCGCGGCCTCGAGGGCCTCGATGAAGGTCGGGGCGACCTTCTCCCAGTCATAACCGTCGGCCGCGGCGCGGTGGCCGGCCCGGCCGAGCTCCGCCGTACGGGCGGGGTCGCGGTGCAGGTCGAGCACCGCGTCGACCGTGGCGGAGACGTCCCGGAAGGGCACCAGAATCCCAGCACCAGTGCGGTCCAGCAACGCTGACGGGACCGGCAGGGGGGTGCTGATCGCCGGGACGCCGTGCGCGAGGTACTCGATGACCTTGGTCGGCATGGAGTGCCGGAAGTTGGCCTCGTCGTGCAGCAGCGACAGCCCGGCCAGCGCACCGTCGAGCATCGGCAGCGCCCGGTCACTTGGCACGAACCCGTGCCAGGTCACGGCCCCCTCCTTGGCCGCCGCCCGCAGCGCCTCCTCAGTCTCCCCGTGCGCCGGTCCGACCACGTGGACCTGGACCTGCCCGTTGGTGGCTGCCTGGACGTGGCGACCGACCTCGATCAGCTCCCGGGCGCCCCGCTCCACGGTCAGGCTGCCCAGATAGACCACCCGCTGGTGCCCGTCCTCGTCGAGCTGACCAGGAGCGACCAGCTCTGCCGACACCCACGTGGTGTTGGGCACGACCGCGTGGGGGGAGCGGAAACGGCCCTGATACTCGTGCTCGGCCAGGAGCAGCGGCATCCGGTCCTCGGCCCAGCGCTCGAGCCGGTGCACCCCCCAGGCGGCGGGCGCACGCAGCAGGTCCGGCACCCACGGCCGCACCTGCAGTGCCGCAGCGGTGTCCTCGTGCACGTCCCACACGACCGGCGGCAGGTGGCGCAGGGGCCGCATCGCCAGCAGCAGCTCGGGGTCGTGCAGCAGGACCACGTCGTGGCCGGGGGCCCGCTCGCGCAGCAGGGCCCGGGCGGCCTTGAGCGCGTGGACCCGGCGACGCCCCGAGGCCCGGGGCACCTCGACCGGGATCAGACCGGGTATGCCGACCGGCCGGGTCAGCCCGTAGTCGGCGAACGGCGCGGCGTAGGTGACCTGCCACCCGGCGTCGAGCAGCGACTGGATCTGGCGGTGCCGGATCCGGGCGTCGTCGGGGTGGTGGACGACGGTGACGACCAGGACGCGCCGTGGCGTGCTCACCAGCCACCCTCCGGCTCATACTTGCGGAGCAGGTCGCGCGCGGCTTCCAGGCCCTGCTCCTCGATCACTCGGTGCACGTCGGCATACCGCTCGCGCCAGACGTGGCGGTGCTCGCCGTACTTGCGGGTGTAGAGGCCAGCGACCGGACCAGGCAGACCGTCCGCCAGCAACCGGCCGCCGTCGATCCACAGTGCCCGGTCGCACATGGACTGGATGGTGGAGGGATTGTGGCTGACCATGAAGACGGTGCCGGCCTGCTGCCGGATCTCCTTGATGCGCGCGGTGGCGCGGTCCCGGAACTGGGTGTCACCGGTGGACAGCGCCTCGTCGACCACGAGGATGTCGGGCACGACGGCGGTGGAGATGGCGAAGCGCAACCGCGCGGCCATGCCTGAGGAGTAGGAGTTCATCGGCATCTCGATGAACTCCCCGATGTCGGCGAAGGCGGCGATGTCGTCAAACTTCGCCTCGATCTCCTCCGGGGTCATGCCCATCGCCAGGCACCCGATCCAGATGTTGCGTCGCCCGCTGAGCTTGGCGATGAGCACGCCGTTGACGCCCAGCAGCGCGGCCCGGCCGTTGAGCCAGAGCCGACCGGAGGTGGGTGGCACCAGCCCGGCGATGGTGCGCAGCAGGGTGGACTTGCCCGACCCGTTGCGGCCCAGGACGGCGATGGACTCCCCGGGATAGGCCACGAAGGAGACGTCCTTGACGGCCTCCACCTCGCGGACGCCGACTCCTTGGGAGCTGCGGCTGAGCAGCCGCTTGAGGGCGCTGGTCTCCTCGTCCTCGTCGTCGCGCTGCCGTCCGGGACTGAACACCCGGTAGGTGATGGACAGGTGGGAGGCGATGACCGACGGGGCCCGGTCCTGCGCTGCGCCCGGTGTGTCCAGTCCACCCGGCGCGCCGCCGTCCCGGTCAGGCGCGGCCATAGGTCCCCTCCCCGCGCCAGAAGTAGACGAAGCCCACGATCAGCAGCCCGAAGGACCAGGCCAGCGCGACCGCCCAGGTCTGCCAGAGCACGGGATACTCGGCCATCAGCGGCTCGCGGCACAGGGTGAGGGCGATCGCCACCGGCTGATACTCCAGGACGTGCCCGACCCAGGCCGGGGCACCGTCGAACCGGGCGATCGAGGCCTCGACGCTGAAGAACACCCCGGACACATAGCGCAGCAGCCGGGTGATCAGCGACATCAGGTTGGCGAGGTCACGGAAGGCGTGGACGAGCCGAGAGCCGATCAGCGCCAGGCCCAGACACATCACCAGCACGACGAGCAGGGCCACCGGGAAGAGCAACCACTCCAGCGTCGGGCCCTCCTCCTCAGTGATCAGGGCGATGACCACCAGCACCACGAAGGCCGGGATCGCCGAGACGAAGTGGGCGAAGGTCACCGTCAACGGCAGCAGCACCTTGGGGAAGCTGAGCGAGCGGATCATCTTCATCCGGCTCAGCAGGGACTTGCTTCCGGAGGCCAGCACCAGGCTGATCGGGATGAAGACGAACAGCCCGATCGTTAAGAAGGTGACGAAGTTGTCAATGCCACCCCGGGTGCCGATGAGCAGCCCAAAGATCAGGTAGTAGGAGATGCCCAGCAGGATCGGGTTGATGATCGACCAGAGCCATCCCAGGTGGTTGTCCTGGTAGTCGGCGACGAACTCGCCCTTGGCCATCGCCCACATCAGGTGGCGAAAGCTCCAGAGGTCACGCAGATAGTCGACGAAGTCGGGCCGGACCCCGGTCTGCCTCAGCCCGTGTCGAGCCGCCAACGCCGCCGCATCCTCATCCGGCAGGACCGGGGGCGAATACTGCGGGTCGGGCCCGACGTCGGTCACAGCCGGCTGACCCGCTCGCTGTCGGTGGCCTTGCCCCGGGTGTCGAAGAAGCGGTTCGCCGACCCGGCGAGCGCGTCCACGTCATACTCCCGGTGGTTCTGCACCAGCACCGACAGGTCTGCCTCCACGACGGCCTTGGCCGGGTCCTCCACCCGGGTGACGGAGTCACCCATAGCGCCCCAACTGCTCACGTGCGGGTCGTGGAAGAGCACCGTGGCGCCCTTGGCGACCAGGGCCTTGGCCAGCGGCACCGCCGGGGACTCGCGCTGGTCGGCGATGTTGGGCTTGTAGGTCACGCCGAGCAGCAGCACGGTCGAGCCGCGCAGCGCCTTGCCGTCCTCGTTGAGCTGGTCCTGGATGCGGGAGACGACGTATGCCGGCATGCCCGAGTTGATCTCCTGGGCGAGCTCGACGAACCGGAAGGGATAGCCCAGCCGCGCGCGCACGTTGTGGGACAGGTAGTTGGGGTCGATCGGGATGCAGTGCCCACCCACGCCGGGGCCGGGGTAGAACGCCTGGAACCCGAACGGCTTGGACGAGGCCGCGTCGATGACGTCCCACAGGTCGATGCCCAGCTCGTGGCAGAACCGGGCCATCTCGTTGACCAGGGCGATGTTGATGTGCCGGTAGGTGTTCTCCAGCAGCTTGGCGGTCTCGGCCTCGCGGGTGCCCTTGGCGCGCACGATGGTGTCGATGAACCGGCCGTAGAACTCGGCGGCGGCGTCGGTGCAGGCGGGTGTCTGGCCGCCGACGACCTTGGGGGTGTTCTTGGCGCCGAACTTCTCGTTGCCCGGGTCGATGCGCTCCGGGGAGAAGGCCAGGTGGAAGTCAGTGCCCGCGACGAGGCCGCCGGCCTCGAGCTTGGGGCGCACGACCTCATCGGTGGTGCCCGGGTAGGTCGTGGACTCCAGGATGACGAGCATGCCCGGCTGCAGGTTGCGGGCCACGGCGTCGACGGCGCCCTCGACGGGGCGCAGGTCGGGACCACCCTCGTCGGACAGCGGGGTCGGCACACAGATCACGACGACCTTGGCGGAGGCGATCTCGGACTCGTCGGTCGTGGCCCGGAAGCCGCCCTCCTGCATCTGCACGATGTCGGCGTCGGTCAGGTCGTCGACGTGGGACGTGCCGGAGTTCAGTGCGTCGACCACACCCTGGTTGATGTCATAACCCAGGATCGTCAGGCCTGCGCGCGTGGCCTCCTGGGCCAGCGGCAAACCAACGTATCCAAGGCCGATGATGACGGCGTCTGCGGCCACGTGTGTGCTCCTCGGTGTTGTGGTCTTCGTCCGGACGGTTGGGGCGTCCTCGCCCCACCCCGGTGGCGGGTGCTCGACTCGTTGCGGCGCCCGGCCCACGGCCGGAGGTGGTCGGCAGCATATCGCAGCACCGACCCCTGACCGGGTGTTGATGGCCACTATCCAACACCTGGGTGTGGTGGATGTATTCCATCTCACGTCCCCGGAACCGCGCGGCCTGCGTGGCAGGATTAGGGCACCATGACCCTCTCCAGCCGCGACGTGGACGTCCTGCTCGTCTCTGACCTGCGTTTCCCCGGCGGCACCTCGCACAGCATGGCCACGGAGGTCCGGGCGCTGCACGCGGCGGGCTATCGCACGGCCCTGCTGCACCTCAACGGGCCGCTGGTCGCGCGCGTCACCCCGGTCAACCCGGCCCTGGCGGCGCTGGTGCGCTCCGGCGCCTGCGACCTGCTGGTCGGCAGCGCCCCGATCCGGGCCCGGCTGGTCGTCTTTCGCCACCCCGGCGTCCTGCAGACGGCGGCCGAGCAGCTGCCACCGATCGAGACCTCGCAGGTCGTCATCCTGGCCAACGCCGGCCCCCGGGACACCCACGGCAACAGCGTGTATGACGTGGGGCTGGCCGACCGGGCCGCCCGGGAGCACCTGGGGGTCGCGCCGCAGTGGGCGCCGATCGGGCCGCTGGTGCGCCAGGAGATCGCGGAGCTCGTCCCCGACGGGCGGATCATGGACCAGGACTGGGTCAACGTCATCGACGTGGACGCCTGGGCACCGCCGACCCCGGCCAGCACCTGGGCCTCGGACCGCCCGGTGATCGGGCGACACAGCCGGCCCAACCCGCAGAAGTGGCCCCGCGACGCTGCCACCCTCAAGCAGGTCTATCCGGTCGACGGCTCGTGGGAGGTGCGGGTGCTCGGCGGCGCCGACCCGGTCGAGCGGATCCTGGCGCGCATCCCCCCGTCCTGGCAGGTCATCGAGTTCGGAGAGCTCAGCCCCCGGACCTTCCTGCACGGGTTGGACTTCTTCGTCTACTACCACGACCCGCGCTGGGTGGAGGCCTTCGGCCGCACCGTCCTCGAGGCGCTCGCCGCCGGGGTGGTCGCCGTCCTGCCGCCCCACTTCGAGGTGCTCTTCGGGGAGGCCGCGGTCTATGCCGAGCCGGCCCGGGTCCGCTCGGTCGTCGAGGGACTGCGCGGCGACCGGGAGGCCTATGTCGCCCAGCGGGACCGGGCGAGCGCGATCGTCCGCGAGCGCTTCAGCCTCCCCGCCCACGTCGACCGCGTCGCTGCGCTGATCGGCGGGCCCACCCATTTTGAGAGAGGTTTCGTAGGCCCAGAAACCAATTTTGGAGGGGTTTTGCCGGCGCCGACCGCGGGCCCTGCCCCACGGCATACCTCAGGGCGTCGCACCACCGACGGCCCCCGGATCATGCTGATCTCCAGCAACGGCGCCGGGATGGGACACCTGACCCGACTGTTCTCCTATGCGACGCGGCTGGAGGAGGGCGCCACGGCGCACATCGTGTCGCTGAGCCAGGCCGCACCGCTGGCCGGTCGGCTCGGGCTGAGCTATGAGTACGTGCCCAGCGCCAAGGCCCTGTCGATGCCGCCCACCCCGTGGCGACCGCTGTTCCGGCACCGCGTCGGCGACGCCATCGACCGGTTCGCCCCGGACGTCGTGGTCTTCGACGGCACCTGGCCCTATGGCGGCATCGACGAGATCCGCACCGAGCACCCACAGGCCCGCTGGGTCTGGTCCCGGCGCGGCATGTGGCGCGAGGGGCGCAACGCCGAGCAACTCGCCAAGACCGCCTGGTTCGACGCCGTCCTGGAGCCCGGCGACCTCGCCGCCGCCTATGACCGCGGCGCGACCACGGACGCCCCGGCCCACCGGGTCGGGCCCGTCACGCTGCTCGATCGCGCCGACCTGCAGCCCCGGGACGAGGCACGCGCGGCCCTGGGGCTGCCGGCCGACGGGCCGCTCGCGCTGGTCTCGCTGGGCGCGGGCAATATCAACGACACCACCAGCGATGTCGGCGCTGCCATCCACGCCCTGAGCGAGCTCGGGGTGGGTGTGTGCGTCACCGTGCCCGACATCGCCAGCGCCGGTGCCGCCGCGGGCGAGGACATCCACCTGGTGCGTGACTATCCGCTGTCCCAGCGCTATGCCGCTTTCGACGTGGTCATCAGCGCGTCCGGCTACAACTCCTTCCACGAACTGCTGCGGATGGGTGTGCCGACCCTGTTTGTTCCCAACACCTCCACCTCGCTCGACGACCAGGAGGCCCGGGCCCGCTTTGCCGCGGAGCAGGGCTGGGCCCACCTGCAACCGCAACTCAGCGTCATCACGGCGACGCCGCTCCTGGAGGACCTGCTGACCAACGGCAGAGGTATGGCGGAACTCGCCACCGCGGCCGACCCCGGCAACGGGGCCCGCGAGGCCGCGACGTTCCTCACGGACGTGGCAGGAGGAGCCTGATGGCCGGCATACCGGGTCGGAAGAAGAGCGCGCCCGAGCGCATCGCCCAGGCGGTGGTCCGGCGCGGCCGAAGGATTCCGGCGGCCGAGAAGACAGCCGTGAAGGTCGCGACCTCGCTGCGCGAGAGCCAGCTGGCCCGCACGATCGTCTCGCGCACCTTTGACATGGACCTCGGCGGCGTGGGTGGCACCGTCTTCCTCGCCGGAGGCAACCTGCTGGCCGGTCAGGGGCTGGACAACGTGCCGGTGGTCATCCTGTCGCTGGTGGGGACCCCGGGCGAGGACATCCCGCAGCGCCTCGAGGAGATCGCGCGTGAGCAGCTGCTGACGGCCGGCTTCCGACCGGTCCTGCTGATCAGCGAGGACCACTTCGCGCCCGTGCGAGCCTACGGCTGGCCGGTCGAGCTGGTGCTGTCGCGCGAGCAGTGGGGCGACAGCCCCCACCTGCAGGACGAGGGCGGGTGGGAGGCCTACGTCGAGCGCCGGCTGCAGCAGATGCGGCGCAACTATCGGGCCGCTGCCCTGCTGGACTTCGGGCCAGAGCACCCGATGACGCTGACCTATCTGCGCAGCCTGGGTCCGGCGCCGCGTCCGTGAAACAGCGCGTCCGTGAAACAGCGCGTCCAGGAGGCAACACAGTGTGCGCGACGGCCGGTCGAGCCGGCTCACGCCTCCCGCGGCCAGCACCAGGCGTTGCACGGCGCCGTGACGACCTCCGCAGAGACCGGCCCACCGGGGAACTGCGCTGGATAGAGGTCGGGGGCGGGGTGCTCGCCATGCAGGTGACGCGGCGGGCGGCCGGCCAGGATGTCCAGGTCGAGTCGATACTGCGCGAGGTCCCACAGCGTGCCGAGACGCCGGTCCTGGTCGCCGCGCAGCTCCTGCCGCCCACCCGGTGACCGGGTCAGCTCCCCCAGGACGGGACCGTTGACCGTGTCATAGATGTCGACCCGGATGAAGGGCAGCGCCACGGCGCTGGACAGATGTCGGGCAGCCCTGACCAGCTCGTCGAAGGAGTCGGGCAGCCGGATCGAGGCGTCGATCCGCTGGCCCCGGACGATGTCGGCGCCGAGGTCGGTGCCGTCCGCGTCCAGGTAGCGGTAGCGGGCCGCCGAGAGGTCCGCGTGCCGGGGCATCCGGCGCAGCATGACGGCGCCCACCTCGCCATACATCGCATAGACCTTGATGTCGTCCGGGATCTCCTCGACACCGTCGACCTGCGTGAGGAACTGCTCGGCGAAAAACGGCGGGCGTGAGGCGCTGTGCTCCCGGAAGTGCTGTCGCAGGTCGCTCGCAGTCAGCAGCGCTCCGTCCTCCCCCACGACCTGGAACCGCTCCTCGTCGACCCGCCGCAGCGGGAAGACCCCGTGCCCGCCCGCACCCCCGTCGGACTTCAGCACAAACTCCTGGGGCATCACCGACAGGTCGATCTCCTCGGCGGTGGCCCAGACCGCCAGCACCTGCGGCACGGCCACCCCGTGGCTGGCGGCCAGGCGATAGTTGCGCAGCTTGCGCGCCGTCTGCAGGAGCGGGTGGTCGGCGCTGCCGTCGAGGGTGCGCAGCGCGTCGACATTGCGTCGCAGGTTGAGCAGGTTGCGGCGGAACGACGGCGGCACGGTGTGGGAGCCGTAGGTGCCGTGGGCCTCGCGGAGCGCCCGGGCCTCTCCCTGGAGCCGGGAGGCCCGGTCACGCAGCTCCCCCACCTGGCCGCGCAGCTGCTCGACCTGCTCCGCACGACGGGCCAGCAGCTCCGAGCGCCAGCCGATGCCCGGCAGCCGCGCGGTGATGCGCCGACGTAGTCCGCTGCCCATGACACCTCTTCCGTTGCGGGTGGAGCGGCGAGTCTAGGCGTCGACCGGCAGGTGACCTCCAAAGCACCACTGGGCACAGTCGAGCCGGACCATCTCCCAGCCCTTCGGGTCAGGGCGGTGCGAGGCATGGCCCGCCGGATAGACGTCCGGCACCGGGTGCAGCCCGTGCAGGTTGCGCAGCGGTCGGCCGTGGATCACGTCAAGCTCCAGGCGCCACTGCGCCTCGTCCCAGGCGCGTCCCATCGCCTGGTCCTGGTCGAGGCGATAGCGCTGGCTCCCTCCGGGACTGCGGGTCAGCTCGCCGAGCACCGGCCCCCGGTCGGTGTCATAGATGTCGACCCGGATGAACGGCAGCGCGACCGCCCGTGACAGGTGGGCCGCCAGCGCCATGAACTCGCCCCACGGCTCCGGTCTGGGGATCGAGGCGTGGATGGCCCGGTCGGGAGCGATGTCCACCCCCAGGTCCTCCCCGTCGGCGTCGAGATAGCGATAACGCGCCGACCTCAGGTCGGCGTGCCGCGGCATCTGTCGCAGCAGCACCATCACGACCCGGCCATAACAGGCATAGACCTTGATGTCGTCGAGGATCTCCTCACCCGCAACCCGCTGCGTCAGGAACTCCTCCACGAAGTAGGGCCCCCACGCGCTCGTGTGGGAGCGCAGTGCCCGCACCAGGCTCTCCCGGGTGTGCACCTCGTCACTGCCGCTGACGACATACCGGCCCTCATCCAGCCGACGCAGCGGGAAGACCGCGTTGCCGCTCGATCCGATCTCGCACTTGAGCACGAACTGCTCCGGCAGACCCGTGAGGTCGATCTCCTCGGGGTGGATCCACGACCCGAGCACGGTGGGGGTGGCAATGCCGTGGCTGGCCGCGAGCCGATAGTTGCGCAGCTTGCGCGGGATCTGCGCGGCCGGGTGATAGACGTCCGGGTCCAGCGCCCGCAACGGCGCAGCCCCACGACGCAGCTCCAGGAGGTGACGGCGGAAGGAGGGCGGGAGCGCGGTGTCCTTGCTCGACAGGCCCGCCTCCGTGAGTCGCGTCTGCGCGGAAGCGGACCGGTCCCGCTCGCGGGCCAACTGTCCCTGCAGGGCTGTGACCTGCGACTTCTCCTCGGTCAGGCGCGTCCTCAGGTCGGCCACCTTGGCGCGGAGGTCGGTGACCTGGTCAGCGCGGGTGGCCAACAACTCGGTGCGCCACCCAACTCCGGGCAGCCTTTGCACCAGAGTGGTCCGCGCCCTCGAGAACACCGCTACCTCACTCCCCTGTGGCCCGGGCAGGTCGTCATATCCCGGCGTCCGCACCATACTCTTGAGCGACTCACCGAGAGGGAAGGCGCACCCGTGACCGAGCACGACGAGCTCCGCAACGACCTGGTCGTCGACGGTGCCTTCGGCGGTGGCTATCTGATCCGTGGGGGCGCCAACACCGCCCCGGCCCTGGTGGACGGGTGGCCCAGCCACCGGCTCGGGCAGCTGACCTATCACCTGCACCCCCGCACCCTGCTGCACACCGCCGGTGGCGACGGTGGACCGGGACGGGTCGTCATCCTCGGCACCCCCGTCGACGTCCCAGGCGGTATGGCGGACGGGCAGGCGATCTGCGAGCGCACCCTGGCCGCGTGGGCCAGCGGGGGCCGCGACGCTGCGGTGCGCTATCTGGCCTACCTGGGCGGCCGGTGGATCGCCGTGCTGGACCTGCAAAACCCCTCCAAAAATGCGGGATGGACCGACGAAACCCCTCCAAAAATTGTGGGGAGCGGCCAGATCATGGTCGTGCCGGACGCCCAAGCCACCCAGGCGGTCTTTTGGTCGAGCGCTGCGGGGGTGGCGTTCGGCTCGCAGCCAGCGCTGGTCGCTGCGACCGTGGGCGCCGGGCCCGACGAGGCCGCCGAGCAGATGTGGCGCACGCTGCGGGCGGCCCGCGCCAAGGGCGTGGTCTTCCTGCCCGGCACCATGACGACACACGAGGACGTGCTCCCGCTGGTGCCCAACCACCTGCTGGGCATCCACCTCGACGGGCCGGTCGCCAGCGTGCGGCACGAGCGGTTCTGGCCGTTCGAGGACCGCGTCGAGCGGACCGACACGGCGCGGGTGACCAGCGAGTTCATCGACTACTTCCGCGAGCACACTGCCCTGCTGTGCACTCTCGGCCGCCCGGTCGTCAGCCTCACCGGTGGCAAGGACAGCCGGACCACCCTCGCCGCAGCCCTGCCGCACCTGCGCGAGGACTCCTTCACGTTCACCTACTACAACCCGCGGGACGGGCTGGTCGGTGAGGGGGCGCCGCTGGACGTCTTCACCGCCAACGCCCTCGCGACATCGATCGGGGTCCAGCACCGGGTACTGCACTGGCGCCAACCGGCCAAGGGCAGCGTCTTTGAGGAGATCTACGACCGGACCTATCCGGTGCGCCGCGGCTCGACCGGCGCGGCCCACGCCATGTGGGCGGACCTGCCGCATGACATCATCCACCTGCAGTCCATCGGGGCCGAGCTCGGCACGACCTTCTACACCCAGCGCACGGACGCCCCGATCACCCCGGGGCGGCTGCTGGAGATCGTGACCAACCGCACCGGCCTGGACCCCGCGCTGGCCGAGGCCGCCTTCGGGGACTACCTGGACTACGCGCAGTTCGCGCCCGAGCACATCGGGGGCTACAACTACCACGACGTCTTCTACTGGGAGCAGCGGATGGGCAAGTGGGGCTATCAGAAATATCAGGACGGCGATTTCGCGCACCGCATGCTCATGCCGTTCAACGACCGCGGCCTGATCGAGCTCATGCAGTCCCTGCCCTATCCCCTGCGCGAGCAGAAGGTTCTGCTGGAGGCGGTGCTGGCCACGGTCCCTGCCCTGGACCCGGAGCGGCTGCGTGGGCACGTGGCCGACGAGCCGCTGCGCCCTGCGGACGTCGACGAGTCGCCGATCACCTGGCGCGACGTGGTGGCGGCCCGACCGCACCTGCGACCACGGGTGCGACGTGCCGCAGCCAGACTGCGCAGGAGAGCGGGAGGTATGCCGTGAGCCCGGTCCGCGACCGTGTCGCCGAAGCGGTGAGCCAGGCCGCCGGCCTGGCGGACACGGTCGGTGGACGGCTGACCGGAGCACTGCGCCGCCGGGTCCGCACCGTCCGGGAGCGCGCCGCACGGCAGGAGGCTGCCGCGAGTGGGCAGTCCCCCGTGCCGCCGACCGCAGACCCACGGGTCGCGGCGCTCGCGTTCGGGGGCGGCTATCTGGTCCGCTCCCTGGCCGTGCCACCGCCCCCGGTGGTCGCGGGATGGCCCACCCGCACCCTTGGTGACCGCGCCTATCACGCGCGAACCCCGATGACCTACAGCATGACCTCGGCCGGCCAGGCCGTCGTGCTGCTCGGGTATCCCGTGGACGTCGACGCCGGGCTCTCAGACGCCCAGGCCATCGCCGATCGGCTGGCGGAGGTTGCCGACGGCCGCACCGCCCATGCTGGCACCGTCCATGCTGACACCGCCCATGCTGGCACTGGCGACCCGCACGACGCGGTGCAACGAGCCGCGGCCTATCTCGGAGGCCGCTGGACACTCTTCCTGCAGGACGCTGACGGCGGCCTCATGGTGCTTCCCGACGCCCTGGCGAGCCAGCCGGTGTGGCACAGCCCCGACGGGGCGGTGATCGGCTCACACGAGGCCTTGGTGACGAAGGGCGCTGTGCTGCCGGTGAACTCGGTGCTGGAGGTCACCTCTGGTCACGATGTCCGAGTCCGGGACCTGCACCTGGACGACGGCACCGGTTCCGAGTCCGCAGGGGCCACCTACGAGCAGTTCCGGGAGCGCCTCGTGGCGCACACCCACCTGCTGACCGAGACCGGACTGGCGGGAGTCGCCCTCACGGCCGGTCCCGCCAGTCACGCGGTGCTCGCGGCCCACCTGCCGCACCACACGCAGGACGACTTCGCGTTCACGAATTTCGCGACCGACTCGGCCCGGGAGGGTCGCGGCCCGGCGATGGACCTGTTCGGCGCCAGCGCCCTGGCCCACCGGCTCGGCATCGCCCATCGGGTGGTCCGCGCTGTCGATCCCCCCGCAGGCTCGGTCTTCGAGGCGGCCTACCAGTCCACCTGGCCCAACGGGGACTCGATCGCGACGGCCTACGCTCGGCACCAGTTGCCCCCGGACACCGTCGAGCTGCACTCGGCCGGTGCGCAGACTCACGACGTGGCGTCCTGGCAGGCGGTGCCGGACGAGGTCCGGGACGGTGACCTCAGCCACCGGGTTGCCCTGCCCTTCAACGACCGACGGCTGCTGGACATGCTGTGCAGCCAGCCGTCGGGTCAGTCCTTCGTCGCCAGGCTCGCCGAGGAGCTACCCCCCGGGGAGTGACGGCTGCCAAACCTACTGCGGTGGTGGCAGCCTTAACAACCCAGCGAGTTACCACCAGGCCTCGTCAGACCATCCGGCCGGCACCGTGACCCCGCTGAGCCGATCCAGGCCAGCGGCGGGTGGCCGGACCGCGCCACCCAGGGCCTCCCGCGCTCCCTCCGCGCCCGCGCGTACCGCCAGGTGCACCAGTCCGTCACGCCGGGTGAGCAGTGCACCCACCGAGGAGGGTGCCGTGTCGAGCATCGCCTGCGGCAGACCCTCCCCCGGGTGTGCCTGCAGCTGCGCGCCCCACCACCGCGCCACCTCGTCCTCCGCACCGCTCCGGTGGACGACAGTGACCTGATCGGTGCGCGTGGCGTCAGCCGCGGACCGGATCTGTTCCGTGCGCACCCGCCATTCCGGCCCACTGTTTCCGTCGGCGACAGGAACACCACCGTCAACGACACCACCAAGACTCAACAGCCGGGTCACAAACTGCTCGTGCCCAAAGCGCTCCTGGACCAGGGCTCGAGATCTGGCGACGCGCTCGGCATACCGCTCTGGGTGGGCGACATAGTCAGCGATCAGAGCCTGCGCCTCACCCGGGGTGGCATAGTCGATGGTGTCCCGGAACGTCGACTCGTGCTTGGGGTGCGCAATGGTCAGGACACCGCTGGCAGCCCCTTCCAGGATGGTGCGACCAAAGGCCTCGAACCGGTCAGGGTGATCGAGATAGAGGAAGAAGTCCAGGCCGCCGAGAAAGTCGATGACCTCGACCTCCTTGTGCTTGAGCAGCACCCAGTTGTCAGGGCGCTGCTGCGGTGGCTCCTGCTCGGCCAGCAGCCGCCCGATCGTGTTGCGGGCACCCATCATCCGCACCTCATAGCGGGGGCCAAACTCATAGGCGCGGCGGATCGTCGCCAGGTCCGGGGGGAACTTCATGGCGGTGTCGCGGGAGTAGCGCCCCACCACGACCGGACCCTGACCGACGCTGGGCACGGCGTGCTGACGCACGGTCCACTCATCGACGTCGATGAGGCCGGGGCTGTCCCACGGCGTCAAGGAGATGCCCGGGTCCTGGGCCTGCAGCAGCGCGCGGATGCCCGGCGACTGCGGCACCCACACCGGGTCGGTGCCAAAGAGCTCGCGAGTGCGCTCGGTGACGTCCGCCACGACATACCTCTGGTCGGTGCCGTCGGGCTCCAACGGTGCCTGGTTGGCCATGATCAGCACGTGCCGCGCCCGCACGGTGCGCCTCCCCGGCGACGGGGGGTACTGCAGGATCGGCGGGTAGCGGATCAGCAGCACCCCGATGTCGACGTTGTCGTCCGGGTGGATCCACTCCACGGCCCCGGACCCGATCAGATCGGTGACCGCCGCGCACAACGGGTCGTCGCGCACCGTCATGAAGCGGAAGGCCTCCAGGTGCATGACCGCCACCCGCAGACCGGCCTCGCGCGCCGCGCGGATCTCCTCGAGCATCGAGCGCTGCGGCCCGCCCCACCGCCGCCAGTCGCCCGCGACGCACAGGTCGATGTGACGGGGTCGGCCGAGGTCGGGGGTGATCGGGGTCACCCAGCGGCGCGGCTCGGGGAAGCGCCGCGGCGCCGACGGGTCCAGGAAAGGAGGCTCCTGCCCCGTGCTGATCCGCTCGTGCCAGGGCCGGTAGGCGCACTTGTACTCGTGTCGGGCGCCGTGCCGCCAGCCGCGGGAGAACTCCGCGGAGGACAGTGTGTCCCCGCCGCGCAGGAAGGTCATCACGACCGGCAGGTTCTGCACCGCGTGGGGCCCGAAGGCCGCGGCGATCCGTGCCGCATACTCCGTGTCGGCGCCCTTGCGCGTGGGGTCGAAGTAACCGATCCGGTCGATCACCGGGTGGACCCGGACCATCATCGACGGCGCCGAGGTGACCCGGGGCTGATAGCCGGGACGGTTGAGCTCGAGGTCCTCACTGATCCGCACACCCTGCCCGATGGTGGCCAGCACCCCGGGCCGCTCGTCCATCGTGCCAACTGCGATCTGGATCGCCTGCGGGTGCAGCCAGTCATCGGAGTCCAGCACCGTGACGAACTCGCCGCTCGCCTGTCGGAGGGCGGTGTTGCGGGCCCGGTAGGTGCCGCCGTTGAGTCCCTTGCGGATCACCCGGATGCGGGGGTCGAGACCCTCCGCGCGGGTGAGGAGCTCGGCATACTCCTCGCCGGAGGCGTCGTCGACGACCATGATCTCCAGATTGGTCCAGGTCTGCGCGAGCAGCGAGCGCAGGGCGGTGAGCAGGGGTGCGCCGGGCCGCCAGGAGCTCATCAGGACGGTGACCAGGTATGGCGCGGGGACCGGGGCCACGTCCACGGCGAGTCGGTCGAAGGGCGAGTCGGAGGGCGAGTCGGAGGGCGAGTCGGGGGGCGAGTCGGGGGGCGAGTCGGAGGTCGGGCGGAGCACCAGCGGCGCCACACCGGGGCTGCCCACCGCCTCGTTGAGGACCGCCAGCCAGGACGCCTCGTCACCGCCGGGGAACAGGGCTGGGTTGGCCAGGTCCGCGACGGCGGCCCGGGCGACGGGAGCCCGCACTGCGGCGTGTCGGGTGAGGTCGGCTGCCGTGGGATCCCGGTCGGCGACCCGCAGCTGCAGGAGCAGCTCGACGGCCCGGTCGGGCAGGGCATCGGCGTCCTCGGAGGCCAGGACGGCCTCGAGCATCTGGCGTGCGGCGGCACGCTCCTCGGGGCGCCCGGTCTGGACGGCGAGCACCTGCCCGTAGCGGGCGGTCCAGCCCGCATCCATGTCTGGCTCCAGCGTGGGTCGTCCGCGGCTGAGCCCTGCCCAGGCCTCCACGTCCGCGGGGGTGTGTCCTGGCCAGGCCAGCTCGGCCAGGATCTCCCGGGCATGGACGGACTTGGTGCGCAGCGCGGTGGCCACCAGCGCGTCAGGGTCCCGCTGGGCGAAGCCGGCGTGGTCGCGGGCCACCTGGGCCCGGGTCGCGACGACCGCGCTCACGCCTGATCGTCCGGGGCGATGGACTGTCCGGTCTCTCCCTCCGCACGCAGCTGCGCGACGGCGTGCTCCAGGGACGCCTGCATGCGGTCCATCCGACCGGTGTACTGCGCCTGCAGCACCTGCACGGCACCGATGACGTCCGTGGCCGTGAGGCCGGGCGCCTGCTCCTGCACGGTCTCTCCCGCAGCCTGGTGGACGGCCTGCTTCACGAAGGGGCGCAGAGCCCGCACCCGCCGGTCAGCGTCCACGGCAGCGAGGAAGGTCGCGCTCAGCAGGACCATCACCGCCGCCACCACGAGCCACCACCACTGCAGCGCCGCACCGATGACCGCGACCACCGTCAGACCAGCGGCCAGCGCCACCGCGACCAGCAGTTCCCTCCGCACATGTCCTCCTGAGTCAGCGAGTGAGCTGTCACGCAGGTGCTCGCGACGATCCCGAGCCTGCACCCGAAAACCTACCGCGTAACGTTTCAGTGGTGAGACACCAGATGCCGTTGCAGCGTCCCGGCGCCTGGACGACCTGGCAACTGCGTGGCAATGGAGGCGACCCGCTGACCCTGGCTCACCTCGCCCTGCGCACCACGTCCGACATCGCCCTGGACGCCGTGGCACGGCGAGCCACTCTGGGGCGGCGCGGGGCCACCGACGTCGTGGACGACCCCTCCGCGCCAGTGGGGTCCGCAGAGGATGCCGCGGCCCTGGCGCTGGCCCTGGCCGGACTGGGTCGCAGCCAGGCCGAGCTGGCCGCGGCCGCTGCGATCTATCTGCAGCTCTGGTCCCGGGGGGACGTGGCCGCGCTGGCGCCAATCCATCACCAGGGACTGGGTCAGGCCCTCTTCCTGGCGGGACGTCACGAGGAGCTGCGTCGTGCCCTGCCCGACCTGACCCGGCTGCACCCGCAGGTGCGTCACGACCTGGAGGTCGACCTGGCCAACCCGCACCTGGACGGGCTGGACCCCGACCCGGCCGCGCACGCCCGGTGGCAGGACCTGCTGGGGGCCAGTTTCGTCGAGGCCGGCCTGGTGCCGGTGTTGGTGCCCGTCGGGCCGGGGCAGGCACCCGGCGCAACGCATCTGTTCGACCGGCTCACCGCAGGCCAGGTCGCCGGCACCGTCTCCGACGGACCCCTGCTGACGGTGATCATGCCGTGCTACCGCCCCGACGAGGGCCTGCTCACCTCGATCGCCTCGATCCGCGACCAGAGCTGGGCCAACCTGGAGATCCTGGTCGTCGACGACGCCTCTGGCCTCGACCATGAGGAGCTCTTTGCGCGCGCTGTCGCCCTGGATGACCGGGCACGCCTCATCCGTCTGCAGCGCAACGGTGGGAGCTATCTGGCCCGCAATGCCGCGCTGCCCGAGGCGAAGGGGGAGTTCGTCACCTTCCAGGACGCCGACGACTGGTCACACCCGCGCCGTCTCGAGCACCAGGTCGCGGCGCTGCATTCCGCCCCGGACGCCCCGGCCAGCCGCAGCCAGGCCGTGCGGGCCCGAGACGACCTGACCCGTCAGTGGTTCGGTTATCGCGCGGTGCGCGACAACGCCTCCAGCCTGATGGTCCGCCGCGAGGTCCTGGAGCGGATCGGCCCGTTCGTGCCGATCCGCAAGGGGGCCGACTCGGAGTATGCCGAGCGTCTCACCACCCTGGCCGGTCCCCTCGCCGACACCGGCACCCCGCTGGCGATCACCCGGCTGCGGACCGGCAGCCTGTCGAGAGGGGACTTCACCTATCAGTGGGCCTCACCCGAGCGGCTGCTGTTCAAGGGCAGTTATCGCGCCTGGCATGCTCGTCTGGTCGCTGACCAGGACACCACCCACGACCGCAGCCCAGGGTCGGACCTGTCCTTTCCGGTCCCCCGCAGCTTCGTGCGAGCGCTGGACTCCGCCCCGGACTGGGCCCAGGTCTCGGTGGCCTATCTCGGTGACTTCTCGGCCGCGCCCACGCCGGAGCTGATGGCGCGGACCGCCCAGCATTCCTCCCGGGACCAGCCCCTCCCAGGCCGCACCGGGCTCTGGCACGCGGAGGCGCTGACCACGCCACTCCACGGTGCGCGCAGTGAGATGCACCCCGACTGGTGGGCGGCCATCCTGGACTCTGCCGGGCAGCTGACACCGCTCACCCGGTTGGAGGACATCCGGGTGCAGCGCCTCGTCGTGCTCGATCCCCGCGTGCTGCTCCTGGCCGGTGCGCAGGAGTGCCGCCTCCAGGTGGACCGGGTCGACGTGGAGCTGACGCCGCAGGTGTGTCGGCCCGATGACTCCGGCCTGCCGGTCGACCTGCTCGGCGTGGCCGACGTGTCCCGGTCGTGGTGGGGACTGAGTCCCCGCTGGGTGGCTGCCCCACACCTCGACGGCACGGACCGCGCCGAGCTCGACGAGCTGGTCCCCGGACTCCTGACCGACCCTGCCGAGGCTGAGCCGACACCACACCCATAGCCCAATTGCCCCGGCGTGCACGTGAACGCATCCTTGACACCGCCAGGGTCCAGGTGAACGCATCCTCGACACCACCGGGTCCAGGTGAACGCATCGTTCACGCGGATGTCCGGAACCGACGTGAAGGATGCGTGCAAGTGCACATGGTCGGTCGCGCTCGGAGTCGACGTGAAGGATGCGTGCAAGTGCACATGGTCGGTCCGGGCGGCGAGGCCTCGGGCTCGGGCTCGGGCTCGGGCTCGGAGCTCTAGTCCTGCTCGACCAGCGGGACGAGTTCGACGGCCAGCGGCTCGGCCAAGACCTCGGCGAAGGTCGCCGTGATGTGGGACCCCTGGCGATAGGTGAGCACATTGCGATAGACCGCGACGCAGGTGCCCTCGGGACAGACCCAGCGGTTCATATCGATGTAGCTCGCCGTCTCCACCTGCTCGGCGGCAGCAGCCAGCGGCTCTGAACCGATGCCGTCGTCCGAGGGCCAGGTGCAGGCCTGAGCCACCTCGTCGGGTCGGTCGGCGGCGCACTCGTAGGGCGTCGGGTCCTCCATCGGCTGCGGCGTGTCCGACAGTGCCACGACCGAGGTCCCCTGCTCTGCCAGCTGGCTCCAGTAGTCCACGAAGCCCTCGACCAACGCCGCCTGTGTGGTCCCACCCGCAGGGTCCTGCGCCTTGTTCCGGAGGGCGGAGGTGATGACGACATCCGGCACCTCGGGCCCGGTCAGGCGCTCCAACACCTGCTGTGACCAGTTGACACACGAGGTGTTGGGCTCGTCATCGATCAGCGTGGTCGCCGAGCTGAAAGGGCAGGCACTCTTGCTGTAGAAGCGGATCAACCACCCCCGGTCAGCCGCAATGCTCTCCAGCGCGGGCATCCACTGACCCACCTTGGAATCGCCGACGACCGCCACCACCAGCTCGCCGTCAGGATCGCCGAACTCACACATCCGCACCTCGGGCCCGGCCACGGTGGTGTCACACTCCAGGTCGTAGTAGGCGGGCACGTCCTCGGTCGCCAGGAGCGGGTCCGGCGTCACCGCATCAAAGAACGGCTCGTCCTGGGCACTGGCCAGCGTGGGTGGCTCCAGGGGTTGCGGCGTCTCCTCGTCGGGGCCGCCGGGGCCGTCAGGGCTGTCGGGGCCGTCAGGGCCGTCAGGGCTGTCTGGGTCGTCAGGGTCCTCGCCCGTGCGCAGGTCCTCATCCGAGCCTGAGCTCGGGTTGCCGCTCGTCGACCAGTTGACCCCGGTGGGCTGGCCACCGGCCGTGGCGATGCTGCCGACCTGCATCAGCACCAGACCGGCGATCAGCGACACGGCCGTGAAGTTCAGCCCCACCGACAGGGCATAGCGCGAGGACTCCCGCAGTGACCTGGCGTGCCGGATCGGGGACTCCACAAACCGATAGGACAACCAGGCGGGCAGGAACGAGGCCGCGACGATGATCAGTCCCTCGGTCAGCGACAGTTCACCAAAGCGCCACTCCCAGAACCGCAGCAACGGCCAGTGCCACAGATAGAGCGAGTAGGACAGCCCACCGACCCACACCAGGGGCCGCAGCCCCAGCAGCCGAGCGGGTCCGGCGTCCGGGCTCGAGAACCCACCGACGATCACCAGTGCCGTCCCGGCCACAGGCACCATGGCAGCGATCCCCGGCCAGGGTGTGCTGGACGTGACCAGGAAGGCGCTGCCCAGCACGAGGAGCAGGCCCGCCCACGCCAGCAGGGCGCCCGTTCGACGGCGCCAGGAGGAGAGCACGCCGGCCGCCAGAGCCACCAACGCACCGGCGCCCAGCTCCCACAGGCGGGTCGGAGTGATGAAGAAGGCCTCGCTGGGTCGCCACCACGTGTAGGTGATCGCAAAGACCAGGCTCGGCACGACGATCACAGCGAGCAGGCCGGCCGCCAGGTGACGCCGCTGCGGGACCGGCGCAGCGGAGGCACCCGCCGGGTCAGCCCGACGCGCACCACGCCCCAGGAACCAGAGCAGCCCGATGATCACCAGGGGCCAGATGATGTAGAACTGCTCCTCCACGGCCAGCGACCAGAAGTGCAGCACCGGGGAGGGTCCGACATCCTCAGCCAGGTAGTCGACGGACCGTGCCGCGAACTGCCAGTTCACGACATACGCCGCCGCAGCGAGGATGTCCTGGCCGATGACCTGCCACTGGACCCGCGAGGTCAGCAGCCAGGCCGCGACGGTCGTCACCACGAGCACCAGCCCGGCTGCGGGCAGCAGCCGCTTGGCGCGGCGGCCATAGAAGTCGATCAGGTTGACCCGGCCGGTGGACTCGATCTCGCGCAGCAGCTGGGTGGTGATCACAAACCCGGACACCACGAAGAAGACGTCGACACCGATGAAGCCGCCGGACAACTCCGAGACCCCCGCGTGATAGATCATCACCAGGAGCACGGCGATCGCGCGCAGTCCCTCGACGTCGGTCCGGAACCGAGCGCGCCGTGGCTCCCCTTGAGCCAGTGGACGCGTTGGTCGGCTCGGGGGTGTGGCGACGCTCACCGCCCCGCCTCCAGGTCGTCGATCAGGGGGACCAGGTGGGCGGCCAGCGGCTCGGTCAGCACCCCGACAAAGGTGGCTGTGATGTGGGAGCCCTGACGATAGGTCAGCACATTGCGGTAGACGCCGACGCACGTCTGACCGGGGCAGACCCAGGGATCCATGTCGATGAAGTGGGCCTGCGGGACCTGCGAGGCGGCCTGCTGCAAGATCGTCGTGGCCGGCGAGGCCGCGCTGCTCCAGCTGCACGCCGACGGGTCGTCGCGGTGCTCCTCGACACACTCATAGACAGGGCCGGTGCCGACCGGCGACTGCGTGTCGGAGATCGCGATCACCCCGATGCCTTCCTCCTCCAGAGCAGTCCAGTAGTCCACATAACCGGCCACGAGCGCCTCCGGCACGGGCTCCCCCTCCTCATTGCCGGCTGGCAGCGCACTGAGTCGGCCCCCCGACGTGATCACGGCGACCGGCTTCTCCGCGCCGGTGAGCCTGGCCAGCACATCCTGCCCCCAAGCCTGACATGAGTGGTATGCCGCACCGTCCACCACGGTCAGCGCGCCGGCGAAGGCGCAGGAGGACTTGGTGTAGCTCCGGATCAGCCACCCCTGCTCCTGGGCGATAGCGTCCAGCGCCGGCATCCACTGTGCGATCTTGGAGTCGCCGACAACGGCCACCACGACCTCACCCTCAGGATCACCAAACACGCACGGCTCGAAGTCAGCGTCCTCCGGGTCGACCTGGCAGCCCCGGTCATAGAGCTCGGGCACGTCGCCCGTGGCCCTGACAGGGTCCGGCGTCAGCGTCTCGAAGAACGGCTCGTCCCCGGGTTGTTCGGCCTCCGGGACCGGCAGACCAGGCGGTGGCGGCGAGCCGGTCTGCTCAGCAGCGTCGCCACCTGCGAGGCCGGAGTCGTCCTGGCGGGAGTCGTCCACGGACACCCCGACCTGGACGCCGCCGCCGGCGCTCGCCGAGCTGATCTGCCCCACAACGGTCGACGCCGGGCCGTCGGATCCGGCGTCCGGGTCCGACGCTTGGACACCACTGCCGTCCGACCAGCCGGCGCCGGTCGCCTGCCCGTCGCCGGAGGTCACGCCAGCGGCCTGGGTCAGCAGCAGGCCGGCGACGAGCGCCACCAGGGTGCAGTTGAACCCCACCGACAGGGCGTAGCGCGGCGTGGTGTGCAGGACCTTGGCAAAGCGCACCGGTGATTCCACGAACCGGTAGGACAACCAGGCGGGCACGAACGAGAAGGCCACGATCGCCACGCCTTGGACGAGCGTGAACTCACCGAAGCGCCACTCCCAGAACCGCAACAGCGGCCAGTGCCACAGATAGAGGGAGTAGGACAGGCCACCGACCCACACCAGGGGCCGCAGCTCGAGGATCCGGGCCGGGCCCATCGAGGAGCCGCTGAACCCGCCAGCGATGACCAGGGCGGTCCCGACCACCGGGACCGCCGCGGCGATGCCCGGCCAGTGGGGGACGCGATCGGCCAGGTAGGCGCTCGCCAGGATGAGCAGGATTCCCGCCCAGGCCACCCACGCGCCCTGGCGGTGCTGCCACGCCGCGAACACCCGGGGTGCGAGCGCGATCAGACCGCCCACCCCCAGCTCCCACAGCCGCGTGGGGGTGATGAAGAAGGCCGCCTCAGGGTTGCTGAGCGAGTAGATGACCGAAAACAGCAGGGACGGTCCGATGAGCACCAGAACCAGGGCGATCGCCAGGTCCTGACGCCGGGGAAGCACGGGCGAGGCATCCGGCCCCGCCCGCCGGGTCGCAGCCCGACGCAGGTAGGCGAACAGCCCCAGCAGGACGACCGGCCAGATCAGGTAGAACTGCTCCTCGACCGCGAGGGACCAGTAGTGCAGGACGGGCGAGGGCATGATGTCCTCGGCCAGGTAGTCAACGGAACGGCCCGCGAAAACCCAGTTCACGACATACACCGCGGCTCCCACGATGTCTTCGCCGATGTGCTGCCACTGGACCCTGCTCACCATCAGCCAGCTCGCGATGGCGGTGACCAGCAGGACCAACCCCGCCGCCGGCAACAGACGTTTGGCACGCCGGCCGTAGAAGGCGAGCAGGCGCACCCGCCCCGTCGACTCCAGTTCACGGAGCAGACCGGCGGTGATGACAAACCCGGAGACGACAAAGAAGACGTCGACGCCGATGAAACCGCCCGGGACCTGGGAGACGCCAGCGTGATAGAGCATCACCAGGAGCACGGCGACCGCGCGCAGACCCTCGATGTCTCCCCGCATCCCGGGTCGCAGAGTCGACCCGCCGCGGCGCCGGTGGCGCGGACGGCGGGCCTCTGGAGGCAGCTCGGAAACGGTTGCAGGCACGGAAGAAAAGGGCTCTGGGAGGTGGTTCAGCCAGCGAGTATCGTCTCATGAGCCGACCCACAGCCCCCACAACGCTGCACAGACCAATTCTGGGGACGGTGCAACCTTTGGAGCACCCGGTAGCGTCTGGTGCATCAGAGACGTCAGATGCACACTACTCAGACGCACACACGGGGAGAGACGATGGCGCTGACCACGCGCACTGCACGACGAGGGGTCGCCGCGCTCGCGGGGCTGGTGATGGCGGCCACTCTGGCGACCGGCTCGGCCAGCACTGCGCCGTTGCCGGCCAGCGAGACCTCCCCCGCGGAGAGCACCCAGGCTGTGCAGTGGACCGGCGGGCTGGACGCCCAGGCTCCCTGTCCCGAGGGGCGCAGCCGCAGCGCGACGCTGATGACCGAGAACTTCACCGGCGGCATCCCCCAGAGCAACTTCAACAACGGTTGGCGCACCGTCTCCAGCGGCATCGGCAGCACCCGGGCCGCCCGCTCCGAGGTCAGCTCCGGCGATGGCGAGGACTGGATGTTCATGCGGTGGGCCACCGCCCCCGTCGGTGCCCAGACCATGCTCGCCTTCACCTCCCGGGGCAATGTCTCCTCCTCCGGCTACTCCCGCGCTGACGTGAACTCGCTGAGCTTCCAGGCCGCGGGCAACACCAGCAGCTGGCGGGGCAAGGTCTTTGACATCACGGCCGCGACCCAGGACGAGGGCGGCCGGCTCGGCACCTGGTTCCAGCACCGCTCCCGGCAGGGCGCGAGCCAGTGGTGGGATGTCGACAACGTCCAGATCTATACCTGCCGGGACGCAGCGGTCAGCCGTATTCGCGGCGCCGACCGGTTCGCCACCTCGGCAGCCGTCGCCGCGACCTATCCCGTCGGCCAGGACGTCGTCTATCTGGCCAGCGGCACGGACTTCCCGGACGCGCTCGCCGGAGCAGCCCTCGCGGGCAAGCAGGACGCACCGGTGCTGCTAGTGCGCGAGGACTCCATCCCCGCCCCCGTGGCCGCTCAGCTCAACCGGCTCAACCCCAGCGAGATCGTCATCCTCGGCGGCACCGGAGCGGTCTCCAACACCGTGCGGGACGCCGCGGCGGACTACACCAGCGGGGACGTCACCCGGCTGGCCGGGGCCAACCGTTATGAGACCTCGGCGGCCATCGCCGACACCTATCCGACCGGCATCAGCACCGTCTATGTCGCCAGCGGCACCGATTATCCCGACGCCCTGTCCGGCAGCGCCTCGGCCGGTCGCAACGGCCGCCCGATGCTGCTGACCGGCCCTGACCATCTGCCGAGCGCGACCCGCGAGGCCCTGGACCGGCTCGACCCCGGTCGGATCGTCATCCTCGGCGGCACCGTCGCGGTGTCCAACTCGGTCCGCAACCAGCTGCAGGACCACACCGACGGCGACGTGACCCGGATCGCCGGCGCCAACCGTTATGACACCTCGGCGCTGATCGCCGACACCTTCCCGGGCAACCGCAGCCGCGTCTTCGTGGCCACCGGCGCGGACTTCCCGGACGCCCTGTCCGGCTCCGCGCTGGCCGCCAAGGAGGCCAACCCGGTCCTGCTGGCCACCCCGACCCGCCTGCCCAACTCGGTCGGTGACGCCATCGACGGGCTCAACCCCGACTCCGGCGTCGTGCTGGGCGGCTACACCTCGCTCAACTCCATCGTCCTCGACCAGCTCGGCCGCCACGTCGGCTGAGCCAGGAGATCACCATGCGCACCACACGTCGCCTGCTCAACGGCGAGACCCTTGTCCTTGACGTCCCGTCGGCGCAGGAGCTGCCGCCGTCGGCCAGCATCAGCGTGCTGGCCCAGGACGGTCTGGAGCTGGAGCTCAACAGCGGCGGGCCGGGCCACCTCGAGCACTACCTGTCGGTCAGCGGCAGCACGCTCACCGAGCAGGTGCAGCTGCGGCAGGGCACGACCCTGCGCTATGGCCGCTACGGCGGGGACCCGGCCTCGGGTCTGGCGTTCTCCGTCCAGGTCGGCGACCACGACGTCTTCGGGTTCACCGTCCCCAGCCTCGACCTCGAGGGGCTGTCGGCCCTGCTGTCCCAGGTGGAGTTCACCGCTGATCCCGCCGGTCCCGTGCTCACGCCTGGCGGCTCGGTGGACTGGTCGCCCTTCCGCACCCATGACATCGCCCAGGTGGCGCTCCTGGACTCTGGCCAGCGCACGCTGCTGGACGTGCGCCGCACCCGCAATGGCGTCACTCGTCCCTCCGGGCCCGGCCTGGACGTGCGTGGTGGCCGGCTGAGCCGCTCCTCGGAGGAGGACCGCGCCCACTACGCGGTGCTGGAGACCGCGGCCTTCGTCGTCTATGGCATTCCGGGCACCGAGGGCGACCTGGACGAGGTCGCCACCACACTGGGCCAGGTCACGGCGGAGCTGTCGTGAGCATTCTGTCCCCCGCCCTGCTTGGCGCGGTCAGCCTGGTGCTGATCGCGGCGGCGATCGGGCACCTGCGCTCCCCGGCCGAGCTGCGCTCCGGTCTGCGGGCCCATGACGTCCTGCCGCAGGGGGCGCAGCACACCGTGGCTGCCGTGCTGGGTCCCCTCGAGGCGGTGCTGGGGGTTGCCGCCCTCGTCGTCGCCGTGGTCGCGGTCCCGCCCGGGGCCGCCCTGGCGGTGAGTATGCCGATCGCCGGACTCTTCCTGGCCTTCACCGGCTATCTGTGGCAGGTGCTGCGCACCACCGAGGGGCAGGTCGTGCCCTGCGCCTGCGGCCTGGGGGCCACCCCGGTGAGCCAGTCCGCGGTCCTGCGTGGCGGCATACTCGCGGTCGCGGCCATCAGCGGCGGGATCGCCGGCAGCGGCGGGATCGCCGGCAGCGGCTGGAGCCTGGCTGCCGCACCCGCCCCGGAGATCGGGGTGGCGCTCGCCGCGATGCTCGTCCTGGCCCTGGCCATCGCCCTCCTGCCCGCCGCCCGCGCGGTGCCCGAGGCGGCCATCTCGCACCCCGGGACGCGTCAGCAAAACCACGACAAAAATGCGGGAACGACCAACGAAACCCCTCTCTTTTTTGGGGGGGAGACGCGGTGACCTTCATGGAGTCTGCCGTCCTGTTGGCGTGGGTCGCCCTCGTCCTCCTCGCGCTCGGCCTGGCCGGGCTGCTGCGGCAGGTGACCGTGCTGACCCGCGGCCAGGCCGGTCAGTCGACCGGGGCGTCGGCCACGGCCGGAGCGCCCCGCAGCACCCGCGACCTGGTCGGCTTCCGGCTGCCCGCCCACGGTGACCTGCCTTCCCTGGTCGAGCCCGGCGCCCACCGGACCGTGGTGGCCTTTGTCTCCCCCGGGTGCAGCTCGTGTGCCGTCACGCTCTCCGGGCTGACCGCCGTGCCCGACGTGCAGGGCGGCTCGGTCGCCCTGGTGGCTGTCTCCACCGGATCGTGCGATCCCGCGCTGGAGAACCTGGCCGGCACCGGCCGGTGCATCGCGCAGGGCCGCTCCCTGCTGGAGCAGCTGCACGTGCCCGCCACCCCCTATCTCATGGCCGTCGACGGCGCCGGGACGATCATCGCCGCCGCGCTGCCGCACCAGGACACCGACCTCACCGCCTGGGTCCGTCAGACCCGTGGCTCGATCAGCATCACCGAGGAGCAGGCATGACCGACACCAGCTCACAGACCACCGTCAGCTTCGCGGACCTGCCGGTCACCGACACCGGCCACATCCGCAAGCGGCTCCGCCCCCGGCCCTCGCGCCGCCGCTTCATGGGGTCCGTGCTCGGTGCCGGCGCCGCCGTCGGACTCGGCTCGCTGTTCCTGGTCAACAAGGCCGCCGACACCGCGCAGGCGGCGTACTGGCAGGACTGGACGAGCACCAACACCGGTCCGTGCGACCCGGTGACCGGCTATGCCCGCAACCACACCGAGAACGGCATCATGTGCGGCCCGTCGCCGATGTGCACCTCGCGCTCGTGCTGCTGGAAGTATCGCAACGGTGCCGGCAACCTGGTCGGCTGGCACAAGAACGCTCCCGGCTCGACCGGCTACTACACGCACCGGCCGGATGACTGCTGGCAGGGCACCTATGACTCATGGCAGTGGAAGTTCAGCGACGGCAACACCTACCGGTGCTCCGACGGCTGGACCTGCAGCGCCTCCGGTGCCTGCAGCAAGTCGATCTGCCCATGGGCGGTCTGAGCAGCACCGACCCGAGCACCCCTTCCGGGAACAGTCCCGCCGCGGTCAGCCGTGCGCGCCGCTGGGTCGCCGACCCGCTGCCGTTGCTCGGGCTGGTGGGCGTCGCCGGTGTGCTGCTGGGGATCCTGCACCTGGTCGGCACGGCGGTCCCGTGGCAGGTCCCCGCGCTGCTGGCGGTGGTCGGTGCCGGTCTCGCCCTGTCCGGCTCCACCTGAGGCCTCAACAGCGCGTGGGCGCTGGTGGCCTCGGTCCGAGGTCGATCGATCCAACTCAGGCTCTGGGCCGGCTTCCTGGTGGGCTGCGCCCTTGGTGGTGCCTTCACCGGGACGGCTCTCGGAGTGTTCTCTGGACTCCTGTCACCCATCCCGCTGGCGGCGCGGGCGGTGGTCTTCGGGGTCGTCGCGGTGCTGCTCCTCGTGATGGACCTGCGACAGATCGTCCTGCAGCTGCCGCAGCGCAGCCAGCTCATCCCCCAGGAGGTCTTCGCCCGCGGCATGATGCGCGGTGGCTTCCGCTTCGGGGTCGAGTATGGCTGCGGCTTCCGCACCCTGGTGCCCTCGGCCGCGTCCTCTATCGCCGCCGCCTTCGTGCTGCTGTCCGGGCTGCCGCTGACCTGGGCCGTTGCGCTCGGCGCCGCCTTCGGTGCCTCGCGGGCGCTGCCGGTCCTGCAGTACATCCTGTGGGGCCGCCCCGGCTGGCAGGCTTTCCTGTCCAGTCACACCCGGTCGTTGGAGCGCGTCGGCAGCGTGGTCACCACCGCGCTCCTGGCCTGGGCCACGGTCTCCCTGCTGGGCTGAGGGGCCCCGCCACTCAGCCCAGGTAGTCCTCCAGGATGCCCTCGACCTTGGTCGAGATCACGGAGGTGCCACCGACGACCAGGATGTTCTTGGCGCCCAGCGCCTCCAGCACGTCGCGGGTGTTCTGGAAGACGCCATTCTTGGTGACGAGCAGCACGGGTCCGTGGGCATCTCCGGCGTGCGCCGCACCGGACAGCGCGTCCGGGAACTCCTGACCCGTTGCGACGACCACCGTGTCGACCCCGTTGGGGTAGTACGAGGCCAGCTCGGCCGCCGTCGCATACCGGTCGGGTCCGAACACGCGCTGCAGGGTGCCTGAGCGGGTCAGCGACCTGAGCTCACTGGCCACCGCGGGGCTGACCGCCGTCTCGCCACCGAGCACCACGACCCGGTAGGGCTTGAGCCTGGTCATCGCCGAGCGGGTCACGGACGGCACCTGGTTGGGCTGCACCAACAGGACCGGCCCGTTGTTGTAGCCGGCGCGGGCTGCTGCCGCGAGCGCGTCGGGATAGTTCGTCCCGGTGGCGACGTAGACCACGTCGAGGCCGCTGGGGAACTGCCCGGCCACGTGGCCCGCGGTCTCGTAACGGTTGGCTCCGCCGAGCCGTTTCACCGGCGCCGATGTGAGTGCGTCCACCTCGTTGTAGACGGCGCTGCTGATCGCGCCCTTGCCACCGACGATGGTCACCGAGGACGGCTTGAGTCGCAGGATCGCGTCCCGGGTCTGCAGTGGCAGCGAGTCAGACTTGGCGAGCAGCACCGGGCCACCCTGGGAGCCGGCCCGGGCGGCTGCCGCCAGGGCGTCGGGGTAGTCCTCTCCCACGGTGAGGAAGAGGGGGCTGCCGGTCGGGAAGGTCATGGAGATCTCGGCCGCGGTCTCATAGCGGTTGACGCCAGAGATGCGGGTCACCTCGCCCGGCGACGGCTCAGGGATCGGGTCGGGATCCGGCGCCGGTGGGGTGGGCGGCGGCACCGGGTCGCTGGGGATGCCAGCCTCGATCATGTAGGCCCAGCTGGCCTTGTCCAGCACGCCGGTCCACGGCAGGGCGTGGGCAGCCTGATAGTTGAGCAGCACCTGCAGGGTCAGAGGCCCGAACGAACCGTCGACATCGCTGCCGGTGAAGCCCAGATAGCGCTGAGCCTGCCTGACGTTGCTGTTGTTGGCCCCGGGCAGGGTCACCGGGTAGGGCGCGTAGGGGGCTGTCGGCAGGCTCGTGGAGCAGGGGGTGCCGTTGAAGCCCTGGTAGCGCGGGGCGTACTGGTGGGCGTAGACCCGGCAGGTGCCGTAGTCGTGCGTGGTCACCGGGGTGCCGTCCCACCACGAGGTGCGACCCATCGCCCCGTCCCAGCTGAAACTGATGTGCAGGTGGTCGGTGTGCGGTGAGGCACCGTAGTAGTTCTCCCAGGAGCCCGGCTTGTAGAGGTACCAGGCCTTGCGGTTCCAGATGACCGACTGGACGCCGAAGCGTCGGGCGATCTCCCCGTTGTTGGCCGTGATCCACTGCGCAACACTGTCGCCGATCGCCTTGTCGCCCGCGCTGTAGGCGTTCATCCGCCAGTCCATCGCACGGCCCTCGTAGTGCTGGCTGTTGTCACCGTGCTTGCAGGGGCGCGAGCCATACCAGGTGGGCTTGTTGTAGTGGTTGGAGACGAGGTTGGCGAAGGCGACCATGCCCGGCTTGTCGTTGGGGTCGCAGGAGTAGGAGTACTGCCACGGCGGCGCCGCGTCGAGGGTGCCCGGCAGGTCCTTGCTCGGCGGTGCCGGCACGGACATCAGGTCGGCGTCGGTGAGCACTGCCCCGTCACTGTCGGCAGCAAACCCGCCACCGAGGTAGCCGTCCTCGGCGTCCATCAGCTGCTCGGTGCTCGAGGGCTCAATCTCGACCGCGGGCTGCTCGGTGAGCCACTCCACGGGCAGGTCAGCGGGGTCCGGCGGGGCACCGATCCAGTCCATCGGGGACTCCGGGAAGGTCTCGACGCTGTTGCCGCCGCTCTCCTCCTCAGGAACCACGTAGGGGTCGGCCGGCACCACCAGGCCCTCAGCGAAGGGGTCACCCAGGCCCTGCAGCGTGAGGCGCTCCCCAGCCGCGTGGCCGTGGTCCTCCTCATGCAGGTCCACTGCGGGGTCCACGCCGGGGTCCGTGACGGGATCAGCCATGGCGACAGGCGCAGACACGAGGAGGGCCAGCGTGCTGACGCCGGCCGCGAGGGTGTGGCGCTGAGGGCAATTGCGCATTCTCTGATCCCTTCACACAGTGCCTCGGGGCCTCGGCAGACTGTGATCAATGGTGACGGTGTGACTCAAGGGGCGTTAGGAGACTACACAGAACTTTCGGTGGGGGAAAGCCAATCGCATAACGATTTCTTAAACAACAACGCTGTTATTCTCATCGGTCGAGAAATGACATGGGTGTTGTTCACGAGAATGACAAGCGTGTCTTTCCCAGGGAATGACAAGTGTGTCATTCTCGAGGGGAGAGGTGCTGCTCGTAGACGCGACAGAGCCCGCCCCACTCTGTGTGGGACGGGCTCTGTGTGGGACGGGCTCTGCTGCGAAGAGAACTACAAGGTCAGCGCTCGACCTCGCCGCGGATGAAGGCCTCAACCTGGGCGCGGCCCTGGTCGTCGGGCATCTGCTGCGGCGGGGACTTCATCAGGTAGGCCGAGGCGGAGATGATCGGACCCCCGACGCCCCGGTCCTTGGCGATCTTGGCGGCACGGACGGCGTCAATGATGATGCCTGCGGAGTTGGGCGAGTCCCAGACCTCCAGCTTGTACTCCAGGTTGAGGGGGACGTCACCAAAGGCACGGCCCTCCAGGCGCACATAGGCCCACTTGCGGTCATCAAGCCACTGCACATAGTCGGACGGACCGATGTGCACATTGCGCGAGCCCATGTCGTGGCTCACGTTAGAGGTGACGGCCTGCGTCTTGGAGACCTTCTTGGACTCGAGACGGTCGCGCTCAAGCATGTTCTTGAAGTCCATGTTGCCGCCGACGTTGAGCTGGTAGGTGCGGTCCAGCACCACGCCGCGCTCCTCGAAGAGACGAGCCATCACCCGGTGGGTGATGGTGGCACCGACCTGCGACTTGATGTCGTCGCCGATGATCGGCACACCCGCGTCCTCGAACTTGGCAGCCCACTCAGGGTCGGAGGCGATGAAGACGGGCAGCGCGTTGACGAAGGCGACGCCGGCGTCGATCGCGCACTGAGCGTAGAACTTGTCCGCCTCCTCCGAGCCCACCGGCAGGTAGGACACCAGGACGTCGACCTCGGCGTCCTTGAGGGCCTGCACCACGTTGACCGGCTCGGCGTCGGACTGCTCGATGGTCTCGCTGTAGTAGCGACCGATGCCGTCCAGGGTCGGGCCGCGCTGGACCAGGACGCCGGTCGGCGGCACGTCGGCGATCTTGATGGTGTTGTTCTCGCTGGCACCGATCGCCTCGGCCAGGTCGAAGCCGACCTTCTTGGCGTCGACGTCAAACGCGGCGACAAACTCCACGTCGCTGACGTGGTAAGGCCCGAACTGCACGTGCATCAGGCCTGGCACGCTGGCCGACGCGTCAGCACCGCGGTAGTACTCGACACCCTGCACCAGCGAACTGGCGCAGTTGCCAACGCCCACGATGGCGACTCGAACTGATCCCATAGTTACTCCTCGTGTTGCGCGACACCGCGGCGACCCGCGCTGCGCTCGGTTTCGATCAGCCCCGTCAGCCAACGCACATCGCGTTCGGCCGATTCCAGGCTGTGGCGGTGAAGCTCGGCGGCATAGCCGTCCAGGGAGGCGCCGTCGGCAGGCCCGTTGGCGCGATACATCGCCAGTCGCTCCTCCAGGCGGGCCCGGCGGCCCTCCAGGGTTCGCAGTCGGACGGCGCGGTCCGCGCGTCCGAAGAAGGCGAAGTGCACGTCGAAGGCGTCGTCCTCCCACGCGTTGGGTCCGGCCCCGGTCAACAATGACTGGAACCGTTCTTGACCAGCAGACGTTACGGCATACGTGATGCGGGCCCTGCGGCCCAGTGCCGGAGTGTCTGCCTCGACGATGAGGCCTCGCTCCACCAGCAGCCGCAGCCGCGGATACAACGTGCCATAGGACATGGCGCGGACTGTGCCCAGCACACGGTGGACCTGCTTGCGCAGCTCGTAACCGTGCATCGGGGAGTCGTGCAACAGCCCCAGGATGGCAAGCTCCAACATCTCTGAACGCCGAGTCATGCCACCCCTCCTCTGCTCCACAGCGCCGCACCTGCGTGCAGCGATCGCGATGACCGTCGATATATCGACCCGATATATCGTACGGCACGATTCAGGGTGCTCCTGCGCGTGCCACGCCGCATCGCCCCGCCAGACAGAGCACTATGGGATCGACCACACAGGAGGAGGCCAGCTGTGGCCAACGCAAACAACCGGCCCGCGAACAACCGGCCCGCGAACAACCGCGGCACGCCACGGACCCGGGCCGAGCACCGCACCGCGCAGCGCACCGGTGCCCGCCGCTCCTCCACCCGGCGCCGACCACGACTGAAGAAAGTGCTCCTGTGGCTCCTCGGTCTCGGCGTCGCGGGCATCCTGCTGGCCGGCGCCGCGCTGATGATCGCCTACAGCCAAACCGACATCCCCGAGCCCAACGAGTTCGCGACGTCCGAGAGCTCCATCCTCTACTACGCCGACGGCGAGACCGAGCTGGCCAGGTTCACCGGCGGCTACGACCGGGAGTCCGTGCCCCTCAGCGAGGTCCCGGACCACGTGCAGAAGGCGATGCTGGCCGCGGAGGACCGCTCGTTCTATGAGAACCAGGGTGTCTCGATCACCGGCACCGGTCGTGCCCTGTGGCGCAACCTGACCTCCGACAGCACCGAGGGCGGCTCGACGATCACCCAGCAGTACGTGAAGAACTACTTCCTGTCCCACGAGCAGACCCTGACGCGCAAGTTCAACGAGGTGCTGATTGCCGTCAAGATCGACCGCGAGCTCTCCAAGGACCAGATCCTGGAGAACTACCTCAACACCATCTACTTCGGCCGCGGCGCCTACGGCATCCAGACCGCCTCGCAGGCCTACTTCGGCAAGGACGTCAGCGAGTTGACCGTCGCCGAGGGGGCCTTCCTCACCGGGGTGACGAATGCGCCCTCACTGTTCGACCCGGCATACCAGGAGGGCAACCAGGAGCGCGCCGAGGCCCGCGTCGACTACATCATCAACGGGATGGTCGAGGAGGGCTGGCTCTCTGCGGAGGAGGCCGCCGACGTCGAGTTCCCCGAGGTCAACGACCCCCAACCGACGAGCGCGACGACCGGCACCGAGGGCTATATCGCCACCGAGGTGCGCGCCGAGCTGATTCATGATGTCGGCATCGCCGAGGAGGACCTCGACCGTGGCGGTCTGCGCATCATCACCACGATTGAGGAGAAGCACCAGGACGCCGCGGAGGCGGCGGTGGCGGACAACCTGCCCCAGGAGCCGGACGACCTGCACGTCGGGCTGGTGGCGGTGCGTCCCGGTGACGGAGCCATCACCGCGATGTATGGCGGGGCCGACTACAGCCAGCAGCAGCTCAACACGGTCACCGACGCCCACCTGCAGGCCGGCTCGCTGTTCAAGGTCTTCACCCTGATCGCCGCTGTCCAGGACGGGATCAGCACCGAGTCCGAGTTTGCCGGCCCCAGCCCGATGGAGTTTGAGATCGAGGGCCAGGACGAGCCCTACGAGGTCAACAACTTCCGCGACGCCCAGTTCGGGATGATCGACCTGCGCCAGGCGACCGCCAACTCGGTGAACACCATCTATGTCCAGCTCAACCAGGAGATCGGCCCCGAGCGAACCCGCGAGGTGGCCGTGGACCTCGGCCTGCCCGAGGACACCCCGGGCCTGGACAACGAGCTGTCCAACGTGCTGGGTCCCGCCGCACCCACGGTGCTGGAGATGTCGAGCGCCTACGCCACCATCGCCGCCGAGGGCACGGCGGCCGAGCCCTATCTGGTGACCGCCGTGACCAGCGCCAACGGCGTCTACGACTACGAGCGGGACATCGACACCCAGGACGTCCTGGACCCGGACGTGACCGCCGACGTCACGGAGGCGATGACCCACGTGATCACGGAGGGATCGGGGCGCACCGCGGGCGACCTCGGCCGCCCGGCCGCCGCCAAGTCCGGCACCAGCGAGAACAACAAGTCCGCCTGGTTCAACGGGTTCGTCCCGCAGCTGACCGGCACCGTCGGGATGTATCGCGGCGACGGGACCCTGGCGATGCAGGACATCGGTGACTATGACCAGGTCACCGGCGGCACCTACCCGGCCCTGATCTGGGGTGACTTCATGCGCGGCGCCCTGGAGGGTGAGCCGGTCGAGGAGTTCCCCGAGCGGGTGGGTCTGGGTGACGAGGTGGAGCAGACGATCGCCCCGACCACCGACGACCAGCAGCCGACGACGGAGGCTCCGACGACCACCGAGGACCCCACCACGACGACGGAGGAGCCCACCACGACCACCGAGGAGCCGACGACGACCACCGAGGAGCCCACCACCACGGAGGAACCGACGACGACGGAGGCGCCCACGACGACCGAGCCTCCGGAGCCCACGCAGCCGCCGGAACCCACCGACCCCCCGACGCGCCCCACGGAGCCAGAGCCGCCCACGGAGCCCCCCGGGCAGCCGGACCCACCCGGCGACACCGAGGACCCGGGGGCGAGCGGCTAACCTGCCGACCATGCGCAGACCGCCGTATGTCGTGCCCTCGCGCCACGACCCCGTGGTCGCCACCGCGGCCAGCGTGATCGGCGGGCCCGTCGGACGCTACGCCCGAGTCGGTGCCCGGGGTCTCGCCGCCGTCGCGGCCGCACTGATCGCCCTGGCCGGCGTGGCCCTGGCGCTCGGTGTCTTCCAGAAGGGGCACTGCCTGGCCAAGGGGTGGGCCAACCCCGACCAGTTCTGGCGGGCCTGCTACTCGGACCTGCCGGTCATGCACGTCACGACGGCCCTGGCCGACCGGGAGTTGCCCTATGCCTCCGTGGCTGGCAGCGACCAACCGTTGCTGTCCGGTCTGGTGATGTGGCTCATCGCGCGCATCTCCCCGGAGGCTGGCACCGGCGTCGGTGCACAGCAGTGGGTCTTTGCCACCTGGGCCGCGCTGGCCCTGGTGCTGCTGGCCACCGCGGTCCTGGCGGGCATCGCGCTGCTGCAGCAGGACCCGTGGCACATCGCCCACCTGGCGGCCTCACCGGTGCTGGTGGTGCTGGCGCTGATCTCGACCGACCTGGTGGGGATCGTCCTGGTCATGTGGGCCCTGTGGGCGTGGAGCCGTCATCATCCGGCAGCGGCCGGGGCGCTGCTGGGACTGGCCTTTCTGGTGCGTCCCTATCCGCTGCTGATCCTGGTGGCCCTGGTGCTCGTGGGATGGCGGCAGGGACGGGAGCGGCAAGCAGCCACCGCGTTGGTCGCGGCGCCCCTGGCCGCACTGGCGCTGTTCGTCCCTGCGCTGTTGCTGATCGGTGACGGCGTCCTGGAGGCCGCCCGCAACTGGTGGACCGTCGGTCCGGGCTATGGCGCACCGGCGCTCATCCCGCAGCTGCACGGGATGGGGATCTCGGCACCCGTGGCCACTGCCATCGCCGTGGCCGGCTGGGTCCTGGCGGTGGGCGTCGGTGCCTGGTTGGCCTTCCGCGCGGTCAGCCGCCCGGACGCTGTGCAGGTCGCGGCCGTGATGCTGCTGATCGTCGTGATCACCGCCAAGTCCGTCTCGGTCCAGTCCGGGCTGTGGCTGCTGCCGCTGCTGGCGCTGTCCGCCGTCCGGTGGCGGGACCACCTCATCTGGGCCGCGACCGAGATCCTCCACTTCGAGATGACCTGGCTGCACATCGGCTTCGGCTCGGACCCGGGCAAGGGGCTGCCGGGCTCGACCTACTCCCTGTTTATCCTGCTGCGCGTCGCCGGCTGGGCCTGGCTCGTGTGGCAGATCTGGTCGAGCCCCGCCCGGCACCGCACCGCTGAAGAACGTGCGACCTCAACCAGCGCGGACCCGGTGCCCGCTGGTGCGAGCTGAGGGTCATCGCGCTCAGTTGTTATAGACGGTGAAGCTGGCGAAGGCCCGGTCGAAGGCCTCGAGGTCGGCCTCGGTGGCCACATAGGTGGTCATCACCGCGGTGTAGGTCTGGTCGTTGTTGGACAGCACCAGATTGATCACCAGCCCGTCCGTGCCCTCACACTGGCTCCAGATCTGGTAGACGCCGGAGTACATCACGTCGGAGAACTCCCCGGTCTCCTGTGCTGCGCAGACATCCTCATAGGTGTAGTAGTGCAGCGTGTCCCACTCATCGCCCTGGTAGGGCCGCAGGTAGAAGACCAGGCCGGGGTGGGTCCAGCCGTCCCGGAAGGCCTGCATGTCGTCGGAGGCACCGATGAAGGCGAGGCCCTCCGGGGCATACATCGGGTCGGTCTGCACGTCGTTCCACTCCGTCGGCACGTCGATCGACAGGCTGCCGGTGTCGTCGGTGACGGTGACGTAGTCGTAGTAGGTGGGGACCGGCATACCGCCGTCACCGGGGGCGTCACCCTGCGGGACGTCACCACCGGCCTCCTCGGCGAGGGAGAGGATCGGCTCCAGTCCCTGCGATCCGTTGATCTCGCCGCGCAGCACCTCCGCCGTGTCCCAGCGCAGGACCTCCACCGTCATCGCGTTGTCTCCGCTGGTGCGCAACACGTCGCAGTAGTCGCGGTAGGTGCCGTCGGTGGCCATGGGGATGGCGTTGAGGCTGAGCACGATGTCGCCGGGCAGCAGACCAGCCGCGGAGGCGGGGCTGCCGGGCTTGACACCGCTGACCCAGATCCCGCTCAGCGCGAGCTTGTCGTCAAAGATCGGGCGGCCGTTGATGCCCAGCGACTCGGCGTCCCCCTCGGCCAGCTCGGCCACCATCGGCTCGGCCAGGCTCGCAGCGATGGCCCAGAACTGCTTGGACGCGCCCTCCTGCAGCGCACCACCGGCGTAGTTCACCGCCAGCACCTCCCCGTCCAGGGTGATCAGCGGACCGCCGGAGTTGCCGGGCTGGATCGTGGCGTCGTGCTCGATAGTGTGGTCGATCGACGAGGAGCCCGTGACGTCGCCATTGGCCTGCGCCTTGGAGACGATGCCCTTGGTCAGGGTGTACTCCGGGTCCCCGAGGGGAAAGCCGGCCGCGTAGACATCGAGGCCCGGCTCGGGCGGCTCGTCGGCCCAGGCCAGGTAGGCGCCCGGCTCATCCACGTCGACCTGGATGAGCGCCAGGTCGCTGCACTCGGAGGCACCGAGGACGGTGGCAGTGTGCTTCTCGCTGGTGTCGCCGCCGATAAAGACCTCCAGGGTGCTGGCCCCGGTCACCACGTGGTTGTTGGTCACCGCCAGCCCGTCGGGAGAGATCAGGAAGCCGCTGCCGGAGCCGACCGTCGTGGTCAGTCCCACCTCGGGGTCGCGCAGCGTGCCCTGCGCCATGATCTGCACGACCGCGGGCTTGGCGTCGCTGAAGCTGGTCACCACGCCCTCCGCGGCCTCTGCCGTGGAGTCGCCGGAGTCAGTCGGGTCAGCCGTCACGTCTGCCTGGTCGTCACCGGGGCCGGCGGTGCTCGAAAGCTCCTGCCCCTGCTGCAGCACGATCTGTGACGTGTCCGGGGCTCCTCCCCCGCAGGCGGACACGATGAGGGCAAGCGGCAGGGCGAGCGCGAGGCTGGCGGTGCGCGGGCGGATCGTCACGATGATGCTCCTGCTGTCCTGGGCCGGCGCCCCCTGTGGCTCCCGCCTGATGGCTGCGGTGTGACGCCGAGGGTCCGCAACCGGTTCCCCCGGTCTGCGTGACTAGTGTGCGTGACAGGGACCACGGCTGTCGAGCACCGGGCCACAGGAGCGGCGGGTCGGCACGGCCGAACTGTCGCGTCGGCACGGCCGAGCTGCGGGTCAGGGCAGGTCGTGCTGTCGGGTCAGCACGGCCGAGCTGCGGGTCAGGGCAGGTCGTGCTGTCGGGTCAGGGCAGCAGGACCAACTTGCCCGTCGTCGTGCCGGACTCGAGATCGGTCTGGGCCGCGGCGGCATCCTCGAGCGGATAGCGCCCACCGATCCGCACGTCCAGCGTCCCGGCAGCGACCTGCCCGAGGACGGCACCGGCCCGCTCCCGCAGCTCGGCAGGATCGGCGACATAGTGCGCCAGGGACGGACGAGTCAGGAAGAGGGACCCCTTGGCGTTGAGCACCTGCGGGTCCAACGGCGGCACCGGCCCGCTGGATCCGCCGAAGAGCACCATCATGCCGCGGGGCTTGAGCACGTCCAGCCCGGCGTCGAAGGTGGACTTGCCCACCCCGTCATATACGACGTCGACGCCAGCCCCGTCGGTGAGCCGGCGCACCTCGGTCACCACGTCCTGCTCGCGATAGAAGATGATCTCGTCGGCGCCGGCCCCCCGCGCGAGCTCGGCCTTCTCGGGGGTCGACGTGGTGCCGATGACCCGCACTCCCTTGGCCGACAGCATCTGGCACAGCAGCAGACCCACGCCGCCCGCGGCCGCGTGCACCAGCGCGGTCTGCCCCTCCTGTGCAGGGAAGGTCGACTCGACGAGGTAGTGCGCGGTCATGCCCTGCAGCATCACGGCCGCGGCCTGCTCGGCGCCCACCCCGTCCGGCACCGGGATCACCCGGTCGGCGGCCAGGACGGCCTGCTCCATATAGCCGGTGCCGGGCACCATCGCCCAGGCCACCAGGTCACCCACCGCGACGTCCGTGACACCCGGACCCACCGCGCTGACGGTGCCGGCCCCCTCCGACCCGGCGACGAACGGGGTGTCCATCGGGTAGGTGCCCGACCGCTGATAGATGTCGACGAAGTTCACCCCGGCGGCCGCGACGTCGACCCGGACCTGTCCATCGCCCGGCTCGGGCGTCTCCCGCTCCTGGACCTGCAAGACCTCGGGACCGCCCTGCTCCGTGACCACCATTGCGCGCACGTCTGCCTCCTGCGTGTAGTCGGGTAGCCCGTCAACCCGCTGCGGGTCATGGGCTGCCGTCCAGTATGCCGAGGGGTCGGGTCTCATCGTCAGCACCCCCTCCCGCCTGCATCGCCCACGGACCCCGCTCGCCGCCCTCCGCTCGCCGCTCGCCCTCCGCACGGATTGGGGTGCACGAACGGTCACCCGTGACCGCTTCTGCACCCCAATGATCGGGTGAGCAGGGTTCGAAGAGCCGTGAGCGGCGCCAGCTGTGGATCAGTGTCGCGCAGCAGCGGCAGCCGCGGCAGCAGCCGCGGCCCGCTCGACCCACTTCGGGGTTGTGCCGTAGCGCTGCGGGGGCACGAGTCGCCCGTCGGCGCAGTCGCTGACGAGTTGGCCCATCCGCCGATCCCGAGTGACCTCCTGCTTGGCGGTGAGCACCCAGGTGACGGCCAGCCTGCGGTAGGTCGCCGTCGCCAGCTCCCAGAAGGCAGTCGCGGCCGGGGACGCGGCGAGCTGGGCGGCGTAGTCCGGGGGCAACTCCCGGTCCGGGTTCTCGTAGGAGTAGACGGCGGAGCAGTCCTCGCGCCGGGCCTCGAAGACCGCCAGGCCTGGCGGCTGCATCCGGCCCTGCGCGGTCAGCTCCTCGACCAGGGCGATGTTGACGGCACTCCAGTTGCTGCCGGGCTTGCGGGGCGTCCATCGCTGCCGACGGGAGTCGTCGTCGATGCGTTGGGCGAGGGAGTCGATCCAGCCCCAGCACAGCGCTTCTGGGACCGCGTCCTTCCAGGTCAGACCCTGGTCGGGCACGTGCTTCTTGTGCAGCCCCATCCAGAGCTCGGTCTCGGAGTCGTGATGCTCGGCGAGCCAGGCGCCAAACTCCGCGGCAGAGGTGAAGAAGCGTGCCGGTCGCTCCGGTGTGCCGCCCATCCGTCCGTGCTCGACCATCGCTGTCCCTTCCACCGCCGCGTCGTGGCCACCACCTCACCAGTCGCCGTCGACATCAGTATGCCGATCACCGCCGACGGTCCAGCCCGCACCGCCAGTCAGCCCTGGGCCTCGGGTTGCTCCGCCCACCAGCTCCGCAACTCGGCTTCGGCGGCCTCGCGGCCGATCGGGCCCTGGTCCAGGCGCACCGCGAGCAGGTGCTTGTAGGCGCGGCCCAGCACCGGCCCCGGGGAGATCCCCAGTACCTCGGCGATCTCGTTGCCGTTGAGCTCGGGACGCACGGCGGACAGCTCCTCCTCGGCCCGCAGCCGAGCGATCCGATCCTCCAGATCGTCATAGGTGCGCGCGAGCCGCTCGGCCTTGCGCCGGTTGCGGGTCGTCGAGTCCGACCGAGTCAGCTTGTGCAGGTGCCCCAGGAGCGGACCGGCGTCGGTGACATAGCGCCGCACGGCCGAGTCGGTCCACTCGCCGGTGCCATAGCCGTGGAAGCGCAGGTGCAGCTCGACCAGCCGGGTGACCGCCTTGACGGTGTCCTTGTCATAGCGCAGCGACCGCAGCCGGGCGCGCGTGAGCTTGGCGCCGACCACCTCGTGGTGGTGGAAACTGACGCCCCCGCCCTTCTCAAACCGGCGGGTGGCGGGCTTGCCGATGTCGTGCAGCAGCGCCGCCAGACGCAGCACCAGGTCGGGGCCGACGACGGTGTCGGGACCCTCGGCGCCCGGCTCGTCCTCCAGCGCGATGGCCTGCTCCAGCACGGTGAGGGAGTGCTGATAGACGTCCTTGTGCCGGTGGTGCTCGTCGATCTCCAGCTGGAGCGCCGGCAGCTCGGGCACCACCTTGTCCGCGAGGCCGGTCTGCACCATCAGCTCCAGTCCCGCCCGGGGGTCCGCCCCGAGCAGCAACCGGCTCAGCTCATCACGCACCCGCTCGGCGGAGACGATCGACAGGCGGTCCGCCATACCGGTCATGGCGGTGCGCACCTCATCGGTGACCCGCAGCCCCAGCTGGGAGCTGAACCGCGCCGCGCGCATCATCCGCAGCGGGTCGTCGGAGAAGGAGATCTCGGCCGTGTGCGGCGTGGTCAGGGTCCCCGCGGCCAGGTCTGCCAGACCCTCGTGCGGGTCGAAGAAGACCAGCTCGGGCAGGCGCAGGGCCATCGCGTTGACCGTGAAGTCCCGACGCACCAGGTCATCGCGCAGGTTGTCGCCGAACGCGACGACCGGCTTGCGGGAGTCAGGGTCGTAGGCGTCGGCGCGGTAGGTGGTGATCTCCACCGTCCAGCCCCCGTGGCGGGCACCGATGGTGCCGAACTCCCGCCCGATGTCCCAGGTCTGCTCGGCCCAGCCGGCCAGGACCGCCTCGATCTGCTCCGGGGCGGCAGAGGTGGTGAAGTCCAGGTCGGGCGAGGAACGGCCCAGGAAGGCATCGCGGACCGGACCTCCCACCAGAGCCAGCTCGTGCCCGGCGTCCTGGAAGCGTCCACCGAGCTCGGTCAGCAGGGGCAGCACGGGCTCCAGCTGGCGCAGCGCTTGGGCCAGCAGCTCGGCTTCGGTGACAGTGGGGGACACGAGGGACAAGCCTACGGCCCGTGAGACCACGCAACCGGACTCCGGCTCGTTAGAGTGAGCAAGATGACCACCGCCCCCCCTCCTCGACGATGGCAGCACCATCTGCCGTCGGTGCAGGAGACGTCGGCGGGCGGGGTCATCATCGACATCCACGAGGGTGCCGCGCGGATCGCCATCATCGCCCGCCGCAACCGGGCCGGGCGGGTCGAGTGGTGCCTGCCCAAGGGGCACATGGAGCCCGGGGAGACCCTCGAGGAGGCCGCCGAGCGGGAGGTGGCTGAGGAGACGGGCATCGTGGGTCGGGTGCTGGTGACCCTGGGGACGGTGGACTACTGGTTCTCCACCCCGCAGCACCGGATCCACAAGCGGGTGCACCACTATCTGCTCGAGGCCACCGGCGGCGAGCTGTCCGTGGAGGGCGACCCCGATCAGGAGGCCTTCGACGCCATCTGGTGCCCCCTGACCGAGGCGCACCGGGTGCTGACCTTCCCCAACGAGCGCCGCATCGCCGAGGTCGCCTGGGCCAGGCTGGCCGGGACGGCGTGAGGCTCGCTCATCCCGCGCCACCTGCCAGGCGCGGGCTCCTGTCTCTCATCCAGGCGTATGCCGTGGTGCTCGCCCTGTGTTTTGTCCCGGCTGGTCCGACCCACGCGTCGGTCGACGAGAGGGCAGCCTCGACCCGGACGGCGCCGACGGACGAGGCCCTGCTGCGGGTCCGGCTGGACGCGGTGACGCCCTCCATCGCCGGCCCCGGCACCGACGTGGTGGTGTCCGGAACCCTGAGCAATGTGGGCACCGACCCCGCACGGGTGCACAGCGTGCGGGTCAGCACGGCGCTGCGTGGTCTGGACACCCGCGAGGCCGTCAGTCAGTGGTCGACACAGGGCAGCCTGGACACCCCGGTGCTGCTCGCCGAAGACCGCATCTCCGCGGCCTTGGAGCCGGGAGCCGTCGTGCGCTTCTTCGCCCGGGTGCCGGCCGGTGCCGCCGACCCGGGTTTCGACTTCGCCACCCTGCCGCTGCGGATCGAGGTGACCGAGCCCGTCCTGGGATCCGTCGGGGCCGAGGGCTCCGCGGCGGGTGACGGGGACGAGGCCGCGGGGGACGGGGACGAGGCCGCGGGGGACGACGCAGAGGTGGTCGGTGAGGTGCTGCCCGGCACCGAACTGCGCACCTATCTGCCGTGGCAGGCGGTGGGCGCGGACCAGTTCAACCCGATCGACATCGCCTGGGTCGCTCCGTTGACCCTGCCCGGTGGGGCCGCCCTGGTCGACCCCGACGACACGGTGCGGGCCCAGGCGTGGTCGGCCGCCATCGGCCCCGACTCTGCCAATGTCGCGATGCTGGCCGGACTATCCGACACGGCAGCCACCTTCATCGTCGACCCTGCCGTGTTCACACCGTTGGACCCGGTGGCCTCGCTCACCGAAGCCGTCCAACTGCCGGGCGAGGAGACGGAGGAACCCACCGAGCCGGAGGACACACCCACCGACCCCACGTCCGAGCCGTCGGAGGACTCGGCCACGGTGAGCCCCCCTGCCGGCCAGGCGACCGGGGACCCACCGGAAAGCACCGGCTCTGAGCCCACGCCGGCCGCGCCGGGCACCGGATCAACCGACAGCACATCAACCGACCCTGCCTTAAGCGACTCTGCATCGACCGACCCTGAGTCAACCGACCCTGCATCAACCGACCCTGAGTCAACCGACAGCGAGGGGGACGCCCTCGAGAGCGGTGGCGAGGGTGCGGGCGAGGGGACAACCGGAGACCCCGCCGGTGAGCAGGACCCCGCACAACCGACCGGTGCAGTCACGTCAGGACCCGACGACGCCGCAGCCACGTCGACCGGCGGTGCGGATCCCTCGGGTGGGGAACCGACCGGCGACCCTGAGCCGGTGGAGCCGCCGACACCCCCGACGACCGAGGCCGCCGTCCTGGCCCTGAGTGCCCTCATCGCCCAGGTCCCGGAGCAGCGGCTCTGGTGGCTGCCCGTCGCTGACCCGGACACCGGTGCCCTGCTGGATCTCGGCGCCGAGACCGAGGACGTCGCCGCCCTCGTCGGCCGTCCCCCGGTCGAGCCCCTGGTTGCCGCGGGCCGCACGGACATCGCGTGGCCCGTGTCGACCGAGCTTGACGATGCCATGGTGGCGTCCCTGACCGACGTCTGGCGCATGGCGGGTGGCGCCACCGGCGCTGCGGGCCTGCGCAACGGCTCACTGGCCGCCGTCCTGCTGCCGTCCTCGGGCATCGAAGGAGAGACGTTCACCGGGTCCGCGGCACGCTCGTACGCCAGCGGCACCCGGCTGCTCGGCTATGACGAGAGACTCAGCGGTGTGGTGGCCGCGGCAGGCACCCCTGACCAGGACGGCCGCTCCGTCCAACGCTTCCTCGCCGAGACCATGGCCGTCTATCAGCAGCGTCCCGCCGAGGACCGTTCCCTGGTGGTGGCGATCCCGCGCGGCACCCACGTGGACGCCGACACCCTGCGTGAGCTCACCGGCGCAGCCCACGGGGCACCCTGGCTGGCCGAGACGAGCGCGGGTGAGCTCCTCGACACGAGAGACGCCGGCGACCAGGCCGTTCCTGCGGTCGTGGTGCCACCGCCACCGCCGCCGACGGGTGAGGGCGACGGGACCGGGACCAACAGCACCAGAGCCGATGCCGGGGTCCCCGCCCCGGGCAACCTCACGGCATACACAACTCCCGGACCCAGCCCGCTGACGACCGGTCGGGTCGCGCAGGTCGAGGAGGCGAGGGAGTCCCTGGCAGGCGCGTCCGAGATCGTGCCCGGCAGCGAGGAGGCGGACGCCACCTGGCGGCGCGTGCTGGACGGGCAGTACTCCACGCGCTGGCGTCAGGACACCGCGGGCTGGTCGGCATCCGTCGACCGGGTGGTCGCGCTGGCACGGGAGATCCTCACCGGGCTGACGATCAACCCCACCACGATCAACTTCTTTGCCGACGAGGGCCTGATCCGGATCACCGTCACCAACGACCTGCCCGTGCAGATCGACAACCTGCAGATGACGGTCTCCCCCGGCAACGCGCGACTGCGGATCCTGGGGCAGCCCGACCCGATCACCATCGGACCGGAGTCACGGGCCACGGTGCAGTTCCGGGCGCGCGCGATCGCCGCCGGCGAGGTCCCGCTGAGCACCACCCTGAGCACCCCCAACGGGACGCCGGTGGGCCAGGAGGCCGAGACGTCCGTGCGCGTCCGACCGGCCGGGGTCTGGATCTACTGGCTGCTCGGCGGCGTCGCAGGTGTCATCCTTGTCCTCGGCCTGGTGCGTGCCCTGCGCCCCCGGTCACCATCCAGCCAGTCCGAGCAGAAGGTCGAGGCCCCCGGGCCCGACACGGAGAGTCCTTGAGCGACCAGCCCCCCACCTCAACACCCCCGCCCTCGGGTGGTCACTCCTCCGCATCCCTGGCTCGGGCCAGCGCGCTGATGGCCTCCGGGACCTTTGTGTCCCGACTGCTGGGCATGGTCCGGGTCCTGCTGCTCGCTGGTGCGATCGGTGTCCTGAACTCACCGGCGGGCAACGCGTGGCAGACCGCCAACACCCTGCCCAACACGATCTACATCCTGCTGGCCGGCGGGGTGCTCAACGTGGTGCTCGTGCCGGCCCTGACCCGGGCGATGGCGATGAGCCCAGAGAGGGGTCGGGACTTCACCGACCGGCTGATCACCCTGGCGCTGACCGGGCTGGCCCTGATCACGGTGGTCTTCACTGCCGGGGCCGCCGTGCTCACCAAGCTCTATGCGCTCTCCTGGACCGGGGAGCAGCTCGCCCTGGCCATCACCTTCGCCTACCTGTGCCTGCCGCAGATCTTCTTCTACGGCGTCTACACCCTCCTCGGGCAGATCCTGAACTCCCGCGAGAAGTGGGGGTGGTACATGTGGGCGCCGGTCGCCAACAACATCGTGGCGATCGCCGGGATCGTGCTCTTCATGGCGCTCTACCCGCAGGCCCGCACGATCGGCCCCGGGGAGTGGACGCCGGACATGATCTGGCTGCTGGCCGGCACCGCGACGCTCGGCGTCGCGGTCCAGGCCGGCGTGCTCATCGTGCCCACCTGGCGCTCCGGCTTCCGCTATCGCCCCCGCTGGGGATTCCGCGGGGTCGGTCTGGGCGCGGCGTCGCGGATGGCCATGTGGATGCTGGCGATCATCGGGGTCTCCCAGGCGGGGATGTGGCTGTCGACCAACGTGCTCAACCGGGCCAGCGCCCTGGACGGGTCCGCGCCGGGCAAGATCCTCTATGAGAACGCCTTCCTCATCTACATCCTGCCGCACAGCCTGATCGCGACCTCCCTGATCACCGCCATGTTCACCCAGATGTCGCGGTCCGCCCACGCCGAGGACCTGAGGTCCCTGGGGGCGCAGTACCGCCACGGCCTGCGGCTGCTCGGCGTCGCCATGGTGCCGATCAGCGTTGGTCTGTTCCTCCTGGCCCCGGCCATGACCAGCATCTTGTTCTTCAACAACACCTGGGAGGAGACGATCGCGACCGCCTGGGTGACCATGGCGATGGTGATCGGGCTGGCGCCGTATGCCGTGTACATCCTCTCGGGACGCATCTTCCACGCCTTCCAGGACGGGTGGACCCCGTTCCGCATGCAAGTGGTCATCACCACCGTGTCGATCGCCGGCATCCTGGTGTCCGCGACCCTGCCCGCCACACAGACCGCCATCGGAGTGGGCTTCTCCCAGACCCTGGGTCAGGCCGTGGCCGCGGTGCTGGGCCTGTTGTGGGTCCGCAAGCGTCTGGGTCGCCTGCCGCTCAAGGATGTCCTGCACAGCTATCTGCGGATCACCCTCGCGACAGTCATCGCCGGGATCGTGCTGCTGCTGATCGTCCTGGCCACCCGGGAACTGCTCGACGGCAAGGTGGCCGCTGCGGTCATGCTCTTCGTCGGGGGCCCGGTGTTCTTCCTGGTCTATGGCCTGGTGGCGCACAAGGCCGGGGTCACCGAACTCGCCGAGGCAGCCGCACCCCTGCTCCGCCGACTGGGTCGCGGCCCCAAGGCACCGGCGGCGGTGGCCGACCGCCCGCGCCACCGCGACAACGAGCACCACGACAGCGAGCACCGCGACAGCGAGCACCACGACAGCGGCCGCCACGCGGACTCCGACACCCGCGCGCACGGCGGGAAGAGCGATGAGGGCGGGGACACCACCCACCTCGGCGACCTCGAGCACGAGCACCACGGGCCACGAGGAACCGACGAGCAGGAGGCCGGCAGCACAGCGCGGCGCACCCAGGACGACTCCCCTGGTGAGGATGACACGGGCTGGCAGACGGCATACGAGGACCTCCGGCACGCTGAGCAGGGCTCCTCCGCATGGACCAGCGCCGGTCCGGCCCTAGGATTGGGCGGAGCAGGGTATGGACAGGACTGGGAGGTGTGGGGTATGGGTCTGGAACCGGGCACGATGCTGGGGCGCCGTTATGCGCTCGAGGAGCTTCTGGCTCAACGCGGCGACGTGCTGGAGTACTGGTCCGCCCAGGACACCACTCTGGAGCGACTCGTCGCGGTGACGCTGCTCCCGTCCACCGGCGACCGCGCGATCCTGGCGCACGCGGTGCTGGACGGCGCGCGGCGCACAGCCGGGGTCGACGACCCCCGTCTGGTGCGCGTGCTGGATGTCGGGGAGGAGAACGGCTACTGCTGGATCGTCGAGGAAGGCCTGCCCGACGCCGAGTCCCTGGCCTCGCTGACCGTGGACGGACCCCTGCCCGCCGAGGAGGCCCGCCGGCTGGTCGGTGAGGCAGCCGTGGGCATGGAGTCCGCGCGACGCCGAGGCCTCCACCACCTCTATCTCAATCCCCACTCCGTGCTGCGCACCCGGGACGGCAGCATCAAGGTCTCCGGGGTGGGGGTCACCGCCGCGATCGAGCAGACCGACGACATCGAGGCCAGAGCGGCCTCCGTGATCGACACCGCCGACCTGGTCGCCCTGCTCTACACCGGGCTGACGGCCCAGTGGCCCGGTGACGAGATCGACGGTCTGCCCTCGGCCCAGCGCCGCGCGGACGGGTCGCTGCCGGCCCCCTCCGACACGGCTCGGGAGGTGCCGGGTGACCTCGACGCGCTGTGCGTTCAGATGCTCGGCCTGGACTATGACCCGACCGAGGGTCCGCAGACCCCCGGAGAGCTGGCCCGTCAGCTCGCCCCGTGGGCCTCCGAGATCGTGGCGGCCTCCTCGGCGGGATCCGGCACCGGCGGTCAGGGCTTCGCGCGACCGCAGGACTCAAGTGGCACTCCGCGCGGGGGCACCGCCGCCGGAGGGGCGGCCGGCGCCGCTGCCATCGGTGCCGCAGCGGCCGCCCAGGGCTCTGACCTGCGCAGTCCCGTTGCCGCAGGCGCAGACGAGGGTCACGAGCGCGCCGATGATCACTCGGACGACCCTGTGCACGCGGAGCAGTTCCCGGTCGGGACCACGTCCTACCAGGGCGACGACGAGATCGGTCTCGACGAGCGTTATGAGCAACGCCCGGACCGCGGCCTGCCCCCCGGCATCCGCGAGCGCGACGGCGGGCGAGGTCAGAGCTGGGTCGTGCTCCTGATCGTGGGTGTGCTGGTGCTCGCGGCGGTCTTCGCGGCATACTCCGTCTTCAGCAACCTCGGGGACGACACGGACGACGGTGAGGCCCAGCGACCGCTGCCCACCACCGCGCCGTCGGAGTCCCCGACCGACGAGCCGACCCAGACCAGCGACGACGATGAGACGACCGCCGCACCGGAGCCCGGCGCGGAGATCAGCCTTGTCGGCGCCAGCGACTTTGACAGCAACGGCAGCGAGGAGAAGCCGGATCTGACGGCCCGCGCCATCGACGGTGACCCGGAGACCTGGTGGAACACCTTCACCTATCTGGTCCCGAACTGGGGCGGGCTGAAGGACGGCGTCGGCCTGGTCATCGACACCGGCGAGACCCAGCCGATCACCGAGGTGACCGTCACCTTCCCGGACGGGGACTACGGCGCCACGGTCTATGTCGGCGATAGCCCAGACACCACCGGCACGGCCATCGGCACCTCAGACTCCGCCTCCGAGGAGTGGGTGGTCACGGCCGACGAGCCGGTCGAGGGTCGTTACATCGTGATCTACTTTGACCGTGCGTGGGCCGGTCCCAACGGGGAGATCGTCCGGGTTGCCGAGGTGAGCGCACGCTCATGAGTGACCGTATGCCGTGGGGGCACCCACCGAGTCGGGTCGGGAGAGCCCTGTGGTGACCGTCGACCTGGCTGAGCGCACCGACCACGAGCTGCTCAACCTGCACAAGGACGGTGACGCCGAGGCCTTCGGAGAGTTGTTCCGTCGGCACAAGGACCGGATGTGGGCCGTGGCCCTCCGCACCTCGCGTGACCCGGAGATTGCCGCCGACGCAGTGCAGGACGGCTTCATCAACGCCTTCCGGCGCGCCGACTCCTTCCGTGGCGATGCCGCCGTGACGACCTGGCTCCACCGGATCGTCGTCAACGCGTGCCTCGACCGGCTGCGACGGATCAAGCCCACCGCAGACATCGCCGACCACGACCCCGTCGAGCAGCGCGACTATCACCGCAGCGTCGAGGTCCGCCTCGACGTCCGGGAGGCGCTGGAGCAGCTCCCCGAGGGGCAGAAGATGGCCCTGGTGCTGGTGGATATGCACGGGCTGAGCGTGGCGGAGGCCGCGCAGATCCTGGAGGTGGCCGAGGGAACCGTGAAGTCTCGCTGTGCCCGCGGACGCGCAGCCATGGCCCAACTGCTGGAACCGGCATGACGACGCACCGGTCAAACTGCCAGGGAACCTCCGGAGCCGGCCATGCGTCATACACCCGTGGAGCTGATGGACAGAGCCACCCGCAGAAGCGCATCGACACACCCGTGAGGAGGTCCCCGTGACTGGATCGCGTCCCGATCCTGACCTGAACCAGCCCGACGACCAGGACCCCACGGGTGTCCGCTCCCTGCTCGCCGGTCTCCCAGATCCAGGCCCGATGCCCGACGAGCTGATGGCCCGGATCGTCCAGAGCCTGGAGTTGGAGCAGCAGCGCCGCTCAGCCGGCGCCGCCAGCAGCTATCCCGGGGGTCCTGCCACACCCGACACCAGCGATGACCCCCTCGGGGAAGGCCGCTCAGATCATGGCTCTGTCGTGTCCCTGGATGCCGAGCGCCAGCGCCGCCGTCCCGGACGCACCGTGCTGTGGCTCGGCGGGGCTGCCGCGGTCGCGATGGTCGCCACCTTGTCGGTGAACCAGCTGATCGACGGCAATGGCGACGCCGGGGTCTCGGCGCAGGTGCCGGCTGCTGACTCGGCCGAGGCCGGCGGCGACGCGGGCATCGCCGACCGGGACGAGGCACCTCAGCGGGACCAGGAGGATGCCGCCGAAGTGCCACCCGGAGCAGTCGCCGAGCCCGCACCCACCGACGCTGGTGATGCTGCGGTCGACGGTGGTAGTCCCGACGACCCCGGCGCACAGGACGGCAGCACAGCGCAGGTGCATGGCGACTCTGAGGCGCTCCGCGTGCTCACCGCCGACGGCACCATTGCGCTGAGCACGACCGGGTGGGGCGGGCAGGTGAGCAGCTGGGTTGCTGCTGAGCCCGAGCCCGGCACCTCGAGCTGGACGAGCCGGGACGCCCTGGAGTGCGTCACCGCCCACGGGCTGGACATCACGGACGCCCAGCAGCTGCTGCTCTCCGACGCCAACTGGGACGACACCCCAGCCGTCCTGCTGGTCACCGAGCAGGCCGAGAGCACCACCGCCTGGGTCGTGAGCCCTGACTGCGACGAGGTCCTCTCCGGCCCGCTCACCCTCCCGCGCTGAGCAGCACTCGAGACGGGCATCGGCTCACCGCGTGAGTCGCTCCCACGCCGAGCCTGCTCCACACGCAGCCGCTCCTGCTCGGAGTCGGCTCAGGGAACATCGGGCACGTAGGATCGGTTGTGATGAACGATGGTGGCCACCCCAGGTGGGCACCGACAGCCGACGACGCTTCCTGGAGATGCCTGCATGATCACGATTCCCGAGGAGTCACCCTTGCCCGGTCCAGCCGATGGGGCCCTGCGTGATGTCATCATCGTCGGATCCGGTCCGGCGGGCTATACGGCGGCGGTCTATGCTGCCCGTGCCAACCTCGAGCCGTTGCTGTTCGAGGGTGCGGTGACCGCTGGTGGCGCGCTGATGAACACTACCGACGTGGAGAACTTCCCCGGCTTCGAGAACGGCATCATGGGCCCAGACCTGATGTTTGCGATGCGTGGCCAGGCGGAGCGCTTTGGTGCCGAGCTGGTGCGCGACGACGTCGTGTCTCTCGACCTGACCGGTCCCGTCAAGGAGGTCACGGACGCCAGCGGACAGGTGCACCGGGCACGCTCCGTCATCCTCGCCATGGGATCGGCCTATCGCGAGCTCGGCCTCCCCGACGAGAAGCGACTGTCCGGCCACGGTCTGTCGTGGTGCGCCACCTGTGACGGTGCCTTTTTCCGGGACCAGGACATCGCCGTGGTCGGTGGTGGCGACTCCGCGATGGAGGAGGCGACCTTCCTGACCCGTTTTGCCCGCTCAGTCACGGTCATCCACCGTCGCGACGAGCTGCGCGCCTCCAAGATCATGGCCGAGCGCGCCCAGAACGACCCCAAGATCCGTTTCACGTGGAACAGCGAGGTGACCGCGCTGCACGGAGACCCCAAGCTGACCGGCGTCACCCTGCGCGACACCGTCACGGGCGCTGAGCAGGACGTCCCGTTCGCGGCCGTCTTCGTGGCGATCGGTCATGACCCCCGCAACGAGCTGATCACCGAGCAGGTCGCGCTCGACGCAGAGGGCTATGTGCTCGTCGAGGGCCGCTCCACCCAGACCAACGTGCCTGGCGTCTTTGCCTGTGGCGACCTCGTCGACCACACCTATCGTCAGGCAGTCACCGCCGCTGGCACGGGGTGCTCAGCGGCTCTCGACGCCGAGCGTTTCCTGGCCGCTCTGGACGCCCAGCAGGGCGTTCCCGCGCTCGTCAGCTGACCCAGACATCAACTGCCACAACTGAATTCGACAACCAAGCCTCGCCACACACGAGCGACCGCTCATCCACGATGGAGGAAACCCATGGCTACCAAGCACACCACAGACGCTGACTTCCAGGCCGACGTCCTCGACCAGTCCACCCCTGTCCTGGTGGACTTCTGGGCCCCGTGGTGCGGCCCGTGCAAGATGGTGGCTCCGATCCTGGAGGAGCTGTCCGAGGAGTATGGCGACAAGATCCAGGTCGTCAAGCTCAACACCGACGACAACCCGCAGGTGACCGGCCGCTACGGCATCACCGGCATCCCCACGATGAATGTCTATGTCGACGGTGAGGTCGTCAAGACCCTGGTCGGTGCACTGCCCAAGCAGAAGCTGGTGCGCGAGCTGGAGAACTACCTCGGCTGATCCTCACCCCCTGGTGCAGACCAGCACCGACGACGACGGCCCCGGACCATGATGGTCCGGGGCCGTTGCGTGTCCCGCCCAGCCGCCCCCGAAGGAAGCGGGACCGACGGTCAGGACGTGGCCAGCAGGTCCAGGATCCGGTCGAGGTCCTCCAGCGAGGCGAACTCCACGGTGACCTTGCCCTTGCGCTTGCCCATCGAGATGGCTACCCGGGTGTCCAACCGGTCCGCCAGGCGTGCTGCGTGCTCCTCGAGCTCAGGCTGCGGCTCCCGGACTGCTCGGGAGCGTGGTCCGGGACCCTCACCACCCTCACCCAGGAGCACGATCTCCTCCACGGAGCGCACCGACAGGCCCTCGGCCACGATGCGCTGAGCGAGCCGCTCCATCGCCGCGCCGTCCGGCAGGCCCAGGAGAGCACGGGCGTGACCGGAGCTGAGCACGCCGGCTGCGACGCGGCGCTGCACCAGTGGTGGCAGCTTGAGCAGTCGCAGCGTGTTGCTGATCTGCGGTCGTGATCGGCCGATGCGGGACGCCAGCTCCTCGTGGGTGCAGGCGAAGTCCTCCAGGAGCTGCTGATAGGCAGCAGCCTCCTCCAGCGGGTTGAGCTGCGCCCGGTGCAGGTTCTCCAACAGGGCGTCGCGCAGCATGGCCTCGTCGTCGGTGTCCCGCACGATGGCAGGGATCGATGTCAGGCCGGCCATCGTGGCTGCGCGCAGCCGCCGCTCGCCCATAATGAGCTCGTATCCCGTTGCTGCAGAGCGGACTACGACGGGTTGCAGGACTCCGATCTCGCGGATGCTGTGCTCGAGCTCTGCGAGGTCATCCTCGTCAAAGACCTGCCGTGGCTGCCTACGGTTGGGCACGATGTCCGCTACCGGGATCTCCGCAAAGCGAGCACCCGGGACCGGCGCCAGGGCCGGCTCCGGAGACATGGGCGCGGCCGTCTGATCGTCAGCACCCGATGGGATGTCAGGGGTCCCCAAGGCGGTGTCAGGCTCACTGGAGACCTCGGTCTCCAGCAGTGCCGTGGCGGTCCCCGGCTCAACCTGCTGATGGGTCTGCCGCGGAAAGAAGACGTCACTGGGCCGGTCGACGCCCGTCGGAGCGGGCGGGATCAGCGCTCCTAGTCCTCGGCCCAGTCCTCGTCGCCGGTCACTCATGGGTGCTGCCTTCCTCTCCTGCCCGAGGGGATCGGGCGACTTCCTTGGCGGCCTCCAGATAGCACAGGGCACCGCTGCTGATGGGGTCATAGGTCATGACGGTCTCTCCGTGGCTGGGAGCCTCGCTAATGCGGACCGACCGCGGGATGGAGGTCCTCAGGACAGTGCTCGTGAAGTGGGTGCGCACCTCGTCGGCGACCTGGGAGGACAGCCTGGTGCGGCCGTCATACATGGTCAGCAGGATGTGGGAGACCTGGAGCTCTGGGTTGAGGTGCTCCTTGATCAGGTCAATATTGGTGAGGAGCTGGCTGAGGCCCTCCAGCGCGTAGTACTCACACTGGATGGGGATCAGCACCTCGGACCCCGCCACGAACGAGTTGATCGTGAGCAGACCCAGGCTCGGTGGGCAGTCGATGAAGACGTAGTCGAAGCGTGCTCCCGCCTCCTCTTCGGCCCGCAGGAAGGCACGGACAGCCTTGCGCAGCCGGCCCTCGCGGGCCACCATCGGCACCAGCTCGATCTCGGCACCGGCCAGGTCCACGGTCGCCGGGGCGCACCACAGACCCGGCAGCGAGGGACTCTCGTGCACCACCTCAGCCAGGGAGGTGCCATCGATGAGCACGTCATAGACGCCCGCCGTGTCGCCCGCGTGCGGGATCCCAAGAGCAGTGCTGGCATTTCCCTGCGGGTCCATGTCAATCACCAGGACGCGCAGTCCCTGCTGGCTGAGTGCCGCCGCCATGTTGACGGTGGTCGTGGTCTTACCCACGCCGCCCTTCTGGTTGGCGACAGTGAGCACCCGCGTCTCGCGGGGCCGGGGCAGCTGCGGAGAGCGAGTTGGGTCCAACTGGGCGTCACGCTCGGTCATTGCGGGGACAGCGGACGGTGTTTCACGTGAAACCTGCGCATCAGTGGGTGCCGCCGTTGCACGGGTGGCCGTGTCATCGGCCTGAGGCCCCTCGGAGTGCGTTTCACGTGAAACCACGTCTTCCCAGGCAGTTTGCTTGGGCACCTTTTCACGTGAAACAACGTCATCCTGCGGGGTCCGCTCGACCCCCGCGGTCTCACGTGCAGCACGGTCGTTGTGTGCGGTCTCCTCGGGCCCTGTTTCTCGTGAAACAGTCGCGTTCTCGCCACGCCGCCCCGGAGTGGACCACCCCACGGGTGTCGGCGTGCCCCAGGAGTCCAACGACCCACCCTCAGTTGGTGGCCAGCCGACGGCCGTGGAACGTCGCGCGTCTGATCGAGCGACCGGGTTCCTGAGGTTCAAAGTCTTCATCTCTGACATCATCCCCCGCTGGCTTGCCGCTCTGTGGACCCACGCCGGGGTGAGGACTGAGCGCCCTTCTTGGTGCCGCGGGTGCGTCCCGGTCCGGACGACGACCGCCGCACGGCCGACTCCGTCGGTTTGACGGGGACCGAGCCGACGGTGACCTCCACGAGTCGCGTGGGCTCGGGCAGTGAGTCCTCGCCGAGGACAATGAGCCGACCACTCGTGGCGCCGGCGCGCCGCAACTCAGGCTCATCCTCGGCGAGCTCGCGCTCCGCCGTGGCTCCCTTGAGGGCGAGCAGTCGTCCCTCGGCCTCGAGCAGCGGCAGACACCACGCTGAGAGCTCGCCGAGACGAGCGACCGCGCGGGCGGTAACCACCGGCGCCCGCAGCTTGCCCCAGAAGTCCTGGGCCCGACCGCGCAGGACCTGGACATTGCCGAGGCCGAGCTCGTCGACCGTGCTCTGCAGCCAGGTGGTCCGGCGGAGCATCGGCTCGACCAGCACGACATCGAGGTCCGGCCGGGCGATGGCCAGGACGAGTCCCGGCAGCCCTGCGCCCGACCCCACGTCGACCAGCCGGGTGCGGTGTGGCAGGACAGCCTCCACGACTCCACAGTTGAGCAGGTGACGATCCCACAGGCGGGGAGTCTCGCGCGGTCCGATGAGGCCGTGGCTGACGCCGGTGTCCGCCAGGATCTGGGCGAACTGCTCCGCGATCGGGAGCCGGTTGCCGAAGATCTCGCTGGCAACCGGTGGCGGACGGTCCGGGAGGCCCGGCTGCTCGCTGTCATCGTGTTTCACGTGAAACGTCCTCATTGGTCTCGGGGATCCTGCCATCAGGGCGTGCCTGAGGCACGACACTGAGCGGCAGCGCCCTAGTCTGCCAGGTTCGGCAGGCAGCTCCGGACACCCCCACCACGACAGCGGCCCACCCCCGCGGACGGGAGTGGGCCGGTGTGGTCCGTGCGCACCGCGCTCGGACGTGACGCTCGCAGGGAGCACCGTGCGCATCAGTCCTGGGGCAGGATGACCACGTAACGATTCGGCTCGGTGCCTTCGGACTCGGAGATCAGACCAGCTGCGAGGACCTCGTCGTGCACCACCTTGCGCTCGAACGCGGACATCGCCTCGAGCTCCGCCTGCTCCCCGGAGTTCTTGACCGTCTCGCAGGTGCGCCGTGCCAGGGTCACCAGCTCCGCGCGCCGACCGGCCCGGTGACCGGCAATGTCCAGCATGAGCCGGCTGCGGTCGCCGGTCTCGGCCTGGACGGCAAGGCGGGTCAACTCCTGAAGCGCCTCCAGGACCGCAGCTCCGGAGCCCACCAACTTCTTGGGCGCCGGGCCGTCCTCGGAGTCGACGATCGCCACCGCGGCACGGTCGCCCTCGACGTTGACCTCGAGGTCCCCGTCCAGGTCGGCGATGTCCAGGAGGGTCTCCAGGAAGTCGGCGGCAATCTCGCCCTCGTGCTCCAGGGCCTCCTTGCGGGTCGACGAACCACCCTGCTGGAGAGCACTGCTCTCTGTGGTCGTCTCGGGGCTGTCCTCGGTCGTGGGAGTTGCCACGCCCTCCGGTGTCTCAGCGGTCTGCTGCGTGATGGGTTCGGTAGTCACCAAAGCTCCTGGGTGTGTTTGGGGTGTGGTTTGTGGGGCGCGGAGGCGGTCAGCGGCCCTTGGGCCGGTTGCTGCCCTTCTTGCGCTTCTTGCTCTTGGGCTGGACTCGTTGCCCGCTGCGAGCCGCGCCGGCCGAGCCTGTCCCGCCGCCCACGCCTGCCTCGTCGGACTCCTCCTCATCGGTGGTGCTGCTCAGCTGCATCTTGGTCACCGGCTTGCCCTTGGCGAGGCGACGCTGCTCCAGCGCCTTCTCGGCGGGCGATCCGGGCGCCGGCATGCGACGGATGACGTAGAACTGCTGGCACATCGTCCAGAGGTTGGAGACGGTCCAGTAGATGAGCACACCGAGCGGGAAGTTGACGCCGGTGACCGCAAAGATGAGGGGCAGGGCATAGAGCAGGATCTTCTGCTGCCGTGCCATGGGGTTGTCCAGCGCAGCGGCCGGCATGTTCTTGCGCATCAGCTGATGCTGCGTGGTGAAGGTCGTCACCGACATCGCGATGATGAGCACCACGGAGAGGATCTTGGCCGAGGTGTCGTCGCTGTGCAGGAAGCTGGAGGACAGCTTGGCGCCGAGGATCGTCGCCTCGTTCATCGCCCCTGCCAGCTCCTGGGTGAAGAAGCCCGGCACGGTCTTCTTGCCGCTGGCGATCGCCGGCACAGTGTTCAGGATCCGGAACAGCGCAAAGAAGAACGGCATCTGGGCCACGATCGGCAGGCACGACGAGAACGGGTTCGTGCCGTGCTTCTTATAGAGCGCGAACGACTCCTCCTGCATCTTCTGGCGGGAGAGGTCGTCCTTCTTGCCCTTGTACTTCTTCTGGATCTTCATCAGCTCGGGCTGGATGAGCTGCATCCGGCGCTGCGAGTGGATCTGTCGCACAAACAGCGGCATGAGCATGACACGCAGGACGACGACCAGGCCGACGATGCACAACGCCCAGGTCAGTCCGTTGGAGTCCGCCATGCCCAGGGCGGAGAAGATCCAGTGGAAACCGGCCAGGATCGACGAGACGAGCCAGGTGAACGGCCAGAGCAGAGTGTCTAGCATGTGGTCCTCGGTGTCGGCGGGTGGCAGTATCAACCGCACCCGCGGTGGATGGTTAGTGGTCTGTGGTGGTGCTGCGGCCAGGACCCCGCTCAGGGACGTGGTCGACCCCTCCGTGGGACCAGGGGTGGCACCTACCCAACCGACGAGCCGCCAGCCAGGTTCCCCTGATCGGTCCGTGTCGGCGCAGCGCGGTGACGGCATACGCCGAGCACGACGGGTAGAACTTGCACGACGGCCCCAGCAACGGGGAGATCAGCAATTGATAGACCCGCACCAGAGCGATCAACGGCATCGCCAGGTAGGTCCCGATCGTGCTCGCCTCCCGGCTGGTGGCCGTGCTCATCGCGCCACCTGGCAGGCGCGCTCCAGCGCCTGATCCAGGGCGTGGCCCAGCTGGGCCGACGACGCTGTCGCCGCGGCGGCGTTGGCCCGCACAACCAGATCGGCCTCGGGGGGAAGATCCCCGATCCGGTCGGCGACGAGGTGGCGCAACCTGCGCGTCACACGGTGCCGCACAACCGAGTTGCCCACGGCGCGGGACACGACAAATCCGACCCGGGGACCCCGGGTCGGATCGGTGGTCGTCGCACAGTGCACCACAAGCAAGGGGGTGCCTGCGCGGCGCCGACGGGTCGTGCTCTCGCCACCCCGGAGCACCGCGGTGAATTCCCGCGGTCGGGTCAGCCGGTGACGTCGGGGCAGCACTGCGCAGACTGCTGACTCTGCTCAGGCAGACAGCTTGGTGCGGCCCTTGGCCCGACGGGAGGCCAGGATCGAGCGGCCAGCGCGGGTGCGCATCCGCAGACGGAAGCCGTGCACGCGGGAGCGACGGCGGTTGTTGGGCTGGAAGGTGCGCTTGCTCACTTGGAACTCCATTACCGCAGCACCGCAATGGTGCTGCCTCACACTGGATGTGGACCGGGGCGGCTCGTGGACCGGCCGCAATCGAAAGCCCACGCCGTCGAGACCCACTGGGCCACCACTCGTGGGCAGGCGAAAACGGCCGAGACAACAGGCCATCCCTAAAGGTACGGGAGGAGGCCGAGTCCGGTCAAACCGAGACTCCTCCGCCCCTGTCGACGACAACCTCTCAGTCTGCGTGACGCCCGTCGCCGGGTGCCGCCGACACGCCGGGACAGCACGATTTCGGGAGGCGACCTGCCGCCCACCACTTGCCCCCGAGGCACCTTCCTTGTTACGGTCCCGCCTTCGGTCGCTTCTGTCCACGGCTCTATGCACAGGTGTGGATAAACCTGTGGAAACTCGGGGTACGGTTATTCAGACCGACCACACCGACAGCCAAGGGGTCCGCCACCGATGACGCAGCCAGAGGTTGACTACACCCAGGTCTGGCGCGACACCATCGGAAAGATGGGCGACGACACCTCACCGCGCGACCGCGCCTATCTGGCGATGGTCCGGTTGGTGGGTCTGATCGACTCCACCGCACTCTTGGCGGTGCCCTATGAGCACACCAAAGAGACCCTCGAGACCACGCTGCGGGAGCCGGTGCGCCTGGCGCTCTCCTCCACGCTGGACGTGGACGTCCGCCTCGCGGTCACGGTCGACGACCTCCTGCGCCGGCAGGTCGAGGGTGAGGCCGACCCGCCGGCCACCACACCACCTGCAGGTCGCCCCGACGCCACCCCCCAGGGTGCCGACGACGACGCAGGTGGGGCCGACGGCGGGACCGGCGATCCGCACCAGCAGGTCATCACCGAGCAGGTCGACGGGCAACCGCTGGACAATGGCACCGGCCCGTCGCTGTCGGGCAGCGCGCCAGGTGCTCGACGCACGAGCGAGCGACCGCCCAAGCGCAACTCCTCGGCGGCCGACATGGACCCGCGCCTGAACCCCAAGTACACCTTCGACACCTTCGTGTCGGGCTCGTCCAACCGGTTTGCCCACGCGGCGTCACTGGCCGTGGCGGAGTCACCGGCCCGCGCCTACAACCCGCTGTTCATCTACGGCGAGTCCGGCCTGGGCAAGACCCACCTCCTCCACGCCATCGGGCACTACGCGCTCAACCTCTATCCGGGCGTGCGGGTGCGTTATGTGAACTCTGAGGAGTTCACCAACGACTTCATCAACAGCATCCGCGACGACAAGGCCGGAGCGTTCCAGCGCCGCTACCGCAATGTCGACTTCCTGCTCATCGACGACATCCAGTTCCTGCAGGGCAAGGAGCAGACGGTCGAGGAGTTCTTCCACACCTTCAACACGCTGCACAACAGCGAGAAGCAGGTCGTGATCACCTCCGACCAGCCCCCCAAGAAGCTCTCCGGCTTTGCCGAGCGGATGCGCAGCCGGTTTGAGTGGGGCCTGCTGACCGATGTGCAGCCGCCGGACCTGGAGACGCGCATCGCGATCCTCCAGAAGAAGGCCGCCCAGGAGGGCATGACCGCTCCCGACGACACGCTCGAGCTCATTGCCAGCAAGATCACGACCAACATCCGGGAGCTCGAGGGCGCCCTGATCCGGGTCACCGCCTTCGCGTCGCTGTCCGGCCACCCGGTCAGCGCCGAACTGGCTGGTCACGTGCTCAAGGACATCATCCCCAGCGGTGACGGCGGGACGATCACGGCTGGCACGATCATGACTGAGGTCGCCGACTACTTCCGGATCAGCGTCGACGACCTGTGCGGCACCTCCCGCTCACGCACGCTGGTCAACGCCCGGCAGATCGCCATGTATCTCTGTCGCGAGCTGACGGACCTCTCGCTGCCCAAGATCGGCGACGAGTTCGGCGGCCGCGACCACACCACGGTGATGCACGCCGAGCGCAAGATCCGCCAGCTGATCGGCGAGCGACGCGCCCTCTACGACCAGATCACCGAATTGACCGGTCAGATCCGCAAGGCCTCTGCGCGCTGAGGCACATCACTGTCGCGCGACTGTCGCGCCACGCTGACCCCACAGCCTCATCCACGGGTGTTACCCGGCGGTCACCTGCATCATCACCAGTTTATCCCCAGCCTGTGGATAACTCTGTGGGTAGTCTCCTGCCGTTCACTCCGCCGTCATCACCCCTCGATGTGGTGCACCGTCTCGACCAGGGCCCAGCCCTGTGGAGGATCAGGGGACTTCCTGTGTCTGACCGCTGGTCATCCTGGGCACAACCGCTGTATGACGGACCGCCGGTCTGTGCACAACAAACGCTCGTCCCCAGGCCGGCGCCGTCATCCCCAGGGGTGTCCACGCGGCATACACACGGTGAATCGCCGCGTGGACCAGCAACGACAGAGCGTTGTCCACAGGATCCACAACACCTATGACGACTACTGACTATCTTGTGGGAAGGCCTAGCCCCGCGTCCCCTGGGGACCTGGACCTGTGATTCACCCGAGCCACTCGTCCGGCGCTTTGAGCGGGCGGGTGTTGGTCGCAACGGATGGAGGAGGCTAATGTCAGCATCCACGCGTCGACGCGACTGTCGGCCCGGGACCGAAGTGCACCAACCGCAACTGTTGAAGGGCTGACCGTCGTGAAGTTCCGCGTAGAACGCGATGTCTTGTCAGAAGCCGTCGCGTGGGTCGTCCGCGGGCTGAGCAGCCGGCCGCCGGTCCCCGTCCTGGCCGGCGTGCTGCTCCAGGCCGATGAGCAGGGCACCCTGACCCTGTCCGCCTTCGACTACGAGATCTCTGCGACCGTCACGGTCGAGGCCGACGTCACCGAGGGTGGCGAGGTGCTCGTCCTGGGTCGTCTGCTGGCAGACATCGCTCGCAACCTGCCCCACCAGGCGGTCGAGTTCGCCACGGACGGCAACAAGGTGCAACTCGTGTGCGGGTCCAGCCGGTTCTCGTTGATCCAGATGCCGGTTGCCGACTACCCCGCGCTACCGACCTCGAGCGAGAGCAGCGGCACGGTCGCCGGAGACGTCTTCACCAACGCCGTCAGCCAGGTGTCCATCGCCGCAGACCGCGGGGACACGCTCCCGATCCTCACCGGCGTCCGCGTCGAGATCGAGGGCGAGAAGATCACCCTGCTGGCCACCGACCGCTATCGCCTCGCGATGCGTGAGCTCACCTGGTCGCCGCAGGACACCAGCGTCTCCCACGTGGCGCTGATCCCGGCGCGCACGCTGTCGGAGACCGCCAAGGCGCTGGGAGCGGCCGGCTCGATCGAGATCGCGCTGGGCGATGCCGCCCGGGGCGAGGGACTCATCGGTTTCGAGGCCGGCTCCCGTCGGGCGACCACCCGATTGCTTGACGGTGAGTACCCCAAGGTCACCTCGATCTTCCCGACCAGCGTCGACACCGTTGCCGTCGTCGACACCCACACCATCCTCGAGGCCGCCCGCCGTGTCGCCCTGGTCGCCGAGCGCAACACCCCCGTGCGACTGCGCTTCTCCGAGGGGCAGGTCGCGATCGAGGCCGGCACCGGCGACGACGCCCAGGGCAGCGAGGCCATCGAGGCCACGCTGACCGGTCCGGAGCTGGAGATCGCGTTCAACCCGCAGTTTCTGCTCGACGGACTGTCCGCCCTCGGCACCCCGTTCGCCCGAATCAGCTTCACCCAGCCGTCCAAGCCGGCGGTGCTCTCCGGCCAGGCCGAGATGGACGGCGAGTCAGACGAGTCCTTCCGCTATGTGCTGATGCCGGTCAGGTTTGCCGGCTGACCACGAGGCAGAGCGCCACACTCCACACGCACCCGACCCACGAAGGAGCATGACCATGCAGTTGGGAATGATCGGACTGGGCAAGATGGGCGCCAATATGCGCGACCGTCTCCGCGCCGCTGGCCACGAGGTCGTGGGCTACGACCTCAACCCCGAGGTCCGGGACGTGGACAGTCTGAGCGCCCTGGTCGAGGCCCTGGAGGCTCCGCGGGTGGTGTGGGTGATGGTCCCCCACGGCGAGCCGACGCAGCAGACGGTCGACGAGCTCGGCTCCCTGCTGACCGAGGGCGACCTGGTGATCGAGGGTGGCAACAGCCACTTCACCGACGACGTCAAGCACCACGCTGAGCTGGGCAGCAAGGGGATCGGCTATCTTGACTGCGGTGTCTCGGGAGGCATCTGGGGCATCACCGAGGGCTATGGCCTGATGTGCGGTGGCGAGACCGAGTGGGTCGAGAAGGCGATGCCGATCTTCGACGCGCTGCGCCCGGAGGGACCCCGCGAGGAGGGCTGGGTGCACGCCGGTGAGGTGGGCTCTGGCCACTACGCCAAGATGGTCCATAACGGCATTGAGTACGGCCTGATGCACGCCTACGCCGAGGGCTTCGAGCTGCTCACCGCCAAGGACACCGTCAAGGACGTCGAGGGTGTCTTCCGTGCTTGGACCCGGGGCACGGTCGTGCGCTCCTGGCTGCTGGACCTGATGGTCAAGGCCCTGGAGGAGACCCCCGGCCTGGAGGGCGTCAGCGAGTACACCACCGACTCCGGCGAGGGACGCTGGACCCTGATCGAGGGGATCGAGAACGCGGTGCCGATGCCGGTGCTGAGCGCGGCCCTGTTCGCGCGGTTCGCCTCCCGTCAGGAGAACTCCCCCGCGATGCAGGCCGTCGCGGCACTGCGCGGCCAGTTCGGTGGGCACGCTGTGCAGATGCTCGACGAGGAGACCCCGCAGGTCCACCAGGGTGCCGAGCCCAAGCACGACGAGGGCACCGAGCGTCCCGGCGCGGGCGCAGAGGCCCCGGGCGGTCAGTCGGCAGGGTCCGAGGCAGCGGATGCTGGCCCCTCCTCCGGCTCCGGTGACACCGACGGGTCGTCCGCACCCGGGGCGGACGCCGGTCCCACCTCGGGCTCCGGCGACACCGACGCGGGCTAGCCCCGCGGCATACCGAGCACTCGTCCGACACGTCGTGCACCTGCGCCATCTCAGCGTCACCGACTTCCGGAGCTATCACGGCGCCGAGGTGAGTCTGACGCCCGGCATCACCACGCTCCTGGGACGCAATGGTGTCGGCAAGACCAACCTGGTCGAGGCTGCCGGCTATCTCGCCACGCTCGGCAGTCACCGGGTCTCCACCGATGCACCGCTGGTCCGGCACGGGGCCGAGTCGGCGATCGTGCGTGGAGCCGTGGTCCGGGAGGGCCGCGAGAGCATTGTCGAGCTGGAGATCTTGCCCGGGCGCGCCAACCGGGCCCGGCTGAACAAGTCACCCCAGACCCGGCCCCGTGACCTGCTCGGCACCCTGCGCACCGTGCTCTTCGCCCCGGAGGACCTGTCGCTGGTCAAGGGGGATCCGGCGGAGCGCCGCCGCTTCCTCGACGACCTGCTGGTCGCCCGTCAGCCGCGCTGGGCGGGGGTGCGCAGCGACTATGACAAGGCGCTCAAGCAGCGCAACGCCCTGCTGCGGTCGGGCCAGCACCTGTGGCGCGGTGGCCGCAAGCAGGTCCCCCAGCACCGACTCGCCCCCGGTGAGAGCGTCGAGGACGCGCGTGCAGCGGTCGAGTCGACCCTGGCCGCCTGGGACACGCAGGTCGCGCAGGTCGGCGCCGCCCTGACCTATGCGCGGCTGCGCCTCCTGCGCGACCTCGGCCCCTATCTCGCCGAGGCCTACTCCAGGATCAGCGACGCCGCGGCGCAGGCCCAGGCGACCTACCGCTCCAGCCTGGAGGGGTCGGTGGCCGAGGCGATCACCGCCGGTGAGGTGCCTGAGCAGCAGGAGTTGTATGCCGCCACGCTCGCGGTCCTGCAGGAGCGCCGCCGCGAGGAGCAGGAACGCGGCGTCACCCTGGTCGGTCCGCACCGCGACGAGCTGGTCCTGTCGCTGGGTGAGCTGCCGGCCAAGGGGTATGCCAGCCACGGAGAGTCCTGGTCGATCGCGCTGGCCCTGCGCCTGGCGTCCTTCCGGCTGCTGCGCCACGATGTGGGCACCGACCCGGTGCTCGTGCTGGACGACGTCTTCGCCGAGCTGGACTCCGGGCGTCGAGAGCGCCTGGCCGAGCTCGTCTCCGAGTGCGAGCAGGTGCTCATCACCGCGGCGGTCGCCGAGGACGTGCCGGCGTGGTTGTCGGGCCGCGGGACAATCCTGGACGTGGCAGACGGTGCCGTCGTGCCGCGGGAGAGCACTGAGCGGGACACTGGTGAGATGCCTGAGCGGGACACTGGTGAGATGCCTGAGCAGGAGTCCGGCGGATGACTGGTCCCGACGAGTCCGGTCCCGACAGGTCCGGTGCTGACGAGTCCGGGCCTGACGACTCCGAGGAGCGGGCGCCGCTGACTGCAGCGGCCGACGCGCTGGCCCGAGCCCGCGCCAGCGCTCGGGCTCGAGGGCTGCGACCGGGCCCGCTGGGCAAGAAGCGGACCGCAGGGCAGGAACTGGCCGAGCGCCGCTCCGGCACCGGTGAGGGCGCGGCACGGGACCCCAGGCTCCTCGGCGGTGAGGTCGACCGGCTGCTGAGCTCACGCGGTTGGGGCGCTGACGTGCAGGTGGGGGCGGTCATCGGCCGGTGGCCCACCATCGTCGGCGCCGAGGTGTCCCAGCACGTGCAGCCGCTCGGGTTCGATGGCACGGTGCTGACTGTGCAGGCAGACTCCACCGCCTGGGCGACGCAGATGAAGCTGCTGAGCAGCTCGGTGCTCGCGCGGATCGAGACCGAGGTCGGTGCGGGGGTGGTCACCGAGATCTCCGTCCGTGGACCGGCCGCGCCGAGCTGGCGCAAGGGCCGGTTGCGGGCACCGGGACGAGGACCGCGCGACACCTACGGCTGAGTGGGCTCAGGACTGTCTGGGGGCCCGAGGGATGAGGTCCACCCCAGGACTGGGGCTGTTTGATCGTCAAATTGCCGTTATCTGGCTGTGGAAGGCACTCTTCGAGGCTGTTGACAGGTAGACTGAGGAGGTTACCCCGCCCACACTTCCTAGGAGCCCCGTGGCCACTGTCGGACCAGACAATCCCCAGGACAACGAGCCGGAGATGCCGGAGCTCCCCGAGGCAACACCGCAGCAGGGGGACCCGGCATCCTTGGCGACCGACTCCGCCTACGACGCCAACGCGATCCAGGTCCTGGAGGGCCTGGAGGCGGTGCGCAAGCGGCCCGGGATGTATATCGGGTCCACCGGTGAGCGGGGTCTGCACCACCTGGTCTGGGAGATTATCGACAACTCCGTCGACGAGGCGATGGCTGGCTTTGCCGACCGCATCGACGTCACCATCCTCAAGGGTGGCGGGATCCGGGTGGTCGACAACGGCCGCGGCATCCCCACCGACATCCACCCCGTGGAGAAGAAGCCCGCCGTCGAGCTGGTGCTGACCCAGCTGCACGCCGGCGGCAAGTTCGGCGGCTCCGGCTACAAGGTCTCCGGCGGACTGCACGGCGTGGGCTCCTCGGTGGTCAACGCCCTCGCCGAGACCTTCGAGGTCGAGGTCCGGCAGCGCGGCTACGTGTGGCGTCAGACCTACAAGCTCGGGGTGCCTCAGGAGCCCCTGTCCCAGGACGAGAAGATCCCTGAGGACGAGACCGGCACGATCATCACCTATTGGCCCTCCCCCGACATCTTCGAGACTGTCAACCACGACTTCGAGACGATCCGGGCCCGGGTCCAGCAGACGGCTTTCCTCAACAAGGGCCTGACGATCGGGCTGACCGATGAGCGGCCCATTGAGGTCGTCCGCGACATCGACGCCCTCGAGGACGACCCGATCGACGGCATCGCCGAGGAGGACACGGACGCGACCCCGGATGCCTCCCCCACCGGCGAGGCCTACCGCAAGCCGCTCACCTACCGCTACGACAACGGGCTCCTGGACTATGTCGCCCACCTCAACAAGTCCAAGCGCAGCGAGGCGGTCCACGAGGAGATCATCGGGTTCGAGACCGAGGACAAGGAGCGGATGCTCGCCGTTGAGGTCGCGATGCAGTGGACGAGCTCCTACAGCGAGTCGGTCCACACCTACGCCAACGCGGTCAACACCCACGAGGGCGGCACGCACGAGGAGGGCTTCCGAGCAGCCCTGACCCGCCTGGTCAACGACTTCGCCCGCGCCAACAAGGTACTGCGCGAGAAGGACCCCAATCTGACCGGTGAGGACATCCGCGAGGGGCTGACGGCGGTGATCTCCGTCAAGCTCGGCGAGCCGCAGTTCGAGGGACAGACCAAGACCAAGCTCGGCAACTCCGAGGTCAGGGGCTTTGTGCAGTCCGCGATGACCGAGGAGCTGGGGCACTGGCTCGAGGCGCACCCGCGCGAGGGCAAGGAGATCGTCACCAAGGCGGTCCAGGCGGCCGCCGCACGCGTCGCCGCCCGCAAGGCGCGCGAGGCGACCCGGCGCAAGGGGCTGCTGGAGTCCGGTGGCCTGCCCGGCAAGCTGCGCGACTGCCAGAGCAACGACCCCTCGATCAGCGAGGTCTTCATCGTCGAGGGTGACTCGGCGGGTGGCTCGGCGGTGCGGGGTCGCAACCCGTTCAACCAGGCGATCCTGCCCATCCGCGGCAAGATCCTCAACGTCGAGAAGGCCCGCCTCGACCGGGTGCTCAACAACCAGGAGGTCAAGGCCCTGATCTCCGGGTTCGGCACGGGCATCGGTGAGGACTTCGACATCACCAGGGCGCGCTATCACAAGATCGTGCTGATGGCCGATGCCGACGTCGACGGCATGCACATCCGCACGCTGCTGCTCACCCTGCTGTTCCGGTTCATGCGCCCGCTCATCGAGCACGGCTACGTCTACCTCGCGCAGCCACCGCTCTACCGCATCAAGTGGTCCAGCGTGGATCACCAGTACGCCTACTCCGACCGCGAGCGCGACGCGTTCATCAAGGAGGGCCTGGCCAAGGGCTGGCGGTTGCCGAAGGACTCCGGCATCCAGCGTTACAAGGGTCTTGGTGAGATGGACTACTCCGAGCTGTGGGACACCACGATGGACCCTGACCACCGGGTGCTGCTCCAGGTCACCCTGGACGACGCGGCCAAGGCCGACGAGGTCTTCTCGGTGCTGATGGGCGAGGACGTCGAGGCGCGACGCGGCTTCATCCAGCGCAATGCCCGAGACGTGAGGTTCCTCGACATCTGATCACTCGGGGCCGCTGCCCCCGAGCCCCCCGCTGGGCGCGCCGCCCCAGCCCCCACGCACACCGGACCACCCGACATACGAGAAGGACAGGCGTGACCGACATCAACCCGCCGGAGACCGACCGCATCGAGGTAGTTGACCTCAACTCCGAGATGCAGCGGAGCTATATCGAGTACGCGATGAGCGTGATCGTGGCCCGCGCCCTGCCCGACGTCAGGGACGGGCTCAAGCCGGTCCACCGGCGCGTCCTCTACGCGATGTATGACGGGGGGTACCGTCCCGACCGCGGCTTCAATAAGTGTGCCCGCGTCGTCGGCGACGTGATGGGTCACTATCACCCGCACGGTGACAGCGCCATCTATGACGCCCTGGTCCGGCTGGTCCAGGACTGGACGCTGCGTTATCCGCTCGTCCACGGTCAGGGCAACTTCGGCACGCCCGGTGACGACCCGGCCGCGGCCGCGCGCTACACCGAGTGCAAGATGGCGCCGCTGGCCATGGAGATGGTCCGGGACATCAACGAGGACACCGTCGACTTCGTCGACAACTATGACGGCAAGACCCAGGAGCCGTCGGTCCTGCCCGCGCGCTTCCCCAACCTGCTGGTCAACGGCTCGGCAGGCATCGCGGTGGGCATGGCCACCCAGATCCCGCCGCACAACCTGGGCGAGGTCGCCGAGGGTGTGCAGTGGCTGCTGGACAACCCGGAGGCCAGCCGCGAGGAGCTGCTCGAGGCGCTCATCAAGATCATCCCGGGGCCGGACTTCCCGACCGGCGCCCAGATCATGGGGCGCAAGGGCATCGAGGAGGCCTACCGCACCGGGCGCGGCTCGATCATCATGCGGGCCAATGTCGAGGTCGAGGAGATCCAGGGACGCACCTGCCTGGTCGTGCGCGACCTGCCCTACCAGGTCAACCCCGACACCCTGGCCAAGAAGATCGCCGAGCTGGTCAACGACGCCAAGCTCAAGGGCATCGCCGACATGCGCGACGAGACCTCTGGTCGCACCGGTCAGCGCCTGGTCATCGTGCTCAAGCGCGACGCGGTGGCCAAGGTCGTGCTCAACAACCTCTACAAGCACACCCAGCTGCAGCAGAACTTCGGTGCCAACATGCTGGCGATCGTCGACGGCGTGCCCCGCACGCTGCCGCTGAGTGCCTTCATCCGGCACTGGGTCGAGCACCAGATCGAGGTCATCGTCCGGCGCACGAAGTTCCGGCTCAAGCGCGCCGAGGAGCAGATCCACATCCTGCGCGGCTACCTCAAGGCGCTGGATGCTCTTGACGAGGTCATCGCGCTCATCCGACGCAGCGCGACCGTCGAGGACGCCCGCGACGGCCTGATCGAGCTGCTCCAGATCGACGAGATCCAGGCCCGCGCCATCCTTGAGATGCAGTTGCGCCGCCTGGCTGCCCTGGAGCGTCAGAAGATCATCGACGAGCACGACAAGCTCGAGGCGATGATCCTGGACTACGAGGACATCCTGGCCAAGCCGGAGCGCCAGCGGCAGATCATCAGCGACGATCTGGCCGAGATCGTCGAGAAGTTCGGCAACGAGCGTCGCACCCAGATCGTGGCCTTCGACGGCGACATGTCCATGGAGGACCTGATCCCCCAGGACGACGTGGTGGTCACCATCACCCGGGGCGGTTACGCCAAGCGCACCAAGGTCACCGAGTATCGCCCCCAGAACCGCGGGGGCAAGGGGCGCCGCGGTGCCGCACTGCGGGCCGACGATGTCGTCTCCCACTTCTTCACGACCAACACCCACCACTGGTTGCTGTTCTTCACCAACCTCGGCCGGGTCTATCGTGCCAAGGCCTATGAGATCCCCGAAGGTGGACCGACGGGCAAGGGCCAGCACGTGGCCAACCTGATGGCCTTCCAGCCCGGCGAGGAGATCGCCCAGGTGCTGGCCCTGGAGAACTACCAGGTGACTGACTACCTGGTGCTGGCCACCCGCAACGGGCTGGTCAAGAAGACCCGGCTCACCGACTACGACTCCCCCCGCTCCGGCGGGCTGATCGCGGTCAACCTGCGCGACGGGGACGAGCTGGTGGGCGCCGGTCTGGCCGGCCCGGAGGACGACATCCTGCTGGTCTCGGTCAAGGGCCAGTCCGTGCGGTTCACCGCCACCGACACGACGCTGCGGCCGATGGGACGGGCGACCTCGGGCGTGACCGGCATGAAGTTCCGCGGGGAGGACCGGCTGCTGTCCATGTCGGTCGTGCCGGAGGGCAGCGACCCCTTCGTCTTCGTGGTCTTCGAGTCCGGCATGGCCAAGCGGACCCCGCTGTCGGCATACCGCGTGCAGGGTCGTGGCGGACTGGGCATCAAGGTGGCCAAGGCGACCGACAAGGGTGGTGACCTGGTCGGGGCCCTGACCGTCGAGGAGGGCAACGAGGTCCTGGTCGTCATGGAGCGCGGCAACGTGGTGCGCTCGGCGATCGACCAGGTCAGGGTGACCGGCCGGGACACCGCAGGGGTGAAGTTCGCGACCCCGGGCAAGGGTGACTCGATCGTCGCGGTCGCGGTCAACACCGAGTCCGCCCTGTCCGAGGAGATCGAGACCATCGAGACCGATCCGGACGCAACGACTGCGGACGCGGGAGTCACCGGTGATGCGGTCACGACCGGCGATCATGCACTACCGTCTGTGGAGTCGGCGGACGTCGACGAGCCGTCCCCCGAGGCCGAGGTGGTCCCGGGTGACGACGCCACGGACGCCGATGAGCCCGACACTGGAGGCGAGTAGTGAGCACGACTGGTCCGAACCCGGCCGGCACGGCCGGCGCACAGACGCGGCCCGCCGCGGGCGACGAGACCCAGAAGATCCGCCGTCCGGGCACCCAGACCGGTCAGGGGACTGGGCTGCGCGACGGTGCGATGGCCCGCACCGCACCGCGCCGGGACCTGAGCGCCGCCGCGGCCCGCGCCCGGGGCGGTAGTGGCTCCCCGAACGCTGCTGGCAGGAGCCGCAGCACCGCGCGGTCCGCCCCTGGTCGTCCGGTGCGCCGCACCGGGCCCCGTCGGGTGCGCCTGGTGCTGCAGCGGATCGACCCCTGGTCGGTCATGAAGATCTCATTCCTGGTGTCCGTGGCACTGGGCGTCGCCACCGTGATCATGGTGGCCGTGCTGTGGACCGTCCTCAACGGCATGAACGTCTTTGCCACGGTCAACGACCTCATCGTGGAGATCACCACCGGTGAGACGTCCTCGGACACCTTCAACCTGATGGACTATGTCGGCTTCGGTCGAATCGTGTCGCTGGCCGTGGTGATCGGGGTCATCAACGTGATCCTGCTGACCGCACTGGCGACGCTGACCGCCTTCCTCTACAACGTGTGCACCGCGCTGGTCGGCGGTGCTCAGCTCACGCTGTCCGACGAGTGAGATCGTCCCGGCGTCGCCGCGGGGCATGATCCCGCGGCGCGCCCCGCTCCACAACCCTGCGCGTGTGGGCAGTTTTACCCATATCGCCAGACCCTCGCCGGTGCCTAGCCTACGAGAGTATCCGTGACAGCAGTCCCGTGACCTCTCGCTAGGAGCCGCTATGCAGCCGTTGTCCCGTCGTGTGCTCGGCAGCCTTGCCGTGGTGTGCCTGACCACCACCGGCGTCTCGACAGTCGCCTTCGCCGGCGGCAGGGACCACCACCCGCCGGACCAGGACGGCAAGGTCATCGCCACCGGGCTGAACAGCCCCAGACACCTCACGGCTGCCCCCAACGGTGACCTCTATGTCGCCGAGTCAGGCACCGGTGGTGACGACTGCGTGGTCCTCGGTGAGGAAGGGCCGGTCGTTGGTGAAGGCGGTTCCCTGGTGCCCTGTGGCAGCTGGGACCCCGAGGAGCACCCGGACTGGTCAGAGGTCCGGCTGGGCGACACCGGATCCATCACCAAGGTGTCTCGCAAGGGCGGCCAGGACCGGATCGTCACCGGACTGCCCTCTGTCGACCTCGGTGGTGGGGAGAGCACCGGCCCCAGCGACGTCTCGGTCAGGGGCAACACCCTGATGGTCACCGTCGGGCTGGGGGCTCCTCCAGAGATGCGGGACGCGATGGTGCAACTTTTCGATGACGACACCTATGAGGACCTCGCGACCGTCCAGGAGATCAGCTTCCGCGGCCGGCACCGGGTCATCATCGAGGAGTTCGCGGACCTGGCCCAGTTCGAGACCGACGTCAATCCGCACCCGGACTACCTCGACACCAACCCCAACGCGATCGTGCGTGATCGGCACGGCTGGTTGGTGACCGATGCCGGCGGCAACAGCGTCCTGCGACTGAACCACGGGGACCTGTCGACCGTCGGTGTCCCTCCGGGTGGGATGGCTGAGGCTCCGCCCTTCCTGGGGCTGCCTCCCGGGACGATGATCCCGTTCGAACCGGTGCCCACGGCCGCCGAGCGCGGCCCGGACGGAGCCGTCTATGTCAGCCTGCTGACCGGCTTCCCGTTCCCGGTCGGTGGCTCCACGATCGTGCGGATCGACCGGCACGGCACTGTGTCCGAGTGGGCCAGCGGACTCACCAACGTCACCGACCTGACCTGGGCCAACGGCAAGCTGTATGCCGTGCAGCTGGCCAACAACGGCCTGCTGTCCGAGGACCTCACCGGCTCCCTGGTGCGGGTGAAGAAGGGCTCTGACACGCACAAGGTCATCGCTGACGACCTGTTCGCCCCCTACGGTGTCGCGGTGAGCAAGGGCCATGCCTACGTCACCACCGGCGCGGTCGTTCCCGGTGGCGGAGAGGTGCTGCGGTTCCGCCTGCACTGATCGCCCTCTGACGGCCATCGACTCCTGAACGACGGCTTCCGAGTCCTTTCCCGGGGGAGCCGCCGGCGGGTGGACGGCACTGGGACCCTGTCTGCACAGGCAGGGTCCCAGGCCAAGGCGCGTCGTTGGTCTAGTACCCGCGGGTGAGGACCCGCTCGCGTGCGGAGGCGAGGGCGGAGCCGGACTGACGCCGCGACATACGGCGCAGGGCGATCGGCGCGAGGACCAAGCCGATGACCACCCAGACCCCGAGCACCCCGAAGGTCTCCCAGGTGCGCCACGACTCCCCGATCTCCAGGGCCACCGCCTCGGCGGGCAGGATCACCGAGCGGAAACCCAGACCCAGCCAGTAAACCGGGAAGATCTGCACGACCCACTGCAGCCACTCTGGCAGCCCCGTCACGGGATAGAACAGCCCGGAGACGGCGCACAGGCCATAGATGACCATCGTGGTGAACAGCAGCGCCATCGGCCCCTTGAAGATCGAGCCCAGCACGGCACCCAGCGGCAGCATGGCGGCGATGGTCAGCGTGGACAGCAGCAGCAGGCGGATCCATCCCCAGGCGGTCGTGGGGGTGACGCCGTCGACGAGGAAGCCAGCGCCGATGATGATGACCGCCATCGGCAGGAGCGTGGTGACGATGCTGGCAAAGAACTTGGCGATCAGGTGACCGGTCATCGCGTGCGGCACCGTCTTGGCGCGCAGCAGGGTGCCGTCGTCCCGCTCGGTGGTGATCTCTCCGGAGACACCGAGCACCCCTCCGCTGATGATGCCGAACGCGAGATAGGCCGGCACCAGGAACTGGCCGAGCGACAGGGCGCTCTCCATCACCGGTGAGTCCCGCAGCCAGAACAGGACAGCGAGCATCACCGCCGGGCCGAGCAGGGCGAAGAGCACCATCGGCGACATGATCTGCAGCCGCAGCTCGATCCGGGCCCGTCGCAGGGCAGCACGCAGGACGGTGGGCATCTCAGGCCTCCTCGCGGGTGGGCTCGGGGTCGGCCGCCGGGGCGTCGTCGGTCCCCTCAGGAGGTATGCCGAAGCTCGCCTCCGGCGTCTCCGTGCCGGTCTCGACCTGGCGGACGAGGCTGAGGTAGGCCTCCTCGAGCGAGGCCCGGCGCACCTCAAGGTCCTCGATCTCTCCCGGCTCGGCCAGCACCGTGCGCAGATAGCTCACCGGGTCCTCGGTCGACTGGGTGTGCAGCTGCCCGTCGCGCCGAAAGCGCACCGAGGCGCTCGCCGACATCCGGTGGCGCAGGTCGTCGGGGCTGCCGTCGGCGACGATCGTGCCGCCGGCCAGCACCAGGATGCGACTGGCCAGGATCTCTGCCTCCGTCAGGTCATGGGTGGTCAGCAGGATCGTGGTGTCCAGGTCCGACAGGGACCGGATGAGCTCATGGAAGTCGCGGCGCGCCTGCGGGTCGAAGCCGGCGGTGGGCTCGTCGAGGAAGAGGACCTCCGGGCGGCCCAGCAGTCCGACCGCCACGTCGAGCCGGCGGCGCTCCCCTCCGGAGAGCCGGTCGAGGCGGCGCAGCGTCTTGTCGCCCAGCCCCACCCGCTCGATGAGGTCAGCGGTGGGCCAGGGGCGTTCGACCTCGGGGGTGGCGTAGTCGGCGTAGTACAGACTGAGGTAGTCGAGGAACTCACCGACACGCCACTTGCCGTGGTCCCGCCAGGACTGCAGGACCACCCCGACCCGGGCCCGCCAGGCCTCACCCGCAGTGTGGGGCGTCTCGCCCAGGACCTGCACCTCGCCGGCCGACGGCACCCGGAAGCCCTCCAGGATCTCGATCGTGGTGGTCTTGCCGGCGCCATTGGGCCCCAGCAGGGCGACCACCTCCCCCCGCCCGATGCTCACGGTGACATCCCTGAGCACCTGCGTGGCGCCATACGTCATCTGCAGGTTGTGGGTCTGGATCGGTGGGACGGTGTCGCTCATCGGGCTCCCTGTGACCACGGCGGCTGTCGGGGATAAGTAGATCATCGGGCACGGTCGCGAGCATCATGCGCCGGGGTGGTTCACCGCCAGCGTCCACGAGCCGCTCACTTTGGAGCAAGCCGCCCCGATGGGGTAATCTCATGCGGCGCGTGTCCGTCGGGCACAGCACCTCCCCGGGCCTATAGCTCAGACGGTTAGAGCGCTTCCCTGATAAGGAAGAGGTCACAGGTTCAAGTCCTGTTAGGCCCACCAGCAGCACCCCAGCCCCCAGCGCTGGAGCAGTGTCGGACCCGTCATGCCGCTCGCACCAGTGCGACCATGGAGTTTCACACCGCCGATCTGGGACATGAGCGTGCACTATGGCCAGCATCACCTCCTCCGTCGCGCTGAGCCTGGCGCTCGTCGCCACCATGGCCGGGCAGACCTACCCTCCCGGCACACCCGACGCCTATCAGGGTCCGCCTGTCGGGGCAGTGGCCCTGCACGACGGCAGCACCTGGGTCCAGCCCGGTGCGCACTGGGGCAGCGCGGTCAGTGACAGTCCTGCGGCGACGCCGGCCGATCCGCGCAACGACTACCCCGGCTACTACGCCGACGGTTGCCACGCCCCGAGGACGGCGACGAACGTCCCCGCGGGGTGCGTCTACGGGGATCCGAGCAGCGCGCAGACCTGGATGCTGGTGGGCTCCAGCAAGAGCGGCTCCTATGGCGACGCCCTGATCAGCCTCGCCGAGCGGGAGGGTGCGGCACTGCGGGTGGCGACCCAATCGACAAACCCGTTTGCGCCGGGTTCCGGCAGCGGTGCCGCCCGCGCATTCAACGACGCGGTCCTGGCCGAGATCACGCGCGTCGGACCTGAGGTGGTCTTCCTGGCTGCCTCTCCGTCCGCCGCCTTCTCCTACGACGTGGGCCCGGTGGTCGAGCGCGCCCTCGCCGCTGGCGCCGGACACGTCGCTCTGCTGTGGGACCCGGGCATGGCGGACAAGCCGGAGCTGAACGAGGCCGCCGAGCAGGTGGCCGAGCAGGACGGCCGGGTCAGCTGGGTGGACGTGTCCGACTGGGTCCACCCGGGAGGGACCGACCCGGCCGCGATCGGCGGGGTCACCGTTGCTGGCGCAGGCAGTCACCTGACGGCCACCTATGCGTTGACCTTGACAAACCCGCTGGCCAGCGAGCTGCACGAGGCCGGCCTGGTGGACGGCGATCCCGATGTGGTGATGCGGGTCGCGGGCCGGGACCGCTACGAGACTGCGGCCTTGCTGTCGACGACCAACTGGGGTGCCCACGCCGGGGACCTCTATGTCGCCAGCGGCACGGACTTCCCGGATGCCCTCGCGGCGGGAGCGCTCAGCGGTGATCGCGACAGGCTCCTGCTGACCCGGCCCAGCCGTCTGCCGGTCGTGACGGCAACCGCTCTGGCCGCACTGGTCGCCCCGGAGTACACCCGCATCGTCATTGCCGGCGGGCAGTTGGCGGTGTCGGGTGCTGTCGAGGTCGCCCTGGGCGGACATGCTCCGACGGTCCGGCTGGCGGGCAAGGACCGTTATGAGACCGCGGCGGTCCTCGCCCGGGACGCGCTGGACGGACAGCAGGTGGACACGGTCTTCCTGGCCAGCGGCGAGAACTATCCCGATGCCCTCGCAGCCGCCAGTCATGCCGGCCCGGATGATGCTCTCCTGCTGACCAAGCCGGGCACCCTGCCCCTGGCCACCCGGGCCGCCCTGACCGACCTCGACGCTCGGCTGGTCGTCCTCGTCGGCGGCACGGGCGCGGTCAGCGCTGATGTTGAGGACCAGGTGCGGGGCTTGGGGTTCACGGTCGAGCGGGCCGCCGGCGTGGACCGCTACGAGACGGCGGCGGCCCTCTTCGCGCACTCTGGCGTGGACACCGGCACGGTGCTGGTGGCCACCGGCCGCGACTTCCCAGACGCCCTGGCGGCTGGCCAGGTCGGCCCTGTCGTGCTGACCCGCACGACGAGCCTGCCGATCGCGAGCCGCGGCATCATCCGGGCCATCGACCCGCAGACCGTCACCATCGTCGGTGGTCAGAGCGTGGTGACGGGTGCGGTCGAGAGCCAGTTGCAGGACGTGATGGCCGACTGAGCGGCACGACGGTTAGGAGGCAGCGGCCCCCCGCGGGTATCCTGTTCGGGCACATCCACACCGAGGAGCACTCATGAAGCGTCTGCTGGCACTGGCAGCTGTGGCGGCCGGAGTCCTGGCCGTCGCCAAGAAGATGCAGGACGAGCAGGCCGAGCGCGACCTGTGGGCCGAGGCGACTGACGGCGTCAGCGAGCAGGCCCCGGCCAACTGAACAACCGCCGGCTCGGTCCGGCACCCTTCGGGGGCCTTGGCGCAATTGGTAGCGCACCTGCTTTGCAAGCAGGGGGTTAGGGGTTCGAGTCCCCTAGGCTCCACCGCAACCGCAGGTCAGAGGCCCTTCCCGATCATTGGGGAGGGCCTCTTTTCGCACCCGTACCCTAGATACGTACTGCAACGGGCTCATGCGCTGAGTTCCCGAACCTTTCGACATCCACAATGTCCACCTACACGGACATCACAGAAACTTCATCGGTGTGATCTGCACTCAGTGAACATGTCATGCATCTCGCCGCGCAGGTGCCTGTGGCGGGTATCGGGTTGGTGGCGGCTTCGACCACCGCGACCCGCGCACCAGGGACCCGGATCTGCACACCCATGTCGTCGTCTCCAAGAAGGTGCAGTTGCTGCCGGAGGGGGGCGGCCGGTGGTTGACGGTGGACGGGCGGATGCTGTTCAAGTCCACGGTGATGGCCTCCGAGCACGACAACACCCACCTCGAAGCCAGACCAGAACGCACGATCACGCCTCCCTCGCAGGTCCCTTTCCCGGGGTCCGTGAGCGTGCCGAGAACTGCTCGATCAGGGCCGCGGCCTCGGGAGTGTTGACCCGCGCCGCGATGGTGGCCGCCTCATCCGCGGCGTGCGTGTCCCGATCCACCTCAAAGGCCTGGCGCAGCAGCCGACCGGCGTGGCCGTGAGCGCCCGTTGGGCCCTCAGCCAGAGTCTGGACGAGGTCACGCGCGATGGTCTGAGCCCGCTCATCGTCGGCCACCCGGGCCACCAGGCCCCACTCCTGCGCGGTCTGCGCTGAAAGCATCGTGCCGCCGATCGCCATGTCCAGTGCCCGCTGCAGGCCGATGACCCGCGGCAGCAGATAGGACACCCCGCAGTCGGGGGTCAGGCCGACCCCGGCATACGCCCACACAAACTTGGTCGAGCGGGCGGCGACCACGATGTCTGAGTTGAGCACGAACGCCAGCCCGGCACCGGCGACCGCTCCCTGCACGGCCGTGACGACGGGCTTGGCCAGGTCGGCGAGACGACGCAGCTGCGCCTCCAGCATGGTCGCCAGCTCATGCAGGTATGCCGATCGCTCACCCTCCGCAGCGGCCATGAAGGAGGCGACGTCCCCACCCGCACAGAAGCGGGCACCCGCGCCGGTCAGCAGCACCGCGCGGTGCCGCTCGTCCTGCGCCTCGTCGAGCGCCTCCCGCAGCGCCAGGGCCGCGGGAATGTCGAAGGCGTTGGCCGCCTCGGGGCGGTCCAGGATGATGTGCAGCACGGAGCCGTGCACCTCGGTGCGCACACCCCGGGGCTGGTCGTTGGTCATCAGCCGTCACGCAGCTCTCTCTTGAGGATCTTGCCCGAGGCGTTGCGGGGCAGATCGTCGATGAAGGTGACCTGCTTGGGCACCTTGAACGCCGCGAGCTGGCCGCGGACGTGCTCGATCAGGCCCGCCTCGTCGACGTCCGCCTTGCGCACCACGAAGGCGGCGATCGCCTCGACCCACTTCTCGTCGGGCACTCCCACCACCGCGACCTCGGCCACCGCGGGATGGGTGTAAAGGGCGTCCTCGACCTCGCGGGAGGCCACCAGGACGCCACCGGTGTTGATCACGTCCTTGATGCGATCGACGACGAAGATGTAGCCCTCCTCGTCGACCCGGACCAGGTCCCCGGAGTGGAACCACCCGTCGGCGAAGGCCTCGGCGGTGGCCTCCTCGTTGTCCCAGTAGCCGTCACACAGCTGCGGTGACCGGTAGACGATCTCCCCGCTCTGTCCGACCGGCACCTCCTGCGCCTGGGCGTCGACCACCCGGGACTCGACGAAGAGCACCGGACGACCCGCCGAGTCGGGTCGCGTCGCATGGTCCTCGGGGCGCAGCACGCAGGTCAGCGGGGCCACCTCGGACTGGCCGAAACAGTTGTAGAAGCCGCACTCGGGCGCCTTGTCCAGCAGCCGCTTCAACACCGGGCCCGGCATGATCGACGCGCCGTAGTAGGCCTTGCGAAGGCCCGACAGGTCGCTCGCCGCAAAGTCGCCGTGATTGGCCACCGCAACCCAGAGCGTGGGAGCTGCGAAGAAGGCCCGGTGACCGTCCTGCTCGATCCGCCGCAGCACCTCGGCCGGATCCGGCACCTCCAGCACCGTGTTGGTCGCGCCGATGGCCAACCACGGCAGGAGGAAGACGTGCATCTGGGCCGAGTGATAGAGCGGCATGACATGCAGCGGGTTGTCGTCGGTGGCCAGGTCGAGCTCGACGATGCAGGACAGGTACTCGTGGACGAGCGCCCGGTGACTCATCATGGCCCCCTTGGGCCGGGAGGTCGTGCCCGACGTGTAAAGCAGCTGCACGAGGTCGTCGTCCGCCACCTCCACGTCGACCACCGGCACCGCCCCCTCGGTCGCGACCGAGATGACCGACCCCTCGGCGTCGCGCAGGGGCACCCGGTGGGCCAGGCCGGCCAGGGTCGCCTCCGGTATGCCGGCGAGTGAGGTCTCGAGGGCGGGGTCGAGCAGCAGCGCGGTGCTCCCGGACTGCGTGAGCAGGTAGTCTAGCTCGCCGCCGAGCAGGTTGTAGTTCAGCGGGACGTGGATCAGGCCGGCTCGGGCGCACGCCAGGAACCCGATCAGGTAGGCGTCGCTGTTGCGTCCCAGCGCTGCCACGCGGTCACCGGCGGTCAGGCCGAGCCCCAGCAGGTGGGCAGCCACCCGGCTGACTGCGTCGTCGAGGTCCTGATAGCTCCAGGTCCGGTCCCCGAAGATGAGCGCAGTGCTGCCTGTGTAGCGCGCGGCGCTGCGCCGCAGGATCCCGTCAACGGTGCTGGAGCGGGTGAGCAGTGACATGACGCCTCCTGGACTCGGGGGCCGCGTCGGCCCGACGGACCCACAGTATCGACATGGTCAGAGCTGCGCGTCCCATGATTCTTGACAATACCTTGACTGTGCTGCAACACAGTCTTGACGCATTCTTTGCACCGGCGACCTAGACCCTCATGCTACTAGTCGGTAGTCTGCATTGTTGCTCTGATTTAATCCGCACCGACCGAAGTATTCTTTCAAGGGGTCACGACGTGTTGTCCGACACCGCTGAGGATCTGGCCTCGTTTGCCACCACACTGCGCGAGGCGATCGATCAGCGAGGCCTGGGGCTAGGGCGCATCGTGGCCCGCCTGGAAGAGGCAGGGACCCCGGTCAGTGCGGCGACCCTCAGCTATTGGCAGTCCGGCCGGTCGCGACCTGGCCGACGCAGTTCGCTGGACTGTGTGAGCACTCTCGAGCAGATCCTCGAGCTGGCGCCAGGTCACCTGGTCGGGCAGCTCGGGCGTCCGGCCGTCCGGGGACGCAACCCGCAACCACCGACCTGGAGCGAACTGTGGAACGAGGTGCCCGCGGTCGTCTCCGCCTTCGAGCAGATCACCAGCAGCGTCGATGACCACCTGACCAGGGTCAGCTATCACGACCGGGTGCAGGTGGGTCCAGACCACACCGAGCGGAGCACCTGGACCCGCCAGATCATGCGCAGCGAGCGCGACGGGGTCGACCGGTTTGTGGCGATGTACGGCAACGACGACCCGCGCAGCCCCCTGCCGCAGGCGCGTGCCCTGCAACGCTGCGAGATCCTCCGGACCACGAGCGAAGCGGGCAGCGGGGTGGTCGTCGTGGAGATGATGCTCCCCCGGCCGCTGCGTCGTGGAGAGTTCGTCACGGTCGAGTACGAGTTCGTCCAGTCGGCTCCCTACCCGCCCGCCCACCGCTATGAACGGCGGCGGCGAGGAGCCAACCGACAGTACGTCCTGGAGGTGCTCTTCGACGGCCAGGAGCTGCCCGCCCGGTGTGAGCGGTACTCCCAGGTGGTGGATGGGGAGGAGGAGTCCGAGGAGCTCTATCTGGACCCCGACCACGGGCTGCTGCTGGTCGAGCTCGACGGCCGGCCGGGTGTCGTCGGAGCCCGTTGGGACTGGCCTGAAGGCGCCGCCTGAGCCTGCTGCACGCTGTCCGGCGGCACCTCGTCGGGCGCCTGAATGGCGCCCTATTTGCCGACCAAAAGGGTCCTACTTCTAATTGTTAATCCTTGTGAACGTGCATTGTCTGCCGCACAGTTGGGGCACCGCGTCGACGACGAGGCGGAGAAAGAGGACATGATGTCGAAATCATTCATGCGACGGGCTGGCGTGCTGGCCGCCAGTGCGATGGTGGCGCTGGTCCCCCTGGGTGCCGCGGCGGCTGGAGACTCCGGAGACCGGAGTGCCCCGCCGGACCGGGCCAGTTCTCTGGAGGGCTCGCGCTCCACAACGGCACCCCTGATCGTGCCTGACGGGACCCCCATCAAGGACCGTTACATCGTCGTGCTGGACAAGGACGCATCCTCGGCGACCCTCGCCGCCACCCAGCGCGCCAGCACGGCCGACGGTGCCCGGGTGCTGCAGACCTATGACACCGTCCTGACCGGCTTCACGGTCGAGGCCTCGAAGCGGACCCTGGCCGACCTGCGCCAGGACCCCAACGTGGCCTACATCGAGCAGGATGCCACCGTCTCGCTCGCCGCTTCCGGCACCGAGTCCAACGCGACCTGGGGCCTGGACCGCGTCGACCAGCGGGACCGCCCGCTGAACGGCAGCTTCAGCTACGCCGCCAGCGGCGAGGGCGTGACGGCATACGTCCTGGACACCGGCATCCGCACAGCGCACTCCGAGTTCTCCGGCCGCGCGAGCGCGGGCTACTCCGCCATCAACGACGGGCGTGGCGCACAGGACTGCAACGGCCACGGAACGCACGTGGCCGGCACGATCGGCGGGGAGCGCTATGGCGTCGCCCAGGACGTCGATCTGGTGGCTGTGCGGGTCCTGGACTGCGCCGGCTCGGGGTCCTACTCGGGCATCATCGCCGGCATCGACTGGGTGACCGGCAACGCCTCAGGTCCCGCGGTCGCCAACATGAGCCTCGGTGGTGGCAACTCCAGCGCCCTGGATCAGGCCGTGCGCACCTCGATCAACTCGGGCGTCACCTACGTCGTGGCAGCGGGCAATGACAGCGCCAACGCGTGCAACGGGTCCCCGAACCGAGTGGCCGAGGCGCTGACGGTCGGCTCGAGCACCAGCAGCGATGCCCGGTCCTCCTTCTCCAACTACGGCAGCTGCGTCGATCTGTTTGCCCCCGGCTCGAGCATCACCTCGGCCTGGCACACCAGCAACAGCGCGACCAACAGCATCAGCGGGACCTCGATGGCCGCGCCGCACGTCGCCGGCGCCGCCGCGCTCTATCTGGAGGACAACCCGTCCGCCTCGCCGAGCAGCGTCAACGCCGCCGTGGTGAGCAACGCCACCCCCAACCGGCTCACCGGCATCGGGACCGGCTCGCCCAACCTGTTGCTGCACACCACCTTTGGCGCCTCGAACCCGGGCCCGGATCCCGACCCGGACCCCGCACCCGGCTGTGACCTGTCGCAGAGCGAGTCGGGCACCCTGTCCGGCTCCGGCGCCTACCGCTACCACCCCGGCAGCAGCGGCAGCTACTACAGCGGCTCCGGCACCCACGTCGGCTGCCTGTCCGGGCCGACCGGTGCTGACTTCGACCTCTACCTGGAGAAGTGGAACGGCTCCTCCTGGGTGCGGGTCGCCTCGAGCCTGAGCACCGGCTCGCAGGAGCAGGTCACCTACGCAGGCACCGCGGGCTACTACTCGTGGGCAGTGCACTCCTACCGCGGCTCCGGCAGCTACACCTTCGCCCTCGACCGACCCTGACCCAACACCCGCTTGACTGACGGCCGGCAGCACCTCCCGAGCTGCCGGCCGTCACCCTGCGCTCGGACATCCTGCCGTCGGACATCCTGCACCCGACCGCTCAGGTCGGCAGGACGTCCTCCGGGCGGGGCCGACGCACGGAGTGGATCTGCCCGAGAGTGCCCCACTCGTGCCCGCCCAACCGGCTCAGTGGGTCGAGGGCTCGGGCGTCCACGCGGCCCGCGCGCAGCACCTGCTCCTGCACGGTGATCGCCTGCACGAGGCCCAGGACCACGACGCTGTCACCGACCGGCACGGTCGAGTGCAGGCAGCACTCGACCGACGCGGGGGATCCTGCGACGCGCAGCGGACGCACGGTCCTGCTCGCCTCCATCGCGATCCCGAGCAGGGCCGCCTCATCGACGGAGGCCGCCACCTCGGCGCTCGTCCCGTTGCACTGCTCAAGCTGGGCAGCCGTCACGATGTTGACGACAAACTCGCCGGTGGCGAGCACGTTGGCCAGCGTGTCCTTGTGCCCCACGGACGTGAACGAGACCACCTGCGGGACCGCGGAGGCCACCGAGAAGAACGAGTGCGGCGCGAGATTGCCGACCCCGTCCGCACCGAGTGTGGAGACCCACGCGATCGGTCGCGGAAGCACCACCGAGGTCAGCAATTGATAGGCGTTGACTCCCTCGTCACCGGGTCGAAAGACCGCCCGCGGCGTCGACCTGGCTGGCCCGTCCGGCATACGGTCTAGAGGAACTGGGTCGGGTCGAAGTCGTCGATCGGGATGATCCGGATGCGCGGCAGCGGCGAGGTGAAGGCCCGCACGTCGTGCTCCAGGTCATAGGCCTCCAGACCCTGCTCCAGCAGGCGGTTGAACCCACCGTTGCGGAACTCGGCGAAGGCGACGACGGCCACCCGGCGGTCGGTCCCGAGCAGCGGCTCGAGATCTTCGAGGAAGTCACCGTCGTGGCTGACGAGCATCACGTCGCCGTCGCGGTCGGCCATCGCCTGCAGGGTGCGCTGGATCGCGATGTCCACGATCTTTTCGTCCGCCGGACCGGACAGCGGCACCGGCAGATAGCCGAGGGCCTTCAGCGCCTGGATGAAGGACATCGGCATGCCCGAGGAGGCGTTGAGGAAGAACAGGCCGCGCGGTGAGCCTCCCCATGTCTCGCGGGTGAACTGCATCAGCCGGTCCCAGCGCGGCCGCTCGTGCGGCTCCGGTCGGCGGTTGAGGATCGAGGTGCCGAGGGTGGCGTCGATGTTCTCACCGTCCACCAGCAGGTATGACGTGGGCTGGGTGTGGTCGTCCACCCTTACCTCCAAAGGTCGTGCCTATTCATAGACAAATTTCTGAGGTCCCGGAAAGGTCCAGGACAATCCGTCGCGGAGCCGGTCGCGCCAGTTCTCCCAACTGTGCCCGTCCCGCGCCTCGACGTATCGCACAGTACTCCCCGTGCTCTCCCACACCGGCACCATGGAGCGGTTCGGCACGATGAGTGGCTCATAGACGCCACAGGAGACGAAGAGCCGGTCGGCGACCTTGCGCGGCCGGGAGCGATAGCGGTTCATGAACTTGACGACCGGGTCAAAGGCCGGACCGCCGCCGTGGTCGTCCCCGATGTCGGTGAAGACGAAGGAACCCGACTGCAGCAGAAGGGATCCGAACATGGCCTGGTTGCGGTAGGCCGTGCTCATCGAGGCCACGGCACCAAAGCTGGCCCCCATCAGGGCGCGTCCCTGCCGGCGGCGCATGATGGGGTAGTGCTCCTCGAGGTGCGGGATCAGCTCGGTCACCAGGTGGCGGGCGTGGGGGGCGTAGTTCGGGTACTCACGCATCCGGTCGCCGGGGTTGGAGAAGACGACGATCGTCTCGGCCATGTCCAGGCGGTGGATCAGGTTGTCGAGCACCGTCTTCATGGAGGAGTAGTTGAGGTAGTCATCGCCGTCGTGCACGATCAGCAGCGGATACCGGGTGCTCCGGCGGAACCTGGCGGGCAGATAGACCCGGCTGTGGGTCTCGCGGCGCAGGGCCTTGGACGTCAGCGGCAGGTCGAGCAGCTCCCCGGGGCGCGCCTGCGGGTCGTGCTGGGTCCACTCCGGGGTGACATAGCCGACCGCCTGGCACACCGACGACGAGCCGACCGGACTGTGCGCGACCAGAGGGTTGAGGGGGTCGTTGCCCTGCACCGTGTGATCGCCCCGGCGCAGCTGCAGCTGATACTCCACCCGGGAGCCGTAGGGCAGCTCGATGATGACGTACCAGAGGCTGGTCCCGGCGATGCGCCGCAGTGGCACCCGCTGCGACTGGTTGACGATGCGGTGCAGCAGGTGCACCTCGTCGGCCTCGCCGCGGAACAAGAAGGTGCACTTGGACCCCTCCACGATCGGCACCTGCCGGTCATGGAGGAAGGCGTCGACCGTGCTCTCGTCGTGGTGCGCGAGCCGCCGGAACTCGTTGATCGCCAACGTGCCCCGGGTGGTGCCGCGCAACGGCTGACTGGGCAGGGAGATGCTCATCGGAGGTGCTCCATGGTCGTGATGGTGCCGTCGTTGTCCAACACCCGGGCATCATCGGGCAGGTCACCACCAGCAGGTATGTCGACCCGCGCGCGCTCATCCAGCAACAGGCACGCCGCGGGCGAGAAACGCCGGGCCAGCACCCCCATCCGGACCTGATCGGCGACGTCGAGACGCTCACGCGCAGCCGGGAAGGCCACCGTGTCGTGGACCAGCCCCAGGCCGGTGGTGAACAGCTCGCTGACGGAGGGACCGTGGGCCGCCCGGTCGTGGAAGAGCACGACCCGGTCGGTCAGCGCCATGGCTCCGGCCCCCCACGCCACGATCGGGACGCGCAGCTGGGGTGCGATGTTGAACAGGTGCAGGGCGCCGATCAGCACCCCGACGTGGCCACCGGGGATCAGCACGACGTCGGTGCCGTTGAGGTCGGAGCTGATCAGCTGGCGCTGCAGCTGGACCGGGCGACGCTCGTGCGGGGGCCACTTCGCCCAGAAGCCCGCGTGGATCTCGCTGACCCGGTCCAGATGGCGCTGGTCGATGTCACGCATGATCTGCTCGGCGTCCGCCAGAGCGACTTCCTGCGCCGCTGCCGACCGCGGGGCACGCGTGCGCATCGTCACCAGGGCGTCGATGACGTGGTCCAGAGCGATGAGATAGAGGTCCTGCATCTCCTCCAGCAACACCCGGCGCTTGCGGTCCGCAGCGGCAAACTCAGGATCGGCGTCCCAGACCTCCTGCATCCGGTGCCACAGCCGCAGGTTGACGGCATCGCCCGAGGTCAGGGTCACGAGCAGCTCGTCCTCGGGCTCTCGCTCGCGCCAGCCGGCGTTGATGATCGCCGCTCGGGCGTCGGCCAGTCCCAGGGACTGGAGCACCTTGTCGACCCGCGGCTTGCGCTGCGGCCCCAGCAGGGTGACCGAGGCGACGTGGTTGGAGTGCGGACGTTGCTCAGCCGGCATGGACCTGGACGGCTTCGCCCACACTGGTCATCATCGAGCGCAGCACGTCATAGTCGGGGTGCCGCAGCCGGATGTAGGCATTGGCCATGTAGCCCGCCTCGATCGGCTGGGTTGGTGTGCCGGCACCCGGCAGGTGCGCGTCGACGATCCACCGGCCCAGGCGGTTCTCCACGTCCTCCAGGCCGCTGTAGCCGGTGATCACCCCGTCCCGGTCGGGTCGCAGGGCGATGATGCCGGCGGAGTGGCTGCGGCTGGGGTGCTGGAAGACCTGGCCGTGCACGATCGCATCGGCCCAGACGCGGTAGGTGTCGACGTCGTTGCCGGCGGAGTAGAGGTCGTAGCACCCGACGCCGGGTGGGCGTGCGCCGATCTCGCTGAACTTCAGCCCCTTGGGGCCGTGGAACCACTCCATGTGGGTGGCGGACGTGCCGATGCCCAGGGCGGAGATCACCTTCTGGCCCATGGCGCGGATCTCGTCATAGAGCCCCCCGCCGTCGATCCGGTTGGTGGAGATATAGACCGGGGAGATCCAGCGGGTGCGCATCGCCTCGAGCACGTTCGGATAGTAGTGGCACGCGAAGTCCACACCGACCTGACCGTTGATGCTGATGGTGTCGTAAAACCCCTCGTGTCCCTCGACGAACTCCTCGACGGCGATCGAGCTGGTGCCGGGACCGAACCGGGCCAGCGCCGACTCCATCTCCGAGGCGTCCGTCACCTTGCTGGTGCCCGCCGCTCCGGCACCGTCGCGCGGCTTGAGGATCAGGGGATAGCCCACCCGCTCGGCGAAGGCCCGGACCTCGTCGAGGGACGAGGCGGCCGTCGAGGCCGCGGTGGGCACCCCGACCTGACGCAGGGCCTCCTTCATGGACGGCTTGTCGCGGCACAGCCAGGTGGTGTGGACCGAGGTGCCGGGGATGCCGGTGGCCTCACGCACGATGGCGGCCGGCATGGTGTGCGACTCGATGGTCGCCTCCATCCGGTCCACCCAGACCATGCCCTGCAGCCTGCGCACCACCTGGGTCATCGCCTCGACGTTGGTCACCGAGCCGACCTGCTCGTAGTGGCGCATCCACGACTTGAGCTCGCTGTCGAGATATTCGGCGGGTGTCTCACCGACCCCGAGGACGTTCGCGCCGGCCTCGGCTAGCGCTCTGACGAACTCGCGCTGGTTGCGTGGGAAGTGTGGCTCCACGAAGACGATGTTCACAGGTCGAGACTGCCACAGATGGTGCTGCCGCGTCTGCACTGCACCTGACCGGACGCAGGAATCCCGCGCCGCCGCGCGCCCGGTGGGGCTAGGGTCACGGGATGGACCTGCTGGGCCCGCTCACTGCTGAGTTGGACGAGTTGCTGGCCGACGCCGACGCGGCGCTGGCGCGGCACTACCCGGGTGAGCGCGCCGGGCGACAACCGGTGCACACCCTCTATCTGCCGGCGGACCGTTTCCAGGCCGGGTCCGTCGCTGATCTGGGCGCCCAGGCCAGCCAGGTGCTGGCTGAGCACGAGCAGGACTTCCTGACCGTCATCGACGGGGACGAGGACCTGCTCGCCAGGGTGCGCGCCAAGATCGAGACCGAGCCGATCGAGGACCTGCGGATCGACTTCGAGGACGGCTACGGCACCCGTCCGGACGAGGAGGAGGACGCGGCCGCGCAGGCGGGCGGCCGTGCCCTGGCGACCCTGCTGGGCCAGGACCCGCCACCGTTCACAGGCATCCGGATCCGCAGCTTCGAGCCGGAGTCGCGCGCTCGCGGCGTCCGCACGCTGCTGCTCTTTCTCGAGGCGCTGGGACAGGTGCCCGACGGTTTTGTGGTCACCCTGCCCAAGGTCACCGCGATCGAGCAGGTCGCGGGTCTGGCCCACGCCTGCCAGCGCCTCGAGGCCCACCTGGGCGGGCGCCTGCAGTTTGAGGTCCAGGTCGAGACACCGCAGTCCGTGCTCGGGGCCGACGGTCGGGTCCTGCTGGCGCCGATCGTCACCGCCGCCGAGGGCCGGTTGACCGGCTTCCACTACGGCACCTACGACTACAGCGCAGCCTGTGGGATCGCCGCCGGCCAGCAGTCCCTCGACCACCCCGCTGCCGACCACGCCAAGGCCGTGATGCAGGTCGCCGCCGCCGGCACCGGGGTCCGGCTCTCCGACGGCTCGACCAACCGGCTGCCCGTCGGGGACCACCTGGTGCCCGGCTGGCAGGAGCACCTGCGCCTGATCCGCCGGTCCCTGGAGCGCGGCTTCTATCAGGGCTGGGACCTGCACCCCGCCCAGCTGCCGACGCGGTATGCCGCGACCTACCGGTTCTTCCGCGACGGCTTCCCCGCCGCGGCGCAGCGGCTGCACACCTATGTCAGCCGCCAGGAGTCCGCAATCCTCGACGAGCCGGCGACCGCCCGCGCGTTGTCCGACTTCGTGGCCCGCGGCCTGGACTGCGGTGCCCTCGAAGAGTCCGAGGTGGTCACGGCCACCGGCCTGCAGATCGGGACGTTGTGGGCGATGGCCCGGCGCCCCAGGGAAGGAGAGCGAGCATGAGCATCCGGCTGGGAGCCAACCGCTATGGCAAGTCCGAGAGCAGGGTCGTGCGGATCGTGCGGGACACCGCCCGGCACGAGATCCACGACCTCAACGTCTCCAGCTGGCTGCGGGGTGACTTCGAGGACGCGCACGTGGCCGGAGACCAGTCCGCGGTGCTGCCGACCGACAGTCAGAAGAACACCGCCTTCGCCTATGCCAAGGAGCACGGTGTCTCCTCCATCGAGGACTACGCCCTGGCCCTGGGGCGGCGTTTGCTGGAGGCCTCACCCGCGGCGACGGGCGCCCTGACACGGGTCGAGGAGTATGCCTGGGACCGGATCAGCGTCGGGGACGACGCCCGGGGCCATGACCACGCCTTTGTCCGTCGCGGCGGTGACGTGCGCACCACCGAGGTCGACCGCTCCCGGGACAGCGTCCAGGTCGTCTCCGGGCTGACCGATCTGATCGTGCTGAAGTCCACCGGCTCGCAGTTCCAGGGCTTCCTCAAGGACGACTACACGACGCTGCCGGAGACCGACGACCGGATCCTGGCCACGGCGCTCACCGCGACCTGGCGCTGGTCGGGCGTGGATGTCGACTGGAACAGCACCTACGCCGAGGTCCGCGCGACCCTGCTCGAGACCTTCGCCACCACCTACAGCCGGGCCCTGCAGGAGACCCTGTGGGCGATGGGCCGCGCGGTGCTCGAGAGCCAGCCGGGCATCGCGGAGATCTCCTTCTCCGCCCCCAACAAGCACCACCTGCTCGTGGACCTCTCGCCCTTCGGGGTGGCCAACGACGGAGAGGTCTTCATCGCGGCCGACCGCCCCTACGGCCTCATCGAGGCCACCGTGACCCGGGATGACGAGTGACGACCGCGCTGGACCACCTCAACACGATGCCCGAGGAGGCCGCCCGGGCCAGGGTGGAGGCCGCCCTGGACATCCCCCGGTGGGCGCAGGAGGTCGTGGCCGGGAGACCGTATGCCGACTCGCACCAGCTGCAGACCGCCGCGCGGACCGCGGCGCGCACCATCACCGACGCCGAACTCACCCGGGCGCTGGCCCGCCACCCCCGCATCGGCGAGCGCGCGGACGCCGCCCGCCACGACGCCGCGCACTCCGAGCGGGAGCAGGGTCGAATCGACCGGTCCGACGAGCGGTTGGCCGAGCAGCTGCGGGACGGCAACCTGGCCTATGAGCAGCGCTTTGGTCGGGTCTTCATCATCCGTGCGGCGGGCCGGGACGGGCACGAGGTCCTCGACCAGCTGGAGGTCCGTCTCACCCACACCGACGAGCAAGACCGCGCGGAGACGATCGAGCAGCTCCTGCAGATCGCGCTGCTGCGCCTTGAGGAGACCGACTGATGGCAACCCTGAGCACCCACGTCCTGGACACCGCTGCCGGTCGACCGGCACCGGGTGTGCCGGTCACCCTGCTCGACGCCGCTGACGCGGTGCTGGCCGAGGCAAGCACCGACGCCGACGGCCGCGTCGGGTCCCTCGGCGGCGAGCTGACCCCCGGCACCTATCGGTTGCGGTTCGGTGTCGACGGACCGTTCTATCCCGAGATCGTGGTCGCCTTCCGGATCGTGGCCGACGAGCACCACCACGTCCCGCTGCTACTCAGCCCCTTCGGCTACTCGACCTACCGTGGCAGCTGAGAGCCCAACGGCGGCAGCCGGGACGGGCGAGCCCTACGACCTGGTGGTCCACGCCGCCCGGGCCGTGGTCGGGGCCACTGTGCGGCAGGTGACCCTCGGCATACGGGATGGCCGGATCCGCACCCTCGACGCCGAGCTGGCGCCCGGCGCACAGCCTGACCTGGTCCTCGCCGACGACGAGGTCCTGCTGCCCGGGCTGGTCGACACCCATGTCCACGTCAACGAGCCGGGCCGCACCGAGTGGGAGGGCTTTGACTCCGCCACCCGGGCTGCCGCCGCCGGCGGGGTGACGACCATCATCGACATGCCGCTGAACTCGGTGCCGCCCACGACCACCGTGGCCGGCCTGCGGGCCAAGCAGGAGGCGGCGCAGGGACGGGTGCACGTCGATGTGGGCTTCTGGGGCGGCGCGGTGCCCGACAACCTGTCCCACCTGCGGGGCCTGCACGACGCCGGGGTGATGGGGTTCAAGGCGTTCCTGCTCCCCTCGGGGGTCGAGGAGTTTGCCCACCTCGATGACGCCAGCCTGCGCGAGGTGCTCGCCGAGCTGGCCGAGCTCGACGCGCTGCTGCTGGTCCACGCCGAGGACGAAGCCGAGATCGACGCCAGACCACTGGTCACCCGCGCCTACGCCGACTTCCTGGCGACCCGACCGCCGCGCGCCGAGCAGGTCGCCATCGAGCGGCTGGCGGCAGCGGCCGCGCAGCGCGGGGCCCGGGTGCACGTCGTGCACGTCTCCGCCGCCGAGGCGCTGACCACGGTCCGTGAGGCCCGTGAGCGCGGGGTGGCCCTGACGGTGGAGACCTGCCCGCACTATCTGAGCCTGACCGGGGCCGAGGTCGCCGACGGGCACACCGAGTTCAAGTGCTGCCCACCGATCCGCGACGGCGCCAACCAGGACCTGTTGTGGGCTGGGCTCGCCGACGGCACCATCGAGATCATCGTCTCCGACCACTCGCCGTGCACCTCCGCGCTGAAGTGTCTCGACACCGGTGACTTCGGGCAGGCGTGGGGAGGCATCGGGTCCGTCCAGCTCGGGCTGGCGGCCGTGTGGACCCAGGCCAGGGCACGGGGGCACACGCTGGTCGACCTCGTCCGGTGGATGTCCGAGGGTCCGGCCGACCTCGTGGGCCTGACCCACAAGGGCAGGCTGGCGGTCGGCGCCGACGCGGACCTGTGCGTGCTCGCCCCGGAGGAGAGCTTCACCGTCGAGGCGACGATGCTGCACCACCGCAACCCCGACACGCCGTATGCCGGCCGCACCCTGACCGGGACAGTGCGGGCGACCTGGCTGCGCGGCATACCTGTTGACGGAGCCGTGCCAACGGGCCGCCTGCTCCGGAGAGGAGAGCGATGACCTACTACGTGCCCCGCGGCGGTCTGCCCGGCCAGGAGGAGCTCACCACGGACCGGGCGGTGTTCACTGACGCCTATGTGCTGATACCCCGCGGCACGATGCGCGACATCGTGACCAGCCAGCTCCCGCACTGGGCGCTGACCCGGGCCTGGGTGCTGGCCCGCCCGTTGTCCGGCTTCGCGGAGACCTTCAGCCAGTATGTCGTCGAGGTCAGTCCCGGTGGCGGCAGCGACCGGCCGGACGACGACGCGGGAGCCCAGGCGGTCCTCTTCGTCGTCGACGGGACCCCCACCCTGACCCTGGAGGGCACCGACCACCCCCTGCGGGTCGGCAGCTATGCCTATCTCCCGGCGGGCGCGCGCTGGTCGCTGCGCAACGAGTCCGCGTCCACCGCGACCTTCCACTGGATCCGCAAGACCTATGTCCCCGTCGAGGGGATCGAGACTCCCGAGGCGCTGGTCACCCACGAGGAGGACGTCGCTCCGCAGGCGATGCCGGGCACCGCGGCGTGGGCCACCCAGCGGTTCGTCGACCCCCTCGACGTGCGGCACGACATGCACGTCAACATCGTGACCTTTCAGCCCGGGGGGTCGATCCCGTTCCCGGAGACGCACGTGATGGAGCACGGCCTGTATGTCCTCGAGGGCAAGGGCGTGTATCTGCTCAACACCGACTGGATCGAGGTGCAGGCCGGCGACTTCATGTGGTTGCGCGCGTTCTGCCCGCAGGCCTGCTACGCCGGAGGCCCGGGGCCGTTCCGCTACCTGCTCTACAAGGACGTCAACCGGCACGCCCGGCTGTAGCGTCAGCGACGGGCGAGCTCGTCGAAGGCCATCGCGACGACCTCGGCATAGACATGCATGCCGTCCAGGTCCGGGTGGACCCGGTCGGACTGCAGCACCGACGGCTGCGCCTCGATGGTGGACTGCCAGTCGCCGACCACGGCGTTGGGATAGCCAGCGACGACCTCCTCGATGATCTCGTTGGAGGAGGGGATGAAGGTGCTGGAGCCGTAGAGGTTCATCACCACGACGTTGCGGTCCGGCCCGAGGGCGTCCAGGAACTCGCGCAGCTGCTGCTCGTTGACCCCGGCGTTGGTGCCGAAGTGGACGATGACGTTGTCCCGCACGCTGCCCTCGGCCAGGGCGGCCTGCAGCACCGGGTTGGCGTCCCTCCACTGACGGTTGGACTTGGCGGCGAAGTTCATCTCCGGGAAACGCCACTTCAGCCCGTCGGCGCTGGTCACCACCAGGGAGTCACCGATGGCGGTGATCCGGTCGCTGCTCGGCACGAGGAGCCCGTCCTCGTCCTGGTGCCAGCCGTCCGGCACTGCGGTCTCACCGGTCGGTGTCGCCGGCTCCTCCTGCGAGCCCGGCTCCTCCCCGGCCGTGCCGTCCTCGCCGGTGTCGTCCTGGGGTGTCTGTGCGGTGTCCGTGTCGGTGTCTGTGTCGGTGCCTGCTCCGGCCGGGCTGCCCGCGACAGGGGAGTCGACGTCGGGAGTGAAGCTGTTGACCGCAGCCCGGAAGCCGTCAGCGGCACTGCTGGACCCGGGACCCTCGGGGCCGGCGACCGCAGCGTTGTCCGCGGCACCCTCCGGCTCCGGCATCGTCCCCACCAACCAGCCCCCGCCCAGTGATGCGCGGGCGGTGGCGTGGGTGGTCGGGGCGTTGAGGTCGGCCTCAGCCGCCTCGATGGCCAGCTGGGTCTCGGACTTCTCGGGCGCCGTGGCGATGGCCACACCGGCGAGGGCCACGACGGCGACGGCGGTGGCGGCCACCACCTTGGGGATCACGCCCTGGCCGGAGCTGGCCACCGCGTCGCGCACCGCCTGGAAGGAGGCGCGGAACCCGTGCTTGCGCACCGGGGTCTCGATGAGCCGGAAGGACAGCTCGCTCAGCACCAGCGTCAGGACGAGCGCTCCGACGAGGGTGAGATATCCGCGGGCGGTGCCCTCGGCATACGGGAACATCGTGGCGACGATCATCAGGACCGGCCAGTGCCACAGATAGATGCCGTAGGACCGCTCCCCGAGATAACGCAGCGGTGCCAGCTCCATCACCCCGCGCCACAAGGACGGGGACTCCAGCACGCCGGCGACCAGGACCACGGTCGCCAGGCAGGCCAGCAGGATGCCACCACGGAAGGTCCATGGGTTGCTGTCGGTCAGCACGGCCATGAGGGCGGTGAGCACGACCAGCGAGGTCAGCACCGCCACCGGACGCACCCGGCGCCAGGTGGCTGAGTGCAGGCCGGCCCGGTGTGGAGCTGCCCAGGCAAAGGCGAGCGCCACGCCCAGCATCAGGCCGAACAGGTGCGTGTCGGTGCCGTAGTAGACGCGGGTGGAGTCCTTGTCCGGTGAGTAGAGCACCGCCATGAGGATCGCCGAGGCGCCGGCCAGGGCGAGCACGACACCGATGCGCTGCTTGGCCGTGCGGGTCAGGGCCAGCACGACGACCAGGGTCAGCGGCCAGAAGAGATAGAACTGCTCCTCGACGGCCAGTGACCAGAAGTTGACGAAGAGCAGCGGGGAGGTGCTGTGGAAGTAGCTGGCCCCGGCGGCGACCTCCACCCAGTTGGTGCTGAAGGTCAGCGCGCCCAGGGTCTGCCGGCCGATGTTGACCAGCAGGTCTCCGCCGACCAGCCGGGCCGCGGCGATGCTGACCACCACGACGGTGACCAGGGCGGGCAGCAGGCGACGGGCCCGTCGCAACCAGAAGCTCGGCAGGTCGATGCGTCCCTTGCGGGCGACCTCGCGCAGCAGCAGGGTGGTGATCAGGAAGCCGGAGAGGACGAAGAAGACGTCCACGCCGAGGAACCCGCCGGGAAGCACCGTGGGGGTGAAGTGAAAGATGAGGACGCCGATGATGGCGATGGCGCGGATGCCATCCAGGCCGCGGATGTGTCCAGGGCGGGGGTCCATCTCCGAGGGGCCGCGCCGGCGCCGGCGTCTGGGCAGTCCGTCATCGGGCGGTGCTGCTGAGTGCTCGACGGGCCGCTGGATGATGGCGGGACGCTCGAGCAGGCCGGTGCTCATCGAGGCGCCGTGACGCGGAGCCTGCGGGAGGCGATTGCGGGCAGCGGGCTCGCGCGAGGAGCTGGGCTCCTGTGCCTGGGCCGACAACGGACCCTCCTTCCGTCACGTGACACCGATGGACCAAATCTAGGGGTCCGCCCCGCACGAGTATGGCGCCACGCGGGTGGCGCCATGAATCTCTTGTGACGGATGGGGTCAGAGGGAGGGGTGTGCCGACGGTTCGTGACCGTCTTCACAGCATGGGCGTGGGCGGCGGACACCTCACGAGGTGTCCACCGCCCACATCATCCGGTGGGACCAGCGCTGTCAGGGCAGGTCGGTCTTGCGGTTGGCTTCGTGGGAGTCCGTGGCCGCGATCTCGGCGTCCTGGTCGGTGGCCTCCCTGACCTCGCTGAAGTCGGTGCCGAAGCCGGAGGTGCCCGTGCCGCTGGCACCCTGGATCTCTTCCCCGGCAAGGGGGGCGGAGGCGTGGCCGGCCGGCGTGCCGGGGGCGTCGTGCCCCGAGTCTGCGCCGTTCTTGGCCTCGGCGATCTTGTCCTTCGCCGCGTCCTTGGCGTCGACCACCTTGTCCTTCGCGGTGTCCAGGGCGTCCTTGGTGGCGTCCTTGGCGTCCGCGAACTTGTCCTTGGCCTTGTCGGCGACCGAACTGGAACTGGACTTGGCGGACAGGCTGTCAGCGATCGGGGTCTCCTTCGCCCCAGCAGCCCCTGCGCCGGCGGCGCCTGTGCCGGCTGCACCCGCGGTGCCGGCTGGCTTGCCGGTGGCGGTGGCCTTGTCGGCCAGCGTCGCCCGCACCTGGCTGTCGACGCCAGGGGCGCCGCCGACGTGGTGGTCGGTGGCCCACGGGTCGGTGGCCGGCTTCTTCTGGGAGTTCAGATACCAGGCGACGGCGGCACCAGCGGCAGCCAGGAGGCCGACGACGACGAGCGCACCGCCGCGGCGCTTCTTCTTGGGGGTGGGCGCTGCGGCAACAGCGGCCGGGGCTGCACCCAGGGCAGCGACGGTCTGGGCCAGCTTCTCGTCCTTGACGCTCTGCACCTGGCCGAGCATCTCGGAGATCTTGGGCAGGATGTCATCGACGATCACGTCGCGGGCGTGGTCGACCTTGGGGGTCAGGCCGGCGATGGCCTCCTGGCCCTTGGGGACCGCGCTGTCGATGCCGTGGTCGATCCCGGTGACGGCACGCTTCTGTGCCTGGGTGGCACGCTCCTTGGCCTGGTGCGCGAACTCGGCGCCCTTCTCGCGGGCCTGGTGCGCAAACTCGGCGCCCTTGTCCCGCGCCTGGTGCGCGGCGTCCGCAGCAGCCTCAGCGGCCTCGTTGGCTCTGGGGGCCACCTTGCTGTCGAAGGCGCCCTTAGCCGCGTCTGCCCCAGACTTCACGCTGGCGACAGCCTTCTTCTTGACGGCCACCGCCTCGTCGCCCACCTGCTCAGCCTTGCTCTTGCGTTGGAACACAAAGTCCTCCTCGTCGTCGGGCACTACTTCCATCCTGCACTGTCTTGGCCCCATCCTCCACCCGGTGGCACCCCCTTAACTCTCGGGTAGGTGGCTGGGTTCCTGCTGGGGAACACTCGCGGGGGATGATGGTGTTGCGTGCGAGGATGAACCCATGAATGTGACGCTGCAGACCACCAAGGGCGACATCAACATCACGCTCTTTCCCGACCACGCGCCCAAGACCGTCCAGAACTTCGTCGGCCTCGCCACCGGCGACAAGGAGTACAAGGACGACGCGGGCCGGACAAACCCCCAGCCGTTCTTCGACGGGCTGGTCTTCCACCGGGTCATCGAGGGATTCATGATCCAGGGCGGTTGCCCGCTGGGTGAGGGCTTCGGCGGCCCCGGCTACAAGTTCGACGACGAGATCCACCCGGACAAGAACTTCAACGAGCCCTATGTGCTGGCGATGGCCAACGCGGGCAAGCAGATAGGCCGGGGCACCAACGGCTCGCAGTTTTTCATCACCGTCGGCCCGACCCCGCACCTGATGGGCAAGCACACCATCTTTGGTGAGGTCGCAGACCCCGAGAGCAAGGCCGTCGTCGACGCGATCGCGACCAGCCGCACCGGTCGCGGTGACAAGCCGGTCGAGCCGATCGTGATCAACAAGGTCGTCGTCTCCGAGTGAGCCCCTGGGCGTCCGCCCCCCGTGAGTGAGGATCCGCTGATGTCGGCCCCCGCCCCGCCGGTCTGTCCCCGCCACCCGGACCGACCGTCATACGTCACGTGCCAGCGGTGTGACCGGCCGGCCTGTCCGGAGTGCCAGCGGCCGGCCGCAGTGGGCATCCAGTGTGTCGACTGTGTCCGGGCGCAGGCCAAGACGGTGCGGCAACCGACCTCACGGTTCGGAGCACCGACGCGGGGCGGGCGCCCGATCGTCACGCTGACCCTGATCGCGATCTGCGTGGTCGTCTATGTCGGCCAGTTGGTCAACGACCGGGTCACCGTGGAGATGATGTTTGTCCCGCTGCTCGCCGAGAGTCAGCCATGGCGCTTCCTCACCGCCGCCTTCGCCCACAGCCCGGGCAGCGTGATGCACATCCTGTTCAACATGTTCGCGCTCTGGATCACCGGGCAGTACCTCGAGCCGTTGCTCGGCCGGGTCAAGTTCCTGGTGCTCTATCTGGTGAGTGCGATCGGCGGGTCGGTCGGCTTCCTGCTGCTCGCCCAGCTGCCCGAGCAGCTCGGCGAGCGGTCCGGGTGGACCACTCCGACCGTGGGTGCCTCCGGCGCGGTCTTCGGGTTGTTTGCCGCGGTGCTGGTCCTCAACCGCCATCTCGGCCGCGAGACCGGCGGGATCATCGGCGTCTTCCTGATCAACGGCGTGCTGGGCTTCGTGCTGCCCAATATCGCCTGGCAGGCACACCTGGGTGGGGCCATCACCGGTGCGGCCGTCGCGCTCGTGCTGGCGGTGACCGCGCCCGCTGGGCGCACCACGGTGCAGACGGCCGCTCGGCGACGCTGGTTCTGGCCCGCGGTGCTCGGCATCCTCGTCGGGCTCGCGGCCGCGTCGCTCTGGCGGATCGCTGCCGTGGACAACGCACTGCTGCTGCAGTTCTACAGTCTCTGACCCAGGTCGGAGGCTCCTCACGGGGCGGTCCCCGCGGAACAACCTCACCGAGTTACACCCGTGTAGTTATCCCCATCCTGTGGATAACCTGTGGATAACTAGTGGTTAACGCCAGCGCGTCGCCATCATGAAGCCAGCCATGATGGCCCCGAGACCGACCACGAGGTTCCAGTAGCCGATCGAGCCGATCGGCCAGTTACCGCTGGTCACATAGAAGACCGTCACATAGAGCACACCGAAGATCATCAGGGCGCACATCACAGGCACGAACCACGGCGGGTTGACCTGCGGCGGTGCGGCGACGTCGACCGGGCGCTTGTCCGTGCGGGGCTTCTTCCGGACCCGTCCCTTGGACTTGGGCACGACTCACTCCTTCGGTGGGCGGGCAGGACAGCGGTAGTGCTGACCCGCTCAGTGCCCGGACGTCTGCCCGGCACTTGGCCACAGGATACGTGCCCGGGAGGACTAGGCTGGCACCACAGACCGGTGAGGGGTTGGAGATGACGGAGCAGCGCGGCCTGTGGCACGGCCTTGTCCCGGTCATGGCGCTGGTCGCCGGCCTGCTGTTCGGCACCTCCGCGGCCACCGCCGGTGACAGTCCGGCCACGCCCGAGACCCTTGCCGGGCTGATCACCGAGCGCAACGACCTGGTCGCCGACCTCTCCGCGCAGGCGGACGAGCTGCGCCAAGAGATCGGGAGCAGCGCCGTGCTCAGTCCCTCCCCGGTGCGGGAGGAGGTCGAGGCGCTCGCGCCGCTGGTGGGGACGGCGGCGGTGCAGGGCCCGGCCGTCCAGGTGGTGCTCGATGATGCCGGCTACACCCTCGCCACGCTGCCGGACGGCTACACGGTCGACGACGTGGTCGTCCACCAGCAGGACGTGCAGGGCGTGATCAACGCGCTCTGGGCCGGCGGGGCCGAGGCGATGATGGTCCAGGACCAGCGCATCGTCTCCACCAGCGCGGTCCGGTGCGTCGGCAACACCCTCTATCTGCAGGGCCGGGTCTACTCCCCGCCCTACACGATCACCGCAATCGGTGACCCGCAGGCGCTGGCCGCCGCCCTGGAGGACGACCCGACGGTGAGCAACTATCGCGCGTGGGCCGACATCCTGGGGCTGGGTTATGAGATGGCCGAGCTGGACCAGGCGGAGCTGCCGGCCTTTACCGGCACCCTGCGGCCCCAGCACGCGCAGCCCCTGGGACCGCGCCCGCAGCCGACCCAGGAGGACGGCCCGCTGGAGCGCTAGCCCACCGAGGAGGACGGCCCGCTCCAGCGCTAGTGTCCCGCGCCGGTAGTTCGTTGTAGAAGTCTGCCGAGGGAGTCGAGGATCTGTTCGGCGGTTTTGGTCCAGATGAATGGCTTGGGGTCTTCGTTCCAGGCCTTGACCCACTTGCGGATATCGCCCTCGAGGGCCTGGACGCTGCGGTGGTCAGAACGCTGGAGCAGGTCGGCAGTGACGTAGGCGAAGAACCGCTCGACCTGGTTCAGCCATGAGGAGTAGGTCGGGGTGAAGTGCATGTGGAAGCGGGGGTGGGCTGCCAGCCACTTCTTGATGCTGGGGTGCTTGTGGGTGCCGTAGTTGTCACAGACCAGGTGCACCTCCAGCTCGGCCGGGACCTGGTCGTCGATCTTGGCCAGGAACTTCTTGAACTCGATCGCGCGGTGCTTGCGGTGCAGGGAGGAGATCACGGTGCCATCGGCGGTGTTGAACGCCGCGAACAGGGACGTGGTGCCATGTCGGACATAGTCGTGAGTGCGCTTCTCGGGCATACCGGGCATCATCGGAAACGCCGGTTGAGACCGGGCCAAGGCCTGCACCTGTGACTTCTCGTCCACGCACAGCACCACCGCGGCCTCGGGCGGGTTCAGGTAGAGGCCGACCACGTCGTAGACCTTCTCCACGAACAGCGGGTCGTTGGACAGTTTGAACCCGTCTTCGCGGTGTGGTTGGAGGTCGAAGGCCCGCCAGATCCGCCCGATGGTGGACTTGGACAGCCCGCTGCGCTGGGCCATCTTCGCCCGCGACCAGTGCGTCGCGTTGAGCGGCGTGGATTCCAGGGTGGCCACCACGACGTCCTCGATCTGCTCAGCGCTGATGGTGGGAGGGCGACCCGGGCGAGCCTCATCCGACAGGCCGTCCAACCGGTGCTCAACGAACCGGGTCCGCCACTTGCCGACCGTCGGTGCCGACACCTTCTCCAGCGCCGCGACCTCCTTGTTCGTCAACCCCTCGGCGCACCCCAACACGATCCGCGAGCGCAACGCCAACGCCTGTGAAGACTTGCGCCTGCGCGCCCAGCGCAGCAGCTGTGCACGCTCCTCCTCGGTCAGCTCCAGCGGGGCCTTGGGGCGTCCGGTACGACTCATACCCCATTCTACGATTTATGTAACGAATTAACGGCGCGACACACTAGCCCACCGGACTACTCCGTGGGCTCGGGGGGGTCAGGAAGGGTCGGGTCACCCGGGGGCTCGGTAGGCCCCGGTGGCGAGGTCGGACCGGTGGTCGGCTCCGTGGGGTCGTCGGTGGGTGGCTCGGTCGTCGGGTCGGTGGTCGGGTCCGTGGTGGGCTCGGTCGTCGGGTCGGAGGTGGGCTCCGAGGGCGGGGGCTGGGTCACCGTCACCTCCGTCGTTGTCGTGATGACCTCGCGCGGTGCGACCGCCACGACCAGGGTGATTTCGGTCTGATAGTCGACGATGTCACCAGCCTCGACCGACTGGCTCAGCACCGTGTTGGGCTCGACGTCGGTGCGCACCTCGTCCTCGCGCGTGACGTTCTCGTGGAGGCGGGCGCCCTGCAGAGCGACCATCGCGTCGACGATGTCCAGGTCTGTGACCTGCGGCATCTCGGTCTGGCCACTGGCCACGACCAGGGTGATCGGGGCATCGGGGGCCTGCTCGTTGCCGGCCTCCGGATCCGTGCGGATCACCATGCCCTTGTCGAAGTCGGGATTGTCCTCCTCGACGACCTCTGCGGCGACCGTGAGATTCGCCCCCTCCAGGATGGTGCGTGCCGAGTCCTCGTCATTGCCCGATACATCCGGAATCCGGATCGCCTCGGGCCCGCTGGAGACGGTGAGGTTGACGTCTGAACCCTCATCGACCTGCTGTCCGGCCGCCGGGTCCTGAGCGATCACCGTGCCGGGCGGCTGGTTGTCGGCGACCAGGTCGACCTGCCCGACCACCAGGTTGCGGGCCAGGATCTTGCCCTCGGCATCTGCCTCGGTGTCGTTGATCACGAAGGGCACCGAGACGGTCACCACGTCATCCTCGCCGCTCGGTCCGAGGGCCTGATAGACGACCCACCCGACGCCGGCGAGGGCCAGCAGGGCCAGCACGGACAGCACGAGCCAGCCTCCGGAGTGCCGCTGCTCGCGCACCGGGATCTCATCGGTGCGCTCGTCACCGTCGTCGTATCCCGGGTCGCCCGCGAGGGGCCGCGGTGGCAGTCCCCCTGGCCGGCCCTGGGAGGCGATGCCTGCGGCCGTGCCCGCTGCGGCACCGACGGCTGAGGCGGCTATCGGACGGGTGTCCGGGCCTGCGGAGGGGACGGCCCCACCGGAGAGCACGTCGTGCGAGCCCACGACCGCGCTCAGCGATGCCATCGCGGCGTCACTGATTGGCTCGCCAGCGCGTGCCGCCAAGAGGTCGGAGCGGAAGGCTGCCGCACTCTGATAGCGGTCAGCCGGGGCCTTGCGCAGCGCGTGCAGGGTGATCGCGTCCAGCGGCACGGTGAGGTCGCCCTGGAAGGACGAGGGCGCCTTGGCCTGCTCCCCGAGGTGCTGATAGACCAAGGAGACCGGGTCACCCACGAACGGGGTGCGGCCGGTGAGGAGCTCATAGAGCAGGCACCCGGTGGAGTAGAGGTCGGAGCGGGCATCGACGTCCTCGCCCTGCGCCTGCTCCGGTGACAGATAGCGTGCCGTGCCGAGCACGGACTGGGTCTGTGTCATCGTGGCGGCGGTGTCCGCCAGGGCCCGGGCGATGCCGAAGTCCATCACCTTGATCGCGCCACCACGGGTCACCATGACGTTGGCCGGCTTGATGTCCCGGTGCACCAGACCCCGCTCGTGCGAGTAGTCCAGCGCGGCGAGCACCGCCGCGGTGACCCGGGCCGCCTCGTCCGGGTCCAGCACCTTCTCGGTGTTGAGGATCTCGCGCAGCGTGTGACCCTCGACCAGCTCCATGACGATGTAGGGCACCAGCACCGGTGCGCCCCCGGACTCGCGCAGCTCCTGCTCACCGGAGTCGTAGGCGGCCACGATCGAGGGGTGATTCAACCCGGCCGCGGCCTGGGCCTCGCGGCGGAACCTGGCCAGGAAGGAGGTGTCGCGCGCGAGGTCGGTGCGAAGGATCTTGATCGCCACGGCCCGCCCCAGGCGCAGGTCGTGACCCTGGTGCACCTCGGCCATGCCGCCGCGTCCGATCAGCTCGCCGACCTCATAGCGGCCACCGAGGATCAGCGGTTCCTCGCTCATCGATTCACTCCTGCCTCAAGGACCGCTCGGGCGATCGGCGCGGCGATCACGCCGCCGGTCTCCCCGGTCCAGTCGTCGGTGGCGCTCTCCACGATGATGCCGACCGCGATGGTCGGCTCGTCCGCCGGGGCGAACCCGGTGAACCAGGCGTGCGCTGCGCCACTGGTGCCGTACTCGGCGGTGCCGGTCTTGCCGGCGACCGGCACGCCAGGGATCGCCGCGCGCGAGCCCGACCCTGACTCCACGACGGAGACCATCATGTCGGTGAGCTCCTGGGCGGTGGACTCACTGATCGCGGTGTTGAACTCCCGCTCGCGGGTGGTGTCGATGGGGTCCAGGTCCTTGTCGCGCACGGTGTCAATCAGATAGGGGGTCATCACGTGGCCGTCGTTGGCGATGCCTGCCGAGATCATGGCGACCTGCAGGGGGGTGACGCGCACGTCATACTGCCCGATGCCGGTGAGTCCCACCTGGGCGTCGTTGGCATCGGCGGGATAGCGGCTGGGGGTCACATTCATCGGGATCTGCAGGGGCTGCCCAAACCCGAACGCCTCGGACTGGGCGTTGAGGACATCGGCCCCGAGCTCGTTGGCCAGCCAGGCCAGGGAGGTGTTGCAGGAGACCCGGATGGAGTCGGCCAGGCTGGTGGTCTCGCCGCCGCTGCAGGAGGACCCCCCGAAGTTGGGGATCGAGGTCTCCGTGCCCGGCAGCGTGTAACGCAGCGGGGAGGGCAGCTCGGTGTCGGGCTGGAAGTCGTTGGACTCCAGGGCCGCGGCCGCCACGACCAGCTTGTAGACCGACCCTGGTGGGTAGAGGTCGCCGCCGATCGCACGGTTGATGAGGGGACGAGCGCTGTCAGCGTTGAGCTCCTCATAGGCCTGCTGGACCGAGCTGAGGTTGTGCGAGCTGACCGCGTTGGGGTCGAAGGTGGGGTGGCTGACCATCGCCAGGATGGCACCCGTGCGTGGGTCCAGCGCGACGACCGCGCCGCGCCGGTCACCGAGGGCCTCCGCCGCGGCCCGCTGGATGTCAGGGTCGATGGTCAGTTCCAGCGTCGCCCCAGTGGGGTCCCGGCCCAGGATCAGATCGGGCAGGCGGCGATAGAACAGGGAGTCGTCGGAGCCGGCCAGCAGGGAGTTCGCGGCACGCTCCAGACCGACGCCCGGGCCATAGATGAAGGAGTAGTAGCCGGTCAGGTGGGCGTAGAGACGCCCCTGCCCATAGGTCCGCATCCACCGCAGGTCGTTGTCGGTCTCGACCGACTCCGCGATCGGGGTGCCCTCGACCAGGATCGCCCCGCGCTCGCGGCCGTACTCGGCCAGCAGGGTGCGCCGGTTGCCCGGTCGCTCGCGCAGGTCGTCGGCCTGGAAGAACTGGATGTAGGTCGTGGCGATGAGCAGGGCGGCAAACATCGCCGAGACGACCACGGCCAGGCGCCGGATCGGGGCGTTCACCGGGCTCCTCCGCTCGGCAGGGCAGTCGCACCAACCGGCGCGAGGTCGTCGTCGGTGACCCGCTCGGCGACGGGCCTGCGGGCGTGGTCGCTGATCCGCATCAGCAGCGCGATGATGATCCAGTTGGCGATGAGCGAGGATCCTCCGGAGGACAGGAACGGGGTGGTCAGACCGGTCAGCGGGATCACCCGGGTCAGACCGCCGACGACCACGAAGATCTGCAGTCCGATCGAGAAGGCGAGGCCGGCCGCGAGCAGCTTGCCAAAGCCCTCACGGGCACCGATGGCGGTCCGCAGACCGCGCTCGACGAGCAGGGCATAGAGCATGAGCATCGCGAAGACGCCGATCAGCCCGAGCTCCTCGGCAAAGCTGGCGAAGATGTAGTCGCTGTTGGCGAAGTAGGTCAGGTGCGGGAAACCCTCGCCCAGCCCGGTGCCGAACAGCCCGCCGTGGCCCATGCCCATCAGTCCCTTGGCGACCTGGTCGGAGGTCGCGTCGGGCCCGAACGGGTCGAGCCACAGACTCACCCGGGTCTGCACGTGGGGGAAGAGCCGCCAGGCAACGAAGGCGCCCGCGGCGAAGAGGGACAGACCGATGATGATCCAGCTGACCCGCTCGGTCGCGACATACAACATTGCCACGAACAGGCCGAAGAAGAGCAGCGAGGACCCCAGGTCGCGCTGGGCGACCAGGATCAGCACGGACAGGCCCCAGGCCGCCAGCAACGGTCCCAGGTCCCGACCCCGGGGCAGCTGCAGCCCGAGGAAGCGCCGCCCCACCAGGGAGAGGGCGTCCCGGGTCGACACCAGATAGCCGGCGAAGAAGATGGTCAGGGCGATCTTGGCGATCTCACCGGGCTGGAAGGTGAAGCCGGCCAGCTTGATCCACAGTCGTGAGCCGTTCTCCTCGTGCCCGATGATCGGGAGCATCGGCATCAGCAGCAGGACGAACCCGACGACCATTGCGATGTAGGTGTAACGGCGCAGGAAGCGGTGGTCGCGCAGCAGGAACAGGACCACGGCAGCCAGCGTGATGCCCAGACCGCTCCACAACACCTGCCGGCTGGCCACCAGGCTGCCGACATCCCGTCCGGCGGCATAGTCCAGTCGCAGGATCATCACCAGACCCAGGCCGTTGAGCAGGGTGGCGATGGGCAGCAGGAGCGGGTCGGCATACTTTGCCCGCCAGCGCACCACGAGATGCAGCGCCAGGGTGAAGCCCAGGAGGAGACCGCCGGTCAGTGCCAGGTTGGGCGGGATCTCACCCTGGACAGCCAGTCCCACATTGATATAGGCGAGCAGCACGATCACGATCGCGAACAACAGCAGCACGAGCTCGGTCATCCGCCCCGTGCGGGGCCGGAAGGTGGTGATGGTGGTCACGGCACACAGTCCACGGCGGGGGTGATCGTCGGTCCGGAGGGGCCGTCGGTCGCGGCTCCGGTGGGGGCGGTGGCGTCGACGCCGGCCCGGGCTGAGGCCTCGAGTCCTCCGGTCGCGGCGGCACCGTCCGGGCCGAGCGAGGTGGCCGAGGCGTCATCGGGTCCGGCCGTGGTGCTGGCGCCGTCGGGGCCCATGGTGCGCAGGGCGTCGTCCGGCCCCGCCGTCTGGCTGGCACCGTCGGGACCTATGGTGCTCACCGCCCCGTCGGGCCCGGTGGTGCTCGTGGCGTCGTCGGGACCCGCGGTGGAGCTGGACCCGTCACCGGGTTGCGGCAGCACGATGACGTCCTCGCACCGGGGCAGGGCCAGTCCGCGCAGCTCGTCGACGATGCGGTCGGCGTCGGCGCGGTCGTCGGCGGTCAGGGTGTTGATGACCCGGTTGCGATAGTGGCTGGGCAGCGTCTCCAGCGCGACGTCCGTCTCCTCCTCGGGCGTGGACAGGACCAACGGGCCGAGGTTCTGGCTCACACCCCGAAAGATCGTGACGTTGCCATTGGCCTCACCGACGAAGTACTGACGCTGAGACCAGTCGTAGGTCAGCCATCCGCCCACCGCGACCACGGCCAGGATCGCCAGACCGACCAGGCTGCGCCGCAACCAGGTGGCCAACCCGCCGCGGCTCGTCTCCTCGGCCAGTTCAGGAGCCGGGTCCGTGCCGTGCACGGTGCGCGACAGGGCGGCTGCCTTCTCGGCCGGTGTCTGCGGCGAGAGCATCTCGGTGCCACGGCGCTCGCTGGCAGCGCCGACGACCTGGGGCTCGGTGGTGCCACCGGCTCCGGCGTCCGTGACGTCCGCGACGATGACCGTGACGTTGTCGCGGGTGGAGGCGCGCAGCGCGATCGCGATGAGCTGGTCGGCGACCTTGCCCGGGGGCTCCTCGCTGCGCAGCAGCTCGGCCACGGTGCTCTCGGCGACATAGTCGGTCAGACCGTCAGAGCACAGCAGCAGCCGGTCGCCCGGTCGCAGCTCGCGCATCGACAGGTCCGGACGGTCGTCCGGACGGCCGGTGAAGACGCGGGTGACCAGGGAGCGCTGCGGGTGGTGCAGGGCCTCTTCCTCAGAGATCCGGCCCTCGTCGAGCAACTGCTGGACGAACGAGTGGTCCTTGGTGATCTGGGTGACCCGCACCCCGCGCCGCAGATAGGCCCGGGAGTCACCGATGTTGGCGACCGCCAGCTTGGTGCCCGAGCGCATCATCGCGATGCACGTAGTCCCCATGCCCTCGGTGCTCTCAGACTTCTCCGCGACCTCGCCCAACCGGTCGTTGGCGTCGATCATCGCCTGCTCGAGGATGCTGGACATGTCGTCCGCACCATGGCTCTCGCCGTCGAGGTGCACGAGCTCGCCGACCACCAGGGAGCTGGCGACGTCACCCGCGGCGTGTCCGCCCATGCCGTCACACAGGACCAGCAGCTCGGGCCCGGCATAGGCCGAGTCCTCATTCCGGCTCTTCGTCCCCAGCCCCAGGTGGGAGCGGGCGGCATAGCGCAACGCGACCATCGGGGTTACCGCTGCAGCTCGAGGATCGTCTGGCCGATCCGGATCTGGGTGCCCACCTCGAGCCGGTGGCCGGTCCCGATCCTCTGGTTGTTGATGAAGGTGCCGTTCGTGGAGCCCAGATCGTCGGCATACCACTGCGCGTCAGGGCCCAGATAGATCCGCAGGTGACGGCCGGAGGCGTAGTCGTCGGTCAGCACCAGGGAGCACTCGGGGTTGCGACCCACGAGCAGGCCACCCTCGTTGAGGGGCACCGTCGTGCCGCGCAGGCTGCCGGCCACGACGGCGAGGGTCTGGGGTCCGCGGCGAACGGCCCGCGGCTGTCGTCCGGTGCTGCGCTCTGCGCGGCCGCCGCCACTGCGGGTCAGCACCCGCGTGCCATAGAGGTCGCCCCGCAGAGCGCCCACGATGCTGAAGACGAACGCCCACAGCAGCGCCAGGATCCCGAGGCGGATGATGTTGAGGGTCAGCTCGCTCATCGGCCGCCGTCCGCGTGGAAGATCAGCGTCGTGCTGCCCATCGTGACGCGGTCGCCCTCGGTCAGTTGCTCGGTGCCGACCTGGTCGCCGTTGACATAGGAGCCATTGGTGGAGCCGAGATCGCGGATGATGACCTGCTGGTGCGGCCCGTCGTGGGTGATCCGGATCTCAGCGTGCCGTCGCGAGACGCCCGGGTCGTCCAGCACCAGGTCGGCCGAGGCGTCTCGGCCGAGCACGGTCACGGCCGCGATCAGGGTGTGGGCCCGTCCGTTGACGTCGATCCACGGACGGGGTCCCCGGCCGCTGACCTGTCGCTGGGGCCGGCTGGGTGAGGCAGGGAACTCGCGGGTGCGCGGTCCGTTCCCGCCACCGGGCGGGGGGTATGCCGGGGCGCCGGTTGCCGGCTGGCTCCCCCGTGCGGCGACGGCCGCGGCAGCGCCGACGCCCGGTGGTGCCTGACGGGGTGGGCCGGGGCGCTGACCGGGGCCGGCCTGTCGGGCCTGTCCAGCCTGTCCAGCTGGTCCCTGCCGGCCCTGCTGGCCCATGCCTCCGGGGCGTTGCTGAGCAGGCGGACGGAAGGCCGCGTTGGGGTCCTCGCCGGGGCGAGCTGCGGGACGGACCTGGCGTTGCGGCATACGGTCTCGGTCGGCGGGACGGGCCTGCGGTTGCGGGGGCCGCTGGCCGGCACGCTGGCCCTGACGGCGGGTGTTCTTGCTCGCGGGGCGGACCCGGAAGATGCCCGTCTCCAGCTCGTCGTCGGAGATCAGGCGCACCTCGACAGTGCCGGCCGGGGTGTAACGCTGGGCGTCGGCGTGATCCTCGGCGGCGGCGACGAGCTCGTCGGTCAGCGTCGTGTCATAGGAGGAGAGGCGCTCGTAGTCAGAGCCGGCCAGCTCGATCGTGAACACATTGGGAACCATGGTCCGGCCCGGCCCGAGGACGGCTGCCCGCTCGTCCATCGCGCCGCGCATCGCCGAGGCGATCTCGACGGGCTGGACCTCGGCCTTGAAGACCTTGGCGAACGGTGCCTTCACGGCTCGCTCGAGCCCACGCTCGACGCGGTCGATGATCCCCATGACACTCCCTTCGCTGTCGGTGCCCGCCTGTGCGCAGCGCCAGATGGGCCGGTGGCCACTTCGATCGTACTGTTGTGACCCGGTTCTACCGCCCATCCGCGCCGGTGGCGATGTTGCTGGTGGGAAACGCTCCATGGTGCGCAGCAGTTCCGGTCGCTGCTCAGCACGTGCTGATCCCTCCGTGCTGAGCCTCCGTGCTGAGCCTCCGCGTCGCCGCGTTGAAGCCCGTGTCAGCAGGTCTGTCCCGCGTGCGTGTCCCGCACCGTTCAGCGGGCCTGGCAAGCGCGCGTGTCCCGCACCGTGCGGAAACCGCGTTGCGCGTCTGGTGCCCAGGCCCCAGCTGTGCAGCACGGTTCGTGCACAGGCGCCGATGCGGAATCTGTGGTGGGTGCGTGCTAATCTTGCTCGGCACTCGCGCGAGTGGCGGAATAGGCAGACGCGCACGGTTCAGGTCCGTGTGCCCGAAAGGGCGTGGGGGTTCAACTCCCCCCTCGCGCACGGTGAAGTAGTCGACGAAAGTCCCGGTCAGTTCACAGTGACCGGGACTTTCGCATTTCCCGCCGCGGGTCAGCGACGATGGGCCCATGACGACAGATCCCTGGAGCACCACGACGTCACTGCGTGCGGACTTTGCCGTGCCGGGCACGGACCGCTGGTTCGAGGACTACACGGTGGGGGACGTGCGTGAGTACGGCAGCATCACCCTCAGCGAGCAGGAGATCGTCGACTTCGCGCGCACCTATGACCCGCAGCGCATCCACACGGATCCGGAGTGGGCCGCGACGGGTCCGTTCTCCGGGCTGATCGCGAGCGGGATCCAGACGATCGGGGTCTTTATGCGGCTGTATGCCGATCACTACCTGACCCAGTGCGGGTCACTGGCGTCCCCGGGGGTCGACGAGGTCCGGTGGACCAAGCCCGTGCGGCCCGGCGACGAGCTGCGCCTGCGGGTCGAGACCCTGGAGACGAGGCTGTCCAGGTCCAAGCCGGACCGCGGCCTGGTCGTCAGCAGGTGTGAGCTGCTCAACCAGGACGGCGAGGTCGTGCTGTCCCAAAGCGTGATGAACCTGGTGGCGGTGCGACCGAACGACTGAGACCGAGGTCGGGAGCCTGGCTCAGAAGTCGTAGTCGACCACCACTGGCGAGTGGTCCGAAAGTCGCACGCCGTGGTGCTCGCGGTCGACCACCGCTGACACCGCGGTCTTCGCCAGGGCAGGCGTGGCCAGGTGGTAGTCGATGCGCCAACCGGCGTCACGGGCATACGCCTGCCCCAGCCAGGACCACCAGGAGTAAGGCCCCTCGGCCTCCGGGTGCAGGCGCCGCACCACGTCGACCAGGGTCCGCGCAGACAGTTGCGCACCGAGCCACTCGCGCTCCTCGGGCAGGAAGCCCTCGGACTGCTTGCTCTGCCGCCATCGGGCCACGTCGAGCTCGGTGTGCGCGACGTTGAGGTCACCCATCAGCAGGAACTCGCGCCCCCCGGCCAGCGCCGCCCTGCGGGTGCGCGCGAGCTGCCGCGCGAAGGCAGCCATGAAGCGCATCTTGCGCTCATAACGCACTCCGCCGTCGGGTGCCTCGCGCATGCGACCTGGCTTCTGCAGGTGCGCCGGCAGGCCACCCTTCGGCAGGTAGAGGCTGGCGACCGTGAGCGGTACCTCGGCGAGATCGACCTCGACGTAGCGCCCCTCGTGGGCGTGCCTGCCCAGCCCGCGCGCCAGCGGCACCCGGTCCGGTGCAGGCTCGGTGTGCAGGTGGTCCTCGCCGACCGCGCGCACGAGCACCTCGGCGTCCCACGTGCGGACTGCCACGGGCGGCGCTCGGGTCAACACCGCCACCCCGTTGCGTCCCGCGAACTGCCCCGGCTCATAGACCACGTGGTAGTCCCCGAACGCCCCCTCGGGAAGCTTGTCCAGCGGTATCCGCACCTCCTGCAGGGCGACGACGTCGCAGTCGCGCGTCGCCAACCAGTCGCCGAACCCTCGGCGGTGGGCGGCACGGATGCCGTTGACGTTGACAGTGGCGATACGGAGCACCCCGCGAGGGTATGTCGTGCGCTCACCCGTGCCGTGACGGGGCCTGGGTGCCCCCGGCCGGCGTCACCGCGAACAGCGGTGAGTGGGTTCATGTGGGGGTGGGACGATGGTGCGGTGTCGGAGATCACTGGTGTCATCACCACCCACCTGGCGGCCCTCGGGGCAGCAACGCGTGATCGCAAAGTGTTCGCGATCCTGACCCGGAACCCGCAGTTCATCGAGGACCTGCCCGTCACGGGGGACGACGGCACGGTGTGGATCGAGATCGCCAACATCGTGGACGGCGTGCTGCTGCGCTTCCGGGACGGCGAGCTCGACAGCGTCCGCACCAACGCCCGGCGGCATGGTGACTACTACCCCTATCCCACGCCGCGGGACCTCATCACCGGGCTCGACCTGTCCACCGCAACCCGCGGTGACGTCATGGCACTCCTGGGCGAGCCGGCGGGGGCCACGGAGCGCGACGCTGCGAAGGAGGCGAGCCACCTTCGCTACGAGGCCGAGGGCGGCACCGTCACGCTGACCTTTCGCGACGACCTCCTCGAGACGGTGACCGTCAGCCGCTCCTGACCGCGTAGCCCTCACCCCCGACCAGTGGTAGGTGAGGTAGCTCATCTGTCCAACCGGGTGTCATGCGTTCCCGGTGTTGCAGGAATCGGGCTCCGGTCCAAGTCTTGCAACACCGAGATCGCATGACAGTTGTGCTGCGGCTGGCCGGGTCATCAGAGCGCGAGCATGCGTGGACGGGGCACGAACACGCTTTTCCACAGGGCGGCAGCAGCGGACCGCGAACTCGGGCACTCTGACGCCCATGTCTGAGAAGCCCGTCGCGCCCTTTGGTGAGCATCTGCAGGGCCGCAGCGAGCGAGGGCGGGAGCGACGTCGGCGTGTCCAGGTCGAGTTGGGGGACGCTCAGGACGGGGTGGCCACGCTCCGGCAGATCGTTGACCTGGGCGTGACCTACGACGAGGTGCGTGCGGAGATCGAGGCAGGGCGCTGGCACCAGGTCGGACGCAAGACCATCAGCGTGAGTGGGCCGACCCCGATCAACCTGGGCGCGGTGCAGCGCCGGGCGATCTGGGACGTGGGTGGTGGAGCGTGCCTCGACGGGGTGTCCTCGCTCCAAGCGTGGGGTCTGACGAAGTGGGACGACGACCAGGTCCACGTGAGCGTCCCCCAGGGGGCTCGCTACCACCGGGTTCCAGGGGTCCGCGTGCACGTTTTTCGGGAGCGCGGTCCGGTGGTCGAGGCGGGGATCCCCCGCACTCCCAGTGAGGTGGCCGCGCTCAGGGCTGCGGGCTGGGCGCGGACGGACCGGGCTGCGATGGCCCTGCTCGCCATGTCCGTGCAGGAGCTCGGCCGAGCACGTGGATGGCCGGAGCCGGACCGCCAGGGGGTGGTGCGCACCGAGGGCGAATCTATCTCGACGCCCGCTTCACGCGGTACGGCACGATCGTCGAGGTCAACGGGGTCCAGCACTACGAGGCGTTGGCGACGATGGACGACGCGGTCCGGCGCAACGCGCACGCGATCGGGGGCGAGACGGCCCTGGAGATACCCGCAGCGAGTCTCGGGCTCGATCCGGAACCGTTGCTCGACCAGGTGGAAGCGGCCCTGCGCAAGGGCGGTTGGCACGGACCACAGGGGGATTCCCGTCAAGCGGGCTGACGACTCAGGCGTTGGCGGACCTGAGAGACTCAAGGGCATGCACATCATGACCGTCTGCCTGGGCAACATCTGCCGCTCTCCCGCCGCTGAGTCGGTGCTGGTCCACCGCCTCGAGCGGGCCGGCCTGGACAACGTCACGGTGTCCTCGGCCGGGACCGCGGACTACCACATCGGCCGTCCCCCGCACGAGCACTCGGTCGCGGAGGGTGAGAGTCGGGGCTACTCGTTCACCAGCCGTGCGGCGCAGTTCGCCGCGGACCACTTTGCTGAGGCCGACCTGATCCTGGCGTTGGACAGCTCGAACGAGGCGGACATCCTCGCGCTCGCGCAGCGACCCGAGGACGAGGCCAAGGTGGTCCGGCTCGGTGCGTTCGCCAGCGACGTCGGCGAGGGGGTCCGGGACATCCCCGACCCCTGGGGCCTGCCGCGGGAGGCCTACGAGCGGATGTACTACCAGATCGAGGACGCCGTCGACGGGTTGGTCGCGGCGATCCAGGACGGGACGGTCCAGGAGGTCGTGGCGGGCCAGCGCGCGGTGCGTTAACCGGTGGGCCGGACGACATGGTCCGTCCCCGGCTGACCTCAACGTGGCCAATCTGGCGCTCGTCGGCTACCTGCTCTACACCGGGGTCGTCGTGGTGCATCGCGACGGCGGACCTGCTGGTGGCGGAGGGCCGGGGCACCTCCCTGGTCGTGGCGACCAACGCCTACCACGCCTTCCGGGCGGCCATCATCGCCCGGGAGCTGGGTCTGGACGCCCAGGTCATGGGGGCGCCCACCGCCCGCTACTACTTCCCTCCGCGGTGCTGCGCGAGTTCGTCGGCGTGCTGTCCCGCTCCCCGGTCCTCCACGGCGCGCTCGCAGTGCTCGTCGTCGTGAGCAGCGGTCTGCTGACCTGGCTGGTGCTGCGCGGCTGACGGCCGTGCTGGAGAAGAGGGGCCGGTCGCGTGTGGGCAGAACTACCCATTTCGCGACGCCGGCAGCGCCACTAGCCTCGTCCGAGAGGTCTGGTGACCCGTGAGGGGGCATCGCCTCGTCCGAGGGGAGATACGGCATGCCCCCACCTCGCCGTCGCCATATCGTCACCGCCAGGATGCTGCGACCGCTCGACCTGCTGGACCTGGAGGTCAGGGCGGTCGGTCGGGTCGTCGAGGAGTCCGCCCACGGGCCGGTGCTCGTCTCCGACGGCGAGGACGGACTCCTGATCGTCAACCTCTCCTTCCAGCACCTCGGTGAGGAGGCGTTCCCCGAGTCTGAGGTATCGCCCGAGCCGTCCGGCCTCGCGGGCCACCGCGCGGCCCGTCCCTCCCGCCTGGTCTACGAGCTGCCCGCGGGCCTCAGCCTTGACTGGAGCCTCGAGGGACTGCTCGCGGCGATCCCACGGCTCACCCTCAAGGTCGTGCCGCTGGCCACCCCCGGTCCGCCCAGCTATCCCGAGGACGAGTCCCCGGGCTCCGGTCCCGGTCTGGTCCTGCCCCCGTGGGTGATCGGGCCAGTGATCGGGCCGGTGATCGGTCCCGTGACCCGTCCCGTGGGCGGCCGGGGCCTCGAGCTGGTCGTCCGGCACGGCGCGGTGCCGGTGCACCGCGCCGTCGTAGGCGCCGAGCGGGCCAGGCTGCTGCGAGGGCTGACCCGGGTGGGCGCCCGGGAGCTGGTGCCGCTGCCCCACCCGATCGACCCGTTCCGACCACGGCCGGGCCGCAAGCCCCACCCGCGGGTGCCGGCCGGCGACGAGACCGCGTTGGAGGTGCCCTACCGGCTGATCGTCTCGCCCAGTGCCGAGCACGGGGCGTTCCTGCACGACGTCGAGCCGGTGCTGCCACCGACCGTGCCCGGCAACGGGCCGGAGGACGAGCCCGGTGTCGACGCCGAGGCAGCGGCGACGAGCCAGCGCGCGCAGCTGTGGCACACCCGGCTCACCACCCGGGTGGTGAACGAGGACGGCAAGGTCGTCGGCCACACCGAGGGTGGGGTGCAGCGCATCGTTCGCGCGGTCTGGTCCCGTGACCTGGAGCCGGTCGACGCCGGCAGCGACACCGACGTGCACGAGCCGATGTCGACCAACCCGATCGACCGGCGCAGCCTGGTCCGGCAGAGCGCATCGACGCACGAGGGCGTGACCCCCGTCCCGTTCCGGGTCCGCAAGCTCTATCTCTCCGCCCTCGGGGCGTGGGTCGACTGGCGCGGGTCGTGGGACACCTCGGAGTATGGCGTGCCCTCCGGCTGGTCGGGGCAGGTCACCCCGATCACTACCTACCGCCACGTCGCGCAGCAGGGCCGCGACTCCTACGTGCGCCTGACCTACCCCGGCTTCCTCTACCCGTTCGGGCACCGCTGCGAGTGGGTCAAGCTGACCGAGCGAAAGGTCCACGAGGCGACCCGCACGGCCTACCTGCGCCAGCGGAACTTCATCGTGCTCAAGGACACCACGCGCGCCTGGACCGAGCGGGACACCCCGCTGTCCCGCGTCACCCTCGACCCGCTGGTCACCCCCGACCTGGACCCGATCACCCCCAGCACGCCCCTGGAGGCGTTCTTCCCGCTGCGCGGTGGCGTCCCGTTCGCGTGGGACATCGCGGGCACCGACCAGACGGGCGAGTCGGTCAGCCTCTCCTCGCCGCTGCTCTTCGTGCCCGACGTGGCGATCATCGACCGGCTGGGCGACGGGAAGTCGCCCCTGCAGATCGGGCAGGAGATCTCGGCCCTCTACGACCCGCACCGGCGGATCGAGGCCCGGGGGCAGCAGGTCAGCTTCGCCGCGTCCGCTGCCCACGGCGACACCCAGCTCGAGGTCAACCACCTCACCTGGGACGGGCACCTGGACACCGAGGCGTTCACCTCCCGGCCCTACCTGCAGCGCAGCAACGCGGTGGTGCCGTCGCTGCGGCACCTGGCCGGTCTGGCGCCCGGGGTCGACCTGGAGTTCAGCACCGCCTACCTGGCCGCCGACCCCGACGCGGAGGAGACCGACCAGCCCGGCTTCGGACCGGCCAACCCCTCCGCCCTGTTCCTCACCCTCAGCAGCCCACCGGTCTCCCTCGACTTCACCTCCGGCTCGGACCGCGCCGGCGGCTTCGTCGCGCCCAACCTGGCCGTGCGGGCGCTGTCCCGGTCGCTCGGAGCGGTCGGCGACGACGGCAGCACGCCCGGCGGGCTGGCGGACGGGACGTTCGACCCGGCCACCTTCCTGCAGGGCGCCTTGCCCAAGCTGTTCGGCCTGTTCGACCTCGTCGACCTGATCGAGGCGATCACCGGCGAGGAGCTCACCCTCGACGACGCGCCCTCCTTCGTCACCGACGCCCTCGACACGGTCAGCACGATCGCCACCCAGGTCCAGCGGCTGACCCAGGCGATCGAGGAGGCCCGGCAGCGGCTGGCCGCCGACCTCGAGGCCGCCCAGGACATGCACCAGGGGGCGATCAGCGCGATCGAGGACGCCCAGGCCGAGCTGGAGGCCGTCGCCGGCAACCTGCTCACCCAGCTCGCCGCCCTGGGCGACGCGCTCGCGGACCTGCTCGAGGACCCCACGGCCGCCGACCGCGCCGCCGATGCCGCCGCCGATCTCGCCGGGTCGCTGGAGGACCTGCGCCCGGTCATCACCCACCCGCGGGTGCCCGCGGCGATCCGCTCCGCGCTCAGCAAACCGCTGGAGGCGCTCACCACCGCCCTGTCGGTGATGGAGGACGTGCTCGACGCCATCGACGCCTTCGTCGAGGGTGTCCTCACGCCGGCGACCGGCGTCTCCGCCCGGTTCGAGTGGCGTCCGCCGATCGGCAGCTGGCCCGGCGAGCCGCCGGACGCCGTCTTTCACGCCAAGGACCAGCGTGGCTTCGCCCTCGCCGTCGAGGTGCGCGCCAGCGCCCAGGGGGCGCCCAGCGCCGACGTGAGCGCCGAGCTGCGCGACTTCGCCCTCGTGTTGCTCCCAGGCGAGCCGCTCATGGCGATGAACTTCTCCCGCATCGGGTTCCGGGTCGGCTCCAACACCAAGCCCGAGGTCGACGTCGTCTTCGGCGGCATGGAGTTCCTCGGGGCACTGGGGTTCATCGAGACGCTGCGCCGGATGATCCCGTTCGACGGCTTCGCCGACCCGCCGTATGTCGACGTGTCACCTTCCGGGGTCACCGCCGGGTTCGACCTGGAGCTGCCCAACGTCTCCGTCGGCGTGTTCAGCCTGGAGAACATCTCCCTCGGCGCCGACGCCCGCGTGCCGTTCCTGGGTGACGCCGTCACCGTCGGGTTCAACTTCTGCTCCAAGGAGAGCCCGTTCCGCCTCACCGTCATGTGCATCGGCGGCGGGGGCTGGGTCGCGATCCGCCTCTCACCGATGGGCATGGTCTCCCTGGAGATGGGGCTGGAGGCCGCAGCCGCCCTGTCCGTCAACCTCGGCGTGGCCTCCGGCTCGGTGTCGATCACCGTCGGCGTCTACCTGCGGCTGGAGGGCGAGGCGGGGTCGCTGACCGGCTACTTCCGCATCCGCGGCGAGGTCGACGTGCTGGGGCTGATCTCGGCGTCGATCACCCTCGAGCTGTCGCTCACCTACGACTTCCCGACCGGCAAGATGATCGGCCGCGCGTCGATCGTCGTCGAGGTGGAGGTGCTGTTCTTCTCCGCCTCCGTCGAGATCTCCGTGGAGCGCCAGCTGGCCGGGTCCAAGGGCGACCCGGTGTTCAAGGAGATCATGCCGCCGGACTCCGCCGGCCACAGCGATGCCTGGTCCACCTACTGCTCGGCCTTCGCGCCGGGCGCCTGAGCAGCCGGAGCCCGACATGACCGCCACCCGCTTCCTGGCCACCGCCCTCCCCTACTCCCTCGCGAAGGACGCGCCGTTCCACTGCTCGGTGTTCTTCACCCACCGACTCACCCCCGAGCAGCCGGACGCGACGCTCGCCGACTTCCCGGACGCCGAGCGCTGGGTCAAGACCCTGCTCGAGGGCCGACTGGTGCTGGTCACCGACACGGAACCGGACGGCATACCGGTGCGGTTGGTCTCCACCCCCGACCAGGACCACTTCACCGCCGTCTTCCCCGGCACGATGCCGGTCGCCGGGTTCGCCACGCCCAAGGTCACGGGCCAGCCGTGGACGAGCTATCCCGCGCACGCGGTGGAGGGCCACGCGGTGGCTACCCACATCGGCTCCATCAACCACTCGCCGCTGACCCCGCCGAGCGTGCACGGCAACCCCGTCGTCGAGGCGGTCTTCGACCAGCTCGAGCAGTTCCAGGAGTCACTCGGGACACTACGCGGCATCGCGGTCGACGGGTTCCCCCAGCGGGAGGCCCAGAACCTGGCCCGCAAGCTGGCCGAGGCGCAGGCGACGCTGGGCCTGGACAAGCGCCGCGGCTATCCCTCCCAGCCCAACCCCGGGACCTCCGCCGTCGAGATCTTGCTGCAGGACGAGGGCAGCGGGGACGCGACGACCACCAGGCGGCTCGACGCCCTGCTCAACGAGCCCCACGAGGAGCTCCCGCCGGCCCTGCAGACCCTCGTCGACGTCCACGCCGCGCGCCGCTTCTACCAGCGCGAGGAGATCCCCTACGAGGAGCGGCCCGTCGAGGGTGCGACCACGCCGGCGGTGGAGGTCCCGGAACAGGACTTCCACGAGCGTGCCGCATCACTGGGCAGCACCCCGGTGCTGCTGCGCACCGTCGGCCTGGTGGTCGACGTCGCCGTCGAGGACCCCAAGCACCTCGACCTGCTGGCCAAGGCCACGTGGGTCAGCGCCCGGCTCGAACCGGGCAGCGCGGCCAAGGACCTCGTCCGGCTCGCGCCGCCCCGCACCTGGTGCGAGTCGGACGGCAGGGGCCACTGGCGTGCGGTCTCCTCCGGCGCCTGGTCCGGCGGGGCACTCCCGCTCGGACAACCCCGCGTCTACACGGTGCTGGACCTCGACCCGGACGCCTCCGGGCTCAAGCTGGAGCAGCACCTGCGCGACCTGCCACGGTCGCTGGCCACCGAGCTCAACGGCGACCCGGTCACCGCGGCCCCGGCCTCGCTGCGCTCGACCGGCTTCTCGATCGCCCGGGTCGCGCGCGACGAGCAGGTGCTCGCACAGGTCCAGCGGGCCGAGACCTTCGCCGACGTCGAGGACGGGCCGGGCGTGGCCGGCCAGGACCTCGCCTACGACGACGTGGTGCGCGGGATCCGGCTCGAGGTCTGGGACGACGACAGCCAGGCCTGGCACTCCGTGCACGAGCGGCTCGTCGACGTGGAGGCGGGCGGCCGGAGCGTGCTGAAGGCCGAGCCGGACACCGGCTTCCTGCAGCTCACCGGGCTGACACGGGCCCCCGGCGAGGACACGGCCTATCACCTGCACGAGGTCTTCGTCGGTTGGGACGGGTGGAGCCTGTCCGCGTCCCGGCCCGGCAAGCTCATCGTCCACGGTGACGGCACCAACGGGCCGGCCGGCGAGGAGCTGGTCCTGGACGAGCCACCCGGTGACCCGGCCAGTCACGTCCTGATCCGCACCACGGTCGCCCCGGGGACCCTGCCGTGGCTGCGCTACGGCCGGCGCTACTCCTTCCGGGTGCGCGGGGTGGACCTCGCCGGCAACTCGGTGCCCCGGCCCGCGGCCCGGACCGTCGGCCGCGGGGCGGTCGCCGCTGCCCGCGACCGCCTGGACCTGCTGCGCACCACCTATGCCGAGCAGGAGCGGGCGGGCCTCCTCGGCCCGGTCCGGGAGCGGCTGATCGCCCGGGAACCTGCCCCGGAGAGCGAGCCGATCCTGCGCAGGCTGATCGAGGTCGGTGCCCGGGAGGGGGCCGAGGTCGCCGAGGAGCTGGAAGCGGCCTACCGCGAGGCCTTCGTGGAGACCGCGCCCGGCGTGACGCTGCCGCCGGAGGCGGTGACCGGTGACCGGCAGGTCGACCGGTTGCTGCGGTCCCGGCTGACCGCCGCGGTCGAGCGGGAGCGCACCGCCCCGGGGGTGGCCCTGCGCCGCGGCGCCGAGCTCGCCCTGGCCGAGGTCGTCCGCCGTGCCGAGACCTGGCGGGCGCGGCCCCAGCTGAGCATCACGCCCGAGGCGTTCGCCCGCCTGGACGACACCGTCGACCCGATCCGGAGGCGGCGGGAGGTGCCGCCCGTCCTCCGCCCTCCCGGTGGCGGGCCGGTCATCGAGCCGGAGCCGCCGGAGGTCCCGGTGGTGACCACGCCCCGCCCGTTCCTGCGCTGGCACCCGGTGCCGCCGCCGGCGCTTGTGGCCAGGTCGCCGCTGACCACCGGCGAGTCACTCCAGCGCCTGGTGATCCGGGACGACACGCCGACCGAGCGGCATGTGGTGCCGCCGAAGGGCACCCAGCTCGAGGCCGAGCAGCACGGCATGTTCGACGCCGCCATCGGCTCGTCGGACCCGACCCTGCACGACCAACTCCTCGCCACGGCCTACAAGGAGCGGGGGACTCTCCTCGATGAGTTCATCCAGGACCTCGACGACCCTGACGCCGTCCTGCCCCAGCCGGGGATCGCGCTGCACACCCGCCTCGGCGCCGATCCCGACGCGGCGGTGACCCTCGCCGACATCACCGCCACGCGCGACACCCCGCTGGGCGAGGGGCAGTACGTCGTCCACGACACCGACCAGCTGGTGCTGCCCTACCTGCCGGACGTGCTCGCCCACGGCGCGTCGCTGGTCTTCTACGACGCCGGTGCGCCGCACACCCTCGCCGAGCCGCGGGTCCTGCAGACGGCACTGCTGGAGTATGCCGGGAGCTGGCCCCGGGTGGAGCCGTTGCGTCTGGTGCTGGTCGCCGGGGAGGAGCTGGGTGCGCGACGGGTCGGCAACGTCGTGGAGGTCGCGCTCCCCGCCGGGGAGCAGGTGCGGGTGGCAATGTCCTCCTCGATGGACGAGGAGGCGCTGCAGGTCCTCGGGCCGTGGCGCTCGCACGTGGCCTCGGCCTCGGGCGACGACGGCGACCCTGCTGCCGCCGCGGCACGGGCCGTCCTGGCGCGGGCCGCCGGCAATGGCTGGTTCTGGTGGCTGACGCCCTCCCACGACCTGCGTCTCGTGCACGCGGTCCGGCGCCCGGTGCACCCGCCCGAGCTGCCCGCCCTGCGGGTGCTGCACCGCCCTCCGGGGCTGACCGTCGCCGGGCTCGTCGGGGTGGTCGACGTGCACGGACCGAGCACCGAGCGCATCGCGCTCGAGGCCACCTGGTCGGAGTGGGTCGACGACCTGGCCACCGACGGGCCGGTGCGGGTGGACCGCCAGGACGTGGTCCTGTCCTCTCCGGTCCAGCCCGACGAGCGCTTCGGACTGCTCTACCTGGTCGACGCGGTCCTGCCCGGTGCCGACGGCAACCCGCCGGTGGTCTCGCACAAGGCGATCCAGAACTTCCCGGACACCCACCACCGCCGGGTGAGCTACGCCGCGCGCGGCGTCACCCGCTACGCCGAGTTCTTCGACCCCGCCGAGCTGCCCGCGGCCGATGAGCCGACCCTGCTCGGGGAGTCTCGCGACCTGACCGTCGTGAGCTCGGCGCGGCCGGCCGCGCCCGAGGTGAGTGACGTCATACCCCTGCTGTTGTGGGACCAGGAGACCGAGCCGGACCAGCCCTTCGCGCTGCGCCGCACCCGCCGGTCCGGGGCGCGGGTGTGGCTGCAGCGGCCGTGGTTCTCCTCCGGGGACGGTGAGCTGCTGGCCGTGGTGCTCGGCACCGAGGCGGTCCCGCCCACGCTGTCCTCGCGCTGGGCCAGGGACCCGGTGCAGGTCACGGGGACCCCGCCCAGCACGACCCTGCTCCCGCTGGTCACCCCGGCCGAGCTCCTCCTCGGCGCCGCGGCCGGCGGGGTCGTCGACCCACGACCGGGCCGACCGGTGACCCTGGCCCGCGCGACCAAGCTCGTCGACGCCAGGGGCAACCCGACGGTGACCGTGCTGGGCTACCAGCCGGAATACCATCCCGGCCGCAAGCAGTGGTTCGTCGACGTGGCGCTGGACCCGGGCGACTCGCTGTGGCCGTTCGTGCGGCTCGTCGTCGCTCGCTACCAGCCCGACTCGCTGCCCGCGTGCGACCTGTCGCCGGTGGTCCTGACCGACTGGGTGCAGCCGCTGCCGGAGCGGACCGCGACGGCCAACCGGCGGACCGAGGAGACGGTGCGGATGACGGTCACCGGCCCGATCGGGCTGGCGCGGCTGCCCCGGCCCCGGATGGTGGGCGGACCGCCCTCCGGCGAGGGGCCGGTGCCGCAGGCCGACGCCGTGCTGCGCGTGGCCCGGGAGGTCTTCGCGACGGTGCAGCAGGCGCCACCGGAGGGTGGCGGGGACCTGGACTGGACGAGCCTGCCCCGGGTGCGCCTGCCGCTGGCCGGGATGACCGGCGCCCGCGCGACGTGGTCGCACGAGCTGGAGCTGCCGGAGCCGGTGGACCTGGCCACGCCCGGCTCCAGCGAGCGGTTCCGGGTGCTGGTCGAGGAGTACGAGTACTTCGACGCCGACCCGGAGGACGGCGCGAAGGAGGGGGTGCCGGGCACCGCGCAGCGCCTGGTCTACGCCGACCACTTCCCGCTGTAGACCTCACGGCACGTGTGGACAACGACCGAGTTGTCGACGATGCTGTCGGGTGATTGAGCGACGGGCTCAACACGTGGCGTCGCCACGGGCGTGTCGCCAGCCATCGATTGACAGTGCATGGAGGTGCTCAGATGGATCGACTCGCGCGGCGGCTCGGACTGAAAACTGACCCCACGATCTTCTTCGTGTCCGCGGGGCTGATGATCGTCTTCCTGATCCTGCTGCTGGCCATGCCCGGCCCGATCGGCAGGGTCTTCGCCGACGGACGAGATTGGATCGTGAGCAGCCTCGGATGGTTCTTCATCCTTGGGGTGACCATCTGGGTGCTCTTCCTGATCTGGGTGGCGTTCAGCAAGTACGGCAACCTCAAGCTCGGCAAGGACGACGACGAGCCGGCCTACTCCAACCTGTCCTGGTTCGCGATGCTCTTCGCCGGTGGCATCGGCACCGTCCTGATGTTCTGGGGGGTCGCCGAGCCGATCTCACACTTCTCGAATCCCCCTTTCGCCGGGGTCGACCCCTACAGCATCGATGCCGCCCGCGATGCGATGAGCATCTCGTTGTACCACCTGAGTATTCACACCTGGGCGATCTTCACGTTGCCCGGTCTGGCGTTCGGATTCTTCATCTACCGCTATGACCTGCCGATGCGCTTCTCCTCGGTCTTCTATCCCATCCTCAAGGAGCGAATCCACGGCCCGATCGGCAAGACGGTCGACATCTTCGCTGTGCTCGGCACGCTGTTCGGCCTGGCGGTCTCCCTCGGCCTGGGCACCTCGCAGATCGCCGCTGGCCTGAACCACCTGACCGGCGTGTCGAACAACACGATGCTGCGCGTGGTGATCATCACCGTCCTGACGCTCGTCGCGACCGCCTCGATCGTGGCCGGCCTGGACAAGGGTGTGAAGCGCCTGTCCAACATCAACATCCTGGGTGCGGTCGCCCTGATGCTGTTCGTCCTGTTCGCCGGGGACACGGTCTTCCTGCTGCGCCAGCTCATCGAGAGCACCGGTGTGTACTTCCAGGACGTCATTCGGTTGGCCTTCTGGAACGACGCCATGGCCCAGTTCGGCAAGGAAGAGGGTTGGGGCTGGCAGGGCGGCTGGACCGTCTTCTACTGGGCCTGGACCGTGACGTGGTCACCGTTCATGGGTGTCTTCCTGGCACGCATCTCCCGCGGCCGGACCATCAAGCAGTTCGTGGGCGGCGTGCTGGTGGCCCCCTCGGTGTTCACCCTGGTGTGGTTCGTGACCTTTGGGTGGTCGGCCATGGAGCTGGACGGCATCGGGGGCGAGGGTGGCCCGATCTCCGCGGCGGTCGGCGAGAGTGTCCCGACGGCGATCTACGATTTCCTCGAGAACTATCCGCTCGCCACTCTGCTCTCCGGGGTCGCCGTCGTCATCGTCGCGCTCTTCTTCGCGACATCCTCAGACTCCGCTTCACTGGTCGTGGACATGTTGTGTGCGGGTGATGCTGAGTCCGGACCAGTGCGGCAACGGGTCTTCTGGGGCATCTCCGAGGGCTTCCTGGCGGCCTCTCTCATCGTGCTCGGCGGGGAGGAAGGGCTGCAGACCTTGCAACAGGTGATCACCGTGATGGGCCTGCCGGTCTTTGTCCTGGTCTTCGCCATGCTGTTCATGCTGTTGATGGGCTTCCGCATGGAAAGCAAGCGGGCACGTGGCAGACGCCAGCCCGGTGACCCGGCAGCGGCCGCCCTCGCCAGCAGCGGATCGGAAGACGCTCTTGCGGCGACCGGTCCCCTGGCTGCAGACGAGGACGCAGTCGGTGCTCACGCGGACCGTAGCGGCACCCCCCACCAGCAGACTGATCCCCGCTCCGGAGCACAGGGCCCGAGCTGAGGTGGTCATGACCTGAGCTCACGAAGGGCCCACTCTCCCACGGCCCGCATCGTGGCCTGCACCGTCCGGCGGGGCTCGTGGGAGCCGTCGTCAGCCCAGTTGGCCAGGCAGGCATAGGAGAACGACCGCGCGCCGGTGCTGACCACGCCGACGTCCGCGCGGACCCCGGTGTCTGTTCCGGTCTTGTTCCACAGGAGCAGCCCCAGGTCAGGTGTGGTGTGCGCCAGCGGGTCGAGCTGGAAAGCCGAGGCCAGCATGGACAGATCGGTGTTCAGTGCCAGCCAGTCGCGGACCTGCCGAGAGGTCTGCCCATCAACGCAACGGCCCTGGGCCAGGTCCGAGAGCAGTCGGCTCCAGTCGTCGGCACAGCCCTCGCTCAAGGTCGCTGGGTGGTCTCCCGTCCGGACGTTGCGGACATAGTCGTGCAGGGTGGAGCCACCGGGGGCCAGGTCGCGCGCCTGGTCCTGCACCGCCTCAAGCGTCAGCCGGTCGATCAGGACGTTGGTGGCCCAGTTGTCGCTCGTGGCAGCCACGAGGACAGCGATGTCGCTCAGGGTCAGGCGGTCAGCCATGAGGTGCTGCCACAGCCCAGAGTCCGCGACTCTCCGGCTGGGTGGGCGAGCCACCACCTCGCGCAGGTCAAGCTCACCGGTGCTCGCCCGCGCTGCGAGCTCGACCAGGGCAAACACTTTGGCGACACTGGCCGTGGTCAGCATCTGATGCGGGTCATGCTCGTGCAGCACCTCGCAGGTGGCCGTGTCCCGCAGCGAGATCGACCACCGGACGGGCCCGTGGTCCGGGATGACCGGCGGTGCTGGGGCGACTGGCACGCCCTGATCGTAGGGCCGAGACAGGGTCAGGCGGTGACTGTCTGCTCTGACTTCAGGCCGAGGCGAGCCAGCAGGTGACCCACGTCCGGGTCGCCCCCGCGGAAGCGGCGGTAGGTCTCCATCGCCTCGCGCGACCCCGCCGGGCCGAGCAGTCGCTCGCGGAACAGGGCTCCGGCCGTGCGCGACATACCCCCGTTGTCCCGGAACCAGGCGACGGTGTCGGCGTCCATCACCTCGGACCACAGATAGGAGTAGTAGCCCGCGGAGTAGCCGCCGGAGAAGATGTGAGCAAAGTAGGTCGAGCGATAGCGCGGGGGGATCAGCGGGAAGCCAACCCCGGCTCGCTCCAGGGCAGCCGCCTCGAAGGACTCGACACCAGCGGCGTCGGTGGGCAGCTCCTCGGCGGGAGTCTGGTGCCAGGCCTGGTCTAGCAGCATCGCCTTGAGCAACTCGAGCGTGTGGTAGCCGCTCTCCTGCCGGGAGGCCACGAGCGACTCGACCCACTCCGCCGGCACTGGCTCACCGGTCTCGTGGTGGCGCGCGAACCGGTTGATCAGCTCCGGCTCCCAGGCCCAGATCTCGTTGACTTGGCTGGGGAACTCGACGAAGTCGCGCGGCACGGCGGTGCCCGACCGGGAGGGATAGCGCACCTGGGACAGCAGCCCGTGCAGGTCGTGACCGAACTCGTGGAACAGGGTGATCACCGAGGTCCACGTCATCAGGCTGGGCGATCCGGGCGCGGGAGGAGGCACGTTGCAGGTGTTGGTCACCACGGGCAGGTCACCGGTCAGCTCGGACTGCTTGACCAGGGAAGTCATCCACGCGCCGCCCTTTTTGGAGGGTCGGGTGTAGGGGTCGATCACCACGGCGCCGAGCACCGACCCGTCCTCTTCCCGCACCTCGAAGACGCGGGCCTGATCGGTGTAGCCGACCAGGTCAGGACGCTCCAGGAAGGTGATGCCGTAGAGCGCGGTCGCCGCCGCGAACACCCCCTCTTGCAGCACCCGCTCAAACTCGAGATAGGGCTTGAGCTGGTCGGTGTCGAAGCTCGACTCCGCCGCCTCGCGGGCGGCCAGGAACTGCCAGTCCCACGGCTCGAGGACCGCGTCGGGCTCCAGCGTCGCCAGCCGAGCGGCCAGCACCTCCGCCTCCTGCCCGGCGATCGCGACGACCCCGGGAGCGAGCCGGGCCAGCAGGTCGTTGACAGCACTCGTGGTGCGAGCACAGGTGATCTCGTGGGCGTATGCCGCGTGGTGCCGGTAGCCGAGCAGCCTGGCCCGCTCGTCGCGCAGCCGAGCGATCCGGACGAGGATCTCGCGCGTGTCGTGCTTCCCGCCCTGGCCGCGGGTCACCGAGGCCTGATAGATCCGCTCGCGCAGCCCTCGGTGCTCCAGCACCGCGAGCAGAGGCTGCCCGGAGGTGTTCACCAGCGGCACCAACCAGCCGTCCTGACCACGGTCCTGTGCTGCCTGGCGCAGCGTCGCCTTCTCGTCCTGGGACAGCCCGGCCAACTCGTCCTCGTCGGTGACCGGCACCACTGCTGCGTTGCGTCCCGTGCTGAGCCGCTGCTCGAACTCGACGGCCAGAGAGGCAAGCTCGCTGTTGAGCTCACGCAGGCGTTGTTGGTCCGGCTCAGGCAGGGTGATGCCACCGCGTTCGTAGTCCGTCAGCCGCTTCCGCAGGTTGTAGGCGTCCTGCTCGTCGAAGGTGATCTCCCCGCGGTCGGCGCGCGAGGCGAGCTCGGTGAGCCGGTCAAAGAGCCCACGGTGCAGCAGGATCGCGTCCGTGTGCGCCGCCAGACTGGGTGATATCTCGGCCATGAGGGCATCGCGCGCGGGAGTCGTGTCGGCCGCCCGCGCGACCCAGAAGGCCGCGATGGTGCGCTCCAGCACTGCGCCGCTGCGCTCCCACGCGTGCAGCACATTCTCGACACTGGCTGGCTCCGGGTTCTCCGCGATCGCCTCGAGCTCTGCCAGTTCCTCCGTCATCCCGATGCCGATGGCCTCACGCACATGCTCGTCCGTGAGGACCGTGTAGTCCGGTAGCGCGAAGGGCAGGGTGGAAGGCGCGAGGAGCGGGTTTGTCATGCCATCTATTGCATCATCAACTTGTTAGTGAACAGGTCAGCGGACGGTCAAGGTCCGGTCAGGTGCGGACACCCGCCCGGATTTCGTCACGCCCGGCAGTGCACGCGGCTCGATCCGAGGGCCGGTCACGCCGCTCGGTGGGCCGATGGCGCGCTGAGGTGTCTGATGAGTGGCCGATGGCGCGCTCAGGTGTCTGATGACACGATGGGGTATGCCCGATGTCGTGCTGAGTCCAGAAGAACTGGCCGCCCGCACCACGGTGGCCACCGAGGCCGCCTTCAACGCGGCCACCGACCTGGGTCTAAAGGTCGAGGAGACCCGCGTGCTGCACGATGTCTTCTCGCTCGTCATCCACCTCTATCCCTCACCCGTCGTCGCCAGGATCCCTCTCGTCATGGCACCGGGGACGACGCCGGAGGCAGTGACCCGGCGGCAGCAGCGAGAGCTCGATGTGACCGACTGGCTGCACCGTGAGGGGGTGCCGACCGTCCGACCGTCCCCGTTGGTCCCCCTCGAGCCGGTCCGTGAGGACGACTTCTCGATGACCTTCTGGGAGCTCGTGGACGTCGCGGACGACCACTTTCCGTATGCCGGCGCGCACCATGCGGTCTGCGCCGCCCTCCACGCCGCGCTCGCCGGCTACCCCGGACTGCTGCCCTTCCTGGCGCCGTTCAACGAGGGCGTTCCGGCGTTGTTGGAGGCACTGGAAGGGTCTGTGCACGTCACCAACGACGACCTCGATCGGGTCCATGCGGAGTGGCAGATGCTCACGCCGGTGCTCTCGAGCGTCGCGGCCTTCCGGGCTCGTTTCCCGGAGGCTGACGTGCAGCCGATCCAGGGCGACGCCCCGTCCAACAACGTCATCAGGGCGAGCTCGGGCCTGGTGTTCGCAGACTTTGAGGATGTCTGCCTGGGGCCGGTCGAGTGGGACCTGGCGGGCCACGGCCTGGAGGCCGGTGCCGCCTACAACGCGGCTGCTGGTCCCTTGGGCCTGCGGACCACTGATCCTGAGCTGCAGCGCGTGATGGATGGCGCCCGCAGCGTGCAGCTCGTGGCGTCGCTGGCTCTCGCGCCGCAGCTGCCGGTGCTGGCTGACGGACTCAAGCCGTTCGTAGATGCCTGGCGGGCCTCTCCGACCCTGGTCTTCTGACAGCGCGCCCGGATCGGTGCCTGTCCGGTCGGTGCCTGTCCGGTCGGTGCCTGTGGGATCGGTGCGGCTCTGGCCGATCCGCGGCCCTGGCGGCGGGGCATACCTGGAAATGTCTAGCCCAACACTTGACCAAGTCTTTACTCGAATGCCACGGTCAAGCCATTGCCCTTACGTCAGGGGAAGCCTAGGCTCGGGGCGGACCCGCCCGCTGCGTTGGTGTCACGGGTGGGTCTTCCTGTGCTGTTCTTCGGCTCGTCGTGTTTCCCGGCCCCCATGCCGGGGCGGGTCGTGGGTAGTGCTGGGGTGGGCGCGAGGGGCTCGGGGCTCGTGCGCTCGGGAGAAGAGGGCACCAACACTCAATGAGGAGAACCCATGAGGTTACGCAGTGGGCCAACCGCGGTAGCGGCGGCCTTGGCACTGCTCGTGTCGGGGGCGCCCAGCGCCCTTGCCGCGCCGTCAGCGCCAGATTCTGAGTCGACACCGTCGCTGACGCAGGAGGCAGAAGCCTCCTCCGCGACGGGCACAACCAGCAACGCCCTGCAGGACCGTGAAGCTCTGCAGGGGGTGGACAGCGAGACCGGCCTGTGGGTCGTGCAGCTGGAAGCGCCCTCGGTCGCCGCCAAGTTTGGTAGCAGCGCAACCAGCGAGGCGTCCCGCTACGCCGCGCAACTGGCAGCGGGCCACACCGAGCTTGAGCAGGAGATTTCCGCAACCCTGGGTCGCACCGTGGACGCGACCATCACCTACGAGAACGTTCTCAACGCGATCGCCATCGAGGCAGACGCCGACGAGGCCGCGCAGCTGTGGGACATCGACGGGGTCGTCGCTGTTTTCCCGGACACCATCCGTGAGATGGAAACCGACGTGAGCCACGAGGTCATCAAGACCGCGGCCGCCTGGGGCGGGGAGAACGCCCCCGAGATCGCCACCAAGGGCGAGGGCGTCATCGCCGCGATGATCGACAGCGGTGTCAACCCCGACCACCCGTCCTTCGCAGCGACCGGTGGCGACGGCTACACGCATGTCAACCCCAACGGCGCGGGCGTCTACCTGGGCGCTTGCAACACCGAGGCCTCCTTCGAGTGCAACGACAAGCTGATCGGGGCCTACTCCTTCAACGGCCCGACGGCTCGTGACACCGACGGCCACGGCAGCCACACCGGCAGCACCATGGCCGGCAACGCCCACACTGCCGAATTCACCCTGGGCACCGCGGACTTCGAGCGTGAGATCTCCGGCGTCGCCCCGCACGCCAACGTGATCTCCTACAAGGTCTGCAACCCCGGTTGCCCCAGCTCCGCGACGGTGCAGGCTGTCGACCAGGCCATCGCCGATGGCGTCGACGTCATCAACTACTCCATCTCGGGCTCTGACAACCCGTGGATGGACATGGTCGACCTGGCCTTCCTGGAGGCGCACGACGCTGGCATCAGCGTCTCCGCCTCGGCAGGCAACGACGGTCCCGGTGCGAGCACCGTTGCCAAGTCCGGTCCGTGGAACCTCTCCGTGGCCGCGACGACCCACAACCGGGTCTTCGGCAACCCCGTCTCGGTCACCGACGACGGTGCCCCCGCCGAGCTCGTCGACGTCCCGGGCTTCCCGGGCGACGGACCCGCCATCACGTCGGTCTACACCGGCGACCTGGTGGATGCTGCGGCAGCCGCCCCGGGCAACGGCAACGGCTGTGCGACCTTCCCGACCGGCTCCATGACGGGCGACATCGCCCTGATCCAGCGTGGTGCGTGCAACTTCCAGGTGAAGGTCGACAACGCTGCGAACGCCGGCGCGATCGCTGTTGTGATGTACAACAACGTGAGCGGCCCGCCGACCGCGCCCGGTGGCCTGACCACCACGACCATCCCGTCCGTGATGATCACCCTCGAGTCCGGCGAGGCCCTGCAGGCCTACGCCGCGGCGAACGACCCGGTCGAGGTGTCGATCGGCACCGACGTGGTGCTCGTTGAGGACGACACCTGGACCGACCTGGTGGCCGGCTTCAGCTCCCGCGGCCCGAGCCAGTTCGACATGCTGGTGCCCACGCTGGCTGCTCCCGGTGTCAACATCCTGGCGGCCTACTCCGAGTCCGGTGGTGACCCGCTGCAGTATGGCGTGATCAGTGGCACGTCGATGGCCTCGCCGCACGCTGCGGGCATGGCTGTCCTCATGCGTGAGGTCTACCCCGACCTGACGCCGACCGAGATCCGTTCGGTGATGGCCAGCACGGCTGACTACGAAGGACTCCTCAAGGAGGACGGCTCCACGCCGGCCACCGCGTTCGACATCGGCTCCGGTCGCATCAACATCGACCAGGCTGGTCGCGCGGGCCTCGCGCTGAACGAGACGAGTGAGAACTTCGTCGCCGGCAACCCGGCGCTCGGTGGCGATCCGGCAACGCTCAACCTGCCGGCCTTCGTCGAGCACGGCTGCGAGGGTGAGTGCACCTGGACCCGGACGGTCACCTCGATCGCCCAGGGTTCGGCCAGCTACTCCGCTGTGGTGGACGCTCCCGCGGGCGTCACGGTCACCGTGACCCCCGAGACCTTCACGCTCGAGCCCGGCGCCGACCAGGAGATCACGGTCACCGCCAACGTCTCAGGCAGCACCGTCGGTGCCTGGGAGCACGCTCGGGTGACCCTCGAGACCTCCGACCAGCACGCGGACGGCGTCGACATCGCCGACCCGCACTTCCCGGTGGCAGTCAAGACCACGAGCACCGAGGTGCCGGTCGACGACCCGACCATCGAGGTGGACCCGGACGCTCTGGAGGCGACCCAGCCCACCGACACGGTGACCACCCAGCCCCTCACCATCAGCAACACCGGTGATGCGGACCTGACGTGGGAGTTCGTGGACGAGACCGGCGGCGGTGGCGATGGTGTGCTCGCAGAGCAGACCGTCAACGGCACGAGCGGCATCGTCAGCGACTACTTCCCCAACAACGGGGGCGGTGTCTACTCCGCGGATGACTTCACGCTCGCCGCAGACTCGAGCCTCACCTCGCTGTTCACCCCAGGCTTCTGGAACGCCGATGACGTCGCCACCCGTGCGACGGCCATCGACTGGGAGATCTTCGCCGACGACAGCGGTGCCCCGGGAGAGCTCGTCTGGTCGCACACCGCGGCTCCCGGCAACGCTGAGGTCACCATCGAGACCAACGAGATCACCCTCGACCTGGTGGCCGCTGGCGGCGCTGTGGACCTGAGCGCCGGGACCTACTGGCTGTCGGTGTGGCCGACGGTCCCCGACCCGGTTCCCAACCTGAATGACCGGTGGAACTGGTACCAGGGCGCGCCGTCTGGCAGCCCCGGCATGCTCATCGACCCGAACTTCCTCTTCGGTCCGGGCACCGGTGACTGGACTCCGATCGTGGACCTGGTCGGGTCGTTCAGTGACCTGGCATACACGATCGAGGGCAGCAGCGGGACCGTTTCCTGTGGCGCCGACTGGCTGAGCGTCGACCCGAGCTCGGGCACGACGGCACCGGATGGCTCCACCGAGGTCACCGCCTCGTTCGACTCGGCCGGTCTGGCCGAGGGTGACTACTCCACGCAGCTGTGTGTGGAGAGCAACGACCCGGCCAACCCGGTTGTCACGGTTCCGGTCACCCTGACCGTGGCCGAGGCTGCCGTGGCTCCGGTTATCACGGTGGACCCGTCCTCGGTCGAGGGGTCACAGGCCCCGGACACCACGACCGAGCACACGGTGACGATCGGCAACGACGGCACGGCGGACCTGGACTTCGAGATCACCGAGGTCGAGGCTGCCACCGGTGAGGTTGAGCGTCCCGAGCTGCCGCAGGGCACGAGCCGTGCCCACGCCGCGACCGAGGCCGCGGGCGGTCCGTCCGCCCCGGCAGTCGTGGAGCCGGCGGCGGTGCCTCACGTGGCCTCGCTGACCGAGGGCTTCGAGGACGTTGAGGGTCTCCCGGCCGCCGGCTGGGCGATCACCAACACCAGTGAGCCGGTGGGCCCGACCAGCTGGTTCCAGGGCAACGGTGTCTTGGTGTTCCCCGCGCACGAGGGTCCGGAGGACTCCTACGCCGCGGCCAACTACAACGGCACTGCCGAGCAGGGCGACATCAGCACCTGGCTGATGACCCCGGAGGTGGACCTGGTCAACGGGTCCGAGCTGTCCTTCTACTCGCGCAGCACCGGCGAGGGCTACGCCGACCGCATGGAGGTCCGTCTGTCGACCAGTGGTGACTCCACGAACGTGGGCACCGGCTACGACAGTGCGGGTGACTTCGACACGGTGCTGCTCACGGTCAACGAGGATCTCGCCCCCTACGGCTACCCGGCCGAGTGGACCGAGTACACCGCGACCATCGAGGGTCTGGACGCCCCGACCACCGGTCGGATCGCGTTCCGCCACCATGTGCCGGACGGCGGTCTCTTCGGCACGGCCAGCGACTTCATCGGCGTTGACACGGTTTCTTACGAGGCTGCTGATGCTCCCCCGCCGGTTCCGGCGTGTGAGGTCAGTGACGCGGCGTGGTTGAGTGTGGACCCGGTCGCGGGCACGGTTGCTCCGGGTGGTTCGCAGGAGGTCACGGTGGGTCTGGACTCTGCGGGTCTGGCCGTGGGTGAGTACACGGCCGCGCTGTGTGTGGAGTCCAACGACCCGGTGAACCCGGTGGTGAATGTGCCGGTGACGTTGACCGTCACCGATGCCCCGGTCGAGCCGGCCGTGGTGCAGCGCATCAGTGGTGAGAACCGGTATGCCACGGCGGGCGAGATCGCTGCTGAGTTCCCCGAGGGTGTGGACACTGTCTACATCGCCAACGGGACCGAGGCTGCTGATGGTGCTGACGCGTTGGCTGCTGGTGCTGCTGGTGCCAAGGGCGCGTTGGAGTTCATCCCCGATGTCACTCCCGAGGGTGACCCGGCCCCGATCCTGCTGGTGAAGAACAACCAGATCCCGCAGGCCACGGCCGGCGCCCTGGCTGCGCTGGACCCGGCTGAGATCATCATCATCGGTGGCACCGGCTCGGTCTCGAGCGGGGTCGAGGCAACCCTGGGTGAGTCCGCGGACGTGCGCCGTATCGCCGGTGCTGACCGGTACGAGACCGCGGCGTTGATCGCGGCCGAGTACGGGTCGGTGGAGACGGTCTACGTCGCCACCGGTCAGGGAGACATGGACTCCGGTCTGGCCCTGGCCGACGCGTTGACCGCGGCCTCGCTCGCGGGCTCGGAAGGTTCCCCGGTGGTGCTGACCCGTTCGGGTAGCCTGCCCGCGGCTACCGCCGAGGTCATCACCGAGCTCGGTGTGGCCAACATCGTGGTCATCGGTGGCACCGGCGCGGTCAGTGATGACGTGCTGGCCCAGCTCAACGAGCTGGCACCGACCGAGCGGGTCGCTGGCGCGAACCGTTACGAGACGGCAGTGGCGTTGACGGCTGGTTACGGCGCTGACGCGGACATGCTGTACATCGCCTCGGGGACCAACTTCCCCGACGCGCTGTCCGGCTCGTCCCTGACCGGGTCCCAGAGCGCACCACTGCTGCTGACCCGCCAGGACCACCTGCCCGCAGCGATCTCTGAGGAGATCCTGCGCCTGAGCCCGCAGGGCATCACGATCTTCGGTGGCACCGTCGCGGTGAACACCGACGTCGAGGCCGACCTGCAGGCACTGCTCGACACCACCTCGACCGACTAACGAGGCGGTAAACCCCCACACGAACGGCCCCCACCGGAAACCACCGGTGGGGGCCGCTTCGTGTCCAGAGTCCACGACGAGCAGCGCAGTGTCATCCAGGCGGCCCCCGCGCGGCGTGGTGGTCACGACAGGGCGGTGACTGCCGTACACTGGGTAGCAGCAGCCCGATCCGTCTTGCCGCGGGCTGCCTGCAGTGCACGCGAGCCTTTCAGAGTTGGCGATTTCAGTGCCGCTGCGCCCTCACACCCTGCAATGTCGCAGTGCCGTGGCGCGCGATGGGTGAGACACCAACTGTGAAGACTCGGAGTCTCCCTGTGTCCCAGGACTTTGCACGCCTTGGCGTGCCCGCCCCGCTGTGCGACCACCTCGCTCAGCAGGGGATCACCACCCCCACCCCGATCCAGGCAGCGACGCTGCCCGACAGCCTCGCCGGCCGTGACGTGCTCGGCCGTGGCCGCACCGGCTCGGGCAAGAGCTATGCCTTCCTCCTCCCCATGGTCACCCGCCTCATGGGCTCGGGGCGTCGCCGCACCCCCAAGCGTCCCCGGGCCCTGATCCTGGCGCCGACCCGCGAGCTCGTCGGGCAGCTCGAGACCGCCCTGGCGCCGCTGGCGCAGATCGCGGGCCTGCGCACGATGACCATCTTCGGTGGCGTCGGCCAGAACCCCCAGGTCCGCGCGCTCGCCGCCGGCGTCGACATCGTAGTCGCCTGCCCCGGGCGCCTGGAGGACCTGATGGGTCAGGGTCACGTCATCCTCGACCACATCGAGATCACCGTCCTCGACGAGGCGGACCACATGGCCGACCTGGGCTTCCTGCCCGGCGTCAAGCGCATCATGGACAAGACGCCCCGCGAGGGCCAGCGGATGCTGTTCTCCGCGACGCTGGATGCCGGCGTCAACGTCATCGTCAAGCGCTTCCTGTCCAACCCGGTCACCCACGAGGCGGACTCCGAGCAGTCGCCGGTCGACGCCATGAGCCACCACGTGCTCCACGTCGCGCACGACTCGCACCTGCCGGTGCTGCTGGACCTGACGGCCGCCCCGGGCCGCACGGTCGTCTTCACCCGCACCAAGCACCGCGCCAAGAAGCTGGCCCGCCAGCTCAACGCGTCCGGCGTCCCGGCGGTGGAGCTGCACGGCAACCTGAGCCAGAACGCCCGCACCCGCACGATGGACGCCTTCCACAGCGGCGCGGCCGCGACCCTGGTCGCCACCGATATCGCGGCGCGGGGGATCCACGTCGACGACGTCGCACTGGTCATCCACGCCGACCCGCCGGTCGAGCACAAGGCCTATCTGCACCGCTCGGGCCGCACCGCCCGCGCCGGCAACTCCGGCACCGTGATCACCCTGATGACCGACGACCAGGTGCGCGACGTGCGTGACCTGACCCGCAAGGCCGGCATCAAGCCGACCACCACCCGCGTCGACACCACGCACCCGCTGCTGCAGGAGCTCGCCCCCGGCGAGCGGGAGTATGCCGGCGCTTTCGTCCACGCGGTTCCCGCCGGTGGGCAGCAGGGCGGTGGGCAGAACGGCAGCCGTAACGGTGCCGGACAGAACGGCGGCAGCCGCTCGAGCGGTCGCAGTGGCGGTGACTCGCGGGGCACCCGGGGTCAGGGTGGCGGTTCCCGCGCCGGTCAGGGCCGAGGCCGCGGTGGCGGTCAGGGCTCGGGTCGCTCCGGCGGCGGTCGCTCCGGTGGTCAGGGCTCGGGTCGTGCGGGGGGTCAGGGCTCAGGCTCTGGTCGCTCCGGTGGCCAGCGGTCCGGCTCCGCCGTGCGTTACTCCAGCAGCTCCGGCGGCGCAGCCGCCTTCTCGGCGGGCACCAGTGCCGGTCGCAGCCGCTGACGCTCCGCTCTGACGTTGCCTGCTGACCCGTCCTCCGGGGCGGGTCGGCGGTGACCCCTGGGAAATCGATCGCGGCAAACCCTAGGAATGACCGCCGCCCTGCGCCATACTGCAGGGCCAGAGGTCATTGTTCACGTGTCGGTCAAGCCAAAGTCATTAATTGCTATTACGGTCGGCGGCAGGCACGGCCCGCCCAGTGCGGTCGCGATGCCTCCCCGTGAGCGCCATCCGGCGTCCATCCCGAAGGAGCGAATTGATGTCCCAGACCCAGAGCAGGTGGCGCCGCGGTTCGACCGCCGCGCTCGCTGCGGCGGCGTTGGTGGCCAGTGGCGCAGCCATGACCAGCACCGTCGCAAACGCCGACCCCGAGGACGCCGCGTCCCCGGTCGCCCCGCAGGCGGCGACCGCTGAGCGCATCAGCGGCCCGGACCGCTACGCGACGGCGGCCGCGATCGCGGCTGAGTACCCCGATGGGGCCGACGTGGTCTACGTCGCGACTGGCACCTCCTTCCCGGACGCCCTCGCCGCCCGGGACAACAGGGACGCGGCGCCCGGCCCGGCTCCCCTGGGCGACAACCTGTGGGCTGAGGGCCAGGACGGCGGCAACGCCGCTCCCGTGCTGCTGGTCACCCACCAGCGCATCCCCAACGCCACCAGGGCCGCTCTGGAGAGCCTCTCCCCGTCCAAGATCATCGTGGTCGGCGGTGGCGAGGTCATCAATGGCAACGTCTTCGGGCAGCTCGGTGCCTACGCCGACGACGTGGAGCGGCTGCGCGGCAACGACCGTTACGGGACGGCCGCCGCGGTCGCCGAGCGCTGGCCGACGGGGACGCCGGTCGTCTTCCTCGCCTCCGGCGAGAACTACCCGGACGCCCTCACCGGTGGCGCGGTCGCCACGCGGGCCAACGCCCCGATCCTGCTGACCCGCACCGACCACCTGCCCAAGACCACCCGCGAGGCGCTGCAGGACATCGCTCCCTCGTCCGTGGTCATCGTCGGTGGGACCGGCGCGGTCGACGAGGAGGTCGAGGCCGCCGTCGCCGCGATCGTGCCCGACACCCGCCGCGTCGGTGGTCTGGACCGCTACGAGACCGCTGAGCTGCTCGGCGAGCGCTACGAGAAGGACGCCGACCGCGCCTTCGTGGCCACCGGTGCGGACTACCCGGACGCCCTGACCGGCTCCAGCCTGGCCGGCTACGAGGGTGCCCCGCTGCTCCTCACGCGCCCGGACAAGCTCCCCAACTCCACGTACGCGGCGCTCGACACGCTGTCGCCGCAGGGCGTGGCGGTGCTCGGCGGCACCGTGGCCGTCGCGGACGCCGTGCTGGACACGCTCAACGCCAGCCTGCCGGACTGGGTCACCAGCGTCCACCTGCAGCTGCTGTCCTTCAACGACTACCACGGCCACCTCGAGGCTGAGTCGGGCCAGACGCTCACCGAGCAGCAGGACCCCGAGCAGCACGTCGTCGGTGGTGTCGAGTACCTCTCGACCAAGCTGAGCGAGCTGCGGGTCGGCTCCAAGGACGACCAGACGCTGACCGTCGCGGCCGGCGACCTGATCGGTGGCTCGACCTTCCTGTCGGGCATGTTCCACGATGAGCCCTCCGTGGAGAGCCTCAACGTCCTCAACCTGGACCTCTCCTCCGTGGGCAACCACGAGTTCGACGAGGGCACCGAGGAGCTGCTGCGCATGCAGGACGGCGGCTGCCACCCCGTGGACGGCTGCTACTTCGACGACGAGCCCTATGCCGGCGCGGACTTCCAGTGGCTCGCGGCCAACGTCGTCAAGAAGGACGGCTCAGGCACCCTGCTGCCGGGCACTGACGTCAAGGAGATCGATGGCGTCAAGGTCGGCTTCATCGGGATGACCCTGGAGGCGACCCCGTCGCTGGTGAGCCCGGGTGGGATCACCACCGTCAACTTCCTCGACGAGGTGGAGACCGCCAACGCGGCCGCGGCGGCGCTGCAGGCGCAGGGCGTCGAGAGCATCGTGGTGCTGCTCCACGAGGGTGGCTACCCGACCGGCACCTACAACGGTTGTGAGGGCATCTCCGGCCCGATCGTGGACATCCAGAACGGTCTGGACCCGGCGATCGACGCTGTCGTTACCGGGCACACCCACCAGCCCTACGTCTGCACAATGGAGGACCCGGCCGGCAACCCGCGCCTGATGACCTCCGCCGCGCAGTATGGCGGGGTTGTGACCGCGGCTGACCTGCCGATCGACCGGACGACCGGTGACGTGATCCGGGAGGGCCTGGCCGCGGCCAACCACCTGGTAATCCGGGCTGAGCTGACGCCTGATCCGGCTGAGACGGCTGTGCTCGACAAGTGGGGCGCGCTGGCTAACGAGATGGCCGGTCAGGTCGTCGGCACCGTCGCGGAGGACATCACCGGCGACTCCAGCACCTCTCGCGCCGAGGTGACCCCGATGGCCAACCTGGTCGCCGACGCGATCCTGTTCGGCACGCAGGCTCCCGAGGACGGAGGCGCGCAGATCTCCTTCATGAACGTCGGTGGTGTCCGTGCCGAGCTGACCGTGGCGCCGACTGGCGACGAGGCGCCGGGTGAGGTCACCTACGCCGAGGCCTATGGCGTCGCGCCGTTCGGCAACCTGCTGGTCAGCATCGACCTGACCGGCGCCCAGATCGACGCGGTCCTGGAGCAGCAGACTCAGCCGGCCGGCAGCAGCCGCCCGGTCCTGGCTCTGGGCGTCTCCGAGGGCTTCAGCTACACCTGGGACGCCGCTGCTCCCGCGGGTGAGCGGGTCAGCAACATGACGCTCAGCGGTGTCCCGCTGGAGGATGGCGAGACCTACCGCGTCTCGACCCTGTCCTTCCTGCAGGAGGGCGGCGACAACTTCACCGCCTTCACCGACGGCACCAACCTGCAGGGTGGTCCGGAGGACCTGGCCAACCTGGTGGACTACCTCGGCGCCAACGAGGGCCTGACCGCCCCCGAGTGCCGCGTTGTGGGACTGTGCTGGGCCGACGGTTGGAACTGACCTGACCTGAGTAGTTCAGACTGACCATGAAAACCCCTTGGGGCCGCACCGTCCGGTGCGGCCCCAAGGGCGTTGCGCCACCTTCCGCGTCGGGGCGTCAGCTGGAGAAGCGTGCTCTGCTGGGACCCCGCTGGGTCTGCAGGTCTCGAGCGACGGCCTCGGCGTCCCGCAGGGTGCGCAGCACGTTGGCGCCGGCGAGCTTCACGAGGTCAGCGTCGGACCAGCCGCGGTCGGCGAGGGCGGCGAGCAGTCGCGGATAGCCGGACACGTCCTCGAGGCCAACCGGCAGGCTGGCGACACCGTCATAGTCGCCGCCGAGCCCGATGTGGTCGATCCCCGCGACCTCCCGCAGGTGCTCGATATGGGTGACCACCTGCTCCAGGGTGGCCGGGGGGCGGGGGTGCGTGACGGCATACTGCTCGACCCAGGGCTCGAAGGCCTCCAGGTCGGTCGAGGCGATCCCCTCCTGTGCTGCGGCGGCGGCCGCCTCAACCTTCCAGTCCCACACCTGCGGGGAGACGAACTGCGGGGCGAAGACCGCCATGCAGGTGCCGCCGTTGCGGGCCAGCGTCTCCAGGACGTCGTCCGGGACATTGCGTGGGGTCGGACAGATCGCCCGGGCCGAACTGTGCGAGAAGATCACCGGCGACTCGGTCACTGCCAGGGCGTCGCGCATCGTGTCCGCCGAGACGTGCGAGAGGTCGACGAGCATCCCGAGGCGGTTCATCTCCCGCACCACCTCTCGCCCGAAGTCGGACAGGCCACCGAGCACGGGCTCGTCCGTGGCCGAGTCCGCCCACGGCACGTTGTCGTTGTGGGTGAGCGTCAGATAGCGGACACCCAACCGGTGCAGGATCCGCAGTGCGCCGAGAGAGCAGCCGATGGAGTGCCCGCCCTCGGCCCCCATCAGGGACGCGATGCGACCCGAGGCGAAGACCGCGTCCACCTCGTCCGCCGTCGTAGCCAGTCCGAGTCGGTCAGAGTAGCGCTCCACCATGGCGTAGACCGCGTCGATCTGCTCCAGGGTCTGGATGACCGCCTGGTCGGGCTGCAGGGTCGAGGGGACGAAGACCGACCAGAACTGGGCGCCGACCCCACCGGCCTCCAGCCGAGGCAGGTCGGTGTGGTTGGGCGTGCTGCCCGCGATGTCGAGGGCGTCCCAGTCGTAGTCGACCAGAGCCCGGGCCCGCCAGGGCAGGTCGTTGTGGCCATCGACGAGGGGGTGCTGGCGCAGCAGGTCACGAAGTCGCTCGGTGGAGTTCACCCGATGAGTTTTATCACTGTCGGCGGTCAACCGTCGTGGCCAGGCCCGCCAGGAGCTGTCAGGACCCGCGCAGACGCGGGTGACTGTGCTGAACATAGTCCTGCAGGGGGATTCCCCCCGGTCTGCTGCAGGTCTAGGGTGTGCCATATGAAGGTAAAGGGGGCAGTACTCGTCGGCCTTGTCACGGCCGCGCTCACAGTGGCTCCGGCTGCGGGTGCACTCAGCAGCCCGTCGAGCAGTTCCGGTGCAGACGCATCGCACATCACCATGTCCGCCCTGGCCTCCGGCTCAGAAACCGCCGCCGGCTCCCTGGGCATCTCGCTCAACGTCCTGGCCCACGCCGACGATGCATCGTCCGACCCGGGTTCGTCACCCGACGCCGGTTCGTCGCCCGACGCGGGTTCGTCGCCCGACGCGGGGGCGGGGCTGACGTCGGACACGACGGCCGTCGGCAAGGCGAGACTGGCCGGCACGGACCGCTACGGCACCTCGGTCGCGATCTCGAAGTGGACCTTCCCGCACCAGGGTGACGCGGACCGCGTCTACCTGGCCCGCGCGGACGTCTTCGCCGATGCACTCACTGCTGGCGTGCTCACGGACGGTCCGGTGCTGCTGGTCCCCGGCGACTGCGGTGCCCCTCGCGCGGTGGTGCGCGCGGAGATCACCCGGCTGGATCCCGAGACGGTCGTGGCCCTGGGCGGCGAGGCTGCAGTGTGCCAGGCACAGCTCGAGGTGGCCGCCAACGGGCGCCCAGTCGAGCGGCTCACCGGCGAGAACCGGGCCGCCACCGCGGCCGCGATCGGACTCTATGAGTTCGCCGAGGGCACCACGACGGTCTATCTCGCACGGGGCAACAGCTCCCCGGACGCGATGGTCGGCGGGATGCTGACCGACGGACCGATCCTGCTGACCAATCCCGACGGCACCCACCTCCCGCAGGTGACGCGTGCCGCCATCGCCGAGCTGGACCCGGACCGAGTGGTCGCACTCGGCGGCACGACCTCGGTCAGCAACTACCTGCTGGGCCAGGCGGCTGATGGACGCGCGACGAGCCGGTTGGCCGGCACGGACCGTTACGCGACGTCGGTCAAGGTGGCCGACAACGCCTTCCCCGCCGGCAGCGACCGGGTCTATATCGCCCGCGGAGACGGAGCCAACCTGACCGACGCGGTCGTCTCCGGCGTGCTCACCGACGGACCGGTGCTGTTGGTCAACGGCCCGTGCATCAAGGTGCCCAACGTCATCCAGAAGTATCTTGCGGACAAGCAGCCCTCTGTCGTCGTGGCCCTCGGCGGCCAGGGCGCGGTCTGTCACCAGTTGCTGGAGGACGCGGCAGCGGCCGCGACACCCCCGCCGCCACCACCTCCACCACCTCCGCCTGGTCCCAACTGCGCCCAGGTCAGATGCGTGGCACTGACCTTCGATGACGGCCCGTCGGCCTACACCACCCAGCTCGTCAATACCCTCGACGACCTCGACGTCCCGGCCACCTTCTTCGTGGTCGGCCAGATGGCCGACGCCCGGCCCAACACGGTGAAACGGTCCTACGACCACGGCTACCAGGTCGAGAACCACACCTGGAACCACCCGGAGATGAACACGCTCACGCTGACCCAGCAGCAGTCGCAGTACACCTCGACCCGCAACCTGCTGACCGGTCTGGGCATCGAGCCGACCGACATGCTGCGCCCGCCCTACGGGGCGTGGAACAGCAACACCCGCAAGCTGGGCGTCCCGCTGATCCTGTGGAGCATCGACACCCGTGACTGGGAGAACCGCAACACGGCCCAGATCCGGGCCAACGTCCGCAACAGCATCCACAACGGCGCGATCGTCCTCCAGCACGACACGATCCCCGAGTCGGTCGCAGCCGTCCCGGGCATCGTCTCGGACCTGCGGGCGCGGGGTTATCACTTCGTGACGGTGGAGGACCTGGTGCCGTGGGCCGGTCCGGGAGACCTGGTCTACTCCCGTGGCAATGTCGTCGACGCCACCGTCGAAGCTGAGCCGCAGGTCTTTGACGGCGCCGACTACGCGCCTCCGGTCGACGCGGCAGAGATGCCGGTGGAGTGACCTGTGTCGGTCCTCGGGTGCATGCTGACCGTATGCAGCTCACCCGGGTGATCGAGACATCGGCAGCGGTCGCGGGGACCAGGTCCCGCACCGCCAAGGTGGCAACCCTCGCGCAGACCCTGCAGGAGGCCTCGCCGGACGAGGTGGGTGTGGTGGCCGACTATCTGGCCGGCCGGTTGCCACAGCGGACCGTCGGAGTGAGCTGGAGAGGGCTGCAGTCCCTGCCCGGTGCGGCGACTCAGGCACAGCTGGAGGTCCTCGAGGTCGACCACGCCCTCAGCGAGCTGGGCGCGCTCCGGGGCGCCGGTTCCGGGGCGATCCGGGCCGCAGCTGTCGCGGCCCTGTTCGGCCGCGCGACCGCGCAGGAGCAGCGGTGGCTCGTCGGGCTGATCACCGGTGAGCTGCGGCAGGGTGCCGGCGACGGCGTCATGCTCAAGGCGATCGCTGAGGCCGCGCAGGTCCCGGAGTCGCAGGTCCGCCGAGCCGTGATGCTGGCCGGGTTCGCCGGGCCCGTGGCGGCCCTGGCCTTAGGAGCCGGAGGTGGTGAGGAGTCCACCAGGGCGCTGGCACAGATCCGGTTGGAGGTCGGGCGTCCGTTGCGACCGATGCTGGCTGGCGCCGCACCCGACCCGGCCGCCGCCGTGGCAGCAGTAGCGGCCGGTGCCGAGGCAGCGGGCCCTGACCCGGCTGCGCCCAGACCGGCTGGCTCGGTGGGGGTGGAGACCAAGATCGACGGCATCCGGCTGCAGGCGCACCTCGATGGTGGACACGTGCGACTGTTCACCCGCACCCTGGACGAGGTGACCGACCGGCTGCCCGAGGTGGTCGCAGTAATTACAGCTCTGCCCGCCGAGCGAGCGGTCCTGGACGGCGAGGTGATCGCCCTGGGGCCAGACGGGCGACCGGAGCCCTTCCAGGTGACCGGTGCCCGGACCGCGAGCAGCGCCGATCCCGACGCGCTGTCGGGCACGACGCCGCTGACCACCTTCCTCTTCGACCTGCTCCACGTGGACGGGCGTGATCTGGTCGACGAGCCCGGGCAGGTGCGCTGGGCGGCCCTGGAGTCCCTCGCGCCGCACCTGCTGGTGCCCCGCACGGTGACCAGCGAGCCGGAGACGGCGCAACAGTTCTTTGCCGACCAGGTCGCCGACGGCCACGAGGGCGTCGTGGTCAAGAGCCTGGGCGCACCCTATGCCGCGGGGCGACGCGGCGCGGGCTGGGTCAAGGTCAAGCCGCGCCACACCCTGGACCTGGTGGTGCTCGCCGTCGAGTGGGGCAGCGGACGGCGTCAGGGCTGGCTGTCCAACATCCACCTGGGGGCGCGTGATCCACAGAGCGGCGAGCTGGTGATGCTCGGCAAGACCTTCAAGGGCATGACGGACGAGATGCTGGCCTGGCAGACCGAGCGCTTCCTGGCCCTGGAGACCCACCGGGACGGGCACGTCGTGCACGTCCGGCCCGAGCAGGTGGTCGAGGTCGCCTATGACGGGGTGCAGCGCTCCTCGCGCTATCCCGGTGGTGTCGCCCTGAGGTTCGCGCGGGTCCTGCGCTACCGCGATGACAAGCCGGTCTCCGAGATCGACCCGGTGCCGCTTATCGGGAGTCGCGCTCGCGATAGAGACGACGCGTGATGGTGTCCTCGTCGGTCTCGTCCCACTGCTGGTCGTCGTAGCCGTCCGTCCCGTCGGAGCCGTCGTGGCCCTCCTCCGGGGCGTAGCCGTCCGTGGCGAGGTCCTCGGCATCGGCGGGTCGACGGTTGCCGCTCAGGGTGAGGAAGGCTCCCAGCGCGATCAGCGCCAGGCCGACCAGGATGCCCACCCAGGTCAGTGGTCCGCGGATGAAGCCCAGGAGTGCGCCCTGGCTGCCATAGGTGTCAGCGTTCTCGGCGACCGTCTCATCGGTGTAGCCGATCGTGCCGACCGTGATCGGCACCGTCGGCAGGCTCGCATCGCGTGGCTGGAAGTGGACGTTCTGCTCCTCGAGCCCCTTGAGGATCACCCCGGTGTTCGGCTCGACCCACAGCGAGCGGGTGTTCTGATAGATCCGGCCGGCGTCGACAGGCTGATCGGTGCCAAAGAGCTCGCCCGGCAGACCCTCGCTCTCGGAGACCTCCTCCGGGCCCAGGACCATCACGAACTTGTAGGCGGCCACTCCCTCGATCCGCTCCTCGCCCTGGAACTCGGCGGTGACCGACCGTTCCAGCGCACCGTCCCAGTAGGGGTAGTCCTCCTGCTGGGTGTCGAACGGGAACTTGAAGAACAGACCGTCGTGCTCGATGCTCTCTCGCGGAGCGACCCCGTCGGGGTCGGTCGGGTCGCCCACCGCGATGTAGTCGCCGCAGCAGTTGTTGGCCAGCCCCGTGGTCCGGTCGAAGGAGACTCCCTCGTCGGAGTAGGTCAGCACCGGCCCGTCCTCGACCTTGGACTCCACGGTGGTCTGCCAGAACGCGGAGTTGTCCTCACCGTCCACCAGACCCGGGATGCCCACCACCGTCCGGGTCGACAGGAGGGTCACTCCCTCCAGCTTCTCCACGCCGTCGCCGGAGACGCGCAGGGCACTCATGTTGCCGCCGCGAGAGACCGAGACACTCTCCTGGTCGAGGTCGATCTTGGCCAGCGACTCGTAGATGACGGGCTTGGCCAGCATGCCCAGGAGCAGCGCGAACGCCCCGACTACGAGACTGAGCATGCCGAGGGTGCGGCGCATCTGTGGCTCCTTTGCCGATGAGGATCAGCCGGATCGTACCAGCGAGTAACGCAACCGCCCAGCTTCGCCCGGGTGTCGTAGAGTTCTGGCGAGATGACCGCGCCCCTCCGTCGTGGATTTCCCGACGCCACTCCCGACGCCCGTGACGCCACAACCCCGGCGGATCCGTTCGGGCTGCGTCGCCGGTTTGGCGCGCTGGACGGGTTGCGCGCGATCGGGGCGCTGATGGTGGTGCTCACGCACGTCTCGGCGCACACCGCCACCAGCTTCACCGAGCCGTTCGGTGGGATCCTGTCCCGTTTCGATGCCGGGGTGGCGCTCTTCTTCGTCATCTCCGGGTTCCTGCTCTACCGCCCGTATGTCGCGGCGCGGCTGACCGGGACGCCCTCTCCCGACATCCGTGGTTATCTCTGGCGCCGTGCCCTGCGCGTCCTGCCGGTGCTGTGGCTCGCCGTGGCCGGGGTCTGGGTCTTCTTCGACCACGGCACCCCGGCCAGCCTCTACCTACGGCACGCCGCCCTGATCCACATCTACTGGCCCGAGAACTGGGTGCTCGGACTCACCCAGATGTGGAGCCTGGCGGTGGAGGCAGCCTTCTATGTCGCGCTGCCGTTGCTCGCCTGGTTGCTGGTGCGCACCGCCCGGGACCCGTTGGCCTTCGTCCGGCGCAGCCTGCTGGTCCTGGTGCTGCTGGTCCTGGCCAGCCCGGTGTGGGTCTATGTCGTCACCGTTCTGGACCATGCCACCGCCCCCCAGTGGCTGCCCGCCTATCTCGGCTGGTTCGCGGTCGGGATGGCTCTGGTGACCTGGCAGCAGGCCCGGTGTCTCGGCATACTCCCCAGCTCCTGGCTCGACGGGTGGGCCCGCCAGCCGGTCACCCTCTGGCTGTGTGCGCTCGCCGTCCTGGTGATCGCCGCGACCCCGGTCGCGGGTTCGCGGGGGTTGGCTGCGGCCGTGCCCGCGGAGGCGGCGTTCAAGAACCTGATCTATGCGGTCTTCGCGCTCCTCATGGTGCTGCCGTGCATCGCGGCTCTGCGCGGGCACGAGGACCCGTCGGCAGTCCGGGTCCTGTCCCGTGGCGTGGGCCGGTGGCTGGGTGACATCTCCTACGGGATCTTTGCCTACCACCTGCTGATCCTGGAGCTGGTCGGTCCGGTCGTCGGACACGAGAACTTCACCGGAGGCTTCTGGCGGTTGCTGCTGCCCACCCTGCTCATCACCATCCCGGTGGCCTGGGTGAGCTATCGCTACATCGAGAGGCCACTCATGCAGTGGGGGCGTCGGGTCTATCCGCGCCGCTGACCGGCGGCCCCGCGCTGACCGGCGGCCCCGCGCTGACCGGCGGCCCGGCACTGTTCGGCGGCCTTGCACTGACGTGGCGTGCGGCACCGGCCAGTGCCAGCAGGATGGCCAGCAGGACGACCACCTGCGGCAGCACGTCGCTCGGCGCGCTCCCGTGCGGCGTGGGGCCGAGCCAGGTCAACAGGCCTGTGCCGACCAGTCCGACGACAGACACGACGGCGGGTGCGGCACGCGGCGGCGTCAGCCGCAGCACCCCGGCGGCGAGCAGCGCCAGACCCAGGCCCCAGAGCCCGGCGAACAGGATCGCAAACAGCAGCACGAGGCCCACCGCCTCGGGCACGTTGGGCGAGGCCGCCGGCAACGGTCGGACGGGCCGCCCTGGATGCCAGAGCGCCCCGGCTCCGAGCAGGGCCAGCAGGGCGAGGAAACCGGCACCCAGGCCGGCGCGGTAGGCGCCGTCCGGACCGAACGTCGCCTCGACCGTCCCCGCCGCACCGGCGGGCACGACGAAGCCCTGCTGCCAGCCGTCGACGACCAGTGGCGTCAACGGCGTGCGCTGTCCGTCCTCGGACACCAGCGTCGCGGACCAGCCCGCCCCGGCGTTCTGGGCGATCACGACGAGCGAGTCCGCCGGTCGCTCGGGCAGGGACACCTCCAGGGCGGCCGGGTCGGGCCGGGTCACCTCCAGGGGGATGCCCCGCGCAGCGCCCGCCGTGGGGATGCCCCGCGCAGCGCCCGCCGTGGGGATGCCCCGCACAGACCCGGCAGCCGAGTTGCTCGTCTCGGAGTCGACCCGCGTCAGCATGAGGGCGACCGGAACCCACTGTTCGGTCGCCTCGGCCACCACGTCGTGCGCACCGGAGCCCAGGACGAGGGTGTCGTCGTCGGTGCACGGCACCCAGTCCAGCCGGGACCGCTCCAGCACCTGCCGCACCGTGCCGCTGACGCGGGTCTGGATGGTCTGGTCCGCGACGATGACGTCGGGGCCCGAGCCGCACTCCAGCTGCAGATCGCGGTCGGGGTCGGGCAGCGCCAGGTCCTCCGCGCCGAGCAGGGTGAGCTCGCTGACACCGACCGGCAGGACCCGCAACGAGTCCGGCACGAGCGGGTCGACGGTCGTCACGGGGAAGGAGCCTCCGAAGGTGATCTCCACGGTGCTCACCTCGGTCTCCTCCCAGGTCACCGTGCTCTCCGCGCCGATGACACGCTCCATCGGCTCGCCACCGTCGAGACTGACGAGCAGCTCCGAGGGGTGACTGGCCGCCAGGAAGTAGTCACTGACCACCCGCAGCCCGCCGACCCGGCGAGGCTCGGGGAGCGTCAGGGTCAGGGTCGGTGAGCCGTCCAGCGCTCCGGCCACCCAGCCGGTGCCCGCATCGCCGTCCAGGACGGACTCCGGACGGGCATAGGGCGCCAGGACGTCGCGGGAGGAGGCCGTGACCTGCACCTGTCCCGGCACCCGCAGCAGTTCCTCGAGCGCGGTGCCGTCCACGGGCAGCACCTGACCGTGCACGGCATACTCCGCTCCGGTGTCGAGGGCGACGGTGCGCCGCAGACCGGCCGGCTCCTCCAGCGGCGCGGACTGAGCTCCGGCGCACAGCGGTCGCTGACCGAGCATCAGGCAGGCCGACCGGCCCAGCTGCTGGGCCCGCAGCGAGATCACCTCCACCTCGCCGGTGGCCGGACGGACCTGCAGGCTCGGAGCCACGGGGGTCAGTCCCGGCAGGTCCACCTCGGCCAGCGCCGCCGACCCGCCAGAGGCCGCGGACGCCTCGAGCACCGTCAGCCGCAGGGTGGCCGTCGACCCCTCTGGCAGGGCCAGTTCGTGCGTCAACCGTCCGGGAGTCATGGTGGTGGTCTCGGTGCCGGCGTCGGTCTCCACCTGCCAGGTCTGCACCGAGGCGTAGTAGGCCGGTGAGCCGACCCGGATCGTGAGGGTGCTGCCCAGGTCCTGGGGCTGCGTGAACTCCAGCTGCCACCACTGACCCACCGCACTGGTCCCGGCGCCGACCCACGCCGACGTCGCCGAGCCGTCAAGCGCGCGCCAGGGGTCGTGGCCCGCCTCGGTGGTGCCAAAGACGTCCGCGTCCGAGCGGGAGGAGGAGGCGGTCACCGAGGCGATCGGCTCCGGCCAGGTCAGGACCGCGGGGTCACCGAGTCCGGGCAGCAGGTAGTCGTTGACCGCCCGGGCCGGCATCTCCTCCGCGGCCGTCATCATGCCGGAGACATTGTCTGCGGCCTGCCCGAAGTTGACCGCCCGGCGCCGATACCCGTCGCTGACGACCGTGCCTGCCAGCTCTGCACCGCCCAGGGCGGCGTCGAGGTCACCGCCCAGGGCGCTGGCCGCGTCCTGCAGCAGGTATGCCGGGGCGCCAGCCACCAGCGCCGGCACGTCCTCCGGTCCACCGGTGAGCAGTTGGGTCTGGTCGAGCGGGACGAGCCGGGCGGGCGTCGGGTCCGGCACGGCATACACCTGCACCGAGGGGGTGGGCACGATGGTCCGCTGCCGGGTCGTGTGGGTGTCGGTCTCACCGGGTGGGCCGACCGGCGGGCCGAAGTCACCCACGCGCTCCAGCCCCGCCGCCACCAGTGCCTGGTGCGGCGCGATCGGTGGCGTCTGCTGCGCGCCGAGGGTCAGGTCGTTGCGGACCACCACCCACCCGATGCCGCCACGGGCCAGGGCCTGCGCCAGGTCCGGCCCCCCGTCACCGGCGCCGATGCGGCGCTGGATCTCGTCCAGCCACCGGGTCGAGCCGGCCCCGCCCAGCGGGACAGCGTCCCGCACCGCGAACGGGCGCTCCAACAGCGCCTGCAGCGGCTCGTCCCGGGTCACTCCCCAGGTGTGCTCAGCAAAGGGGGCCGCGGGGACCACCAGGACGGTGCCGTCCCCCGGCTGGGCGTCCAGCCAGTCGGCCGCCTCCACCCAGTGGGGCGCGATCTGCTCATAACCGCCGGGCCGCGGCAGGGTCGAAGCCACGGCAGGTGCCCCGACCGCCACCACCAGGCAGGCGGTGGCGAAGGGCACCAGGGCGCGGTGCACCTGGGCGCGACGGGCCCAGCGGGTGGCCTGGGTCAGGGCGCTGGCCAGCAGCAGCACCAGCGGCAACCGCACGACCAGCTCGAACTTGTGGGTGTTGCGGAAGGCGGCCAGGGGCCCGTCGAGCAGGGACTGGACCGGCTCGGCCAGGACCCCCGCGAGGACCCCGGTGTGTCCCGCGCCGACCAGCAGCAGGCCGGTGCCCAGACCCACGGCCAGGAACAGCCGGTGCGGCGTCCGGGCCACGGTCAGCATCACCAGACCGACCACGGCGATGATCAGGCTGGCGGCGATCAGGAGCCAGCTGTCGACATACTGCCTCCCGGCGGGCCAGCTCGGTCCGGAATGGGTGACCAGATAAAACAGCCAGTGCGTGGTGCCGCGCAGCGCCTCGGTCGGACCCGCGACGAGGGTGGTGGTCCCGGCCGACTCGATCCAGTCCAGGAAGGGTGGGCTGTGCGCCCCCATCACCAGCAGCGGCACCAGCCACCACGCCATCGCCACGACGACGGCAGCCAGCCACGCCAGCAGGGCGAGCAGCACCTCGCGGCTGAGGCGACGGGTCAGGAACCACAGGGTCGGCAGCACCAGCACCGCGCCGGTGGCGACCGCGTTGACCCCGCCGACCAGCGCCACGGCGAGAGCCGACCGCCAGATCCGGCCCCACCAGGTCAGCGGCGCCCGGCTGACCAGCGGCAGCAGCACCCACGGGGCCATCGCCATCGGCCACACCTCGACGGAGGTGATGGTCACCTCGCTGAGCATTCGCGGGGTCAGGGCATAGGCGAAGGCGGCGGCATAGGCGGCCCACGGTGACCCCATGCCCAGGGCGCGGACTAGCCGCCAGGCACCGAGGAAGGCGACGCACAGCACGACTGACCACCACAGGCGCTGGACCACCCAGGCCGGCAGACCCAGCTCGAGCAGCACGGCGTGAAAGGGCCCGACGGGCAGCAGATAGCCGTAGGCCTGGTTCTGCAGCTGGCCGAGGAAGCCGTGCGGGTCCCACAGGTGCAACGACCGGGCGAGGAACCCGATCGGGTCGGCGGTCAGGTCGAGCTTGGTGTCCGGCACCACCAGTCCCGGCGCCTGCCGGAACATCAGGGCGGTCAGCGCCAGGCAGCCCAGCAACAGGCGGGCGGGCCAGGGGCTGGACCCCTGGGCGTATGCCGCACGCTCGCCCTTGTCGTCGGCGTCCGGTCTGCTGGGGGGCGGGTCCGTGAGCTGCTCAGGGGTGCGGCTCACAACCGCTCCAGCACGATCACGGCGTTCCAGGCCACGACCTCACGCAGGCCCGGCACGCGGACCATCCATCGCGCCCAGGCGGGGTGATAGCGCGGCTCGACCGCCACGATGCGCGCCTCGCCGGAAGCCTCGACCGCCCGCGCCCAGCGCATCATCCGCCCCACGGAGCAGACAAACAGCGACGTGCCGAAGTCGTTCTTGGGCCGGTGACCATGCCGCCGGGCATAGCGGTCGGCCGCCCGGCGTCCGCCCAGGTAGTGCCACATCCCGGTCTCGTGGCCGCCGTGCGGGGACAGCCACGGGGTCCACGACAGATAGACGGTGCCGCCCGGCCGGGTCACGCGCACCATCTCGTGCGCCATCTGCTCAGGGTCCGGCACGTGCTCTAGGACGTTGGAGGAGTAGCACAGGTCGATGCTGGCGTCGGCCAGGGGCAGTGCCAGACCGGAGGCACGCAGGGTGTTGGCCGCGGCGTGGCCGCGGGCGGTCAGCTCGCCCGCATCGGGCTCGATGCCGAGATAGCGGGCCCCTGCGGCGAGGAAGGCGTTGGCGAAGTAGCCGGGTCCGCCTCCGACGTCGAGCACGTCGGCACCAGCCAGGGGAGCGAAGCGGGCGACCTCCCGGGTCGAGTCGGCGGCCAGCACGCTGTAGAACCGGTCCGGGTCACTCTGCTCGACCAGAAAGGCGCGAAAGAGGTGCACGGAGCGCGCGAGGGTCCCGGCGGGGGGCAGCGCTGCGTGTTCCACGCCAGAACCATAATGCGGCTACTATGCGGTAACCCATTCGGCGCCGCCCGGCTGCCGGCCCACGACGACGGAGTCCTGATCGATGCGGATCGCCCTGTGCAACTGGCGCGATCTCGCGCACCCTGAGGGCGGCGGGGCTGAGCTCTATGCGCGGATGGTCGCCGAGGGACTGGCCGCTGCCGGGCACGACCTCACCTTCCTGTGCGCGGCGCACGACAACGCGCCAAAGGAGGAGCACCACAACGGGGTGCGCTATCTGCGGGCCGGGTCCCGCACGGGCGTCTATGCCGCGGCCCGGCGCGCGATCCGCCGGCTCGAGGCCACCGAGGGACGGTTCGACGTGGTGGTCGACGTGCAGAACGGCCTGCCCTTCTTCGCCGGCTGGGCCACGCAAGCCCCTGTCGTCGTGCTCGTCCACCACGTGCACCGCGAGCAGTGGCCGGTCGTCTTCAGCCCCCCTGTGGCAGCGCTGGGCTGGGGCATCGAGTCCCGGGTCTCCCCGCGCCTCAACCGCGGACGGCAGTATGTCGCTGTCTCCCGCTCCACCCGCGACGAGCTGGCCGAGCTGGGGGTCGAGCCGCGCCACGTCGCGATCATCCACAACGGGACGCAGCCGCCACCGCAGGTCACCGCCGAGCAGACCGAGGGACCGCACCTGGTGGTGCTGGGCCGGGTCGTGAAGCACAAGCGGATCGAGCACGCGATCGACCTCACCCGTCGGCTGCGTGACCGGCACCCGGGTCTGCGTCTGCGGGTGGTCGGCGACGGCTGGTGGCGCGACGAGGTGCGCGACTACGTCGCCGCCTGCGGCGCGCAGAAGTATGTCGACCTGCTGGGTTTTGTTGACGAGGAGACCAAGCACCGCGAGCTGGCGGCTGCCTCCCTGCTGCTGGTGCCCTCGGTCAAGGAGGGCTGGGGTCTGTCGGTGGTGGAGGCCGCCAGCCACGGGGTGCCGGCGATCGGCTACCGCGGAGCGGGTGGGGTCTCGGAGTCGATCGAGGACGGCACGACCGGGCTGCTGGTCGACGACCTCGAGGAGATGACGGCGGCGGTCGATGGACTGCTCACCGACCCGGACACCCTCATCCGCCTGGGCAACAACGCCCTCGCCCATGCCGCACGCTTCACCTGGGACGAGACCGTGCGTGCCTGGGAGCACCTGCTCCTGCGCGCGTCCTGGGGCCACGACCCGACGGCCCTCGGCGATCACGAACACCCCGTCCCATCGGCTAACCTTTCCATCAAATCAGCAACCCGGAGGTCCTCATGAGCCAGTCCACCAGCGCCGCCCGCGTCGTGCCCGTGGTCCTCGCTCTCGTCGTGGGTCTGGGCGCCGCCGGCGCCGCCACCGCTGCCGTGGTCAACAGCTTCAGCCCCGACGACGGCACCGCCAAGGACAGCGGACCGGTCGAGCCGGTCCCCGCCGGCGAGCTCCTCGGCTACGGGGAGTAACCCATTTTCCGAGAGGTTTGGTAGGTCTCCCCCGCCTTTTTGGAGGGGTTTCGTAGGTCTCTTCCGCCTTTTCCGAGAGGCTTTGTAGGTCTCCCACACCTTCTCGGAGAGGTTTCGTAGGTCTCCCACGCCGTCTGGGGAATTCAGGCCGCTGGACTGCGCCGGGTTGAGGGGTCAGGGGATCTCGAGCACCATCCAGTCGTCACCGCTGTGCGCGCGGTGGAGCTCACCGCCGCCGCTGGGCAGTTCACCGGGTGAACCGAGCCAGATCAGCACGTGGCTGATGTCCTGCGCTCGCAGCAGGTCTGTGTCGAGCACGCCATCCGGGCCTGCGAGTTCCGCGGCGATCTCGGGGTCCTCCCCGCCGACCAACCACTCCTGATCTCCCCGGCGGACCAGAAGGTCTCGGGCGTGCACCACCTCCGCCTCCAGGGCGCGGGGGAAGGGGTCGAGGAACTGCGTGGGTCCCACCCAGTCGACCTGACGGAAGGGCTGCCAGGGCAGGAGCAGCACGCGCCCCTCGGCCTCGTCGTTGAGGAGGTCGACGACCTGGTGCCACTCGGCCGGCAGGGCCACAGGATGCAGGTCTCGGGCCAGTCGGCTGGGGACGTCCGGCACGGTCAGCACCGCGAGGGCCACTGCGGTCAGGGACAGCCCGGCGGCGACCCATCGGCTCCACCTCATCCGGTCGACCGCGACCGCCAGTCCGATCGCGAACAGCACCGCCACGCCACAGGCGGCCCAGCCAAGCCACCGGTGGGTGTCGCGCAACAGCGCGACGCCGGGCACCTGCTGGACGGCCCGCCACAGCGGCATCAACGGGCCGGCCAGGAGCAGCACGCTGAGCACCGTGCCCAGATAGGCCGCAACTGCCAGATCCAGCGCGCGCCGGGTCGGGACGGGGACGGTGCGCGCCGGGAATGGCCAGGCGGTGGCCGTGGACCGGGCGAGCAGCGCACCGAGCACCAGGAGGAGCTGCAGCAGCACGAACGCTAGGGTGTCGCGCGCGGAGGGCATGGCTCCACCGGCCCAGACCCCACCCAGCGTGGCGACGGAGCCGATCACCCCCAACGGTCCGTCCGAGCGCACCGCAAAAGCGTCGGCGCCCTCCGGCCTGGTCCCCGCGCTGGGATCCTGCAGCCCGGCGATCACCCAGGGCAGGGAGAGCAGGGCGACGGGCGTCAGCAGCACCGCGGCCTCCAGCGCTCGTCCCCCCAGCTGTGCGGGAGCCCTGGTCGATCCGTCGCGCAATTTCGGGGAGGTGCGGCCCACCGCAAGGGCAGTGACCAGCACCGTCACGGCGGCCATGACAGCTCCGACCGGGGTGAGTGCGGCTGGGGCGGCGGCCGCGAGCACGAGGAGCGCCCGGACCGGCAGTGACTTCGCCGACCGGGCCGCACCCACCAGCCACGGGATCATGGCATAGCCCAGGAGTGAGGGTGCCTGCCCCAGCAGAAGGCGCTCTGCGACATAGGGATTGGCGATGGCCAGGCCCGCTGCCACACTCGTGGCGACCGGACCATACCGCCGCAGCAGCACCGTCATGCCGGAGCCGACGAGCAGCAGGGGGGCGACCAGCAGCACCCGGGCAACCAGGCCGGCCGGCAGCACGACGCTGAGCGCGGCGACCACCGCATCCAGAGGCACGGCCCGAGGCGCTCCGTCACCGCCGAGGGTGTTGGCCCCGAGCACCGGGTCCGGCACCGTCACGAAGTCACGGAACAGATAGACCCCGTCCCAGGGTGGGACACCTACTGATCCGCCCAGGAACAGCGCTGTGGCCAGGACGGTGACGGAGAGCCCGGCCCCGACCGCCCAGCGTGGGCGTGGCACAGCTCAGACGTCGGCCGGAGCAACGGGCATCGCACGCTTGTGGGCGGTGCGGGCGTGCCAGCCCTCAATCGTCTCCCGATCAGTGTCGGAGACGTCCTTGCCCTCGAGGTAGTCGTCGATCGCCTCATAGGTCACGCCGAGGGCCACCTCGTCCGGCTGCAGGGGCTGACCGTCCTCAAGGTCGGCGGTCGGCACCTTGACCACCAGGTGCTCAGGCGCGCCCAGGTGGGCCGCGACGGCACGGACCCGACGCTTCGTCAGCCCAGCCAGAGGGGTGAGATCACAGGCCCCGTCGCCATACTTGGTGTAGAAGCCGACCACCGCCTCAGCTGCCTGGTCGGTCCCGAGGACGAGCAGCGAGCGGGCGCCGGCGGCGAGGTACTGCGCAACCATGCGCTGCCGGGCCTTGACGTTGCCCTTGACGAAGTCGGCATGGTTGATGGTGGTGAAGTCGATGCCAGCCGCGTCGACCTCGGCGAACATCGCGTCGGTGGACTCCTTGATGTTGACCGTCACGGTCTCGTCGGCCCCCACGAACTGCACCGCGGCCGCGGCGTCGGCCTCATCGGCCTGGGCGCCGTAGGGCAGCCGCATCGCGAGGAAGGTGGCATCGCCCCCGTCGGCGCGCACCCGCTCGCACGCCAGCTGCGCAAGACGCCCGCAGACCGTGGAGTCCACACCACCGCTGATCCCCAGCACATAACCCTTGGTGCCGCTGGTGCGCAGATAGTCCGCCAGGAAGGTGATGCGCCGCTCGGTCTCCTGCGCCGCATCGAACTCCGCCCGCACCCCGAGCTCTGCGATGATCTCCTGCTGCCTGGTCATGCTGCGAATCTACCCGTGGCAGTGGCCGGTCGCGCGATGCCTGCTAGAGCCACCCCCGCTCCTGGGCGACCCGGGCCGCTTCCACCCGGGTCGCGGTGCCGGTCTTGCCGATCGCCGAGGACAGGTAGTTGCGCACCGTGCCCTGCGACAGGTGGACCCGCCCGGCGATCGAGGAGACGGTGCCTCCCGCGATCGCCTCGCGCAGGACCTCGCGCTCGCGGTCGGTGAGCGGGTTGGGGCCCCCGAGCACCGACTCGGTGGCCAGCTCCGGGTCGACGACGCGCAGCCCGGCGTGGACCCGGCGCACCGCCTCGGCCAGCTCGCGGGCAGGAGTGTCCTTGACCACGAAACCACGTGCGCCGACGTCCATCGCCCGGCGCAGGTAGCCAGGACGTCCGAAGGTCGTCACGATGAGGACCCGAACCTGCGGCAGGTGTTGGCGCAGCTGGTCGGCCGCCTCGATGCCGTCCATCCCGGGCATCTCGATGTCGAGCAGGCAGACGTCCGCCTGTGAGGTGCGGGCGGCCTCGAGCACCTCGTCACCACGGCCGACCTCGGCGACGACGCTGAGGTCCTGCTCCAGGTTGAGCAGCGCGGCGAGGGCACCACGGACCAGCGCCTGGTCGTCGGCGAGCAGGAGGCGGATCGGTGAGTCAGTCAAGGGATACCTCCAGGACGGTGCCTCCGGTCGGTCCCGGGGTCAGGGTGATGGTGCCTCCTGCGGCGGCAACCCGCTCTCGTATGCCGCGCAGGCCGTTGCCCTCCCGGCGACCGACGGCACCGCGCCCGTCGTCGGCCACCACCAACCGCCCCGGGCCCAGCTCGACGGTGCACCGGGTGGCGCCGCTGTGCCGCACCACATTGGTGACCGCCTCGCGCAGCACCCATGCCGTCAGCACCCGGTGCCGGGGGTCGACGTCCGAGAGGTCCTCTGGCAGGTCGGCCTCGATCCCGGCGTCGGTCAGTGCCGCGTCGGCGGCTGCCACCTCGTCCGCCAGGCTCGCGACCCGCAGGCCACTGACGGTCGCCCGGATCTCGGCCAGCGCGACCCGGCTCAACGCCTGGATCTGTGCCAGTTCCTCCCGGGCGCGCACGGGGTCGGTCTCGATGAGCCGCTCGGCGAGCTCGGCCTTGACGGTGACCACGGTGAGGCTGTGCCCGAGGACGTCGTGGACGTCCCGCGCGACCCGGTCGCGCTCGGCGGCCAGGGCCAGCTCGGCCTGCGCCGCCCGGTGGACGTGGCCCCGCTGCTCGACGATGCGGACCAGTCCGGTGGACAGTGCCACCAGGGAGACGATGAGGATGAAGTACCAGTCCTCGGTGAGTGACCCCACCGCGAGCGGGACGATGATGCAGAGCAGGACCGCGCCCACCGCTGTCGCGAAGGCCCAGGTCAACGGCAGGCTGAACATCGCCAGGGCCACGATGTAGGGCAGATGGGACAGAGAGCCCACGCCGAGCAGCGGGGTCAGCGCCAGGGCGATCAGCGCCATGACCGCCAGGTGGCGCAGACCGGTGCGCACCACCTGGTCCCAGGTGTCCACCCCGCTGATGACGATGAAGCACCGCAGATAGACCGCCGCGAAGGTGAGGATCCCGACGATCCCGAGCACCCGCCATACGGTCGGAGCCTCGCCCGTGGCCAGCGCGATGATCGGGAAGGCCAGGAAGACCAGCCAGATCGCGCCCATCAGCCAGCCGAACCGCTCCCAGGGGTCGACCGTCGAGGAGGGGGTCGCTGCCTGGGCCATGGCACGAGCCTGCCGCATCGACCTCGACGGTGCCACGTCCGGGCGTCACCGGCCCCACCTGACACCTGTCACCACCGCCGGACCTACGCCCGCCAGGGCCCCGACTAGCATCGGAATGTGTCCGTCCTCCCCGACCTGGTGCCCCGACGCGTCCGTGCCGCCTTTGCGCACGCCGCCGTGCAGCAGGCCGCCGACCGGATCGGGATCCGGCTGTTGCACATCAAGGGCGTCGCCGTCGATGAGGAGCTGCGCTCGCCCGGCGGGGGCACCGATGCCGACATCCTGGTCGACCCGGCAGCCGTCGGTCACCTCATCGCCGAGCTGACCGCGCTGGGCTGGGAGTCCTACAGCGACTTCGTCACCGGCTCACCCTTCGGGCACGCCGCCACGATGGCGCACCCGCACTGGGGTTATGCCGACCTGCACCGCTACTTCCCGGGGATGCACCGCGACCCGGTCCGCACCTTTGAGGTGCTCTGGGCCGACCGGCGCACCGCCGAGATCGCGGGTATGCCGTGCCCCGTCCCCTCTCCCTCCGGCCAGGGGCTGGTGCTGCTCCTCAACAACCTGCGCAACCGGCGCTCCGTCCTCAACGACGCTCGCGTCCAGAGCCTTCGTGAGAATGAGCCAGCCTGGCAGGAGGTCGTGGACCTGGTGCCGCGGGTCGGGGCCGAGGTGGCCTTCGATGCGGCGCTGGGCAGGCTGGAGGAGCATCGCGGCGAGGGCGAGTACTGGATGTGGAAGGCGACCCTCGAGGACAGCAGCCGCAGTGCCGAGTGGCTGGCCCGGGTGCGCGCGGCCCGGACCCTGCGGGAGAAGGTGGCCCTGGTGGGACGCCTGCCGTTGGTCAACACCGACGCCCTCGGGCACCGGCTCGGGCGCGCCCCGACCGGGGCGGAGATCTCCCGTGAGTTCGTGCACCGCGGCGTGCGCGGAGCCGGCGAGCTCAAGGACGCGGCCCTGCGCCGGCTGGGACGCTCCCGGTGACCTCCGGGTTGGGCCGGGCGGCCGAGTCCGCGATGGACCCTGGCGCTGAGGGCACCGTCGCTGCACGGTGGTGGCGTGCCTATGCCGTCGCGGTCGTGGACGTGAAGGGCGCGCCCGAGGAGGACGAGGAGGCTCCGGGTGGTGTGGTCTATCTGGCTCCGCTGCCCGACGGTCCCGTGGTCGTCCTGGAGGGCGTGTCGGCCGTGCTCTACCGCGCGCTGACCGCTGCTTCCGGGGACGTGGTCGAGGAGGTGGCCCGCAGGTTGGGGGTGCCGCCGGAGGACATCGACCCCGAGACGATCACCGAGTTCGCGCAGGAGTTGCGCGAGGCCGGCCTCGTCGTGCGGGCGACCAGCTGACCTGACGGCGTCCGACCAGCTGACCTGACGGCGTCTGCCGACGCTGTCGTGACCCGCCGGGTGCCGGGCAGAGCGAGGTCAGCGGCGGGCGCGCGAACGGGCAGCCGAGCGGGGCCGGGTGGCCTCCATCAGCAGGGTCTGCTCGTCGGCATCGGTGTCTCCACCGTTGGCGTCCATCTCCTGGCGGTAGTAGCCGTAGTAGGACGCGGTGTCGACCGGCGCCATATTGAGCGCGGTGCCGGCGAGGGTGGCGCCGGACATCTCAAAGGTGCGCAGCGCCTCGGCCACGTGCCGCTTGCGGGTGCGGTTGGCCGCGACGACCATGAGCGAGCCACCGGTGAGCTTGTCCACCACGGTGGCATCCGTCACCGGCAGGACTGGTGGGGTGTCGACGAGCACGAAGTCGAACCGCTCGCGGAGCTCGACGAACAGGTCGTGCATCGCCTCCGAGCCGAGCAGCTCGCTGGGGTTGGGCGGGATCTCACCGGCCGGCAGGATATAGAGGTCGCTGCGACCCCAGCGGATCAGCATGTCGTCCAGCGTGGCCCGTCCCAGGAGCACGGTGGTCAGCCCGACGCCGCCCTCCAGCTCCATCGTCTTGGCGACCGAGGGGTGGCGCAGGTCCGCGTCGACCAGGACGACCTTGGTGCCGGCATCAGCCATCGCCAGGGCCAGGTTGACGGCGGTGGTGGTCTTGCCCTCGCTGGGCATCGGTGAGGTGACCAGGAACGAGTGCTTGCGGGTCGTGACGTCGACAAACATCAGGTTGGTGCGCAGCCGGCGGATCGCCTCGGCGTGCGAGCCGAAGGGGTCGGTCTCCATGAAGACCTGGTGTTCGTCACCGCCCTTGCGCAGCGGGATCGTCGCGAGCACCGGGTGGCCGGACATGTCGGCCAGGTCCTGGGCGGTGCGCACCCGGGTGTCCAGGTTGTGGCGCAGCAGCGCAAAGCCGATCCCCAGGAACAGCCCGGCCAGCAGGGCCAGAGCCAGGTTGCGAGCGACATTGGGGCTGCTCGGTGAGCCGGGCGGGCTGGCCGCCACGATCGTCTGGGCCTGCACCTCGCCGCCGGAGGCGGCCAGCATCTGGGAGAAGTCCGGGGAGACCTCGGCCAGCTTGTTGGCCACTGCGGTAGCGACCTCGGCCGCGGCCTCAGGGGTGCGGGCCGAGACGTTGATGTCGATCAGCGGGGTGCCGGTCTCGGCCGCAGCGTTGACGCTGAGGATCTGCCCGGGCTCCAGGCCCAGCTGCTCCTGCACCGGGGTGAGCACCACGGGTGACTGGGCGACCTCGAGGATGGTGCTCAGCTCCGCCGTGGGCATCTGATACATGTTGACCGAGCCCTGGTCGCCCTGGGCCGACAGGTAGACGCGGGTGTGGGCCTGATAGGTCGGTGGGGTCTGCAGGGTGATCACCGCTGCCACGCTGACCACGGCCAGGATGGTGGCCACGATGATGCGCCACCTGGTCCGCAGGATGGCGAGCAGTTCGTTGATCTGCACCGGTGGTTCTCCCCACTAAGTCAAAGTCGCGAACCTTATCGTACCCGCAGGCCGCTGCGGCTACGGACAGCGCGTGACACGCCGTGGAGCCTATTCGTCCAGCAGCGCCAGCAGATAGCTGCCGTAGCCGGACTTGAGCAGGGGCTCGGCCCGTGCGGCCAGCTCGTCGTCCGTGAGGAAGCCCATCCGCCAGGCGACCTCCTCCGGGCAGCCGACCTTGAGTCCCTGGCGACCCTCCAGGGTGCGGACATAGTTGCCCGCGTCGTTCAGTGCGTCGAAGGTGCCGGTGTCCAGCCAGGCGGTGCCGCGCGGCAGCACCTCGACCTGCAGGTTGCCCTCGCGGAGATAACTGCGGTTGAGGTCGGTGATCTCCAGCTCGCCGCGGTCGCTGGGACGCAGGTCACGGGCCCGCTCGACCACGGTCTCGTCATAGAAGTAGAGCCCCGGGACGGCATACGGACTCCGGGGATGCGTGGGCTTCTCCTCCAGGGACAGGGCCCTGCCGTCCTCGTCAAACTCGACCACGCCGTATGCCGTGGGGTCGGCCACGCGGTAGGCGAAGACGGCCGCGCCGGTGAGCTGGTCGAACCGCCGCAGCTGCGTGCCCAGGCCGGAGCCGTAGAAGATGTTGTCCCCCAGGACCAGGGCGCTGGTCTGCTGACCGATGTGCTCGGCACCGATCAGGAAGGCCTGCGCGATCCCGTCGGGGCTGGGCTGCTGCGCGTAGGTGACGGAGATGCCCAGGCGCGAGCCGTCCCCGAGCAGCCGCTCGAAACCGGCGGCGTCGTGCGGGGTGGTGACGACCAGGATGTCCCGGATGCCGGCCAGCATCAGCGTGGACAGCGGGTAGTAGACCATCGGCTTGTCGTAGACGGGGACGAGCTGCTTGCTGACCCCGAGGGTGATCGGGTGCAGACGGGACCCGGTGCCCCCGGCCAACAGGATTCCTCGCATGGTCACGCATCGTAGGGGCACACTCTGACGGCGGCCACCAGCCAGGGTGCCCGGCGGTGGTTCGAAGGCCGGCGGGCACCGGCCGCCCGGGGGGTGGACGGCGACGGTGCGACATAACCGCGACGGCGGCGCGACGGCCCGTTCCTAGCCTGCGGGGACGAGGCCCTGGGTGGGGCGTCGCCCGCAGGCCGGGCCGCCCACCTTGGTGCCGACGCGGCCGTTGAGGAGGACGTGGTGATGGTGCGGTTCAGACGGTCCGGGGCCGGGGTGCTACTCGTGGCCCTCGCTCTCTCGAGCTCGCTGAGCGCGTGCGGCGGACCGGAGCGAACTCCGGAGGCGTTCTGCGAGGTGATGGACCTGCACCGGGAGCGCTTCGAGGACGCCACGGGCAACGCGCTCACCCTCGCGGAGCGCGGTGACGCTGCCGGGCTGCTGGGCGGCACCGCCCAGATGGTTTCGGCCCTCGGTGACCTCCAGGTGATGTTCGACGAGCTGGCCGAGGTCGCCCCGGACGACATCCGCACCGACGCCGAGCGGGTGCGGGACACCAACCGGGAGATGCTCGAGTCCGCCAAGGAGGCCGTCAACGACCCCGTCGGCGCCCTGGTCGGTGGTCTGGCGGGAGGCCTGATCAACTCCGGCTCCTACACCCGGCTCAATGACTACGCCGGCGAGCACTGTGGATCCCGCCCCTTCTGAGCACACCGCCTGACCACGCCGTCCAGCCGCTCCAGCCCGAGAGGGAACGACCATGAACGAACAGCCACTGGGGAGCACCTACACCCTGACCGACCGGCTCGGCGCCGGCGCCATGGGCACCGTCTATCGGGGTCGCGACAAGGCGGGCGCCCCGTTCGCCTTCAAGGTGCTACGACCGGAGTTCGCCGAGGACCCAGCCCTGGTGCAGCGCTTCGTCCAGGAGCGTTCCGCGCTCACCCAGGTCGAGCATCCCAACGTCGTGCGGATGCACGACCTGGTCATCGAGGGGGAGACGCTCGCGATCGTCATGGACCTCGTCGACGGCGGTGACCTGCGGGCGCTGCTGCGGCAGGAGGGGACCCTGTCGCCCGCGCAGGCGGCGCAGCTGGCCGGTGGCATCGCGAACGGGCTCTCCGCGGTCCATGCCGCTGGCCTCGTGCACCGGGACGTCAAGCCCGAGAACGTGCTGCTCGACCGCAGCGGCACGACCACCGTGCCGCGCGTCACCGACTTTGGCATCGCCCGGCTGGCGGACGCCGCTGCCGCGACCCGGTCCACGATGGCCCTGGGCACGCCCAACTACGTCGCTCCCGAGATCGCTGAGGGACGTCCGGCCACCGGCGCCGCCGATGTCTACTCCTTGGGGATCGTGCTCTATGAGCTGTGTGCCGGGGTGACCCCCTTTGAGGGTGGCAGCCAGCTCGCGGTCATCCGTCGACACGGAGATGCCACGGCCCCACGCCCGGACGGGATCCCCGACCAGTTGTGGGCGGCCATCCGGGACATGCTCGCCAAGGGCCCGGCCGAGCGCCCGACGATGGCGCAGATCGCGCCCTATCTGACCAACCTGGGGGTCTCTCTCGCCGGACACCCCGCCGCGGCCCGGCTCACCGAGCCGCTGCCGATCCCCAGCCCCACGACCCAGCTGTCACCGCCGCCACCCAGTCAGGAGGCCTGGACGCCGCCGCGGGAGCCGGAGCGTCCGCGGCGCCGGCGCGGAGCACTGGTGGCCGGCCTGGCGGTGGCTGCGCTGGTGCTCGGCGGTGGCGGCTATCTCGCGTCGCAGACCCTGCTTGGAGGTGAGGACGCGGCAGCAGATGCCGAGGATGGCAGCGAGGCCGACGGTGACGCCGCACCGGCGACCGATGCCCCCGCGGCGACCCCTGCGGCGGCGGAGGAGACCACCGCCGAGCCCACCACGCAGGACCCCACCACGGAGGAGCCCACGACCGAGGAACCGTCCGAGACGACCACCACGACCGAGGAGCCGGCGGTGATGCCCGACGTGGTGGGCAGCACGCTCTCGGGGGCCCGCGCCGACCTGCGCGGAGTCACGGTCCAGGTGGTGGAGCAGCTCGATGAGAAGGCAGTGGACAACACCGTGCTCGAGCAGAGCGTCGCGGCGGGCGAGGCCTGGCCGGACACCGTCGAACTGACCGTCGCGCGGCGGCCGGTGATGGTCTACATGGACTCCCTGTCCTCTGTGGAGAGTGACGAGTTCCGCTCCGAGACCGCGGAACTCGACGGAGAGAGTTATCCGCGGTCGCTGGTGGGCGGCTCGTGGCCCTATGGGACCAGCGGTTTCCGCGAGTGGAACCTGAGTCGCGGGTATCGCCAACTGGTCGCGACCGTGGGCAGGTCTGACAATGCGACAAGCGCCACGGAGCAGGTGCAGGTCGAGGTCTTCGCGGACCAGCGCAAGCTGTGGAGCGAGCGCGTCGTCCTCGGTGACCCCGTCGCGATGAAGGTCGACGTGACCGACGTCCTGCGGCTGCGCATCGAGTTCACCGCTCTTGATGATCAAGACCCTCATTTGGTGCTCGGCGACATCCACCTCCTGGGCCTGCCGGGCGAGGTGCCCGAGCCCGAGGACGACTGACCGGATGCGGCCCACGCCCGGCGCGGGAAGTTCCGCTGACAGGACTGCCGGAGAGAGCGGCTCCCCTGCCAGTGGCCTGGGCGACCTGGTGGTGAGCACCGGTACTGACCGCTGGGTGCTGTCCCCTGGCCAACAGCTGCTGCTCGGCCGGGACGAGCTCGCCGACGTGCGCTTCGAGAGTCCGCGCGTCTCGCGCCGACACGTCACCCTCCGGCACACCGGAACCGACTGCCTGATCACCGACCTCGACAGCCGCTACGGCACGGTCCTGGACGCTGCTCCGCTCGGCGGTGCCGGCAGCGCCCGACCACCCTTCACGCTGGTCCTGGGCGGCGACGGCGGAGCCATGGTGGGCGTCGCCCCGGCGAGCGCCCCGGCGACGGTCGAGGACCGCCCGGCCCCCCGGCATACCGGACCCTCGCTCTCGGCACCCGGTGACGCCCTGATCGTCGGGCGCGACCCGGACTGCGATGTCGTGGTGGAGGACCTGCTCGTCTCACGCCGCCACGTGCGCGTCGTGCGGGAGTCCGCCGGGGTGTTCGTCGAGGACCTGGGCAGCCGCCACGGCACCTTTGTCGACGGCCAGCGTGTGGTCCGCACCCGACTGGCCCCCGGGAGCCTGCTCACCGTCGGCCGGCACGGATTCCGGCTGCACCACGGGGTCCTGCGGCGCGACGACGACGACGGCGACATCCCGTTCGCAGCCGACGCCCTGTCCTTCACCCTGCCGGACGGGCGGGCGCTGCTGCAGGAGGTCAGCTTTGCCCTGCCCGGCTCGAGCCTGATGGCCGTCATCGGCGGCTCCGGGGCCGGCAAGACCACCCTGCTGGACGCCCTCTCCGGCGACCAACCGGCCACCTCCGGCCAGGTGCTGTATGACGGACGCGACCTCTATCAGCACCTCGCCAGCCTCCGGCAGCGGATCGGCGTCGTGCCGCAGGACGACGTGGTCCACCCCCAGCTCTCCACCCGGCATGCGCTGGAGTATGCCGCCGAGCTCAGGTTTCCCGATGACCTCAACCCCGCGCACCGCTCGTCCCGCGTGGAGGAGGTGATGGCCGAGCTGGGGCTGAGCGAGCACGCCGACACCCGGGTCGAGGCACTGTCCGGTGGGCAGCGCAAACGGGTCTCGGTCGCACTGGAGCTGCTCACCGGACCCTCGCTGATCCTGCTCGACGAACCCACCTCGGGGTTGGACCTGCAACTGGTGGGCGAGGTGATGGAGCTGCTCCGCCGGCTGGCCGACGGAGGGCGGACGGTGGTCGTCATCACCCACTCGGCAGAGGGGCTGGAGCTGTGTGACCGGGTGCTGGTGCTGGCCGTGGGTGGACGGGTCGCCTACTTCGGCGAGCCCAGCGGGGTGTTGGAGCACTTCGACGCCGCGAGCTATCGGGAGGTGCTGGACCGGTCCAAGGACGATCCGGAGGGAGTCGCTGCGCGGTTCCGTCAGTCCGCAGCCCATCAGCGGCACGTGGAGACCCCGCTGACCCGCAGTCGCGGCCACCAGAACATCGAGCCTCCCGCGCAGGGCCGCCAGCAGAGCCAGTGGCACCAGGTGTCGACCCTGGTGCGACGCCAGCTGCGGGTCCTGCTCGCTGACCCGACCCGGCTCGCTTTCCTGGCGCTCATGCCCTTTGCGCTCGCGGCGCTCGCTCTCGCCGTCCCCGGTGATCAGGGGCTGGGGCCGCCCGCCGCCGGAGCCGAACCCACCGGTCAGCCCACCCAGATCCTGATGGTGCTCGTCGTCGGCGCGGTCTTCATCGGCCTGGCGGCCGCGATCGGTGACCTCATCGGAGAGCGGGCCATCTATGTGCGCGAGCGTGCCGTGGGACTGTCCCCCACGGCATACCTGCTGTCCAAGCTAGCTGTGCTGGGCGGACTCACCCTCGTGCAGTGCCTCGTCCTGGTGGCGGTGACCCTGAGCTTCCGCACGGGCCCGGCGGACGCGGTGCTGCTGGGGTGGCCCGCGCTGGAGCTGGTGGTGGCCCTGTGGCTGTGCTCGCTGGCCAGCGTCGCCCTCGGGCTGTGGGTCTCCGCCTCGGTGGGACGGGCCGAGCAGATGATGCCGCTGCTGGTGGTGCTCGTGATGGTCCAGCTGGTGCTCAGCGGCGGGCTGTTCCCGATCGAGGGCCGGGTGGGACTGGAACAAGTGGCGTGGCTCTCGCCGTCCCGCTGGGGCTATGCCGCGGTGGCCGCGACCGCCGACGTCAACGCCTTCGTGCCGCACGCCGACGATCCGTTGTGGCAGCACACTGCCTGGTCCTGGCTGCGCGCGAGCGCCGTGCTGACGCTGCTCGGTGCCGGGTTCGCCGGGTTGGCGCACCGGCGCCTGGGGCGGCGCTATCGCTCCCGCCGGCGGTGAGGACGCTGCCGGACCCTCGTTAGGGTTGGGCAGGAGTGCCAGCGTGCTGGCACCCCATCAGCGCTGCCGGCCCGGCAGCCAGCGGATCGAGGGAGGCACCGATGCGGCATGTGCTGGTCACCGGGGGCGCGGGATTCATCGGCTCAAACTTTGTGCACCACCTGCTGGCCCACACCGAGACCCGGGTGACCGTGCTGGACAAGATGACGTATGCCGCCAGTCCGGCTGCCGTGGAAGGCCTGCCGGCTGATCGCTTCCAGCTGGTGGTGGGTGACGTCGCCGACGCCGCGGTCGTCGACCCGCTGGTCGCCGGCCTCACCGGCGAGGGCGACGCGGTCGTGCACTTTGCCGCCGAGTCGCACAATGACAACTCGTTGCGTGACCCCAGCCCCTTCGTGCAGAGCAATATCGTGGGCACCTTCGTGCTCCTCGAGGCCGTCCGTGCCCACGACGTGCGGCTGCACCACGTCAGCACCGACGAGGTCTATGGCGACCTGGAGCTGGACGACCCGCAACGATTCACCGAGACCACGCCCTACCAGCCGTCCAGTCCCTACTCGGCGTCCAAGGCCGCGGCTGACCACCTGGTCCGGGCCTGGGTCCGCTCGTTCGGGGTGCGGGCGACGCTGAGCAACTGCTCCAACAACTACGGACCCTGGCAACACATCGAGAAGTTCATCCCCCGGCAGGTCACCAACATCCTCTCCGGGACCCGACCCCGCCTCTATGGCGCGGGCGCCAACGTGCGCGACTGGATCCACACCGAGGACCACTCGTCGGCGGTGCGCACCATCCTGGACCGGGGTGAGATCGGCCAGACCTATCTCATCGGCGCCGACGGGGAGCGCTCCAACCTCGCGGTGGTGCAGCTGATCCTGGAGCTGATGGGCCGCGACCGCGACGACTTCGACCACGTCACGGATCGCGCGGGCCACGACCTGCGCTATGCGATCGACTCCACCCGCCTGCGCACCGAGCTGGGCTGGAGCCCGAGCTTCACCGACTTCGAGGCGGGCCTGGCCGCCACCATCGACTGGTATCGCGAGCACGAGTCCTGGTGGGCCCCGGCCAAGGCAGCCACGGAGGCCGGCTACGCGGCCAAGGGGCAGTGACCGTGGCCCCTGCGCTGCGGCATACGGCCATCCCCGGCCTGCTCGTCGTCGACCTGGCGGTCCACGGTGATGCCCGCGGCTGGTTCAAGGAAAACTGGCAGCGGGCCAAGATGACCGAGGTGGGTCTGCCCGACTTCGGTCCGGTGCAGCACAGCGTCGCGCACAACGGGCCGACCGGGGTGACCCGCGGCATCCACGCCGAGCCGTGGGACAAGTTCGTCTCGATCGTGCAGGGGAAGGTGTTCGGCGCCTGGGTGGACCTGCGTGCCGGGGCGACCTTCGGGACGGTGCACACCGAGGAGCTCGACGAGCACACCGCGGTCTTCGTCCCCCGCGGCATCGGCAACAGCTATCAGACGCTGCTGCCCGACACCGTCTACTCCTACCTGGTCAACGCGCACTGGAGCCCTGACGCGAGCTACACGATGCTCAACCTCGCCGACGAGAGCGTCGCGATCCCGTGGCCGATCCCGCTGGAGGAGGCACGCATCTCCGACAAGGACCGCGTCCACCCGCGACTGAGCGACGTCGTGCCCGTCCGGCCTCCGCGGACCCTCATCCTGGGCACCGGGCAGCTGGGCCGGGCCCTGGCCGCCGAGCTGCCCGAGGCCCAGGTGCTCTCTCGTGCCGACCTCGACCTGACTGACCCGGCGGAGGTCGCGGCGCTGGACCTGTCCGGTGTCGACACCGTGATCAACGCGGCGGCCTTCACGGCCGTCGACCGGGCGGAGACGCCGCAGGGACGTCGCGAGGCGTGGGCGGCCAATGCCACCGGGGTGGCCGCGCTGGCGGCCGTGGTCGCACGCGCCGGGGCGCGTCTCGTGCACTACTCCAGCGACTATGTCTTTGACGGCACGGCAGAGGCCGCTGCCGAGGACGAGGCGCTGGCACCGCTGAGCGTCTATGGCCAGTCCAAGGCGGCCGGTGACCTCGTGGTCTCAGTGCTCCCACGCCACTATCTGCTGCGCACCGCCTGGGTGGTCGGCGACGGCAGCAACTTCGTGCGGACCATGCAGCGGCTGGCCCGCTCGGGGGCCGAGCCGACGGTGGTCTCGGACCAGATCGGCCGGCTGACCTTTGCCGACGAGCTCGCACGGGCGACCCTGCACCTGCTGCGCACCAACGCCCCGCACGGCACCTACCACCTGACCAACGGGGGCGAGCCGGGCTCCTGGGCGGACGTGGCCACGGCGGTGTTCGCGCACGAGGGCCGGGCCGGATCGGCGGTGCGTCCGGTGACGACCCAGGAGTATGCCGCGAGCACCGGCGGGGCTGTCGCGCCCCGGCCGGCGCGGGGCGTCCTGGACCTCGCCCGGATCGAGGCGACCGGCTTTGTCCCGCGCGACCAGTGGGCGGCGCTGAAGGACTATCTGGCGACCTCGCCTTGAAGGCCGCCCCGGGACCACGGCATACTGACCCCGGCGGGGGCGACCTGACTCACGGGGCAGGTGGGGGAACCGATCCGAGACTGCGCCCGTCGCACTGACCCAACGAAGCACCACCTGGTGCACCACGACAAACGAGGATGCTGCACATGCGCACGACCACACTGATTGCCCTGACCGCCGCCACCGCCCTGGGCCTGTCCGCCTGTGGCGGGTCCGAGCCGCTGACCCAGGAGCAGACCCGGGACGCGCTGCTCACGGAGTCCGAGTTCCCGCTGGACGGTTTCACCGCAGGCACGATCACCGAGCACGACGGTGGCGACGACAGCGGTGACTCCGCCGGTGACCTGCTGGCTGGCTTCCCCGGAGCCGAGGAGCTCGACCAGGAGTGCCAGGACGCTCTGTCTGCGCTCTCCTCCCTGGACGCCGACTTTGAGGCCTCCTCCTCGCTGGACTTCACCGGCTCCGAGGGCGACAGCCCGTTCGGCGCCCCGGAGGTCACCGTCGTCGTGGCCTCCATGAAGGACGGCGACAACCCGTTGGACACCGTCGAGGGACTCAACTCCGCCTGCGAGGAGGTCACCATCGAGGAGGAGGGCATGTCCATGACGATGAAGTTCGAGGACATCGACGGCGACGCCCAGGGCACCAAGATCACGATGGAGGTCATGGGCCAGAGCATGGAGCTGGCGGTCGCCGGCCGCGAGAACGGCGGCAACTACGCCATCGCCACCGGCATGGGTGTCAGCGACGACGAGGTCATCGAGGTCCTCGACGCTCAGGAGTCCAAGATCTCCGACCTGTGACCCGGGCGGTCGAGAACCACATGAGCCTCAGGAGTCACACGAGTCCCAGAGTTGACGCAAACTTGGCAAATTTTGGGCTCTTGGACACAAGAGATTTCCGTGCAGGTGTAGTCAGGGACGCTGCGGACCAATAGAGTCACAGGCAGACTTTCCTCGTCCCGTGAAGATCAGGTAGGAGCTAAACGACAGTGGCACGTTCAGGGGGCACCGCCAGGCATGCTGGCGGAAGACGGCGGGTAGGCCAGGGTCGGCACCGCGAGATCCAGCGCGGGGCGGTGGCGGTGCTGGGGGCAGCGCTGGCGATCTCACTGGTGCAACTCCCTGCCTGGGCGACGGACGGCGAGACTGACGCGGGGACCGGCGACGGGGGCACCACGGAGCCCGCGGCACCCGCCGACGAGACCCAGCCGGCCGACGGCAGCGGTTCCGACGGCTCGGGGTCCAACGGCTCGGGCGACTCGGACACGACCCCGCCGGCGACCGGTGGCTCGAAGTCCGGAGGGGGCACGAAGTATGGCGGTCGCGCGACCGGCCCCGCCCCCCTGATCACCCTCCCGGACGACCCGAACTATCCCGTGCCCGAGCCCCCGGAGAACGAGTTCCTGCCCGAGGGGGTCGAGCTGCCGGAGGAGATCGATGCCAGCAACGTCTTCCAGCGCAATGTGATCTGCGACCCGGTCACCAAGCCCGGGGTCATCGCGGTGGCCAACCTGCTCAGCCAGTCCTTCGAGAACCAGGGCTACACCCTGCACCGCAACTGCATCGATCTGCGTTCCGAGCACTACGACGGGCGGGCGGTCGACTGGCAGCTCAGCGCCTACGACCCGCAGGAGCGGCGCACCGGTGACGCCGTCGTCACCTGGCTGACTGACGATGACGGCGAGATCGCCCGACGGCTGGGCATCCAGTCGATCATCTGGAACAAGCGCTCCTGGCACGCGAGCACCGGCTACTGGCAGGGCTATGCCGGCAAGAGCGACCACACCGACCACATCCACCTCTCGTTCACCTGGGACGGCGCCTTCATGCGCACCTCGTGGTGGACCGGTGTCGCGCTGACCGAGGAGGAGGCCGACCAGGGTCCCTGCTCCGTCATCGGCGGTGCCTATGCCGCCGTCCCGCAGGCCCGCCGCACGGAGGTCTGTGTCCCGGCGGAGGTCTGGCCGACCAACACCGGCTACACCACGGTGCGCCCTGGTGGTCAGGGCGCCGGGGTCGAGCTGGTCCAGCCCCTGCTCGAGGTCGAGCAGACCGGGGTCCTGGACACCGAGACCCGCGAGGCACTGATCGCGTGGCAGACGGAGCAGGGCATCCCGCAGACCGGCGTCCTCGACCAGCTCACCTATGCCGCCGCCCTGGGCCAGGAGCTGCCCGAGCTGCCCGAGCAGGCGCTCGCGGTGGAGCTCCCGGACTATCGCGTCACCGAGTTCAGCCCGTTCAAGCGCACGGTGGTCACCGAGGGTGACCGCGGCGAGGCTGTCGCAGCCCTGCAGAAGGCGCTCGGCGTGGAGGACGACGGCATCTTCGGGCCGAAGACCGCCGAGGCACTCACCGCGTTCGCGGAGGAGGAGCCCCTGGTGCTGGACGACCTGACCGCGACCGACACCCTGGTGTGGCACCTGCTGGAACAGCGCGCCTACCCCTACCTGGCCTATCGCGACATCGAGGTGCAGATCGAGGACACCGGCCTGCCGGTGACCCTGATCCAGCAGCTCCTCGAGCTCGAGGACGACGGGATCTTCGGACCGGTCACCCAGCAGGGCGTCATGGAGGCCCAGGCTGCTGCCGAGCTCGAGCAGACCGGCATCGTCGACGGCGCCACCTGGCAGGCCATCGAGGCGGCCGCTGCCCAGGAGGAGGCCTCGGCAGACGAGTCGGCCGAGGAAGAGTCGGCACAGGACAACGCAGACACCGACCACGCGCAGGCTCGCGTCACGCAGGCCAACAACGCGCAGGATCGCGCGCAGGCCGACAAGGCCCAGGCTGCGGACACGCAGGCTCCCGACACGCAGGCTGGCGACGCGCAGGTCGCGACGTCGCAGACCCTGCCCGCTGCGGTCAAGCGCTGACCCGTGCCTCGCGCGTTCGTGCGACGGCCGAGTCCCCGGCTTGCCGAGGGCCTGGTCACTCACGTCGAGCGCAGTGACTCCGTCGACGCGGGGCGCGCGCTGCAGCAGTGGGAGGCCTACTGCGCGGCACTGACCACGGCTGGCTATGCGTTGACCGAGGTTCCCCCTTCTCCCGAGCACCCGGACAGTGTCTTCGTGGAGGACGCGCTCGTGGTGGTCGGCGACCTCGCGGTGGTCACCGCACCCGGTGCCCCGGAGCGATCAGACGAGGTCACCGGTGTGCGCCTTGCGGCACACGACCTGGGCCTCACCGTCGTGGAACTCACGGAGGAGCCCGCGCTCGCTGAGCAGTCGACGTCGGCGGAGGGTCAGGCGTCCCGTGCTGGGCAAGCTTCGACGGAGCCCGCCCACCTTGACGGCGGGGATGTCCTCAAGGTCGGTCAGACCCTCTATGTCGGAGTCGGCGGACGGACCACCTCGGCCGGAGCCCGGGCCCTCGATCGGGCCGTCGCCGGCACCGGACGCACGGTGACGGCGGTGCCGATCGCCAAGACGCTGCACCTCAAGAGCCAGGTCACGGCACTGCCCGACGGCACCGTGGTCGGCTATGCCCCACTGGTCGACGACGTCAGCCAGTGGCCACACTTCCTGGAGGTGCCCGAGCCGGAGGGCGCTCACGTCATCGCGCTGGGCGAGCAGACGGTGCTGATGTCCGACGCGGCGCCGCGCTCGGCCCAGCTGTTCCGCAGTCGCGGACTCGAGGTCGTCAGCCTCGACGTGAGCGAGTTCGTCAAGGTCGAGGGCTGTGTCACCTGCCTGTCCGTGCGACTGCACCCCTGGGACTGAGGACCGGCCCGTGGGGCGACTGAGGACGGGCCCGTGGGGCGACTGAGGACGGGCCCGTGGGGGCGACTGAGCGCGTGCCCCGAGCGACCCGGGCGTGCAGGGGTGAGCCGGGTGATGCCAGAGTCAGGCCAGCAGTCGCAGGAGCTCGGTCACCGCGGCTCGGCCGGCACGGTTGGCACCGATGGTCGAGGACGAGGGGCCATAACCCACCAGGTGCACGCGGGGTTCGTCGGCGACCCTGGTGCCTTCCATCGTGATGCCCCCACCGTGGCCGCGCAGCCGCAGGGGCGCCAGGTGATCGAGGGCGGCACGGAACCCGGTGGCCCACAGGATGACGTCCACCTCCAGCACTGAGCCGTCGGCCAGCCGCACCCCGTCAGGCAGGATCTCGGTGAACATCGGGCGACGGTCGAGAGCGCCGCGTGCCTGCGCCTCCAGCAGCGCGGGTGTCCACAGCAGGCCGGTCACCGAGACCACGCTCAGGGGTGGCAGCCCCCTGGCGACCCGTTCCTCGACCATGGCGACGGCGTCATGCCCGGCCCGTGCGTCGAACGGGGTGTCGCGCCAGACCGGCTCGCGTCGGGTGAACCAGCTGGTGGAGGTCACCAGGGAGATCTCGTCGAGCAGCTGCACCGCGGAGATCCCACCGCCCACGACGGCCACGTGCTGGCCGCGGAACTCCTCGGCCGCGACATAGTCCGCCACGTGCAGCTGGCGCCCGGTGAAGGACGACTGACCGGGATAGAGCGGCCAGAAGGGTTTGGTCCAGGTGCCGGTCGCATTGATCAGAGCTCGGGCCGAGAGGGTGCCCGCGGAGGTCTCGACGCGCAGCCGCCCACGCGGATCGTCATCCTCACGGGACACCGCAGAGACCTGCACCGGCCGCCGGATCGCCAGCTCCAGCTCGTCCTCGTAGTCCGCGAAGTAACGGGTGATGAACTCCGAGCTGGGCTCGGTCGGATCCACCTCGGGGACGGGGGTGCCTGGCAACTCGCTGATGCCGTTGACGGTGGCCATCCGCAGCGAACGCCAGCGGTGACGCCACGCTCCACCGGGTCCCTCCTCGCCGTCCAGCACCAGATAGGTCAGCGGAGCGCTCGGAGCACCACGCTCAATCGGTGCAGGGCGCACGCCTCGACGCTGCAGGTGGTAGGCCGCTGAGAGACCTGCCTGACCCGCGCCGATGACCAGGACGTCGACGGTGTGCACAGGAGGCACGCTACCGGCCAGCCAGAGGTGGCGTGAGCGACCGCGATCGAGCTGCCGCTGACGCCCGAACTGCCTGGCAGCACTAGGGTTGAGCCATGGCGAGACCCCACATTGCTGCTGTTCTCGAGGATGTGATCTTCCGGCGCGTGGAGGGCGTGCTGAGACGGCGCGGCTGGCAGGAACGGGTGACCGGTTACACCGGCTACGGCACCCCGGAACATGCCCGGTTGCTGGCACGGGTGCTGCTCAAGCGGGCGGTGCCGCGCGAGGCCGGGTCCACCTGGGACGACCTGCCGGAGAGCCCGGACCCGGGCGGGAGCGCCGTGGAGCAGGCGGCCGAGGCGCTGACCAAGGCGGTGCGCGGCTGGCGCAACTTCCTGACCGCCCCGGCGCTCAACGCACCGGTCACGGTCCAGCTCGGCGAGGTGGAGATCGACACCGCCGTCGACCGGGGCGGCTATCTCGACCTCGAGGTGCGCGGCCACGGCCTGCAGCCCGGATGGCACGAGGGGATCGTGCGCAGCGCCAATGGCGACACCGTGGAGGTGCCGGTGTGGATCATGGACCCGTCGGTCGGGACCGGCCTGGTCTGCGACATCGATGACACCGTGATGGTGACGCACCTGCCCCGCCTGATGATCGCGGCGTGGAACACCTTCTTCCTCGACGAGCTCGCCCGCAAGGCCGTCTCCGGGATGGCCCCGCTGCTGCGCTCGATCGTCGCGGAGAAGCCGGGCACCCCGGTCTTCTACCTCTCGACCGGGGCGTGGAACACCGCACCGACGCTCGCCCGGTTCCTGCGGCGCCACAACTATCCGCAGGGACCGTTGCTGCTCACCGACTGGGGGGCCACCAACACCGGATGGTTCCGCAGCGGTCAGCAGCACAAGATCAACGAGCTGCACCGCCTGCTGCGCGACCTGCCCGGGATGCGCTGGATCCTGGTCGGCGACGACGGGCAGCACGACCCGACGATCTATGGCGACTTCGCCAAGCAGCACCCGGACGCGGTCGAGGCCGTCCTGATCCGCCAGCTCACCACTGCCGAGCAGGTGCTGAGTCACGGTCTGCCGATCGCCAACGACGAGCTGCTCGGCAAGGACTATTCCGGGGTGCCGATGCTGCGGGCCCCCGACGGCTATCTGCTGCACCGCATCCTGGTGCAGAGTCGGCAGGTGCTGCGCAGGTTGGACCCTGCGGCGGTGGGACATGCCTGAGCTGCCCGAGGTCCAGGCCCTGGTCGACTTCCTGGACGGTCGGGTCGTGGGTCGGGTCGTGACGGATGTCGAGTTGGGCTCCATCGCGGTGCTCAAGACCTTCAACCCGCCACCGGACTCCCTCATCGGGCGACCGATCGACGGGACCGCCCGGCACGGCAAGTTCATCGACCTCGACGTGGACGGGACGCACCTGGTCTTCCATCTGGCCCGCGCCGGGTGGCTGCGCTTCTCCGAGAAGATGCCGACCACCCGCGTGCGGCCGGGCAAGTCACCGATCGCCCTGCGTGTGCGCCTCGACGACGACTCGGGCTTCGACCTCACCGAGGCGGGCACCAAGAAGGGCCTGGCGGCATACGTCGTGGACGACCCGCAGGAGGTGCCGGCCATCGCCACCCTGGGACCTGACCCGCTGGGTGAGGACTTCACCCGTGAGCTGTTCGGGCAGATCCTGGCGGGCAAGCGCACCCAGATCAAGGGCCTGCTGCGCAGCCAGGGCACGATCGCGGGGGTCGGCAACGCCTACTCGGACGAGATCCTGCACGCGGCCCGCCTCTCCCCCTTCGCGATCGCCGACAAGCTCACCGAGGAGCAGGTCGACACGCTGTATGCCGTGCTCCGCGAGATCCTGCAGGGTGCCGTCGCGCACAGCTCCGGCAAGCCGGCCGCCGAGCTCAAGGACGCCAAGCGCAAGGGCATGGCGGTCCACGGCCGCACCGGACAGGAGTGTCCGGTCTGTGGTGACACGGTCCGCGAGGTGAGTTTTGCCGACACCTCGCTGCAGTACTGCCCGACCTGTCAGACCGGTGGCAAGCCGCTGGCGGACCGTCGGATGAGCCGACTGCTGAAATAACTGAGCGCAGCGTGTGACGATGGAGCCATGAGTAACGCAGCCCTGATCTCCGTCTCCGACCTGCCGGACGACGCCGTCGTCGTGGACATCCGCGAGGACGACGAGTGGCAGGCCGGGCACGCGCCGAACGCCATCCACGTCCCGATGGGCACCGTGCCCGACAACCTGGACGCCTTCCCCGAGACCGACGAGCCGGTGCCGGTCATCTGCCGCAGCGGGGGCCGGTCCCACCGTGTCGTCCAGTGGCTGGTGCACCAGGGCTTCGACGTGGTCAACGTCGACGGGGGGATGCGTGCCTGGGCCGCCGCGGGCAAGCAGATGCGCAGCGAGGACGGCAGCGAACCCTCCGTCATCTGACGGCGATACCCGCTTCTAGCCTTATCTAGCGCTGATGCGAGAGTGGTGAATATGACGGCATCGAGACTCATGGCTCTGCCGCTGGGCACGCGCGTTGTCGTGCGCTATCTCATCGAGAACGGCGACCGGGCCACGGATGCCCTCGGCTACCTCCTCGAGCGCGACGACGAGCACGTCGTGGTGGAGACGCGACGTGGACCAGAGCAGATTGCCCTGGCCGATGTCCTGCTCGCCAAACCGGTGCCCCCGCCGCCCGCCCCACGACCGCGCCGCACGCCCGCTCCGCCGAGCACCCTGTAGTCGGCCGGCCCGGCCGCCGGCCTCGTGGTGGCCGCGGTCGATGGTGGCAACGGCTACTGGCACGCCCGCGCGGACGGCACCGACACCGGCACCATGGTGTTGGAGGACCTGGTGCCCGTGCTGGCGGCCGCGGGGGCACCGGTCGAGCGTCTCGGGTTCACCGGCTTCTCCATGGGTGGCTATGGCGCCCTGCTGCTCGCCACCCGGCTGCCGCCGGAGCAAGTCCTAGGCGTCTCCGCAGTGAGCGCGGCAGTGTTTTTCTCCGAGAGCGAGGCTGCGGTCGGAGCCTTTGACGGTGCCGAGGACTTCGCGCAGCATGACCTCTTTGGTCGACTGGACGCACTCCGGAAACTGCCGCTGTGGTTGTCCTGCGGTGACCGCGACACCTTCGCCGAGACCAACCGGGCACTGGCCGAGCAGCTGCCCCACGCGGTCACCATCTTTGATGAGGGAGGCCACGATCGCGCCTACCTGGAGGCGCACTGGCCCCGTGGGCTGGAGTTCTTGAGGGGGCAGGTTGGCAGGTGACTGATTGGGATATATCGGGCCGTCTAGCGTGAGGGTGAGAGTCCGGCATACTGCGTGATCGACACACGATGGGGATGTATGTCAAAATCTCAGGTTTCCGATAGATCTCCGGATACGCTGCGATCGTGGACCCGATCAGGAACCCTTATGCACCCGGCGCCGGTCAGCGCCCGCCCGAGCTCGCCGGCCGCGATGAGCAACTCGACCGCTTCCAGGTGGTGCTCGAGCGGATCCAGCGCGGTCGACCCGAACGGTCCATGATCCTCACGGGTCTGCGGGGGGTCGGCAAGACTGTGCTGCTCAACGCGCTGCGGTCCACGGCCGTGCGGGCCCGCTGGGGCACCGGCAAGTTCGAGGCGCGACCCGACCAGGCGCTGCGCCGGCCGCTGGCCGCGGCCCTGCACATGGCGGTCCGCGAGCTGGGGCACCCGCGCGGGGACGAGCTGGACCACGTGCTCGGGGTGATCAAGGCGTTTGCGCAGAAGGACCAGCCGGGCGCCAAGCTGCGGGACCGGTGGAATCCAGGCATCGACGTGCCGGCCATCGCCGGGCGGGCAGACTCCGGTGACATCGAGATCGACCTGGTGGAGCTGCTCACCGATGTGGGCGGGTTGGCCGCGGATGTGGGCAAGGGCGTGGCGGTCTTTATCGACGAGATGCAGGACCTGGGGGCCGAGGACATCTCCGCAATCTGCGCGGCGTGCCATGAGCTGTCCCAGACCGCGCTGCCGGTGATCATCGTCGGGGCCGGACTGCCGCACCTGCCCGCGGTGCTCTCGGCGAGCAAGTCCTACTCCGAGCGGCTGTTTCGCTACAACCGCATCGATCGCCTGGACCGGGAGAACGCTGAGAAGGCGCTGCGGATGCCGGCGCAGGACGAGGACGCCGACTTCTCGCCGGAGGCCCTCGAGGCGTTGTATGCCGCGACCGGTGGCTATCCCTACTTCATCCAGGCCTACGGCAAGGCCGTGTGGGACCACGCACCGACCACGCCGATCACCGACGAGGATGTGCGGGTCGCTGCTCCGGAGGCGGAGGAGGAGTTGGCTGTCGGCTTCTTCGGGTCGCGCTACGAGCGGGCCACCCCGGGGGAGCGGGAGTACCTGCGCGCCATGGCTGACCTCGGTGTGCGCGCGGCCACCGAGGATCCGGACTCTGTCGACGCGATCGAGTCGGTCGCGACCGCCGACGTGGCGACGCACCTCGACCGCAAACCGCAGTCCCTCTCACCCGCGCGCGACGCGTTGCTCAAGAAGGGGCTGATCTACTCCGGGGAGCGTGGCCGGATCGCCTTCACGGTGCCGCACTTCGGGAGGTATCTCCGCGCCCAGGCCTAGGTGATTGTCAGCGGGGAAGCGATGTGCGACTTACTGGAGAGTTTGTGACACGTGCGGTTTCGGAGGTCACGGTCGTCGGGTGCAGCGAATATTCGCGCTTCTGCGCGTGGCAGCACTCGGCGCCTCCCCCGGCTGGGTGGCCAGATACCGTGAACGGGCGGCAGTGGCACTCCAAAGGTGGCGCCGTCCAAGCAGGTGGGCCGTTCAGGGTCGGCGCGGGCTCGGTGTGGGACCGCGCTTCTCCGCGGTGACGAAGCAGGTCCGGGCGAGAGCAGCGAGGTGGTGGCTCAACGGCGACTGAGACAACGAGAAGGCGTCCACGATCTCTCGCACCGGCACAGGATCAGTCTGGCGGGCCAGCCAGGCCAGGAGTTGCACGCCTTGTGCCACTCACCGCCCGTAACGGTCCGGGCGCGCCCACGGCCAGTCGGCAGAGATCCACTCCACGAGGGCGTCGGCCAGGGGCTCATCGAGGTCTGCGTGGTCGGCGCGGACCCAGGACTGGACGCTCACGTCATACTCCTGCGTGGACGCGGGATAGAGATAGACGCAGCCGATGACATCGCCGTCAGCAGGATCAAGGACGGTGAAGGTGAAGCCCTTTCGTGCCGCGAAGTGGTCGGCGTGCCGTTCCAGGTCGGCAAGGTTGCGCTCGAGTGTCATGCCGTCAGCGGGTGGCCACTTGCCATCGGGATAGCCCGGTGTCGCGCGGATGTGCTCAACGCTCGACATCCAGGCGGCGCGATCAGCTTCGTTATGTTGCGGGCCCAGTGGCTCGAGCACAAAGCGGTCGGTGACCAAGGAAGTTGGAGGGTCGAAGTCGTGGGGAACGAAAGTCGCAGACGTCATTTCTGAAACGGTAGTCGGGCGCAGGCAACGGTTCCACCTTTTATGAAGGCGTCGACGGGTGGACACGATCGGCCCGCCGCGAGAGCGCGACGGGCCGATCGTGTGACAAGGCTGGGGTCAGTTGATGCCTGCTGCTGCCTTGGCCTCGTCGAGGACGTCATCACAGACGGCATTCGTGCCGCCGAGTGCGGTGACCCGCTGAGGGGTGGTCTCCGCGAGGTACTGCTTGACGACGACGGGCAGGTCGCAGGACCTGACCAGCAGGATCGGGCCGAGCAGGGTGTTCGCCGCCAGCGAGTCCGCGAATTCGTCATTGCGCGCCAGGTAGACGGCAGGGCTGCCGTCAGGGAAGCGGAACTTGGCGACCGCGATCGCCGTTTCGTAGCGGTCCTTGCCGGAGAGTCGGTCCGGACCGTCGGCCGACGGCATGAGGTCGGCGTCCTGCCCAGCCGGGCCCTGCGGGCCAGCCGGACCAACCGGACCGGTCGCGCCTGCCGGGCCTGCGTCGCCCTGCTCGCCAGGTTCGCCCTGGGGTCCTTCGCCGCCCTGGTCACCCTTGGGGCCGGCAGGTCCGGTGAGCCCGGTCTCGCCCTGCTCACCCTTGGGACCGGCAGGTCCGGTGAGCCCGGTCTCGCCCTGGGGTCCCTGGGGTCCTTCCGGTCCCTCGGGGCCCATCGGTCCCTGCTGGCCACCCGGCTCGAAGTCGTACTGGACGCCGTCGAAGACGACGTAGTCCACCGCGCCGCTGAATGCGGTGTCGCGGCCCTTGCTGATGCCTGCGGAGAACCACACCTCGGCGTCGGGGTAGGCGGCGGTCAAGCCCTCCCACGTGCAGGGATCAGAGTTGCGGCACTCGTTCCCGTTGGTGCTGAACCACATGCCGGCCTTGGCGTCATACTCCTCCCAGTGCTTCAGGTTGCGCTCGCCGTCCACGGGGTCAGACTGGCCCGGCAGGAAACCGAACGTCGCGTAGTCGCCGACCTCCAGACCGCTGCGGGCCACTTCAATCTGGATCCCAGGCAGGGCGGCGTCGACACCCTCCGTGCCGTCGTAGACGCGATAGCTGATGTCACCGAGCTCAGACACCGGCTTGCCCCACAGGGGGGATGCCTCGCTCAGCGGCATGGCGTAGGCGACCTTCTCGTCGCCACCACCCACCTGGAGATGGAGGCTGCCGATGCCGAAGGCCTGCAGCTCACTGTCGGCGACGGGACCGCTGGCAAAGGTCACGGACGGGCTGCCGATGGTGTTGCGGGAGATGAGTTGCCACTCTGGGGACGCCGGGGTCACCTGCACAGGGTCGGCGGCCTGGGCTGAGGCCAACATCGGGATGACGAGGACGGCCGAGGCGGCGGCGGCCAGCGCGCCGCCCTTCCATCCTCGGAAGTGGTGAGCAATTCGCACAGGGATTCCTTTTCTGGAGTCGTCACAGCACACCCCCGAGAGGAATGTGTCAGATTGTTACCTGCTGCGCAGGCACCCCGGAGTCTACAGAGAATTGGTCACAGTTGAATAAAAAACCATCACGAAATGGCAACATTTGGCAAGGCCGCTGTCCGGACGGAAGTGCCCCTATGTCGGCACCATAAAAAGGATTCTTAGCAACGTGCAGGGTGGAGCTCTGGTGTGGCTAAAGCGCATCTGAGTGGATAACCAAAGGCGCTGTCACACACCGTTGCAGAGCGGACGTCGGGGTGCCTCTTCGGCGGCGCCTGCCACCAGCGCATCGCGGACCTCAACGAGCGGCACGCGTGCTCCCCGCGTGGTGCCGAGCAGTGTCGCCAGGTGCGCGGTGGCGATCGGTGCACTGAGCTCGCCCTGCTTGAACAGCAGAGAGACGTCGAGGACCTGATAGCGATAGCTCCCATCCGGCAGCGTCTCGACGAACCGCGAGCCGCCCGACCGAAAGTCGCAGTCGCTCCAGGCGAACGTCCGCTGGGCGTCGTGGTGCCGATCCCAGGTGCGGACCGCAGCGACGACGTCGGAGAGGGTCTGTCCGTGCTCGCTCGGATTGACCCGGACCACATCAGCCACGTCACCCGTGACCCCGGCCAGCGTCTCCAGGCCGGGCCACCCCTGAGTGACGGCCGCTGTCACCAGGGTTTGCCAGTCCACGTCGCCCGTGACCGTGACGGCCACAGCGCCACACGGACTGAGGTCGTTGGGGTCGCAGGCCGAGTCGTCGACGGTGATCCCCGGCAGCTCAGGCGACCCGACGCGGACCGGTCGCGGAGGGTCTGGGAGATCGTGCGTCCTCACCGGGCGTCACCTCCAGGTCGCGGTCTTGTCCCTGCTACGCAACCATCCTCGCGTTCGGTGCGCAACTGTCAGTGCTGGCTGGCAGCATTGGTAAACGTCATGGTGCTCGCGTCCTCGCCGGGCCCGAGTGCCGAGGCGCCGCGCCACCGGACACTCACAGGAGAGACATGCCAACCTTCGGTCGGGACGATGACCTGCAGGGCGCCGAGTTCGTCCGCGCCGACCTCACCGGGGCCCGCTTCGAGCGCACCAGGCTCACGGGCGCCCGGGTGGTCGCGAGCGACCTGACGGGCCTGGTGGTCCGTGGCAGCGATGTGCTGAATGTCGAGATCGACTCCCCGTGGTTGGCGGAGGGCGACTTCTTTCGAGTCAACGGCGTCGATGTCATCCCACTCATCGAGGCAGAGCTCGACCGCCGCTTCCCGGGCCGGAAGCTGCGCCGAGCCGCCGACCCTGAGGGGTTGGCCGCGGCCTGGTCCGCGCTCGAGAGCACCTGGGCGGCCACGCTCGACCGAGCGAGCCGTATGCCGGCGGGGACCGTCAACGCCTCGGTGGACGGTGAGTGGTCGCTCGCCGAGACGCTGCGTCACCTGGTGATGGCCACTGACACCTGGCTGGGCAAGGCTGTGCTGCGTGCAGCGCGGCCCTACCATCCGCTGGCTCTGGCCAATGCCGGTGCCGAGGAGGACGGTCTGGACATGTCGGTCTTCACCACCGGCACGCCGTCCTACGAAGAGGTGCTCACGGCTCGTGCGGACCGGACCACGATGGTGCGCGAGTTCATCGCTCGGGTGAGTCCCGGCATACTCGCGGAGGAGCGCACCAACCCGTGGGCACCAGAGCATCCGGAGACGGTCCTTTCCTGCCTGCACACGATCCTCGAGGAGGAGTGGGAGCACCACCGCTATGCCGTGCGTGACCTGGATGCTCTCGAGTCCGCCGGAGATAGCCCCTGAGTGACCGTGGACAGGGGGCGGGGGCTGGGTGCTGGCCAGCGCGTCAGGTGCGTGAGAAGTGGGCGCGGAGCCGCTCGGGGAAGTCGTCATAGGCTGCCGCAACGACCTCGATCTCGACCTCGGCCGGGAGCTCATCGAGTCGCTGGTGCTCCAGCAGGAAGGACACCGTGGCGTTCACGATCTGCTCGTCCGCGACGCCAGACAGGCCGAGAGACTCGAGGAAGGCTGGATCCAGGCCGACCGTAACGTCCACGCGGTCACCGTGCTCCGTGCCGTGCACGAGATAGGTGTGACTCCCCAGGTCTTCGACGGTCCAGTTGCGTGACATCGTCTCGTCCTTCCACGCCAGCGCGGTCAGCGCCCCGAGGGGGTGCGCGTCCGACGATCCGGGGCGGGGGCTGCAGACCCTCTCTATATTATCAGCCAGTAAGTGTGAAAAAATATTCCGACGTGCTCACCCGCCAAGAAGGAGCGCCATGCCCCTGGCCGCAGTCCCGGAGGAGCTGCTCCACGCCGTGGTGGCACGGGAACGAGTCACCCCAGTCATCACGGAGCTGACTCTCGAGCCGTTGGGCGCGACCCTTGAGTACCTGCCGGGCCAGTACGTCCTGGTCTGTGACGAGGACTACCGGGTCCCGGTCAGGTCCTACTCCCTGGCCAGCGCGCCGGAGCCCGGCGGTCGTCTCACCCTGCTGGTCACGAGAGTCGAGGGCGGGGCAACCAGTGTCTGGCTCGCGGACGAGGTGTCCACCGGTGACCGGGTGCTGGTCTCTGGTCCCTATGGCACCTTCGTGGCCAATACCGAGGCCGGGCGCCCCGTGCTCTGCCTGGCCGGCGGGTCCGGACTGGCCCCCGTCCGGGCGCTCGCCCAGGACGCGGTGCGACGAGGCGTGCCCGACCCGTTCACCGTCTTCTTCTCAGGGCGCACGGAGCAGGACCTGATCGACCAGGAGACGTTCCGGGACTGGGGGCGGGAGCACCCCAGGTTCCGCTATCTGCGCACTCTCACGGGCGCGGCCGGACCGGCACCGCTCGGGCGGGTGGGCACCGTGCTGCCCGAGCTGGTGGACGACCTGTCCGAGCACGAGATCTTTATCGCGGGAGCCCCAGGCTTTGTCGCCGCGGGTGTCCGCGTCGCCCGTGACCTCGGCTGCCGGCCCGGCCGGCTGCACACCGAGGAGTTCTATGCCGAGCCCCAGCCCTGGGGCACCGAGATGTCAGGAGAGTAGCGATGGCTGGCGAGGCGTCCGCGATCTACACCAAGACCGGTGACGACGGCACGACCGGGAGGCTGTTCGGTGGCCGACTGGGCAAGGATGACGCACTGGTCGAAGCGTGTGGAGACACGGATGAGGCAGTGGCGGTCCTCGGGGGCGCCCGTCAAGCGCTGGGCGACGAGGGTGACGCCGCGCTTGCCGAGCTCGTGCTGAGGCTGCAGCGTGAGCTCTTCGTCGTGGGCGCCGACCTGATGACCAACCCCCGCGCCCGGGACCGGGGCACGCCGGGTCAGTCCCAGGTCAGTCCGGGGATGATCGACGCCCTGGAGCGGACGATCGATGACCTCGTCGCAGAGCGTCCGCTGCAACCCGTGTTCATCGTCCCGGGCGCCACGCGCGCGTCGGTCGCCCTCGATGTGGCGCGCACCGTCGTGCGACGGGCCGAACGGCATACCATCGCCGCGGCGCGGGCCGGGGCCGACGTCTCCGACCAGGTCCTCGTCTATCTCAACCGGCTCAGTGACCTGCTCTTCGTGCTCGCAAGGCGGGCGGCAGGGGAGGTCCAGGAGCCGCCGAGCCATGACTGAGATCAGGGCGGCCGCCGTCGATGGTGCTGCGGGTAGTCTGCACGCATGCGGACCATCGGCAACCTTCTGTGGCTGATCCTGGCCGGGTGGTGGCTGGCCCTGCTCTATGTCATGGCCGGTGTCGTCGCCTGCATCCTCATCATCACGATCCCCTTCGGGATCGCTTCCTTCCGGCTGGCCAACTTTGTGCTGTGGCCGTTCGGGCGCACGACTCTGTGGCGTCAGGACGCTGGCGTCTGGTCGATCATCGGCAACATCCTGTGGATAGTGCTGCTCGGCTGGGAGCTGGCCATCGGCCACCTGATCGCCGGGGCGCTGCTGTGCCTGACGATCATCGGCATCCCGTTCGGCATCGCCTGCTGGAAGATGGTGCCCCTCGCGTTGCTGCCGCTGGGGCAGCAGGTGGTGCCACTGTCGCAGGCGCGGGCTGACCGGTTCGCGGTGCCCGTCAGCCGCTGACGGTCCCCTCGGGACGCTCGGCGCGGGCCGGCAGGTGCCCGGTCGGGTGACACGCGCAGACAGTGCATGACTCGGAATGTAGTGAGTGCGAGTGCGGTTGTCTTTGGTGAGCGCCGCCGGCGCTGCACGAGGACTGCACGGGCGCCTTGGCGCGCGACGAAGGACGACGGATGAACAGGACGCAACTCGCCAACGAGTCGTGGGAGGCGCTGTTCCGGGCGCAGGTCGCCCTGAATGAGGTATTCGCCAGCGACGAGGTCTGGATCGAGGTGACCCAGGTGGAGTATGACGTGCTGTACACCCTGTCGAAAGCGCCGACGGGGATGTCGATGGCCGAGCTCAACCGGGGCATCCTCATGACTCAGGGCGGCCTGTCCAAGCTGGTTGCCCGCCTTGAGCGCCGTGGCCTCCTGCAGCGCACACCCGATCCCCACGACCGTCGCGCGACCTGCTTGGTGTTGACAGAGCAGGGCCGTGCGATCCAGCGCCGGGTCGGGCTCCGTCACGGGGTGTCGGTGGCTGCGACCATGACGCGAATCCTCGACGACCAGCAGATGGACCAGCTGCGGGAGCTCGGCACGCACATCGTCGAGGCGCTGCACGCGGCACCGGTCGCTCGTGCCTGACGGCTGACCTACAGGACAGGGTCGGGGGAAGCGGCCAACGAAACCACACCAAAAATGGTGAAGTGGCCAACGAAACCTCACCAAAAATGGTGGGGCTACCGGTCCGACCAGGTCGGCTGACGCTTCTCCAGGAAGGCGCAGATGCCCTCCTGGGCGTCGGCAGCCAGGGCGTTCATGGTCATGACGGTCTTGGCGTAGTCGTAGGCAGCGCCCTGGTCCCGGGAGATCTGGGCATAGAAGGCCTCCTTGCCGATGCCCGTGACGACCGAGCTCGCCGACGCGATCTGCAGGGCTAGCTCGCGGGTGCGGGCCTCGAGCTCCTCGACCGGGACGACCTCGTTGACCAGGCCCCAGTCGGCCGCCGTGGGGGCATCGATCGGCACACCGGTCAACAGCATCTGCATGGCCCGCTTCTGGCCGATGACGCGACTGATGGCCACCATCGGCGTCGAGCAGAACAGGCCGATCTTGACCCCGGGCGTCCCGAACCGGGCACCCTCCTCGGCCACGACCAGGTCGCAGGTCGCCGCGAGCTGGCAGCCCGCGGCAGTGGCGATGCCCTGCACCCTGGCGATCACCGGCTGCGGGATGGACTGCACCATCTCCATCAGGTCACAGCAACGGTCGAAGATCTCCCGGTAGTCCTCGACCGAGCGGCCGGTCATCTCCGCGAGGTCGTGACCCGCACTGAACGCGGGACCGGCGCCGGCGAGGATGACCACCGAGACGTCCTTGCGCGCACCGATCTCGCGCAGCACCTCGATCAGCTCGGTCATCAGGGCCAGGGACAACGCATTGCGCTTCTCTGGGCGGTTGAGGGTGATGGTGGCGATGCGCGCCGTGTCATCGATCTCCGTCAGGACTGAGGTTGCTGCGACGGTCGTGGTCATGGCTGATCCCTTCGGTGGCGGCGGTTCTGTCTAGCCTACGCAGCATGCGGGTGGTCCCGGGTGAGATGAGAGAGTGGTGGGGTCCAGAACGTGTGAGATGAGGTGCAGCAGTGGCACAGCAGGACGAGAGATCAGGCGAGGCAGGAGCCCCAGGCTCCGACCCTGGCGAGGGCCTCGGCCCGGGGGAGCGCGAGCAACTGGTCTATGCCCTAGAGAATCGGTTCGCCGACCATCTCGAGGCCGCCGCCTCTGCGGTGCGGGAGGCCGAACGGCAACTCGCCGAGGCGCAGGAGGACCTCAGGCGTGCGGTGGAGCAGGAGTCAGCGCGCCCCTATCGCTCGGACTCCCTGGTCTTCATGCGCGAGGCGATGAACGAGGAGGTCGACGGGCTGCACCGGAAGACGAACCCGAAGAAGGTCCGGGCCGCCTACCGATTCCTGCTGGACCGGGCCGTCGAGCTCGCGGCCGGCGAGGTGGCGGGTTTCCACGACGACCAGGCCGCAGAGCGCCGGGGGCGTGAGCACGGAGTGCAGGCCTGCCAGGAGGCCGAGAAGCGCGCCGTCGCGGCCGTGGAGGAGGCTCGTCGCATGCAGGAGCGAGTTCGCAACGCTGAGGCGCTGGCTCGTCAGGGCCTGACGGTGCTCGCGGACAAGCTGGAGTAGCGACTCACGGCATCCGGACCACACGGCCCATTGCTGGACGTGGCGCGGCGACTGGCTGGCGCCCGGCAGCCACCACGGGAAGGTCTTCGCCGTCACCCATGAGGTGCGCCGCCCAGAGCTGGTCGGCGACGACGGCGGGGATATCAAAGGCCAGGATGAACAGGGTGAGGCTGCGCGGCGAAGGTCCCTCGGCGGGCGACAGGGCCCGGCTGACCCGGTCCTTGAGCCGGCGGGGGAGGAGGACATCGTTCTCGTGCTCCTCGCCGTTGTCCCAGAGCCACTCGGCCAGGACCTGTGCGATGGCGGCCTGGTTGATCGTGCCACGACGAGTGCGGGCGGCCCGGCTCTGCCACTTGCGCCGACACGCGGTGTCGGTCAGCAGATGGTGGCGCAGGAGGTCGGCGGTGGTCACAGGAGTGGAGGGTTCAACGGTCACGTGCGCTCCCCGGGATTGGCATCGACTAGTTGTGCCTGAAGTCTCAACCTTTTACCTGCCCTTGACCAGTGCCTGCACCAAGTCAATACAAGCCCGTACACACCCCCATACAGATGCGGATCCGTACACCCAGCACACTGTGCTACATGGCAGCAACGGGGACCGAGCACAGCGCCCACAACCCATCCGGAGCGTTTGGCGAGGCGCTCACGACACTGCGACTCCAGGCTGGCCTGTCCGTGCGAGAGCTCTCGCGCCGGACCGGCATCCCGTCCGGGACGCTCGGAGGATACTTCAGCGGACGACACCTGCCACCGGCCAACCGTCCGGAGGTCCTCGAGGCGATCGTGACCACCTGCGGAGGCACCGCACAGGACGTCGAGGACTGGCGCGCGCGGCTGGTCGACCTGCATCAGGGACGGCGCAGCACAGTGGTGATGCGTCCTCCCTATCGCGGACTGGCCGGCTTCGGGGTGGAGGATCAGGACCTCTTCTTCGGCCGGGCCGACCTGACCCGTCAGCTGCTCGACCATGTCACGAGCGCCGCCACCCGAGGCAGCATCGTCCTCGTGGTCGGTGCCTCGGGGACCGGCAAGTCCTCCCTGCTCCGGGCAGGTCTGATCCCCGCCCTGCAGCGACCGGCCCTGGCGCGGGACGGCTGGCAGTGTGAGCTGATCACTCCCGGTGTTGAGCCGGCGGCGAACGTCGAGAGGGCTCTCGATCGGCTGAAGAGCAGCCCTCGGGCAGTGCTGGTCGTCGACCAGTTCGAGGAGTTGTTCACCCTCACCTCGGACGACGACGAGCAGACAGCCACGGTGAAGCGACTGGTCGGGTGGGCAGAGCAGACGACTCCGGAACGGACCCGGGTGCTGGTGATCGGGCTGCGCGCCGACCGTTATGGCGAGGCGGCGGCACAGCCGGGTCTGGTGACCGGTCTGCGGGACCATCAGGTCCTGGTGCCGCCGATGAGTGAGGAGGAACTGCGCACCGCGGTCGAGGGCCCGGCCGAGGTCGTCGGCCTTAAGCTCGAGTGGGGGCTGGTGGACGTCATCCTGTCCGACGTGCGGGCCAGTGACATCACACATGTGCTGCCGCACCTGTCACACACCCTGCAGGCAGCCTGGGAGGACAGTGACCGGCGGCAACTGAGGATCCGGGACTACAAGGCGGTCGACGGGGTGGCCGGGGCAGTGCGGCGCAGCGCCGAACGGGCCTTTGCCGAGCTGGACGAGGAGGGCCAGGAGGTGGCCCGCAGCATCATCCTGCGCCTGATCGCCCTCCACCCCGACGCCGGCCCGAGCCGGCGCAGTCAGATCACGGCCGATCTGGTCCGCAGCCACCCCCGCGCCGGCCAGGTGCTCGACCACCTCATCGACCACCGCCTGCTGACCTCCAGCCAGACCGAGGTGTCGTTGAGCCATGAGGCGCTCATCGCGGCCTGGCCACGGCTGGGGCAGTGGCTCGACGCCGACCGCTCCGACCTGTTGTTGCGGGAGATGCTCGCCCGCCAGGAGCACACCTGGGCCGAGCACGGACAGGACCCAGAACTCCTGCTGCGGGGCAGCCTGCTGGAGGCGGTGCGGACCTGGATGCTGACGAACGCCAGCCAGCTCACCGAGGCCGAGACGGCCTACGTCGAGGCGAGCGAGGCCCAGGCACTGCAACGACGCCGGGAGCGGGGTCGTCAGCACCGTCGGACGCAGCAGCTGCTGGCCGCCGCGGTGTGCCTGGCCCTGGTCGCGGCGCTCGCCGGGGCGTTTGCCCTGCAGAGCCGCAGCACGGCCGCGACCCAGCGGGACGAGGCCAGGTCTCGCCAGATGGCGCGGGTGGCGGCCACCCTCCAGGAGAACAACGTCCCGCTGGCCAACCAGGTGGCGCTCGGTGGCTATCAGATCTCCGACACCCGTGAGTCCCGCTCCGCCCTGATCGACGCGACCTCGCTGCCCGTCATGACCCGGCGGGTGGACCCCGGCGCCCCGCTGACAGCCACCGCGAACGAGACCGGTGACCTGCTCGCGTTCGGCGGCAACGATGGTGCTGTTGACCTCGTGCGGGTTGACGGGGACCGGATGCAGGACGCCGCCACCGTGACCCTGGACGAGGACGGCACGACGGTGCAGACGGTGGCCTTTGGGGTCGAGGGTCGCCTGCTCGCGGTGGGCGGCGGGGCCCCCAACGTCCGGCTGTTCGACGTCACCGACCCGGACTCGCCGGTGCTCAGCGCCGAGCTTGCCGTCGACCGGACCGTCTTCGACCTCGCCTTCTCCCCGGACGGCAGCCGGCTGCTGGCCGCCGGCGACGAGGATGCGCAGGGCGACGCACAGATCCTGACCTGGACGTATGCCGACGGTCAGTGGGTGGAAGCAGACCCGGTGGAGGGAGTCTCCGGGTCGATCCGGGGCCTGGACCTGGACGCTGACGGAGGACAGCTGGCGGCGGCGACCACGGGGGGGAATCTCTATCTGTGGGCGGTGTCCGACGTCGGCCTGACCGAGACCGCACAGGTGCATGTCGGGGAGGACTCGACGCGGCAGTTCGACATCGACCTCAGCCCCGACGGCACGCACCTGGCTGCGGTCGGCAGCGACAAGACGCTGCGCCTCTTTGACATCACCGAGGACGGTGCCCTGGAGCCGCTCGCTGAGCTGCCGGATTTTGACAGCTGGGTCAACTCTGTGTCCTTCACGCCCGACGGTCGCAGCGTCGTCGCGGGCAGCTCGGACAGCACGCTGCGCCTCTACGACATTCCCGACAGTGGCGCAGCCGCAGCGGTGCGGTCGGTGCTCCCGGTGAGCGCTGCGGTCACCTCGGTCGAGGAGGTCGACGAGGAGCGGATGATCATCACGACGACCGACACCTCGTCCTACCTGTGGCATCGCACCGAGGGCGTGCTGCCGCTGTCTGGGGACACCGTCTTCATCACCGCAGCATCGTCGGACGGCTCCCGGTCCATCACCTCCTCCGGCACAGCCGACGGGCACCTCTATCTGTGGGACACCACGCAACCGCGCACCCCTGTGCTCCTCGCCCCGCTGCTGGCGCCGGCGAGTGCTGGCGTGATGGATGGTGCCGCGACCATCAGCTCCACCGGGGATATCGTGGCCAGTGGCACCTCGACCGGTCACGTGGTCGCCTGGGACGTCAGCGACCCGGCCGACCCGCAACTGCTCGTGGACGTGCAGGTCGGCGAGAAGTATGTCGAGCACTCCGCCTTCTTCGACGGTGACCGGCGCATCGTTGCCGCCAGCAACGACGGCGTGCTGTCGGTGCTCTCGCTCGAGGACCCAGATCGGGTGGTGGCCCAAGAGACCCCCGACGACCCGGTGCTGACAGTGGCGGGGAGCGAGAGCGGCATCATCGCGACGGGTGGGACCCTGGGCGGTGTCCAGCTGTGGGACGGCACCGACCTGGCTGGGGGTCCGATCAGCACGATCGACGTCGAGCTGTCGATCTTTGCGCTGGACTTCGCCGCAGGCGGCAACCTGCTCGCCGTGGGTGGGGCCAACAGCCAGCTGCAGCTCTATGACGTGAGCGACCCGGCCGCGCCGGTCAAGGTCGGGCCCACCCTGACCGGCCCGGCCGCCACGGTCTACTCCGTGGCGTTCTCCCCGGACGGCTCACGGGTGGCCGCGGCCGTCCTGGACGGCACGGTCTGGGTCTGGCGCCAGGAGGGGCAGGACTATGTCTCCGAGCTCGTGCTGCGTTCGTCCCAGGCCTCTCTGACCGCCGTGGGCTGGGTTGACGGTCGCCACCTGCTCGCCGGAGGCCAGCAGGGGCGTGCCTACATGTGGTTGGTGGATGCGCCGGCAGCGGCAGAGTTCGTCTGTGCCACGACCGGCACCCCGGCCACGGAGCTGGAGTGGACGACCCATCTTCCGGGCATCGACTATGAGCCACCCTGCGGCCGGCAGACTCGCTGAGACAGCGTTGCGACAGAGATAGGGTAGGAACCGCGGTGTGCGTCTCATCTGTTTCCGAACCCTGCCGGTCCCTCGTCAGCGCTCCGGACCCGCGTGGGCGTTCGGCCTGCTCACGGTCGCTGTGCTGTCGGGGTGTGGTGGAGGGGTCCCGTTTGCTGCCGGGTCGACCACCTGCTTCGCCTTCGGTGAACTGTCCCTGACCGAGCGCACCGCCCTCTTGGCGGAGTTGCTGGTGGAAGCGGGACTCGACCCCCACGCGCAGGGGAACGAACTCGGCATACGCACAGCGGTCGACGACTTCTGCGGCTCCGCGACCGTCCCCCTCAGTGGGGCCAGCCGCAACCTGGACGAGCCGATCCTGGATGCCGTGGACTGGGACGCCGAGAGCTGGTGATGGGGCGGGCAGCGGTCCACCGGGCCTGGGCGGGCACCGCGACGCAACCGCGACACCGCCACGACAGAGCCTTCCTACAGTCTCCCGGGAGACGAGAGGGGCAGTTTGATGACCGACACTTCCGCGTGGACCCCGGCTCCGCTGGAGCCCGACCTGCCATGGGACCCAGAGACCGATCCGTCCGGTCAGGGACACGGACCTGCGACACCGGTGAGTCCGCAGGGGCAGCCACGACGCCGTCGGTGGCTGGGGCTGGCGCTCGCCCTGCTGGTGCTGTCGGTGATCGCCGTGGGTGTGTGGTTGCTGTTCCTGAAGCCGGCGGGCGGCGCGACCGCGTCAGACGTGCCGGTCGCGGACCTGACGGCTGCCCCGGAGGAGGCCTGGACCTATAAGTACGCCCCCCGCGGCGAGGAGGAGTGGATCGCGCCGTCGGCTGCCGTCTATGCCGTCGGCAACGACCGCCTCCTGGTCAAGGCCGACCTGGACTCCTCGACCTACTACGAGGCTGGGACCTCGTCCTGGTACCCCGGCTATCCGGAGCACTACGCCGCGGGCTTTGCCGACGGCACGCGCTACCAGGAGGCGATGGAGGCATACCAGCAGGACTCCTGGGGCAACGCCTACCCGTCCTACGAGGACTACTTCGGTCTGGGCGGGGCGACCTACGCCTCGGCGGTCAATGATGCTGAGTCCTATCAGGGGTGGTTCGACGGGTTCGGGGACGCCGAGTTCGAGCGGGGCGAAGGGGCCAGCAGGGCGCAGCAGCCGGACGCCCCGCCGACGCTCGGTCACATCGTCATGATCGACAGGTCCACCGGGAAAGAGCTGTGGACCGCGGACCTGGAGGCCTTGGCGTTCGAGCCCGGCAGCTCGTCGGTGAGCATCCTGCCACTGTCAGCCGAGGGACACGTCGTCGTGTCGGTCATCACGTTTGACGAGGGCCTGACGTCAGTGACCGTCACGGCGCTGGACCCCGCAGACGGCACCCCCGTGTCGGAGGTCGAGCTGAGCGACGTTGCTGTCATCAGCAGCGCCGACGTGGGTGCGCCCCTGATCGTCCTGGACGAGGACGGGGTCCGGCGCCTGGACACCGGGGACCTGGCAGGTGACTACGTCTGGTCTGCCGGGATCCCCGGGGTGCATCCTGAGGGTGGAGCCAGCGTCGTCGACGGCTATCTGCAGATCACCACCGAGGATGGCCCCTGGTGGCTGGACGCCGCCTCCGGCTATGAGCCGGAGTGGTTCGAGGGGTGGGAGCCAGAGGTGTCCTACCGGGTCATCGGCGACGTGGTGCTGCGGCAGGAGTCCAGCAGCTTCGGCTACTACCTGGACGGGCTGGATCGCACGGGCAAGACCCTCTGGGCCGGTGACGCCGAGCAGGTCTTCACCGCCGAGGGCAGTGGTGGTGAGGTGCTCCTGAAGGCCGAGGCGACTGAGGACGGCACCTATGAGTACCTGATGCGTCTGGATCCGAGCACCGGGGACCCGATGTGGGACGAGGAGTATGACGACACGTTCAGCTGGGTGACCGGCACGGTGGCCGGTGGTCTGGTGCTCAACGAGGGAGACCGCTCGGTCATCCTTGACCTGGACAGCGGTGAACGCAGCCAGCGACTCAGGGGCAGCGCCGACTACCTCGGCACGCGGGTCGCCTACGGACATGACGAGGGCAGGCTGCAGGCCTGGGACGTCGAGGACGGGACGGCGCTGTGGTCGATGCGGGTGTCGGGCACCGAGTCACTGCGCCGGGCCGGGGACGCGCTCCTGGTGGAGGACACCGCCCGTCGCGAGATCTCGTTGCTGCAGTGACCCGCACCGGCTGAGGTGAGCCGGGCTGCGCCGTGCTCGGGAGATCCACCCTCAAGCGTCTGCACAATCGCTGGCAGTTCGTGGCGCTGGTCGCCCCTGCGGGCCGTTGACCTGCAGGGATGTCGGATCCAACGAGTTTCTATGGTCGAACTGCCAGTGGGTTTGCACGTACGGGCGCGGTGGGGGGGCAGGCTCGGCGGGCGCGGTGGGGGGGCATGGTGGGCGCGCTCCGGGGTGGGGCTTGGCGCCGTGCTCAGGACAGGTCGTAGGACGAGCGTGCGAGGCGGAAGCTGTAACCGGTCGAGTCCTCGGAGCACTGGACACCGTCGGTGTCGCTGAGGCAGGTGAAGCCGTGCCGCATCATCACCGAACCGTAGGACAGGGTCGCGCCCTGCACCTCGTGCCGGACGCCGAACATGCTGTGCTCGGAGCAGACCCACTGGGCCTGCTGCCCCGCACGCAGGAGGAGTGTGTCCGCCTCGGTGGCCCGGCAGCCGGGGAAGGTGTGTGAGGGGGTGTAGTCGCGGTCGGCGATCTGACAGGCCACCCACTCGGGACCGATGCCGCAGGCCACGTTGGTGGAGGGCATCAGAAACGCGGCGTCGGGAGCGCTGGTGCCCGACCACGGGTTGGCCGGGTCGGCGGTGCCCTCCGTCGCCACACCGCCGCCCGTAGCCGATGCCGTGCCGTCCTGGCTCTGCGCCGAGCCGGTGCTCTGGCTGCTGTCGCCCGGTCCCTTCGGGGCCGCCCGGTCATGGGAACCACCCGCCGAGAGGTCCTGTCGACCCCCGGCCGGCTCGGCTCCCGGAGCCGCGGAGCCCCCACCGCACCCGGCGAGAAGGAGGCCGGCGCTGACCACAGCTGTTATCCATCGCATGCGAGACACAGCATGGTGTCTATCCCAGCCATGTCGTGGATGTGTCGCGCTCACGCGCCGAGATCGACCACCGTGTGACATATGTCGTCTTGGACTCTGCGGCGTGTGTCACTGACGCGAGGCCCGCGATATGACCAGAGTGGGGGCATGGACAGACAGAAGCTTGCCTATCTCGCTCTCGTCGTCACGATCATCTACGGGGGACTCTTCGCAGTTATCGGGGATGGTGCTCGCACGACCTATGCAGTCATCGGCGCGATCATCGTGGCGATCAGCTGGGTCAGCGTGGGGATGCTCGGTCGGGACGAGAACGACCCCGCCGGCACCTAACGACTGATCGCGGGCGTCTCACCGGCGTCACCCTTCACCCCGACTGCGTGTGGTCTCACCTGCGGCACACGGTTGCAGTCGCGGCTGCGTGTCTCATCGACCTCTCATCTGCCTGTTGTTAAGTTGCTCGTTCAATGAGTAGGTGCAGGTGAGTCAGATGCTGCCACGTGGGGCTCGGTCCCTGTGGTCGGATGTCAGCGGCACGGCCAGACGGGGGGTCGCGCCGCTGGTGCGGCGGGTCCGGACCTTGGTCCGCCCGGGTGAGGGACGGCATACGCCTGCCGACCGGGTCCACCTCAGTCAGGTGGACCGGGCCGCTGTCGCGTTGGAGGTCCTCCGTCAGATCGAGCGACGGGAGCCGGCGCTGCCCACGGCCCGGGAGCCTCGGGAGTTCCTCGTCCGCGACCGGGCGGTGCGTCGGCCCGGCCCGCCCGACGACCTGCGCACCATGCTGCCGGCGCCGCTGCGGGGCGAGTGGGATCACACCCAGCCTGATTTGCGGCGCGTCACCGCACGTGTGGCGGCCGACGTGATCGTCCGCGCGAAGTTCGACCTGGGTGAGCAGGTCAAGCTGCGCGCTGCCTACGGCACGCAGCGACGCACGGTGGCCGTGCAGCCGGTGCGACCCAATGGCACCTGTGGGATCACGAACGCCGTCCGCGCCCACGAGGTCGTCAATCGCTATGCACCCGGCCTGGTCCCGGTGATGCGAGGCCATGGCGAGGTCGGACCTGGTCTGCGCTACCTGGTGGAGGACTGGGTCGACGGGGTGCCGCTGGCCAACTCCCAGCGCATGGCCGAGAAGATGTCCTTCATCCTCGAGGGGCTCGACCGCGTGCACGAGGGCTACGGCGTGCACACCACCCGGGCCAGTGAGATCTGGCCCGCGGGGTTCCGGGAGCAGTGGCAGAGCGTGCGGGAGGCGGAGCTGGTCCCTGTCGACGTCGGTGACTGGGTGGCTGGCCTCCTCGCCGCGGACAAGCTGCTGCGGGTCTCCTGGTCACACGGCGACCTGGTCGCCTCCAACGTGCTCGGCACCGACGACGGTGTCGTCCTCATCGACTGGGAGCACTCCGGTGAGCGTCCGCTGATGCACGACGCCGCCAAGCTGCACCTCTTTGCCGCGGACAAGGACGCGCTGCTCGGCACGCTCCTGGTGGAGTGGGGCGGCTCCGAGGACTCAGGTGGTTACACGCCTGCCGAGGAGTTGGCGCTCGTGCATGCCCGCTTCCTTGCGCGGGCGCCGGTCAGGATGGCCGAGCTGGCCGGCCACAAGCGGCAGGGCGTCCATGCCCGTCAGGTGAAGCGGCAGGTCGGTCGCCTCGCCGACGTGCTGGAGCTGGCCGGCTGAGGCGAGTTGCCGGCATACCGCGCGATGAGGGGTGTTGCGTCGACACTGTCGGTGCGCCGTGCTTGAGTTGGTCACCACGATCCCGTATGCCGGTCGGCCCGTTGACTGACCGGTCGCCGACCCGAGGAGACCAGTGTGCGTCCTGTCATCGACCACTTCGGTATCAACTGCGCGGACCTGGCGGCCAGCGCACACTTCTACGACAGGGTCCTGGCGACCCTGGGGATGCGACGCCTGCTCGACCATGAGGTGGCCCTGGGCTACGGGCGGGACTTCCCGGCGTTCTGGATCGGCAGCGGTGCGGCCGAGGGGCCCAACCGCGAGACCCACATCGCCTTCCATGCCGGGAGCGAGGACGAGGTGCGGGCCTTCCACGAGGCAGCGCTGGCCCTCGGCGCCGTGGAGCTCCACGCGCCGCGGCTCTGGCCGGAGTACCACGAGGGATACTTCGGCGCCTTCGTGCGTGACCCGGACGGTAATAACGTCGAGGCCGTCTTTCACGGGGGCGGTCCCGAGTAACTCATCGGCCACACGTTGTGCCATGGCCGGGTCCCTTGCGGTGCTGTCGGCGAGAGGCTACCTTGTGATGCATGGTACCTGGCGACAGTGCGATCCTGACGCACCTCAGACGAGGTGCGTTGGAGTACTGCGTGCTGGCCATGCTCCGCGGTGGGCCGACCTACGGCTTTGAGATCGCCCGTCACCTGACGCGTGACGGGGTGCTCATGGGCAGTGAGGGCACGCTCTATCCGCTCCTGTCCCGGCTGCGCAAGGCCGGGCTGGTCGACACCACCTGGCAGGAGTCCCCGAGCGGGCCGCCCCGCCGTTACTACGCGCTCACCGACTCGGGCTCGCGTGCGCTCGAGGACTTCACCCGCACCTGGCAACCGTTCCGTGACGCGGTAGACGCCGCACTCAGCGAAGGGGCAGCACCATGAACACCACCCAGCACCTGCTCGTCACCCAGTATCTGGATGATCTCGCGCGCATGCTCGACCATCTCCCACCGGGCGACCGCGCAGAGGTCCTGGCAGGAGTGCGCGAGCACATCGAGGCGGGGCTCGTGGAGCGCCGTGGAGCCACTGACGCGAATGTCTCGGCGGTGCTCGCCGAGCTGGGGCCGCCGGAGGCCGTCGCCCGGGAGGCCTATGAGGTCGGCCCGGGCGGGGGGCGGCAGCCTGCTCCGTATGGCGCACCAACAATGACTCAGACCCCGCCCGGGCGGCTTCCGATCAGCGACCGACGCTGGGTGCCGGTCGCGGTGGCCATCCTGCAGGTGCTTGCTCTGCTGCTGCTCCTCCTCCTTGTGGGAGGGGCAGGGGCCTACGTCGTGACGGAGGTCAGCTCGAGTGACGGGGGGACTGTGCGCACCGTGGACCACGAGGCCGGCTCGACCGTGATGCTCCTGGCGGCCGGGATCGTGATGGCTCTGCCGCTGTGGATCGGCATGGCTCTTCTGGTGGGCAACTCCCGGTTGTGGTCCGCCCGCCAGAAAGTGCTGCACCTGCTGCTCCTGCCCGCCTGTGCGCTCGTCATCGGACTCAGCCCCGACCTGGGCTGGCTCCTCGCCGGTGAACGAGGGTTGGTCATCACGTCGCTCGTGGCCCTGGTCCTGGTCGTGGGTGTCAGCATCTTGCTGCTCGTCCGCCTGACAATGTCGGGCAGAAGGCGCTCGGCCACCATCGCTGCCTAGCGGTCACGCCCGGTAGTCCCCAGGCCGTGCCTGGATCCACGGACCGCCCTGACGCCCCTCATCCCAGGGGAAGCGGCCGGCTGGGTCGGACCAGGTGAGCTGGTAGGCGGGGACCGATGCCTGCAGTGGCCGCTTGTAGTAGTTGTTGGCCTGGAAGACGATCATCCCGGGGTTGGGGATCTCCTCCACCAGGAGGTGCGGCTCCAGCTGGGGCACCACCTGACCGGGCACCAGGTCCTGGCGATGGCCGCTGACCTGGTGGGCGGCGGCGTTGAGCACTGTCATCGACGCGTCCTGGGGCAGGCCCAGCACCACCAGCTCGGGGTGGCCGATGCCGAACAGGCCGATCGTGTAGCAGAACGGCTGATCCAGCCGTGGCGGCAGCTCTTGGGCTCTGCCGAGCAGGTCGGCGACCTGGTCGCCAGCATCGGGAGCTGCCTCGCCGACCTCGCGGCAGCAGTCGCACTCGCCGGCGGGTGCGACATAGACCAGATGCACCCCGTGGCTGCGGATGTGGTCGGTGATCATGCTCCGCTGACGGTCCTCGAACGCACGCATCGCGGCTGAGATGTCCATAGTTTCCTCCCCATGCGCACCCGGCGTGCGCCTTTCGCGAGGACGCTAGACCTCCGGCACGACATCGCGCCGGGGTTGTCCACAGGCACGGTGTCCACGGCCCCGGACAGCAGACCCGCGCGGGACAGCAGACCCGCGCGGGACAGATGCCCCGCGCGGGACAGCAGACCGCGCGGGGCCTGGGGGTTTCCCGGGCCCCGCGCGGCGGGGGTGGAGTCGGTCAAGCGGCCTGCGTGGCGCGGGCGGGGTCAGCGTTCACCGACGGACCGGGGGTGCGGTCCGTGGGCCGCGAGGGCTGCTGCTCCCTGCGGCGCAGCAGGCGCATCGCGTTGACGATGACGACCAGGACCGAGATCTCGTGGACCAGCATCCCGATGGCCATGGTCACGCCGCCGAAGAGGACTCCGGCGAGCAGCACTGCCACGGTCGACAGGGCGATCGCGATGTTCTGCCGCATGTTGGCCACCGTGCGCTTGGCCAGTGACACCGCCTCGGGCAGCTTGAGCAGGTCGTCCTTCATCAGGGCGATGTCGGCGGTCTCGATCGCCACTCCGGTGCCCGCGACACCCATCGCCACACCGATGTCGGCGGTGGCCAGCGCCGGCGCGTCATTCACGCCGTCTCCCACCATCGCCACGGTGTAACCCTGGCGCTGCAGCTCGGCGACCGCGTCGAGCTTGTCCTCCGGCAGCAGGCCGGCCCGGACCTCGTCGACACCCACCTGGGTAGCGACAGCCTTCGCGACCGGCTCGATGTCGCCGGTGAGCATGACGACCTTGGTGACACCCGCGTCGTGCAGGCGCCGGATCATCTCTGGGGCATCCTCACGGATCTGGTCAGCAACCGCGACCACACCCAGGACGCGACCGTCGCGGGCCACCACCATCGGGGTGCGGCCGGCGGCCGCCAGCTCCTGGACGACCTCCGCCGCGCGAGCGGCGTCGGCCGGGTCGTGACCGGGCTGGGCCTGGATCAGGGCCTGGTTGCCGACCGCGATCTGGTGGCCGTCAAGTGTGGCCACGATGCCCTTGCCGGGGACTGGTTCGGTGTGCTCGGGCAGTCCGGTGACCGGCATACCTGCCGCGGTGGCTGCGTCGATGATCGGCTTGGCGAGGGGGTGCTCGGAGCCGGCCTCGGCGCGTGCCGCCAGCAGGAGCAGGTCGTCCTTGTCGACGTCCGGCTGCAGCGGGACGACGTCGGTCAGGGTGGGGCGACCCTCGGTCAGGGTGCCGGTCTTGTCGAGCGCGACCGCGTTGATCTTGGCGGAGGTCTCGAGGAACTCACCACCCTTGATCAGCATGCCGTCCTTGGCGCCGCGACCGATGCCGGCCACGATCGAGACGGGGATGGAGATGACCAGTGCGCCGGGGCAGCCGATGACCAGCAGGGTGAGAGCCAGGACGACGTCCTGGGTGATCAGGCCGAAGGCGATGGCCATCACGATGATGGCGGGGGTGTACCAGGCCGAGAACCGGTCCATGAAGGCCGCGGTCCGCGCCTTGGCGTCCTGGGCCTCCTCCACGCGGTGGATGATGCGGGCCAGGGTCGTGTCAGCGCCCACACCCGTCGCGGTGACCTGCAGGAACCCGCCGGTGGCGATGGTGCCGGCGAAGACCTGGTCGCCCTCGGTCTTCTCCACCGGGATGGACTCACCGGTGATCGAGGCCTCGTCGAGTGCTCCGGTGCCACCGGAGACGATGCCATCGACCGGCACCTTCGAGCCGTTCTTGACCAGGACGGTCTCGCCCATAGCAACCTCGTGTGCGGGTACCTCGAGCTGCTCGCCGTCGCGCAGGACGATGGCGACGTCGGGAGCCACGGCGATGAGCTCGGCCAGGGCCGAGCGGGTCCGGTTGAGCGTCGCGGTCTCGAGGGCGTGACCGATGGCGAACAGGAAGGTCACCGCAGCGGCCTCCCAGTACTCACCGATGATCACCGCACCGATGGCGGCGATCGAGACCAGCAGGTCGATGCCGATCACCTTGGCGGTCAGCGCATTCCAGGCCTTGATGACCACGGGCGTGCCGGCGACGACCGCGGCGGCGACCATCAGGATGTCGGCCCAGGTGCGGGCCTCCAGCAACTGGCTCGAGGCCAGTGATGCCAGGATCAGCAGCCCCGAGACGATCGGCACAGTCCAGCGGCCGCTGAGCCAGTTCTGAACCCTGTTCATCTCGTTCTCTTCCTCTCACATGTGCACAGCGGGATGTCGTATGCCGATCGCTCGGCTGCCCGGGTCCTCCCACCAAGGGAGGCCCGGGCCGGGGGCGGACGGTCAGAAGGCGGCCGGCTTGGCGGTGTAGCCCGCCTTGGCGACTGCCGCCACCAGGTCGTCGGTGGTGGCCAGTGTCGGGTCGTGGACGACCTCGACACGGGCGGAGGCGAAGTGCACCTTCACGGACTCGACGCCCTTGAGCTTGCCGACCTGCTTCTCGATCTTGTTGACACAGGAGGGGCAGGAGAAGCCCTCGGCCCGCAGGATGGTCTTGATGGTGTTGGTCGTGGTGCTCACGATGGGTCCTTTCGCGTCGTGGTGGGAGCCCCTTCCCGGGGGCTATGACCTCAAGGTATGGGTTTTGCCAACGACTCTCCTTGACCTGGGTCAAGCGGCCGATGAGGTCACAGGTTCTTCTCCCGTGGCCGATCCAGCGCGGGGGAGCCGGATCGTCCAGCTCCCCGCTTAGTCTGTGGCTCATGAGACTCGGTGACCTCGCGGCCGCACTGGACCTCCCTGTCGCATCGGACCCCTCGGTAGAAGTCACCGGAGTCACCCACCAGGCTGACTGGGCCCGGCCCGGGGATGCGTTCGTCGCGATCCGGGGGGCGCGCGTGGACGGGCACTCCTTCATCGGCCAGGCCGTTGAGCGCGGTGCCGTCGCGGTGCTGGGTGAAGGACTGCCTGAAGGCATCGACTGTCCGGTGCCCTATGTCGTGGTGCCGGCCGCCCGGGCCGCACTGGCCGACGCGGCGGCCGAGTTGGCGGGTCACCCGAGCCGGGGGCTGCAGATCCTCGGGGTGACGGGCACCGACGGCAAGACCACCACCTCGTGCCTGGCCCGGCACCTGCTGCGGGAGGCTGGTCGGAGCACGGGACTGCTCTCCACCGTCGGCTACGAGCTGCCGGACGGCGTGCTGCGCCAGCCGCCGACGCACTTCACCACCCCTGAGGCGCCCCAGGTGCAGCAGATCCTGGCCGGCGAGGTGGCCGCGGGGGCCGAGACCGTGGTGGTGGAGGCCTCCAGCCACGCCCTCGCCCTGGACCGGGTCCGCGCGGTGGACTTCGACGTCGCGGCGTGGACCAACCTGACCGGCGAGCACCTGGACTTCCACGGGTCCATGGAGGGCTACTTCGCCGACAAGGCCAAGCTGGTCCAGCGTGCACCTTTTGCCGTGCTCAACGCCGACGACCCGTGGACCGAGCAGCTGCTGCCGATGGCCGCCAGCCACACGACATACTCCGCCGAGGGGGCGGACGCGGACTGGAGGGCGACCGACGTGGTCGAGGGTCCCGATGACCTGCGCTTCACCCTGCACTCACCGGAGGGGAGTCGGACGGCGGTGCTGCCGATGATCGGCCGGTTCAACGTCGCCAACGCGCTCGCGGCCCTGGCCGGGGTGCACGCGCTGGGTGTCGACGTGCCCACGCTGGTCGACGGTCTGGCGACCTTTGGTGGCGTGCCGGGCCGCATGGAGATGGTCGAGCACGGGGAGGGTGAGCCGCGGGTGATCGTTGACTTCGCGCACACCGCCCCCAGCTTGGAGAAGGCCCTCGCGACCGTGCGCGTCACGACCCAGGGACGTCTGTGGGTGGTGCTCGGCTCCGCCGGTGGCCCGCGTGACCCGTCCAAACGGGCACCGCTGGGGGAGACCGCGACTGAGTGCGCCGACGTCGTGATCTTCACCGAGGAGGACCACCGGGACACCCCGCTGCAGGCCATCCTGGATGAGATGGAGCGCGGTGCTCGAGAGGCGGGACGGGACAACTTCGTCTCGATCGGTGACCGGCGCGAGGCGATCGAGTATGCCGTGAGCGCCGCCGGACCTGCTGACACGGTGCTGCTGGCGGGCAAGGGCCCGGAGGAGACGCTGGAGCGCGACACCGAGACGATCCCCTGGGACGAGATGTCCGAGGCGCGCCGGGCGCTGCAGGTGCGGCGTGAGGCGCTGGCGGCCGACCCTGCAGGATCTCCCTGATCGATCCACAGACTCGTGAACGTGGCCGGCTGGTGATGAGCGCATCCCCCTCACGGGGGCGCTCAGCGCAGCGGGTTGCGGACCTCGCCCCGGTGACTCCGCGGGAGCCCTGAGGATGCGCGACGGCCGTGGCCGTCGCTGGTGACCAGCGCGACCAACCGTTCGATGATCTCCGCAACGACAAGAACGCTGAGGAGCAGCATCAGTGCCGCAACCATGGCACCCATGCTCCTCCATTCAGGGCGCTGCCACTAGTGCCCTGGCAGCAGCCGTGAGGGTGAGATCCTCGGACGCACTCCTGGCGCCCGTGGCTCAGCTCTCGAACGCAGCGAGCACCCGAGCCCGGTCGACGGCGGCGAGGGACGCGTCCGCCCACTGCGGATTGTTGTCCTTGTCGACCAGCAGGGCGCGCACCCCCTCGGCGAAGTCCGGGTGGGAGACGAAGTGCCCACCAAGTCGCCCGTCCTGGTCCAGGACCTGGTGGACGGACAGTTCGCGGGCGCGGCGGATCGCCTCGAGAGTGACCACGACCGAGTGCGGTGAACGGCTCGCGAGCACCTCGCCTGCCTCTCGGGCAGCGGGGTCGCCGTGGGACTGCAGGCGTTGCAAGATCATCGCCGCGTCGTCACCGGCGTAGCACTCATCGATCCACCCGCGCTGCTGCTCCAGATCTGACACCCGTGCGGTGTCCGCGGCCCCGGAGGGGGTCGCCGCGTCGGCCTCGGACGTGGCGGGCCGTGGCCCTGCTCCGCCGAACTCTGCCGCGAGGTCGGCGAGCACCCGCTCCTTGGCGCCTGAGGAGACCACCTCATCGGCCAGCCCCAGGACGACCGCGTCGGCACCGGAGACCGGCAGCCCGGTCAGGGCCACGTGCGTGCCGAGCTCACCGGGCGCCTTCGCCAGGTAGTAGAGCCCCCCGATGTCCGGGAAGAACCCGATCACCGTCTCCGGCATCGCGATCTTCGACCGCTCGGTGACCAGCCGCCTGGAGCCGTGCGCGGAGATGCCCACGCCACCGCCCATCACCACCCCGTCCATCCACGCGACATACGGCTTGGGATAGTCGGCGATCAGGCCGTTGACGACATACTCCTGGTGCCAAAAGCCCAGCACCTCCTCGTGCTTGCCGGCCTGGATCAGCTCGCGCATCTCGCGCACGTCCCCACCGGCGCACAGTCCCTTGTCACCCGCACCCTCGATGAAGACCGCCGCCACCGCGTCGTCCTCGGTCCAGGCCCGCAGCTGCGCCCACAACGAGGTGCACATGGCGGTGGTCAGGGCGTTGATGGCCCGCGGACGGTTCAGCCGCACCCGGCCGATCCGGTGCGCCACGGCATACTCCACCTCGGGAGTCTGGCCGGGGGCAGGGGCGAACGCTGGCTCGGCAGGTGTCGGGGCGGTCATGGCCAGCACCTTACGCACGTAGACTTCGGCCCATGGGTAAGGCATCACGACGCAAGCGCCAGGCAGAGGGCACCAAGGCCCCGGCCCGCGCACCATTCGTCAACCGACCGTTCGAGGGGCTGGGCAACGAGACCGACTGGGTCGCGATGCGCGAGATCATCCCGGCGGCCACGGCGCAGATCACCATGGAGCTCGACGGCACCCCCCAGGAGGTGACGCTCGTCTCCGTCCTCCCGGGTGCGATGCCGGCGATCCACCGGGCCAATGGTGAGGTGCTCGTCGCCATGCAGTCGCGCACCCACAGCGGTGACGCGAGCCGCGACATCGTGCTGGCCGCACAGACCGCGCTGGCGACCGAGGCAGGTCAGCCGGTGCCCGCGATCCCCAACGCCACCGCTGAGACCCCCCGACTGCAGGACGTGCTGGCCGAGGGCACCGAGCTGGCCGTGCAGGTGCAGGACGACTTCAACTTCTGGATCGCCGAGGAGGACACGACGCCCGAGGTGCTGGCCACCCTCGAGCAGACCAACGAGGCCGCAGTGCCGACCGTGCCGGTCCCCGATCGTCCGTCGACCTACTGGTGCAAGATGAGCGACCGCACCTATGTCCGCTGGGTCCTGGGCGAGGACGAGGACGCCGCTACGACGGCGCTGGCCCGCCTGCAGGCCGCCGGTGAGCACACCCTGGGCGAGGGCACGTCCCTGCTGGGGGCCTTCCGTGCCGCCGGACTGCTGGTCCCGGTGCTCGAGGTCGACCCCGCGACGGACCCTGCCGACCTCACCGAGCCGCTCCAGGCGCTCGCCGACCGCTATGCGGCAGCGCTGGCCAAGGACGAGTCCCTCACCCCCGAGGAGCGCCGGGCGCGGGACGGCCTGGTGAGCCGACAGGTCACCCTGCGGTGAGTATGCCGTCAGGCACCGACGACGCGACGGCTCCGGACCCTGGCGGGTCCGGTCGGGGGCCTGAGCGTGTGGCGGCCATCGTCTCGGCCAAGGACGAGGAGGAGCGCCTCGGCGCGACGCTGGCGGCCCTGGCCAGGATCAGCGTCGTGGACCTGGTCGTGGTGGTCGATGACGGCAGCACGGACGGGACCCTGCGCGTCGCCAACCTCGCGGGCGTGCAGACCGTCAAGCACCAGGTCAACATGGGCAAGGCCCAGGCAATGACCAGTGGTGCAACGGCCGTCTCGCTCCTGGAGGCCGAGGTGGGTGGTGCCTTTCAGAGTGACACCCCGCGGGCCCTGCTCTTTGTTGATGCCGACCTCGAGGAGAGCGCCGTCAACCTCGACCTCCTCTGTGTCCCGGTCGTCACTGGCGAGGCCGACATGGCGATCGCCACGCTGCCCCCACAGAGGACCGCCGGTGGTGGCTTCGGGTTCGTGGTCAGCATGGCCCGCGAGGGCATCACCCAGCTCGCCGGCCGCACGATGAACCAGCCGCTCAGCGGCATGCGCTGCATCACCCGCGAGGCCTTCGACGCAGCGCTGCCCCTGGCCACCGGCTGGGGAGTGGAGGTCGGTCTCACCGTCGACGTGCTGCGCAATCGGGGCAGGGTCGTCGAGGTCCCCGTCGAGCTACACCACCGGGTCACCGGACGTGGGCCGAAGGCTCAGCTGCACCGGATGCGGCAGTATCGCGACGTCGCGCGTGCCCTCAAGGTCCGCGAGCGGAGTTAACCAGACCGGGTCTCGGCCCGATGCGTCCCGGCCCAGTTCCCGGCCGCGATGGCGATGGCTGCCGCGATGAGCACCGCGAGGCCGATGCCGACGACGGCGATGCCGGAGTCATTCAGGGCCCAGCCGATCACCAGGCAGGTCAGCACAGCCAGGACGGTGGAGCGCAGCAACGGGATGCGCCACAGGGGCTCGAGTTGTCGCCCAGGCCAGGAGGTCGGCGCCAGCACCGCCGAGATGATCACCACCAGGATGACCACCGCCACCCACGAGACGGGATAGCGCACCAGGATGCCCAGGCTCTGGTCGAGCTTGCGGAGCACGATGTCGAGCGCACCACCGTCGATCACCGACTGGGCAAAGTTGCCCAGGTGGGTGCGGGTGTCCGCGGGGCGGAGCCAATCGGCATACATCAGGACAGCGGCCACCACGAGGGCGCCCGCCGCGATCAGCACAGCACGCACCGGCGTCAGCCGGATGTCGGCGGCGGCGAGGCCGAGGAGTCCGAGGGCGACCACGAGGGCCGGCACCCCGCCGAAGTCCGCCCCCCAGGACGGCGAGCCGTCGATGAGGACGAGCAGCACGCCGAGCACTCCGACGACCAGCACGCCCGACAGATGGTTCGGCCCGAGGCGAGAGCCGGCGCGGGCTGGGTGGGGGGACCCGCCGGGGGCTTCCGTGCCTGAGCGCAGCAGCCCCGCCAGGAGGCCGGCAAGCAGCAGGCCGGACACCGCGAAGATGCCGTAGCCGACGTTGCCCATGCCATAGAACCGCCCCGCCGTGATCGGTTGCACCCCTAGGATCGAGGTGAGTCCCAGCCGTCCGCCGAGGATGACGTCGGCGCCGATCACGACGACCGTGCTGGCGGCAACCACAGCGGCAGGGCCGACCGGGTGCCGGCGCCACCCGCCGGCCATCGCCAGGGCAACGTGGGCGGCCATCAGCACCAGGAGCGCCAGGCTCAGCGTGAGCCAGGGCGCCGGTCCGCGCCACCAGGGCACGAGCCCGGCGAGGAAGGCCGACGACGGGAAGGCCATCGCGGCCAGCCCCAGTATCCGCACGCCTGCCCGACGCCCGGTCAGAGTGAGGACGGTCAGCAAGGCCAGCGCGAGGAGGCATCCGACACCCAGCACCGGGATGGCGAGCGCCTTGGCCCCGTCGATGGCTCCGGCCAGGTCCTGACCCGCCCCGACCCGTTCAGCCGGTGTGCGATCGTCTGGCTGCACGCTCACCGGGAGCCCGCTGACCGCGTCTGGTGGCTCCACCCCGGCCAGCGCCAGCACCGTCGCGGTCAGGTCGGTGGTCTGGACCAGGCCGCCCTGGCGCGTCGTCGCTGAGTGCAGCACACCGGAGTCCATCTCGTCCCGCCACACGGTCACGGCGCGCACGCCGGCCCGGTCGTCCCGGTCGGCCAGGCCCGCCACCACCAGGGTCGCGTCGTCGGGCAACCTCTCGAGCAGCACCGCCAGTCGCGCGTCAAGGATGCCGGCATCGGTCTGGTCGGCGATCACGCCGGCGTCCAGCAGGGTCACGTTGCAGACACCGGGGGCGTATGCCGTGAGCTCATCCTGGGTGAACTGTCCCACCTGCCCCTGGGGCCCGGCAGCGCCGAGGGCTGCGAGGGGGCCACCTGCTCGCACGCAGCGGCCGTCTGCCTCGAGGGCCGCACCCAGGGTGCCGAGCTCGGCATCTAACGGACGTCGCTCGGCAGCCTCCACCCAGCCGTCCCACGCCGGGATCGTCGCCGTCACGTCCCCGACCTGGGCGGGTGTACTGGCGTCCCCGGGCACGACCTCGGGGACCGCCGCGCAGTCCTGCACACCGTCGTCATTGGCGGCTGCCCGCTGTCCCGCGCCCAGCGTGAGCCATCCGTCGGACGGACAGGTGAGCTCGTGTGCTCCGCGGACGATCAGGCCCGCCGAGGCGCCCTCGCCGACCAGCGACCACAGGGTTGGCGTGCTCTGCTCCGTGATGTCGGTCCAGCTGAGACCCGGAGCGCCGACCACGACGACCTCGGGGCCGACCTGCTCCAGGGTTTCGCCACCAGAGCCCGAGACGCGGGCGCCGAGGGTGCTCGCCATGATCGCTGCGACCAGCAGCGCCACGACCACGCCGAACACCGCCCAGGCGAAGCGGCGGTCAGCTGAGTCGGTCATGGCCCGACACTAATGGGGCGGGGTGTCTGGTGCCGTCACGACGGGCGGATCAGGGCTCGCCGTGGGCACCGGAAGGTCGTGGCCCTGCCGGTGCGCGTCCGGCGCGACAACCGTCCGCGCGGCGTTATGCCTGGTCAGGTGACTGTCAGTGGCGGGTGATTAGATCATATGTATGACGACGACAAGCACCGGTGCAGGGGTCAGGGAGACCGCCTGCCGAGCTGACGCGTCGGCTGGGCTGACGGGGGTGGGGGAGTCAAGGGAGCTGTCGGTCGAGCAGTTGTCGACGCTCGGGGCCTGGCAGGCCGCGGTGCGCAGTGACGTGGGAGCCGCGTCGGATCCGGACTCGGGTGAGTTCTGGGCGTTGGTGGCGCAGGTGGCTGAGGCTGAGGATGAGGCCGAGGCTGCGCAGGGCCCGGGGGCCTGGATGGACCCGGCGGTGGAGCTGGCAGCCGGTTTGGACACCGCGGGTGCGGGGTTGGGCCGGGCGTCGCTGGACGCGGACGAACTGGTGCGGGTCTTTGATGCCGGGGTCGTGGAGGGGCTGGAGGCGGTCGGGCGGGTGCGGTCCCAGCTGACGGGGGTGTGCGTGGCCTTGGCGGTGCAGGCGCAGACACGGGGTTTGCACACGGCGGTGGGGTTGACCTTGCTGACGTGGTTGCGGCAGCGGTGCCCGTGGCTGTCCCGGCCCGAGGCCGGACACGTCCAGGACGTGGCGCGGGCCGCGGAGACGTTCTGGGGCAAGGACATCGCCCAGGTCGTGATCGACGGGGCGACGGGGTTGCACCGTGCAGCGTTGGTGGCGCGCACGATGCGCCGGTTGGTGCCGGTGCTGACGGTGGAGCAGGCGTTGGACTACGGCGGCATCGCCACGGCGGCGGCGGTTGACCTGGGGATCAGTGATCCTGAGCTGGAGATCGTGTGCAAAAAATTGGTGATCGACCTGCTGGATGACAAGCCGTCGGATGAGGCCAAGGAGACCGCGCAGGGGTTGCGGTGCGTGAAGCGGTCCCCGTTGGGCCGTGGGATGACCCGGTTCACGGTGGACGCCCCGGACACGGACGCGCCGCTGTTTGATGCGGTGCTGACCGGGCCGTTGGCGGCACCGGCCCCGGACGCCGAGGGCAACGCGGATCTGCGCAGTCCAGGACAGCGCAAGTATGACGCGCTGTTGATGGTGCTCAACCGTGGCTTGTCCAATCCTGGTGCCCCGCCGTCGTCGGCCCGGGCGTCGGTGATGGTCACGGTCAAGGCTGACCCGACCACCGGCAAGCCGTTCGGTGCCGGGGTGGTCAACACCGGTCAGATCCTGGACGCGGGGCAGGTGGGCAAGTTCGCCTGTCTGGGAGATGTGACCCCGATCGTGCTCGGCGAGCACGGTGAACCGTTGAATCTGGGGCGCACGGTGCGGTTAGCGACCCCGGGACAGTTCAAGGCCTTGATGGTTCGTGACGGTCAGTGCACCTTCCCCGGCTGTGACGTGCCTGGCACGTGGTGCGATGCGCATCACCTCATCTGGTGGTGTCGCGGGGGTGGCACCGACATCGTGTTCCTGGTGCTGTTGTGTCCGCGACACCACACGCTCGTGCATGACAAGGACCTGATGGCCACCGTCGCCGGATCCATCGTGACCTGGCACGTGTGACCACCCTGCCCCGTGCCCGGCCGCAACGGCCGGGCACACAGGCATGTCCGAGGTAGTACTTCTAGACCAACTCGCGCCAGCCCTGGGCCACGCCGGCCTCGACGCTGACCCGGGCCCGACACGTGGCTCTGCTCGTCGGGGGTTCCCTGCCAGGGCTCGTGGTGGGGCTCGCCCCGTCCTGGCTGCTAGCCCGCCCTGGCGACGGCCAGCAGTTCGCTCTCGCCGGTCACGGGCGTGTTGCCGGGCACCTCGGCCCAGGCGAGATAGCTGCCCTCGAGCTCTGCCACGTCATAGCCGGCCCGGCGCAGCGCGCTGGCGGCGACGGAGTTCCGCACACCGCTGCGGCAGTAGGTCACGATCGTGCCCCCGTCGCTGGGCAGCTGGTCCAGGTGCCACATCACGCGGCCGCCGGAGAGTTGCACGGCGCCGGGCAGGTGCCCCTCGGCATACTCGGTGCGGTTGCGGACGTCCAGCAGCAGTGCGGTGTCCAGGTCATCAAGGTCCTCCACCCGGACCACACTCGGGGTGGACAGGTCGAGGCCCGACAGTGAGGTGACGAATCCGCGGACCGTGTCGATGCCCACGCGCACCAGGTGGTCGCGGAGCTGCTCAGCGGTCTTCCGTGAGTTAGCGAGCAGGATGAGGGGTCGGTGCTCGGTCAGCGGGTCATAGACCCACGCGCCATAACTGGCTGCCTTGTCGACCCCGGGGATATTGAGCGACCCCTCGACGGTGCCGGCGTGCACCAGATCGTGGTGCCGGGTGTCGACCAGGATCGCGCTGTCGTTGGCGAGCATGACCGAGACCTCGTCCGAGGTGTGCTCGATCAGCTCCGGCAGCTCGCCCAGCACCGTGGGACCGAGCTTGTTCTGCTGCTTCATCCGGGCGAAGTAGGCGTGCGCATCAGGCTGCCCGCTGAGCAACTCGTCGATGAAGCCCTGCTCGTCATCACGTGCCAGATAGGGCCCCCACCAGGAGAAGGCGCGCTCATAGCCGACCGTGGTCGCCGCGATCGCTCCCAGTGCCTTGCCGCAGGCCGACCCGGACCCATGAGCAGGCAGCACCTGCACATAGTCCGGCAGCGTCAGGAAGTGATCGCGGAGGCTGGCAAACAGGTCCTTGGCCCCGACGAAGCGGGTGTCCACGAAACCCGCCGCCTCGTCCAGCAGGTCCGGGCGGCCGAGGTCGCCGACAAAGACGAAGTCACCGGTGAGCATGAACCCGGGCTCACTCGCCTGGGCGCCATCGGTGACGAGGAAGGCCAGGTGCTCAGGGGTGTGTCCCGGAGTGTGGACCGCCTCGAGGATGATGTTGCCCAGGGTGATCCGGTGTCCGTGCTTCATCCGGACCGCCCCATCGAAGTCTGCTCCATAGGTCCAGTCCGGACCGCCCTCATCGGAGACATAGATCTGCCCGCCGGTCGCCGCTGCTAGCTCACGGGTGCCGGACAGGTAGTCGGCGTGGATGTGCGTCTCGGTGACACCCACGATGCGCATCCCGTGCCTGGCGGCGAGATCCAGATAGGGCTGCAGATCCCGTCTCGGGTCGACCACGATCGCCTCGTTCGCAGCCTGGCAGCCGATGAAGTAGCTCGCCTGCGCGAGGTCCTCGTCATAGATGCGTTCCAACAGCATGGGGGCTCCTTCAGGGTCCGTGTCAGCGGCCGAACAGCCGGGCGAGGAAACTGCTGCCGGACCGGGTTCCGGCCAACTCGGCCTGAGTGTGCTGGCCGTCGCACCACTGGCTGGCCGCCACGCCCTGGCGCACGCTCGCGACGTGTTGGCCGCAGCCCGACCAGGTTGTCTTGCCACAGGTCTTGCAGGTCACTGCTCGGCACATGGATGGGGCTCCTTCGTGTGAGAACGATACCCCTGGGGGTATGAGATTGGCAAGCAATATACCCCCAGGGGTATGATGGATGTCAAGTTGACCGGAAGGACCACGCAGATGAGCCAGCCCGCTGAGATCGCCCACGACCCCGAGGCCAAGCGCAAGATCGTCAACCGGCTGCGCCGTGCCCAGGGGCAGTTGGCCGCCGTCATCGACGCAGTCGAGAGTGACGCGCACTGCCGGGACTCGGTGCACCAGCTCGCCGCGGTGTCCAAGGCGTTGGACCGGGCCGGGTTCCTGATGATTTCCTCCGCTCTGAAGGAGTGCATGACCGCTCCCGACGGTCAGTCGGACGTGGACGAGCTGGAGAAGCTTTTCCTCTCGCTGGCGTAGCCCCGGCGCGACACGGGTCCCTGCGTGCCCGTGACGCGCAGGGCCGCGCCAGGTTCTGGGGTGCAGGAAGCGCCAGGTGGTGGAGTGCAGGCCGCGCCAGGTTCTGGCATGCGGGACGCGCCATGTGGGGTGCCGGAGCGGTCACCGGTGACCGACCCTGCACCCCACAGTTCTCTGTTCCGACACGTGGCGTCGTTCCCCGGAGCCGCCGGGCTGACCAACCTGGCCGGCCACCGGGTCGCGCGACGAGGAAGTGCGCCGGGAAGGGCGACCCGGGAAGGGCGACCCGGGAAGAGCGACCCGGGAAGAGCCACCCGGGAAGAGCCACCCGGGAAGAGCCACCCGGGAAGCGCGACCCGGGAAGAGCGCAGCGGTCCGGGAGAAGGGTGGGGCGAGGCACGCGTGGGGGTGCTTGTCGGCATACGCTCGGGGGGTGGACACCACCGTCTTGACCGTCATTGCCGTGGCGGCCCTCCTGGTCGCTCTGGTGGCCGTGGCTCTCGGGTGGGTCGCACACCGACGGCACCAACTCATCCAGCGACGTTTTGAGGTGCTGTGGGGCGACGGTGAGGCGGACGTGGCTGGTGTGCTGGCCGCGCAGGCGCGTCGTCTGGGATCCGAACGGACTAGGGTCGACGCCCTGGAGAGGTCCGTCGCGCAGCTGCGCGGGAGCCTGGCGCAGACCCTGCAGCACGTGGCCGTGGTGCGCTATGACGCCTTTGGTGACATGGGTGGCCGGATGTCCTTCTCGGCAGCGGTGATCGACGACAACGGGGACGGCATGGTGATCAGCTCGATCCACGCCCGGGGCGAGTCACGGACCTATGCCAAGGGCATCGTGGGTGGCGGCAGTGACACCACGCTGACCCCCGAGGAGCAGCAGGCCCTGGCGGCGGCACGCGATGACTCGGGCACGAGCGCCCGTCCCGCCAGCACCTGAGCTCCTGCGGGCGGCGGGGTCGTGGCGGTCCTGCTGCCCGTGCTGCGCACCATGGGCGCCGGCGGTGGACTCAGGCCGGACGACGCAGAACGAGGCTTCCCGGATTGACGGCGACCGACATTGAGATGGCCTTGCCGAGAGTGTCGCCATCGAGCTGGATCTCGATGGGCTCGTCCGCAGTGACCTCCACGCTGCGGACCTCGAAGTACTCCACCCGCTGGTGACCCCTGGTGCTGCGGGTGAGCACGCGCGAGACGACCGCGGCCCACCCGACGAGACCCTCGGGGGAGAGCAGCACCAGGTCGAGGATGCCGTCGTTGACCTTGGCCTGGGGGACGAGGTTGACCCCGCCGGTCAACTTGCCCACATTGCCGACCATGACGCTGCGCACCCGCCGGTGCAGACGGACGTCGTCGCTGGTGGTGACGTGCACCTTGAACTGCGAGCCGCGCAGGCGCTGCAGACCCGCGACGAGATAGGCGACCCAGCCCATCTTGTTCTTGAGGTCCTCGGGGGCGTTGGCCATCACCTCAGCGTCGAAACCCAGACCGGCCATGACCAGGAAGACGTGGTCCTCGACGGCGCCCTCGCCAGGGGGAGCGGGCGGCAGGTCCTCGACCTGGTCGGCGTCGACTGGTGGAGGGGCGTCCTGGTTCTCCTCGCCGGGAGGTCGGCGCAGCCGGAGCGTGGCTGTGTCGATCCGGTCATCCCGCCCGGTGAGTGCGACGACCATGCCCTGGCTCGCGCTGCTCGGCAGTGACAGGTTGCGGGCCAGGAGGTTGCCGGTGCCTCCGCTCAGCAGCCCCATTGGCACGTCGCTGCCCACCATCGCCGAGCCGACGACGCGCACCGTCCCGTCGCCGCCGAGGGCACACACGAGGTCGACACCCGCGGCGAGCGCCTCCATGGTCTGCCCGTATCCCGGGTCCTCCTCGGTGGTCTCCAGCCAGAGCAGGTCCCCCCAGCCGTAGGTGCGGCAGACGTCGTCGAGGTCGGCTCGCACGCGGGACACACTGTCGAACTTGGTGGGGTTGACGACGATGGCCGCCCGGGGCCGGGTGTCGGGCCGGCTCGTTGGACCGTCGGTGGCATCGGGCTCTGCGTCCTCGCCACCCGCGGAGCCAACGCTCGCCGCGGAGGTGGTCCGGCTGGTAGGGCGGACACCGGAGTGTGGACGGCGGGGTCGGGTCGAGCAGTCAGGGGTGCTGCTCGCACGTGCTCCGCGCCGGCGGCGCGCTCGGGCCACCATCCACAACAGCCCCGCGACCACGACAAGTATGCCGAGCGCGATCAGCGCCCAGAGCCACCAGTTGTCCACCCCCCCCACGGTACCCGCCGGTAGCGCTGCGCCGGGACACGTACCCTGGGACCGTGATTGACATCCGGCAACTTCGTGAGGACCCCGAGCGGGTGCGGGCATCGCAGCGCGCCCGCGGTGAGGACGACGGCATCGTGGATGCCGTCCTGGACGCGGACCGGCAGCACCGGGCCAGCCTGTCTGAGTTCGAGTCCCTGCGCGCTGCCCAGAAGTCGTTCGGCAAGAAGGTCGCCGCGGCCCAGGGCGAGGAGAAGCAGGCCCTGCTGGCCGAGGTCCGCGAGACCTCCGCCCGTGTCAAGCAGCTCGAGGCCGCCAAGGACGTTGCGGCCGAGGAGCGCGAACGACTGCTGCGCAGCATCGGCAACGTCATCATCGACGGTGTCCCGAGTGGCGGCGAGGACGACTTCGCCCTGCTCGAGACCGTGGGCAAGCCGCGTGACTTCGCCGCAGAGGGCTTCGAGCCCAAGGACCACCTGGAGCTGGGCGAGAGCCTCGGCGCCATCGACATGGCCCGCGGCGCCAAGGTCTCCGGTTCCCGGTTCTACTATCTGACCGGCCCCGGAGCCCGGCTCGAGATGGCTCTGATGAACCTGGCGCTGGACCGGGCCCGCGACGCCGGCTTCGTCCAGCTGCAGGTGCCTACCCTGGTGACCCCGCAGACGATGGGCGGCGCCGGCTTCCTCGACGCGCACGCCGACGAGGTCTACCGGCTCGAGGCTGACGACCTCTATCTGACCGGCACCTCCGAGGTCGCGCTCGCCGGATTCCACGCCGACGAGATCATCGACCTCACTGCCGGACCGCGCCGTTACACCGCCATGAGCACCTGCTATCGCCGCGAGGCCGGCAGCTATGGCAAGGACACCCAGGGCATCATCCGGGTGCACCAGTTCCAGAAGGTCGAGATGTTCATCTATGCCCGTCCCGAGGACGCGGAGGCCGAGCACGAGGCCCTGCTGGCCTGGGAGCGCGGCATGCTCGACGACCTCGGCCTGGCCTACCGCGTCATCGACGTGGCGGCCGGTGATCTGGGCGGACCCGCAGCACGCAAGTTCGACTGCGAGGCCTGGGTGCCCACCCAGGGGCGCTATCGGGAGTTGACGTCGACCTCCAACTGCACGACCTATCAGGCGCGGCGGCTCAACACCCGTGAGCGTGGCGAGTCCGGCACGCGCACGGTGGCGACCCTCAACGGCACCCTGGCCACGACCCGGTTCCTGGTGGCGATCCTGGAGACCCACCAGCAGGCCGACGGGTCGGTCACCGTGCCCGAGGTGCTGCGGCCCTACACCGGCTTCGACACGATCACGCCGCGCGCCTGAGGCTCACGTCGGCGGCGCTGGCGGGGGCCGGCCGCCGACTGCGGGACCCGACCGCCGGCCGCAGGACCCGACCGCCGGCCGCCGACCGCGGGACCCGGCGTCTCCCCCGTGAGGGGGAGGCCACGGCTCGTCCACGGGACTGAGGCGCCGTTCGGCTCTGCCGCCCTACCCTGGGGAGATGGACCGCATCGCTCACCTGCTGGGTGCCGACGAGCACTGGTCGCGCCCTGCCCTCACGCTCGAGCAGCGCCGGCGCGATGTCGTGCTGGCCGTCGGCTTCTATCTCCTGGCCGCGCTGTCGCTGGAGCTGATGCGCAGCCTCGGTGCGTTTGAGGGCGGGAGCGCGCTCACCGAGATCCTGACCCAGCACGGCGTCGCCGCCTCGGCGGCCCTGCTCCTGGTGTGGCGCCGCTCCCATCCGCTGCTCGTGGCGTCCTTGGCGACTGCCCACCTCTATGTCAGCGGCTCGTTCGAGGCGATGGTGGCTGGCAGCCTGGTGCTGCAGATCCTCTACTTCTTCGCCATCTTCTCCGGGGTCTCCTGGGCGCGGGACCGCCGAGCGCTGGGCTACGTCCTGCTCGCCTGCATGGTGGCCCTGGCGCTGTGGCTGGCCTGGATCTTTGCGGTCAGCTCGGGACTGGACGACATCTATCGCAGTCTCGGCATCACCGGGGACAGTGAGGGGATCTTCGATCGCCCGGTCGCTGCGGTCGGCTATGTCACGCTCAACAACCTGATCTTCTTTGGTGGGGCGGTCCTCATCGGTCAGGTCTCCTGGCGCGGTGCCCTGCACACCCAGCGTGAGCTGCAGTATGCCGAGACCATCCGCACCCAGGCCGCTCGCCTGCGCGACCAGGCCGTGGTCGCCGAGCGGCTGCGGATCGCGCGCGAGCTGCACGACGTCGTCGCCCACCACGTCTCGGTGATGGGGGTGCAGGCCGCCGCGGCCCGGCGGGTCCTGGAGAAGAACCCCGACGCCGCCCGCGAGGCGCTCGGCGCCATCGAGGGTTCGTCGCGCGACGCGGTCGGCCAGATGCGCGACCTGCTCGGCACCCTCCGCAGCGGTGAGCTCGCCGCGGACGGCGCCCTGGAGGAGGCGGGCGAGGCACCGGACCGTGCGCCGCAACCGGACTTGTCCGACCTGGAGGACCTCGCCGCAGAGGCCACCACGCTGACCTGCACGGTGACCTACACGCTGGTCGAGGACCGGCCCGGCGCCGCACAGGAGGTGCCCGCGGCCCTGCAGCTGACGGCATACCGGATTGCGCAGGAGTCGCTGGCCAACGTGCGCCGGCACTCCACCGCGACCAACGCCTCGGTCGTCGTGCGGGTCGGGACGCAGCTCGAGGTCGAGGTCGTCGACAATGGCACGGCGATCCACGGCACCTCCGGCACCGGGCTGGGGCAGCAGGGGATCCGGGAGCGGGCCGAGCTGCTCAAGGGAGAGGTGGAGATGGGGCGTCGCCACGGCAGCGGATATCGCGTTCGCGTCACCCTGCCGCTGACCCCACCGGAGCGCTCCGGGGCCCTGGTGGCCGGGCCGAACGGAGCCACCCGGTGAGCGGGGCGACCGAGCCGCAGGAGGGTCGACCGATCCGCGTGATGCTCGTGGACGACCAGCCGCTGCTGGTCTCGGGGTTCGCGATGATTCTGTCCACCGAGGACGACATCGAGGTGGTGGGGCAGGCCCGCAACGGACGCGAGGCGGTCGACGCGATGCCCGCGCTGGCGCCGGACGTGGTCCTGATGGATGTGCAGATGCCGGTCCTCGACGGCATCGAGGCCACCCGGCTCGTGTCAGACCAGACCAAGGTCATCATCCTGACCACCTTCGACCGGGACGACTATCTGTTTGACGCCCTCGCGGCCGGGGCCAGCGGGTTCCTGCTCAAGAATGCCGACCCCGACGACCTGGTGGATGCCGTGCGCGCGGTCGCCCACGGGCACGCGCTGCTGGCTCCGGAGGTCACCAGCCGGGTGATCTCCCGGATGACCGAGGGCGGCAGCGCAGGCCCGACTCGGCACGCCGCCGCGCTGGATCGCCTCACCGCCCGCGAGAAAGAGGTCCTGCAGCAGGTCGCCCGCGGTCTGTCCAACGCCGAGATCGCCGCGGAGATGTTCGTCGGCGACGCCACGGTCAAGACGCACGTGTCCAATGTGCTGGCCAAACTGCACCTGCGGGACCGGGTCCAGGCCGTGGTCTTCGCCTATGAGGCGGGCGTGGTCAGCCCCACGCCGTAAGCGGCGGGGATCAGGCGCCTTCTTGGTCAGGCGCCCTCTCGGTCAGGCGCCCTCTCGGTCAGGCGCCCTCCCGGTTAGGCGGTCGCGGCCCGCCGGTCGATCCGCCGACCCGTCAGCGTCTGCACGTCGATCGCGACGATGGTGAGCTTCTCGCCGCTGCTCCACGGCTGCAGCGGCAACTGCTCGGCTTCGCGCCGCTCGTCGCCCTCCAGGATCCGGGCTCGTCCGCGCGCGAGCACCGACCAGGCCCCGTCCTCGGCCTCTGCCGCGTCGACCTCGAAGGCGACGTCGTCGTCCATCACCACACCGAGCAGCTTGCTGCCGGGGGTGGTGCGAAAGACCACGCGCTGACGGTCCACCACATAGTTCACCGGCACGATGTGCACCTCGTCCACGAGGTGGTAGCCCAGTCGGCCGAGATCCTTGCTGCGCAGGAGCTCCCAGCACTGTGTCTCGTCCAGCCATGAGTTGTCGATCATGACGAACACCCCTTCCAGTTACTACCCATTGTAGTAAATGCAGCCTGTGGACTCCAGAATTCGTGCTCAAACTCACGGTGGGGCCACCCGGACGGGTGACATCCGGTGACCGCCCGTGCCACGGCCTCCCCCGTGCGGCGGAGAGCGAAGATCCCCCACACCGCCGATGTGCCGAGCCCCTCGCGGATGACAGATTGAGGGACAACAACGACAGGGCTCTGCGGGGTCCGTGACGAGGGGAGTTCCGATGCTTGGAGTGCACGGACTGACCAGGCAGTATGCCGAGGTTCGCGCGGTCGACGACGTCACCTTTGAGGTGCCGGCCGGCAAGATGATCGGTTTTGTGGGGGGCAACGGCGCCGGCAAGACCACGACCATGCGGATGATCATGGGGGTGCTGGCGCCGACCGCCGGCGAGGTGACCTGGGACGGTCGCCCGGCCACGCGCGCAGACCGCACCCGGTTCGGCTATATGCCCGAGGAGCGTGGCCTCTATCCCAAGCAGGGCGTGCTGGACCAGCTCGCCTATCTGGGGCGGCTGCACGGGATGAGCCAGAACGATGCCCGCGGACGTGCGCAGCACTTGCTCGAACGTTTCGGGTTGGGGGACCGGTTGAAGGAGAAGGTCGAGAAGCTCTCGCTGGGCAACCAGCAGCGCGCCCAGATCATCGCTGCCGTCCTGGGTGACCCGACCGCGCTGATCCTGGACGAGCCGTTCTCCGGCCTTGACCCTGCTGCCGTGGAGCAGATGGCCGACCTGCTGCGTGAGCACACCTCCAACGGCGTCCCGGTGCTGTTTAGCAGCCACCAGCTCGACCTCGTCGACCGGCTGTGCGACGGCATCGTCGTGCTTCACAAGGGCAAGGTCGTGGCCAGCGGCACCTCCGAGGAGCTGCGAGGCGGTGCGCCGCTGCGCTATGTCCTGAGCCTGACCGGTGACGCAGGCTGGGTGCGCGGCGTCACCGGCATCACGGTCCTGGACGTCGAGGGTGGCACCGTCGCCCTGGAGCCCGAGTCGGAGGAGGTCGCCCAGCGCCTGCTCGCCGAGGCCGTCTCTCGTGGTGGCGTCCGCGAGTTCAGCAAGATTCGTCCGTCCCTGAGTGAGATCTACCGAGAGGTGGCAGCAGCATGAGCACCGACACCAGCCTCACGCCCAAGACCTCGGCCCCGGCGGCCGAGAGCAGCTCGGATGACCGCGGCGCTCCCTGGGCACTGGTGGCCCTGCGGGAGATGCAGGTCCGGCTCACCGATCGCAACTTCCTGATCGGCACCGGCGCCACCCTCTTGCTGATCGTCGGCATGTTTGCGCTGCAGGGCTTCCTGATGGGCGGCAGCGCGCCCGCCTTCAAGGTCGCGGTGACCGACACCGCGGCCACGGCCGTGCTGACCCAGGCCGAGCAGGACCTGCAGGTGTCGGACCCCGAGGCCTCCGTCGAGTCGGTGCAGGTCGCTGACACGGCCGCCGCTGAGGCGCTGCTCGTCGATGAGGAGGTGGACGGTGCCCTCCTCCCCGCGGGGGACGGTTGGGAGCTGGTCACCAACGGCGAGACCGACTCTCAGTTGGAGGGCGTGATCACTGACGCCGTCCGCTCCAACGCGCTGCAGGAGAATGCGCAGGCCGCCGGGACGAGCCTGGATGAGCTCACCGCGGGCTCGACCGTGACGACCCGGGACCTCTCCGGTGGTGATGAGCAGTCGCGCTTCGTGTCCTGGCTCGCCGGCTTTGCCATGGCCTTCCTGTTCTATATGTCGGCCGTGATGTTCGGGATGATGATCGCCAACTCAGTCGTCGAAGAGAAGCAGTCGCGCATCGTGGAGATCCTGGCCGCAGCGATCCCGGTGCGTGCCCTCATGATCGGCAAGGTCGTCGGCAGCACGGTGCTGGCCTTCGGCCAGATGGCCCTGATCGGGATCGTCGCCCTCGTGGGACTGACCTTCACCGAGTACGACCAGTACCTCTCGATGTTGGGCCAGGGGTTCCTGTGGTACATCCCGTTCTTCGTGCTCGGCTTCCTGGCGCTGGCCTGCATCTGGGCGGCGGCCGGTGCGATGGCCTCACGGACCGAGGACCTGCAGTCCACCACGATGCCGCTCACCATGGCCCTGGTGCTGGTCTTCATCGTGGGACTCAGCCTGGACGGGGCGGCCAAGGTCATCGGCTCCTTCGTGCCGGTGCTCTCTACGATCCTGATGCCGATGCGGCTGCTGGACGGCTCCGCGGCGTGGTGGGAGGCCGTGATCGCCCTCGGCCTGACGGTGGTCTTCTGCTTCGTCACGATCGGCGTCGGCACCCGGCTCTACAAGCGGTCGCTGCTGCAGACGTCCGGCCGGGTCTCGCTGAAGGCTGCCTGGGCAGGCGGCGAGTGAGGTCCTGACCCGGGTGGGGCACCCGGGTCAGTCCCGGAGCCGGGCGGGGAACCCGGCTCTGGTGCCATCAGTGGGTCGGTCGCGCAGGGGTCGGCCGGCCCACTGGTGTGTGCCCGGCACGATGTCTGCGTGGGCCGGGTGTCTCACATCTGGTCGACGATTGCCTTCGCGTCAGCCAGGCCGAGGCCAGGCTGGATCTCACGCAGCAGCTTGATCGCGGCGATGGGTTCACCCGCCCGCTTGAGGCGGATCACCTCGTCCATGCGGGGGTCCTGCGGAGCCGCAGGGGCACCCACCAGCTGGGCGAGCTGCTCGACCCGCTGCTCGAGCTGGGTGACGCGCATCGTCAGGGCGGCGACCTGTGAGGAGTCGTCGTTGCCGAACAGTCCCATTAGTGCTCCTTGGTGTTCGTTGCGGAGTTGCTGGACAGCTCGGCAGCCACCTGCTCCAGCAGCACCGCCAGCCCGTCCTCCTCGACCGGCGACGTCGTCTCGTCGGCGGCAGCCACCACCTCGGGCGGAGCCTGTCCCATCGCGACGCCACGGGCCGCCCACCTGAGCATCTCCAGGTCGTTGCGCTGGTCACCGACGGCGATCGTGCACCATGGCTCGACGCCGAGCTGGCGGCGGATCTGCTCCAGCGCACTGCCCTTGGAGACCCCCTCGGGAGCCAGGTCCAGCCACGCGGTGAAGCCGACGGCATAGTTCACGCCGTGCAGGCCGATCTCATCCACCAGATCAGAGAAGCTCTCCGCCGATCCGTTGGGATCTCGGAAGGTGACACGCGTGGCCGGACTGGCGACCAGCTCGTCGTGGTCGACGACCCGCAGGTTGCCCTGCAGCTCACCGTCGGGGAAGGGCGCGCTGAGCTTGAAGCCGACGCCGACCTCCTCGACCGCGACGAGAGCGTCCGGACGGGCCTGACGCAGCAGTTCCACCGCCGGGCGGGGATCAAAGGTGACGGCTTCAAGGATGCGGTACCCGTCGTCATACGCCGGGTCCAGACCGATGGTGATGGCCCCGTTGGAGCAGACCGCCAGGCCACCCTCACGGACGAGGCCCAGCTCCTCCAGGATCGGTGTGGTCGCGACCACGGAGCGTCCGGTGGCGATCACGATGTGCGCCCCCGCGTCACGCAGCGCAACGATCGACGCGGCGACGCGCTCGGTGAGGTGCCCGTCGTGGTGCAGGATCGTCCCGTCCACGTCCAGTGCAATCAGCAGGTCTTCCGCAGCTCCCCATCGTGTCACCTGGCCCACGCTACCCGGGTCGGGACGGACCGGGGGCAGCGAGGTGTGACGCGACCGCTGGCCGAGTCTGAGATGCTGTCCCGCGATGGATGAGTTGCTGATCACCTCGCCGGCGAATCCGCGGCTGAAGGCGCTGGCCGCCCTGCGTCGCCGGCGCGTCCGGGAGGCGGAGGGGCGCACCCTCATCGAGGGCTTTGAGGAGCTCGACCTGGCGCTGGGGGCCGGGGTGGTGCCACGGGTCGTCTTCTACTGTCCTGACCTGATGGCTGACCCTGACGCCCAGGCCCGGGTCGTGCACGACGTCGCTGGCCGCGGCGCGAAGGTGGTCCGGCTCGGGCGGGCGGCCTTCGAGAAGGTGGCCTACCGGGAGGGACCGGACGGGTTCCTGGCGGTGGTCGACACCGTGACCCGCAACATCTCCGACCTCGAGGTGCCCGACGACGCACTGGTGCTGCTGTGTGAGCACGTGGAGAAGCCCGGCAACCTCGGTGCCATGCTGCGCACCGCCGACGCGGCCGGTGTGCACGCCGTCATCGCGGCGGACCCGGTCACCGACTGGGGCAACCCCAACCTGGTGCGGGCCAGCAAGGGCACGGTCTTTTCGGTTCCGGTGGTCAGCGACTCGACCGGCGCGGCCCTGAGCTATCTCGCGGCGCGGGGCATCGCCCTGGTCGCCGCGACACCGGACACCGATGTCGAGTACACCGACATCGACTACACCGGCCCGGTGGCCCTGGCGGTCGGTGCGGAGAAGACCGGTCTGAGCGACCAGGTCCTCCACGCCGCCACCCACCGGGTGCGGATCCCGATGGTCGGGCAGGCCAACTCGTTGAACGTATCGACCTCCGCGGCGATCATCACCTACGAGGCCGTGCGCCAGCGGCGAGCGCGCTGAGCGAGCGCTCGCGACCTCCCCCGGGAGGGGCCCTTTCCGGCAGGCCTCACGGTCCGCACGGACCTGGTTAACGCTTGACCAAAGCGGTGTGCCACGATGACTGAATGCGGATCGATCACGTGAGTTACGCGGCGAGTCCGGAGGGGCTGCGGGCGACGGCGCAGACACTGGGCGACAGGTTGGGCATCACCCCGCGCGACGGTGGGGTCCACCCGCGCTTCGGGACGCGCAACGTGATCCTGCCCCTTGCCGGTGACCGTTACATCGAGGTCGTCGAGGTGCTGGACCACCCGGCCTCCGACAAGGCACCGTTCGGCCAGGCCGTGCGCGCCCGCTCCGCCCTGGGCGGCGGGTGGATGGCGTGGGTCATCGCGGTCGAGGACCTCAGCGACGTCGAGGAGCGGCTGGGTCGCCGCTCCGTCGAGGGCCAGCGGCACACCCCCGAGGGCGTGGAGCTGCACTGGCGCCAGATCGGGATCCGCGGTCTGATCGCCGACCCGCAGCTGCCGTTCTTCATCCAGTGGTCCACGATGGCGCACCACCCCTCACGGTTGCAGGCGTCGGCCGTCAACCTGACCGGACTGCACATCTCCGGCGAGCCGGCGCGCGTGCGGGACTGGCTGGGCATCACCGAGCGGGGCAACTGGGAGCAGGGCGTGGACTTCACGTTCGAGCAGCACGAGCTGGCTGCCCTGGAGTCGGTCACCTTCGAGGGACCCGAGGGGCCCGTCACCATCTGAGGCACCCCCCAGGCTCTCGTATGCCGGCGGGGTCGCCTCCGCCGCCGCGTCGGCGGGTTGCCTCCGCCGCCCCGGCATCATCCGGGCTCCGCCGCCCCGGCATCATCCGGGCTCCGCTGCCCAGCGTCATACCTGTGGGTGAGTTGAGCCTCACCCCGCGGGTGAGGCCGCAGCGGCTGTCCGGCCCCAGGCGGCATCGCGTGTCTCCGACCTCTGGGTGATCCACTGCAGCACAGGTGATTCCTAGCGTCGGAAGCATGATCTCCCGACGCTTCGCAGCACTCCTTCTGTGCCTCGTGGCACTGCTCACCAGCGGTGGTCTCACGCTGGCCGGGACCGGGCTGGAGGCCGGGGATGAGCAGACAGAGGCGGCCGTCGCTGTGCGGGCACTGGTGTCGGGCACCACGCAGGAGGCGCTGGCCGCCGTTCCGGGGGACTTCGCGGCCGTGCGCGGCTATCAGCCGGTCACCGAGCACGGCCAGTTGGTCCGGGCCGACGGTGGGTGCTCCTCCCCGGTGCCGCTCCCCGAGGAGTTCGAGCCGGCCTGTCGACAGCACGACTACGGTTATGACCTGCTGCGTTATGCCGACCAGTCCGGTCGGCCCCTGGGGCGTTGGGCGCGGGGTGCGATCGACGACCGGCTGGCCGACCAGTTGCGCGACGTGTGCGGTGCGGGACCGGAGCAGCACTCCTGTCGCAGGATGGCGATCGTCGCCGTCACCGGTGTCGAGCTCAACTCGAGGCGCCAGGGTGACGGGGTGCCCGAGGAGTCCGTGCTGACTAACGTGGCCCTGGCGAGTTCTGCCGTGGGCCTGCTGGGGCTGTCAGTGGCCCTGCCCAGGCGTCGTCGCTCAGGATGAGGTCCAGCGATGAGTCCGGCGCGCTGGGCGGTCGGGCTGGCCCGGGTTCGCTTCGACTTCGATCGACAGAATGCGCGCGGGGTGGAGTTGCACCGCGGAGCCAGCCCACGGCATACCCTCGACCGGCTCCGGGCGGTGGCGCACCGGACCTCCACGCCGCCCGGGGGTCGGGACAGCCGGATCGTCGAGGAGGTGGTCCACCGTGAGGACACCGGAGCCGGCGTGGGGGAGCTGCGTCAGCGCTTGTAGGCCTTCAGCCGCAGGCTGTTGAGCACGACGAGCACGCTGGACATCGCCATCGCGCCGCCGGCGATCATCGGGGTCAGCAGGCCCAGCGCGGCCAGCGGGATGGCCAGCGTGTTGTAGCCAAAGGCCCACACCAGGTTCTGCTGGATGACGCGAAGTGTCTTGCGTGACAAGCCGATGGCGTCGGCGACCGTGTCGACGTCAGAGCGCATCAGCACGATGTCCGCGGACTCGGCGGCCACATCGGTGCCCGACCCCATGGCCATGCCCAAGTCTGCCTGGGCGAGCGCGGCGGCGTCGTTGACCCCGTCGCCAACCATCGCCACCACCTTGCCCTGCTCCTGGAGGGCGCGGATGTGGTCGAACTTGTCCTGGGGCAGGACGCCGGCGTCGACGTGCGTCTCGTCGATGCCGACCTCGCGAGCCACCCGGCGCGCGGTGTGCTCGTTGTCGCCGGTGAGCAGGTATGGCGTCAGACCCAGCTCGCGCAGGCGCGCCACCGCCGCGGCACTCGACGTCCGCGGGGTGTCGGCCACGGTGATGGCCGCGCGGGCGGTGCCTTCCCAGCCCACGAGCACCGTGGTGCCCCGGCCGGCGGCGAGCTCGGCCAGCAACTGGTCGGGGACCTGGTCGAACAGGTCAGGCTTGCCGACCGTCACCTCGGTGCCTCCCACGCCGGCTCGGGCGCCCTGGCCCGGCAGGTTGACGAAGTTCGTGAGCGGCTTGAGCTCGATCCCACGGTCGCGTGCGCCCTGCACGATCGCCTGAGCGATCGGGTGCTCACTGCCGGCCTCGACGCTGGCCGCGGCTTTGAGGGCGGCCTCGTTCGGCAGGTTGCCGACGGTGAGGACGTCGGTGAGCACCGGCTCACCGGTGGTCAGCGTGCCGGTCTTGTCGAGCACGACGGTGTCGACCCGGCGGGTGGACTCCAGGATCTGCGGGCCCTTGATCAGGATGCCGAGCTCGGCACCGCGGCCGGTGCCGGTGAGGAGCGCGGTCGGGGTGGCCAGCCCGAGTGCGCAGGGGCAGGCGATGATCAGCACGGCCACCGCGGCGGCCAGGCCGTCGGTGACGGGGTTGCTGGTGAGCAGCCAGATGAGGAAGGTCAGCACCGCGATGACGAGCACGATCGGCACAAAGACGGCGGAGATCCGGTCGGCCAGACGCTGCACCGGGGCCTTGCCGGTCTGGGCCTGCTCCACTAGTTGGGTGATGCGTGCCAGGGTCGTCTCGGCACCGACGCGGGTCGCCTCGACCACCAGGCGGCCGTGTCCGTTGACGGTGGCTCCGGTGACCGGGTCCCCGGCGCTGACCTCCACGGGCATCGACTCGCCGGTGACCATGCTGGCGTCGATCGAGCTGGAGCCGTCGACGATCCGGCCGTCCGTGGCGACCTTCTCGCCCGGGCGGACCACGAAGCGGTCACCGGAGCGCAGGTCGTCCACCGGGATGCGGTGCTCGGTCCACGCCCCGCTGCCGGTCTCGTGACGCAGCACCGCGACGTCCTTGGCGCCCAGCTCCATCAGCGACTGCAGCGCTGAGCGGCCCTGGGCCTTGGCGCGGGCCTCGATGTAGCGGCCGATCAGCAGGAAGGCCGTGACGACGGCGACGACCTCGAAGTACATGTCGTGGCTGAAGCCGGTGAGCAGGGCGACCACCGACCAGCCCATGGCCGCCGTGGTGCCGACCGAGACCAGCGTGTCCATCGTGGACGACAGGTGGCGGGCGTTGATGATCGCTGCCCGGTGGAACGGCCAGGCCGCCCACAGATAGACCGGCAGGGTCAGGACGAACTGGGCCCACATCCCTGCCGTGCCCATGGCGTCGGCGACCGGCGGCACCATGTGGAGTATGGCGACGACCGCCGCGAGCACGGAGGCCACGACCATCCGCAGCCGGAGCGAGGTCTGGTCCACGACGTCGTGCGTCATGGCCGGTGCACGGCTGGCCCGGTCCTGCGCCAGGGGCGTGGCGCCATACCCCGTCTTCTCCACGGTCGCGACGAGGTCGGCGACGGACAGTGCCGCGGGGTAGGAAACGCTGGCCTTCTCGGTGGCCAGGTTGACGCTGGCCTCGACGCCCTCGATCTTGTTGAGTTTGCGCTCGATGCGGGCCGAGCACGAGGCACACGTCATCCCGGTGATGGCGAGATCAACGTGCTGGACGTCTGTCTCATGCGTGGGTGGGAGGGGCTTCGTGGTCGTGCTCATGGCTCCTGGTCCTGCTGTGGGTGTGTCGGGCGTCGTCCTGAGGTCAGCGTCCCGACGTGGATGGCTGGGACGTGCTGCCTCAGACGGAGGCGGTGTAACCGGCCTCCTCGACAGCTGCACGGGCGGCTGGCAGGTCGAGCGGGCGGTCGGACTCGACGAAGACGTCCGTGCTGCCGTCCTTGACGATCTGGTCGATCCGGACGCTGAGCACGCCCTCGATCTCCTTGAGCTCTTCGGTGACCGAGTCGGCGCAGTGGCCGCACGTCATGCCGTTCACGGCGATCCGGGTGACCTGGTTCTGGGTGCTGGTGTCGCGGTATTCCATGATGTGCTCCTTCGGTAGGTGGTGCCGTGGTGGGTGGGGGGTCAGCTGCGCACGAGGCGTGCGATGGCTGCCGAGGCCTCGGTGACCTTGACCTGCGCCGCGTCGTCGGACTCGCGCGCCGCGTCCACGACGCAGTGCCCGATGTGGTCCTCCAGCAGGCCGAGGCTGACCGCCTGGAGAGCCTTGGTCGCGGCAGAGACCTGCGTCAGGATGTCGATGCAGTAGGTGTCGTTGTCGACCATCTTGGCGATGCCCCGGACCTGTCCCTCGATGCGGGCGAGCCGCTTGAGGTAGTCCTCCTTGGAGCCGGTGTATCCGTTCACAGCCATGCCCACAGCATACCCCCCTTGGGTATGGATTGTCTAGGTGAGACCCCGGCCGGACGGGCGAACCTCGACAGGGGCGCGCCGCGTTGCGGGGGCGTCAGCCGACCTCGGCACGGTCGGGATCGAACTCGCAGAAACTCTCGTAGTGGTCCTCGGTGAAGTACCAGTGCTCGGGGTCGGTCTCCTCGAAACCGCCGGTCACGATCCGGCGTGGCCCCCGGTGGTCGAGTCCTGGTGTCTCGACGGTGAACTCGCGATAGAAATCGCGGTCCTCGTCGGGCAGGATGCCCTCCCGGTTCTGGAAGTGGACACCGTCGTTGCGCGGGTAGTCGTAGGGACCGCCGGCCTCGATGTCCTCGATGACCGGTAGCGCAGTCGCGGGCAGGTCGAGCAGGTCACACGCCGGTATGCCGGGAGCCCCCAGTTCTGGTTGCTCACTTTGATCGTCGTCTGTCGGGTCCGTGTCCGTCGGGTCCGTGTCCGTCGGGTCCGTGTCTGTCGGGTCCGTGTCTGTCGGGTCCGCAGCCGGCCGGTCGTCGATGGCGTCGTCAGCGGTGGGTTGGCTGGTTCCCTCAGCGCCGGGCAGGAGGTCTCCGGGGCCACCGCTCCCCTCTGTGCTGCGCTCCGCTGAGGCCGGCTCCGTCTGGGTCTCGCTACTGGGCGTGGAGTCGACGTCCACGCATCCGCTGAGCAGCAACGCTGTTGCGGCGACCAGGGCCCCAACGGTCCGGGCCGTGCGGCTCATGCTCCGTCCTCCAGGTCAGGCCCATCCGGGACCGCGTTGGCCAGGGGCTCCGTTGGGAGGCTCGGCACTCCGTGCCGGTCAACCAGGGCCACCGTCTCAAACACGCGGTCACCTGGAGCGCCGCCCTGCCAGAGGTCGCGCGAGGCATCCCGCAGGATCTCGGTCAGGGTGTGCCAGCCGGGCAGATCGCTCTGGACTAGGGCCTCCGCGCTGTGCAGCAGGAGCAGGATCCGTTCGTCCTCCGGCCACCAGGTGGCAAGGTCACGCAGGGAGTCGACCATCGCATCCAGATTCCGGCCAGCGGTCTCGGGGAGGTACAGAGCTTCGGCGATCGTGGCCTGGGCGGTCCGCAGGGTAGTGGGGTCGGCCCGCTGGTCACGGGCACTGAGATCAGCCTCGACAATGGCAAATCCTGCGTCGGCGAGGGCGTGCCGGATCCGGTCAGCGTCGGCCGCCGCGGCCAGCAGCACCCCCTGACCACCGAGGGCCGGCAGGACGCTGCGGACGCCTATGGGATGACTGGCTCTTCCAGTGGGCATGGCGTCCAGAGTATGTCCCAGCCATAGTGCTCCCCGCACATACGTGGTTTGGCCACGGAGAGCGATGGGACTCCCGTGAGCCCGGCGAGCGATGCGACTCCCGTCAGCCCGGCGAGCGATGCGACCGGATGGGCGCCGTGAGATGTCCAGGCACTCGCATCGCGCCCCTTTTGTCGCATGGCCTCCCGGCTGCGACTTCGGTCAGCCCGGCGAGCGATGCGACCGGATGGGCGCCGTGAGATGTCCAGGCACACGCATCGCGCCCCTTTTGTCGCATGGCCTCCCGGCAGCGACTTCGAGAGGCGGTGGCATCAGGTCAGGGGCACGTGGTCACGATGCGCGGTGGCGGGCCGAGATCGAGAACGCCTCCAGGATCCTCGCGCGCACGCGGTCTGGATGCGCGAGGTCTGCCCACACAAGGCGCACCACGATGTAGCCGAGGGTGCGTAGGAAGTCCTCGCGCTGCTTCTCCTCGAAGAGGACCCTGGGGTTCGTGTACTTCACCCGCCCGTCGAACTCGATGACGGTGCGCTCGTCCTCGAACAGGAAGTCGACGCGCGCTATGAACTGGCCCGCGTGGTCGCGGATGATCGCCTGGGCGAGTGGTGTCGGCAGTCCGAGCATGACGAACAACCACCGGCAACGGCTCTCGCCGGCCGACTCGGCGAGGCCAGAGGCATGCTTGGTCACCGTTCTGGCGGCGCTCGTCCCGTTGCCGAAACCGCCCCGGTCCAGGGCTTGCTGCAACTTGTCTGGCGTGACCTGGCCATCTCGCAGGCACGAGTCGGCGCTGACCAGTCCGGATTCGACCCCAAACGTGGCAGCGGTCTGGAGCACCGCCAACTCGGGCAGCACCATCCGCACGCCGTCCCGCTCGTGAACCTGGTCCTCGGCGACAGGTGAATGGCACTGCACAAAGGCGTCGCTGCGGCCGCGGCGTCCATCTGTCCGGACGATGTGGATGCGGTCATCGACTCCGTGTGAGGCTGCGCCGCAGAGGCTGAGGGCACTGTGGTGGCTGAGCGCCAGAGGGCTCCCGGGCGCCCCTGCCGGACCCATCATCAAACCTTGAGCCCTGAGCGCGTGACGGTCCCACGGCGCCGCGCCCTCCCACACAGCGGGGTCCGCGACGATCCCGCGCGGGAGCCGGATGAGCTCCTTGTGCACGATCAGGCGCCGAAGGACGTAGCGAGTGATGCCCATCGTCGTGAGTTGTGAAGTTGCGGCCACCCCGCCCTGGCTCGCCAAGAGGGTCGCGATGTCTGGGTGCATTCCCTCACAATGCACGGCGAGCGGGTTCTGCGGCCGGAGTTGTCCACAGCCCCAGTGAGCGCCGCTGTTGACGACCGGAGAGGGTGGCTCAGGGAGCGCCCGGCCCGAGCCGTGCGACCGGATGGGCGCCATGAGACGTCTAGGCATGCACTTCGCGCCCCTTTGGTCGCATGGCTCTGCACGGCTGCCGTATGGGGCCCTCAGGCGGCGCAGAGCCAGCGACGTCCGGGTGAACGGTCACTCCGGCAGGGGTGTCGCCAGCATCGCGTCGAGTGCCATCGTCACCATGGCGCCGAAGGTCTGCTCACGCTCCTGAGCGGTCGTCTCCGCGCCGGTGACGATGTGGTCGGACACCGTGCAGATGGCCAGGGCAGCACGGTCGTGCTTCGCGGCGAGGGTATAGAGCTCGGCAGCCTCCATCTCCACGGCCAGCACCCCGAACTCCGTCAACCGCTGTGTGAGGTCGGGGCGGTCGTGATAAAAGCTGTCAGAGCTGAAGATCGTCCCGACCAGGTGGCGGGACGAGGCGCCGCCCTGCGTCTGGACGCCGGATCCGGCCCCCTTCGCTGGCGCCTCAGCCGCCTCAGCCGCATGCCGCAGCAGCGCAAAGTCTGCCGTCGCCGGATAGTGGAACCCCTGAAACCGGTGGCTGTTCATCGACGAGTCGGTTGCCGCGGCCTGGGCGATCACGACGTCGCGCAGGGCGAGGCGCTCGGTGAGGGCCCCGCAGCTGCCGACACGGACCAGCTGCTGCACGGCATATTCCGTGATCAGCTCGTTGACATAGATCGAGAGTGAGGGCTGCCCCATCCCGGTGCCCTGCACGGAGACACGCTCGCCGCGGTAGGTCCCGGTGAACCCGAGCATCCCGCGGACTTCGTTGTAGCAGTCCGCGTCCTCGAGGAAGTTCTCGGCGATCCACTTGGCGCGCAGCGGATCTCCCGGCAGGAGGATGCGTGGGGCGACCTGGCCGGGGGCGGCGGCTATGTGCGTGCTCATGGCCACAGGGTAGGCGGCCGGTTCCGTTCCGAGCCTCACCACGCAGACGCGAGGGACGCACCAAACCTCTCCAAAAGGGTGTGGTCCACGTGCCAAGCCTCTCCAAGAATGGGTGTGAGGATGGGCGGGTGTCCATCCATGTCCACGGCGCCCGGCTGCACAACCTGCGTGACGTCGACGTCGAGATTCCACGCAACCAGCTGGTCGCAATCACCGGGGTGTCGGGATCGGGCAAGTCGTCCCTGGCGTTCGGGACGATCCACGGCGAGGCGCAGCGGCGCTACTTCGACTCGGTCGCGCCCTTCGCCCGCCGCCTGATCCACACCGCCATCGACCCGCAGGTGCGGGACATCACGGGACTGCCGCCGGCGGTGGCCATCGAGCAGCGACCAGCCGCACCGTCCTCCCGGTCCTCGGTCGGCACCATCACGACCACCGGCAACACGCTGCGGATGCTCTGGTCGCGCAGCGGCGACTATCCCGACGACGTCGAGCCGATGGACTCCGACCACTTCTCACCCAACACCGCCGTCGGGGCCTGCCCGGAGTGCTCGGGTCTGGGGGTCGTGCACCGGCCGACCGAGGCCTCGATGGTGCCCGACCCGAGCCTGTCGATCGCCGAGGGCGCGATCGCCGCCTGGCCCGGGGCGTGGCTGGGCAAGAACTATCGCGACATCATCGCCACGCTCGGCCACGACATCGACGCACCCTGGCGCAAGCTGCCCCAGGAGACCCGCGACTGGATCCTGTTCACGGACGAGCAGCCCGTGGTCACCGTGGTGCCGACCCGGGATGCCGATCGCATCAACCGGCCCTACCAGGGCACCTACTCCAGCGCGGCGCGCTATGTCCTGCGCACGCTCAGCGAGACCAAGAGCGCCACCCAGCGACGACGCGCGCTGCGGTTTGTCGAGACCACTCCGTGCGCGGTCTGCCACGGTCGTCGGCTCAACCCGGACGCGCTGCGCGTCACCTGGCAGGACCTGGCGATCGACGAGGCGCAGCACCTGCCGGTGGGCGACCTGCTGCCGATCCTGCGCCGACGGCTCGCCGAGCTTCCCCACGGGGACCAGCCGCTGCACGCGGAGCGCTCGCGTGCGGTGGTTGCCGCCGAGCGCCTCCTGCTCACCGACCTCGTCTCCCGCCTCGACGTCCTGGTCACCCTCGGGCTGGGTCACCTCGACCTGGCCCGTCCCACACCGTCGGTCTCCACCGGGGAGCTGCAGCGCCTGCGGCTGGCCACCGCGCTGCGCTCGGGCCTGTATGGCGTGGTGTACGTCCTCGACGAGCCCTCCGCTGGGCTGCACCCCCAGGACGTTGTCCCGCTGCTGGAGGTGTTGCGCGGACTGGTCGAGGCCGGCAACTCGGTGCTCGTGGTCGAGCACGACATGGCGGTGGTGGGCGCGTGCGACTGGGTCGTCGACGTGGGACCCGGTGCGGGCTCGCAGGGTGGGCAGGTGCTGTACTCCGGGCTGCTGGACGGCCTCGCCGAGGTCGCCGGGTCGGTCACGGCGCACTACCTGCACGACCCAGTCCACCCGGCCGACATCCGTGAGGCAGCGACCCGTGATCCCTCCGGGTGGCTGACGGTGACCGGCATCGAGCGCCACAACCTGCACGGCGTCGCCGTCGAGGTGCCGCTCGGCGCGCTCACCGTGGTGACCGGCGTCTCCGGGTCGGGCAAGACCAGCCTGCTCCACGGCATACTCGAGGCGGTCGGTGACCGGCTCGCCCGGGTGGAAATCACGGAGGAGGAGAGCGACGGGGAGTATTCCGACGGGCAGGGTCAGGGGGCTGGCTTGGCGGGGGAAGGTGGTGAGGTGGTCGTCGCGGCAGAGGCCAGCGCGACCGGGACCGGGGCGCCGACCCGGGTGGTGCAGGTGACGCAACGGCCGATCGGGCGGACGCCGCGGTCCAACCTGGCGACCTATACCGGCCTGTTCGACCATGTCCGGAAGCTGTTCGCGGCGACACGGACGGCGCGGGAGCGCGGTTTCACGGCCGGACGATTCAGCTTCAACACCGCGGCCGGGCGGTGCGAGACGTGCCAGGGGGAGGGTGCGGTCTCGGTCGAGCTGCTGTTCCTGCCGGGGACCTATTCGACCTGTCCGACGTGCGGCGGAGCGCGCTACAACCCCGAGACGCTCGAGGTCACCTGGTCAGGGCGGAGCATCGCGGACGTGCTGGCGCTGACGGTGACCGACGCGTTGGAGGTCTTTGCCGACGAGCAGCCGGTGCGGCGTGCGCTCGCGGCACTGGAGGCGCTCGGGCTGGGCTATCTGAGCCTTGGGCAGTCCGCGACCGAGCTGTCCGGTGGTGAGGCACAGCGCATCAAGCTGGCCACTGAGTTGCAGAAGGAGCGCCGCTCCCCAACGTTGTATCTGATGGACGAACCGACGTCCGGCCTGCACCCGGCCGATGTGCACCGGCTGCTGGCCACCCTCCACGCCCTGGTGGACGCCGGGCACACCGTCGTGCTCGTCGAGCACGACCCGGCTGCGCTGGCCACGGCGGACTGGGTGATGGAGCTCGGGCCTGGATCAGGTGAGGCGGGAGGGGTCGTGATGACTGCGGGGCTGGTGGCCGCCGCTGGATCCGAATCCGCCACGTAGGTCAGCGACCGACGCCGCCGCGCCCCGTCGGCCCCGTGCGGTCCCACCCGCCCGCGCGGGCTGCGGTGGCCAGCCGCTGCCGGACAGTGTCGTCGTGCAGCGCCGCGGCACCGCGTTCGCCGGCGCGGGGGACCTCGTCCGGTCCGGGCACCAGCAGCCGCTGCATGCCCGTGCGGAGGACGCGCTGGTCGATCAGTTCGCTGCCGCCCAGTGTCAGCAGCGCGGTGCCCTGGTCCAGGGCGGCCAGGAGCGCACCCCGTTCGGTGACCGACAACGGATCCTCCTCGCCTGGGTGGGCCCGCGTCGCCGTCCCCGCGTAGCCATCAATGACCTGCGTCAACCTGCTGGCCAGCTGGGGGCGAAGCTCGGGATCGCGGGCCGCCGCGGCGACGAACTCCAGGGTCGCCAACCCCATGCCCAGGATCGCCTCGTCGAACTGTTCCGGCAGAGGCTCGCAGTCGGCAGCCTCCTCCGCAGCCGGGTCCTTCAGGTCCCAGCCCTCGGCAATGACCGCAGCCTCCATGTTGGCGTCCATCACCGCCAGGAACAGCTCGGCCTTTCCGGCGAAGTTCGAATAGACCGCTCCCTTGCTATAGCCAGCCTCGCGGGCAATGGCCTCCAACGTGGCCGCGTGGTAGCCGCTCTCGGCGAAGACGGCGCGCGCCGCGCTCACCAGGGTGTCGCGGGTCTCCTGTTGCAGATCCTGTCGGGAGCGTGGTGCGGGGGTCATCCAGCCACCCTAACCCCGTTGACATACCAGCGGTACGGGAATACTGTCAGTATCTCAATACTCGCGGTATTTGAATGGCGGAGTGATGACAGACGCAATCCTGCACGTGGCCGGCCTGACCCGCCGCTTCGGCTCCGTCCTGGCCAACGACGACGTCTCGCTGCACGTGCGTCCCGGTGACGTCGTCGGCCTGCTCGGACACAACGGCGCGGGCAAGACCACCCTGGTGTCCCAACTGGTCGGGCTGCTGCGGCCCCATGCCGGCACGATCCAGATCGGCGAGACCGACGCAGTGGCGGATCCGGCGGCCGCGCGGCGGCACGTCGCGCTCCAGCCGCAGGCGCAGGCGCCTATCGACGGCCTGACCCCGCGGCAGGCGATCGAGCTGGCGAGTCGGATCCGCGGACTGACCGCACGGGACTCCCGTGCGGCCGCCACCCGCCTGGCTGATGAGCTGGACCTGGGCCCGTGGCTGGACCGGCGGGCCCTGCCGGAGGGCGGTGGTCTCTCCGGTGGGATCCGACGGCTCACCTCCTTTGCGATGGCGGTCGCCGCACCGATGCCCCTGCTGGTGCTGGATGAGCCGACCAACGACATCGACGCCGCCCGACGGCGGTTGCTGTGGGACGCGGTGCGTCGCCGCGGCGATGAGGGGTCGGGCGTGTTGGTCGTCACCCACAACGTTGCCGAGGCAGAGCGGATCGTGGACGACCTGGTGGTGCTGCACCACGGACGGGTGGTGGCCGCCGGATCTCCCGCACGGCTGCGCGGCACTCAGGACAACGACCTGCGGCTGGACCTCCAGCTGCAGCCGGACGGGCAGGACCCGACGGCCCAGCCTCAGACAGTGCCGGTCACGGTCCGGCGCCGTGTCCGTGCCGGTCGCCGGGTGCTGCTCACCGTGCCCACGGCCCAGGCCGCCACGGCCGTGACCTGGGCAACGACCCTGCGCGACCAGGAGCACATCGACGGCTTCGCGCTCGGGCCGGTGACCCTTGAGGACACCTATCTGGCGCTCACCACGCAGCCCAGAGACACGGGTAGCGAGCACATCCAGGAGGCGTCGCATGTCTGACGAGACCCTGACCGGCACCGTGCGGAGCCGGCCCACGACCCTCCCGGCGCCGAGCGCGGCCGGTGCGCTCACGACATACGTCACCCTCGTGCGCTGGACCCTCTCCCAGATCGGGGCGATGCTCCCGCTCATTATCGTGGTGCAGGCGCTGCTCGCGGCTGGGATCATCGTCGGGTTCGGCTTCCTCATCCCCGACATGGACGCTGCCACGGCGCTGTTCCTGTCCACCGGTGCGCCGACCGTGCTGCTGCTGACACTGGGGCTCGTGATGGTGCCGCAGGGAGTGGCCCGTGCCAGGACGGACGGGACCTTCCACTACATGCGCTCGATGCCGGTGTGGCGGCCGTTGCTGCTGGCCGCCGACCTGACCGTGTGGGTCATCGTCGCGCTGCCGAGCGTCGCCGTCGCCGTGCTCGTCGCACTGTGGCGTTATGACATCAGCCTCTCCCTTGACTGGCCCGTGCTGCTCAGCGGGACCGTGCTGGTGACGCTGACCGCCGCAGCAGTGGGTTATGCGATCGCGGTGACGTTGCCGCCGCTGCTGGCCCAGTTGGTCACCCAGGTGCTGGTCTTCTTCGTGCTGCTGTTCTCCCCGATCACCTTTCCGCTCGAGCAACTGCCCCAGTGGTTCCAGGCGGTGCATGACGTGCTGCCTGCTCGGCCGGGCGCTGATCTGGTGCGGGCCGGGCTCGCGTCGGATGCCTTTGCCGCGAGTGGGCGGGACCTGCTGGTGCTGGCGATCTGGTGCGTGGGCGGCCTCGCGATCTCGCTGCGCGCCTTGGTGCGTCGCGGGTGAGTGGAACCGGGCGACGAGGTCCCGCCCTGCGCGGGCTGAACCGCGTGCTTCAGACCGGTGTGGAGACCAGGTCGGCGATCAGGTCGCCAAAGGACTGCGTGGTGCCGGTGCCACCCAGGTCCGGGGTCGCGGTGCCGTCGGCGCTGCCCTGGGTCAGGCCCCCCTCGATGGCTCGCTCAGTGGCCTCTGCGGCAGCCGCCTCGCCCAGGTGAGCCAGCATCATCGCCCCGCACCAGATCTGCCCGATCGGGTTGGCGATGCCCTGCCCGGCGATGTCCGGCGCGGAGCCGTGGACCGGCTCGAAGAGGCTGGGGTGCTCGCGGGTCGGGTTGATGTTGGCGCTCGGGGCGATCCCGATGGTGCCGGTGCACGCCGGTCCGAGGTCGGAGAGGATGTCGCCGAAGAGGTTGCTGGCCACCACGACGTCGAAGCGCTCGGGGCTGAGCACGAACCGGGCGGTCAGGATGTCGATGTGATAGCTGTCGACCTCGATCTCCGGGTAGTCCTCGTGGACCGCCTTCACCCGCTCGTCCCAGAACGGCATGGTGATCGCGATGCCATTGCTCTTGGTCGCCGAGGTGAGCTTCTTGCGTGGGCGGGTCTGGGCCAGCTCGAAGGCATAGCGCAGGACCCGGTCCACCCCGATGCGGGTCATCACCGTCTCCTGGATGACGACCTCGCGCTCGGTCCCGGGGAACATGTGCCCACCGACGCTGGAGTACTCGCCCTCGGTGTTCTCCCGGACGATCATCATGTCGATGTCGCCCGGCTTCTTGTCGGCCAGCGGTGAGCGCACGCCCGGCATGAGACGCACCGGCCGCAGGTTGACGTACTGGTCGAACTCCCGGCGGAACTGCAGCAGGCTGCCCCACAGGGACACGTGGTCGGGCACGACGTCCGGCCAGCCGACAGCACCGAAGTAGATCGCGTCGAAGCCGACCAGCTGCGCCTTCCAGTCCTCCGGGAGCATCGCCCCGGTGCGCTGGTAGTAGTCGGCAGAGGACCAGTCGAACTCCTCGAACTCCAGGCCCACGTCGAAGGTGTCGGCGACCCGGCGGAGCACCTTGAGGCCCTCGGGCATCACCTCGGTTCCGATCCCGTCCCCGGCGATCACGGCGATGCGGTGGGTGCTGGCGGGCATAGCTCCTCCTCGAGTCGTGGCTGGGGCCAGCCTGCCATGAGGCTCAGGGACGTCTGTCGGGCAGGGAGTCCAGCTAGGCCCTCGCGACCCGTGTGGGGGCCCGCGCGAGCCACGACTCGATCCTCACCCCGCGCAGCTCCTCGACCGGTATGTCGGCCAGTCTGGCCATGGACGCGACGCTACTCCGCGCGCAGGTGCGCGACCAGGTCCGGCGCAATCCCGACATACGAGACGGGGGTCATCGCCGCCAGGCGCTCCTCCACCTCGCTCGGCAGACCCAGCCCGCGGACGAACTCCACGAGCTCGGCCTGGCCGATCCGCCGGCCGCGGGTCAGCTCCTTGAGCCGCTCGTAGGGGTTGTCCATCCCGGGGTGGCCGGCGGCTGCCAGCGCGCGCATCGCTGACTGGATCGGCTCCGCGAGCACCTCCCAGTTGGCGTCGAGGTCGGCGGCCATCCGCTCGGGGGCGGCGTCCAGTCCGGCCAACCCGCGGGAGACGTTGTCCAGCGCGAGCAGCGAGTGACCCAGCGCGGTGCCGATGTTGCGCTGCATCGAGGAGTCGGTCAGGTCCCGCTGCAACCGCGAGGTCACCAGCGTCGAGGCGAGCACGTCGAGCAGGGCGTTGGACACCTCCAGGTTGGCCTCGGCGTTCTCGAACCGGATCGGGTTCACCTTGTGCGGCATTGTCGAGGAGCCGACCGTGCCCTGCCCCCGGACCTGCGCGAAGTAGCCCATCGAGATGTAGGACCACACGTCCGTGCACAGGTTGTGCAGCACCCGGTTGAACCGTGCGATGTCGGCATAGACTTCGGCCTGCCAGTCGTGGCTCTCGATCTGCGTGGTCAGCGGGTTCCAGGTCAGGCCGAGCCCGGTGACGAAGTCGTGACTGATCTGCTGCCAGTCGGCGTCGGGCACCGCGGCCAGGTGGGCGCCATAGGTGCCGGTCGCGCCGTTGAGCTTGCCGAGGTACTCCGCCCCGGCCACGCGGGCGAGCTGCCGGGACAGTCGCCACGCGAGGACGGCGAGCTCCTTGCCCATCGTGGTGGGGGTGGCTGGCTGGCCGTGGGTGTGCGCCAGCAGCGGTATGTCGGCCAGCTCGCGAGCCATGCCGCTCACCTGCTCGACCAGCTGGGTCGCGCGCGGGAGCCAGACCCGCTGGACCGCGCCCTGGACCATGAGCGCGTACGACAGGTTGTTGATGTCCTCGGAGGTGCAGGCGAAGTGGACCAACTCGGCCAGGTCGCCGCGGTTGTCGAGTCGGTCGGTGAGGCGGCGCTTCAGGAAGTACTCGATTGCCTTGACGTCGTGGACCGTCTCGGCCTCGATCGCGGCGAGCTCGTCGATGGCGGCAGTGTCGAACTCCTCTACCAGCCCGCGCAGGCTCCTCGCCTCGTCCTGGCTGAGGGTGCCCGCCCCGGGGACGACCTCACCGGTGGTGAGGTGGATGAGCCACTCGATCTCGACGTGCAGCCGGGTGCGGTTCAGCGCCGGCTCGGAGAGATGGTCGACCAGGGGCGCGACCGCCCGGCGGTAGCGGCCGTCGAGGGAGCCGAGAGCGATCGGGGGAGTGAGGTCCGCGAGGGAGGGCATGGGTCGATTCTCGCATCGCTCCCGAGCGGTGGCGCCCGCCGTTGCCCCCGAGCGATGCGACCAAAGGGGCGCCATGCGACGTCCAGGCGTTCACATAGCGCTCTTCTGGTCGCATCGCTGCGGCGCGAGCAGTCGATAGGTGTGCGCCGGAACCGCGGTACGGCTACTTCTTGACGTCTGGGTCGATCTCGTCGGCCTCGAGGTACTGATCGGTGACCCGGTCACGGTGGTCACGAGCCTCCTGGGTGGCGGCCCGTGCCTGGGCCTCTCGCCGGTCGGCCTCCTCCTGCACACGTCGCGCCTGCTCCTTGGCCTCGTCGGCCTCCTGCTGCGCCTGACGGGCCGTGGCCTCGCGGTCCTCGGCGTAGCGCTCGCCACCCGTGGCCCGCTCGCGGATGTGCCCGGCCTCCTCGCGGTGCCGGGACTTGTTCTTGCTGTTCAGGAAGGCCCAGACGGCACCCAGCACCAGCAGCACCAGGATCGCGAGTAGCAGCCACATCAGCCAGTCGTCCATGACACACCTCCAGGTCGTCGTTCTCTCCACGCTAGCGGTGCTGGCCCGTCCCGGCGCGTTGGCCCGCACGACCTGTCCGGCGCGTTGGCCCGCACGACCTGTCCGGCGCGGTGGCTGGCTGGCACCGGGGTGCAACGCCTGCCGCTTGCCTGGTCCGGGTCGTCGCAGGACGATGAGTTACACCGCGCCCGCGGGTCAGCCCACCTGTCAGCCCCGATGGAAGGACGACCATGACTCTGCAGGACCCCGAGATCATCACCCACGCCGCACAGGCCACCGCCGTCGTGCGTGGCTCGGTCGGGGCGGACGAGATCGCCGCCTTCTACGACTCGGCCTACAGCGCCGTGGTTCAGGCGCTCGGGCGTCAGGGTGTGGCGCCTGCCGGTGCCGCGCTCGGCTACTACCTGAGTATCCCCACCGAGCGCTTCGAGCTCGAGGCGGGCTTCCCCACCGCCGCGCCGATCGCCGATGACGGCGACGTGCTGGCCAGTGAGCTACCCGGCGGCGAGGTGGCCCACGCCGTGCACGCTGGTGGTTTTGAGTCCCTCGGTGACTCCTGGGGGGCTCTGATGCAGTGGGTGGGTGAGCAGGGGCGCACTGCGGACGGGCGGATGTGGGAGGTTTATGTCACCGAGCCGTCGCCCGAGACGGATCCCGCCACACTCCGCACCGAGCTCTACCTGCTGCTCACCGGGTGACCGGAGCGCTGCCAGCGTGCTGAGGTGCGAGAGCCCGGGGGAACCAGCCGTGCTCGGCTAGCGTCCCTGCACCATGGGACTCACACGATGGATCCGGGTGCTGGGGGCGGTCGCGCTGCTTGCCGCCGTCGTGCTTGGCGTGGGCTACCTCATCGGCCGACCGAGCGCCGCGGACAACGTGCTGCACGAGCTCCGCGGCATCGACCCCGAGGATGTCGCGCAGGTGGGGACCACCGTCGTCCTGGCCGACTGGGACGGCACGATCTCCCTGTTGGACCTGGAGTCCGGCCAGGTGCATGCCGACGTCACCGACCTGGGCTGGCTGTGGAAGCAGTGGTACGCCGGGCGTGGGGAAGTAGCACTGATCACCACCCACCAGGGCGGTGTGATCGCCTACGGACACGACGGCACGGAGCTCTGGAGCCGGCCCGAGTTCGTCGGTCGAACGGCGCGTCCTCTCGCGGTCTTCGGTGACGGGACGACGGTGCTGCGTGACTGCAAGCGCGGCGAGGCTTGCGTCTACCGAGCGGTCGAGCCCGACGGGAGCCAGCGCTGGAGCCAGCGCGAGGGAAGTAGCCGCTGGACGACCCTGGAGTGGTATGCCGAGGAGGTCGAGTCCGGACTGCCGCTCCAGCTGCCCGACCAACTGGTGAGCCAGCCCAGGCCGAACGTCGCGGCCGGCGCCGAGCAGGAGGTCCTGCTCCACGACCCGGCGACCGGTGAGGGCAGCCGGCTCGGTCCGGGTTTCGCCGTCGCGGGGGAGGGCGTCATCGCCCAGCTCGACACCACCGACGGAGCATGCAACCTGACCATCCGCCGGGCCGGTCCGGACGCGGACGTCCGTGAGTTCCCCAGGATCTGCGAGGGTTTCGAGGATCCCGGGATGGCGCTGCTCGGCGAGAATGTGCTGATCGCCGACGGGGAGCAGGAGATCCTCGTGACGGTTGAGGACGGCACCGTGGCCACGGTGCCGCAGGGGCTGCTCAACGTCGAAGCGAGCGCGGCGGGGCTGATCGGCCTGGACGAGACGTCCTGGCTGTTCGGGACCAACGATGAGGGGACGATGGACCACCGGGTGGAGGCTGACCTGCTGATTTCCCACGGCGCCGAGACGATCGTGGCGACGTCCTACCGCCAGCCCTGGAACCCGTTCGCCGGTGACAGCGTGCGCCACGTGGTGATCGACCCGGTCACCGGCGAGACCTGCGGCACGCTCGAGGTGACCTCTCTTGGGTCGCCCACGCCGTTGCCCGGCTGCCGTGCGGTGGTGACCGACCCGCGGGTCGGAGAGTCCTTCGTCGTCGGGCGCCCCTGAGCGCGTGGCCACAGCCCCGGTGGTGCCAGGGGCACACCCGGGGAAACCGGTGGAGCGGCCTCCCCGCCCGGGCTACTGTCGTCGGGTGCTGACGGAACCAGACCTGGTCGCCGCGGGCGCAGCCCTGGAGGAACGTTTCGGTGCCGAGCGGGCGTCCGCGTTCGCGCGCGGACTGCCGGTGCTGCTGCGCGGCCTGAGTCAGCGCTGGAGCCTGGAGGTCGAGGGGCTGCTGCCCTCAGGGGCTACGTCGGTGGTTCTCGCTGTCACCCACCGCTCGGGGCCAGGGGTGCTCAAGATCAGCCCCGACGCCGGGTTCCTCACCCGGCAGGTCCGGATGCTGCGCCACCTCGTGCCGACGGGTCGGGTGCCCACCGTCCTGGCCGAGGACCCGTCCGGCGGGGCGATGCTCATGGAGCGGGTCGTGCCCGGCACCACCCTGGACGACTCGCGCGCCACCCCGCCGACACCGCAGGAGTGGGCTGAGCTGCTCAGCGATCTGCACGGCACCACGGCCGACGGCGTGGCCGAGGTGCTGCGGCAGCGCTGCGAGGACATGTTCCGCAGGATCGGTGCACGGCAGACCCTGCCGCAGGTCAACGAGCACATCTCGCGGGAGGTCTGGGGCCGGGCGGTGGACGAGTGCCTGAGTCTGCTCGAGACCGACCGGGAGCAGGTGGTGATCCACGGCGACCTGCACCTGGGCAACGTGCTGCGCGCCGAGAGCCGGCCTGACGGACGGACTCTGGTGGCCGTCGACCCCAAGCTGTGCGTCGGGGACCGCTGCTTCGACATGGTCGACTTCGTGGTGACCACCGGCACCGCGGAGGAGATGGCCCAGCGCGCCTATGACCTGGCGTCCCTGGTCCGGGTCGACCCCGAGCGGCTGCTGCGCTGGAGCCGGGTCAATGCCGTGGTCACCGGGATCTCGCGGCTGAGCTGGTCAGGTCCCGATGACTGGACACGGACGTTGCTGGAGTTTGCGCAGCAGCCGTGAGCGGCAGTTCGCGCCAGCTGGCCGGGCGCATGTCATGGGACACCATGACGACGCTCTGCAGTCCGTGGCCAAGACACTCCAGGACGCGTGAGGCGCTCACCTCGTCCAGGTGGGCGGTCGGCTCGTCGAGGAGCAGGACCGGACGCCGGGAGAGTATGCCGCGCGCGAGGCTCAGCCGGGTGCGCTCGCCACCGCTGAGCCCCAGGAGGCGCGTCTCCAGTCCGTCGGGGAGCTGGTCGAACCAGTGACCGAGGTCGACAGCCCGCAGGGCCGCGACGAGGTCCTCATCGCGGGCGTCCGGACACGCCAGGACCAGGTTGGCACGGACCGTCCCCTGGAAGGCGTGCGGCTCGTCGTCGGCGACCGCGATGCGCCGGCGCACCTGCGACAGCGGGAGGTCTCGGACCTCGGTGGCGCCGTGGCTGTAGGTGCCGACGGTCGGGTCGAGGTGACGGGCCAGCACCGCGAGCAGGGTCGACTTGCCCACGCCGTTGGGACCGGTCAGCACCAGCCGCTCGCCGGGCTGCAGACGCAGGCTCACGGGGGCCAGGTCTGGCTCGACGGCGGCCGCGTCCCACGCGGCCTGGACCGCATCGGTCGACACCACCGGTGCGGCATCCGTCACGACGGCCACCCCAACTGCGGCATCCGTCACGACGGGCACCCCAACTGCGGCGGTGCGGTCAGCGGCCGGCGGGCGGGCGTCGCGTTCCTGCGCGACAGCGGGCTGCTGGGCGAACAGGGTGGCCAGACGCCCTCGGGCTGCCTGGGCCCGGGCCCGCGCACCGAAGATCTCGGGCACGGTGGCCCATGCCTCCGCGATCGCCATGGGGGTCAGCACCACCAGGGCCGCGACCGGTCCGGAGAGTGTCCCGGCGACAAAGGCCTGGCCAGCGAGCCATCCGACGGTGCCGACGGCGGCAGCGATGACCCCCCAGGTGAGGGCCACAACCACGCCCCTGGCCCGGCTCAGACTGCGGGCCGCCGAGTCCTCGCCGTGGTGGGCCGTGTCGATCCGGTCGACGAGGCGGTCAGCATGCCCGACTCCGGTCACCGCCTGCACCTGGGTGAGCTGGGCAGTGACCAGGGTCGCCAGGGAGCGCACGGCGCCGCGGGCCGTGACCAGGTCCTGGTGAGCCGACTGTTCCAGTGCCTGACCGGCCCGGCCGAGAAGCAGCACGACGACGGAGGCGGCCAGCACCACCAGGCCGGCCGGCGCCAGGAAGGCGCCCACGACCAGCGCGGCCACGGCACTGGCGAGCACGGCTCCCCACAGCGGCACCGTCACTCGCACCTTCTCGTCGGTGACGTCGTCCAGGTCTCGCACCACCGCCGTGAGGACCTCACCGCGGCTGCGCCGTCCGAGGCGGGCGGGCGTCAACGGAATGAGCCGCCGGAAGGCGCGGGTGCGCTCCGCGGCCAGTGTCTCCAGGGCGACGTCGTGGGAGACGATGCGCTCGGCATACCGCAGCACGGGTCGGGCCAGACCGAAGGCGCGCACGCCGACGATCGCGACCAGCAGGGTCAGGACGACCGGTTGATAGGAGGCCTGCACGATGAGCCAGCCGGACGTCGCCGTCAGGGCGACGCCGGAGGTGGTGGCCAGGCCACCGACCGCGGTTGCGAGCGTGAGGCGCCGCTGTGGTGAGGGGATCCAGCGGTGCAGCAGGGTCGGTGGTGAGGTGGTGACGGCGTCGCCGGCATCGAGAGCAACGCCGCCACCAGTCTGTGGGGCCGAGACAGGTGTCTCGGTGGAGAGGGGCCGTGCCGCGGTCGGGGATGGCACCTGCCTGCCGCGGTCGAGGCGCGCAGCCAGCGGGATGCGCCAGCGCTGGTCGGCGTGATCCGCCAGGTCCAGGTCGTGGGTTGCCACGATCACCCGACGGTGCCGGGCCAGCTCGGTGACCAGTGCGTGGATCTCGGGCAGCGCGTCGGCCGCGAGGTGTGCGGTGGGCTCGTCCAGCAGCACCAGCGGGGCGGTGGAGACGAGGGCGCGGGCGAGGCCGAGGCGGCCACGTTGTCCGGCGGACAGGCCGAAGCCGTCGTCACCCAGCACCGTGTCCAGGCCCTCCCGGACGACCAGCGCCTCCCACAGCCCGACCCGCTGCAGTGCCAGGCGCATCTCGGCGTCGCTGGCGTCGGGGCAAGCCAGCGCCAGGTTCTCTCGGACCGATCCCGGGAGCAGCAGCGGCCGCTGGGTGGCCAGGTGGGCGGACGGCGCGCTCACGGATCCTGCGGACGGCAGGCGCAGCCCGGCGATCAGCTCGAGGAGGGTGGTTTTGCCCGCGCCAGAGGGGCCGGTCAGCGCGGTCAGGCCCGGGCCCGGGGGTGTCGTCAGCGTGAGGTCGCGCAGCGTGTCTGCGCGGCCCGGGTGGCGGTAGGCGAGGGTGTCGACGGCGACCCTCACGCCACTCGGTGTGCTCGGTGGGGTGGTGGGGGTGAGGTCCTGCCCGAGTTGTTCCAGCGCCTCGGCGCCGTCGGCGGCGTTGTGGAACTCCGCACCGACCCGGCGGATCGGCCAGTAGGCCTCAGGGGCGAGCAGGATCGCCGTCATCGCCACCTGCAGGTCCATCGCACCGAAGGCCAGTCGCAGTCCGACGCACACCGCGACCAGCGCCACCGAGATGGTGGCCAACAGCTCCAGGGCCACGGTGCTCAGGAAGGCGGTCCTCAGCGTGCGGACGGTGGCGACCCGGTGCCGACGGCCGACCTCGGCGACCACGGCCACCTGGCGCTCAGCCCGGCCGTAGGCGACCAGGGTCGGCAGGCCCCGCACCACGTCGAGGAAGTGCCCGGCCAGGTCGGTCATCGCGTCCCAGCGAGTCCGCGTCTCCTCCCGGGTGTGGCTGCCGATCAGGATGGCGAAGATCGGCATCAGGGGCAGGGTGAGCAGCACGATCAGGGCGGCCCAGACGTCCACCACCAACAGCGTCAGCAGGCTCAGTGCCGGCACCACCGCGGCGGCGACGAGGGCGGGAAGGTAGCGCGCGACATACGGCTCGATCGCAGCGACCCCGTCGGTGGCGCGACGGACCGCGTCATCGGGCTGCGGACGGGACTCCTCCGGCAGCCCGGACCAGCGACGCAGCAGTTGGGAGCGCATCCCGGAGGCCACGCGCTGACCGGCCCAGCCGGCGACCGACTCCTGCGCCCCGGCGACCAGACCGCGGAGCACCAGCAGGGCAACCGTCCAGGCCAGCGGGGCGGTGAGTTCCCCGCCGGTGACCACAGTGCTGGCCAACCAGGCGAGGCAGACCGCCTGGGCGACGGCCAGGGTGCCGGCCAGGACCCCCGCGACCGACAGAGCGGCCACAGGAGCACGGGCGGCGGGAACCTGGCGCAACAGCTCCGGGTCGAACGGCTTCATGACTGGGGGGTCACCACCGTCTCGTCCTCTGGTGTGTCCACGGCCGGGATGTGGTGGCCGCTGATCCGCTTGCGGAAGGTCCAGTAGGTGAAGGAGGTGTAGAGCAGCACGATCGGGACGAAGAGGACCGCGACCCAGGTCATGATCATCAGCGTGTAGTCGGTCGAGGACGCGTTGGTCGTGGTGAGACTGAACGCCGGGTCGGTCGAGCTCGGCATCACGTCGGGGAAGAGCGCGATGAACAGCGATGCGACAGCCAGGGCGATCGCCACGAAGGTGCCGGTGAAGGCCCAGCCCTCCGAGCCCTGCCGGGCCTTGGCCAGGGCGGCCAGCAGCGCCACCGCAGCCAGACCGGCCACCACCCAGGACAGCGCCGTGCCCGTGTCCGTGTGGATGATCGCCAGCCAGACGACGGCCAGGACAGCCGCGACCACACCCACCCGGACGGCCAGGGCGCGGGCGTCGTGGCGGATCGGGCCGTCGGTCTTCAGCGCCAGGAACATCGCGCCGTGCGTGACGAAGACGCCGAGGAAGACCAGGCCGCCGAGCAGGGCGAGCGGGTTGAGCAGGGTGAAGAAGCCACCGGTGTACTCCATGTCGGCGTCGATCGGCACGCCGCGCACGATGTTGGTGAAGGCCACGCCCCACAGCACCGCCGGGATCACCGACCCCAGGAAGATGCACCAGTCCCAGCGCTGGCGCCAGACGTCGCTGTCGACCTTGCCGCGGTAGTCGAAGCCGAGCGCTCGCACGATCAGGGCGACGAGGATGATGAACAGCGGCAGGTAGAACCCGGAGAACAGGGTGGCGTACCAGTGCGGGAAGGCTGCGAACATGGCCCCGCCGGCCGTCAGCAGCCACACCTCGTTGCCGTCCCAGACCGGGCCGATGGTGGAGAGCATGACCCGCTTGCGGGTCTCACCGTCCTGCTCCTGCGTGCTCCGCCCGAGCACGGGAAAGAGTGCTCCGACGCCGAAATCGAATCCCTCCAGGACGAAGTAGCCGATCCACAGCACGGCGATGAGGATGAACCAGATGGTGGTCAGTTCCATTGCTTCACTTCCTTGTCAGTATGCCGAGGGGCTCAGTAGGAGAAGACGAACGGTTCGTCGTCGGCCCGGTCGCGGGGGTCGAGGGACTCGCCGTCATACTCGGGCGCTCCGGCGCGGGTGTATCTCAGGATCAGACCCACCTCGATCACGGCCAGCACCCCGTAGAGCAGGGTGAAGCCGATCATCGTGGTGGCCACCTCGGCTGTCGTGGTGCCCGGGGAGACACCGGTGTGCGTGCCCATCAGCCCGAACACCACCCACGGCTGACGCCCCATCTCGGTGAAGATCCAGCCCCAGGAGTTGGCCAGCAGGGGCAGGAACATGACGGCGATGGCTGACCAGTACCAGAACCGGTGGCGCATCTCCTTGCCCTTCCACAGCCAGAGCAGGGCGAGCGCCGCGATGCCCATCGCCGCGAAACCGAAGCCCATCATCAGCCGGAAGGTCCAGTAGGTCACCGGGATGATGGGGCGGTAGTCCTCCATCTCGGTGAGTTCGTTGCCGGCATAGGTGACCTGGTAGTCCGCCTGGAGGTCGTTGATGCCCTCGACGCCGCCGTCCAGGGTGCCGGTCGACAGGTAGGACAACAACTTAGGCACGGTGAGCGCCCAGACCTCCTCGGTGCCGTCGAGGGTGCCGACGGTGATGATCGAGAAGGGCGCGCCGACTCCCTCGGGGACGGTGTCGTAGAGCCCTTCCGCGGCGGCCATCTTCATCGGCTGGACCTCGGTCATCACCTTGCCCTGCAGGTCGCCGGAGATGGCGGTGCCCAGGCCTCCGACGAGCACGGCGATCGCGCCGATCGTGGCGGCCTTGCGATACATCGGCTGCTCGCTGTCGGGGGTGCGCTGACGCCAGACGTGCCACAGGGCGATCGCCAGCATGAAGCCACCGCCGGTCATCAAGGCGGCGGTCATCACGTGGGGGAAGGTCACCAGCTGGACCGGGTTGGTCATCACGGCCCAGAAGTCGACCAGCTCGGCGCGGCCGGTCTCGGGGTTGTTGTAGTAGCCCACCGGGTGCTGCATGAACGAGTTGGCCGCGAGGATGAAGTAGGCCGAGAGCACCGTGCCGAGGTGGATCAGCCACATGCAGGCGAGGTGCAGCTTCTCGGGGATGCGGCCCCACCCGAAGATCCACAGTCCCAGGAAGGTCGACTCGAGGAAGAAGGCCAGCAGCGCCTCGATGGCCAGCGGCGCCCCGAAGATGTCACCGACGAAGCGGGAGTAGTCCGACCAGTTCATCCCGAACTGGAACTCCTGCACGATTCCGGTGACCAGGCCGAGCGCGAAGTTGATCGTGAAGAGCTTGCCGAAGAACTTGGTCAGCCGCAGCCACTCCGGGTTGCGGGTGCGCATCCAGGCGGTCTGCAGGATCGCCACCAGCAGCGACAGGCCGATCGTGATCGGCACGAAGAAGTAGTGGTAGACGGTCGTGATGCCGAACTGCCAGCGAGCAAGCTCAAGTGCTTCCATGGGCGCTCCCCACACAGAGGTGACGTGCCGGGCGCATCCCGGTGCGCCACGGACATAGTGACTACTACATTACGTAGTGACACTACGCCGCGTAGTAGATGGGTGCCAAGCCCGAGGGGCGTGATCTCGGCCTCACTTGCCGACCTCCGACGAGCGCGCGGCGTTGCGCTCTCCCGGGTGACCGGGCGCGTGGCGTCGGGCTCAGGCCCAGAACGCCCAGGTGAGAGAGGCCCACGGAGCCGCCGCGATCACGGCTGTCGTCAGCAGCACCGGCACGGCCGAGGGGTGTGTGCGCTCGTGCCCAGGGAGTGCTCGCAGCCGCACGATGAGCTCGCTCGGAGCGCCCGAGCTGCCGAGCGCCGCCGGTGGATGGGTTGAGCCGGCCATCACCGCCAGCGCCACGCCCAGGGGGGTGACCCCGACGCGGCGTGCCGCCCGACGGTCGGCCAGCAGCTCGATGAGCAGCCGCACCTCGGCCAGCGCGTCGTCACTGCGCAGCCGTCGGGGCACGGTCCAGTGCAGCACTGTGAAGAACTCGAGCATCAGGTCGTGCCGGGCGGTGGTGTGGGCGCGCTCGTGGGCCAGCACCGCGCGCAGCTGCTCCTCGGTGAGTGCCTCGACGGTGCCCTGGGTCAGCACCACCCGCGAGCGCAGACCGGGCAGACAGTATGCCGATCGGCCCGGGTGGTCGACGACTCGCACCCGCCCGTCAGAGCGGCTGGCGACCACGTCCACGAGGTTGCGCTGGGCGCGCCTGTCGGTCCGCAGGCCACGACCGATCAGGTGGGCCGACCGGAGCAGCATCACGGACATGCCCCCGGTCATCACCGTGGCGACGACCACCGCCAGGGAGACCCGTGTCGACTCAGTGAAGAAGGTCGGCACGGTCCCGCCCTCGCTGTTCAGCGCGATCGCGGCTGCCGGCGCGGTCATCAGGGCGGCCAGCACCCCGGCGGCGCCGGCGACCTGCCACAGCGCCAGCGCGGCACCGGGAGTGCGGCGCAGCCAGTGCAGACGGGGCAGCAGCCGCGGCATCCCCACGGTCAGCAGGATCGCGGTCGCCGCGAGGGCGAGGACGGGCAGTGCGGATGACACCGGCGCTGCCCGTGCCTATCCGTTCGACGTGGGCGGGGCTGCGCCCAGCAGGGCCTGGAGATCGGAGATCTCCTGCTCGCTGGCGCCCCCGATGAAGTGCAGCATCGCCGCCTTGCGGTCACTGGTGTCGAGCGACTCCAGGGTGTTGCGCATGGTGGCGGCCGTCATCTCCTCACGCGACGCGGTCGGGCTGTACTGCCAGGCTCGTCCGTCGCGGACGCGGGTGACGACCTTCTTCTTGGCCAAACGGTCGAGCACGGTCATGACCGTGGTGTAGGCGAGGTCGCGATTCAGCGCGAGGCGCTCGTGCACCTCGCGCACGCTCATATCGCCGTCACTGTCCCAGAGAACATCCATGACGGCGCGCTCCAGGTCACCAAGACTCGCTCCGAACGGCCACATAGACCCCATGATACGCCTCCGCGGGCCGTAGTCCTACGTCGTGTAGGAGATCTCACTTCCGCCCGTCCCGGGGTCAGGGCGACGGGTAGCCCTGCGGGTTGTCCTGCTGCCAGCGCCAGGTGTCGGCGCACATGTCCTCAACCGTCCGCTCCGCACGCCAGCCGAGCTCGGCCTCTGCGCGGGAGGGATCGGCATACGAGGCGGCGATGTCACCCGCACGCCGGGCCACCACGTCGTAGGGGATCTGCTGGCCGCTGGCCCGCTCGAAGGCGGTGACCAGCTCCAGCACGCTCGTCCCTGATCCGCTGCCAAGGTTCCACGCCGACAGCGGCTGGTCGGTCTGCCCGATCCGCTCCAGGGCGGCCAGGTGCCCCAGGGCCAGGTCGACCACGTGGATGTAGTCCCGCACGCCCGTGCCGTCCACCGTGTCGTAGTCGTCACCGAAGACCTGCAGCCGCTCGCGGCGACCGACCGCGACCTGGGCGATGAACGGCATCAGGTTGTTCGGTATGCCGGACGGGTCCTCCCCGATGCGTCCCGAGACATGTGCTCCGACGGGGTTGAAATAGCGCAGCAGCGCAATCCGCCAGGTCGGATCGGCCACGGCGACGTCGCGCAGGATCTGCTCGATCATCACCTTGGTCCAGCCGTAGGGGTTGGTCGCCGACGTCGGCAGGTCCTCGGTCATCGGCACCGGAGCGTCGGCCCCATAGACCGTGGCGGAGGAGGAGAAGACGAGCTGGCGCACGGCATACTCCTGCATCGCGCGCACGAGGGAGATGGTGCCGCCGACGTTGTTGTCGTAGTAGTCCAGCGGCTGCTCGACGCTCTCACCGACCGCCTTCTTGCCGGCGAAGTGGATCACGGCGTCGAAGGCGCCCTCGCGCAGCACGGCGCGCACGGCCTCGTGGTCGCGCAGGTCAACCTCGTGCACCGGCAGGTCTGCCCCCGTGAGCTCCCGCAGCCGGTCGATGGCCGAGGGCACCGCGTTGCTGAAGTTGTCGAGGATCTCGACCTGGTGGGCCGCGGCGAGCTCGACGACGGTGTGGGAGCCGATGAACCCGGCACCGCCGGTGACCAGAACCTTCTGCCTCATGGCACCGACCTTACGGGAGGGCGCCCATCAGACGCCGGCGTGGGAGGACCCGCGCTGCCGGTCCGGGCTCAGGCGTCGGCGCTGGCCAGGGCGCCGTCGGCCACGTGCCCGTCGTGCAGCTCGATGAGCCGGTCGGCGCGAGCCATCAGGATCGGGTCGTGCGTGGAGACGACGGCGGCGATGCCCCGCTCGTGAGTCAGCTCGGAGAGCAGGTCCATGATCGTGGCTGCCGTGTCGGAGTCCAGCTGGCCCGTCGGCTCGTCGGCGATCAGGATCTGCGGGTCGCTGACCAGGGCCCGGGCGATGCCGACGCGCTGCTGCTGACCGCCGGAGAGCTCATAGGGTCGCTGCGTCCCGTGCTTGCCCAGCGAGACCTTGTCGAGCGCCGCGGCCACCCGGTCGGCACGCTCCGCGACGGGGGTCTTCTTTAGCCGCAGCGCGACCTCGACGTTCTCGGCGGCCGAGAGCACCGGCACGAGCCCGAAGCTCTGGAAGATGTGCCCGACCATCTCGCGACGCACCGCGAGCACGTCGTTCTCCTTCATCTCCGAGAGCACCCGGCCGTCACCGAGCAGCACGCGCCCGGAGGTCGGCCGGTCCAGCCCACCCAGGATGTTGAGCAGGGTCGTCTTGCCGGAGCCGGAGGGGCCGCGCACGACGGTGAGCTGCCCGGGGTGCACCTCGACGGTGACGTCGACCAGCGCGTGCACCTCGGCGGCGCCCTTGCCGAACGTGCGGGAGAGCTGCTCCGCCCGGATCAGATAGTCACTCATGAATCCTCCTTGGCGGGCCGGAACACGGCGTTGGGGTCCGCATCCTCGGCAGTATGCCGATCGCCCGGGTCACGCGTCCCCGTGCCGGTGGTTTCGCTGCCGGCCTCGTGGTGCTCGGGATCGACGGGGCGGTTGCGTTCGGCATCCGGCCACACCCCGACGTGGTCGGGCTCCAGCTCGAGCCGGACCCGGTCCCGCAGTCCGAGCTCGGTGACATAGCCACTGGGCAGCTGCATGCGCCCGGCCCGGTCGATGACCGTGTACTCCTCTGCGACCAGGTGCTCCACGCCGTGCTCGTCGACCTCGGTGTGGCGCAGCACCTCGGTGGAGGTGCGGCCGTCCCGGATCTGCACGGTGCGGCGCACGTGATCGGCGATCGTCGGGTCGTGCGTGACGATCAGGACTGTGACGCCGAGCTGCTCGGAGGCCTCGCGCATCGCGTCCAGGACGATCTCGGACATCGCGTCATCCAGCTCACCGGTCGGCTCGTCGGCCAGCAGGACGGCCGGGTTGTTGGCCACGGCCGTGGCGATCGCCACCCGCTGCTGCTGGCCACCGGACATCTCCGCCGGGCGGCGGTCCCGCACGTCGGCGACCCCGAGCAGCTCCAGCAGCTCGCCCACCCGCTCCCGCCGCTCCCGCGCGTTGCTGATCAGCAGCGGCAGGGCGACATTCTCTGCGGCGGTCAGGAAGGGCATCAGGTTGCGTGAGGTCTGCTGCCAGACGAAGCCCACGGTGTGCCGCTGATAGCGCACCCGTTGCGTGCGCGACATCGACCCGAGGTTGACCCCGGCCACCGTCGCGCGTCCGCCGGTCGGCTTGTCCAGACCGGACAGGATGTTGAGCAGCGTCGACTTGCCCGAGCCAGAGGCGCCGACGAGCGCGACGACATCGCCGGGTTCGACCCGCAGGTTCAGACCCTGCAGCGCCTGGATCTCCACCCCCTCGGTGGAATAGATGCGGACCAGGTCCTCACACAGGATGTCCGGTCCACCGTGGTCCCGGCTGGTGACTCCGGCGAGCGGGGTGTCCGTTGTCGTCATGGTGACTCCTTCACCGCGGTGGTCGTCACCGCTCTGGTGCTGGTGCTGGTGCTGGTCAGTGTGCCGTCGGCCATCGTCTCGGTCATCTCTCCTCGCCCCCGCGCAGCGTGCTGACCAGGTCGGCCCGGCCGGACAGCGTGGCGGACACCGCGATGGCCAGCCCGACGACGAGCAGGATGCCCAGGGCCACCGGCCCCAGCACCGCCCAGTCGATGGCCAGCGAAGGTTGTGTGTCCCCACCGGTGAGGCCGGTGAGGTCGATCGCCTTGAGCAGCAGCCAGGGGACCAGCACACCAAGGGCCGCCCCGACGGCAAAGGCCATCGCGACCAGCGGGCCGAGCTCCCAGGCGGTGAGACCGCGGGCCTGCCGCTGGCTCAGCCCCAGGGTGCGCAGCACCGCAAACAAGGTGGTGCGCCCGGCGGCGCCCATCAGCTGCACACAGAGCACCGCCAGGACGGTCAGGGCGGTGGTGGCCACGACCGCGGCAACCAGGAGTCCTGACATGGACCCGGTGACCGGGGCCTCGCGGAAGGTGGCGAGCTGGGCGCGCGGAGTCTCGGCCAGCGCGTTGGGGACGGCAAGGTTGAGATCAGCGGTCAGCGTCTCGGTCTGGCCGGGGTCGGCTGCCTTGACAAGCACGACCGCCCCGTCTGGTGTCGAACCTCCGGCCGCTTCCCACTGGGTCCGGTCCACAATCAGGAACTCCCCCCGGGTCCGCACGCCGGGCAGCTCGTCGACGTGCCCGATCACCTCGACCTCGCCGTGGCCCTCCAGGGAGCCGCCGCCGGAGTCGGCCACCAGCTCTCCTCCGGCCACGACGGGAGTCGCGCTGCCGGCGGAGGCAAAGAGCGCTTCGGGCAGCGGCGTGAGGGGGGTGTCCGCCCAGACCTCTGGCAGGGTGCTGTCGACGATATAGATCGTCAGCCCGTCAGCCGTGAGCTCACCGCGCAGATCCGCGTTGTGCGTCGCGGGCCGGATCGCAGCGACCTCGGCGACACCGTCCACCCCCCGGACCGTCTCGACGTCCTCCGCCGACCAGGTCGGACCGGACATCCGGACGTCGGCACCGGCGGTGCGCCACACGGCGGACTCAGCCCCGGTGTTGATCGTCGCGGCCAGGACCGAGGACAGGACCGCCACCGAGACCCCCAGGATCACAGCCAGGGCCGGGATGACCCCACCGGCGGGATCGCGCACCGCACGGGCCGCCCCGAGGAAGTTGGTCAGGCCCCGTCCGCGGCGGAACAGACGCATCAGGGCGTGCACGGGCAGCGGGTAGAGACGCAGCGTGATCACGCAGGCCGCCAGCGCGAGCAGCACCGGGGTGGCGACCATCAGCAGATCGACTCCAGTGTCGACGCTGACCACGGTCACGGCGTCCGGACCGGTGCCCTCGGTTGCCTCCGAGACACCGGTGAGGCCCCGGTCGAACAGCCGCCAGATCGCCAGCCCCGCGAGGGCGAGCACGACCACCTCGGCGAGCATCCGCAACCGGCTCGCGCCGCGACTACTCAGGTCGCTGCGGCTGGACCGGCTGGCAGTGCTCGCGGTCGTCGCCAGCACCACGGCAGGGGCGAGGGCCATGAGGCCGACCGGGAGCCACTCGGTCCATCCGCTGGCCGGCAGGTCGATGAGGTTGGCGGCATAGTGCCCAGCGACCGCAGCCGGGATGCCAGCGGCCAGCCCCTCCAGTGCCATCGCTCCCCGGACCTGAGCCGGAGAGCCGCCGCGGGCGGTGGCCAGGGCCAGGGTCTGCTGCCGGCGCGACACGATGAGACTGCCCGCGAGGGCGAGGACGGCGAGAGCGACGCCGATCGGCCCGGCAGCCACCACAGCCAGGATCGAGGCCGTGGCGCGCTGCTGCTGAGACAGCGCCTCGAAGGTGCTCAGTGACTCAGTGCTGAAGGTGGTCTGGATGGGTGGGGTGGACAGATTGACGCCCGGGGAGTTGAAGGTGGTGTCGAGCTCCTCGGCGGTCTCCGGCATCCGCAGGTCCTGCTGCGTGGCAGTCAGCCGGATCAGTTGGCTGGTGACCTGATCGATCTGGTCACCCGAGACGCCCTCACCCTGGACCGGATAGAACAGCTTCATCGCGTTGTTGGTGATCGGTCCCGTCGACCCGGGGTTCTCAGGCGGCAGGTATGCCGTGATGAAACCCACCAGACCGAGGTCACCGGAGAAGATCTCGCCCACTCGGGTCGAGTTGGGCATGTGGGCCCAGCGAGGATCCTCGGGGTTCTTGGGCACATAGGTGCCGGTGATCAGGAAGTCCGCGAAGGTGTCACCAGGGGCCAGGTTGAGCCGGTCGGCGGCATCATCCAGGATCACCACCTGCACAGGGCCGTCAACAGTGCCCTCGGGGATGCTCTCAGCGGGCAGTTGTGGGCTGGGGTTGAGCACCATCTGCGGCCAGTCACCGGAGACCAGGTCGACGTGCTCCTCCAGCAACGGGTCGATGCGCTGCTGGATCGCGACCCGGGCGAACTCTGTGCCCTCGGGGGGCTGCTGGAGGGTGTCGTTCTTGCCCAGCTCGATGAACAGGTCGCCGGGCCCCATCATGGAGCGCAACGGCTCGGGCTGTGCCTGGCGGGTCTCCTCCATCCCGTCGAGCAGGTCGCCCCAGGTGTCCTGAGCGGAGGTGTACTCGCGCCCCGCCTCGGGGACGATGGTGGCACTCCAGTTGGCCATCAGGTCGCGTTGCTGCGCAGAGAGAGCACCCACCTGATAGGGCACCTGCCGACTGTTCATGTCCAGGATGAAACGGGGCCACAGCGTCGCCGCGAAGGCGATCAGGGCGACCAGCACCGCCAGAAGCAGGGTTGGCCAGGGGTCGGCGAAGACCTGACGCAGGACCACCCGGGCGCGCCCCGGCACCCGGACGGCGCCGTGCCGGCTCATCGGATCTCCTCGCGGTATTCACGGTCCAGCGCCTGGTCGCGCACCGTCAGGTAGAGCACGACGAGCAGGAGGGCGAGGGCCAGGCACAGCCCGAGCAGGAGACCAGCCCAGAAGGGGGCCTCGAGCACCAACGGAGCCGGCAACTGGGCCTGACCCGCCAAGGTGGTGCTGCGGGACAGCTCGGGCACGACCAGGCGCCCGACGAGCCAGCCGCTCAGCAGACCCAGCCCGAGCGAGGCCAGGACGACGGCCGCGAGCTCAGCCGCCCTGGCGCGGGCCTGGCCACCGGGTGTCATGCCCAGGGCACGCAGGACCGAGACCTCGGGACGGCGCACCCGCAGCAGGTTGGCGGCGACGGCGCCGATGCCGGTCACCGCGAGCAGCACCGCACCGGCAGAGGCGACCCAGAAGACCAGGCGCACGGCGCTGGCCGCGTCGGTGATCGACACCGCACCCACCCCGGTGGCGGCCGCGATCCCGGGCAGCCCCTGAGCCGCGGCTGCGGTCGCCTCAGGGTCAGCGCTGGAGGCCCACAACTGGGTCGGAGCGCCCAGCGTGTCCCCGCTCACGACCAGGTGGGTGCTCAGGGCCGAGGTGTCGACGAGCACACTGTGCGGGGCCGTGGTGCCGGGGACAGCAGTGATGATCGCCGCGACCCGCGCCGGGATGTTGCGGTTAAAACCCTGCACTGTGATGCCCATGCCGACCTGGAAGTTGCCGGTCTCGGCCAGAGACTGCGTGATCGCGACCGGGAGGGCCTCGTCCGAGGTGCCGTCGCCCGTGTCCTGACCCTCGGCTGGGCCGGTGGCTCCGGATCCGGCCAGACCCGGATCGCGCAGCGGCACCACGGCGACGGTGTCGTTGTTCAACGTGTTGAGGTCCTCGCGCCCCGTGACAGCGGTCAGGACCAACCCGTCCTCGCCACCCGCCAGGGTGCCCGTGGTGGGGATGGCGACCTGGTCGACCAGGTCGCCCTCCGGCTCGGGCCACTCGGTCGGGATCGGGGTCTGCCAGCTGGCCAGCGCGGTCGGGTCGGCGAGCAGGTTGGTGCCGGTCCCCTCCTCACCGGTCGTGGTGAGAGTGCTGATGCTGGCCTCGACGTCATAGAAATAGCCCGTCTGGGGGAACCCGAGGTCGATGCCGACCAGGCTGCGTCCCGGGCCGGGATCGACCGGCACCTGCACGGTGGCCGCCATCGGCACACGTGACACCGCGACCTGGGGACGTCCGGCCGGGTCGTCGACCGAGACGCCGAAGTCGAAGTCGACCGGTGGTGCTTCGACGCGCAGCAGACTGCCACTGGCCTCGTCCCAGAACCAGAGGGAGATGGTCAGCTGCTCGTCCTGCCCGAACGTCCCTATGACGTGCTGCACCTGTTGACGCTGCTCGGCCTCCAGCTCCTCCGCAGAGGGAGGCTGACCGAACTCTGCCTCGTAGTCCGCGGCGTAGAGCTCGGTGATCCAGGTGACGACGCTGTCCAACTGCTCCTGCAGCTCCTCCTCATCCGGGATGACGGACAGGTCCAGGGACAGGTTGAGCGCGGTCGCGCTCTCCGGCAGCAGCAGGGCCGTCTCGGGGCGGGTCGTGCCGCTCACCGCCGCGCTGACCTCCGGCACGTCGAGGATGCCTTCGGGCACGCTGACCGCCTCACCGAGCTGGTCGACCGGCAGCGCGGTGTAGGACACGACGGTGCTGCCGACCCGGCCGTTGGACAGCCACACCGGGGCACTGGCCCCGACCCCTTCGATGTCCGCCAGGGTCGGCACGGTCGCCAGCGTTGTGCGCGAGACCGGGCCGGGGGCCACGACGGCGCGGACATCGGCGCCGCGCCCCAGGGAGGCGATGCCGTCGCGCAGGTTGGCGGAGGTCCCGGCATACAGGCCAGAGACGGTCGTGGCACCGACCGCGAGGACGGTGAGCACGACCGGCACGGCATACACGACGATCCGCCGGGAGACCTGGGCGGACACCAGGTGGGTCAGCAGGCCGCGGGACCGGCGGCTGAGTGCCTCCACGAAGCGGGCGACAGGGCCGAGGACCGTGGTGGCCAGCAGGGCCGCGGCCGCCAGCAGCAGGGCGGGCGCGGCGCCGGCCACGAGGTCGGTGCGCAGGCTGCCGTCCTCCGAGGTCACCAGGGGGGAGCCATAACGGTTGAGTTGCCACCAGGAGATGGCTGCGGCGCCGAGGGTCAGCACCAGGGTGCCGAGGGCGGCGACGGTCCGGGTGCGTCCGGAGCGGTCTGTGGCCGAGCGTGCCGCGAGGGCCCGCACCTGGAGCACGGCCACGACCACCAGGGAGGCCAGGACCGCGACCCCGGACAGCAGCCCGGTGCGCACCACCAGGCCGGTCTGGAGGTCGCCGGCCGGGACCAGCTGCATCACGCCCAGGCCCGCGGCGGTGCCCAGGGCTGCCGCCACGACCGAGACGGCAAGGGCCTCCAGCACGGACCAGCCCAACACCTGACCGCGGGACGCGCCGCGGGCGATGAGCAGCTCCACCTCACCGGCCCGGGCCTGCGCCTGCAGCCGAGCGATCTGGACCAGGGCGATCAGGCTGACCAGGAGCAGCAGGGTGACCGGCACGAGGTTGAGCGCGCGGGCCGTGGCCAGGTTGCGCGAGGCGGTCGCGGCGGTCGGGGCCAGGTCGCCCTCCACGGTCACGCCGCGCACCGAGACCTCAGGGACCTGCAGGTCCCGGTCCAGGTCGGCGGCCACCGCCGCCAGACGCGGCATGTCGGCGGGCAGCACCCGGTCGGCGTCGGGCTGGACGGTGAACCGCACGAAGGGCGTCGAGCCGAACGAGCCGGCGGCGGACTCGGGGACCACCAGCGGGCCGACCTGACCGTCGGAGCTGCCGGCCTCGATCAGCGGGTCGTCAAACCAGAAGGCGTCCTGGGGATCCATCGGGCGCCAGAGCGCGGTGAGCTCGACCGGTGCGCCGCCCACGTCAAGGATGTCACCGACCCCGACCCCCCACAGCTCGGCAGCGCCGGCGTGCAACGCCCCCTGGATCGGCTCGCTGTCGCCCTGCGGCCAGGCGCCCTCGACGACCTCGATGCGCTCAGTGAATAACTCGTCCTCGGCCGTGAGCGCCGGACCGGCCATGACGATCACCCGGCCGTCCTGATCGGCGACCGTGCGCGGCTCGGAGGCGATGGTGCGCTGGATCAGCACCTCTGTGGGTGCGAAGGCCTGACGGATGATCTGGCTGGCGGCGCTGTCCTGGGCCCCCGGGTCCTCAGCCAGCCGGGTCTGCGCCCGGATCCCGGCCTCGGTGGGCGCGGCATCACCGAGGGCGTGCCGGGCCGCGGTGGTGGCCGCCGCCTCGGAGTAGCCCAAGGTGCCGGCGATGATCGCTGTGGTGCCCGCAGCCAGGACCAGGATGGTCAGCAGCAGGCCAAGGCCCGCCCGTGCCCTCTTGGCGAGCAGCGCAGCAAAGCCCATCGATGTCCCTTCCCTGCCGCCTCACGGTGACGACCGACCCCTGGTCCAGATAGTGACTTTCGCACGTGCGTTAAGTCATCGCAACGACATTGCCCAACCGTTGCACTTTCGTGATGGACACCGAGCGGGGGCCCGGATCGTGAGAGGATCTTCGGCGTTCCCGACCATGACCCGAGGACTTCCGCCTGTGGCCTCACCCTCTCCCTCGCACGCCCGCACCCTGCGCCCAGATATTGAGGGGCTCCGGGCGATCGCGGTCGGTGTCGTGCTGCTCTACCACCTGCGGGTGCCCGGCCTCTCGGGCGGTTTCGCCGGCGTGGATGTCTTCTTCGTCATCTCCGGCTTCCTGATCACCGCGGCCCTGCTGCGCGAGGTTGAGCGCAGCGGGACGGTCTCCCTGGTCAACTTCTACGCGCGGCGGGCGCGCCGTCTGCTGCCCGCGGCGTCCGTGGTGATCCTGTTCACCCTGGTGGCCGGGTGGTTCGTGCTCCCGGTCAGCCAGCGGCCCGACCTGCTGAGCGACGTCTTCGGATCCACCCTGTATGTCGTCAACTGGGTCCTCGCCGGACGTTCCGTGGACTATCTGGCCGAGGGTGCTGGGGTCTCACCGCTGCAGCACTACTGGTCGTTGTCGGTGGAGGAGCAGTTCTATGTCCTCTGGCCGCTGCTGATCCTGCTGGCGGTCCTGGTGGCAGCCCGGCTGGGTCGGCGGCCACGCTCGACCATGCTGGTGCTCCTGTCGGTCCTCGGGGCTGCCTCGTTGGTGTGGTCGGTGGTGCACACCGCGTCCGAGCCGGCCCTGGCCTACTTCGTCACGACGACCCGCCTGTGGGAGCTGGCTGCCGGTGCGGTGCTCGCCTTCGCGGTGCCCCGGCTGCAGCAGGCACCGGCCTGGCTGTGCCAGCTCGCGGTCGCTGCCGGTGTCGTGATGATCGTGGTGACCGTCACGGTGTTCGATGCCTCCACCGCCTGGCCCGGCACTGCCGCCCTGGTGCCTGTCGTCGGGTCGGTCCTGGTCATCGCCGGGGGTATGCCCGAGCGTCCGACTGCGGTCGGCGCCCTGTTGAGCGTCGCGCCGATGGTGTGGATCGGGGGCCTGTCCTACGCCATCTACCTGTGGCACTGGCCTCTGGTCGTCCTGGCCGGGGTCCACTGGGGCGACCTGGGGGTGCCCGCGCTGGTCACGCTGGGAGTGCTGTCGATCCTGCTGGCGTGGGCCACCAAGCACCTGATCGAGGACCCGATCCGGTTCCGTCCCTCCCTGGCGGCCCGCCCCTGGGCGTCACTCGTCATGGGCGGGACGACGATGGCCCTGCTATGCGGTCTCGCCGGAGCCGCCTGGCTCACCCGACCCACCCTGGACGAGGCCACGACGACGCCGGGACCGGCGGCCCTGGTGGCCGACCCTGACGCGACCCCCTGGGAGCTGGTCGAGGACCCGACCTCGGTCTACGACGCGACCGGTCCGCTGGAGCCGGACCCGGCGCTCGCGCGCGACGACATACCGCACTACTACGCGGACGGTTGCCAGGTTGCGCAGGGGGACCCGAACCCCGCCCCCGAGTGTGTCTACGGTGACCCGGACTCCGGCACCGAGGTGGTGGTGTGGGGTGACTCCAAGCTGGGCCAGTACTTCTCCGGGTTCGAGGCCATCGCGCAGGACGAAGGGTGGCACCTGACGACCTACCTCAAGAGCGCCTGCGGAGCCACTGTCTCGGGTCACCACATGGAGGACTGCAACGAGTTCGGCCAGACCGTGGTCGACACCCTCGTGAGTCAGGAGGTGGCGCCGCACGTGGTGGTGATGAACTCCGGCGCCGGCCTGGACGACGAGCTGCTGGCCGGGATGCTGTCGGCCGCAACAGACCTGACCGAGGCTGGGATCCCGGTGCTCCTGCTGATGGACAACAGCTCGCCCGGCGCGGAGATCTATGAGTGTGCAGCCGAGAATATCGACGACCTCCGGGCGTGCGACTTCCCTCCCAGGGAGCCGCAGGGTGAGGCCCTGATGGCGGCGTTGTCCCAGGAGGCTGACCTGCCGCTGCTCGACCTGCGGCCCTGGATCTGCCCGGAGGGTGCGGAGTGCCCGGTCGCCATCGGTGGTCAGCTGATCTACCGGCAGGGCAGCCATATCACCGACACCTACGGTCGCTCGCTGACCCCGTTCCTCTATCGCGAGCTCGCCGAGCTCGGCTACACCGAGGCGACTCCGGAGGAGATCCGCGTGGACGACGTGCCCACGCGCTCGGGTCGCGGGTGATGACTGGCGGCGTCCCGTCGGCCACCGGCAGCTTCCGGCGGTAGGGTCGGCCCGTGTCAGATCTGTCGCAATGGGCCAGGAGGCTGCGCCGTCGACTCGGCCGCGTCGTCGGCCAGACCGTGCCCAAGCCCTCCGCCAGTCAGCCCGCCGCACCCATGCCAGCGTCAGAGCCCAAGCCGGCCGCCGAGCCCAAGCCGGCCGCCGAGGCTGCCCCCGCGGTGCAGAGGCCCGCCGAGCCGACCGAGGACCAGCTGACGGCCGCCCGACTCGCCGCCCTCACCGACGAGGGACGCCATGAGGAGGCCCTCGCCCTGGCGCAGCAGGAGTTTGAGCGGATCGCGACACAGGAGGCCCCCGACACCTCGCTGATCCGGCAGATCCAGCAGAGCGCAGCCAAGGGCGGTGCCATCAGTCTGCACATGGCCGTGCTGCGTCGGCGCATCGAGCTCAGCCCTAACAACAAGTTGCTCATCCGCCAGCTCAAGATCCAGCAGGGGCGCTGGAACGAGTCGGCACCCGGACTGCTGCCGGCCATTGACCCCGAGGTGCTCGCCGGGCTGCCGCCACGCACGGCCGACCACGGGCGCACCGGCAAGATCCTGCACCTGCTCAAGATCGGCATGCCGCAACGGCAGAGTGGCTACTCGATGCGGAGCATGTACACGCTGACCGGACAGGCCCGCGCCGGCCTGAACCCTGTCGCGGTCACCGCCCTGGACTTCCCCCGCAATATCGGTGTCGAGGACGCCCCACAGGAGGACGAGGTCGGCGGTGTGCGTTACCGCCACCTGTTCCGGGAGGCCATCCCGGAGCACGAGCCGTGGGACGAGTACCTACGCGCCTATGCCACGGCGCTGGCTCCGGTCGTGGCCGCCGAGGCACCGGACCTGATCCATGTGCACTCCGGCAACCGGGGCACCGAGGCTGCCCTGGTGGCGTTGGCCGTCGGAAAGGCTCTTGGCCTGCCTGTCGTCTACGAGGTGCGGGGCTTCTTCGAGGCGCTCTGGACCAAGGACACGGCCTGGGCCGAGCAGTCCGAGCTCTATCACCGTCGCCGTGAGGCCGAGACGTGGTGTCAGCGTGAGGCGGACTCGGTGGTCACCCTCAGCGAGTCTATGAAGGACGACATCGTGGCGCGGGGGGTCGACCCGGACCACGTGCACGTGGTCCCCAACGGGATGGACCCGGCGGCCTTCGTCCCCCGCGAGCGCGACGCCGACCTCGCGGTTGAGCTCGGACTGACCGACCGCTTCGTCTTCGGCTACGTCTCCAACCTGGACCACTACCGGGAGGGGCAGGAGCTGTTGATCGACGCCGCGCTCGAGCTGCGCCGCCGCGGGGTCCCGGCGACCGCGCTGATCGTCGGTGACGGAGCCCGGCGGGAGTTCCTCGAGCAGCACGCCAAGGACTCCGAGGCCGGGGACGCGGTGCTGTTCACCGGGCGCATCCCGCACGACATGGTGGGGGCCTACTACGCCCAGCTCGATGTCTTCGTGATCCCGCGGATCAACGAGCGGGCGGCGCGCCTGGTCACGCCGCTGAAGCCCTATGAGGCGATGGCGCTGGAGATCCCGCTGGTCGTCTCTGACCTGCCAGCGCTGCAGGAGATCACCGGTGATGGTGACCGGGGCGAGACCTTCGTGACGGGTGATGCCACGTCCCTGGCCGACGTGCTCGAACGGCTCGCCGGCGACCCGCAGCGACGCGAGCAGCTCGCCGCGCGGGCCCAGGAGTGGGTGCTGAGCCACCGCACCTGGGCGCACAACGACGAGCGCTACGCCCGGATCTACGACGAGATCCTGGGTGCCCGCGACTGACGGATGTCAGCCGGTGGCGTCCTGGTCGAGCAACTGACGGGTGTCAGCCGGTGGCGTTTCCTCCGAGCAACTGTCGATAGACACCGTCGACGGCATCGGTGATCCGACCCCAGTCCCGTTCTGCGACAACCCAGTCGCGGGCTGCTTCGCCGAGTCGGACCCGCTCCTGGGGGTCGTCGAGCAGTTCCTCGAGCACCCGGGCCAGGTCGCTGGCGTCACCCTTGGCGAAGAGCCTCCCGGTGACCCCGTCCTGCACGATCTCGGTCAGCGCGGCCACATCGGAGGCGATGACCGCCTTGCGCATCGCCATCGACTCGAAGGGCTTGATCGGTGAGATCATCTCGCAGACCGGCAGCGGCTTGCGGGGGAAGGGCGTGATGTCGACCAGGCTTAGATAGCCCTCGACCTCCTCGTGCGGCACCCGTCCGGTGAAGGTGATCAGGTCGCCGACACCCAGCTCGTCCACGATCATGTGCAGCTTGCGCTCATAGGCGCCGTCGCCGACGACCAGGACATGGAAGTCGTCGCGTCGCCCGCGCATCATCTGGATGGCCTCGAAGAGCAGGTCAAGTCCCTCATAGTGCACCAGCCCGCCGAGATAGCCGATGATCGTCCGGCCGGACAGCCCGAGCTGCTGAGCCAGCTCCTCGTCGCGCTCGCGGGGGGTGAACCGTGAGACGTCCACCCCGTTGGGCACGACCGTGATCCGGTCCGGGTCCACGCCCATCCGCACCATCTGCCGGCCCAGCGCCTTGGTGATCACCAGCAGGGCATCGGCCTCGCGGGCGACGGTGCTCTCGAGCAGGTCGAGATAGCGCCGCCGGGGCGAGCCGGAGAACAGCGGGAACCTCGCCTCTTCCAGGAGCTGCTTGAGACCACGCATCTCATAGACGAACGGGACCCCCACCTCACGCGCGGCGGTCAACCCGGCCATCCCCACGTCATACAGGCTGGAAGCGTGGATCAGACTGGCTCGGTGCTCGCGCGCCAGGGCAGCGATCCCCTCGGCCCCGCGCGAGACATAGGGGGGCAGGGGGATGCGCGGATAGTCCCGCACGCCCTCGGTGAGCAGCCGGTGATAGGGGATGGAGTCCACCAGGTCGACCCGCGCCGGCTCGCGCTGGTCGCCCGCCGACCACCACAGATCGAACGGGAAGCCCAGCCTGGTGACCGCATTCACGTCCCAGCCCCGCTCGGCCAGGGAGGTGAGTATGCCGTGCGAGCGGGTCGCGTAACCCCCGGACCGGATCGGCAGGGACTGGCCCAGGACCGACACGATCGAGCGTGAGCTCAACTGTGCCGGGTCCGCGGCGGGTGCGGGGGGCGGGGGCTCCCAGGGAGTGGCCAGGAGGGCGCGTTCGTCCTCCGCCTCGGCGACCAGCTGCACGGTGCTCGCCGTGGGGGAATCGCCGTCCTCCCGGGCGGCGGCCAGGGCCGCGAGGCTGGTCCAGCCGTGGGTGGTGGCGTGGCGGGCCAGCCAGTGCCAGGCCATCGTGGGGACCTGGTCGAGGTGCTCCTGGTCCCACCGGCCGAGCTCGGCCTCCAGGTCGTCGAACCGACGCTCCCGGGTCATCCGGCGCACCAGGCTCCGCGGGCCGCCGGGGAGCTGCAGCAGCGGCGCCACCACCGCCTCGTCCAGACCCGAGTCCAGGGCCTGCGTCACCCGCACGTCCAGCAGCAGGGCGTCGACGTCCGACAGGTCCAGGCGCGGAGTCTGTGCCGCGAGGCGGGAGCGCCAGTTGTGCAGGGCCTCCAGGTGGGCCGGGCTGAGGCCCCCGAGCGCCGTGACGGCCCGTCGCACCTGGCCACGGCTGTGGGGCGTGCGAGCCAGCAGCGCGCGCTGGGCCCGGTCCAGGACGCTGTCCTGCTGCTGGCGACGGGCCGCCCGGGACAACCTGATGACGTCGTCGAAGCGCGCCTCGTCCCGGTCCAGCAGGGCAGAGACCAGGTCGCAGGCGCGGGCGTCGTCACCGGCCCTGGAGGCCGCCCTCGCTGCGGTGCGGAGGAGCAGGGCGGGAGCGTCCGGGCCGAGAGACTCGCGGTCGGAAGACTCGACCTCGGAAGACTCGCGGTCGGAAGACTCGACCTCGGATGACTCGGGGTCGGACGCTGATCCCGTCTTGAGAGCGTCGGGGTCGATCGCCGATCCGGTCTCGCGGGTGGACGTGGCGGCGGGCAGCAGGCTAGTCAGGGCGGCGGCCCAGGCGTCCTGCCTGTGGCGTGCCGAGTGGCCGTGGACCGGTGTGCTGTCGAGGTCGCCCTCGGCCTGCATCTCGGCCAGGGTGTGTGCCGTCAACCACGGGTCCACGCAGCGCACCCGTCCCTGCAGCCTGCTGACAGCAGCCTCCGCCGGGAGCACGCAGGGCAACCCAGCCGCCAGCGCCTCGAGAGCCGCGATCTCGGCATGCAGGTCCCACCGCCCGTGATAGACCCACACGTCCAGATGGGAGAGGAACTCACGCACGTTCATGCCGGTGCCCTGGAACGAGCACCAGGAAGGCGGTGGCAGATCGCGACCCAGGACCTGGGTCGGGGTGGTCAGGCCGCCCAGGGCATGCACCTCGACGTCGCGCACCTCGACGTCGTGTACCTCGCCGTCGTGCACCGCGTCGTCGCGCACCTCGCCGGGGTCCCCCGTGGTGTTGCGCAGCGCGCCGGCGTCCCCCGTGGTGTTGCCCACCTGCCGGCCGGCGCCCCGTGTCCTGCGGCGGGGCGTGCCGGTCGCAGGGTCTGCCGGTGGCTCCTCGACACCACGAGGCATCTCGCCTGGCGTCTGCCGCCACGCGTGCTCGGGATAGGCGTGCCGCAGGGTCTTGGGGCCTCGCGGCCAGCGGGCCACGTAGTCGCGTAGGTGGTGCCCGATCACTAGGGGTCGCCGGGTGTGCTGCGGCTGGCCGACGGGGCTGGCCGCCCCGTCCCGCCCCTGGTGGTCCACGTGATCCTCACGGACTCGAGAGGCCTGGGGCACCTGTGGCCACGTGGCGCCGGTGACCAGCGCCAGGTCCGCAGGCAGCCAGCGGTCGTCCGGCACGGCAGTGCGCACGGCGGAGGGCTCCGCTCCCTGGTGCAGCACCGCCGGACCGCCCCAGCGGGGGAGCCTGCCGAACAGTTCCTCGCAGCGCTGGTCGACGGCCTGGACCGTCCAGCCGGTGGGCTCGGCCTCATCGGCCACCACGAGGATCTCCCGCACCTGCAGGCCGGCTTCGTCGGAGTGCAGCAGGGCGGCGGGCTCGGTCACCACCAACAGCTGGGCGTGGTCGCTCTCGTGGAGGTCGGTCAGGCCGATGGTGCCCAGACGCACGTCGCGGGAGAGTGAGCGGCTCAGCGCCTCGCGTTTGGTGGCCAGGGGAGCGGGCGACTCCGCCTGGGCGACGGCGACAGACAGTCCAGCGTCGGAGGCGGCTCGGGCCACCCCGAGGGTCCGTGGGGCGCGGGGCTGGCCGTTGCGCAGGTCTCCGAGCACGACGACCTGCCAGCGAGGCGTCTCCGGGTCCGGGGAGCGCTCCGGGGCCCATGAACGGCGGGGGAGCGGAAAGGGCCGCCCGTCTGCGGGCAGCTCCGCGCGGTGTCGACGCGAGCTGACCTGGTCATGCCACTCCATATAGCTGTCGCGGTAGGCCAGCCGGTCCCACCGCAACCATCCCGGGATCGCGTCTGCGCGGGACAGCGAGTTCGAGCGCAGCTGGGTGATCGCGAGGGGAGAGGGGTGCCGCAGATCTCGCACGCTGCCCTTGCGCAGGGCCCGCAACCGGAACGGCAGCTCCATGTCCCCGGACTTGCGCACCGAGTCGAAGTTGCCGACCAGGGTGGTCACGGGGAGCCGGTCGAAGAGCAGGGAGCTGGCATTGAGCCGAGCAGCGGGATATCCGACATAGGTCAGCGTCAGGTCCTGGTAGGCCCGCAAAGTCCAGGTCCGGTTGGCCAGGACCGTCGGGTTCTCCAGCAGGTGACGCACCTGCAGCTCCACCCGCCGCGGGTGCGTCCAGTCGTCACTGTCCTGGAACGTCATCCACCGACCCTGGGCCAGCTGCAGAGCCAGGTTGCGCGCCTCATAGGTCCCCCCATTGCGTGGGGCGCGGACCACCCGCACGCGCTGATCGAGGCCGGCCGCCTCTTCCAACAACGGCTCGAAGGCGGCCGGTGAGGCGTCGTCGACGATGAGCAGCTCGAGGTTGCTCCACGTCTGCTCGAGCACTCCTCGGACCGCGAGCAGCAGATCCTCGTCGGGGCGGAAGGCGGACATCACCACCGTCACCAGCTCCCCGTCGACCGTTGACGTCCCCGGGGAGGCTGTGTCGGTGGCGAGGGGGCTGCTGAGCCGCTGGTAGGGGTTGGCTCCCGGCTGGGGGGCGCGCAGGCTCACCGGCTCCAGCCCGTCAGCCTCATGGATCTCGTTGAAGGCCGCCAGCCAGCGACCTTCTGCAGCGTCAAGCTCCTCGGGGCCCAGCTGCTCGGCCAGGGCGGCACGGCCGGAGCCGACGCGGTGCGGATTGAGCAGGTCCGTGCGCAGGGACCACCGGTCCAGATCGTTGAGCGGGACCGCAGGGTCACGCACCAGGGTCTCGAGCTCCTCGTCCCGGCCTGTGCGCACCAGCAGCTGGGCATAGAGGGTGGCGATCTCGGGGGCCTGCGCGGCCACTCCCTCCCGCGCGATGACCCGCTCCAGCTGCTCCAGTCCGGCAGCGTGCGCGTCAGGTGCACCGGAAAGGCTGGTGAACCGGGCCAGCGCAGCATCTTCGCCCGCTGCGGACAGGACCCGGGTCGCCAGGGGGCTGCGGGTGCGGATCGCGAAGTTCGTGTAGGCGCTGACGGACTCCGGGGTCAGCCCGTCCGCGAGTCGGGCGACCAGGTCGAGGTCCACCGAGGTGTCAGGCGCGCGCTCAGGAGGCTGCGTCGAGCTCTGAGGGTGATCCGTGTGCATCGGGCCCGCAGTGTTGTCGCCACCCATCAGGAGGGCCGGTCCGCCGCCCGGTCGGTCTGCTCGGCCAGGGCATCGAGCAACTCCACGCGGGTGCGCTCGGTGCTGGCGACCAGACGGGAGCCGAGGGCATCGACCCGACGCTCTAGGTCCTGGATCTCCTGGCTCACCCTGGCGATCGTCTTCTTGGACTGCTCGCCCCGGCGTGACCAGGGCCCGAGCACCGCCGCGACGGTGCCAAGGTTGAGCAGGACCAGTCCGACAACGACGACCTGCCACCACATCAGCACCGCTGCCATGATCGTCAGCGCGCCGACCAGACCGAGCCCGGCGAGCAGCATCTTGGTCGGGATCCGGCGCAGGATCCATGGCACGGAGCGGCTCGTGTCAGCCATGAGCGGTCACCCTTCCTCGTCGTGATGTGCCGGTTCCCCAGCCCGAGCCGAGGTGCCGACCAAGCATGCCACGGTCGCCGGCGTGCTCCGGCGCGCAGCACCCGCGTGCCGCCACCTCGGCGATGGCCAACACGGGCACGCGGAGGGGGCGGTCGTGAGGCGGTGCTTGCGCCAACTCCTGGAGAATCGCGCGCCTCGCTCCACAGGACGCGCGCCTCGCTCCACAGGACGCGCGCCTCGCTCCACAGGGCGAACCCCTTCCACAGGGAACATGCTCCGGGGCGTGGCCACCTGCGCGCCAGCAACCTCGCGCTGTGACAGCATGATGGCCACGCCATCGTCCGCCAGGAAGGGATCCCCCGTGTCCGACTCGCAACCCCTGGTGGTGCACATCACCGGTGCTCGTCCCAACTTCCCCAAGGCAGCCCCGGTGATCGCGGCCCTCGGGGACTATCCGGTGACCCAGCTGCTCGTGCACACCGGCCAGCACTATGACGAGAAGATGAGCGAGGTCTTCTTCCGCCAGCTCGGGCTGCCCGAGCCGGACGTGAACCTGGGAGTCGGCTCCGGGGCGCATGGCGCGCAGACCGCGGCCATCATGGTGGGACTGGAGGAGTTGTTTGCCGACCGCCGCCCCGACCTGGTCGTGGTCTATGGCGACGTGAACTCCACCGTCGCGGCTGCGGTGGTCGCCGTGAAGATGGGGATCCCCATCGCGCACGTCGAGGCCGGCCTGCGCTCCTTCGACCGGAGGATGCCCGAGGAGATCAACCGGCTGCTGACCGACCGGATCTCTGACCTGTTGCTGGTGACCAGCGTCGACGCCATCGCACACCTGGGTCACGAGGGCGCACCGGCCGACTCCATCCACTTTGTGGGCAACCCGATGATCGACACCCTGCTGCGGCACTTAGAGAGCCTGGACACCGAGGGTGTGGCCGCCTCGGTGGGCCTCGACACCACCCAGCCGTATGCCGTGGCGACCCTGCACCGACCCGGCAACGTCGATGACCCCGCCGACGTGGCAGAGCTGGTCCGGGCCATGCACGCCGTGGCTGACCAGGTGAAGGTCGTCATCCCGTTGCACCCCCGGGGACGCGGCCGTCTCGAGGAAGCCGGGTTCATGGACCACGACAACCTGTCGGTGATCGACCCGCTCGGCTATGTCGAGTTCCTGGGTCTGGTCAAGGGGGCGGCGGCCGTCGTCACCGACTCCGGTGGTGTCCAGGAGGAGACCACCGTGATGGGCGTGCCGTGCCTGACGCTGCGACCCAACACCGAGCGTCCCGTGACGATCACCCACGGCACCAACCAGCTGGTGCAGCGGGACACCCTGCCGGGTGCGATAGCGGACGTGCTCGCGGCGGGTCGTCAGGAGACCTGGCCGGTGCCTCCGCTGTGGGACGGCCACGCCGGACCGCGGATCGCAGCCGTGCTCGCTGCTCACCTTGGGCTGTCGACCTCGCATGACTGAGTTGCCGGCCCCGGCACCCCACGTGAGCAACGTCCGCGACGACGCCACCGGGTCCGGCTCTGCCAGGGACCTCGTTGTGGCGTATGCCTTCGCGCCCTATGCAGACACTGCAGGCGTGGTGGCCGCTAAACGGGTGCGCGAGGCCGGACGCCCCGTCGACGTCATCCAGAACGAGATGTCATCGCAGCGGGACAGCGACCCTGCGCTCGACAAGATCGCCGGTGACCTGGTGCGTCGGCGCGCGGTGCTGCGCACTCCCACCCTGTTCTCCTCGTGGAAGGGCGTGAACACCTTCGTCGAGGTCGGGCTCGAGCAGGCGCTGGCGTGGGAGGCGGGTGGTTCGACCTATGAGCGGATCTACAGTCGGGCGCACTGGGTGCCCAGTCACGTCCTGGCCGCACGACTCAAGACGTTGTGGCCACAGGTGCGCTGGACCGCGGAGTTCTCCGACCCCCTGTCGGTCTATGTCGACGCCAAGGAACGGCACTCCCCGGCCGGTGAGGGACCGCTGCTCGACGAGCTCAGAGCCGCGACGCGTGCCGCGGGTTTCGAGCCACCGGGCGACAACCTGTTCACCTGGGTGGAGCACCTGCCTTATGCGCTCGCCGACGAACTGATCTTCACCAATGAGAACCAGCGCGAACTCATGCTGAGCCGGATCCCTGATGAGGCACTAGCTGCGAGGGCTCGCGAACGGTCGGTCGTCAGCCCCCATCCGACCCTGCCGCCGGAGTTCTATGAGCTCACTCAGCCCGAGGTCGACCTCGACCCGCAGGTGCGCCACATCGGTTACTTCGGCAACTTCTACGCCAACCGCTCGATGACGGCCGTGGTCGCCGCCCTGACTGCTCTCCCCGCTGATGTGCGACGGCGCCTGCAGATCGACGTCTACACGTCCAAGCCGGACGCGATCGCCTCGGCCCTGAAGGCCCTGCACATGGAGGGTGCCGAGTCGGTGAAGACGCGCCCGTTCGTGAGCTATCTCGACTTCCTGGCCCTGAGCAGACGGATGGACGCCCTGCTCATCAACGACGCGATCACGACTGGCCTGTTTCCCGCCAACCCCTTCCTGCCCTCCAAGTGGAGCGACTATCGGGGGAGTGGGCCTCCCGTCTGGGGGATCGTCGAGCCCGGCAGCCCGCTCTCCGCCCAGCCGCTGGACTATCGCTCGCCCGTGCGGCACACCACGGCCGCCGTGCAGGTGCTGGGTCAGATCGCGCTGTCCTGAGCCTCACCCAGCACGATCCGGCTGAGGGCGACAGCCGGCTCGCCATCCACGAACCGTTGGGCTACCGCTGCCCTGGTCCTGGCCGACCCGGCCGACCACGACTCCTCCTCGGCGTGTGCCAGGATCCGCTCGACAGCCTCGTCCACGGTGTCCACGACCCACGCTGCAGGAAACAGCCGACGGGCACCGTCCAGGCTGGCGAAGATCGGCCAGTTCCGCACCACCGGCACGGCGCCGGAGGCCGCCCCCTCCACCAGGCCCAGCCCGAAGGACTCACGCCTGCTGGAGCTCACGACGAAACCCGCTGCTGCCAGGTGCGGGGTGATGTCCCGGGTGTGGCCCACGAAGTCGACCCCACCGCAGACATCCTCCGCTGTGAGGCGCTCGCGGAAGTCCGCCATGTAGGCGAGGCCTGAGGTCACCGTCCCCGGCGAGAAGTCGGGTCCGACCAGGGTGAGGCGCCACTGCGGGTCGTGCGCGCGCAGCCGGCCCAGCACGTCCAGTGCCCACGCCGGGTCCTTCACCGGCTGGGCCCAGCCGATCATGAGCAGGCGACGTCGGTGACCCTCCGACTTGCCCTCCGGGATGCGGGAGGCGTCGAGAGTGTTGGGCAGGACATGCAGCCGGGTGCCGGCCAGGCGCTCACCGAGCAGCCGCTGGACCGTGTCGCGCAGGTGGTCACTGACGAAGACGAGGTCATCGACCCTCGACCAGTCGATGAGGTGGAGCCACGGTGACAGGGCATCCATGCTGTGGATGCGCAGGGTGACGTGCACGCCGGCCGGGACATGCATCAGCGCGACCAGCGCTCCCCGGTCCGCCCAGTCGATGAAGATCGCATCGGCACCACCGAAGGTCGTGGCCAGCTCCCCGTCGAGGGGCTCCTCTCCGACGGCCTGTCGGAGACGCTCCTCGATCGGTTCGGGGCGCACCCCCAGACCCTTGACGGTCGTGCCCCGCCGGCCCCACGAGTGCACCGTGACGTCCACGTCGGGTCGCCGCTCCAGAGCGTCGATCAGCTGCGCCGAGAACTGTGGATAGGAGCCGCGGAGCACGATCACCCGGGTGTGATCCGGCTCGTGTCCGTGCTCCTGCTCCGGCTGGTTCTGCTCCGGTGGTGGTGTCCGGGGTACCGGCCGCGCGAGCGTCCGGGCAATCTCGGAGGCCTGCCAGTCCCGCAGAAAGGTCTCCGGCTCCTCGATGAGCGGGGTCGAGAGCTTGTCGGCGTGGAGCTCGACGTGGAACAACAGCCCGAGAGCGACCGTGGTGAGCGCGGCGGCCCGCTCCACATCGCCGGCAGCCAGGACGGTGTCGGTCGCCGTGAGCAGCTCGGCCACGCTGGCCCGCAGGTCAGGGTCCTCGCGCCCTGACTCCGAGGTGCGGGTGTAAGCCAGCAGCGCCCGGCGTCGCGCCACCTCCACCGGGTCTTCGTCCTCGGTCCGGATCAGGGGCAGCAGGGCCAGGGCCTGCTCATGATGACCGGAGCGGGTGAGCTCGGTGAGGAAGTCGTTGAGCATCCACTGGACAGCATCCGGCGCGGGCTCCTTGAGGATCGCTGTCCGCTCGGCAAGCTCGTGCGCGAAGTCCGGGGACAGCCCGTCGGCCTGCGCGACGGAGGCGAACTCGTCCCAGACTCTGGCCAACCCGGCCCAGCCACGCAGCTCCTTGTGTGGCACCCGGACGCTGCGACCCTCGACGACATCCTTCACCGCCCCCTTGGCGCGCTCTCCGAAGGCCATCACCCCGTCCGCGGCCGCCACCACCTTGAGGGTCGCGGGGTCCAGCCGGATCGCGTCCGCCAACCGGGTCCGGTCACCGCGCCAGTGCCGGCGAGGAGTCGACACCACCTGCCGCAGTGCCTTGGGGGAGCGGAGCAGGCCGGGACGGACCCGACGGCGCAGGGCCAGGAACTCCAGTTCGCGGGCCGGCTCACCGGTCAGCCACACGAGGGTGATCGTGTGCCCGGCCATCGTCAGGCCCTGCAGCTGTCCCCGGACCCGGGTGAACTCCGCGGCATCGTGGGCCAGGGCGACCAGGCGTTGCGGCCGGCTCGTGGACAGCACCTCGCCGTCCACCGGCGGCGGACTCAGGGACGGTGCCTTGTCGGGTGCTGCCACGACGAGAGTGTAGCCAGATCCGCTGCGGCGCTAAGCCTGCGCGCTGGGTGGGATCGAGCGGGACCGACCGCGGAACTCGGCCACCACGACGTGGTCGGACTCCCGGGTGACCGTGACGTCGGTGACCCCGTTGCGTCCGTAGGTAATGCGCTCGGCTGCCGTGGCCAGGAGCGTGTCCCCGAGGCGAGCGGCGGCGATGAAGGAGATGTCGCACGTCGCTGCGACGGTGGGTGCCCCACCGGCATTGCAGGCCAGCGCGAAGGCCGAGTCAGCCAACGTGAAGATCAGGCCGCCGTGGCAGATGTCGTGCCCGTTGACCATCGTCTCCGTGACGGTCATCGACGCGGTCGCGGCGCCGAGGCCGTCCGTGTGCGTGACCCCACGACACTCGATGCCGAGCGCTGCCGAGGCACGGTCCTGCGCCCACATCGTCCGCACGTGCGTCAGGTCCACGCCCTCACCCTAGACGGGCCGGAGTGGTGGAGCGTGTGAGGATCGAGGCATGGTGGGAAGCACGGATCGGGGCACAGTCATCATGATGTCCGTGGTCGGGGTGATCTTCGTCGCGCTCGGTGTCTTCCTGTGGTTCTTCCAACCGCAGGCCCGTCCCGTGGCCGTGGCCGCGATCCTGTTCTTCGGCGCCTGCTTGGCGGTCGGTCTCCTCCAACTCCAGGGCGGTCGGCTCTCCCGGGTGGTGTATGCCCGGCTGATGGGTGCCGTCACCATGCTGATGGGGGTGGGATGTGCTGCCCTGGGCCTGGTCGCCTGGCGCGACCACAACGCTCTCGACCGTGGGCCGTGGCAGCTGAGCGTCGCCGTCGGGGTGATCGGGCTGATCTTTTTCGGCGGTGGCGGCCTGCTGCTGATGATCCGCGGTGGCCGACCGTTCGGCGTCGACGCCGACGGATTCCGGCGCTGAGTCAGCCCCGGCCTACGAGCCCGGTCCGGGGCTGCGCCGTGGGCACCGAGGCAGATCTGCGTCCCTTCAGCACCCTCAGATCTGCTCCTGCAGCGCGGAACTCGCCCGGTAACGCCCGCCGGGGAAGGCAGCGTCCAGCGCCTCCAGCTGCCCGACGATCGTGGCGGCACCGATCTCGGCGAGCCACTCGTGCGGGCCCTTGGGATAGTTCGTGCCCAGCTTCATGGCCGTGTCCACGTCCTCGGCGCTCGCCTCTCCACGCCGCACCAGGTCCACCCCCTCGTTGACCAGCATGGCGATGGTCCGGGCCACGGGGTCGGTCTCGATGGGACCGCCGACCAGCTCGGCCACCCGCGCGGGGTCGGGGTCTGCGTCCACGGCCTGGCCGCTGTCGTCATAGGTGAACCAGCCACGACCGGTCTTGCGCCCGAGCCGCCCCTGCTCAACCAGGTGACGATGCAGGTTCACCGGCTCATAGCGGGGGTCGCGGTCGGTCTGGTGCCACACGCTGTTGCCGACGGCAAAGTTGACGTCCTGGCCGATCAGGTCCGTCAGCTCGAACGGGCCCATGCGGAAGCCGCCGTGCTCGCGCAGCGCGAGGTCCAGCGTCGCGGCGTCGGCCACTTCGGCCTCGAGCATGCGCTGCGCCTCGCCATAGAACGGGCGGGCCACGCGGTTGACGATGAAGCCGGGCGTCGACGTGCACAGCACCGGCGTCTTGCCCCAGCGACGCATCAGCTCCATCGCGTCGTCGAGGATCTCGCCCGAGCTCTGGGTGGTGCGGACCACCTCGACCAGCTTCATGAGCGGGGGCGGGTTGAAGAAGTGCAGCCCGATGACCCGCTCGGGGGTGCCCAGCCCGCCGGCGATCGCCCCGACGTCCAGGCTCGAGGTGTTGGTCGCCAGCACGGTCGACTCGTCCTGGTGCTCGTCCAGCGTCGCGAAGATCTCGTGCTTGACCCCCAGGTTCTCCACGACGGCCTCGATCGCCAGACCGACCGGTGGCAGCTCCTTGAGTGCGCCGTCGGCGGCGGGTCCGATGATGATCCGGTCGAGTATGCCGGCGCTCTCCTCTGCGGTCAGCTTCCCCTTCCCGACCAGGCGGTCAAGGGTCTTGCCCAGGGTGTCGCGAGCTGTGGCGGCGGCTCCTTCTGCGGCGTCCACGAGGTGCACCTCGTGGCCTGCCTGCGCGGCGACCTGCGCGATCCCGGCTCCCATGGCTCCCGCGCCGATGACGGCTACGGCGGTCAGTCCCTCGGTGAGTGGCATGCGCCTCATCGTGTCATCTCGCGGAGGACCGCTCAGAGATCGGGTGGCCGGTGACCCCGCAGGTGGCCCTCCTGCAGATAACCGCCGGCGGCGTCGAGGACGGCCTGGGCCTGCTGCACCAGCACGTCCGTGTCGGGGGCGGCTGCCGCGGCCAGTGACGCGTCGGCCCAGGAGAGCAGACCGTAGCGGTCGCCGTGGCGGCGCAGCTCGCGCACCAGCCACTTGCCGGTCCCCAGCCACTGCCGGTCCGCGACCAGCGCCAGCTCCGCAGCCTCGCGCCACACGGTCCAGGCCAGGACCGCGGTCTCCGCGGGGTCCAAGGGCGCGCTGGGCCGAGGTGCCGCGCGGGCGGCCTGCGAGCCGCGATCCGCCAGGTCGTCGACGGCGGACGACAGGCTGTAGAGCCGCCGGTGCACCTCCTCCGAGTCTGGTGCGGACGGTCCGGCGGCGAGCACGGCCACCGACTGTGCAGCCAGCTCATGGGTGAGTCCGTTGTCCGTCAGGGGGATCCCCTCGGCGACCAACCGGTCGAGGACCGGTCGGTGGGCGGCTCGCCCCTTCTCGAGCCAGACCCGCAGCGAGGCCGGGCCGTAGACAAAGGCCTCAACCAGCTGGCCGTCAAAGCGGGAGGTCTCCACGAAGGCGACCGGGCTCCAGTGCTCGGGCAGGACGACGAGCACGTCCAGGTCGGACCCTGGGGTTGCCGCACCGGTGGCGGCGCTGCCGCCCAGGAAGGCGGCCTCCGCGCCGGGAAACTCCTGGCGCAGAAACGCGCGGGCGCGCGCGATGAGTCGGTCCTCGGCCATGGTCCAGTGTGGCCGATCCTGAGTCCCGGTGGCATCCCTGCAGACCGACCTCGGTGAGCCGCTCACGTCAGTGCGTCGACCGGGTGAGCGGGCGGCGCTCAGTGTGGGTCGGGTCTGGTCGGGCGGTTAGTCTGGCTGGGTGACTGAGACAGCCCCCGGCGCAGCCCTGCTCGAATCCCACGGTGAGGTGCTCGACACGGCCAGCAACGCCTTGGCCACCCGCGAGTACTACAGCCGCTACCCCGAGTCGCCCTCACCACGGGTGTATGGCGAGAACGCGGCCCAGGACGGACGCTCGGCGTTCGAGCAGAGCCGCAACTCGGCATACTCCCCGCTGTCGGACCAGCCGAGCACCGGCACCGAGGTGGGCAGCGAGGTCTCGCCCTATGGGCCCGCGCTCGGGGTGCGCTATCCCGAGCTGGACATCGAGGCCGGGGTCGAGGCTGCTCGGGCCGCCATGCCGGCCTGGCGCGACGCCGGTGCCCGGATCCGGGCCGCCGTCTGCGTCGAGATCATCGAGCAGATCAACGCGCGCAGCCACGAGATCGCCAACGCCGTGATGCACACCTCCGGCCAGCCCTTCGTGATGTCCTTCCAGGCCGGCGGTCCGCACGCGCAGGACCGGGCACTGGAGGCGGTCACCGCAGCGCTCGTCGAGCAGGAGCGGGTCCCCGCCTCGGTCACCTGGGAGAAGCCGACCAAGGGTGACCCGATCCGGATGCAGAAGGACTACCGGGTGGTCCCGCGGGGACTGGCCCTGGTGATCGGTTGCAACACCTTCCCCACCTGGAACGCCTACCCGGGCCTGTTCGCCTCGCTCGCCACCGGAAACCCGGTCATCGTCAAGCCGCACCCGCAGGCGGTGTTGCCGCTGGCGATCACCGTCTCCATCGCTCGCGACGTGCTGGCCAAGGCCGGTTTTGACAAGGCCCTCGTGCAGTTGGCGGCAGAGGGCGAGCCGGTGGAGGGACGGGACGGCCTGGCCAAGATCCTCGCCCTGCACCCTGCGGTGCGGATCATCGACTACACCGGTGGCCCCGGTTTCGGCGGCTGGCTGGAGCGTGAGGCTGCCGCGGAGGGCAAGCTGGTCTACACCGAGAAGGCCGGCCTCAACACCGTCGTGGTCGACTCTACCGACAACCTCAAGGGTGTGCTGGGCAACCTGGCGTTCTCCTTCTCGCTCTACTCCGGTCAGATGTGCACCGCCCCGCAGAACGTCTACGTCCCCGCGGACGGCATCAGCACCGACGAGGGCGAGCTGACCTATGAGCAGTTCGGCGAGAAGCTCGCCGGAGCGATCAGCGCCTTCAACGCCGACGACGCCCGCGCCGTGGAGATCCTCGGTGCCACGGTCAACCCCGACGTGCGCGAGCGGGCCACCGACGTGCCCGGCCTGGCCCAGCGCCTCGGTGGCGAGGTGATCCTGGATGCCCGTCCGATCACCCACCCCAGCTATCCCGACGCCGTGGTCGTCGTCCCCGCCCTGATCGGGGTCGACGCCGCCAACCTGCCGGCATACTCCCAGGAGTGCTTCGGGCCGGTCGCCTTCCTGATCCGCACGGAGAGCACCGACGCCTCGCTGGATCTGCTGCGCAGCACGGTGCAGGAGCATGGGGCGATGACCGCCTCGGTCTACTCCACCGACGAGGAGGTGCTCGAGGACGCCCGGGAGGCCGCGGCGGATGCCGGAGTCGCCCTGTCGGAGAACCTCACCGGGCAGATCTTCGTCAACCAGACAGCCGCCTTCAGTGACTTCCACGGCACCGGCGCCAACCCGGCCGCCAACGCGGCCTACAGCGACGCCGCCTTTGTCGCCAACCGGTTCCGCATCATCACGAGCCGGCGCCATGTCTGAGCCGCCGGCGACGGACCGCGCGACCCGCGCCGCCGAGGAGCTCGCGCAGCGCAAGCGAGCACGGTCCTCCACAGACTGGCGCTCACGCAACCGTGACTCGGCCCTCACCTACTGGGCGCGGGACACGGGCGTGACCCGCAAGATCTTCCGCACCGTGGCGGTCGCGGAGGCGATCTCCTGGGCGGCCCTGCTGGTCGGCATGTACTTCAAGTGGGTCGCCAAGACGAGCGATCTCGGCGTCCAGATCTTCGGGCCGATCCACGGCACCGTGTTCATCATCTACTGCGTCGTCACCCTGGCGACAGCGAGTGTTTTCCAGTGGCGCCCGCAGGTCACCCTGCTCGCGCTGGTCTCCGCGGTGCCCCCGTTCGCGACGTGGTTCTTCGAGCGGTGGGCCCTGCGCGAGGGGCACCTGGCGGACCGGGAGCCTGCGCCGCTGCGCCAGCAGTAGCCCACGCCCGACCTCCCGCACCGCACCAGTGGTCCACACCGCACCAGCGGTCCCGCACCGCACCAGCGGCTGACCGGCCGTTAGGGTGGCACGGTGACCTCTTCACCGCCCGCTGGCCCCTCGTTGGCCGAGGTCGCGCCGGGCGTGCTGGAGCTCACCTGGCCCCCTGGTGACGTCCTCGTCGAGACAGACCTGATCCCGCTGCTGGACCGCGCCTTCGCGGAGGGCGCCCGGCGTGTGGAGGCGGAGGTCCCGGTCGGGCAGCGGGACACCAGGGTCGCCCTGCAGCGTGCGGGACTGCGGCCCGAGGGCACCTCGCGGGCACGACAGCTGTCGCCCGCCGGTGAGGTTGTCGACGTCACCCGCCTGGCCCGCCTGGCCGACGACCCGCAGCCCGGCACCCGGGCGTCCTTCCTGTCCATGCTCAATGCCACCCTGCCCCGCACCCGGGTGATCAGCCAGGGGCTGGTGCGGGATGGTCGTGGGCGCGTGCTGCTCTGCGAGCTGACCTACAAGTCCGACTGGGACTTGCCTGGTGGCGTCGTCGACCCTCACGAGTCGCCGCGCAGGGCGCTGCAGCGGGAGGTGGGGGAGGAGCTGGGACTGGACCTGCGGCCCGGACGCCTGCTGGCCGTGAACTGGATGCCGCCCTACCGGCAGTGGGACGATGCAGTGCACTTCGTCTTTGACCTCGGAGAGTCTCCCGATGTGGTGGAGCGGGCGCGGCTGGACCACTCGGAGCTGGCCGCCGTGCACTGGGTCGAACCGGGCGAGCTGGCGACTCACCTGGCCCCCTACGCGGTGCGGCACCTCAGCACGATCCTGGGGGCCGGTGATCGGTCTGCACCGCTCGTGCTGGAAGACGGTCTACTGATCGAGGGGTGAACTCCTCTACCATGCAGTCTTGTGCCACGCCACCGCAGTGAAGAGCAGACGTCCCTGAAGCGCCCTCTGGCGATTCTCTTGGCGCTGGCAGTTGCCGCGCTCGCGATCTACGGCATCGTGCAGGCGGTTGGCGGTGACGGGACTGAGGACACTGCCGGCACCTCGACAGAGGACGGCGATGGCCCTATCGCTGACGGCAACGATGGGGGTGACGCCACGGGGGACGACGCATCCAGCACCTCAGACGGTGCGGTGAGCACCGAGGGGCCCCCGCCCGTGACGTGTGAGGCCACTCACGAGGTCACCGTGCTGGCCGCGCCAGACATCGCCCCGGTACTCACCGAGATCGCCCAGGGCGTGGACCCCTGCATCAGCTACACCGTGACCGCGCAGCCCCCGCTGGAGGTCGCCACGGCCTTTTCCACGGGAGCGGCGCCCGAGGCACAGGTATGGATCCCCAACTCGCCGGCCTTCGTCGCCGTCCTGGCCGAGGCCGGGGTCGGCGTCGAGAACGGACCCGTCGTGGCGACCTCCCCCGTGGTGCTGGCTGCGGCACAGCCCGTCTTCGACGAGGCCACGACCGGTCTCGCCGAGGAGCCCACCTGGGCCGATCTGGTCACCGCCGAGCTCCCGCTCGTCGTGGGCAACCCACAGACCGACCCGCCCACCTCCGCGATCCTGTTGGCGGCCCAGGGTGGCCTGGGTGACTCTGACGCCGCGCGGGTGCTCACCCAGAACCTGATGGTTAACCTCGCGCAGAACTCCGCCGCGGACCCGTTGGCGGCGGTGGGTCAGGGCCTGCCGATCTTCGTCCCTGCCACGGCAGGACAGGTCGCTGCCTCCGAGGGGACCGACACGCAACTGGCCGGTCTTAGCCCGCGCGGTGGTGCAGGCTCCCTCTCCTACCCGTATGTCGTGCTGCCCGGTGGCGCGGACGCCCCGGGGGTCACCGAACTGCAGGAGGCGCTCTTGGCGCCGGAGACGGTCGCAGCGTTTGAGGCGGGCGGCTTCTCTGCCGGAGACGCGGATGCCACACCGGTGGACCAGGAGGCACTCGCGGCGCTCAACGAGACGTGGGGGGCGCTGAACCCGCCCTCTCGTCTCCTTGCCGTGATCGACGTCTCCGGCTCGATGGACGAGCAGGTGGGTGAGTCCAGCCGCATCGCGATCACCAGCCAGGCAGCCCAACGTGGGCTGGCTCTCTTCCCGGATGACAGTGCGGTGGGCCTGTGGGCCTTCTCGACCAGCCGGGGCGAGGGTGGCGAGGACTGGGTGGAGATGCTGCCGGTGCGGGTGCTGTCCCAGGACGTCGACGGCACCACGCAGCGTGAGTTGCTGGAGGAGGCCTCTGGCACTCTCGATGAGGACTTCACCACCGGCGACACCGGCCTGCACGACACGATCCTGGCTGCCTATCTGCACATGCAGCAGGAGTGGGAAGAGGGTTTCGTGAGCTCCATCGTGCTGCTCACCGACGGCGTGAACGACGACTCCACCGGTGGCCTGTCCGAGGAGGAACTGATCGCCGCCCTTGATGAGGCTGCCGACCCGGCACGCGAGGTCCGGCTCATCCTCATCGGCATGGGCCCCGACGTCGACTCTGCGGCGTTGGACCGGGTCGCCACCGCTGCTGGTGGGCAGTCCTACATCGCGGAGGACCCGCGTGACATCGGCCAGGTCTTCATCCAGGCGATCGCGGCCCGCCACGGCTAAGGCCCTGCCCCCAGAGGACAGGGCCAGGGCCTGAGCCTCGGCGCGGCTCCGGAGCGTCAGACGCGAGGGTCGTCGCGGCGCTCGATCACGTCGGGTCCGCCACGGCGCTCGATCACGTCGGGTCCGCCACGGCGCTCCTCGACCACGGTGTGGCGGGTGCGCTGTGCGTTCTGGATGACGCCCATGATGAGGGCGAGCGCGCCACCACCCATGAGGATCCAACCGACCGTGTCCAGGCTGGTGTCGAGATAGCTCTCATCGAGGCCGGTGAACGTCAGGATGGCTCCGACGACCAACAGCATGATGCCAAGTCCGATACCCATGCACACTCCTTCATCAGTCCTGCGGGGGATGAACCTTCCGCCCCATTATGACCGGGGTGACGACAAGATGCTCGTCCCGACGGGACCAGGAGCGAGCAGCCCAGGCAGGAGAGGCAGCAGTCCTCAGGCGGCTCAGGTGCGGGGGTTCTCACCGCTCGTGCGGTCGATCGCGTCGCGATAACGGCGCTCCGTCACGTCCGGCCCGCGCCGCTCCACGACCGGGCCAGGGTGGTCGCGATAGTCGAGGCCGCCCCGCACGACGGGAGGAGCAGCGTGCGTCTCGTTCACGGGCCACTCTTCCTCGCCCGGGACTGCGGTGGAGACCCCGCGCGCGGTAGACGACCGCGGGGCCGACGACACGGACCTAGCCCGGCGCCTCCTCCGGAGCCAGTCGGTGAGCAGCCAGAAGGCACCGACGGCACCCACCAGCACCAGCGCCACGGCCCCCGCGAGGAGCAGCTCAAGCCACAGGCTCACGAGACCAAGCCACCCCCGGGCGGCACCTCACGTGCACCCTCGGGCCCCCCGGCGAACCTCACTCGACAGGCATCTGCCGGGTGAGGAAGGACACGGTGGACTCCCAGGCGGACGCTGCGGCCTCAGGGTGATGGAACAACGGGTTCGGGTTGTCAAAGGCGTGACCGGCACCCTCATAGAGCTCGAACTCGACGTGGTTGTCTCCTCGCGTGGCCCACGCGCGGATCGCCTCGACGGTCTCCAGCGGGATGTAGGCGTCAGCCGTGCCGAAGTGGTGCAGGCTCGGGACGTCGACCTCGATCCCAGCGTCCACGAGCTGGGGCAGGGCTGATCCGTAGTAGCTCACGAGTGCGGCCGGAGTCGCTGGTGCGGCTGCGGTGGCGGCATAGGCCAGACCCCCACCGAGGCAGAACCCGAGCGCTCCCACCCGGTCCACGTGCGGCAGGCTCGCGGTGTGCTGCAGGGCTGACGCCCCGTCACGCACGGCAGTGTCCCAGTCCAGCTGGGAGATCAGCGCCATGCCCTGCTCCAACACGTCCTCGGCGTCCTCATCGACCCGCTGCACGGGCAGGCGCCAGTAGAGCTCGGGTGCCAGCACGACATAGCCCAGGTCGGCCAGGTCAGCACATCTGTCGCGGATGTAGTCGCTGACCCCGAAGATCTCCTGGAAGACCACGAGGGCACTGCCACCGGAGTCGTCCGGGACGTCCGGGACCCACAGCAGGCTCGGCATGGCCCCGTCGGCCGTCGGGACCGAGACCGCGGTTGCTTCGGGTGCCATGGCTCAGTCCCTGCCGTCGGGCAGGATGGCGTTGAGGATCATCGAGACGATCGTGATGATCAGCGCGCCCCAGATGGCGTCCCACCAGAACTCAGTCACCTCGAACCCGAGGTTGACCCACCCGGCAACGGTCCCGGTCAGCCACAGCATGAAGGCGTTGAGGATGAAGGTGAACAGTCCCAGGGTCAGCAGCATGATCGGCAGGGACAGCACAAACAGGATGGGCTTGATGATGCTGTTGAGGACGCCGAAGATCAGGCCGACGGCGAGGACCGTGAGGACCTTGGCCGTGGTGTTTGAGGTGTCCTCGAAGACGATCCCATCAAACAGCAGCGAGGCGATCCACAGTGCGACGCCGTTGACGGCGACCTTGATCAGGAAGTTCATGACCCTATCGTTGCACCTGCCACCGTCATCCTGGTCGAACGTCCTCCACTATGCCCAGGGTGGCAATCGTCGGCCCAGTGGGTGAGCGTCTACCCTCGGTCGCATGAACGATGCTGTCCGCCTCCGCAAGACGCTCGAGGGCGTCCCCGCCTACAAGCCGGGCAAGCCGGCCGCCCCGGTGGAGGGCGTGACGGCATACAAGATCTCCTCGAACGAGAACCCGAACCCTCCCCTGCCCTCCGTCCTGGCGGTCGTCGCCGAGGCCGCGGAGAGCATGAACCGCTATCCGGATATGGCCGTCACCCGGCTCACCAGCGCCCTCGCCGAGCGCTTTGAGGTGCCGACGACGCACATCGCCACCGGCACCGGCAGCGTCGGCGTCCTGGCCCAGCTGATCAACATCACCTGTGAGCCCGGTGACGAGGTCATCTATGCGTGGCGCTCGTTTGAGGCCTATCCCATCGTCGTGGCCCTCGCCGGCGCGACCTCCGTCCAGGTGCCGCTCGACGCGGACGCCGCGCACGACCTGCCTGCGATGGCCGCCGCGGTCACCGACCGGACCCGCCTCATCCTGGTCTGCACCCCCAACAACCCCACGGGCCCCCACGTCACCGATGCGGCGCTGCGGCAGTTCCTCGAGTCCGTGCCCCACGACGTGCTGGTCGTCGTCGACGAGGCCTACCTGGAGTTCAACACCGCCGCCGACGCCCCGGACGCGCTGGCGATCTACCGCGAGTTCCCCAACGTCGCGGTCCTGCGCACCTTCTCCAAGGCCTACGGGCTGGCTGGTCTGCGGGTCGGCTATGCCATCGCCCGGGAGGAGGTGGCCACAGCCCTGCGCAAGGCGGCCACGCCCTTTGGGGTGAGCGACCTGGCGGAGCGGGCCGCGGTGGCCAGCCTGGAGGCGTATGACGAGCTGGAAGTCCGCGTGAAAGCTCTCGTCGACGAGCGGGAGCGGGTGCTCACGGTGCTGCGCGAGCAGGGGTGGCCGGTCCCCGACACCGAGGCAAACTTCGTGTGGCTGCCGTTGGGGGAGGACACTCTCGACTTCGCCGCGGCCTGCCAGGAGCGGGGTCTGACCGTCCGCCCGTTCCCCGGTGAGGGCGTTCGTGTGTCGATCGGCGAGACGGAGGCCAACACGCGCCTCATCGAGGTCGCGGGGGAGTTCCGCAACCGCTGAGGTCCCGGACGATGAACGCGTCGCCCGACGAGCACGCTCAGGTGAACAGCGCTTCGTAGACCTTCTCGAACTGCCCGAACCGTTGGGTGTAGTAGGGCCGCCGGTTGGTGTCCGGGGCCAGCGCCTTGCCGAGGTCGGGTCGGGCGCGCGGGACATCTGGCGCGAGGGTGTCGAGCGTGAGCAGGGCGGTCCCACGCAGCGTCGTCCGCTTGAGCTGCACGGGGGTGACCGAGGTCCGCATCGCGTCGGCCATCACCTGCAACAGCTCGGGCCGGTCGGTGGTGACCCGCCCGCCGCAGAACAGCTTGTCGGGCTGGGGAGCGACCGTGCGCAGCTGTGCGGCGATCCGCGCATAGGACAGCGCGATGCCCTCGACCACGCCGCGATAGACCTCGACCGGGGCCGACCCGGCACCGATCCCGGTGATCACGGCCCGTGCGTCGGCCGCCCACCCGGTGCTGCGCTCCCCGCTGAGGAAGGGCAGCACCAGCGGCGTGGTCTCGTGCGGCTCGGCCACCAGGGCGGCGGAGAGCTCGTCCTCGTCGACCTGGTCGGTGCGCAGCGTGACATCGGCCCACGCGAGAGCGCGGCCGACATCGTTGAGGGCACCTCCTACGAGGGACTTGTCGTGCGAGACCCGATAGCACCACAGGCCCGCGGGGAGTTTCTCGGGCAGGGTGCGCACCAGCACCCGCAGGGCACCGGACGTGGCGCAGGAGGCACCGATCGAGGTCTCGTCATAGGCGCCCAGGCCGACATTGGCGGCCAGTCCGTCGGTGATCGTCGCGAACCACTGGGCGTTCGCCAGCTGTGGCCACTTCCGCGCGATCTTCGCGGCCCGCTTGGTCGGCAGCTCCAGTGGTTGGTCCAGGTGGTGGATCGGGGGCAGCTGATCGACGCGGACCCCCGCGGTGGCGACGATGTCGGCATACCAGTCGGCGGTGTCCCGATCGACCATCCCGGTCCACGCGGCGGTCGAGGTGCCGGTGGCCAGCACGCCGGTCAGCCGGCGGAGGACGTAGTCGCCCAGCGACAGATAGTGCGCGGCTGCCGCGACGACCTCGGGCTTCTCCGCTGCGAGCCAGCGCAACCGTGCCGGCCAGTAGCTGGAGTGCACGCGGGTGCCGGTGCGCTGCTGCAGCGCCTCCTCGTCCAACTCGTCCCGCAGCTGCTCGACCTGTCGTCCGCAGCGCCCGTCGGCGTAGGTGTAGCAGGCGGTCAGCGGCGTGCCATCGGCGTCGACCACGACGAGCGAGGAGGCAAAGGTGTCCAGTGCCACCCCCGCCACCGACTCCTCACCGAGCGCGTCGGTGAGCTTGTCGATCACCGTGGTGACCTCGTCGACGACCTGGTCGGGGTCGATCTCTGAGGTGCCGTCGGGGGCCACGGTGAAGGTGTGGGGCACCTTGACGCGTTTGCCGACCGGCCGCCCGTGGGCGTCATAGATCATGCCCCGGGTCGCGGTGGACCCGACATCCACGGCGAGCACCAGCGGGGCCTCGGCCTGGTCGAGGTCAATCTCGAAGCTCGGTCCCATGACCCGAGTATGCCGTGCGCTCACCCGGCTCTGCCGGATGCGGGACAGGGGCGGCCTGGCACGCGAAACAAGGGACGTCCCGCAGTCAGGGACAATGGGGCTCCCACGAACGGCGACAATGGTGGTTCCGGAGACGGGGACAACGGTGGCCCCGCGCTGCGGTAGCGTGGTCCAGAACCCTGCGACAGGTGCTGGTGCTTCGGCGCCAGCCCGATGAAGGAGTAAGAACCTGTGAGCGACGACGTCGTCGCGCCGGTGGACACCGCCGCGCCCGCGACCCACGAACCACCCGCCAGAGACATCACCGATGGCGGTCCGGACATGGTCCAGTTCCTCGATGCCGACGGCCAGCGGGTCGCGCTCACCGAGGTCAACAGCCCGTATGCCGAATATGTCGACCAGATCGACGACGAGCAGCTGCGCAGCCTCTATCGCGACCTGGTGCTGGTGCGCCGTGTCGACGCCGAGGGCCACGCCCTGCAGCGTCAGGGTGAGCTCGGCCTGTGGCCCTCGCTGCTGGGGCAGGAGGCTGCCCAGGTCGGTGCCGGTCGCGCGATGCGAGCGCAGGACTACGCCTTCCCCGGCTACCGCGAGCACGGTGTGGCGTGGTGCAAGGGGGTTGATCCGATCAACCTGCTCGGCATGTTCCGTGGGGTCAACCACGGTGGGTGGGACTCCAATGAGAACAACTTCCACCTCTACACGATCGTCATCGGCAACCAGATGCTGCACGCGTCGGGGTATGCGATGGGTGTGCAGAAGGACGGCATGGTCGGCACCGGGGACCCGGAGCGGGACACCGCGGTGATGGCCTTCACCGGTGACGGAGGGACGGCCCAGGGTGACTACAACGAGGCCCTGGTCTTTGCCTCCGTGGCGCACTCGCCGGTGGTCTTCTTCGTCCAGAACAACCACTGGGCGATCTCCGAGCCCAACGACCGCCAGTTCACGATCCCGCCCTACCAGCGCGCGCGTGGCTTCGGCATCCCGGGCGTGCGGGTCGACGGCAACGACGTGCTCGCCTCCCTGGCCGTCACCCAGGGCGCGTTGGACCGGGCCCGCAGCGCTGGTGGCCCGACGCTGATCGAGGCGTTCACCTATCGGATGGGGGCGCACACCACCTCGGACGACCCGACGAAATATCGGATCGCGGCCGAGGTCGACATCTGGAAGAAGAAGGACCCGATCGACCGGCTGCGCAAGCACCTGGAGAGCAAAGGACTGGCCGACCAGGAGTGGCTCGAGGCCCTCGACGCAGAGGCCGACGAGCTGGCTCTGCGCATCCGCACGGCGTGCCAGGAGATGCCGAACCCTCCGCACTCGCAGATGTTCGAGAAGGTCTATGCCGAGCCGCACCCGCTCGTGGATCGCGAGCGTGCGGAGTTCCTGGCCTACCAGGCGAGCTTTGAGGAGGACTCATGAGTGCCACCAGTGGGGCCGCGCCCCAGAAGATGACGATCGCCAAGGCGCTCAACGCCGGCATGCGGGCCGCGATGGAGGCCGACTCCAAGGTCGTGCTGCTGGGTGAGGACATCGGCAAGCTCGGCGGGGTCTTCCGCATCACCGAGGGCCTGCAGAAGGACTTCGGCGAGGACCGGGTCATCGACACCCCGCTGGCGGAGTCGGGGATCATGGGCACCGCGGTGGGCCTGGCCCTGCGTGGCTACCGTCCGGTGGTTGAGATCCAGTTCGACGGGTTCGTCTATCCGGCCTTCGACCAGATCATCAGCCAGGTCTCCAAGATGCACTACCGCTCGCAGGGGCACCTGAAGCTGCCGATGGTCATCCGCATCCCCTATGGCGGTGGCATCGGTGCCGTGGAGCACCACAGTGAGTCCAACGAGGCCTACTTCGCGCACACCGCGGGCCTGCGGGTGGTCACCTGCTCCACGGCGGAGGACGGCTACTGGATGATCCAGCAGGCGATCGCCAGTGACGACCCGGTCGTGTTCTACGAGCCGAAGCGTCGCTATCACGAGCGGGGTGAGATCGAGTTCACGGACAGCGCCCGTCTCGGTCTGCACGACGCGGTGGTCCGCAACTCGGGCACCGATGTGACCGTGCTGGCCTACGGGCCGATGGTGAAGACAGCGCTCATCGCAGCCCAGGCCGCGGAGGTTGAGGGACGCTCGATCGAGGTCGTCGACCTGCGCTCGCTGTCACCGCTGGACGTCCCGACCATCCTGGAGTCGGTGAAGAAGACCGGCCGGGTCGTCGTGGCGCACGAGGCGCAGACCTTCCTCGGCATGGGCGCGGAGCTGGCGGCGATGATCCAGGCCGAGGCGTTCTACCACCTCGAGGCACCCGTCATCCGGGTCGGTGGCTACAACATCCCCTACCCGCCCAGCCGGCACGAGGAGGTCTTCCTCCCCGACCTCGACCGGATCCTGGACGCCGTCGATCGGGCTTTGGCCCACTGAGGGTCGAGCCCACGCCTGCCACCATTACAGCCACTGACCACTCCCTCTCCTAGGAGTACGCACCGTGCCACAGTTCAACTTGCCAGACCCCGGTGAGGGCCTCGTCGAGGCCGATATCGTCACCTGGAAGGTCAAGGTCGGCGACGAGGTCAAGGTCAACGACATCGTCGTGGAGATCGAGACCGCCAAGTCCTTGGTCGAGTTGCCCATCCCCTGGGCCGGCACGGTCCAGGAGATCCTCGTCGAGGAGGGCGCCACTGTCGAGGTCGGAGCGCCGATCATCGTGATCGACACCGGCGACGGCGGCGGGACTGGTGGCTCGGGCGGCGCCGAGGCCGGACAGGCCGGCGCGAGCGGTGAGCAGGCCTCTTCCGGCGGCGACACGGTGGGTACGGCGGCGCCCGGCACCCAGGCGGCGCCGGGCGAGGCCACTCCCGAGGAGCCGACCCGTGAGGCAAACCTCGTCGGCTACGGACCCTCGGCCGGTGCCACCCAGCGCCGGGCCCGCAGGTCGGCCGCGACCCCGAGCGCGCCCCAGGCTCAGCCCGCGGTGCAGGCCCAGGCAGTTACGCAGGCACAGCCCGAGCCAGTGGCGCAACCTGCTCCTGCACCTGCTCCCGTGGCCGAGCCCGTGGCCCCGGCGGGCCCATCCCTGGCCAAGCCGCCGGTGCGCAAGTACGCCAAGGACAAGGGGGTCGACCTGAGGTCGGTCCCCGCGACCCGCGAGGACGGCGTGATCACCCGTGCCGACGTGGACGCCTACCTGGTCGCCGGGTCCGCCCCGGCTGTCGGCGCACTGTCTGCGGGTGCTGCGGCAGGAGCCGCCGGCGCCACCCACGCGGCTACCGCACCCGCGGCAGCGGCTCCGCAGACGCCCGCGACTGGCAGCGACGCAGCCAGCGCCCCGGCATACACCGCCCCGGTGTTTGACCGCACGGGTGAGCGGGAGACGCGCACACCGGTCAAGGGTGTGCGCAAGATGACCGCTCAGGCGATGACCAGCTCGGCCTTCAGCGCGCCGCACGTCACCGAGTTCATCACCGTCGACGTCAGCGCCACGATGGAGTTGGTCACCCGGCTCAAGAGCGACCGTGAGTTCCGCGGCGTGCGGGTCAACCCGATGTTGTTGGTCGCCAAGGCCGTGTGCCTGGCCGTCAAGCGCAACCCCGGCATGATCGCCGTGTGGGACGAGGCCGCTCAGGAGGTCGTCCAGAAGAACTACCTCAACCTCGGGATCGCCGCCGCGACACCGCGCGGCCTGATGGTGCCCAACATCAAGGACGCGGACCTGATGGATCTGCGCCAGCTGGCCGACGCGATGGCCAACCTCGTGGAGACCGCCCGCGCCGGTCGCACGCAGCCCGCGGAGATGTCCGGTGGATGCATCACGATCACCAACGTCGGGGTCTTCGGCGTCGACACCGGCACCCCGATCATCAACCCCGGTGAGTCGGCCATCGTGGCCTTCGGCGCCGTTCGCCGCCAGCCCTGGGTCGTGACTGCGCCCGACGGCTCCGAGGAGATCGTGCCGCGCTGGATCACCCAGCTCGCGGTCTCCTTCGACCACCGCCTCATCGACGGTGAGCTCGGATCCATGTTCCTGGCCGACCTCGCGGCCATCCTGGAGGACCCGGGTCGCGCGCTGGTCTGGGGCTGAGTCGTGGCGCGGTCCCACGCTCGGCGCTCTGAGCCGGGCCCGTCCCACGCTCGGCGCTCTGACCCGGGCCCGTCCGGCGCGGACTCCTCCACCGCCCGAGGCCGTGTGCCCGCACTCCGTGGCGCAGCCGACGACGGTCGGTCTCCGCGTCCGCGCCGCCGGGTGCGGCTAAAGGATCGACTCTTCGTCGGGTTGTGCGTGCTGGCCGCCGTGGCTGTCGTGCTCTTTGCGCTGTCCCGCGGCAACCCCCGGGCCGCAGCGATCGGCGGCGGGCTGTTCCTCGGCTATGCGGTGCTGCACTCGGTCGTGCGCCGGTTGGAGCCAGCGGCTCGGCTGGTCACCGGTCACGAGGCGGACCAGGCGGAGCGCCTCACGCAGTTCCGCGCCATGCGCACCGCCGGTCAGATGGCGCTGCTCGTCGCCGTGGTCGGCGTTGCCCTGGCGCTGTTCGCGGACTGGGACACCGGCTTGTGGGTCGCCGGCACCGCTGTGGTCGTGGTGGCCTCGTTCGTGGTCGCCCTCTGGTGGTTCGGCCGCACGCCGCAGAGCTGAGTCGAGGAGCAGGCATGACACCACCGAGGATCCGGGGCACCTCGGTCTCGATCAGCACTCCGGCACCGCGGGCACTCGCCGAGTTCTATGCCCGGCTGCTGGACCTCGAGATCACGGTCGCCGAAGGCGCTCGCGAGGGCGAGCCGGTTGACGCGGGCTGGGCGCAGATCCGACCCGTCGAGGGCCGTCTGGACATGACTCTCAACTTCGAGTGGGACGAGCACTACGTTCCACCGGCGTGGCCGACCCCCGCCCCCAGCCACCTGGGTTGGCCCTCGGTCTCTGGAGAGGTCTCCGCCGGGCCCGCACCACAGCAGGTCATGGCTCACCTCGACCTGTGGGCCGAGGACCTCTCGGCGTCCGTGGCCTGGGCGATCGAGTGCGGTGCCACCGAGCATCCGCACCAGCCCCAGGAGAACGTGCGGGTCATGGTGGATCCGCACGGCCACCCGTTCTGCCTGTTCACCTGAGTGGGGCCGGCGCTGTGCCTCGTCGTGGTACACGGGGCCACCGCAGCATCATTTACCATTTCTTGAGCAAACATTCGGGAAAGGGACAGGATTGTCAAGCCTTCTCGCCAAGATCGCCATTGGCGTTTTATCCGTCGGAGTCGTGACAACCGGAGCCGTGCACGTGCTGGGGGGACCAACCGAGGCAACGGCCGGGGGTTCTCTGGCAGCTTCGGTGGTCAAGGTGGTGGACGGGGACACCCTCGACGTGCGGTATGGCGGTGAGGTCCACCGAGTCCGCCTGCTGAATGTTGATGCGCCGGAGAGCAAGGATCCGAATCGGCCAGTCGAGTGTCTGGGGCAGGCAGCCTCGGAGTTCCTTGCTGATCAACTCCCTGTGGGCAGGGACGTCACCCTCGAGTTTGACGTCGACCTCGTCGACCCGTACGACCGTGTCCTGGCGGGGGTCTTCAAGGATGACGTCCTGATCAATGCCGAGATCGCACGTGCGGGGCTGGGCGTGCCGGTGTACTTCGCACCCAACAAGCAGTTCCTGTCGCAGGTCGAGAGCGCGCATGCCGAAGCAGAAAGCCACCAGCTCGGTCTGTATGACCCGGCCGCGGAGTGTTCGATTCCCGCACAGCTGGAACAACTGCGGACCGCGCAGGACCAACTGGCACAGGCGACTCCTGCCGAGGATGCTTCCGCTGCGGAGATCGCGGCCTTCCTTGAGCAGATTGAGCGGGAGCAGAGTGGCGCGGCTGCCTTGCTGTTGCTTCTCGGAGGCGACTCGAGCGTTGTCCCGCTCGCGGGGTACACCGCGGACGACATCGCGGAGATGAGCTCGACGGTGCATGGCATCGACGCCACCCTCACGACGACCCATGCCGCGTGGAGCGACAAGCATGACCAGGCCGTGTCGAGGGAGGCGGCGATCGCAGAACGCAAGGTCGAGGAACAGAAGCGCGCCGACGAAGCGGCTCAGCGTGCGGCTGAGGAGAAGGCCGAGCGTGCGGCTGAGGAGAAGGCCGAGCGTGAGGCCGAGGAAAAGGTGCAACGCGAGGCGGAGGCGGCGGCTCAACGTGAGGCCGAGGAGAAGTCCCAGCGGGAAGAGGAGCAGCGCCGCCAGGCAGAGGAAGAGGCTAGGCGTCAGCCTCCCGCTCCTGCTCCGGCTCCTGCTCCAGCCCCGGCTCCAGCTCCTCCGCCTGCCCCGGCTCCTCCGCCTGCTCCTGCTCCGGACCGCCCCGGCGCTGGCTATACCGGCTGCCGCGACTACAGCAAGCCCGGACCCTACTTTGACGACAAGGGCCGGGGATACATGCCGATCGACTGCAAGACGAAGGCTCCGCTCGCCTAGCGGACAGCAGGACGGGGTTGACGTGTCCCCGACCGGCTCATGGGAACGCGCCGAGTTGCGGGACGAGATCGGTCGAGGCTCGGAAACGGTGGTTGCGCTGCCAGACGCCTTCGGTGTGTTCGGGGTGCGCAAACTCCGGGAGCCCGTCGCCAGGGTGCAGGCGCACACTCCACCCCTGGTCGTGGACCGCGTGGTGGTGGAAGAAGCAGAGCAGGACGCCGTTGCCCAGGTTGGTGGCGCCACCGGCGGACCAGCTGAGCAGGTGATGCGCGTCGCACCACTGCGGAGGCCGGTCGCAGCTGGGAAAGGCGCATCCGTGATCCCGTTGGGCCAGGATCCTGCGTTGCTCCTTGGTGAAGAGTCGCTTGGCCGTCCCCTGATCCAGCGGGACTGATCGTCCGTTGAAGACCTGCGGGATCAGCTGCTGTGTGCACGCCAGGCGGCGGATCTGACCCGCCGACACCCGTAGGCCATCGGTCAGGGTCCCGGCCACTTCCGCACACTCCTTGGCGAGGTGCTCGTAGGCGAAGGTGATGGCCAGCGACACCGGAGCACCGCCGGCCTGGGCGAACCCATCCGTGGGGAAGTGCTCGATGAGGCCGCACAGGGCCCGCCCCAGCTGGTTCGGGTAGGGCGTCATCTCCTCCGGCGTGGTCGGTGGCGGCGCGGTCCCCGCAGCCCTGGCACCGCCCGCGGTTCCGGCAGCCCTGGCACCGCCCGCGGTTCCGGCAGCCCTGGCACCGCCTGCGGTCCCGTCGCCGGAGTTGTGGTCGTTGCACCCGCTCAGTCCTTCGCCATCCGTGTCTGTGTCAGCGGCCTGGGACGTGGCCAGGTGCTTGCGACGCGGGGACACCAGCGCATCGAGGATCGCGCGGAGCTGGTGGGCCTGGAGGTCGGGCATGATCCCGTTGAACCCGTGGGTGCCGTCCTTGCGGTCCCACAGCGAGAAGGAGGTCTTCTCCCACGCGGACTTCTCCTGTCGCTCCGTCTCGCGGTCCTCGTCCTCGTCCGACTCAGGGTCCGGCCGCACGTCTTGGAGGGCCCGCTTGCTGCGCAGGCGCAGGTTACGCAGCGACAGTTTCGCTGCCTCGGCGAGCAGCTTCTGCTCCACCTGTGCCCGCTCCTGCTCCGTGAGGTGCTTGGGCAGGGCAGCCACGGTGCGGCCGATGATCTTGGCCTGGTCGTGGCTGATGTCTCCTGCACCGAGAGCGCTTTCGGTCGCGGAGGCACCGGAGTCCTCCAGCATCCCGGCGGTCCTGACCAGGTCCTCGGCCGTGCGACGGTCACCACCGAAGTCGTTGGCCATCAGCTGTCCGGTGGAGGTTGCTCCGGCCTGACGGGCGGTCCCCACCCGCTCCATAGACCGGGCGGCGGCGATGTGATGAGCAGAGAGCCGGGCGGACAACCGCGCGATCCGTCGGGTAAGTCCCCGAAGTGAGGCGTCAGGGACGTCCTGCCATAGCGTCGGATCAACCGCATCCAGCGCCCCCTCGACCGCGGTCAACGCAGCCGCGATGGGGTGTTCTGTGGGGTTGTGGATGGGATATTCGGTGGGCTTGCCGATGGGGTGTTCCATGGGCTTGGCAGCGGCGGGATCCGAGTGGGAGGAGGCCTGGTTGGTGCCGTCGTCGACCGCCCACTCCGGCGGCTGTCCGCTCGGCTGTGCCCAACCCTGGATTGCCATGGCTCCCCCTCCCACTCGGTTGCCTCGACACTAGGAACACCCGGCCTGGCGCCCAACGCCTCACGAGGATCTGTGGACAGGGATGACTGCCCCAGGCAGGCTGTGGACGGAGCCAGAGATGGATGACATGCCGGGAGCGGCGACAGGTGGGCGAAAGGAGACAGGTGGGCGAAGGACCCGTGCAACTGCACGCACCAGAGGATGTCCCCCGCGCCTTCGCAGAGGCGTGGAACCGCGGTGACGCCGACAGCATCGCTGCCCTGTTTGCGGCAGACGCCGACTTCGTCAACGTCGTCGGCTTCTGGTGGACCAGGCGCGAACAGATCCGGCACAACCACGCGTATGGCTTCGAGAAGATCTTCGCCGGCAGCACCATGACCCTCGACCGGGTGCGGGTGCGCGACCTGGAGGACACCGCGGTGGTGCACGCCCGCTGGCGGGTCGCTGGACAGAGCAGGCCCGCGGGCGACGGGCGTGAGGCGCCAGCAGGCACTGCGGGTCGTATGCCGACGGGTGACCTCGGAGGAGAACCGGTGCCGAGGCAGGAGCAACCAGGTGAGCGTCGGGGCATCTTCACCTTCGTCGTTCACCGCCAGGAGGACGGGCGGTGGCTCACCGTCGCAGCACAGAACACCGACATCATCCCCGGTGCGCAGACGCTGCTGGACGACGGCTCCGGGCTACACCCGGCGCACTACGAGCGACGCCCGGCGCACTACGAGCCGATGCGGACGGAACCGGGCACCGGCTGAGTCGCGTCGGAGGAGGCATGGACCGGCATACTCACGGCATGGCACGGCAGCGAGCGGGGCAGACCATCTATGACGTCGGCGAACGGGTGTGGACGAGCAGGCCACTGAAGGTGGTGCGCCGCACCGCGCTCCGCGCGAGCACCGGCGTGCTGACCCAGGGATACAGCCTCTACAAGGTGCACCCGGCGATGTGGCGGCTCACGGCGACCCACTACCGGCCGTGGATGGGTGACTTCGCCCGCTGGCACGCCTGGATGACCTGCCAGCTCGGCTCTCTGCACGTGCCGGCCTACCAGCAATTCCTCAAGGAGCGCGACTGGAGCTTCACGTGGTGGGACCTGACGAACTACCCACCGACCAGCAAGGACAACTACGTCACCCGCTACGGCGAGGAGGCGCGCTGCTGGCACGGTGAGATGGACCTGCGCGGGACCCTGGTCGACGAGTCCTCCGGCTCCTCGGGCCGGCCCTTCAACTGGGTGCGTGGCCGCGAGGAACTGGCCGACATCCACCGCAACGTCGCCGGCTTCACCTCGCTGATGATGAAGGACGAGCCGCGCCTGTTCGTCATCAACGCCTACTCGATGGGCGCCTGGGCGACCGGAACCAACACCGGCATCGCGATGGCCAAGATCGCGATGGTCAAGAACACCGGACCGGACCTGGACAAGATCGTCGACACCATCAACCACTTCGGGCCCGGCTTCACCTACCTGATCACCGCCTACCCGCCCTTCCTGAAGGACCTGCGCGACCGGCTCGACGCCGACGGCTTCGACTGGGACCAGCACCGGATGCACGGGCTAGTCGGCGGCGAGGGGATGACCGAGGCGCTGCGTGACTACTGCGAGGAGCGCTTCCTGACCGTCCGTTCCGGCTACGGCGCCTCCGACCTGACCATCGGTATCGGCGGGGAGACCGAGCTCACCGTGTGGCTGCGCCGCCAGCTCCTGCAGGACCACGAGCTGCGCGAGGTGGTGCTCGGGCCGGACGAGTCACGCACCCCGATGATCTTCCAGTACAACCCGCTCGAGACCTACCTCGAGATCACCGACGAGGGCGAGATCCTCTGCACCCTGACCTCGACGTCGGTGCTCAGCCCTAAGTTGCGTTACAACATCTCAGATGAGGGGGTGATCCTCGACTGGCACGATCTCGCCGCAATCCTGCGCACCCGTCCCGAGTGGCAGAGCGCCGCACGCCAGGCCTGGCAGGCGCAGGGGATGAAGTTGCCGCTGTTGCTCCTCTTCGGCCGCAAGGACGCCACGATCTCGTTCATGGGCGCCAACATCTATCCCCAGGACGTCGAGAACGGGCTGTATGCCGACTCCTCCCGAGCCGCGCAGCTCGCCTCCTTCACGCTCACCCTGGAGGAGCGGGACGGCGGCACCGCCAGTCAGCCCGTGGTCCACCTGGAGCTGCGCGAGGAGGTGCACCCGTCCGAGCACGAGCGCGCCGCACTGGCCACCGACGCCCAGCAGGGGATCGTCGGCTATCTGGCCAGGGTGAGCCGTGACTTCGCCCAGTCCCTGGAGGAGTCCGCGCGCACCGGCGACATCGAGGTGCGCGTCCACGACCACGGCACGGGACCCTTCGAGGTCGAGAACACCACGCTCAAGCGGGTCTACCTGCGCAAGGATCAGGCATGAGGATGCCGAGGGTCGGCCACGCCGGTGCGGTCTTCGTCGGTGCCACCCGCTACACCGGGCCGCTGGCCTGGCTGCGACTGGCGCCCGGGTGGGTCCGGATGGTGCGGCAGATGAAGACGATGCCCGGCTACGTCTATCACCGGGTCTACTACGAGCCGCCGTTCAGCCTGGGCACCCTCGGCTTCTTCGAGACCCAGGACGACCTGATGCGCTTCGCCCGGACCGGTCAGCACCGCGAGCTCATGCAGTGGGTGGTGGGCGAGCGCAACGCCACGGGTGGCTACATCCGGGTCTTCCACGCCACGGCGCCGCGCACCGGCGAAGCACCGCCAGCAGAGGGGGAACGATGAGGACGCAGGACTTCAGCAGGGCGCCGGACATCGCCCAGGCGGGCGTGATGTTCGTCGGAGGCACCCGCTACACCAGACCCGTCGCCTGGCTGCGGCACGCCGGGCGCTACCGGACGATGATCAGCGAGATGAAGCGGATGCGGGGCTACCGGGGCCACCGCACTTACTGGCAGCCACCGTTCACGCTGGGCACCATCGCCTGGTTCGACACCATGGACGACCTGATGCGCTTCGCCCGCACCGGCACGCACCGGGAGTTGATGGCGTGGGTCACCGACGGCTCCCGCAACGCGATAGGTGGGTGGATCCGGGTCTACACCGCCGCCCCGCACGGCTATACCAATGGCGTGTGGCGGGCGGAGGGCAACGTCATGCAGAACATCGAGACGTTCACCCCGATCGGCATGGAGGAGGTCGGTCCGCCTGTCGTCCGGGTCAAGCGGGACCGGGAGACCGGTGACAACGCCACCGGGTGAGGCCGGTGGCGTCACCGTGACACCGGTCTCCACCGATGCCGACGTGCAGGAGTTCATCGACCTGCCGCTGCGGCTGCACCCACAGGACCGCTACGTCCCCCTGTGGCAGGACACCATCCGCCGCTGGTGGAAGGGCGAGGGACCCCACACCGCGCACGGGCCCGTCGAACTCGTGCTCGCCCGCGACGCCCACGGCTCGGTGGTCGGTCGCAGCACCGTCCACACGGACCAGCGGATGGACACCAAGCTCGGCGCCCCCACCCAGCTGCTGGGTGCCACCGAGTTCACCGACAGCGACGTGCTCGCCGGCCTCACGGCATACGTCGAGGAGGTCGCGCGGTCTGCCGGCCGGAGCGCGATGCTGGGCCCGGTCTCACTGCTGCCCAACCAGACCGGTGGGGTGATCACCTCCGGTTTCGACGAGCGGGGCTTCGTCGACTCGCCGTGGAACCCGCAGCACTATCCCGCAGCCTGGGAGGCCGCCGGGTTCCAGCCGGTCTGGCCCGCCGCGACCTGGATCTGTGAGGACCTGGCGGCGCACGACCCGGAGCAGGTCTGTGCCCGCGGGGCCGGCCCACTGCCCGACGGGGTCGAGCTGCACCATGGGCGACGGCGCGGCCTGGCCAGGCAGCTCGGCACCCTCCGCTCGATGCTCAACCCGAGCTTCGCGCAACTGCCCTACTACACGCAGATCACCGCCGCGGAGCTGGCAGCCGCCACCGACGGGTTGGCCTGGCTGCTGGACGAGCAGCTGCTGCTGTGGCTCACCGTCGACGGGGAGCCGTCGGCTTTTGTGCTGGTTGTGCCGGACCTGACCGCGTTCGTGCAGGCCACGGGCGGACGGATGGCGCGGCGCGATCAGGTCCGGTTGCTGCTGACCCGGCGTCGCTATCGTCGCGACGCGGTGCTCATCATCAAGGGCACTGTCCCGCACGCGCAGGGGAGAGGCCTGATGTCGATCCTGTCGCACCGGCTCCTGGCCAACCTGCAGGCCGGTGACTACCGCTCGCTGCGAGTCACCTTCATCGGCGAGGACAACCCGGCCTCGGCAGCACAGTTCGCGGCGCTGGGTGGGCGCCCGCTGCACGGCGTCACCTTCTATCGCAAGGAGTTGGCGTGAGCGCAGCTGGGGGGACCGCTGATTCCGGGGCGGGGGTGACTCCCGCCGCGCTGCTGCTCGCGCGGGCAGCCGACTGGGGCCGGGCTCCCAGCGCGCACAACACCCAGCCGTGGGACGTGCGGACCGATGGTCCCGACACGCTCGTGCTGGGCTGGCACGCCGACCGGGTACTCACGATCGGCGACCCGACCCGCAGGGACCTGCTCCTGTCCCTGGGCTGCGTCGCCGAGGCCATCTCCATCGTCGCTGCCGACGAGGGGTATGCCGTGCACCCCCGCTGGCAGGTCGACCACGGCCGGGGTCTGGCCGGCCGACTGGAACTGCGAGCGGACGCGGACTCCGGCGGGCGGGCGCCCGCGGCCTTCACGGTGGCCGAGCTCCTGGCCCGGCGCACTGCTCGCGCGGCCTACGAATCGCCGTTCGTGACACCCGAGCAGGTTGCTGACCTCGCGCGTGAGGCAGGTCGTGCCACGGGCCAGCCCGATGGTCTCGGGCCGCGCACGGAGCGGCCTGAGGTGCCGCGCCCGGACCGGCCCGACGACCCCGCCCCGCTCACGGACCTGCTCGTGCTGCCGCCCGACCTGGTGGAGAGCCAGTTGCGGGAGGCGGACCGTTGGACCTTTGACGGGCCCGCCACCGGTGAGTTGCGAGCGTGGTTGCGACTGGACCAACGGGATCCCGCGTATGCCCGCGACGGACTGTCCGACACCGCCCTGGGGCTGGCGTCCTGGGAGCGGATCGGCCTGAACCTCGCCCTGCGTCCCGCGGTGCTCGGACTGCTGCGTCGCACCAGGCTGACTGCCCTGCTGGGTCGCACCGCCACCGACCGACCGCTGGGGACGGTGGTCGCGCTGACCGCGGCACCCGACCTGACCGACGAGCAGGTTCTCGACTGCGGCCGGCACCTGCTCCGGGTCTGGCTCGCGGCCGGCAGGGTCGGTCTGTCCGCCCACCCGCTCAGCCAGTTGCTGGACTGCCCCGGCACCGCCACCGAGGTGAAGGGGGCGGTGGGAGCGGACCGGACGGCATACTCCGTCTTCCGGCTCGGCCAGCCGCGGCACCGGCCGGTGCGCTCGGCCCGGGTGACCGACTGAGCCGTCGGCAGGTGCCGGTCCGAGGTGGCCCCGGGTGATGAGTCGCTACAGTTGCGCGCGATGAGTGACGACGAGAGCCAGCAGGGAGGAGCCCCGGCCGACCCGCTGCCCGATGGGGACGACGGGGTGTCTTCTGCCGACTCCGGGGGTAGCGACGGGTCCGGAAGTGGCGACGGGGCGGGGGTGACGAGCGCTTCGCCGGGTCCGGACGCCCCCTTGGGCAGGGACGCCCTGGGCCTGCGTGAGTCCGCTGATCTGCTGCGCGCCACGGCCCTGCTGCTGGCTCGAAACTGGCTGCCGCTACTGTCCATCGCGGCCCTCAGTCTGCTGGCCCACGAACTGCTGTCCAGGCTCGCGGTGGCCGCCGGTCTCGTGGGGGCCGTGCCCGGCTTCCTCGCCCTCGCCCTCGTCCCACTCGCGAGCCTGGCCGCCCTGGTGGGCATGCTGCTTGTCGTGCGCAGCCGTGAGGCCCGGCACTCCAACCTCTGGGGTGTGGTCGCCGCCGCAGGCAGTGTGCTCGTGCCCTTCCTGGTGGTCTATGAGAGTCGTGGTGACCTGCGGGCCGACCTGATCGACTATGTGCGAGGCACCCTGTATGAACAGCTGGGCGCCGAGACGATCATCAGCGCCCTGCCGCAGATCGCCTCCTGGCTCGTGCTGGGCATCGTGGTCGCAGCCCTGATCGTCCGCGCCGCGGGCACCCGTCTCGTGAGTCAGAGCCGGTGGGCCACGGTGGAGGGCCCCCGCCGCGGCCTGCTGCACGTCGTGCTCGGCTATGCCGAGGCGGTCTGGATGACCCTTGGCGCCTGGGTGCTGGCCGGCGTGCTCGGCGGTCTGGCGGCCTGGTGGTCCGCCCGCGCCGTCGTCCAGCAGGTTGACGAGATCTGGGAGCGGGTGCGGGTGAACCTGCCCAGCCTGGGTGCCCTGGGTGACTGGATCGTCAGCGTCGTGCCGGTCCTCACGGACGCCGTGGTCACCGGACTGGTGGTCCCGATCTCGATGCTCACGATCGCGGTGATCGTCTACGGCCTGCAGATCGCCGACACCGTCAGTCCCGACGAGGTGGTCCGGGCTGTCAGGAGCGGGCGCTGGACAGCGCTGACCAACCGGGTGGCGGATGCTCCCCTGCGGCAGGCCTGGAACCGGCTCTCGGACACCGAGGGCCGCTTTGGTGCGCTCGCCGGCGGGCTTGCCCTCGTGCTGCGATCGGCCTTCGCCCCGGTGCTGGCCTATTGCATGCTGTTCACGCTCGTCGCCCAACTGGACGTGGTGGTCTGGTGGCTGGCCCGGCTCGTGCTCGGCTGGCGCACCGAGTTGGTCTGGGACGCGCTGTATGTGCCGCTCGGCGGCATCTCGGAGATGCTGACCCTGGTGCTGACGGTCGCGCTCACCGCGGTCTTCGCGGACCGGCTGCTCATGCGCTTCGGCGCGCGTGGGCAGCTGCGTGGTCGACGCCGGGGTCAGGACGGCAGCGGGAACTCGATGAACCTCGCCGGAGGGAACTCGCGCGCGTCCACCCGCACCGAGACCAGCTCGGCGTCGGCCGGGACGAGCACCAGCACCGACTGACTCGGCGGCACCGGATCCTCCTGAGGGTCCGCGGTGCCGCAGGTCAGTGATGAGTCGTAGGGATCGGCATACGGGACCTCCCGGCCGGCCAGGAAGAGCCGGCCCTGGGTGTCGCGCACCTGCACCTCGCACGTTCGCGGCAGGGTGGGTGCGTCGGGGGCGTCCGGATCGGGCGCGGAGCCGTCCTCTTCAGACGGGGCGGGGTCCGGGTCGATGGTGAAGTCCAGCGCGAGATAGCGAAAGCCCGGCGGAGGTTGCTCCTCATCGACCTCCGTCAGCGCCTCGGCGTGATCGAACCGCACGCGCACGGTGTCGATGTCTGCCCATCCCTGGTCATCCGGCTCGACCGCGACGTGCTGCCCGAAGGTCCACCAGCCCTCGCGCGCCTGCTCGGTCGCGAACCATCCCCAGCCCGCGAGCGACAGCACCAGACCTGCGGCGGCAGCCAGCGCGGTGGTGTGGCGGCGGGACACGGTCCGGCTGCCCCGACGCGGCTGCTCCTGGGTCTGCTGCTCCGGTGGCCGCTGCTCGTCGGTCTGCTGCTCGTCGGTCTGCTGCTCGTCGCGCTGGCGTTCGTCGGTCTGCTGCTCGTCGGTCATCGTTCGCCCCCGGCCAGCACCCTGGCGCGCTCGAGAGCGAGTGGCTCTGCGGCCGCGCTCACCGTGAGCGGGACCCGCAGGACCGCCGCGGGCCGCTGGATATGAGGTCGATCGGGCCGGAACTCCAGGGTGAGGTCGTCGGCGGCATCGGCAGGCACCTCGAAGAGCAGGGTGCCGCGCAGCCAGATGTCTGGTCCCGCCTCCCAGGTCCCCGCGGCCGAGCCGAAGCCGGAGGGCTCAGTGAACTCACGACCGGACCCGTCGATGAGCACCACCTCCTCGGGGGTGTTCCAGGCGTCGGTGCTCGCGTAGGACAGATCGACCACCACGAAGACTGCCGGGCTGGTCACCACCTCGCCGTCCTCGAGGTCGGGGGACGACGAGGCGCCGTGGACGTGGACCTGGAAGTTGCCGACCGTGAGGTCGGTGGCCTCCGCGCCGCGCTGCACCGAGTGCCAGCCAGTGGCGAGGAAGTTGTTGTCGATCGCGTTGGCTGCGCCGCCGACGGCGACGGCAGCCGCGAGCATCCCGGCGACTGCCCACCTGCGCCTCACTCGTCTTCCTCCTCGAGGATGGCCGCCGGAGCGTCGACGAGGGGCAAGCTCACATCGAGAGACCGGGGGGTGGCCCGCCAACTCGAGAAGCCCGCCTCGATGTTCCACTGCGTCCAGGCGGTCTCCCGCATGGTGAAGGTGAGCTCCGACGGTGGGTCCTCCAGCCCGGTCGTGCGCCACAACAGGGCCACCTCATAGGTGACACCGGGCTGCGCAGCGCCTAAGCGGGAGCCGGTGTCGAGGCGCAGCACCTCATGGGGGTTGGCGAAGCTGTCGTTCGGCACGTCGTCGGGCAGTTCGAACGTCTCGTCGCTGACCGCGGCGCTGATGGGTGTCGAACCCTGGTTGGTGATCTGCGCCAGCGCCCCCACCCAACGCTCGCCGTCCTCCAGACTGCCGGCATCGACCCGCTCGGAGACGAAGTAGGAGCGTGGCACGACGTGGTAGGCGCCGGTGTCGGTCACCGCCTCGGCCTGGACCTGGCGCGGTGGTGGCGCCGCCGGCTCGAGACCGCCCGCGGCCGCCACCACCATGGGGGCAACAAGCACGAGCGAGAGCAGGAGTCGACGCGGCCAGGTGGCCAGCAGGAATGCCAGCGCGGTGCGCGCGGTGATCCCCCCAGGCTCTGTCACGACGACAGATTAACGCGCCGCTGGACTGGGACAGACCAGGGCCACGCACGGCATACGGGCAGGGCACGCACGGCCTACGGGCAGGGCACGCACGGCCTACGGGCAGGACATGCACGGCCTACGGGCAGGGCACGCACGGCATACGGGCAACAGAACGGCGCGGGCAACAGAACGGCGCCGACCCCACGAGGGGTCGGCGCCGCCATGGTCCGGGGGACCAGTTAAGTCAAGGTCAGCCCGCGCAGGCGGTCTCCAGCTCGGCCTGAGCGTCGGCCGAGGCCTGGGTGTCGATCTCCGGCAGGGTGATCGCACCGGTCTCCGGGTCGATGACGTCCTCGCTGGCCTCGTTGACGGCGTCCTGGGCCGCGGCGAACGGGGCGTTGACCTCCAGGATCAGCGCGGAGATGTCCTCCGGGGCGTCCTTGGCGGTGGCGTCGAGACGGCTCTTGAGCAGCGTCACCTCGCTCATCGTGACGGTGTCGACGATCTCACCGTTGTCGATGGCCAGGCGACCGGCCTCGGCGCGGTCGGCCATGGGGCCACCCTCGGTGAAGAACTCCTGGCAGGCCGGCTCGCTGAAGCTGGCGGCGTCCCCGGTCTCTGCGCCCGCGTCGCCGGTCTCGGTCCCGGTGTCGCCGGTCTCCGCGCCGGTGTCGCCGGTCTCGGCCCCGGTGTCGCCGGTCTCGGCCCCGGTGTCGCCGGTCTCGGTCCCGGTGTCGCTGGTCGTGTCCTCGGTGGTCTGCTCTGCGGTGGTGGGCTCCTCCGGCTCCTCGTCGCTGGAGCACGCGCCCAGGGCCAGGGTGGCGGTCATCGCCACGGCAATCACACTGAACTTCTTCACTGCAAACTCCTCATGTCTTGTCCCTCGGTCAGGTCGTGGGCTGCGGTGCGAGGAGCAAGTGAGGTCGGTCCATCGCACGCGGCGGCTTCATTGACCCGGTGTGTGCCCCCGACGTATCTCGCCGAGGTGGCAACTTCCCTATTCTGCGACGATTACTTACCCAAAGCAACTTGATTAGTGGGGGGCCGTTTCCAGCACGGACGGAGAGGACCGCAGGAGGGGGAGCTCACGGGGTGAAGGCGATGGCGTCCAGCACCCGCACGGCCAACTCCTTGTCGCCGACGACGGTGTATGCCGTGTCGGCCGTGGCTCGTCGTCCGGCCGCGCGGCGGCTGAGGGCCTCGGTGGACAGGGTGATCGTCGTGCTCGGGTCGGACTCGGAGTGGACACTCTGCCCCATGCCGCTCTCGCTCTCTCCCGTGAACAACGAGTGATGCGTGATCTGTCCGTCCTCGTGGCTGGCCCGCACCCCCATCCGGGCAGTGACCGGACCGGTGCTCTCCAGGATCACGGTCTGACCGTCCGCCATCGGCACGTCGCGGACGAGGGTGGCGAAGTGGCGCACCAACCCGTTGACGAAGGTTGCTGCAGCGGGGGAGTCGAGGTTGCCGATGCGTCCGAGCACCTCTCGGACGTCCTGCTCGTGGGTCCAGATGTCCTGGTGGCGCAGCTTCAGCAGGGAGCTGAGCCGCATCGTGCCCTCGACCGGGGCGCGCACCTGCGTGTCCAGCGTCAGGGACGGGTCGGCGAGTGTCGCCAGCCGGTTGTGCAGGAGCGTCTCCAGCTCGGCGACGACCTCAGGCCCGGTCTGTCCCCGGCGGGCCTGCACCCCCTGCTCCATCCAGGCCGCGAACGCGTGGTGCACGTGCTCCAGCCAGCTCACGTCGACGTCAGGGTTCTCGCCGCCGTTGAGATAGTGCTCCACCGCCGCGACGTGCGAGATGTGGTCCTGCAGGGTCCAGCCCGGGCACGAGGAGGGAGCGGCAAAGTCCTCGGCCGTGCAGGAGTGCCCGAGGTCGATGACGGCCTGGACCGTCTGTCGATATCCCTCGATGAGACCGGCCAGGTCGAGCGGCGGGGCTGGATGGATCGGCATACCAGGAGACTAGCGGGGGTGGAGAGGGTGTTCTCGCCCTCGGCTACCTAGCATGGAGGGGTGGCGACAGACCTGCGATCCCCAGCTTCGGCCCCACCGCGGCCAGAGGTGCGCCGTGTGCTCGTGGTGCCGGTCGCCGTCGTCATCGCGGTGGGGGTGCTCGTGGCGGTGGTCATCGCCAGCATCTCGGGAGCCGTCGAGCCGTTGATCCTGGGTGATACCGGGCCGGTCGTGCGGTACGGCCAGGTGGTCGCCCGGGTCCTGCACGACCTGTCCAGCTCGCTGACGATCGGGCTGCTGCTGGTGGCCGCGTTTCTCACCCCCGAGGCCCGGGCGACCTCGCGCCGGTCCACCGCAGCCGTGGCCGCGGCATACAGTGCGGGCGCCTGGGCACTCACCTGCCTGCTGAGCCTGGTCTTCACCTTCTCGCAGTCCTCCGGTCTGCTCCTGGGCGACCCGGCCTTCTGGTCGGAACTGCGCAGCACCGCCTGGCGCCTGGAGATCACCCGGCTGATCGTGATCGAGCTCGTCATGGTGGTGCTGCTCATCGTCGGGGCGGCGTGGGCCCGCACCCGCGGCCAGCTCGCATGGGCGTTCACCCTGGCCATCGCCACGCTGTGGCCGATCAGTTTCGCCGGTCACGGCAGCAGCCTGATCGGCCACGAGCAGGGCATGACCGGTCTGCTCATCCACCTGGTCGGGATCTCGCTGTGGGTGGGGGGCCTGCTCGCGATCGTCGTCCTGCGGCCCGTGCTGGGCGTGGCGATGCCGGTGACGCTGCAGCGCTACTCCCCCATCGCCCTCGCCTGCTACGTCGCGGTCGGTGCCTCCGGGGTGCTCTTCGCGCTCCTGCAGGCCGACGACCTGGCGGACCTCACCTCGCCCTACTGGCTGGTCCTCTGGCTCAAGGTGCTCGCCCTGGCGGTCCTGGGACTGTTCGGCTACAACCAGCGCCAGCTGCTGCTTCAGCGTGACACGACCAGGCCCGGTGTCTTCGCGCGCCTGGCCCTCACCGAGCTCGCCGTGATGGGCGCCGCGGTCGGCCTGGGCGTGGCACTGTCACGCACCCCACCGCCCGTCATCGAGGACATCACCGGTGCCGACCCCGCCCTGCCGCTGACCGGCTTCCCCACTCCCGAGCCGTTCACGCTGGGCAAGCTGTTCACCGCCTGGGAGCCGATGTGGCTCTTCCTGATCCCGTCGCTGCTCGCGGTCGGGCTCTATCTCGTCGCGGTCCGCCGGCTACACCGACGTGGCGACGCCTGGCCGCTGCGTCGCAGTGTGCTCTGGGTGATCGGCTGGGCCATCTTCATCTATGCCACCTGCGGCGCGCCGGGCATGTACGGCAAGGTCATGTTCAGCATGCACATGGTCATGCACATGGCGCTGATGATGGCGGTCCCGATCTTCCTGGTGCCAGCCGCCCCTGTCACCCTCGCGCTGCGGGCGCTGAAGGCGCGCACCGACAAGACCCTGGGCCCCCGCGAGCTGATCCTGGCGATCGTGCACAGCCGGTGGGCCGCGTTCTTCGTCAACCCGGTCGTCGCCGCCGTGATGTTCTTCGGCTCGCTCATCGCCTTCTACTACACGGCCTGGTTCGAGTGGTCCCTGTCGACCCACTCCGGGCACGTGGTGATGGTGGTGCACTTCCTGCTCACCGGCTATGCCTTCGTGTGGGCCCTGGCCGGGACCGATCCCGGGCCGCCCAAGTGGCCCGCCCCGCTGCGGCTGATGGTCCTCATCGGCACGCTGGCCGCACACGCCTTCTTCGGCCTGGCGCTGATGACCGGCAACTGGCTGCTGGCGCCGACCTTCTTCAAGACCATCGACATGCCGGGCGTGGATGACCTGCTGGCCGACCAGCAGCTCGCCGGCATGATCGCCTGGGGCATCGGCGAGCTGCCCACCGTGGTGCTGGCGATGATGGTCACCCTGGACTGGCTGCGCAGCGACAACCGCGAGGCCAAACGACACGATCGCAAGGCGGACCGCGACGGCGATGCCGACCTCGCGGCATACAACAAGCACCTGGCAGACCTGGCGCAGCACGGCAACGATCCCCGGCCGCGCTAGCCACTGAGCGAAGGAGACCGACGTGCGCATTGCCCTGATCCAACTGGAGTATGCCGACGGCGAGTCCGTCCCCGACCGCACTGACCGCGTGGTCGAACTGGTGCGGGCCCAGGCCGGGCACGACCTGGTGGTGCTGCCCGAGATGTGGAGCGCCGGGGCGTTCGACTACCGCGGCTGGCCGGACCGGACCCAGACGGTGGACGGAGAGGTCATCTCGCGAGTCGCGCAGGCCGCCCGCGAGATCGGCGCCGTCGTGCACGCCGGGTCGATCGCCGAGGCCCCCGAGAACGAGCCCGGCCCCCAGGGGCGGGGGCTGTGGAACACCTCGGTCCTGCTGGACGCGGCGGGCGAGCGGATCGCGCGCTATCGCAAGATGCACCGCTTCGGCTTCGGCAACGGGGAGCCCCGGCTCATGGAGGCTGGCGAGGAGGTCGTCGTGCTCGACCTGCCAGCCCCTGCCAACGGGCTGCGGGCGGGACTGTCGACCTGCTATGACCTGCGCTTTCCCGAGCTCTATCGGGCGCAGCTCGACCAGGGTGCGGAGCTGTTCGTGGTGCCGGCTGCCTGGCCCACGGCCCGGGTGGAGGCCTGGCGGCTGCTGCTGCGCGCCCGGGCGGTGGAGAACCAGTGCTTCGTGCTCGGCTGCAACACTGCGGGCACTCATGCGCGCACGGAGATGGGCGGGCGCAGCGCGGTGATCGACCCGCGCGGGGAGATCCTTGCCGAGGCCGGGACTGGCGAGGAGGTGCTGTCCGTGGAGATCGACCCCGCGGTCGTGCCGGAGTTCCGCGAGCAGTTCCCGGTGCTGGCGGACCGGCGGCTCCCACCCATTTTTGGAGGGGTTTCGTAGGCGGCTAGCGTATTTTCCGAGAGGTTTGGTAGGCGTCCGACCAGGCTGGGCCGCGCCCCCACGGCGAGGCCCGGTCCGGTCCGGGCCTCGCCGGGTCGGTCCAGGCCGACCCTGGTGTCACCCCTCGATGGTGCTCAGGGCCTCCCACGCCTCCAGCATGGCCGGGCCGTACCAGGTGATGAGCCGGCCGCTGATCAGCTGGGTCGGTGTCGCTGCGAAGGCCTCTGGACCGTCGTCGGCCGTGAACTCATAGGGCTCGTCAGGCAGCAGCACGACGTCCGCCCCGACCGCGTCCAGGTCTGCGACCTCGACGTGCGGGTATCGGTCCTCGTGGTCGGCATTGACGTTGCGCAACCCGGCCCGTGCCAGCAGGTCGGTCGTGAAGTTGCGGGCGCCGACCACCATCCACGGATCCCGCCAGATCGGCACCGCCACGGACGCCCGCACCGGCGGCAGTTCCGGTGACCCCCACAGGCCCTCGACCTGCTCCAGCCAACCGGGAGCGCCCCACCCGAGCACTTCGGTGAACAGTTGGCGCATCACCTGCAGCGACTGCGGCACGGACTCGATCACCGCCACCCAGACCGGGACGCCGGCCTCCCGCAACCGGCGCACGTCCAGCTCGCGGTTCTCCTCCTGGACCACGACCACCAGCTCAGGCGCCAGCTCCAGGATCGCGGCGCGGTCAGGGTTCTTGGTGCCGCGCACCCGCGTGACGTCCAGATCCGCCGGGTGGGTGCACCAGTCCGTGACGCCGACCAGCGCCTCGAGGCGGGTGGCCGCGATCGCCTCGGTCAGTGACGGCACCAGGGACACGACACGCTGCACGGGTCCGCCGGGCAGTTCGACGGGGTGCCCGAGATCGTCGGTGAGGATGCGCGGCATACCAGCACCGTAGCCGGGTGCCCGCTCCGGTCGGCACGGACCGCCGCCGTGATAGGACAGGCACGTGAGTGAGCGCATAGATCTGCCCGGGCCTGTCGTCGCCGCCGTGCGAGGCGCCCGCCGCATCCTGGTCCTGACCGGTGCCGGGATGAGCGCCGAGTCCGGCGTCCCCACGTTTCGGGACGCCCAGAGCGGACTGTGGGAGAACTTCGACCCCAGCCAGCTCGCGACTCCCGACGCGTGGGCGGACGACCCGCCGTTCGTGTGGGCCTGGTATGCCTGGCGTCTCCACCTGGTCCGCGACGTCGCACCCAACGCGGGTCACCGGGCGCTGGCCGAGCTGGCCACCCACCGGGACGTCACGATCGTCACCCAGAACGTCGATGACCTGCATGAACGTGCTGGCTCCGAGGTCGCCGCGCACCTGCACGGATCGCTGACCGAGCTGCGCTGCGCGGACTGCCACGAGCCGTATGACGGGGAGCCCACTCTCTCCCCGGAGCCGGTCAAGCGCCTGGACCCGGAGACCTGCGCGGCCTGCGGAGGGGACGTGCGACCGGGAGTCGTCTGGTTCGGCGAGATGCTGCCCGAGGCGGCGGTGGCCACCACCGAGGCCGCGATCGAGGCGCTGGAGCCCGGCGATGTCTGCCTGGTCGTGGGGACGTCCGGGATCGTCTTCCCGGCAGCGGGCTATCCGGCGATGGCCCTGGCCGAGGGAGCGACCGTGATCGAGGTGAACCCGGTCGACACCGACATCACCGACATGTGCCACCACGCGATCCGCGGCACCGCGGCCAACGTCCTGCCCGCTCTCGTGTCGGCCGTGGCCTGAGGCCACCTGCAAAACCGCTACGAAAATGCGGGCAGGACCAGCGAAACCCCTCTGAAAATGGTTTAGAAGGCGGACTCGGGGAGAGTCATGATCGAGTCGTCGACGTGGGTGATGATGCCGCGGTCGGAGTGGACACGGGGCAGCACGTCGCGCGCGAAGAAGCGCGCAGCAGCGACCTTGCCGAGGTAGAAGTCCTTGTCCGCACCGGTCGCGCCGGCATCGAGGGCGGCCTGGGCCACCTCGGCCTGGCGGAGCAGGAGCCACGCGATGACAACGTCGCCGGCGGCCAGCAGGAAGCGGGTCGTGGACAGGCCCACGGCATAGATCGCCTCGGGGGACCCGCCGTTGCGCGGGTCGGCGGCCATCGCCCGCCCGACCATGAACTCGACCATGCCCTGGATGTCCTCCAGCGCCCGGCCGAGCAGGCCGCGCTCGGTGGCCAGGAAGTCATCGGCGCCGCCGCCCTTGACCAGCTCCATCATCTGCGCGGACAGGTGCATCAAGGCCTGGCCCTGGTCGCGCACGATCTTGCGGAAGAAGAAGTCCTGACCCTGGATCGCGGTGGTGCCCTCATAGAGGCTGTCGATCTTGGCGTCGCGGATGTACTGCTCGATCGGGTAGTCCTGCAGGAAGCCGGAGCCGCCGAAGGTCTGCAGCGACTCGGTGCCCAGCAGCACCCAGGCCCGCTCCGAGCCGCACCCCTTGACCAGCGGCAGCAGCAGGTCGTTGACCTTGGTCGCCATCTGGGACTCCTCGGTGGGGGAGTCTCCCGCGATCATCACGGTGTCCTGCTGTGCCGCAGTGAACAGCATCAGCGCCCGCAGCCCCTCGGCATACGACTTCTGCAGCATCAGGCTGCGGCGGACGTCCGGGTGGTGGGTGATGGTCACGCGCGGGGCGGCCTTGTCGGCCATCTGAGCCAGGTCGGCGCCCTGGACGCGCTCCTTGGCATACTCCAGCGCGTTGAGGTAGCCGGTCGACAGGGTCGCGATCGCCTTCGTGCCGACGAGCATCCGGGCGTACTCGATAATGTGGAACATCTGGGCGATGCCCTCGTGGACCTCGCCGAGCAGGGTGCCGACCGCAGGGACGGACTCGTCCTCGCCGAAGCGCAGCTCGCAGGTGGTGGAGACCTTCAGCCCCATCTTGTGCTCGATGTTGGCGACCTGGACGCCGTTGCGCTCGCCGAGCTCACCGTTCTCGCCGATGTGGAACTTGGGCACGATGAACAGCGACAGACCCTTGGTGCCCGGACCGGCACCCTCGGGGCGGGCCAGCACGAAGTGGATCACGTTGTCATAGAAGGGGGCCTCACCGGAGGTGATGAAGCGCTTCACGCCGGTGATGTGCCACGTGCCGTCCTCGGCCTGCACAGCCTTGGCGCGGCCGGCGCCGACGTCGGAGCCAGCGTCCGGCTCGGTCAGCACCATGGTGGCGCCCCAGTGGTTGTCGATCATCTGCTGGGCGAGCACCTGCTGCTCGGGGGTGCCCAGGGTGCGCAGCACCTCGGCGAAGGTGTAGCCGGCGGAGAACATCTTCACGGCCGGGTTGGCCCCGAGTGCCATCTCCGAGACCGCCCAGGTCAGCGACGCGGGTGCGCGGGTGCCGCCGAGCTCCTCGCTGACCTCCAAGCGCCACCACTCGGCGTCGCGCCAGGCCAGGAAGGACTTGGTGAAGGCCTCGGGCATGGTGACCTCGCCGGTGGCGGGGTCGAAGGTGGGCGGGGTCCGGTCGGACTCCAGCAGGCTCGCGCCCAGCTCGTTCTCGGCGAGCGTGGAGACCTGGGCGAGGATGTCGCGCGCGGTCTCCTCGTCGAAGTCCCCGAAGGCGCCCTGCCCCAGGATGTCCTGACGGCGGAGCACCTCAAAGAGGTTGAACTCCAGATCGCGAAGGTTGCTCTTGTAGTGGCTCATGTCCCTCAGTCCTCGTGCCGCGCCGCTGGATCGTCCGTGATCCCGCTCGTTCCAAGTACCCGATACTCCCGGTACCTACTTGTCAGTAACAGTGTGCCCGTCGGGACGCGGAAAAGCAAGGGAGGCAGGTGTCAGGCGGGGTCCTCGGTGAGACCGGCGTCGTGCACGACGAGCGCGATCTGGGTGCGGTTGTCCGCGCCGAGCTTGACCAGCACCCGTGAGACGTGGGCCTTGACCGTGGGCAGGCCCATGTAGAGCGTGTTGGCGATCGTGGCGTTGGACCACCCCTGACCGATCGCGACGGCGACTTCGCGCTCGCGATCGGTCAGCTCCTCGAGGAGGCCGAGTGCTCGCTCCCGCTTGGCATCGGCCGCGCTGGCGGTGGCCTGCCGGGCGCCGCCGGACACCTGGGCGATCAGTTGCTGGGTCACCGACGGCGACAGCCGGGGCTCGCCCGCGACGACTGCGCGGATCGACTCGACGAGGTGCTCCGGCCGGGTGCTCTTGAGCAGGAAGCCGTGGGCGCCGATGCGCAGTGCCTCCAGGACCATGTCGTCGGTGTCGAAGGTGGTCAGCACGATGACCTTGGGTGGATCGTCGCGTGCGAGCAGCTCGGTGGTGGCGGCCAGCCCATCCATCACCGGCATCCGGATGTCCATCAGGACCACGTCGGGGCGGACCCGGTCGACCAGGTCCACGCCCGCTCTGCCGTCGCTCGCCTCCCCGACGACCTCGAGGTCCGGGGCCCCGCCGAGGATCAGGCCCAAGCCGGTGCGCACGAGGGCGTCGTCATCGACCAGCACGACCGAGATGCTGCCGGTGCTGTCCTGTCCCGCGGCGTGGGGCTCTGGCGTGGTGCTCACGTGGACCACGGTAACCAGGCCCGCACCACGAAGCGTCCGGACCGGTCGGTGCCATAGCTCAACTGACCACCACTGAGCACTGCCCGCTCGGCCAGGCCGAGCAGCCCCATGCCGGACCCGCTGTCTCGGACCTCGTCGGTCTGCGGTGATCCGCCATAGGTCGCGGGCTGGTTGACGACGGTGAGATCCAGACCCACCCCCGGACCGCCGGACAGGGAGACGGTGATCGGTTGCCCGGCCGCGTGCTTGCGTGCGTTGGTCAGTCCCTCCTGGATGATCCGGTAGGCATGCCGGCTGATCGCCTCGGGCACCGCCGCCGGGTCGACCCGCAGCGTCGTGACGACCGGTGTGCCTCCGGCGCGCACCTCGTCGAGGAGGCCGGCCAGGTGCTCCAGGTCCGGCTGTGGCCCGCGCGGCTGGTCCGGCTCGTCGCTGCCGCGCAGCACCCCGAGCACGGCGCGCAGCTCCTGCACCGCCTGGTCGGCGTTGTCGCGCACGGTGCCCGCAATCTCCCGCACCTGCTCCGGCGGCAGGTCATCGCGAAAGTTCAGGACGCCGGCGTTCATCGCGATCAGGCTGATCCGGTGGGCCAGCACGTCGTGCATCTCGCGGGCGATGCGCGCACGCTCGGTCACCCGCGCCTGCTCGACCCGGCGCCCCTGCTCCCGCTCGGCGACCTCTGCACGCTCGCGCAACGCCGCGACATTATCGCGGCGCACACCGATGGAGTAGCCGACCGCGATCGCGGCGATCAGCATGAGCACCTGGATCACCACATTGGTGAGGGTCGTGACCCAGGATTGACCACCGGGCGGGCTGAACATCGCGTCCCACACAAACGAGGTGGCCAGATAGAGGGGGGTGATCACGGCCAGTTCGCGCCAGTGGCGCCGGGTGGCCAGCGAGATGAGAGCGACCAGCACGGCACCGCTGGCAGTGGTGGCGACGGTCGAGAGCACGATCAGGATCAGCGCCATGGCCAACGGCCACCGCCGACGGAATCGCAGCAGCACCAGGGAGAGCAGCCCGAGGGCCGGGTCGATGGCATAGAGCCACCACTCCGGTCCGGTGCGTCCCTCCAGGTCGATCACCGCCCACGAGGCGAGCCACACCACGAGGCCGGCGCCCGCGGCGAGCAGGGTCCGCCACGTCTCACCCCAGAGGGTCATCGCAGGCTGGCCAGGTCGCACACCCTGACCTTAGGTCGTCCCACCTGCCCCGCCGAGCAGTCAAAGGTCTCGGACCGGGCGCGGGACGGCATACCAAGGTATGACGCAGGTGCAGCCTGTGGACTGATGCGCCGCAGGCCGGTGGTCCCGCACAGTAGAAACATGATTCAGGTAAAGAACCTCGTGACCACCTACGGGGACTTCACCGCAGTGGACGATGTGTCGTTCACAGCCGAGGCAGGACGGGTGACCGGTTTCCTCGGTCCCAACGGGGCGGGCAAGTCCACCACCATGCGCGTAATGACCGGGCTGACCCCGGCGACCAGAGGCACCGCCACGGTGCTCGGCACGCCCTATGCAGCACTGCAGAACCCGGGACGCCACGTGGGTGTCCTGCTCGACGCCTCAGCACAGCACGCCGGCCGGACCGGGCGTGAGGTGCTCACCCTGGGCGCTATGACCCTGGGCATCAACAACCGTCGCGTCGACCAGATGCTCGAGGTCGTCGGCCTGACCCAGCAGGAGGCCAAGCGCCGCGTGCGCAACTACTCCCTGGGCATGCGGCAGCGGCTCGGTCTGGCCAATGCGCTGCTCGGCGACCCCAAGGTCCTGATCCTCGACGAGCCGGCCAACGGGCTGGACCCGGCGGGCATCCGCTGGATGCGGGACCTGCTCGACACCTTCGCGGGCGAGGGCGGCACCGTGCTGCTCTCCAGCCACCTGCTGCACGAGATCGAGAAGATCGCTGACGACATCGTCGTGATCGGTCGCGGCCGCATCGTGGCCCAGGGCACCAAGGAGGAGCTGCTGCGCCCCTCCGGCTCCCTGGTGCGCAGCATCGATGACAGCAAGCTCCAGGCGGCCCTGGTCGCCGAGGGGATCGAGGCCAACCCGGTGCCCGGCGGCGGGCTCAGCGTGGACGCAGAGACCCCGCGCGTGGGCTCGATCGCCTTCGCCGCGGGCGTGATGCTGACCGAGCTGCGCGGCGCGGACAGCCAGGGCCTGGAGGACATGTTCCTCACTCTCACCTCGGACGACGCACGACAGGAGACGGCAGCATGAGCACCGCACTCGGCACCACCACACCGGACACCCAGCACGGCCAGCAGACGGCGACCACTGGCGGTTTCCACCTGCCGACCATCGACGCACCGATCAAGCCGATCCCGTTCAGCCGGCTCGTGCGGGTCGAGGCACGCAAGCAGGTCGACACCCTCGCCGGGCGCTGGTTCCTGATCGTCCTCGGACTGGTCATCGCCGTCGTGATGACGATCATGCTCTTCGTCGACCAGGGCGACCACAGCTACGGCTCCTACCTCGCGGCGGCCGGGGTGCCGCTCGGCATCGGTCTGCCGGTGCTGGGCATCATGTCCGCGACCCAGGAGTGGAGCCAGCGCACCGCGATGACCACCTTCGCGCTGGTGCCGCGCCGGGGCCAGGTCATCTGGGCCAAGATCGTCAGCACCGTCCTGATCGGACTCGGCGCGGTCGTGGCCACCCTCGTCCTCGGCGCTGTGGGACGACTGCTCGGTGACCTGCGTGGCGCGGAGACCCCCTGGGGCATCAACGGCTGGATGATCGCCGGACTGACCCTGATGCTGGTCCTCTATGTCCTGCAGGGTCTGGCGTTCGGTCTGGCCTTCCTGAACACTCCGGCGGCGATCGTGGCCTACTTCGCCCTGCCGACGTTGCTGCCGCTGATGATGCTCGTCAGCTGGCTGCGGACGCCCTACGAGTGGATTGATCTGACGATGACGACGTCGCCCCTGACCATGGGGCAGGCACTCACCGGCGAGCAGTGGGCACAGCTCGCGGTGTCGGTGGCCGTGTGGATTGGAGTCCCCATGGCCATCGGGGTGTGGCGCGTGCTGCGCCGCGAGGTCAAGTGACCTGCGCGTAGCCCCGCACCCATCGGGGAAAGGACGTCAGTGGAGCCTGGGGGCAGGCTCCGCTGACGTCCTTCTGTTGTGCGGCGGAGGGTGTGTGACCGCCTCCGTCCGGGAGCCAGACCGCTGGCCAGCAGGGGTGCGTTTCCCCACGGCATACGGCCCGATCTCGGTGGTCGTCGGATAACGACTCCGTATCGGTTGTGTGGCCAGGTATTCACCGGCGCGCCGCGTGAGGCATGGTGGTCACGTTCACCGGCTGTTCTGTGCTGCTCCGGCGCAGGCACATCAGGAAGGCACGAACCATGACGACTCGCACCCGGGCGCTCGCCGCAGCGCTCTCCCTCTCCTTCCTGCTCACCGCCTGCAACGCGGGGTCCAGCAGCGAGGACCCGACCGAGGACACTCCCGACACCGGGTCGAGCACCGACGCCGGACAGGGCACCGCCGCACCAGCTGGCGACGAGACCGTGCGGGTCGGCCTGGTCGCCGAGCCGGCCAGCCTGGACTTCACCACCACCGATGGCGCGGCCATCCCGCAGGCCCTGCTCTACAACGTCTACGAGACGCTGGTCAAGGTCGACCAGAGCGGTGAGATCGTGCCGGCGCTGGCCAGTGACTACGAGGTCAGCGAGGACGGGCTCACCTACACCTTCACCCTGCAGCAGGGGGTGACCTTCAGCAACGGCGAGGCCTTCACGGCCGAGGACGTCGTCACGTCCTTCGAGGCGGTGCAGAACGACTGGACGGTCAGCCTCAAGAGCCAGTTCGAGATCATCGAGTCGGTCGAGGCCACCAGCGACACCGAGGTGGTGGTCACCCTGACCCACCCGAGCAACTCCTTCCTCTACAGCCTGACCACCCGGGTCGGCGCGATCTTCGACTCCGGCAGCATGAGTGACCTGGCCACCCGCCCGATCGGGACCGGTCCCTACACCTTCGGGGACTGGAACCCCGGTGCCTCGATCACGCTGCAGCGCAACGCGGACTACTGGGGCGACGAGCCCTACTTCTCCCAGGTGGTGCTGAGCTACTTCAAGGACGCCAACGCGCTGAACAGCGCCATGCTCACCGATGGCATCGACGTGGTCGGCACCGTGCAGGCCCCCGAGGCGCTGAGCGAGTTCGAGGACGGCGACTACCAGATCATCGAGGGCACGACCAACGGCGAGGTCGTCCTGAGCTTCAACAACGAGACGGAGCCCTTCCAGGACCTGCGGGTGCGGCAGGCGGCCCGCCACGCCATCGACCACCAGGCCCTGCTGGACACCTGCTGGGACGGACGGGGCGCGCTCATCGGCAGCATGGTCCCGCCGACCGACCCCTGGTACGAGGACCGCACCGGTGACTACCCCTACGACGTGGAGGCCGCCAAGGCACTGATGGAGGAGGCCGGCGCCGAGGGTGTCGCGGTGCGCCTGCGGATCCCGACGCTGCCCTACGCCCAGGCCTGCGCCCCCGTGGTGGAGACCATGCTGGAGGAGGTCGGCTTCGACGTCACCATCGACGACCTGGAGTTCCCGGCGGCCTGGGTCGAGGACGTCTTCACCAACGCCGACTACGAGATGTCGATCGTCTCGCACGTGGAGCCCCGCGACCTCGGCAACGTCTTCGGCAACCCCGACTACTACATCCGCTATGGCACCCCCGAGCTGCGCGCACTGCTGGAGGAGGCGGACGCCGGCAGCGAGGAGGTCCAGGTGGAGAAGATGAAGGAGGCCGCAGCCCTCATCTCCGAGGACGCCGCCTCCGACTTCCTCTTCCTGCTGCCCAACCTGATCGTGGCGGACCCGGACATCACCGGCCTCCCGGAGAACGCGCTCTCCGAGTCCTTCGACCTGGCCAACCTCGCCCGCGGCTGAGTGGGACGCGCCGGTGACGGGAGTGCGCGGGTGAGTCGTGTGCCGGTGCACCGTGCCGGCGCGCGGCTGACGGGAGCCTGACCGAGGTGCTGCTCCGCGTCCTGCAACGCTTCCTGGTGCTGGTGGCCAGCCTCGCCGTGGCCTCGGTGCTGGTGTTTGCGTTCATGCAGGTGCTGCCGGGAGATCCGGCACGGATCGCGCTGGGGATGAACTCCTCGGAGGAGTCCGTGGCCCGGTTGCGCGAGCAGTTCGGCCTGGACCGACCGCTGCTCGTGCAGTATGCCGACTGGTTGCGTGGGTTGTTCACCCTGGACCTGGGCGTGGAGTGGGTCAGCAAGGCCCCCATCGCCCCGCAACTGGTGGACCGGTTTGCGGTCACCGCGTGGCTCGTCGGGGTCTCCATGATCCTGGCGCTGGTCATCGCGCTGCCGGTCGGCACCTGGATGGCCGTGCGGCACCGCCACGCGGACGGCGTGGCGCTGTCGGCCCTGTCCCAGGTCGGCGTGGCGGTCCCCGCCTTCCTGGCCGGCATCATCCTGATCACCTACTTCTCCAAGCAGCTGCAGTGGTTCCCCTCCGGCGGGTGGGTGCCCCCGGCCCAGGACCCGGTCGAGTTCCTGCGCCGGCTCGCGCTGCCAGCGATCTCGCTGGCCCTGGTGCAGGCCTCCGTGCTGGCCCGTTATGTCCGCTCGGCGGTCCTCGACGTGCTGCGCGAGGACTATCTGCGCACCGCCCGGGCCAAGGGGCTGCGCCCGATGCAGGCGCTGACCCGGCACGGGCTGCGCAACGCCGCGGTGCCGATCGTGACCATCCTGGGTCTGCAGCTGGCGACCCTGCTCATCGGTGCGGTCGTCGTGGAGCGGGTCTTCGTCATCCCCGGTCTGGGCAGCTTCCTGCTCGACTCGGTCGCCTCACGCGAGCTGATCACCGTGCAGACCATCGTGATGGTCCTGGTCGCGGCCGTGCTCATCATCAACTTCCTGGTCGACACGCTCTATCTGCTCATCGACCCACGACTGCGCACAGGAGCCCGCTGATGGGCGGCCGGCGGCTCAACGCCCCGCTCCTCATCGGCGGGGCGCTGGTCCTGCTGGTGGTGGCGATGGCGCTGATCTCCTACGTCTGGACGCCCTACGAGTTCAAGTACCTCCCCGTCCCTAAGGAGCAGACCCCCAATGCGGAGCACTGGTTGGGCACCGACCGCTCTGCCCGTGACGTGCTCACCCAGATCCTGCTCGGTGCCCGCACCACCCTCCTCGTCGGTCTCGTCGCGGTCGCCGTCGCGGCGGTGATCGGCGTCCCGATCGGCATCCTCGCGGCGATGTCACCGGGCTGGTTCGGTCAGCTGGTCATGCGCGGCAACGACATCCTGCTGGCCTTCCCGGCGCTGCTGCTGGCGATCATGTTCTCCGCGATCTATGGCGGGGGCACGGTCGTGGCCATGATCGCGATCGGCATCGCCACGATCCCGGCGTTCGCGCGGGTGGTGCGCTCAGGGGCCTTGCAGGTGGTCAACACCGAGTATGTCGCTGCCGCCCGGATCGCCGGCCGCGGACCGCTCCCGATCGCCTGGCAGCACGTGCTGCCCAATGTGGTCGGCCTGGTCATCGTGCAGGCCTCGGTCTCCTTCGCCATCGCGATCCTGGCCGAGGCGGCGCTGTCCTATCTCGGGCTGGGCACCCCGACCGGTGAGCCCTCGTGGGGGCGGATGCTGCTGGAGTCCCAGAACGTGCTGCACCGCTCGCCGCACCTGGCGGTCATCCCCGGCGCGGCGATCGCGCTGGCGGTGCTGGGTTTCAACCTCTTCGGTGACGGACTGCGCGACTACCTCGACCCCAAGCTGGAGGGGCGATGAGCATCCCACCCACCCCAGCGAGCGCACCGGGTGGCGGTGCGAGCGTCCTCAGCGTCACGGGACTGGACGTGCGGGCCGGCTCGACGCAGTTGCTGCACGACGTGACCTTCGCCATCAACCGCGGGGAGCGGGTCGGGCTCATCGGCGAGTCCGGGTCGGGCAAGTCCCTCACCGCGCTCGCGGTCATGGGACTGCTCGCGGAGGGACTGACCGCCACCGGCGAGGTCCGCCTGGCCGGGCAGGACAAGGAGCTGCTCGGTGCCTCCGAGGGGCGCCTGAGCCACATCCGCGGCAACGACATGGCGATGATCTTCCAGGAGCCGATGACGGCCCTGAACCCGACGATGAAGGTCGGCGCCCAGGTGGCCGAGGTGATGACCCTGCACGGCACCGCCAACCGGCGGGCAGCGGCACGGCGCGCGGTCGACCTGCTCGGGCACGTGGGACTCCCCGACGCCGCGGCGGTGGCGCGCTCCTATCCCCATCAGCTCTCCGGCGGCCAGCGTCAACGGGTGGTCGCTGCGATCGCGCTGGCCAACGACCCGCTGCTGCTGGTTTGCGACGAGCCGACCACCGCGCTGGACGTGACGGTGCAGGCCCTCGTGCTCGACCTCATCGTCAGCGGCGTGGAGGAACGCGACGCGGCGATGCTCTTCATCACCCACGACCTGGCCGTCGTCGCCACCGTCTGCGAGCGGGTGCTGGTGATGTATGGCGGACGCATCGTCGAGGCTGGCCCCGTCACCGAGGTGCTGGGCAACCCGCAGCACCGCTACACGCAGGGGCTGGTCGCGGCCAGCGACCTGGAGCGGGCGCGCGGTGCGAGTCAGCGCGAGCCGTTGCCGACGATCGCCGGCAACGTGCCCCCGGCTGGACGGTTCCCCGACGGGTGCGTCTTCCGCAACCGGTGTGACTTTGCGACGACCGCTTGCGAGGAGTTGCCGCCGTGGACCCCCCGCGGCGACCACGAGGCTGGGGAGCGAGCCTTCGGCTACGCCTGCTTCCACCCGGTGGCAGGTGAGACCGATGAGTGACGAGGACACGGCACACGACGCGCCCGGTCGGGGTGAATCGCCGCAACCTGGTGCTCTCGGTGAGGGCGAAAACGCGCAACACGCCGCGCCCGGTCGGGAGGTGGCCATCAGCCTGCGCGGGGTGCACCGAGAGTTCCGGCGGCCCCGCACCTCCCTGACCCGCCCGGGTGCGGTGGTGCACGCGGTGCGCGACGTGAGCCTGGAGATCCCGGCCGGGGTCCGGTTCGGCCTGGTGGGGGAGTCGGGCTCGGGCAAGACGACACTGCTGAAGATGATCAGCGGGCTCGACCACCCCACCTCCGGTGAGGTGCTCATCGAGGGCCAACCCATCCACGGCCGCTCCCAGCGTCAGCTGAAGTGGCTGCGCCGCCGCCTGCAACTGGTCTTTCAGGACCCGATGAGCTCGCTGGACCCTCGCATGAGGGTCCGCGAAATCATCGCTGAGCCCCTTGTCGCACAAGGGATTCCGCGAGGGTCCACAGTTGACGAGCTGCTGGAGCGGGTGGGCCTCCCGGCGGACTCCGCCCGACGGTTCCCCCATCAGTTCAGTGGCGGTCAGCGGCAACGGATCTCGGTGGCCCGGGCCCTGGCGCCGGACCCGCACATCCTGATCGCCGACGAGCCGGTCAGCGCCCTGGACGTCTCGGTGCGCGCGCAGGTGCTCAACCTGATCGACGAGGTGGTCGACGGCTTCGATCTGACCCTGGTCTTCGTCTCCCACGACCTGTCGGTGGTGCGGCACGTCTGCGAGCAGGTCGCCGTGATGCGGGCCGGTCAGATCGTCGAGGTCGGACCGACCGAGCAGCTCTACGAGGACCCGCAGCACCCCTACACCCGACAGCTGCTGGCCTCCGTGCCACGGCTGGGGGCAGCGCTGGCCGGTCGCTCCGCCGCCGAGCTGGCCGCCCGGACGAGGGCCGCGCTGCAGGCCGAGGGGGTGGGGGAGGACGAGGTCGACGCCGTGGTCGATGATGAGCCTCGACCCACCCTGCCCAGTGAGGAGGATCCCCATGCCTGAGGGTGACCTGCCGGCATACCGTCCGTTGGTGATCGACGAGGAGGCGGTGGTGGCCTTCACGCAGGAGCTGGTGCGGATCCGCTCGGTCAACGACCCGAGCGCCGGCACCGCCGAGGCCGAGGCAGCCGCGCTGGTCGAGCAGCGGATGCGGGACCTCGGGTGGGATCCCGAGGTGAGCGAGGTCGCGCCCGGACGGCCCAATGTGGTGGCGGTCATCGCTGGCGGCGGCGGTCCCGGCCCCACCCTCATGCTCGAGGGACACACCGACGTGGTGACCGAGGGCGACCTCGCGGCGTGGAGCTTCGACCCCTACGCCGGTGACATCGTGGACGGTCAGCTCCGGGGGCGCGGCAGCGCCGACATGAAGGCCGGTGTGGCCGCGATGATCTATGCCGCCAAGGCGCTGGTCGACGCCGGGCCCTTCCCCGGGCGGCTCGTGCTCGCTGCCCTGGTCGACGAGGAGGGCCTGATGCTCGGCGCCAAGGCGTTCGCCCGCACACCGTTGGCCGCGCAGATCGACGGCGCGATCTGCTGCGAGCCGGAGGCGGGCGAGATCTGCGCCGTCTCCAAGGGCGCGGTGCGGCTGCTCATCCGGTTCGAGGGGGCGATGGCACACGGCGCGATGCCACAGCACGCCCGCAACCCCGTGCCGGTCGCGGCCGAGTTCATCCGCCGGGTCGCTGACGTCGAGGCCCAGCTGCTGACTCGGCACGGGGTCCACGAACACCTCGGGCAGGTCTTCATCACCCCCACGGTCGTGCAGGCCGGGGACACCGACCAGATCAACGTGATCCCGGCGGTGGCCCTCGTCTGCCTGGACATCCGCACCATTCCCGGCGTCGACCACGTCGCCCTCGACGGTGAGCTCACCGAGCTGGCCGGACGCTGCGGCGAGGGCGCCGGGGTCACCGCCACCGTCGAGGTCATCGACGACCGTCCCCCGGTGGACACCCCCGTCGACCACCCCATGATCGTCGCGCTCGCGGCCGCCCACGAGGCGGTCACCGGCGAGCCGGCGGTCTATGGCGGGGTGCCCGGGGCGACCGACGGCACGATCCTGACCCGGGACGCCGGCATCCCGACCGTCGTCTACGGCCCCGGTGGCAAGTGGATCGCCCACCAGGCCGATGAGTATGTCGAGGTGTCGGAAATCATCCAGGCCACCTCGGTCTATGCCGAGGCGGCGCGACGGTTCCTCCACGGGTGATGCGGACCCGCGGGACGTGTCGGCATACCGGCCTGGCTAGGGTGGCGGGGTGAGCACACCGTCGGGGCAGGGGCCGCGCGGCGACGACCAGTCCAGCGCCCCGATCGCCCCCATCCCGCAGCAGTCCGGTCAGCACAAGAGCAACACCGCCAGCATCATGTGGGCGATCGCGACGATCGTGGTCGCGCTGGTCGGAGGCTTCCTGATCTACACGGCGATCACGCAGGACGACGAGCCCGCAGAGGCCGGCCCCGGCTCGTCAGCGGACTCCACCGCAGACTCGGAGACCGACGCCTCCCAGGAACTGACCGAGGCTGACCCGACCGAGGCTGACCCGGCTGGTGAGACTCCCGAGCCGGGCACCGGTGCCGGGACCGCACAGGCCGCCCCGGAGTCCGCGGCGGCGCCGACGGCCGCCCCCGAGGAGCCAGCGACCGAGCGGCCCACGCTGTCCGACGAGCAGCGCCAGTTCCTGCTCGACCTGCCCCGACGTGAGGCCGATGACCCGCTGGCCAAGGGTGACGTGGACGCGCCGGTCGTGATCATCGAGTATGCCGACTACCGCTGCCCGTTCTGCGCCTCCTGGGGTCGGGACGTCCAGCCCGCCCTGCAGGACCTCATCGACGACGGCACCGTCCGCTTCGAGTTCCGCGACCGGGTCCTGTTCGGGGAGGACTCCGAGGCCACCGCCCTCGCCGCGCGGGCGGCCGGGGAGCAGGGAATGTACTGGGAATACCACGACGCGGTCTTCGCCGCGGCGCCCGACAGTGGCCACCCGGACATGCCGCGGGAGAAGCTGCTCGGCCTCGCCGAGGACATCGGCATCCCCGACCTGGCCAGCTTCGAGGCCGACCTGGACTCCGACGAGCTGCGCGAGGCGATGGAGGCCGACAACGCCGAGGCCGACTCGCTGGGGGTGCGGTCCACACCGACCTTCCTGGTCAACACCACCGCCTTGGTGGGGGCGCAGCCCGAGCAGGTCTTCCGCCAGGCGATCGAGCAGGAACTGACTGCCGTGCAGGACGGTCGCTGACCAGGCCCGGGACGCCACGGCATACTCACCCCATGACGACGCAGGATGACACCAGCACCGGGCCGGACCCGATGTGGGCCCTGGACCCGCAGGTGCGACCGGGTCCGACCAACTCGCTCGTCGACGTGGCCGGCCTGCGGGTCGGACAGCACGACCGGCGTGGCGATGGCTGGCTGACCGGCACGACCGTGGTGCTCGCGCCGCCGGAGGGGGCGGTGGCCGGGGTCGATGTCCGCGGCGGCGGACCGGGGACGCGGGAGACCGACCTGCTCGACCCGCTCAACCAGGTCGACCGGGTCCACGCCATCGTCCTGACCGGGGGCAGTGCCTTCGGGCTCGCTGCCGCCGACGGCGTCATGCAACAGCTGTATGCCGAGGGTGTCGGCTTCCCCGCCGGGCCGGAACCCGGCCAGGTGGTCCCCATCGTCCCGGCCGCAGTGGTCTTCGACCTGGGCCGTGGCGGCGACTTCGGCGCCACCCCTGACGCGTCGTTCGGGACCGCCGCCTGCGCCGCAGCCACCACTGCCGCCCCGGCCCTCGGCTCGGTCGGGGCCGGCACCGGTGCCGAGTGCGGCGGGCTCAAGGGCGGGGTGGGCTCGGCCAGCGCGGTCCTGCCGGACGGCACGACCGTGGCGGCGCTGGTGGTGGCCAACCCCGGCGGGCACGTGCTGGACCTGCGCACCGGAGGGCTGCTCGGTGCCTCGGCCCTGCTGGAGGGTGACCTGGATGTCCTGGGCGAGCGCGCGGCATACGGTCTGCGCCGTCCCGACCCCGGGGAGCTCCAGGAGGCGCGGGAGCGGGCCGGTGCCCGGTCGGGCGGGCTGATGCCCAAGGTGCTGGCCACCACCATCGGAGTGATCGCGACCGACGCGACGCTCACCAAGGCGCAGGCAGCCAAGGTCGCCGGCATCGGACACGACGGCATGGCCCGGGCGATCGACCCGGTGCACACGATGTTTGACGGCGACACCCTGTTCACGATCGCCACGGGCGCCCGGCCGGCGCCGGACCCGGTGGCCTTCCACGGGTTGCTGACCGTGGCCGCGCGCACCGTGACCCGGGCGATCGTGCGGGCCGTGCTCGCCGCGGAGGGGTGCCAGACCCCGGCGGGGACCGTGCGGTCCTACTGCGAGGCCTTCCCCAGCGCGGTCACCACCTCCTGACGGCGGCAGCACCCAGCGCCCGCGCCGTCATCACCTCCTGACGGCGGCAGCGCCGAGCACCCACCCAGGCTCAGGCTCCTGTCCCAACGGTGCCACGGCACGTTGTGGACCTCAGATTTCATTGCCTGCCCCGCGTCGGCCTTCCTACTGTCGAATCCACGAGCACAGCCAACAGCTGCGCTTCACCGGATCGGCTTCTGGGGAAGGACGCCATGTCGACGCACACGACACAGACCACGCGAGACGAGGACACTGCAGGAGCGTTGGACGCCGTCCGGCCGCTGCTGCGCCGAGACGTGCTGTATGCCGACACCGGGCAGGGTGTCTTCATCCGGCACGCTGACGATGCGTTCGTCATGCGGGGCAGCAGCATCTATCGGTGGCTGTCTGTTCTGGCGCCGCACCTGGACGGTTCGCTCACCGTCGGGGACCTGCGCAGCTCCCTGCCGGAGGCGCAGCAGCAGATGCTGACCTCCCTCGTCACGGTCCTCCTGGAGCGCAACTTCGCCCGCGACAGCGTCCCCGAGGAGCTCGGCGAGGCCGTGCTGGACCACCCGTTCGCCGGTCAGATCGAGTTCATCCGGCACTACGTCGACGCCCCGGTCCAGCGCTTCGAGCGGTTCCGCGCGGCCCGGGTCCAGATCCTGGGATCCGGCACCCTCGCAGAGTCCACCGCCCGGATCCTGCGGGACAACGGGCTGGAGAGCGCCACGGTCACCGACCAGGTGCCGACGCGGCCGGGCGACCTCGCTGCCGACGTGGTGATCGCCCTCGGCGACGAGATCGGCCTGGACGGGGTGCGCGCCCTGGCACGGGTGGCGGCCGACGCCGGCGTGCCACTCATCCCCGCCGTGACGGTCGGCGGCAGGACTTTCGTGGGTCCCTTGCTGGATGCGGCGAGCACCACGGGAGTCGACTCCTTGATCGCCCGGCTGGGCGCCGGGCTGGACAGCGACGAAGGCGCCGACTTCTGGCGCCGTCTGGCAGGCCAGCCGTCCGCTGCTCGTCCGGCCGTGGTCGACCAGCACGCCTCGATGCTCGGCACCCTGATCGGCTTTGAGGCGTTCCGTTTGCTGACCGGGTGCCTGGATCCCGAGACCCGCGAGGCGGTGGTCGTCCAGAACCTGGAGACCCTTGACATCGTCAAGGAGCCGTTGTTGGGACACCCGGCTGACCCACGGGCCACCGACCGTGTCGCCGAGACGCCGGCCGACGAACTGCGGGCCGCGGTGGATGTCCTCCTCGACCCCGAGGCGGAGGTGGAGTCCCGGGCACTGCACGAGCAGGCCGACGGTTACCTCGACCTGGTGCGCCACCACACTGGCGTCTTCCGGCAGTTCACCGATCTGGAGATCGACCAGTCCCCGCTGAAGGTGGGCCGGGTGGAGGTCGGTGGACTCGTCGGTCGCGACGGGTCGGCCGCCGCCCGCCGCACCATCACCGGCTTTCACACCCGCACCCCGCTCCAGGCGCGCTTCCGCGCCCTGTGCGAGGCCTCCTTGCAGTATGTCGACACCTGGGGCCCAGAGGCAGCTCGCCAGGTCCTGGAGCAGGTGGACGTCCCGGTCACCACGCTGGACGTGTGGAGTGGGCTGGCCCCGCAGGCCGACGGCACCGGGGTCTGGGCGACCAGTCTGGTGACCGGTGACCGGCGTCGTGTCCCGACTGCTGCGGCCTACCCCTTCTCCTCCGCCAATGCTGGCCAGCAGGTGCTGACCAGCACGGTTGGCGCCGGCGCAGCGGCCACGGCGGCGGACGCCGCGATCGCGGGCTTCTACTCGGCCGTGACCTTCCGTGCCGTGATGACGGCGGTGCGCCGCGGTGCGCCGCTGGACACGGTCGAGGTGCAGGGCGGCGAGCTGGGAACCGTCCTGCGTTTCCTCACCGACACCTGCCGCACCCTCGACCTGTCGCCGGTGCTCGTCGATGTGTCCCTGCCGGGCTGCGGCGGCACGGTGATCGCCTACGTCGAGCGTGACGGTGAGCCCGTGGTCGCCCTGGCGACCGGGGCATCCGTCGAGCTGGCCGTGGTTGACGCCCTGGTGTCCTTGGTCGGGCGCATCCAGACGGATGGTCCGGCGACCACCGAGGTGGGACCGCTCGCCGACCTTGACCCGCGCGGTCTGCCGCTGTCCGGCCTGAGCCGCCCGGCCGCAACCGAGCGCCTGTCGGTCACCGCGATGACTGCCGCGCTCGGCCCCGACACCGATGTCCTCGTGGTGGACACCGGCCTTCCCGATCTTGCTCAGGGCGGCATCCGGACCGCTCGGGTCCTCTTGACCACAGCCTCCGGACCCTCTGGTGAGGACGCTCCTCTGGCGTCTGACGACGGACCGACCCACCCCGAGAGGAGGTGAAGAAGACCATGGACCCCTTTCTGACTACTGAGATCGCGTCGTTGGAGGCCGAGACCTTTGAGGTGCTCGAGCTCACGGAGGTTGCTGAGGACATGGCGGCCTGGAGCTCGTGCTCCACGTCAAGTTGCTGCTCGACGTCGAGCTCCAGCTGTGGCAGCACGTCCAGCTGCTCCTGCAGTTGTGCCTCGACCAGCAGTTGTGCCTGACCTGTCCGCACCACAGAGAACGGAGAAAGCATGACGACGCGATTCCCACACGAGGAGCTTGTGCAGTTGGAGGTCGAGACCTTTGAGGTCCTCGAGCTCGCCGAGGTTGCCGAGGACATGGCGGCGTGGTGTTCGTGCTCCACGTCCAGCTGCTGCTCCACGTCGAGCTCGAGCTGTAGCAGCACCTGCTCCTGCAGTTGCGCGAGCTGTGCCTGAGATCACCGATCTGGGTCTGCGACCCGGGTCAGTTCTGAGATTGACCCCGGTGTCACCACGCCGGGACACCCATGTGAAGGAGATCAGATATGTCCATCAACAGCCTGGGGCGTGAGCTCAAGGAGCTCGAGGTCGAGACCTTCGAGGTCATCGACATCGCTGACGCCTCGCAGGACATGGACGGTGCCACGAGCACCTCCTCCTGTGCCTGCTCCACGACGTCCTGCTGCAGCTGTTCCACGTCGAGCTGCTGCGGCTGCACCAGTTGTTCGTGCGGCTCCACCAGCAGTTGCGCCTGAGGCAACACCGGCTGATCGCTCCCCGGCGGTGTCCGGGAACACCGCCGGGGAGTCCGGCACCACCTCACGACCCACCAGAGCATTGAAAGGGAGTCACATGTTCGCCATCGCCACCTCTGAGGCTGTGCCCACGGAGACGACCGCCGCCGAGATCGGCGGGCGCCGCATCAGCTACGACACGCTGGGCACGGTCAACGTGCTGCCACCCGAGGTGGGACGCTTGCGTGCCGCGCGGCTCGCGGCCGAGAACCCGGACGTGGTGGCCCTCACCCGCGGTAGCTCGGTGCTCCTGGTCCCCTTCACCGCGCCGGTGCCCGGCACGGGAGGGTGCTTCCACTGCCTGGAACGCCGCTGGCAACTGCTGCGTGGCGAGGACGAGCGCAACGCCCTGGAACTGGGCGCGTCGATGGAGGCGGCCGCCACGGCCCCCTTCCTGACCGGCTTCGGACGATCCCTGGTGGAGTCGACTCTCGAGAGCCTCGCGGACACCGACTGGCCCACCACCGAGGCCGGGCTGACCCAGGTCTTCCACGTGCGCCTCGATGCGGGGGCGATGACGCGTTACCCGCTCACCGCCGACGCCGACTGCCCGCTGTGCGACCTGCGCGAGGACGACAGCGCAGAGGCCGCGGCGCTGGTCCTGACCCCGCAGCTGAAGCCGACGCCCGACGCGACCCGGGTGCGCAGCATCCACGACTACCCCCTCGACCCGGACACCTACGCCAACCCGATCTGCGGGATGCTCGGCACGGTCGCCGGCCGGGCCTACGACTCGACGACCACCGCCCCGGTGACCGGCTACACGCGTATCCGCGGCGACTACCACCTGCACGAGTTCTTCTGGAGCGGTCACGCGGACAACTTCGCCGACAGCCAGATCCTGGGAATCCTCGAGGGGCTGGAGCGACACTCCGGGCTGCGTGAGCGTCGGATCCGCCCGGCCGTCGTGGACACCTTCGAGAACGTGCGGGAGCACGCCCTGGACCCGCGGTCCGTCGGGCTCTACCCGGACATCTTCTACGAGCTGATCGGATCGCGCTTCACGACCTTCCGCGATGACCTACCCATCCCCTGGGTGTGGGCTCACAGCCTGCGGGACAACCGTCAGGTCCTGGTGCCGCACGCCTTCGTCTACTACCTGATCAACGACCCGGCGACCAACTTCCTCCAGGAGTGCTCCAACGGGTGCGCGACCGGTGGCAGCCGCGAGGAGGCCACGCTCTACGGGCTCCTGGAGCTGCTGGAGCGGGATGCCTTCCTCAATGCCTGGTACGGCAAGGCGCCACTGCCAGAGATCGACACCTCGACCTGCCGTTCCCCACAGATCCGCATGATGGTCGACCGCCTCTCCCTCATGGGTTACGACGTGCGGATGTTTGACAACCGCATCGACCTGCCAGTGCCCTGCGTCACGGGTGTCGCGGTCCGGCGCGACGGCGGACTGGGCACGCTCTCCTTCGCCGCGGGGGCCGGGCTCGACCCAGAGGACGCCATCCGCGCGGCGCTGTGCGAGATCGCCTCCTATGTGCCCAGCTTCCCCGAGCGGGTGGCCGAGCACCTGGACCTCGTCCGGTCGATGCAGGAGGACTACCTCGTGGTCCAGGAGCTCAAGCACCACGCGCTGCTCTACGGCGTCCCGGAGATGGCCCAGCACGCGGACTTCCTGCTCGCCCAGGACCGGGAGCCCCAGTCCGTGCAGGAGCTGTATGCCGAGTGGGAGCGTGATCGTCCCCGCACCGGTGACCTCACGGACGACCTCAACGCGGTCGTGCAGGCCATCACGGACCGTGGACTCGATGTCCTGATGGCCGACCAGACCTCGCCCGAGCAGCGTTCGGTCGGCCTGACGACCGTCTCCACCATCGTGCCGGGCCTCATCCCGATCGACTTCGGGTGGACCATGCAGCGCGCGTTGTCGATGCGCCGGCTGCGGGTCGCTCCGGTGGCCGCGGGCTGGCGGGAGACTGAGCTGACGGCCGATGACCTGAACATGCACCCCCACCCGTTCCCGTGAACACCCGCCCCCCGAGACCACAGAGCACAGCGACGTGAGAAGGAGCCCACGATGACCGCAACTGCTACCGCCACCTACATGCACGACATCCTGCGCCGTGGTCGGGTCCCGATGGCCCCCCTGGAGTACGACGTGCCCTGGGACGACCAACCTCGCCGCTACAAGGTCTATCCCGGCACGCAGTCCATCGCCCTGGCGCGGCAGGCTCCCGCGGTGGACCGGCCCCTGGGCTATGCGCTCGGGTGCTCGCGCCGGGAGCGGCCCGGTGACTTCGACCTGGCCTCGCTGGGCAGCATGCTGTGGCACTCCTACGGTCTGTCGGGTCGGCGTGCTGCGGTGCACCGCAACGACGATGTGCCTGCCATGCCGTGGTACGACCGGGCGGTCTGGTCCCGCGGGACCGCCTCCGGAGGAGGTCTCTATCCCATCGAGATCTACCTGGTGACCAACGGCGAACAGGGACTGGCACCGGGGATCTACAACTGGAACAGTGCCCGGCACTCGCTGAGCAGGCTCGCCGTCGGCAACTATCTCGGCCGCATCCAGGACTCGCTCGGGCCGCACGCCACGGGGGCGGGCAGCTATCTGGTGTTGTCCATCAAGTTCTGGCAGAACGCCTTCAAGTACAACAGCTTCTGCCCCCACGTGACCGCCATGGACATCGGCACGGTCTTGGCAACCTGGGAGCTGTGGTGCCGCAACCAGGGCCTGCCGCTGCGAGCCAACCTCTGGTTTGACGAGCGTGACCTCAATGACCTCCTGGGTCTCGACGGCTATGCGGAGAGCACGGTGGCTGTTGTGCCGGTGCCCATGGGCGGCGCCGTCGCCCAGGGCGGGCGACACAGCACGCCCGTCCGACACCGTGAGCACGAGAAGTCCCGGGCGCCGCGCAGTTTTGAGGTCATCGACGACATCCAGTCCGAGATCCTCGCTGCTGCGGGCGGCGACAACCCATGGCAGGTGCCTCCGCCGCCGCCCCGGAAGCCACGACACGCGCCGGACGATGCCGCCCCCCACGTGGTGCTGCCCGCGCAGCCCCTCGGTGAGATGCCGCTACGTGAGGTGCTGCTGCGGCGCAGGAGCAGCTTTGGTCGATTCGCCGCCGATCCACCGATCAGCCAGGGCGACCTGCGCGCCATCCTGGACGCGGTCAATGCCGCCAATGACGGGTTTGGCATTGCTGGCGAGTTGCCGGATGACCTGGTCAGCACCTGGGTCTGCGCGACCCACGTCACGGATGTCGCCAAGGGAATCTATCGCTACGAGGGCTCCACGGGGGAACTCTCCCAGACCCTCGAGGCCGGGCTGGAGCTGTTCTTGCAGGGCAACTACTTCCTGCGCAACTACGACATGGCACGGATCGCGGCCGTCATCGTCCTGACCGGCCGACCCGGTCAGATCATCGAGCACTACGGGCCGCGGGGACTGCGGTTGCAGAACGCCGCGATCGGCGCAGCCACGCAGTACGGCTATCTCGCCGCGACCGCTCGCGGCCTGGGCTGTGGTGCCGCCCTCGGCTTCGACAACACCTCCTACGGGGAGGCCTTCGGAACCGCCTCGTTGGAGGCGGATGACACCACGGCAGAGTGGCCGATGCTGATTCTCATGGTCGGCCACGAGGACACCGCAGGTGCCCAGATGCACCTGCGCCTGGCAGAGGAGAGCACGCGATGACCGAGCTGGATATCCGACCTGAGACCCAGGCCTTCCCGTCCCGAACTGATCAACCCCAAGCTGACCAACCCCGAACTGATCAACTCCGAGCTGATCAACTCCGAGCTGATCAACCCCGGGCCACCCCGCCCCGGGCCGCGGGCACCGAGTCAGCCGACCAGGCCTGCACCTTCAACCCGCACTTTGTCTCCCGTTCCGGTGGCCTGCCGTATGACGTGGTGGCCGGGCTGTCGAGCCCACGCGCCGCGGACTGGGCCCGTGAGGTCCTGGCCGGTGAGGCCCGGCTGGCTGGCGCGGGGGAGCGCATCGGGTTGCTCCTGGAATCGGCCATCGGTGGCAACGCCGACCAGGCCAACCGTCAGGCGCTCCTGAGACTTCGTCGCGACGTGCACAACCAGCGGCTCCCCCGCGACCCCGAGGCCGCGCTGTCCGCGGTCGCCGGCCACGGCACGGAGCTGCGGGACACCCTGACCCGGTGGCTCGCGGACTGTCGCGAACTCCAGGACACCGTGTCAGACGGTGAGGAAGCGCTCGCCGAGGACGTCGCTGCCGCACGCCGGCACCTACTGGACCTGGCGGAGAACGAGGTCTTCCGCCAGGGCCTGACCCTCGCCTCGCCCCTGCTGGATGCCCGCCTGGGTGACTACGCCCAGAGCGTCGAGTCCGGGCGGGAGACCAAGAAGTCGCGCAAGCAGGCCAGGTCCCTGCTGCACTACGTCTATCGCACCGCCTGCAAGACCAGCCCGTTCAGCACCCTGACGACGGTCGCCCCCGGGCGACTGTCCGAGGAGACGGACGCCCTGGTCGCCGGTTCCGGTGACCTGAGCCGCGTCGTGGGCAGCACCCGGCTCAACGTCGCAGTGGTCCCGCGCATCGTCGAGGCCCTGCGCCTCCACCCCGAGCACAGCCTCGACCTGCCGCTGGAGCTGGTGACCGGATGGGAGATCCGCTCGGAGCGATTGCGCTATCTGCGCCGCCGCCGGGTCACCAACCGCTCGGATGCGGGGGCGATCACCCTCGACTCGATGCAGGAGAACGTCTTCTATCTGGCAGCAGGACAGTTGCTGGCCCAGCTGATCGAGGTCCTCACCTCCGCTCCCGGCACCACGCTCGGGCAGGTGGCCGAGGCGATGCACGACCGGCTGGAGACGGCCTCCCGGGAGGACATCGACAGGTTCCTGGACTCGGTGGTCCGCCTGGACCTGGTCACCACCCCGCAGCTGCAGGTCGACCTGCACTCGGACGACCCGACCCGGGCCTTCACGGCCGGGCTGCGGGCGATCGGCCAGCCGTGGGCGGAGCAGATCGCGGGGCGGCTCGACCGGGTCAGCGACCTCGTGGACCAGTTCGCCAGTGCCTCAGCCAGCGACCGCCGGGAACTGCTGCGGGCCACGCGCGGCGAACTGGAGGAGGTGATGACCTCGCTGGACGCACCGGAGGGCTCAGTGCCCCAGACCCTGATCTATGAGGACACCGCCCCCGACGGCCACGAGGTGCTCGCCTCCCGGACCCGCTGGGAGCAGGACCTGGCTCCGGCCCTCCACCGGGTCGCGAGCATCCTGCCGGTCTTCGACGCCCTCGCGCCGCAGCGCTACCTGCTGACCGGATTCTTCACGGTGCGCTTCGGACGCGGCGGGGTCTGCTACGACCTGGTGAAGCTGGTGCAGGACTTCCACCTCGACATCTTTGACGAGTTCCTCAAGACGACGAGCGGGCCGGGACTCACCGACGATGACGGGCTGCCCGCCGCGCCCCCCAACTGGCTGGACCTCGCGGAGGTTGACGCCCTGCACCAGGGTCGGTTAGCGCTGATCCGGGGCATGCGCCGCGCCTTCGCCACCGTCGACGACGTGCACGACGAACTGGTGCTGCCCGAGACGTTCTTCGACGACATCGTCGCCGAGCTGCCCGCCGGGACCGGGGACCCGGACCCGCGCAGCTTCTTCGCACAGTTCATCGGTGGTGACCGACCCGGTGTGGTGCTCAACAAGTCCTACACCGGTCTGTCCCTGATGTTCTCCCGCTTCCTGCACGCTCTCGCGCAGGACGGTCAACCCGGTGCCGGGCTGGTCGAGGACCTGCGGGCGCACCTGCTGGAGCACCAACCGGACGATGCGGTCTTTGCTGAGATCACCGGAGGGGTGGACACCACCAACCTCAACCTGCACCCCTCGGTGACGGCCTACGAGATCGTCTGTCCCGGTGAGGTCACCAGCCGCTCTGAGGCGGACCGCATCTATGTGTCGGACCTGGAGGTGCGCCACGACCCGCAGACCGAGCAGCTGGTGCTCTTCTGCCCTCGGTTGGGCAAGCGGGTCATCCCGGTCTACCTGGGCTTCCTGCTGCCGTTCGCGCTCTCGGACATCCAACGTGTCCTCCTGCTGTTCTCGCTCAACAAGATGGCCCAGCTCGACCTGTGGAGCGGCACCGATGCCCCGCTCGGTGAGCAGGTCATCAGCTCCCATCCCCGGGTCCGCTATGGCGACGTCGTCCTGGTCCGGGAGACCTGGAAGGCCAACCCCGACAAGCTCCCGCACCGCCGGGACTTCGACTCGGCGTCGAGGTGGTATCTGGAGTGGCAGCGATTCCGGGCCACCCACGGCCTGCCCCGCCACGTCTTCGCCACTCTGTCGGCCGGTGGGGGAGAGGAGCTGGAGGACCAGCCGGACCAGACCAGGCCGGAGACCGACGGCGCGGGGATGAGCGCCAGCCGTGGGAAGCCGCAATACATCGACTTCACCAGCGAGCCCTGTCTGCAGCTCCTCGACGACATGCTGCGCCAGCAGACCGCCCGCATCGTGTTCAACGAGATGCTCCCGGGCCCGGAGGCCCTGTGGCTGACCGATGACCACGGGTCCTACGTCTCAGAGCAGACCTTTGAGCTGATCATCACGGAAGGGTCCCCATCATGACCACGTCCACCGCACCCCGAGCTTTGGCCGCGCTCCAGGAGCCACCCGTGGCCGAGGACTGGATCGCACTGCACATCTTTTACAGCAGCAACTCCAACCCGCTGCTGGAGGAGTGCGTCCAGCCCCTCGTCGACACCCTGCGCGAGGAGGGCCTGATCGACGGCTGGTTCTTCATCCGCTACTGGATGGAGGGGCCGCACATCCGGCTCCGGCTGCACCCCACGGACCCTGAGGACCGGGCGGTCGTCCTGGCCCGGACGCGCTATGCCGCGGAGACCTTCATCAAGAGCCGCCCCTCCCTCTACAAGAGTGATCCGTCCGTGCTCGGGACCCTCTACAAGGACATGTTCCTCATGGAGTACTCCGAGGCAGAGTGGGAGGAGAAGTACGGCACCGACGGCAGCATGCCGATGCAGGAGAGCAACACCATCGCCGAGTACCCCTACGAACCGGAGTACGTGAAGTACGGCGGCCCCCACGGCGTGCGGCTGGCCGAGCAGCACTTCGAGCACTCCAGCGACACCGTGCTGCGGCTCGTGGCCAGCACCAACCTGCACGTGCGCAATGTGATGTTCGGGCTGGCCCTGCAGCTGATGGCGGTCAGCACGCTGACCTTCCTGCCGCGCCCCGAGGACGGAGTTCGCTTCCACGAGGGTTACCAGACGATGTGGGAGACCACGATGCTGGCCAAGGACTCTCCCACCCGGGACGGGTTCGAGACCAACTACCAGGAGATGGCCGCCCAGCTGGGTGAGCGCCTCTCGGCGGTGCGCACCGCGATCGAGACGGGCCGACCGGAGAGCCTGCCGGGGTTCCTCGGTGACTGGGCGGCGCACATGGCGCAGACCCGCGACCGGGTCCTGGCCGCGACCGACGCCGGTGACCTGGTCTTTCCCGAGCGGATCCTGGAGGGTGACCGCGTGGTGACCACCGACCCTGAGGTGACCCTGCGCACGATGCTGGTGCCCTTCATCCACATGACCAACAACCGGTTGGGGGTCAGCATCGTGGAGGAGGTCTACCTCTCCCACCTGCTGGCCCGCTACCTCGAGACGCTGCTGGCGGACGTGGCCTGATGGCCTCCACCCTGGCCCCGCACGCCACGCCGGTCCTCGGCGAGGAGGTGACGGTCGGTCCGCCCGTCCGCCGGGTGGGCCAGACCGTGCACGTCGTGCGTGACCTCCGCTCGGACGGCTACTTCCAGGTCTCGCCCCGGGAGGCCTTCGTGCTCGCCCGGCTGGACGGCACCCAGACCTTCGGGCAGATCGAGGAGGACTACGAGGCGGAGTTCGGCAAGGCTCTCGCCGATGCCTCCTGGCACCAGTTGATGGGGCTTCTCTATACCCGCCGGCTCCTCGTGCCACCGGGGGAGTCCCCGCAGGCCAGCCAGACGGCATACGACCGACTGCGTGAGCAGAACACCGCGGGTCGGGCCACGCCGGCGCGCCTGACCAGGGTGCGCCTGCCGCTGATCGACCCCGGTGCAGCCATCGGATGGCTGCAGCGCAGGGCGGCGTGGCTGCTGCACCCGGCAACCGCCGCCGTCGCGGGCGTGCTCGTCCTGCTGATGCTGGCGACCGTCGGGGCGCACCTGCCGGCGCTCTGGGAGGGGTATGCCGACAGCTGGACCAGCGCGCCGCTCTCGGTCGCCGTCGGGGTCGTCGTGGTCTTGCTGTCGCTGGTGGTGCACGAGTTCACGCACGCGGTGACCTGCGTCCAGTTCGGTGGCCGGTGCCGGGAGATCGGCCTCTCCTGGAGATTTCCCCTGGTCACGGTCTACACCAAGGTCGAGGACATCTATCTGGTGTCGCACCGGTGGCAGCGGGTCGTGGTGTCCCTGTCCGGGGTCCTGGCTGGGTTGGTTGTGCTGCTGCCGGTCTTCGTGACGTGGTTGCTGGTGCCAGCGGGGCACCCGGTCGCGGACACCTGCGTGGTGGTGCTCATCCTCGGCGCCATGGCACAGCTGGTCAACCTGGTGCCGGTCCTCGGGCTGGACGGGCAGAAGGCCCTGAGCCACGCCCTCGGCGTCTGGGACATCGCGGCCGAGAGCCGCTCGTGGTGGAAAGCAGTCCTGCGTCGCGGTCCGATCCCGGCAGCCTCCGGCGCGGCCCGCTGGGTGGTGCCGGTCTATGGCCTGGTCGTGATGATCCTGCTGAGCGTGGTGACGTTGTGGACCCTGTGGGTGGCTGGACACCTGCTCCTCACCGGGGAGGTGCCCTGGTGAGCGCCGTGACCCTGCAAGTAGCACCCCGCCGGACCAGGGTTGATGACAGTCTCTCGGTCCGCATCGAGGGGTTGACGCCGTATGCCCCGGCAGACCTGGTCGTGACGACGACCGATGGTGCGCTGCGGGTGTGGACCTCGCGCTCGGCCTTCCGGGCCGACAGTGAGGGGGTGATCGATCTGACGCGGGACGCTCCGCTGACCGGGAGCTCCTATGCGGGTGTCGATCCGACCGGTCCGCTGTGGTCCGTGGTGGGTGATGGCACCGCGCTGTTCCGCAAGCAGCGCGCGACGCCGCTCCAGTACCGGTTTGCCGTCGAGCTCGGGACGGCCGGTGAGGTGGCAGTGGTGGACGCGGTGGTGCGCCATTTCGGTCACCGGGTGGTGGAGGAGTCGGTCGCCGAGCCAGGCATCGTCGGGACGGTGCACCGGCCCGGGGACCGGCAGCCCCGTCCCGCTGTGCTGTTGCTCGGCGGGTCGGACGGCGGGAGCCTGAACCACGCCGCGTCACTGCTGGCGGACGAGGGTTACGTGGTCCTGGCGCTGGCCTACTTCGGGGTCGAGGACCGACCCCCGACGCTCGCCGGGATCGACCTCGACGACATCGATGGAGCAGTCTCCTGGCTCCTGGCCAGGCCCGACGTGACCGGCGCGCAGATCGCAGCGGTCGGCATCTCACGCGGTGCTGAGCTGGCCCTGCAACTGGCCTCCGACAACCCCCGGGTCGGCGCGGTCGTCGCCGTGGCCCCCTCGGCCCTGCGCCAGCCGGGCCTGACCACCAACTTCTCCGACTTCACCCACGCGGCCTGGGTGCGCGGCGCGGTTCCGCTGCCGTTCAACGGCTCGAAGCTGGGGATGCGTGACTGGCTGGGGAGCGCGTGGGGGATGCTGCGCAGGCGTCCGATGCGACAGGTCGAGTCCTTCCGTGAGGACCTGCGCCATCCCGACCGGGTGCGCCGGGCCGGGATCGCGGTGGAACGGTGCACCGGACCGCTCCTGCTGGTCAGTGGAGAGGACGATCAGCTCTGGCCGTCCGCGGAGTTCGCTGACCTGATCCTGGCGCGGCTCCACGCCCACGGCCGGGTCGAGCTGGCCGAGGACCTGCGCTATGCCCGGGTCGGGCACTTCGTGGCTTTCCCGATGGGCATCCCCGGCATGCCACCGTCGATTGACCTGAGCCCGACCTCCTTCTTCAGCATCGACTTCGGCGGGGAGCGGGCCGAGCACGCCGCCGCTGCCGTGAACGCCTGGGTGCGGCAGCTGGACTTCCTGGATCGGTGGCGGTCCGGGCTCGATCCGGCTCCTCCAGCACTCGACGGTCTCCCAATGTCCACCGCAATGCTCGACGACCTGCATCCAGCGCCCGCCGGCGTGTCCGGCGCCGCAGAGAGGAGGACCCGATGACTGTCGCGGTCCAGTGCACCCATGTGTCCAAAACCTACCCAGGGGGCGTCACGGCGCTCCGTGGCATTGATCTGAGCATCCAGGCCGGTCAGATCTACGGCCTGGTGGGGCGCAATGGCGCCGGCAAGACGACCCTGATGCGCATCCTCGTGGGCCTGGTTGCGCCGACCGGGGGCCAAGCCAGCGTGCTGGGCCACCCGGCTGGCGGGTGCTCAACCGGTCAGCTCGTGGGGTCGCTCATCGAGACACCTGCCTATTATCCGCACCTGAGCGGGCGGGACAACCTGCTCCTCCTGGCCCGCTACCTGGGTGAGTCGGCTCCCGCTGTCGAGCGGGTCCTGGAGACGGTCGGTCTCAGTGAGCGCGCACGCAGCAGGTTCTCCGGCTACTCGCTGGGCATGAAGCAGCGGCTCGGGATCGCCGGTGCCCTGCTGGGTGACCCACCCGTGCTGATCCTGGACGAGCCGGTCAACGGGCTGGACCCGCAGGCCATGGTCTACGTGCGTGACCTCCTCGCGCGGGTCCGGGACGAGGGACGGACGGTGCTGCTCTCCAGCCACCTGCTGGCCGAGCTCGAGCAGGTCTGTGACCGGGTCGCGATCCTTCACGAGGGCGCCGTCGTCTCCGAGGGGACCCCCGAGGAGCTGCGCCGGGGGACAGGCAGTGGCATCAGCATCGTGCTGGAGGTGTCCGACACGGCCGAGGCCGTGCGGGTGCTGGAGTCGGCTGAGGGCGTCACCGACGTGCGGGCCAGCGGCGGCGCCGTGCACGCCCGCTCCACGGACGGCAGCACCACCCCGGTGGTCCGAGCCCTCGTCGGGGCGGGGATCGAGGTCCGATCCGTCACGCAGGGTGAATCCCTGGAATCGGCCTACCTGGCACTGACCGCAGATCCCGATGCGGGAACCGAGCATGTGGTGAGAGGAGCAGTCTCATGAGCGCAGTGACTGCGCAGCCGGTGATGGTTCGGCGATCGCCTGGCGTCCGATACCTGCGGGCCGAGCTGTCCGCCCTGAGTCGCCGACCGGGCGTGCGCATCGCGGTTGGCGTCTGGTTGCTCCAGATCCTGGTGTTCGCCTACGTGGTGCAGTTCACCGTCTACCGCGCCATGGGCGCCGAGCTCGATCCGGAGCAGGCAGCGAACATGGTCGCCTCGCTCGCCCCCGAACTGGCCGGGACGTATGTCGCGGCCTCCGTTCCGGGATACGGCATCCCGGTCTTCGTCGTGCTGGGGGCGCTCGTGGCCGCTGGTGACTACCGCTTCGGCACGCTGGGCACCCTCGTCGCCCGCTGTCCACACCGGGTGAGCTTTCTGCTGGCCCGCTATGGCGCCATCCTGGCCGTCCTCGCGGTCACCGCGGTGCTCACGGTCGTGCTCGGACTGGTGAGCGGTGCAGCACTGACCCTCCTTGAGGGTGGCTCGCTGCGACTCGACCTGGGCAACCTGGCGGCCGGGGCCGCGGGGGTCTGGATCATGTCCACCGGCTATGCGACGGTCGGCTTCTCCCTCGGCATCCTGCTGCGCAACACGATGACGGCCTCGGTGGTGGCGATCGCCTGGCTGGTGGCCGTCGAGATGTTGCTCATCGGGGGCCTCGCGGGGGCCCTGCCCGTCGCCGACGCCGCCCGCTCCGTGCTGCTGACACCCAACGTCGGCTCGCTGGCGGCTGCACTGGACCACGGAGGGGTGACCAGTGGACAGGGGCTGCCCGGAGTCGGAGCAGTGACCGACGGCTGGGTCGCGGTGCTGATCATCCTGGTGTGGACGGTCGTGGGGCTGGCGCTCGCCGTGCGGGCGTTCCAGCGCCGTGATGTGCTGTGAGTGGGACGACGAAAGGATCGGTCTGATGACGGAGTTGCGGATTGGCACGCGCGAGCGCGAGCGGGTCGTGCGGTCGCTGATGCGGCACCAGGGGATGGGGCGGCTCACGGCGCAGGAATATCAGGAGCGGGTGGCGCGAGCCCGGGCGGCGGTCGTGGCCAGCGATCTCGACGGCTTGCTCGACGACCTCGAGGCACCGGCGGAGCCACGCGAGCACGAGTGACGACCTCGTCAGTCCGGGTCGTGGGCAGTCCGGGTGGGATGGAGGCTGATCCAGCCCATCTCGGCCGCGCGAGCGCCGAGCTCGAAGCGGCTGGAGACGCCCAGGCGTTCGCTCAGTTGCGTCACGGTGCGACGGACCGTGCGGACCGAGACGTCCATGCGGCGTGCGATGGCGGCGTCCTTGCGACCCTGCGCGAAGTGGCGGAGCAACTCGAGCTCGACGGCGGAGGGGCCGTCGCTCGGAGGTGTGGGTGCACCCAGGGGCTCAGCCTGCTGCCACCGGAACTCGAAGAGCCAGGTCAGGGCCATGACCAGGCCGGGGCTGCGCACCACCACGGCCCCGGCAGACCGGTCCTCGGGGTCACGGACGACGAGGGCGGTGCGGTTGTCGAAGACCAGGGTGCGGACCGGGACGACAGGTGCCAGAGCCACCTGTGCCCCGTGCTCCTCCAGCCAGCGCAGGTAGGCCATCAGCTCGGGCTGGCTGCGGGCTGAGCTGAGATAGATGCTGCGGACCCGGACGCCCTTGTCGAGGAGGGCGAGGTCCTGGTCGCGGGACTGCCGCAGCGCGGCGGGGCCTGGGTTGTGGTCCACCAGGGCCAGCACCTCCGAGGTGCACTCGGCGTTCATCTGGTGCAGGAAGGTGACGACCTCGCTGGCGCTGTCCAGGGTCTGGGACTCCGGCTCCTCGGTGCTCAGGCTCTGGACCTGGCGGAGCAGTCGCGCAGCCTCCGAGGAGGATGCGCGCATGCGTGAGACACGGTCGATCGAGGTGGCGGCGCTGGCTTCAGCTGCGGCGACGATCCGGTTGATCGGGGCGTCGAGGGAGACGGCGACGAGCAACTCCTCGCGCACATGGTCACAGCGCACCAGGCCGAGCTCGATGAGCCGCGAAGTCACGGGCGCCAACGCGTCGGCGTTGGTGCCCAGCGTGGCCGCGATCGCCTCGGACTCCAGCGGCCCTTGCGTGAGGAGCACGGCATACACCCCGGCGCCAGCGGGGTCCTCGCCCGCGTCGGAGAGCACCTCGGACAACACCTTGGTCAGCTCCGAACACTCCGTGTCCACGTGCCCTCCACATCCCGTGGAACGTGGCCTGATGCGCAATTGCTGTCATGGCCCGTTCCGGACAACTCGAATTTCCCCACGAGGTTCGCGGCGCCGCTAGCGTGCGAACTACGACCACTCTAGCGACGAACGATGGAGCACTCCCATGAAGGTTCTCATGTCCCTGAAGGTTTTCACCGCGACGGCGATTGCCGCCCTCGCCCTCCTGGCCCCCACTGCGGCCAGCGCAGCGGAGACAGAGGTTGACCCCGCGTGCATCACGTGTTGGGATCACACCGAGTGACGGCCCGTGCGGTCCTCCCACGAGAGCGTCCGCCCCACCACACGATCACCGAAGAATCCCTGGGCGCAACACCGCTCGCCGAACGGTGGAACTGTCTGGACGTGAGTGAACGACGCGCCCCTCTTTATCCAGCGACGCCGTTAAATCGATTCCTGAATAGTGACCGGAATGTTATAAAAATTTGGGAATCCCCCGGGTGTCATTGGTACGTTTGAGCGCGCGGCGCCTCCTCCTGGGGTCATCCGGCTCCGGCCGCTCGGCGTGCTGTGACGCATGCGCTGACACTGCAGGGACGTTGAGGTGCTGTCCGAGATGTCAGCGTACGGTTGATGTCAAGACCTGAGGAGCTCATCACGGTGTCAGTGATCAGGGCGGAGCATGCCTACAAAGTGTTCGGTCGCCGCCCAGAGCGGGCGGTGGAGCGGCTGCGGGCCGGGGCGGACCGCGAGGAGTTGCACCGCGAGGGCGTGACTGCCGCAGTCATCGACGCCTCCTTCGAGGTCAATGCTGGAGAGATCTTCGTCGTGATGGGACTGTCCGGATCGGGCAAGTCGACCCTCATCCGGATGGTCAACGGTCTGTTGACCCCGACGGCTGGCCAGGTCGAGGTCGCTGGTCACAACGTCAAGGACCTGGACGACAAGGGACTGCGCACGTTGCGCCGCGAAAAGATCAGCATGGTCTTCCAGCACTTCGCACTCCTGCCGCACCGCACGGTCGGTGAGAACGCTGCCTACGGCCTGACCCTGCAGGGCATCAACCGGGCCGACCGGCAGGCCCAGGCCGAGCGGGCCCTGGAGATGGTCGGCCTCGGCGGGTGGGGCGGCTCGCTGCCCGGCGAGCTCTCCGGTGGCATGCGCCAGCGCGTCGGACTGGCCCGGGCTCTGGCCGCCGGCACCGACGTGCTGCTGATGGACGAGGCGTTCAGCGCGCTCGACCCGCTCATCCGCCGCGAGATGCAGGATCAGCTCATCGAGCTGCAGCAGCGGCTGGACAAGACGATCCTGTTCATCACCCACGACCTCAACGAGGCGATGCGTCTCGGCGACCGGATCGCGATGATGCGCGACGGCCGGATCGTGCAGATCGGGACCGCCGAGCAGATCCTCAACGACCCCGCCAACGACTATGTCGCCCAGTTCGTCCAGGACGTCGACCGCACTAGGGTGCTGACTGCATCCTCGGTCATGGAGCCTCCCGTGGCGGTGCTCGGCTCCGAGCAGGGCCCGCGCACGGCGCACCGCCTGATGCGCGAGCACCAGCTCTCGCACCTGATGGTCGTCGACCGCCGCTATTCGCTCCTGGGTGTGGTGCGTGAGGACGACGTGGCCCGTGCGGTGGAGCTGCAGCAGGACGACCTGACCGGCCTCGTCGAGCCCGTCGTCACGGTGGCGCCCGACGTGGCGCTGGCCGACCTGTTCGCCGCCTCGGCGGTGAGCCCGGACGCGCTGGCGGTCATGGACGGCACCCGGCTGGTGGGTGTCATCCCGAGGGTGACCATGCTCAGCGCCCTGGCCAGCGTGGGCGGGCAGGACGTTGCTGAGGCTGACATCCATGCCGTGGGCGGGAGCCAGGCTTTTGCCGAGGCTGGCGCGGCAGGAGGAGAACTCTGATGATGCTGCCCACGATGGACACCGTCGAGTCGGGGATCCCGCGGATCCCCGTCGGCGAGTGGATCGACACCGGTTTCGACTGGGTCAAGACCAACTTCCGCGAGTTCTTCAACCTCCTCGCGGACGGCATCGAGAACGCGGTGGACGGCCTGGCCGACCTCCTTGCGTGGCCACCGGCGATCGCCGTGGTGATCGCGTTGTCGCTGCTTGCCTGGCTCGCCCGCGACTGGAAGCTGGGGCTGGGATCGTTGCTCAGCCTCGGTGCCGTCATCGGCATGGACCAGTGGGAGAACTCCATGGTCACGCTGGCGCTGGTCGTCGTGGCCACGGTCGTGGCGCTGGTGATTGCGATCCCGCTGGGCATTGCGGCCGCCCGCTGGGACGGACTCAGCGCGGCCATCCGACCCGTCATGGACCTGATGCAGACCATGCCAGCCTTTGTGTGGCTGGTCCCGGTCGTCACCCTCTTCAGCATCGGCGTGCCCGGCGCGCTGATTGCCACCGTCATCTTTGCGCTGCCTCCGGGGGTGCGGCTGACAGAGCTCGGCATCCGACAGGTCGATGCCGAGGTCGTCGAGGCGGGTCAGGCCTTTGGCGGCACACCGCGACAGATCCTGAGCGGCATCCAGTTCCCCCTGGCGATGCCCACCATCATGGCCGGGGTCAACCAGGTCATCATGCTGGCGCTGTCGATGGCCGTGATCGCCGGGCTGGTCGGCGCCGGCGGCCTGGGCGGTGCGGTGGTCTCGGCGATCATGACGCTCAACATCGGGCTGGGCTTCGAGGCCGGGCTGTCGGTGGTCGTGCTCGCGATCTATCTGGACCGGGTCACCGCCTCGGTGGGTGGTGGTGGCTTCTCACTGTTGCGCCGACGTGGGCGCAGTTCCGGCGTCGTGCCAGTGCAGGCAGTGGATGAGGACGCTGATCTCGAGGGACGAAAGGCGATGGTCTGAGCTGGGCTGATGCGACGGCGGACCTGAGTCCGCAGCACCTGCGGCCGCGAGGCCGACAAACTCCCCCAAGGAGGAACAACTTCATGAAACACACTTCGATGATCATGCGCACCGGAGCCATCACCGGCCTGCTCGCGCTGACCCTGACCGCCTGCGGCTCCGACGGGGGTGACAGCGAGGACGACGCCAACGCTGGCGACAACGCAGCCGAGGGCACCGACGAGGGTGGCGAGGACGCTGCTGGCGGCGGTGAGGGCGGCACCATCACGCTGGGCATCATCCCGTCGTGGACGGACGGTCTCAGCACGGCATACCTCTGGAAGAACGTCCTCGAGGGCGAGGGCTACGAGGTCGAGATCACCGAGATCGCCGATGCCGGCCTGCTCTACACCGGCGTCGCCAACGGCGATATCGACATCTATCCCTCGGCCTGGCCCGAGGTGACGCACGCCTCCTACATGGAGGAGTACGGCGACCAACTCGAGGACCTCGGCGCCTACTACGAAAACGCGAAACTCACCTTCGCCGTGCCGGAGTACACCGAGATCAACTCGATCGCTGAACTGCCGGACAACGTCGACATGTTCGGCGGCGAGATCATCGGGATCGAGCCCGGCGCCGGCCTGACCAAGGCGACCAAGGAGTCGGTCATGCCGACCTACGGCCTTGATGACTACACCCTGGTCGAGTCGTCCACGACGGCGATGCTCACCGAGCTGGGGACCGCGATCGACAACGAGGAGGACATCGTCGTCACGCTGTGGCGGCCGTTCTGGGCCAACAGCGAGTTCCCGGTCAAGGACCTGGAGGACCCGGAGGGTGCCCTCGGCGAGGCGGAGACGCTGAACGCGATCGCCACGGCGGGCTTCAGCGATGAGTTCCCCGAGGTTGCTGAGATGTTTGCCAACTTCAAGCTCGACGACGACGCCTACGGCTCGTTGGAGGACACGGTTGTCAATGAGTTTGGTGGCGGTCAGGAAGCCGAGGCCATCGAGGCCTGGCTCGAGGCCAACCCTGACTTCGTCGGGACCCTGACGGGCTGATCGCAGGCAGCGCAGATCAGCACGGCCCGTTCCGGAGTTTTCACTCCGGGGCGGGCCGTTGCTGTGGGCAGGGGGTCGCTGCCGTGGCCCACGGGTCGGTCCGCTCCACGGACTGTTGCCGTGGGCGCGCGACGTAGACTCGCGCCCCGTGACTGAAGTGCAGCAACCGGGGCTGGAGCCCGGCCGCGAGTTTGTCCTGACCGTGTCCTGCCAGGACCGGCGCGGCGTCGTGCACGCCGTGGCCGGCGTCATGATGGAGCAGCAGCTGACGATCCTCGACAGCCAGCAGTTCGGCGACGCCAGCACTGGAGAGTTCCACCTGCGGATGCACCTGCGACGTGAGGGCGCTCCGCTGGCACCGGAAGAGCTGGAGACGGCGCTCGCTCCGACCGTGCGCGAGTTTGGCATGCAGTGGGGGCTGACGGACCGCTCGGTGCGGCACCGGATCCTGGTGATGGTCAGCCGGCAGGGTCATGTCCTCAACGACCTGCTCTTTCGCACCCGCACCGGTCTCATGGACGTGGAGATCCCCGTCATCGTCTCCAACCACGAGGACTTCCGGGCACTGGCCGAGTGGCACGGGATCCCGTTCCATCACGTGCCGGTCACCCCGGACACCAAGGGCCAGGCCGAGGCGCAACTGCGCGAACTGATCGCCGCGCACCAGGTCGACACGGTCGTGCTGGCCCGCTACATGCAGGTGCTCTCCGAGGGGCTGTGCGCCGAGCTGCCCGGCCGGATCATCAACATCCACCACTCACTGCTGCCCAGTTTCAAGGGTGCCAAGCCCTACACCCAGGCCCACGACCGTGGAGTGAAGGTGATCGGGGCGACAGCGCACTATGTGACCGCGGACCTGGACGAGGGGCCGATCATCGAGCAGGACTTCCGGCGTGTGGACCACCGGATGAGCCCGGCCGAGCTGGCCTCGGTCGGCCAGGAGCTCGAGGCCATGGCGCTGTCGCGGGCCGTGCGCTGGCACGCCGAGCAACGGGTGGTGCTGCGCGGTCGGCGCACCGTCGTCTTCGACTGACTCACCCTCGCGCGCAGCCCGTCCTCGACAGGGCACACGGCGTTGCGTCCCCAGCGGGAACCGGGGCGCGCCGCGTTGCGTTCGAGAGGTGACCGAGCGCGCCGTGTCACGGCTCGATGATCGTCACGCCCGGTGTGGACGCGCTGTCCATCGCCGCCAGGGCTGCCGGCGCCTCCTCAAGGGTGATCGTGCGGCCGAGCAGCCGCTCCGGGGCCAGCCGTCCTGACGCAATGTCAGCCAGCATCCGTGGGTAGTCCCGTGCCGGCATACCGTGGCTGCCCAGCACCTGCAGCTCCCGGGCGATCACGGTGTGCATCGGCACGGTGGCCCGGTCGCCGACGACCGCCGGGGGCAGGAGCCCGATCTGCAGGTGTCTCCCACGGATCGCCAGGCTCCGGATCGCTGCCTCCGCGGTCACGACACTGCCCAGCGCCTCGACTGCCACGTCCGCCCCACCTTCGGTGAGCTCGCGAACCCGCTCCGCCACGTCTCCGTTGCCAGCATCAAGGACGCTCCCGGCGCCGAGGCTGGTCGCCAGGTCGAGGGCCCCGCGGTCGACGTCGATCGCGATCACCTCAGCACCCCGCGAGTGCGCGATCATCACCGCAGCCAGCCCGACACCGCCGCAGCCGAACACGGTGACCGTCTCCCGGGCGCGCACCTGACCCACGTCCACCACAGCCCGATATGCCGTGGCGAACCGGCACCCCAACCCTGCCGCGACGGCGAAACTCACCGAGTCCGGGAGCGCGACCACGTTGAAGTCGGCCCAGGGCAGGGCCACGTAGTCCGCGAACGAACCGGGCCCGTTGACCCCGGGCTGCCACTGGTCAGGACAGACGTGGGAGGCGCCCGCTCGGCAGACGCGGCACTGCCCGCACCCCAGGGCGAAGGGGAAGGTGACCCGCTGCCCGGGCACCACGCGCTCGACCCCTGCGCCCACCGCGTGGATGACGCCCGCGAACTCGTGGCCCGGCGTGTGCGGGAGGACGGTGATGTCCGTGTCGTGGCCCGCCCAGCCGTGCCAGTCCGAGCGGCACAAACCGGTGGCCCGCACCTCGACCACCACGCCGCCGTCCGGTGCGGGTGGCACGGGAACGTCTGTGACGGAGGGCAGCTCCCCGAAGGCGTTGAACGTCACCGTGCGCACTGTGGTCCTTTCTGTGTGATCACCGACCCTGGGTGGGCCTCATCATGACCCTGTCGCGGTGAGGGCATCGCGGACAGAGCCCGCCAAAGGAGACCCCTTGGGTGGGATAGCGATGATGATAGGACGGTGGGTCTCGATGGTGACCGTCGGATTGCCCGCGAGGGACGGGTCTGTTGCTGCGGCCTGTGCGCTGACCTTCCGGATTGCGGAGTACGGCACGACGAGGGATTCCGGACTTCTTGCGGAACAGGCCGTACTCCCAGGACGCGACCAGTCGGTCCTGGCGGGGCGCCGTGATGGTCATTTGGTTGCGTGCTCCGTCAGGCACGACTGACAGATATGCGTGACTGACTCGGTCGCTGGCCGTAGCAGCTGGGTCAGGTGATCCTCGTTGGTGCGGTAGAGCTGGGCGCTATCCTGCCCGAACTCTGCGTCCCCCGCGATCTCCGCGGAAGTAGTGACCGCGTCGATGCTCACGATGGGTCGTCATGAGACAAGTCCACATCATCCCGTCGCGGCAATGTCGCGTGACCGACGACGAGCCGATGTCGATACCCTCAGCCCATGGATTACAGCACGATGTTCCGGCTCGATGGCAAGCACGCAGTGGTGATCGGGTGCGGAGGCATCGGCGCAGAGATCGTCGAGGGTATGGCTGCCCAAGGCGCACGCGTGACCTGCCTGGACGCGCAGGAGGAGGTCGCGGCAGCTGCGGCGACCCGCGCGGCGGAGCACTCGGAGGCCGCGGCACGGCGGGCGGACGTGCTGGACCCCGGCAGCCTGGCGGACGTCGCTGCGCAGGTGGCGGACGTGGATGTGCTCGTCCTGACGGCGGCGACCAATGTGCGCAAACCGGTGCTCGACTACAGCGCCGCGGAGTTCGACCGCGTCGTGGACCTCAACCTGCGCGGGACCTTCAACGCGGTGCAGGCGTTCGCGCCGGCGATGGCAGCGCGGGGGAGCGGGTCGATCATCGCGCTGAGCTCGATCCGGGCGCTCGCGGTCGAGCCAGGACAAGGGGTGTATGCCGCCACGAAGGCTGGCATGGTCCAACTCCTGCGCGCGCTGGCCGCCGAGCTGGGTCCGCGCGGGGTGCGGGTCAACGCGGTGGCCCCCGGCGTGGTCGAGACACCGCTCACCGAGCAGATCCGTGCCGACGAGGCGTGGGGGCGGGCCTATGCCGAGAAGTCGGCGCTGGGTCGCTGGGCGCGACCCGAGGAGCTCGTCGGTGCGGTCGCCTACCTGGCCAGCGACGCCGCGAGCTTCGTGACGGGCAGCCAGCTGCTCGTCGACGGCGGGTGGACCGCGATCGACGGGCGATTCACCCCACCCTTCGGCTGACCGACGCGGACGCGTTGATCTAGAAAGCGTCATTTCTCTCGCTGACGCCCTGTGCCGGGGCAGAGGAGAATCCGTGCGGACCACCGGGTGCTTGCCAGAGGGCGCAGCAGGGGTCGGCACCCAGCGGGGCGCCTGCTCTATCCCTGTCCAAGGTGATCCTCAGAACTCCAGAATGTCGCGACCTCGCCAACGAACTCCCCATGCGGACAGGCGCTGTTGACCGCCAGCGTTGCAGCTCGCACGACGTGCCCCCAGCCACGCGGACTGTGCGCTTTTCGGCTGCGACGTCGGCATCCATGGCTGTCCGGGTGGCGACGTTGTACGTGGTGGCGCCAATCCATGCCGGTGCTCTTTCCAGGACTGATTGGCTGCCGGGGCTCTAGCGTGCTCGGCGATGCCGGCAGGCGCCCGACCAGCGGCTAATTGAAGATGTTGAGCCCCTGGCCCACCAGGTCGAGGAGGTCGATGGCGTTGAACCAGGACCGCTTCTTCTTCGGTCCACCCTGATAGTCCTGCATCGGCCGGGACCGGCTGGCCACCTCGGCGGCACGGGGCACGGTGATGCCCGGGTCGTCGTCGGGGAGCACGGCCGGGACGATCTCCAGGTGGTGGAGCAGCGCGACGAGAGCGGCCTCCTGGTCGTTGGCGCCGCGGCCCTCGGCGAGCACCTCGCGCAGGCGCGCGCGGACCGTGGACTCCGGGTGCGGATCTCTGGGCAGGTGGATGCCGGGGGACCACACCGCGGCGTCGTGCAGCACGCCGCGGCTGACGAGCCGGGCCAGAGCGGCCTCCAGCACGCCCTCGCCGGCGAGCTTCTCGACGGCGGCGACCGGGGTCAGGGCGGTCACGCTGTGGGCCGCCACGTCCAGGAGCGGATCGCCCGTTGAGGTGGTGCGCTGCAGGGCGAGCGTGTCGCCCTCGACGGCGAGCGCACGGCGCAGCGACAACTCGAAGACCAGCGCGAGGGCGACCCCCTGCGAGGCCTCGCGCTCGGGCACCTCGCAGTGCCCGGTCTCGTCGTCCATGAGCAGCAGCACCAGCTCCTCGGCCAGCAGCATCGACATCGCGTTCCTCCCAGAGCAGATCTGTGCGCACCCCTGCGACGGGCCGTGCTCGGTGACGGTTCCGTCGCCGCACCGGTCCCGCCTGCTGGACGGGTGCAGTGCCCCCACCGTATGTCGGCCGGCCGACTCCGCACCAGGCGTGCCCGTAACCTGTGAGCATGACCACGCAGCGGGATCCCATCGAGGAGGCGCACAGCCAGTGGGTGCGCCACGGGTGGGAGGACGCGGCGGACGGCATGTCGATGGTCACCTCGCTGGTGCGCGTCAACCAGCTGTTCCAGGAGCGCATTGACGCGGTGCTGCGACCGCTGGGTCTGACCTTCGCGCGCTACGAGATCCTGCGGCTGCTGGCCTTCGTCTCCAGCGGTGCCATGCCCATGACGCGCGTGGGGTCGCTGCTGCAGGTGCACCCCACGAGCGTCACCAGTGCGGTCGACCGGCTGGTCCGTCAGGGCCATGTCGAGCGGGTGCGGAGCACGACGGACGGCCGGGTCGTCCTGGCGTCGCTGACCGACTCCGGCCGCGAGGTCGTGGCCGAGGCGACGGCCGGTCTCAACCAGGCGGTCTTCGAGGCTCCTGGCCTGCACCCGCAGCAGATCGAGCAGCTGACCGACCTGCTCGCTGACCTGCGCGCCGCGGCCGGTGACCACGTCGCCCGGGGCTCAGCACGAGCCTCGAGGTCATCCCCGCACGCGCCATCACGCACCGCCGTGAGCAATTGCCAGAAGATAGTTGGATGTCCTAGTATTTAACTGACGCCCCAGACCGAAGGACTCTTCATGCCCAAGCCAGCTCTCCAGAACCCGGTCCGCATCGTCACCGCGGCCAGCCTCTTTGACGGCCACGACGCGTCAATCAACATCATGCGGCGCATCATGCAGAGCCAGGGTGCCGAGGTGATCCACCTCGGGCACAACCGCTCCGTGCAGGAGGTGGTCGACGCGGTCCTGGACGAGGACGCCAACGGCGTCGCCGTGTCGTCCTACCAGGGCGGCCACGTGGAGTACTTCGAGTATCTCGTCCAGGAGCTGGCGGCAGCCGGGGCCGGTCACGTCAAGGTCGTCGGTGGTGGCGGCGGCGTCATCGTCGACGAGGAGATCACCCGGCTGCGCGAGTCGGGCGTGACCATCTTCAGCCCCGAGGACGGGCAGCGACTGGGCCTGCCGGGGATGATCGCCCAGGTCCTGCAGGACTGCGACTACCCGCTGTGGGAGACCGCCGCCGCCGACGTCGAGGCGGTCCTGGCCGGCGACCGGGTGGCGCTCTCCCGCGCCATCACCGGCGTCGAGGTCGGCGCCCTCCCTGACACCGACCGTCAGAAGTATGCCGACGCGGCCGCCGCGCGGACCGTGCCGGTCCTCGGCATCACCGGCACCGGAGGGTCGGGCAAGTCCTCGCTGACCGACGAGCTGGTGCGCCGGGTGCGGGTTGACCAGGGAGACCGGCTGCGCATCGCGGTGGTCGCGGTCGACCCGACCCGACGCAAGGGCGGCGGTGCCCTGCTGGGCGACCGCATCCGGATGAACTCCCTGGGGAGCATGACCCGCGCGGGCGCCACCGAGGAGACCGAGTCCACCGGCGGCAGGACAGAGCTTTCGGGGGGTGCACGGGGGGCGGAGCCCCCCGTGGGTACCTACTTCCGCTCCATGGCCACCCGCGGGGACCGGGAGGTGCCTGATGCGCTGCCCGTCACGATCGACATCCTCAAGGCCGCCGGCTTCGACCTGATCGTCGTCGAGACGCCTGGCATCGGCCAGGGCGACGCGGGCATCGTGCCCCTCTCGGACGTCTCGCTCTATGTCATGACGCCGGAGTTCGGCGCCGCCTCCCAGCTGGAGAAGATCGACATGCTCGACTTCGCCGACGTGGTGGCCATCAACAAGTTCGAGCGCCGCGGCGCCATGGACGCCATGCGTGACGTCGGCCGCCAACTGGTGCGCAACCGGGAGGCGTTCGGCAAGAAGCCGCAGGACATGCCGGTCTTCGGCACCTCCGCGGCGACCTTCAACGACGACGGCGTGACCGCGCTCTATCAGGAGCTGCGCTCGCAACTGGCCGAGGTGGGCCTGTCCGTCCAGGACGGTGTGCTCCCGGCCGTGGACGTGCGCCACTCCTCCGGCATCCGCCAGGTCGTGCCCGCCACCAGGGTCCGCTACCTCTCGGAGATCACCGAGACCATCCGCGGCTACCACCAGGACACCGAGAAGTTCGCCCAGGCGGCACGCCGCGTCGAGCGACTGGCCATGGTGGACGACGAGCTCGCGGCCGCCGGCAAGGTTGACCACGGCGTCGACGAGCTGCTCGAGGGCGCCCGCCGCGAGGTGCCCGTCGAGATCCAGGATCTGATCGAGGGCTGGCCGGCCCGGGTGGAGTCCTACTCCGGCGACGAGCAGGTCGTTCGGGTGCGCGACAAGGAGCTGCGCACCGCCCTGACCAAGGAGTCGCTCTCCGGCAACCGGGTCCCTCGGGTGGCCTTGCCGGCATACGACGAGGCCGGCGCGCTGGTGCGCTTCTGGCGGCGCGAGAACCTGCCCGGCTACTTCCCCTACACCGCCGGCGTCTTCCCGTTTAAGCGCGACAACGAGGACCCGGCGCGCATGTTTGCCGGCGAGGGTGACCCGTTCCGCACCAACCGCCGCTTCAAGCTGCTGTCTGAGGGTCAGCCCGCGACTCGGCTGTCGACGGCCTTCGACTCGGTGACCCTCTATGGTCAGGACCCCGCCGAGCGCCCCGACATCTACGGCAAGGTCGGCACCTCGGGAGTCTCCGTCGCGACGCTGGAGGACATGAAGGCGTTGTATGACGGGTTCGACCTGCTCGCGCCCACCACCTCGGTGTCGATGACCATCAACGGGCCGGCGCCGACCGTGCTCGCCTTCTTCCTCAACACCGCGATTGACCAGCAGTTGGACGCCTTCCGGGAGCGGGAGGGTCGCGAGCCCTCGGGCGCCGAGTCCGAGGAGCTGCGCGCCCACGCGTTGGCCAGCGTCCGCGGCACCGTCCAGGCGGACATCCTCAAGGAGGACCAGGGGCAGAACACGTGCCTGTTCACCACCGAGTTCTCGCTGCGGATGATGGGCGACATCCAGCAGTGGTTCATCGACCAGGGGGTGCGCAACTTCTACTCGGTGTCCATCTCCGGCTACCACATCGCCGAGGCGGGGGCCAACCCGATCAGCCAGCTGGCCTTCACCCTGGCCAACGGCTTCACCTATGTCGAGTCCTACCTCGCGCGCGGGATGGACATCAACGACTTCGCGCCCAACCTGTCCTTCTTCTTCTCCAACGGCATGGATGTGGAGTACTCCGTCATCGGTCGGGTGGCGCGGCGCATCTGGGCGATCGCGATGCGGGAGAAGTATGGCGCCAACGACCGCAGCCAGAAGCTGAAGTACCACGTGCAGACCTCGGGCCGCTCCCTGCACGCCCAGGAGATGGACTTCAACGACATCCGCACCACGCTGCAGGCGCTGATCGCGATCTATGACAACGCCCAGAGCCTGCACACCAATGCGTATGACGAGGCCGTCACCACCCCTTCGACAGAGTCCGTCCGCCGGGCCCTGGCGATCCAGATGATCATCAACCGCGAGTGGGGCCTGGCGATGAACGAGAACCCCAACCAGGGCTCGTTCATCATCGATCAGCTCACCGACCTGGTGGAGGAGGCCGTGCTGCTGGAGTTCGACCGGATCTCCGACCGTGGCGGCGTGCTGGGCGCGATGGAGACGGGCTACCAGCGCGGCAGGATCCAGGACGAGTCGATGCTCTATGAGCACCGCAAGCACGACGGGTCGTTGCCGATCATCGGCGTCAACACCTTCCGGGCCCCCAAGGAGGAGCGCGAGCCGGTGGTGGTCGAGCTGGCCCGGGCCACGTCCCAGGAGAAGGAGTCCCAGCTCGCGCGCGTGGCCGACTTCCAGAAGCGGCACGAGAGCGAAGCCACGGAGGCGCTGGCCCGTCTGAAGGAGGTGGCGATGTCTGGCGACAATGTCTTCGCCGTGCTCATGGACGCCGCCCGGGTGTGCTCCCTGGGGCAGATCACCGACGCCTTCTTCGAGGTCGGTGGGCAGTACCGGCGCAACGTCTGAGTCCGGTCGAACGCCCTACGGGACCTTCCGACGAGCGTTTGCGCAGCTCGGGCCGACCAGGTTGGGTGGTGCTGTGATCCGATTCCCACAGCCCCTGCAACCTGGCGACCGCATCGGCGTCACCAGCCCGTCGAGTGGTGTGCCGCAGACACTGTGGCCCCGCCTGGAGTTCGCCACCGGCTGGCTGGTCGAGCGCGGCTATGACGTCGTGGTCGGGCAGTGCATGGACGGCGACGACTCCCACGTCAGCGCCCCCGCGGTGGAGCGCGCCGACGAGTTGCAGCGGATGCTGACCGATCCCGCGATCCGCGCCGTCGTGCCACCGTGGGGCGGGGAGACCGCCATCGACCTCGTCGACCTGCTCGACTGGGACACCATCGCCGCGGCTGAGCCCACCTGGCTGGTCGGGTTCAGCGACCTCTCGACCCTGCTGCTGCCGCTCACGTTGCGCGCCGGCTGGGCCAGCCTGCACGGTGTCAACCTGATGGACACCCCGTATGCCGCAGCACCCGGCCTCGCGCACTGGACCGAGGTGGCCGCCGCCACCGGTCCCGTGACCCAGCAGCAGAGCGGCGTCTACCGGAGCGGTGCCTTCGATGACTGGGAAGAGGACCCGAGCCCCACGGCATACGTCCTGGAGGGCACTGGCGCCTGGGAGGTGGCCGATGATGACGAGATCGAGGTCAGCGGTCGGCTCATCGGTGGCTGCATCGAGACGATCCACCACCTGGCCGGCTCCGCGTTCGGCGACGTCGCGGCCTTCGGCCAGCAGCATGCCGAGGAGGGGCTGATCGTCTATCTGGAGGCGGGCGAGGCGCCGGCCCTGGAGACCTGCCGGATCCTGCACGGGCTGCGTCTGGCGGGGTGGTTCGAGCACGCCCGCGCCATCCTCATCGGCCGGACCGCGGCCCCGGACTCAGGAGACTTCACCCAGCGTGACGCCGTGCTCGACGCGCTGGAGGACCTGGACCTGCCGATCGTCTTCGACGTCGAGTGCGGCCACGTCGCGCCGATGATGCCGCTGGTCAACGGGGCGCTGGCCCACCTGACCGTCACCGACAACGAGCGCACGCTCGTGCAGGAGCTGGGTTAGCGAAAGGGGAACTTAGCCGCCCAGGGCGCGCAGGCGCGGGGCGAGGTCTTCCTCGAAGTGGGTCAGGAAGCGCTCCTGGTCATGGCCGGGGCCGTGGAAGACCAGGTGGTTGAAGCCGGCCTCGACATAGGGTCGCACCTGCTCGACGACCTCGTCGGGGTCCGCAGAGACGATCCACCGCTTGGCGACCTGCTCGATCGGCAGCTCGTCGGCAAACCGCTCCATCTCGATCGGGTCGTCGATGCTGTGCTTCTGCTCGGGAGTGAGTGACAGCGGTGCCCAGAAGCGGGTGTTCTCCAGCGCGACGTCGGCGTCGCGGTCGTAGGACAGCTTGATCTCGATCATCCGGTCGATGTCCGACATCTTGCGCCCGGACTTCTCTAGCCCCTCCTGCACGGCCGGCACCAGCTTGTCGGTGTAGAGCTCCATCCCCTTGCCCGAGGTGCAGATGAAGCCGTCACCGGAGCGTCCGGCATACCGTGCGACGAGGGGGCCACCGGCGGCGATGTAGACCGGCACGCCACCGTCGGGCACGTCATAGATGCTGGCGCCGGTGGTGCGGTAGTAGTCGCCCTCGAAGTCGACCCGGTCGCCCGTCCACAGCTCACGCATCAGGCGCACGGCCTCGCGCAGCCGGCCGAAGCGCTCCTTGAACTCTGGCCACTCCCCGTCCAGCCCACCGGTCGCGATCTCGTTGAGCGCCTCCCCGGTGCCGACACCGAGCACGACCCGCTCCGGAAACAGGCAACCCATCGTCGCGAAGGCCTGCGCGATGACCGCCGGGTTGTAGCGGAAGGTCGGTGTCATCACCGAGGTGCCCAGCACGATCCGATCGGTGAGGGCCCCGACCGCACTCATCCAGGAGATCGCAAACGGCGCGTGCCCACCGTTGTGCCGCCACGGCTGGAAGTGGTCGCTGACAAAGGCCGAGTCCATGCCGTGCGACTCGGCTGCGACCGCGAGGTCCACCAGCTCGCGGGGGCCGAACTGCTCGGCCGAGGCCTTGTAACCCAGTTTGAGTGTGCTCACGGTTGCACTCTTCCACAGCGCAATCAGCTGGACGGCGCCTGGGGGGAGCCGATAGACCTGAACTATGGGGGAACTCGGTCGCCGCGTCAGTGTGCACCTGCGGCGATCCGTGAACGCCCTCAGCGCGCGTGGGTGGTGAAGCGCACCTCCTGCCCGGGACGCAGCTGGGCGCACCGGTCCACGTCGAGGTCGTCGACATACCCGATGACCGGATAGCCACCGGTCACCGGGTGGTCGGCCAGGAAGAGCACGGGCAGCCCCGACGGGGGCATCTGCAGGGCGCCGCGCAGCATCCCCTCGCTGACCAGCTCACCGTCGCGGAGGCGGGGGAGCGGCTCTCCCGTCAGACGGACCCCGACCCGGTTGGACTGGCTGTCCACCGCATACACCTGGGAGGTCAGCAGGTCCCACGCCGCGTCGTCAAACCAGTCCCGACGCGGCCCGGGCGTGATGCGCACGGTCAGTCGCTCCGCGGACGGTTCAGGCACCGGGGCGACGTCCACCCCCGGCACAGGCCGGGGGGTGGTGCCGATGGGCAGCACGTCCCCCTGCTGGAGGAGCCCGGGTCCCAGGCCGGACAGTATGTCGGTCGCCCGGCTGCCCAGGACCGGCTCCACGTCGATGCCGCCCCGGACTGCGACGTAGGTGCGCAGACCGGCCTGCGGCGGGCCGAGGGTGAGGCGTTCGCCGGCACCGAGCCGGAAGGGTGCCAGGTGCGGCGCTCCCGGGCACCGAGCCCCGGTCGTGGCCACGACGAGGTCGGACCCGGCCTCCAGGGACAGTCCACCAAAGGTCGCCTCGAGCGTGGCCAGGGTCGGGTGGTTGCCCACGAGCGCGTTGGCAAGTCGGTGCGCGCCGCGGTCACAGGCGCCGGAGCGGCCGATGCCCAGGGCAGCCTGTCCGGGTCGGCCGAAGTCCTGCACCGTTGTCAGGGCTCCAGGCTCGAGCACCCGCAGGATCCTGCTCATGACGTCGACTCCACGAAGCGGACGGACGCACCCGGGGCGAGCAGCGCCGCCGGGTCGCGGTCCAGGTCGAAGACGTCGACCAGGGCATGACCGATCAGCTGCCAACCGCCGGGGGACTCACGGGGATAGACGCCGGTGAACTCCCCTGCCAGAGCGAGGGATCCGGGCGGCACCTTGGTGCGCGGGCTCGATCGGCGCGGGGTGTCCCAGGTGAACTTAGTCCCGGCGAGATAGCCGAAACCGGGCGCGAACCCGCAGAAGGCCACGGTCCAGTCCTCCTCGAGGTGGCGGCGCACCAGCTCCTCGGGTGAGCAGCCGAGCAGGTCGGCAGCCTCGGAGAGGTCCTCGCCGTCATAGCGCACCGGCACCTCGACGGGGGTGCTGTCGTGGCCGATGTGCTCCGCCGGCTCGATGCTCCGCAGCTCTCCCGCCAGCGCCCTGAGATCCGTCTCGCGGTCGCCGATGACCAGGATCGTGCGCCCGGCAGGGACCAGGTCCAGGATCGGCAGGTCGGCAGCCTGCAGCGCGGCATAGTTCGCGAGCACGTCTGGCAGGGAGTCGAACTCGAGCAGCAGGCCGCGCGATCCGCTGGGCAGGACGCGCACGTTAGCTCGCCCGGGTGAAGGGAGCCAGCGGCACCCCGGCGGTCTCGAGCGCGACGCGCACCTGGCGCGCGATCTCGACGGCGCCGGGAGTGTCTCCGTGCACGCAGATCGAGTCGGGTCGCAAGGTGATCGGGTCGCCGTTGATGTCCTCGATCGGCTCACCGGCTGCCATCGCGATGCAGCGGCGGGCAATCTGCTCCGGGTCGTGCAGGACCGAGTCCTTCTCCTTGCGGGAGACCAGGTGACCATTGGGAGTGTAGGCGCGGTCGGCGAAGGCCTCGTGCGCGATCTCCAGCCCGGCCACCTCGGCCAGCCGCAGCACCTCGGAGCCGGGCAGGCCCATCAGCACCAGGTCGCGGTCGAACGCCCGCACGGCCGCGACGACCGCCCCAGCCTGCTCCTTGTGGGTCACGATCGCGTTGTAGAGGCCGCCGTGTGGCTTGACGTAGGCGATCGTCCCGCCGGCCTGGCGGGTGATGGCGTCCAGGGCACCGATCTGATAGGTCACCTCGTCGCGCAGCGTCGGGGCGTCGACGTCGATGAAACGGCGCCCGAAGCCGGTCAGGTCGCGATAGGCGACGTGTGCCCCGATCGCCACCCCGTTGGCGACCGCCCGGGTCGTCACGTGCCGCATGATCGAGGGGTCCCCGGCGTGGAAGCCGCAGGCGACGTTGGCGCTGGTGACGATCGAGAGCAGTGCGTCGTCGTCGCCCATGGACCAACTGCCCAGGCCCTCGCCGAGGTCCGAGTTGAGATCAACAGACATGTCGTCCTCCTGTGTCAGCTGGGATGGTCAGCCGGTGATCAGGTCGATCGCGGGCTCGATGGAGCGGATTGCCAGATAGACCGTCAGCACCCATGCTGCCGTACCCAGCGCGGCCAGCCACTTGGGGTACTCGTAGCCGTGCAGCAGGTCGCGGCGGCGCCAGGCGACCCACATGATCACGCCGATGCCGACCGGGAGCAGGATCCCGTTGAACGCACCGGCGAAGACCAGGAGCTCCTGCGGGGCGGCGCCGATGGTCAGATAGAGGATGGTCGACAGCGCGATGAAGCCGACCACCAGCAGGTTGGTCGTGCGCGGGGAGGTCTTCTCCTGCGAGGTCAGGAAGGTCACGGTCGTGTAGGAGCAACCGATCACGCTGGTCAGGGCGGCCGCGGCGAAGATCACGCCGAACAGCCGCAGGCCCACGGTGCCGGCAGCCGCCTCGAAAGCGCTGGCCGCCATGTTGTCCGGGTCCAGAGCCGCTCCGGCGTGGATGACACCGAGGATGGCCAGGAACAGGATGACGCGCATGATGCCGGTCACGATGATCCCCAGGACGGCGCTCTGGGTGAGCTCGTTGACGCGGCTCGGTCCGGAGACGCCGGCGTCGAGCAGCCGGTGGGCGCCGGCATAGATGATGTAGCCGCCGATGGTGCCACCGATCAGGGTGGTGATCGCCAAGGCGCTGAAGGTCTCCGGTGCCACCGTGTTCTTCAGGGCGGACACGACCGGCGGGCCCGAGGTGATGGCGACATAGAGAGTCAGCAGGATCATCAGGGCGCCGAGGAGGACGACGATCCGGTCCATCGCCACCCCTGCGCGCTTGGAGAGGAAGACGCCGACGGCGACCAGCACCAGGATGATCGCCCCGAGCTTGACGTTGATGTCGGTCATGATGTTCATGCCCAGGCCGGCCCCGGCGACGTTGCCGATGTTGAAGACGAGGCCGCCGATCAGCAGCAGGCCCGCCATGAAGTAGCCGAGCCCGGGAAGGCTGAGGTTGCCCAGCTCCTGGGCGCGCCGGCCTGAGACGCCGATCACCCGCCACACGTTGGTCTGGACCGCGATGTCGGCGAGGATCGAGACCGCGATCGCAAACGCGAAGGCCGCACCGAGCTGGACCGTGAAGGTGGTTGTCTGGGTGATGAAGCCGGGCCCGATGGACGAGGTCGCCATGAGGAAGATCGCGCCGAGCAAGGTGCCCTTGCTGGTCACGGTGGGTGCCTTCGCGTCCGTCGGTGTTGCTGAGAGATTTTCGGCCATGTCAATCCTCCGCGTGGGGGGTCCTCCGTTGGACCCTAGAACTACGAAGGTACATTTTGTTGAACAATCTGTCTAGAGTGTTGAACAATCCGTCTGGGTGGGTCAGAATGAGGCATGGGCCAAGGTTCGACCGCACGGGCGGTCAGTGAGCACGTCAGCGACTGGATCACCGAGGGACGGCTGCTGCCCGGAGCCAAGGTGTCGGACACCGCGGTGGCCACCGAGCTCGAGGTCTCCCGCAACACCGTGCGTGAGGCCTTCCGCCTACTCGCCCACGACGGTCTCCTGGTTCACGAGTTCAACCGCGGTGTCTTCGTCCCCCTGGTGACCAGCGCCGATGTGCGGGACGTCTATCGCCTCCGCCGCGTCATCGAGCCGGCCGTCGTGCGGTCACTCAGCGCAGCGGACGTTCACCGCCTGGGCCCTCTGCAGGCGGCGGTCGGTGCAGCGCGGACCGCCTCGCGCCGGCGTGACTGGCCCGGCGTCGGCACCGCCAACATGCACTTCCACCGCTCACTCGTCGCGCTGGCCGGCAGTCCCCGCCTGGACGTCATGATGCGGCGGCTCACCGCCGAGCTGCGCCTGCTGTTTGCCGTGATCGACGACCCGCGCTTCCTCTATCAGCCCTTCGTCAAGCGCAACCGTGAGCTCCTCGCACTGATGGCCAAGGGCCGCTTCGAGGAGGGCGCCGGCTTCCTGGAGGCCTATCTCGTCGACTCCGAGGGGGCCATCGTGGCCGCCTTCGAGGAGAAGGAGCAGTCCGCCTGACACGGGTGCAGACTGAGGAGGCAGGGTCGTCTACCGAGGAGGTCAGGATGACGGTGACGGATACGCCCGAGGGTGCGCGCGCGGCATACCGACAGGGTGCAGTGGTGCCCACCAGCGGCCACGCGAGCGGCTTCACCCAGGCCAACCTCGTGATGCTGCCGCGGGAGTGGGCCTGGGACATGCTGTTGTTCGGCCAGCGCAACCCCCAGCCGGTGCCGCTGCTGGACGTGACCGAGCCGGGGTCTGCGCACACCGAGCTGGCGCCCGGGGCCGACCTGCGCACCGACCTGCCGCTCTATCGCGTATGGCGGGAGGGCGAGTTGGTCGAGGAGGTGCCGGAGATCTCAGGGCTGTGGCGCGAGGATCTCGTCTCGTTCCTGATCGGCTGCTCGTTCAGCTTCGAGCGGGCGCTGCTCGATGCGGGGGTGCCGGTGCGCAACATCGAGCAGGGGCGCAACGTGGCGATGTTCCGCACGAACCGGCAGTGCCGCCCCGCTGGGCGACTCTCCGGCGAGCTGGTCGTCTCGATGCGGCCGATCCCTGCGGCACTGGTGCCGACGGCGGTGCAGGTCACTGGGCGGATGCCGGCGGTCCACGGGGCGCCGGTGCACGTCGGAGACCCGACCTCGCTGGGCATCGCGGATCTGGGCGCTCCGGACTTCGGCGAGCCGATCCAGGCGCAGGGCGGCGATGTGCCGGTCTTCTGGGCCTGCGGTGTCACGCCGCAGGCCGCGCTGATGGCGTCCAAGCCGCCCTTTGCGATCACCCACGCGCCCGGGCACATGTTTGTCACGGACGTGCCGGACGCGGTCTATCGGCAACCCTGACCTCACCCGTCCCTCAGACTCAGTGAGCAGTTGTCCTACTCTCCATATTCATTCTTGACTTATATAAGACACCGCTGCATTATGGACGGGTGCACGCCTTCGACATCCTTGGCGATCCGGTGCGACGCCGGATCCTTGAGCTGCTCGCTGACGGTGAGGCGACAGCCGGGTCGGTGAGCGAGGTGATCCGCGCCGAGTTCGGCATCAGCCAGCCGGCCGTCTCCCAGCACCTGCGGGTGTTGCGGGAGGCGGGATTCGCGACAGTCCGCCCCGAGGGCACCCGGCGGATCTACGCGGTCCGACCAGAGGCGTTGCAGCAGGTCGACGAGTGGCTCACCCCGTTCCGCAGGTTCTGGGGTCCGCGACTGGCCGCCCTCGACACCGAGATCGCCCGCGGCAAGCGGGCGCGACGACAGGCCCAGGAGGATCCGACATGACTGAGCAGGACACGACCAGCACTCCCGGCGGGGCCGATGCTCACGCCATCACGCGCGAGCTGGTGGCCGGGACGAGAGGCGACGGCGAGACCAAGGTCCAGACCGTCGCCCAGGTCTACGACACGACGGTGGAGGACCTGTGGGACGCGGTGACCAACGCCGAGCGCCTGCCCCGCTGGTTCGCCCCTGTGAGCGGCGACCTGCAGCAGGGTGGCCGTTATCAGGTTGAGGGCAACGCCGGCGGCACGATCGAGGCCTGTGAGCCGCCGCACCGGTTCAGCGCGACGTGGGAGTTCGGGGGCCAGGTGACCTGGATCGCGGTCCGTGTGGTCCCGGAGGGCGCCGGCGCGCGCCTCGAGCTCGAGCACACTGCCCTGGTGCCCGAGGACACCAGCTTCTGGGACCAGTACGGTCCTGGCGCCACCGGCGTCGGCTGGGACCTGGCGTTCATGGGGCTGGGCAGGCACCTTGTCACCGGTGCCTCGATCGCCGGCGCCGCCGCAGAGGGCTGGGAGGCGACCCCGGAGGGGCTGGCCTTCATCACCGAGAGCAGTCGGTTGTGGTCCGAGGCGAGCATCGAGCACGGCACACCCCGCGAGGATGCCGCCGCGGCGCGGGACCGCACGACCGCGTTCTACACCGGGCAGCCGGCTGGCTGAGACGGAGATGGCGCCCGCCAGCGCTCACCACCGCGGTCTCGCCTGAGGCAGGGGAAAGCCCCGCCGGGGACAGGCCGGGGCTTTCCCCTGCGGGCGAGGCGGGCTCGTGGGGTGCCCGTCCTCACGGGGGAATCAGGCGTTGAAGTCGTCAGGAGAGTTGACCGAGTCAGGGCTGTTGGGCGTCTGCACCGACACCGGCGACTGCACGGACTGGACGGAGACCGGTGACTGGACGGACTGGGCGGACTGCACCGACTGGGCCGAGACGACCGAGGCCAGGGAGGCGATGGACTGCACGCTGGCCGACTGCACATCCTGGGCGGCGGCAGCCTCGCGGGCCTTGCTGAACGGGCTGCTCATGGATGGCACGGCCGTGGGGCTCCAGTCGCCGACCTTGCTGGCCAGCGCCGCCCACTGGCCGGTGCTGCCGGGGGCCTTGCCCTCGGCGATCGGACGCTGCTGGGTCAGTGCGACGGCGGCCGTCTCGGTGGTCGGGGCGCTCGAGCTGGCCCAGGTGGCGGCGGCGCTCGCGCCACCGATGGCGGTGATCGCGGTGGCGGCGACCACGACGGACCAGGCGCGGGACTTCGGGGTGGAGTTCATGATCTGTCCTTTCGGGACCGTGGTGGCTTTGACCGGGGCGGCGTGGGCCTGATGACTCAATGTTCGGGCCGCGAGATGAGCAGATTCTTTGACCAGGGTGAGAGAGTTCTCACGCTGGCTGGGACGATGGATGCTGGCGCACCCCTCCCGGACACGAGAGGCTGGGGCCAGGCGCCCGGAGTGAGGAGTTCGAGATGGCGAACGAGTTGATTGTCGTGGGCATGGACGGATCGGACCGGGCGCACGACGCGCTGCGCTTCGCCGTCGAGGAGGCGCACCGGCGCGACTGCCCCATCGAGGTGATCACGACCTGGCGCGAGGACAGTCCGGACGACACCCGTGAGAAGGCCGAGCAGATCCAGGAGCACGTGCGCACCCAGATCCTTGCCGGCCAGGACGACCTGCCCACGATCGCGTTCGAGGTCGTGGAGGGCCGGCCCGAGGAGGTCCTGGTCAGTGCGTCGGCCCGGGCGGACATCCTGGTGCTCGGTGCCCACGGCGTCCAGTCGATCCGCCGCGCAGCGCTCGGCTCCATCAGCGAGTATGTCGCGCGCCTGGCTTCCTGCCCCGTCGTCGTGATCCCGGTGGGTGCCTACAACTGAGCACCGAGCCCTTGCCACCGCGACCCCGAGACGTCAGGCTGGCAGGCATGAACGCTCACCCAGGAACCGAGGAGCTGGACAGCGCCACCTGTCTGGCGCTGCTGCGCGAGGTGCCCTTCGGACGTCTCGCCGTCATCGTCAACGGACGACCCGACATCTTTCCCGTCAACCATGCGGTGCACCACGGCTCGGTGGTCTTCCGCACCGCCAGTGGCTCCAAGCTGGAGGGGGCGGTGGGGCAACCCGTGGCCTATGAGGCCGACGGCGTGGACGAGTCCACCGGCACGGCCTGGAGCGTCGTCGTCTCCGGCACGGCCCACCAGATCCAGCAACTGCATGAGGTTCTCGAGGCGCTGGAACTGCCGGTCTTCCCCTGGCAGGGAGGCGCCAAGCCCACCTTCGTGCGCATCGACCCTGACTCGATCACCGGGCGAAGGTTCCCGATCCAGGGCGGTCTGGGCAGCGCGACGGGGCAGTAGGGGCGCATCTGGTGACCGACGCGGCATGATGGTCCCTAACCGCTCAGTAACAACCCAGGAGTGCCCGTGCGCCGCACCATCTTCACCGAGGACCATGAGGCCTTCCGGGCCTCCGCCCGCGAGTTCATCGACCGGGTTGCCCGACCGCGGGCCGAGGAGATGATCCGGGAGCACCGCATCCCGCGCGAGGTGTGGCTCGAGGCGGGCAAGCAGGGGCTGCTCGGGCTGTGCATCCCAGAGGAGTATGGCGGAAGCGGCGCCGGGGACTACCGGTTCAACGCAGTGCTGGCCGAGGAACAGTCCCGGCTGAGCGCGGCACTGTCATCCTGCATGGGCATCCACTCCGACGTCTGTCCGCCCTATCTGGTGGCGCACGGCACCGAGGAGCAGAAGCAGCGCTGGCTGCCCGCGATCGCCGCCGGCGAGTCGATCATCGCGATCGGGATGACCGAGCCGTCCGGGGGATCCGACCTGGCCGCCCTGAAGACCACCGCGGTGCGCGACGGTCAGGGCTGGGTGATCAACGGCTCCAAGACCTTCATCACCAACGGCCACAGCTGTGACCTGGCGATCGTCGCGGCCCGGACCGATCCGAGCAAGGGTGCCCGGGGGATCACGCTGTTCGTTCTCGAGGCCGGCATGGACGGCTTCACCAAGGGCGCCCCGCTGGACAAGGTCGGCCAGGACGAGGCGGACACCTGCGAGCTGTTCTTGGACAATGTCCGCGTCACGGACGGTCACCGGCTCGGGGAGGAGGGGCGCGGGTTCATCTCGATGATGGAGCACCTCACCCAGGAGCGTGTCGGAGCCGCGGTCTCCAACCTCGCGCACGTCGCGCAGATCCTCGACGAGACGTTGGACTACGTCAAGGAGCGGCACGCCTTCGGCCAGCCGGTCGGTGCCTTCCAGCACAACAAGTTCCTGCTGGCTGAGATGGTCACCAAGATCGACGTCAGCCAGGCCTTTGTCGACCAGTGCGTCCTGGCCCACACCGAGGGCGCACTCTCGCCCGTCGACGCGGCCAAGGCCAAGTGGTGGTCCGCACAGGTGCAGAGCGAGGTGCTCGACTCCTGCGTGCAGCTCTACGGTGGCTACGGCTTCATGAACGAGTACCGCGTGGCCCGCGCTTGGCGCGACGCACGTGTCACCCGCATCTGGGCCGGCTCCAACGAGATCATGAAGGAGATCATCGGCCGAGACCTCGGCCTGGGGTGAGCGAGGAGGCCGAGGTCCACCGGGGTGCTGGAGGGGTGCGAACTGCGCCCCTCCAGGGCTCAGGAAGTGGCTGCAGGGATGATGACCACCGGGCACGTCGCATGGTGTGCGACGTTGCTGCTCACGGAGCCCAGCAACATCCTGCGGAACGGGCCCAGGCCTCGGGCGCTCACCACGAGCATGGCCGCGCCGTCTGCGTGCTCGACCAGAGCACGGGGAGCACTTGCGTCCTCGATCGCGTGGGTCTCGACGGGGACGGCGTCGATGCCGCCAGCCAGTTCTTTGACCAGCGCCTCGGCCGCACGCCTCGGCGCCAGCAGGAGCTCCTCGGCCTGGATCGCGATGCTGATGCCGTCATAGATCATCGGCGGCGCATAGACATTCACCAGCTCCAGGGTCGCCTCCCGCAGAAGGGCCTCCTCGACGGCCCAGGCCAGTGCCACCTTCGAGCCCTCTGAGCCATCAACTCCGACGACGATCCGGTCCATCATCTTCTCCCTCTGCGTGCTCACCGAGCGAGTGGCCCGGGAGCCATTGGTTAATACTACACAGTGTAGTACACGTCGGTGTGGGCTCAGCGACGGCCCTATCGCCGGTTCGGACAGCGGAGGTGCCGTAGCCATAGATCCGGACGAGCGGCATACTCAGAAGCATGTCGTTGACCACTGACCCCGCCACCCAGACCACCCAGCCCGCCCCCGACCCGGACCGGGTCGCGAGCATCAAGGAGATGAGCCGCAATCACGTCTTCACGTCGTGGTCGGCCCAGGGCGGGCTCGACCAGCTGCCCCTCGCCGGCGGTGAGGGTGCCCACTTCTGGGACTTCGAGGGCAACCGCTATCTGGACCTGACCTCCCAGCTGGTGAACGTCAACATCGGCTACCAGCACCCCAAGCTGGTCGCGGCGATCCAGCAGGCCGCAGGGGAGCTGGCCACGATCGCACCGGGCTTTGACAGCCAGTCCCGCGCCGACGCCGCCCGGATGATCTCCGAGCGTGCCCCGGAGGGCATGTCGAAGGTCTTCTTCACCAACTCCGGCGCCGAGGCGGTGGAGAACGCGATCCGTCTGGCACGGCTGCACACCGGCCGGCACAAGCTGCTGGCGGCCTACCGCAGCTATCACGGCGCGACGCACGGCGCGATCTCGCTCACCGGCGAGGCCCGACGTCTGGGGTCCGAGCCCAGCATCCCCGGCGTCGTGCACTTCTGGGGGCCCTACCTCTACCGCTCGTCGTTCCACGCCACCACCGAGCAGGAGGAGAGTGAGCGGGCGCTGGAGCACCTGCGCCAGACCGTCCAGTTCGAGGGGCCGGACCGCATCGCCGCGATCATCCTGGAGTCGGTCGTCGGGTCCAACGGCATCCTCGTGCCGCCGCCGGGCTACCTCGAGGGCGTCCGCGCGCTGTGCGACGAGCACGGCATCATGCTGATCGCCGACGAGGTGATGGCCGGCTTCGCCCGCACGGGCCAGTGGTTCGCGATCCAGAACTGGGACGTGCGTCCCGACCTGATCACCTTCGCCAAGGGCGTCAACTCCGGCTACATCCCCCTCGGTGGGGTCGTCATCTCCGACGAGATCGCCGAGACCTTCACCGAGCGACCCTACCCGGGCGGACTGACCTACTCCGGCCACGCCCTCGCGTGCGCCTCGGCGGTGGCCTCGATGCAGATCATGGAGGACGAGGGCATCCTGGAGCACGTCCGGGACCTGGGCGAGCGCGTCATCGGCCCCGGGCTGCAGGCGCTCACCGAGCATTCGGTCGTCGGCGACGTCCGGGGCCTGGGGATGTTCTGGGCGCTGGAGCTGGTGTCCGACAAGGAGACACGGGAGCCGTTGGGCGCTGCGGAGATGGCTAAGATCGGGCGCGCCTGCAAGGACGCGGGCGTCTGGCCGCTCATCATGGCCAACCGGATCCACGTCGTTCCCCCGTGTGTGATCACCGAGGATGAGGCCAAGCAGGCCATCGAGGTCATCGGCAACGCGCTCGCGGGACTCACCTAAGATGGACACCTATGAGCGACCTCACGCCAGCCCAGCGAGTCCCTGGGACCAGCGCGCTCATCGAGATTCACATCAGTGTGCCGGAGGCCGACGCCGCCCACGCGCTGGCTGGTGACATCGTGGGGCGCAAGCTCGCCGCGTGCGTCCAGTGCCTGGGGCCGATGACGTCCGTCTACACCTGGCGCGGCGAGGTCCACCAGTCGATCGAGTGGCTGTTGCTGGTCAAGACGACCGAGGAGATGTTCCAGGAGGTCTCTGACCTGGTGGCGGCCAGGCACCGCTATGACGTGCCCGAGGTCATCGCGGTGCCGGTCACGCACGCCCTCAGTGCGTATGGCGCGTGGGTGCGCGATGCCATCTTCGCCCCGACCGAGGTCAGTCACTGAGCAGACGACTCCCGTGGGCGGCTCGGGGTCGGCAGGGAGTCCCGAGGGCGGCGAGGAAGAAGGTAGAGGCGTGAGTCAGCAGACAGTGAGCCGACCGAGCGTGGAGCGGGCGACGAGAATCGAACTCGCGTATTCAGCTTGGGAAGCTGATGTTCTACCATTGAACTACGCCCGCAGGGTGTGCCCCGAGAGTGTAACTGACGCCTGAGCGAGGCTCCGAAACAGGCCGGTCCCGAGGGTGCGCGCTGATGGGATTCCCCAGCTGTCAGCCGTTGGTCCGACAGCCGAATCAGTATCTGGCTCGACGGCCCGAGTGATGCACGAGGTGGCCGCGATAGCCTGTGCGTCGTGCTGCTCTCCGACCGCGATATCTGTGCCCAGATCGACTCCGGCCGCGTCCGGCTCGACCCGTGGGACCCGAGCATGGTCCAACCCTCGAGCGTCGATGTCCGGCTGGACCGCTACTTCCGCCTGTTCGACAACCACAAGTACCCGGTGATCGACCCTGCCCAGGACCAGCCCGAGCTGACCCGCCTCGTCGAGGTCGAGCCCGAGGAGTCCTTCGTGCTGCACCCGGGGGAGTTCGTGCTCGGGTCGACCTACGAGGAGGTCAGCCTCCCGGACGACGTCGCGGCGCGCGTGGAGGGCAAGTCCTCCCTGGGCCGCCTCGGTCTGCTCACGCATGCCACCGCCGGCTTCGTGGATCCCGGGTTCACCGGCCACGTCACGCTCGAGCTCTCTAACGTGGCGACGCTGCCGATCGTGCTCCACCCGGGGATGAAGATCGGTCAGCTCTGCTTCTTCCAGCTCTCCAGCGCGGCCGAGCACCCCTATGGCTCGTCCGCAAAGGGTTCGCACTATCAGGGCCAGCGCGGCCCCACTGCCAGCCGCTCGTTCCAGAACTTCCACCGGTCCGGGGTCTGACGTGCTGCGGCGGGGCAGGCGTGTGCCGTCACGGGCCGGAGCGGTCCTCCTCGCCGGAGTCCTCGGACTGGCCCTGGCCGCGCCCGCTCTGGCCGACCCCGCCATCCCGGACCCGGCCACCGTCGACCCCGCCCTGACCGGTGAGATCGCGAGCACGACGTCGGCGGCGGCGCCCGTGCTCTCGCTGCCGCTTGACCGGCTCAGCGGTGCTGACCGTTATGAGACGTCCGCCAGGATCTCCTGGAGTGCCTTCCCGCACGGCGCCGACACCGTCTATCTCGCGCGCGGCGACATCTTCGCCGATGCCATCGCCGCCGGCTCGTTGACCGACGGTCCGATCCTGTTGGTCCGCAGCTGTGGTGCCGTCCCAGCTGCCGTCGCCGCAGAGATCAAGCGGGTCGATCCGGATCGGGTCGTGGCGCTCGGCGGCACCGGCTCGATCTGCCAGGGCACGCTCGAGCAGGCGGCAGCTGGCCGGGACACTGACCGGGTGGCGGGTGGCGACCGCTTCGAGACCGCTGCCCTGATCGGACAGCGCGCCTTCCCGCAGGGGGCGCAGACCGTCTATCTGGCCGAGCACCGCGACTCGGTCGACGCGGTCGCCGGTGGCACCCTCACCGACGGCCCGATCCTGCTGGTGGGCAACGGCTCCACGGCCGTGCCCGAGCACACGCTGGCAGCGATCGAGGCGCTCGACCCTCAGGAGGTGGTGGCTCTCGGCGGGACTGTTGCGGTCACGGACCAGGCCCTGGGGGTAGCCGGTGAGGGACGGCATACGGACCGCGTCTCCGGCCCGGACCGCTATGCCACCTCCGCGGCGATCGCTGACCGAGCCTTCCCTGAGGGCAGCAGCCGCACCTATCTGACCAACGGCGTCTCCGTCGCCGATGCGGTCGTCGGCGGGGCGCTGACCAGGGGACCGATCCTGCTGGTGCCCGGCGACTGCCGGGTGCTCACCGATCCGGTGTGGCGGCGCATCAGCACCCAGCCGCCGACCGCCAAGCTCGTCGCCCTCGGCGGACCCGGTGCCGTGTGCACCGAGCAGCTGCACACCGGAGGACGGCTCGGGGTCTTCTCCGCGATGGAGGCAGGGGACACCGCGCGCCTGTATGACCTGCTCACCAAGGCCCAGCCGGTCAGCCCGTTGCGGTATGTCCCGCAGGACCTGGTCACGTGGCGCAGCACCTCCCACAAGCTGCGCCCCGAGACCGCCCAGATGCTGCAGGCGCTCTTCGACGGCGCAACCGCCGCGGACCGCGGCGGCCTCTATGTCACCAGCGCGTATCGCTCCTACGCGACACAGCAGGCGACCTACGACTACTGGGTCTCGGTCTATGGCGAGGAGAAGGCCTCGATGCTCTCGGCGCGGGCAGGGCACAGCGAGCACCAACTGGGCCTGGCGGCCGACATCGCGGGCCCGACGTGCGGGGGCAACTGCTTCGGCACCAGCCCGGAGGGCAAGTGGGTGGCGGCCAACGCGCACCGCTACGGCTTCATCATCCGCTACCCGCAGGGTGGCACCCCCGTGACGGGTTACTACTACGAGCCCTGGCACCTGCGCTATGTCGGACCGCGGGCGGCCTGGATGATGCACGTGCGCGACCGGGACTACTGGGACACGTACCAGCCGGTCGCCGTCGCGGACGGCCAGTTCTAGACAATTTTGGTAGTGGTCTCGTTGGTCCGCCCCGACTTTTTGCAGTGGTTTCGTTGGTCCGCCCCGGCTTTTTGCAGTGGTCTCGTCGGTGTGGCGCGCGCCACCGGTCGCATGTCGCCACCCGCAGGTCGGCAGCGCTCGTTAGGGTCACACAATGATCCTGCTCGAGGGCGTGACCAAACAGTATGGCGACGCGGCACCTGCCGTGGACAACCTCACCCTCGAGGCCCGCACCGGTGAGATCACCGTGCTGGTCGGTCCGTCGGGTTGTGGCAAGACGACCTCGCTGCGGATGATCAACCGGATGATCGAGCCGACCAGCGGTCGCATCCTCCTCGACGGCAAGGACACCTCCCAGGTGCCCGCGGCGAAGTTGCGCCGCGACATCGGTTATGTCATCCAGCACGCCGGGCTCTTTCCACACCGCACCGTGCTGCACAACGTGATGACCGTGCCGCGCCTCAACGGCTGGGGCCGCGCCCGGGCCGAGACCCGGGCCCGGGAGGTCCTGGAGCTCGTGGGGCTGCCGGGAGACTTCGCCGCCCGCTATCCGGCGCAACTCTCCGGCGGGCAGCAGCAACGGGTCGGGGTGGCCCGGGCGCTGGCCTCCGACCCCTCTGTGATCCTGATGGACGAGCCGTTCAGCGCCGTCGACCCGATCGCCCGCGAGGGCCTGCAGGACGACCTGCTGCGGCTGCAGTCCGAGCTGGGCACCACGATCGTGCTGGTCACCCACGACATCGACGAGGCGATCAAACTGGGAAACCGGGTGGCAGTGCTGCGTCAGGGCGGGGTGCTCGCCCAGTTTTCCACCCCCGCAGACCTGTTGGCGCATCCGGCCGACGACTTCGTCGCAGACTTCGTCGGGCGGGACCGCGGCTACCGGGCCCTGAGCTTCCAGCACGCCGACGTCCCGCTGCACCCCGAGGAGCCGGTGGCCTTCGGCCAGCCGCTGGGCCACCGTGAGGAGCCCTGGCTGCTGGCAGTCGACGCTGACTCCCGGCCGCAGGGCTGGATCATCCCGGCCGAGGTCGGCACCGGCTCCATCGGACCTGAGCACCTGCACCGGGCCGGCACGGTGGCTGCCGAGGGCGGGTCGTTGCGCTCCCTGCTCGATGCCGCACTGTCCTCCCCGTCCGGACGAGGCGTCGTGGTGCGCGACGGAGCCCTGGTCGGCACCGTCCGGGCCCAGGAGGTGCTCACGGTGATCCAGAACGGCTCCGCCCCCGGGGCCGGTGACCAGCACGCAGACACGGCGGACCGGTGAGCATCCTCGGCACGGACCTGACCGAGCTCCTGACGCTCGGGGGCCACCACGCCTGGCTCGCCGGCATACCCCTGCTGCTCGGCCTGCTCATCTCCCTGCCGCTGGGGTGGCTCGCGGTGCAGCGCCGCTGGCTGTTCCCACCGCTGGTCCTGGGCACCGGCCTGCTCTACACGATCCCCTCCCTGGCGCTGTTCGTGCTGCTGCCCGGCATCCTCGGCACCCAGATCCTCGACCCGGTAAACGTCATCGTGGCGATGACGATCTATACAGTTGCCCTGCTCACCCGCAGCGTCGCCGACGGACTGAGCTCGGTGCCGGAGCACGTGCGCCAGGCGGCGACGGCCATGGGCTACGGGCCGCTGCGCCGGTTCCTCTCCGTCGAGCTGCCGATGGCCGTGCCGGTGCTGTCGGCCGGTCTGCGGGTGGTGGCGGTCAGCAACGTCTCGATGGTCTCGGTGGCCGCGCTGATCGGGGTGTCCCAGCTCGGCATGCTGTTCACTGACGGCTTCTCCCGCTCCGACATGGGCACGCTCGTGGTCGGGGTGCTCGCTTGCGTGCTCCTGGCGCTGGTCTTTGACCTGATCATCCTGGCGCTGACCAGGGTCCTCACCCCGTGGCAGCGGGCGGTGCGCGCATGATCGCCACCATCTGGGCGTGGCTGTCCGACCCCGCCAACTGGGCCGGACCCGGCGGGATCACGGCGCAGACCCTCGAGCACCTGCGACTCTCCTTCATCGCCCTGGTCGTCGCCGCCGCGATCGCGGTCCCCATCGGGCTGTATGTCGGCCACACCGGTCGCGGACGCGTCGTCCTGGTCAACCTGGTCAGCGCCTTCCGGGCGATCCCCTCGCTGGGGGTGCTGTTCATCGCGGCCCTGCTCCTGCTGCCCCGGCTGCGGGGGGAACTGGCCTTCGAGCTGCCGAGCCTGATCGTGCTGGTGCTGCTCGGCATACCGCCGATCCTGTCCGGGGTCTATGCCGGCATCCAGCAGGTCGACCCGGCTGCCCGCGACGCCGCCACCGGCATGGGGATGACCGGCTGGCAACGGCTCTGGAAGGTCGAGGTGCCGTGCGCGCTGCCCCTGATCTTCTCGGGCCTGCGCTCCTCGATGCTGCAGATCATCGCGACGGCGACCATCGCGGCCGTGGTTGGCCTGGGCGGTCTGGGCCGCTTCCTGATCGACGGGCAGGCCAACCGTCAGTATGCCGAGATGGCCGGCGGTGCCGTCCTGGTCGCCGTCCTCGCCCTGCTCGTGGATGCCGTCTTTGCCGTGCTGCAGCGCATGGTGGTCTCACCAGGCCTGATCCGTGCCCGGTGATTAGAGTGGTGGACGGCCCAGGTCCCGGACAACGGAAGGCTCCCTCATGAACCGTCGCCATCCCGCACTGCTCGTCTCCGCTCTCGTGGGGGCCCTGGCCCTGTCCGCGTGCGGCGGGGAAGACCCGCTGGAGGGCGACGAGGAGCAGACCGGCGGCGGAGGTGGGGACGCCGCGCTGGTCATCGGGTCGGCCAACTTCCCCGAGAACGTGCTCCTGGCGGAGATCTATGCCGCAGCACTGGGCGACGCGGGCGTGGAGGTGACCACCAACCTCAACATCGGCAACCGGGAGGCCTACATGCTCGGCCTCGAGGACGGGTCGATCGACCTGATCCCGGAGTACACCGGCAACCTGACCCTCTATCTCAACGAGTCCGCCGAGGCCACCGAGAGCGAGGCGGTCTATGCCGAGCTGCAGGAATCGCTGCCCGAGGACCTCACTGTGCTGGAGATGGCGGAGGCCGAGGACAAGGACTCGGTGGTGGTCACCCAGGAGACGGCAGAGGAGTTCGGGCTGACCAGCATCGCCGACCTGGCCCCGCACGCCCCCAACATGGTGCTCGGTGGGCCGGCCGAGTGGCGCGACCGGTTCACCGGGGTGCCCGGGCTGAAGGAGGTCTATGGCCTGGAGTTCTCCTCGTTCAAGCCGCTGGACGCCGGCTCCACGCTGACCGTGCAGGCACTGCTCAACGGGCAGATCGACGCGGGCAACATCTTCAGCACGGACCCGGCGATCGCCGAGAACGACTTTGTGGTCCTCGAGGACCCGGAGGCGCTCTTCGCGGCGCAGAATGTCGTGCCATTGATCTCCACCGACAAGGTGACCCCCGAGGTCGAGGAGGCGCTCAACGCCGTGTCTGCCGCGCTGACCACCGAGAACCTCACCGAGATGATGGTCCAGGTGCAGGAAACCGACCCCGCTGACGTCGCACGGGAGTTCGTCGACGGGCTCTGAGCCTGCGGTCAGTCACGAGGTGCGGGCATACTCCGCGCTGCCGGAGACGAAGGCGATCCAGCCCTCGTTCGCGGCATCGAACTGGAAGATGTTGCGAGCCGGGATGCCGTCCCAGCGGCAGGGGTCGGTCTGCGTGTTGATGACGCAGGGCCGGCCCATCCCGTGCTCGCGCCGCCGCAGGGTCTCCTCGTCGGCGGGCAGGGTGGCCCAACCAGTCACCGTGATCTGCACGGCAGGGCGGTCCTCGCAGCCGAGGTCGTAGTCGGGCAGGTAGTCAGGGCGGTAGGGCTGCTCGAAGTTGTGGGTCTGCGTGCCCTTGAGCTTGTCCCAGTAGTCCCGCAGCGTCTCCTCCGCGTCGGAGACTCCCTCGGGGCACTGCGGATAGGCCTGCGTCACACCGTCTGCAGCAGTGCGGAAGTCCGGCCCGGTGATGCGGTAGGCGTGGACCACCTGCACGGTGCACAGCACGTCATACGGATCGTCGATCTTCCAGTTGTGCTGGCCCGTCACGCAACTGTCCCGCACGGCCGTCCCCAGCAGTTCGCCGGTCGTGGACAGTGGTTCCAGCGCGGACTCGATCTCGTCCTGGGTCGTGCGTGACTCCGCCTCGTGCTCGTCCTGGACCTCCCGCGCGGTGGGACCGTCGCCGCACCCGGTGAGCCCGACGGCAAGGAGCGCCGCTGCCAGGGTGCCGACGGCCCGAGAGAGTGTCCCCATCTGCTCAGCGTATGCCGATCGCCCCCGTTCGAGTCACTCTCCAGCCCGAGGCAGGCACCGACTTGAGGCGTCCGGAGTTCAGCCTTGGGGATGACGCGGCCAGCTGCTGCTGCGTGGTCGGATGAGCATCATGACTTCCCCGATGACCCCGCCGCACGCAGCGCCGGGACAGCAGACACCCGTGACAGCACCACCCCAGAGCGGAGCCGGCTATGGACCGCCGGCTCCGCCCTCGGGGGCATCCTTTCAAGGCCAGCCACCGCAGGGCCAGCCACTGCAAGGTCAGCCACTGCAGGGTCAGCCACTGCAGGCTGGACCGCCCGCGGCCCCCGGCCAGCACGCCGCGCCCGGCTATGCCCCGTGGCACCAGACGAACCAGGGTTACCCGCAGGGTCAGCCACTGGGGCAGCAGGCTCCGCCCCCGCACGGCGCCCAGCAGGCGCCCTGGGCCACCTCGTCGGCGCAGCCCCGGGCACTGGACACCAACGCCAAGACCCGTAGGCTGGCCGGGTGGGCCGTGATCGCCGGAGCCGGCCTCGTGATCCTTGGCTCTGTCCTCCCCTGGGCGAGCGTCGCGTTCGTCGGGTCGGTCCACGGCACGGACGGGGACGGCGTGATCACCCTGGTCTGCGCCGTGATCGCCGCCCTGCTAGCCCTGCCGGCCGCTCTGGGCAAGAGGCTCAACTGGTTGCTGGGCATCGCGGCCTTCTTCGGTCTGCTGTCTGCCGGGATCGGGGCCTACGACCTGTCCAACATCTCGGCCCTGGCCTCTGACGAGTCTCTGGTCTCGGTCGGTCCCGGTCTGCCGATCATCATCGTCGGCGGGCTCGTCGTGGTCGGTGCCAGCATCTTCGGCCTGATCAAGGGCAAGCGCGGCTGATCGAGCGCGGTCCTGACAGCCCGGCCCGATCCGGCTGACTGCGGGCACGGCGACTGACGGACGCCGCGCGTAGGGTCGACTCCATGACCAGGTTTGTCGCCCTGCTGCGCGGCATCGCGCCGTCGAACCCCAACATGACCAACGACAAATTGCGTGGCGTGTTTGTCAGGCTCGGCTTTGAGCAGGTCGGCTCGGTGCTGGCGAGCGGCAACATCGTGTTCCAGAGCGACGAGGACGATGTGCCTGCGCTCGAGCAGCGGATCCAGCAGGCACTGTCCGAGCAGCTCGGGATCGCGGGTGGCACGATCATTCGCAGCCTGCCCGAGTTGCGTGCCCTCCTGGACAGTGACCCCTTCCCGGGGTTGACCCATGGCCGCGGCAGTTACCTGACGGCGACCTTCCTCAAGGAAGGCGCGAGCGGCACGTCGAGTCTGCCGGAGGACCCGGATCCGCGCACCACGGTCGTGGGATATGACGCGCAGGCCCGGGTCTTCCTCGCCGTCATCGACAACAGCGAGCCCGGCAAGACGCCGGACTTCATGGTCTGGCTGGACAAGACGCACGGCAAGGACATCACGACCCGCACCTGGCTGACGGTCCAGCGGATCGTCAAAAAACTCGAGGCGTGAACGGCTGCGATCTACTCACCGATGAATGGGATGCCGCCCTGGACGAAGCTGATGGTTTCCGGGGAGCCGTCGATCCCTGGAAAGATGCAGTAGGTGATGCCTTCGCCAAAGAGCATCAATCCGCACGGGCCGCCGACTTCATCTGCCCCTGGAAAGAGGGCACGGGCGTCCGCGGCCGGTGAACCCGGGCCGGCACCGCCGAAGAACACCGCCCCGGGTGGCAGATCCGGACTCGAGGTTGACCAGTTCTCGAAGGTCTGGGACCCCTCGGTGAGGCTTGTGATCCGCAGGTCGCCCCAGGCGTAGTCGCGCATTGGACCGTCGGGAGTCGCATCTGGTGGACCGAAAAGCTCGGTCAGCAGGTCAGCGGCTCGGTCTAACGGCATCCCGAACGTGGCGGGGCCGATGCCTTCGGACCCCACGACGATCTCTCTCTCCTCAGAGCTGACGGTGAGGGTGCCGCCCTCCCAAGAGATGAGCCCGGTACCCGAGGCGGTCTCACCGGCACCGTGGTCGGCGAACCAGGTGACGCGCAGGCTACCGTCACCGGGCTGTGCGTCGGCGACCGCTGTGTGTCCCCGCCATACATCGTTGTCGAACGCCGTTGTGAAGACCTCGCCGACACGGTTTCCGCGGTCGTCAAAAAAGAGCAGGGCGCCTGGCCAACTCACGCCTCCGGCCGTGCAGCTCATCTCGACTACACGCACCCGCGTCCCCTCCTCCGGGAACCAGAAGTGCACTGCTTCTAGGGCCAGCTGGGTCTCGCCGTTGCCCTCACCGTGATCCAGGTGGCCGTTGACCACCATGCGTTCGGGTTGGTCGCAGTAGGCGGGCGCCAGCACCGCCCCAAGATCTGGCCGCGGCCGACTCGTGAGCGCACGCTCGATGGAACTGGTGACGTGTTGTGCTGTCTCTGGGTGATCCGCGATCCGCGTGTGACTGCAGTCAGAAAGGAGTGCGGTTGCTCCCCACTGTGGGCCGGACAGCGCGTCCAACCGGCCCGCGAGGATTGAGTCCATGGTCGGGCCATCGGTCAACGTGCGAATCCAGGCGATCACGAAGTGGTCCTCGCCGCTCTGCAAGAGCCTGACTAGGGCGTTCTTCTGTTCACTGGTCCTGGCGTCACAGGACACTGTCTTGTTGGAGAGCCGGTAACCCGTTGGTGTGGGCTGACCGGCTGATCCTGCGTAGAGCCCGGCGGAGTCCTCCAGGACGACGCCGTCACCCCGCTGATCGATGCTGTAGAGCCTGATCCCCATGATCTCGCGGTGGAGGGTGTTCGCGCCGTCAATCTGCAGCAGGTTGATGCCTGCCGGGAGATACGGTGGCACGTCGCACTCTGCTGCTAGCCCTTCGCCAGCGTCGTGAAGAGCGAGGCACGTATCGGCTGTACCCGCTGGCGGCATCGCTCCATGCGACTCAAGGATCTTCCATAACTCCACAAGACTGCTGGACATACCACCACCCCACGGGGAGCCGCGGTGCGGTGTTGCGATGCTGACAACCTCAGAGACCTGATCCGCGGTGATCGGACGTGCCACGTGATCCGGGCTGCCGGCGAAACGGACTGCCAGTCCGCCCATGGAGTGGGCTACTACCACGGCGGGGACACCGGCCTGCGCGGATGCTTGGTGCAGATACTCTGCCAGGCAGGAGGCGATGGGTGGCTCGGCTGCCCACCGGACCGAGTCTGACCAGTAGTCGAAGTATCGAACGGCAATCTCATCCCCGTGGTTCTGTTGGAGGGCGCTGCCCAGCGTCGCCATGTTTTCAGCTTTGCCTGTCCAGCCGTGGACGAGCACCACAGGTGTGGTCCCGGCAGGGATGGGCTCCATCTGCAGGCGCTGAGGCACGGGGCACCGTGGTCCTGCTGCGCTCGCGGATTCGGTCGGAGCCACCACCGATGGCGTGAAGAGCAAGGCGATCCCAGTCAGAGCAACGACGACAAGCTGGCGAATCCGGGCCCGAGTCATGGTGTCTCCTCGGTCAGCGCAAGCTTCCACTCGCCATTGTGCAGAACCAGATAGAAAAGCCACGCCCTGCCATCAACGACAGCCGGGATCGTGACGACGCCATCCCCGAACGGTGCGATGCCATCGGGGTCAAGCTCTGCGCCCACTAATAGTTCAGTGATCTCGGAAAGAGCGGCCGGGTCGATGTCCGCCTCGGCGGGAGCGCCAACCAGGTCCAGGATCAGGTCTCCGTCTCCCGAGGCAAGGATTTGCTCGATCTCGGCCACCGGGACGTCGGGCACCGTCGGAGTAGCAGGCTCCTCTGGCGCCTTCGCGATTTCAGTAGCTTCGAGGGTGGGGGTGGATGAGGAAACCTCAGGTGTTGCGCTCGGTCCGTCGTCTCCGGAGCAGGCACCCAGAAGTGCTAGCCCGATGAGGGACATGACCAGGGGGCCTGAGATCCTGCGGACTATCCGGTCTGGGGCCATGTGGCACATATATCAGAGCAATGTCGCGCGCAACGCGTAGACGTCCTGACGATCGTTGGCCGGGAAGCTGTGACCGCCGGGGCGCACGATCACCGAGAGGTTGTCCAGCCTGCGTTGCGCGACCTCGGCGTGCACGTCAGCTGCGCCACGGCTCCAGCGGTCGTCCGCGCCGGTGACACCAGGAAGGAGCACTCGTCCGTGAGATGCACCAGGTCCTTCACCGTCGTGCTGGGCGGCAAAGCCTGGGACTACGGTGACGGCCTGCAACCCGGCGTCCCGGGCCGTCGACTCCCCTGATTTCCTGCAGCTCATCGGCGAGCAGGGTGCGGTCCAGCACCAGCCGGGAGGACAGTTCACATCAGCTGACATTCTGGTCGCCGGTGTTGGACCAGGTCGAACTGGCCGGCGTGCTGGTGGTGGCAGTAGATCAGGGGTGCTGGTCGGGAACCGGCCCGAGGAGGCCAGTGAACGTCTCGTGGCCGAGCTCGGTCTTCGACCATATGTCGGGGCGCGGGAACATCTTCGGGACGGCACCTCTCCAACGGGCAGACCACCACCGTCGAGGCCATGGGAGAGACGATGAGAGCAGTCGCGTCGCAGCTGTCCGTGCCGCTGCCGGAGGGATGGTTCCATAAGGAGTCGATCACGATCTTGGCGCCCGACGGGCAGGCCAACGTCATCGTCTCCAGCGAGCCGCTGGATCCCACGCTCGACAGCGCAGCCTACGCGCAACTCCAGGGTGAACTGCTGACCCGGGAGTTCCCGTGGCTCTCCGAGATGAGCTTCGGACCGATCAGTTGGCTCGGCGGCAAGCGCGCCTTCCTGCGCCACTTCACCTGGACCCCGCAGGACGGTGTTCCGGTCACTCAGATGCAGGCCTACTACGCCGGGGCAGGGCGCGGCTTCACCGCCACCGCGACCACCCCGCGTCCGAACTTCTCACGGGTCGAGGTCCTGCTGCGTGATGTGCTTCTCGGGGTGGTGCTAGCCAGCCCTCAGGGACAGCGCCGGGGATTGCTCGGTGGAATCTCGTCCCGAGCCTCGGGTCAGCGGTCGTGACCGAGCTGGCGGGGCGGGTGGCCCAGGGGCCGGCGATCTACGACGTCATCCGTGCCCGACTCGACGCTGCCGGGCATCTTGGGGACAGCAGCCCGGTGCTGCCCGATGATCCTGCTGCCGCGTCATCCGGAGACATCCGGTGGGCTGCCGGAGCGCGCGACGGTGTCCTCGGTCATCATGCCGCAAGGGTCTCCCAGGAGGAGAAGGCAGAGGAGGTCGCGGGTCTCATCGCTGCAGCCGGGCGACACCCGGACCGAGAGAGTCTGACAGCGGTGTATGCAGCAGTGAGCGCTGATGGACCGTTCGCCTATGTCGGCCCGATGATGCGGCGGCTCGGCCAGCTCAACGCGAGCGTCTCCGACGTCCATGACCTGGGGCGGTGGCTCGCAACCACAGCGCCCGATCGTGGGGCCGTCAAGATCGGGATGCTGATCCTCGGGGGAACGGTCCTGGACGACGAGGACCTGGTGATCCTGCGCACTCTGGGGGCGCACGAGGAGTTCACGCTCTACGCGTCGATCGCCATCCGCAACGGGCTGCCGGCACCGGACCGGGAGCTGTGGGCGCTCGCCCAGGTGGTCGACGGGTGGGGCCGGATCCAGAGCGTGGAGCGTCTGCGGCACACCACGGATCCTGAGATTCGGTCCTGGATCCTCCGCACGGGCTTCCGGAACACGGTCATGCACGAGTACCTCGCGCATATCGCCGCCACGACGGGGAACCTCGCAGAAGCCTTGCAGCACCGTGACCCCGATCGCGAACTGCTGACCGCTGCGGGGGAGATCCTCGTCGCGCTGGTCGCGGGTGGGCCAGCGCAAGGTATCGACGACTACACCGAGGCCCCCGCCGCCGTCGAGGCTTTCCTTGGTCACATGGTCGCCCGGGCCGAGACCCTCGGTGACCACCAAGCGGTCGCAGCAGTCGAGTCCTACCTGGCCGAGCCGGAGGGCTGGGAACGGCGCATCCAGGACGGCTGGTCTGCGGTGCTCCGCGAGCGGCTGCTCCGCCGGTGCGCCGAGGTGCTCAGCAGGGACCTGTGGAACGAGAGGATGTCCGAGGGGCTCCGGTCGGACGACGGATCGGTCTTCTGGGCGGCGCACCAGGTCGCCCGGTCACGAGGCATTGACACGTTCGACCTGCTGCTTCGCCGTCTGGCTGTGGATCCCTTCGGGAACTGGTGGTTCCACGCATGGCAGCAGGTTGACGAGACCCGGGCCCGGCAGGTGGTGGACCTCGCGCGTGAGGTGCTTCCTCTGGCGGAGATGGCCACCGGAGCACGCGACGAACTCGGTCTCGGTGTCGGGTTCAGCGCGCACCGGGCCCTCGACTGGACCCTCCAGGCTCTGCGGAACTATCCCGGGGTCGGGGGTGATCTGGTGGGCGCCGCGCTGCGTAGCCCCGTGGTGCGCAACCGCAACATGGCACTCAATGTTCTACAGGCCTGGCCTGGTGCTGCCTGGCCTCGCGACGGGCTGGAACAGGTCCGACACCTCGCCGCCGCCGATCCGGTTGAAGGCACCCGCCAGCACGCTCAAGAGGTTCTCGACAAGCAGGTCAGTTGATGATGGTGCGCTCCTCGAAGGGGATGCCCAAGGTGATATAGCCCATCTTCTGGTAATGGTTGTTCATCAGGTCGTAGACCTGCTGAAGCCCCGGGTTCCAGGTGCTGGTCTCGCCGTGGCCGAGGTCTCCCGTGGCCGGACCTGGAGCCAGCGTTGAGTAGACTCGGATCCAGGTCCCTGACTCGTAGGGGGCGTAGAGGCTGTCCAGCACGCCGTCCTGGTTGTCGTCGCAGAAGAGCACGTCGGCGATGCCGTCGCGGTTCTGGTCGTAGTACAGAGTCAGGATCTTGCCGTCCTGCTCGGGGTCGAAGGCCCAGGCCTCGTAGAAGCCATCCTGGTCGAAGTCGAAGCGGTACTGGTCCGCCCAGCCGTCTCCGGTCGTGTCGTAGCCGATCATGTCCCAGACGCCGTCGAGGTTTGTGTCATTGAACGAGATGTCCACGACACCATCACCGGTGGTGTCCACCAGGGTGCTCTCGGCATAGCCGTCACCGTCACTGTCAACCTGCCACTCACCCATGATCGCTCCCTCATGCCGGCAACTCGTCGATGTTCGCCTGTCTTGCCGAGTTGGAGGGTGAGAACGCGTCAATTGTTCCCGATCCAACAGCTCTTGCCGCCGGGCAGCGAGTGCGACCGTGTGGTTGGCGCAAGCTAGGGAACATCGCTGCGATAGACCTCGACCTCGACCGGACGGAGCAGCCCGTCCGCGGTGCGCCATCCCGACCGGACCACGCGCGCCACACTCAGGTCAAGGTCTGGGCTCGGCGCGGGCACCACGCCCACCCCGTGGTGCCATGCTGTGTCGAATGGCTGCCCTTCGGTGGCCGTGACGACTTCCACCCCCGCCCGCCGCAGGCTCCGTTCCACCTGAGCTAAGAGCACCGGGCTGTCCGTGAGGTCTGCCACGGCAATCAGGCCTTGCACCGCAGCCGCTGCCGACTCGGAGGCGGTCTGATCCTGAAGGGGCACTCCGGCTGAAGGTTGTGCGGAGACCGCCTCGCCGCTCGGAGTCGTGTAGCCATCCGGCCGCGCCACGTCGGGCGCAGCGTGTTCCCTGCCCTGCGTGGGAGGTCGCCGGCGGGCGAGCGCAACGGCTGTCGCGGCCGCCCCGAGCGCCAGACCGGCGAAGAACACCAGAGTGAGGAGCCACGACCCCGGCCCATCCTCACCCGCTGGCAGGTCAGGCTGCTCAGAGATGTCCGGAGCGATCAGAGTGGCGGTAGGGCCGTCGATCGCGGTTGAGGTCGACGTCTCGGGTGGCAGAGACGACGTGGGCCGAGGGCTGGTAGTGGTTGGACTTGCCGTCGCGCTGGATGGGGCAGGGGGCGTGGTGACGACAGGCGTAGGCGTTGGTCCTGCCTGACCTGTCATCTCGGCGTCTGCCAGCGTCCCGAGGTCAAGGTCTTCCCGTGCGGGCGCCGCTGATATCCAGCCCGATCTGGACAGCACAAACACTCCTTGGGCTCCGCCCACAGTGCGGAAGTGAGGCCCGTCTGACACCAGGAAGAGCACGTAGTCCGTCCCTTCTGTGAGCAGGTGCTGTCCTTCCATGTGCACAGCCCCGTCGGCCGACCCGACGTCCTGCACGACCACTAGCGTCCCGTGCGGCCGCCCGGCCAGGGTGTGGGTGACATTCACCTCATGGGCCTCCTGCAGCATGGGGCCTTCTGTCTGCGGGACCGTCGCGGTGACAGTGCCCCTCACGACGAGATCCGCGTCCCGGGCGAGTTCGTTGGCGTCGGCATAGTGCGGTTGGTTGACATCCACGTAGAGCCGCTCCTCGCTCGCCGATGCAGTCGGGACCATGAGGCTGACGAAAGTGACGATCACGAGCGCCACCACGCAGAGTGGTGGACGAGCGGCTAGTCCCAGATTCATCGTGACCCCTTTCGTGCTGGTTGTTGGACGATGTCCCGAGTTGAGAGTCTTCAGTGGTCGCTCATGGGCGTCACGATTCCTGGTTGTTCTGACTTATGGTGAGTAGTCCGGGTAGTCCAGCCAGTGGACGTAGAGGTCGGCTGCGCTGAGGTCGGCTGAGGCGAGGACGCTGAGCGTCATCGTCGACTCATCGGTCCAGGAAAAGGTCGCTGCGGAGGAACTCTCGTGGCCCTGCGACACGCCGTCTCCCCAGGAGGCGCGCTCCGAGAGCGGGAGTGCGCCCTGGTCGTCGAAGACCTGGATCTGGGAGTCGAATGCGGCCGCGGTGTCAGCCACTGACGCGAAGCTTGAGAGATGGAGCATCGCTGGGGAGTCGGTGAGAGGGTCACTGCATTCGAGAACCACGACTTCACCGTCATCCTGAGGCAGATCCGCCAGGTCGACCTCGACGCAGCTGGACCGCAGGGCAAGCTGGTGATCGGCGATGAGCCGCTCCATGTCTGCGGCCGTCGCGATGACTGCGTCTGAGCGTGGCGCACCTGAGGTCGGGGTATCTCCAGGAGAGTTCGGTTCCGAATCGTCGGAGCCAAGAGTCAAGAAGGCCGCCACGGTCGCTGCCACCGCGGCGACGACGCCGCCGACAGCCATGACGGTCCTGGTCGTGTTGCGCCCCGCGCCAGCATGAGCCTCGTGGTTCGGGCCCGTCGGCTGCCCTCCATCTGTCGGTTGGCTGGGGACGGTGTGCTGGGCGGGACCAGAATCCGTCGAGTGAGGAACGGGCGGAGGCAGAGGTGCAGGCGGGCGCGGGGCGCTCACGGCTGGGACGTGCAGAGCCCCGAGGGCGGTCACCTGTTTGCGGTCTCCACGAGTGCCGATCCGACCGGGCAGCACCTCCTCGAGGCGCCGCTGCAGGAGCGGTGTCATGCTGGATCCACCGGTTAGATAAAGCCGGTGGACCTCCGGCGCGCCGGGTAGGTCACGAAGGAGGTTGAGGACCAGGCCGACGGCGCGGTCGATGTCGACCGCGACCAGTTCCTCGTACTCGTTGCGCGTGACGACACCGACCCATTCCTGGGTGCCTGCCATCACGCCGATGGTCTCGGATTGGTTCTCGCTCAGGCTCTCCTTGGCCGCTCGAACGTCCTCTCGCAGGGTCAACCTGGCACGGGTCTGGCGGGGGTGCTCAAGCTCGGCCAGCAGGTCCGGCGGGCCGTCCTGACACATCTGGTTCTGCGCCCAGGTCTCGAGACGGGAGTCGAAATCGTGACCACCGAGCGGGTCGATGCCGTCAGAGTCCACCACCTCGTAGCGGCCGGTGCCCGCCTCGACGACGTAGCGCAGCAGCGCGGCGTCGCTGGTGCCCCCGCCCAGGTCCAGCACGGCCAAGTAGGCGCCCGCAGGCAAGGGGTCGCCCGCGCTGTAATACCAGGCTGTGGCCAGCGGTTCGGACACCAAGCGCAGCCGGTCCGCGGGTATGTCGGCCTGCTCGGCGGCAGCACGCAGCAGGCCGATCCGATGGGCGTGCCACGCCTGGGGGTGAGTGAGCACCACCTCGGTCGGCGGCACCTGGTCGGCATCGGCGAGGGCGTGCTCGTAGACCTTGCGCAGGATGGCTGCCACCAGTTTCACTGGTTGGATCAGATCACCATCGAGCAGGATCTGCTCCTCTATGAGGCGACGTTTCGGGGTCGGTTCGTACCCAGCGGGATGGATCGCGGCCCCCCGTGTCGCGGCCGAGCCGGTCCTGATGTCGCCGTCCGTGACCAGGACGGCCGACGGCATCAGGTGAGAGCTGGCAGACAATCGCAGCGGGTGCACCTGGCCCATGTGTTCGACTGCTGCGGCGGTATTCGTTGTGCCAAAGTCGATCGCCAGGCGCCAGCCCGTCCTCGCCTGACCCTCCACGGACTCCTCCTTGACTCCTTGACTCCCGTCGATGACCTGAGCCTTAGAGGCTGGGTGCGGCTCCGATGTTCCCGCAGACGAGGACCCCGACGGGTCTCATCCGTTGTTGGGCCGGCTCATCAGGCGGCCGGCGACCAGCGCCACGGGGATCAGGATCCATGGGTGCTGCACCGCCCAGGCGGTGGTCTGCTCAAGGAAGGTGTCATCATCGGTCCCCAGTTCGGACAGGTCCGGATTCCGGATGGAGTCCAGGATCTCCTCGGTGTCGATGGGGGTGGGCTGCACCAGGTCGCCCAGCTCCTCGGACGTGACCGGTGCGGGCTGCGGCACGCTGTCCGTGGGCTCGACCACCTCCATCGCATCGTGGGGTGCTGAGCTGGGATCAGCGGTGACGTTGCTGGCGGGTTGTTCGACGAGTATCCAGGAGTGGTCGGAGTCCGCCCAGGCGTTCTCGAAGAGCCCCAGCGGGTACTCAGCCAGGTTCCCGCCAGGGGTGCCGGGATCGGACAGCAGGACGGTGCCCCGCTCGTGGTCGATGCCGGTGACGACAAGGGCATGGTCTGCTGCGTGGTCCTCCTGGGCTTCCCCGGTCCACAGTTCACCGCTGTCGACGGCCACGATGATGCTGTAGCCGGCGTCGAGCTGAGCCTCGAGTGAGGCCAGGTCACCGAAGCCCGACACGGCGGGGACGCCGACCTCGTGGAGGATGGCCACCCCACTGTCCAGGGTCAGGCCCGGGACGCCGTCAGGGCCGACGACGAAGGCGCCGAGCTCGTTCGCTATGTCGACGAAGGCCTGCTCGTCGGTGAAGTCCATCCCGGTGTATTCCGAGACGACCTGGGCGATGCTGGCTGGTAGACAGAAGCCATTGGCCGCCTGCTCAAACCAGTGCTGCGCGTCCCCCATCGGATCGCCGACCAGGCGACCGTCCTGCACCCACTGCTGCTCTCCGCCGCCCTCCGGGACAAGGTCTACCTCACCATCGGTCTGCCCAAAGGTGGTGTCCAGAAGCGCCACCAACTCCGGCTCGCTGGCGAGGACCTCGTCAGCGGACAGCCACAGGTCCGACTCCACACCGGTGGGATCGCTCAGCAGGTAGCCGCCGTCGACCTCGCTCACGATCAGGTCAGCGACCCCGTCCCCGTCCAGGTCAATCCATGCGGTGTCTGCTTCGGCGTCCCCGTCGGTGTCCTCGACGAGGACCGCGACGTCCCCGAGGGTGTACCAGGCACTCTCCAACCCGCTGTCCGGTTCCACCGCTGTGGCGTCCGGTCCCGAGCCGTCCATGACGAGCGTGGCCGGCTCGATCGGCGGACCAGGTGCAACGTCCGCCGCATCGAAGGTCGGATCTGCGTCGAAGCTTTCCATGGTGCTCTCCTCTGTCGGGGCCAGCGCCCTCGGATCGTGACTGCTTAGAGCCGGAGCGGTGCCTTGATGTTCCCGCGGAGGGGATTGCTCGTGCTAGGGAACATCCGTAGGCTGCATCGACTCAAACAGCATGAGTCTGAACGCCCACCCCAGCAGTGCGTGGTGAAGGAGCCGAGGTGTCCCGTCTGCCCAACACCGGGGGAGTGGAAGCTGCTGCCGATGAGTTGCTGCTCAGGCTCAGCCGCACGGCGGGCCCAGGGGTCAAGGCCATTCTCGACGGGCACCGCGCGAGGCTGGCAGAGCCGCCCTTGGTCTTGATCGCCGGCCGGGTCAGTGCGGGCAAGTCCACGCTGGTGAATGCCCTCATCGGCGCCCGAGTCGCGCCCACTGCGGCCCGTGAGACCACCGCCGTCCTGACGACCTACCGGTTCGGGGCACCGGCGCGGGCCGAGGCGACGATGAAAGACGGGTCGAGCCAGCGGGTGACCATGGGGCACGACGGGCCGGACCTCGCCGCCCTGGGTGCAGACGACGTGGCCCACTTGACTGTCCACGTCCAGGAAGCCGCGCTGCGCAGATTCTCCATCCTGGACACGCCAGGCCTGGGCTCAGCCATGACGGGCAATTCGGAGCACACCGAGCTCGCGCTGACAACGGCTGCCACGCACGGGGTTCGGCCGGATGTGGTGCTCTACGTCGTGCGCGACATGTTCCGTGCGGACGATGTGGCCTTCCTCGAGCGGTTCGCCCAGGCTTGGACCTCCGTCGCCGACCTCCCGGCGCAGTCTGGGGTGCTGGCTGTGCTCTCACACGCGGACAACTACGGGGCCGGTCCCTGGGGGGCTGTGGACCCGATGCAGGAGGCGCAGCGAGCAGCGGCTGAACTGCCCGACACCCATGGCGTCCTGGCGGGTGCGGTGGCCGTCTCCGGGTTGCTCGCGGAGACCGTCCGCACCGGGCTGCTGCGGGAGCGGGACATCAGGGCGCTGCGGCTGCTGCGTGACGTGGATGATGACGATCTGCAGTATGCCGGATTGCTGGGGCCCGTGCCCGACGTGCCTCAGGAGGGTCTCGACCGGCTCACGGCGCTGCTGGGCGCCTACGGTGTGCGCCACGGTAGGCAACACGCGGATTCCTCCCCCGGCCTGCTGGACTGGGTGGAGGAGCTCAGCGGGATGCGGCCTCTCGAGCGGTTGCTTGAGGACGTCCTGGGCGCGTCCGGCGGTCTGGCCCGGGTCGACTCCATCCTCGGTGAGGTGACCACAATGGCGAGGCGAGAACGCTGGGGAGGGGAGCTGGAGAGTGCTCTCGAGGAGGCCCTTGCCTCACCCGAGTTTCACCGGCTCGACCAGTGGCGTGCCCTGGCGGAACTACGCAGGGCCTCTCCCGGTCACGAGCTCATCCCGGTCCTGGAGGCCCTCCAGCGGCAACCGGACAGGGTGCCGTCCCGTCTGGCTGGGGTCGGTGACACCGAGCCGCTCGCCCTGGCCGGCAGGTTCCAGGCCCTGGCCGGCACGGCGGGGACCGGTGCGGAGGCCCAGGCTGCACGGGTGCTGTCCCGGTCGATGATCCTGCTTGCGACGCATGGAGCACAGTGGAGGTAAGGAGCGCAGTGATGGTGGGAAGACGCTTACTCGTCCAGTCCGCGGATCGCGGCGTGGAGGGCCTGCCGCGCCCGGCTCAGGCGACTCTTGACGGTCTGGATCCCGACACCCTGATAGGTGGCGATGTCGGCATACGTGAAGTCGCAGAGTTCGAACAGCACGATGGCGACCCGGAAGTTCTCAGGCAACCGGCGCAGCGCCAGCTGGATCAGGTCGGCGTCGGCCAGCGCCTGGGTGAACTCGGGCTTGACGACCTGATCGTCCGTGATATCACTGGGGATGTCCCGGCGCTTGCGGGACTGGTGCACGGCTGCGTTGGAGGCGACACGATAGAGCCAGGTGCTAAACCGGCTGTGGCCGCGAAACGAGCCGATGCCCCGCCACGCCGCAAGCAGGGTTTCCTGCAGGGCGTCCTCCGCGTCGTTCTGGTTGCCCGTCACACGGAGACAGACGGCCCAGATCAGGGTCCTGTGCTCGCTGACCAGGGCCTCGAAGGCCGCGTGATCACCACGACTGGCGGCTACCACGAGTTCCTGCTCGGTCGCTGCGCGCACGTCCATCACGGTGGCCCCTTCACGGGAGTGGGGCTCGGACCCCGGAGGCCTAACGACTGCACCCGGAGCATAGCCAGCCGCCGCTCCCGCTGTAAAGGGATGAGCGGCGGGAAGACGGGCGAGGGCGCGCACTGCCCTGCAGGTCCGCGATCGGTGGCGTGGCGCTGATGTCATCGCACGACGTGAACCTGGGCGACTGGCTGGCGACCCCAGAGGGTCCGCCCGAGCGCATCTGGCAGGCCGCCCTGCGCTTGACCGCGCCGGAGGAGGACCACGCCCACGACCACGCGGACGAGGTCGCCCATGACCACCCGGACGAGGTCGCCCACGACCAGAGCCTCGATGAGGCGGTCGGGGACTGTGCTGTTGAGGACGGTGACCTCGGCCTTGCCGACGCCGAACCTCACATCGCGGACGCAGGAGCCCCGATGCCCTACGACGGGGAGGACTTCGATGGCGACCCTTTCTCCTGAGCACCTGACGGCCAGGCGTGTCGGACACGCCGCCTGCACTGCCGCCTGGTCACTGCTCAGGACGCACGACCAGCCAGTTGTCGCCGAGCAGGCGCAGGCCATCGCAGCAGGTCGACCGCACGCGCCGTCGGTTCTTTTCCTGGGGGAGCCGGGCAAGGGCAAGAGCACGCTGGTGCACTTGCTGTCCCCGCACGAGACCACTGCGTCGATGGAGGAGCGGTTGGTCAACCGCTACCGGCGCGTGATCCCGCCGCGCACCGGGAGCGCTCCTCTCCGGTGGCTGGGGGCCGAGGGCTCGGCGTCTGACACCTTCCACGAGGGGGCCGTGGGCGTGGAGGTGGAGTGGTCCTCCTGTGCCCTCGGCGACGATGTCGTCCTCCTAGACACCCCCTGTGAGGGTGGCATCGACGGACCCCAGGCCACGGTGAGCCGCATGTTGGTGCGGGCTGCCTCGGTCGGCGTCTTCGTCACAGACGCCGGAGCTCCCCTCCTGCAACCGGAGGTTGACTATCTGCGGGCCTACCTGCGCCCAGTCGACGCACTGGTTGTTGTTGTCACGAAGATCGACACCTTTCCGGACTCCTGGTCCGAGGTCGTCGAGACCAACACTCAGGTGCTGCGGGACCATCTCCGCAGCGGGATCCCGGTGGTGGGCGTCTCCACCACGATGGCCGCCCATGCCTACCGGCAGGACGACGAGGCCCGCCGCGAACTGCTGCTCCACAGGTCCGGGTGGACCGAGCTTCTCAGCGTCGTGTCCCACGAGCTGCGTCGGCATGCTGAGCTGCCGATGGCCAATGCCTTGCGGATGACCGAGGCGGGGCTGAAGGACCTGCGTTCGCACCTGGGGCAGCGGCTGGCGGTCACCCACGCCTCGGACCAGGATCTGGCAGAGGCCATGGCAGTGACAGAAGCCGAGGTCAACAGGCTCAAGGAGCGCCAGCAGGAGTGGACGTTGCACTTCGACCGGGACATCGCCCTCGTCCGCGCGGCCCTCAGCAAGAACTCCGCCACCCGCTTGGAGGAGTGGCGAACCACGCGCCGGGCCGCTGTTCGTGACATCAAGAGGCTCTCCGGGGAGGCTCAGATCAGCGCCCTGGAGGAGGAGATCCAGCAGGAGCTCAACGCCATGCGCGCCCTGATCTTCTCCGAGGCGCTGGACCAGCTGAGAGCGGTGCTCCGGGCGCAGGTCGGAGAGGCCCTGCAGGACGATCTGATCGACCAGTTCGGGGCGGAGCACGCGCCCGTCAACCGAGCGCTCGCGAGGGTGCTGCGCGATCCGCTCGATGTCAGTTCGGGACTGACCGGGTTCTTCGGTGCCAACCTGTCCTACAGCCTGGCCACATCTCTGCTGCACCTGTCCAACCCGGTTGGCCTGGCGCTCGCAGCCGCTGGCGGGATCGGGTACTTCGTGGCGCTGCGCACTGGCCAGCACGGCAAGAAGACGTTGAGCCAGATGGACTACGAGCTCGCCCGTCTCGCCAAGGAGGAGCGGGAGGCCCTGGTGGGCCAGTGGGATCAACTGATCATTCAGTTGAAACCCGAGATCGTGCCCGCCTACCGCAAGTTGCTAGGCCAGAAGATCCAGGAGAAGGGCGCCCTCTTGACCGAGCAGCGCAAACAACGCGGTGCCTCCATCAGTGAGGCCGAGAGATCACGCAAGGCCATCGAGGCAGCGATCCAGAGCGTGGATGACAGCCTCGTCGAACTCGAGAAGGCCCTGGGACTCCTGCGCGCGTTGTGACGCTGCTCGCGGATCTGCTCGCAGCATGGTGTGGGGCCCCCGGTCTAGACGTTGGGGGCGGCGACCTCAGGCTCGGCCTCCGTGCCGCCCCCACCGCGGCGCACCGCGGCCAGCAGCATCTGGGCGACGTCGACGACCTCGACCTCTTCGCGGGCGCCCTCGGACTGCTTCTCGGTGAGGCCGTCGGAGAGCATGACGCGGCAGAAAGGGCAGCCGATCGCGATCCGGTCGGCGCCGGTGGCCAGCGCCTCCTCGGTGCGGTTGACGTTGATGCGGTTGCCGAGCTTCTCCTCCATCCACATGCGGGCACCACCGGCACCGCAGCAGAAGGACTTCTCCTTCGAGCGCGGCATCTCCCGCATCTCCACCCCGGGCAGTGCGCCGAGCAGCTCACGCGGCGGGGAGTAGACCCCGTTGTGCCGACCCAGGTAGCACGGGTCGTGATAGGTCACCGTCTCCGCGGTGGAGGCCACCCCCGTGGTGTCGGCCTCCTCCGGGCGGGCGACCGGGGTGAGCTTCTTCTCCCGCACCAGGCGGTTGAGCAGCTGGGTGTGGTGGACGACCTGATACTTGCCGCCCAGCTGGGGGTACTCGTTCTTGATGGTGTTGAAGCAGTGGGCGCAGGTCACCACGATCTTGGTGGCGTTGACCTCGTTGAGCACCTCGACGTTCTGCTGGGCCAGCATCTGGAAGAGGAACTCGTTGCCGGCCCGGCGCGCGGGGTCACCGGTGCAGGTCTCCCCGTCGCCCAGCACCGCGAAGCTCACTCCGGCGGTGTTGAGCAGCTCGGCCACGGCGCGGGTGGTCTTCTTCGCGCGGTCCTCATAGGCGCCGGCGCAGCCGACCCAGAACAGATAGTCGACCTCGTCGAGGTCCTCGACGTCCGCCCCGGCCACCTTGACCTCGAAGGGCAGGTCCTTGGCCCAGTCCATCCGGGCGCGGGCCGACATACCCCAGGGGTTCTGCTTGTTCTCCAGGTTCTTGAACAGCCCGCCCAGCTCGCTGGGGAAGGCCGACTCGATCAGCGTCTGATAGCGGCGCAGGTCCACGATCATGTCGACGTGCTCGATGTCGACCGGGCACTGCTCAACGCATGCCCCGCAGGTGGTGCAGGACCACAGCACGTCCGGGTCGATGACCGCGCCACCGGTGGGGATGGTCGGGTCGCCCTCGGTCGCGCCGACCAGCTCCCGCTGGGCCTCCAGCACCGCGGAGAGGGGTATGCCGTGCCGTGCCGCCGCCGACCCGTCACCTGTCACTCCCGCCGCAGGTGCTTCCGCCGTGCCGTCGCCAGCTGCGTCGCGGGCCTCCTCGGAGGCCATCAGCCACGGTGCTTTGGCGTGGTGGTGGTTGCGCAGGTTCATCACCATCATCTTGGGAGACAACGGCTTGTCGGTGTTCCACGCCGGGCACTGCTCCTGGCAGCGGCCGCACTCGGTGCAGGTGGAGAAGTCGAGCAGACCCTTCCAGGTGAAGTCCTCGATCTTGCCGACGCCGAGCGCGGCGTCCTCGTCGAGCTCCTCGATGTTCTCGAAGTCCACCGGCTCGCCACCGACCGCGATCGGCTGCAGCTCACCGAGGGAGGTGCGCCCGTCCGGGTGGCGCTTGAACCAGATGTTGAAGAAGGCCAGGAACCGGTGCCAGGCCACTCCCATCGTGGGGGTGACAGCGATGGTGATCATCCAGCCCATGGAGATGAGGATCTTGACCAGCGCCACCAGGACGATGGTGGTCTCCAGGGCACCTTCCGACATACCGTCGAAGAAGTTGCCGATCCATCCGGTGGTGGGGAAGTGGACGAAGTCGGCCCACTCTGCTCCGGTCGCCTTGCCGAGGGCGTACTCCAGGCCGCGCAGGGCCACGATGCACAGACCGACGCCGAGGATCACGAACTCCACGACATAGGCCTGCCAGAAGGTCGAGCCCCAGAAGCGGCTCTCGCGGTCGTGGGTGCGGGGGTGCAGTCGCTGGCGCAGCACGATCAGGGCGATGATGCCGATCAGGGTGCCCCAGCCGAACAGCTCGGCCAGCCAGATGTAGGGCGGCCAGTGCCCGATCAGGGGCAGCGCGAAGTGCGGGTTGAAGAGCTGACCGTATGCCGTGGCGAGGGTGGTCGTGAGCAGCAGGAAGCCCAGCATCACGAACCAGTGGGCGACCGCGACCATCGGCTTGCGAGCCATCCGGTTGTGCGCGAGGAACTCGCGCAGCAGGGTCAGCGTGCGGGCACCGGGCTCGTCGGTGCGTCCCGTGGCCGGCTGGCCCAGGCGGAACTTGGCGACGAAGCCGACGATGGTGCGCACGAAGAGGGAGACCGCGACCAGGGTCACGCCCACGCCGAGCACGATGGCGATGATCTGCACCGGTGACATGACGTGATCCTAGGGGGTCGGGGGGACGGGCTGGTGAGCACCTGCCGCGATGCCGATGCCCTGAGGGTCAGCACGGCGCGCCAGATCGGCGTCCCGTTCGGCGGAGTACGCCCTGGTCAGCGTGTCGTCGAGCTGGGTGAGCTGCTCGTGGAGGGGGCCGCGCCGCTCGCTCGGGGCGTAGTCGAGCAGGTCCTCGAGGGCGGCCCGCAGCCGGCGGGCGACCTGGGGAGAGCCGGAGCCGAAGAGTCGCAGCTCCTCAAAGCCGAGACGGACATAGGCCTGCCAGTCCATGGACGGGATGACCACGCGGATGGTCCCGTCGTCGTCCGACGAGGTGTCCTCGCGCAGCTCCCGGCGAGAGAGCTGGCGCAGCACGTCCTGCACCCGGTCCAGGACCTGCACCACCGTGGTCGGGTCGGCGTGCACCCTGTCGGCCATGGCCTTCAGTCCCATGGCCACCAGCATGCGCAGGCCATAGGCCACGTCCTCCTCCTGGCTGCGCTCCAGGGACAGGACCAGGGCGTCGCGGATCCCGTCGACGTCGATCTGGTCGACCGTGCTGCCGGAGAGACGGGCCAGCTTGCCGTCGGCGGGCACGAACTCGCCGACGGCCGGGATGACGTCGATGCGGCAGTCGGCCTCGACCGCGAGCGCGACCAGGTGTTCGCGACCGACTAGGCTCAGCACTCCGGACTTGTGCGCGGTGACGAGGCGGGGGTCGTCCTGGCCCACGTGCTCGAGGCGGTGCGGATACACCTCGTCCATCAGGTCGCGAGTTCCCTCGCTGACCAGCTCGATCAACGACGACACCCGCAGCTCGCGGCCGATGTGGTGGATATAGACGACCAGCACCACGATGTTGATGACCACCATGAGGAAGGTGGTAGCGACCGAGATGCCCGGCACGACGGGGGCGTCCTCGCTGACCAGGACCTGGCGCATGGTGAGCATCGCCTGCACGAAGGTGGCGACGAACAGCCCGATCGCGTGCTGGCTCGGTCGATCCTGCAGGAAGGTCTGCACGATCCGCGGTGAGAACTGCGCCATCGCCAGCTGGACGACCACCATCGTGATGGACAGCACGGTGGCGACCAGGCTGACCATGGAGCCGGCGACGGCACCCAGGATGGCGAGCGCGGCGTCGGGTCCACCGATGACGTGGATCGAGACCACGTCAAAGCCGAAGTGGCTGTCCAGGGACGTGGTGACGAGGTTGATGACGATCCCGGCCACCGCATAGAGCAACGGGATGAACCACAGACCGCTGCGCAGGTTGCTGTAGATCTTGGTCAGCCACATGGCGTGTCCTCCTGGTCCACCGCACCAGCAGGGGCACGGCGCTCCGGTGGCATGGCTCTTGACGCACAGTAACGGCGCACTCGGTGGTGCGCGCCCCCACGCGAGAGGAGCAGGGTCGGCCTCCGATCGAGCGGACGAGGGCCGTAGGGAATAACGTGGGCTTTGTCTACTTATAACCATCGAAGGCTTTAGCCCGGCGCGCTGCCGGGCGCCCCCGAGCGAAAGGCGGCCCATCGTGCCCGTGAAGGACGACATCACCCAGACCATCGGCAACACCCCACTGGTCCGGCTGAACCGGCTGACCGAGGGGCTGGGGGCGACCGTCCTGGTCAAGCTCGAGTCGGGCAACCCGGCCAACTCGGTCAAGGACCGCATCGGCGCCGCGATCATCGACGCCGCCGTCGAGGCCGGCGAGCTGCAGCCCGGAGGCACGATCGTGGAGGGCACGTCGGGCAACACCGGGATCGCCCTGGCGATGGTCGGTGCCGCCCGCGGCTACAACGTCGTCCTGGCCATGCCGGACACGATGAGCAAGGAGCGCCGTGCGCTGCTGCGTGCCTATGGTGCCGAGCTCGTCCTGACCCCGGGGGCCGAGGGGATGAAGGGTGCCGTGGCCAAGGCCGAGGAGATCGCCCAGGAGCGCGGCGGGGTCCGCGCCCGCCAGTTCGCCAACCAGGCCAACGTCGCCATCCACCAGGCCACGACCGGTCCGGAGGTCTGGGCCGACACCGAGGGCAATGTCGACATCTTCGTCTCCGGCATCGGCACCGGCGGCACCCTCACCGGGGCCGGCCGCTACCTGCGTGAGCAGAAGCCGGACATCACCATCGTCGCGGTCGAGCCGGTGGACAGCCCCATCCTCAACGGCGGTGAGCCTGGCCCCCACAAGATCCAGGGCCTGGGCGCCAACTTCGTCCCGGAGATCCTGGACACCGAGCTCTACGACGAGGTCATCGACGCCTCCCTCGAGGACTCCGTGCGGGTCTCGCGTGACCTGGCGACCAAGGAGGGCATCCTCGCCGGGATCTCGTCCGGCGCTGCGGTGTGGGCCGCCCTGGAGCTGGCCAAGCGCGAGGAGAACGCCGGCAAGACGATCGTGGCGATCGTGCCGGACTTCGGCGAGCGCTACCTGTCCACCGTGCTCTTCGAGGGACTGACCGACTGATGGCCCCCGGTGCTCTGCGGGGCCGCGTCGGCGCCGCGTGGGCCCGGGTGAGCAAGGAGGTCGGCACGGTCGCCGCGCGGATCAGCGAGGACATCGACGCGGCCATCGAGCGTGACCCGGCCACCGACAGCAGGGTGGAGATGGCGCTGGCCTCCCCGGGGCTGCACGCACTCTGGGCGCACCGGGTCTCGCACGCGATGTGGACGCGGGGTGCGCGGCTCCCGGCGCGGCTGCTCTCCCAGGCCTCCCGTGCCGCGACCGGCATCGAGATCCACCCCGGGGCCCAGATCGGTCGGCGCCTGTTCATCGACCACGGGATGGGCGTCGTTATCGGTGAGACCGCCGAGATCGGCGACGACGTGATGATGTATCACGCCGTCACCCTGGGCGGGCGGGCCAACGCCAAGATCAAGCGCCACCCGACCGTGGAGTCCGGTGCCGTGCTGGGCGCGGGCGCCCGGGTGCTCGGACCCGTGGTGATCGGCGCTGGCGGCCAGGTCGGGGCCAACGCCGTGGTGGTCAAGGACGTCCCGGCCGGCGCCACGGCCGTCGGGGTGCCCGCCACCAACCGGGTTCCGGAGCTGCACGGCGAGGACGTCCTCTTCGCGGACCCCGCACTCTGGATCTAGCCAGTTCGTAGGGGTGTCGCACGTCCCAGCGTGCAGGACGTGCGACACCCCTACGGAAACTCGGGTGGGACCTACGAAACCCTTATCAAAATGCGGGTGCGGCCTACGAAACCGCTATCAAAATGCGGGTGGGACCTACGAAACCCCTGCAAAAACTCGGGTGGGACCTACGAAACCCCTCTCAAAATGCGGGGGACGTCAGGGCAGTTTGTCGCCCCCGGGCCCGAAGGTGGAGTCGTCGACCGACGGGGTGCCGGTCTCGCCGTCCCAGGAGCCCGTCTCGTTCTCGTAGTCGCCGTGCAGGTCCGTGGTCTCGTGGCCGGTGACCTTGGCCTTGGCCTGGCCCGCGAACTCCTTGGCCGAGCTGGCAACGGTCCCGGCCACCGCGGCCGGTGCCTTGGCAGCCTGGGTCTTGACGTCGTCGACCCGGGTCTGCACGGTGTCGCTCTGCCAGGCCTTGCTGGCCTGGCGGGTGATCTGGTCGTAGCGCTCGCGGCCAGCCCTGGCCCCGAGGATGTAGCCGACGCTGGCGCCGATGATGAACCACACCTTCTTCATGAGGTGCACCCCTTTCAAGGTCGTGTTGCTCTCGCCACCGACACTAACCAGATCAGCGCGCTCCCGCGACCGCCCGGCCCATCTGCTCGATCGCCTGGGTCAGGATTGCCTGTGAGGTGGCGAAGTTGAGCCGGACGTGCCCGGAGCCGCCGGTGCCGAACGCGGTGCCCGCGCTCAGCCCCACCTTGGCCTCGCGGGCGAACAATGCGGCCGGCCCAACACTGAGCGTGACGAGGCCCGGCTCGGCCGGCGGATCCTCGACCCCCAGCGCACGACAGTCCAGCCAGGACAGATAGGTCGCCTCCGGCAGCTGATAACCCACAGTCGGCAGGTGCTCGGCCAGCAGCTCGGCGAGCAGGTGCCGGTTGGCGTCGAGCCCGTCGAGGAGCGCATCGAGCCACATCCCGCCGTCCCGGAAGGCCGCGATGTGCGCCATCACCGCCAGGTGGCTGGCGCCGTGCCCCACCTCCTCGGGGAGCCGGGCCAGGTCCGCCGCGGCCTCGGGTCCGGCGATCGCCAGCGCGCCCTTGAGCCCGGCCAGGTTCCAGCCCTTCGAGGCCGACATCAGCGACAGGCCACGCTCACCGCCGGGCACGCTCAGGAAGGGCACGAAGGCGTGCCCGGGATAGACCAGCGGGGCGTGGATCTCATCCGCCACGACCCGCACGTCGTGCTGCTGCGCCAGGGCGGCGACCGCCTCCAACTCCTCGGCGGTGTGCAGCGTGCCGGTCGGGTTGTGGGGACTGCACAGCAGGTATGCCGCGCGCGCTCCTCCCGCTGTCGCCGCGGCGAAGGCGTCGGACAGGGTGTCGAGATCGAGGCGGTGCTCGGCGGTCAGCGGGGCCTCGACGATCTGACGGTCCATGCTGCGCACGAAGGAGTAGAACGGCGGGTAGACGGGGCAGTTGACGACGACCTTGTCGCCGGGTGCAGTGACCAGGCGCAGCATCTCGGTGACGCCGATCATGACGTCCGGCACGATCGCGGTGCGCTCCGGGTCCAGCTCGGACCAGCCCCATCGATCGACGGCGAAGGAGGCCAGCGCCTCCGCATACTCCTTGCCGGAGAAGACATAACCGGTGTCGCTGCGCTGCATCGCCTCGACCACGGTCCGGACGACAGGCTCGGCCAGCACGGAGTCCTGCTCGGCCACCCACAGGGGGAGCACGTCGGGGGCGAAGGCGTGCCACTTCACGCTGGTGCGCTGCTCGCGCAGGTCCGACTCGGTGAGCTGTTCCAGAGGGTTTGCCACGGTCATGGTGCCAGGCTATCGGCGTGCCCGGTGGCGGGTAACCTCGCATGGGGTTCCTGACGTTGGGTTTCCGGGAGGGCCAGCGGGCACGGCGAGAGTGAGGGGTGAAGATGGCGGTCGGAGAGGTGACCGGGCACGGGACCGTGCTCTTTGAGGCGCGCGCGGGGATGGACCGCACCGGCAAGTGGTCGATGGCGGCCGTCGTGCTGGGCTGCCTGCTCGCCATCCCCTACGCGTTTGCCCGCAACGCGGACTCTGACCTGAGCGAAAACCTCCTGATCATCGGCGCCACCTACGTGATCGTCCTGGTCACCGTCCTCCTCACCGTGGTGCATCTCAACGCGCGCATCGTGGTGACCGAGACGCACGTGATCAAGCACCGCCTCCTGCGGAGGGCCCTGGTGATACCGCGGGCCGAGGTCGTCGAGGCGGTCGTCACCCGGGAGTATGCCGTGCCCGGCGCCAGCGGGCCCCGCACCATCCTGCTCGACCGCAACGGCCAGGTCTTGCTCGTCTCCTCCCCGGTGCGGGAGCTGTCTGATGTCGAGGCGCTGGCGCAGGCGGCTCCGGTGGTCACCCATGTCCCGGTGCTTCACCCTGCCGAGGCGCGGGTGCGGTGGCCGCACATGCTGCCCTGGTCCCATGCCAACCCCAGGGCAGGGGTGCTTCTCGGAGCCGGGCTGGTCCTGGGGTTCATTGTCCTGGGGCTGCTGGCCGCCGTGCTCTTTGCCTGACCTTCGACAGCACGCGTGACCTGCGCGGATGTGCACAGGCGGTGAGCGGAGGGTGTGGGATTTGAACCCACGGACGTTTCCGTCGGGCGCTTTCAAGGCGCCTGCACTCGGCCGCTATGCGAACCCTCCAGGGGTCCCGCCGAGGCCGGACCCAGACGTCATCATCGCATGAGCGAGAGTGTGGTCTGCAGCCAGTGGGTCAGCGGGAAGGAGCCGAAGATCTGGGCGGACCAGGCCCCTCACCAGCGCAGACAGGCTGATTCACCGCCAGAGAGGAAAGGGGACTTTTGATCTCGGTCCTGCTACCGTTTGTGTGCTTGCAGTTGCAGTTCCTCGCAGTAGAGCATGTAGTCACACCCTTGGGTACGACAGATGGTCAGCAGGTCGGGCATGGTCCCGGTGGTGGGGGGTTTCATCTGAGCCGGCCCCTGCGAGGTGTGGGGGTTGATCGCACAGCAGAAAGAGATTGTCCCATGGCACAGGGAACCGTGAAGTGGTTCAACGCGGAAAAAGGCTTCGGCTTTATCGCGCAGGATGGCGGTGGCCCGGACGTGTTCGTCCACTACTCGGCCATCGAGTCCAACGGCTACAAGTCCCTTGACGAGGCCCAGCGGGTCGAGTTCGAGGTCACCCAGGGCCCCAAGGGCCCGCAGGCGGAGTCCGTCCGCGCGGTCTGAGGCTGACCTGGAGCTGACACTCAGCCCCACAGCTTGAACGAGGCCCCCGAGTCGCACGACTCGGGGGCCTCGTTGTGTCTGGGCCGCAACACGATGCGCGCGGTCAGATCGTGCGCCCGGTCAGCAGACGGTGCCCAGGTCCGCGAGCTCGTCGGTCTCCTCGGTCGTGGTCTCGGGTGCGTCCGTGGTCGCGCCCGTGGGGGCCTCGGTGGTCGGGGCCGCGTCGTCCGGGGTCGTCGCGGTCGACGTGTTGCCACCGGCCTCGACGGAGGGGGTCGGCTCGGGGTGCAGCGCCAGATAGACCTCGCGGCGGATCGCGGTGAAGTCTGGATCGGCGGTGTTGGTGTTCTTGGCGGTGAACGGCAGGCTCTGCATCGTCCCGCCCTGCACCCGCTCGACGAGGTCGGCCCAGGCGGGCAGCTCGGACTGGTCGATGTCGACGGTGATGTTGTCGCCGGCCACGGACACGATCGCGGGATAGCGCTGCAGCAGCGTCATCGGGTTGACCTGGTCGATGAGGGCACCGACGACGCAGCGCTGGCGCCGCATGCGGGAGAAGTCGTCGCTGGTGACGCGCGAGCGGGAATACCAGAGGGCCTCGTCACCGGTGAGGTGCTGCGGGCCGACCTCGATCCAGCCGCGCTCGCTGCCTTCGATGAGGTGGATGCCGCCGCCGGCGTCGGTGTAGGTCCGGCCGCCGATCGGCACGCGCTCCTGGACGTTGATGTCCACCCCGCCCATCGCGTCCACGAGGGCCTCAAAGCCGTCCAGGTCGATGATCACGGTGTAGTGGATGGGCTGACCGATGATCGTGGAGATCACCTGGCGGGTCGCCGTCTGCCCCGGGTTGGGGTCACCGGCGAACCAGCCGGGGTTCTCCGCGTGCAGGTCCATCGCGGCGGTCCAGATGCCGTTCATCAGGCACTCGTTGCCGCAGTCATAGGAGCCGCCATAGCGCTTGTGCAGCGGGCTGTTGGTCGGGATCGGCACGTTCTGCAGGTTGCGGGGGATGCCGAACAGGACGGTGTCGCCGGTGACCGTGTCGATGCTGGCCACCATCATCGAGTCGGTGCGGGTCCCCTCGCGGGTGTCCGCAGCGTCCGAGCCGAGCAGCAGCACGTTGACCCGGGGCACCTCGGCCCACGGGTCGGGCTCGTCCACCGCGGGGCCGACGGAGGGCACGCCCGCCTGGTGCGGGCGCTCGTCAGCGCCAGTGAAGATCGTGTCGACGGCCGTGTTGTGCGCATCGATATAGCGCAGGCCCAGCGCGGTGGGCCCCGCGATCAGCAGGCACATGATGCCGGTAAAGACGGCCAGTCCCGCGCGCTGCCCGCCGGTCATCCGGCGCGGCCGGGCGGTCAGGGCGGTCAGGATGACCGACCCGATCCAGATCACCGCCCCGACGGCCAGCACGATCGCCAGGGTGCGCAGCAGGTCGGGCCGGGCGGCCAGGTCCAGCGCGGAGCGGAAGGCACCGTTGCGGATCAGATAGACGAGGGCCACCAGACCGCTGCCGACCGCGAGCACCAGCAGCGGTATGCCGATCATCCGCCGGCGGGTCGCGATCAGACCCGCTCCGGGCAGGAGAGTGCCCAGTGCGGTCAGCCCGTAGGCCCGCCCCACGCCACGGTTGGTCTGGGCAGCGAGGGCCGCAGCGCGGGTGGGGTGGTTGCTCGAAGGCAGCTCCCGTCGCCGGCCGTGGGGCGTGGTGTCGTCCGCCGGCCGGTTCCGACGGTGTGGGGCCCCACCGTCGGGGGTGTCGTCGTGGGTCATGCATGCCTTCCGCGAGTCTCGTCCTCTTGAGTCAGACGCCCTGGGAGCGTGAGGACGTTGCGCCCTGAAGCTGTTGTGGGCTTCCTAGTGTGCTGCAGGTGAGTCTGGTTTGGTGAAGCCACCCCGGCGCGGGTAACCTGACAGCCGTTCCGCGGCGGTTACTCCCGATGGGACGTGGAGGCGTCGCCTAGTCTGGTCTATGGCGCCCGCCTGCTAAGCGGGTTTGGGGCTACAACCCCATCGAGGGTTCAAATCCCTCCGCCTCCGCCGCAGCGCGTCATCGACGCGCCCCAGCAGATGAGCAAGACCCTCGGACGACATCCGGGGGTCTTTCTCGTTGCCCCGAGGTGGAGCCGCTCACACCGGCTTTCCGGCACTGGGGTCGACGTCCTCGGGCTCGGGGGCCTCCTCGGACGCGTCGGTGGACTCCTTCTCCTCCTGCGCCTCCTCGGCCTCGCCGTGGAGCACACGCTCCTCCATGGCGTCCACCAGCTCGGCGATGTCGCTGCCGGGCGGGGTCGGCTCGTCAGCGAGCAGGGGGCGAGTGTGGTCTTCAGGCCCGTTGGGCTCCTCAGAGATCATCGGGGCTCCTCCTTGTCATAGATCGTGGCATCCTGCCACTGGTTTCTGAATGACTCCTGCGCGTGCGGTGGGAGCACGGTGGCAACGGCCTCGCGCAACAACGCCCGGAAGCGGGGCTCGGCAAAGGTCGCCACGTGAGCGTGGATCGCCTCCTCGTCCCACTCGTGGGCATCGGCCGCGCGCACGGCCGCCGCGATCTGATCGGGCACCGAGTGCTCAAAGAACAGGCCGGTCACGCCCTCCTCCACGGTGTCGAGATAGCCGCCGGCGCGCAGCGCCAGCACCGGCTTGCCGAACGCCCCAGCCTCCAACGGGGTCAGACCGAAGTCCTCCCGGGATGGGGCGATGAGTGCGCGGGCACCGGCATACGCCCACCGCATCTGCTCGTCGGACAGGTCCTGCACGAACTTCACGTTCGACGGGGCCGACGCGGTCAGCGCCTCCCGCAGCGGGCCTGCGCCGATCACCAGCAGCCGCTCGTCAGGCATCTGCCGGAAGGCCTCCACGACCTTGTCGACGTTCTTGTAGGGCATCAGCCGGGAGACCACCAGGTGATAACCGCTCGGTGACCACTTGCGGATCCCACGGACCGCGCGCCGTGGCCCGTCGGCGGCGACCCCGTGCGGGGGCGGCAGGACGTCGGCCTGGATGCCATAGGCGTGGGCGATCCGGTTGCGCACCACGGTGGAGTTCGCGAGATAGCGGTCCGCCGTCCCGGCCGCCCTCTTGTCCCACTGGGCCAGTGGCAGCTTCATCCCGTGGGCCACCACCGACTTGAGCCGGCTGCGGGGGCCGTTGCCGACATACTCATCGGTCAGATAGAGCCAGCGGGCGGGGGAGTGGCAGTAGACCACCTTGGCACCCCGGGAGCGGAAGCCGTGCGCCCAGCCGCTGGAGGAGGCGACGACCACATCCTCCGGGATCTCCATGCGGTCCGAGGTCGGCGCCAGCAGGGGCAACGCCAGGCGGTGGTGGCGCCGAAATAACCGGACCCGGTTGAGCGGGGACACCACCACGTCCAGGTCGGCGAACTCCGGATAAGTGTTCTCCGGGTCATAGAGCGTGGTGTAGATCCGGGAGCCGGGAAAGGCCCGGGCCATCGCCAGCACGACCCGCTCTGCGCCGCCCCGCTGGGTGAGGTAGTCGTGCGCGATCGCGATGCTCGGTTGCGCGGGCATTAACCGAGGCGCTCCTGCAGGGTGGCGAACTCGTCCTCCAGCTGCTGGGGCAGGGAGTCGCCGAACTTGTCGAACCACTCGCGGATCAGCGGCAGCTCCTCGCGCCACTCCTCGGTGTCGACGGCCAGTGCGGCGGCCACCTGCTCAGGGGTCAGATCGAGTCCGTCGACGTCCAGGTCCTCCGGGCGCGGGATGAACCCGATCGGGGTCTCCTCGGCGCCGACGGTGTCCTCGAGCCGGTCGATGACCCACTTCAGGACGCGGGCGTTCTCCCCGAAGCCGGGCCACAGGAAGGAGCCGTCCTCGCCCCGGCGGAACCAGTTGACCAGGAAGATCTTGGGCATCTTGGACTCGTCGTGCTGCTTGCCGGTGCTCAGCCAGTGGCCGAGATAGTCACCGGCGTTGTAGCCGATGAACGGCAGCATCGCCATCGGGTCGCGGCGCACCACACCGACGGCGCCGGTGGCTGCGGCGGTCGTCTCCGAGGACAGGGTGGCGCCGAAGAAGGTGCCGTGCTGCCAGTCGCGGGCCTGCGTCACCAGCGGGACCGTGGTCTTGCGCCGGCCGCCGAACAGGATGGCCGAGATCGGGACGCCGTTGGGCTCGTAGTACTCCTGGGCCAGGGTGGGCAGCTGCTCGATCGGGGTGCAGAAGCGGCTGTTGGGGTGGGCGGCCGTGGTGCCGTCCTCGCCGTCCGCCGGGGTCCAGTCGTTGCCGTGCCAGTCGATTAGGTGCTCCGGGGTCTCCTCGGTCATGCCCTCCCACCACACGTCACCGTCGTCGGTGCGGGCCACGTTGGTGAAGATCGAGTGACCGGCCTCGATGGTGTGCATCGCGTTGGGGTTGGTGCCGTAGCCGGTGCCCGGGGCGACGCCGAACAGACCGAACTCGGGGTTGACGGCATACAGCCGCCCGTCCTCGCCGAAGCGCATCCAGGCGATGTCGTCCCCGACCGTCTCGGCCTTCCACCCGGGCAGGGTGGTCTCCAGCATCGCCAGGTTGGTCTTGCCGCACGCCGACGGGAAAGCAGCGGCGATGTAGTGCACGGCACCCTCCGGGCTGGTCAGCTTGAGGATCAGCATGTGCTCGGCCATCCACCCGTTGTCGCGGGCCATCACCGACGCGATGCGCAGGGCATAGCACTTCTTGCCCAGCAGGGCGTTGCCGCCATAGCCGGAGCCGTAGGACCAGATGGCCCGCTCCTCCGGGAAGTGGACGATGTATTTGGTCTCGCTGCACGGCCAGGGGACGTCAGCGACAACCCGTCCGTCGCCATCGCGCAGCGGGGCGCCGACGGAGTGCAGACCCTTGACGTAGTCGGCTTCCAGCTCCTCCATCTTCTCCAGGACGGGGGCGCCGACCCGGGCCATGATGCGCATCGAGGCCACGACATAGGCACTGTCGGTGATCTCGACACCAAACATGGGCTCGTCGGCCTCGAGGTGGCCCATGACGAAGGGGATGACATACATCGTGCGGCCGGCCATGGAGCCGGCGAACAGCGGCTCGAGGGTGGCCTTCATCTGGACCGGGTCCATCCAGTTGTTGGTGTGACCGGCGTCCTTCTCGTCCGCCGAGCAGATGTAGGTGCGGTCCTCGACGCGGGCGACGTCATCGGGATCGGACGCGGCATAGAAGGAGTCGGGCTTCTTGTCCTCGGCGAGCGCCACGAAGGTGCCGGCCTGCACCAGCAGGGCGTTGATCTCGCGGATTTCCTCGTCACTGCCGGTCACCCACACGACCTCGTCGGGAGTGGTCAGGGCGGCCACCTCTGAGACCCACTGCGCCAACTCGGTATGACGGGTGGTCCCGCGGGTGCTGATCGTCGTCATCGATACGCTCCTGTGCTCGTTGGCTGCGCTGCCAAACTCGTGGACCCAACCTAACGCGGTCCCTGAGCTGGGCACAGTCCGGACCGGGGCGGCCCAGCGTGAGGTCGGTCACCCCGATTTCGTGCGTGGGCCCAGACTCCGGTAGTCTCATCCCTCGTTGCCGTTCGGCAACCGTGCGCCCGTAGCTCAACGGATAGAGCATCTGACTACGGATCAGAAGGTTAGGGGTTCGAATCCCTTCGGGCGCGCTCGCAGTTGCGACCACTCTGTGTTGAGACAGACCAAGCGAGACGCCCCCGGGATGCCGGGGGCGTCTCGTGGTCTCTGGGGGCGTATGCCGGATGGCTGGCTCCGCGCGCTGACCGGCTCATCACGAGACGTTGACGATCGGTTGTGTGGGCTGGGCTGACTCCTCATCTCGGTTATGACTCAGCCAATGGGCTGCGATCGCGTCCAGCATCATGATGTTATGATGTTATGATGTTGTGATGCGGACAACCTTGGAGATCGACGACCAGATCATGGCCGCGGCGCGTTCCCTGGCGCGCAGTCGCGGGATCTCACTGGGCGCAGCGGTCTCCGAGCTCGCCCGTCGAGGCCTGATGCGGTCGGTCACGACTCAGGTCGACATGCACTACAGTCCCTTCCCTGTCATGGCCGGTGACGAGTCGGTCCTGGTCACAGATGAGCTCATCGCGGACCTGCGCGATGACTGAACGGCGGGTCACTCTCTTCGACGTCAACGCCCTCGTTGCCTTAGCTCTGACCACCCATCAGCACCATCATGCCGCGCATCGATTTCTCAGGGCACTTGCGGGTCGATGGGCGACCACGCCACTCACCGAGTCCGGCCTTTTCCGGCTGCTGCTCAACCCGCTGGTCACCGGTTCCCAGCGGTCGGCGCCCGAGGTGATGGCCATCCTCCAGGGCATGCGTGCAGATCCGAGATGGACCTTCCTGGAGGACTCGACGGCCCTGGCGGAACCGATGGTTGACATCACGGTCCTCATGGGACACCGGCAGGTCACTGATCTGCACCTGGTCAATGTGGCAGCACGACACGACGGCGTGCTTGCCACCTTCGATGCCGCCATCCCGTCGTGGCTCGCCCCGAAGGATCGCCCCCGCACTGTCGTGATCCCAGCCTGACTTGCCTGGCGCTGGTGCTCAGACGCCGGAGGCGACCAGTCGCGGCGCAGCGGAGGGAGCAGTCATGAAGGCTTCGGTCGAGGCAACGCGGGATTGACCGGCGGCACGGCCTCGCCGTGCTCGGTGAGATAGGCCTCGATGCGTTCGACGAGCTGGGTGCGTCGCCACATGCGTGCCTGGTCGAGGATCGTGTGGTCCCACTGGTTCGTCCCGGCGACTTCCGAGCAGGACGTGGAACACCCCCCATACCCTCGGGCACGGTGGTCGCCGAGGCGTCGACACCAGCGTCAAGCAGGTCATCCACCATGGCTCGACGGGACTCCAGGTCCGTGGGGGACTGAGCAGCCAGGACCCGCCGCGCCTCATCAGCAGGGCTCAGCGCCTATCGAGCCCTGAAAGAGTCCGAGGACGGCGATGAACTCCTGAAGGAGCTGCGCGAGAAAGGCTTCTCCCCGAGTGACCTTCAGCAGATGATCGATGCCACGACCGGCGTCAGTGCACCCGCCGTCCTCTGGCAGGTGACGGTCCCTGTAGAAGCCCTGGCCGACTTCACCAGGGGCCCGGTCCGGGTTGGTCAGGATTGCGCAGGCCTGGATGGAGAGCGCTATCTTCTTTCCGAGGTTCGCACGTTTCGCCGTGCTCTTCATCCTCAACCAGGTGGGCTTGATCGGCTGAAGAATGACCCGTGCAGGGCCACTCTGCGCGTGTGCCGTCGCATGCGCGCTGCTAGACATACCGGATGAACCCGGTGTTCGCGCTCATCATGGGGGTGCTCTGGATGCCCCTGACGTTTGTCCTGGGCCGTCGCCTCGAATCGGAGTCGACTCCGCCGGAGCACCGAGAGGCATTGGCGCGACGCGTGACCGGAGGGTCCGCGCTCGTCATCCCCGGCGCCGCCACCCTGCTCCTCCTGCTCGGCTCGTGGTTTGCGGTGCGTGCGGGTGACGACCGCTGGTGGATGTGGCTGGCGGCGGGACTGCTCTTCCTGGTCAACCTCGTCCTTGCGCTGCGTCTGCGCCGCACGGTCACCGGACAGTGGCTCGGAGGCGGTCCGCGGGAGGCGGGTAAGCGGGCGCTCGCGGCACGCCTGGGCGGCCTGGCTGCCGTCTGCTACGTGGGCACCTATCTGACCGCCTGGGTCACGGGTCCAGAGCGGGCAGTCTGGGCCACGGTCCTCATGTGGACCCTTCTGGTCGCCTTCATGGTGCTCATCGTGGCCTGGGGGTTCCTGGTGATGTTCGCCCAGCAGGACGAAGCCTATGAGGAGTGGGAGCGGGATCGTGGGGCGTGAGGACTCCGAGGACCGGACCGACTGGTGGGCCCAGGGCCCGCGATGGCGTGTGTTCGCCCGCGTGGGCCGACGTCGAGGAGCTGCGCGCGGACCCGCCCGATGCCTGGGCAGCCGACGTCCAGGCCAGGCTGGCCGACGGCTCGACGGTCACCCTGCCGGCCGTGCCGGCGGCGGATCTGCCGCGCTTGGAGGCGCTACGGTCAGAGGTCTAGCTCGCTGGCCAGGGCTTCCAGGCCGGGCAGCGGGTCTTCTGTGGCGGGCAGCAGCTGGACGCAGACGTGGTCTGCTCCGGCGTCGAGGTGTCCCTGGACCGTCTTGGCCAGCTCGGCCGGTGTGCCGTGGGGAGCGAGCGCGTCGACGGCGGCGTCCGTGGCTCCGTCGTCCAGCTCGGCCGCGGTGAACCCGTGGGGCTCCAGCGTGCGGCGGTAGTTGGCCAGCGTCAGGTAGCGGGCCAGGAACCCCCGACCGGTCTCCCGCGCAACGGCGACGTCCGTGGTCGGCACGAGCCGCTGCTCCGGCGCCACGAGGGTTCCGGGGCCGACGATGTCGCGGGCGAAGCGCGTGTGCGCGGGCGTCGTCAGATACGGGTGGGTGCCGAGGGAGCGCTCGGCCGAGAGCCGGAGCGTGCGTGGACCCAGCGCCGAGACCACCCGGCGCTGGGCGGGCACGCCCTCGGCGTCCAGGGTGTCGAGATAGGTGACGAGCGCGGCATACGGCTTCTCGTATTGGTCACCCAGTGCCTCGCGGTGCCCGATGCCGATCCCGAGCACGAACCGGCCCGGGTGCCGCTGCTCGAGCCGGTGGAAGGACGCGGCGACCTCGGCCGCCGGGGACTGCCAGATGTTCACGATGCCGGTGGTGATGGTCACGTGCTCGGTGGCGTCGAGCAGCTGCTCGGCGATGCGGAGGTCCGCTGCGGGTGAGCCGCCGATCCAGATCGTGCCGTAGCCGAGCCGCTCCACGGCCGTGGCCAGCTCGGGCGTGAGCAGCACGGCTGCGCGCCAGAGTCCGACGCGGCCGAACGTGGGTGCGGCTGCCTGAGAGGCGGTGGTCATGGGGACTCCGATCGTGGGGACGGGCTCAGGGGACGACCCTGCCAAAGACCGGACCCTGGCCGAGCGGCAGGTCGACCTGCGTGAGCAGCTGGGTGCCGCCGTTCTGGGTGTCCCAGAGGACATAGTGGTGGAACCCGTCGCCAGCGACCCGCACGATGAGGGTGCCGCGGTCGACCCAGCGCACCGGCGTCACGGTGTGGGCCTCGGCCTGCAGGACGTTGATGCTGTCCTCCGTGCCGTCCTTGGCGAGCACCAGACTGACCGACTCCGGCACCTCGCCCTGCCACCCTTCGGGTTCGATCACCGTCGGGTCCTGGGTGGTGATGACCGTCGCGACGCGGTCCTCGGCCAGCGCGGACTGATATCCAGGCTGGCTGGTGAAGCCCAGCGGGGTCTCCTCGACCACGGCACCTGCTGCGTCCAACTGCTGCAGCACGACGGGGCCGGACTGCTCGATCTCGCCGGACTCCTCGTCCTCGTCGGCCTGCACGATGATGCGCCACGGGGCGACCTCCCGCAGCTGGCTCCACGAGGCGTCGTGGGTGACCTCCCCGGTTGAGAGGTCGATGATCATGGCGCGGTCCTCGCGCAGGTCGACCGCGAGGCGGTCGTCGTCGAGCCAGAAGAAGTCGTTGGCGAAGTTGTCGGGGAACTCCCCGTCGGTCTCGAACTCGACGGCCTCGCCCGTCGACGCACTGATGACGATGACGCTGGCGTCGGTCCGCAACGCGGTGCGATAGGCGAGGTGATCGCCGCCGGGCGAGATGGACGTGTCGAGGATCGAGGGCATCGACATGAAGAGCCCGTCCCGGCTCACACCGCCCACGCCGGTGGCCGCGACGCGCCACTGCTGGTCTGACCCCAGGAGGAGCAGTGCGTTGTCGTGGTCCTCGGACACGAAGGCCGCGACAAACGAGTCGGTCGGGTCCTCGGCCAGGGTCGGTATGCCGTCACCGGGCACCGCGAGCACCTCCGGCATAAGGGTGTCGGCCTGGGTCAGTTGCTTGACCTCGGGCAGCAGCATCGGCGGAGACAGCAGCGCCGGGCGGGTGTCCACGATCGGTTGCGGGTCCAGGACGGTGGGGTCGACCCAGCCGTCGATGATCAGGTAGTCGCCGTGGACGCTGATCTCAGACCCGTTGGTCAGCATCCCCGTCACCAAGGACTCCTGACGCGCCCCCGGTCCGATGCAGCCGACAGCGGCACGGACCTCCAGCGGGTCCAGAAACAGGGCCGTGCCCCCGCTGTCGAGGAGCCAGGACTGCGTGAAGCCGCCGTCACGACAGCCGGAGATGCTCAGGTCGCCGACACCTGGTGAGGTGAGCTGCAGGTCCGCCTCTGGGTCGGGCTCGGTGTCGACGAACTCGCGACCCGGGACCTGCGCCATCAGCTCATCGACAGGAGCCTCCACCCAGTCCTGCGCCAGGTCCTCCCACGTGGCAGCACGTCCGGCCCCGATCTGCGGCTCCGTGACGCCCGACCGCTTGAAACCGACAGACACCCGGTCAAACACCGGCTGCTCACCGACGGTGCCACTCAGGAGCAAGGTGGTGCCGTCCCGCGCGAGCAGCGGTGAACCACTGAGCAGGGACTCCCACCACTGCGAGTCCCGCCAGGGCGTCCGGTCGGGCACGCAAGCAGCCCCCGGGTCGGGGTCGGCATCGACGTCCCAGTCGCCGGTGATCGTCATCTGCCCGTCGGTGACCGTGCCCGGTGCCTGCATCGCCAACCCGCAGCCCCGCACCGACCAGGTGCCCTGCTCGAGGGTCAGCGTGACGTTGGGGTCGTGCTGGTCGGCCTGCTCAGGCCGCACCATCCACATGAGTTCGTCGGTGAGGTGCCAGGTCGTCGCCGACTCCTCCTCGGGGGCCCACGGCTCCAGGACCCCACCGGTGGGCTCGATCTCGCCCTTCTCGCTGGTGAAGGTCAGCATCGTCGGCTGTCCACTCCTGGCCGGCTCATCCGTCCCGGACGTGGGGCCGGCCTCGGAGGTCAGTGCCGTGTCGTCACCGGCGGTGCCGGCCGGTCCGGAGTCGGGCAACGACAGGGCACCCCCGTTCCAGGCGATCGCCCCGACCAGAGCAGCCGCAGCAACGGCGCCGCCGGCACCCCACCACGCCCGGGAGGTGCGGCGCTTGCGGGAGCGTCCGGCATACCAGGCAGTGTGGGACAGGTCTGGGTCGGGGACCACGTCGGCGGCGCGCTCCAGCGCGTCCCGGATCTCGTCGTCGGACATCAGCGCTCATCTCCCTCAGCGGGTGCCACAGGGGCCAGCTCGGGCAGCAGCCCGCGCAGCGTGACCAGCGCGCGGTGCGCCTGGCTCTTGACGGTGCCGGGACTGATCCCCAGGGCATCGGCGATCTGGACCTCGGACTGGTCCTCGTAATAGCGCAGCACCAGCACCGCTCGCTGCCGCGGCGGCAGCTGCACCAGGGCGTCGCGCATGTCGGCCCCGGAGATCCAGGACTCCACCGGGTCGGTCCAGTGGTCCTCGCCTCCGGTGCCGGTCAACGTGTCGTCTCGTATGTCGTGGGGCCGCTCTCGACCGACCTTGCGCCAGCGGGAGACCGCGTCGCGATAGACGATGCGGCGCACGAACCCCTCCGGTGACCCGGTGCGGACCCGCTCCCAGCGGTGGGCCAGCTTGGTCAGCGCCTCCTGCACGAGGTCCTGGGCGATCTGGTGGTCGCCACAGACGAGGTATGCCGCCCGCACCAGTGCGCGTTGGCGCGCACGGACGAAGGCGACGAACTCCTCCTCGAGCGGGTCCACGTCACCTCCTGTGCCGACCGTTGGTGGTCCCAGCCTGCCGTGTCGAGGCAGACCCGTTAGGAGTTGAACGCGAAAAGGGGTGTCGCAGGTTGCATCACGTGTGTACGGACACTGCGAATCTGTCGCCTATGGTCGGTTCAGGCGTCTCTTCGCAGCCCGAGCGGCGTGGAGAGATGTTGCAGTTGCACGGCTAATTGCCGCGCGGCGGTGGGCTTTTTTTGGCCATGCAAAGTTGATCGATTCGGCGTACTCAATGATCTCACGGTCATGTGGATGTCCGCGAGACAGAATTGTGGCCATGTATGCGGAGCGATGTGTCAGGTATACGTTCAGGTCAAATCGGCTGGGGCAGAACGCCTCGAGCTCATTCGCTAGGTCGAGGGTAACCAACGTCTGCTGACACTTCCAGCAGCGCGAACAATTTCGTTCCCTCGCGGGATCGCCGTCGATACAGACGTCTAGGCCCACCCTAGCGCTCGCTATCTGTGCCACCTGGAGCGTCTTCTCGAGGCGTGTTCGTTCCGATCCCACCGACGCCAAGCGGAGTGAAGCACTCGACAACAGCGGCAGACTGATGACGTCGGAGGCCGCTGTTGATGCGCTCGGTCCCCCATGTACGTCCCGGAAGGCGTAACCGGACGCGTAGTACCAGGTTCCCAAGCCTCGGCCCAAGAGGTGCGCCACAGCCGCGTTGCGGACCGTGTGGGTGTTCATAAAGGCGGTGTTGTTTCCGATGTTGGAGAATTGATCGTCAAGGTTCGAGTTGACGTCGATGACCGGGATGCCCCAGTTGCTACTGAGGTTCCGGACGCCCGCGAGGCGGGACGCCGCCAACTCGTCACCGCTGGAGTGAGATCCGACGTTGTTGAACAAAAGGTGCGTGATCCGCAGGGAGTCAGGCAGAGTTCCGTCGAACAGATAGTCGCCTAGTGCACTGAAGGAATCGACACCAGCTGAGAACCCTGTCGCTACGCCTGTCGGGCGTCGATCGTCTGCGGGTTCCACGCGCTCAGCGCTTACTTGGATCGGCCTGTACATCGGCAAGACTGAGCGCACCCAGGCCTGAGCAGGTCCGTTCACGTTGTATAGCAGCTCGTCGGTGACTACACCACCGACATGGAGGTCTTTCCCGACGCGCATCGCAGGAAGTAGGAGACTCAGGAGTGCTGCGTCAGAGCGCCTGCTGATGAGGCCTTCGTGTTCGACCGGAATACTGAACCACAACCTTTGATTGCTGACCTCTGCGACATTGGTCGTCCAAACAGCTCGATCTCGTTCGTGGGTGACACGGGGTGCCTCGGTTATGATGGCCACCGGTCCACCATAGAACCAGTGTGGCGTTGCCGTTCACTTAGACTCGCCGGGAGCTTGGAGCCTCTGACGGGCCTGGGCTCTTCCCGGACGAGTGCATCATGCGGGCCGAAGGCGACCCGCGAGCGGGCGTCTTTGCAGTGGGTCGGAGTCGGGTGACGATTATCGAGCCGGAAGCGAGATGGGGATCTCTACGCTGGTTCCTATCCATCCCGACATCGATCCCGTCGTCGATCCCGTCGTCGAAATTTCCGTATTGCACCCTCGTTGTTAAATAGTGGCTAGACGAGTCAGTTACTCGGCCGCCGCGGCGCCGAGCTTCCCGCATGTGACCTGAGCGGCTTTGTTGCCCAGCTAATGAGTGCGCGAAATCTTATGGGTAGGGCGCGCTGAATGGCTGCGATGTCATTCCGCTGAAGCCCACCGTGAACGAGGCGTAGGAGGACCAGGTAGGCCAAGGCTCCGAAGATGAGTGACCCGCTAGACCCCAGCAGTGCTGACCCACTCAAGTCGACAACTCGGTCACCTGCGAAGAAGGCAGCGATAGCTGCGAATGAGGCAACCGTGGTGGTTCGAAAGGTCCCTAGAAATTCGAGTCGGCTGACCATGAAACTTGCTGGTTCACGCCATAGGAGCCACCCGACACGGGTCAGCACAACTGCAACTTTGCCGAGAACGGCACCCCAAGCGCCGATCCACGGGATCAGCGCAAGAGCAACGAGTATGGTCGCCGCCAGAGACATGGAATTGACTGCCAGTGTGCTTCCCGAGCGTAGCCGGGCGGTTACGAATGACTGCATTGGGTAACTGAGAACCAGAAAGCCAGAGACGATTGTCAATGCGAGCACCAATTCTCTGGCGACTTCGAACTGCTTTCCGTAAAGGATGGGGACTAGGAGTGCGAGGGATGGTGCGCCCATTGAGACAATGACACCTCCCAGCGTACCGCTGACCCGAGTCGTCCGCAGAAAGGCTGATCGGATCGCAGTGACATCGACTTCTCGAAGTGCAGAGACAGCCGGGGTCAAGGGGGTGAGCAGGGCTTGGGCAGGGGCGAAGAGGTGCCCTGCGAGTCCGAACGCCATCGCATAGAGGCCCACTTGCTCCGCGGTCGATAGATGCTCTAGGAGCACTACCTCGGAACGGCTCAGCGCAAGCGTGGCGATGATCCCCGACAGGCCCATAGGTATGGCGAATCGCCAGAACCCGTTAGGCATGCCTCGGGGTAATCTTGGCCGCAGAACAGCTTGGCGATAGGGGGCCCTGACCAGGAAGATCGCCGCGACCACCCCAGCGCCAGCCATGACCAGTCGGGACCCCCAGACGGCGTCCGGCGTGGCGAGTGTCAGCACAACCGCGATGACTACGGCTTGTGACAGGACATTCATCGCCATGGCCAGCCGCGCCGCTCGCGCAGTCTCGTTCTGGATTGTGAGCGAGGCAGTTGCGCCGCCGAACCCGGCGGGTACCCAGATGCCGAAGACCAGTGCCAGGATCAGGAGGGCCACGGGGACGTCGGCAAGCCTGATGACGATCAGGCTCAGGACGGGTGCGCCAACCAGCAACCGGAAGCCCTGGCTACGGCTGAGGAGCGACTGCACACGGGGGATGTCACCCATGGCATGCGCCTTCGCCCCGTACTGGATAAGGCCCGCCCCGACGCCCGCTGTCACGACAACAGCAGCGATCTCCATGATCATGGTGAGGTAGGCGAGTCGGCCATAGTCGGCGAGGCCCAGGACGCGGGCCAGCATTATGTTGACGCCGAAGGCCAGCGGCAGCGAGACAAGAACGTGGATGATGGTCCACAGGGCCCCGCTCGCCGCCCGATTCTGCAGCCCCCGGCGATCGAGGGGCACGCCACTGGGCGGAACGTCAGGTGGCGTCATTTCTTGGTGGTCCTGCATACCGGGCCACGAACTCCTCCCCGCGGTTGACCGCCGGTAGTCTGCGGTAAGGATAGCGGCCACTCGATGATGGGTTGCGGCAGTCCATCCGACGTTGGCCTGCAGAGATGGCAGTCCATTGCGTGCACCCCTCCCACTCAGGATACCGTGATGATCGGCAACGAGCGATTCCCTGCTCGGACGCTGCCACACAGTTCTGAGATCGCGGGGGGACAGCCAATGAGCACAGGAGCGGGACTTCTTCGCTTTGACGGCGTGCTTCGTCGCCGCGCCCGGCTTGCTGCCCGGATGGGCCGGTCGGCGGTGACTCCCAGCATGTATCCCACCTCCTCGATCGCGCGAGCGTTCTGGTTTGACGGCATCGCCAACTTCGGGGACGGGCTGACCCCGTGGCTTCTGCAGCGGGCGGGCGTCATTCCCGTGCATTCAAAGGCTGGTGCTGCCGACCTAGTGGGTGTTGGGAGCATTCTAGAGATGCTTCCGTCGGAATTTGCCGGATATGTCTGGGGGGCAGGCAGTTTGCATGGTCAGCCGCTGGCTCTCCCGGAGGCGCAGTTCCTCGCCGTGCGGGGGGAACTGACCCGCGAACTCGTCGATGCGCCCGGGGACCCGGCACTTGGGGATCCAGGTATCCTCGTCTCTCACTTCCTGCCCCGTCCACCCCTCCGATGGCGCGTGGGCATCGTGCCGCACCACTTCCATGAGGACGACACCCTGTGGGACCGTCTGGCTATCGCCGCTGGCCCAGCGGTGCGAGTGATAGATGTCCGCCGAGGTCCGACGGCGGTCCTGCGGGACATTGCTCGGTGCGCGGCGATCGTGAGTACAAGCCTCCACGGACTGATTACTGCCGATGCGTACGGAATACCAGCTGTTTGGACGCGTCGGGCGCCGGACTTGTGGGGTGGGCGCTTCAAATTTGACGATTATGAGTCGGTGCTGACGCCAGGTCGGACCCGGATGGTGGATGTTGATGATGATGTCGACCTGGACGCGATCGTGAGGTTTGCAGACACGGTGGATGCGCAGACTGTCCAGCAGCGACAGAGAGGCTTGCTCCGTGCCTTAGCGACCGCTGATCTGCCTCGCCTCAATCCACTAACTGCTCCTGCACACGTGCTGTCCAGACGCTAGGGTCTGCGAGATGGCAAGAGTGTTGTGGGTGAGCAATGAGACCCCCGACAGCAAAGGTCAAGGAGGGCAGCGGCGGCAGTTTTTTCAGCTCCGAGAGGTCGTCGGCAGGGGGCATGAGGTCACTTTGTGCACGCTCGCTGGATCCCAGAGTGATGCCGAGGTCCGGCAACACGCACACGTGATTCGGACAAGCACCCGGTGGCGGGGCAGGGTCCCTCGCATTGGGCATCCGCTGCTACTTCGCCGGCTGGCCCAGGAGCGGTGGGACGCCGCAGTCGTGGCGCATACAGAGTCCTGGCCAACGTTTCGGGGTGCTATCCGAGAGGGTCCGACTCCCAGCTGGGTTGATCTACACAATGTGCTGGGGCGCGACGTCGATGGTCTGCGAACCCGTTGGGACGACATGGAGCGCCAGATCTGTGCGGAGGCCTCGGTGGTGAGTGTTTGCTCGGAGCAGGAGCGCGAGAGGCTGCTGTCCCAGCAGCCGGACGATGAGGCGCGAGTCGTCGTGATGAACCATGGGCTCGATCCTCACGAGTGGGATGAGCTGCGATCTCCTAGGGCACGTCCAGTCGTCAAGTTGTTCGGAAATTGGCAATGGGATCCGAATCGACGGGGTCTGCATTGGTTCCTCACCGAGGTCTGGCCTCGAGTGAACATTGAGGAAGCGCGGTGTGAGATCGCCGGAACCGGCGCTGTCATACCGTCCTCATGTGGGAGGACAGTCACGTTTGTGGGACGGGTCCCGAGCGTCAGTCAGTGGGCAGGGGATGCGTGGGCAGTCGCAGTCCCCGTCATCAACGGGGTCGGCGCCCCAGTTAAGTATCTGGAGGCCCTTGCGACTCGCGCGCCAGTCTTGAGCACTCCAGATGGAGCCCCGATGGCGCGTAACGACGCGGCACTCGTCTCTGACGATGCGACAAAGTGGACGCAAACTCTTAGGCGCCTCTTGGGGGGCTCCGGCCCACCCGCGGACACTGGGGTGAATCCAACGATGTTCAGTTGGGAGAACGCGACTGCTCCGCTTCTCCAGTGGCTTGAAGATTTCTGAGCGTCGTATCGGTATGGGCCACGGCGACTTCATCGGTGAAGTAGTGCGCACGGGCGAGCGCCCACGTCGCGACTTCGGCGTAATTTCGTACGACCTTTACAACCATCGACGCCAAACTATCGGCATTGCCCGGTTGGTACAAAAGGTCAATCGGGGGACTTCTCAGGATTTCGCAGGGGCCACCCGCCGCGGTAGCCACCACCGGCAGTCCAGCCGCCAACCCCTGGACCACTACCTGACCGAACGGTTCCGGAACGGTAGAGCAGTGGACCAAGACATCATGTGAGTCTAGGAGCTTTCGCACGTCGTTCACATGGCCCACGAGCGAGGCGTTTGGTTCGGTTGCGACGAGGGTGGCCAGTGCTTTCGCATACTCCTCCTCGCCGAAGAGTGAGCTTCCAGCAACGGTGAGGCTGGCGTCGACGCCAAGTTCCCCTAGAGCGGCGAGTGCGTGGACTGCAACATCGGGTGCTTTCCAGGGGGATAGTCGTCCGAGGTAGAGCAGACGCAGCGGCGCGTCGGATTGGGGAACCTCCCGCGGCAGGTGGCGCAGGTCGGCTTGGGCCACGCCGCACATGCTCTGGACGACATCAACCTGGTTTGGTCTGACACCCAACGCCTCCAGCACGGTGCGCTTGGTCCACTCTGAGTTGGCGAGATAACGGCTCATACGCCGTGCGGTTACCTGCTTGGTGAGGGTAAGCGCCACCCGCGACATGGCGCTGTCAATCAGGCCGTCGCGAACCCAGTAGACTAGGTGCGCTCGGCGAGGTGCTAGAAGGGCAACAAGGAAGGCTGCGCGCATCGAGTTGGCAATGATCAAGCTGCTTGCACGAAGTTCTTGTCGTAGGTCGGGCAGGCCCGACGTAGTCACGACTTCGAAACGTGCGCCTTCCCAAACTCCGCCGCCTTCCAAGGTCACGAGTCGGACGGGGACCTGTGTGGCGTCCAGGTAGCGACGCAACGCGAGCTCTCCGCCCCCGGGTTCGTTCGTGTGGGATACAAACGTGATCATTGTGGGATCGGCCATTAGTGAGAGACCTCGACCTTCGAGATGATTTCCGCCATGTGCTTCACCCGCTGTGACCAGGAAGGGATGTCTTTAGGTAGGTCGCCCGACCAGGGCACCTGCAGAGCTATCGCGGTCGCGACCGCTTCAGCGAAGACTTCTGGATCGACGGTTCTCACAAGGTGGTCGGATGCTTCGACAAACCCGGGTACGGGTGTAGACACCACAGGTCGACGTGCTGCCCGGTACTCGTATGCCTTGATGGGATCTAGCGAGGCGGTGAAATCTGAGAGCACATGTGGCACCAGGAGGACGTCGGCATGCTGGAGGTAGGTCGGCACACTCGCGCTTGGTCGTGGCCCCAGGACATGGGCGCCGGCGCGGTCCAGTCGCTTAAGGTCCTCGTCTGGCAGGGGTGCCGGACCTATGAGCACCACGTGCCCCCCGGTATCAGCCAGGCGTGCGGCTGTCGCAATGCAGAGTTCGACGTCCAGCCGATCCCGGTGGGATGTCCCCAGGTAGAGCGCGATCGGGCCAGAGGGCAGGTCTGCCGGTCGAGACTGACGTGTCCGATACGGGTCGAGATCGACCGCATTGGGGATGAGGGTGACTGCTCGCTGAACTGACTTCGTACGCGAAAGGGCGGGGGAACACACGACGACCTCCCTACACGCGGTGAGAAGTCGGTCTTCCTGCCGTCGCAAGCGTGCGAGTTCAGGTGCAGGGCGGTCCGCAAGAAGCCAGTCGTCGGTGATGTCGTAGAGCGCTGGCCATCCGGTGCTGAGAAGCTCGGCCCCCAGAGGGTCATTGACCCAGAGCACAGGGTTTGCGAAGTCAAACTCCTTCACTTGGCGTCGGATCTCGGAGGCCCACCGCGCATCGGAGTTCGGGTCGAACTTGCGTGGCAGCCACTTAGTGGGTTGGTAGGCCCAGATGCGATCGGCACCCACGCCTGCGACGTCGGTGATGGGTTGGAGGCCTCGACCCCTCCGTGGGCGCTCGCGACGTCGCAGGGCATGAACTGGATCGGAGCCTGGCTCAACAAAGAGGACCCGATCGACACGCCTTGACCGCAACAGACCAGCGACGAGGTGTTGATTTCTCCGCCAGACTTCATCCCAGTCTTCGAGTGAAACGACGATCAGGTCTGTCACAGAACCCCCTCATAGACGCGTCGTACGTCGCGGCTCTGCGCCGCCAGGTTGAATCGCTCACGTTGTCGCGCTTGGAGTTCGTGGCCGTATTGGTCTGCCAACGAGTCCTCAGTTGCGATGCGTCGGAGCCACTCTCCTGCCTCAGTTAGTCCCGCAGGGTCATACAGTGCCGCTCCAGAGACTGAACCGACGGACTCCAAGTGCCCCCCTGCGCCCGCTGCGACAACTGGTAGTGCCCGAGCCATGGCTTCGATGACCGCTAGGCCCTGAGCTTCGATGGTGCAGGGCGCGAGTAGAACTCGAGCCCGATCGAGGTAGGGGGCCGGGTCCTCTTGGTAGCCGACCAAGTCCACGTGTGCGGCCAATCCCATACCTGCAGCCAGGGTGCGAATCTCGTCGGTCATGCTGCCTCCACCCACGAACTGGAGCCGCCAGTCGTCCCACCAGAGGTCACTGGCATGGAATGCTTTGAGGGCGTCTAGTGGCCGCTTCTCAACTTCAAGGCGCTGCAGCACAAGGATGACCTTGTCTCGATCCGCCGCAGGCTTTATCGCGGACTGGTTAGGCACTCCAGCTGGGATGACGACCGATGGTGTCTCGATCGCGTCGGCGACGAACTTGCTGACCGAAATCTGGGCATCCACACGTGAGGAAATGATAGGTGCCAGGAGGCCTCGCGTCGACATGGCTCGGCGTCTCGCGAAATGGCGCGTTGCAACGATCGGCCGGTGCCGCGATAGCAGTGTTGCGGTGAACTCGGCGCGCGTCATGTGCGCATGGGTGACGTTTGGAACTACGTGCCTCAGTGACCCTGCAGCTTCCGGCGCACTAGTGCCAGGTAGCCATGCGTAACTCCCCGCGCCAGGCATCCTGGAGGGATCGCCGCCGACGACCGTGACATCATCCCCATCCATCACTTGCTGATGAGCGAGCGACGCGATGTGGGACTCGACTCCTGCGAAGTTTGCAGTGCACACGACGTGAACAACCCGCACCGTATCAGCCTCCTGTGGGGGCTGGGACGGCTTGGGTTGGAGTAGACCGTGGCCTTGAGTCCGCTGCGGCACGGGCAGCCAGCCCGAGACAGAGGCCGGCCACGAGGAACGGAATCGACGTCTGCACAGCAACCCAGAAGAGGTCCAGTTGTCCCTGCACGAGTCGAGAGAGTAAGAGCGCGAACGCCAGGGTTCCGTAGGTCTTGTCTAATCGCCAAAGAACCACTAGCGAGCCGATCATCATGATCAGGAAGCCGACCAGTCCCACCACGCCGGCGGTCGCGAGGACTTCAAGTATTCCATTGGGGGGTTGAAAATTGTACTGTGTGTCGGTATACCAGTAGCGCAGGCCCGTGCCGACCCATGGGTTCTGCTGCCAGGCTTCGATCGACTCCTCAAACCAGGTGAGGCGTTGGAAGGCCGAGTTGTGGATGTTGTCCGAGGCAAGTTGATCTCGCACCATGGTTGCGACGACCGCTAGCACGGGGGCAATCCCCAAGAGAATGAGGAGTGACCGGCGGCGTTCGGGGTGGTTCCGGACGCTGACGACAACCAGTCCGATGGCCAGGCCGACCATGGCTTGTCGTGACTGAGCTGCTCCGATGCCAGTGACGGATAGCCAGAACATCACGGTTGTTCCCCACCGAGGCCAACCGAGCCAGGACGGGCGAGCGTAGGCGATTACGGCGCTGAATCCCAGGATGCAGCCGATGGCATTCTTGTGCATCGGGTACGGCCACTGGGGGAAGACTGGCGAGAAGTCCCCGACAGCCCACTGTGTAACTCCTTGAACGACGGTCCCGGCTGCGAGGATGCCGCTGGACAGAAGGAGTAGAGCTAGAGCAGTCTTCGCCAGTCCTGCGCGTCCAGCGGCCCAGCCTATAATCAGCGCCCCGCTCACGAGCAACCATGCGTGAACCCACTCCACCCTGTTGGCGGTGAAGGGGTTTTGAATCACCGTGAACAAAGTGGTCGTCTGATAGATGGCGTTGAGCCACAGCAGTTGCCGCAGCTCTCTACTAAAGGGGCGGGGGGACATGAACAGCGCTGGCCAGAACGAGACTCCGAGAGCGACGTCTGAGACAGTCAGGTCGACGGGCCCGACTGCCACGCGGGCGGTGACGACGACGAGGGCGAACGCTAGGGCGGGAAGCGCGGCCGGCTGGGCAACAGTTGCCCCAGCCACTGCGACAATCGCAGCGGCGAGCAGTGCCAGGGTCGGCCGTGTTGTCGAAGCGTAACCAACGCCTACGGCTATGACGAGCGCGGCAACTCCGGTGCAGGCAAGCAGTGCCCGGCTCATCCATTCGGAGTGCATCATGCCACGAGCCTTGCCAGTGCTTCCCGTTCGCGGCGACGCGGTCCTGCCCTCAAGAGTTTTGCTCGTGTGCGTGCGGCGGTCCCGCGGGGGCCAGGCAAGAGGACGCCTCGAACCAGACTTCCTGACAACTGTGCGAGTCTCGTCACCTGCCACCCGAGAGCACCGTGATGCTTCCGGAAATACCTCTCCTGGCCAGCGTAGAAGTGTGTGTCACGACGAAGCGGATCGCTGCTCGTCCCGGCACCGACGTGTGTTGCTGTAACACTGTCCACCACGCGGTGACGCCAGCCCATGAGCGAGGCCCTGCGGGCCCAGTCCGTCTCTTCGGCATACAGGAAGAAGTCCTCATCGAAACCGCCGACCTGAGCCAGTGCCTCGGACCGCAGCATCAGCACCGAGCCGATGACGTAGTCCTTTGAACTGTTGAGACGGCCCAGACCTGCCGCTTCGATCCACGAGCGGAGGGGGGTCGGCCACGGCCACGCCACGCGTGCCGCCGCGCCCGCAATATCGACTTGGGCCGACCCAACACTACCGAGTGTTGGGTCCGACCGGAGTGCGTGATGAAGCCGACGAACGCCGTCAACTGTGATGCGAGCGTCAGGGTTGAGTAGGAGCATGTCCGACTCAGGAGTGAGGCGTCGGGCAAGTGCGTAGTTGACGCCTGTGCCGAAGCCGCCGTTGTGTCCTGGATCGAGGTAGCGGACACCGGCGACGGCGCACACCGCCATCACGTCATCTCGCGACGAGTTGTCGACCACAGTGACTGTGAGGCCAGCCACCGAAGTTAGCGTCTCGCTCAGCAGGTCCGGGGCGCCGTACGCGACGACCACAACTTCGGGAGCAAGGTCGGTTGCTTCCAGGCTCTGCTGGTGGGTCGCGACGCGGTACAGCTCGTCAAAGTCGGCAGCAACAGCCGGCCAGGAGCACTCCTGCGCCCGGTGCAGCCCACGTTGTCGCAGGACTGCCTGCAAGTCAGTGGAGCAGCCGACGCGCATCAGTGCCTCGGCCAGCGCGGTGGGATCACCCTCCGGCACGAGAATCCCAGTTTCACCCACCACCTCAGGCAGGGCACCGCTCACTGACGCCACCACCGGAACCCCACTGGCCATGGCCTCGATTACCACGCGGCCGAACTGCTCGACCCAACCCGGGGTCGTCAGGGAGGGCACGGCGAGAACGTCGAAACTGGCGTACACCGCTGGGAGGTCCTCCTGGGACACTCCGCCCAGCCAGGTCATTCGGGTCTCGATCCCGAGTTCACGGGAAAGCTGCCGAAGTTCCTCTTCTTGCGGTCCGCTGCCCGCGATTGTCAGGTGCAACTGAGGCAGCTTCGCAAGGGATGCCAAGAGCACCGCCACGCCCTTATGCGGAGCCAGTCGACCGACATAGCCCACCCGGACGGGGGCGTCCGACACCGGCGGCCGATCACTCACGGTGAAGTGGGCGAGGTCAACCCCGAGGGGGATGGTCCGCGGTTGACCAGGGAAGCCCTTGCGCTGAAGTATCCGTCCGGCCTCGTCGTTGCAGACCTGAACGCCTGCTGCGTGCCGGAGGGACCAACCCTCCAACCACCGAAACGGCACCGGGTAGCGCTTCTCGAGATTCTGCGCGGAGTAGAGAACGTAGGGCGCGGAGTTTCGTCGGAGCTTGCGGATCGCCAGGATCTCAGCGGTAGAAAGGGCGAAGGGCTCTTCATGAATGTCGATGACATCCCAGTCTTGGCCCATCGCTCGCCAGATCGGTCGGGGGTCATAGAGGAACAGTGCCGGGTGGCGCCCAAACGTCCGCAGACCCTCGACTTGCTCGCCGGAGCGCGGTTCCAGGTGGACATCGCTGCCACCCTCGTCCCAGCGCTGTGCTGTGAGGAGGTGCACGTCGTGCCCGAGCTCCCGCAGCTCACGCTCCCGCGCGCGCCAGGCGTCGACGACGGCGCTGTGGAACACACGGAGAACCCTCACGGTAGTCAGGATACGGTCCCGCTCGGAGCGGAGCTCCGTTGAGTGTTCACCAACGGGTTGCTGTGCATGGACCTATGGTGCGGCGTGCGTCCGTCGAACTGAGGGCCCTGGGAACATGCGCCTTCCGAGCCGATGCGTGGGAAGTTCCACGTAGCGATACATCACCGCGGCCATCGCGGTGATCAGCAGAAACGTGGCCGTGCCACCGATCAGCAGTTGAGCCGGCCACCCAGGGAGAAGGGCAACCAGCGGTCCTACAACGAGCAGGGCGGGCTGGTGAAGGAGATAGAAACTGTAAGCACGCTCGCCGAACTCCTCCGAAACCTCGATGGCCTTGCCCCCGACGCGCAACCCGCACATGAGCAGAACAAGGCATGCTCCCAGAGCGCCCCAAGCGATATGGACGAGGACTTCGTTCTGCTCGGTCGTAGACGCTATGACGCTTACCAAGCCAAAAACGAGGGACCCGGCGGCCCACGTTCGCGGACGCACGGATCCCCCGCTCACCAGCCGCGTAGCGCACCACATTCCAATCACGAACTGCAGAAGACGTGCCGGTAGCGCGTGGATGCCACCAAGCCCAAAGCCAACAGGCCCGCTCACGTCAAGTCCACGGGACAGCGTCCAAATAGCCGCAAGTGCCACGCTTCCGATCAGTAGCGGGGCCATCCCCCAGCGTCGCCAGACCGCGACGAGTAGTGGGAAGACGAGGTAGAGGTGCAGTTCGAGCGAAATGCTCCATAGCGATCCGTTGATCGAGCCGAGTGTGCCGGGGAACCATGTCTGAACACCGAAAATATGGAGCAGCAGTTCTGGGAAGGTTGCCTGGCTGCCCACCACCAAATCCCAGGTGCGTGGACCCATCGCTAGCAAGGCGGCAATAGCTAGTGCTACGTAGTAAGCCGGCAGGATTCTCAGTGCGCGCCGTCCGTAAAACTGCTTGCTGTCCAACTGGCCCATGGCTCGGACGACGGGAAGGAAAAGCACGAATCCTGAGATAACGATGAATATGTCCACGCCGTGGGCCCCAAGAGCCATCAACTGTGGGAGCTTCCATGGCAGGTTCATGAACGTCCAGTAGCCCGCGATATGGCACACGAGGACAGCGATCGCCGACAGACCACGCAAAGTGTCAATGCCGGTCAGGCGGCCAGGTGGCGGAGAAGGAGATGTCATGCTGCATCCCGCAGGAGCGATTCCCGAACCTGCGGGGATGACCCCAGCAAAGTCTCCACGCTAGAGCGCTGCTCGGGCCGCACTCACGGCCAGTTCAGGGCCACTGACCTCAACCGCTGCGACGCGAAGCCGTCCGAAGGCGGCCATGACCAACTCCCCCGGGGCGCCGGTGAGCACGGCGGTACCCGCCTCCGTGGGTCGCTTGACAGCCTTGCGGCCATGGCCCGGTGCGACCAGGACAACGCCGCAGTCGAGCTTGGCGAGCATCAACCGCGCGCTCTTGGTCAGCTGTCCCCACAGGGCCGACTCAAGCTCTGGGGAGATCTTCCGTTGCGGCCCGACCTGGCCCTCGCCGCGCAGCACGTCCTCGTGGTGGATGAAGAACTCTGTGAGGTTCATGAGGTTGTCGACGACCGGCACGCGTGCTGGAGACCAGGCCGGGGGGCCGGACCGCACCAGGTGGACGAGTTCAGCCCACTCGCGCGTGGCGTAATCGTTCATCCCGGACTCGAGTCGGTCGGCCAGCGGCGGGATCAGTCCGCCCACAGCCAGGTCCGGCCGGCCGTCGCGGATGACGAGGTGGGCCGCCAGCTCCGCGGTCGACCACGGGTCACACAGCGTGGGGGCCGTCGGACCGATCCGGTCGAGGGTGTCACAGAGCGCCTGACGCTCGATCGCGGCGAGGTGGGTCACGGGATCACACGTCCTCGGCCTTGGTGGTGGTCGGGTCCCACTTGGTGACGCCGTGTTCGGCCCACCCACGGTCCTTGGCTGCTTCGCGCGCCTCGCGCTTGACGGGGCCGATCAGCCGGTCGACATAGAGCAGGCCGTCCAGGTGGTCGGTCTCGTGCTGCAGGCATCGAGCCAGCAGACCCTCGCCCTCGATCACGACCTCGTTGCCGTCCAGGTCAATGCCGGTGACTCGGGCCTGGGGGTGGCGGGCCAGCGGGAAGTACTCACCGGGAACGGACAGGCACCCCTCCCCGTCCTCCTCCTCGTCCAACGGCGCGGGGGCTCCGAGGCGCTCGAGCACGGGGTTGATCACCACGCCCTTGGCGTTCTCAGCTCCAGGCACCGGGCAGTCATAGACAAAGATCCGCAGCCGCACCCCGACCTGGTTCGCAGCCAGCCCGACCCCCTCGGCTGCTTCCATGGTGTCGAACATGTCCGCGACGAGCTCGCGAACCTCATCGGTGACCTCGCGCACCTTCTTGGTGGGCTGGTGCAGGGCTCGGTGGCCGATGACGGTGATGTCACGGACGGTCACAGGGTCGACTCCTCTGGTGCGGACGGACGTGCGGGTCGATCCTAAGCGGTGCGCGGGTTGTGGATCGTGGCTGTGGCTTTGGCAGGAGTTGAATGGTGGCGCATCACATGTGATGCAGCTATGATGTTGTCTGTGCGAACGACAGTCGACCTCCCCCCGAGCGTGCATCAACGTGCCCGGCGGCTGGCGGCGGAGCAGGGTAGGTCGCTGTCTGCGGTGGTGGCTGAACTGACGACTCGCGGGCTCGCGCAACTCGATGCTCCTGCTGTTCTGACCCTCGATGAGCTGACCGGACTGCCCGTGCTCAGCATCGGTCGCCCGATCAGCACGGACGAGGTCGCCGAGATCCTCGACGACGAATGAGCCACTACTTGCTCGATGCCAATGTGCTGATCGCCCTGACCGTCGTTGAGCATGAGCACCACGAGCGGGCCGCAACGTGGCTGCCGACCGTTGACCGTTTCGCGGTGTGTCCGGTCGTGGAGGGCGCCCTGGTCCGGTTCCTCGTTCGCATCGGAGAGTCCACTCGGACGGCCAGCGAGATTCTGAGCGGTGTGTGGGCCCACCCGCGGTGCGAGTTCTGGCCCGACGACCTGTCCTACCGAGACGTGGATCTCACTGTCGTGCGGGGTCATCGGCAGGTCACCGACACCTATCTCGTCGGGCTCGCCCGTGGGCACGACGGCATGCTGGCCACGTTCGACAGCGCCCTCGTGGCTGCACACCCCCGCTCAAGCGTGCTCATCGGCTGAGAACTGGCTTGTGACTCAGCCGCGCGGTCGCGCGATCGGGCCGGTGATGTCCGGGTCGTCCCAGTGGCCGACCGGCGCATAGGTCGGCTCGTGGTCATGGGAGACCTCCCAGGCCGCGTCCTCGTAGCGGTCGTGCTCCTCGCTGTCGTGCTCCTCGTAGTCGACCTGTGAATCGGGGGACTGAGGGTCCTGGAAGCCGTGGATGTCGTCGTCGGGGTCTTGCCCGTCCGGACCAAAGATCGTGTCGCAGATGCGGCGGTAGGTCTCGTCCGGGTCCGGCACCCAGTTGATCTCGCGCATCGCCTGATCCTGGCCGGCCGACTCCATGAGGAACTGGCCATAGCCCAGCATCCGACCGAGCAGCGAGCGGCTGTAGTTCATGTCGGTGACCTTGCGCAGCGGCATCATCGCGACCTTGTGGGTGATCAGCCCGTAGGTCATGATCAGCCGCTTGTCGGTGGCGACAAACCACTCGTTGCGCCACTCGATGGCCTTCCACACCAGCCGGGCAAGGAGCACGAGGAAGATCAGGATGAGCAGGTCCGGCAGGATCGTGGCATGGGGTGTGGCGTTCGCGGAGAACCAGATGGCCAGCATCAGTGCGGCGAGGGTGGTGAGGACCGGCTCGATCATCCGGCCCCAGTGGTGCCGGATCGCGACGATGATCTCCTCGTGCTCCAGCAGGTAGCGATCCAGCAGGCGGCTATTGACCCGTGTGCCCCGCACCGGACTCACCTGCGCTCGCCTCCCGTCGCCTGCATCGGCTAGTCGATGAGCGAGTTGAAGAACTGTCCGATGTTGCGGAAGCCCTGGGCGATGATGTCCCAGACCGCCTGCACGATGTCGGCTGCACGCTCCGGGCTGGTGATGATCGCGTAGATGATGAAGCCGAACAGCAGCCAGATCAAGATCTGCTTGATGTTCCTGGGCATCTCATCTCCTCTGGAAAATGGGCGTACGAAGTCTGGGGGCCGCCGAACATCATGTCAGGGAGCCAGGTCCTCCTGTGGGTGCCACGCCGTATGCCGTGCCATCCACAGGAGGACCTGCCCCGTGGGCTAGTCCGTGGGCAGAGTGCTGTAGATCGCCTCGTAGTGATCGACGACGCGATCCCACGTGTAGTCGCGCACGGTCTCACGGCCTCGTGCGGCCAGGGTCCGTGCCCGGTCGGGGTCGCTGAGCAGGCCATCGATGGCACGGGCCAGGGCCGCTGTGTCCTGTGGGTCGACCAGGACTCCGTCGACTCCGTCGGTGACGAACCCCGCCGGCCCGCCGAGGGTCGTGGCCACAAGCGGGGTTCCGGAGACCCACGCCTCCAGCGCGACGATCCCAAAGGCTTCCCGTCGGCTGGGCATGGCGACTACATCGGCCGCTGCCATCAACTGCTGGACCTCCTCGGGTGATCGCCTCCCCAGGAAACTGACCCGGTCTTCGAGACCGAGCCGTTCCACCTGACGTTTGAGGGCTTCGCTCTCGGGCCCCTCGCCCACGAGGTCAAGGGTCTGAATCTCCGTTGACCGCGCAACGGCGTCCACTAGCAGATCAAATCCCTTGACGTGCACCAACCGTCCGACCGCAACCACGCGACCCCGACCACGCGCGGTTCCGTGCTGGTCGAGTTCTGACGCTGAGAGGGCCCGCACCCCGTTCGGCACCACCTCGACCCCGTGGGCGCCGTAGTGCGACTGAAGGTCCTCCGCGACCGCGATGGAGCACCCGGTCACGACATCGGCAGTCTCACAGCCACGCCGGAGTTGCTGACGCATCAGTGCAGATTGACCGAAGACGTCGTTGGCGTCCATGAAGGTCTCGCCATGGGAGGAGAGGACCCACGGGACGCGAATGAGAGCGGCGACCAAACGTGCATACGGCCCGTTGGGGCCAAAACAGTGGACGTGGACGAGGTCAGGTTTGAACGCGCGGGCAGCCGCCAGCCACCGAGCAAGGGCAACAGGCGCAGTGAAAGCAAACCTCGCGAGGTTGCTTGTCCGTCGTGCAGGCATCGGTGTGCGGAGATAGCGGACGCGGATGCCGTCCACCTCCTGCACACCCAGGTGGTCGCCCCGGTCGACGGTCCAGACCTCGACGGCGTGACCCCTGATCGCAAGTTCGGCAGCAACGTGCCGCACGTGCTCCTCCACACCGCCGAAGTGGGGATGGTAGGAACTGGCCACGAGCGCTATGCGTCGTCGTTTCGTGCCTTCTGACATGCTCACCTTCGAGAGTTCACTGGTGGACGTGCCGGGTGGTCGTCCGGGGAGGAGTGCGTGTGGCACCTGCCTTGTCGATCGCCACGACCGCGACTGCGACCCCTATGGGTGCCCAAGCCTACGAGCACGCCATCCGCAGCCGGGCACGCGCCGCCCTGGCTGACGCTCCCGAGCAGTGGGTCGTGCACGACGTCGTGGCCCGGTCCCTGCGCTCACCACTGGAGGGGAACCGGCGACTGCCCATGGGATGGCTCTTCGGCGCGAGCCCGGCCGCGCGCCGAGCGCTGGGGCGCGCGATCTATCCGCGGGGCTCGGTGGTGCACCGGATGGACCTGATCCTGCCGCCACCACCCGGACCCGACGTGGTCACGCTGCACGATGTCGTCGCCTGGGAGTTTGACGACGAGTCGGACCCGGTGCAGGCGGCTCCGGAGGAGCTGCGCCGCGCGGACGCGGTCGTGTGTGTCTCCCAGTTCACGGCGGAGCGGGCGGAGACCTTCCTGGGCGTCACCGACCCGGTGGTGGTGCCCAACGGGGTGAGCCAGGACTATTTCGAGGCGGCTCCCTTGGCTGCGGACGTCCTTGAGTCGCTGGGTCTGCGGACTCCCTACCTGCTGTATGCCGGGGGCTCGGCCCGCCGCAAGAACCTCCCCGCGCTCGCGGAGGCTTGGCGTCTGGTCTCCCAGCGCCGGCCGGAGTGGCAGCTGGCGCTAGCGGGGCCCACGAACCCTGAACGGCAGAGCCTGTTTGCCGGCGCTCCCCGCGTGGTGCACCTGGGTCGGCTCGCGGACGAGCTGATGGCGCCGCTGATGGCCGGTGCTGGGGCTGCGGTGGTGCCGTCGCTGTATGAGGGCTTTGGGCTCCCCGCGCTCGAGGCGATGGCCGCCCGGGTGCCGCTGGTGGCGAGCAACCGCAGCTCGCTTCCTGAGGTCGTGGCCGACGGCGGGACTCTGGTCGATCCGACGCCCGAGGCGCTCGCTGAGGGGATCGAGTTTGTGACGTCGGGCGATGCCGGGCTGAGGTTGGTCGTCGAGCGCGGGCGAGCGCGTGCGGCCGAGTTCACGTGGGAGCAGAGCGCTGCGGGGCATGCGAAGGTGTGGCGTCAGGTGGCTGGGGCGTCGTAGCCCCCTCGACCTAGTCGTCGAAGCCGACTGCCTCCACGATGTTCACGCGCAGCATCGGGACCGTGGTGTTGCCGCCAATCTGGGTGTCGTAGCTGTAAGCCCCGCGGACCTGGACGTGCATCCGCACGATGTCTCCCTCAACGAGGTCATCGAAGAGTCCCGCTTCCCCAGCGTGGGCTGCGATGTTGTGATCGAAGTCGTACGAGCGAGAGTGTTGGACAGGATCTATGCGGGCCATGAAGCCTTCTGTGCCCGTCGCCGCATCGAACTGCCATATGTATCCGTACACGACGTAACGCTCCCCGGAGTGTGCGTCGGGATCCTTCATGACCAGAGCGAGATCTCGTGTGGACAACTCTGTGTAGGTGCTCGCGTCGGTGGACGTCTTGGCCCACTCCACCTCCAGATCGAGGCAGGTGTCCTCGAAGAAGGCGGTGACTTCCGTGTCGGTGAGGCCGCTCTCGGATGAGAGGCCCCCGGTCACACTCTCCTCAAACTCGTCTGGGTCGCTGACGAGGTAGTGGCACAGCATGGCCTGGTACTCGGGGTCCTGCGCTTCCCAGACTGACGTAAGCAGTGCCTGGGAGGCTTCCTGTTCGGCGGAGCGGCTGGCCTCTGCTTCGGCCTCCTGCGCCGAACGGCTGGCTTCTGCCTCGGCCTCCTGCGCCGAACGGCTGGCTTCTGCCTCAGCCTCCACCTGTGACGGGTCTGGCCCCTCGACGTTCTCTGCGGTGGCTTCCGGCGTCGGGGTGGGGCGCTCAGATGCTGGCTCTGCGGAGTCTTCTCCGGTTGTCACCGGTGACGCCTCGGTGGAAGGGGCACCACCCTGCCCTCCACACGCGCTGAGGCTCGCGACAGCCGCAAGAGCGATCGAGGCTGCGAAACGTGAGCGTCGAACCACAACAAACTCCATTCACGAGAACCCGATCACTGTGTATCGAGGTATCTCTCACCATAGGCCCAGCGGAGGGGTGCAGTAAATTCTCGTGACGACAAATATCTCACCGTTGGAAAAGAGTAATAGAATGAAATCCCCACCTCTCGCCCATGGGAGGTGAATACTCAGGCTGAGGCTCGAGGTCGGTGAAGGTTGCCGTAGTCCTCCAGAGCGACGACGCTGTTGTGCCCGCTCCGCTAGGCTCGACACTGGCCTCAAGGGGCACCAGTGCCCTGCGAGTTCATGCCAGGCACGAGGGAGAGCCATGGAGCGTTACTACCGATCGGTGCGCAAGCAGGTCGGGCGGGTGAGACGACGCCTCACGCCCCGCCCCGAGCACGCGCTCCCACCCGGTGGCCGCCTCGATCAGCGTCCTGACCTGCGTGACGACGACATCGGCAAATACTCCTGGGGTCACCTGACGGTGAGCAACCGGGCGCCTGGCTGCGTACTTTCCATCGGGCGCTACTGCTCGTTCTCCTATGGCACTCAGGTGCTCCTCGGCGGCGAGCACCGCGCTGACTTCGCCACGACCTATCGGTTCGGTGTCTATCCCCCGTTCAACGAGTGGTTCGAGCCCGTCCCGGACAGTTCTGTGGGACGGGGCGACGTCACCATCGGCAACGACGTGTGGATCGGGCACCAGTCGGTGATCCTCTCCGGGGTGACCCTGGGTGACGGTGTCGTCGTCGGGGCCGGAAGCGTGGTCCGCCAGAGCGCGCCGCCCTACGCCCTGGTGATGGGAAATCCCGCCAGGGTGGCCGGGTTCCGGTTCTCCGCTGAGCAGATCGAGGCGCTGCTGCGCATCAGGTGGTGGGACTGGAGCGAGGAGCGCATCGTGGAAGGGCTTCCGCTGATGATGAGCGACGACATACAGCGGTTCATCGACGCTCACGACATCGGAGAGTGACCCATCGGCCAACGACCCAGAACGGATGACCCCGGTGGGTGACAGCGACTCCGGCAGGACGCAACGGCGCTCGGGACCGCTGCGCGCCGTGGTCGGGATGCGCCGGGCCTGGCGGCGACTGTCCCCGTTCTTTCGCTCGTCCAGGTCGGGGATCGTCCTCCTTGTGGCGCTCGCGATGGTCACCGGTCTCGCGGAGGCGGCCCTGCTCGCGATCATCGCCACGATGGCCGTCAGTCTTGCCGAGGGGGACCAGGTCATCACCGTCGGTCTCGGGCCGGTGTCTGTGGACATGGCACGGAACACGACCTTTGCGGTCGCGGTCGGGTTGGCCGCAGCCCGGGCCGGACTGCAACTGGCCCTGGCCTATCTCCCCGCGCTGATGAGTTCGCGGGTGCTCACCGACCTGCGCATCCAGCTCTTTGAGGCCTTCACCGCGAGCGCGTGGTCGGTCAAGGCCAAGGAGCGCGATGGCGCGTTCCAGACGCTGATGACCCAGAACGTCACCAACACGGCGCAGGCCGTGACCGCCCTCGGGCTCGGCATCACGGCGATGATCATGTTCCTGACGATGACCGCGGCTGCCTTCACCCAGAGTTTCGTGGCAGCGGCCGTCTTCCTGACGGCCGCCCTCGCCCTCTTCTTTGTGCTGCGGCCTCTCTCTCGCCGGCTGCGCAGGCACGCCAAGATGTTGAGCACGGAGGCGATGTCGTTCACCAACACGGTGCAGGAGGTCGTCCAGGTGGCCGAGGAGACCGAGGTCTTCGGCGCGACGGACACCTATCGGCGCGACTTCCGGGAGCAGTCCGAGTCCGTGCGCCGCCCGTATGTCCGCACCCGCTTCCTGGCCACCGGGCTCCCCGGCCTCTATCAGAGCGTGGCCCTGCTCCTGCTGGTGCTCGCCCTCATCGCGATCTCCCTGTCGGGCACCGCGCAGCTTGCCTCCCTGGCGGCCGTGATCCTGATGCTGATCCGCGCCCTGACCTATGCCCAGCAGATCCAGTCGACCCTCACCGGCATCGACGAACGGATCCCCTTCATGCACCAGATCGTCGATGCCCTGGAGCGCTATCGCCAGGAGCCGCAACAGGATGGTGACGCGCCCCTGGGTGACGTCGGCGACCTGGCCCTGTCCCACGTCTCCTTTGCCTACAACGCCGAGAGCGACGTCCTGCACGACGTCAGTTTTGCGGTCAGGCGGGGAGAGGCGATCGGCATCGTCGGCCCGTCCGGTGCCGGCAAGTCCACGATCGTGCAGATCCTGCTGCGGCTTCGTGACCCGCAGTCCGGGGCGGTGCTCGTCAACGGGCAGGATGTCCGGGGAACCCGGCGGGTGGACTGGCAGGCTCGGGTGTCTTATGTCCCGCAGGCCTCCCAGGTCGTCTGGGGCACCGTCACCGACAACATCCGCTTCCACCGCGACTGGATCACCGACGAGCAGGTGGTGGCGGCCGCCAGGCGGGCACACATCCACGACGACATCTCCGCCTGGCCGCAGGGCTATGACACCCTCATCGGCCAGCGTGCCAACGCCGTCTCAGGAGGGCAGCGACAACGCATCGCCCTGGCCCGCGCACTCGTGGCGGAGCCGCAGGTGCTCGTGCTCGATGAGCCCACCAGCGCACTGGACGTCCGCTCCGAGGAGCTGGTGCAGCGGTCCCTGCAGGCGATCAAGCAGGACACCATCATCATCCTGGTCGCGCACCGACTGTCCACGCTGTCCGTGTGCGACCGGATCGTGGTGATGGTCGACGGTCGGGTCTCTGCGGTCGGCTCACACACCGACCTGATGAAGCAGAGTGACTTCTTCCGCGAGGTGCACGAGATCACGGCGCGTCAGGGCAGTTGACGCGCGGGCTCCGAGACGGCCACGACCGTTGCTGTCGCGACCCGGTCGTCGTGCCACAGCGCCAGGTGGAAGTCGCTGACTCCCGCCGCGTCGGCCAACTCGCGGACCGACCCGTGCACCACCACACCGGGGCTCCCGTGCAGGCCGTGGGTGATCTCGATCTCGCGCCAGCGCACCGGACCGAGGTCTGGGACCCGCACCGCCTTGAGTGCCGCCTCCTTGGCCGCAAACTGCGCTGCCGTATGCCGGGCGCGCGCCTTCTTCGTGTTCAGCCACTCCACCTCGGTGGGGCGAAACCACCGCTCCAGGAAGCGTTGACCACCGCGCTCTAGCAACCGGGCGAAGCGCGCGACATCCGCCACGTCCGTGCCCACCCCGACGACCGGCACGGGTCAGTCCCGCAGCCCGGTGCCGATGACCGCCACGAGGCTCTCGGCGGCAACCGCCCCGCCGGTCTCGTTGAGGTGCGCCGCGTCGCGGGCGTAGTCCTTCGTGAGCGCGTAGTAGAGCTGCCCACCGTGCGTGCCTGCCACCCGGTCACCGTCCTCGGTGGTCGACTGGATCGCGGCCACGTCGAAGAGCAGGTTCGTGTCGGCATACTCCTGCCGGATCTGGGCGTTGAGTTGCTCTCGGGTGACGTTGTGCTCCGAGCCGAAGTCGTCACCCTGTCCTAGCCAGCCCTTCAGCGTCCCGAGGGGGCCGCGGCGCACGCTGACCGGTACGGTCGCGGCGACAAAGGTGACGTCCGGATAGTCGCGCTGCAGCGCCGCCAGGGTGTCCCGGTAGGTGGTGAACAACGCGTCGATGTCGGTCCCCTCCCGCACATCGATGTAGCACAGCTTGAGCACGGCGACATCGATCTCGTCACCGAGGCCGCCGCGGATGAGGGCGTCAAACTCCTCGATCTTGCCGATCGGGTCACCATTGGTCCCGATGCGGTAGTCGAGCAGGTTGTCGCTGGGGGTGGCCTCGGTCAGCTCGGCGATGCGAGGCGGCTCCAGGTCCTGGGCGCGATAGACAGCGGGCAGGGCACTGACAATGTCGACACCCACGGACTGGTGGGCGAAGAACACACGTGCCTCCCCGACCGAGGTGAGGTCGTCCGGGGTGGCGGTCGGGGGAACGAAGGGCTCGCCGTCGGCCCACCGGCCGCTGACAAACACGAAGGTGGCGGTCAGGGCAGCGATCGAGACGGCCGCGGCGATGAGGATCACGGCTCTGCGCACGGGACATCTCCTTCCATGGTCAGGTGGTGGCTAGGACCTTGAGCTCAGACTTGAGGACCTTGCCGTTCTGGTTGAGGGGCAGGTCGGGCAGCCGCCGCACCTCGTGGGGCACCAGGTGCTTGGCGAGGGTGGCGCGGCAGTGCGTGAGCACCTCCTCCTGCGTGACGTCAGAGTCGGGTGCGGCGGCATAGAAGAGCACGATCGACTCCCCGGCGTCCTCGTCGGGCCGGCCCACCGCAGCGGCGCTGGCCACCCCCGGGAGCGCCACGACGGCGTCCTCGATCTCATGGCTGGAGACGCGGATGCCCCAGGACTTGATGAAGTCCGCCTGTCGGTCGACGATCGTCAGGTAGCCGTCGTCGTCGGCGCGGGCGAGGTCCCCGGTGCGCAGGCCACCGTCGACAAACTTGGCCGCGCTTCCCGCAGGATCGTTCCAGTAGCCCTGGGTGATGTTGTCGCCGCGGGCGAAGACCTCACCGACCACCCCTGGTGGCACCGGTCGACCGTCCGGGTCGACCACGGTCAGCTCCACGCCGGGGATGCCTCTGCCGATCGAGCCGCGCCGCTCGTGCAGCAGGTCGGGGGGCAGATAGGACAGGCGCGCGGTCGCCTCGGTCGCGCCATATTGCACAAAGAGCTGTGCCTGTGGCTGGGCTGCTGCGACCCGGTCCATCTGGGGCTGGGGGAGGCGCCCACCGGCCTGCTGCATGATCTGCAGCGTGGGCAGGGGAGTGGACTCGAACGTGCTGGCGCGCAGCAGGAGCTGGTAGGTCGAGGGGACGCCCGCGATCCCGGTGCACCGGTCGCGCTGGATCTGCTCGATGACGGTCTCCGGGAAGGCGAAGGTGTCGCAGATGGCGACGCTGGCACCCACGCTGAGGTGCGTGTGCAGCAGTGAAGCGCCGTAGCAGTAGGAGAGTGGCAGGACGACCAGCATCCGGTCGTCGGGGGTGAGGTTGAGATAGCTGACGATCGAGTCGGTGTTGGCCCGGATGTTGCGGTGGCTGACCCGCACGGCGCGCGGGGCGGAGGTGGTGCCGGAGGTGAACATGAGCACGGCGTCGTCGTCGGGATCCACGGCGACGGCTCCGAGCTCTCCGGCGCCGTTGGGCACGACCGGGGCAACCATCGCTGACTCGTCGGCGACGTGTGTCGCGGTCTCCATCAGGGGACCGAAGGTGCGGGCCAGGCCCGTGTCGAACAGGAATGCCTCACAGCCCACGAAGGCGGCCTTGTGGTCCACGTCCTCAGCGGTCAGCACGGTGGCGAAGGGCACCGCGACGTGGCCGGCGCGCAGGATCGCGAGGTAGGACGCCACCCAGAACAGGGAGTTGCGGCTCAGCAGCCCCACGCGGGAACCCGCCGGGAGACTCCAGTTGGCCAGGTGCTGGGTCAGGACCTGCGTGGCCGCCCGCAGCTCGGCATAGGTGTGCTGGCCGGTGCGGTCGATCACGGCGACGTCTGCCGCGTGGCCCGCTCCCAACAACTGCTCGCTGACGTTGTCAGCAGGGTGTGGCACCTGTCCTCCTCAGGTGGACGAGGGCCCTGCGGTCACGGGAGTGCAGGGCTCCTTCAGGTTAGCGCTCTGCGACGCGCGACGGAATCGTCCTGCAGGATGAGATGCCTTGACAACACTTGACAGTCGCACCGGTCACTGGTGCGATGAGAGCAGACCAGAGGGAGGTCTCCGATGCCTCGACCATTACGTCCCGTGCGTCCATCCTGGGTCCTCGTCGTTGCTGCAGTGATCGGCACAGCGAGTTGCAGCGGGTCGCCCGCCGAGGAGGAACCGGTCGGGGGGCCTGCACCAGCGCACACCGATCCCGTGCAGAACGGCGACGCCAACACCGACCCGGGCAGTGCGTCAGCTCCAGCTCCGGCCACGGACGAGCCCACCGGTGGCACGACGGAGCCCCGTGTCGAGGCGGGCGAGGTCGCCGTTGCCGAGACGATCGCGACCGGGTTGCACACCCCCTGGGACGTGGACTTCCTGGCCGACGGGTCCGCGCTGGTGAGTCTACGAGACACCGGGGAGGTGCTGCGCATCACCACTGACGGAGAGGTGTCGCCGGTCGTGGCCGACGGTCCGGACGGCGCCGTCCCCGACGTGCATCACGAGACTGAGGACGGGCTCCTCGGGCTGGCGGAGGGGCCAGAGGGCGGCATCTATCTGTATCTGACGACGTCGGCGGACAACCGGGTGGTCCGCTACGACCTTGAGGGCGACACCCTCGTCAACCCACGGGTGATCCTCGATGGGATCCCGACAGAGCGGACCCACTCCGGGGGTCGGCTCGCCTTTGGGCCGGACGGCTATCTCTACATCACCACCGGCGACGCCCGACAGACTGATCTGTCACAGGACACGGACAGCCTCGCCGGCAAGATTCTGCGCGTGACCACGGAGGGCGAGCCGGCTCCCGGCAACCCCTTCGACAACGAGGTCTGGAGCTATGGGCACCGCAATGTGCAGGGGCTCGGGTGGACCAGCGATGGGCGCATGTATGCCTCCGAGTTCGGCAGTGACAAGTTCGACGAGCTCAACCTCATTGAGGCGGGTGGCAACTATGGCTGGCCCCTCATCGAGGGATGGGCGGGTGACCCTGACTATGTCGACCCCCTGGTGACCTGGGAGACGGACGAGGCCTCGCCCTCTGGCATTGCCGTCACTGATGAGGGCGTGTGGATGTCTGCCCTGAGGGGGGAGCGACTCTGGTTTGTCCCGCTGGGTCCAGATGGCGAGGTGGGCGATCCCGTGGAGCACGACCTCGACCTGGGTCGGCTGCGAGCGGTGGTGACAGCACCAGACGGCGCCTTGTGGGTCGTCACGTCCAACACCGACGGGCGGGGCGATCCGAGCGCTGACGATGACCGGATCGTCCGGGTGGTTGCTCCGTGAGCCGCGGGTGAGATACCCCATTCAGGGCACCTGGCCTAGTCGACCGGTTCTCCGGTGTCGTGCCAGACGTTGGTGTCCTCCCAGACGCTGTTGTGGAGGTTGCCGGTCACGCTGAACCGGTAGTTACGACCGAAACGGTTGTTGGCGTAGTGGGCGCTGTCGACCTCACCCCGACCACCACCGTTGATGGTGTAGTTGCCGCCGTTCATCAGGTTTCCGGTGACCACGAGGTCCGAGATCGTGTCGTCGCCGAGCAGTGAGCCGATCTGCAGGGCAGCGTTCATCGGGTCGTCGGCGGGGACGACATAGGCCTGCAGGTTGTTGCCACGGATGGTGATGTTGTCACCGCTACGGATCTGGATGGCGTCGTGGTGGCCACCCGACTGACGGTGCAGGTCGTGGATGTAGGAGTCCTCGATCGTGACGTCGTCGGACTGGATGCGGATGCCGTCCTCAGCCGAGTGGATGTCGGCGCGCCGCACGGTGCCGCTGCCGCTGAAGAAGATGCCCAGGCCGGTGCCGCCGAGGTTGTCGACCTCGACGTCCTCGATGAGTGCGCCGCTGGTGCCGCCCAGGACGCGGATGGGGTAGAGGCTCGTGTCGGTCTGGACCAGGGTGTTGCGGATCGTCACGTCGTCCGCATCGATAGTGATCTGGCCCTTGACATGGAGTCCGTCGATCACCGTGCCGTCCTCAGCGATCGTTAAGCTCTCAGACGGTTTCAGTGCCACACCCTCTGGGACCCCTGTCGTCGCCTCATCGGGAAACTCCGGGACGGGCACCGTTGAAGCCGACTCCGACGCCGCGGACGACGCGGAGGCGGGCGGTGAGGGAATCCCCGTGTCGGGGAGTGGCGCCGAGGTTGCCAAGCCAGAGTCTGGGCTCCGGGTCGCCAGAACGACGTCAGCCCCCGAGCCCTCGCAGGCGCTCGTCAGCACGCAGACGGCAGCAAGTGCCGCCGTCAGCAGAAGAGCCGGCCTCACGTCGCTGACGGGAGTGGGTGGACCTCCGGGCTTGCCGACATCAGGTCATCAAAGACGCCGATGTAGTTGTCTGCCTGGATCTGCCAGGCCAGCTCGTGCTCGATGCGGTCCCGCCCGACGTGTTCCATGCGCTCGCGCTCCTGGGGGTCGTCGAGCAGCTCGGAGATGGCCACCGCTGTCTCGGTGGGATCGAACCCCGACACGTAAACGGCCGCGTCGGCGGCGCAGCGCCGTGTCTCTCGCAGATCCGTCGCCACGATCGGGACCTCGTGCGCCATGTATTCGAGAGTCTTGTTCATGGTTGACCGCTGATTGAACTCACACGGCGGGTCCGGGATGATTCCGATGTCTGCGGTGGACAGCCACCGCCCGAGCTCCTCGTGGTCAACGCGGCCGGTGAAGGTCACCCACTCGTCGAGTCGTCGACGGGTGCAGTCCGCCTGAAGTTCCTCCAGGCTGTCACCGAAGCCGAGCAGCGCGAAGTGTGTGTCCAGTCGGCCCACCTCGTGCACATAGGCGTCGATCGCGGCCAGCAGGGAGTCAACACCATCCTGCGGGCCCATGATCCCCACATAACAGACCAGGAACTCGCGGTTGCCACGCAGCTCCGGATGAGATTGCTCCCTCTTCATCAGGTCCGGGTCGGGGGTGCTCATGACGACGGCTGTGCGCTCGATCGGCACGCGACCCCGTTCGATGGCCATCTGTCGATACTCGGGGTTTGGGGCGATCACCCGATCGGCGACCCGGTAGGTCGCAGCCTCCAGCAACAGCAGGCCCCGATGGAGCAGTCCCTTGGTGCCGAAGCGTGCTTCAAAGACCTCTGGACACAGGTCGTGCTGGTCGAAGACGTAGCTCCGTCCTCGTAGTTTCCAGAGGGCACCGAGCAACCAGTAGGTGTCCGGCGGGTTGCAGGCCTGCAGCACGTCAAAGGGCTGCTCCTGGTTGACTCGCAAGCTCAGTCGCGCAGTCTGTAGCCAACAGATCACGAACTCCCGGGCGTAGGACGCCAGGCCGTGAGCTCCCTCAGGAGCGTTGTAGGAGTAGACGACTGCGCCGTCGATCGTGTGGCGGTCCACCTCGTCTGGGGTCTCCTTGGGGCAGATCACGCTCACCGCATAACCAGCCTCGACCAGCGCACGGCACTCGTTGCGCACTCGGCGGTCCAGACGGAGCGGCAGGTTCTGGATGATGATGGCAACGTGGCCTGCTGGGCGCTTCCGCGGTCTTTTCCTCAGGGGGCGATGGTGCCCCACCCCTGCGAGGGGAGGGACATTGTGCTGCACCCCCGTCACGGTAAGAGCTGGGAGCCACTTCACGCCGAAACTCCCGCACGCTTCTTGTCCACGAACCTCGCTATGTTGTCGATGCTGTCCAAGTTGGCAGGGACCGTTTCATGGTCTGCCACTGGCACACCCAGGTCACCCTCCAGGAACTCCACGAGTTCCAGGACTCCCGTGGAGTCCACCACGCCGGTGGCCAGGAGTGAGTCGGCGTCCCCTGGGGCGCGGGACGTGTCGCCAAACAGGAAGTTCGTCACGACGAACGACCTGATCTCCGCATGCATGCTATTCATGTCTCCCTCGTCCGCACACCTTTCTCGGGGGAGGTCTCGGCCCTTCACGGTGGGCGACCTCAGCAACCATTGATGTGCGCTACACCACACTAGCGCCCGCGAAAACGGAGCACCACCATCTGGGGGATGACATATCTATGCAGTCTCACTGATAGAATTGCAGACTCATCTGACCGTTGAGGACCCATGATTGATGAATCAACTGCCAAACGAATTCTTCACGATTTCCGGATCGAGTCATCGATCGAATCCATGGAGCCACTGGTGCGTGGGACAAACCACGCGAGCGTCCGCCTTCGTGTCGACGGGCGTGGCTGGGTCCTGAAGTCCCTGACGGATGGCCAGGCCTCGCGGATCGGCCTCGCGCGCGCTGTCGAGGTGGAGCTTGAGAAGTCGGGGTTTCCGGTTGCGCCTGTCCGGTTGACTGCCACGGGGCGGGCTCTCGTGGCGCACGAAGGTCGGCACTACACCCTTCACGAGTGGGTCGACGGGCAGCAGCGCGCCATCGCAGACAGAGATGCCGTCCTCGCGGAAAACCCTGCATTCCTGCGGGAAGCCGGCCGCGACCTTGGCTCCCTCCACCAGATCGCGAACAGTGCGGACCTGGCCGGGCTTGACGCTCCGGCAACGACGGGCGAGATGTTGTTGCGCGGTCCACACCATGCGGTGCGGCGCATCCGCAGGCCGCGCCGTCAGCCACCACTGCTGTCGAGCTGGCACATGCTGCGCCTCAAGCGGGAGAAGACCGACTTTGACCAGTGGATCATCCGGCAGTTCGGCGGTGTGGCGACCTTTGCGGCTCGGCTGCGTGATCGCTCTCTGGGCAACCCGATTGATAGGTCGGACAATGTCGTCATCCATAACGACATCAATTGGGAGAATCTTATTCTCGATGAGCGTCTACAGCTTCGAGCACTCCTTGATTTTGACAATGTCACCCGCGCCCCACGGGTGGTCGAGGTCGGTGCTGCGGCCGTGGTTCTCGCGGGAGCAGAACGCGGACGCGTCGCGGAGTTCGTCGCGGCTTATGAGGAGGAAACGCGCAGGTCAGTCGATTGGGCCGCCCTGGAGTTGGCGATGTCCATGAAATGCGTGCAGTCCATCTTGAACTCCATCACCACGCACCTGAAGGGACACCGGCAGGAGACCGCCCTGCTGGAGTCCTGGTGCCGAGACCTCCACTCGTCGCTGCAGCAACTGCACTCCCGGTGATGTGAGTCTCGACCGACCTCAGATCTCAGGGACGTCCCCGCAGAGGGCCGGTGGCAGGTGGAGATACGCCGTGGCCCGCCGCTTCTGCTCGATGTCCCGGTAGACCCGTTCCACCTGCTCGACGGTGAGGTCGGTCGCTGCCGCGACCTGCTCGAGAGGCACGTCGTTGTTCATGCCGTAGAGGCAAAGGTCCATGCGCTCGTGGGGGAGCGAGAAGTAGAACTCCTCCTGCGACTGGGGCAACGAGTAGGTGTCGGTCGTCGAGGGACGTGACCTGATCTCCTCGGGGACGCCGAGGTGCTCGGCCAGCGCATAGACCTGGCACTTGTAGAGGTGGGCGATCGGCTTGATGTCTGCTGATCCGTCGCCGAGCTTGACGAAGAACCCTTGGTCGTACTCGAGGCGGTTTGGTGTGCCGGCCACCGCGTAGTTGAGCCGGTCAGCGTGGTAATAGTCCTGCATTTTCCGGACCCGCTGTTTGAAGTTGGTGGCAGCGACGATCCCTAGGTACGCCTCCGGGGTGAGCCGGTACTTCTCCTGCTTGCCGTCGGGGTCCAAAACCACGACCGAATAGAGGCGATAACTGTCGGAGTCGATGACCGAGGGGAGGACGATTTTGGACTTGTAGCCCGGCCCGTAGCTCGGGCACACCAAGCGGATGGCGTCATCGCGGCGGGTGTAGGCACCGGCGGCCTCCAGCATGGGCGTGATGTCCTCGATCACTGAGTCGAACCCGAAGGTGTCGGAGACGGCCGAGCTGATCCGCAGCGTCTCGGGGGAGGACTCCCGCTCAGGCATGTGGATCCCGAAGACTCTGCTCGGTCCCAGGGCGTGGACGGCGAGCGCGGCCACGACGCTGGAGTCGATGCCTCCGGACAGTGCCACGACCAGCCCCTTGCGGCGGGTGCGTGCCAGGTAGGTCTTGATGTGATCGGTGATTCGATCCACTTCTGCTGGCAGGTCGAGGTCGAGTGCATGCGGGCCGAACGGTGGCGTCACTGTGTCTCCTTAACTCGCGGTCACGAGGTCAACCACCGTCATCGGCGGAGCCGGTGGCCGGTCCTGCTCGGAGGAGCCGTCCCCCTCGATGAACTGGTGATAGATGAGCTGGGTGGATAGCACGGCCGTGATCCTCATGTTGTCGGTATTGCTCATGCGGACGCCACCGGTGCGCCGGCACTTCGCCACCAGCGCTGCGACATACCGAGGTTCGAAGACCCCTGCTGCGGACACCAGATCGGAGTCAACCATCTCATCGACCCACGTGGCCGAGCTGCCGTCGAAGAAGCTCGCCGCATCAGGTGCCCTGTAGGGCTGCTTGGGGCGGTTGAGGATCTCGTCCGGCAGGAGGTCCTTGAAGGCTTCCTTGAGGATGTGCTTCTCGTTGAGCCCGAGCAGCTTGTGTCGGGCGGGGAGACGGTTTGCCAGGTCGACGACGTCTCGGTCCAGAAAGGGAAAGCGTCCCTCGACAGAGTTGGCCATCAGCATGCGGTCACCCTGGGAGGACAAGATGTAGCCGGGCAGCAGGGTCACCATCTCGAGCCACTGGGCGCGGCTCAGCGGATCCCATTGGGAGTGCTCCGGTGGCATGCGCTCCAGGAGTGTGGCTGCCACGTCACTGTCCTGATCCGGATGGGGCATGGTCATGCCGAGCAGCTTTGAGGTGGTGTCCCAGCGCGTCCGGTGCGAGAACGCAGGATCAGCAGGGTCCAGCCGCTGACTGAAGAACTCCCGGGCGAACGCCGGTGACTGTCCGGGCGAGCGCCCCAGCCACGGGTACAGCAGCTCCAGCCCACGGGCGCGGACCTCGGAGTCGGGGTTGCGCGCGATGAACTGACGCAGACGTGCCTCGCGGAAGATGTCGTAGCCGGCGAAGACCTCGTCCGCACCCTCGCCCGTCACGACGACTTTGAAGCCCCGCTCCCTGGCGAGTCCGGACAACAGCAGCATCGGCGCGGGTGCCGCGCGCAGGATGGGGGCCTCGGTGTGCCGGACCACCGTCGGGAATGCTTCGCCGATGTCGTGGGCGTGCACCGTGAGGTGATGGTGCTCAGTGCCCAGCCGCTGCGCCATCACCGACTGGAAAGATCCCTCGTCGTAGTCGCTGTCAGCGAAGCGAAGCGAGAAGGTCTGCAGGGGTGCGTCGGTGTATCTGGCGATAACGGCTGCGGTGATGGCAGAGTCCAGACCGCCGGAGAGATAGGCCCCCACCGGCACATCGCTGCGTTCGAAGCGCACCCGGACCGCCTCGATGACCCGCTCTCGCAGGTCCCTGACGTTCTGCTCAAAGTCTTGTGGCTCCTCCTCTCCGCGCGGTGGAAACTGCAGCTGCCAGTAGGGGAAGGTTCGTTGACCGCCTCGGTCGATGATGCTCACATGGCCCGGTGGCAACTGCTGGATGCCGGCGAAGACGGTCCGGGGGGCGACGGTGCTCCAGAACGTCATGGCCTCGGCCAGGCCGACCCGGTCGAACTCCCGTGGGACTTGTGGGTCAGCGAAGAGTGCCTTGACCTCTGATGCGAAGAGCAGACGTCCGCCATGGCGGGTGAAGTAGAGGGGCCGGACACCACAGCGGTCCCGACTGAGCACGAGTCGCTCCCGGTCGCGCTCCCAGATCGCCAGGGCCCACTGTCCGTTGAACCGCTCGAAGCAGCCCTCCTGCCACTGCTCCCAGGCATGGACGATGACTTCCGTGTCGCTGGCGGTGGTGAACTGGTGACCGAGGGCGGTCAGCTCCTGGCGCAGCTCCACATAGTTGAAGATCTCCCCGTTAAAGGTGACCCAGACCGAGCCGTCGCGGTTGCTCATCGGCTGGGCTCCGCCGGCCACGTCGATGATGGCCAAGCGGGCGTGGCCCAGCGCGACGTGCGGGTCCCGGTAGATCCCGCTGCCGTCGGGGCCTCGGTGCGGGAGTCGGGAGAGCATCTGGGTGATGAGGCCCAGGTCGGGCGTGGACTCGAAGCTGAGGACCCCGGTGATGCCGCACATCAGTCTGGGCCGGCAATGACGTCCAGCATCGCCTCGATGGTGGAGCGCTGCCCGAGGGTCGAGACGGTGATCACGTCATCCGGCAGGGTCACCTGGCACGCGTCCTCGACGGCGACAGCAATGCCGATGGCTTCCAGCAGGTCCGCATCCGAGGCAAGGGGGAGGGACAGTTCTGCGAGCACCCGACTGTGATCCGTCGTCATAACGCTCTGCCGACCTCCTCTGGGTGGCGAGGGCACCTGGCAGCCAGCATGGCACAGCACTCAGGGGCTCGTCACTCCTCACTGATCATGGGTGATCAGGGGGCCCTTGAGTCTGAATGGGCGGATCGACCCGCAGGCTAGGGGTGCTGGAGGGGCCGGGAATGCGCGATCAGGGTCATCGCGGGCCACCGTCCAGTGCAGCGTGACGCGTGAGTTCCCAACGCCCGAAGGCTGCGGGAAGAAAAAAGCCAGTAGTTCTCTCGTGTGTAGGAGGGGAAGCCGACTGCGGCAAATGCTCGCTGCCGCACCTGCTCTGGCAACCAGTGCAGCAGCGGAATCATCACGTGCGGTTCGATCGGAAACCACCGGTTGGGTGTGGTGTGTAGATAGCCCACCCTGGCGACACGTTCGGACTCGGCGATCATCAGGCGGGCACCCTCAGGCCCGCCGACGTGTTCTATCACCGCGTTGCTCACCACATAGTCGAAGGACGCATCGGCAAAGGGAAGGTCCCGTGCGTCCCCCTGCACGGTTGGCCGCCCGAGCAACTGACCATCAACTGGGGAATAGACGAGGCACGTCACCTCAGCGTGCTCGAGAAGTCCTCTCTCCACAGCCGACTCCGTGCCGATTCCTTCATCGGGTGACACGCCGACGAGGAGCACAGACGCGCCAGGCGAGATGTTGGCGCGGAGCAAGGCGATTTTGTGCATCCGAGAGCGGCTACTGACCGCGCGAGCGAGAGATCGAGCGGGACCGTGTTTTAGCCACGCGACAACGGGCATATCTCCTGCGGCCTCGTCCGTGAGTTGGTTCCTGCGGCATCGTGAACGTGAGACTACTCGAGCGCGAACCCAGAGTAGCGCGATCGATCAGTACCCCGACAGTCTGATCTTCGTATACTCGGCAGCGGGCCCAGGTTCCGCCGGCGATGGAGGTCCGATGGTCGACTGCGTTGTCATCGTTGTCTCCTACCGGAGCGCGCGCGACGTGAAGGACCTGTTGAGCACGATCCCGCAAGCAGTCGGCTCTCTGTCATGGCGAGCCGTTGTCGTGAATAACGACGAGGGGGACGATCTGGCCCCTACAGTGGCAGAACATCCGGAAGCTGAAGTGGTTGAGGCGGGTGCCAACCTGGGCTATGCCGGCGGGATCAACCTCGGCCGGAGCGTCGCGCCGCCCTCCACCTGGACCGTCTTCCTGAACCCCGACCTCACACTGGACCCGGAGTCCATCGCACATCTCGTGGCAGAGGTTGGTGCGCACGACGCTGCGGTTCCCCTGATCCGGAACCGCGCCGGGGAACTCCAACGCTCGCTGCGCCGCGAGCCGAGCGTTCTGAGGTCACTGGGCGACGCACTGGTGGGGAACCGTTGGCCGGGGCGCCCGGCCTTCCTCAGCGAGACCGTCCGCATGCCTGCGGTCTACGAGGTTCCGGGCGCCGTGGACTGGGCCACCGGGGCTGCGCTTGTCGTGCCCACGGCTCTGGCCGATGCCGTGGGGCGCTGGGATCAGGACACGTTCTTTCTCTACTCTGAGGAGACCGACTACTGCCGTCGTCTGCGCGCGGCCGGGGCCCAGATCCGTTTCGTACCCGAGGCCGTCGTGCGGCACCAGGGTGCCGGGTCGGGCAGTTCCGACGCTCTGCATGCGCTGCTCGAGGTCAACCGGGTCCGCTATTACCGGAAGTGGCACGGGGTGCTCACCGCGACGGCCTTCGCCGCGGTGGTGGTGCTCAACAACCTACTCCGCAGCCACCGGGCACGTAGTCGGGCTGCGCTGCGTGCCCTGGTGTCGCCGACGACGCGGGCCGCCCTGCCCGGTGGTGCGCGATGACTACCCCGCTCGGCAGCATCGTGATCGCTGCGCACAACGAGGAGTCGGTCATCGGACGCACCCTGGCGCATTTCACCGGCGTGCTGGCCGACGGTCTTGTCGATGTGGTGGTGGTCTGCAATGGGTGCAGCGACCGCACAGCGGAGGTGGCCCGCGGATTCCGTGGCGTGCGGGCACTCGAGCTCGAGCGGCCCTCAAAGACCGCTGCCCTGCGAGAGGGTGATCGTGTCGCGGTGGCGGGGCCCCGCATCTATCTCGACGCGGATGTCGAGCTGACTGGTCGGGCAGCGGTGGCGACGCTTCGAGCGCTGGCAGACGGTGCGCTCGCGGGACGGCCCCGGCACACCTTTGATGCAGGAAAGGCACCCTGGGCGGTGCGGCGCTGGTATGCCGTGCGGGAGCAGCTGCCGTCGGTCTCCCGTGCGTTGTGGGGAGCCGGGTGCTATGGGCTCTCTGAGCAGGGTAGGGCCCGGTTCGGCGAATTCCCGGAGATCCTGGGTGACGATGTCTTTATCGACTCCCTGTTCACCGCTGACGAGGTGACGATCATCCCCACAGACCCGGTGATCGTGCGCACTCCGCGCACAGTGACGGACCTCGTCCGGACCAAAACCCGCAGCTATCGCTCTCAGGAGCACGTCGTCGAGGAAGTCGGGCGGCCCCGTCTCTCGCGAGCCCAACGACGGCAGGCAGGCGACCTTTGGTCACTCCTGCGTCGTCGACCAACCAACGTCGTGGATGTCGGCGTCTACCTCGCCGTTCTTACGGTCTCGCGACTGCGTGCCCGAGTCGACTCCTCGTCGCGGTGGGAGCGCGACACGAGTTCCCGGAGAACTGACTGAACGCTGCTCCAACAGACCCGCCATAAGTGGAGTGGTAACGAACTTGTCCCCAGGAGCAGCCACCTGCAGAGGACGCGAGATCGTGGTGCCGTCCAGGCGCCACAGGGCTCCTGCGGCCCCGATCAGGATGCACATGGTCGCGAGAAACGTCGCGAAGGAGAACGAGTCGAAGGTGCCGCTCGCCACCACTGCCGCTGGCATCGTGACGGCGAGGGTGTGGCCCAGGTGCCGGGTCTCCTCGTCTTTCCCGCGGAGTCGGACGCTGCGACCCAGCCAGTGGGGGATCAGGAAGAACAGTAGGAAGGCGGCAACGCCGATCACGCCATTGGCGATCAGGAACATGTAGATCTGGTTGTCCAGCAGGAGGAACTCCTCGGGACTGACCATCCCGGATCCCCACCCGAGAATCGGGCGCTCGTGCCACAGTCGGAGGACGGTCGCCGTGCGGTCAATTCGGTCCTGGACGCTGGGATCGTTCTCGACATTCATGAACAGGGCTTTGATCGTGCCCAGGACGCCACGGTTGAGCACGTGGAAGGCAGCGGTTGCCACAAACGCCAGCACTAGTGCGTTGTAACGCTGTCTCCACGGCCAGACGATTGCCATCATGGCCATGGCGACAACGACGGTCACGATGGCTGACCGCGAGATAGAAAACGGGATGCCCACGGCAATAATCCCGACGGCGATCCAACGCCGCTGCCGGGTGACACCTCTCGGTGCGAAGAGTGCGAAGTGCAGTGCGATGGGAAGGACGAGGGCGAGCACCACGCCAAATTCGATGTAGTGATTTGCGGTGCCAGCCACACGAGCAAAATTACCGTCGCCGCGACTGCCCACGACAATCAGATCGGAGTTGAGCCGCAGGCCAGGGATCCGGATGTATCGCGTCAGGTCGACAATCCGGAAGAACTGAAGCGTGCCGACCAGCGACATGGCACACGCAAAGGCAACCACCATCCGCAGCAGACGATCGAGTTCATCTCTTGTGCGAATGCCATCGGCAACAGCCAGGGTGACCCCTGCCATGGCGAGGGTGATGATGAGCCACCGGTCGGCCGAACTCGCCTGGGCCTCCGTTGCCAGCCGATCGAAGCCCACCACGTATCCGACCATCTGGACCGTCACGAAGATGCCCACCGTCCAGCGGATGGGTTGTCGACCGGCGGGGAGTCGGTGCGGGCGGATCGCAGAGAGCAGCCACAGGAAGGCCAGCAGGAGGCCGACTGCCACCGAGGGGCGTCCAGCCGCACCCATGCCACCGATCACCAGACGTGCCGGTAAGAGGAACTGCAGGGCCAGAAAGATCAGCAGAAGGCCGAGGGTGGTGATCATGCCGCCGCGGATCAATATCGGTGTCCACTCGCGCCTCGCTTGCCCGAAGGAGGGGTGAACCCTGAGTAGCACGGGACGCCAGTCCTCAGGCAACTCGTGACGGTGTTTGCCAGCCCTGCTCCTCACCTGCTCGTCACCACCCGGGCCGAGAGACGTCAGCGACGTCTGCCCGACCGCTCCAGGTCGTCTGCGCTGTGCGGCTCGGCAGCGAGATCGCGATCCTGGTCGGCCTGTCCCACCGGTGGATCCTCCTGCACCTCGGCTGCGGTGGACTGCGTGGGCCTGTCTGCGGACTGCCGTCCGCGCCAGCGTCGCACGCTGCGCGTGGCCAGTCCCATGAGATCGTCAAACAGCACGGCGGCGAGGAGCGAGAGCGCGGCGCCCAGTATGCCGACGATGGCCATATTTCGTAACTTGCCCTCTGCTACGACATCGGACACGGTCGGCGGCTGGAGGATCTGTAGGCCAATTTGTGCGTTGGCGGGAATCCCCGCAGCGTCCTGACGCTGCTGCAGCTCTTTCTGACCCAGACCGAGGACTGCTTCCCCCGTGGACAGGCTTTCGTCCTCGGAGTCGGTGAGCACCGTCAGGTTCACAATGTTGCTTCGATCTCTGACGTTGATCTCATACTCCGGACTCAGCCCTTGTGTCTCAATGGCATCCCGAGCCTCGGTGTTGCCCAGCAAAATTCCGAGCACCTGGGCGGTCTCGTTGCGGTTCCCGTAGGGACTTTCGATCTCCGTGACTTCCGGACCGGGCACCAAGATCGCCGTCGCCGTCACTTCATACTGCGGGTGAACACCTTCACCGATCTTCAGGGCTCCGACAGCGGTCAGGGCAAGTAGAGGAAGCAGGATGTACCAGCGGCGGAGGGCTGCCACGGTGATCTGCCAGACGTCCATCTTCGCTCCCTTCTGGTGGCCCCACCCGCCCATCGGTCAGATGCCCGGGCTCAGAGAGCCACGGTTACACCATACTGGGGGCATGGTGAGCCTTGCTGAGATTTCGCTAGGCCCTGGTCGCCGGACGCGGGCCCGATGAAAGATAGGAAGCTCTCAACGATCGGCGCGGTGGTCGATGCGCATCTGTGCACCGGTTGCGGAGTGTGTGCGCACCTGCGCCCCGAGGCGCTCGAAATGGTCGATGTCCCTAGCGTAGGGCGTCGCCCACTCCCCATCGCTGAGATTACCGGCGGAGTGCGTGGTGATGCCGTCGCAGCCTGCCCTGGCCGCCGGCTGGAACATCCCGCCGGAGCGCTCGACGGCGCTCCCTTCGGCGGCGAGTGGGGGCCGGTGCTCGCGCTGTTCGAGTGCTGGTCGACTGACCCAGAGGTGCGATACCGGGGATCGTCCGGTGGGGTGGTGAGCGCCCTAGCTGCCCACTCCGTCACCTCTGGTGCCATGGTCGGGGCTCTGCAGATCCAGGCGTCGAGGGACAACTCTCTGCTCAATGAAACGGTGCTCAACCGGACCTACGACCAGATCGTCGGAGCCGCAGGTTCCCGCTACTCACCGGCCAGCCCGTGTGAACGCCTTGACCTTGTCGAAGCAGCCGAGGGGCCGTGCGTCGTCGTGGGCAAGCCGTGTGACATTGCGGCCGTGCAGGAAGCAGCACGCCGACGTCCAGCGCTTGCCGAGCACGTGGGCCTAACCATCGGCATCTTCTGCGCCGGCACCCCGTCCACGGCTGGGTCCGAACAGGTGATCCGCGGCCTCGGAGTCGAACCAGGCGACGTGCGCAAACTCGACTACCGGGGCGAGGGCTGGCCCGGCCGGTTTCGCGTCGAGACGGTGAGTGGGAGACGCGCCTCGACGTCATACGAGGAGTCTTGGGGAGCCCTGACCAAGCACCGGCAGTGGCGCTGTCTCGTCTGTCCGGACCACACGGGAGAGTTTGCTGACCTGGGCATCGGCGACCCGTGGTATCGCACGGTGCGCGAAGACGAGGCTGGTCGCTCGCTGGTCGTGGTGCGCACCGAACGCGGACGTGCGGCGCTGGCTGCTGCTCTCGCCGATGGTGCCCTGGAGGGACACGAGCTGCCGCTGCAGCGCCTCCCGCAGTCTCAACCTGGACTCGAATCCACCCGCGGTGCAGTCTGGGGCCGGGTGTTGACGATGCGAATCCTTGGGCTGCCCATCCCACGATTTCGCGGCATGCCCTCCGTGCGGCTCTGGTGGAAGCTGCCCTTGCGCGGCAAGGTCACCTCCACGGGGGGGACCTGGCGCCGGATCCAAGCCCGACGTCTGCGCGGACCGGAGTTCGATTCCCAGGAAGTGCCGCGATGAGCCACCGCGCAGACATCGTGATGATCACTTACCGCAGCGCCGGCTATCTGCACCTGAGCCTGCCCAGACTGCTTGACACTGTCGGTGAGGACGACCGCGTGTGGCTGTGGCACAACGGCGACGACGAGGCCACCATCGAGGCGTTACGGCCGTTCACGAGTGATGCCCGGGTCTACCGCTATCACCACAGTCGCGAAAACGTGAGGTTGCGTGAACCGACGAACTGGTTGTGGCAGGAGTCCTCAGCTCGCTTCGTGTCCAAGGTCGATGACGACTGTCTCGTCACCGCCGGCTGGCTGGACACCTTTGCCGCTGCCCATGAGGCGAACCCAGAGTTCGGAGTCATCGGGAGTTGGCGTCACCCCGACGAAGACTTCCGGCCCGATCTCGCTCGTCGCAAGATCCAGATCTTTCATGGCGGGCACCAACTCATGCGCAACCTCTGGGTGCAGGGCAGCGGCTACCTTTTGCGCCGGACTTTGGTGGAACGCCTCAGAGGTCTCCAACCGGCGGAATCCTTCACTGAGTTCTGCATCAGGGCATCACTAAGTGGAGCAGTGAACGGTTTCTACTACCCCTTCGTGGCCGAGGATCACATGGATGACCCACGGTCCCCTCACACGCTGATCCACTCCGACGCTGACCTGGCCGACCGGATGCCGCTGTCTGCCGCTGCGAACGGAGTGTCGACGGTTGAGGCCTGGACCGACCAACTCAGGCGCAGCGCAGTGGTCCTGCAATCCGCCTCCCTCGACCCACGCGACTACTCCGGGTGGCGAGCCAAGGTCACCGCCCTGCGCCGTCGCATGACGCGCCTGACGGGTCGACCCGCACGTTGGTGACCGGCCTGCACCGGGGCAGTCGTGGCTGCAGTCTTCGGACTGCTCGGTGACCTCCGGCACGAAACGGCAGCCCGCGCCCTGCCCCGAACGAACGCAGGGCGCAGACCGCGGCGGTCAGGGCTGGACTGGCTCGCCGGTGTCGTGCCAGACGTTGGTGCTCTTCCAGTCGCTGTTCTGGAGGTTGCCCACCACGCTATACCGGAAGTCGCGACCAAACTCGTTGTAGGCGTACAGGGCGCTATCCACCTCGCCCCGGCCACCGCCGTTGATGGTGTAGTTCCCACCGTTCATCAGATTGCCCGTGACCACGAGGTTGGTGATCGTGTCGTCGCCCAGGAGCGAGCCGATCTGGAGCGCCGAGTTCATCGGGTCGTTGGTGCTCTCGACGTAGGGCTGGAGATTGTTCCCGCTGATCGTGACGTCATCACCCTCCCGAATCTGGATGGTGTCGTGGTGTCCACCAGGCTGGCGCTGCAGGTCGTGGATGTAGGAGTCCTCGATCGTCACATCATCGGCTTGGATCCTGACGCCATCTTCGGCGGAGTGGATGTTTGCGCGACGCACGGTGCCGCTCCCGCTGAAGAAGATGCCGATGCCGGTTCCGCCAAGGTTGTCAACCTCGACGTCTTCGATGACCGTGCCAGTTGTTCCACCCAGCACCCGAATCGGATACAGGTTGGTGTCGGTCTGAATCAGGGTGTTCCGGATGGTCACGTTGTCCGCGTCGACGGTGATTCTGCCGGAGACATGCAGCCCGTCGATCACGGTGCCGTCCTGGGTGACCGTGATCCCGCCAGACGGCGTCAGGTCCATGCCATCGGGAACCCCAGTTGAGTTCTCGTCGGGGAAATCTCCACTCGGGGGTTCTGGATTCACGGGGGGCTCGGGGTCAACGGGGGGCTCGGGGTCGACCGGCGGCTCAGTTGGTAGATCGGTGATCTGCTCGATCACCTTGTCCGAGACTGCAGCGTGGCCACCGGCAACAACGATGGTGCCTGGAGCCAGGTGCTGCAGCGCGTCCAGGGTGCCCTCCGCCACGCTCTTGGAGGGGGTCAGGGCAACGGCGGTCTGATTGCGAGCAGCCAGGGCGCTCACGACGAGAGCATCGGCGTGGTTCTGTCCGGACGCGAGATAGGTCGTCTCGGCTCCGCTCGGGAACTCGCGAGCGACTGCCGCGGAGGTCTGGTAGCGGTCCTGGCCGGACACTCGCCGGGCCTCCCCGGTGGTGGCATAGGACGCTGCTGTGGCGAGGACGCCGTCGCTCACCGCGCCGGTGCCGCCGACGACAACAACCTCCGTCGGCTGCAGACGTTCGAGCTGGGCCGCCGCCTCATCGGGGAGCTCTCCCGGCCGGGTGAGCATGAGTGGCTCGTGTTGAGCGCCGGCGAGAGCGGCCGCCGACAGGGCGTCGGCATAGTCCTCGCCGCTGGCGAGGTAGACGCGCTCCGGGCCGGGGCTGTAGCGCGCCGCCATCTGGGCTGACCGGTCATAGCGGTTCTTCCCGGAGACCCTCTCGACTCCCCCAGATCCAGCGAAGTCCACCAACTTTCTCTCCACCTGGACAGATACAGCCGACGTGCCGCCGATGATCGTGATCGTCTCCGGGTCCAGGCGCTCCAGCTGCTGGGCTGTGACACCCGGGAGGTTCTTGTGCTGTGTCAACAGGACGGGTGCATCGTCAACACCAGCACTCGCCGCCGCAATGACGGCGTCGTGGTAGGTATCACCGCTCACGACGTAGACACGGTCGACCGGAGTGGTCCACTGTTTCGCGATCTCGGCGGCCGTGGCGTAACGGTTCTCTCCGGCAATCCGCTCAACGGCAATCGCGGAAGTCGCGTGCGCAGTGGTGTCTTCGGCGGTGGTGTCGGTAGTGGTGATGGTCTGGGGTGCCGCAATGACGGGGGCGACGCTGACCGTTGCGGTCAGCACGACAGCGCCAAGGACGCTGAGGGCACTTCGGGGCATGGGTGATCTCCTACAGATGTGGGGGGATGCATCCATGGTGCGGTCTGGCCCAACCTGCGAAGTGTCATTCTGCAGAAACGGGGATCGACTTTTACCAACCATTGGACGATCCGTGAGTTTGCCGCCCAGCCTCGTGAGGGAACTGACCCCGTGGGCGCTGTGATCGCTCCCACAGGCGTTCAGCGTTTGCGACTGCGAACGTCCCCTGGCTCACCCGAACCGAACTCCCGCCGCAGCCACTCACCTTACGTGAGGCAGGCGAGGGACACCAGCCCCTTGCGCAATGCAAGGCTTTCGTAAGACGATGGTCAAGGCTTGTTCAACAGGCAACGGGGGTTTACGTGAGACTTCCGCCCACGTTGACAAGCATGAGGAGCCACTCATGCGCCCGATCGCGGTGCTTCCCGCGACGGCGGGGCACGCGACCGCCCAAGCGTTGTTCCAGGTGCTGGTGCACCAACGCCTGGACTACGACGTCATGTCCACCGACGAGTTCGTCCGTAGCTCTCCGATAGAGCGGGCGTCGCTGGTGGTCGCGCTGGTGCGCGGACTCGATGTGCCCACCGTTGAGTTGGTGCGTACCCTGCGCGAGTTGCTGGTCCCGGTGTTTGTGGTCGCCGAGGAGCTGAGCGAGGCCGACGAGGTCACTCTGCTGCACTCCGGGGTCTATGACATCGTCCGAGCAACTGCCTCGCCCCGTCTCATCGGCGCACGCTTGCGGACCATGTTTCACCACGTCCACGAGAGGGAGCCTTCTCGCACGCCCTACCAGTTCGCCAACGTCACCGTGCGCCCTGACCACTATGAGGTCCATGTCGACAACGAGCGTGTTCCTGTCACGCGCACGGAGTTCCGGTTGCTGGTCCTCCTTGCTCAGCACCCGGACCGCGCGGTGAGCAAGGAGGTGCTCTCTGATCTGCTGAACGAGTCTCGGCGGGTCGCCCCGCACGCCATCGAAAGCCATGTCAGCCGGTTGCGCACCAAGATCATCGCCGCGGGCGGCCCGCGGCTGATTGAGTCTGTGCGTGGCGTCGGCTATCGCCTCCACGTGCCGTCCTAGGACTGAGCGAGAGCCGTCACGACGGTCAGGACCTCGTCGAGCTGGCTACGGGCGCGTGCGACAACCGCTGACGTCTGAGCCTTGAGGCTTCGCGCCACTTCATCACGAGCCCCGAAGGAGGCAAGAGCCTGACCGACCATCGCATCCCCAGCAGTGTGTCGAGCGTCGGCGACGTGGTCAGTCATCCCGCAGGTGCCGAAGACACCGCGGAACTTGTCGCTGTAGGCATACGCGAACGTGGGCACTCCGGAGCTGAGAGAGGCGATGGTGGCGTGCATGCGGGTGCCGGTGAACCATGAGGTCTGTCCGATGCACCACTTCAGTTCCGCTGCCCGCAGGTGTGTGGGCAGCATCCAGGTCCGGTTGCGGTCGGTCGCCGAGAGCGCCGACTGCACCGAGTGGATGCCGGTGGCGTCGTTCTCGCTGTCCTTGTCGTCATGGACGTGCGGAACCAGCAGGACGAAGGCTCCCGCAGCGATCAACGACTGCACGAGCGCCGCCATGGTCTCCAGATAATCACCGGCAAGGCCAAATCGGGTGTGGTCGGCGCGGGTGCGCAGCAGGCCGCTGACGTTGACGCCGACGAGCAGGTCACAACCCAGGCTGCGGACCTGGTCGACAGTCTGGGCATCGGGCTCACGTGGCTTCAGCGCGAAAGCAACATCGACGCCCTCGCGCAGGATCTCAGGGTCTGCGTCTGCTCCCGCGAGGTCGAGTAGTTGCCCGTGGCTCGCGGCGTCTCGGGCATAGGCCAGGGTGGCTGCCCTGACGATGCGCGTCGCACGCGCTCGACCGGCATCCGTCCGGAACGGCCCATAGGTCTGCGGCAGGAGAATCAGTGGACTGCCGGCCCGGAGTGCTGCTTCCTTGGGCGCGCACACCGTGGCCAGACGCTGGGGGCCATAGAGCTCGGCGAAGCTGTCTCCACCGCTGATGTCGAGGACCGCATCAGCTTCGCGCAAGCGTCGGGCCACAGGGTTGCCGAGTCCTCCGAGCCTTTGATCGAACGTGATCCGGGTCCAACTCTCCCGCCGATGCAGACGCCGTGAGTTGCGGACCCCCGCCAACTCGAGTGACTCACTCTCCGCGCGCACGCCCCACCCATCGTCCAAGACACTGAGTCGTTCGACCCTGCCACTGCCTAGTAGATGGTCGACGACAGAACGCCCCAGCGCCTCGACCCCCCGATTACCGTTGTCGAACGGCGCACCAGCGAGCACCAGACGCAGACCCTTGGCCACGCCTCCGACCGTAGCGGAGTTCTCCTGACCTGCGCCATCACTCGACGCGCTCGGTGCTACCCTCAAAGGACTCCCACGACGCTGCAGGGGAAGCCGGTCAAACTCCGGCGCTGACCCGCAACGGTAGGCCACCGATCAGGTGGCGAGCCCGATCATCCCGCAGCCGAGTTGGACTCCACGACACCCGCCGAGGACTGCGGGCCGGAGTCCGGGCGCCGGCAGTTCGTCGGGGTCCGGCCGGTCTCGTTCCCCGGCCAGAGACCAGGAGCCGCCGCGATGCGCACCACCCACCGCACCGTATGCCGTGCGCTCGCCACCGCCTTCCTCGCTGCAGCCACGCTCGTGGTCCCGGCCGTGGCCTCCACCGCCGGCGTCGTCCCGGCAGCGGACCTGGCCACTCGCGCAGCCCCGGCCCCAGCCGCGGTCACGGCCCAGCCCGTCGCCCCGCAGAGCTATGCCGGACCGTGCACCGACGACCTCGGGGTCACCGTCGTCGTCGACTTCCAGGGTCTGGGCAGCCACGGCGGTCACGCCGGTGCCACGGTGGTGCGCTGTGCCCCAGGCGCCGGGGGAGCGCCGTTCCAGGGCAGCGGACTCGACGCCTTCCACGCCGCGGGTGTCTCGATCGCGGGCACCACCCGTTTTGGCACCACCGTCGCCTGCCGGGTCAACGGACGTCCGGCCGCCGACGAGCCGCTGTCGATCCCCGGCAACGACGCCTACACCGAGCCCTGCCTCGACATGCCGCCACCGACCGCGTTCTGGTCCTACTGGCAGGCCGACGACGGGGGCGCCTGGACCTTCAGCAACCTCGGCATCTCCGCGAGCACCGCCCGAGCCGGCGGGTTCGAGGCGCTCTCGTTCTCCCTGAACTCCACCTCGGCGCCCCCGCGCACAGCCCCCAGTCGGCCAGCCCCGGAGCCGACGCCCACGCCGCAGCCGACCCCTGAGCCGGAGCCGACCCCCGACCCTGGACAGCCCACGCCGCCCCCCGGTGGAGCACCGAGCCCGCCGAATGATCCGGGCCCGGCCGAGCCGGCACCCGGAGCCCCTGCACCGGAGGGACCCGGCCGTGCGTCGGAGACGCCGCGCGACGCTGCCCCGGGTGGCACGGGCTCAGACGCAGGCAGTGTTGGGTCTGGCGCCGGCGGCTCGGCATCGACCCCAGGAGCGGATGCCGGTGACGCCGACGCGGGGGAGCAGGCCGCTCCGCCCGCAGACATCCCAGCCGGTGGTGACGCGGCAGGAGGGGCCGCGGTCGATCTCAGCGCGCTGGCAGCCGGTCACCTCGACGCGGGCGTGGCGGCCTCGACGGACGATCTCATCGGGTCTGCGGCGGATGAGGCAGGTGACTCTGCCGGGGTCGACGGCGCCGCCGGCGGCAGCGACCCCGACCCCGCGCGGGACGCGGACCAGGACGACGATCAGGGCGACCCGTCCGCGGAGCTGGCCAGCGAGGAGTTCGCCGCCGACCCGAGCGGCACCGGAGCGGGCGCGCTCTGGGTGACTTTCGGCATACTCCTGCTGCTGGGCGGTGCCGCAGTCCTGGCCCGGCGCCGGCGCGCAGAGCCCGGCCTCACCCACGAGGTCGAACCGTGACCGAGCTCGCGTTGCGCTGGCGCGCCTATCACCTGCCGCGCACCCTCCACCCGGGTGCCTGGTGGGTCTGGGCGCTGGGCCTGGCCGTCGCTGCCAGCCGCACCACCAACCCGCTGATCCTGGCGGTCATCATCGCCGTGGCCTGCACGGTCGTGGTCGCCCGCCGCGGGGACGCCCCGTGGGCGTTGGCCTTCCGGCTCTATGTCTATGTCGGCATCTTCATCGTCGTGATGCGGGTCGCCTTCCGGATCCTGTTTGGCGGCACCACCTCCGGGCACGTGCTGTTCACCCTGCCGCAGATCCCGCTGCCGGACTTCCTGGTCGGCATCACCCTGCTCGGACCGGTCACCGCGGAATCGCTGCTCAGCGGCTTCTATGACGGGCTGCGGCTGGCCACGATGATCATCTGCATCGGCGCCGCCAACGCCCTGGCCAACCCCAAGCGTCTGCTCAAGACCGTGCCCTCCGCGCTGTATGACGTGGGCTCGGCCGTCGTCGTCGCCCTGTCCGTCTTCCCCCAGCTGGCCGAGTCGGTCGTGCGGGTGCGCCGGGCCCGGCGGCTGCGCGGCGGGGCCGGCAAGGGTTTCCGGGCTCTGCGCGGCATCATCATCCCGGTGCTCGAGGACGCCCTGGACCGCTCCCTGCTGCTCGCCTCGGCGATGGACTCGCGGGGCTATGGCCGCTCCGCGCAGGTCTCTCGCGGAGCCCGGCTGTTGGCGGGTGCCTGCACCCTGCTGGGGCTGGTCGGCGTGTGCGTCGGGGTCTACGGGATGCTCGACGGGACCACCCCGCGCTATCTCGGACTGCCCATGCTGGTCCTCGGGATCGCCGCCGCCACGGTCGGTTTCGTGCTGACCGGGCGACGTGTGTCCCGCACCCGCTATCGGCCGGATGCCTGGGGCCTGGCCGAGTCCGTCGTCGCCGGCTCCGGTGTGCTCGTCGGCCTGCTGCTCTATCTCGCGCTGCAGGTCGACCCGACCAACCTGCACCCCTCGCTGAGCCCGCTCAGCTGGCCCGAGCTCACCCTGCCGATCGTGGTCTCGGTCCTGGTCGGTGCCCTGCCGGCGGTCCTGGCCCCGCCCACCCCGCTGACCGCGGAGGAGATCCGCTCGGCGCGCACCCGGCACACCCAGGCGGCCATGGAGGTTGCGCGATGATCCGCTTTGAGGACGTGTCGGTGACCTATGTCGGTGCCCCGCGCCCCGCGCTGCGCGACGTCACCCTCGAGCTGCCCGAGGGCGAGCTGGTGCTGGTCGTCGGCCGCACCGGAGCGGGCAAGTCGACCCTGCTGCGAGCGATCAACGGACTGGTGCCGCACTTCACCGGGGGCCACCTGGAGGGCCGTGTCACCGTCGCTGGGCTCGACACCCGCGACCACCCGCCGCGCGACCTGGCGCACGTCGTGGGTCTGGTCGGGCAGGACCCGCTCGCCGGGTTTGTGACCGACACGGTGGAGGAGGAGCTGGCCTATGGCATGGAGCAGCTCGCCGTCCCGCCGCCGGTGATGCGCAAACGCGTCGAGGAGACCCTCGACCTGCTCGGCATCGCCGAGCTGCGCGGCCGTCCCCTGCGGACCCTGTCCGGGGGCCAGCAGCAGCGCGTCGCGATCGGCTCGGTGCTGACGATGGGCCCGCGGGTCCTGGTGCTCGACGAGCCGACGTCCGCGCTCGACCCGACCGCTGCCGAGGAGGCCCTGGCCGCGATCACCCGGCTCGTGCACGACCTGGGGGTGACCGTTGTGGTCGCCGAGCACCGCATGGAGCGCGTCGTGCAGTATGCCGACCGTCTCGTCCTCCTGCCCGGTGACGGTGTCGTGGTCTCCGGTGAGCCCGCGGAGGTGCTGGCGTCCTCTCCCGTCGCCCCGCCGGTGGTGGAGCTGGGGCGGGTCGCGGGGTGGACGCCCCTGCCGCTGTCCATCCGCGACGCCCGCCGCCGCGCCGGGCCCCTGCGGGGGGAGCTGGCGACCCTCACCCCCCGTGACGACCGAGCGCACCGGGTTGCGGGAATTCCCCCCACCGAGCGCACCGGCGGTGACGATTTCGCCCCACCGAGCGCACCGGGTGTGGCGGCGCTCACGGCGAGCAAGGTTGTTGTCCGCTATGGCGACGTGCTGGCCGTCCGCGGGGTCGACCTCACCCTGGAGACCGGCACCGTCACTGCGCTCATGGGGCGCAACGGCTCGGGCAAGTCCTCACTGCTGTGGGCTCTGCAGGGCTCCGGGCCGCGACAGTCGGGCGCCGTCTCGGTTGCCGGCAAGGATCCCGGCACCCTGCCCGCCCGTGAGGCCCGCGCCCTGGTCGGGCTCGTCCCGCAGTCCGCCTCGGACCTGCTCTATCTGGAGACCGTCGAGGCCGAGTGCGCTGCCGCGGACGCCGAGTCCGACCTGGCCCCGGGCACCTGCCGGGCGCTGCTGGACCGCATCGCCCCCGGCATCGACGGCGACCGGCACCCCCGGGACCTGTCCGAGGGCCAGCGGCTCTCGCTGGTGCTCGCGGTCCAGCTCGTCGCGGCCCCCGGCGTGCTGATGCTCGACGAGCCGACACGCGGACTGGACTACCGCGCCAAGGACGAGCTGGCGCGGATCGTGGCCGAGCTCGCCGCCGCGGGCACAGCCGTGGTCATCGCCACGCACGACGTGGAGTTCGTCGCCGGAGCTGCCGACCGGGTGATCGTCATGGCAGAGGGCGAGATCGTCGCGGACGGCCAGGCCGCGGAGGTGATCGGCTCCTCGCCGATGTTCGCCCCGCAGGTCGCCAAGGTCCTCGGCGCCCCGTGGCTCACCGTCGACCAGGTGCGGCAGGCGAGGAGCGCGTCGCAGGTGCCTGTCGGCATACCAGTCAATGGGGTGCAGGATCGGGCACCGGTGACCGGTTCTGCACCCCACAGTCGGGGATCAGATCCGGCCGCGGCGGCGCGGCAGGCTGGAGGCGACTCATGAGCGCCACGGCGCACCGGCAAGCGGCCCCGGCCCGGCGCCGCCGGTGGCCCGGCGCTGGCCAGACAGGTGCCGGCCGGACAGGTGCCGGGCAGACAGGTGCCGGCCGGACAGGTGCTGGCCGGACAGGTGCTGGCCGGACAGGTGCTGGCCGGACAGGTGCCGTCCGCATCGGGCCACGGTCCGCGCTCGCGATCACGCTGGTGTCGCTCGCCGGACTCGCCATGTTCCTGTGGCCGTTGTGGATCCCCGCGCAGCCGACCGTGGTGCAGCACACCGTCGACGCACCCTTCGTCTTCATGGCCGTGCTGCCCGCGCTGGTCCTCATCGTCCTCGCCGAGATCAGCGAGGGCGGGATGGACTCTAAGGCCCTGGCGATGCTCGGCGTGCTCTCGGCGATCAACGCCGCGCTGCGCCCGCTGGGGGCGGGCACGATGGGGATCGAGGTCATCTTCTTCCTGATGGTGCTGGCCGGGCGGGTCTTCGGACCGGGCTTCGGGTTCGTGCTCGGCTGCACCTCGATGTTTGCCTCCGCGCTGCTCACTGCCGGTGTGGGCCCATGGCTGCCGTTCCAGATGCTGTGCGCGGCCTGGATCGGGCTGGGGGCCGGTTTGCTGCCGCGACGCATCAGCGGCAAGGCCGAGATCGCGATGCTGGCGGTGTATGGCGTCCTGGTCGCCTACACCTTCGGGGCCCTGATGAACATGTGGTTCTGGCCGTTCGTCACCGGTGCGTCGGTCTCCGGCATCGAGGGCTCGCTGGCCTATGAGCCCGGCGCGCCCGTGCTCGACAACCTGCACCGCTTCCTGGTGTTCACCCTGTTCACTTCGACGCTGGGCTGGGACACCGGCCGCGCCGTCACCAACGCCCTGCTCATCGTCGTCCTCGGCCCGGCACTGCTGACCACCCTGCGGCGGGCGAGCCGGCGGGCGTCGTTCGGGGTGCGGGGGACCTTCGGGAGACGTGACACTGGTGCACGCTCGGCAACCACCCGACCTGGTGGTACGGCTGAGGCAACCAGTCTCACGTCTTCGACGACCCACCCCTGAGTGGCACCCTGAGTTCCACCCCTGAATTCCACCCCTGAGTGAGTTATCCACAGGTATCCCTGGTGCTACCTTGTAGCACATAGGAGGTGCGTCAGGATGAGCACGGTGGGAATCAGAGAGCTCCGGCAGAGCGCGTCTGCCGTCGTCGCACGGGCAGCCGCGGGGGAGACGATCACGATCACGGACCGGGGGCGGCCGGTGGCCCAGATCGGACCACGCACGCCCAACGGGTTGCAGGCGCTGCGCGAGCAGGGGCTGGTGCGGGAGCCGCGAGCGTCGGCGGCGGACGTGCCCCTGCCCGCGCCACTCCCCGACGATGCACCGAGCCTGAGTCAGTCGCTGGAGGCTGACCGCGAGGAGCGGTTGCGGTGAGCGCGCTCTATGTCGACTCCTCCGCCTTGTGCAAGCTGGTGGCCGAGGAGGAGCACACGGCGGCCATGCACCGGTTGTGGACGACCCACGACGGTGACCTCGTATCCAGTGACCTGGCCCGCACCGAGGTGATGCGTCAGGCCGGACGGTGTGATCCGCCACGCGGGAGCGAGGCCCGGGCCGTGCTGGATGCCCTGGTGCTGGTGCCCCTCCTGACCCGGATCACCCAGGGTGCAGGGACACTCGGGCCACCCTCCCTGCGCAGCCTGGCCGCGCTGCACCTGATGACGGCCCTGGAGCTGGGTGACGATCTGGTGGGGGTCGTGACCTACGACGAGCGGCAGGCCGAGGCGGCGCGACACCTTGGGTTGCCGGTGATCACGCCCCGCTGAGCACCTCCCGCAGCCGCACCGCAAACTCGGGAGCCTGACCTGGCCACTGGCCGTCCGGTGCGCCGAAGCCGCCATGGTGGCTGGGGAACTCCACCGACTCCTGGCCGAGCAGTCCGGCAACGGCCTGGGCGGCGCGCCCGGTCATGACGTCGGCCGACTCCACTCCGTGCGCCAGCACGATCCGGGTGGGCGCGCCCTGCAGCGCCGCCCCGTCGAGCTGGTAGGCGGTGACCGCCACCGACCGGTCGCTGAGCAGCGGGTCGTCGCGTGAGCCGTCGTCCTCGGTCGGGAGGCCGAACTGTGCGGGGTCCGGCGAGGGCTGCGCGAAGTACGCGTCCGTGAACTCGCCCGGCCATGAGGTCATCGCGATGAAGGCCGCCATGCCCGCGCCCCAACCGTTGTCCTGATAGGCCTGCTGGAACCCTGTGGTCGCCCGCTGGGCTGCCTCCGCGTCGGGGAGGGCGCCGACCAGCGGTGGCTCGTGCGCGACGAGGGTGCGCACGTCCAACGGGTATGCCGTCACGAGCGCCAGTGCTGTCACCGCGCCACCGCTGCTGGCGAAGAGGTCGACGGGGCCGGCGTCCAGCGCCTCGATCACGGCGTGCACGTCCCCGGTCTGCACCTCGGGCTCGTTGCTGACCTGGCCGTCGGAGCGGGTGCTGCGACCCATGCCGCGCGGGTCATAGGTCACGACGGTGCGGTCCGAGAACTCGGCGGCCAGCGCCGCGAAGCCGCTGGCGTCCATCGGCTGGCCGACCATCATCAACGGCGGTTGACCGTCGGCGGAGGGCAGCGAGCCGTGCACGTCGTAGGTGATCTCAGCGCCGTCAGTGGCGAGGGTGTGGGTCGTGGTCGTCATTGTGTGTCGACCTCCTGTGCCTCCAGTATTCATCGGCCCTACGCTCCAGGGAACCTTTGACACTGTGGAGGGGTGTATCTGACATGGGACTGGAGCCCGACGTCGGCCTCGCCGACTACTACCCGCTCGCGTACCGGCGGCTCGTCGGCACGCTGCGGGTCATGGGCGTGCCCGGCGCCGACGCGGGTGAGGTCGCCCAGGAAGCGTTCGTCCGGCTGATCCCGCGCTGGGACCAGATCCGCTCCTATGACAGCCCGGACGGTTGGCTGCGCACCGTGGCCTGGCGGATCTGGCTCAACCGGCGCCGCCACGACAAGCGCACCTTCGCCCTCGATGAGTTGCCCGAGCCGCCCCAGCCCGAGGGTGTCCACGCCGCCGACCGGCTCAGCCTGCTCGCGGCGCTCAAGGACCTGCCTGAGGGCCACCGCGAGGCCGTCGTCCTGCACTATCTGCACGACCTGCCGATCGCCCGGATCGCGACCGAACTCGCCGTCGCCGAGGGCACGGTCAAGTCCCGCCTCTCCCGCGCCAGGTCTGCCCTGGCCACCGCACTCACCCTGGAGGTCGACGATGTCTGAGCGCGACCACACGCAGCCTGACCCCACCGAGCCTGACCACACCGAGCCTGACCACACCGGTGGCGACACCGAGCATGACCACACCGACGCCCTGCTCGCCACCCTCCTGCGGGACGAGGCCGCCCGGGCGAGTGACGGCATACAGCCCCCTCCGCTGGAGGACCTGCACAGCCGCGCAGCCGCCCGTCGCCGACGCCCCTGGCTGATCGCGGGCGGCCTGGCTGCCGCCGCGGCCGTGGCCGGCGCGATCATCTGGGCGAGCCTGCCCGCCACGGACGGTGACGTCGGGCCGGCCGAGCAGCCCACCGGCGGGCCGATCGTTGAGACCTTCGAGGTGCCTACCTTCGCGTGGGACGAGGGTGGCGGCGACGCGGCCCAGGTGGCCGGGGCGCTGGCGTTCACCGACGCCGGGTGCCCGATGCTGCTCTTCGGGGAGAGCGCGACGCCGCTGTTCCTGCCCAACGCGACCGGGGTCACCTACGACAACGGGGCACGGGGTGTGGTTGATGCGCAGGGCCGCGTCTATGCCACCGAGGGACAGACGATGGAGTATGCCGGGGGCTGGCAGGAGCCGATGACCGGCGACCTGGCAGAGGCGTGGGAGAGCCTGTGCGGTGACACTCCCGGGCGGGACGCCGTCTATGTCAACGACATCGCCGCGCACCAACCGCTGACCGAGGCGCCCGAGCGGCGTGACGATCTGCCCACGGTGCCCACGACGCGGGAGGAGGCCGGTTGGTTCGACGTGCCGACCTTTGACTTCGACCCGCAGGGAGCACGGCAGGACGCCCTGATCGAGGGCGTCGTGCAGTTCTCCGACGAGGGCTGCCCGTTCGTCGAGACCGATGGCGTGGTGACCGGTCTGGTCTTCCCCAACGCCGAGGGCTTCCAGGATCCCGGGACGGATGACCCGCCTCTGGTCTATTCGTACTTCGGCGACGGCTCCTCCGCCGCCATGGCGCAGGAGGGTGAACCGATCTCCTGGGGCGGGGGCGGCGGCGCTGCGGAGGACGAGCACTGGACCTCGGTGTGCCAGGAAACCCCCGTCGATGGCATCTTCGTCGTCCAGGACACGCCGTTCGACTGACCCCGGCCGCCAGAGGCTGCCACACTCTCCCTGAGAGAGGGAGCGGCATGGAGGACGTCGTTGTCATCGGTGCGGGCATCGTGGGCCTGGCCACCGCCCGGGCTCTGCTGCGCGCCCGGCCGGGCCTGTCCGTCACGGTCCTCGACAAGGCCGACGACGTCGCCACCGCGCAGACCGGCCACAACTCCGGCGTCATCCACGCGGGCATCTACTACGCCCCCGGCTCCCTCAAGGCACGACTGTGCCGGGCTGGGGAGGCGGCGACCAAGGCCTTCTGCGAGGAGCACGACATCCCGTATGCCGTGCCCGGCAAGCTGGTCGTCGCCACCGACGAGCTTGAGGTCGAGCGGCTGCGGGCGCTGGGGGAGCGGGCCGCCCAGAACGGGATCGAGCTCGAGCCGGTGGACGGGGCGAGGCTGCGCGAGCTCGAGCCCCACGTCAACGGTCTGGAGGCGCTGCTGTCACCGGCGACCGGGGTGGTGGACTTCCGTCAGGTCGCGCGCGCTCTGGCCGCGGGGATCGTCGCAGCCGGGGGCCGGGTCGTCACCCGCGCGGAGGTCCGGGCCATCGCGGAGGAGGCGTCGGCGGTGCGCGTGGAGTCCGACACCGGTGCACTCCGCGCCCGAGCCCTGGTCGCCTGCGCCGGGCTCCAGGCGGACCGGGTCGCCCGGCTGGGTGGGCTCGACGTCGACTTCCGCATCGTTCCCTTCCGCGGGGAGTACTACCAGCTCCCCGCGACGAAGGCGGACCTGGTCTCCCACCTGATCTATCCGGTGCCCGATCCCGACCTGCCCTTCCTCGGCGTGCACCTCTCACCCACCATCGACGGGCGGATCACGGTGGGCCCCAACGCTGTTCTCGGTCTCTCCCGCGAGGGCTATCCCAGGGGAGCGGTCCGCCTGCGGGACGTCGCGTCATACGCCAGCTTCCCGGGGATATGGCGCTTCGGGCGCGCCAACCTGAGGACGGGCCTGGCGGAGCTGCGCGACTCGGCGTTCCGCTCGGGCTATCTGCGACGGGTGCAGAAGTACGCCCCCTCGCTCACGGTCGAGGACCTGCTGCCCTATCCGGCGGGCATCCGGGCCCAGGCGATCACCCGGGACGGCCGCTCGGTCGAGGACTTCCTGCTGCGCAGCGCCGCCCGCCAGATCCACGTGTGCAACGCGCCGTCACCTGCCGCGACATCGGCGATCCCGATCGGGGAGATGGTCGGCCGGGAGGTCTTGAAGGTGCTCGGGCCGTGAGTGTGACCGAGAGGTCAGCCGAGGGCTCAGCCGAGAGGTCACCGGAGAGCTCCTCCGGGGCTATCTCACCCCGCGGGAGGCGGGTGGTCTGGGCAGCCCTCGTCCTCTATCTGGTGGTGCTCGGCGCGATCGGCCTGTGGCTCACCTCGGTCGATGACCCGGTGCGCAGCCAGGTCCAGGACCTCGTCGACTGGTTGACGGATCACGGGGCACCCGAGAGCTTCCGCTATGGCTATGTCGAGGCCGCCGCCAACGCCGCCGTCTTCGTCCCGCTCGGCTTCCTCGTCGCGCTGCTGCTGCGGCCGTCGAGGTGGTGGCTGGCCGGTCTGCTGGGGCTGTGCCTCTCGGCTGGCATCGAGCTGACCCAGTTCGCGCTGCTCAGCGCCCGGGTCGCCGATCCTGTCGACCTGCTGATGAACACCACCGGCGCCTTCGTCGGCGCGGCGCTCGGCGGACTGGTCGTGCTGGCGCTGGCGCGCCGTCGCCGCGCGCGTAGTGGCGGGTTTGGTTTTAATCCCGCGTGACGTCATACACCGATGCGACATTTCGTGCGCGATGTGCGCGCCAGGACGTCGCTTCGCGCACATTGCGTCGCATCGCTCAGGGGCGGAGCAGGCCGGAGGCGTCCAGCCGGTCCAGCGCCTCATCAATCTCGGCGGTCGCGCCGGCAAAGCTGAGCCGCATCCACTGCCGGCCGTGCACCGTGTCGAAGTCCACGCCCGGCGTGAGCGCGACCCCGGTCGCGGCGAGGACGTCCTGGCACCAGCGGAGCGAGTCGTCGGTCAGATGCGAGATGTCGCACCACGCATAGAACGCCCCGTCCGGCGGAGCGAAGGAACCCAGCCCCAGCTCGGGGAGGCGACGCAGCAGCAGGTCCCGGTTGGCGGCATACCGGGCGACGTGGCCCTCCAGCTCCGCCCTGGCCTCGGGGGAGAAGGCGGCCAGCGCGGCATACTGCGTGATCGCCGGCGGGCAGATGTTGAGGTTGCCGGTCAGCACCTCCATCGGGCGGCGCAACCACGGCGGCACGATCGCCCACCCCAGGCGCCAGCCGGTCATCGAGAAGTACTTGCTGACCGACCCGACCACCACCGCCTCACGGCTGGTCTGCCAGGCGCTGGCGACTGGGCGACCATAGGTGACCCCGTGATAGATCTCGTCGCTGATCAGCAAGCACCCGACTTCCTCGCACCACCGCGCGATCGCGGCGAGCTCCTCGGCGTCGATGATCGTGCCGGTCGGGTTGGCCGGACTCGCCACGATCAGTCCCTTCGGCGGCTCCGGCAGGGCACGCAGCATCTCCACGGTCGGCTGATAGCGCGTCTCCGGTCCGCAGTCGAGCTCGATCACCTCGCACCCGAGCGCCGCGAGGGTGTTGCGGTATGCCGGATAGCCCGGTCGCGACATCGCCACCTGGTCCCCGGCCTCGAAGGCGGCGAGGAAGAGCGAGGTGAACGCCCCGGAGCTGCCGGTCATCACGATGACGTCGGCGGGGTCGACCTCGATGTCATACCAGTCGCGGTGGTGGTCGGCGATGGCCTGGCGCAGCGGGAGGATGCCGGTCGCCTCCGTGTAGCCCAGCACCTCACCTGTCAGGGCGCTCACGGCCGCGTCGCGCACGGCCTGCGGGGCCGGCGTCGACGGCTGCCCGGCGCAGAGGAAGATCGCGTCACCGTGCGTGCGCTGGCGCTCGGCGGCGGCGGCGAGCACCTCCATGACGTGGAAGGGCTCGACATTGCTGCGGGAGGAAGGTTGCGCCATGACGGCAACCTATCCGCCCGCTCTCCCGACCGAGCGCGCCCCCCGACTGAGCGCGCTCCCCGACCCAGCACCCTCTCCGTCCGAGCGCGCCCTGTTGCTCTCTCCAGCGTGACCTGTTGCTCTCCAGCGTCACCAGAGGCACGGCGTTGCGGCCCATTGCCCTGGTGAGCCCCGGGAGTGCACACTGTCCCCGTGCCCACCTCGAGCCAGTGGATCGCCTTCCTCATCGCGTCGATCCTGTTCATCCAGGTCCCTGGACCCAGCCTGCTGTTCACCATCGGTCGCGCGCTCACCGTCGGGCGGCGTGAGGCGCTGCTGTCTGTCGTCGGCAACGGCACCGGCCTGGTCGTCCAGGCGCTCACGGTCGCCCTCGGGCTTGGCGCGATCCTCGCGGCCAGCGCGAGCGCCTTCACGGTGGTCAAGGTGGTGGGCGGGGCTTATGTCGTCTGGCTGGGGATCCAGGCCATCCGGCACCGCGCGGACGCTCGCGCAGCCATGGAGGACGAGGTCGCTGCGCTCAGTGGAGGGGGTGCCACGGTGGCCAGACCTGCGGCGAGCGCCTCCCTGCGGATCGGCTTCCTGGTCGGCCTGACCAACCCCAAGACGGTCCTGTTCTTCATCGCCTTCCTTCCGCAGTTCACCAACGCCGCGGCGGGTCACGTGGCCGCGCAGACCGCCTTGCTGGGCCTGGCCTTCGGAGCGTTGGCGGTCTGCTCGGACAGCATCTGGGCGCTCGTCGCCGGCCGGGCCCGCACCTGGCTCGCGCGCACCCCCAAGCGGCTGGACCAGCTGGGCGCTGCCGGCGGCACGATGATGGTGGGGCTGGGTGTCTCGATCGTCGTGCGCAACTAGCGATCCCCACCGATCGGCCCACCGACTCCCAAGGTGCGGGCGTCAGGGGCCGGTGCCGCCGGCATACGTGCTCGCCACGATCAGCGCTTTTGGGGTGTCGACAGGGTCTCAAGCATCCACAGTCGGCTACGCGTCTCCGATCAAGGAGCGGCCTCATGCATCAACGAGCGACCGTGCGCAAGCACCTCGAGCACTCCTTCCCCAAGCTTGGCGTGCTCAATCGGACCGGTGCCGTGACCGCCCTGTCCGAGGCGTCCCACACTGCCTGAGTCAGCCCGGTCCCGGCCGCTGGTGATTCGGCATACGCCCTAGACGATGCCGTAGAGGCGGTCCCCGGCGTCGCCCAGCCCGGGCACGATGTAGCCGTGCTCGTTGAGCCGCTCGTCGATGGCACCGGTGACCAGAGTGACGGGTGCGGCGACCTCGGCCAGCTCCCGCTCCAGCCGCTCGATGCCCTCGGGGGCGCTGAGCAGGGTGATCGCCGTGATGTCGTGGGCGCCACGCTCGGCGAGGAAGTGCACCGCCGCAGCGAGAGTGCCGCCGGTCGCGAGCATCGGGTCCAGGACGTAGCACTGGCGGTTGGACAGGTCGTCGGGCAACCGGTTGGTGTAGGTGTGCGCCTCGAGGGTCTCCTCGTTGCGGACCATGCCGAGGAAGCCGACCTCGGCCGTCGGGAGCATCCGCATCATGCCGTCGAGCATGCCGAGCCCGGCGCGCAGGATCGGCACGACCAGTGGCTTGGGGGTCGCGAGGTGGATGCCGGTCGTGGGTCCCACAGGGGTCTCGATGTCGAAGGGCGTCACCCTCACCTCCCGCGTCGCCTCATAGGCCAGCAGCGTCACCAGCTCGTCCGCCAGGCGCCGGAACGTCGGGGTATCGGTCCGCTTGTCCCGCAGATAGGTGAGCTTGTGGGCGATCAGCGGGTGGTCGGCAACGTGGACGCGCATAGGGCGAACCTACCCGGTGAGGTGGTGCCGGGACGAGTGGATGCGGCCTTCAGCGGGAGGGTCACCAGCGCGCACTCCGTCACTGGGGTGCAGGACCGGTCACGGGTGACCGGTCCTGCACCCCAAAGATCGTCGCGCCTGGCAGGGTGGACCCGACGGCTTGAGGAGATGACATGACCGGATCCCCAGTTGACCCATGCTTTGCCCCGGTGAGACCTGCCGGGCTCGCCCGGCTGAGCGCATGACGCCGCCCATCACCCCCTGGGGCACCGGGGAGTATGCCGGCTGGATGCGTCAGGCTCTCGACCTCGCCGTCGGGGCCGAGCAGGGAGGTGACGTGCCGATCGGTGCGCTGGTGCTCTCTCCGGAGGGTGTGCTGATCGGTCGTGGCTTCAACGTCCGGGAGGTGCTGCACGACCCGACCGGGCACGCCGAGGTGGTGGCGCTGCGGGAGGCGGGCGCGGCCGTCGGTGCCTGGCGGCTCGAGGGCTGCACGCTCGTGGTGACGCTGGAGCCTTGTGCCATGTGCGCCGGCGCAGCGGTGCTGGCACGGCTCTCGCGCATCGTCTTCGGAGCCTGGGACCCCAAGGCCGGAGCGTGCGGTTCCGTGTGGGACCTGCCGCGCGACCGGAGAGCGCTGCACCGGCCGGAGGTGGTCGGTGGCGTCCTGGAGGACGAGTGCGCTGCGCTGCTGGTCGATTTCTTCGGTCCCCACCGACTCGGGTAACCTGCCTGGCGGTGGCGTGTCCGAGCGGCCTAAGGAGCGCGCCTCGAAAGCGCGTGTGGGCGCAAGTCCACCGTGGGTTCAAATCCCACCGCCACCGCCATGGGCTGTCATTGAAACCGACGGCCTGATGTTGACGAAAGTCAGTTTCGGAGCTGGCCCCTGACCCGTAGCGGTCGGGGGCCGGTTTCATGCCCCAACATCAAGAACCCGCGCACTCACGAGCTCGTCCGCGAGCTTGCGCGCCGCACCGGTCAGTCTCAGACCAGTGCCGTCGAGGATGCCGTGGCCCGCCGGCTGGCCGCCCTCGGGGCTGAAGACAGTGACGTGCTGGCCACTGCTCAGCGGTTGGTGGCGGACTTCCAGGCGGACCTCAAGGACGAGGACCGGCTGCGGATCCGCGCCGCGCAGGACGAGTTGTATGACGAGGCAGGACTTCCTCGGTGATCGTGGACACCTCGGCGCTTGTGTCGATCCTGACCGGCGGGGCCGACGCCGATCCGCTGCTGCGCGCTCTGGTCACTATCAAGCCGGCCCGCATCTCGGCCGCCACGCTCTGTGAGGCCACGACAGTTCTCGACAGCCGCACCGCACCCCAGCAGCGGCGCAGACTGGACGACCTGCTCGATCTGGCGGGGGTCGAGGTGGTGTCGTTCGACCAGGATCAGGCCGCCCTCGCGCGCCAGGCCTACATCGACTTCGGGAGAGGCAGCGGCCATCCCGCCAGGCTCAACCTGGGGGACTGTTTCGCATATGCCCTACACCGGACCACGGGAGAGCCCGTGCTCTTCAAGGGCACGGACTTTGCGGCTGCTGGCGTGCCGAACGCCCTGGATCCGTAGGGTCCGGCTTGTACGAAACCCCCAGCTCCGGTTCCCCGGACTGGGGGTCTCGCTGCGTGAGGATCCTGCCGCGGCACCTCCGGTGCCAACCGGCTCACTCTGCATAGGGGTGATTCGGACCGAAGGAAACGACGCTGCCCGGGTCAGGGGCAGTGCAGCCGACCGTCGCAGCCAACGGGAGTTCTGGCCCGGGTACTGGACCGCCATCTGCAGCCTGCCGGAACGGCGCGGCGCGGCAGTCGTGGTCTCGGACCGGTCGGCCTACACTGAGCGCGAGAGGTTGTCGGACCCGCTGCGTGACTACCGGCCAGGGGTGGACGAGCTCCTCGTCGGCTATCCGACACGCGAAGGCCGGAGCGCACGACTCCTGCTGGCCAGGGAGGCGGGCTCCCCATTCGGGCACCGCGAACTGTCCCTGATGGAGCTCCTCCTGCCGCATCTGACACATCTGGTCATGGCGACGGTCCGACCGACAGAAGCCGAGAGTATGCCGACAGTGACGGGCCGTGAGGCAGCCGTCCTGCGCCACGTGGCCCTGGGCCTGACCAACCGCCAGATCGGGCGTGACCTGGGCATCTCCGAGGCCACCGTGCGCAAACACCTGGAGCACTCCTACCAGAAGCTGGGAGTGTCCAGCCGGGCCGGTGCCATGACGGTGTTGACCCGAAGAACGAACACCGCCTGAAGCTCAGCTCACGAAGAAGTCGAGGGTCTCCTGCAGCGAAGGTCACCACGACAGCGTGTCCTCGGTGTGCTGCACGATCTCGGCTCGTGCGGGACGTGCCTCCGGGATGGGCAGGAGCGGATAGACGTGGGGCAGACCCACACCGACCCGCAGCGTGACAGCCGCGGGAGCCCGCGCGGCGAGGAGTTCGCAGTCAGGCAGGCAGATGTCGCGGTTGCCGACCAGCACCAGCGTCGGTGGCAGCCGCTCGAGGTCGCCGAAGAGGGGACTGACGTCGAGGTGGCGCAGGTCCCGGCCGCCGGCCCACGCGCGTGCGGCCGGCCGCAGACCCGCCCGGGTGAGCCACGGGTCGTGCGGCTCGAGGGCGTCAACGGCGGGGTTGCTCATCGACAGGTCGAGCCACGGCGCGATCAGGGTGAGGCCGGCGACCCGACCCGGGTGGCGCTGGGTCTGCAGGAGCGCGAGGGTCCCGCCGGCCGAGTCGCCCAGGACGTGCACCGGCAGATCGTCGGGGACAGCCTCCAGCACGGCCGCGAGCAGGGGCAGGGCATCGCCGAGGTCGTGGGTCGGCGCCAACCCATACTGCGGGACCAGCACGTCCCGACGGGTGGCGCGCGTGAGGTGGTCGATCAGCTGCCAGTGCTGCCGGGCGACGCCGTTGACGAAGGCTCCGCCGTGCCAGTAGATCAGCGGACCACCGCCGTCGGGAGCGCCGCCCGCGGGAGCGACGCGGTGGACGGTGGCACCCGCCATACGCTCGGCGCTGACCCGGCCCGCCAGGGACCTGACCGGGGGCGCCTCGGGCAGGGCGTGGGCGAGCGAGCGCTCGCCGTCCTCGGGCGTGCGATATCGGCGCTTGCGGGTGACGCGCAGATAGCGCGAGACCGCGCGGGCCTGCCAGCTGGGCAACAGGCGACCTCCGGGTCGGGTGCCGGATTGCGGTGGGTCGGCACTGGACGGCCAGTATGCCGTCACGCACCTCTCCCCACCCTCACCGGCGGCGCCGGTGAGGGGTCGCGGTTAGCGTTGAATGGTGACGCCGACGATCGACTTCTCCGGTCTGCGGATCACCTATGACGAGCGGGTGCTGGAGCCCCGACCCTGGACCGCCGACCAATCGCAGTGGGCCGCAGCGCTGATGCGCACAGCCCCGCCGGGCCGGGTGCTGGAGCTGTGCTGCGGTGCCGGACACATCGGTCTCCTCGCCACCGCCGCCACCCCCGCGCAGGAGAGACGGCAGCTCGTGGCGGTGGACCTCAACCCCGCGGCGGCCGCGCTGACGAGGACAAATGCCGCTGCTGCGGGGTTGTCCAACTGGCTCGAGGTGCGCACCGGGGACATGAGTGCGGCGCTCGAGAAGGGCGAGGTCTTCTCGGTGATCATCGCTGACCCGCCCTGGGTGCCCACCGCGCAGACGTCGCGCTTTCCGGATGACCCACTGCTCGCCATTGACGGTGGGGGCGATGGGCTGACGGTGGCCCGGTGCTGCGCACAGGTGGCGCAGCGGCACCTGCACCGCGAGGGGACTGCGGTCCTGCAGCTGGGAGACCGGGGGCAGGTCGAGGCGCTGGACGCGGCGGCATACGGCTTGCGGGTGACCGAGGTGCGCGACGGAGAGCGCGGCGTGCTCGCCGGGCTGCGCCGCCTGCTGTGACCCCGGGCTGCTCAGTCGGGTCGCTCAGACGGGCCGCTCAGACGGGGCGCTTGTCGGGCGGGAGCCGCTTGTGGGTGCTGTCGCACCACGGCAGCCGGCCCGAGAAACCGCAGCGGCACACGGCGACGACCGGACGGTCCACCGGATGCTCCACACCCTCCTCATCGGTGTAGGTGTGCGCGCCGCGCACCAGCAGCGGGCCGCCGGGGCACACCAGGGTCTGCTCGGTGCTCACGCGGCGACCCCCCACCGTCCCAGGATCGCCCGCGCGAACCGTGCCTCCTGGTCCAGGCAGGTGAACGCTCCGAAGAAGATGTCGTCCGCCTGGTCGGGCTCGTCCGCGGCGAGGGCGCCACAGATCAGGCGGACGGCGATCTGGTCGTGCACCGAGTCGGCCACCACGTGCTCGGCGTAGTAGTCGATGATCTCCTCGCCCATCCCCAGCCTCTGCAGCCCCCGCACCAGACGGCTGCTGGGCACCGAGCTGGTCACCTCGAACGCGGCGAGGTGACCCATGGACGCTCCGCGCAGACGGCCGTCGAGGCCGAAGAGGGTCATCACGTTGTTCATCTCGAGCACCTCCAGGGGGCACTCGTCGAGATAGGCGCCATAGCTGGTGTCCAGGCCCAGTGACTCCATCGCCCGCGCAAAGAGGTGGGCGTGCAGCCGGTCGGGACGCCCCGAGCCGTACTCGTCATACTGCAGCTCGGCCAGGGCTGCCTTGGGCGCCGACGTCAGACGGGGGAGCGTCCAGCTCGAGGGGTCGGACTCCTTGAGGTGATAGATCGAGCGCCACCGCAGCAGCTCGAGCACCTGCTCGGCCGTGGCGCTGGTGTGCACATAGGACGCGACGGACGGGCCGTCGTCACTCTCGATGAAGGCCATGAGGTCGTCCGCGAAAGAGTCGGCGGAGAACGGGTGACCGGCCCAGCGGCTCCGCAGGCGGGCCTCCAGGTCCTGCTGCAGCCGGCGGCGCACCGCCAGGACGGACGGCTCCCACTCGGCTTCGGGCGAGACGTCCCCGAAGCCGCGGTAGGACAGCTCGTGCAGCACCCACAGGGTCAGGGCGGCGTCCACAGCGTCCGCCTCGTCCTTCTGGGCCGGAGTTGGGTCCAGCCGACTGGGATCGGTGCGCAGCGCGGTCATGACCTGCTCACTGAGCGGGCCGCGGGGGCTGGGCAACGTGGCGGGACGGATCCCGGACACCGTGGTCATGCGCCCAGTCTCACCCGCAGGCAGCCCGCACGCTCCCTGGCGTGGGACCAGGGAGTGGCCGGCCGTGTCCCCGACTGAGCGGTCCGAGACCCCGGCCCCCGGCGCAGGACCAGGGAGCACGGGGCTCCCTGGTCCTGGCAAGGCTCAGAAGGTCACGGGGCTCCCTGGTCCTGGCAAGGCTCAGAAGGTGATGAGCGGCTTGATGATGCCGTCCTCCTTGGCCTCCATCAGCCGGAAGCCCTCACCCACGTCGTCGAAGCCGAAGGTGTGGGTGGTCATCAGCGTCGGGTCGAAGCGGCCCGCGCCGATCAGGGCAAAGATGCGCTGCATCCGGTCGTTGCCGCCGGGGCACAGGCCGGTGTGGATCGACTTGTCGGCCATGCCGAGGCCGAAGGCATCCAGTGGCACCTGGAGCGGCTCGGGGTTCTCACCGTGGTAGCCGATGTTGGAGATCCGACCGCCGGCCTTGGTCACCCGAATGCAGGACTCCCAAGTTTGCGGGAAGCCGAAGGCCTCGATCGCCGCGTCGACGCCCTCGCCGCCGGTCGCCTCCATGATCTGCTCGACCGCGTCACCCTGGGTGAAGTCAATGATGTCCGTCGCGCCAAAGGCCCGGGCCAGCTCCTGGCGCTTGGGCACCGAGTCCACCGCATAGATCCGGCCGGCACCGAGCATGGTGGCGCCCAGGACGGCCGACAGCCCCACCGCTCCGAGGGCGAAGACTGCGACCGAGTCGCCGATGGTCAGATAGCAGTGCTCGGCGCCCATGATGCCGGTCGAGAGCATGTCGCAGGCATAGACCGCGGCCTCGTTGCTGACGTCGTCCGGGATCGGGGCCAGGTTGGCCATCGCGTGGGGCACCATGAAGTACTCGGACATGTTGCCGTCACGCTGGGCGGTGTACTGGTAACCGCCCAACGGCCCGCCGCACTGGCTGGTGTATCCGGACTGGCAGTAGCGGCACTGGAAGCACGGCGTGACGGCGTTGACCGCCACCCGCTGGCCCTCGGTGAACCCCGTGACGTTGCTGCCGATGGCGTGGACCACCCCGATCGACTCGTGCCCGAGGGTGACACCCGGCTCGACGGGCAGCGCGCCCTTGACCGTGTGCAGGTCCGAGGTGCAGATCAGCGCGTGCGTCGTCTTGACGATGACCTCGTCGGGACCAGGCTCGGGGATCGGCTTGTCGACGATGTCGGTCTTTCCGACCTCGGGCATGATGAACGCTTTCATGGTGCTCACTGGGGGTCTCCTTTGACGCCGCGACATGAGGATTGTGGGGACTGCGCACTCAGTCTGGTGGGGGATCCGTTGCCGCACAAGGGGAACGTGGGGTCGGGTTTGTCGTATGCCGTGTGCTCAGCCTGCGGAGGAGCGTCGCCTGCTCGCCTGCCAGGACTGCAGCAGCGGGAGCAGGCCGATCCGCCGGGCGGCCGAGCGCAGCGGTCGGGCCAGGGCGGCGCCGACGATGATGCCCAGGGCGATGGCTGCGACGACGATGGTGACGCTGCCGACCGCGCTGATCGCGGCCTCCGGCTCGACCTCGACGCGGGTCAGGGAGACCAGCCCGAGCGAGCCGGGAACGAGCAGCCAGAAGCTGGGCAGGAAGGCGATCACGCGGGGCACCTGGGGTCGCAGGAACTCCACGACGGTCGAGACCAGGCTCGCGGCGGCTGCGCCCAGGAAGGCCCCGAGCCAGGGCGCGTCGGAGACCGTGTTGCCTGCGGTCAACGCCAGGAAGGTCGCCAGGATCGTGACCAGCAGCCAGGGCACCATCGAGATCGAGACCGACTCCATGAGCGAGATGGCGATCGTGACCACGACGACGCCGACCATTGGTCCCCACCAGCCCAGGCCGTCCGGGCGGGCCGGGTCCAGGTCCTCGACGGGGACGCGCAGCAGCACGACAGCGGCTCCCAGGCCGAGCGCAAACAGCAGCAGTTGCGTCGTCCCGTGCCCGAGCCGTGCGGTCCCGGCGACGATCGACCCGGCGGCCAGCTCGGTCAGGCCGGTGACGATGACCGCGCCCGGCAGCAGCACCGCGATCGGCGCGACCATGGTCCACAGGGGCGACTCCAGCAGTCCCTGCTGGGCTGCGAGAAAGACGATCAGGGCCGCGATGAAGGCGGCGAAGAACGGCATCAGCGTGCGGACCAGCAGGCTGTGCCGAGCGAGGATCATGAGCAGGACCGTCCAGGGGGCGATCAGGGCACCGAAGAGCACGGACGCCCAACTCGGCGCGAGGACCAGGGCGATCCCGACGCCAGCCAGGATGCCCCCGGCGAGCAGGCCGCCGCGCGGATAACGGTGGGGTTGTGCCCTCAGGGTCGCCAGTCGGTCCAGGGCGTCCTCGACAGGGATCGCGCCGGTGCGCAGCCCCGCCTGCAGCACCGAGGCCTCGGCGAGCTGGTCCAGTCGCACCCCGCCCTCGACCCGCTCAAAGGTCGCCGACCTGCCCGAGGCCAGGGCCACTGTCGTGCTGGTGGGGGAGCACGCCACCTGGGCGCGCGGGTGCCCCAGGTGCGCGGCGACCTCCAGGAGATCCTCCTCGACCTCGTGGACCGGCATACCTCCGGCCAGGAGCGCACAGCCGAGCCAGGCCAGCAGTCGGCGGGTCCGCCGCTCGGGGGGTTCCTCGGGCACGATGCCATTGTCGCGCAGCTGGTCCCAGGCCGACAGGGCGCCCGGCCGCCAATCAGTCCCCTGGCTGCGGATCGCCTCTGTTTGCGGGTCACCTTCCGGCTCGTGTCACCCTCCGGCTGCAGATCAGCCCGCGTCGATGAGTTTGCCGCTCTTGGACAGCTCGGGATCGGTGCACGAGGACAGGTCGAAGCAGCACGGTCGACGCTTGCCGTCGCGCAGCTTGGAGATGCTGACCTCGACGCGGCGCTCGCGGGTCTGCGGGTTGCGCGTCGCGTTGACCCAGCGCACCCACTCCCACCGTGCCATCGGGGTGAGACTCGTCCAGGTCTCGCTGAGGTCCGGGGCGTCGTCCAGTGCTGACTCGAGGTCGTCGGGCAGGACCGGCTCGGGCCAGGACCTGGTCGGGCTGAGCGCACCGGTGATGGTGCGCCCCTCCTCAAGGGACAAGGTCTCCCGCAGGTTCTCGTCGACCGCGATCCAGTGACCCCTGCGACCATCTGGCTCGAGCACGGTGGAGAAGGCGTGACCATCGGCCTCCCCGTCGACCGCGACCTCCCCGTTGACTGCGACCTGGCCGCGCGAGGGCAGCGCCGCGCTGGCGTCCTGCGGCAGCGGGACGATGAGGCGGTCGCCGATCTGCTGCACGCGGCCGGTGAAGGTGATGCTCATAGTGACCACGGTAGTGCCGAGTCCGCCCCGGTCGTGTGTGCCTCCGGCGTGGGTGGCCTCACAGTGGACCCAGCACCTCCCGTGGGTCGTCGTCCAGCTGCAGCGCCTCGAGCACGCCCAGCAGTTGCCGCTCCTCATAGGCAAAGTGCGACTCCATGATCGCCCCGAGGCCGTCGAGGTGCAGTTCGAGTTCGGTCCGGGGCGCGGCACGGTCCACCGCCTGCTGGAGCCCACCGATGAGGTGGTTCATCATCGAGTGGTCCTGCTCCAGAGAGCGCAGGGTGTCGGCGAGCTCGGGGCGGGCAGCAGCGATGGCCGGGAACAGTCGGCGGTCCTCGCCCTCGTGGTGCCCGGTCAGCGCCGTGCAGAACCCGTGGCAGAACAGCAGCAGGTCCCTGCTCCCCTCCTCAGCGGGGGTCCCGTCGGCCAACGCCTCCCGGGTCAGGTGCAGTGCCTCGCGCAGCCGCTCGTGCACGGCGCGCAGCTCTCGGCTCCAGGCGACCAGCCTGGTCTTCTCGCCCTCAGCCACGCTGCGGGCGAAGGGGTGACGTCATCATCGTCGCTCCTTCGTGTCCGGCGCCTCCATGTCTGGCACTGATCTGCCACCGACACGCGACGCTGCGACCCAGCCTAATGGGGGTGTAGTCACCGGCCAGAGGAAGGATCTTCCGCTAGGCGTCGACCAGGCGATAGACGGACACGTGCGAGCCGGACTCCGCAGTGAACTCTCCTCCCGACCAGTCGGCGTGCCGGGACTCCAGTTCCATCCCGGCCAGGCGTGCCATCAGGTCCAGCTCCGCGGGCCAGATATAGCGGTGCGGTGTGCGGCCGAGCGTGGCGCGCCGCCGGTCGGCAGGGTCTCGGTCAAACCGGAAGTGGTGTGAGACCACGCGCTGGTTGACCATGTCGACCGCGTCCAGCCCGACATAGCCGTCCGCGACCGTGAACACCTGCGCCGGAGCAGCCCGGGAGGTGCCACGCAGGTCCGGCACCCACAGCTCGATCACGAACCGGCCACCGGGGCGTAGGTGGGCCGCCGCGTTGCGGAAGCACTCGACCTGTTCCTCCTGCGTCAGCAGGTTGGCGATCGTGTTGAACACCAGGAAGGCCAGGGAGAACTCGCCCTCGACACGGGTCGTGGCCATGTCACCCTGGACGACCGGCAGTGCCCGCTCGTCGACCTTGTCCCGGAGCCGCTCGATCATCGCTGCGGAGGACTCGATGCCCGTGACCGGCACCCCACGCTCGGCCAGCGGGATCGCCACCCGGCCGGTCCCGATGGCAAACTCCAGCGCCGCACCGTCATCCGCGAGCTCGGCCAGTCGGTCGACGGTCGGCCCGAGCACCTCCGCAGCAAACATGCCGGTGCCCGGGGTGTCGTATGCCGCGGCAGCCCGGGCGTCCCACAGCTCGTCCTGTGAGAGGTCGTCCAGTGCGGTGAGGTCCATGGCGCACCATCCTGTCGGGCGGGGTGCCCCGCGGCCACCAGTTTCTGGCGCCGCCCAGGACACGGCCGTTGACCTGTGGGGTGCAGAACCGGTCACCGGTGACCGGTTCTGCACCCCAGACGGTGGGCCCCCCTACAGTCGGCTGCCAGACGGTGGGTTTTCCCTCGAGTCGACTGCCCCTACGGTGGGGTGCCCAGGACGACCGCTCCGGAAGGACCCCCCATGCCCGACACCGCCCTGCTGCTCGGCGGCACCGGCACCCTGCGCCGCACAGCGGAACTGCTCGCCATGGACGGCTGGCAGGTCACGGTCACCGGGCGCGACGCCTCGGCGACGCCGCAGCACTGGGCGGGTCTCGGCATACGCATGGTGGTCGCGGACCGGTCCGATGCCCAGGCGACCTCGGCGCTGGTCGGGGACGGGGTCGGCCTGCTGGTGGACGGACAGTGCTACACGCCGCAGCAGGCGCAGGAGCTGGCTCGGTGGTCCCGCCGGTGCGCCTCCACCGTGATGCTGTCCGCCAAGGCGGTGTATGCCGACCGGCACGGCCGCCACCTCAACTCACCCGAGGCACCGGACTGGGAGGGGGCGGTCGCGGAGGGGCAGCCGACGATGGCCTATGCGGGCCAGGAGTTCCGCTCGGCGGAGGGTTATGGCGCCAACAAGGCCGAGGCGGAGCGGGTGCTCCGGTCCGAGGGACAGCGGGTCTCGGTGCTGCGGCCGAGCAAGATCCACGGTGCCGGGGTGCGGCAACCACGCCTGTGGGGTGTGCTCGCGCGGGTGCTGGCCGGGCGCACCGCGATGCCGGTCGTGCGCGGTGGGGTGGTGGAGTCGACCACCTCGACCGAGGCGCTGGCACGCACCGTCCTGGCGTGCGCGGGCCGCCCGGGTGAGCGGGTGCTCAACGTGGCCGATGGGGATCCACGACCTGCTCGTGAACTGCTCCGCGAGGCGGCCGAGCTCGCCGGGGGCGACCTGGAGCTGGTGGAGGTCGACGGCGGCCACTGTGCGGAGTCAGTGGGCCGTCTGCCGTGGACGCTCGACATGGTGCTGGACACCGCGGCGGCCCGAACGCTGGGGGTGCCGGTGACCTCGTTCGCCGACGGAGCCGTGGCCGAGCTCGACTGGTTGCGCTCGCTCGCCCGGCGGGAACCGGACGGCACGTGGGCGCTGCCCGGGTGGCTGGACGTCGAGGGGCCGGACCTGGCTGCCGAGGACGCCTGTCTCAGCGCCTGGCCTCGATGAGGTGCCGCGTGGAGTGGGCCACCACGGGCTGCCCCGCGCGCAGCTGGGCATCCAGCTCGAGCAGCACCGAGCGATAGCGCTCGACGCTGAAGTCGGGCACCCACCACACGCACTTGCGCAGGATCCACACGACCGCCCCGATGTCGTGGAACTCCATCCGACACCGCGCGGTCCGCAGCGCGACCACGGTCAGGCCGGCCGCCTCGGCCGCGGCGGACTCCACCCCCGGGTCACGACCACTGGGGCGGTCCCACACCTCCGGCGCCACGAAGTGGGCGATCAGCTCGGCTGCGGACCCGGGTCCGACGTGCTGGGCCAGATAGGTCCCGCCGTCGACCAGCACCCGGTGGATCTCGGGCCAGTCATGCGCGATCGGGTGCCGCGAGGTGACCAGCTCAAACGAGCGGTCCGGCAGTGGAATCCCTTGCGCCGCAGAGGTGTCCACCACTTCGACGCCACGTGGCCCGAGGCGTGCCCGGGCCCGGGCCAGGTTGGGCGGCCACGCCTCGGTCGCCACCATCCGCGGCGGGAGGGTCGGCGTCTCGTCGAGCACCTCACCGCCACCGGTGTCCAGGTCCAGCGCGGAGGAGGCGGACGCCAGACGCTGAGCCTGGCGCGCGGCATACCCCCACGGGGGACGCTCCTCCGTCGCCCGCCCCGCCAGCCAGCCAAAGCCCCATCCCGAGACGTCGGCTGCCTCCGCCTCTGCCACCAACTCCTCGAACGACCGCATCAGGGGAGTATGCCGTCCGCTCGCCAACTCGCCCGGCGAGCCCGCGTGACGGGGCAGCTCACTCGCCGGTAGCGCCGTCGATCCGCTGACGGAGGAGGTCCGCGTGACCGTTGTGGCGCGCATACTCCTCGATCATGTGGACATAGATCCATCGCAGCGTGATGTCGTTCCCGGAGCTGCTGCGCGTCAGGACCGTGTCGAGGTCGGTGACGCCACCCGCGAAGGCACGCGAGCGCTCGACGGTGCCGCGATAGGTCGCGAGGTCGTCGGCCACCACGGCGTCGGCGACATTGTCGAAGTCACCGTCAGGGTCGGCCTTGCTCCAGTAGATCCCGGGGATCTGGCCGTCGGTCAGGTCGTTGTTGAACCACGCCTCGACCTCGGCGAGGTGGCGCACCAGGCCCAGCAGGGTCAGCGTCGACGGCTCGCACGAGCGGGTCTTGAGCTGCTCGTCCGAGAGCCCCTCGCACTTGCGCAGCAGCGTGTCGCGGTGGAAGTCGAGGAAGCCCTCGAGGATGGCTCGCTCCGGCCCGGAGTGCGGTGGGTCCTGACGGTTGGTGGCAAAGGCGTTGTCAGTCATGGGCGTCCAATGTACGGACCAGGTCGTGGCGCGGCACCAGGTTTTGCGCCACGCCGGTGACGTGGTGCGGGAACCCGGCAGGGGCATGCGCCGTCGCAGGAGCAGGAATGATGGGCCGCGCCACGGCAGATGGGCAACGGCAGATGGGCAACGGCAGATGGGCAACGGCAGATCGGCAACGACGCCGACCGGCAACGACGCCGACCGGCAACGACGAGGGAGCGCAACGATGGGCACGGACACTGCGGGCAGCAGGACCTGGTTGGCAGCGGGGGGAGGTGCGGTTGTCGGGGCAGCCGCGGCGGTGGCAGTCCTCGTCGCCCTGGGCTGGTCGGGTGAGAGAGCCTCCGGCGCCGACACGCTGACGCTGCCGGAGACGGCAGCAGGTCTGCGCCTCCAGACGATCGTGGAGGAGGAGGTGAGAGGCGAGGCGATCGAGGGGCAGGTGCAGGCGCTCGCCGAGACGGCCGAGCTGTTGTCGATGAGCCGCGGGGAGGCGGCCACGGACGTGCAGGTCTACTCCGATGATGAGTTTGAGGAGCGCGTCACGATCTGGGTCGTGGCGGACGAGTCGCCGGCGCTGTGGAGCTCCCGGGACAGCGACGCGATGGCCGAGCTGATGGTCCTGGAGACGCCGATGGAGTGGGTCGAGCGCGATGGTGAGGTGGAGTGCCTCGTCGAGCCAATCCAGCTGGTGCGGCGTGACAGTGGCGGTGAGGTGGAGACGCGGGTCTCGCGGTGCCAGCTGGTGCAGGACGGCGTGACTTTGCTGCTCGAGGGGACCAGGCACGACACGGTCAGCCGCCCGGCTGAGATCCTGCGCGACGTGGCCACCCACCTCGAGCGCGGCTGAGGGGTTTTGCGGGGCCGGGGCGTGGCACCATGCCACCTGTGATGCTCCCCACTGCTCCCGTGCCACCTGCCGCCGTCGAGGGTGGACCCGGCTGGGTCCTTGACGGGGCGAGCCTGCTGCCACGCATCACCGACCTGGCGGCCTTCCGAGAGGGGATGAACACGGACCCGCTGGCCGACGCCGTCGAGGCCCTCTGGTCGGGTGACCCGGTCCGCGCACGTGAGCTGCTGCATACGGCAGATCCCACCGTGCGGGTGTGCGCCCTGCTCGCCGACTGCTCCCGCGACCTGGGGGACGTGGACGACGCACTGCAGACGTATGCCGACCTGATGGCCGAGTGCACCGACACACCCTGGGAGCCGGTCCTGCGCCAGCACCACGGCAAGTCGCTGCTGGCCGCCGGGCGGATCGAGGAGGCCCTCGCCGAGTTCGAGACGGCGCACGCGATGCGGGTCGCGGCCGGGGCGCCGGCCGACCTGGTCGCCTCCAGCGCCCAGGCGTGTGAGCGTGCCCGGCAGCTCGTCACGGCCGGGCACCTCGAGACCGAGAGATAACCCGTCACCCCTCGACACCAACCTTCGGCACCCTCCCCGCGTTGAGTAGGGGAGGAGGTGCCCGTGAGCGGTGACCAGGAGCAGGAGTTCGAGGCGTGGGCGGTGTCGCGCCAGCGCGGCTTCCTGCGCTCGGCGATCTTGCTGACGGGCGACCAGTCCGCCGCGGAGGATCTCGTCCAGGAGGCTCTGCTCAAGGTTGCCGACCGGTGGTCGCGGCTGCGGCACGAGGCACCCGACGCCTATGCGCGGCGGATCATCTACAACGCCGCGGTGTCCCGCTGGCGACGCCGTCGTCGTGAGACCCCGATGGCCGACCTGCCCGAGACGGGTGTCGCGGGCCGGAGCGAGGCGTGGGTGGCGGGGGCCGATGTCCGGGCGGCGCTGCAGGCGCTGACGCCGAGACAGCGGGCGGTGCTGGTGCTGCGCTATTACGACGACCTGTCCGAGCAGCAGATCGCGCAGACCCTGGGCGTCACCGCGGGCACCGTCAAGAGTCAGGCGCACGTGGCGCTGCGCCGGCTCCGCGAGGAGTTCGGCGTCATGGTTGTCGAGGAGGCCCGATGAGTGACCTGCGTGAGTTCCTGGATCGTGGCGTCGCCGGCGCCCCCGATGTGGACCTGGTGGAGGGCGTATGGCGGACCGCTCGCCGGCGTCGCCGGAACCGCCGTCTCGTGGCCGGGTCTGCCGTGGTTGCGGTGGCGGGCGGTGGCTTCGCGGTGAGCCAGTGGGATCGTGACCCGGTCGACCTGGCGCCGGCCGTCCAGACCACGCTGGCACCCGAGCCGGTGGATGACCTGCTGATGGCGAACCAGGCCTTCCTGGACGGGATGCGCGCCAGCGGGGTCCAGGTGGACTACCGACCGCTGAAGAGCCCCCGGCTGGCCATCAGTCCGGCTGCCGCCTATGTCGTCGTCGGGGAGGTGTGGGACATCCGGCCCCGTGGGGACGACTTCGTGGTCACCGTCGACGTGGCAGAGACCATCCCGGACAACCCGCTCGCGGCCGAGCGGATGGACGTCCTGCTGGACAGCGGTCCGCTGCACGAGGTGACCCCGCAGATGAGCGCGGCCGTCGGTGGGCCCGTGCTTGTGGTCCTGCGCAACCAGGTGCAACCGCTGGACGCCAGCGCGCCGGTGAGGCCCTATGTCGATGGCTTCTGGATCGACGTGCCCGGTGGGATCGGCAACCCCTACACCGACTACACGAGGATGCCGCAGGACTGGCCGTCGGTCGGCTCGGTGGACGAGCTGGCGGCCGTGCTGTCGGACGCTGAGGTCGCCGCCCGGCCGGTGCAGCCGCCGCCACCGGAGATGGAGTGCTCGACGTCGTGGCAGAACCCGCCGTCGCTGTACGCCACCGGCCTGAGCGCACCGGCTCTCGAGACGGCGAACGATCTCATCGGCCTGGCTGCGTACTGCGACGAGGACGGGCTGATCGCCCGCGCGCTCGCCGACGGCACCACCGTCTCGGTCGGGGAGGGCACGGTCGCTGAGCAGCTGGCGACCCCAGACGACAACGGCGCCTACCTCCGGCTCGAGGCAACTTTCGGGGTCCCGTCGACAACCGAGGGGACCCGGCACGTGTTCGAGAGTGAGGGCTGGCGGGTCGTCATCGACAGCGATGGGCGCTGGGTCGAGTTCAGCCGTCCGTAGCCGTGGCGCCCCTCCCATCGTGGGTGTGCCGCTCCTGCTGGCGCCAGGCAGCCGAGGAGATCCTGATCAGCGGCAGCTGCAAGGGCAGTCGAGCCAGACTGACCGCGAAGGACGCCAGGGACCTCGGGTCGCGCCGGCGGGCCGCACGGCGGCCGAGGTCCACGGACATCTGAGCGTTCGCCGGCCAGACCGCGGTGAGCAGTGCTGTGCTGGCCAGACCAGCGACCGGGCGGGTCCGCGGATGCATCAGCCCGGCCGCGCAGGCGAGCTCCGCCACCCCTGAGGCCAGCACCAAGGGCCGCGACCAGCGGCGCAGCGGGCGAGGAATGATCGGCTCAAAGGTCTCCGGGCGGACCAGGTGGATCACGCCGGACACGGCGAACGGGACGATCACCAGGGGCAGACCTCGAGGTTCCATAAGCCCATTCTGCGGTCCCCGTGGCGATCTCGCCGCGCCGCGAGCAGATTGCGTGTACCGCTCTCGCCGCGCCGCGAGCAGATTGCGTGCACCGCTCTCGGATGTGATGATCCGGGCATGAGTGACGGTGAGCCCAGCGACAGCGCACCCCAGGCGCCCACCGCGCGGGAGCGCAACCGCGCCGAGGTGATGGCCCAGGTCATGGCCGCCGGCCGTCGTGAACTGGCCGAGCACGGCGCAGACGGCCTGTCACTGCGGGCTGTCGCGCGCGAGATCGGGATGGTCTCCTCGGCCGTCTACCGCTATGTCGCCAGCCGCGACGAACTGCTCACCCTGCTGATCATCGAGAGCTACAACGCGGTCGGGCTCGCGGCGGAGCGAGCCTCGGCCACCGAGGGCACCGCGGCTGAGCGGTTCGTCGCGATCGCCAGCGCCGTCCGCGACTGGGCGAGGGAGCACCCGCAGGAGTACGCACTGCTCCACGGCTCCCCGGTCCCCGGTTACCGCGCGCCCCAGGTCACCGTCATACCGGGCATCCGGGTGCCCACCGCCATGCTCGCCCTGCTGATCGAGGAGTATGCCGCCGGCCGGGTGAGCGCACCGCCTGAGGGAGAGGACCCACCCGTGAGCCCCGAGCTGAGCAGGCAGCTCGACGTGGTCCGCGACCACTTCGACGTGGACGTCCCGGACGACGTGCTGCTGCGGGGGATGAGTGCCTGGACCCAGGTCTATGGCCTGATCAGCTTCGAGCTGTTCGGACAGTTCGCCAACACCTTCGAGCCGGCCGATGACTTCATGGGATACCAGTTCTCGCTGGCTGCGACGCGCGTGGGGATCGCTTGACCGGGCGGAGGCGGCGCTGGCCGCAGGGCCACCCTTGGCGCACCGGTGCGGCCGAGCACTGGGACGTCATCGTCGTCGGCTCAGGCTTCGGTGGGTCCGTCGCCGCGCTGCGACTGGCAGAGAAGGGCTATCGGGTCCTGGTCCTGGAGGCGGGCGCCCGGTTCGCCGACGAGGACTTCGCCACGACGTCGTTCCGGCTGCGACGCTTCCTGTTCCGCCCGGAGATCGGGTGCTACGGCATACAACGCATTGACACCCTCGACAACGCGATGATCCTGTCGGGGGCCGGTGTCGGCGGTGGCTCGCTGGTCTATGCCAACACGCTCTATGAGCCGCTCGACGAGTTCTATGCCGACCCCCAGTGGGCGCACATCACGGACTGGCGCTCGGAGTTGGCGCCCTACTACGACCAGGCCAAGCGCATGCTCGGAGTGGTGACCAACCCGACCCACACGGCCTCCGACAAGGTGCTCAAACAGGCCGCGGAGGAGCTCGGTGTGGGGGACACCTTCCGGCACGCCCCGGTCGGTGTGCACTTCGGTCAGGGTCCGGGTCAGCGCGCGTCAGACCCCTACTTCGGCGGCGCCGGACCTGAGCGCGCCGGCTGCCTGGAGTGCGGGGAGTGCATGACCGGATGCCGACACAACGCCAAGAACACCCTGGTCAAGAACTATCTGCACCTCGCGGAGGGGCTCGGGGTCGAGATCCGACCGCTGAGCACGGTGACGCGGATCCGCCCGTTGCAGGGTGGCGGCACGGGGGGAGCGGAAGCGAACCTGCGAAACCACTCGGAAAATACGGGGCCGGGCAGCGAAACCACTCGGAAAATTGGGTACACCGTGACCGTGCGCGACACGCGGCCGACGCGGCGGGGCACCTACGAGCTCACCGCGGACCACGTCGTCCTGGCGGCGTCCGCGCTGGGGACCCAGCGGCTGCTGCACCGGCTGCGCGCCGACCGGGACCTGCCCGACCTCTCCCCGCGGCTCGGTGCGCTGTCCCGCACCAACTCCGAGTCGCTGCTGGGCGCGATCCGCCTGGGGGACGGCCCTGACTACAGCAGGGGGGTGGCCATCACGTCCTCGATCCACCCCGACCCGCAGACGCACATCGAGCCGGTGCGCTACGGCCGCGGCAGCAACGCGATGTCGGCCCTGCAGACCGTGCTGACCGACGAGGTCGAGGGCACACCGCGCTGGCGGACCTGGACGGCAGAGCTGTGGCGACAGCGACGGGTCCTGCTCAAGATCACCGATCTGAGGCACTGGTCGGAGCGCACTGTGATCGCGCTGGTGATGCAGTCCCTGGACAACTCGATCACGACCTACCCACGTCGCAGTCGCCTCACCGGGCGGCAGGTCCTGGGCAGCAGACAGGGCCACGGGACGCCGAACCCGACGTGGATCCCGGTGGCCAACGAGGCGGTGCGGCGGATGGCCCGGATCGTCGGCGGTGTGCCCGGCGGCAACATCGGCGAGCAGTTCAACCGCCCCCTGACGGCGCACTTCCTCGGGGGTTGCGTGATCGGGGAGAGCGCCAAGACGGGTGTCATCGACCCCTATCACCGGGTCTTCGGCTATCCCGGGCTGCACATCGTTGACGGATCGGCCATCTCGGCCAACCTCGGCGTCAACCCCTCGCTGAGCATCACCGCCCAGGCCGAGCGGGCCATGGCGCTGTGGCCCAACAAGGGTGAGACGGATCCTCGACCCACCCTAGGGGAGCCGTATGCCGTCACGCGCCCGGTCCCGCCCCGCACCCCCGCGGTCCCCGGCCCGGCACCCGGTGCCCTGCGGCTCCCGATCACCCCGGTCTAACCTGCCTCGCGCCCACCGGTCACGGTGTGACGCACCGCCCTCCCGCGCGCCCTGCAGACCCCGCGCCACCGCGTCTTGGAGCCGGCTGTGTCTCTTCGAGCCGGTTACAACCGGGCCGAAGAGACACATCAGGCTCCAAGACACCGCCGACGGGCATCGTAGGCAGAGGCGCCAGGGTGACGGCAGCACTGCGCCCCAGGACCGAGATCCTGGGGCGCAGTCCTCTGACGGTCGGTGACCGCGCGACTAGAAGGTGCCCTCCGGGCCGGCGGGTGCCGGGATCCTGAAGTTGCCGGGGACCTTCTTGCCCTTGACGCCGTTCACCGACTCCGTGGAGTAGGCGAAGGTCAGCACGGCAAACGCGACCGAGTCGGTGTTGACGTCCAGGGCGTGGAGGTCGACGTTGCCGAGGTCGTCACAGGCCTGGTGATAGCACTGGTCGAAGGACTCACCAGCGACACCGCCCCAGATGTCCTGCTGCTCGTCCGTCTTGACCTCTTCGGCGCCGGTGAACAGCCCACCGGAGGGGATGTCGTTGGCGATGAAGGCCTGGTAGTCGCTGCGCCCGCTGAACTGGGTGTCGTCATAGCGCTCACCGGCCAGCGTGTAGAACGACTCGAAGGTCTCCTCGATCGCGATCGAACCGTCGGGGATCGGCACGCCCGCGGGAGCCGGGAAGGTCGACTCGTTGGCGTCATAGACCCCGAGGAAGTAGTTCGGCGACCCGATCATGTCGAAGTTCAGGTAGAGCGCGACGCGGTCCAGCTCCGACTGCGGCTGGTCGGCGACCCACTCGGTCGACCCGATCAGCCCGATCTCCTCGGCGCCCCAGAACGCGAAGCGCACGGTGTTCTGCGGCTTGTGGTTGCCCAGCTTCTCGGCGACCTCCAGCAGGCCAGCCGAGCCGCTGCCGTTGTCGTTGATGCCCGGGCCACCGTCGACGCTGTCGAGGTGGGCTCCGGCCATGACGACGTTGTTGTCGTTCTTGCCCTGCAGCTCGGCGATGACATTGAGCGACTGCTTGGTCACAAAGTCGACCTGGAGATGGGCGGTCGAACCCTCCGCGGCCAGGGCCTGCCCGTCGTCAAAGGTGACTCCGACGACGGGGATAGTCACCACGGACGGCACCAGGGTCGGGTTGAGCGGCCCGCATCGGTCCGGGGTGTCGCACTGGTTCATCACGATCACGCCGCTGGCGCCGGCGGCCTCGGCGTTCTCGGCCTTGAGGCCGAAGGCGCAACTGCCGCGCTGCACCAGCGCGATGCTGCCCGCGGCGAACCCGTCGAAGTCCTCGGCCTCGCAGCCACTGGTGCTGGCCCGTGGGGGATCCAGCGCGAGGTCGACGGGCGTCACCGCGGCGGTCACGTCGCCCTCACCGGATCCCTCGGCCACGTAGTGCTCATAGGTGGCGGTGATCGGAGCGGTCTGCTCCAGGACCGAGTCGGTGCCCTCGTAGTCGAAGGGCACAGCCTCGGCGTCCCAGCCGGCGTCCTCCATGACCTCGATGACGTAGTCGACGCTGGCCTGGTAGCCGGGCGTGCCCTCGGCACGGTCCCCGTGCTCGTCGGCGATCGCCTGGAAGGCCTCGAGGTGCTCGAAGGCACCGTCACCGCTGACGCAGTCAAGCAACTTGTCGTAGGTGTTGTTGTTGCGGTTCTCGCAGGCCACAGGGTTGGGCTTGCTCGGCTGGGCGGCGGTGCTCGGCAGCGCGACCAGGCCGGACACAGCCAGCCCTCCGGCCGCGAGCAGCACGCCAGCCCGGCGCAGGTGAGGGGAACGGGACATCAGCGCGACCTCCATGTCGCTCGGGGACTGCTCCGCCCGAAGGGCCGGGGCAACCACTGACGCTAACGGCCCGCAGGAATGCACCGGAAGGGACTTTGCGAAGTCTTTGCCAAACCGTCAGGAGCGTTGCACTGGCCCGCTCCGCTGACCTCAGGCCTCAGGCATCAGCCCTCAGGCCTCGGGCATCAGCCCTCAGGCCTCGGGCATCACGGTTGCGGCCAGGACCGCACCGAGCTCGGTGCAGGCAGCCAGCGACTCCTTGTCTGCTCCGCCCTGGACCTCGAGCGTCGGGGCCACCGCCTCCCAACCCAGGGCCGAGGTGATGCTCCCCATCGCACGGACCGCGCCCTCAAGACCCTCGTTGCCGTGGATGTATGCCGCAAACGGTCGCCCTCTCGTGGCGTCCAGGCACGGATAGTAGATCTGGTCGAAGAAGTGCTTCAGAGCACCAGACAGATAGCCGATGTTGGCGGGTGTGCCGAGCAGGTAGGCGTCGGCCTCGAGCACGTCCACCGCGCCGGCGACCAGGGCGGGCCGCACGACGACGTCCACCCCGGTGATCTCCTCGTCGCGGGCCCCGGCCAGGCACGCCTCGAGCATGGCCTGCATCCCGGGGGAGGGGGTGTGGTGCACCACCAGGAGGCGACGACGGTCTGGTGTGTCCGACATACCGATCAGGCTAGACGAGGCTCGAGCGCGACGGCACCGCTATCGGCAACCGACACCACGACGTAGGCGCTGAGGGCTAGCAGCAGGGGGCGGCGGCGTCACCGCTGCCAGGGGCGGGTGCCGTGCAGCAGCGTCACCGCGGTCCGGAAGATGCCGTCCACCCGCGCCCGACGCTCGAAGTTGGTCACACCCACCGGCGGGGTGAAGCGCTGGGTGGCCACCGACTTGGCATAGCAGAACTCACGCAACCCGTCCGCTCCGTGGATGCGGCCAAAGCCCGATCCGCCGACGCCACCGAAGGGCAGCTCCGGCAGCCCGGCAAAGCCGATGACATTGTTGACTGACGTCATGCCGCTGCGGATCCGGCGGGCGAGCTCGGGCCCGTTCCGGCGGGAGAAGACGGCGCTGCCCAGTCCGTAGGACACGGAGTTGACCGCCGCCACCGCCTCGTCCATGTCGCTCACCCGGTCGACGGTGATCACCGGGCCAAAGGTCTCCTGGGTCTGGATGAGCGCCCCCGACGGGGTGTCGACCAGCACGACCGGCTGGATCAACCGGGCCGGGTCGCTCAGCTCGCTGTCCGGGCCGACCCCCGTGGCGCCCGCCGGGAACTGGCCGTCACCCACCAGCGCCCGCGCTCCACCGGAGGTCGCGTCGATGACCTGCTCCTGGATGATCCCCACCTGCTTGGGCAGCGTGATCGGACCCAGGTCGGCCTCGTCGTCGGTGCCGGCCCGCACGGTGCTGGCCTCCCGGACGATCGCGGCCACCACCTGGTCATAGACCGCGGTGTGGGCCAGCACCCGCTCCACCCCGATGCAGGTCTGCCCCGCGTTGCTCATCCCACCCCACACGGCAGCGGCTGCCGCAGCCTCGACATCGCCGTCCTCGTCCACGATCAGGGCGTCCTTGCCGCCGCCCTCGATGAGCACCGGTGTCAGCGTCTTCGCACAGGTGGCCATGACCTTCTTGGCGGTGCCCGTCGAGCCGGTGAAGCCGAGCTTGTCCACCCCTGAGCGGCACAGCGCATCGCCCACCTCGGGACCACCCTGGACCGCGAGGAGGACGGGACGTCCGACGGCCCGCTCAAAGCTGTCGACGAGCCACTGCCCGGTCCGCGGCGTCAGTTCCGAGGGCTTGAAGACGACGGCATTGCCCCCGGCCAGCGCATAGCCGATCGAGCCCATCGGGGTGAAGACCGGATAGTTCCAGGGGCCGATCACCCCGATCACGCCATAGGGGAGATACTCCACGGTCGCCGCCACGTGGAAGGCCAGCAACGTCGACCCGACCCGGCGCCGGCCCAACACACTGGGCGCGTGCTTGCTCGCCCACGCCAGGTGCTCGATGGCCAGGCCGATCTCGAGAGCGGCGTCACCGTGCGGCTTGCCCGTCTCGGCGCGCACCAGCGCGGCCAACTCGTCGATGTTGTCGGCCAGGTCCCGGCACCACCGGTCGAGCAGGTGACGGCGGCCCGCGAATCCGATTGCCGCCCACCAGGACTGGGTCTCTCGTGCGAGCGCCACCGCCTCGCCCACCAGCCCGGAGTCCTCGGCGACGGGGGCGGGGGCGGGTGCGTCGGCATACTCGGTGCTCATGGCGTCATCATCACCCGCTAGAGTGCGACTCACCAAGGACCAGCAGGGGAAGCCGGTGCAATTCCGGCGCTGACCCGCAGCCGTGACCCACTCGTGGGAAGTCGGAATGCCTGCCGGCTCTGGAGCTCGTTTGATATCCGTCGTGGTCTGCGGATCGAGCCTTCTCGCCGGTTCTCCGGCTCGTCGGCGCACCTCGTGGACCACCGCACCCTCGTGGAAGGTCCTGATGTCTCGCACCCTCGCCCTGGCGCTAGCCGCTGCTGGCTCGCTCTCCCTGCTCTCACCGGCGGCCCTGGCCGCACCCAACGATCCCGACTCCACCGCGCAGGACCCAGCTGCCGTTGCCGCAGCTGACGACCCTGTTGCCGCTGCCGCGGCTGGCCAGTATGTCGCCACGCACGTCCCCGCAGACGGCAACCTCGGTGGGCCGGGAGGGAGTGCGGACGCGGCCCTGGCCCTGCTCGCCACCGGCGGCCACGACGATCAGGTGGCACTCCTGGTCGACTACCTGGAGAGCCAGGCCGTCTCCTATGCCGGGGCGGGCGGCCCCGCTGCCGGCAAGCTCGCCCTCGTGGCAGCCGCCACCGGCGCGGATGCCACCGACTTTGGCGGCGTCGACCTGATCGCCGCGATCCAGGGGTCGATCGCCGCCGACGGCTCCTGCGGCAGTTGGGGATTCGCCTTCGGCAATGCGCTGTGCATCCTCGGCCTGGAGCGCAACGGGGTCGACGTGCCGACCAGCCTGCTGGGCAGTTCCTACAGCTTCCAGGACCCGGAGACCGGCGCGTTCGGGTTCTTCGCGGGCGAGAGCTTCACGCCCGAGGCCGACGCGACCGGCCTGATGCTGAGCGCACTCTCGGGTGTCGCCGACGTCAAGGACTCGTCCGGGTCTGCCGTGGACCGCGACGCCGCGCTCTCCGCGGCGGCCGCCCGGAACTACCTCGTCGACGCGCAGACCGCCGAGGGCTACTGGCAGAACTACTCGCCGATCAACGCGACCGGACTGGTGGCCCCGGCCCTGCAGACCGTCGGGGTGCCCTCCGACGATGCCGTTGCGTGGCTGGGCGGCCAGCAGCTCGCCGATGGTGGGCTGCCGAACGTGATGGACGGCGGCACCAGCAACCTGATGGCCACCACGCAGGGCTTGCTGCCGTTCACCGGCCAGAGCTATCTATCAGTCGGAGCTGGCGGCACCGACACCGTCGACCTGGTTGTGCACCCCGACCTGGTCGAGCGGATCGGCGGGGCCAACCGCTATGAGACCGCCGCCGCCGCGAGTGCCGACGCCTTCGAGCCGGGCGTGGACACCGTTTATGTCGCCACCGGCGCCGACTTCGCGGACGCCCTGTCGGGTTCGGCGCTGGCCGGTCACCTGGGCGCACCAGTCCTGCTGGTCAAGCCCGACGGCGTGCCCGCGGTGACCGCCACGGAGCTGGAGCGACTGGCCCCGGGCAAGGTCGTGGTCCTGGGAGGCACGGCCGCCGTGTCCGACGCCGTGATGGCCCAGGTCGGCACTCACGCCGAGGGCAATGTCGAGCGGGTCTCCGGCGCCAACCGCTATGCGACCGCGGCCGCCGTTGCCGCGCGGTTCACGCCCGGGGAGCACCTCTACGTGGCCACCGGTGCGCAGTATGCCGACGCGCTCGCGGCCTCCGCGGCCGCCGGTGCGGCGGGTGAACCGGTCCTGCTCGTGACCGCCCACGGTGTGCCGAACGCGACCGCCGAGACGATCGCGTCGATCGACCCCACCAGGATCACCGTGGTGGGCGGGACGGGTGCCGTCCCGGCGGAGGTCGTCACCGAGCTGGAGCAACTGGCCGAGGTGACGCGGGTGGCGGGCACCGACCGCTATGCGACCGCCGCCGCCCTTTCCGAGCTGCGCCCCCAGGCTGACGGTGCGGTCCTGGCGACCGGCCAGGACTATCCGGACGCGCTCACGGGTGCTGCCTACGCCGCCCAGGGCAACGTCCCGGTCCTGCTGGTCAAGCCGGACGCCGTCCCCGCAGCGACGCGCAGCGAACTGCACCGCACCGCGGCCCGCGAGCTGCTCGTGCTCGGTGGCACCGGCGCGGTGTCCACCCACGTGACGGCCGTGCTCGAGGAGTTGAACTACGCGGACTGATCCCTCGCGCACCCCGCGGTCCCTCCTGCAGCGACCCTCCCGGCGCGGTTTCACCTGTCGCGGTCTCCCGGCGCGACGAACTGGGGTGCAGGACCGGTCACCGGTGACCGATCCTGCACCCCAGACAGCCCCACCCCGGGCCGCCCACCCCAGATCGCCCCACCCAGGCCGCCCACCCCAGACCGCTTCACCCCAGAAAGCCCTACTCGCGCCAAGCGAGCGCTGGCGCGAGTGACAGTTCGCCAGGAAGTGTCGGCGGCGATGACCACGGGACCAGTCGGTGCCTCGGACAGACGGGGCGTTGTCCACAGGGCCCTCCACGGGTGTGGTTGATTCCGTCATTGTTGCGGGATGGCTCGGGAGACTCACCTGGCACGCCCTGCCTGGCGTCGACGCACGGCAGCTGCGCTGGCTGCACCTTTCGGCGGCGTCGTCCACCGGCGCATGCTCCGCGAGGCAGGGATCTCTCGGGACGAGGCCCGAAGTGAGATCCGGGGCGGGCGCTGGTCCGCCCTCGGCACCCACACGATCTTCATCGGCCCAGCCGACTCAGATCGGCTGAAGGGTCCGTCGGCCCACTCAGATTCGTTGACGGGCCCGTCGGCCCATTCAGGTCGGCTGAGAGGCCCGGCTGGCAGCTCTGGGCCGCAGCACAATGCGTGCGGAGACTGGCCGTGGCCCCGCCCTGCAGAGTGGCCCGCGTCCGCTGCGTGGGCGGTGTGGGAGGCCGGATCCGGAGCGGTTCTGGACGGTAGCTCAGCGCTGCTCCTCGCCGGGCTCGAGCACTTCGAGGAAGGGCTCGTGCACGTCACGCTGCCGCACGGACGCCACCTCACACGGTTGCCGGGAGTGCGGGTGCGAAAATCTCGGCACGTCACGCCCGCCCGCACGGGCGGTCTGCCCCGCGTGACGGTCGAGGCGGCTGTGATCAACGCTGCCCAGCGGGCCGTCAGTGATCGTCAGGCTGCCCTGCTCATGGTCATGTCGGTGCAGCAGAGACTCACCACGGGTCCACGTCTGCTGGCGGAGCTGGCCTCGCGTGACAGGATCCACCGGCGACGCTTCATCACCCTCGTCCTGCGTGACATCGCCGATGGTGCGCACGCGCTGGGTGAGCTCGACTTCGCCCGACTCTGTCGTGCTCATGCCGTGCCGCGACCTTCCCGCCAGGAGGTGCGCCACCGTCCAAACGGCCGCACCTACCTCGACGTCTGGTGGGAGTCCCACCGCGCTGGTGCCGAGATCGACGGGGCTCAGCACGGGTGGGGCCTGCGCGCGGCGGAGGACTCACTGCGGGACAACGAGATGGTCATCGGCGGAGAGGCAGTGCTGCGCATCCCGGTCCTGCTTCTGCGCACAGACGCCGCTCGCGTCATGGATCAGGTGGCGCGCTTCCTCGTGTCGCGTGAGATTGGCTAACGCCGAACCGACCTTGAATTGACGTTGGGACTTCGTGTGGGGTGCAGAACCGGTCACCGGTGACCGACCCTGCACCCCACAGCAGGGTGGTGATGCGGGTGCCGCGTGGTAGTGCGGGTGCCGCAGGGTGATGGGGTACCGCGGGGTGGCGCATGGTGACGGGGTGCCGCGGGGTGGCGCATGGTGACGGGGTGGCGCGTGGTGATGCGGGTGCCACAGCAGTGATGGGGGTGCCGGGTGGTGACGCGGGTGCCGCGGTGAAGATGCGCCGGGCACGGCCGCAGAATACTTGCGACACACCAAATCCTGAGAGATCTCTCATCGGACTCTCATGCTCACCTCACTCAAGGGCACTAGCGTCAGCGGCGCAGCACATCCATCTGGCACTCCTGAAGGCATAGCAGGAGGCACTGGATGCTCGGGACCTGTGCCAACGGCTCACCCCCGAGGGTCGTTGGCACTACCAGGTAGACCCCGCGAAGCCCCCCTCCTCGCGGGGTCTACCCATGTCCACGCGCCCGGACCTCGCGTCAGGCCTCACTGTCGGCGACTGCCCTCGCCGCGTCAGGCCCTCACTGTCGGCGACTGCCCTCGCCGCGTCAGGCCTCACTGTCGGCGACTGCCCTCGCCGCGTCAGGCCCTCACTGTCGGCGACTGCCCTCGCCGCGTCAGGCCTCACTGTCGGCGACTGCCCTCGCCACGTCAGGCCCTCACTGCCGGCGACGGCCCTCGGCCGCGGTCGCGATATCCGCCAGATCCTGCTCCAGAGCCTTGCGGGTCGCCTTCGTCGCCATCCCTCCGAAGACCTTCATCCCCAGCTTCTGCATCGCCGACGGGGTGCTGAGCTCGGCGCTGAACGTGACGCTCAGCTCGGTGGCCTCGTCACTGACGGGGACCAGCACGAAGGTCGTCACATAGTCGGCGCCCCCGGAGGAGGCTCGCACCTCCGTCTCGCGCAGCGGGTCGGCCAGCGTCACCCACATCTCCTCGGTGCTGGAGCGACCAAAGATGGTGCGCGTCTCCCGCCAGCGGGTGCCCTCGGCATACGGCCCGTCGGTGAGGGTCTGCACGGAGGTGACCCCGGAGAGGGTCTCGGCGGCGCGCCGCACGTCGGTGAGCACCTCCCAGACCCGGCAGGGCGGGGCACCGATGACCTTGCTGACGACGATCTGGTCCACATCACTCCTGGGGGCGTTCGGCTCTGGCACACCCGGTCTGGGCAACGGGGAGACTACCCCCTAGCCTGACGGCACACTCCGGTTTCCCTCAACGAAGAGAGCACGCCATGGCGCTGGACAACCCGTTCTACACCCCCGAGATGCAGGGAGCCTACGAGCTCCACTCCCTTGGCCGGTTCGAGCTCGAGGACGGCGGGGTCATCCCTGACCTCCAGCTCGCCGTCGCGACCTATGGTCAGCTCAACGAGGCCAAGGACAACGTCATCCTGATCCCGACGTGGTTCAGCGGGACCCACCAGACGTGGGAGCTGGTCTACATCGGGCCGGGACGCGCGCTGGACCCGGAGAAGTACTTCATCATCGTGGTGAACCAGATCGGCAACGGCCTGTCCACCTCACCGCACAACACCGACGGTCCGATCGCGATGAGCCAGTTCCCCAACGTGCGGATCGGAGATGACGTCCGGGCCCAGGAGCAGCTGCTCCGCGAGGTCTTCGGCATCGAGCAGCTGGCCCTGGTCGTCGGTGGGTCGATGGGCGCGCAGCAGACCTGGGAGTGGGCAGTCCGCTTCCCGGACAAGGTGCTTCGTGCTGCTCCGATCGCCGGCACTGCCCAGAACACGCCGCACGACTTCCTGTTCACCCAGACCCTGGTCGACGCGATCACCTCCGACCCCGGCTTCAACGGCGGGGACTATGCCTCGCACGCTGACGTGGTGGATGGGCTGAGCCGGCACGCCGACATCTGGGCCGTCATGGGTCTGTCGACCGAGTTCTGGCGCACCGAGTTCTGGCGCGGCATCGAGATCCCGGACGTCACCTGGGACACCGCGGTCGAGTTCAAGGACCGCTTCCTGCGCTCGGTGTTCACCGCGCTGGACCCCAACTCCCTGCTGGTGCAGGCCTGGAAGTGGCAGCGCGGCGACGTGGCGCGCAACACCGATGGTGACCTGGCCGCGGCGCTGGGCCGGATCACCGCCACGATGTTTGTGATGCCGATCGATGAGGACATGTTCTTCCCGCCGCGGGACTGTGCCGCCGAGTGCGAGCAGGTCTCCGGAGCGCAGCTGCGCCCACTGCATTCCGTCGCCGGGCACTTCGGCCTGTTTGGCTTTGAGCCGGACTATCTGGAGTCGGTCGACACCATCCTGCGGGAGCTGCTCGAGACGTCGGTATGACGGACCGCTAGTCGCCGCCCTCGGTCACGTGATGGTGGGTGACGGCGCCACCTCAGCCGGTCAGCCGGTCGAGGTGGCGCCGTCGTCGGGCGCGGACTCGACCGGCACAAAGTCGGTGCCGATGTAGAGGTCGATCTCGTCGATCTGCCGGGCGTCCTCAACCAGGACGGCGCCCTCGACGTAGGTGGCCAGGAGCTCGGCGTCCTGCAGCCCCTCGACACCGTGGTGGATCTCGGCGACCGCCGGTGTCTCGGTGCCTGAGGGGGCGTTGTCGACGGCGTCGATGTCAAAGCCGTGGGTGGCCAGGGCCTTGGCGGTGTTGCCGGCGATGCCGGCGGCACCGGAGGCGTTGTAGACGTTGACCGTGACGTCCTCGGCGAGCACGGCAGGGACCTCCGCGGTGGCCGTTGTCGCGTCGGCGTCGCCAGCGACCCCGTCGCCCTCGGGCAGCCACCCCTGGTAGTAGGCCACGGCATACCCCCCGATCCCGACCAGGAGGAGCAGGAGGGCGGACAGCACCAGGGCGGCACGGCGTCGCCGCCGACGCGCGGCGGTGGACATGCCAGCAGTACGGACGTAACCCACGGGAAACTCCTTGTGATCCGGTGAGCGAACGCTACCGAGCGGCGGGGTCAGGGACGACGAGGACACGCCCGTGAACGAAAGCGCGTCCGGCGAGCGCGGCCCGCAGGGCCCGGTGCAGGCCGTCCTCGAGATACTTCAGGCCGCGGTACTCGACGACGTGGCAGAAGATGTCGCCGTAGAAGGTGGAGTCCGCGGCGAGCAGGTGCTGCAGGTCCAGCGTGGCCTTGGTGGTGACCAGCTCATCGAGGCGCACCATCTGCGGCGGGATGTGCGACCAGTCCTCCAGGTGGTGGGGAGGGTATGGCTGCCCGTCGCCCACTCCCTTGAAGATCATGAGCCCATGATAGGAGGCACCTGGTGCCGGATGGGCCGCCGCGCGGACCAGCAGTTACTAGAGTGCTGCCCGTGACCGAGAACCAGCTTGACCAGATCCGCGCCGGCTACTCCTTCGAGGGCCCGTCCATCACCCTGGGGGCCACCCTCCAGGACGGCACCCCCGTCCCCGATGCCCCGGTCCGGTTGCCGCTCGCCTCGATGAACCGGCACGGGCTGGTGGCTGGGGCGACCGGCACCGGCAAGACCGTCACACTGCAGGTGATGGCCGAGCAGCTCTCCGCCGAGGGGGTCCCGGTCTTCCTGGCGGACATCAAGGGGGACCTGACCGGCCTGGTGACCCCGGCGGGTGACAACCCCAAGGTCACCGAGCGCATGACGGGACTGGCGCAGGAGTGGGCGGGCACGGCATACCCGGTCGAGTTCTTCTCCCTCGGCGGGCAGGGCAAGGGCATCCCGATCCGGGCGACGATCACCGGCTTCGGCCCGATCCTGCTGTCAAAGGTGCTGGGGCTCAACGACACCCAGGAGTCCAGCCTGGGACTGATCTTCCACTATGCCGCCCAGGCCGGGCTGGCGCTGCTGGACATCAAGGACCTGCGTGCGGTCGTCCAGCACCTGCTCTCCGACGAGGGCAAGGCCGAGCTCAAGGCGCTCGGTGGGCTGTCCACCGCGACGGCCGGGGTGATCCTGCGTGAGCTGATCGCCTTCGAGGCGCAGGGTGCCGACGCCTTCTTCGGGGAGCCGGAGTTTGACACGGCCGACCTGCTGCGCACGGCGGAGGACGGGCGCGGCATCATCAGCTGTCTGGAGCTGCCCGGTGTGCAGGACAAGCCGGCGCTGTTCTCGACCTTCCTCATGTGGCTGCTGGCGGACCTGTTCCAGGACCTGCCGGAGGTCGGCAACCTCGACAAGCCCAAGCTGGTGTTCTTCTTCGACGAGGCGCACCTGCTGTTCAAGGACGCGTCCAAGGCGTTCCTGGAGTCGATCGAGCAGGCCGTGCGGCTGATCCGGTCCAAGGGGGTCGGCGTCTTCTTCGTGACCCAGGTGCCCAAGGACGTGCCGGAGTCGGTGCTGGCCCAGCTCGGCAACCGGGTGCAGCACGCGCTGCGTGCGTTCACCCCCTCCGACGCCAAGGCGCTGAAGGCGACGGCCAAGACGTTCCCGATCAGTGACTATGACCTGGAGGAGGTGCTCACCCAGCTCGGCACCGGTGAGGCCGTGGTGACGGTGCTCTCCGATCGGGGTGCCCCGACGCCCGTGGCGTGGACGCTGCTGCGCGCCCCGCAGGGCACCATCGGCCCCTCCCCGGAGGCGACCGTCGACGGCGTGATCTCCGCGTCGCCGCTGACCAGCAGGTATGCCGAGGAGCTGGACCGCGAGTCGGCCTATGAGATCCTCGCGGCCAAGATGGAGGCCGGTGCCAAGGCTGCCGAGGAGGCCGCTGCGGCTGAGGCTGCGGCCGGGGCGAGCGAAGCGGCGCAGAAGGAGGCCGCCGCGGCGGAGAAGGCCGCTCGGAAGCGGGAGAAGGAGGACCCCTCGGTGGTGGACCAGGTTGTCGGCTCCTCGGCCTTCAAGTCGATGCTGCGCTCGGCCGGCACCGTGATCGGCCGGGAGATCTCCCGGAGCATCTTCGGCACGGGGCGTCGTCGCTAACCATTTTGAGAGGGGTTTCGTCGGTGCGCACCGAATTTTGAGAGAGGTTTCGTCGGTGCCGTGCCTACCCAATTTTGAGAGAGGTTTCCAGGGACCGGCCACGCCCCCATACCAAGGGACCGGCCACCGCCCCCACGCGGTGACCGGTCCCGGTCTCGGGCCGGAGGGACGCTGTCCCCACCGGCAAATTTCACTGTGAGCGTGAAGCTCAGTCCCTGTCCTCGTCGGTGACCGGCGCCTGCAGGTCCTCGTCGAGCAGGTCGCGCAGTTCCTCGATGCCGGCCACGTCCGACCCCGCGAGTGCCTCGGCCTCCTCACGCAGATCCCCGAGCGTGAAGCCACGCTCGCTGACGATGCTGTTGCCCTTGAGCAGTTCGGCCGAGTCAGCCACGAGCGCGGCCACCCGGAGCGTCTCGGACGCCTCGTCCTGGGACCAGGTGATCGGGGCGTTGATCTCGATGGTCTCTGCCGTGTCCGGGTCCGCCCAGCGCAGCCGCGCCTCGCCAACCTCGGTGCCGTCTGAGACCGCGTCGGTCGGGACCAGTTCGTAGAGGGCGGACACCCGGTGGCCGGCACCGATCTCGCCGGCGTCGACGGTGTCGTCGCGGAACTCGTCGTCCTCCAGCGCACGGTTCTGGTAGCCGATCAACCGGTAGGACTCGACGAACTCCGGGTCGAACTCGACCTGGCTCTTGGCGTCGCGGGCCACCACGGTCAAGGTCTGTGTCAGGTCCTCGACGAAGAGCTGCTCGGCCTCCTCGAAGGTGTCGACATAGGCGTAGAAGCCGTCGCCCTGGTTGGCCAACTGCTCCATCAACGTGTCGTTGTAGTTGCCCATCCCGAAACCGACGGTGACCAGGTGGATGCCCTCCTCGCCGGCGCCGGCGATCTCCTCGGCGAGCGTGTCGCCCTCGGTCATGCCGACATTGGCCACCCCGTCCGAGGCCAGGATGACGACGTTGATGCCGTCCTCGACGTGAGCGTCCCTCGCCTGCTGGTAACCCAGCCGCAGGCCCGCCTCCATGTTGGTGCTGCCCCCGGCCTGCAGGTCGTCGATGGCACCCATGATGGTGTCGCGGTCGGAGACCTTCGTGGGCTCCAGCACCGGGCTCGCGTCGTCGCCGTAGATGACGATGGCGATGGTGTCGTCCGGGTTGAGACTCTCGGCGAGCAGCGCCAGAGAAGACTTGACCAGACCCAGGCGTTCCCGGATGTCCATCGATCCAGAGGTGTCGATGACGAAGGTGATGTTGGCCTGCGGGCGGTCCTCGTCAGCGATCTCCAGCGAGCTGATCCCCACGCGCACCAGTGCCGTCCCCTCCTCGGCACGGGGCGCTGCCCCAGTCTCCACCTGCAGCCCCAACGCGTTCCCCTCAGGCGCGCTGTCGGCATACTCGAAGGAGTTGACCCACTCCTCGACCCGGATCGAGTCCGGCTCCGGCGCCAACCCCTCCGCGGCCATTCCGTGGGCGACCCGGTAGGACCCGGTGTCGACGTCAAGGGCAAAGGTGGACAGCGGGCTCTCCTGCGCCGACACCCAGACGGTCTCGCCGACGTCGGTGAAGGTGTTGTCCTCCCCCGGCTCGGGCGGCGGAGGCGGCGGCATCGGGGTGGGCTCGGCCCCGCTCTCGGAACTATCCACCGCGACCGGGGCTGTTGCGCCAGCGGCGCCGTCCATGTCCGCGGAGTTCTCGTAGTCCTCGAAGTAGTCCCGCGCAGCGTCGGTGTCCACGCCGCTGGTGCCCTCGGTGGGCGTCTCTGGCTCGGTCTCCCCTGAGCATGCTGTGGCACCGAGCCCCACCACGAGCAGCATTGCGAGCAACTTCGTCGTCTTCATGGCGGTGCGACGGCGATGATGACGTGTTCGGTTCCGAGGGCTCAGGTCACGATGACGTAACGGTCGGATCGGAGGGACGCCGCGTGTGCGCGCGCTCGGCCACAGGTGGCCCAGACCCGTCGACACAGAAAGGGTCCCCCGCGCACCTGGAAGAGCTCACCTGCCCTTGCTGCATTCCTGCCCTGGGGGAGTTCAGTGAGGTACCACCGCACGGGGGACCGGCTCCATGGTACGTGGGAAGCGGCCGCGGGACGAAACTGCGGCCCCGGCGGGAGAATTGAGGCCGAGAGCACGAAACCCTCGACCCGATGCGGGTCGAGGGTCTCGTCGTCCTGTCGGACCTATGGCGGAGGATGGGGGATTTGAACCCCCGAGGGTTTTATCCCAACACGATTTCCAATCGTGCGCACTAGGCCACTATGCGAATCCTCCGTCGCAGAGGTTACCTGACGGGTCGCTGAGCTCGGAAATCGGTGCCGGCCTGCCGGCCCGGTGGGGAGCTGGCGTTAGGGCCGCAGCATCACCTTGATCGCGGCGCGCTCGTCCATCGCCCGGTAGGCGTCCGCGACCTGCGCCAACGGCACCGTCGAGTCAAAGACCCGACCAGGGTTGATCTGCCCCTCGAGCACCAGCGGCAGCAGCTCGTCCAGATAGCCGCGCACGGGCGCCATGCCGCCCGCCAGGCCGACGTTGCGGTTGAACATCTGGCCCATCGGCGCCTCGGCTCCGTGCGGCACCCCCACGAAACCGACCATCGAGCCCGGTCGCGCGCTCGCGAACGCCTGCTCCATCGACTCCTTGGTGCCCACGCACTCCAGCACCGCGTCGGCGCCGATGCCGTCGGTGAGCTCCATGATGCGCGCCACTCCCTCCGGCCCTCGCTCGGCGACGATGTCGGTCGCACCAAACTCGGTGGCCACCGCCTGACGGTCGGCGTGCCGGGACATCGCAATGACCCGCCCGGCGCCCTGCTGAGCGGCGGAGAGCACACCGCACAGCCCCACGGCCCCGTCGCCGACGATGACGACGGTCGCGCCGGGGCGGACCCGTGCGGAGACCGCCGCGTGCCACCCGGTGGCCATCACGTCCGTCAGGGTCAGCAGCGAGGGCAGCAGCGCCTCGTCCGGCTGCCCTGGCGTGGTGACCAGCGTGCCGTCGGCCAGCGGGACTCGCACATACTCACCCTGACACCCGTCCACCATGTTGCCGTCGCGGTCCGGCCCCCCGAACCCACCACCGTTGGCGCACGCCGACTGCATCCCGGCAGTGCAGTGCGCGCAGGTGTTGTCCGACCACAGGAACGGGGTGATCACGAAGTCGCCCGGACGCACCGTGGAGACCTCGCCACCCACCTCCTCGACGACGCCGATGAACTCGTGGCCGATACGCCGCGGCCGTGAAACTCGCGAGATGCCGCGATAGGGCCACAGGTCCGAGCCGCACACGCACGACGCAACGACCCGCACGACGGCGTCGGTCGGAGCCATGATCTGCGGGTCGGGCACCTGCTCGAGTCGGATGTCACCGGGGGCGTGCAGCACAGTCGCGTCCATGCACCACATTCTGTATGCCGTCCCCCACCCGAGTACACCGGCCTACGTGCGCAGCCACTCCAGGATGCGCTCGGCGGACTGTTCCGGGGTCAGCTCGCTGGTGTCCAGGCGGAAGTGCCGGTGCTGGCTCAGCAGCTGAACGCCGGGCAGGTCGTCCGCTGTGGCGTCGGGCAGGTCGTCCGCTGTGGCGCCGGGCCGACCGTCCGGTGCGGCGCCGGGCAGGCCGTCCCCTGTGGCGGTCGGCCCCGGCCCGCGTTCGCCGTCGGTGTTCATCACGAAGCGCTCCATCTCGCGCACATTTGCATCGGACCAGTCGAGGTCACGCTTCGATCGCTTCTCCGCCAGCCGGTGCTCGGTGCGGTTGCGCTCAAGGCGGGTGTCGAGGCCTGCGGCCAGCTCGACGAACGAGACGACTGCTTCCCGATCGACATAGGGCGCGATCTGCTCTGCGATTTCCTCGACGTCGTCCTGCGACTCGAGCCCCCACACATACGTGAGGATCAGGTCCGTGCCGGACGCCGCAGCCTCCGCGCCGACCTGTTGGCGCAGCGACCTGAGCAGGTGCCGGAACGGCGCAGTGCCGTAGTCGAAGACCTCCAGCAGCGGCTCGATCATGGCGTGGTTGTGGAAGAGCCTGAACTCGCTGCGCTCGGCGATCATCCGCCCGATCGTCATCTTGCCAACGGCGGGCGGACCAAAGATGACGACGAGCTGCATCCGCAAAGCCTGCCATGCAGCCACGTCACTGGGGTGCACAAGCGGTCGCCGGTGACCGCTTGTGCACCCCAGTGACAGAGACGGTGCGAGGATGGATGCTGGACTCCAGCGCGTAGGCCATGACGGCGCGCGCCCGCCATGATGAAAGGTTTTAAGTGATGCCACTTCACGTCGGCTCCGAGGTGGGAAGACTTCGGCAGGTGATCGTCCACCGACCCGGCCTGGAGATGCACCGGCTCACACCGGACAACAAGGAGCGCTACCTCTTCGACGAGATCCTGTGGGTCGAGCGCGCCCAGGAGGAGCACGACGAGTTCGTCCGGGTCATGCGCGAGCGCGACATCACCGTGCATCACTTCCACCAGCTGCTGGAGGAGACGGTCGCGATCCCGGAGGCACGCCGCCAGATCCTGTCCCAGTCACTGGACGAGCGGCACCTGGGTCCCTTCGCGGCATACGAGATGCACGAGCTCTTTGACCGGATGGGTGACGCGGACCTGGCCCGCTTCCTCGTCGGAGGCATCACCAAGGCCGAGGTGCTGGAGCGGATGGACGCCCCGCGCTCGGTCGTGATCAGCGCGATGGACGAGCACGAGGCGCTGCTGGCGCCGCTGCCCAACCACCTGTTCACCAGGGACACCTCGGCGTGGCTCTACAGCGGCGTCACCGTCAACTCGATGCACAAGAAGGCTCGGCGTCGCGAGACGGTGCACTACGAGGCGATCTATCAGTGGCACCCGATGTTCCGCGACGTCGGCATGGACTGGTGGACCGAGGGGGTCGAGGCGGGACCGGCGACGGCCGAGGGCGGCGACATCCTGGTGCTCGGCAACAAGGTGCTCCTGGTCGGCATCAGCGAACGGACGACCACCCAGGGCATCGAGCGGCTCGCCCAGCGCACCCTGGCCTCCGACCAGATCGACACGATCATCGCGCTGGACATGCCCAAGGCACGGGCCGTGATGCACCTGGACACGGTGATGACGATGCTCGACGAGCAGACCTTCACCAAGTACACCGGACTGCCGGACCTCACGTCATACACCATCACCTCCAACGGGGCGGGCGACGCGGCACTGCCCGACCTGCGCATCCGCGCCAACGACCCGGCCGACATGATGCAGGTCATCGGGGAGGCCATGGGCATCGGCACCCCGCGCGTGGTCGCTGCGGACCAGGACCCGCGTGCCGCCGCTCGTGAGCAGTGGGACGACGGGTGCAACGTGCTGGCCCTGGAGCCGGGAGTCGTCGTGGCCTACCAGCGCAACACGGTCACCAACGACTATCTGCGCGGGCTGGGCGTCGAGGTCCTCGAGATCGCAGGCCAGGAACTGGGTCGTGGCCGCGGCGGGCCCCGCTGCATGTCCTGTCCCATCGAGCGCGACCCGCTGGGCTGAGCATTGCCTCCTCGTCGTCGCATCGCCCCTGACCAGGGGGAGCAGGCTCTTTCCGTATGGCGCACCGCCCCTGACCAGGCCCCTCGCCAGGTCGTCGCGACCGCCGTGCGCTACACCCTGGAGGAGCTGGGTGCCCGCGCCCCGGGGAGATCAGTGGAGGTGCGGGTGCCGCCTTTTGGGGCCGTCCAGTGCATCGAGGGACCGCGGCACACCCGGGGCACCCCCACCAACGTCATCGAGACGGACGGCCAGACGTGGCTGCGGCTGGTCACCGGCGCGAGCACCTGGGAGCAGGAGCGGGACACCGGTGCCGTGCGCGCCAGCGGTCAGCGCGCTGACCTCTCCGAGTGGCTCCCGCTAGGACTCTGAGACGCGTCGGCGCGGTCCCCCAGTGGCCCTGCCCCGCGGCTGGATCAAGCAGGGCGCGACGCTGACCGTCGACGGGGACACCTGTGGCCTGCCCCGGGACTGGATCAAGCAGGGCGCGACGCTGACCGTCGACGAGGGCACCTGTGGCCTGCCCCGTGCCCGCTCCGCAGGTGACCAAGCTACTTGGACCTTGCTCTTTCGCACCCGTGCATGAGTGAGCGAGGTCGAAATCCGGTGGTCGGTAGGGGGTGTCACCGAAGCAAGTAGCGCTGCGGAACGTCCATTGAGCGAACGAGGGCTCGCGAGCGCGCACAGGAGCGGGATATGTCACGACGGCCCTCCAAGCATCACTGTGGATAACCTGCTCGGCAAACGGGGGGCTCTCGGCACACTGGGTCCGCATGGACGAGCACACCCGTAGCCTCTTGTCAGAACCGAGCGCCACCCGTGCCCAGCGCGCCGCAGCAGCTCGGGCTGAGCGGGAACGCCGTCATGCCGTGGCCGAGAGGATCGCGCAGCCTCTTGACGGGGTGGCAACGATCGCCATGCTGCTGGAGGCAGGGCTCACCCGCGGTCAGATCCAGGGCGAGATCGAGCGTGGCGTGTGGACCAAGGTCGGGCGTCACACCGTGCGCGTGACGGCAACGGGTGATCCGCAACGTGCCGGTTGGTGGACGGCGCTCTGGGAGTCAGGGCGGCAGTCCGTCCTCGACGGGGCGACTGCTCTGATCGCCGCCGGCCTTACCTCGTGGACTGAACGCGTCATCCATGTGAGTGTCCCCAACCGAGCGACCGTCAGGGCTCTCGACGGAGTCGTCCACCACAGGTTGCGCCGGATCGGTCCTGTCGTCACGGCTGGGCTTCGGCGCACAAAGCCGGAGGTCGCGGTGATCCGTGCCGCTCAGTGGGAACGGTCCGATCGTGCCGCCGCAACCATCGTCGCGATGACCGTGCAGCAGCGGCTCGCCAGCCCTGCGTCCGTGCTGTCACGCTGGTCCGGGATCCACTACTCCACGCGGCGGGCACTGCTCCATGACGTCATCCAGGACGTCTGCAACGGGGCGCACTCGCTCAGTGAGCTGGACTTTGCCCGCGAGTGTCGGCGACGCGGGCTGCCGGAGCCCAAGCGGCAGGTCGTCCGCATGGGGCCACACGGCCGGGTCTACCTGGATGTGTTCTGGGATGGCCCCGGGCTGCACATCGAGATTCAGGGCGCCCATCACTATCAGGGGCTCGGGGTCATCAGTGACTCACTTCGCTTCAACGACGTGCGGCTGCAGTCCAGGGATCTCACGACACTGCAGGTGCCGGTCCTGGGACTCAGGACTCAGCCCGAGGCGTTCTTTGCACAGATTCAGCGTGCGCTCGCCGCGGGGAGGGTTGACTCGCGCTGACCTGCCTCGTCGAGCGTGCCGGCGGGCGCCCCTCGACTGGGCCGCGCGACGGCGCGCACACACCGCTGACCTTGGTATATCGACCATGCAGTTTCGTGCCGGTGCGCGAAGGCCCAAGGTCCAATTCTGGTGGTCGCTGGTGGGTGGTCGGTGGTCGCTGGTGGTGCCGTGCCCGGTGGTCGAGGCTCGGTGGTTGGTGCCGTGCTCGGTGGTTGGTGCCGTGCCCGGTGGTTGGTGCCCCTGTGCCCGGTGGTTGGTGCCCCTGTGCCCGGTGGTCAGTGGCTGCGGAGAGAAGCTCCGCGACAGGTGGCGAGAGGCTCAGCGCCGCTTGGAGAAACGCTCCGCCAGTAGATAGAGGGCACCGCCCAGAAGGCCACCGATCAGGCCGAACGGGATGGCCAGGGCCAGAGTCTCCTGACCCGTGGAGGCCATGGGGGCGTCTGGCCCGAAGTAGGCGAGCACGGCGCCCAGAAAGAACCCGATGAGGGCCCCGGTTGCCAGGAAGGGCACCATCCGGGGTCGACGGAAGACGGGTCGGCGCTGCGGGGTGGTCACGCCTTCTAGGATGCCACGTCGAGATAACGCTCCAGGACGCCGAGGTCTGCGGCATAGGGAGCCTCCGACCGCGGCCAGTGCACGATGACGTCGGTGAACCCCAGCTCGGCAGCCCGCCCGACCTGCTCCGTCAGGAAACTCACGCTGCTCAACGCGACCGGTCCCGAGGCGTCAAGCGTCAGATAGCGATCCAGCCGCCGGCCACCCGCTGCCTGAGCTGACCCCGCCCCGGCCTTCGCATCGTGCCCGGACGCCGACTCGTGCACGGACGCCTCCGCATCGGTGAACCGCTGCGCCGCGTCGGCGACTCCCCGCCACCACTGCTCCACCGCATCCCGCTCGGCCCAGTCGCCACTGGCCGGTCCGGTGGTGACCCAGCCGTCGGCATACTCCACGGCCAGGGCCATCGCCTTCGGGCCGTCGGCCGCCACGAGCAGGGGAGCCTGCGACGGCGTGAGGTTGCGGCCGTTGACCACGGAGTAGAACTCGCCGGTGTGGTCGACATGGTCCTCCCGGAGACTCCGCTGCAGCAGCGGGACGAACTCACGAAACCGGCGGGAGCGCTCGCCGCGCGTCAGGGAATCGCCCAGGATGCCCGCGTCCACGTCGCCGCCGGCGCCGACCCCAAGCAGCATCCGACCCCCGCTGATGTCGTCCAGTGTCACGACGTCGCGGGCCAGCGTCACCGGGTGCCGGAAGTTGGGCGAGCTGACCAGGGTGCCGAGCTGGATGCGCTCGGTGACCATCGCCGCTGCGGTCAGTGTGCCCACCGTCGAGTGCCACGGAGCGTCCGGCAGCCCGCCCCACACGAGGTGGTCGTAGGTCCAGGCGTGGTCGAAGCCCAACTCCTCGGCACGACGCCAGAGGTGTTGGGCCTCGGCCCAGGGATACTCGGGAAGGATGCAGACGCCGTGACGCATGGGGCCAGGGTAGGGCGGTCGCCTGACACTCGATGGTCCCCGTGGCCGGTCAGGCCGTCAGGCCACGCGATGCGTCTCTGTTTGTGAAGCGGTGTTGAGCCAGGAGCGGTAGCGGGCGGCGAGGTCGGTGGGGCTGAGGACGGCAACGCGGCGAGGTCGGTGGGGCTGAGGACGGCAACACGGCGAGGTCGGTGGGGCTGAGGACGGCAACACTGCTCGCTCGCTCGATTGTGGGACGATGTGGCAGTGGCACGCGCAGACGGACGGCTCTCTCACGACCTGATGCCCGACGAGAAGGGCCCGCAGGACGCCTGCGGTGTCTTTGGCGTGTGGGCGCCGGGGGAAGAGGTCGCCAAGCTCACCTACTACGGCCTCTATGCCCTGCAGCACCGCGGCCAGGAGGCCGCCGGGATCGCGACCAGCGACGGGCGCTCGCTGCTGGTCTACAAGGACGTCGGTCTGGTCTCCCAGGTCTTTGACGAGTCGAGCCTGGCCTCGCTGCGCGGACACCTCGCCGTCGGGCACTGCCGCTACTCCACGACCGGGCGCAACTCCTGGGAGAACGCCCAGCCCACGCTGGGTGGCACCGAGGACCAGACGGTCGCCCTGGCGCACAACGGCAACCTGATCAACACCGCCGAGCTGCGCGACCGCCTCGCCGAGTTCCACGGAGGAGACCTGCGCAACGCCCCCGGTGAGGTGCGCCGCGGCAACACCACCGACACCGCCCTGGTCACGGGGCTGCTGACCGCCGACCCGGACCTCTCCCTCGAGGCCTCGGCCCTGCAGGTGCTGCCCACCCTGCGCGGTGCCTTCTCCCTGGTCTTCTGCGACGAGCAGACGCTGTATGCCGCACGCGACCCCCAGGGGGTCCGCCCCCTGGTCCTGGGTCGCCTGGAGCGGGGCTGGGTGGTCTCCTCCGAGACCGCCGGCCTGGACATCGTCGGCGCCTCCTTCGTCCGGGAGGTCGAGCCCGGTGAGTTGATCGCCATCGACCGGGACGGGCTGCGCAGCCAGCGGTTCGCCGAGACCGACCGCAAGGGCTGTGTCTTCGAGTATGTCTATCTGGCCCGCCCCGACACCACGCTGAACGGGCGCGGTGTCTATGAGTCCCGGGTGGAGATGGGCCGCACCCTGGCCCGGGAGCACCCGGTCGAGGCCGACATGGTGATGCCGACGCCGGAGTCGGGGACGCCGGCGGCGATCGGCTATGCCGAGGCTTCCGGGATCCCCTACGGCAACGGACTGGTCAAGAACGCCTACGTCGGGCGCACCTTCATCGCCCCGAGCCAGACGATCCGTCAGCTCGGGATCCGGCTCAAACTCAACCCGCTGCGTGAGGTGATCCGCGGCAAGCGGCTCGTCGTGGTCGACGACTCCATCGTGCGCGGCAACACCCAGCGCGCCCTGGTGCGCATGCTGCGCGAGGCCGGAGCCGCCGAGATCCACGTGCGGATCTCCTCCCCGCCGGTGCGCTGGCCCTGCTTCTACGGCATCGACTTCGCCACCCGCGCCGAGCTCATCGCGACCGGCCTGGGCACCGAGGAGATCCGTCAGTCGATCGGGGCGGACAGCCTGGGCTACATCAGTGAGGAGGGCATGGTGGCTGCCACCCGCCAGCCGCGCGAGCAGCTGTGCACGGCGTGCTTCTCCGGGGTCTACCCGATCGAGCTGCCAGCCAGCGACAAGCTCGGCAAGGACGTCCTCGAACTCGAGTTCCCCGGCGGTGAGGAGCTCGCGGCCCCGGCGGAGCGGCATACGCCCCTGCACGTGCGCGCCGTGGACGTCGACGGGGTCGCCGTGGGTGCCCACGGCGGGGCTGCGGACGCCGTCAGCCGACCCTGACCGCGCGCTCTTTGTCATCGTGACCAAGGATGGTGGCGTGCCGACGACACACACGCAGCAGATGGGCGAGGACCCACGCTTTCTTCGCTTTGAGGCGATCATCGCCTGGCGGCTGATCCTGGTCATCGCCGCGGCGCTGCTGAGCGTCTGGCTCGTCCTGCAGATCACCGTGATCGCGGTCGCGGCCTTCGTCGGCTTCGCCCAGGCGGCCCTGCTCTGGCCGGCAGTGCAGTGGCTGCAGCGCTATCTGCCGCGGATGCTCGCCGCGATCATCTCCGTCACGGTCTATGCCGCGGTGATCTTGCTGCTCGGCTTCTTCATCATCACGCAGATGATCAACGCCTGGCCGCAGTTCTACGACGCCGTGGTCGGCTCCCTGCGGGCCGCCAACGACTGGGTCGTCGCCCAGGGGTGGACCTTCTCCACCGACCTCACGGCCAACCTGGAGGAGGAGCTGGTCACCCGGCTGGGCACCCTGGCCTCCGGGCTGGGCGGGGTGGCGATGACCGTGGCTGGGATCCTGGGAGGCATCGCCTCGATCGTGCTGGTCGCGCTCTTCTCCACCCTCTTTGCCCTCATCGGTGGGGAGAAGATGACCCAGGGCATCGTCGGATTCATGCCGGCGGGCCGTCAGCTCAGCACTTTCGCGGCGATCCGGGACGCCACCACGACCGCCCGGTGGTGGGTGATCGCCTCCGCCGTCACCGGCGCGGTGGACGGCATCTTCATCGGGCTGGGCCTGGCCGTGCTCGGCGTGCCCCTGGCGGTGCCGCTCGGCGTCGTCACCTTCATCCTGGCCTTCATCCCGATGATCGGCGCCACCGTCGCAGGGGCCCTGGCCGTGGCTATCGCCCTGTTCTTCGGCGGGGTGCCGACCGCACTCTGGACGCTGCTGCTGGTGCTGGCCGTGCAGCAGATCGAGGGCAACCTGCTCTCGCCCCTGTTGCTCTCGCGGGCGATGAACTTCCCTCCGCTGATCACCCTGCTGATCTCCACCGGTGCCGGTGTCGCGCTCGGCCTGCCGGGTCTGTTCCTGGCTGTCCCCGCGGCCGGCGTCATCGTCGCAGCGGTGCGGGCCTGGCGTCGTGAGCTGCCCGAGGATGTCCGGGCGGCGCGCGAGATCGGCGTCAACCCCTCGCCCACCTTCGATCAGCTGGTCGAGCGGGTCTCCGCCCGGCCGCAGGCAGCAGAGACCGGCGACGACACAGGGGACGACGCTGGAGAGGAGCGGGCTGGCGACGCCGGAGAGGAGCGGGCTGGCGGCGCCGGAGAGGAGCGGGCCGGGGGCACCGGAGACGGCACCGGGGACGAACCAGAGACCGGCACCAGAAACAGCGCGACGGCCACGCGGTGACGCGCTGGGGGCACGGCATACCCTGGTCCCGACCGCCCGATCACACACCAAGGGGAGACCCGTGAGCGACCAGCCGATCACCTATGCCAGCGCCGGCGTCGACGTCGAGGCCGGCGACCGCGCCGTCGAGCTGATGAAGGCCTCGGTCGCTGCGGCCCAGCGTCCCGAGGTCATCGGCGGGCTGGGCGGGTTTGCCGGCATGTTCGACGCCAGCGCGCTGCGCGGCATGCAGCGCCCCGTGCTGGCGACCAGCACCGACGGCGTCGGCACCAAGGTCGCCATCGCGCAGGCCATGGACGTGCACGACACCATCGGCCAGGACCTGGTCGGCATGGTCGTCGACGACATCGTGGTGAGCGGGGCCGAGCCGCTGTTCATGACCGACTACATCGCCTGCGGCAAGGTGGTCCCGGAGCGCATCGCGGCCATCGTGTCCGGCATCGCCCGCGGGTGCGAGCTGGCGGGGGTGGCCCTGGTCGGCGGCGAGACGGCCGAGCACCCGGGCCTGCTGGCCGAGAGCGAGTATGACGTGGCAGGGGCTGCCACGGGAGTCGTCGAGTATGACGACGTGCTGGGTCCGCAACGGGTCCGCGAGGGCGACGCCGTGATCGCGCTGGCGTCCTCGGGGCTGCACTCCAACGGCTACTCCCTGGTGCGCCGGGTCATCGCCGCCGCCGGCTGGTCCTGGGAGCGGCACGTCGAGGATTTCGGTCGCACGCTGGGCGAGGAGATGCTGGAGCCGACCCGGATCTACACGCGGATGCTGCTGGACCTGATCCGCACCCCGGGCCTCGACGTGCACGCGCTCTCGCACGTCACCGGCGGCGGATTGGCTGCCAACCTCGGGCGGGTGCTGCCCGTGGGGGCGTTGGCGACCGTGGAGCGCTCAACGTGGACCCCGCCGGCCGTCTTCTCCGTGGTCCAGGAGCTCGGTGCCGTGCCGCTGGAGGACCTGGAGCGAACCCTCAACCAGGGGGTGGGCTTTGTCGCCGTGCTGCCCGGGGACCAGGCGGACGCAGCGGTCGCCCGCAGCGCCGAGCTCGGGGTGCCGGCCTGGGTGCTCGGCGAGGTGCAGGCGGACACGGGTGAGACGGGGGAGGGCATCGTGCGCGGCGCCAAGGGCGTCGACGGTGGCGCGGTGCGCGTCACCGGTGCCTACTCCGGCGGTGCGACCGCCACATAGAAGTTCGTCGTCTCGACCGTGCCGAAGTTGCGGGCGAAGACGGTGCGCTCCACATCGCTGGGCGTCATCTCGCGGTGCACCGTGGGTGGCGTCGTCGAGGCGTCCACGATGAAGACCCTCCCGGCGGGCTCCTCGAGAAAGACGTTGAGCCCCATCGTGGAGAAGGCGGACGGCATGTTGCGGAACGTCCAGGTGGTGCCATCGGTCTCGAACTCCTGGGCCGGCTTGCCGACGTCGAGCAAGGTGACCTCAGCTCCCGGGATCGGGGCCTGCTCGCACCCCGCGGCCTGCAGGTCGGACCAGGCGGGGTCGGCGGTCAGTGGCTCGTCGCAGTGCAGGGTCGCGACAGTCCAGTCGTCGTACTGCCAGTAGTCGTTGAACCGGGCGAGCGAGAACAGGATCAGCGCGGCGGGGATGAGGAGGAGCCACAACCAGCCCCAGCTGAACCTGCGCTTCGTGGTGGCGGCATCATCTGGGTCCTCCCAGGTGGCCGCGTGCCATGCCTTCAACCTGGCTCCCCTCGCCGATCGGTCCTCGCGCCCTCACACAACACCGGGCAGCGCATCGGGTCGGGCCCGGCTGGACGGGCGGCCACGGCAGCCCGTCAGATCACTCATATCGTCATGACAGCGCCGCCGGTCCCAGAGGCCCTGGGACTGGCGGCGGTGGTGTCAGTTGTCGGAAGAAGCCCAACGGTCGTAGGCGTCGTCCTCCTCCAACTCGTCCTCACCGGACTCGGCGGCGTGGGCGGTGACGGGCTTGCCGTCCGCTCCCAACTCGCGCGCGAGTGCGTTGAGGTCAGTCTCCGGAGAGTAGTACTTCAGTCTCCGGGCGACCTTCGTCTGCTTTGCTTTGGCCCGGCCGCGCCCCATGGCGAGACCCCCTTGTGCGTTGTGCGGAACGGCATCGCCTGAGTGATGGCACCTTCGTGTCAGCACTCCGCGGAGCCGGTCCGGGGAATGTATCTGTCGTGAGGCTTACGGTACATGACTTCGCGCACCGAAGCGTCATCGATATCCGCTGAAGTCGTCGAAAGCCCCGTCGCCGCACCGGCCGGTGGCCGGTTGAGGTGGGTGCCGGCAGAGCCGCCGTCGTGCCCTCTCAGGCCGACTGGGCCCTGCTCAGTTGCGTCGGAACGCCAGGAAGCCGCAGGCCACCAGGCCGACCGCGGCCAGGCCAGCCACCAGCCAGCCCCACGCCGGGATGCCGCTGGAGGACTCGGACGGCGTGCTGGCCGCCGCGTCAGAGACCGTCTCGGCGCCAGCGTCCGGGGCGGAAGTCGCTGCGGGAGCGGTGGTCTGGGTCGCATCGTCGGCAGGAGCCGGGGGAGCAGTCGCGTCCGTGGGAGTCTCGGTCGGCGTCGCGGAGTCGGTCTCAGTGCCTGTCTCGGCGGGAGGGTCCGTCTGCGCCGGGTCCTCCGCAGCCGTGCTGGCCTCGATCGTGAAGACATAGGTGCCCGAGATCGGGTGGCCGTCGGAGGAGGTGACCCGCCAGGCGACCTCGTAGTCGCCGTCAGCGAGCTCCTCGACCAGCTCCTGGGTCACGGTGTTGCCGTCGACCTCGGGGGTGCCCAGGACCACATCCCGGTCATCCGGTCCGGTGACCATGAACTGCACCCCGAGATCGGAGATGTCACCCGTGTAGGTGAGCTCCAGGGCGCTCGGCACCTCGGTGAGCACCTCGCCGTCGGCGGGCGAGCTCCCGCTCAGTGAGTCGTGGGCGCTGGCGGGAATGGCGAGGAGCGTCAACCACAGGGAGAGCAGGAGCGTGCCGAGAACGGCTCGACCCCCAGGTCGTCGCCCTCGGTGAGTGAGGGTGAACACCCTTCCAGGGTACGCGGGGTCCGCAAGCCGTATTCTCCAGGGCATGTCGCGCACCGCCTACCGCACCGTCCGGGGGCCGGTCACCGCCACGATCGAGGAGCGTCGCTCGGTCTTTGAGTGCTGGTTGCGGCGGGTGGACTCCGAGGAGGCCGCGCGGGCTGTGGTGGAGGAAGCCCGCACCACGCACTGGGACGCCCGTCACCACTGCTCGGCCTGGGTGCTGGGCCCGGAGGGGGATCTGACCCGCTCCAACGATGACGGGGAGCCGTCGGGCACGGCCGGGATCCCGATGCTGGAGGCCCTCTCTCACAGCGGCTTCAGCGACGTCGTGGCCGTGGTCACCCGCTGGTTCGGCGGGACCCTGCTGGGCACGGGCGGTCTGGTCCGCGCCTATGGCGATGCGGTCCGCACCGCCCTGGCGGAGGCGGTGCCGCAGGCCCGGGAGCTGCGCCAGCTCGGCAGCCTCGCGGTGGGTCACGCCGACGCCGGACGCGTCGAGCACGAGCTCCGGGCCGGTGGGGTGCTGGTGACCGACGCCGACTACGGGGAGTTCGTTACGCTGCACCTGGCGGTGCCGGTCGGGGAGCGGGCCGCGGTGACCGAGGAGGTGGCGCGCCTCACCGGCGGAGGGGCCGAGTTCGTCCTCGGCGAAACCGAGTGGGTCGACCGGACGTAAGCAAGGGGGCACGAGCAACGTGGCGACAGCGGGGCGATCGTGGCGGTCCTGGGCCCGCCCGGCCAGAGGGGTGCTCTCCGGCGCCCTGCTGATCGTGCTCATCGCCTTCGTCCTGCCCACCGTCACGGGCTCGGACTGGCGCTCGACGTTCGAGACTCTCTCGCTCGTCCGGCTGTGGCACCTGGCTGGTCTGACCGCCCTGTGGTTGGTCGGGGTGTGGGCCTATACCTACGTGATGGCGGCCTGCCTCCCCGGTCTGCGCAAGACCCAGGCTCTCGGGCTCTATATGGTCGGCAGCGCGGTGTCCAATCTGTTGCCCGTGGGCGGCGCGGTGGGGGTCGCGGTGACCTGGAGCATGATGCGTGCCTACGGCCACTCGCACGCAGCGATCGGGATCTACACGGTGGTCACCGGACTGTGGAACATCCTGGCGCGCTTGGCTCTCCCCATCGCCGGCCTGGGTGCCCTCCTGCTGGCTGGTTCGCAGCTCAACGACACCTTCCTCGCTCCCGCACTCGTGGGGGTCGTGTTCGCCGTGCTGCTCCTGGCGGTCGCGGTCACGGCCCTGGTGCACGACGGCGCGGGCCGGTGGCTGAGCCAGATCACCGGACGGGTGGGTGCCCGGCTCAGCGAGCTCGTCCGCCGGCCGGTGCCGAAGGACCTCGGGGAGCGACTGGCCGCACTGCTCGCGACAGCGCGGGACCTGCTGCGGACCGGCCGGGTGCCGATTACCGTCGGCATGCTCGCCTACCTGGTGCTGCAGGGCGTGCTCATGGCAGCCTGCTTCGCCGTCGTCGGGAGCGACCTGGGGTGGGCCGAGGTGACCGCCGGCTACGCGATCGGGCGCATGCTGACCACGATCATCCTCACGCCGGGTGGCACCGGGTTCACCGAGACCGGGACAGCCGCGGTGCTGGTGGCGCTCGGCGGTGACCCGACCACCACCATGGCCGGAGTGCTGCTCTTCAGTTTCTTCACGTTCTTCTGTGAGATCCCCGGTGGGGCCATCGCCTATCCGTGGCACGTCCGGCAGACCCGACCGGGCCGGGCGTGGTCGATGGAATCCGAGGGCGACCTGAGCAGGGACGCGTGACCCACGCGTCGAGCGCGGCCACGTCGAGCGCGGCCAGCTGACCGCTCACGATGCCCGGTCCGGGGCAGCGACTGGGCGGCGCCCGGCGGCGCCAGGTCCTAGAAGCCGGAGTCGGTGGGCTTCGGGTAGTACTTCGCGTACTTCTTCACGAAGTTGGCCTTGGCCGCGAGGACATACCCCTTGCGCCACAGGCTGTCGGGGTAGACCAGCGGGTGGTGCACCCCCTTGGCCGAGATGCGCTTGTGCAGCGACTTGGCGTCGCCGCTGAGATAACGGCGCAGCAGCGGCTGGGGAAGCACCGAGTAGAGCACCTCGTTGCGCACGACGACCTGGTCGTGCGACTGCTTTTCGATCAGGTCGGTTGTGATGAACTCGGCGACGTTGGCCCCGGCGGCGGTCACGTAGTAGTTGTTGCGGCCAATGCGCGGGTTCATCTCGAAGAACTTCATCACGCCATCGCGCGGGTCGAGCTTGACGTCGAAGTTGGCAAAGCCGCGATAGCCGACGTGCTTGAGGAAGCGCTCGGCCTGGTTCATCAGCTCGGGGAAGGGCGTGGTGACCATGGCGGCGGGGTTGCCGATCGCCAGGGGCTGGTGCTCCTGGAGCAGCACCTGGGCGGTCGCCAGCAGCGTGGCCTCGCCGGAGGAGTCCATATAGACCGTGATCGAACGCATGGCGGTGTCGTCGCCGGGGATCAGCTCCTGCACCACGAACCGGTCCCGGAAACCGGCGCCACGCACCCGGCCGAAGATCTCGCGGAGCTCCTGAGGGGTGTCGACCTTGTAGATCTTCTGCTTGCCCTCGAACTTCAACCCCTCATAGGCCGCGCCGACTGCAGGCTTGGCCACGACGGGGAAGTCCAGGTCGAAGGCCGCGGGCTCCCACCCGGCCGCGTCGGCACCGGAGAAGTCCTGCACCAGGGTGCGCGGGGTCGGGATGTCGAGCTCCTCGCAGACCTTCGCGAACTCCACCTTGTCGGCCACCATGTCGAGCACGGTCCCCTCGACGGCGGGCACGACATACCACTGGCGCAGCCACTCGGCCTGGTCTGACAGCATCCGGCTGAAGGTGTCCGCGTTGGACAACAGCAGAGTGGTGCGCCCGGCGGCCTTGCGCTTCTTGCCCTCGCGCTCCAGTGCGGCGAGCGTCTCGGGGCGACCGGAGTCCTCGCCGATGTCGATGGTGTCGATGATGCGCGAGTTCTTGATCGGCCCGGCGATCACCCGGGAGATGACCGTGCTCACGATGCCGTAGCGCTCGTGGAAGGCCCGTGCCAGACCGTAGATGCCGATGTCGGTGCCGAGCAGGACGACGTCGAAGTCCGGGTCGGGGTTCACGGTGGCCATGGTGCTCCTCGGGGTCGTGCCCCGCCCCCGGTGCGCGGCCGCGCGGGCAGGACTGGTGCAGAGGCAGAGCCTAGTCGCTCCGCGGGGGTGTGCTGTGCAGGTCGCCTGAGTTTCGTGGCAAGCCACGGTCCGTGCGTGGACCGGCCTACCATGCACTCATGCCAGGGGGAGCGCAGCGCGAGCACCGGGGGAGTATGCCGACCGGGCGCCGCTCCCCGTTCCTCACCAGGGTGGTGGCACTGCTGGCTGCCGCGGTGCTCGCCGGGTGTGCCGTTCCGGCTCCCGTCACGATCACCCCGGCGCGTCCGACCAGTGCTGCCGAAGCCGGCCCCACCCAGACCGACTCCGCTCCGATCCAGACCGATGCCGGTCCGACGGAGACCGGGGCCGATCCCACAGAGGCCGGTGGTCACGACGGACTGGGCAGCGCAGAGACCCGCCAGGGGCGGGGCCACAAGGCGGGGGTCGACCATGCCGAACTGATCGCGCTCGGGCAGGAGCTGACCGCCGCGCTGGACAGCGGGGACGTCGAGCGGTGGCTGGCTCTGACCACGCTCACCGGGGAGGCGGCGCAGCAACAGCGTGACTGGTATGCCGGGGTGCAGGCGGTGCCGATGGACGTGCGTGAGATGCACCCGACCTGGCTGCTCGAACGCGACGTCGACGGTGAGGTGCACGGCCCGCTGGTGGAGTTCTCCTTCCGCCACCGGGTCACCGGTGCCGACAAGGTCCCGGTCGTAGAGCTCTATGAGTTCACCCTCGAGCGGGTCGGCACCGACGGTCCCTACCGCGTGGTCGAGGTGGCCGGATCGGAGGGCGTCGACTCGGCATACCCGCAGTTGTGGGATCTGGGACCGATCGAGGTCGTCGAGACTGACGCCACGGTGCTGATCGCTGAGCCGGGCAGCGGGCTCCCGGAGCTCAGCGCGGGCATGGACGAGGCGGCCGCGGCGGTCTTTGACAGCTTCCCGGTGGAGGGCGTGCAGCGGATGGTGGTCTCCGTGGTCGACGAGTCGCTGGTGGCCACCCTGTTCGGTGACTCGGAAGAGGGGACCTATGCCGGCTTCGCGGTCCCCGTCCTCGCCTCCGCGGAGGTCCAGCCTGGGCGGAACCTGCCCGATGTTGTGACCGATGACTCGATCGGTGCGCGGCTCATCGTCGATGTGGACTACTCGGCGGACGAGTGGGACATCTTCGACCAGCCGCAGGGCGGCTCGCCGTTGCTGCGCCACGAGGGGCTGCACCTGGCGATGATGCTGCGCCACCCGGACAACGAGCCGCCGCGGTGGGCCGTCGAGGGCTTCGCCGGCTGGTTCGAGCTCGCCGGCGACGAGGAGGTGAGGGAGGCCCACGAGGACTGGTATGCCGTGCTGGCCGACGTGGACGACCTACCCGACGCGCTGCCACCGGCCGACTACTTCGAGTTCTTCGTCGATGACGACGACAGCGTCGAGCGGCACTATCTGGAGGCGGCCAACGTCTTCCTCTATGTCGAGGAGACTCACGGCGCCGACACGGCCGGCGCGCTCGGCGAGGCCCTGCACGGACTCAATCTCTGGGTCGATGAGGACGAGACGCTGGACAACGTGCTGGTGGAGGGGGTCGGGGTCGACCTGGCGGACTTCGAGGAGGGCTACCTCGACTGGGTGCGCAACACCTATGGCGACTGAGCCCAGCGCGGGCGCGGCGCCTGCGGAGCCAGTCCCGGCTTCCCACGGTCACGACGGTGCGGGTTGGGGCCTGTGTGTGCTGGGCTGGGAGCCGGGGCCGAACGGCCAGCGCGGGTTGGGGCCTGAGCTTGCCGGGCGTGCAGATCGGCTGGCAGTTCGCTGGCCAGGGTTCTGTCCCGTCGGCATATCTACAGGTCAGCGGGGTGCGCTGCGGTGGCCGTTGCCGAACTGCCAGCGCAACTGTCGGGCGGCGCTGGACGGTCGGTGCGGGTTGGGGTGCGTGCCCGGGCGTGCAGATCGGCTGGCAGTTCGCGGACCAGCGTCTGGGGCCGTTGCCATATCTGCAGGTCAGCGGGGTGCGCTGCGGTGGCCGTTGCCGAACTGCCAGCGCGATTGTCGGGCGCCAGCCGGGGTGGCGCTGGACGGTCGGTGCGGGTTGGGGCCTGAGCGTGCCGGGCTGGGTGCAGTCGGGCGAGGGCTGGGCGCAGTTGAGGATCTGCCAGCGCCGTCGGGTGCGCGCTGTGGACACAGGAGGAGTTCTGCCGCGACTGATCGACGCTCACGGCTAGAGTGGCTGGTGAGGGAGGTGCACCATGGAGTGGCTCAAGGAGACACAGTGGCTCTGGTGGATCGCCGGTGCCCTCGTGCTCGGGCTGATCGAGATCGCTTCGCTGGACCTCGTCTTCTTCATGCTGGCTGTGGCCGCGGTGGCGGCGGCCACCGCCGCGGGCCTCGACGCCAGCATCACGGTGCAGGTGCTCACCTTCGTCGCCGTCGCCGCGCTCCTGCTGGCGGTGCTGCGCCCCGTGGCGCTGCGCAAGCTCAAGCCCGCGGGTGAGGAGGAGCGCACCAACGCCGACGCCCTGGTGGGACGCACCGCGGTGGTGCTGCAGGAGGTGACCGACCGCTCAGGTCTGGTCAAGCTCACCGGCGAGACGTGGACCGCCCGGACCACGTCTGGCGCGGTCCTGCCCATCGACCAGAGCGTCAACGTGCTGCGGATCGAGGGGGCAACCGCGATCGTCGAGGCCCTGTCTCCCGTCGCCGGCGGGTCCGGCGTAGTCGAGCCTGACCGTCCCGTCGCCGGTGGGTCCGGTGCCGCCGTCGACGAGCCGGAGCGTCCCGCGGGCGGGACCACGCATACCGAAAGTCCCTAACCACTCACGGAGGTCGTCCCATGCCCGAGCCATCAACAGTCGCGCTGTGGGTTGTCCTCGCCCTCCTGGTGATCTTCACCGGGGTCGCGATCAGTCGGGCCATCCGCATCGTGCCCCAGGCCAGCGCTGTCATCGTCCAGCGACTCGGGCGTTACAGCCGCACGCTCGACGCCGGCCTGCACTTCCTGATCCCGTTCATCGACAAGGTGCGCGCCACGGTCGACCTGCGCGAGCAGGTGGTCTCCTTCCCGCCCCAGCCGGTCATCACCAGCGACAACCTGGTCGTGAGCATCGACACCGTCATCTACTTCCAGCCGACCGACCCCAAGGCCGCCGTCTACGAGATCGCCAACTACATCCAGGGCATCGAGCAACTGACCGTCACCACGCTGCGCAACGTCATCGGAAGCCTCGACCTGGAGCAGACGCTGACGAGCCGCGACCAGATCAACGGCCAGTTGCGCGGGGTGCTGGACGATGCGACCGGCCGTTGGGGCATCCGCGTCAACCGCGTCGAGCTCAAGGCGATCGACCCGCCGGCCAGCGTGCAGGACTCGATGGAGAAGCAGATGCGCGCTGAGCGTGATCGGCGCGCCACGATCCTCAACGCCGAGGGGATCAAGCAGTCCCAGATCCTCACGGCCGAGGGTGAGAAGCAGGCCCAGATCCTGCGCGCCGAGGGCACCGCCCAGGCGGCGATCCTGGAGTCGCAGGGTGAGGCGCGGGCGATCCTGCGGGTCTTCGACGCCATCCACAAGGGCAACCCGGACTCCAAACTGCTGGCCTACCAATACCTCCAGATGCTCCCGCAGATCGCTCAGGGCGAGTCCAACAAGATGTGGATCGTCCCGACCGAGCTCACCCAGGCGCTGCAGGGCATCGGAGCCGCCCTCGGGCCCCACGGGCCCTCCGGGACGGGCTCTCTCGACGCGCCGCCGACCCCGAGCTATGGCGATGACGGTGGGAGCTTTGACGCCGTTGAGGTCGACGAGCCCTCGCTGGAGGATCCGGCCGAGGCGCTGCGTCGGGCCAGGGAGGAAGCAGCCGGCGCGGCCCGGGAGGCGGAGGAGTCGTCCCGGACCGCTCGCCGTGGAGCACCCGAGCCCAGCCCCGCCCCGCAACCGGACTCCGGCACGTTCGACGAGCCCACGCAGTAGCCGATCACGCGCTGGCCCCAGCCCTCGACCCGGGACGCACGCACCACTCGCCGCACCGGACCGGGCGCGCGGGGGGCGCCCTCGGGGTCAGATTGCATACTTATGCGGTTGGGCGTATACACTCACGCTCGTGAGCAAAGTAATGACCAGTCTTCCCGCCGGCGAGCGCGTCGGCATCGCCTTCTCCGGGGGCCTCGACACGTCCGTGGCGGTTGCGTGGATGCGCGACAAGGGCTCGGTGCCCTGCACCTACACGGCCGACATCGGGCAGTACGACGAGCCGGACATCGCCTCGGTGCCGGGGCGCGCCATGGAGTATGGCGCCGAGCTGGCGCGGCATGTCGACTGCAAACTGCAGCTGGTGGAGGAGGGGTTCGCGGCGCTGGCCTGCGGGGCCTTCCACGTGCGCTCGGGTAGTCGGGCCTACTTCAACACCACGCCGCTAGGCCGGGCGGTCACCGGCACGATGCTCGTGCAGGCCATGCGCCAGGACGGCGTCAACATCTGGGGCGACGGGTCGACCTTCAAGGGCAACGACATCGAGCGCTTCTACCGCTACGGGCTGCTGAGCAACCCTGACCTGCGCATCTACAAGCCGTGGCTGGACGCTGACTTCGTCGAGGAGCTCGGCGGCCGCGCCGAGATGAGTGAGTGGCTCACCGAGCGTGGCCTGCCCTACCGCGACTCCCAGGAGAAGGCCTACTCCACGGACGCCAACATCTGGGGTGCCACGCACGAGGCCAAGACCCTTGAGCACCTGGACGTGTCGCTGGAGACGGTCGAGCCGATCATGGGCGTGAAGTTCTGGGACCCCTCGGTCGAGATCGAGACCGAGGACGTCACGATCGGCTACGAGCGGGGCCGGCCGGTCTCGATCAACGGCCAGCGCTTTGACGACCCGGTTGCCCTGGTGCATGAGGTCAACGCCATCGGTGGTCGGCACGGTCTGGGCATGTCCGACCAGATCGAGAACCGGATCATCGAGGCCAAGTCCCGAGGGATCTACGAGGCGCCCGGCATGGCGCTGCTCTTCCTGACCTACGAGCGGCTGCTCAACGCCATCCACAACGAGGACACCATCGAGCACTACCACCTCGAGGGCCGCCGGCTCGGCCGGCTGCTCTATGAGGGGCGCTGGCTCGAGCCGCAGGCGCTGATGGCTCGCGAGGCGATCCAGCGCTGGGTGGCCTCTCTGGTGACCGGTGAGGTCACGGTCCGGCTGCGGCGTGGAGAGGACTACACGATCCTGGCCACCGACGGCCCGAACTTCTCCTACCACCCGGACAAGCTGTCGATGGAGCGCACCGACAACGCGGTCTTCGGTCCCAAGGACCGCATCGGTCAGCTGACCATGCGCAACCTGGACATCGCCGACTCGCGCGCCAAGCTGGAGCTCTATGCGACCCAGCCGCTGGACGAGGGCACGGTGCTGGTCGAGAACGGCATCCTGCTCGGCGCGATCGAGTCCGGTGGGGCCGAGCGGATCGCCTCTCGTGACGGGGTGCCGATCAACGGCTCCGGTGAGGCGCTGGACAACGCGGCCATGGAGTTCGGCACCGACTGACCCCATCTTGATAGCGGTTTCGTACGTCCTACCCGCATTTAGATAGCGGTTTCGTACGTCCTTCCGCGTTCTGATAGCGGTTTCGTCCGCGCTAGTAGTCTGCCCGCCATGGCAAGCGAGACTGGGAGGCAACACCCACCTGTGACGGACCGCCACGCCGTGTCCACACCGGTGAGTTCCCGCATATGGTTTCGGCTCCTCCTGCTGGCCTGTTTCGTCGTCCCGGCGTGGGTGGAGTTGCGGCCTACCCCGGACCAGGCCCCCGCTGTCGTCGGCGAGGTTCTCCAAGCGCCGTACTCAGTAGCCGTGCCTTGGCTGCTTCCGGTTGCGAAACTGGCACTACTGATCGCCGTCCTGCTGCCGTTCCTTGGGGTTCGCCAGTCCGGTCGGATTCTCCTGGCCTACTACACCGGGATCCTGCTGCTCGTCGCGTTCTTTCAGAACATGGGGGACACCGAGTCGTTCGGTTTCGCGTGGCTGATCGGCAACACGATCGTCCAACTGGTCGTGGCCGCCTGGTGCTTGATCGACGTGATCGGCGAACGCACGCGCCTCCGCCGGAGCACGCTCCGAAGGAACCGCTTGTGGCTGTTGCTTCCCATGGCGTTGGCGTTCCTGATGCCGTACGGGATTGCCGAGGAGCGGATCACTCCGGCGATCGGCTCGGTGCTGTGGAACGACGCCGGGGTGACGTTCTGCATGATCACTCCAGTGGTGCTGGGCGTGTTGCTGCTCTTCCCGGACGGCGTCGATCACCGCACCCTGTCCGTGGCCTCTTTTGTTGGCTTACTGTTCGGACTGGTCAACATGGGGGTCTGGTTCGTGCTCAACTCGGCCGACTGGTGGATGGGCGTGCTACACCTGCCACTGGTCGTCATCGCCGCTTTCGGGCTTCGCGAGTCCCGCCACCAAGCCAGCGCGGACCGGCGCCATCGGGACCCTATCGGGGCACGCTAGCGGTGCCGTAGGTCGAGGGCCAGCACGAGCTCCAGGGCGTCGTCGACGGCCTCGAGATCGTCCCTGTCCAGATGGCCCACGAGGCGGCCCAGCCTGCTGACGTCAACAGTCCGCAGGTGCTCGACCAGCACGCAAGTCCTCTCGCGACCCACCTGGATCAGCGGTCGAAAGGATCGGGGCGGGGCGGATCGTGAGGTCGGCGCCAGGAGCACGGTCGACAGCGGGAGGTCGTCGGACTGCACGACGACGCCCAGTCGTGGGCCGCGCTGCTCGTGTCCCACCGCTCGTCGTAGTGCGGGAACCTCGAAGACGTCACCACGGATCAACATCGGCCCACTCCTGCATCGCCGCGCGGATCGCCTCTCGGTCTGCCGGATCGGCCATCGCCAGCCGGGCGTCGTCCAGCATCGCCCGGCGGCGGCGGAGCGCGACCGCCTCGATCAGCGCCCGGCGGACCGCCTCCGAGGTGCTCGTGCCGTCGGCCGTCAGTTGCTGCAGGGCACGCTCTGCCTCGCCTGAGATCCGCACATTCACGATCGCCATGATGCAACGATAGCGCGGTGTCACACAGGTGTCACACGCCTCGTTGTGGTCAACTCATCCGGCAGCGGGGCTCAGAATGCCCCGGGTCCGTGCGTATGACGCGCAGGTGGGGGGCGATGTCCTCGGCGGCAAAACGCGGTGCATCTCGCGCGGCCGGATCCGTGCCTGGCCCTCGGAGCGCAACATCGGCCGCTCACCCGACATACGTGCTTCTGGAATCGAATCCGACGAGTGGGCTGGCTCGCGGGTGACCGGCGGTGACACCGCAGGCGCGTCATAGGGAGTGAGTGATGAGTCAACTGGCAAGGGTTACCGCGGCATGCGCGGTCGTCGCGGGACTGTCCTGGACAGCTGCGGCCGTGCTCCACAGCCTTCAGCCGCCGGGCTGCGTGGGTGAGGCGTGTGCGGTCTCCGGACCGATGCGAGGGTCGACGCCGACGACCGACGTCCTCCTCCTGATCGCGGGGACGATGCTGGCGGCCTCCCTGGTCGGGCTCGCACTCCTGGCACGGCGGCGCGGTGGCGGAGGCCGCGTCGGGTTCACCGGCATGGTCGCGTCTGGGCTGGGCCTGGCGCTGTTCCTCGCAGCCGGGGCGGTGTCGACCATTGGCGACAGCGACTGGTCGGGCATGCCGTTCCTGGTCATGCCCGGGCTAGGACTCCTGGTGCTTGGTCTGCTGCTCGTTGCGACGAGTGTCTGGCGTGGCGACGTCCTGCCGCGCGGCCTGTCAGTGGTGGTGGTGCTCAGCGTGCTGCTGCTGCCCCTGGCCAACGAGCAAACGTCCCAGGTGCTGCTGGCCGTCCCCTTCGGGCTGGCCTGGGCAGGCCTGGGAGTCGTCCTCCTGCGGACCCGCGGTGCGACCGTCCTGGGCGCCGCCAGCTCGACCGACCTGGGCGCCCCCGGGCCGCCTGACCTGGGCTCCGCCGGCTCGCCCGCGTGAGCTGCGAACCCGCCGGGCTGAGGGAGTCTCGCGGAGCACGGCGGCCCGGTGGCGTCGTAGCGCCCTGACTACCAGAGGCCAGTGCCGTTGAGCACAGGAGGAAGGCCGGGGGCGCTGAACGGCACTGCTGGGCGGACCTCCGCGCGGTGGTCGTGGGGCGAGGGGATCCCGCTCCCGGCATTCCCAGCGCCTGCCCCGCGGGCGTCCTCGTTGCGGGTCCGTGGGGTGCCCGTGCCCGTGCCCGTGCCCGTGCTCGCCGCGCTCGCCGCGCGCGGGGGAGTGCTGGTGCCCGCCGGGCGGTCCGCCAGCGCGTCGCTGATCGCGGCGAAGACCTGGTCGGTCTCGATGAGGAAGGCGTCGTGCCCGTAGGGGGACTGCACGGTGACCAGTCCCCGACAGGCTGGGGACTGGGCGATCGTCTCGCCGTCGGCCGGGGTGAACAGCCGGTCGCTGTCCACCACGACGACCGTCAGGTCCGCCGTGATGCGGCGCAGCGCCGCCTCGACGCCGCCACGGTCCCGGCCGATGTCGTGGCTGTTCATCGACTGGGTCAGCCGCACATAGCTGTTGGCGTCAAACCGACGGGCCAGCTTCTGCCCGTGGTGCTCCAGATAGGACTGCACGGCGAACCGGCCACCGGCAGCAGGGTGCTCGCCCTGCTGTGCCTCATTGCCGAACCGGTCCTGCAGCTCCGTGGAACTGCGGTAGGTCGCGTGTGCGATCTGGCGGGCGATCTCCAGGCCTGTGCGCGGCCCCGGCCCGGGGTAGTAGTCGCCGCGGTGATAACCAGGATCCTGCTGGATCGCGAACAGTTGCGGTGTGGCCCAGCCGATCTGGTCGGCGGAGGCGACCGCCGAGGTGGCGATCGGCAGACAGCGACGGACCCGCCCGGGGAGGGTGACGGCCCACTCCAGGGCGCGCATCCCACCCATCGAGCCGCCGATAACGGCCGCGAAGGTGTGAATGCCGAGCCGGTCGGCGAGCAGCGCCTCGGCCCGGACCTGGTCCCGGACGGTGACCTGGGGGAAGAGCGAACCCCAGGGCCGTCCGTCCGGGCCAGGTGAGGAGGGGCCGGTGCTCCCGCGACACCCGCCGAGCACATTCGGTGCCACGACGAAGTAGCGGTCGGTGTCCAGCACCCTCCCCGGGCCGATCAGCCCGGGCCACCACCCGGGCGTCGGACTGTCCGGCCCGGCAGGACCCTCCACGTGGGAGTCTCCAGTGAGTGCGTGGAGCACCAGCACGGCGTTGTCCCTGGCCTCGTTGAGCCGTCCCCACGTCTCGTAGGCCATTCGCACGCCGGGCAGGTGCTCCCCCGACTCCAGGAGCAGGTCACCGACGGGGAGCGTGTGCCGTCGGCTGCCGGACCGGACAGTGTCAGAGGTCATCTGGACTCAGAGCTCACAGACCCTTGGCGGCCCGGAAACCCGTCTCCAGGTCGGCGATGATGTCGTCGATGTGCTCGAGCCCCACGGCCAGGCGCACCAGCCCCGGCGTGACCCCGGCCGCGGCCAGGGCACCCTCGTTGAGCTGGCGGTGGGTGGTGGAGGCCGGGTGGATGACCAGTGAGCGGACGTCGCCGATGTTGGCGACATTGGAGTGCAGCTCCAGGGCCGAGACGAAGGCCTTGCCCGCCTCCAGGCCGCCGGCGATCTCAAAGGCGAGCACCGCCCCGGCGCCGTCGGGCAGATACCGCTGCGCGAGCTCGTATGACGGGTGCCCGGGCAGTCCCGCATAGCTCACCGAGACGACCTGCTCCTGGTCCAGCAGCCAGTTCGCGACCTTCTTGGCGTTGGCCACGTGGCGCTCCACGCGCAGCGAGAGGGTCTCGACGCCCTGGGCGATCAGGAAGGCGTTGAACGGGGAAATCGCCGGGCCGATGTCGCGCAGCAGGGTGACCCGGGCGCGCAGGATGTAGGACAGGTTGGTCCCGCCGAAGGTCTCATTGCCGACGCCGAGGTCCTTGGCGAAGGTCAGGCCGTGATAGCCCTCGTCCGGCTCGTTGAAGCCGGGGTACTTGTCGGGGTACTGCGCGTAGTCGAAGTTGCCGCTGTCGATCAGCACGCCACCGATCGCGGTGCCGTGGCCACCGAGGTATTTGGTGGCGGAGTGCACGACAATGTCAGCGCCGTGCTCGATCGGGCGGGTGAGGTAGGGCGTGGCGATGGTGTTGTCGATGATCAGCGGCACGCCGACCTCGTGCGCGACGTCGGCGATCCCACGGATGTCCAGGACGAGACCACTGGGGTTGGCGATGCTCTCACCGAAGAAGGCGCGGGTGCGCTCGTTGGATGCGGCGCGCCAGGACTCCGGGTCGGTCGGGTCCTCGACGAAGGTGACCTCGATGCCCAGCCGGGGCAGGGTCTGGGCGAAAAGGTTCTGCGTCCCGCCATACAGGCTGGGGGAGGCGACCAGGTGGTCACCGGCCTGGGCGACGTTGAGGATCGAGAAGGTGGACGCGGACTGGCCGCTGGCCAGCAGCAGGGCCCCCACGCCGCCCTCGAGGTCGGCGAGGCGGTTCTCCACGACCTCGGTCGTCGGGTTGCCGATGCGGGTGTAGATCGGGCCGAGGTCCTCGAGGTTGAACCGGGCGGCGGCGACGTCCGCGTTGTCGAAGACGAAGGAGGTGGTCTGGTAGATCGGCAGGGCGCGGGCACCGGTGGCGGTGTCCGGGGTCTGACCGGCGTGGATCTGTCGGGTGGCGAAGGACCAGGACATGGTGTGCTCTCCAAAGGGTTTCAGGGTGCGCGGGTAGGGCGCGCGAGGCGTGTCAGGGAAGGGTGGATCGAGGTGAGGCGGCGTGGTGGCGCCGGCTGAGTCGCGCAGACTCGGCCCGGGGTCGGGCGTGCTGGTCTCCGGTGGCGGACTCAGCGGTTGGGCATTCGGCAACAGGTCACAGCAGCGCTCCTTTGTGCGTCACTGGGCCCACCGGTCGACGGGCCCGCGCTTGCGGATCGCAGCTCCGGTGCCACGTCCGCCGGGTCATCACCCGGGGCACCCCACCGCGAGTGGAGGGTTGCCGCCCAACGAGCCGGGGCTTGACGTTGGGACTCATGACCTGACGTAGTTCTATCAGAAGGCGTCACCGAGGTCAATTCGGTTGTCAGGCCTCACAGGGTGTCCAGATCGAAGGTTCTGCGACAAAACGGCCACGAATCAGTGCGGATCATGCGGTTTGGGCCTTCGGGCCGAAGAGAGGCGGCTACAGTCGGCTGTCACACCCCAGGAGGAATAAACTCATGGCCACTGTCTCCGCGCATGTCGCCGCCACGCTGACCCGGCACATCAGCCAGGTCTTCGGGGTGATGGGCAACGGAAACGCACACTTTCTCGACGCGCTCGAGCGGGAGACCGACGCCGTCTTCACGGCGGTCCGCCACGAGGCGGGGGCGGTGGTGGCCGCCGACGCCTGCTACCGCGCCGGCGGTGGGCTGGCTGCCGCCACCACGACCTACGGGGCTGGGTTCACCAACACCCTCACCTCCCTCGCGGAGTCGGCCCAGGCACGCATCCCGCTCATCCTGGTGACCGGGGAGGCGCCCCGCTGGGGGCGCCGACCGTGGGACGTGGACCAGCTGGCCCTAGCCAGCGCCGTGGGGGTGCGCACCTTCACCGTCGGACGCACCGACTCGGCGGCCACCGCCATGCTCGCGATCGAGCACGCACTGTCCTACTCCCTGCCCGCCGTCCTGGCCATCCCGTATGACGTGGCCGGCCTTGACGTCGGGGACATCCCGGCGGCGCCGGACCCGATGGTGCCCCCGCCGGTCGCGCCCACCGGTGAGCTGGCGACGGGCAAGGTGGCCGAGATCGCCCGCGCGCTCGCGGGCGCTCAACGCCCGGTGCTCCTCGCCGGGCGCGGGGCGTGGCTGGCCGGAGCCGGTCAGGACCTGGGGGCGCTCGCCGCCGCCACCGGTGCGGTCACCGCGAGCACGGCCCTGGCCCGCGGCATCTTCCCCGAGCAGCAGTTCGACCTGGGGGTCGCCGGCGGCTTCGGCGCCGAGGGAGCTATGGAGCTGATCCACCAGGCAGATGTCGCGGTCGTCTTCGGCGCCTCGCTCAACCAGTTCACGATGCGCTTCGGGGAGCTGTTCGACCCGGCCGCGCGGGTCATCCAGGTCGACCTGTCCAACACCGCGACCCACCCCCAGGTGGGTGACTACCTGCACGCCGACGCCGCCCTGGCCGCCCGGGCGATCCTGGCCGAACTGGAAGCGACCGGCGCGCAGAGCAGCACCTGGCGCGAGAGCGTCGACCTGGCGGCGCTGCGTGCCTATGACCCCGGCACCGGGCTGGCCTCAGACGGACGCCTGGACCCGCGCTCGGCGGCCCGACGTCTCGCCGAGCTGTTGCCGCAGGACCGGGTCGTGGTGTCCGACGGGGGTCACTTCATCGCGTGGGCCAATATGTACTGGCCCGTCGCCGCCCCGGACCGGATGATGATGATCGGCACGGCCTATCAGGCCATCGGGCAGGGCTTCCCGTCGGTGGCCGGCGCGGCCCGGGCCAAGCCGGACTCGACCGTGGTGCTGACCACCGGTGACGGGGGCGGGCTGATGGCGCTGGCCGATCTCGAGACCGCGGTGCGGGTGGCCGGTGGCCGCGGGATGGCGGTGGTCTGGAACGACCGGGCCTACGGCGCCGAGGTCCACCTCTATGGCCGGAAGGGCTTTGCCCCTGAGCCGATGCTCATCGACGAGGTCGACTTCGCCGGCCTGGCCCGCGCGGTCGGTGCCGAGGGTGTGATCGTCCGCACCCTCGAGGACCTCGAGCACCTCGCGCAGTGGACCGAGCGCCCGGTCGCGGAGCGTCCGTTCCTGCTGCTCGACCTGCGCATCAGCCGCGAGGTGATGGCCCCCTACCAGCGTGAGGTCATCCGAGTGAACGCCTGACCACCGGGCTGACCACCGGGCTGACCACGGGCTGACCGCCGTCAGTCGCCCGGTCCCAGGACGCTTGCCGCGAAGAGCACATGGAGGGCAACGGTGGGGACGATCCACAGCACGGCTGTGACCAGGCGGCTGCCCGGACCGCCGCGGAGACTGAAAAAGCGGACGCCCTGAGAGATCCCGAAACCCACCAGGGCGGTGTAGAGCAGGCCGAACCCCGTGAGCCAGACTCCCTCGCCGTCATTCCACGTCGGGTCACCCCGACCGATGGCGACGCTGAGGCCGTGCCACAGCATGAAAGCTCCCACATATGAGAGCACTCCTGCCAGCAGGCCCCCGGCGAGGGACGCTGCCACGGCGACTACTGTCCCGCCCCTGCGATCACGTCGTTCCCGCACAGACCCTTCGAGGCTGAGGTCCAAGCGGGAACTGGGCACGTGCTGACGGTACAGGGGGATTGCACGCTTCCTCCTGGAGCCCCCCGGACACGGACAACGGCCGGTGACGACGTTCCCCGCGTCGTCACCGGCCGTTCGGTGGACCGCGCTGCCCTTGCCCGAGGCGTGCGGTCGGGCTCATCGCCCAGATGGTGTGTGTGCGCCCGTCCCCGGACGTTGCAGCTCAGCCGCCGCTGTCGAGGTCCTCGTCGTCATCACTGCGCCGCAGCAGGGCGGCCAGACCGACGAGCACCAGGATGATCCCGAGGCCGACCAGGGTGAGGGGCCCGGACCGGGTCCAGTCGAGGTCGAGGCTGGCCCACTCGACCCAGAAGGCGCCACCGGCGACGACCAGGCAGATCAGCCCGAGGGCCACCGTGCCCCAGGACGGACCGGAGGGGCGGGGCAGGGCACGAGGCGGTATGTCGGCGGGCTGCTCCCGCGACCCACTCGCCTCACCCGCGGTGAAGTTCGTGTGGTCACCGTGGGCAGATGTCGCCTGGTCGCCGTGCCCGAAGGCTGCCTGGTCACCGTGGTCGGTTGTCACCGACTCGTCGTGCTGGAGGGCGGTCGTGTCATCCGACCAGATCCCCCTGTCATCGTTGCGGAACGCGTCGTTGTTGCTCACTGTCCGTCTCCTTCCACCAGGACCTGACCGAGGCCCACGTTGGCCTCGACCTCCAGATCGATCGGTCCGTCGCCGACCACGATCACCTCGTCAACACCGATCCCGTCCATCGACCGGCCGTCGTTGACGTCGACGCTGCCCGCGCCGGTGCCCGCCTCGATGCGGACGGTCAAGTCGTCCGGGACCAGGATGGTCAGGTTGCCGAGGGCGACGCTGGCCAGGATCGGGTCCGGGAAGTCCTGCGGGTCGACGTCGCGCAGGTCGAGGATCCCGGTGCCGGCACCGAGCCGGAAGGGTCCCTGGTTGTCGATCGTCGCGTCGGGGGTCCAGGTGACATCACCCACCCGGCCGGAGGGCACGAAGTAGTTGCCGATCGGGAGCGCGACCACGGTCAGGACGAGCGTGCAGATCGCCAGGAAGCCTGGGAAGCCGGAGGTGCGGCCGACCAGCCCGAGCAGCAGGATCACCAGCCCCAGCGCGCCCAACGCCCCGGCCAGCCCGACCAACCAGGGGTTGACCGACCAGTTGTACTCGGACGCGGCCCAGGCCAGACCGCCACCTGCCGACAGGGCCAGACCGGTGCCCAGCAGCGTGCCGGCGACCCCTGCGGAGCGGCGCCCTGGACGGCGCGGCGCCGGCGGAGGCTTTGGCGCGGCCGGTCGGGCCGCTCGGGGAGGGCCACCCCAACCGCCGTGACCGAGCGCCGGGTCGGTGGTCGTGACCCCGACGTGTGTGGGGTCGGTGGTGCTGGCGGCTCCGGAGGGCGTCCACGCCGTGGCGCCGCCGGTGCCACCTGAGCTGTCGGAGTGCGACCAGCCCTCGTTGCCGCCCGGGTGGCCCGGTGCAGCGGAGGTCCCAGCGGAGGTCGCAGCGTAGGGCGGCGGGGCGTGACCCGCCGCACTGCCTGACTCGCCAGGAGCGGCAGACTGCGCGAACTGCTGGGCGCGCTGGCCGTAGAAGCCGGGCTGCTCACGCTTGGTCCACTCCGTCCACAGCCACCAGACCCCCAGGCCGAGGATCACCAGCGAGATGACCCCCCAACCGGCGAAACCACCGTCCCACCAGCCGCCGCCGAACCAGCCGAACGAGCCGAACACGCTCAGCACGGCGGCCACCAGGAGCACGACCGACTCGGCCTTGCCGTCCCGCAGCGCGGACTCGATGTGGGTCTCCTCGTGGCGGTTGGGGATGACTAGCCAGGACAGCAGATAGAGCACGACGCCCAGGCCCATCCCCAGGCTCAGCACGACGAACAGGGCGCGGATCACCAGGGCGTCGACGCCGAGGCGCTCGGCCAGCCCGGAGCACACGCCGCCGAGCCAGCTGTCGTCGGAGCGTCGCAGGTCGATGCGCCGCAGTCCCGTGAAGAAGTTGTCGGTTCCCGACGGACCGAACTGTCCGCCGTGGGGTGGTGTCTGTGTCATGACTCAACTCTCTCCCCGGAGGGGGCCCCGCCGCTATGAGGGTCGACCCTGATCGGACCCTGACCGCACCCCGATCCGTCGGGGTTGCGGTCTGACATTGGGGGAGGATGGGGACGTGAGCAGCCCACAGCCCTCGTCGCTGCCGCCGGGGAGTCCTCCGCAGCGGCCGCGACCAGCCCTGCGCCGTGCTGCCGACGGGCGCGTGCTGGCCGGGGTGTGTGCCGGGCTGGCGGATCATCTCGGACTGCACCCGCTGGCACTACGGGTGGGATTTATCGTGCTGACCGCCGTCGGTGGTCTCGGTGCCCTGGTCTATGCCTTCCTCTGGGCCACCATCGAGCCTGCCGTGGAGAGGCAGGCCAGCACGGCGCCACCCGGCTCGGCCGCACCTCGTCCGACCTCGCCCGGCCCCACCTCCCAGCCAGACGCTGTGGGGAGCGGATCGGCGGGAGGGTCCGGCACGGCATACGGGATGGTCCAGGCACGCCTGCGGCAACCGGGCACGGGCATCCTGCTCGTCCTCGGGGGTGGGTTGGCGATCCTGGTGGGAGCCATCGCCCTCGTGCAGACCCTGGGGCTCAACCTGCGCCTGGACATCACCCTCCCCGTGCTGGTGCTGACCATCGGAGCCGTCTTTGTCTGGTCCCAGCTCGACACCAACGGGCGCGACCGGCTGCTGGCTCACCAGGGCAACCGACAGCAGGCACTGGGGCGGCTGATCATCGGGGTCGGTCTGGTCGCTGCGGCGCTGATCGCGCTGACCGCCCAGGGACGCAGCCTCGACGAGCTGCGCGATGTCGGGTTCGCCGTGGTGCTGGCGCTGGTCGGGGTGGGCCTGCTGGCTGCCCCCTATGTGACCCGTCTCTGGCGCGACCTGCGCGAGGAGCAGGCCGCCACCGCCCGCGCGACCGAGCGAGCCGACATCGCCGCGCACCTGCACGACTCGGTCCTGCAGACCCTGGCCCTGATCCAGCGCCGCGCGGACGACCCTGGGCAGGTCACCCGCCTCGCCCGCGCCCAGGAGCGCGAGTTGCGCAGCTGGCTGTATGCCGGACCCGTCGGGCACTCCGCCACCCTCGCCGGGGCGGTCGCGGCCGCGGGACACGACGTGGAGGACCTGTATGGCGTGCCCATCGAGCTGGTCGTCACGGGGGACCGTCCGCTGGACGACCGTGGTCAGGCCCTGGTGAACGCCCTGCGGGAGGCGCTGATCAACGCGGTGCGGCACGGCGCGGCGCCGGTGTCGGCCTACGTCGAGGTCGGCACCGCCTCCGTGGAGGCCTTCGTCCGCGACCACGGGCCCGGGTTCGAACTGGACGACGTGCCGGAGGACCGCCTCGGGGTGCGCGAGTCGATCCTGGGCCGGATGCAGCGCCACGGCGGGACCGCCGCGGTGCGACGCCTGGAGCAGGGGACCGAGGTCAGCCTCGAGCTGCCCGTGGGCGGGCCCCCGGCGGATGCCGGGCCGCGCCAGCCCGACGCCTCCGCCGCCGCGTCGACCACCCCCGATCATCCGCACGACCAAGGAGCCGACTCATGACCGACACGCCCGCGCCCATCCGGCTCGTCCTCGTCGACGACCACCGGATGTTCCGCTCCGGTGTCCGCGCCGAGCTCGACGAGATCTCCGCCGGGCGCCTGGAGATCGTCGGGGAGGCCGGCACCGTCGACGCCGCGGTCGCCGTGATCCACGAGCACCGTCCGGACGTCGTGCTGCTGGACGTGCACCTCCCCGGAGGCAACGGACGCGGCGGGAGTGATGTGATCGCCGGATGCGCTGGGGTCACCACCGCGAGCGGAGCGCCGGTGCGCTTTCTCGCGCTGTCCGTCTCGGACGCGGCAGAGGACGTGATCGCCGTGATCCGGGCCGGTGCCCGAGGCTATGTCACCAAGACGATCAGCGGACCGGAGCTCGGCGGGGCGATCGTGCGGGTGGCTGACGGCGACGCGGTGTTCAGCCCGCGGCTGGCCGGGTTCGTCCTCGACGCCTTCGGCGCGGCCGCCGGTGAGATCGCCGAGGTCGATGAGGAGCTGGACCGGCTCAGCGCTCGCGAGCGTGAGGTGATGCGGCTGATCGCCCGCGGCTACCAGTACAAGGAGGTGGCCAAGGAACTGTTCATCTCCATCAAGACGGTGGAGACGCACGTGTCCTCGGTGCTGCGCAAGCTCCAGCTGTCCTCGCGGCACGAGCTCACGGCGTGGGCCTCGGCCCGCCGCCTGCTCTGACGCCCACCCGGACCGGGCGCCGCCCACCCGGACCGGACGCCGCTCAGTCGGGACGGGCGCCGCTCAGCCGGGACGGGTCGGGTCAGGTCGGGACGGGTCAGGTCTCGCGCTCGGGGTGGCGGGGCTGCAGCAGGGCCACGACGGCACCGACGACCAGGATCGCGCCGGACAGCAGCAGGCCGGTGCCCAGGTCAGCGGTCAGGTCCGAGACCCACCCGGTCAGGGTCGGCCCGACCGTCTGACCGAGACCGAAGGCGATGGTGGCGAAGGCGAGTCCCGCGGTCCAGTGCGGCTGGGGCAGCGACTCCCGCACCGCGATGCTCACGGCCGTCACGACCGCCAGGAAGCTGCCGCCGACGACCGCGCCGGACAGGTAGGCCGCGACAGGACCGTCCAGCAGCACCGGGAGCACGGTGCCCGCGGCCAGGGCGGTCATCACCACGGCCATCCCGCGGGAGCCACCCAGGCGGCCCAGCAGCGGCCCCCAGGCCAGGCCGGAGAGGGCGGCAGCCAGCCCGACGACCGCCCAGAACCCGGCGATCAGCGGACCGGACATGCCCTCGTCGGTGAGGTACTCGCTGATGAAGGTGAGATAGGCGATATAGCCCAGCCCGAAGCAGGTGTAGGCGACCACGGCCCAGCCGATGAGCCGCCGGTCCCAGTGTCGGGCCAGGTCCTGGGCAGGCACCGGGTCGCTCACCTGGCGGGCCGCCCGCGCCGCAGCGAGCGTGGCCACCGCGCCGACGGCGGCCAGGGCGAGCCAGCCCTGCCGCCAGCCCGCGCCGTCGGTCACGTCCAGCAGCAGCGGGACCAGCAGACCCGCGGCGACGATGCCGGCACCGGCGCCGCCGAAGTAGACCCCGAGCAGCACCGCGGCCCGGCCGCGCGAGCCACGATGGCTCGCTTCCGCCACCAGCGCCGCTCCCAGGACGAAGGCCAGCGCCCCAGCCAGCCCGGCGACGAAGCGGATGGTGAGGAGCACGGCATACGTGCTGGTCGCGGCGGTCAGTGCCAGGGCCACGGTGGTCACCGCGGTGCCCCACACAAAGGTCCGCCGCGTGCCGAAGGACCGGGCCAGTGGCGCCGCGACCAGGGCACCGAGCAGATAACCGGCGGCGTTGGTGGTGTTGAGGGCGCCCGCCGCGGAGTAGGACCACGACAGGTCGTCGCTCATCGCCGGCAGCAGCAGCGCATAGGCGAACCGGGCCAGGCCCAGCGCCACGAGCGGCCCCGCGGCCAGCCCGATCGCCACGGCCAACCGACCGTGACCCTCGGCTGCGACGGGCTGCACCGGCGGGAGGGTCAGACGGCCGGGGTGTCGAAGTAGGTGCGGCGCTCGGCCGCCAGCCCCGCCTCGTCGTAGTCCACGAAGTCGCAGAAGCCGACCGTCACCTGGGTGCCGTCCCTGAGCACTCCGGTGAACACGCCGCGGACCGCCACCGAGGGGCCGTCCACGATCAGCTGGTCGACCCGGTGACTGCCTGAGGCGATCACCCGCGTGCCGCTGTAGAACGCCTGCAGCTCCGCGCGCCCGCGCATCGGCTCATAGCCCGGGCGGTGATAGACCGCGTCGGGGGCAAACCAGTCCACGACGCCCTGGGTGTCCCCGGCGTCCACCGCGCGGTAGTAGCGCTGGGTGGCCTCGACCAGGTCCATCAGCGCGATTCCGCAGCCCCGGCGAGCCGCTGGGCCGCCCGGTCGCGGGCCGCCTGCTCGGGCGTCACCCCGCGGCCGTCGGCCTCGGCCAGGATGTCCGTGACTCGCTCGCCGATCCGCTCCAGGGCACTGACCAGGGTGTCCTCGTCCCAGCCGACGACTCCGGAGTGGACCTGGATGACACCGCCGGCGTTGGCCACGAAGTCGGGCACGACCGTGACCCCCGCCGAGCGCAGCGCCTCGCCGGCCTCGGCGGAGTCCAGGGTGTCGTTGGCCGCGCCGGCCACCACGCGGGCGCGGATGCGGCTGGCGTTGTCGGTGGTCAGCACCCGCGCCACCGCGCAGGGTGCGAAGACGTCCGTCTCGGCATAGGGCGCCTCGTGCGGGTCGATGATGCTGGCCCCGAGCTCGTCGGCCAGGGCCTGCGCACGGGTGCCGTCGATGTCAGCGACGGACAGGAGAGCGCCGTCGGCCGCGGCATACCGGGCCAGGCTGGCGCCGACATGTCCGGTGCCCTGGACGACGACCCGCACCCCCTCCATGTCGCGGTCGAGGGTGTGCCGCACCGCGGCGCGCATCGCCGCGTAGACACCCCGGGCGGTGTAGGGGCCGGGGTCCACCTCGTCGCAGAACGCGCGCCCGCCGCGGGTCTCGATCACCCGCATATCCTCCGGCGTGGTCCCCATGTCCACGCCCGGGATGTAGGTGCCGTTGGTGCGGGCCACGAACTCACCGAAGGCCTCCAGGGCGGCGCGGCGCTCCTCGCCCGTCAGGGGTGCGTCCGAGTCCTGGAGTATGACGGACTTCGCACCTCCGTAGGGAAGGTCGGCGCACGCGTGCTTGAGGGTCATCGCCGCGGCGAGCCGCTGCGCCTCGATGACGGCGGCCTCGGGGGAGTCGTACGGCCGCCAGCGGGTGCCGCCGAAGCCCGGTCCCAGGGTCGTGTCGTCGATGGCGATGACGGCCCGCAGACCCGTCGCGTCGTCGTGGCAGGTGATGACCTGCTCGGAACTGAAGAAGTCAGGAGCCACGTTGCTCCCCGTGTTGGTGCCCATGAGGTCAGTTCACCACAGCGCCGGTCGGTGCGAGGATCAGGGTCATGTCACGCACCACCGCCGCCCTGGCTGCAGTCGTCCTGGTGCTCGCTGCCGGGTGTGCTGGCGCCGACGACCCGGACACCGCTGGGTCGGAGGCGGTGTCCGACAGCGCAGTGGTGACCACCGCTCCGGCGGACGGCTCTGAGACCGGCCTGTCGGCATACGGACTCGCGCTGCTGGCCACTCCGGCAGAAGCGACCCACCTGACGGTCACCGATTTTGATGCGATCCGGGCGCGGCTCGGGGTGCCGGACCTGACCTCGGCGGACATCATGACCGACCGGCTGGAGTTCTGGCGGTCGGCGGAGACCTCCAGCGTGCTGCTCACCGACGGGCTGCTGCGCGAGGAGAACAGCCGCTATGACCTGACCTATGACTTCACCCAGGACGACGTCGATGCCGAAGCGCGATGGAGTGGTCCGGACGGTGGTGGATTCCTGCTCGCGCTGCGTCCCGACCTGGACCTCGACCTGGTGCAGGCGGCCATCGAGGACGGTGCGCCGGGGCTGGGCGGGGCGAGCCTCGACCGGGCGACCTCCACGGTCCTGGAGGGCGCGGGCACCGAGGGGGTGTGGGCAAGCGGCAGCGCCACCGCCCTCACCGAGGTGGGGGACGTGCCCGCCGAGAGCCTGATCGTGCGCAACGGGTGCGCGCCCTTCGCTGCCGCGCTGGGCGTGGACGCGACGATCGAGGACCAGGAGCGGGTGCTGAGCGCGCACGATGTCGAGGGCCTCCTGGACGTGGAGGCGGTGGCGATCGCATTCACCGGGATGTCCGCGACCGTCCGGCTGGGCTATCCAGGCGGCACGGAAACGGTGGCGATCGAGGAGGACCTCGCGGCACGGCTGGCCCTCGCGCAGGACTGGCCGACGACCGAGTCCATCGGCTTCTCCGACGGGTTCGGCAGCGGATCGGTCACGGGGGCCGACGGCACCGTCGGGGAGCTGGAGTATGCCGTCACGAACCCGGGCGCCGCAGCCAACCTCGCCCTCGCCGACCTGGTCCCGCTCGGGGTCTGCAGCGACGTCGACCCGCTGGAGGAGCCGACCGGTCTCTGAGTCGCGGCGCGCAGGGGCGGCTGTGCTGAGGCACGTGTCGGCATACGGAATGTCAGATGAGGTCGACGACCCACCCGCCCGTCAGGGTGTCCAGGTCAAAGCGCGCGAGTCCCTGATAGTCCAGCGTCCAGAGCTCATCGCCAATCACCATCGTGCGGCTAGGTCCCTCACCCCAGTACTCACTCTGGTCAGGGCCGACGCTGATCTTGCCGTCCTCGGTCAGGTCGCCGTCGTTGACACCGAGCACGACCACGCCACCGAACGACTCGTCCTTGGACTCTCCCCACCGGGCCATCGGCAGGAAGACCTGACCCGTGGCCGGCCAGGAGGTGAACGCCCGGTGGTCCCACTCGACGGGGGTGTAGCCACCGTCCCAGGTCATCACCGCGGTCTGCGTCGGTGCACTCAGATCGCTGATGTCGAAGACGGAGACCTGCATGCCCTCGGACTGCCCGCTCTCGGGGTCAGCATCCTGGCCCACTCCGAGCAGCGTGTCCTCGTCGAGGGGGTGCAGGTATGCCGAGTAGCCAGGAATCTTCAGCTCACCTGTGACGTGGGGCGCGGTGGGATCACTGGTGTCGATCAGATAGAGCGGGTCGGTCTGGCGGAAGGTCACGACGGCCGCCAGGTCGGCGGACAGGTAGCGCACCGCCCGGACCTGCTCGGTCAGCCCGAGCCCGTCGACGCGACCGGTTTCGGTGAGGGTGTCGCCGTCCTCGCGCATCATGATCAGCGAGGACTGCGACTCCTCCGAGGCCGCCCGCGGGTCGGTCGTGGTGGCCACCCGGATCACGCCGTCCTCCTCGTCGAGAGCCCACTGGCTGAGGAGATAGCCGTCGACCGTGCCGGACGCCTGGTAGGTCGTGCCGTTGGGGTCGCTGATGTCGAAGGAGTGCAGGTCCGTCTGAGCGGTGCTCCCGTCGCCCCACTCGGAGATGTCGCCGTCAGTCCACCGCCACGGGTCCCACCGGTTGGTGGCAACGATCAGCCGGTCAGTGCTGGCATAGACGGTGCTGCCGGTGGCGACCAGGCCGGCCCCGGAGGTGGGCACCGGTGTGCCGGAGTCGATGTCGAAGCTCAGGACGGTCATCGTGGTCAGTCCGGCGGGGTCTCGCGGTCGGGAGATGTCCTCGCAGTCCAGGAGTGGCTCGATCGAGAGCACGCTCCCGTCGGCGTCGAGCGTCGAGACGTGCGGGATCCAGTCGTCGATCTCGGTCGCGCGGATCAGGTCACGGTTGGTCTCCTCAGCCTCCTGCTCCGAGCTGAGCCGGCCATCCTGCGGGCTGGTCTGCTGCACCGAGGGCGGGTCGCTCACCAGCACCATCCGGACCGTGCCGTCGATCATCCGTGCCGACTGATAGGCGCCCTCCAGCCGCACCGACCCGATGGTGCGCGGCTCAGCCGGGTCGCTGAGGTCGACCGTGGTGACCACGGTGCGGGACATCGGGAAGGCCAGGTGCTGGGTGTCGCTCGTCGACGCCCAGTGGGGCCACTCGTGCGAGAGCACCACCAGGGTGCTGTCCTGCAGCAGCAGTTCACCGGCCTGGATGCTGTCTGCCCGTGCCGGGAGCTGGACGGTGCTGAGGACCTCTTCCGTGGCGACGTCGATGATCTGGACCGTGCCCGTGATCGTGGTGACGATGATGCGGCCGTCGGTCTTGACCAGGTCGGCCTCGTCGACGCCCTCCTCCTGCACGTTGGTGGTGGAGTGCTCTGGGGCCGAGCTCGCGCTGGAGCCCGCGGCCGCGCTGTCCTCCACCCCCGCGTCGCCACCGGCGGCGAGCCAGCGGTCGCCGTCATAGCCGCCGCTGCCGATGCCATAGGGGCCGACCTGCTCCAGAGCGTTGGCCTGGTAGTAGGTGAGCAGCCCGGCGCAGTCGTCGAAGGGCTGGATCAGCGAGGCGGGCAGGGCTGTGATCGCGGCGGATGCTGTGGTGCTGTCCCACGGCGCCGCCGTGCTCGAGGGTCGTGGCGGTGAGTCTGCCGGAGCGCGGGTGCCGGGTGGCTGCGCGCACGCGGTGAGGCCGGTCAGCAGCGAGAGGCTGACGAGCGCAGCAAGAGCGGGGCTGGGCAGTGGCGAACGAGGCATCGTGGCCTCCGGTGCGAGTCGGGCTGACGGCAGTGTCTGCAGTGAGACGCAGGCCCACCCGACTTCGGTTCCACGCAAGTCCCAGGTTCGGTTCCACGCAAGTCCCAGGCCGTGGCACCCGATCCTTCCCGCTGCCGCGACGTCTTAGAGCCGGAACTGCATCTTCGAGCCGGTTACAACAGGCTCGAAGACACTTTTCCGGCTCTAAGACGCCTGCGGCGGGGACGGTCAGGGGGTGCTGGCGCGCCGTGGGGGCGGGGGTAGGCCTACGGGTCGGTGGGGCGGGGGTAGGTCTACGGGTCGGTGGGGCGGTGTGTAGGTCTACGGATCGGTGGGGCGGGCCGAGGGCTCGGCGATCTCGGTGACGACCTCGACCGTGGGATAGACCGGCTGCCACATGAGGTCCTGGATGTCCTGGATCGGGTTGTCCAGGGTGACCGTGGCCAAGCCTTCCGCCTCTGCGGCTTCCACCACGCGGACTGCCACGGCAGCGGACACCGCGCGCAGCTGCCGCATCGTCGGCAGGACCGAGGCGCCCAGCCGTTTGGCCGACGTCATCTCGGCCACGGCCCGCGACGCGGCGGCGATCATGCGGTCGCTCACCTTCGTTGCCCGGCAGGCCACGACACCCAGCCCGATGCCGGGGAAGACCAGCGCGTTGTTGGCCTGGGCGATGTCAAAGGTCGTGCCGGCATACTCGACAGGCCCGAACGGTGAGCCGGTGGCGATGAGGGCCTGGCCGTCGGTCCAGGCCAGCAGGTCAGCGGGCACGGCCTCGGCCTTGGCGGTCGGGTTGGACAGCGGCATGATGATCGGCCGTTCACATCCTGCGGCCATGTCACGCACGATCGCCTCGGTGAAGGACCCGGACTGCGCGGAGGTGCCGATCAGGATGGTCGGTTGCACATTGCGCACGACGTCGGCCAGGGCGTAACGACCGGACTCGGCGACGGTCCACGAGGAGAGCTCATCGGACGGGCGGGCATAACGCTCCTGGAAGGGCCGCATCGGACCGGACGTGTGCAAGAGTCCGCGGCTGCCCAGGCCCCAGAAGAGACGCGCTGCCTCCTCCTCCGTCATCCCCTCCTGGACCATCACATCGCGCATCAGGTCGGCGATGCCGATGCCGGCCGTGCCCGCACCGTGGATGACGACGCGCTGGTCGCTCATCCGCTCACCCTTGGCGCGCACGGCCGCGATCGCCGCGGCGGCCACGACGGCGGCGGTGCCCTGGATGTCGTCGTTGAAGGAGACGTGCTCCTCGCGATAGGTGTCCAGGATGCGGTGGGCGTTGTTGGCGCCGAAGTCCTCCCAGTGCAGCAGAGCCTTGGGGAAGTGTCGCTTGACGGCGGCGACGAAGGTCGCGATGAACTCGTCATAGCGCTCCCCGCGGACCCGGGCGTGCCGGGCGCCGAGGTAGGCCGGGTCGTTGAGCAGGGCGAGGTTGTCGGTGCCCACGTCGAGCACGATCGGCACCGCGCGCAGCGGGTGGATCCCGGCGGCAGTGGTGTAGACGGCGAGCTTGCCGACCGCGATCCGGATGCCGCCGACGCCCTGGTCGCCGATGCCGAGGATGCCTTCCGAGTCGGTCACCACGAGCAGGTCGATGTCGTCCGGGCCTGCGCCGTGCGAGGCCAGGGCCTCGTCGATGTCCTGAGGGTTGTCGATCGCCAGATAGATGCCGCGGGCCCGGTCGAAGGTTGAGCTGAACCGTTCGATCGCCTCACCCACGGTCGGCGTGTAGATGATGGGCAGCATCTCGTCCAGGTGCTCGGCGACGAGCCGGTAGTAGAGGATCTCGTTGAGGTCCTGCAGCTGGTTGAGATAGACGTACTTGCTCAGGTCGTCGGGCTGTCTGTCGAACTGCCGGTAGACCCGCTTGAGCTGCTCGTTCATCGAGTTCACGGCGGGTGGCAGCAGCCCCTGCAGGCCGAGCGCGCGCCGCTGCTCCAGGGTGTAGGCCGGACCGAAGTTGAGCATCGGGCGCGCGAGAACCTGCCGTCCGCGGACAGCGATCTGGACGGTCTCGACACCGTTCTCGGTGCGGAACTGAAACTGGCGCGCCATAGCGGAAATCTAGTCCACCCCGCGGTGTGCAGATCACCGGGGCAGGTCGAGCCAACCGCGCAGGTCGTAAACGGCGACCCCCGCGCGGGTCCTGGACGGCGACCCCCGCACAGTGCCGGTTGCCGGCGAGCTGCGCGCTCACCTGTGTGGTCACGCTGCCCACCGCGTTGGGCGACGGGATCCCACCCCGGTCAGTGTGGTTCGGCGTCCCAGGGATAGCCGTGCGTGACGAAGGCCGTCCGGACAGCGTCCTTGCCGCCCTCGACCTCGCCGCGGAAGAGGGTGCGGCCCTGCTCGGTCTCGAGCACCAGGTTGCCGCCGTCGCGATAGACGGTGGCGACCTGCGCACGTCTGATGGTGCGCACCTGACCCTTCTGCTCCACATTGACCTGGTCCCGCCCCACGTGCAGCACGGGTGACTGATGGATGATCACGGCAGCAAAGACCGCACCCGCCAGCAGTCCCAGAACCGGGAGCGCCCAGGCGACCCACGAGTGGTCGGCCGAGGCGATGAGCCGCAGCGGCCCCTGGAAGGGCACCCACTCCAGTCCGGTCGCAAAGTCGGCGACCGGCCGGATCGCCACCCCGAGCAGCAGCCCGACGGCGGCGCAGACGCCCGCGACCAGGGCCTTGGCGCTGGTGTCGAACCCGAGGCGGGTGGCCTGTTGGTCAGGCGGGTCACCCGGTGAGGGGCCCGGCTGGGGAGCGGACGGCATACGGCCGATCAGAGGTGGACCATGTGGCCGGCGATGCCGTGCAGCGCCTCCATGACCGCCTCGCCGAGGGTCGGGTGCGCAAAGACGACGCGGGAGAGCTCGTCGGCGGTGAGGTCCCAGGTCTGTGCGGCATTGAGGACCGGCAGCAGCTCCGTGACGTCCGGCCCGATGAGGTGCGCGCCGATGATCTCGTTGTGCTCTGCGTCCGCGACGATCTTGACGAAGCCGACCGCGTCGCCGAGGCCCTGCGCCTTGCCGTTGGCCGAGAACGGGAACTTGGACGTCTTGACGTCGTAGCCCTTCTCCTTGGCCTGCTCCTCGCTGTAGCCCATGGAGGCGATCTGCGGGTGGCAGTAGGTCGCGCGCGGGATGAAGTCGAAGTCGATCTCCTGGGTCTCGGCCCCGGCGATGGTCTCGGCGGCGACGATCCCCATGAACGAGGCGGTGTGGGCCAGCATCAGCTTGGCGGTGACATCACCGATCGCATAGACGTTGTCGATGTTGGTGCGACCGCGGCCGTCGACGGCGATCGCGCCGCGCTCGGTCGTCTCGACCCCGATCGTCTCCAGGCCGTAGCCCTCGATGCGGGGCGCGAAGCCGATCGCGGACAGCAGCCGGTCGGCCTCGATCACCTCGGAGTCGCCACCGTCGGCCGGGCTCACCGTCACCTTGACGCCGCTGCCGGTGTCCTCGACGGACTCGACCTTGGTCTTGAGCATGACCTTGACGCCGAGCTTCTTGTAGTGCTTGAGCAGTTCCTTGGACACCTCGATGTCCTCGGTGGGGACCATCCGATCCAGGAACTCCACGATCGTGACGTCGACACCGAAGTTGGTCAGGACGTAGGCGAACTCGACGCCGATCGCGCCGGAGCCGGCGATGACGATCGAGCCGGGGAGGTTCTCGTCGAGGATCTGCTCCTCGTAGGTCACCACGTTGTCGCTGACCTGCACGCCAGGGATCATCCGGGTGGTGGCCCCGGTGGCCAGGATCAGGTTGTCAAAGGTGAGTTCCTGGCTGCCGCCGTCGCTCAGCTCGACGCTCATCGAGGTCTTGGAGGTCAGCGTGCCCCACCCGTCGACCTCGGTGATCTTGTTCTTCTTCATGAGGAAGTGCACGCCCTTGACGATGCCCGCGGACACCTGGCGGCTGCGCTTGTGCGTTGGGCCGTAGGACATCGTGGCGTCGCCCTCGATGCCGAACTTCGCCTTGTCGTGCGTCAGCGTGTGCGCCAACTCAGCGTTCTTGATCAGCGCCTTGGAGGGGATGCAGCCGACATTGAGGCAGACGCCACCCCAGTACTGCTTCTCCACGACGGCGACCTTCTTCCCGAGCTGGGACGCGCGGATCGCCGCGACATACCCTCCGGGACCAGCACCGAGAACAACAACGTCATAGTGATCGGCCATGGGGGACAGTATGCCGTTTGTCGACTCCGAGGGCAGCCGCACCCCGTGCGGCAGAATTCGACGAGGGTGTTTGGCTGCACTCGACACGCAGCCGCTCCTGCTGGAGTGCCTGGGCCGCCAGAGAGCGCCGGATCTCCCGTCGCAGGTGTGCCCTGAGCAGTCCGGTGAAGTGACCTAGCCGGTGGCCGACAGCCCACGCCACCCACGGTCCGGCGAGGAGGGCTACTGCCGTCATGAGGGCGACGACGGGTGCGCCACGGAGGACGACGAGGACCGGGTAGACCACTGCGGCGACCCCGATGAGGTGCAGGACCGCCACCAGCCCATGACCTGCGCTCACGATGCTGGTCGACGCCGACGTGCTGTCCCGCCGAAGAGCTGCGACCCGCTGCGACATGGCCCACCGGACGAGGCCGAGCACGAGCAGCAGCAGAGCACCGGCGTAGAACGTCGTGAGCGTCCAGGTGGAGAAGCGCACCTGCAGGAGGATCGCCAGCGGGGTGGCGATGGACACGGCCCAACCCACGGGGGCACGCCAGCGGCCCAGTGGCCCGTCCGAGGCCCTGCGGGCTGAGGCGATGTCGAGCTGGCCGAGCGCCGTCCCAAGGTTGTGCCTGCCGCGGGTGACCTGAGCGAGCAGGTGGGCGTGCAGCGCGGAGTGAGGCCTGCTGAGGGCCGCGAGCCAACTGAGCAGCACCCCGAGGCCCCCGAGCAGCGCCGCTCCGGGCCAGGCGGCCATCGACGTGAGATCGAGATAGGCGATGGCTCCCCAACACAGAACTGCTCCGGTGATCATGGTCAGGAGGGTCACCGAGTCCAGCAGGACGCCCCTCGCGATGGCTGCCGGCGTGTTCTGGCCACCCTCGGAGCTGATGCTGACTGCCACAAAGAGGGTCAGGCAGACGGCAACAAGAGTGATGACGGCGGGGACCAGCAGGTCGGCCGTAGTGCTCCGGGGTAGGGCTGACAGGTAGTGCCAGAACTGGGTGACGGACGAGCCAGGGGCACCACCGGCTGGGTCCTGGAGTGCCTGGACGAGGCCGCCGAGCGCAGAGAAGAGGAAGTGCACGCAGAACGCCCCCGCGGCGCTCAGGAAGCTGAACACCAGGGCATTGCGTCGGATCCGCAGCTGCTCGAGGTGAGTCGCGTCGTCGAGGAGAAAGTCATCCGTGAGGTCTATCCGAGACCGTTGTGGGGAGTGCGCTGGCGCGGCGGCCGCGTGCCACGTGCTGTAGGCGGCGAGGGCAGCGGCACACGACGCACGCAGAAACCTGGTCCTTCGTCGGTCCGCTCCGGCAGTGCCCATCCCTTGACCCCCTTCGTCGTGCAGCGTAGGTGTCACCACTGACAGAGCTCACGCACGTGACGAACTTGATTAAGTCCAGAAAAGATCTATAATGGATCTAATCCAGAAAACAAGCAGGCCACGGGCGAGAACGGAGGGTGAAGGTGCTGGCGAGTCACGGCATACACACTCCTGAGGAGAGCCTGCGGCGGGCAGGACTCCGCGTCACGCGGCCCCGCGTCGCCGTTCTGGAGGCCCTGACAAACCGGCCACACAGCACGGCCGACACCGTCCTGGACGCCCTCCAGGGCCTGGGGGGCAAGGCCGTCTCCCGGCAGGCCGTCTATGACGTGCTCCACGCGTTGACCGACGCCGGCCTCGTGCGCCGGATGCTGGTCGGCAACGCCTCTCGCTACGAGGTGGACACCCACGACAACCACCACCACCTGCTGTGCCGCGGCTGCGGCGCGCTCACCGATGTGCCGTGCGCCGTCGGGTCTGCGCCGTGTCTGTTGCCCAGCGATGATCACGGGTTCGAGGTCGAGGTCGCAGACGTCCTCTACTCCGGACTCTGCCCGAACTGCCGCGCTGTCGACCGCAGCGCGAATCACACCCACACCCACGGAGGATGAATGTCTGAGTTTTCAGCTGGCACCCACGAGAATGGCGCCCCGCGCGAGTCCGATGCCCACTCACTGAGCTTGGGGGCCAACGGCCCGCTGATGCTGCACGACGTCGCGCTGGTCGAGAAGCTCGCCCGGTTCGACCGGGAGCGCATCCCGGAGCGCAGCCCGCACGCCAAGGGGTCGGGGGCCTTCGGCGAGTTCGAGGTCACCGAGGACGTCAGCGCCTACACCAAGGCCGCCTTCCTGCAGCCGGGCGCCAAGACCCGCCTGATGGCCCGTTTCTCCACCGTCGCCGGTGAGCTCGGCTCGCCCGACACCTGGCGCGACGTGCGCGGCTTCGCGCTGAAGTTCTACACCGACGAGGGCAACTTCGACATGGTGGGCAACAACACGCCCATCTTCTTCGTCCGCGACCCCATGAAGTTCCCGGACTTCATCCACTCCCAGAAGCGCACCCCCGACTCAGGCCTGCGCAGCGGCAACATGCAGTGGGACTTCTGGACCCTCTCCCCGGAGTCGGCCCACCAGGTTTCCTACCTGATGGGACCGCGCGGTCTGCCCCGCAGCTGGCGTGAGATGAACGGTTACTCCTCGCACACCTACATGTGGGTCAACGAGGCCGGCGAGAAGTTCTGGGTGGTGTGGCACTTCCTGTCCGACCAGGGCGTGCACAACATGTCCAACGAGGAGGCCGCCGAGCTGGCCGGCACCGACGGAGACTTCCACCGCCGTGACCTGTTCGACGCCATCGAGCGCGAGGAGTTCCCGAGCTGGCGCGTCGAGGTGCAGATCATGCCCTACGAGGAGGCCAAGAACTATCGCTTCAACCCCTTCGACCTGACCAAGACCTGGTCCAAGAAGGACTACCCGCGAATCCCGGTCGGCCGGTTCACCCTCAACGAGAACCCGGTCAACCACTTCGCCCAGATCGAGCAGGCTGCGTTCAGCCCCTCCAACACGGTGCCGGGCACCGGCGTCTCCCCGGACAAGATGCTGCTGGCGCGCGTCTTCTCCTACCCCGACGCCCAGCGCAACCGCCTCGGCACCAACTTCAACCAGCTGCCGGTCAACATGCCGGCCATCCCGACCAACTCCTACGACAAGGAGGGCGCGATGCAGTTCCACCACAGTGGCAACGCGCCGGTCTACGCCCCGAACTCCTACGGTCGTTCCTACGCGGACACCCAGGGCCCGGTCGACAACGGGTGGGAGTCCGACGGCACGCTGGTGCGCGCGGCCTACACGCTGCACGCCGAGGACGATGACTTCGGACAGGCGCACACCCTGGTCCGCGAGGTCTACACCGAGGAAGAGCGCCAGGGCCTGGTCGAGACCGTCGTGGGCTCGCTCACCGACGTTGAGGAGCCGGTGCTGAGCCGCGTCTTCGAGTACTGGACCAAGATCGACGCCGAGGTCGGCGCTGCCATCGAGGCCGCCTACCGCGCCGGTCTGGAGGAGCAGGTTCCTGGCCTGGACCCGGTCGAGCAGACCGCCTGAGACGAGGCTAGGTCCACGGTCGCCTGACCCTGGACCGAGCAGTCCCGAGGAGGGCCTGCGGCAGCGGCAGTATGCCGTCCCTGCCGCAGGCCCTTCGTCATCCGTGCGCGCCCCCCGAGGGTGAGCTCGGTGCGACGTCGGGAGGGGCGTTCCCTGCCCGGCGAGCGGGCTCAGCCGACCTGGTCGGCCAGGTCTCGGACGCTCATCCACTCGGCCTGCTCGACGTAGGACCGGAGGGTCTCGGCGTCATAGTTCGCGGGGTGGGCGACGAGGACGACGAGGGTGGCGGCCCGCAACTGCCCCTCAGCGAGCAGGATCGTGCTCGGGCCGTCGGCGTGCGCGGACAGGTCGTGAGCGGTGGACTCGCAGTTGTCGGCCAGCTCCGGCTCCACCTCGCCCAACGCGGCACACAGGTCCAGGCCCGGGCCGACGCGGATGTTGAGCAACCGGAACTGGGTGATGGGCTCGGCTTCGGCGTCGCGGTAGGTCGCGACCAGCCCGCGGTTGTTCTCCAGCGGTGCCAGCTCGTCGATCTCCTGGTCCAGGGGCGGGACTCCCACGGAGAGCAGGCCCGGGGCGGTCAGCTCGCCGAGCCGCTGCTCCTCCTGGTGGCGCTGCCACAGAAAGACGCCGAGCACCGCGCACGCGAGCAGGAAGAGGGCGATGATGGTCACGATGACGATCCGTCCCCGTCGCTGGACCCGCTGGTCGCCGGTCACATCCGCAATCACGATCAGTCCTCCCTCGCTGCCGCTGGCGTCAGTATGCCGCCGAGTCGCCCCATCTCGGACGCCCCCAGGAGCGCTGTGATGGGGGTCACAACGAATCGCCCTTGCTAAAGCTATGCGTCCGGGTGCATGGTTATGTCATGCACTACGGCCTCGTACTTATTATCTCAGGACGCGTCACGCGGTAACCACTACCGAGACGCGTCCTACCTCCGTTGCCCATCTGGGTCGGAGGTTTTTTTGTACCCGGAACCAGCCAGAGAGAGAACGATGACTGCTCAGCCCACGCATCCAGCGCCTGCCGAATTGGCCGCGCTGCCGAGCACGACGACCGGTGCCGAGGCACTCGTGGACGCGCTCCTTCGCGTAGGGGCCGAGCACATTTTTGGCCTCCCCGGTGGTGCGGTCCTGCCGCTCTACGACGCGCTGTACACCCGCCCCGAGCTCCGCCACATCCTGGTCCGCCACGAGCAGGGCGCCGGACATGCCGCCCAGGGCTACGCGGCGGCGACCGGCAGGGTCGGGGTCTGCCTGGCCACCAGCGGGCCCGGCGCGACCAACCTGGTGACCCCGCTGGCCGACGCCAACATGGACTCGGTGCCGATGGTGGCCATCACCGGCAACGTGCCCAGCACCGCGCTGGGGTCGGACGCCTTCCAGGAGGCCGACATCCGCTCGATCACGATGCCGGTGACCAAGCACAGCTTCCTGGTCACCGACCCGGCCAAGATCGGTCCGACCGTCGCCAGTGCCTTCCGGCTGGCGGCCAGCGGCCGACCCGGCCCGGTGCTGGTCGACGTCAGCAAGGACGCCCTGACGGCGACCACCCAGCGCCTGACCTCGGGTGACCTTCGGCTACCGGGCTATCACCCGGTGACCGAGCCCGCCGCCGAGGCCGTGCGGGACGCGGTTGCGCTGATGGTGACCGCCCGTCGCCCGGTGCTCTATGTCGGGGGAGGGACGATCCGGTCCGGAGCGCACCGCGAGCTGCGCGCGCTGGCCGAGCTGACCGGCATGCCGCTGGTCACCACCCTGATGGCCCGGGGCGTGTTCCCCGACAGCCACCCCCAGAACCTGGGGATGCCGGGGATGCACGGCACCGTCGCCGCCGTCGGTGCGCTGCAGAAGTCGGACCTGATCATCGCCCTGGGCGCGCGCTTTGATGACCGGGTCACCGGTGTGCGGGACTCCTTCGCACCGCACGCCCGGGTCATCCACGCCGACATCGACCCCGCCGAGATCGGCAAGGTCCGTCCGGTCGAGGTCGGTCTGCTGGGCGACTGCCGGGCGACCATCGCCGCGCTGACCGCCGAGTTCCGCAGCCAGGTCGAGGCCGGCAACGTCCCGGACTACACCGAGTGGGTCACCTTCTGCGAGCGCACCCGCGAGCGCTACCCGCTGTCGTATGACGCACCCCCGCCCGGTGAGATGGCACCCCAGCAGGTGATCCAGCGCCTCGGGGAGATCGCCGGACCGGACGCGATCTTCACCTCGGGCGTCGGGCAGCACCAGATGTGGGCGGCCCACTATCTCGGTTTCGAGCGGCCCAACACGTGGATCAACTCCGGTGGGCTGGGCACGATGGGCTACTCCGTGCCGGCGGCGATGGGAGCCAAGGTCGGACGGCCGGACGCCACCGTCTGGTCCATCGACGGCGACGGTTGCTTCCAGATGACCAACCAGGAGCTGGCCACCTGCGCTGTCGAGGGCATCCCGATCAAGGTGGCGATCATCAACAACGGCACCCTGGGCATGGTCCGGCAGTGGCAGACGCTGTTCTACAACGAGCGCTACAGCAACACCGGCTTGCGGGGCACCCCCTCGCGGCCGGAGGCCCGCACCCCGATCCACGTGCCCGACTTCGTGATGCTGGCTCGCAGCTATGGCTGTGAGGCGCTGCGCTGCGAGGACCCGGCCGACATCGACCGCACGATCGAGACGGCCATGGCCATCGACGACGTCCCGGTGGTCGTGGACTTCCGAGTCCACCAGGACGCGATGGTGTGGCCGATGGTCGCCTCCGGCACCAGCAATGACGACATCAAGTACGCCCGTGACCTCGCGCCCCAGTTCGAGGAGGACGACTGATGACCGACCGCCACCCCTGGCGCAGCCTCCTGATTATCCGAGTCCGGGTGGGGGCCGGGCATCTCAGCTAGCGACCACCGAACGGTCCGCGTCGCGCGGACCACCACAGATCACCGGGCGGCAACGACGCCGCCCGAGCACACGACATACACCTGTCGCCGCAGTCCCGCGGTGACGCCAACGTAGGGAGCACACCATGAGCCGTCACGCACTGTCTGTCCTGGTCGAGAACAATCCGGGTGTCCTGGCCCGGGTCTCGGTCCTGTTCGCCCGCCGCAGCTTCAACATCGACCACCTGGTGGTCGGCCCCACCGAGGACCCCAAGGTCTCCCGGATGACCATCGTGCTCAACGTCGGTGACGAGCAACTGCACAAGGTGACCAGCCAGCTAGACAAGCTGATCGAGGTTATCCACATCGAGGAGCTGTCCGACCCGTCTGCGATCCGCGACCAGCTGTGGGCGATCAACGACAACGGGCCGCGCCCGGTCGGTGCGATGGCCGCTGCCTGGGCCTGACCGTGCTGGGAAGGGCATGACGCAGCGGTCGCCGTGCCTGCCCGTGCCACACCTCCCCAAAGTTCCGCGAAACCCGTAACCGACCCTCCCCACGACATGGGGAAAAGGAGAACGACTTCAGATGGCCAAGATGTACTACGACGACGACGCCGAGCTCGGTCTGATTCAGGACCGTTCGGTCGCAGTCATCGGCTATGGCAGCCAAGGGCACGCGCACGCGCTGTCGCTGCGTGACTCCGGGGTGGACGTGCGCGTCGGCCTCCCCGAGACCTCCCGCTCCCGCGCCAAGGCGGAGGCTGAGGGGCTGCGGGTGGTCACTCCGGAGCAGGCGGCCCAGGAGGCTGACCTGATCATGATCCTGACCCCGGACCACATCCAGCGCACGCTCTACACCGAGGCCATCGAGCCGCACCTGGAGGAGGGCGACGCGCTCTTCTTCAGCCACGGCTTCAACATCCGGTTCGACTACATCACCCCGCCGGCCGGGGTGGACGTGTGCATGGTCGCCCCGAAGGGCCCCGGTCACCTGGTGCGCCGGGAGTATGTCGACGGGCGGGGTGTGCCGGTGCTGGTCGCCGTGGAGCAGGACGCCAGCGGGCGCGCCTGGGACCTGGCGCTGTCCTATGCCGCCGCCATCGGCGGGCTGCGCGCCGGTGGCATCAAGACGACCTTCACCGAGGAGACCGAGACCGATCTCTTCGGCGAGCAGGCGGTCCTGTGTGGTGGTGTCAGCCAGCTGATCATGAAGGGCTTCGAGACCCTGACCGAGGCGGGCTACCAGCCGGAGGTCGCCTACTTCGAGTGCCTGCACGAGCTCAAGCTGATCGTCGACCTGATGTATGAGGGCGGCATCGCCAAGCAGCGCTGGTCGGTCTCCGACACCGCGGAGTACGGCGACTACGTCTCCGGCCCGCGCGTCATCGACGACAAGGTCAAGGAGAACATGCAGGCGGTGCTCGAGGACGTGCGCAATGGCACCTTCGCCGCGCGCTTCATCGCCGACCAGGACGCCGGCGCGCCGGAGTTCAAGAAGCTGCGGGCCGAGGGCGAGGACCACCCGATCGAGGCGGTCGGTCGCGAGCTGCGCGGCATGATGTCGTGGGTCAAGTCCCACGACAGCGACTACGTCGAGGGGACCGCAGCGCGGTGAGCACCACCTCTGATACTTCCCGGGCCCCTGCCGGGGCGTCTGAAGGGTCCGCGCCGGGATCTGTCGACCCTAAGCCCCGGTCCCGGGACGTGACCGACGGTCTGGAGCGTGCTGCTGCTCGCGGCATGCTCCGGGCCGTCGGGATGGGTGATGACGACTGGGTCAAGCCTCAGGTCGGTGTCGCCTCGTCCTGGAACGAGATCACCCCGTGCAACCTCTCGCTCGACCGGTTGGCCAAGGCCGCCAAGGACGGCGTGCACGAGGCGGGCGGCTATCCGCTGGAGTTCGGCACCATCTCCGTGTCCGACGGCATCTCGATGGGCCACGAGGGCATGCACTACTCGCTCGTCTCCCGCGAGGTCATCGCCGACTCCGTCGAGACGGTCATGGCCGCCGAGCGGCTGGACGGATCGGTGCTGCTGGCCGGCTGTGACAAGTCACTGCCGGCCATGCTGATGGCTGCGGCGCGCCTCGACCTGGCCGCCGCCTTCGTGTATGCCGGCACCATCCTTCCCGGGCAGGCCAAGCTGTCCGACGGGTCGACCCGCGAGGTCACCATCATCGACGCGTTCGAGGCGGTCGGTGCCTGCTCGGCCGGCCTGATGTCCCGCGAGGACGTCGACGCCATCGAGCGTGCGATCTGTCCCGGTGAGGGCGCCTGCGGCGGGTTCTACACGGCCAACACGATGGCCGCGGTCGCGGAGGCGATGGGCATGGCCCTGCCTGGGTCGGCGGCCCCGCCAGCCACGGACCGGCGCCGTGACGGGATCGCCCGGGCCTCCGGGCGGGCCGTGGTGGAGATGCTGCGCCGGGGCATCACGGCGCGTCAGATCATGACCAAGGAGGCATTCGAGAACGCCATCGCGGTCGTGATGGCCTTCGGCGGGTCGACCAACGCGGTGCTGCACCTGCTGGCGATCGCCAACGAGGCCGACGTGGAGCTGACCCTGGCCGACTTCCGCCGGATCGGTGCCACCGTGCCGCACCTGGCCGACGTCAAGCCGTTCGGCCAGCACGTCATGGTCGACGTGGATCGGGTGGGCGGCATCCCCGTGGTCATGAAGGCGCTGCTCGACGCGGGTCTGCTGCACGGCGACTGCCTGACCGTCACGGGTCGGACGGTGGCTGAGAACCTCGCCGACGTGCCGCCCCCGGACCTGGACGGCACGGTGCTGCGGGCCCTGGAGAACCCGATCCACAAGACCGGCGGCCTCACGATCCTGGACGGGTCGCTGGCTCCGGGTGGTGCGGTGGTGAAGTCAGCCGGTTTTGACTCCGAGGTCTTCCGTGGCACCGCTCGGGTCTTCGACGGTGAGCGCGCAGCGATGGACGCGCTGGAGAACGGCACCATCAGTGCCGGTGACGTCGTCGTCATCCGTTATGAGGGCCCCAAGGGTGGTCCGGGCATGCGCGAGATGCTCGCGATCACCGGCGCCATCAAGGGTGCCGGCCTGGGCAAGGATGTCTTGCTGATCACCGACGGACGTTTCTCCGGCGGCACCACCGGCCTGTGCGTCGGCCACATCGCGCCCGAGGCCACCGAGGGTGGGCCGATCGCCCTGGTCGAGGACGGTGACGCCATCGTCCTCGACGTCGCGCGCGGGACGCTCGAGGTCGAGGTGAGCCCCGACATACTCACCCAGCGCCGCGCTGTGTGGACTCCACCGCCCCCTCCGGCCCGGGCCGCCCGTGGAGTGCTCGCAAAATACGTCAAGCTGGTCGGGTCCGCGTCCGAGGGCGCCGTCACCGGCTGACGCGGCTGGCCTGCCCGGCGCAGTGCCCGTCGTCGCGGTGGCCGGGGGTGCCCCATCACCCCCGGCCAGAACGTTTCACCAACGGCGCGTGCCGGACCTGTCGCCACAGTGGCAGCGCTGGCCTAGTGTGGCCACCACCAGCCCTACTGACGGAAGGCCGCCCATGAGACAGCGGATCCTGGCGCTTGGCACGGCAGTGGCGGTAGTCCTCGGCCTGGCCGGCTGTGGGGGCGGGGGTGCGGGCAGTGGCGTCACCATCCTGCGGGTCGCGCTCAACCAGACCGAGACCCACCCGTCGTATGTCGCGCTGGCCAACTACAGCGACCGGCTCGAGGCGCAGACCGACGGGCGGATGCGGCTGGACATCTTCCCCAACGAGACGCTCGGTGCCCAGGCCGAGGTGCTGCAGCTGCTCAGCGACAACATCATCGACCTGGGCATCATCTCCGGGTCCCAGATGGAGAACCTGAGCAAGGACTTCCTGGTGCTCAACATGCCGGGTGTCTTCGACTCCGTCGAGCACCAGATGCCGGTCGTGCATGACCCGGAGATCGTCGGGGAGCTCTACACCTCCCTGGAGGACAGCAACGACCTCACGGTGATGGGTGGGTTCACGCAGGGGTCTCGGCACATCTACGTCAAGGACGAGATCAGCTCCCTCGCTGACCTTGATGGCGTCAAGATCCGCGTCCAGGAGAGCGAGCTGAACCTGGCCATGGTGCGCGCCCTGGGCGGGTCGCCCACGCCGATGGCCTTCGGCGAGGTCTACACCGCACTGCAGTCCGGTGTGCTGGACGGCGCCGAGAACAACGAGGTCAGCTACTTCACCCAGAAGCACTTCGAGGTCGCCCCCTACTTCACCAACTCCAACCACCTGGTCGGACTGGACTACATGGTGGCCAGCACCGAGATGCTCGAGAATCTCGACCCCGCCGACCGCCAGTTGCTCGAGGATGAGTGGGTCAACACCTATCTGGACCACACCGAGCTCTGGGGTGAGGCCACGCAGGAGGCCATCGACGGTGCCAGAGCGGGCGGCGCAGAGTGGATCGAGATCGACCAGGCAGCGGTCCAGGCCGCGCTGGAGCCGCTGGCCGATACCTTCCTCACCACGCCCGTGCAACGAGAGCTCTACGACAAGATCCGCGCTGCGGCGCCGAGCCAGGAAGGCTGACGTGGAACCGATCAAGAAGGGGCTGGACCAGGTGCTCAAGGGCGCCTCGGTGGTCCTGTTCGCCCTGCTGGTGGTGATTGTCGTCTGGCAGGTCTTCACCCGACAGGTGCTCAACTCACCCAGCGCGTGGACCGAGGAGCTGGCCCGCTACACGTTCGTGTGGGTCGGTCTGTTCGCCACGGCACTGGTCTTCTCGGAGCGTGGTCACATCGCGGTGGACTTCGTGGTGGACAAGTTCTCACCGCGAGTGCAAAAGGTCGTTGCCGTCTGTGTCCAGCTGTCGATCATCCTCTTCGCCCTCGCCGTGCTGGTGTACGGCGGACTGCGTGCGGCCAACGGCGCCTGGAACCAGTCGCTCAGCGCCCTGCCCACCCAGGTCGGCGTGATGTATCTCGCGATGCCCATCGTCGGGGTGCTGATCGCCTTCTATGCGGTCTATCACCTCCAGGCCGTCCTGCGTGGTGCTGAGGAAGCCATCGCGCACGAGGAAGACCCCCAGGTGGTGTGACCATGGATCCCATTGCACTCGCGGCGATCGTCCTGGTCGGCACGATCGTCATCGGCATCGTCTTCTCCGTCCCGATCGCGGTCAGCATCGGCCTCGGGTCCTTCTTTGCCGCGATCGTCCTGCTCGACGTCGAGAAGGCTGCCCTGGTCTCCAGCCAGCGGCTGTTCACCGGCATCAACTCGTTCACCCTGCTGGCGATCCCGTTCTTCGTGCTCGCCGGCGTGCTGATGAACACCGGTGGCATCGCCGGCCGCCTGATCGACGCCGCCAAGGTGCTCGTGGGCAGGACGCCGGCCAGCCTGGCCAACACCAACGTCGTGGCCAACGCGATGTTCGGAGCCGTCAGTGGTGCCGCGGTGGCTGCCGCCGCGGCCATCGGCACGGTGATGACTCCGCGGATGAAGGAGGAGGGCTACGACCCGAAGTGGTCGGCTGCCGTCAACGTCGCGTCTGCCCCGGCCGGCATGCTGATCCCGCCAAGCAACACCTTCATCGTCTATTCACTGGTCAGTGGTGCCTCGATCTCCGCGCTGTTCATGGCGGGGGTGATCCCGGGGATGATCTGGGCCGGTGCCTGCATCCTGGTCGTGCTGCTGACCTATCGCCGGTTCAGCACCCCTCAGCCGCCGTCGTCGGTGACCTTCTCGGAGGCATTGCTGGTCATCTGGCGGGCCGTCCCGTCACTGCTGATGATCGTCGTGGTGATCGGTGGCATCGTCAGCGGCATCTTCACCGCGACCGAGTCGTCGGCCATCGCGGTCGTCTATTGCCTGGTCCTCGGCTTCGCCTATCGGACGATCGGTGTCTCGGACCTGCCCAAGGCGCTGCTGGACGCCGCCCGCACCACGGCCATCATCATGCTGCTGGTCGGTGTCTCGACGGCCCTGTCCTTTGTGATGAGCTTCTCCCACATCCCCCAGGCCGTGTCCGACGGGCTGCTCGGGCTCACGGACAGCCCGCAGGTGATCTTGTTCCTGATGATGATCATCCTGCTGCTGGTCGGCACCTTCATGGACCCGACTCCCGCGATCCTGATCTTCACCCCGATCTTCCTGCCGATCGTCACGTCCTTCGACATGAGCCCGGTGCACTTCGGCACGATGATCGTCTATGCCCTCTCCGTCGGTGTCATCACCCCGCCCGTCGGCAACGTGCTCTTCGTCGGGGCACGCGTCGCGGGGATGGGCATCGAACCCGTCGTCGGCAAGCTGATCTGGTTCCTGCTGGCCCTGGTCGGCGGACTGCTGCTGGTGATCTATGTCGAACCGCTGTCGCTGTGGATCCCGGAGATGCTGGGGCTGCTCGGCGACTAGCAGTCAGGCGCTGGCGGCGATCTGCGCGGCCAGGTGTCCGGCGCCATAGCCGTTGTCGATATTGACGACGGCCACCCCGGGAGCGCACGCGTTGAGCATCGACAGCAGCGGTGCCAGCCCGTCCAGGGCCGCGCCGTAGCCCACCGAGGTCGGCACGCCGATGACCGGGGCGCAGGCCAGGCCGGCGACCACGCTGGCCAGCGCGCCGTCCATCCCGGCCACCACCACGATGGCCGAGGCGGCGGCGATCTGGTCGACGCGCGCCAGGATGCGGTGCAGGCCCGCGACGCCCACGTCGACGACCAGCTCGGCCGGCCGGCCGAGGTGCTGGGCGGTCAGCAACGCCTCGCGCGCCACCGGGATGTCGGCCGTCCCGGCGCACAGGACCAGGACGGTGCCACCGCTGGGCTCCGGCACCGGACCCGGCCAGGCGACGATGCGGGCCACCGGGTCGTGGACCGCGCCGGGCAGCTCCGCGCAGACGGCCTCGGCCTGGCTCGCTGATGCGCGGGTGAACAGGATCGTGCCCAACGGGTCGCCCCCGTCGGAGCGACCGCGCTCACCGATGGCACGGGCGATCGCGACCAGGTGCTCCATCGTCTTGCCCTCGCAGAGCACCGCCTCGGGATAGCCGCGCCGTGCGGCCCGGCCGAAGTCGAACTCCGCGATGCCCTCGAGGCTGGTGGTCGGCGGGGAAGCTGGGGTGCCGGGCTGGTCAGCTGGAGTGCCGGGCGGGTCAGCCACGGGACACGAGCGGCATCGTGAACGCGCCGGACTGGATGCCGACCAGGTCCAGGGCCACGAACCGGAAGCCGGCGGCGCGCACCCCCTCGACGAGGGCGGTGCGGACCTGCGGGTCGGCCGCGCGGGCCAGCTCGTGGTCGGTCAGCTCCAGACGCGCGACGTCGTCGTGGTGGCGAACCCGGCAGTCCGAGAAGCCCAGGGCGCGCACGGCCGCCTCGGCCCGGTCGATCTGGGTCAGCTTCTCCGGGGTGACCTCCTTGAAGTGCGGGATGCGCGAGGCCAGGCACGGGGCCGCCGGCTTGTCCGCATTGGGCAGGCCGAGGGCGGCGGCCACCGCCCGCACGTCGGCCTTGGTCAGCCCCGCGTCGGCCAGCGGCCGGAGCACGCGGTGTTCGGTGGCGGCGCGGGCACCCGGGCGGTCCGGCCGGATCGCGTCGTCGGCGTTCTCGCCATAGCTGATCGCGGTGAGCCCGTGGGCCACGGCGACGTCGTCGTCGATGCGGGCGAACAGCTCGTCCTTGCAGTGGAAGCAGCGGTCCGGCCCGTTGGCGCGATAGGCCTGCGACGACCCCTCGTCCGTGGGCACCTCGACGACGCCGACCCCGATCTGGCCGGCGATGTCGTGGGCGGCCGCCCGCTCGACGGTGGCCAGGCTCGGAGAGACGCCGAGTATGGCGACAGTCCGGTCGGCCCCCAGCGCGCGGACCGCGACGGCCAGGAGGGTGGTGGAGTCCACGCCGCCGGAGTAGGCCACACCTAGCCTGCCCTCAGCAGGCAGGTGCGCGGTGACGGCCTCGATCAGGGCCGCGACCTCGGCGGAGACGCCCTGGTGGGCGTCGACCCGCGCGGCGACCGGCAGGTCCGCCCCGCCGGTGAGCAGGGTGGCCGGGGGGGTGCTGGGGACTCCGGCCTGGGAGACCTCAACAACGGGAAGGAGACGATGGGTGTCGACCACTCAGATCTCCACCTCGCTCCGGTCCCCGGACCAGAGCGTGTGGAAGGTGCCGGGCTTGTCGATGCGCGTATAGGTGTGGGCGCCGAAGAAGTCACGCAGACCCTGGACCAGGGACGCGGGCAGCCGCTCCGACCGGACCGTGTCGTAGTAGGCCAGCGCCGCACTGAAGCCCGGCACCGGGACACCGGCCTGGGTGGCCACTGCGACGACGTGACGCCACGCGTCCTGGGAGTTGCCCAGCTCGGCCGCGACCGACGGGGCGGCGAGCAGGGTGGCCAGGTTCGCCCCGGCATACTCCTGGCGGATCCGCTCGAGCAGCTTGGCCCGGATGATGCAGCCGCCGCGCCAGATGCGGGCCACCTCGGAGATGTTGACGTCCCAGCCATAGGTGTCACTGGCGGTGCGGATCTGGTCCAGACCCTGGGCGTAGGCGACCACCTTGGAGCTCCACAGGGCGGCGCGCACCGCGTCCACGAGCGCCGCGCGGTCGTCGGTGGAGATCGTGCGGTCCGGGCCGGTCAACCCCTGCGAGGCCTCACGCAGGCCCGTGTGGCCGGAGGTGGAGCGGGCAAAGACGGACTCGGCGATCGTGTTGACCGGCACCCCCAGCTCGAGGGCGATCTGCACGGTCCAGCGGCCGGTGCCCTTCTGCTCGGCCTGGTCGGTGATCACCTCGACGAGGGGTCTGCCGTCGACCTCCTGGTCGAGCACCTCGGAGGTGATCTCGATCAGATAGGAGTCCAGGTCGCCGGTGTTCCACTCGCGGAAGACGTCCGAGACCTCGCGGGCGGTCATCCCGGCCGCCGTGAGGATGTCGTAGGCCTCGGCGATGAACTGCATGTCGGCATACTCGATGCCGTTGTGCACCATCTTGACGAAATGACCGGCGCCGTCGGTGCCCATGTAGGCGCAGCAGGGCTCCCCGTCGACCTTGGCCGAGATGTCCTCCAGCAACGGGCCGAGCGCGGCATACGACTCAGGGCTGCCACCGGGCATGATGCTCGGTCCCTTGAGGGCGCCCTCCTCACCACCGGAGATGCCCGCCCCCACGAAGTGCAGCCCGACCTCGCGCAGCGCAGCCTCCCGCCGACGGGTGTCCTCGTAGTGCGCGTTGCCGCCGTCCACCACGATGTCGTCCTTCTCGAGCAGCGGGATCAGCTGCTCGATCACGGCGTCGGTGCCCAGGCCGGCCTGGACCATGATGATCACCTTGCGCGGTCGCTCCAGGGCGGCCACGAACTCCTCGAGGGTGGGCGCCGCCACGAAGGTGCCGTGCGCGCCGAAGTCGGCGCTGAAGGTCTCGGTCCTGGCGACGGTGCGGTTGTAGACCGCCACCGTGTGGCCCCGGGAGGCGAAGTTGCGGGCGAGGTTGCTGCCCATCACGGCCAGACCGATCACGCCTACCTGAGCTGTTGCTGCGACCATGTCTTCTCCTGTGGGTGGGGACCTGCGCTTGGGCCTACTCTCCCCAACCCGGCGGACGTTCACAAGAGGAGGGTCCCGGACCTGGTCAGACCCCACCACTAGAGACTTGCCGACAGACCGGGTTGGATGGAGGCATGGGCACTGCAGCACTGCATCCGGACCGCCTCCTCCCCGCTGACCCCGGCACGAGGAAGATCGCCAGGGAGCTCTATGCGGCGGTGCAGGACCTGCCGATCATCAGCCCGCACGGTCACGTGCCGCCGGAGTGGTTGGCCCAGGACACGCCATTCAAGGACCCGACCTCCCTGCTGCTGAGCCCCGACCACTACATCTTCCGGATGCTGCACGCCGCCGGCGTGCCGCTCGCCGAGCTCGGGGTCGGGGGCGCTGAGCTGGACGAGGCGGGAGCCCGCCGGGCCTGGGCGCACCTGTGCGAGCACTGGCACCTCTTCCTCGGCACACCGGTGCGCTACTGGCTCGAGGACGAGCTGGTCGGCATCTTCGGCTTCACCCAGACGCTGTCGCCGCAGACCGCCGACGCCAGCTATGACCGGATCGCCGAGGTCATCGCGGGTGAGAACTTCCGGCCCCGTGCCCTCATGGAGCAGTTCGACATCTCGGTGCTGGCCACCACGGACGACCCGTGCGACGACCTGGCGCACCACGCCGCGCTCGCTGCGGACGACACCTTCGACCGGCGGGTGCTGCCGACCTTCCGCCCGGACAAGTATCTCGAGCCCGGCCGCCCCGACTTCGCTGACCTGGTCGCCCGCCTGGGCGAGGTCTCGGGTGAGGACACCGGGTCGTATGCCGGCTACGTGGCGGCCCTCGAGAACCGGCGCCGCTACTTCGCCGAGCACGGTGCCGTCTCCAGCGACCACAGCCACGCCGATGTCGTGACCCTCGCCCTGGAGGAGTCGGAGGCCGCCCGGATCTATGCCGGGGCGCTGGCCGGCACCGCCACGCAGGATGAGTCCACCGCGCTGCGCCGGCACATGCTGGTCGAGATGGCGCGGATGGCGACCGAGGACGGCCTGGTCATGACGCTGCACCCCGGGTCCTACCGCAACCACCACGAGCCGACGCTCGAAGCGCACGGACCGGACACCGGCCACGACATCCCGATCCAGATGGAGTTCACCCGTGGGCTGCAGCACCTGCTCAGCCGGTTCGGCACCGCCGACGGGTTCAAGCTGATCCTGTTCACCCTCGACGAGACGGTCTTCAGCCGCGAGATCGCGCCACTGGCCGGTTTCTATCCGAGTGTGTATGCCGGGGCGCCCTGGTGGTTCCTCGACGCACCGGAGGCGATCGGTCGCTATCGCTCAGCGGTGACCGACACGATCGGCTTCTATCGCACCTCGGGCTTCATCGACGACACGCGGGCCTTCTGCTCCATCCCGGCCCGGCACGACATGTCGCGGCGGCTGGACAGCGGCTTCCTCGCCAGGCTCGTCGCCGACCACCGGCTGCGTGAGGAGGACGCGCACCAGATCGCCATAGACCTGGTCACCACGATCCCTTCCGCGGCGTTCAACCTCTGAGAGGCAGGCCTGATGAGTGAGCAGCGACTGAGTCGCCAGGAGCACGGTCGCCCGGTCGCGCCGGTGCGGATGGTCCACCTGGGTGTCGGCAACTTCTTCCGCGCCCACCAGGCGTGGTTCACCGAGCACTCGCAGGACGCCGCGGAGTGGGGCTATGCCGCCTTCACCGGCCGCTCCGCCGGGGTCGCCGACGACCTTGCGGCCCAGGACGGGATCTACACCCTCCTCGTGCGCGAGCCCGACGGGGACCGGCCGGAGGTGGTCAGCTCGCTGAGCGCCGTCCACCCGGGGAGGGATCTCGCCGCGCTGCGCGGCTACTTCGCCTCGCCGGAGCTGGCGCTGGTCACCAGCACCGTCACCGAGGCGGGCTATCGCCGCGACACTGAGGGCGGGCTGGACCTGACGGACCTGGACGTGGCTGCGGACATCGAGGCGCTGCGGGCTGACCCGGAGAGCAGCGAGGTGAGCACGACCCCGGGCCGTCTGGTGGCCGGCCTCCTCGCCCGCCGCGGCGCTGATGCCGGGCCGATCGCGCTGGTGCCGTGCGACAACGTGCCCGACAACGGCGCGATGGTCGCCCGAGTCGTGCGCGACCTGGCCGAGCAGGTCGACCCGACGCTGGTCGACTGGATCGAGGCCAACGTCACCGTCGTGACCACGATGGTCGACCGGATCACCCCGCGTGGCACCGACGAGGACCGCGACACCGTTGGCGAGCTGCTGCACGTGGACGACCCGCAGGTCGTGGTCACCGAACCGTTTGCCGAGTGGGTGCTGGCCGGCGAGTTCCCCCGCGGGCGGCCGGAGTGGCCAGGTGCCCAGTTCGTCGACGACGTCAGCAAGCACGAGCAGCGCAAGCTGTGGCTGCTCAACGGCTCACACTCCCTGATGGCCTATGGCGCCTCGATCCTGGGTCACGAGACCGTGTCGGCCGCGATCGGGGACGAGACGGTGCGGGGCTGGGTGGAGGAGTGGTGGGACGTGGCCGCCGCACACCTCGAGGTCGACGCGGACGAGGTCGCCGCCTATCGCCAGGCCCTGGTGGAGCGCTTCGCCAACTCACGGATCCGCCACCTGCTCGCGCAGATCGCCGCGGACGGCTCGCAGAAGGTGCCGATCCGGTTCGGTCCGGTGCTCGCGGGCGAGGTGGCTGCCGGACGCTCACCGGCCGGGGCCACCCGCCCGGTCGCCGCCTGGATCGCGCACCTGCACGGCCACGGGGCCCCGGTCACCGACGCCCAGCAGGACCGGGTGGCCGAGGTGGCCGCCGCCGAACCGGCCGAGGCGGTCCGGACCGTGCTCGGCTGGATGGGCATCGACGCACCGGCGGACGACTTGGTCTCGCAGGTGCTGGGTCAGATCGCCGCCCTCGAGGCCGCGGCATCCTCATGACCCGGCACGTGGTGGTGATGGGAGTCTCGGGGTCGGGCAAGAGCACGATCGCCGCCCTGGTGGCCGAGCGCGTCGGGTGGACCTTCGCCGACGCGGACTCCTTCCACCCTGTGGCCAACATCGACAAGATGCGCGCCGGCATCCCCCTCACGGACGCCGACCGGCGACCCTGGCTCCTCGCGCTGGCCGAGTGGATGGCCGAACAGGGACGGGCGGGGAAGTCGACCGTGCTCGCGTGCTCGGCGCTGATGCGCAGCTATCGCGACCTGCTCAGGACCCACGTCCTGGCGGAGTTCGTCCACCTGCACGGACCTGCGGAGCTGATCGAGGCCCGGATGCGGGCCCGGGACCACTTCATGCCCGCGAGCCTGCTCACCTCACAGTTCACCATCCTGGAGGAGCTGCAGGAGGACGAGCGCGGCGTGGTCCTCGATCTGGTGCTGACCCCCGACCAGCTCGTCGACGCGGCCGTCGCGTGGTTGGATCGCGGCCCCCTGGAATCCTTCGGCCCCCAGGACTAGGTTGGCCGTCATGACCTGGTTCAAGCACGAGGCCAAGCCCATCGACCGCGCGACCATCGAGGAGATGATCGAGCGGACCCTGACCGAAGCCAAGGAGCGGCTCGGGATCGCGTCATACACCCGGGTCCTGCTGCTGCCGCCGGACATCACCCGCGCCCACGCCGGTGTCGGCTGGATGACCGAGCACTTCTACAACCTGCTCACCGAGCAGGGCGCGGACGTGCACCTCATCCCGACCCTCGGCCAGCACGTCCCGCACACCCCTGAGGACAACCGGTGGATGTTCGGGAACATCCCGGAGGAGCGGATCCACGTCCACGACTGGAAGAACGGGGTCACCAACGTCGGCACGGTGCCGGCGGAGTTCGTCCGGGAGCAGACCGGTGGCGCCGTTGACTGGGAGATTCCGATCGACCTCAACACCATGACGGTCACCGAGGACTGGGACCTGATCATCAACATCGGCCACGTCGTGCCGCACGAGGTCCTGGGCTATGCCAACCACAACAAGAACTACTTCATCGGGCTCGGTGGCAAGCGGCTGCTCGGCTCCTCGCACATGGCCTCGGCGGTCTATGGCATCGAGAACAACCTGGGCAACCTCATCACCCCCGTGCGGCACTGCTTCAACTATGCCGAGGAGCACTTCCTGGGCGACCTCAAGGACCTCTACTTCCAGGTCGTGATGGACTACGACGACAACAGCCAGCTGGTGCACACCGGGGTGTATGTCGGCGACGACCTGGACACCTACCTGGACGCCGCGCGGGCCTCCAAGGCGCAGAACATCACGGCCTTCGACGAGCCGGTCGACAAGATTGTCGCCGTCATGCAGGCCGATGAGTTCCGGGCGACCTGGGTGGCCAACAAGGCCGTCTATCGCACCCGGATGGCCATCGCCGACGGCGGTGAGCTGCTCGTCATCGCCCCCGGTGTCGAGCGTTTCGGAGAGCAGCCCGAGGTCGACGAGCTGATCCGCAAGTACGGCTACCTGTCCCAGTCCGAGGTGCTCGAGCTCTATCGGACCGAGGCCGACATGCAGGACATCCCGCACGGCACCGCGCACCTGGTGCACGGCTCGTCCGAGGGGCGCTTCACGATCACCTACGCCCCCGGTGCCCTCTCCCAGGAGGACATCGAGTCCGTGGGTTACCAGTACATGTCGCTCGAAAACGCCCTGGAGCGCTACAACCCGGACGTGATGAAGGACGGCTGGAACGAGATGCCCGACGGTGAGCGGGTTTTCTACATCTCCACCCCGTCGGCCGGTCTGTGGGCCACCAAGGAGAAGCTTGGCGATCGCTGAGCCACCGGGTCCTGACCGACGCCCTGCCGCCGCGACCGTTTGGAAAGGTGAATGCCATGAACCTGCAGGACTTTCTGGACCACGTGAACAGCGGGGCGCTGGTCGAGGCCGGCTCCGAGGCCCACGCCTATATGCACGGCCGGGCTCAGGAGGCGCTGCGGATCCTGGCTGACCTCAATGGCAGCTACCGCACCCCGGAGGAGGTGCGGGACCTGCTGTCGCAGCTGACTGGCCGACCGGTCGATGAGTCGGTCGCGCTGTTCCCACCGTTCTACAGCGAGTTTGGTCAGAACCTGCGGCTGGGCAAGGGAGTCTTCATCAACATCGGCTGCCGGTTTCAGGACACCGGTGGCATTACGATCGGCGACGGCTCGTTGATCGGCCACGGCAGCACCCTGACCACGCTCAACCACGGGATGGATCCGCAGCGACGCGGCGACATGCTCCCTGCCCCGATCGTGATCGGACAGAAGGTGTGGTTGGGGGCGTCGGTGACGGTCGTGCCCGGCATCACGATCGGCGACGGCGCCGTGGTGGGTGCCGGAGCCGTGGTGACCAAGGACGTCCCAGCCAACACGATCGTCGCGGGCGTGCCGGCCAGGGTCATCCGCGAGACCGGCTTCGAGGCCTGACCGCGGCTGGCGGCAAACGGGTGTTGCGCCGTCCTCGGCTGACTCGTCGCCACCGATGGCCCTGGGCCGGATGACTGGCGGCGCCGACGCTGATGGCAGGATCAGCCCATGCCTTCCGTGCATCCGTTGCTCGACCGTGTCCTCGCCGACCCCGACGGGTTGTCCTGGGCGCTGCTGTGGCGCGAGGAGGGCCCCGAGGTCGAGCTCCTCGTCGGTGACGTGCACGACGTCGGGGAACTGGCCGACATACCTGCCGCAGAGCTGGAGCACCCCGTCCTCGCGATGGTGCCCTTCCGGCAGATCACTGAGCGAGGCTTCGACGCCCACGACGACGGGGCGCCGCTGCGCGTCCTGGTCGCCACCGAGGTGGCGCGCCTCAAGGTCGACGAGGTGGTCGCCGCCCTACCGACGGACCCGGTCGAGGTGACCGACGAGCGGTTCAGCGTCTCTGACGAGGACTATGCGCAGATCGTGCGCCGGGTCATCGAGGACGAGATCGGCAACGGGGCAGGCGCCAACTTCGTCATCCGCCGTGACGTCCTGGCCCGGACCGAGACCGCCCCGGCGCGGGCCGCGCTGACCTGGTTCCGGACGCTGCTGACCGACGAGCGCGGCACCTACTGGACCTTCGCGGTGCGCACCCCCGGGCACACCCTGGTGGGGGCTACCCCCGAGCGGCACGTCTCGCTCCGCGCCGGTCGCGTGCGGATGAACCCGATCTCCGGCACCTTCCGGCACCCGGCGGACCCGGCGGAGCTGGAGCCGTCCTTCCGGCGCTTCATCGCCGACACCAAGGAGACCGAGGAGCTCTTCATGGTGGTCGATGAGGAGATGAAGATGATGTCCCAGATCTGCACCGACGGGGGGCGGATCACCGGGCCCTACCTCAAGCAGATGGCGCACCTGACCCACACCGAGTACCTCCTGGACGGCCGTGCCGAGGCGAACCCGAGGGACGTGCTCCGGGCGACCATGTTCGCGCCCACCGTGACCGGCTCCCCGATGGAGAACGCCTGCACCGTGATCACCCGGCACGAGCCGGGCGGCCGGCTCTACTACTCCGGGGTGCTCGCCCTGCTGGAGCGGGAGGGCGACGGACGCGGTATGCCGGATGGTCCCGGTGCCGCCGACGACCCGGAGGCCGCTGGCCCAGAATCCCTGGACGCACCCATCCTGATCCGTGCGGCACATCTCGGCGAGGACGGCACGGTGACCGTGAGTGCCGGCGCGACGCTGGTGCGGCACTCCGACCCGGTCTCGGAGGTGGCGGAGACCACCGCCAAGGCCAGCGGGATGCTGGCCGCGCTGGGGCTGCGCCCGCGCCGCCTGATCCGGCAGACGCCCGAGCTTGCCGAGCTCCCCGGGGCGCGGGAGGCACTCGAGGCGCGCAACGAGACCCTGGCTGCCTTCTGGCTGTCCCCGCAGGAGCCGCGGCCGGACCCGGTGCTGATCGGCGTCGACGTCCTGGTCGTTGACGCGGAGGACATGTGGACCCAGATGCTGGCCCACCAGCTGCGGCACCTCGGGTTGACCGCGCGGGTGAGCCGATGGGACCAGGTCGACGTCGAGGAGATCGCCGGACCCGACCTGGTGCTCTTCGGGCCTGGCCCGGGGGACCCGGACGATCCCGCAGATCCGCGGCTGGCGCACCTGCGCCGGTTGATCGGCGCGCGGGTGGCCTCGGGGGCGCCCCTGCTGGCGGTCTGCCTGAGCCACCAGGTGCTCTCCCGCCTGGCAGGCCTGGAGATCAGCAAGCTGGACCGCCCCAACCAGGGGGTCCAGCTCGAGGTCGACCTGTGGGGGACCCCGGCGCGGATCGGGTTCTACAACACCTTTGTCGCCAGGCCGGGAGCCGCAGTGCTGGACCGGGCGGGGGAGCGGGTGGAGCTGGAGGTGTCCAGCGATCCGGTGCACGGGGTCGTGGCGCTGCGCGGCCCGGGCATCGCGACCATCCAGGGCCACGCGGAGTCGGTGCTGTCCCGCGACGGGCTGGTGACGCTGCACGCGATGATCCGGCACGCCCTGGATTGACGGAAAGGGGCATGGGACTCCTGCGACTGGTGAGTATCTAGACGCCGGGGCGATTCGGGTGGACACTGTGCAGATGGCGAAGGCAACCAAGCGTGAGCAGTGGTCGGGTCAGACCGGATTCCTGCTGGCCGCGATCGGTTCCGCGGTCGGCCTGGGCAACATCTGGCGGTTCCCAGGTGTCGCCTACGAGAACGGCGGCGGCGCGTTCCTGATCCCCTATCTGGTCGCGCTGCTCACCGCGGGCATCCCGATTCTCTTCCTGGACTATGCACTGGGCCACCGTTACCAGGGCTCGGCGCCGACGGTCTTCCGTCGGTTGTTCCGAGGCGGGGAGGCCCTCGGCTGGTTCCAGGTCGCGATCTCCTTCGTGATCATGTGCTACTACGGCGTGATCTTGGCCTGGGCCGCGAGCTTCACCATCTTCTCGGTGAACGAGGCCTGGGGCGATGACCCGACCGCGTTCTTCCTGGGCGACTACCTGGAGCTGGCCGACGAGCCGGGCCTGAGCCTCGACGTCGTCGGCCACCTGCTCCTTCCGCTGCTGCTCGTCTGGCTCGCGGTGATGTTCGTGATGGTGCTCGGTGTGCAGAACGGGGTGGAGAAGGCCAACAAGCTCTTCCTGCCGCTGCTGGTGGTCCTGTTCGCCATCCTGGTCGTCCGGGCGCTCTTCCTGGACGGGGCCATGGAGGGTCTCAACGCGCTCTTCACGCCCGACTTCGGGCAGCTGACCAACACCGATGTGTGGTTGGCGGCCTACGGGCAGATCTTCTTCTCGTTGTCGATCGCGTTCGGCATCATGATCACCTACTCCAGCTACCTGCGGCGCAAGTCCGACCTGGCATCGACCGGCCTGGTCGCCGGCTTTGCGAACTCCTCGTTCGAGATCCTGGCCGGTATCGGTGTCTTCGCGACGCTGGGCTTCATGGCTGCCCAGAGCGGAGTCGGCGTCAATGAGCTGGAGGGGATCACCGGCCCGATCCTGAGCTTCGTCACCTTCCCGCAGATCATCTCGATGATGCCCGGCGGCCCGATCTTCGGCGTCCTGTTCTTCGGCTCCCTGGTGCTGGCCGGCTTCACCTCGATGGTCTCCATCACCCAGGTGGTCGTCGCTGCCGTGCAGGAGAAGTTCGACCTCGGCCGGGCGGCGGCCTCGGCCCTGATCGTCGGGGTCTGCGGCACCATCTCGATCCTGCTGTTCGCCACGACGACCGGCCTCTACACCCTGGACACCGTCGACAAGTACATCAACGAGATCGGCATCATCACCTCGGCGATCCTGATGACGGTCATCGTCGCCTGGGGGGTGCGCAAGCTGCCCGAGCTGCGGGCCCACCTCAACCGGGTGTCCGTCTTCCAGGTCGGCATGTGGTGGCACTGGCTCATCGCGGTGGTCGTGCCGATCATGCTCCTGGTGATGCTCGGCTCGACGGGTTACTCGTTGCTGATCGACGGCTACGAGGGCTACCCGACCTGGTATCTCAACCTCATGGGCTGGGGTGCGGTCGGCTTTGCGATCATCTTCGCCCTCGTCTTCACCGCGCTGCCAGGCCGCCGCGATCGCAGGCACGAGGACGAGCTCTTCGATCCGGACGACCTGCGTGAGGAAGAGGAGAGGGAGGAGGTCCGATGACCGGCACCGCTATCGCCTTCCTGCTGCTGGCGATCATCATCCTGTGGGGCGGTCTTGCCCTGGCCGTCGTCTACTACGTCCGTTCCGGCGCTGCCGGTGGACAGCCACCCCGGGACCGGGAGGGCAACGTCTCCTGGCCCCGCGACACCTGACGACCCGGCTCCCGGCGTCAGCCGCGCCTGCCGAACCACTTCTTGCGCGACGACTCGGGCTCGAAGCCTGGCTGAGACGTGGTTGCGGTGGCGGTCCCGCCGTCCTTGCCCGGGGCTGTCGGTTCCCGGAACGCGATGATCCGGCGCTGCAACGCGTCTCGCTCGCCCCACGTCATCCACGGCTCCGCGATCACCTGCTCCAGGATCGCCACCGCCTCCGACGTCCGGCCCCGACCGGCGAGCCAGTCTGACTTCCCGGCCCTGGCCAGGGCGCGCATCAGTGGCTGTTCCAGCGCGATCGCCTGATCGAAGTAACTCTCCGCCTCGTCGTCGCGACCGGCCGCCGAGACAGTCAGGGCCAGGTTGTGCACCAGCACGGCACGATCGATCTGCGGCAGTTCCGCTCTCCCGAGCAACTCGTGCCAGCCGGCCTCGGCCGCTGCGAAGTCCCCGCGGTCGAAGGCCTCGGACAGCTCGATGCAGCGCAGACGGTATTCCTCGTGGTCCATGCCCCTATAGTGCCCGCGCTTGCCTCACCGTGGGTGCCTGCCGGGTCGCGGCGTCGTGCGTCGCCAGTGCGCGACGAGGCGGTAGCCGTGGTGCTGGGACGTCAGGTGCTCGGCGGAGGAGTGCTCGTCGGGGCCGAGGAATCGGCTTCGGGGTACTTGCTGCGGTAATAGCCAACGATCATGTCGACGACCTGCGCATACGTCACGGTGCCAGTGTTGATCACCAGGTCGTAGTACTCGTCGGTGTGCGGGTCCCACTGATAGAGGTTGCGGGACATCTCGGCCCGCACGCGGTCCTCGACAGCAATCCGTCGCTCGGCCTCGGCAGCGCTCAGCCCCGTCTTGGACATCACCCGTTCGATGCGCTTTTCGATGGGTGCGGTCAGCCGCACGTGCAGCGAGCCGACAGCACGACCGAGCACCAGGGCCCCGTTGCGGCCCGCGATGACGGCACCGTTCTCGGCGAGTTTCAACAGCTCCCGGCGGTTCGTTTCGGCGACCACGTGGTCCTCGGCAAAGTCAATCGCCCTGGCCATGTCCGCGTCCTGCGTGCCGGTGTAGGAGACGGCTCGCAGCCAGCGGTCGAAGGCGGTGTCGGAGGTCAGGGCATGGGTGGTGACCCCGGCCACCTGGTCGGAGCTGAACTTCTGAGCCACGTACTTGACCCCGAGCTTCTCGGCCACCGCGGGGCCGATGTCTGTGGCCCCGGCGCCCTCTCGCTCAAAGATGGTGACCACCGGCAGGGTTCCCCGGGAGCGTGGGCGCAGCAGCAGGTCGCGGGTGTCGCCGAGCTCCTCGGACCGCACCCGCGAGGAGTCAACTCCGAAGGTGCTGCTGATCGCGCCCTCGGAGCGTCGGACGTTGAGGTCGCGCACGATGGCCCGGTGGGTGTCGACGTTGAGGGTGTACCAGATCATCACCACGCCAGCCAGGACCGCGATGCCGGCAGGCACCAGGCCGGTGGCCAGGCGGATGCCCTGCTGCGCCGTCGCGTCCTGCACATCGGCCTGGGCGGCGTAGCCGTAGGCGCCGATGAGCGCGGCTCCGGCCCAGCCCCCGACGCCCTGACCGACCTTGCGGATGAAGGACAGGATCGAGTAGGAGCCGCCCTCCGCGCGCACCCCGGTCTTCCACTCGCCATAGTCGACGGTGTCAGCCTGCATCGAGAACATGAGGGCGTTGGTGCCGCCCGTGCCGACGCCGAAAGCGAGCCAGGCAACGATCGCCATCGGCAGACTTCCCGAGGGCACGAGGTAGATCAGGACGAACGCCAGGACCGTGATCGCCGCGGCTCCGATATAGCCGTTGCGCTTGCCGTAGCGGGTGGTGATCCCCGGGACCAGGGAGGCGATGAGCACTGTGCCGACGGCCTGGGCCAGCGTCAAGAATGTGTACCACCCGGCGTTGCCCAGGATGTAGCGCGCGTAATACATCGCCACCGCATTCATCATGAACATCGAGGCGAGCAGGAAGAATGCGGCGAGGCACAGGACGAGGAGCGGCTGGTTCTTGCGGATCATCCTCAGGGTGCGCTTCAGGGAGATCGGGGTCGCGCTGCGTGGGACGACCTCCTTCGTGTTCTTGAAGCAGATCAGATAGAGCACAACCGCAACCAGTCCCAGTGCCGCCGTGGTCAGGGTGAACTGGAGCCGCACACCGTCGCCGGTGGTGTCCTGGAACTGCGGAGCGACCACCGCTGACAGCGCGACACCGCTCAGCGAGGCCGCGATGGAACGTGCTCCCGACAGCTTCGAACGGTCAACCGGGTCCTGCGTCATCGCCGAGGCGAGCGAACCATACGGGATGTTGACGAAGGAGTAGGCCAGCTGGAAGATCGCGTCCAGCAGGAAGATCCAAGCGATGGTGAGCGCGGGGCTGAGACCGGCCGGCACGCTGAACAGCAGGACGAAGACGATCGCCAGAGGAGTGCTGCCAAAGAGCAGCCACGGACGCAATCGGCCCCAGCGGGTGTTGGTGCGGTCCACGGTCTGGCCGGCGATCAGATCGGCGACGCCCGCCCAGATCTTGGTGACACCGTAGATGGTGCCCGCGACCCCGGCCGAAACCCCCGCGATGTCGGTCATATAGACCATGAGGAACATCGACGTCATCATGAACGTCAGGTTGTTGGCGACGTCGCCCAGCGATTAAGAGAAGACCTGCCGACCCGAGAGCGTCCCACTGTCCGTGGCTCGCTTCTTCGCCATGATCGCTCCTCCCCAGACGCGTGAGCGCCAGGAATCAGACTGTTCGCTCGACTATAGGAGAGAAAGGCACGCGGGGGCTGAACAGGTGGGTTCCCGCTCGATCACCAGGTCTTGCGTGGATCGATGCCCGGGCCGGGGGCCGGTGCAGCACAATGGAGCGATGGCACGTGTGACCAAGTCCTGGCGGGTGACCCGACTCGGACGTGACGGGGCTACCCGGGTGCGTGCCGACACGCTCGCTGGCGAGGAGCCCCTGGAGATCCGCCTCGACGGCCGCTCGTTCAGCGTCACCATGCGCACACCGGGCCACGACTTCGAGATGGCAGCCGGCTTCCTGATCAGCGAGGGCGTGGTCGTCGACCGGGAGCAGATCCGGTCCATGGACTATCGCGCGGCGATTGCGGCCACCGGCGAGCGCGACTACAACATCGTCGATGTGCGGCTGGCACCAGGCGTGCCGCAGCCGGACGTGTCACTGGAGCGGCACGTCTACACCTCGAGCAGTTGTGGGGTGTGCGGCACCGCCTCCATCGAGGCAGTGCGCAAGTCCTCCCCGTATGACGTCAGCCAGGACTGCCTGGCCCTTCCCCTGGAGACCCTGCTGGGACTGCCGGAGCAGCTCCGCACCCAGCAGGCGGTCTTTGATCGCACGGGCGGGGTGCACGCGGCCGGGTTGTTCAGCGACGGGGAGCTGGTGTGTCTGCGCGAGGACGTGGGCCGGCACAACGCTGTCGACAAGGTGGTGGGGTGGGCACTGCTGGAGGACCGCCTGCCGCTGGCCGGCACGGTGCTGCAGGTCTCCGGCCGGGCCTCCTTCGAGCTCGTCCAGAAGGCCGCGATGGCGGGGATCCCGGTGCTCTCGGCGGTCTCGGCGCCGTCAGCGCTCGCGGTGGAGCTGGGCGCGGACCTCGGGGTGACCGTGATCGGCTTCAACAGGGGTGAGACGCTCAATGTCTATACCCGTCCCGACCGCGTCATCGTCCTGGCGGCGGAGCCTGGGCAGGAAGGTGTGTCGCGTGCTTGAGATCACCGACGTGACAGAGCCCTCCGACGACCTGTGCGTGGCCCGCGTGCCGCTCTTTCAGGCGCTCACCCACGAGGAGCAGGTGGCGGTCGCCGGGCTGGCCCGGCCGGTCCGCGTCGCCCGGGGTGATCGGATCTACTCCGCCGGGGACGACGTGTCGCAGCTGATGGTGGTGCACACCGGCCTGTTGAAGATCAGCCGGATCTCGGTCGACGGCCAGGAACAGATCATCCGGGTGCTCGAGCCGGGAGAGTTCGTGGGGGAGTCGGCCTTCCTCAACGGCGGACGCCCGGATCACTACGCGACGGCGCTGGAGGCGGGCAGCATGTGCGTCTTCCGTCACCAGGATGTCGGCCAGCTCATCACGCGGCACCCGAGCATCGGTCTGCGGATGCTGCAGGGGGTCAGCCGTCGGCTCGAGCAGACCGAGGAACGCCTGGCCGCAGCGACCTCCGTGGAGGTCGGGGGTCGACTGGCCCGCTATCTGGTGGACCTGCCCGCCCATCACGAGCCGGACGGCGCCATGACGTTGCGCCTGCCGTTGGCCAAGAAGGACATCGCCTCACTGCTGGACACCACGCCCGAGTCGTTGAGCCGACAGCTGCGGCGTCTGCAGGACGCCGGAGTGATTGAGCAACACGGCCCCCGCACCGTGCGGCTACTTGACCTGGACCGGCTGCTGTCGCTGGCGGACTGATACGAGCTGCCGGTCGACCGGGAAGACCACCGGGTCTTCGGACCGTGCGGTGGCAGGATCGGGGGGTGCGGTGGACAGCGAGGGCTCCGGTGACCTGGCCGAGTGGGCAGGGGTGGCAGGCGTGGTGGACCCACGTGATGACCGATGAGGTGGGGTTGGGGCAAACCCTGGAGGAGGCCGAGGACGCGAGGCACGGGTTCGCGGACAGTGACGACCTCACGCTGGTGTCGGGGCAGCACCTGCGCCCGGGAGCGATCTATCACTGGATCCCGCCGGAGGGCTTTGCGCGGGGCCGGGCCGGCGGAGGCATCGGCGGGCGCACGGGGCGACGCGATGTCTTTGCGGAGTATCACGAGAGCGCCGATCCACAGCGACGCGTGGAGCTGCACCTGGACAGCCTGGAGAGCTGCCGGTCGCTGAGCGCCACCAGCACGCTCAAGCACCTTGCGGTCACGGCCGGGTTCCGGCCCGAACGGGACCAGTTGCTGGACGTCGAGATCACGCTCGATTGGCTCCTGCTGAGGCTGCGAGCGCGGGTCGTCCCTGCCGAGGCCGGCGAACAGCTCCGGGTGAGTTTGCGGGTGGTGGGCAGGGGCCTCTGGAAGCCGGTGGTTGCGCCGCTGCTGGTGCCGCTGTCGATCCCCCTTCGGCACCTGCTCACCAGCGAGACGGAGCAGGTCGCGGACCGGCTCAGCCACCTGGACGAGGACCCCAGGGGCGACGGGGCCCCCGAGCGGGAACTGGAGCGGATCCGGGTGGGTGCTGAATTGATCAGGACCCGGTTGCACGAGGTGGTCAGCGCGGTCGACGCCCGACCCTGGTGGACGGGGCGTGGCACGAGGGCACTGGCGGAAGCCTTCGATGCGCTCCCAGCAGTCGGTGCGGCGTGGCCGCCCGTGACTCCTGCCGTGACCTTCGGCGACAGCGGACGGTGGTGGGACGAGGAGAAGTGGATCTTTGACCTGCTCGTCAGCTCAGATCCGTGGCGACGCCGCAGGCACGAGATGGTGGACCAGCAGGTCGACCTGTGGCTGAGCCAGCAGCAGACGATGATCGAGCACCGGGAGCAGATGGCGGCCAAGCACGCGGCCGACGAGGTCCCCACAGGTGACGTCGCTGCCACTGCGGCCGAGCTCGAGGAGATGCTCGACCTGTCCTGGCTGGCCAGCCCGTGGTCCATGATCCGGTTTCTGGCCCGGAAAGCCACCGAGGAGTCGCCGGACCCGGACCTGCCCCCGCTGGAGACCGACGAGGACGCCCGCACGTTCGTCACCTCGATGCTCAAGGACCTCTGAACAGGTTCCGGGTCGGCGATCGGTCCGGGCCGGTGCCGCCCTACTCGACGAACACGACCGAGGTGATGGCGTGCGGCTGTGCGTCCTCGGCGGCGGCCACCGCGATCGTGAGCTGCAGCTCGCCACCCTCCTGGAAGGGCACGGTCACCAGGGCCTCGCCGTCACCGGCGTCCGACACATCGATCATCCCGTAGGTCAGGTGGCTCCACAGCTCGGTGCTCGCGAAGCCGTCGACGGGCCCGAGACGCAGGGCGAACTCGGTGTCGTCCGTGCCGACGGCGCTCAGGAAGGCCTGCGCATAGTCGTCGACGGTGTCCGGGACCGGGTAGTCGCCCAGCGAGTAGTCCGCCATCAGGACGGCTCGCTCGCCACCGGCCTCGACGATCGCGTTGTCCACCGAGATCGTGAGGAGCTGGTTGTCCGCGGTCCGATAGTGCACCATCGTCCCGGAAATCTCCGCTCCGTCCACCGGCTCGTTGGACACGTGGAGCCACTCGGCCCCGCCCCAGGGGGTGAACCCCGCCAGGGCGTGGATCGCGTCGTCGGTCGCGAACTGTTCCATCTCGGCGGGGTCGCCGCCGCGCCAGGCCTGGATAAAGGCATCGGCGTATGCCGTGGCGCTGGTCGGTAGGTCCCCGTCAGGTTGATCCTCGGTCGCGGTGGGTGCCTGCGTGGTCGGGTCAGCTGGCTCGGTGGGCTCAGCGGACTCAGACGGCGTCCCCGTGGTCGGCTCTGCGGGCTCGCTCGATGCGGTAGGCGCAGTGGGCCCAGGGTCCGTGCTTGGTGCCTCGTCGGCGCCACAACCACCGAGTGCGACCATCAGTGCTGCCCCACTGAGCAGTGTGCTCATCCGTCTGATCTTCATGCTGCCTCCCCGCTCTCCCGTGGGCCGCCCTGGCCCCCTCACCTTGGGAGACGCGATGGGACCCGCCCGGTGTTCCATCTCCCGGGCAGACCGGTGTTCCATCTCCCGGGTAGAAACGACTCGGGCGCCGCAGGCGCACCCCACCGCGTTACCCCGCGGTAACCAGCGTCGGTAGGCTGAGCCGGGTGACGGCATACCCCCACCTGCTCGAGCCACTTGACCTGGGCTTCACCGAACTGCGCAACCGCGTGGTCATGGGCTCGATGCACACCGGCCTGGAGGACCGCGGCGCCAACGCAGACCGGCTCGCCGCGTTCTATGCCGAACGCGCGCGAGGAGGTGTCGCGCTGATCGTCACCGGAGGCTATGCGCCCAACCTCACCGGATCGCTCTATCCGGGGGCCTCGGCACTGATCAGCAGGCGGCAACTGGCCCAGCACCGCGTGATCACCGATGCCGTGCACGCGTGGGACGGCAAGATCGCGCTGCAGATCCTGCACGCCGGGCGCTACAGCTACCACCCGCTGGCGGCCTCCGCCTCGGCAGGCAGGTCCCCGATCACCCCGTTCCGGGCGCGGGCGCTCACCGGACGGGGTGTGCGGGCGACCGTGGCGGCCTACGCCCGCTGCGCGGCACTGGCGCAGGAGGCGGGTTATGACGGTGTGGAGATCATGGGCTCGGAGGGTTATCTGATCAATCAGTTCCTCGCGCCGCGCACCAACCGCCGGACCGATGCGTGGGGCGGCTCGCCGCAAAAGCGGCTCCGCCTGGCGGTCGAGGTCGTCCGGTCGGTGCGTGAGGCGGTCGGACCCGACTTCATCGTCATCTATCGGATTTCCCTGCTCGACCTGGTGCCCGATGGTCAGACCTGGGCCGAGACCGTCGCTCTCGCACGGGAGGTCGAGGCGGCGGGGGCGACGATCCTGTCGACCGGCATCGGCTGGCACGAGGCACGCGTGCCCACGATCGTCACCTCGGTGCCGCGGGGCGCCTTCACCCGGGTCACCGCGCAGCTGCGGCCCGAGGTCAGCCTCCCGGTGATCGCCTCCAACCGGATCAGCATGCCCGACCTCGCGGAGGACGTGGTGGCTTCTGGCAGTGCGGACCTGGTCTCGATGGCCCGACCCTTCCTGGCGGACCCGGACTGGGTGGCCAAGGCCATGGAGCAGCGGGCAGACCAGATCAACACCTGCATCGCCTGCAACCAGGCCTGTCTGGACCACACCTTTGCGCGGAAGACCGCGACCTGCCTGGTCAACCCGCGGGCCGGCCACGAGACGCAGCTGGTGCTCGGGCCAGCTCGCACCGTGAAGTCGGTCGCCGTGGTCGGGGCCGGGCCGGCGGGCCTGGCCGCCGCCGTGACGGCTGCCGAGCGCGGACACCAGGTGGAGCTGTTCGAAGCCTCCTCCGACATCGGGGGACAGTTCGCCATCGCCCTGCAGATTCCCGGCAAGGAGGACTTCGCCGAGACGATCCGCTACTACCGGCGACGGCTCGAGCTCGAGGGTGTCACCGTGCACCTTCGGCGGCGTGCCCGGGTCGAGGATCTGATGTCCTTCGACGAGGTGGTCGTCGCGACCGGTGTCACCCCTCGCATCCCGGACATCCCCGGCGTGGACCACCCGACGGTGCTCACCTATGCGCAGCTGGTCCTCGACCGGCGGCCAGCGGGGGAGCGGGTCGCCGTGCTCGGCGCCGGCGGCATCGGTGTGGACATCGCCGAGTTCCTGACGCACAGCGGTCCGAGCCCGGTGAGTGTGGAGGCCTGGATGGCGGAGTGGGGCGTGGGCTCACCGGAGGTCGCCCGCGGTGGCCTGGTCCCAGCCCTGCCGACGCCCTCGCCCCGCCAGGTGCACCTGCTGCAGCGCAAGGACAGCAAGATCGGCAAGGGCCTGGGCAAGACGACGGGCTGGGTGCACCGCGCCTCCCTCAAGGCCAAGGGTGTGCACCAGCACACCGGCATCAACTATGAGCGGATCGATGACCTCGGGGTGCACATCACCCACGGCCCGGAGCGCAGGAATCCCACCGCGATCGCGGTTGACACGATCGTGCTGTGCACCGGTCAGGAGTCGGTCAACACCCTCGGCGCGGAGTTGGCCGCGCTCGGACGGTCTGTGCACGTCATCGGCGGGGCCGACCTGGCGGCTGAGCTGGATGCCAAGCGGGCGATCCGCCAAGGCACTGAGCTGGCCGCCACCCTCTGAGTTTTCGGCCAGACCGGCGGGCACGACTCAGGCGGGACGCTGCGGACTGGTCAGACCGTGCCCGGGCGAGGCTCCGCTCAGATGGCGGGCGGTGTTGACCAGTCCCACGTGGCTGAAGGCCTGAGGCGTGTTGCCCAGGTGGCGTCCCGTCGCCGGGTCAACCTCCTCAGAGAGCAGGCCGAGGTCGTTGCGGAGGGCCAGCAGGCGCTCGAAGTGCTCGCGCCCCTCGTCCACCCGGCCGATGCCGACGAGGGCGTCGGCGAGCCAGAAACTACAGAGCAGGAAAGCGCCCTCCTCCCCGGGCAGGCCGTCCACCCCGTGCTCGGTGCGATAACGCAGCACATACCCGCCCTCGGTGAGCTCCCGCTGCACCGCCTCAACAGTCCCGACGACGCGCTCGTCGTCCCACGGCAGGAACCCGACCTGAGGCATGAGCAGCAGGGCGGCATCCAGCCCGGGAGAGCCATAGAACTGGGTGAAGGTCCCGCGTGAGGCGTCGAAGCCCTCGGTGCACACCTCGTGGTGGATCCTTCCGGCCAGTGCTCTCCACCGGTCCACCGGGCCCTCCAGCCCAAAGTCCTCAACCGCCCGCACCGCCCGGTCGATCCCCGCCCACGCCATCACCTTCGAGTGCACGAACTGTCGGTCCGGACCGCGGATCTCCCACAGGGACTTGTCCGGTTGCTGCCAGTTGCCCTCGAGGAAGTCCAGCATCTCCCGTTGCAGGTCCCAGGCGTCGGGTGCGGAGGACAGACCCGTCTCGCGGGCCACATGGAGCATGTCGAGGACCTCCCCCCAGACGTCCAGCTGGAACTGTCCGGCCGCGCCGTTGCCCACCCGGACCGGGGGAGACCCCTCATAACCAGCGAGCCAGTCGAGCTCGTACTCAGGCAGTCGCCGCCGCCCGTCGATGCCATACATGATCTGCAGGTCGGCGGGGTCTCCGGCAACCGCTCGCAGCAACCAGTCCCGCCAGGCGAGTGCCTCGCCCTCGAAGCCGGTGCCCAGCAGGGCCTGCAGGGTGAACGTCGCATCACGCAACCAGCAGTAGCGGTAGTCCCAGTTGCGGACACCGCCGAGATCCTCGGGCAGTGACGTCGTCGCGGCGGCGACGATCCCGCCCGAGGGCGCATAGGTCAGGCCCTTGAGCGTGATGAGCGAGCGGCGCACGGCATCGGACCATCCCCCTCCGTAGTCGCAGTGGGAGATCCACTCCGCCCAGAATGCCTCGGTGTGCGCCAGCACACGCTCGGCGTCCCGACGCCTCGGCTCCTTCTCGTGGCTGGGGTGGTGGGTGAGGATGAACGGCACCCGCTCACCGGCCGAGACCTCGAACTCGGCGGTGGTCATCAGGTCGTGCCCGTGGACCTCCACCGGGGTGTCCAGCCACACCGAGTCGGGGCCAGCGATGGCCGAGAGCTGGCTGCCGTGGTGTCTGACCCAGGGGACGATGTTGCCGTAGTCGAAGCGCAGCCGCAGGTCGCTGCGGACCCGCACGCGGCCGGAGACCCCCTCGACGATGCGCACCACGTCAGCGGCGTCGTCCCGCACCGGCATGAGGTCGATGACCCGCACCGTTCCGTCCGGGGTCTGCCACTCGGTCTCCAGGACCAGGGAGTCGCCTCGGTAGTGCCGGCGGGTGCACCGATCGGCTCCGACCGGGGCGATGTGCCAGTAGCCGTTCTCGTCGGTGCCGAGCAGCTTGGCGAAGCAGGCGCCGGAGTCGAAGCGCGGCAGACACAGCCAGTCGATCGATCCGTCATTGCCGACCAGGGCCATCGTGTGCAGGTCCCCGATGACCCCGTAGTCCTCGATGGCCAGCGCCACGTGTCCTCCGTCCCGCCGTCACTGCCGGACGGCTTGCTCTCCGTCATACCTGCTCCCGGGAGGAGCCGCAACCGGCGAACGGTCGGCGGGGCGAGACTGTGGTCCCCGGGGCGACCGGCACGCCGATGAGTCTGACCGTTCGGAGTGGTCGGTTCAGGGAGTAGGACCACCACGACCCAGGAGGCACCATGCGCAAGGTAGTTTCTGGCCTGTTCCACTCCCTCGACGGAGCTGTCGAGGGGCCAGACCAGTGGCAGTTCGACAGCTTCGATGCCGAGCTCGGTGAGCTGATGACCCGCACGATCGGCAGCATCGACGAGGCGATCATGGGCCGGGTGACCTATGAGGAGTGGTCCGGCTACTGGCCGAACTCAGCTCCGGGCGAGGACAACCCCTTCTCTGAGTTCATCAACACGGTCCCCAAGCACGTCGCCTCCACCACCCTCACCGGACCCTTGGCGTGGCAGAACTCGCACCTGATCGAGGGCAACCTGCACGACCACGTGCGCCATCTCAAGGAGAGCCAAGGGCACGACGTCGGGGTGCAGGGAAGCATCAGCATCGTGCGCGAGCTGTTCCTTGCCGGGCTGCTCGACGAACTGGTGCTGGTCACCCACCCGGTGATTGCCGGCAGGTCCTTCCGCCGCCTCTTCCAGCACGAGGATCCGACCACCCGTCTTGACCTCACCGACCTCGTTCGCACCTCGGCAGGCAATGTCGTGCAGACCTACCGGCTGCGCCCCACCTGAGCCCGCCAGGTCACAACGAGGGCCTCCCCCCGCCGCCGACACCACAGTGCGTCAGGGTGCTGGGGATACAGTCCACGCCGTGCGCTGCTGATGGCAGCGCCCTGAAGTACCGCGGCGAGCTCATGGCGCCGAACTGGGATCTCCAGGGGGTCATCACTCTCCGAGGCGAGTGCTTAGGGGTCCTTGACGCCGACGATGCGGGGGACCACAGGTTCGTCACGCTCGCGCTACCCATGCCTGTCTCTTGGGATGCAAGATCTCAGACCGTGTGCGGGACTGGTTACGAGTTCGCTGTGGGGGACGAGCTCGATGTGTCCGGAATGCTGATTCAGGATGACACCGCGCTGCCCACAGCCTGCCAGGACGAGACTCGCCAGATCGTGGTCAGCAGCAACGCCTGGATCAGTTCGGCTAGATGATTCGAGGGCCCGGCAGTCCCTAGCCTCCACCGGCACGGCCAACTGTGGGATGGGTTGGCGTTCTCGCAGGTCAACCGGCATTTCCAGCACATAAACTAGGGTGCGGGATGCCGATAAACCGAATGGTGGCCAGGGGCGGGGTCGAACCGCCGACCTTCCGATTTTCAGTCGGACGCTCGTACCAACTGAGCTACCTGGCCGGGTCTGCGCTGCCAGAGGTGATCTGACCTGCGCAAACAGGACGCCGGAGTGATCCGGCGCGGGATCACTATACCTGACGGGTGCGTGTCGTCCCGTATCGCCTGGTGTCACGGTGGATCACCCCATCCATGGGAAGATGCTGGGAAACTACGTTGAAGATCACCGCGACTCTCGTACTCGGCGGAGAGACGTTCCGGTCCATCCGTGACAGTGCCAAGATCGTGTCCTACGTCCCGGGTGCGATGGCCCTCTCGGCGGCGCTTGTCCTGGTCAGCCTCTATTTCACGCTCCGCGCCGCCCACGGCCCTGCCTGCCTGGATACCAAAATCAGGGAGACACTCGAGCAGAGCTCGGACCGCGACATGCGTCGGGCGGGCGCGGCGGCCGCGAGCCTCAAGGGTGCTCAGTGGCTACTCCCGCTAGCAGTGCTGCTCTTTCTCGCGGCTCTCGTCACCATGTGGTCCATCGCCGCCGTCGCGCGCGAGAGCACTCCCGACGCACCAGAACGCCAGGCCAATGCCGCCGATACCACGCCAACCGACGTGCTCCGCGACCTGCACGGGCACCCCCGGCCCGCCCGCCCGCACACCCAAGTCGGCCCCGACCCACCCGATCAACACCGTCAGTTGGGGTCAACCCGACAGCTGCGGAACTCAGGCGTGAGGTTGACCAAGGCTTTACTGTGAACTGGGCCAACGCGAACTAGAAATTTACTGGCGTGAGGCTTAGTGGTGGCCGATGCATGGCACGATCTCAAGGGACAGATTCGTAATGGGCGGATGGGGTTGCAATGAAGACGATGATAGAGATGTCAAGGAGCCATACCACGGGCGAGCCTGAGTCGCGCTGGCAGGTGTGGCAACGCAGTTTGACCGCGACTCTGGTGTCAGTATTGCTTCTTGCGGGTAGTCCGGTGATGGCAGCATCGGAATCGGACGGAGCGCGTCCTGGAGCTGACAACGTCAGTGTGGTGGACATCGACCGAAAGTACAGCGACGGAGACGTCTTGAAGTTGCTGCTGGCAGGCCAGGGGCCGGTAGCCGACGACAACCCCGAACTGCTGCGCTACCTCGGTTTCGCAGCAAATCGGCCGATGACCGACCCTGAGATTCTCGACGAACTGGTTGTGGACTTCCTTGAGTACTATCCCGAGTTTTCCGAGGAGATCCGGGCACCCCTTGAATCAGGAGATCCGAGGCAGGTTGAGCATGCGTTGATGGACCTCACGACTGTGTATGAGGGGTACTACCTAGAGACTTATGAGGTGCGGTTAAACACCGGCGACTACGGTATGGCGGGCTGCGGGTGGGCAGTGGCCTGTGCCTATGTTGCAGTTACAGGCTTGGCAGTTGCGAACGGCGCTGCCTACGCGACTGTGGCTGGCGTCACCTTTGTCTTTGTCGCTGCAGCCGCGGTCTTCGTCGTCGGTCCAATTGCCTACCTTGACGACAAGAACGGCGTGGATTCGCGCGCAACGGCCTTGGAGAAGGACGAGATCACACTTCGTATTGCCGAGGCACTCGCAGCCTGATGTCTGATTTGGGTTCCATTGAAGCAGTTGAACGAAAACTCGGCTGGCAGGGTTTGGTGTCACTGCTCTTGGTCTTGGGAACGCTTGCTCTCACGATCTTCTACTCAATGCCGAGCAACGTTCTCAGCACGCGGGATGGCTCCAAACTGCGAACAGTGAGCGTGGAGTTGGCGCAACAAAGTTGGGTATTTTTCACTCGGCCACCTTCGTACCACGAATTGACTCCATACAGCGTGGAAGGAAACGGCGAGATTGTCTCCGCACTGCGGTTTCCGCAGACGAACCCAGACAACTTGTTCGGTCTAGCCCGTAAGCAGCGAGCCCAAGGCCCAGAGATGGCAAACCTCGTCGGTGTGGTCGGGTCAGATTCGTGGGTCGCCTGTGGGGACTTGACGGCTGAGGTCGACTGCGCACGCCGCGCGACCGAAGAACTTGATGTGATTGAGATCGTAAACACCTCGACTGTCCCCACGATTTGCGGAAAGTCCGTCCTCGTTGAGAACGAACCGGTCCGGTGGTCTTTCCGTGACGTGTACGAGGGCCAACGATTGCCTGTTCGGGCCACGTTGCTTGAAGCTAAATGTGAGGAGTCCCGGTGACTTGGAGCTCCATTCGTCGCAGGAATACCGATGTCATCCCATCCATCGCCCAAGCTGTCGGGGACTTCGACGTTCGGCGATCGCGTGTTTTTGCCGTTGCGCGGTCCCTCATGGCAATTGCCCAGATTACAGTCCTACTTTTCACCCCGACCTCGTACTTGATCGTCCCGGTAGCGGGGGCGCCGACTGGACCTCAGTGTGGAAATTTCAACGACTGGACGGCTTACTGTCTAGTGGGCAGCACGGATCTTCAGTGGGTCTCCTGGCTCCTAATTGCGGGCCTCGTGCTGGTGATCTCAGGGGCGCTGCCGAGGATGACCGCCGTTTTGCATGTTTGGATAACCTTCTCGATCTCCACTGCCATTGTTCTTCCGGACGGAGGGGAGTCGGCCGCGCAGTTGTTCTGTGTGTTCTTTTTGTTGATTGGACTCGCTGACTCTAGGAGGAACCACTGGTCGGTCTCGCCTGCTGGCACATCACCGTCGCCATTGGCGCCTGCCGCTTGGGCTGGATGGTGGGGCCTTCGGGTGCAGGTATTTTGGATTTATGTGACGGCTAGTATTGCCAAGTTTTCCGTGGCTGAGTGGGCTGACGGGAGTGCCATATACTATGTGACTCGTCAAGTATTCTTCGGGGTGGATGGCCCCCTCGCCGGCCCAATCCTTTTCCTCACTGAAATCCCTATCGTCAGCCTGGGGTTGACCTGGGGATCGATGATTCTGGAACTCTCAATCGCGATCCTGGTTCTGTTGCCATACCGGTATCGACGTGGGGCGTTCTTTTTGTCAGCCATGTTCCATGTCGGAATCATCTTTACGATCGGGCTATGGAGTTTCGGGGCGATCATGATCGCAGGAGTTCTGGCGACGCTGTCGGACCGTGGGTCCCATCATGGTTTCATTTCAGTGGCCCACGTTGATGACGAATCGGGTCGGACCGTTCCTGCGGGCTGCCAAGTGAAGGTCCGAGATCGGGAAGCGCCGGCGGGTGTGAGCGCATGAGGAGCGGCGTGTGGTGCTGATCGTAGGGATGGCTGTGCTTGTGTGTTGGTCGATGTGGCAACTGGAGCCATCCCGCATGGAACGCAAGGGACCCAACGCCTGGATCGGGATGCGAAGTCCGGCGACCGTCGCATCACCTCAGGCTTGGGCCGCAGCTCACCGAGCTGCTTGGCCGGCTGCCCGGGCAGGTTGCCTCTTGGCCCTGGTGTTACTGGCCGCAGCAGGTGTGGTCGCCGCCATGCCTTCGGGGCTGAGCCAGTTTGAGATCGGCTCGCTAGGGACGGGGGCGGCGACAATCGCCATTCTTATTACCTTCCTGATCGCCTTCCGTAAAGCTGAGCACGCGGCTTCGTCAGCGGAGTGAACTGACGACGACCCGCATTCTCGAGGCTCAGGACCCTGGATGAGGTCCGGTCCTTAAAGGAAGGCGACCGCGAACTGAGGTCGATGATCGAGCGACTGGCTGCAGAGATCGTCCGGCTTGAGAGTCACTGAGATTGACGGAGCCAGTGTGCGCGTCGCGTTTGGTTGAGGCGGTTGGTGTTCAGGCTGCTTCGGCTGCCCGCCGCCTCAGGTCAACTCTGCTAGGCCGGGCCGCCTGCGGTGGTCAGTCAGGGTCCGCCGCGACGTCCCCGACGAGATCGGTGTCGATGCGTATCAGTGTGTCAGCGACGATGGGAATGTATCAGCCGCGCCGGACCGAGCGAGGCAGTTCGAGGGCCGCCACGCCGATGACACTTCGGGAAGACACCCACGTCTGGCCGTGCTCGTACACGTGCCAGTTGTTGTGGTCCCAGGACACGGCGTGCCTCGGTCTCGTCGATGACGCGGATATCTGCGGCCACGCCATACTTGGACAGGGGCCGGATGATGGTGAGCTCCTTCAGCTCAACGAAGACGACCTTCGGGTTGCGGTTCGTTTCGCGATGCGAAGGAACGTGAGCCTGGGCCGGCCCGCGTCCGCGTGGGTCGCCGAACTGTCCGCCCGCGACGAACTGCTCCACCGGGTCCGCCACGACCGCGCGCTGTCGGACGAGGAGGTCGGCTGGGCAGGTCAGGGCGGGGAGCGCGCATACCTCATGGGGGAGAGACTCGCTCAGGCCCTGGCTTCGTGAGCTCGCTGCAAGCGTCGTCGCGGAGAACGTCCCTGTGCGAACACCCGCACGCAGCAAGCAAGAGAAGCTCCTGGTCGGTTTCGAACCGTGGATCGACGAGGTGACCGGTCGGGAGAACATCCTGGTCGCCTACGGGCAGTCGTACCGATGGCGTACCCGTCAACCTTCTGCGGACCTGTCGCCGATGGCGTCGTTGAGACGTGGGTGGCAGGCGAACCGTGCGGGGTCTGTGGTACTCGCACGGTCCCTAGCGCGTGAACTCCACGCGGCGATCGCGCACGCGGTCGTCGACGCGGTCGACGCAGACCAGGTAGGAGTCGCCCGGATCCTGCGTGGGCAGTCGGCCGCCGTCGGACTGCTGCCAGCGGCCGCCGCCGGCCAACTCGCCGCGGACCGCCAGAAGCACACCGAACTGGAGAACCTCGTCCGGACAGCCCAGGCGGACGCTGATGCTGCAGCAAGCTACGCACGCTCGCTACACCGGACACCCCTGCGCCCGGCAGAAGCCCAAGGGCACGCCCACCCCAGCGCAGCCTCACGATCCGGCGGACACCATCACCCGGGACGACCTGGCGCTCGTCGCGCACGTCCTGGCGCACCTGTCCGACTCTGACACGGGTGACGGTAAAACCCGGGCGGCACTCGCACAAGTCATCGAACGGCTTCGATTCACCAACATCCGAGACTGGGATGCCACCGGCGAGGTCATCATCGCCTTCCCCAACGCCGGTGGGACAGACATTCTCGTCGGCCTGATCCCATTCACCGTGCCCACCGGCGAGAGCCTTGACTCCCGAATCAACGCCATCAACCGCTCCCAAGCCGCGTGCACGGCACCACCCGACCAGATCTCCACCCACCCGTACCTCCGCTCCGGAAACGTCTGGGACCGCTCCCGCGACAAAACCAGAGCACTCAGCAAGGGCCTCATCCTCCAAGGGATGGAACCCTACGCCGCCCGGGCCCTCATTCACCACCATCTGCGCATCGCGCGCTCCACCGTCTACAGCCTGCTCACCGGCCACACACACGCACCAGTCCCGGAAGGACTCGACCCCCGGTACCTGACCGCCCACGACTTCGCCACCCACGCTGAGGCGATCACCGCCGTCAGCACCTGGATCGAGACCGTCTACAACCGCCGCCGACGCCACAGCGCCCTCGGCCAGATCAACCCGGTAGCCTTCGAGCACCGACTCAGCACAGCGGTCGATCAGGCCGCTTAACCGATGTCCACGAAACGGGGTCAACCCCATGTTTTCGTGGTGGCCGGTTCCGCACGGGTGGCATAGTGTGACTCCCGATCGCCAGAGGGGAGCGTGGATGGTGGCGGTGTCCGTGCACTGGGTGCCGGTCGACTCCAGGACCGCTACACACTTCAGCACCCGGGTCTCACGTCTGGAACGTGAGCGGGCCACGCGCTTTCGGCACCGTGAGGACGAGTGGCGCTCCATCGTCGGAGCGGGGGCGTTGCGGGCTGTGGTTGCTCAGCACCTGGGCGTGCCAGCCCCCCAGGTCGTGATCGAGCGCACGTGCGACTGGTGCGGAGGGCCTCACGGTCGGCCCGTGGTCAGCGGTGGGAACCTGCACGTCTCCCTCTCTCACGCAGGCCGGTGGGTGGTCATCGCCGCGACCGCGACCGGCCCGGTCGGGGTCGACGTGGAAGACCTCGGATCTGCCGGGGGCCTGCCAATGCCCCGGGACCTCATCCTGGGCCCGCGCGAGCAGGCCGACGATGATGACGCCCTGATGTCCCTCTGGGTGGCCAAGGAGTCCTACCTCAAGGCGATCGGCACCGGCCTGACCGTGCCCCTCTCCACCGTGTCCGTCAGCGGGAGCCGCGTCGCCCTCCTGGGCAGGCCGAGCGCGCGGCTCATCCGGCTGGGTGACCGTGCTGGCTACCGGGCAGCGGTCTGCCTCCTGGGGCGCGCGGCCCCACGAGTCACGGAGATCGACCTCGCTGTCCCGCAGGCAGACTAGGCCGCTCGCCAACCTCGTGGGACGAGCTCGACTCTCGGCAGCGGGAGACTTTCCCACCGGGGGACAAGGTGCCTCGCAGCGCGGGAACACGCCACGTTACTCGTGCGTTGGACCTAAGCGGGCGGAGTTCGTGACCGCACCATTCATATGACGACATCCCGAGGGAGGGATCAGATTTGGCGAGGCGACGCAAGAAGTACGTCGAAATCGAGGAAGTGCCTGGCAAGCCGCTGCGGTACTGGCCCCACGAGTTGGGTGGGGGACTGGTTGCCGAGGGTGCCGTGGTGGACCCGAGGGCCTACGTGCACGAGTCGGCTTATGTCGACCCCGGTGCCCGTGTGGCGCCCGGTGCGCGCGTGAGTTCCGGTGCCTGGGTGGCTGAGGACGCCTTCGTCGGCGAGGACGCGGTGGTCGGCACCAACTGTCGGGTGGGTGCTGGTGCTCGGCTGGGCCGTGGAGCCCGGCTGGGCATGCGGGTCGCGATCGGCAAGGGTGCACAGGTCGCTGACTTCGTCAGCGTTGACACCGACGAGCGGGTGCCATCCGGTGCCGTGCTCGGTGCGGCGATGGAACGCAGCGCGGCCTGAGCGGCTGACCGGGCGCCCTCACCGGTGCCCGGTCACCCCTGCAGGGGGATGGCGATGAGGGGGTCGCTGGTGGGTTGGTCGGATCCGCCGGTTGGTTCGAGGGTGATGCCGAGGGCGATGGCGTCGCTGGGGTCGCCCTCGAGGAGGAACTGGTCGGTGCCGGTCGGTAGGAGCCCGGCCGAGACCGCGGCGCCGTCCTGGTCGACGAACCACAGTTGGTAGTCCTGTCCGGGCGGGGCACCGGCCAGGTCCTGGGTCAGCAGGACCGACCGGTCGAGGGAGTATGCCGTCACGACCGTGACCCTGGCCCCGTCGACGGACTCGGTGGACCGGACAGCATCGGGGGCGTCGAGGACCTCCTGCACCGCCACGACAGCAGGGTCCACACTGTCCTGGGTCCACTGGGTGACCGCCACGGCCCCGATGGCCACCGCTGCTGCCACAGCCGCGGCCAGGACCCACCCGCGCACACCCCCGGCACCGCGGTGACGACCCGCACGCCGCCCAGCCAGCTCATCGGACACAGCGCCGGGTGTGGGGTTGTCCTGAGGGGTGACTGCGATCTGGGTCAGGACCTGCTCGCGCAGACTAGGGGGTGGGGTGGCTGAGAGGTCCGCGCTCAACCCTTCGGCGACGTCACTGAACGAGGCGACCTCCTCCCGGCAGGGCGGACAGGTCGGCAGGTGCGCCTCGAACGCGGCCCGCTCAGCGTCATCGACAGCGTCCAGGGCGTAGGCGGCCGCCAGGTCGTGCAGACTCGCATCGCTCATGGGACACCTCCCAGCTCATCACGCATCCGTCTCAGGCCGTCCCTGATCCGGGTCTTGGCCGTGCCCAGCGGCACGCCCAGCTGTTGGGAGACCTCCTGGTGGGTCAGCCCGTCGAAGAAGGCCAGCTCAACCGCCGAACGCTGCGTCGGGGTCATCACTGTCAGTGCAGCACGCACCCGCGTGGCCTCCATCCGTTCCTCAGCGCTCTCGGCGGTGCTGTCAAAAGGAGTCTCGCTCTGCCGTGATTCGTAGGCAACATCTCTCCTGGATTGGGCCACCGCCGACCGGACCCGGTCCACCGCGCGCCGGTGCGCGAGCGTCAGCACCCACCCCAGGGCGCTGCCCCGGGCAGGATCGAACGACCCCGCCGAGGCCCACACCTGCAAGAAGACTTCCTGCGTGACCTCCTCAGCCTGCGAACGATCCCGCACCACCCGCACCACCAGACCAAAGACCCTCGGCGCGGTCGCGTCATACAACGCCGCGAAACTCACCCGATCGCCCGCGGCTGAGGCCACCACCAACTCGGCAAGGTCCTGCCCCGAATCGGTCGCCACCAACCCATCATGCACGAGTGAAGTCCTCGGATGGGGTCACGGCACCAGTCGGGCGAAAACCACGACGTTGTCGACGTGAGCGCGGCGTTCTGCGTCATAAGCCCCTCCGCAGGTGATCAGACGCAGTTCCGCACCCGTGGTGTTGCCATAGACCGTGGTCTTGGGGAAGGAGTCCTTGGGGAAGCTCTCCGCCCCGTAGACTTCAAAGGTGGCGGTGGTGCCGTCCGTCCGCTCGACGTCGACGAGGTCGCCGGGAGCCAGCGCCCCCAGTTCGAAGAAGACGCTGGGCACCGAGCCCTGGCTGGTGACATGCCCCTCGATGACCGCCGGTCCCGCCTCTCCTGGGGTGGGTGATCCGTCATACCAGGCGGCCTCCCCGTAGCGCTCTCCGCTGGGCACCTCCAACCGTCCCTCCGCGTCGAGCCCGAGCGGATGCAGGGGGCTGTCCACCCCGATCGCGGGGATGGTGATCCGGACCGGAACCGAGGCGGGCAGCGTGACCGGGGGAGTGGGGGTGGCTGCCGACCGTGGGGCACGGTGTGTGTCCGGGGCCGTTGGGGCGGCGTCCTCCCCGGCGGTGCCCGGGCCCGTGGCCTCGCCGGTGGTGTCCGGGGCCAGCCCCTCCTCCGTGCTGTCCGGGGCCACGGACTCCCCGGTGCTGTCCGTGGCCCCGGCGATGTCGGCAACGCCGGAGGTGCTGGCGGCGTGCGAGTCTGAGGAGGGTCGTGGCGGCTCACCGACCTGGTGGGCCAGAGCCCACCAGGGCATGCCCACGCCGAGGGCGAGGAGCAGCCCGATGGCCGCGAGCGACAGGCGTCGTCCGTGACCCCCGGTCGGTGTGCTGTTCATGCTCAGCTGCGCTGGTCTGCGCGGCGACGGGTGACAGCCAGACCCAGCCCGGCGACTGCGAGCGTCACGCCGCCCAGGACCATCAGACCGACGTGCTCGGTCCCCTCCGTGCCGGCTCCACCGGTGGCGACGCCGTCCTCGGGCATCGTCATCTGTGCGACCTCGAACTCACCGCACAGCGCGGGGTTCGTGGCCTCGGCAGGCAGCATCGGGTCCAGGTCGGACTTCGCGTCACCGTCATAGGTGCCGCTGCCGTCGTGGTCGACACCGTGGACGACGACCACACCGGCGCCGGCGGCGATGTCGCGGGCGGTGGCGTCGTCGACCTCGATGGTGCGCTCGTAGGTGTAACTCCCCTCGGCGGGGAAGTTGGTCACATCCAGGGCGTGGTCGCCGGACGTCATGCCAGGCTCGTTGGTCAGGCTCAGCGCCACCCCGCCGTAGGAGGGGACGCCGTCAGACGTCTGCAGCTCCCCGTTGGGCCCTGTGCCCTCGACGTCTGCGCCGGGGCAGCTGTGGGTGCCGCCGATGTGGACGTGCTGGGCGTGCGGCGCCCTGTCGAGCAGGCCTTGGGTCTCCAGGATGACGTGGAGCTGGTTGCCCTCGAGCATGCCCCAGGCGGTGCCGGAGGCTCCCGAGTCGTTGAGCTCGGTCAGCGTGCCGGAGAGCTCGGTCCCTTCGCCCTCGTGGGCCGAGGCCGGGCTGGTGCCCAGCAGCGGGAGGCCGACGAGGGCCAGGACGACGAGCGGGGTGGTGCGGGTGCGATAGGTGCGCATGACAACTCCTCTGGGTGCGATGTTCAGTCACCCTGTGGTTCGGAGCCGTCGGTGGGGCGGATTGGTCCGTCCTGCAGATATTTCAGGCGCGCAGGCTCAGGGGGCGGAGTTCCAGTCGCTGGCGAGCTGGTCGAGATCCGGCGTGGTGAACTGGGTGGTGAGATCCTCCGGCGCCAGGGTGCGGGCCGAGATGAACTGGACCGAGGGCAGCGCATCGTGTCCGGCCACCTTCACGGACAGGCCGTCCGGCAGGACCTGCTTGAGGTGGGCAAATCCGTCCGCCAGCGGCATGGACAGGGTCACCGACACCGCGGGCGTCGTCGCCCGGTTGCTCACCTGGACATGTGACACCGACTCGTGCCCGACCAGGTCGACGAAGACGTCCAGGATCTCATCGCTCCCGCCTCGGTCCCAGAAGTAGCGGTGCCTAGCCCACTCGTCATCGGGGCCTGTCGCATCCAGGTTGAGCTCCACGCTCGCCGCGCCCAGGGCGGAGTGGGTGGTGGCCGCCTGCACGGCCGCGGTGACCGTGTCCGGGTCGTCCACGGCGATCAAGAGGTGGCCAGGACGGGCGGTGACGTCGATGACGCCAGGGACAGCCCGCACGTGGTCCGCGACAGGCGCCAGCGCCTCGATCTCGGCGGCTTTGACGGGGTCCAGGTCACCCTGCACGACCTCGACGGGCAGGTCTGGGCCAGCAACCTCCTCGGCCGCCTGCTGAGCGGCGCTGAGATCGCTCGTGGCCGGCACCGCGATGCGCAGGCCTTGGGCCTGCGTGAACTCGAAGGTGCGGATCGGCATGACCTCGCCCACCGCGGTGAGGGTGTCCTCCAGCTGGGGCGGGACCGACACCCAGCGCGCGTCCACGCTGCCCCACGGCTCACGCAGCTCGGCCCGGACCCACAGGTCAGCACCGTCTTCACTCAGCAGGGGGCGCACGGTGGCCCCGTCAGCGCTGAAGTCGGCGACTGAGGCCTGGTAGGGCGCTCCTTCGGCCCGCTCCCACGTCGTGCACGGCCAGTCGCCGGCCAGAGCCAGCCCCTCGGCATACAGACCATGGCGCAGCTCCTGCTTGGCCTCGCGCTGCTCGTCCCCGGCGCAGACCCCCAGCCCGTTGGCGGTGGCGCCCCGCCCGTCGTAGGTGGTCGAGTTGTCGGGATCCCAGGCGATGACCTCCTGGGTGATCTGGTCGAACAGCTCGGGTGGGGTGTCGTCGGCCAGCACCACCAGGGCGGACAGGTCCCCGCCGGCATAGGGCCACTTGCCCGACGACTGGGTGGTGGTCGAGACAACGTGCTCGGCGTAGGTCGTGCTGAAGTGCTCGACGAAGCGTTCCTCCGCGTCGCTGGCCGGCCAGGCCGACCCGCACCCACTGAGCAGGACGGCACCGGCGGATGCCAGGGCGAGCGGGATGAGTCGGTGGCGCATGATCAGTCCTCCGGTGCGGTGGCAACACTGCTGCTACGACGCCAGGACCAGGCAAGTCGTTCCCGCGCCTCGCTGTGTCCCACAGGTAGCGAGTTTGGCCCTGGCGGTCGGGACGACGAAGGCGCCGGCACCCTGGTGGGTGTCGGCGCCTCTCGGCGACCCCGACGGGACTCGAACCCGCGACCTCCGCCGTGACAGGGCGGCGCGCTAACCAACTGCGCTACGGGGCCTGGTGTCAGGCCTTCGTGCGGCAACCCCGAAAGGTTACCTTTCCTGCTCGGTCCGTAGACCGCATGGTCCAAGGACCACGTATCCCCAACGGGATTCGAACCCGTGTTACCGCCGTGAAAGGGCGGGGTCCTAGGCCGCTAGACGATGGGGACCCGTCCTGCCGCCCCCTCGCCGCCAACCGCAGCTCGGTTCCGATGAGGACAGTGACAGAGCATACGTGACGGATCGGGCTGCCACCAAAACGGGTTCTCGTGGCCGGGCTTGAGCACGGTTTTCGGGCCCGTGGTTGGGCTCGAGCCGCCCCACCGGGGTGACATCGAGCGGGGGGTCAGGTGGCGTTGGCCCAGTCCAGGAGCTGGTCCAGGGACCAGGTGTTCACGATCCGGTCGAGGGGGACGCCGAGGCGCTCGGCACGCTCGCAGCCATAGGCCAGGAAGTCCAGCTGCCCGGGGGCGTGCGCGTCGGTGTCGATCGCGAACAGGCACCCGGTCTCGATCGCCAGGGTGAGCAGGTCATCGGGCGGGTCGGTGCGCTCGGGCCGGCTGTTGATCTCGACGGCGGTGTTGGTCTCGACGCAGGCCTCGAAGACCGCGCTCGCGTCAAAGCTGCTCTGCGCCCGCTTGCCGCGGTTGCCGGTGATCAACCGTCCTGTGCAGTGCCCCAGGATGTTGGTGTGCGGCTGCCGCACCGCGGCGATCATCCGTCGAGTCATCGCCGTGGACTCCATCTTGAGCTTGGAGTGCACGGAAGCCACGCGGATGTCGAGCTGGTCCAGCATCGCCTCGCTCTGGTCCAAGGACCCGTCATCGAGGATATCGACCTCGATGGCCTTGAGCAGCCGGAAGTCGTCTCCGACAGCAGCATTGAGCGCATCGACGATCTTCAGCTGCTGGGCCAGCCGAGCTGCTGAGAGACCGTTGGCGACGGTGAGGCGTGGCGAGTGGTCGGTCAGCGCCAGGTAGTCGTGGCCGAGCTCCAGCGCTGTGGCGACCATCTCCTGGATCGGTGAGCCTCCGTCGGACCAGTCCGAGTGGCTGTGCAGGTCTCCGCGCAGCCGGGCGCGCACGGACTCGCCTCCCTCCACCAGGGGTCCGCCGGCCTCGGCCTCGAGATCGGCCAGCCGATCGGGGGTTGCTCCGGCCGCGGCCTGCTCGATGACGGCGGCGGTGGACGGGCCGATGCCCTCCAGCTGCTTCAGGGTGCCCTTGCGCACCCGCTCGTGGACCTCGGCCTCGGGGATCGCCAGGAGGGTGTCGGCTGCCTGGCGGTAGGCCTTCACCCGATAGGTGGAGGCGCGGCTGCGCTCCAGCAGGAAGGCGATCCGTCGCAGGGCATCCACCGGTTCGATGGTCATGGAGTCGACGCTACAGCCGGGGTCTGCGCGGCGTCTCGACCAGGGCCGTGGGGTGAGACGGTGGTGGGCCGACCCCGTGGATCTACGCTGGGGTGGTGACTGAAGTCCAGGTGCGAGTCGCCTCGTTCGCCGACCTGACCACTGACCAGCTGTATGCCGTGTTGCGGCTGCGGGTGGACGTCTTCGTGGTGGAGCAGGCCTGCGCCTACCCCGAGCTGGATGGCCGGGACACCGAGCCGGGTACCGAGCACCTGTGGGTGGACGTCGACGGCGAGGTGGCTGCCTATGTGCGTGTCCTGGAGGAGGATTCGCACGCGATCATCGGCCGGGTCGTGACCGTCGACGGACACCGGGGTCGAGGGTATGCAGCGCAGTTGATCCGCGTCGCCCTGGAGCGAATCGGCAATCGCCCCACCAGAATTGGCGCCCAGACGCACCTGGAGCAGTGGTATGCCCAGTTTGGCTTCGTCCGCTCCGGCCCGGACTATGACGACGACGGGATCATGCACCTACCCATGGTGCGGTAGGGGCGGCGACCCGACGATGCGTGCAGTACCGCGACCCGGCGATGCGTTATGTGCCGCGGCGCACCGTGATGTCGCCGACCGAGGTCCGCAGGTCTATCAGCCGACTCTGCGAGGGATCTGATCCGACCTGGTTGGTGACGCTCCCGATCGAGGTGTCGGTCTCGATGCGATACCCGGAGTCGTCCTCGGGCACCGTGACGGTGACGTCACCGGTCGAGGAGGTGATGGTGACCTCCTCGGGCGCGCTGACCAGGCTGAGGGTGATGTCTCCGACGCTGCTGCGGGCACTGACCGTAGGGCTCCCGACCCCGACGATGGAGAGGTCCCCGACGTCTCCGCTCAGGGACAGCGCCCCGGTCACGTCGCTGACGGTGATGTCCCCGACGGTGTTGCCGATCGTCAGCTCGGTCTCGGCGGGCACGATGATCTCCCAGTCGACCGAGCAATTGTCCAGCCACCACCAGTCCTGGCACCTGCTGACCAGCTCCGCGCGACCCTCGCCCACCTCCGAGGTGACCTCCGGATCCCTGAGGGTGGAGCGGACGGTGACCTCCGCCCTCGGCTCCTCGCCAGGGCCGGCGGCGCGGACGCTGATCTCACCTACCTCCCCGTGAAGGACGAGCGTGTGCAGGTCCGCGGGCAGCTCGTGGGTCCCGCGCACGGTGCTCTGGACGATCCGGCCGACGGCCGGCAGCGCGAGAGCCATCACGATGAGCAGCGCCACGATGCTGCCGACGATGAGGACTGCACGTCTGGTTGTTGAGGTCATGACTCACTCCTGGTCGTGCCGTGATCGAGCCACCGCAGGACGGCCAGCACCCGGCGGTGATCCTGATCTGTCGGGGGCAGGTCGAGCTTGCTGAAGATGGACGAGACGTTCTTCTCCACCGCGCCCTCGCCGATGAACAGGGCAGCGGCGATCGCGGCGTTGGTGCGTCCCTCGGCCATCAGGCCGAGCACCTCCCGCTCGCGTGGGGTCAACCGACCCAGGGGATCGGTGTTGCGGGCCCGGGAGAGCAGCTGGAGGACGACCTCGGGGTCCAGGACGGTCCCGCCACCAGTGACCTCCCGCAGGGCTGCGATGAACTCGGCGGTGTCGGCGACCCGGTCCTTGAGCAGATAGCCGACACCACCGGCGCGGCTGGCGACCAGTTCGGTCGCGTACTGCTCCTCGACATACTGGCTGAGCACGAGCACCGCCGTGTCGGGGTAGCGCGTGCGGACCTGCAGGGCGGCCACGATCCCCTCGGAGGTGAAGGTCGGCGGCATCCGCACGTCGACCACGACCAGTCCCGGGCGATGGCGCCCGACCGCGTCCAGGAAGGAGTCGGCGTCGTGGCAGGCCTCGACCACCTCGAACCCGCCCTCGCGGATCAGCCGGACCAGACCCTCACGGAGCAGCGCCGAGTCCTCGGCGAGCACAACCTTGGTGGGCGTCGTCATGTCAGTCCTCGTTCTGGGTGGGGGAGCTCTGGGTGGGGGAGGTCTGGGTGGGGGAGCTCTGCGTGGCGGTCTGGGCGGGCGCAGGTTGCGCAGGCTGCGCAGGGCTCGGCAGATAGCGGTCCTGCTGCGTCGGGACCGGACGCGCCGGCAGATGGATAACGACCCGGGTGGGACCGCCGCGCGGTGAGTCCACCGCGATCGTGCCGTCCACCGAGTTCACCCGTTGGCGCAGGCCGACCAGACCGGTCCCGCGGCGGGGATCGGCACCTCCGACGCCGTCGTCCTCGACCTCGATGACCAGGGCGGGCGGGGTCAGGGCCTCGTTGCGGCCCAGCCGGATCCGCGCACTGGCCGCCCCGGAGTGCTTGGCGACGTTGGTGAGCAGCTCGGAGACGCAGTAGTAGGCGATCGCCTCCGTCGTCGGATCCAACCGGCCGACGCCGCTGACCGAGACGGTCACCGGCACCGCGGAACGGGCGGCCAGGGCCGAGACGGCAGCGTCCAGGCCGCGATCCGCCAGGATCGGGGGAGTGATGCCGCGCGCCACGTGACGCATCTCGACAATCGCCTCCTTGGAGGCCTGGTGGGCCTTGTCCAGCAGTTCTTGGGCACCGGCGGGGTCGTGTGCCAGCCGGGCCCGGGCCATGCCCAGGTCCATCGCGATCGCCACCAGGCGCTGCTGGGGGCCGTCGTGCAGGTCGCGCTCGATCCGGCGCCGCTCGGCCTCGACCGAGTCGATCGTCTCGGTGCGTGAGGTCGTCAGGGTCTCCACGCGCTCGGAGAGGTGGGCGATCTCCACCTCGGCGTCCTGCCCGAGCAGGGTCCGCGCCAGCTGCACGTCGACCTGGCTCACCAGTCGCGCCAGGAAGGGGGTGACCAGCAGAGCGACCAGCGCGAGCACCCAGAGGAGCGCCTGCCCACTGCCTCCGGACGCCACGGGGACCACCCCAAAGATGCGTGTGCCCTCGCCCGGGAGGCGTCCGACATACAGCGGCAGGGCCAGGACCGCCATGACCCCGGAGAGCAGGGTGGCGACGAGGGCACCGGTGAGCAACCCCCACAGGGCGTGCAACCCGGTGTATGCCGCAGCGCGCCGGTGCTCCTCGCCGAACCCGAGGACGGTGAGCCAGCGAGGCTCGCCCGAGGCCCGCCGTGGGGTGATGCGGCGGCCGGTGAAGGCCTCGATGCGGCCCAGCTCGGCCCGCCCGAACAACCACGTGACCCAGAGTGCGGGCACGAGCAGCAGGAGGCCGGAGCCGGCGGCGATGATCCCGACCGCGCCCACGATGATGAGCACGACGAGGACCACGGCCACCAGACCGGTGAGCAGGTTGAGCACCAGGAAGGCGGCGTGGGACCAACCGCTGAGCCAGTGCCGGAGCAGGCTGCGTCGCGGTGTCGTGGAGGTGGACATGACTCAACCCTAGGTTTGCTGCGCCGCGGTCGGGAGCCTGCTGCCCACCGGATCAGGGTGGGGTTATCCCCCCGTCGGTTCTGGGTGTCCACGCCAGTGTGCGCGGACGCCGGGCTCGCGAGGCTGGAAGGCATGATCCAGAACCAGACCGAGACTTCGCGGCGTCACGGGGCGCCGATCGACCCTGCCGAGGACGTGGGGACCACGCAGGCACGAGCGCTCGAGCGGGTCGGGAGCGTGCCCGAGTCCGTCCACCGGCCTGATCTGCCGCGCAGCCCGCTGGCGCTGTGGTGCGCCCAACACCGGTGGGTCGTGCTGGGCACCTCGCTGCTCCTGGTGCTCGGCAGCATCGGGCTGCTGGCGGCGGTCGGCATCACGACCACGGGCGCCAACGATCAGCTGGTCGGCGACTCGGCCGAGGCCTACGACATCCTGGACGGCGCCGACTTCGGAGACGTTCCGACCGAGTTCGTCATCGTCACCGACCCGGAGGGTCCGATCGCGCCGGACCGTGCCGCGGAGCTGGGTTCCGAGCTGGTCACCACCTATGAGACCGTCCCCGGTGTCATCGACGTGGGAGATGTCTTCCCGGGCCAGGACGGCAGCATCGTGCTGCCCCTGGAGTTTGCCACCGACGAGGAGGGCGTCGCGCTCGAGATCGACGGCTCACTCCGGGCGACCGATGAGCTCGCGGCCGCGCACAGCGACCTGACGATCTCCCAGTTCGGGCAGACGTCCCTGGACCAGGAGATGAATGCCACGGTCGGTGAGGACTTCCAACGGGCCGAGCTGTTTGCGATCCCCGCGACCCTGATCATCCTGCTGCTCGCCTTCGGTGCCGTCGTGGCGGCCGGCGTGCCGCTGGTGATCGGACTGGGCAGCGTCGCCGCAGCCCTGGGTCTGACGGCGCTCGTGTCCACCTGGCTGCCGGTCGACCAGAACAGTCAGGCCATCGTGCTGCTGATCGGCCTGGCCGTGGGTGTCGACTACGCCCTGCTGATCCTGCGGCGTGCCCGTGAGGAACGGCGTGCCGGTGCCTCCGTGCTGGACTCGATCGGCATCGCGGGGGCCACCGCCGGTCGTGCCGTGCTGATCTCCGGCCTCACCGTGGTCATCGCGATGTCGGGGATGCTCGTGGCCGGCGGGATGTTCACCTCGCTCGGGCTCGGCGCCATGCTGGTCGTCGGTGTGGCCGTGATCGCCGCCGTGACTGTGCTGCCCGCGCTGATGGGTCTGCTCGGCGACAAGATCGACGCGCTGCGACTGCCGTTCACCCGTCGGCGGGAGGCCAGGCGTGGCTCGGAGGAGACCTTCTGGGGCCACCTCGCCGGCATCGTGACCCGACACCCCCTTGCGGCCCTGCTCGTCGTGGGTGGACTGCTGGTGGCGCTGGCCGCCCCGGCCCTGGGCATGAAGACCGCCATCGGCAACGTTGAGGCCCTGCCGCAGGACCTCAAGAGCGTGCAGGCTTACCACCAGTTCAACGCCGCCGCCCCTGCTCAGTCCGACTCCCTGCAGGTCGTGGTGCGGGCCCCGGCGGACTCCGCGGACGAGGTCGAGGCCGCACTGCTGGGCACGACGCCCGACGCGGAGGGCATCGAGCACGTCTCCGGTGCCGCAGGTGAGGTTGTGCGGTCCACGGACAGTACGGTCACCACCTGGGACCTCGGGCTCGACGTCACCCCGAGCGACGACGAGATGACGACGACCGTCGAGCAGGTCCGAGATGAACTGCTCCCGCAGGTGCGGGCCGAGCTGGCTGACGTGCCCGGCGCCGACGTGCACCTGGGCGGGCAGGCAGCGGTGGCCGACCTGACGACCTGGATGGACGAGCGACTGCCCTGGGTTGTCGGCTTCGTGCTGGTCCTGTCCTTGCTGGTGATGCTGGTGTCCTTCGGGTCTCCGGCGCTGGCGGCTGCGACCGTGGGGCTGAACCTGCTGTCGGTGGGCGCCGCCTACGGTGCGCTGGTCGTCGTCTTCGGTGGCACCTGGGCCGAGGGGCTGCTCGACTTCACCTCGACGGGGGCCATCGCCTCCTGGCTGCCGATGATGCTGTTCGTCCTGCTCTTCGGGCTGTCGATGGACTATCACATCTTCGTCACCAGCCGGGTGCGCGAGGCCTTCGACGCTGGGGCGTCACCGCGGCGGGCGGTCCGCCAGGGGGTGGCCCGCTCGGCCGGTGTGGTCACCGCAGCCGCGGCCGTCATGGTCGGGGTGTTCTCGATCTTCGGGACGCTGTCGATGCTGGAGATGAAGCAGCTCGGCGTGGGCCTGGCCGTCGCGGTGCTGATCGATGCCACGATCGTGCGCGGGGTGCTGCTCCCGGCGGTCCTGACCCTGCTCGGCGAGCGAGCCCACACCGGTCCCTCCTGGCTGCCGCGCCTCCACCACTGAGGTTCCGGCCGCCTGCTGCGGTGCCACGTGCGCTATGTCATGCAGTGCCAGGGCTCTAGCCCCGGCACTGCATGACACAAGCGTGTTGGGGGGAGGGGGCGTCGGGGGGGAGGGGGCGTCGGGGGGAGGGGGCGTTGGGGGCGTGGGTCAGGCCGCGGTCACCGGCCGGAGCCACTCGACGAGCGGCCGCACCTGACGCCAGTCTGCGCGCACCTGCTCCACGAGCGCTCCGGTCGTGACGACGTCGGCATCCTCGATCCAGCGCATCGCCGAGATCGTCTTGTGACGCAGCAGCGCGATCCGCTCGTGGTCCCGGCTCCAGCCGCGGGGGGCGGTCTTGAGCTGATCCCCGCTGACCTCCCACCCGGACCCGCGCAGCCGGGCGACAATCTGCTCCAACTCGGCACCGCGGGGTCCGTCGACGTCCTTGCGATAGGCCGCCAGCACGGCGCTGTCCATGTGATAACACCCGCCTCCGAGACGAAACCCGTCAGCCGACACCTCGGCATACCATCCTGATCGGGTCCCGGCGGCCACGTATCCGCCCTGGTGCGTCTTGTAGGGACTCTTGTCGGCGGAGAACCGCACGTCGCGATGGGGCCGGAAGATTTTGGCGGGCCCGAACTCCTCCTCCAGGGCAGCGAGCAGTGCGGTCATCGGGCCGCGGACACTGCTCTCGTAACGCTCGCGGTGGGCCTGCCAGAAGCCAGTGCTGTTGTCGAGCTCGAGCTCGGCGTAGAAGTCGGCGGCATCGAGCGGGATCCCCGTGAAGCTCATGGCACTGAGGGTATGCCGGAGTGCAGAATTGTGGATATGACCCTCACCTGGCGTGCCGTGACCCCTGCCGACATCCCCGCGGTGGTGTCATTCACCAACCTCGTCGGGGAGCGTGATGGCACCGGGGCGGTCACCACGCAGGAGTCCACCGCCGAGATGTTTCAGGCACCGCGGTTCGACGTCTCGACCGACACGGTCAGCGCCTGGGACGGTGGAGCCCTGCTCGCCCTGGGCAGTGTGTTTGCCCGCGACGCCCTGGTGGACGGACGCGCCATGGTCGGCGTCGAGGGTGCTGTCCACCCCGACCACCGCGGCAGGGGCGTGGGCAGTGAGCTCCTGACCCGGTTGGAGGAGCGGGCGGTCACGCTCGCCTCGGAGCGGCACCCTGGAGCGCCCCTCAGGCTGCGCACCTCCGGTGGGCTGCCGGACTCGTCGTCGCAGCAACTCCTGGAAGAGCGTGGCTTCACACCGGACAACTACTTCGTCACCATGCAGGCGCAGCTGGAGGACTGGCCCGACCCCGGTGTTGAGTCCGTGGCTGTCCGACCGGCCCAGAGCCTGCTGGACGCGATGCGGGATGCGCACAACGACGCCTTCCGTGACCACCGAAACTTCAGTCCCATCTCCGCGGAGCACTGGGCCTTCTGGGGCAAGTCGTCCGCGCAACGACTAGAGCAGAGCCGGGTCGTTGTCGAGGACGGACGGGTGCTGGCCTACGCCCTCACCGGAGAGCATGAGCCAGGAGTCAGTCACATCGAGCTGGTGGGCACCCGCCGTGAGGCACGGGGCCGAGGGCTGGCCCGTGACGTCCTGCTGGGATCCCTGCGTGCTGCCCGTGATGCGGGGTATCGGATCAGCGAGCTCGAGGTCGACTCGACCAACCCGACCGGGGCGGACCGGCTCTACACCTCGGTCGGGTTTGTGCCGGTGCGGGTGATCTCGCGCTACGTGCGGGACCTCGCAGACTGAGCGACGAGGGGCCGAACGATCCCGGCGGCCCAGGGGTCGAGCGGTCCAGGGATCCCTCAGAGGGCGCTGTCGACGGTCTGAACCTCTCCCACCAGGGGGGTGGACTGGGCGACGCGAAGAGTGCGGGCGCCGCCGAGCGCCAAGAGCAGTGCCATGGCAGCGGCGATCACCGGCACCACGAACGCCGGCTGGTGGCCACCCCAGTCAGCGAGCCGGCCGGCGATGCTGGACCCCACGGCATACCCCAGTCCGGTCGTCGCGGCCAGGATCGTCATCGCCGCACCGATGCGGTGCACCGGGGTGATCCGCTCGGCGAGGGTGAAGGTGGTGATCATCGTCGGGGCGATCGCCACTCCCAGGACCAACAGCGCGAAGGCGAGCATCCCCAGGCTGTCGACGGCGAGCATGGGCAGGACGAGGACGGCCAGGGCGATCGTGAAGGCTCGCAGGCGGCTCTCATAGGCATAGGTGTCCGGCACCGCGACCACCGCCAGGCCGGCCAGGACGCTGCCGACGCCGAGCAGCGCGTGGAAGAGGCCGGTCAGACCGGGCTCGCCGGCGTCGGTGGCCAGGACCGACGTGCCGGCCTGGACCGATCCGAAGATCACCCCGACCGACAACTGCACGAGGGCCAGGATGATCAGGGACGGCGTGAGCAGGCGGCCCACGGAGGGCGTGGCGCTGGAGATGCGACCGACCAGGGCGGCCGTGGGGTGCAGTGCAAACCAGGTGCCGAACGCTGCCAGCAGGACCGCGGCGGCGATGATCGCGGCGCTCGGGTTCAGCAGTGCGCCGACCACGCCGACCAGGGCCGGGCCCAGGACGAAGGAGGCCTCGTCGGCCGCGCCCTCGTAGGAGAAGGCCGCGTCGACGACGTCACGCCGCTCGACCCCGGCGCGACGGCTGATCGGGCGCCAGCGCACCCGCGCCATAGTGCCCACCTGGGGGGTGAACGCGCCAGCGACCGCGGCGACGACCAGCAGCGGCCACCAGGCCTGCCCCTGCTCGTAGCCGTCGGCGAGCAGGACCAGTCCGAGGAGCCCGAGAGAGCCAACGACAGACTGCACGAGCAGGACGGGGCGCTGTCCGACCCGGTCGGTCAGCGCGCCGGCGAGTGGCGAACAGATGGCGTTGGCCACCGCGAGCGCGCCGGCGGTGGCTCCGCCGGCGCCATAGGACCCGGTCACTCCGGAGACCAGCAGCAGACTGCCGAGCTGGGACATGGCCAACGGGATGCGCCCGAGAAAAGCGACCAGGACATAGACGGGACCGGTCAGGGCAAAGAGGCGTCGATAGGACGCGACGGGTGACACCAGGATCCTCCGGGGGGAGTTCAGCGAATTCGCGCCATCCCACCCCTGGCGCGTCAACCCTGTGCTCCTCTAAGGATACCGCAGGTCAGCGCGCTGCCGGGCCACCAGGACGGTGAGACGCGTCACCGCAGCTCTGTCACGGTATGCCGGTCCTCGCCGCGGACCGATCCTCCCTCGCAGTGGGTCAGCGGACGCGCGGCTCGGGCAGGTCTGGCGGCTGGGCGCTGGGAGTCTGCTCCAGCCGGGCCAGCACCTCGGCGATGGCCCTGTCAAGCTGCGGGTCGGCTGGGCCGAAGAAGTCGGCCGGGGAGTGCACGACCTCGATGTCGGGATCGACCCCGTGGTTCTCCACGTCAAAGCCGCGGCCCTCCAACCAGAAGGAGTAACGCGGCTGAGTGATCGAGGTGCCGTCGACCAGGTCGAAGCGACCGTCGATGCCGACCACCCCGCCCCAGGTCCGCACGCCGATGACCGGTCCGATGCCCAGCGCCTGCGCGCCGGCGTTGACGATGTCGCCGTCCGACCCGGAGTTCTCGTTGGCGACCAGGACCACCGGTCCGCGCGGCGCCTGGTCGGGATAGCTGGCCGCGGTGGCGAAGTGGCGTCCCAGACCCCAACCCACCACTCGACCCAGCAACCGCGAGAGCACCATCTGAGAGGTGTGCCCGCCACGGTTATAACGCACGTCGGCGATCAGACCCTCGGACCGGACGGCCCGGCCCAGGTCCCGGTGCAGCTGCGCCCAGCCGGTGCTCGTCATGTCGGGCACGTGCAGATAGCCGACGCGTCCATCCGAGCGTTCGCGCACGTAGTCGCGGCGGGAGCGGACCCAGTCCTGATAACGCAGCACCTCCTCGTCGGCGATGGGGACGACGACCACGCGCCGGTCCTGCCCGTCCCGCCGCAGGGTCAGCTCGACCGGCTTGTCCGCCGCACCGATCAGCCCGGTGGCGGGGCCGAAAGAGGGGTCGACCGGCATGCCGTTGACAGCGATGATCAGGTCACCCTCCCGGGCGTCGACCCCGGCGGCCCGCAGGGGAGAGCGGGCGTCGGGGTCGCTGGTCTCTCCGGGCAGCACCCGGTCGATCCGCCAGCCACCGTCGGCACGGGAGAGGTCTGCCCCGAGGAGCCCGAGCCGTCGGGACTGGTCGCCGAGCGGCTCCGGCGGGGTGACATAGGCATGCGAGGTGTTGAGCTCGGCCACGACCTCCCAGAGCAGGTCGACCAGGTCGTCGTGCGTCCGCACCGTGGACACCAGGGGCCGGTAGCGGGCCACCACGGCATCCCAGTCGACCCCGTTCATGTCCTCACGCCAGTAGTGGTCGCGCATGATCCGGGCGTTCTCGTCATACATCTGCTGCCACTCGGCCAGCGGGTCGATCTCGAGGCGCAGTCGGCTCAGGTCGACGGTGACGGCCTCGAAGGCGTTCTCGTCCGGCTTGTGGTCGGCTGGCTGCACGATGACGTCGTCGCCGGCGCGGACCACGACCCGTTCCCCGTCACCGGAGACCGCGAAGGAGTCCACCTTGTCGGCGACGGTGGAGACCCGGCGCTGCTCGAACGACCAGAACTCCAACGAGTCCTTCTCAGGCTCGCTGGCCACGCCGGCCCGGCGGGTGCCGAGCACACCGCTGCCGCTGGCGATCTTGACCCACAGGACGCCGTCCCTGGCCTGACGCAGGTCACGGTAGTCGCCGGAGGTGACAGGGAAGGGCACGATGCGCTCCTCGGCGCCCTCGGCATCCAGATCGGGACTGGCCGGCGGGGGTGGGAGGGTCTCCGCGGCGGTCGCGGCAGTCCCCGAGGCTGAGGGCGCGGACGTCGCGGGGGCTACGGCGGCATCGTCCTGAGCGGCCGCCGCTGCCGGCTTGCTGATCCGCCAGCCCTCGGCGCTGGGACCAAACGGCGCGGGATCGGTGGCCGACAGCGGGAGCAGCCAGGGCCGGGTTGACCCACTGAAGGAGAGCGCGAACTCATGGGTGTCATAGGTCGGGTCGAACGTGCGGTCCGAGAGGAAGACCAGGTAACGCCCGTCGGCGGTGAATGCGGGGGAGCGGTCGTTGAGGTTGCCCTCGGTGAGCATGACCGGCTCCCCTCCGGCGCTCAGGTCGGTGATGACCAGCCGGAACCGTTCGCCCTGCAGCACGGGCTGGGCCCACGCGAGGTAACGCCCGTCCGGGGAGAACACCGGCCTCGTCGGCTCCCCGTCCAGCGAGTGGCCGATCTCGCGGACCGCCCCGTCAGCGACCGTGACCAGACTCATCCGTCCGTCGTGGGAGACGACCGCGACCGTCTCACCGGTGGGGTCGGCAGAGGTATGCAGCACCCGACCCAGCGTGCCGACCGCGAGTCGTCGCGGTGGTTGGCTGCCATCGAGGTGGTGGACCTCGAGGGCGTCCTCACCCTCGGCGTCGGTGACGAGCACGACCCGGTGAGTGCGGGCCAGCAGAGCGGGCTCGCGCACCCGCACCCCGGAGTCGGCGACCAGGGCCCGGGCGGGGCCCTCTCGGTGGCTCAACCAGAAGGCGGCACCCCGCCACCCGATGAGGCTGGCGTCCCCGCCGTGATCCGGGGCAACGGCGTCGAGGCACTTGGTGGTCTTGGCCGCCCAGGTGCCCGGCGTGCTCACCGGCAGGTCGACGTCGACCCGGCGCGGCTCGGCATCGAGGTCGTCGAGCAGCCAGAGTGATCCCCGGCTGTGCCACACGACCCGCGAGCCGTCGCTCGTGGCGTCACGCACATAGCCGTCCTCGGGCCCCTGCCTGGTCACCTGTCGGGGCTCACCCGTGCCGGGGGTGTCCCAGACCCACAGGTTGGCCTGCTCCTCCGGGGCGTCGGGGAAGGTCGCGGCGCGGTCGGAGACGAAGACCAACCGGTCACCGATCCACATCGGGTCCACCAGGCCCGCCGTGTCGTCGGGGAGCAGCCGCGTCCATGACCCGTCACCAGCAGCGTCCAGCCACAGCCGCGGTGCGGTGCCGCCCCGGTAGCGCTTCCAGTGCGCGGGGGCACGGCTCCCGGGGGTGGACAGTGCGGTGGCTCCGTCAGCGCGGACCGCGACACCCCAGGCCGGCCCGTAGGACAGCCGCTCCCAGCTGCCGTCCAGAGCCACGGCCCGCACCGTGAGATGGCGGATGTTGGCTTCGCCCGCATGGGAGGCGACCAGCACCTTGCCATCGGCGGTCCAGCCCAGGACGAGCGTGTTCTTAGCGCCCCACCAGGTGAGCCGCCGGGCCTGGCCGGTGGCGATCTCGACCACCATGACCTCGGGGTGACCATCGCGGTGGGAGACGAAGGCGATGTGCTTGCCGTCCGGTGAGAAGCGCGGAGTGCGTGTCGGAGCGTCCTCGGTCGTCAGCCGCCAGGCGCGTCCCCCCGTGAGCGGCGCCAACCAGATGTCGTCGTCGGCGACAAAGGTGAGGAGGTCTCCGTGCAGGTGCGGATAGCGCAGGTAGGCAGAAGTCACCCGTCCCAAGGTAGTTGCCGATGCGCCATTTGGACCCCCTCCACAGGTCACAGTTGGGCAAAGTGAGCCCGCCGGCTCTCCCCGCGGCAGCCGTGTGGCGCCTGACTCCGGGCTCAGTCGGCGCGACTCCGAGCTCAGTCAGCGCGGACACGGTGCGGACAGCACGGACCCCGGGCCGCAGAGATCGCGACCCGGGGTCCGGTGGTGCTGAGTGGGACTACTTCTGGCGCCCCCGGACGGCCTGGACCGCCCGCTGGGCTGCGCTGCCCGCAGCCTGGGCGACCTCGTCGCCGGTCGGCTGGGGCTGCTGGCGCAGCGCTGGACGGGACCGCGAGGCGGCACCTGCCTGGATCTGCGGGAGCAGTTGCGCCATGAGCAGTGTGGACAGGGCCGAGTTGTCGGCGGACCCGGCGTCGGTGTGCACGATGACCGGACGCGGGGCGTTCTCGGCCAGGTTGGCACCCACGTCGAGACGGCGCCGGGCCAGCTCATAACCGAGCACGGCGCGGTTGTCCCGATAGGCGGTCGCGAGCTGCTCCTGGGCCTTGGCCTCACCCTGGGCCGCGACCAGGTTGGTGCGGGCCTGCGTCTCGATCTCGTAGCGGATCGCCTGAGCCTCGGTCTCCCGCTCCTCAAGCATCTGCGCGACGTCCTTGCGCGCCTTGTTCAGCGAGGCCTTGACCTCCACGATCTTGGCGTCACGGATCTTCTTGGACCGCTCGATCTCCATGAGCAGGGTGTCGATCCGGCGCTTGCGCGTCAGCTCCCACTCCTTCTCGTAGGCGACGAGTTCCTTGGCCACGCGCTCGCGGGTCGCCAGGTGCTCGCGGTACTGGTCGGGCAGCTGCACATCCGGGATGTTGCAGCCCATGATCTGCACGCCGTAACGGGTCAGCTGCCGGTTGAGCAGCTCCTGCATGTCCTTGACGTCACTGCCGCGCAGGTCGTAGGCACGCTCGGTGCGCACCTGGCGGCTGCGCTGACGGATCGCGTCCTGCACCGAGTTGGACAGCACCAGGTCGAAGTTGCCCGCACCGATCGTCTGCACGAAACGGATCGCGTCGACGATGCGGAAGCGCAGGAAGAACTCGATCGACTTCAGCGGCACGTTCTCGTGCGTCGGGGAGGACAGGACGGGCGCGGCATACGGGATCTCCGTGGTGACGTCGACGACGTAGGCGACGCGCGCCCACGGGTGCCACAGGTAGTGCCGACCCGGTGCCAGCCCGGGGCCGCTGATGGCCCCGAACTTGGTGAGGACGCCGACGGTGCCTTCCTCGATCTCCACGATCGAGGAGCGCCACCACCACAGTGCCGCCAGGATGAAGGACAGGATCGCGACGACCATCGCGATGGGTCCCCAGGCGCCCCTGAGCAGCATGAATCCGCTGATCAGCGCCCACAGGCCGAACCACACCAGGGTGGTCCAGCGCAGGCCACGGTTGTCGCGGGGTATGACGACAGGCACCAGGGCGCCGGAGTCACCACCGCGCAGCAACCGGGCGACGTCGCTCCAGCTGGAGACGACCTCCTTGATCGAGCTCATGCCCTGGCCACGCACGGTGCGTGACGCCTGCTCCATCATCTGCTCAGCCACGGTCCTCACCCTCGTTCTTCATCTCGTCGTGCTGGGGACGGGCCGGCTGCTGACCGGGGGGCGGTGGGAACTGCCCGGTCCCACCCTGCGGGAACTGGCCCTGCTGCGGCTCCTGGGGGTGTTGGCCCTGCCCGAACTGGCCCTGCGGCGGAGCGCCCTGGGGCCGCTGGTGTTGCCCGTGAGGGGGCGGGAACTGTCCCTGGGGACGCTGACCCTGGGGACGCTGACCCTGGGGGCGCTGACCCTGCGGCGGCCCCTGGGGGCGCTGGCCCGTCGGGAACTGACCCGATCCAGCCTGGGGAGCCCCCGAGCCGGAGCGGCCCTCGTCTGCAGGAGCGTCCTGGGTGGGGCCGTCGTCGGCGGACGACTCCGGAGCGCCGCCTGAGCTGCGCGCCTCCTCCAGATCGGCAGTAACGTGCTCGTCACTGACCGAGCGCCGGATCTGGTCCAGCACCTGCTCACCCTCGGGGTCATCGACCGGCTCGGAGGTCGGGAGGATCTCGACCTCGGTGGCCTCCGGTGCCTGCAGCAGGACCTCGATCTCGTCCTTGCGGCCGGCGACCCGCTTGGCGATGTCTCCCTCGCGGGAGCGGATGGCCTCCATGTCCTCGGCGGAGAACAGCTTGTCGTCCTGGCCACCGACGAGCTCGCGGGCGATCTGCAGGTAGTCGACGCCGTCGGCGTCGCCACCCACGCGCACGATCTGCGGCAGCGAGTCGGCCAGGCCGTCCATCTTGTCCAGCATGTCCTGCTGGTAGCGGTAGTCCAGGATCTCCGGGGCCAGGGCCGCGCTCAGCGCCCGGATGTCCAGGGCCTGGGCCTCGAGCATGGCGGCGTTGGCGTGAGCGGTCGACTCCGACTCCACGAAGCGCTGGCGGGCCATCGCGTTGGCGCGGTTGGTCTCCCGCTCCAGCGCGGTGTCCATCTGCGCCTGGTAGCGGGCGATGTCGGCCTGGATCGCCGAGAGGTTCTCGTTGAGGGAGGCGAGGTCCTTGTTCAGGTCACCCTCGTTCTGCTCCTTCTTGAGGTTCAGCTCGTACTCGTAGGTGTAAGCCTCCTTGGCCACCCGGATCATCTCCGGGGCGGCCAGGTCCATGCGGTACTCCTGCGCGGACGGCTCGGCGTGGGTGATGTTGGCTGTGGTCAGCTCGACGGCCGGTGCGAACTGGACGTTGAGCTGCTCCAGCAGCCGGGATGTGCTCTCTCCGACCAGGTCGTAGATGCCGGAGGCCTCCTGGTCGTAGATCAGGGACCGGGTGGTCTCCGAGATCGCGTTGTTGAGCTTGTCCTGGAAGCCCTGGACCGCACCGAGCACGAAGACGAACTCGCGGGCGTTGACGATCCGGAACTGCAGGAACAGGTCGACCGAGGCCTGGACACCGGACTTGGTCGGCGCCTGGCGGATCGGGGCGTTGAAGGGGTACTCACGGGTGGTGTTGACGATGTAGGAGACCCGCTTCCAGGGGTTCCACAGGGTGACGCGGCCCGGGCCGACCTCCGCCTCGACCTTGCCGAATCGGCTGATCAGCGCGGTGCACCCCTCAGGGACCATCACCATGCCCTGACGCCACCACATGAAGGCGGCCAGCAGCACGACGAGGATCCAGTAGTGCACGCCGAAGACGCCTGAGCTCATGTCGTCGAACGGCAGCAGCACGACATAGCCGACGATCCCGACGATGACCATCATGATCACCGGCATCATGGCGCGCAGCTTGCGCCCACGCGGCATGACCATCGGGGTGATCACGTGCACCGGGCCGCCGGGGCCCATCTCGAAGTGGCTGCGGCTCAGCTTCTCTGCGGCATCGTCGAGCGAGACGCTCTCGGACGCGATGCGGGTGCCTGCCGACCCGCCCTCGCCACGGGCGGCCGGGAAGTCACGAGCGTTGAGGTCAAAACCTGCTCCGCCTCCCTGGGCTCCGCCACCTCCCACGGCCTGTTGGAGCGACTGCCCCACGACATCGCGCACATCGGCTCCGCCGGCGACCTGCCGGGCGGCCTCGATGAACTGTTGTGATCGGTTACTCACACCATCTTCCCCTCTGTACTTCCTCCTGGCACGACCTTGCCGCCTGCCTGCTGGGCACGACCGTGTCGCGCGGGTCCGAGTCTTTCATAGGCACCGACGGCGCCCACAGGCCCGCGGTTCCCTGACGGGAGGCGCCGGTGCCCATCGCGCAGGTGCTGCTGCGGCGTGTGAAGCCGCTGGTGATCGCACCCAGCGCCCTGGCGCCGCCCGTCTCGGTAGGGTCAGATCATGAGCAACCTGGAAGTCGCGCCGCCCGAGATCCTCTGTGGAGGCGCAGAGGCACAGGAGACCGCCGAGGTGGAGGTGATCGCCCCCCGCGACGTTCCCCTCGGTGGCCCACGCGCGATGCTGGTGCGCCGGACTCTGCCGACCAGGCAGCGGACCACCATCGGAGCGTGGTGCTTCGCAGACCACTACGGACCCGATGCCGTGGACCAGAGCGGCGGCATGGTCGTCCCCCCGCACCCCCACACCGGGCTGCAGACCGTCTCGTGGTTGTTCACCGGCGAGATCGAGCACCGGGACAGCACGGGGATGCACGCGATGGTCCGCCCCGGCGAGCTCAACATCATGACCGCGGGCACCGGCATCTCGCACTCCGAGGTGTCCACCGAGAACACCCGGATCCTGCACGGGGTCCAGCTGTGGACGGTCCTGCCGCAGGAATCGCGTTTCGTGGAGCCGGGCTTCGAGCACTACGTCCCGGAGCCGGTCGACCTCGCCTCCGGCGGGCGCCTCTCCGTCTTTCTGGGCTCGCTGACGGTGGAGGACGAGCACGTGAGCGAGCCGATCAGCTCCAGCGCCACGGCATACTCCCCGCTCCTGGGGGCCGAGCTCACCCTGCAGCCGGGCGCGGTGATCACCCTGCGCCTGGACCCGACCTTTGAGCACGGCGTGCTGGTCGACGGGGGACCGGTGTGCGTCGGTCCAGAGCAGATCGCGATGCACGACTTGGCCTACCTCGCACCGGGGAGGGAGTCCGTCGACATCCACGCCGGTGAGCACGGTGGTCGGGTGATCATCCTCGGGGGCACACCCTTCGAGGAGCAGATCGTCATGTGGTGGAACTTCATCGGCCGCGACCACGACGAGGTCGTGGCCTACCGCGAGGAGTGGCAGGCCCGGGTCGAGGAGGGGGCCCAGACCCGCTTCGGTCTCTTTGCGTATGACGGCGACCCGCTGCCCGCCCCCGTGCTGCCCGGGGTGCGTCTGCGTCCGAGGGGCTGAGGTTTGCCCCGTGTGCTGCTGATCGACAATGTCGACAGCTTCACCTACAACATCGCTGACCTGCTGCACCGCGTCCTCGGGCAGGCGCCGACCGTCTGGGCGCAGGACCACCGCGGGGACCTCACCGGGTTTGCTGCGATCGTCGTGGGACCGGGTCCGGGCCGGCCACAGCGTACCGCCGACATGGGGCTGAGCCTGCTCGCACTGCAGCAGCGGGAGATCCCGGTCCTCGGGATCTGCCTGGGCCATCAGGGCCTCGCGCACCTCGCCGGTGATGCGGTCGTCGAGCTCGCAGCCCCGATGCACGGCCGGGTGAGCGAGGTGGTGCACGACGGCACCGGGATCTTCGAGGCGGTGCCCTCCCAGTTTCGTGCCGTGCGCTATCACTCCCTGGAGGTCCGAGCGGGCTCGTCGCCATCTCTCCTCGTCACCGCACGGGCCGCGGACGACGGTGTCGTCATGGCGCTCGCGGACCCCGGTGCTCGACGGTGGGGTCTGCAGTTCCACCCGGAGTCGGTGCTGTCCGAGCACGGCGAGCAGCTGGTTGCCAATTTCCTGCGCCTGGCGGGGGTGCGGGTTGCGGGCGTGCGGGTGGCGGGGGCGGAGACGGCACGTCGGCCCGTCACGGACGGGGACCGTCAACCCGTAGCGATCGGTGACGTGCACCAGCCCCTGCCCACCTCGACCGCCGGTGCCCGCCGCGTGCGCGTTGCGGGGGTGGCGCTGGGCCCGGCACCGGACACCTGGACGTTGCATCAGAGGGTGTTTGCCGACAGCCCCACGGCGTTCTGGCTGGATGCCTCAGGTGCAACGTCGTCCCCCGGGACGGGCCTTGCGTCGGCACGATGCTCCGTGCTGGGGGACGCGTCTGGGCCGCTGTCCTATCTGTTGACGCACCGGGTGGCGTCGGGCGACGACGGCCCCGTCACCGAACTCTCGACCGGGGAAAGGTTGACAGGTCCGCTGCTGCCGAACCTGGCTCGACTGCGCAACCGTCTGCAACTGGTCGATGCTGCTGACCCGCTTGGTGCTGCTGAGCCGGCGGGGAGGTTCCGACCCGGGTTCGTGGGATACCTGGGCTATGAACTCAAGGCCGAGCTCGGCGGCAGCGCCGCGCACGTCTCACCGCACCCAGATGCCCGGCTCGTGCTGGCCGACCGGGCGCTGGTGGTCGACCACGAGCAGGGGGTCCTCCACGCGGTCTACCTCTGGGACGAGGAGGTCCGGGCCGCGCAGGAGGCCTGGGTTGAGGCAGTGCGCTCCGAGCTCGCCACCCTGCCGTTGCCCGACGCCGACCGTGCAGGTGCACGCATCGTTCACAGCGGTTTCGGCGCGTTGCGTGAAGGATCCATGCAGGTGGACGGACGGGGTGGACGGCAGGGGCCGGCGGATGAGCTGGCCGTGGGGGAGAGGCCAGTGGACGGTCCGGTGGACGCGACCTTCCGGCACACCGAGGCGTCCTACCTGGACCTGATCGCCCAGTGCCAAGAGCAGATCCGGGCGGGGGAGTCCTACGAGATCTGCCTGACCAACACCGCCTCGTGGCCCGGCCTGGTCGACGAGGTCGAGCTCGCCAGGCAGATGCGGACCGTCAGCCCGGTGCCCTTCGCTGCCTGGCTGCGCGGCCCCGGGCCGACCGTGCTCAGCGCCTCGCCCGAACGGTTCGTGTCGGTGACCGCCGACGGGATGGTCGAGGCCCGCCCGATCAAGGGGACCCGTCCTCGCGGAACTGAGCCGGCGACCGACGCGGCGCTCGCCGAGGAGCTGCGCAGCAGCGTCAAGGAGCGGGCCGAGAACCTGATGATCGTCGACCTGCTGCGAAACGACCTGCACCGCGTCTGCCGCTCCGGGTCGGTGCACGTGCCGGAGATCTTCGAGGTGGAGAGCTATGCCACGGTCCACCAGCTGGTCTCCACCGTGCGCGGACAGCTGGCCGAGGGCATGGACTGTCTGGACGTGATCGGCACATGTTTCCCCGGCGGCTCGATGACCGGCGCGCCCAAGGTCCGCACGATGGAGATCCTGGACCGGCTCGAGGGCGGGACGCGCGGGGTCTACTCCGGCGCGCTCGGCTGGATCGGGCTCGACGGCGCGATGGACCTGTCGATCGTGATCCGCACCGTCACGCTGGTCGACGGGACGGCCGGGTTCGGTGTCGGGGGCGCCATCACGGCCCTGTCCGACCCTGCCGAGGAGTATGCCGAGACACAAGTGAAGGCGGCAGCCCTCACCTCCGCGCTGCGAGCGGCCACGGTGTGCCGGAAGGTGCGCAGGAACCGGACGGGGAGAAGCTCTCCGGTGCGCAAGGAACCGGACCGGGATAGGTAACGTCTCTGTGTCATGAAGCCACGACTGCTGCTGAACCGCCGCGCCACCTCCGCCCTCGCTGCCGCGGGACTCGTCCTGACTCTCGCCGCGTGCGGGTCCGACGACGAGCCCGAGGTGGAGCCGGCCGACCCACAGACGGCGGTGGAGGCTGAGACCTCTGACGGCGCCGGGGATGAGACGTCAGGCGACGACGCGGCCAGTGTGCGCAGCGAGGGCGTCGACGAGACGGCTGGGGACGGCGCTGCTGGTGGCGACGACCCGACTGACGCCACCACTGGCGGCACCGGGGAGAGCACCGACGGTGGTGCCACTGGCGATGAGGGGAGTGACGACGGCACCGGGGCTGACGACGGCACCGCTGGGTCGGACGACGACGGGACTGCGGCGGCCGGGGACTCCGGGGTCGAGGCGGACATCGAGGCTGCTAGGGCAGGGCTGGCGCGTTATCTCGAGGCCAACATGCCGGAAACCCCGCAGACGAGCACCAACATTCCCGGTTGCCCCGCCATCGAGCAGACGGTGCTGGAGGCGGCTCTCGCCGGCGTCGGCTACCCGGACACCGTCCTGGGCGGCTGGACCACCGAGATCGAGTGGGACGAGTACGAGGACGTCGGCGACGATGTCATCGGCATCGTTTGCGGCGGGGACAGCGACGGCGATCCCAACAACTCCGACTACGGGGTGGCGAGCGGGATCGCGGCCGTCGACCTGAAGGGCACGGCCGCCACCCCCGACATGCTGTTCCCGGGTGCAGAGGTGCAGCCAGGGCATGCGGAGCTCGGCGGCGAGGTCGTGACGATGTGCGACGACGACCTGTGCTTTGCACTCTGGAACCGGGACGACCTGGTCATCGGCACGGTCCTCAACACTGCGGGCGTCGACGAGGCGAGTGCACGGGCCCTGCTCGACGCCACGCTGCCGACGATCCTGGAGACGCTCGCCACGAACTGACGGAGACTGCTCCGGCGCGTGAGGCCGGACGACGCACTGCAGGTGGGGAGCTCGGAATAGCGGCGCATCCCGCGACGTAATCACTGATATGACGAAATCCACCATCCCCAACGTCGAGCTCAACAACGGCGTCACCATCCCGCAGGTCGGCTTCGGCGTCTTCCAGGTCCCCGAGGGCGAGACCCAGCGCACCGTCGAGCAGGCACTGGAGGCGGGCTACCGGCACATCGACACCGCCGCGGCCTACTACAACGAGGCCGAGGTCGGGGCCGCGATCAAGGCCAGCGGCATCCCGCGCGAGGACATCTTCGTCACCACCAAGCTGCGCAACGGCGACCACGGGGCGGAGTCGGCACTGGCGGCCTTTGAGACCAGTCGCAAGGCGATGGGGCTGGACGTCGTCGACCTCTACCTCGTGCACTGGCCCTACCCGAGCGCCGACAAGTACATCGAGACCTGGAAGTCCTTCGAGAAGCTGTATGCCGAGGGCGCCGTCCGCGCGATCGGTGTCTCGAACTTCCTCCCGCAGTTCCTCGAGCGCCTGCTGGCCGAGACCGACGTGGTCCCGGCCGTCAACCAGATCGAACTCCACCCCACCTTCCAGCAGACCTCTACCCAGGACGCGAGCCGGGCCGCGGGCATCGCGGTCGAGGCCTACTCGCCGCTGGGTCAGGGCAAGGACCTTGACGCCGCGGCGGTGACCGCCGCCGCCGAGCGCCTGGGTGTGACGACCGGCCAGGTCGTGCTGCGCTGGCACGTCCAGCAGGGGACCATCGTGATCCCCAAGTCCGTCACCCCGGCGCGCATCGCCTCCAACCTGGACCTGTTCTCCTTTGAGCTGTCGGATGAGGACATGGGCGCGGTCAGCGCGCTGGACACCGACGAGCGCATCGGGGCGGACCCGGCGACCGCGGCGTTCACGCAGGTGCGTTCCTGACGGGTTGAGGTGGGCCTGGGACCCGCCACACGAGACGGGTGGCTGAGTCGTCCTGTGACTCAGCCACCCGTCTGCGTGAGAGCGCCCTCAGACGAAGGCCGCCGCCAGTTTCCCGGGTGATAGGGGCCAATCTCCTGGGTAGGCTCGCCTAGCCGCAGCCGTCCTCCGCGGGAGCACCGGCAAACCGGTTGGTGGTCCAGGCGAGCAGGTCGTCGATGAGTGCCGACTCGGGCTCCACGACCGACAGATGGTCGCGTCCGGGGTAGATCCGGTACTCGGGTGACTGGCCTGCGGCACAGAGCCGGTCGACATACGCCTGCTGGTCGGTGGGTTGGATCAGCGTGTCGGCCTCGCCCTGGGCGATCAGCAGCGGCACCGGGAACGGCCCGGTCGGGATGTTCTCGGCCAGCGCCTCGCCGAGCGCGCCTTCGGTGGGCGGGATCGCGTAGACGGACTGGTCGCGGGCCAGCGACAGCACCGAGACCAGGGAGGCCAGAATGCTTGGTTCGGCCAGGCACCGACCGGACATCTCGCGCACCAGGGTCCGCGCCGGGGGAATGACCTGCTCCTCGAGCGTGACGCCGGGGTAGTGGGCGGCATAGGCGGCGATGACATAGGAGGAGAAGAGCTCGCCGCCGCTGACCGTGGGCAGACTCTGTGCCAGGGCGGTCACGTCGGCGGCGGGGGCCATCGCCACGATGCCGAGCAGGTCGAGGTCGGGGGCGTAGTCCGGCGCGAGCTGGCCGGTCCACAGCGCCGCGTGCCCGCCCTGGGAGTGCCCCCAGACCACGGTCTCGGAGGCCAGGTCAGCGTCGGTGAGCTGTTGGGCTGCGCGTATGCCGTCCAGCACCGAGTGTCCTTCACCCGCGCCGATGAGATAGGGATGGGGACCAGGGGTGCCGAGTCCGGTGTAGTCGGTGGCGACCAGTGCCCAGCCCTGGGCGACGAGCGGCTCCAGGGCCGGCATCGCGCCGGCCTCGAACGGGTGGGTCAGCAGGGTCGGGGCGCACTGGGTGGCCCAGCCTGTGGTGCCGTGCGCCCAGGCGATCACCGGGGCCGGGCCGTCGACGTCGTCGGGGGTGAGCACGAGGCCACTGGCGGTGGCGGGCAAGCCGTCTGCAGCGGTGGTCGTGTAGAGGATGCGCCACCCGGTGGCGCCCGCAGGCACGTCGCGGGTGAACGGCTCGCTGCGCAGCAGGACCCCGGGCTCGGCCGGCAGGTCATCGGGCGTGGCATAGAAGGCATCGACGGCCGGGGCGTGGGTGCGGGCCTGGTAGCCCAGGACACCGGCGCCGAGTGCCAGGAGGAGCGCCAGGACGCTGCCGGTGAGGCGGAGCCAGGCACGGTGCTGCCCGGCGCGGACCTCAGCGCGTTGGGGTTTTGCCAGGCCGCGACCGATGAGGCGCACCCCGTGCACCACGAGCCGGACGGCAAAGATCACGGCCGCGGCCAGCAGAGTCAGGTCCGGCCAGCGCAGTGCCAGGAGACCGACCAGGATCTCCGCGCCGGCGAGCAGACCGCTGGCGAGCCGGTCGACAGCACCCGCGCCGCTGACCCCTCGTGCCGCCATCCACAGCCGGCGCAGTCCGGAGATGACCAGGGCGGCACCCACAGCCAGGGCCAGCAGGTCGAAGTCGTGGCGCAACCAGAGCAGGACCAGCACTCCGAGGACCACCGCCCCGGTCGCCCGCGCCGTGTCCAAGGCGTCCCACTCACTCCGCCCCCGGATCAGACCGAGTCCACCCAGCAGCACCAGAGCCAATCCGAGATAGAGCCCGAGGGCCTGCAGCGAGGTCAGCGGCCGGGTCGCGAGCACGACGCCCACCCCCACGGCCAGCACCCCGACCAGGACCAGTCCCCACCGGGGCAAGGACGGCAGCCTGGTCACGTGCCCGTGCTGCCCAGGAGTTGCCGAGGCCATGGCGTCCGTTCCGGCGGGGGCCGCACCGCGCGGCCATCTGGTCGGCAGCGTAGTGGAGGACCCGCACGAGAGCCCGTACCGGTCGGCATACCGCGGCAACGTCGCGGGGCCTCGCCGAAAATCAGTCGTGTCTGTCGGTGCTCGGTGACACACTCGATCTGCGAGAAACCACCGGGCCGGTCGCCGCAGACCAGGCCACGGGGCGCCGATGACTTTCGGATACGAGCCCTGTCTATCTGAGAGTCGGGACGACACCGAGGGAGTGTGATGACAGACATTATTCAGGCCAGGGGACTGGTCAAGAGATATGGCGAGGTGACGGCCCTGGACGGGCTGGACCTGACCGTGCCTGAGGGCACGGTGCTTGGCCTGCTGGGTCCCAACGGCGCGGGCAAGACCACAGCCGTGCGCATCCTGACCACCCTGCTGCGGGCCGATGAGGGTCATGCCACAGTTGCCGGGGTCGACGTCGCCAAGGACCCGCAGGGTGTGCGCTCGCGGATCGGACTGTCGGGACAGTACGCAGCTGTCGATGAGTACCTGACCGGCTTTGAGAACCTCGACATGGTGGGTCGGCTCTATGGGCTGGGACGTGCCCGCTCGAGGGAACGAGCCCGCGAGCTGCTCGAGCGGTTCAGTCTGTCCGACGCCGGCGACCGGCCGTCCAAGACCTACTCCGGTGGCATGCGACGTCGGCTTGATCTGGCCGCCGCCCTGGTCGCCGCGCCGCCGGTGCTGGTCCTGGACGAGCCCACCACCGGTCTGGACGTGCGGGCCCGCCAGGAGATGTGGGACGTGATCCGTGAGCTGGTCAGCAGCGGCAGCACCTTGCTGCTGACCACGCAATACCTCGAGGAGGCCGACCTGCTCGCGGACGACATCATCGTGATCGACCACGGGCGGGCGATCGCCCACGGCACCGCTGATGAGCTGAAGAGCCAGGTCGGCGGCGAGCGGGTGGAACTGGTCGTGGCGGACGACGGGGACGCTCGCGCTGCCTTCGCCGCCCTGGCGACCGTCGCGACCAGCGAGGTCCAGCGATCGGCCGGCGGCAAGCGGCTCAGCGCTCGGGTCGACACCGGTCAGCGGGCGCTGGCGCAGGTGCTGCACCGGCTCGAGGAGGCCGGGGTCGAGGTGCTCGACATCGGCCTGCGCAGGCCCACCCTGGACGACGTCTTCCTGGAGTTGACCGGCCACGCGGCCGAGGAGCACCAGAGCGAGCAGGAGCCGGAGCCGGAGCGTGAGCTCGTCGGCTCGGAGGAGGGATCCCGATGACGACCACAACACAGACCCGTCCGGTGATCCAGACGCGGCGGACCACCCCGGCCAGCGTGCTCAGTGACAGCTGGGTGATCGCCAAGCGCAACCTGATCAAGATCAAGCGAGTGCCAGAGATCCTGGTCTTCATCCTGATGTCGCCGATCATGTTTGTGCTGCTCTTCGCCTACGTTTTTGGTGGGGCCATTACCCCGGGCGACCCGGAGCAGTACCGCGAGTTCCTCATCGCCGGCATCTTCGCCCAGACCGTCGTGTTCGGGGCGACCTTCACCGGAGCCGGGCTGGCCGAGGACATGCAGAAGGGGATCATCGACCGGTTCCGGTCGCTGCCGATGTCCCGGGCTGCCGTGCTCATCGGGCGGACCGCCTCGGACGTGATCTATAACGTCCTGACGTTGATCATCATGGCGTTGACCGGTCTGCTGGTCGGTTGGCGGATCCGGGGCTCGCTCTTCGACGCCGTCGCGGGATTCGCCTTGCTGCTGGTCTTTGCCTATGCGTTCAGCTGGGTGATGGCCTATGTCGGCTTGCTGGTGCCCAGCGTCGAGGTCATTAACAACGCCTCGTTCATGGTGATCATGCCGCTGACCTTCATCTCCAACGCCTTCGTGCCGCTGGAGTCCTTCCCGGCCCCGCTGCAGGTCTTTGCGGAGTGGAACCCGGTCTCGACGGTGACCCAGGCGGCCCGGGACTTGTTTGGCAACAATCTGCCGATGGCTGCGCCGTCCGAGGCGTGGTCCTTGCAGAACCCGGTGCTCTACACCCTGATCTGGGCCGTTCTGATCGTGCTGATCTTCGCGCCCCTGTCGATCGCCCGCTACCGGCGGACCTCCGCCTAGGGCCCCTCCTGTCAGACCAGTTGGAGTGTCGTCACGCAGGTCGGGTCGTCGGCCCCGGTGGAGAGGGTGTCCGTCACAGTGCGGCCGTTGGCCTCCAGGGTGACCGTGGCGCTGATGTCCCGGGGGAGCCACAGCCCGAGGAAGCCGTTGTCGAAGGTCGTCATCGTCTCGTCCACGAGCACCGTCCCGGAGTCGTCGATGACCTCCACGTCGATGGCCTGGTTGGCCAGCTCGCCCCGGCAGGTGGTCAGGCTGTGGAAGAAGCACTCGTGGGTCTGGTCGACGAAGGGCGCGATCGAGACATAGAACTCCTCGGTCGGCAGGGCGAGGGAGGTCGTGGCCCCGCTGCCGTCGGAGATGACGAGCCTGTCCACCTGGATCGCTGCCATGAACTCGCTCGACCGCTCCGCCACCGGGGTGGCATCCAGCTCGTCGATGAGCGTGCGGGCGTCCTTGCCCTCGAGTCCGTGGGCGGAGAGCAGCGTGTCCGCCCGGGCGGTGGTGGTGGCCTCTGCCGGAGAGGTGGCGGACTCGGGCTCATCCGAGCAGCCCGTCAGCAGGAGTGCGGCGGTGAGGCCGGTGGCGACGGTTGTCAGGGCAGTCGAACGGATCCGCGAAGGCATGCAGAGATAATAACCAACACGAACTAGCAAGAAACAATCCGTCAGCTGGAGGAGGAAGGACCAGCGTACGATGACGCGGTGGGAGGGGCACCGCAGGGTCAGTCGGCCTGGTCCAGTCCGATGAGCACCAGCTCCGCCCTCTCCCGGGGCCAGGTGAAGGTGAGCACGGTGCCGTCCTGCTCGTGGGACCAGCTCTCGATCGTGACCGCGTGCTCCCGGATGGCTAGTGCCAGGCGAAAGAGCTCGCCGGAGCGGCGGGCCCGGGCCAGCAGCACTGTGCTGTCGGCAAAGACGAGGCGTCCGGTGCGTGGGCCCGGTGCCGCCCGGACGGCACGCAGCGGCACGTGGCGTGAGGACAGGATCCGCAGTCGCAGGCCCAGCAGCGACTCCAGGGTGTGGGCCCCCTCGGCCGCGATGGCGGCCAGCTGTCGCTCGAGCTCGGCCGCGTCCTCCGGAGCGAACTCGGGCGCATCGGCCTCGCGGCGTTGCGGAACGACGGAGTCAGGTGGTGGGTGCCGCTCGCGCAGGGCGCGTGCGAGTCCGAGCCCCAGGGTCAGGACCAGGGCGAGGGCCAGCGCTGCCCACTCCATGTGGCCAAGTCTCGCCCCGGCAGGGGGTGAGTGCCAACGGGTCGCTCAGGTGGACCCGCTGGCCTCAACTCTCTCGGTGGCGTCCCGCCTCACTGGGTGCCGGCGCCGCCGGCTGGACTGCCTCGACCTGCCCGACCTGCCCGACCTGCCTGACCCGCTCCACCCGTCTGGGCCACCAGAAGCGCTCACCGAGGATGAGGACGATCGCCGGGACGAGGACGGTCCGCACGAGCAGCGTGTCCAGGAGCACGCCGATGCAGATCACCGCGCCGACCTGGGCCAGCACCACGAGGGGCAGCACCCCGAGCACGGCGAACACTGCGGCCAGCAGGATGCCGGCGCTGGTGATCACCCCGCCGGTGGCGGACAGGGCACGGAGCACCCCCTCGCGGGTCCCGACCGCGCGGGCCTCCTCCAGGGTCCGCGTGATCAGGAAGATGTTGTAGTCCACGCCGAGGGCGACCAGGAAGAGGAAGGAGTAGAGCGGCACGATCGGGTCAAGACCGCTGAAGCCCAGCACCTCGGTGAACAGCCACCACGACACCCCGAGGGCGGCGGCGAAGCTGGCGATCACGCTGGCCACCAGGATCACGGGGGCCAGCACAGAGCGCAGGATGCCCATCAGTGCCACGAGCACCAGGCCGAGGATGAGCGGCAGGATGACCAGTCGGTCGCGCGCTCCGGCGTCGGCGGTGTCGGCTGCCTCGGCCGCCGTGCCGCCCACATGGGTCTGCGGGACCTCGGCCGTCACGGTCCGGACCTCGTCGAGCGCAGCCTGGGAGTCCGGTGAGTCCGATGCCGCGGTGAGCACCAGGTTGAGCTGGGTGACACCGCCGCCCTGGGCGCCGACACTGACCGACCCCACGGGCTCGAGCGCCTCCAGGTCGGCGACGAGCTGCTCGACCGCAGACTCTTCCTCGGTGGCCGTCACCACGGTGGTGGGGTCGGCGGCGCCCTCCGGAAATGACTCCGCCAGCCGCTCGGCTGCGGTGATCGCCTCGGGCTTGTCGGTGAACTGCTCCGAGGCAGGCAGGCCGAGCTGGATCTGGGTCAGGCCAAAAGCCATCACGGCGAGTAGCGTCAGGGTGCCGCCGACAAAGGCGGAGGGACGGACGGCAACCCGGTCGCCGATGCGGCGCCATGCCGACCGTCGCCTGGCCTGGCCCTCCTCACCGACGTGCGGCACGCGGGGCCAGAAGATCCAGCGACCGAAGAGCACGAGGGTTGCCGGCAGCACGAGCAGCACAGCCGCGGCCGCAACGAGGATGCCGACGGCGCTGGCCAGGCCCAGACCGCGGGTGTTGGGGGTGAGGGAGAGCAGCAGGGTCAGCACGCCCACCACGACGGTCGCTGCGCTGGCCAGCACCGCCTCGGCGGTGCGCGGCAGTGCCGCCGCCATCGCCTCGTGCCGGTCCTCATGGATGCGCAACTCGTCGCGGTAGCGCGAGATCAGCAGCAGGGCGTAGTTGGTGCCGGCACCGAAGACCAGCACCGACAGGATGCCGATCGTGGACTCGTCCCACGGGACACCGAAGCCGGCGAGCACTTGCGTTGCCAGGATGGCGGCCGTCCGGTCGGCGATCCCGACGACGGTCAGGGGGATGAGCCACAGGAACGGGCTGCGGTAGGTGATGAGCAGCAGGATCGCGACCACGGACGCGGTGAACGCCAGCAGTGTCGTGTTGGCCCCGGCGAAGACCTCGGTGAGGTCGGCCCGGACGGCCGCCGGGCCGGTGACCTGGACCTCGACGCCCTCAGGTGCGGCGTCAGCCAGGTCGCTGCGCAGGCCAGCCACCGAGTCGGCGACCTCGGTGGCGGTCTTGGCGGGGACGTTGACGACCGAGATCGCCGCCGTGCCGTCCTCGGCAGGCTGCACAAACGCGGGAGGCCCTTCAGCGCCGGTGTCCAGGTCTGCCACGACCTGCTCGAGGTCGCCGAGCGATCCGCCGATCTCGTCCGCGCTGAAGACGATGATGGCGGTGGCGGTGTCCTCGGTGGGCAGTTGCTCCTGCAGCTCGACCGCGCGGGTCGAGTCGGCCCCGGCGGGCACGGCGTCCGTGGGATGCGGCTCGCGCTCCGCCTCGCCCAGGCCGACCATGATGCCGGCGCCGAGCAGCAGTCCCAGGAGGACGACCATCCACGATCGGCGACCTGTGACAACCGTGACGACTCCGCGACCGATCGACCCCATAATGACGCAACCCGCAATCTGTTTGGATAATGTTTGTCTAACCTTAGGGGATCGCGGTTCGCGGGTGCAAACGCGGTCGCCGGCGCGGGACTACTTGTCGACGCGGAAGCCCAGTTTGATGCCGACCTGCCAGTCAGCGACCTGTCCGTCGTCGCCGAGGTGACCCCGGATCTGGGTCACCTCGAACCAGTCGAGGTTGCGCACGGTCGAGCTGGCAGACGTCAAGGCGTTAGCGACCGCTGCCTCCACACCGTCGGGGGAGCTGCCGACCAGCTCGGAGATGGCATAGACGTGATTGGCCATGGGGTGCCTCCTGGCGTCGCGCCGGACGCCGGTCGCCCGGCCTGTCTCCAACGTAGTGCCGATGCCGCCCCGGCGACAGTGGTGTCAGGTCGGGCGCAGGACCGCCACCAGGAAGTCGGAGTCGTCGGCGAATGGGCGCAGGTCCCACGTCGACAGGAGCAGGTCGGGATGCAAGCCACCGGCTCGGGCATCGGCTAGGAACTCGGGGAAGGGATAACCGCGACCCGCGCCGTAGCCGATCACGACCCGACCCTGCGGCGCGCAGTGCTCGCGGAGCCGCCGCAGCACCTCCCGACGGGTGCTCGGCGCCAGGAAGGCGATGACATTGCCGGCGCTGACCACCGCGTCAAAGGGCTGTCGTATGCCGTGTGTCGGCAGATCGAGCAGCGCCAGGTCCTGGGTGATCCAGGTGGGTCCGGGATGGTCCTCCTCGGCGGCGCGGATCAGGACCGGGTCGACGTCGACGCCGACGACGGTGTGACCCACCGTGTGCAGATAGCCACCGACCCGACCTGGCCCGCAGCCGGCGTCGAGGATGTGCGCGCCGCGGGGCACCATCGCATCCACCAGTCGCGCCTCGCCGACCAGATCGGCACCCTCGGCAGCGAGCCGACGGAACCGGTCGACATACCTCTGGGAGTGCCCAGGGTCCTGGGTGACCTGATCCATCCATGCGCTCTGCTCGACCATGCGGCCAGAATAGGTCGGCCGGTGTCGGTGGTGGGTGCCGCGTGGAGCCCTCACCACCGCTGACACGGGTCGAGGTGGCTGACAGAATGGTGCCCGTGACTACTGCGACGACCGCCTACCGCACTGCCCGCGACCAGCTCCTCGATCTGGCTGGTGATCCCGAGCGGGCTCGTGCGGAGTTCACCTATCCCGACGTCGGACCGGTGTGGAACTGGGCGGTGGACTGGTTCGACGCCTTCGCCCGCGGCAACGACCGGCCCGGGCTCATCGTGGTGGAGGAGGACGGCTCGGACGAGACACTGACGTTCGGGCAGATCGCCACCCGTTCGGACCAGGTCGCGACCTTCCTCGCGCAGCAGGGCGTCACCCGCGGCGACAGTGTCATCGTCATGCTCGACAACCAGGTCGAGCTGTGGGACACGATGCTGGGGATCATGAAGATCGGTGCGGTCATCATGCCGACCACCACCGCCGTGGGACCGGCTGACCTGCGTGACCGCATCGAGCGCGGCGACGCACGTGCCGTGGTAGCCAACGCCGCCGACACCGGCAAGTTCGAGGAGGTGCCGGGGGACTATCTGCAGGTGAGCGTCGGGGAGGCGAGCGGGTGGACCGACCTGCGCACGGCCTACGCGCTCAGCGTCCCGGAGCAGGGGCTGGAGCATCCGGGCACCGCACCAGGGGATCGGCTGCTGCTCTACTTCACCTCCGGCACGACCAACCGGCCCAAGCTGGTGGAGCACACGCAGGCGTCCTATCCGGTCGGTCACCTGTCCACGATGGCCTGGCTCGGGGTGCGCCCCGGGGACGTGCACCTCAACATCTCCTCGCCGGGCTGGGCCAAGCACGCCTGGTCCTGCTTCTTCGCACCGTGGATCGCCGAGGCGACGATCATGGTTTACAACTACGCGAGATTCGACGCGGCGGCGCTGCTCAAGGTGCTGCGCGCCTATCGGGTCACCTCCTTCTGCGCCCCGCCGACGGTGTGGCGCATGCTGATCAACGCCGACCTCTCCGGCGGTCCGGGCGCGCTGCGCGAGGTGATCGGTGCCGGCGAGCCGCTCAACCCGGAGGTCATCGCGCAGGTGCAACGCCAGTGGGGCCGGACCCTGCGGGACGGTTACGGCCAGACCGAGACCACAGCCCAGATCGGAAACATGCCCGGGGACCCGGTCAAGCCCGGGTCGATGGGCAAGCCCCTGCCCGGTATGCCGTGCGTGCTGGTCGACGTGGAGACCGGCCAGGTCGTGCAGGGAGCGGGGGAGGGTGAGCTCTGCCTGGACCTGTCGGCGGCACCGGTCGCTCTGATGACGGGCTATCAGGGAGACCAGGCCCGCAACGCCGAGGCGATGGCCGACGGTTTCTACCACACCGGTGATGTCGCGGCGCGGGACGAGAAGGGGATGATCACCTACGTCGGACGGACCGATGACGTCTTCAAGGCGAGCGACTACAAGATCAGTCCGTTCGAGCTGGAGTCCGTGCTCATCGAGCACCCAGCGGTGGCCGAGGCCGCGGTCGTGCCGGCCCCGGACGAGGTCCGGCTGGCGGTGCCGAAGGCCTATATTGCCCTCGCCCCGGGCCATGAGCCGACACGGGAGACCGCCTTCGCGATCCTCAAGCACGCCCGGGAGCAGCTCGCCCCGTGGCAGCGGGTGCGCCGCATCGAGTTCTATGAGCTGCCCAAGACCATCTCCGGCAAGATCCGCCGCGTCGAGCTGCGCTCCCGCGAGCAGGAACTGGCTGACGAGGCCGCGATGCCGGGGACGACGGGGATCATCGGGCAGGAGTACCGCGACACTGACTTCCCCGAGCTGCGCCAGCCCGGTGGCGCCTAGGGATCAGCCTCGCGACGTGACGGGAGGCAGCGGTGTAGCGGCCGTGACGCACGCTGTCGGTCCCCAACGCCCTTGATCTAGGAGTCCCATGTTCGAATCACCTCCGACAGCTCCGTCACCGGAGCCGTCGCGCGCCACGGTCGTGCCCGAGGCCGGTCAGCGCGAGACCTCCACCCGGGCCGCCTTCCGCAACCCGCGACGACTGCGCACCGAGGTCCTGGCTGGTCTGGTCGTCGCGCTCGCCCTGATCCCCGAGGCCATCTCGTTCTCGATCATCGCCGGCGTTGATCCCAGGGTTGGGCTGTTCTCCAGTTTCATCATGGCGGTCACGATCGCCGTGGTCGGTGGACGCCCCGCGATGATCTCGGCAGCCACGGGAGCTGTCGCGCTGGTCATCGCCCCAGTGGCTCGAGAGCACGGGATGGACTACTTCCTGGCCACCGTCATCCTTGCCGGAGTCCTGCAGATCGTGCTGGCAGCACTCGGGGTGGCCAAGCTGATGCGCTTCATCCCGCGGATGGTCATGGTCGGCTTCGTCAATGCCCTGGCCATCCTGATCTTCCTGGCCCAGTTGCCACACCTGCTGGGTGTTCCGTCACTGGTCTACCCGATGGTCGCTCTCGGGCTGCTGATCATGGTCGGGCTGCCGCGCCTGACCACGGTCGTCCCCGCCCCGCTGGTCGCGATCGTGGTGATCACCGGGGTGGCGTGGGCCGCCGGGTGGCAACTGCCAGACGTCGCCGATCAGGGCGAGCTGCCCACCTCGCTGCCCGAACTCATCGTTCCGGACGTGCCGCTGACCTTAGAGACGCTGCAGATCATCGGCCCCTATGCCCTGGCGATGGCGCTGGTGGGGCTGCTGGAGTCGTTGATGACGGCCAAGCTGGTCGACGGCATCACCGACACCCACTCGGACAAGACCCGCGAGAGCTGGGGGCAGGGCGTGGCCAACATGCTGTCCGGCGTCTTCGGCGGCATGGGCGGCTGCGCGATGATCGGCCAGACGATGATCAACGTCAAGGTCTCCGGCGCACGAACTCGGATCTCGACCTTCCTAGCCGGTGTCTTCCTGCTCGCCCTGGTCCTGGGGGCCGGACCCGCCGTGGGGATGATCCCGATGGCAGCGCTGGTCGCCGTGATGGTCATGGTCTCGGTCGCGACCTTCGACTGGCACAGCATCCACCCGGGGACCCTGCGCCGGATGCCGCACAGCGAAAACATCGTCATGCTGCTCACCGTCATCGTGACCGTGGTGACGCAGAACCTGGCCTACGGCGTCATCGTCGGCGTCAACGCCGCGATCATCCTCTTCGCCCGACGGGTGGCGCACTTCGCCTCCGTCGACCAGGTCATCGAGACCGACCTGGACGGCGACGGACAGCCAGAGAGCCGCACCTATGCGGTGACCGGTGAGCTCTTCTTCGCCACCAGCAATGACCTCGTCTACCAGTTCGACTACGCGGGCGACCCGGACCACGTGGTGATCGATCTGAGTGGCAGCCACATCTGGGACGCCTCCACCGTGGCCGCGCTCGATGCTGTGCAGACCAAGTACCACCGCCTCGGCAAGACGGTCGCGATCGTCGGTCTCAATCGCTCCTCCGACGCACGTCACCGTCTCCTGACCGGCAGGCTGGGCGACGGGCACTAGATACCTGGCGTGGCGACGGGCCTCCTGCAGGCGCCATGACCTGTCCGGCTAGGGTCGGCGCGGGTGTCCGTGACACTCCCCGACCCGTCCCGCGCACACAGGAGTCCTGCCCACCATGACAGATCAGCCGACCGCACCCGCCCGCACCGCCATCGTGACGGGAGGTGCTCGTGGAATCGGGGCCGCGATCGCCACCCGCCTCGCCGCTGATGGGCTGGCCGTGGCAGTCCTCGACCTTGACGAGCAAGGCTGTGCCTCGGTCGTTGCCGAGATCACATCGGCCGGGGGTCGGGCTCTGGCTGTCGGGGTAGATGTCTCCGACGAGGCCGGTGTCGAGACGGCCGTCGAGCGGGTGGCCGCCGAGATGGGTGCCCCGACGGTCCTGGTCAACAACGCCGGGATCATCCGCGACAACATGCTGTTCAAGATGACGACGTCCGACTGGGACGCCGTCATGAACGTCCACCTGCGCGGCGCCTTCCTGATGTCGCGGGCCTGCCAGAAGCACATGGTTGAGGCTACGTGGGGCCGGATCGTCAACATGTCGTCCGTGTCGGCGCAGGGCAACCGGGGACAGGCCAACTACGCGGCGGCCAAGGCCGGGCTGCAGGGGTTCACCAAGACCCTGTCGATCGAGCTGGGCAAGTTCGGGGTGACGGCGAATGTCATCGCACCGGGCTACATCGAGACCGAGATGACGCGAGCGACCGCCGAGCGCATCGGCGTCTCGTTCGAGGAGTTCGCGGCCGGGATGGCCAAGGGCATCCCGGTGGGCCGGATCGGTCAACCCGAGGACATCGCCTCGGCCACGTCCTATCTGGTTAGCGAGGGTGCAGGCTTCGTCTCGGGACAGGTGTTGTATGTCGCCGGCGGGCCGATGGACTGACCGTGCCAAGGGCGAAGTGCCGGACCCACACATTATGGGTCCGGCCCATGCCGATGTCCCGAGACATCACCCAGTGGGCCCCGTGGGACTCGAACCCACAACCTACGGATTAAAAGTCCGCAGCTCTAACCATTGAGCTAGAGGCCCTGGGCGCCCGCGGTGCAGGACGCTCGGCGGGCAAGTCTACGTGCGTTGCTCGCAAGTCCCACACGGCGCTGGGCGCGACATCGGACTCACCCGCAGTCGACCGGATCGAGCGGGTCGACGTCGTCGCGCAGCCAGAGCCCGTGGGTCCCGGTTGACTCGACCAGATCGCAGATCTCGGCCTCGTCGTGCCCAGCCCAGTAGTAGATCAGGAACTGGTTCCCGCGCTGGTCGGTGGGGTGCTGCAGGCTGTCGCACGAGGCGTCGGTGTTCAGATAGTTCGCGCCTGGATGTGCCTCCACCGACTCCCGGACCTGCTGGTTCACCCCCTGAAGGTTGTAGAAGGTGTCGACCACCACGATGGCACCACCGTCGCAGGCGGGAAAAGAGATCGGGTCGGTGAGGTGCAGGTCCCAGGGGCGGTGATCACCGTTCTGTGCCTGATCGGTGAGGCTGTTGACCTCTTCGGAAGCCAGCACAGTGTCGCCCCGACGCACCTCAAACACGTCCCTGGACACCTCGTAGGTGACGTTGTCCTCACCGTGACCCGTCCATCCGGTGCTGTGCTCGGTGGCGGGGGTCCGAATCGTGAGTCCGTCGATGAGGTTGACACCGTAATAGTTCACGCTGTCGCCGTCGCGGCAGATGGTGGCCCGGTAGTTGACCGTCTGGACCCGGACGACGAACTCGCCGTGGGACCGGCACCAGGCCTGATCAAACTCGGTGTCGCCCTCGGCCACGGGGGCCTGGCTGGCCTCCATGCTGGGTGCCCCCGGACCAGGATCGCTCCCGGGCGGGAAGGTCACCTCCGGTCGCGTCCGCGTTCCCTGTGCGTCGTCGCCTCCCGTGCTGCCCGTCCCGCTGTTCCCACCGTCGATGGGCCCGTCGCCGTCCCCACCGGTGGACGGTGACTGTGTGGCCCAGTCGGTGCCTGCATCCCCTTGGTCGGCCGTGGTCGAGCCGTGATCGCCGCCGACGAGCCCGGCCGGCTGGGCCTCGCCGCTGATCGCCCGTGCCGGCGGCACCGGCTCGTCCTGGCCGCTCCACCACAGGCCACCACCCAGCAACAGGGCGAAGACTGCTAGCGCGGCGAGCGCCAGGGGCCCGGTGCTCCCCGCCGTGGCCTCGGCGGGAGCAGGGCGTGGCGGGCTGACCGGGTCACTGGGTGGGCGACCCACGGGGGTGTGGGGTTGGACATCATCGGCGGCTGCGACGTTGTCCTGGTGCGCGGTAGGTGCCAGGATCACGTCCTCGTCGAAGGCCGTGAGCAGATCCTGTGCCGTGGGTCGCCGCGCCGGATCAGGGTCGATCAGCCGCCCGACGAACGGGAGCCCGTCGGTCTCCTGCGGGGACGGATGCGTTGCGGCGTCCAGACTCAGCAACAGCTGGCCCAGCGCGAAGATGTCCCCGGCGGCGCTGGGCGTGCGGCCCTCCGGTGCCCTGGGCCAGTCCCTCGGACGATGCGCCGGGTCAGGAGCTGTCAGCCGGGCGTCCTGCACTCCCGCTGCCGCTGGGTCGGCGAGGGCGAGCAGCACGGTGTGCGGCCCGACGTCACCGTGCCAACGACCGCGGGAGTGCTCGTCAGCAAGTTGGTGCGCCAGCACCTCGGCCACCGTGAGCACATCGGCACGGTGCAGGGGCTGGCCGGAAGCCAGCAGGTCCCTGACGGTCAGTTCGGTCACGAGGCACTCCTCCCGACGCGTGCGTGCCCGAGCACCTACCCTAAGGTGCCCGGGTGGTTACGTGCTCCGCCCACTGACGGCGACCGCCGAGATGGCGGCCACGACGACTGCCGCCGTGCGTGGGTCGGGTGCCTCCCGGATCCACCAGCACCTGGTGGATCCGGGACCGCAACTGTGCCTCGTGGCGCCCGTCCGTGGCTGGCCTCGTCGTGGTGCGGAACACGCCGAGGATCCGGGACTTCCGACGGCGGATCAGGCCGCGGGCGACCAGCCGGTCGAGCACGATCTGCCACAGGTCGGCCCCGATCGTGAGGAGCAACGGCTGGACGCGTTGGGTCTGTGCCGCAACTCTCGGTCATGGTGAGTTCCTTTCGGTGCGGGTGCCCGCGGGCTCCGGGCCAGCTCAGGAAGGCGCCGAGGGCGTCGTTGACCTCGTCCGCGTGGGTCCACAGCAGCCCGTGCGGGCCGTCGTCGATCTCCCCATAGTCCGCGTCCGGGAGGAGGTCACGGAAGCGGCGGGCGGTGGCCTCGATGGGCAGGATCCGGTCGGCGGTGCCGTGCAGGATCAGGGCCGGTATGCCGCTGGCACGGACCGCCTCGATGTCGGAGCGGAAGTCCTCGAGCCAGGAGGGGGCGACCGCGTGGGCAGCCACCGGCGCACTGGAGATCGCGACGCTCCAGCTGCCGTCGACTGCCTCCTGGCTGATCCGGGAGCCGAGGTTCTCATCGAGGTTGTAGAAGTTCGTGCAGAACTGCGTGTACCAGGCGAACCGGTCTGTCCTGGCCGCGGTCGCGATCTCGTCTCAGCAGGTGCGAGTGGTCAGGGCTTGTGTGGCAGCTGAACGTCCACCCACACGAGCCGGTGGTCGCTGGAGGGGAACGGGTAGATCCCGGTCAGGGCCGACAGCGGGTCGCTGGACTCGGGCCAGAACACCGCGGAGCACAGGATCCGCAGGCACGTGCTGGGCAGGACGTAGTCGACGCGGAGGTTGCCCGGCGGCTCGGCGAAGTCGGCGGTGTCGAACCTGGGATCACCCGGGTGCTCTCGGTTGCTGCCGCCCTGCAACTCGCTCGCCTCGACGGCACCCTTGCTCGTGGGCGGGTTGCTGGCGTTCACCGTGGGGTGCTCGAGCAGCTGGTTGATCGCACCTGCCCAGGAGCCACCGTCGCGCGGGTCAGCGTTCTGGTCGCCGGCAATGACGAAGCGCGAGCCCGGCGCGAGGCCACCGCGCTCGCCCGCGTCGTCATAGATGTAGGACGAGGCCGTGCCCGGGCTGAGGTAGTCCGCCCAGAACCGGATCTCGTCGTGGTTGCGGCGGCCGTTGCGGTCCTCCGGCCCGTCAAAGGTGGGTGGCGTCGGGTGGCTGACCAGGAAGTGCACAGTGGTGTTCTTACCGACCTGGACCGGCACGTCCCAGTGCGACTTGCTCGACAGGCGCAGGACGGCCTGCGCCTCGGGTGAGTAGAACTGCGCCGGGATCAGGTTGCCCGGCATGTCCTTCCAGAGGAAGTGCTGGAAGGTGCGGACGGCGTCGGTGTCGATCGGGTATCTGGAGTAGACGACCATGCCGTACTGGCCCGGGAACAGCCCGAACCCGAAGGCGTCGTCACGTCCACCGACCACACCGTTGGTGAGGTCGTGCCCGGAGGGGATGCCGGTGTTGGACGGCGCCACGAAATAGTAGGGGTAGTCCACCGGCGCGGCGCCGTGCTGCCCGACGGCCAGGTAGTTGTCCCGGAACAGCTCGGCCGCTGCCCCGCCCTCGACATAGTCGAACTCGTTGACCAGCAGCAGGTCGGGGTTGGTGCGCTGGATGATCTCGGCGATCACCCTGGCCTGGACGTTGTCCGGCGTCGACAGGTCCGCGAGGAGCTCGCCCTCGGCGTTCCGGTTGAGGGAGGCGTTGAACGTCGAGAAGCGCACGTCCATGCCCGTTCCCCCGATCTGCTGAGAGGTATGCCGTGTCGTGCGCTCGCGATGAACGCCCAGTGAAGATCAAACAGGCTTTCCTGTGACAAAAGAATCGGCACGAAGAATCACACGCGTGTAATTCTGTAGCAACTCTTGTAACAACAGTCACTTCTGCACCATAGTGGTGGGCGCCCCGACCAAGGAGTCCACCGTGCGACCAGCCCTCGCCGCCTCTCTCGCCCTCGCCATGACGGTCACGCTGCTGCCCAGCGCGGCGCTGGCGACCCCCGACGACGAGGCCGACCCGCAGACGGAGCAGGTCAGCGAGGCGATCCCCGACGAGCACCTGGACCTCGAGCACGGCCTGATCACCAGCGACCCCGAGGACGTCGCGCTGACCGAGCCGACCGTCGTCACCGACCTCACCGCGCTGCCGGCAGCAGAGCCGCAGGCCGAGGTCTACCCGATGCCCGCCAGCGGCTACTACGAGGTGACCGGAGGCGGCTGGGGGCACCGGATCGGGATGTCCCAGTACGGCGCTCACGGCGCCGGGATCGCCGGCCTGAGCCACTCGCAGATCCTCGCCTTCTACTATCCGGGGACCGCCCTGGAGACCTGGGCCAGCGGGATGATCCGGATCGGCATCACCATCGACAATGACGGGGTCACCCGGGTCGACCACCGTTCCGGGCTGGTCGTCTCCCACGGGACCGGCGGGACGACCTATGCGCTGCCGAGCCGAGAGCAGTGGCGCGTGCGGGCGACCAGCACCAGCCCGAGCAGCTGCGTCCTAGAGGGTCGCAGCGCCGGTGCCTGGTCGGCATACAAGCCCTCGGGGCTGCCGAGCGGATGTCCGATCACCTTTGCCTCGCCCAGTGAGGGCACGGTCGACCTCTATCTGCCCAACGGGTCGCGGCGCATCTATCGCGGACAGATCACCGCGCACCACCGCGGCACCACCAGCAACCTGGCCACCGTCAACCGGCTGTCGATGCAGCACTATCTGCGCTCGGTGGTCTCCATCGAGATGTCGCCCTTCTTCCACACCCAGGCGCTGCGTGCCCAGTCCGTCGCGGCCCGGACCTATGCCCAGCGCGGAGTCAACGGGACCAGCTACTACGACACCTGCGACACCACGTCCTGCCAGGCCTATCGCGGGCGGGGCGCGCGCACCAGCAGCGGCGGAGTAACCAGCTATGAGTACCCCGAGAACACGGCGGCAGTGAACGCCACCGACGGGCAGGTGCTCACCTATCCCTTCCCCGGCGGCAAGGGCCTGGCCACCACGATGTATGCCGCCTCCACCGGTGGGCACACCATCCCCGGGGGAGCGGGCCACCCCTACCTGACAGCGCAGCCGGACCCCTACGACAACACCCCGCTGAACACCCGGAACCGGTGGACCGCGCGGCTGACCGAGACCTCGCTGGAGGCGCGCTACGGCATCCACGACGTGACCCGGGTGCAGGTGCTGTCCCGAGACGGTCACGGACTGTGGGGAGGTCGCATCCTCTCGGCGAAGGTGGAGGGCTACACCGCCGGCGGGCAGTACACCTATGCCAACGCCTCCGGCACCGGCCTGTATCTCGCGCGGCCCTGGCCGGCGTGGAACACCGGTCTGTCCTCGGACTACTTCACCTTCGGTGACCCCGGCGACGATCCCGCGCCGCCGCCCTCCGGCGAGGTCACCCGGATCTCCGGCGTGGACCGCTATGACACCGCCCGCAAGGTCTCCGAGCAGTGGTCGCCCGGCGTGAGCGTGGTCTATCTGGTCAACGGAGCCCAGTTCCCGGACGCGCTCGCAGCCTCGGCCCGGGCCGGCATCTACGACGCACCGGTCCTGCTCGTGAAGCAGGACCACCTCCCGCAGGCGACCCGTGATGCGCTGACCCGGCTCAAGCCGGGACGCCTGGTCGTGGTGGGCGGCACCGGAGCGGTGAGCACGACGATCGAGAACCAGCTCCGGGCCTACACGACCGGGACGACGCAGCGCGTGGCCGGTGACAACCGCTACGAGACGGCTGCCAACCTGGCCTCCTACTACGGCGCGGGCCAGCCGCGGGTCTTCCTGGCCAGCGGCGAGGACTTCCCCGACGCCCTGGCAGCGGCAGCGCTCGCCGGCAGCCAGCACACGCCGCTGCTGCTGACGCAGGGCGACTGGCTCAGCTCGGCGACCCGCACCCAGCTGGACCGGTTGAACCCCACCGAGATTGTCGTGCTGGGCGGGACCTCGTCGGTCTCCTCGGCCGTGGCCTCCAGGGCGGCGACCTACGCGACCACCGGCTCCTACCGGCGGCTGTCCGGCGTCGACCGCTATGAGACGGCGGCCGAGGTGGCGCAGGAGTTCCCCGGCGGGGTCAGCTCCACCGTCGTTGCCTCGGGTCAGCAGTTCTCCGACGCCCTGGTCGGTGGCGCTCTGGCCGGCCGGCGCGGGGTTCCGGTCGTCCTGACCCGTCCTGACCGCATCCCGTCCGGGACGGTCGAGGCGCTCAACCACCTCGGTCCGGCCACCATCGGCGTGCTCGGTGGCACCGACTCGGTGAGCAACACCACGCTCGCCGCCCTTGCGGCCTACCTGAACTAGGTCCCGACATGGTGGGAGAATCCGCCCATGACTGACACGCACACCGCGGTGCCCGCGGCCAAGGGCACCCTCGTCGAACTCAACGGGATCGACATCATTGACGAGTCGGAGCGCATGGCCAAGCCCTCCGACCTGTTCTGGCCGTGGTTCGCCGCGAACGTCTCGGTCTTCGGCATGAGCTATGCCGCGTTCGTCTATGGCTTTGGCGTCAGCCTCTGGCAGGGAGTGCTGGTCACCGTCGTTGGCGTGACCATCTCCTTCCTGCTCTGCGGCATCATCGCGATCGCCGGCAAACGAGGCTCCGCGCCGACCATGGTGCTCTCCCGCTCGGCCTTCGGCGTCAACGGGCAGAAGGTGCCGGGCATCTTCTCCTGGCTGATCTCGATGGGCTGGGAGACCTTCCTGGCCATCATGGCGACGCTGGCGACCGCCACCGTGTTCAACGAGCTCGGCTGGAGCAGCGGCACGGCGACCAAGATCATCGCGTGTGCGGTGATCGCCGCGCTGATCGTGCTGGGGTCTGTCGCCGGCTACCACACGATCATCAAGATGCAGTCGGTGCTGACCTGGGTCACCGGCCTGGCCACCCTGGGATACATCGCGATCACCTTCCGCGACATCGACCTCTCCGCCGCGGCCGCCCTGCCGGCCGGCTCCAACCAGGCGCTGGTCGGTGCTCTGGTGATGGTGATGACCGGCTTCGGGCTGGGCTGGATCAACATCGCCGCTGACTGGTCCCGCTATCAGAAGCGGGACGCCTCCGGTGGTCAGATCGTCTTCTGGAACACCCTCGGTGGCGCCCTGGCCCCGGTCCTGCTGGTCTGCTACGGCCTGGCTCTGGCCGGCTCCAACCCGGCCCTGATCGACGGCATCGCCAACGACCCGGTCGGCACGCTCGCCACGATCCTGCCCACCTGGTTCCTCATCCCCTTCTGGATCGCCGCGGTGCTGGCGCTGGTCAGCGGCGCGATCCTGGGCATCTACTCCTCGGGCCTTACCCTGCTGAGCCTGGGCATCGACATCCCGCGCCCGATGGCTGCCCTGGTCGACGGCACGATCCTGACGATCGGCACGATCTATGTCGTCTTCTTCGCCGAGTCCTTCCTCGCCCCCTTCCAGAGTTTCCTGATCACGCTGGGCGTCCCGATCGCGGCCTGGGCCGGCATCCTGATCGCCGACATCATGCTGCGTCGCAAGGACTATGACGGGGCCGCGCTGTTCGACGGGCGCGGTCGCTATGGCAACTGGAACTGGGTGTCCGTGGGGCTGATGGCGTTCGCGTCGGTCGTCGGCTGGGGCCTGGTCGTCAACAACTTTGCCAAGGACGCGGCCTGGAACAACTGGCAGGGCTATCTGCTGGAGCCGCTGGGCCTGGGCACCTTCGTGGATGACCCGGCCGGTGGCTACTGGGAGGGCAACTGGGCCTACGCCAACCTCGGGGTGCTGCTCGCCCTGGTCATCGGCTTCGTGGGTTATGCCGTGCTGCAGGCCGCCGCGGTCCGTCGCCAGGAGGCCGAGCCGCTCGCGCCGGCGGGCCGTGGCGGGGTCACCCAGGAGCCGCTGGCATGAGCCCGGACCAGGCCGCCGGCTCCGATCTCCCGACGCACACGGGAGAGACGAAGTCCGGTCCCGCGGACGTCGCGGAGTCCGCCGGCACGGACCCGTGGCTGGTCGTGATCGATGCGCAGGCTGTCTTCGCCGATTCGGGATCGCAGTGGTGCGCTCCCCGTTTTGAGGAGATCGTGGAGCCGGTGCACCGCCTCGCACAGGCTTTCGGGGACCGGGTGATCCTCACCCGCTGGGTGCCCCCGGCCGAGAAGGCCGGCTCCTGGGTGCCCTACTTTGAGCAGTTCACCTTTGCCGACCAGGCTCCCGATCACCCGCTCTTCGACCTGGTGCCGGCGGCGGTGGACCTGGGCGCTCGGCATACCGTCTCCGAGCCCACCTTTGGCAAGTGGAGTGAGCAGCTGCGGGCCATCACGGGGCCCACTCCGCACCTGGTCCTGACCGGGGTGGCGACCGACTGCTGCGTCCTCTCGACGGCGCTGCCGGCGATCGACGCCGGTGCCCAGGTGAGCGTGGTTTCCGACGCCTGTGCCGGCTCTGACGACACCAACCACCAGCGGGCGCTGGACGCGATGGCGCTCTATGCCCCGCAGTTGTTCGTGGTGACGGCGGACGAGATCCTGGCCGAGGCGTCCACCACCTCCTGACCCGGCGCACCGGGTGGGCCTCCCCCGGTGACCGGCCGCACCTGGGGGCGGGCGTCAGTCTGCTGGCGTGATCGACAGGCCGAGCGCGGCAAACTGCTCGGCCGGTCGGTGGTAGCCGCGCACCAGGTGCCGGATCCCGCCGATGCGGGACGGCCCGTCGGCGATGGCGGCCGCGATCACCGAGGAGAAGCCGGCCCGGACGTCCGGGACCTCGACCTCGGCGCCGTGCAGCGAGGACACGCCCTTGACGACTGCCGAGTGGACCGCGTTGGTGTCGTGGAAGCGGCAGGACTCCCCGCCCAGACAGGTGGAGAAGAGCTCGATCTCGGCGCCCATCTGCTGCAGTGCCGGCACATAGACGAGGCGGTCCTCATAGACCGTCTCGTGCAGCACCGACATGCCGTTCGCCTGCGTGAACAGCACGACGAGCGGTGTCTGCCAGTCGGTCATGAATCCGGGATGGGTGTCGGTCTGCACGGCGGCCGGTCGCAGCCCGTCCGGTGCCGTGGCCCGGATGTAGTCGTCGGTGATGTCGAACTGGGCGCCCATGCCCCGCAGGGTGGTCAGGGCGGTGACCAGCCGATCCTGCCGGCACCCGTGGACGCGGACGTCACCGCTGGTGACCAGGCCGGCCACCAGATAGCTGAACGCCTCGTTGCGATCGCCCTCGAGGCGGACCTCGGCGCCCCGGAGACGATCCACGCCGTCGATGGTCCACTTGCGGCCGGGGGAGAGGACGATCCGGGCCCCCATCCGCTGCAGGAACAGCGCCAGCTCGATGACCTCGGGCTCGGTGGCCGCGTTGCGCAGCACGGTGCGTCCCTCGGCGAGGGCCGCGGTGAGCAGCACCGTCTCGGTCGCTCCCACGCTCGGATAGGGCAGCTCGAGGCGGGTGCCGCGCAACCGGGTGGCTCGGGCGACGATGCCGTCCTGGCGGTGCTCGATCTCGGCACCGAAGGCCGTGAGGGCCTCGATGTGGAAGTCGACCGGGCGGCGCCCGATGGGGTCGCCGCCGACCAGGGGGACGAAGGCCTCACCGGTGAGGTGCAGCAGCGGGCCGAGCAGCAGGATCGGGATGCGGTTGAGCCCGCTGAAGGACAGGGGGACGTCAGCCGTCACCGCATCGTGGGGCTCGACGGTGATGACGCCCTGCTCCTGGTCGTAGTCCACACCCACCCCCAGGGACCGCAGGATGTCCGTGGTGATCGCCACGTCCCCGACCTGCGGGATATTGCTGATGCGGCTCGGGCCGTCGCCCAGGATGGCCGCCACCATGTGCTTCGTGGCGGCGTTCTTCGAGCCGCGCACGTGCACGTCACCGCGCAGCGGTCCGGAGGGGGTTACTGACCATGCTGTGGCTGCCATGGGGCCAAGGTTACGCAGCCCTGGTCCGTCCCTGCTGCCTGTCGGTGGGTCCTGACAGGCTGGGCCCATGAACGCACCGGACCAGAAGGCGATCCTGCATCGCTATCTCATCAGTGCCCGCGACGCTCTCCTGTGGAAGCTCGACGGGCTCGACGACTACGCCGTGCGTCGCCCCATGACACCCACCGGCACCAACCTGCTTGGCCTGGTCAAGCACGTGGCGAGCGTGACCGACGGCTACCTCGGTGCGGTGATGGGCCGACCCTCAGGCATCGCGTTGCCGTGGTTTCCCGAGGACCCTGCGCAGGAGGTGCCCAATGCGGACCTGTGGGTGCCGGCTGACGAGTCACGCGAGTTCATCGTGGACCTGCACCACCAGGTTGCTGCCAACTCAGACGCCACGATCGAGGCGCTCGACCTGGACGCGGTGGGTGAGGTGCCGTGGTGGGGCGACCGAGGGCAGGTGACGCTGCACCAGGTGCTCGTGCACGTGATTGCCGAGACCCAGCGTCACGCGGGCCATGCCGACATCATCCGGGAGCTGATCGACGGGTCCGTGGGGATCGGCGAGGGCATGGACAACATGTGGGCGGGCGAGGGCGAGGACTACTGGGAAGAGCACCGTCGGCAGATCGAGGCCGCTGCTCGTCAGGCTCAGGAGTCGGCTGGGAGCTAGCAGACCGTCAGGGCACGGACGCAGGAGTGCCGAGCCAGCCCCGGCGCTCGGCCTGCACGCCCAGCTGGATCCTGGTGTGCACCGAGCACGCCTCCATCAGGGCGGCCACGCGCCGCTGCACGGTCCGGATCGAGAGGCCGAGCTGACTGCCGACGGCCTGGTCGGTGAGGCCGGCGAGCATCAGGGTCAGCACGCGTTGGTCCATCTCGTCGAGCCCGTCGCGCTGGGCGGCGGCGGTGGTGTCGGCAAACAGTGGCTGGGCGGCGACCCAAGAGTGGTCGAACAGCGCGAGGAGTGCGTCGAGGAGGGCGCTGGGGTGGACCAGGAGGGCTCCGACCGTGCCGCGACGTTCGTCCTCCGCGGACGCCAGCGGGATCAGCGCGAGCTCCCGGTCGGCGACGAGCATCCTCAGCGGGACCTGGTCGGCGACGCGGATCTGCTCGCCGCGACTTGCGGCACCCTCGGCATTGGCAAAGACTCCCGGCTGCTCCAGCACCGCCCGCTCCACGATCACCCGGAAGGTCACCCCGCGTTCGGCCGCGCGGTCCTCCTCAGCGTTCTCCGCCGCTGACACCACGGCCACCCCGGAGCGCACCAGCACCAGCACCTCCTCCCGGGCCGAGCGCTGCAGCTGGGCAAACCGCTGGGCGACCGCTTCCGGCCCGGTCACGACGTCGATCACATCGGTCACGGTGCGCTGTGCCGCGGCGCCGCGATACTGCTCCGTGAGGGACTCGAGCTCGGAGCGCGCGCGGTTGAGATCGTCCTGGCGATCGCGCACGAGCGAGCCCAGCGCGACCAGGGGTGGGGACGCGACATACTGCTCGGCGCCGTTGGACGACGTGGCGACCAGGCCCTTCTCGGCCAGCGTCGTCAGAGCCGCCTGCAGGTCCGTGGGTGGGACCTCCAACTGAGCAGCCAGGTCCGCTGAGCTGGCCGACGGCAGGGTGATGAGGTGGCGATAGGTCGCCTCCTCCACGGGATCAAGTCCTAACACATCCAGCATCTTGGCCTTCTTCCGTCAGCGTTGACGACCAACTCTACGGCGGGTTCGTGCCACGGCATAAATACGTCGGTAACGCTCAGTTCTCTTGTGGCATATTCGTGCCGTCAGAGCAATCCCTGCAACGTAGCGAGGACACCCCCATGACCCACCGACCACGCGCACGGACCGTTGTGTCCGGCGTCGCCGCAGCCGCCCTCGTGGCGACTGCAGCAGCAGGCGTCGCCTCGGCGGCGCCTGACCACGAGGCCGCGGCCACGGCCGCGACGAGCGCGACCTCGAGTCCGCAGCGCAGTCTGCAGGCCGGCAACGGCGAGACGCAGCGACTGACGCTGATCACCGGTGACATCGTCACCGTCACCGAGCGAGCTGACGGCACCCAGGTCGCAGACGTCGCGAGCCCCGACGGGACGGCCGGCGGCTTCCAGGCGCTGACCGTCAAGGGGCAGCTCCACGTCATCCCGGACGCTGCGCGTCCGTTCCTGGCGGCTGGAACCCTGGACCACGAGCTGTTCAATGTCTCTGCGCTCCTCGACCAGGGCGTCGGTGAGGCGGGGGCTCCGCTGATCGTGGAGTTCGCCGACGGTGCGTCCAGCGCCTCGCTGCAGTCCCTTGTCGGCGAGACCACTGCCCGTCTGGAGAGCATCAATGCCGTGGCGCTGAGCCCCGAGGCGAGCACCGGCGACAGCCTGTGGCAGTCCCTGACCGGTGACCGCAGCGACGGCACGCTCGCCCGCGGGATCGAGCGGATCCACCTCGACGGACTCGTCGAGGCCAGTCTGGCGGACAGCGTCCCGCAGGTCGGTGCGCCCGAGGCGTGGGCGCGTGGGATCGACGGGACCGGTGTCACCGTCGCGGTGCTGGACAGCGGAGTGGACCTGACCCACCCGGACCTGGCCAACGTGGTCGTCGAGTCGCACAGCTTCGTCCCGGGCGAGGAGGTCACCGACGTCCACGGTCACGGCACCCACGTGGCCTCGACCGTGGCCGGCTCCGGCGCGGCCTCCGACGGACTGCAGGTCGGCGTTGCCCCTGGGGCTGACCTGATCGTGGGCAAGGTTCTCGGCGACGACGGTTTCGGCCAGGAGTCCTGGATCATCGACGGCATGGAGTGGGCGGCCGAGAACGCCGACGTCGTCAACATGAGCCTGGGCAGCATGGAGGCCAGCGACGGCACCGACCCCATGGCTGTTGCCCTGCAGACGATCAGTGAGGAGACCGACACCCTGTTCGTGGTGGCGGCCGGCAACAACGGTCAGGTCAGCGGCATCGGGTCGCCCGGTGCCGCCGAGGCGGCGCTGACCGTCGGCGCGGTGGACGGCATGGACTACCGCACCTGGTTCACCAGCATGGGTCCCCGCCTGGGCGACGCCCTGGTCAAGCCTGACCTGTCCGCGCCGGGTGCTGACGTCCTGGCCGCGCGCTCACAGGCCAGCGCCGGTGAGGGCTGGTACACCTCGATGGACGGCACGTCGATGGCCACCCCGCACATCGCGGGCGCTGCGGCGCTGCTGCTGCAGGACGACCCCGACCTGTCCCGCGTCGAGCTGAAGAACACGCTGATGTCCTCCTCCTTCCCGCTCAGCGAGGGACCCTTCCAGCTCGGTGCTGGACGCCTGGACGTGCCAGCGGCCCTGGACGCAGAGGTGATCGCCACCGGATCGATCTCGTTCGGCTACTTCGACTGGCCGCACGAGGGTGACGAGCCGGTCACCCGCGAGATCACCTACACCAACGACGGTGACAGCGAGCTGACCCTGGCGCTGCGACTGGAGGGCGATGACGGCACGGGCGGTGGGCTGCCCGCCGGCCTGACAGAACTGTCCGCCACCGAGGTGCTTGTGCCAGCCGGCGGCACGGCCGACGTGCAGGTGACCCTGGACCCGGCGATCGTCCCCCTGGCGACGACCCTGTCCGGATTTGTCATCGCCTCCGCTGAGGGGACCGACCTGGCCCGCACCGGGTGGGGAGTGATGAAGGAGGAGGAGCGCTACGACCTCACCCTGCGCGCTACGGACCGGGACGGTTCGCCAGCTCTGGCCTACGTCGTGTTTATGGGCCGCGACGACATGTGGCCCAACCAGATCCAGGTCGACGGCGAGACGACCCTGCGGCTGCCCGTCGGCACCTACGCCGCCATGAGCTTCATGGACGTCAATGTGTCCGCGGATGAGCTCGGCGTGGCCATGGTCGGTGACCCGCAGATCGACCTGACCCAGGACACCGTCGTCGAGCTCGACGCCCGCGAGACCCATGAGATCACTGCCGAGGTGCCGGACGAGGGGCTGGAGCCCAGCCAGCGCCGGATGGAGTACAGCATCAGCGCCGGCACCGGTCTGGTCGGTGCCTACCAGATCCCGGTCATGGTCGACCACCTGTTTGCCGCCCCGATGGACGGCACGACCGACGGCGACTTCGAATACCTCACCCGCTGGCGCCTCCGGACCCCCTTCGTCGCCGTGGCCGAGGGCGCGGCTGCCCTCGATGTCACCGGACTGGTCGGCAGCACGGCACCCACCGAGGAGGTCACCCTCGACGCGGTCTACGCAGGCACGGGCACCCCGGCCGACCTGTCGGCCGTGGAGACCGAGGGCAAGGCCGTGGTCATCACTCGCGACCAGTCCCTGGACCTCACCGAGATCGCAGCAGGTGTTGACGATGCCGGCGCCGCACTGCTGGTCGTGGTCAACGACGAGCCCGGCGAGTTCGCTGCCGGTGTCGCGTGGGAGGGCACAGTGTCCTACCCGGCGGTCGGTGTCAGCGGCGTCGAGGGTGCGGGCCTGATCTCACGGATCCAGGCCGGCCCGGTCCAGCTCACCGTCAGCGGTGGCGTGGACAGCCCGGTCGTCTACGACCTGGTGGACCCGCACCCCGGCAGCATCCCCACCGACCTGGCCTACGCGCCGGAGCTGGAGGACCTCGCCCGGATCGACGCCAGCTTCCACGGCAACCAGCAGCGGGCCGGCGGCGAGTTCAGATACGACCTCCGACCGCACACCGCCTACGGCGTCGGCTTCGCGGAGAAGATGAACATGCCGATCGACCGCACCGAGTACGTCTCGGCGCAGGAGGGCACCAGCTGGTATCAGGACGCCGCCGTCATGGAGGGCAACTGGAACGAGCGGGGTCTGCGTCAGGGCTACGAGCCCGGCAGCACGACCGCAGAGTCCTGGTTCGCCGCCGTCGTCCAGCCGCGGCTCGGGGAGGGCTACTGGCTGCCCAACCGGCAGGGCGACATGCTGCAGGTCAACCTGCCCAGCTGGGCCGGAGACGAGCCGACCCACACCGGTGGGATGGGCGAGTTCCAGGGCACCGACGACCAGACCATCCGGTGGTATCAGGGCGAAACCCTGCTGAAGGAGGACGTCGGCTGGCAGAGTTCATGGATCGACGGTGTGCCGTCCGAGCGCACCCAGCTCCGGGTCACCAGTGATGTGGGTCGTCCCGACTCCTGGGGCGTCACGCCGGCCAGCAGCACCGAGTGGACCTTCTGGAGCGAGCATCCTGCCGACTGGTTTGCCGAGCTGCCCCTCGTGCAGGTCGACTTCGCCGTGGAGACCGACTGGAACGGAGCTGCCGTCAACGGACCGACCGACACCATCGGCCTGTCTGCCTGGCAGCTGCCGAACAGCCAGCTGACCGGTGAGATCACCGATGGCACGCTCGCCATCTCCTACGACCAGGGCACGACCTGGGAGGAGCTGGACCTCTCCGGGACGCCCGGTGACTGGACAGCAGACGTCACCTACCCCGCGGGTGCCCAGACCGTGTCGCTGCGAGCGACCGCGGCGGACTCCGAGGGCAACGCCATCACCCAGGAGGTCTACGACGCCTACCGTGTGCCCGAGCAGACCGGGCCGACGGTGGAGCGGATCTCCGGCGCCGACCGCTACGCGACCGCGGCACAGGTCGCGGCCGAGTACCCCGACGGGGTCGACACGGCCTATATCGTCACCGGTGAGAACTTCGCCGACGCGCTGACCGGTGCCGCACCGGCCAGCCAGGGACGACTGCCCGGCTCGGTGGACCTGTTCACCGCGGACGGCTCCCCGGCTCCGGTCCTGCTGGTCCAGGCCGACCGGATCCCGGCCGCCACGCGGGCCGCGCTCGACGCGGTCCAGCCGGAGCGCCTCGTCGTGCTCGGTGGCGGGGTCGCGATCTCCGACGAGGTCGTGACGCAGCTGGGCAGCTGGGGAGAGGTGGACCGCATCGCCGGTGAGAACCGCTATGAGACGGCCGCCCTGCTCTCCGAGCTCTATCCCACGGGCCTTGACACGGTCTATGTGGCCAGCGGTGAGGACCAGAACTTCCCGGATGCCCTGGCGGGTGCAGCGCTCGCTGGTCACGAGGGGGTCCCGGTCCTGCTGACCCAGACCGACCACGTTCCGGCTGCGGTGACCGCAGCCCTGGACCGGCTCGATGCCGGTGAGGTCGTGGTCCTGGGCGGCACCGGAGCCGTCTCCGAGGGCGTCTTCGCAGACCTCGGTGCCGACCGGCGCCTGTCGGGCCCGGACCGGTATGCCACGGCCGCGGCCATCTCGGCGCAGCACCCGGCCGGTGTCGAGAACAGCTTTGTCGCGACGGGGCTGAACTGGCCGGACGCCCTGACCGGGTCTGCGCTGGCTGCCTTCCGCGGCGAGCCGGTGAACCTCACCAAGCCGGGCAGCCTCCCGGCGGTCACCCGTGCGGAGCTGGAGCGCCTTGAGCTCAGCCGCGCCACGGTGCTCGGCGGCACGAAGAGTGTCTCGGAGCAGGTCTTCGCCCAGCTGACCGAGCTGCTCGGCGGCTGACCTCCGGTGTGCTCGGCCCCGGCCGAGCACACCGAGAGGGCAGGAGGCCCCGTCCCCACCACCTGGGGACGGGGCCTCCTCGGTGACCGACGGCATACGGGATGATGGAACGGATGGCCACTCCCAGCACGCTCACCGACCTGCTCCCACCTGAGGGCACCAATCCCGACCCCGACGCGCTCTATGACAGCTTTGCGGGCTGGGCCCAGGAGCGAGGGACCGCGCTCTATCCGCACCAGGAGGAGGCGGTCATCGAGCTGCTCAGCGGCTCCAACGTCATCCTCGCGACGCCGACCGGCTCCGGCAAGTCTCTCGTCGCAACCGCCGCCCACTTCCAGGCGCTGGCCGAGGACCGGGTGAGCTTCTACACGGCCCCCATCAAGGCGCTGGTCAGCGAGAAGTTCTTCGCCCTGTGCCAGATCTTCGGCGCGGATAACGTCGGCATGCTCACCGGTGATGCCGCGGTCAACGCCGACGCGCCGATCATCTGCTGCACCGCCGAGATCCTGGCCAATATCGCGCTGCGCGAGGGTGCCCAGGCCGACGTCGGGCTCGTCATCATGGACGAGTTCCACTTCTATGCCGAGCCGGACCGCGGCTGGGCCTGGCAGGTGCCGCTGCTCGAGCTGCCGGATGCCCAGTTCCTGCTGATGTCGGCCACGCTCGGCGACGTCACCCGATTTGTCGATGACATCTCCCGTCGGACCGGGCGCTCGACGGCTGTTGTCGCCGGTGCCGAGCGTCCCGTGCCGTTGAGTTTCAGCTGGGCGGTCACCCCGATCACCGAGACGATCACCGAACTGCTGGAGACCCACCAGGCGCCGGTCTATATCGTCCACTTCACCCAGAAGGACGCGCTGGACCGGGCCCAGTCACTGATGTCGCTCAAGATCGCCAGCCGTGAGGACAAGGACAAGATCGCCGAGCGCATCGGGGCCTTCCGGTTCACCGCTGGCTTCGGGCGGACCCTGTCCAAACTGGTGCGCAACGGCATCGGGGTGCACCACGCCGGGATGCTGCCGCGCTATCGCCGCCTTGTCGAGCAGCTGGCTCAGGACGGGTTGCTCAAGGTGATCTGCGGGACCGACACCCTCGGGGTCGGCATCAACGTCCCCATCCGCTCCGTGCTGTTCACCGGGCTGACGAAGTATGACGGGACGCGCCAACGCGTGCTGCGCGCCCGGGAGTTCCACCAGATCGCTGGCCGGGCCGGCCGCGCGGGCTATGACACGAGCGGGTATGTCGTGGTGCAGGCGCCCGAACACCACATCGACAACCTCCGGGCGGTGGCCAAGGCCGGCGACGACCCGAAGAAGCAGCGCAAGGTGCAGCGCAAGAAGCCTCCGGAGGGCTTCGTCAACTGGACCGAGGAGACCTACGACAAGCTGGTCACCGGTGAGCCGGAAGCGCTGGTGTCACGGATGCGGGTGGATCACTCCATAATCCTCAATATCGTTGCCCGACAAGGTGATCCGTTTGTCAATCTGCGCCGGCTGCTGCGCGACAACCACGAGGACCCGCGCAACCAGACACGTCTGTCACGCAAGGCCATCGTGCTGGCCCGGAGCTTGCTCGACAGCGGTGTGCTGGAACGCCTCCCGGAGCCGATGGAGTCGGGTCGGCAGGTCATCCTCTCCGCCGGCGTGCAGGAGAACTTCGCCCTCAACCAACCCCTCGCCCCCTTTGCCGTCGCTGCCCTGGAGGTGCTCGATCGGGAGGATCCGGCATACGCCCTCGATGTCGTCTCGGTGATCGAGGCGGTCCTGGAGGACCCGCGGCAGGTGCTCTATGCCCAGCAGTCCAAGGCCAAGGGCGAGGCGGTCGCCCAGATGAAGGCCGACGGCATCGAGTATGACCAGCGGATGGAGCTGCTCGAGGAGGTCACCTGGCCGATGCCGCTGGTCGAGCTGCTCGAGGGGACCCTGGCGATCTATCGGCAGTCGCACCCGTGGGTCAGTGAGGACGCGCTGAGCCCCAAGTCGGTCGTGCGGGACATGTATGAGCGGGCGATGAGCTTCACCGAGTTCGTCGGGTTCTATCAGCTCACCCGCTCCGAGGGGATCGTGCTGCGCTATCTGACCGATGCCTATCGCACCCTGCGCAACACCGTCCCGGACAGCGCCAAGACCGAGGAGCTGGACGACCTGATCCACTGGCTCGGGGAGACGATCCGGCAGACCGACTCGTCGCTGCTGGACGAGTGGGAGGCGCTGACCGACCCCGATGCCGTGGCTGCCGCCGCTGCCCGAGCCGCCGAGGGGGTGCCGCTGGCCCCGAGCCGGCCGATCACCGGCAACGAGCGGGCCTTCCGGGTGATGGTGCGCAACGCGATCTTCCGACGGGTGGAGCTGGCGGCGCGGGACGTCTACAACGACCTGGCCGAGCTGGAGCGTGCGGTCGCTGCGCTCACCGAGCCGCCGCGCGAGCCCCTGATGGGCGCCGACGACTGGGACCGCGCGCTCGAGACCTACTGGAACGAGCACGACGAGATCGGCCTGGGTCCGGACGCCCGGGGCCCGGCGATGTTGTCGATCACGCCCGAGCGCGGCCCCCAGCCCGGTGTCCGCGAGGTGCCGGGCGTGGCCTCGAGCGGCCCGACGGAGGCAAGGCTATGGCAGGTGCGGCAGACTCTCGCCGACCCGGAGGGCAACAACGATTGGGTCATCGAGGCGGTCTGTGACCTGGACGCCTCCGACGAGGTGGGCGAGCCGGTGCTGCTGGCATCTGGCATGCGGCGGCTGTAGCGGTCGGGGTCTCTGGCGGTCGCGGCATGCGGATCTGGCCGGGGGCTGCGGACGAGCGGCCCCGCTGCTCCGGTCCTACGTTGGAAGGGACCGCCGAGACCCGGCGGGGACCCAGGAGGCGCCATGAGTGAGAACTCGATCAAGGACGAGGAGATGTATGAGTCCCTCCGCGAGGAGGGCAACTCCAAGGAGAAGGCTGCGCGAATCAGCAATGCCGCGGCCGCGGAGGGACGGGACGCGGTCGGCAGCCGCGGAGGTGCCGCGGAGGACTATGAGGACCGCACCGTGGACGAGTTGCGGGGCCGGGCCAGGGAACTGGGCCTCGAGGGTTATAGCGACCTGACCAAGCACGAGTTGATCGACGCGCTGCGCAATCACTGACAGATCTCCGACGGAGGAGCACCTCGCCCGCCCGGGCTGGGTGCTCCTCCGTCGTTGCGAGAGTGCAAGGTTGCGGTTGCGGCCCCCGACGAGATGTGCACATACTTAGGCACCTCAAGCCACGGGGTACATCACCGGTTCGCATCCTGGTGACTGCGCCCTCTGTGTCGCAGGATCTGTCGGATTCTCTCGCACGACGCTGTCGTCGTGCGGAACTGGTGAGTGGTGTCCGTTGAGTATCAACGAACACAAGGAGCACCACCCATGTCTGAAGCAACCCTGCCGCAGACGACAACGCCAAAACCGACGCTGGACGTCTGGGAATGGCAGTTCGAAGGACTGTGCCGCACCCGCGGTGCGGAGATCTTTTTCCATCCGGAGCGCGAGCGAGGTGCCGCGCGTCGGTCCCGAGAGTCGTTCGCCACTGCCATGTGTCGGGAGTGCCCGGTGATCCAGCAGTGCCGGTCGCACGCCCTGAGCTTCCCCGAGAACTACGGGGTCTGGGGAGGCCTGACCGAGGATGAGCGAGCAGCGATCCTGAGCGGAGCGGTCCCCGAAGCCTCTTGAGGTGCCCGCGCGAGCGGGGCTCCGCAGCGAGCGTGCCCTCAGCCCGGCTCGCCGCGCCTCTTGCGCCGGATGATGACGCCCACGTCGACGACGGCGAGGGCCGCGAGCACAGCCAGCACGATGGTCAGCCACGCGGGGCCGTCTGCTGCTGCGTTCCAGATCGCGCCGACCGTGCACACCACGAGCCCGAAGGTCGCGAGCACGAGGCGCAGGGTGAGGGCACTGTGAGCCGGAGGAGCCCCACCGATCCCGGCCGTGGGGTCGTGGTAGTCGGGGCGGGCGCGGGACCGCTGTGCGTTGTGGTCCCCGTCCCCGGGTGCCTGCTCCGGAGGTTGACGACTCATCACCTCAGCATGCCCTCAGTGTGCCGAGAAGTCATCCTCGCGGCTGACCACGCGAGGTGGCCGTCAGGCTGCCGCGGTCCCCGCTGTGGCGGCGGTCGGCATACTGGTCAATCTCGTCCTGCTGGCGCCCCTGGGCACTCACGACCTGGAGGACGTGGTGGTGTCCGTGCGCGAGCTGCTGGTCAGACAGCTGCGGCAGTATGCCGCGCCTGCTGACGCTGATCTCCGACGGCCGGCAGGCGCAACGGGCCAATCCGCGCGCGGTGCGCTCGCACTGTCTGTCTGGGCGTGCCTTGAGGTGTTTGAACGCGAGGTGGCTGACCCCCCGAGGGCGGCGTGAGCGACCCGGTGTCAGCGGTATCGTTAAGACCTAGTGAGTCCTTCGAAGGGATTTTTGTGGAACGTCATGCGGCAGCATTCGCCCAGATCAGTCGGGACCTCCTCGCCCAGAAGCAGGAGGCCATGACACTGGAGCGGGTCGCGGTCCTGGCGGTGGAGGTGGTGCCCTCGGCAGATGCTGTCGGCATCTCGCTGCGCCAGAGCTCTGGGATGATCGAGACGGCGGCGTCCACCGGGGCGGACGTCATGCGCGCCGACGAGTTGCAGTACGGCCTGGACGAGGGCCCGTGCCTGGACTCCATCCGGGCGGCAGAGACCTATGTCGCCCATGACACCCGCACCGATCGCCGGTGGCCGCGTTGGGGTCCGCTGGTGGCCGACCTGGGATTTCTGTCCGTGCTGAGCGTCCAGCTCGTCAACTTTGAGGGGGTGCCGCTCGGCGCCCTGAATCTCTACGCCCGGCAGGCCGACGTCTACACCGAGGTTGATGTGGACTACGCGTTGGTCTTCGCCCACCACGCCTCCGGAGCGATCGAGGCGACTCGCGAGATCGATGGTCTGCGGACGGCCATGCACAGCCGGCACGTGATCGGGGTTGCTCAGGGGATGCTCATGCAGCGCTACGGCCTGACGGTCGATAGCGCCTTCGAGGTTCTGCTCCGCCGGTCCCAGGAGACCAACACCAAGTTGCGTGACATCGCCAACCTGATGGTCACGACCGGAAGGATCCCGGACAGCCCGATCCTGGCTGGGGAGGGCGGGCGCGCACCGTCCGCTCTGACGGCGCCCCAGGTGGGGGGTGCAAGCGTCAACTAGAGCGTTGGCGCCCACGGTGGGACGCCGGTGACCTCATCCAGCGGGGTGGCCACGCCGCTGGACCCCCTGCGCCTGCTGGTATGACGGACCGCCACCAAAGCGCACGAGAGTTCCTCCGGCGGAGCGGACCTGCGCCGCGAAGGCCGTGTCGAGGTCGAGCTCGCCCGTGGTCGCGAGGGGAAATCCGTCCGTCGCGCGGAACCCCTCCGCCCTGATCACCGGGACGCCGGGGGAGACGGCGCTCGGCTCCGCCAGGACCGATTCATAGTCCGAGGGCAGCAAGGGGGGATTGTCCTGACGTGTCCTCGCCTCCAGCCCGTGGACCGGCTGCCCCGGCCCGACGGGTGCTTCCAGGGCGCGCACCTCACCGATCCAGAGCACGGGCGCGGTGTGTCGGGACGAGCCGGTCCGGGCTGCGGCCACCTGCACGAGCCGGGGCCCGGGGATGAGATGGGCGTCGAGGAAGATGAGCACGTCGCAGCCCTCGTCGATGGCCGTTGCTGCTGCCAGGTTGCGCGCGGCAGCGATCGGCAGGGGCCCGCGGGTGTCCGTGCGGGCTGTCCGGACGATGGTCTCCCACCGGTCGGAGGTGACGGGGAGCTGTCTCTTGCCCAGGGTCTTGTCATCCATCGCCACGAGGACATGCAGGACGGGGATGGCCGTGCCGAGGGCGATGGCCTCGACCTGGTGGAGCAACTCGGCATGCTGATCGTGAGCCGTGGTCAGGATGGCCACGCGGGGGGATGACACGTGCGGGGTCTACTTTCAGCAGTGAGCGAGTGGTGGGTGACGCGGGTACCGATGTCGCTGAGTCTGTCAGAAGACGGGCTTGCCGCCGGTGACACCCACGACGGTCCCGGACACATAACTCGCCTCGGCGGGCGAGGCGAGGAAGACGAAGGCGCCGGCGAGCTCGGCCGGCTGTCCCGGCCTGCCCAGGGGAGTGTCCGCGCCGAAGGTCTTCAGATGGTCACCCTCCTGGGTGGCCGGTTGCAGTGGGGTCCAGATGGGGCCCGGCGCGACGGCGTTGACTCGGATGCCTCGGTTGCCGACCTCGGCGGCCAGGTTGACGGTGAAGTTGTTGATGGCCGCCTTGGTGGCGGCATAGTCGAGCAACGTCGTGGAGGGCTCATAGGCCTGGATGGAACTGACGTTGATGATGCTGGCGCCACGGCCCAGGTGCGGCAGTGCGGCCTGGGTCAACCAGAACATCGCATAGAGGTTGGTCTTGAACACCCGGTCCATGTCCTCGGTCGTCAACTCTTCCAGGCCCTGGGTGCGAGCCATCTGGTAGCCAGCGTTGTTGACCAGGATGTCCAGCCCGCCCAACTCAGCCACAACACGCTCGATCGTCGTGGTGCACGCGGCCTGCACGCGCAGGTCCGCCGGGACCAGGACCGCCGTGCGACCGGCCTCGTGGATCAGCTCGGCCGTCGCAGTGGCGTCCTCCTGCTCCTCGGGCAGGTAGCCGATCGCGACGTCAGCCCCCTCGCGGGCGTAGGCGATCGCCACCGCGCGTCCGATCCCGGAGTCCCCACCGGTGATCAGGGCCCGCAGGCCCTTCAGACGGTCATGGCCGACATAGGTGTCCTCACCATGGTCGGGCAGTGGGTCCATCGGTGGGGTCAGGCCAGGAGGCTGCTGCTCCTGCGCCGGGAATCCGCCCTCTTCCGTGGTCAGAGATGCGGCGTGACGGGCGACAGGGGCCGTCAGGTCGGGGTTCTCAGGCATATCTCGAGCGTAGGCAGCCCACCAAGGTCCCGCACTCCGGCGGCTCAGGAGAAGTTGCACCGCCGACGGTGCGTCCGACGGTATGCCGTGGTGCGGATGCTCGCAACACCCTGCGGCCCTGCTGGTGGGAGTGGGCGAGGAGGACTACTTTTGCGCCATGTCGAATCTCTCTGTCCTCCTCGAGGACTCCGCCCGGACCTACCCCACCCGTGACGCGCTGGTGCTGGGGGAGACCCGGCTCAGGTATGCCCAGGTCAACGGTGCGGCCAACCAGGTGGCCAACCTGCTCGCCGAGCGTGGCATCGGGCCGGGTGACAAGGTCGCGCTGACCTGCCCGAACGTGCCGCACTTCTCGATCATCTACTTCGGCATCCTCAAGGCCGGAGCGACCGTGGTGCCGTTGAATGTCCTGCTCAAGGCCCGTGAGGTCGCCTATCACCTGGCGGACTCTGACGCCAAGGCCTACTTCTGCTTCGAGGGCACCGCCGAGCTGCCGATGGCGCAGGAGGGCCACGCCGCCTTCGAGCAGTCTCCCGGCTGTGAGCACTTCTTCGTGGTCACCGCCGACCCCGCGGCTGCGTCGCCGATCGAGGGAGCCACCACCTTCGGGGCGGCCCTGGGTGGGCAGGCACCGACCTTCGACACCCACGACGTCGCCGATGACGACACGGCCGTCATCCTCTACACCTCCGGCACGACGGGCCAGCCCAAGGGGGCTGAGCTGACGCACGCCAACATGACTTCCAACGCCCTGGTCGGACGGCAACTGTTCCGGGGGGATGCCGAGTCGCCCGACACCTATCTCTGCGGGCTGCCCCTGTTCCACTCCTTCGGTCAGACCGTGATCCAGAACAGTGGTTTCGCTTTCGGTGGCACCGTCGTCCTGCTCCCACGGTTTGAGGCCACGGCGGCGCTCGGGCTGATGCTCAAGGAGTCGGTCACCTTCTTCGCCGGCGTCCCCACGATGTACTGGGGTCTGTTGGGCGCACTTGACGAAACCGTCGATGTCGGGGCGATTGCCGCGAACCTGCGGGTCGCCGCCTCGGGCGGGTCGGCTCTTCCCGGGGAGGTGCACAAGGCGTTCCGGGAGCGCTTCGGCGTGACGATCCTTGAGGGATACGGACTGTCGGAGACCTCCCCGGTCGCGTCGTTCTCCGTCTTTGGTGAGGAGCCCCGGGTCGGGTCTGTCGGCATACCGATCCCGGAGGTGGAGATGCGGCTGATCGCCAGCGACTGGTCGCCGGTCGACCGCTCCGGCGACCCGGATGCGGTGGGCGAGATCGCGATCAAGGGTCCCAACATCATGAAGGGCTACTACGACCGCCCGGAGGCCACGGCCGAGGCGATCCGGGACGGCTGGTTCCGCAGCGGGGATCTGGGGCGGCAGGACGAGGACGGCTACTTCTACATCGTCGACCGGGCCAAGGACATGATCATCCGCGGCGGGTTCAATGTCTATCCGCGTGAGATCGAGGAGGTGCTGATGACCCACCCGGCCGTCTCGCTCGCCGCCGTGATCGCCGTGCCGCACGAGAGCCTCGGCGAAGAGATCAAGGCCTATGTGATCCCGGAGACCGGCGCGGAGGTGACCAGCGAGGAGCTGGTGGCGTGGGGCAAGGAGCAGTTCGCCGCCTACAAGTATCCGCGCCTGGTCGAGATCGTCGGCGGCCTGCCGATGACGGCGACCGGCAAGATCCTCAAGCGCGAGTTGAGCTGAGGGCGGTGGATCGGGACCTACGAAACCCTTATCAAAATCCGGGTTGGACCGACGAAACCACTATCAAAATGGGTTAGATGAAGAGCGCGAGGAGCCAGTAGGTCACGGCGGCGACGATGCCGGCACCGGGGAAGGTGAGCACCCAGGCGCCGACGATGTTGCCGGCCACGCCCCACCGCACGGCGGAGAGGCGGCGGGTCGCGCCGACGCCCATGATGGCCGAGGTGATCGTGTGCGTCGTCGAGATCGGCGCCTGGAAGCCCATGCCTGCGATATAGAGCACCGAGGCGGCCACGCTCTCGGCGGCGAAGCCCTGCGGTGGGTCGAGGTGGATGATCCGGCGACCCAGGGTGCGCATGATCCGCCAGCCCCCGGCATACGTCCCGGCAGAGATGACCAGGGCAGAGCTCACGGTCACCCACAGCGGGATGCTGTCGCCCTCGTGGTAACCGCCGACGACCAGCGCCAGGACCACGATGCCCATCGTCTTGGCGGCGTCCTGCAGGCCGTGGCCCAGGGCCATCGCGGCGGCTGAGACGGTCTGGGCGTGCCGGAAGTTGCGGGACATCTTGCCGGGGTGGCCGTTGCGGAAGATCCACAGGATCGCGGTCATGGCCAGGAAGCCCAGGATCATGCCGGCGATCGGCGACACGAGCATCGGGATGACGATCTTCCAGAGGATGCCGTCCCACAGCACGGTGGTCCCAGCGGCCAGTGAGCCTCCGGCCATGCCACCGATCAGAGCGTGGGAGGAGGAGGACGGCAGGCCGTACCACCAGGTGAGCAGGTTCCACCCGATGGCGCCGACGAGCGCCGCGGCCACGATGGCCAGGCCGGTCATACCCTCCGGTGGGTCGATGATGCCCGAGCCGACCGTTTTGGCGACGCCGGTGCCGAGGAAGGCCCCGATCAGGTTGAAGAAGGCCGCCATGGCCAGCGCGACCCGTGGGGTCAGCGCCCGCGTCGACACCGAGGTGGCGATCGCGTTCGCTGCGTCGTGGAACCCGTTGGTGTAGTTGAAGCCCATCGCCAGGATGACGACAAGGACAACCGGGAGCAGCCCCTCCACCGGTTCAGGACTCCTTGGCTGCGATGCTCTCGACCGTGTTGGCCACGGTCTCGAAGGAGTCGGCCGCGGCCTCGAGCTCGTCGAAGAGCTCCTTGAGCTTGATGATGTCCACGGCATCCCGGTCGCCGTCGAACAGCGCGGCGATCATCTGCCGGTAGTTGCGGTCTGCGTCGTTCTCCAGGCTGTTGATCGCGATCCAGAACTCCCGCAGGTTGTGCATCTTCTCCAGCCCGGGCATCGCCTCCAGGGTCAGGTCGGCCATCTCGGCCAGGACCCGTGCCTGCTCGGCCACCGCAGCGGGGAGCTCGCCGATGCGGTAGAGCACCATGATCTCGGCACTGGCCTCGATGTGGTCCAGGCAGTCGTCCAAGCGCGCGGCCAGGCGATAGATGTCGTCGCGGTCGAACGGGGTGATGAACGAGCTGTTCACCGCCGACAGGATCGCGTGCGTGGCCTCATCCCCCTCGTGCTCGAGCTCCTTGAGCCGTCGGGCCGCGGTCTGCCACTCACCGGGCGGCCCCTCCACCGTCGCCTGCAGGAGGTGGGCCGCATCTCGGATGTGGGTGGCCAGGGTGGCGAACTGGCCATAGAAGCTCGTGTTCTGGGGAGTCAGCTTGAAGCGCACGGCCCTGATGCTACGTGACACCGCGCGGTTGCCCGTGCGTCGCCCGCCGTCCACCCGATGTTCATGGTCGATCGTGGTGCGTCCTCCGCCGTGAGGGGTCTTCCGGTAGCGCGCCGGCCGATGACAGTGACAGGGTGGCGGTGATCCGTCCTCAAGCAGGGAGCCACGACGATGAGTGCCGAGACCCAGCCCGCAGAACAGCCACTGTCCAGCGAGGATCTCGCGTCGGTCGATGCCTGGTGGCGCGCGGCCAACTATCTGGCGGTCGGTCAGATCTATCTGATGGACAACGCCCTGCTCAAGCGGCCGATCCAGGAGGAGGACGTCAAGCCACGGCTGCTCGGTCACTGGGGCACCAGCCCGGGACAGAACTTCCTCTATGCCCACCTCAACCACCAGATCATCACCCGGGACCTGGACATGATCTATCTGTCCGGGCCGGGGCACGGGGGCCCGTCACTGGTGGCCGCCGGTTGGCTCGAGGGCACGTATTCACAGGTGTACTCGCACGTCGGGACGGACGAGCGCGGGGTGAACGCGCTGTTCCGGCAGTTCTCCTTCCCCGGTGGGATTCCCAGCCACGTCGCGCCGGAGACCCCGGGGTCGATCCACGAGGGCGGCGAGCTCGGCTATGTGCTGTCCCATGCCTATGGCGCTGCGTTCGACAACCCCGGCCTCGTCGTCGCGGCGGTCATCGGTGACGGTGAGGCCGAGACGGGGCCGCTCGCCACCGCCTGGCACAGCAACAAGTTCCTCAACCCGCAGGTCGATGGCACGGTGCTGCCGATCCTGCACCTGAATGGTTACAAGATCGCCAACCCCACGGTCCTGGACCGGATCCCCCGTGAGGAGCTGGAGGCGCTCATGGTCGGTTACGGCCACAAGCCCTACTTCTTCGAAGGTGGCTTCGACGACGAGGAGCCGGCCCAGTTCCACCAGCGGTTCGCCGCACTCCTGTCCGAGGTGCTCGACGAGATCTCGAGGATCAGGACCGAGGCGGCTGACGGCATACTCACCGGTCGTCCCCGCTGGCCGATGATCGTCTTCCGCACGCCCAAGGGCTGGACCGGCCCCGAGGAGGTCGACGGGCTGCCGGTCGAGGGCACCTGGCGCAGTCACCAGGTGCCGATGGCCGCGGTGCGCGGCAACGCGGAGTACACGCGCCTGCTCGAGGAGTGGATGCGCAGCTATCGGCCGGAGGAGCTCTTTGACGAGGACGGCCGGATCGCCGAGCAGATCTCGCGCAACAACCCCGTCGGCACCCGGCGGATGAGCGCGAACCCGCACGCCAACGGGGGGATGCTCACCCGTGACCTTGACCTGCCCGACTGGCGGGAGTATGCCGTGGACGTCCCCTCTCCCGGTGGCGCGAGCGCCGAGGCGACCCGCGTGATGGGGACCTGGGTGGCCGACGTGATCGACCGCAACCGCGAGACGTTCCGCGTGTTCGGGCCGGACGAGACGCACTCCAACCGGCTCGGTGCCGCTGTCGAGAAGGGTGGCAAGACCTGGGTGGCGGAGGTGGTGGACACCGACGTCGACCTGTCGGCGACCGGGCGGGTCATGGAGGTGCTCTCGGAGCACCAGTGCCAGGGCTGGTTGGAGGGCTATCTGCTGACCGGTCGGCACGGGATCCTCAACAGCTATGAGGCCTTCGTGCACATCGTCGACTCGATGTTCAACCAGCACGCCAAGTGGCTCGACGCGACCCACGACATCCCGTGGCGGGTGCCGGTGCCGTCGTTGAACTATCTGCTGTCCTCGCACGTGTGGCGTCAGGACCACAACGGCTTCTCGCACCAGGACCCGGGCTTCCTGGACGTGGTGATGAACAAGACGGCTGATGTGATCCGGATCTATCTGCCGCCGGACGCCAACACCCTGTTGTCGACCTATGACCACTGCCTGCGGAGCAAGAACTATGTCAACGTGGTGGTCGCCGGCAAGCAGCCCGGGCCGCAGTGGCTCTCAGCGGAGGAAGCAGCGCTGCACTGTGCCCGAGGCATTGGCATCTGGGACTGGGCCGGCAGCGAGGTCGCGGGCGAGAAGCCCGACGTCGTGCTGGGCTGCGCCGGGGACGTCCCCACCCTGGAGGCGATCGCCGCGGCCAAACTGCTGCGCGAGCACCTGCCCGAGCTGCGGGTGCGCCTGGTCAATGTGGTCGATCTGCTCCGTCTGCAGGACGAGCGCGAGCACCCTCATGGGCTGAGCCACCGTGACTTCGACGCGCTGTTCACCACCGACCGCCCGGTGATCTTCGCCTTCCACGGCTATCCGGCACTGGTGCACAAACTGACCTATCGGCGGACCAACCACGCCAACCTCCACGTGCGCGGCTTCAAGGAGGAGGGCACGACGACCACGCCGTTCGACATGCTCATGATGAACGACCTCGACCGCTATCGCCTGGTCGCCGACGTCATCGACCGGGTGCCCGGACTGGCCGAGCGGGCCGCGGGCCTGCGCCAGCAGATGCTGGACCGGCGCGAACAGGCGCGCGCCTACACCCGCGAGCACGGCGAGGACATCCCGGACGTGGCCGCGTGGGTGTTCAACGACGACGACAACACGCAGGGCTCCGGCGCCCCGGGCTCGGACACCGGCGGTGACAACGCCTAGCGGGGACGAGCGACCCTAGGGCTGGTAGCCCAGGTTGGGCGCCAGCCAGCGCTCGGCCTCCTCGAGGGTCCAGCCCTTGCGCCGGGCGTAGTCCTCCACCTGGTCCCGGGCGACCTTGCCGACGGCGAAGTAGACCGACTCGGGGTGGCCGAGATAGAGCCCGGAGACCGCCGAGGTGGGCGTCATCGCGCAGTGCTCGGTCAGCTCCAGCCCGATCTCATCGGCACCGAGCAGCCGGAAGAGCGTGCGCTTCTCGGTGTGGTCGGGCTGGGCGGGATAGCCGGGCGCCGGCCGGATGCCGTCGTAGCGCTCCTTGACCAGGTCGGCGACCTGCAGCGCCTCGTCGGGCGCATAGCCCCACAGCTGCGTGCGCACCTTTTGGTGCACCCACTCGGCGCACGCCTCGGCCAGGCGGTCGGACAGCGCCTGGGCCAGGATCGCGGAGTAGTCGTCCAGCTCCTCTTTGAACGCCATCGCCAGCTCGTGGGCGCCGTGGATCCCGACAGCGAAGCCGCCCAGGTGGTCGCCCTCGGGGGCGACGAAGTCGGCAAGGGCGGCATAGCGGTTGGTCCGCTGCTTCTGCTGACGCAGGGTGTGGAAGACCGTGGTGCTCCCGTCGGACTCGGTGATCTCGATGTCGTCCGGGCCGAGGCGGCGCGCCGGCCACAGCGCGACCACCCCCCTCGGGGTCAGCAGCCTCTCGTCGATGATCCGCCGCAGCAGCGCCTGACCATCGGTGAACAGCTCGCGCGCCTGCTGCCCCTGACGAGGGTCGTCCAGCAGCTTGGGATAGGTGCCACGCAGCTCCCAGGCGCTGAAGAACGGGGTCCAGTCGATGACGTCGACCAGCTCCTCCAGGCTCGGCTCGAGCAGGTGCCGGCCCAGCTGGAGAGGGGCGGGCTGTCCCGGAGAGGAGACGGCCCGGGTGTCGGACCGGGCCGTGACCAGGTCGACCAGCGTCACCTGCTTGGCGCCGTGCCGCTCGCGCAGCTCGGAGAACTGCTTCTCGACCCGCGCAGCCAGCTCGGACTCCCGGTTGATGGCGTCCGCGGCGACACCGACGGCCCGGCTGGCGTCGATGACATAGGCGACGGTGCCCGAGTAGGCCGGGTCGATCTTGACGGCCGTGTGGGCGGCGCTCGTCGTGGCGCCGCCGATCAGCAGCGGGGTGCTCAGCCTCCGCCGGCTCATCTCGGTGGCCACCGCGACCATCTCGTCCAGGCTCGGCGTGATCAGCCCGCTGACGCCGACCAGGTCGGCACCCCACTCCGCGGCGGTGTCCAGCAGCGTCTCGGCCGGCACCATGACGCCGAGGTCGCGCACGTCATAGCCGTTGCAGGACAGGACGACCCCGACGATGTTCTTGCCGATGTCGTGCACGTCGCCCTTGACCGTCGCCAGCAGGATCTTGCCCTTGGTGTGGCCACCCGTCTCTGCCGACGCGGCCTCCAGATAGGGCGTCAGGTGCGCCACCGCCCGCTTCATCACCCGGGCCGACTTCACCACCTGGGGCAGGAACATCTGGCCGCTGCCGAACAGGTCACCGACCACGTCCATGCCGTCCATCAGCGGACCCTCGATGACCAGGAGCGCCGAGCCGAGCTGCTGATAGGCCTCCTCGGCGTCCTCCACGGCATAGTCCGAGATCCCGTGCACCAGGCCGTGCCGCAGGCGCTCCGCGACCGGAGCCTCCCGCCACGCGAGCTTGGCAGCGGGGGTGCCCGACCCGGTGGACTCGCCGCGATAGCGCTCGGCCAGCTCCAGCAGCCGGTCGGCCGCGTCCGGGCGGCGCGCCAGGATCACGTCCTCGACGGCCTCGCGCAGCTCCGGGTCGATCTCCTCATAGATGCCGAGCATGCCGGCGTTGACGATGCCCATGTCCAGGCCGGCCTCGATGGCGTGGAACAGGAAGACCGCGTGCATCGCCTCGCGCACCACGTTGTTGCCTCGGAAGCTGAACGAGACGTTGCTGATGCCGCCGCTGACCAGCGCCCCGGGCAGGGTGGCCTTGATCCAGCGCGTCGCCTCGATGAAGTCGCGGGCATACAGGTCGTGCTCGCTCATGCCGGTGGCGACCGTGAGCACGTTGGGGTCAAAGATGATGTCGTGCGGCGCGAAGCCGGCCTGCTCGGTCAGCAGCCGGTAGGCGCGGCTGCACACCTCCTGGCGCCGCGCCAGGGTGTCGGCCTGGCCGGTCTCGTCGAAGGCCATCACGACGACGGCCGCGCCATAACGTCGCACGATCGCCGCCCGGCGCAGGAACTCCTCCTCGCCGTCCTTGAGCGAGATGCTGTTGACGACCCCGCGCCCCTGCAGGCACTGCAGCCCGGCCTCCAGCACCTCCCACCGGGAGGAGTCGATCATCACCGGGACCCGGGAGATGTCCGGCTCTCCCGCAAGCAGATTGAGGAAGTTCGTCATCGCGGCGACCCCGTCGAGCATGCCCTCGTCGAGGTTCACGTCGACCAATTGCGCACCGGCCTCCACCTGCTGCCGGGCGATCTGCACGCCGGCGTCCCAGTCGCCCTCTGCGACAGCCTTCTTGAAGCGCGGGGACCCGGTGATGTTGGTCCGCTCACCAACATTGATGAAGTTGATCTGCGGGGTCACCGTGAAGGGTTCGAGACCGGACAGACGCAGGTATGCCGAGGGTTGGGCGGAGCGACGGGGCGCCACACCCTGCACCGCGGCAGCGATCGCCTCGATGTGCGCCGGAGTCGTGCCGCAGCACCCGCCGACGATGTTGACCATCCCCTCGCGGGCGTAGTCCCCGAGCACCTGCGCCATCTGCTCGGGCGTCTCGTCATAGCCCCCGAAGGCGTTGGGCAGCCCGGCGTTGGGGTGGACCGACACCAACCGGGAGGTGGCGCCGGAGACGTCTCGCAGGTGTGGGCGCAGCGCGGCCGGCCCGAGCGCACAGTTCAGCCCCACTGAGACCAGGTCGAGGTGCTCGGTCTCCAGGTCGGTGGAGATGACGAACGCCTCGGGGGTCTGCCCGGACAAGGTGCGGCCCGAGGCGTCGGTGATCGTGCCCGAGAGCATGACCGGGACCGCCCGCCCCAGCTCGCGACCCACCGTGTCGACGGCCCGCAGTGCCGCCTTGGCGTTGAGAGTGTCAAAGACCGTCTCGATCAGCAGCAGGTCCGCCCCGCCGGCCAGGAGGGCCCGGGCCTGCTCGGCATACGCCTCGTGCAGCTGCGCGTAGGTGACCGCCCGGAACTCGGGCCGCTCGACGTCGGGGGACAAGGAGGCCGTGCGGTTCGTCGGCCCCATCGCCCCGGCGACCCAGCGTGGACGTCCGTCCCGGGCCGTGAACTCGTCGGCGACCTCGCGGGCCAGTGCCGCTCCCGCCTGGTTGAGCTGGGGGACCAGCGACTGGGTGCCGTAGTCGGCCTGAGCGATCGAGGTGGAGGTGAAGGTGTTGGTGGTCGTGATGTCGGCGCCGGCCTCGAGATAACGCCGGTGCACCTGCCGCACGACGTCCGGGCGGGTGAGCTGCAGCAGGTCAAAGTTGCCGCGATAGCTGCGGTCCTGCGGCATCCCCTCGACCTGGAAGTCCTCCTCGGTCAACTCGACCTGTTGCAGCAGCGAGCCCCACGCCCCGTCCAGGACCAGGATCCGCTCGCGCGCCAGTGTGTGCAGGTCTGCGCTGCTCATTGCTCACCTCTCGTGCCACGGCTGTGGACTTCCAGCCTGTGAGGGCTGGGCCTGGGGACGGCACACTGAGGATAGTGCGGCACCGGAGGCTGTGGGAGGTGGGCAGTGGGGTGCAACATTTGGCTCGGGTGGGCTCGTCATAGGCAGTGTGAGGAACAGGAGTAGTGGATGAGGCTCTTCGGCCGCTCCGCTGAGCAGGGTGAGATCGAGGCGTATGTCGAGGGTGCGATGCCACGCCTCGTCGGCCTCGCCTATGCCATGACCGGCAACCGGGCCGACGCGGAGGACCTGGTCCAGGACACGCTGGCGACGGTGATCACCAAGTGGTCACGCGTCGCGGTGGCCGAGAACATCGACGCCTATGTGCGGCGCACCATGGTCAACACGCTGATCTCCAAGAAGCGGCGCAAGTGGACCACGGAGGTCGTCTCGCACGAGGTGGTCACCGCCGACCGGGCCCAGCCCACCGGTGCGGGGATCGCCCAGCAGGTGACGAACCGCGACGCGGTCCTGGGACTGTTGCGGGAGCTGCCGGACCGGCAGCGCGCCGTGATGGCCCTGCGCTTCTATGAGGACCTGCCCGATGCTGAGATCGCGCGGGCCCTCGACTGTTCCGAGCAGGCCGTGCGCAGCGCGGCCCACAACGCCATGAAGACACTTCGCCGGATCGTTCCGGCTCAGACAGGGCAGGGGGTTGGCTGATGAGCAGCACGTCTGGTCGCCACAGCGACGACGAGATCCGTGAGGCACTGCGCGGTGCGGTCGGTGACGCGCAGTTCGACTACGACACGCTCGTGGCCGGGACACACCACCGTGCCGGAAGGATCCGGCGCCGCCGGGCCATTGCGACCGGGGTGGCGGTGGCGGTGCTGGGGCCGGCGCTGGTGGGTGGGGCGGCCCTGGTGCTGCCGGAGATCCTGCCCGGGGACTCCGGGACGGTGGCCCCGGCCGGGGCACCGGAGTCGGTGGACGCCACCGACACACCACGTCCGGACGACGCCGCCGTGACCAGTGCACCGGTCGTCGCGGAGGTGCCGTGGCAGGACGGTGAGCTGCCGCAGCCGGAGGGTGGTTTCGAGGTCAACGACGACCTGCCCAATGCCTGGGAGATCCCCGACGCCCGGCCCACCGGCGTGGTCGAGCTGGATGACCTCGGTGTCCCGAAGCTCGCGATGAACTATCCACGCACGGTCCCGGTCAGTGCCCTGATGACGTGCGACCCGGGCCGTGCCGATGGCGCCGAGCCGGAGGCCGGACAGTCGTTCAGCTTCTACTCCGACGCCAGCCAGGACCTGGCGATTGAACTCACGGTGACCGGCTGGGCGGACAGCGTCGCGGCCCGCGACGGGCTGCTCCATGACAGCTACACCCTGTGCACCTGGGACGGGGTCCAGGGCGAGCCGCAGGAGTGGAGCGGGCACCAGGGCGATGAGGACTACCTGCTGTATGCCGCCGAGTCAGATCGGGCAGCCGCGGTGATCCGGCAGGGTGACTACCTCGTGGCCGTGACGGTCTCGGAGGGTGACGAGGGTCAGAACCAGGACGTGGCCGCCGAGATCGCCGCCAAGACCGCCGCCAACCTCGCGGTGCTCGACCCGGCGCACGGGCGGGACTGAGCGGTCATGAGCTCCGTGCTCGAGGAGGACCGTCGCGATGACGGTCTCCGCGACCTGCTCCGGCGGGAGGTGGGCGAGGCTGAGTTCGACTACCTGCACCTGATCGCCGGCGTGCACCAGCGGGCTGGACGGCTGCGTCGGCGACGTGCCGTCGCCGCTGGGGCAGCCGTGGCCGTCCTGGGCCCGGCCCTGGTCGGCGGGGCCACGCTGGTGCTGCCCAGCCTCCTCCCCGGGGGTGTGGGGGCCGGGGAGGTCGCCACGCTGTCGCACGCTGCCGGGGGACCGACGTCGCACCAGGCAGCACCGATGTCAGGGTCCGACGAGCCGTCCACACCGCCATTTCAGGCCCACCTGCCGCCGGTGCCGGACCAGGGGGTGGAGGATGCGGGGGGCGGCGGGGTCAACGCCTGGGACATGCCCGACGCCCGGCCGACGGGTGTCGCCTTCCTCGACGACGTCGGGGTCCCACGGCGAGCTCTCGACAACGTGCTGGTCGTCCCTCTGGCCGCAGAGCGGAGTTGCCTCACCGGCAGCCTTGACGCCCAACCCGTCGCGGGACAGAGCTGGAGCTACTCCGGCGCTGACGCCCCTGACCCGGCCACTGTCGACATCCAGGTCACCGGGTGGAAGGACAGCCAGCGGGCCAGAGATCTGGTCCGTGACCAGGCACTGACCACCTGCCAGTGGGCCACCGGCACCCAGTGGAGCACGGTCGAGGAGGGCGAGGACCTGTTGCTCCTGTGGTCCGACGTCGACGGCCTGCAGCTGGGCTTCGCGGTCGCCCGACAGGGTGACTACCTGGTGGAGGTGGCCGTCACCAACTCCGACGGTCCCTACAACGCTGACGTGGCCGCGGAGATCGCGACCAAGACCGCTGCCAACCTGCGCGCGCTGGACCCGGAGCACGCCCGGGACTGAGACACTCACAGGGTGCTTCCTCCTGCCCCAGCCTCGACCTACCGGTTGCAGTTGCACGCCGGCTTCACCTTCGACGATGCCCGGGAGGTGGTTCCCTACCTGCGCGAGCTCGGTGTCACGCACGCGTACCTGTCACCGGTGCTGACTGCGGTCCCAGGCTCCCAACACGGCTATGACGTGCTGGACCACCAGACCATCGACCCCCAGCTGGGCGGCAGGGAGGGCCTGGAGCGGTTGGCGGCCGCCTGTCACGAGGCAGGTCTGGGGGTGGTGGTCGACATCGTGCCCAACCACATGGCACTGACCGCCCCCGAGTGGGCCAACGCCCAGGTCTGGCAGGTGCTGCGCCAGGGCCGCCGGGCGCCCACGGCTCACTGGTTCGATGTGGACTGGGAGGCCCTGGACGGACGCTTTGGATTGCCGGTCCTCGGTGCCCCTCTGGGCGAGGTGCTGGCGGCCGGCGAGCTGGTGCTCGACACCGGTCGCGAGGACGAGGGCCCGGCGGCCGGCCAGCCCGTCATCCGCTACTACGAGCACGTCTTCCCGGTCGCCGAGGGGACCGGCTCCGACGACGTCGCGCAGGTGCTCGCTCGGCAGCACTACGTGCTCGCGCACTGGCGCGAGGCCGAGGCGGTGTTGAACTATCGGCGATTCTTCGAGGTGGACTCCCTCATCGGGGTCCGGGTGGAGGACGTTGACGTCTTCGAGGAGAGCCACCGGTTGCTGCTGGAGCTCAACCACAGCGGGGTCATCGACGCCTTCCGGGTGGACCACCCCGACGGGCTGGCGGACCCTGAGGACTATCTGCGCCGGCTCACCCGCCAGTCGCTGCCGGGCACCCCGGTCTGGGTGGAGAAGATCCTGGAGGGTGACGAACGCCTCCCGGACAGCTGGGAGTGCTCGGGCACCACCGGCTATGACGCAAACGCGACGCTGCAGCGGGCGCTGACGCCCGTCTCGAGCGCCGGCGCGGTTGACGCGGCCTGGCAGCAGATCGGCGGCACCCCCTCCCTCGAGGAGGTGGTCACCGAGGCCAAGCAGGGGGCGGTGGCCCGCCTGCTCACCCCTGAGACCGCCCGCCTGCTGCGGCTGGCCCGCCGCGCGCTGCCGGACGACGACGCGCAGGATCTCAGGGCGGCGCTGGCCGACCTGCTCGTGGCGGTCGATGTCTATCGCGCCTACGTGCGGCCCGGCCACGAGACTGACCCGGCGTCGGTGCGCAGGCTGCACGCCGCAGTCGAGCGCGCGGTCGCCAGCCCTGCCGCGGTGCCCGAGCAGTCCCGGGCGCTGGGGGAGGTCCTGGCGGACCCCGACACCTCCCGCGACCCGGTGGCGGCGCGCGACCTGGCGGTGCGCTTCCAACAGGTCACCGGGCCCGTCATGGCCAAGGGCATCGAGGACACCGCGTTCTATCGCTGGCACCGCCTCACCGCACTCAACGAGGTGGGGGCCGACCCGGCCGCTGCCCCCGGCGTGGCGGCCCTGAACGACTGGGCTCGGCACCAGGTCCAGCACTGGCCGTTGGGCATGACCACACTGTCCACCCACGACACCAAGCGCAGCGAGGACGTGCGCGCGCGGCTGCTCGCGGTCGCGGCGGATGCTGCCGCGTGGCAGGCGTGCACCGATGCCTTCTCGGCTGCGGCCGCGGAGCACGGGGTGGACGGACCCACCGCCCACCTGGTGTGGCAGACGGTCGTCGGCGCCGGCGGCCAGCGCGGGACCGGTCACGAACTGGACGAGCAGCGCCTCACGGACTACCTCGTCAAGGCGATGCGCGAGGGCAAGGAGCACACCGACTGGGTCGCGGTCGATGAGGACTACGAGCACAGGGTGCTCGGACTCGCTCGGGCGGCGCTCGCGGACGCTCCGCTGCGTGAGGTCACGGACGCCGCCGTGGCCGCCAACGACGGTCGGGTGCGGGCCGTCATCCTCGCCCAGAAACTGCTCCAGCTGACCCTGCCTGGCGTGCCGGACACTTATCAGGGGTGTGAGCTCGTCAACCTGTCCCTGGTCGACCCCGACAACCGTCGTGACGTCGACTTCGCGGATCGTGTCTCCCGACTGGCCAGCCTCGATGCGGGCCAGGCACCCCGGGACCTGTCCGACGAGAAACTGTTGGTGACGGCCACGGTGCTGCGGCTGCGGCGGGACCAGCCTGAATCTTTCACCGGAGGTTACGAGCCGCTGGACGTGGACGAGGCGCTCCTGGGATATCGCCGCGGGGACGACGTCATGGTGCTCGCGGCTCGCCAGCCCGACGCCGACGGCGGTGTCCCGAGCACGCCGGTGGAGCTGCCCCCGGGTGCCTGGGTGGACCGGCTCACCGGCACCCACCACGAGGGCAGGGTGAGTTCTGATGCCCTGCTGGACACACTGCCCGTGGCGCTGCTCGTCCGAACGTAGGACGATGGGTGCAACGCAGGAGGCACCATGACGGGAGAGGACTTCGCGGCATACCTGGAGCAGTTGCGCGCCCACCGCGCCGAGCTCCGCGAGGCGGTGCGCCGGGTCGAGGACGCCCTGTCCTCACCCATCGCCCAGGGCGGGGTGTGGCGGACCCGCGTCGCCGTCGCCCTGGCTGAGCTGTCCCGCGACTTTGAGGACCACATCCATCTGACCGAGCGCCCGGGTGGTGTCTATGACAGCGCCCGGTCCGCAGCGCCCCGGTTGGCCACGACCGCCGAGCGTCTCGTGGGTGAGCACGTCGGTCTCAGCCAGGCCATCGCGCAGTGCCTGGGCGCGTTCACCGAGGGGCCGGATGCCGCCGACCTGGCCCCGTTGCGGGAGAGCGCGACGGCGCTGATCGGGCAGCTCGTGCGGCACCGGCAGCGCGGTGGGGATCTGGTCTATGAGGCCTACGACGTGGACATCGGCGGCCAGGGCTGACCCCGCCTCATCGGTGCGAGCAGAAGTGCGCCGACGTGACGTCCTTGACCTCGCACCGGCAGCAGACCGCTCACACCGATCCTGGTAGCAGGTCGATGTGAGTCGGTTCGGGGGCTCGGCACTGACGGGTGTCATGGTGCCGCGGGGCGCGGAGATGGCATCATCGGCGTCGATGGACACTCCGAGGCAGTATGCAGTGTGGGCGCCCGACGCGGACCAGGTCGAGGTGGTGTGTGCGGACCGTCGACCGATGGTGCGCCACGGCCGGCCGGGATGGTGGGTCGCGCCGATGGAGCCCGGCGACGACGGCCGCTATGCCTTTAGCCTGGACGGTGGTGAGCCACGTCCCGATCCACGCTCCCTGTCCCAGCCCGACGGCGTCCATGCGGCATCCGCGCTGGTCGACCTCGCCGCCCACGACTGGGGTGACGGGGCGTGGACCGGCCACCAGCTGGACGGCGCGGTCCTCTATGAACTGCACGTCGGCACGTTCACCGCAGAGGGCACCTTCGCCGCGGCCACCGAGCGGCTCGACCACCTGGTCGATCTCGGGGTCACCACGATCACCCTGATGCCGGTGGCTGCCTTCCCGGGACGCCACGGTTGGGGTTATGACGGTGTCGCACTATTTGCCGTGCACGAGCCCTATGGCGGTGCCCGGGGCCTGCAGGCGTTTGTCGACGCCTGCCACCAGCGCGGCCTTGCCGTGCACCTCGACGTCGTCTACAACCACCTCGGGCCCAGCGGCAACTACCTCGCCCAGTTCGGCCCCTACTTCACCGACCGCCACCACACGCCGTGGGGCGATGCGGTCAACCTGGACGGTCCCCGCAGCGACGAGGTGCGGGCCTTCCTGCTGGACAACACGAGGATGTGGCTGACCGACTTCCACCTCGACGGACTGCGCCTCGACGCGGTCCACGCGCTGCACGACGAGCGCGCTGAGCACCTGCTGGAGTCCCTCGCCGCGCTCGCCGACGAGATCAGCGAGCAGACCGGCATACCGCGCCACCTCATCGCCGAGTCCGACCGCAACGACCCCGCCACCGTCAGCCCGCGCGGTCCCGGTGGTGCGGGAGGCCTCGGCCTGGCGGGGCAGTGGGCCGACGACATCCACCACGCGCTGCACGTGGCGCTGACGGGGGAGTCGCAGGGCTACTACGCCGACTTCGCCGATCCGGGCGCCCTGGGCAAGGTGCTCACGGCCACCCCGTTCTTCCACGACGGCACCTACTCCAGCTTCCGCGGGCGGGTCCACGGCCGGCCGGTCGACGAGGCGACGACACCGCCCTGGCGCTTCGTCGCGTCCCTGCAGACCCACGACCAGGTCGGCAACCGTGCCGCGGGAGATCGCTTGTGCCACAGCCTGACTCCGGGACAGGCGGCGATCGGGGCGGCGCTGCTGCTCACCGCGCCCTACACCCCGATGCTGTTCATGGGTGAGGAGTGGGGGGCGAGCACCCCGTGGCAGTTCTTCACCGACCACAGCGAGCCGGAACTGGTCGAGTCGATCCGCACCGGGCGTTCGCGGGAGTTCGCCGAGCACGGGTGGGCCACGCAGGTGCCGGATCCCCAGGACGAGGGGACCGTGACCGCGTCCCGACTGCACTGGGCTGAGGTGTCCGAGCCCCCGCACGCCGACCTGCTGGTCTGGCACCGCACGCTGATCCGGCTGCGCCGTGATCTCCCTGATCTGGCGGAGGGTCCGCTGGCCGGTTCGTCGCTGATCCGTGAGGGCGACCTGCTGCTGCTCACCAGGGGCCGGGTGCACGTGCTGGCCAACCCTGCCGAGGAGCCTGCTCAGCTGCGTCTGGTCGGTGACCCGAGCGGACGGCGCACGGCGGCGGAGTATGGCGGGGTGCAGGTCGCGGAGGACACCGTCCAGCTGCCGGCCCACTCGGTGATCGTGCTCGTCACCGACGAGAACGCAGAGCCATGCGTACCCTAGGGGCGATGAGGTTCCACAAGCCGATCCCGATGTCACCCGAGTCGATCGACGCCCAGACCGCGGCGCCCGACCAGCTCGAGGTGGCCGAGATGGCGCATCGCAGCGCGGCTGTCCTGGTGGACCGCGGCCGGGCCAGCGACGACCCGCAGCTGCTCCAGCGACTGGTGGACCTGCCCCGCACGGTCGGTCTGCAGACGCTGGCTGAGGTCTGGTCCGCACGCCCCGCTCGCACGCTGCCGGGCGCGTTGTGGCGGCTCTATGTGCTGGACGAGTGGGTGCAGCGCTCTCCCGAGAGTGTCGCGCAGGCCTTCACCGCCGGCGCCGCCCACGCGGAGGTCTATCGGGTCATCTCCGGCGTCGTCGAGCCGCCGCGCCCGGAGGATCTGCAGGAGCTGACCCACCAGATCCTCAACGGGATCTACGAGGGCGACCTCGACGTGGCCCTGGAGCGGGCCGCCGCCTTCTGCCACGTCACTGCGACCGGACTGGCGGTGCTGCACGGCGACGGCAGCCCGGTGACGCAGGACGAGGCCCACGGCTCGGTGGAGCTGCAGCGGGCCGCACGGCTGCAGGACACCGCGGCCGACCTGCAGGCCTGCGCCAAGCTGTGGTTGCGCGGCGACCTGCACTGACCCACGGTTGTGGACTGCGGGAATGCGCCCGCCCGCGCAGCGGTTAGTCTTGAACGTGTGCCGGGCCGCGGTAGCCCCGGGCTCCAACATTCGCCGCTACGAGCGGCCACACGCCGAGAGGCGCTCCCGGTCCGGCACACACCATCCCACCGCACATCCGGATCGCTTAGGCACGCCCCGCCGCACACCCGGATCGCTTAGTCACGCCCCACCGCACACCCGGGTCGCTTCCGCACGCCCTGATGACGGGCGCGCAACCTAGCCTGCTGCTATCAGCATTCCTGGCGCGGCGGGACAGGCAGGAGATGCGCGAGGAGTGACAGGCGGGTGACCTGCGGGGGAACAGAAGGTTTCGACGCTTCTTCGACTCGTGCGTAACATTCGTGGTGCATACGGCGACCAGCCGCCCCAGCCGACCCCGGAGAGCAGACGCGTGGCGTTTCGTTTGACCCCTAGGACCCCCTCGGTGGTCCAGTCGCTGACGCGGTTGGCGGGTCTGGTCGTGGACGGTGCGGTGGTCCTGCGGGACACCCTCGGCACCAACAGCCGGGGACGGACGGCGGACCTGGAGCGGCTGCGGGGGATCGAGGGTGAGGCCCGCGCCATGCATGCCGAGATCGTCGGCCTGGCCCGGGACGCGTTCGTGACGCCCTTTGACCGTGGGGACCTCCAGCAGCTGAGCGTGCGCCTCGTCGAGAGCGTGACCCGCATGGAGGCTGTCGTCGACGGCGGCATCCGGCACGGCATCGATGAGTCCCCGGAGGGCGCCGCACGACTGGTCGACGCCGTGGTCCGGCTGGCCGAGTTGACCGCGCAGGCCATGGCCAACCTCGGCTCCGTCGACCTCGTGTCCGGCTATCCCAGCGAGGCTCGCAGGCTCACTCAGCAGGCCGAGCGAGCGCGACGCGACATCATGACCGAGGCCCTCAGGGACCGGGTTGACCCACTGGTGGCGCTGCGCACGGTGTCGGTGACCGAGCAGATCACCCTGGCGGTCCGCTGCTTCGAGCAGGTGGCCGCGGTCGTCGAGGGCATCGTCGTCAAGGAGTCCTGAGGGTGGACTGGCTCCCGGTCGCCCTGGTGCTCGCTGCGGCCCTCATCTTTGCGTTCAGCAACGGCTTTCAGGACGCATCCAACTCGATCGCCATCCCGATCGCGACCGGCTCCCTCAGTCCGCGCCTCGCCGTGACCATGGCCGCCACGCTCGGGCTCGGCGGGGCCGTCCTGGGTCACACCCTGGCCGACGGCTTCGTCGAGGCTCTCGTCGTCCCGCCCAGCGGGGCGGCCGGGCTGAGTGTGATCGGGGCGGCGCTCGTCGCGGCGACCGCCTGGAACCTGCTCATGTGGTGGTTCGGGATGCCGTCCTCCTCCACCCACGCCCTCATCGGTGGTCTCACCGGGGCCTCGCTGGTCGCCGGGACCTCCGTGGTCTGGGACGGCGTCTGGGTGACGGTCACCCTGCCGATGCTGCTCTCCCCGCTGCTGGGTCTGGTCCTGGCCTGTGGCGCCCTCTGGCTGGTGGCACGGATCGTCGACACCCGCTCACGCACCCAGGTCGGGCGTGACATGCGTGGCGCGCAGGTCGCCGCCGCCGGTGCGGTGGCCCTGGGCAACGGACTGCAGGATGCGGCCAAGACCATGGCCGTGGTCGTGGTGGCGCTGACCATCAGCGGACATGCCTCCGGTGAGACAGTCCCGTGGTGGGTCGTGGCCAGCGTGGCCGTGGCGTTGTCCCTGGGGACGTATGCCGGGGGATGGCGCATCGTGCGCACCCTGGGTCGGCGGATCATCCGTCCCGCTCCGGACCGGGCGCAGGGGACCGTGGCCCAGGCGTCCACGGCAGCCATCCAGTATCTGGCCGCCGTGCTGCACCTGCCGGTCTCCAGCACCCACACGGTCACCGCGGCCCTGGTCGGTGCCGGGCTCACCGGGCCCCGCTCGGCCCTGGGCTGGACCGTGATCCGTCAGATCCTGCTGGTCTGGGTGTGCACCTTCCCCGGCGCGGCCGCGCTCAGCGCCCTGGTGTGCGGAGTCCTGCTCGCGCTCTGACCTGCGCACTTGGTGACGGAGCCCACACCCGTGCGTTGCAGATTCAAACATCGTTCACGGTCTGTTCACCCAGCACGCCCGATCGGGTCACGTCCCCTGCTTAACGTTCAGCGAGGTTGGCAACGCCGCCAGCACGCTGGACTGCGGGGAAGAAGCTGCGGTCGCGTGCCACCTGACACCAAGAGAGCAAGAGAGGCAACACCGTGAAGCTCAACCGCTTTGGCTCCACCCTCGCGATCGCGATGGCAGCATCCCTGGTCCTGACCGCGTGCGGCGACGACAACCCCACCGAGAGCGACGACCCCACCACCCCGGCTGCCGACGAGAGCGCAGACGACGGCGGCACGACCGAGGACTCCGCCGGCGACACGGCCGACGCGGGCGAGGACACCGGGGACGCCCCCGTCGCCGGCGCGGAGCTGTCCGGCACCCTCGCGGGCGCCGGTGCCTCCTCCCAGGACTCCGCGATGGCGGCCTGGGTCGCGGGCTACAACCAGGCCCAGCCCGGCGTCACCGTGAACTACGACGGTGTCGGCTCCGGTGGCGGTCGTGAGCAGCTCATCGCCGGCGCCATCGGCTTCGCGGGCTCCGACGCCTACCTCGACGAGGAGGAGTCCGAGGCTGTCAAGGAGGTCTGCGGCGACGGTGGTGCGATGAACATCCCGGTCTACATCTCTCCGGTCGCCATCCCCTACAACGTGCCCGGCGTGGACACCCTGAACCTGTCCCCGAGCGTGCTGGCCCAGATCTTCAACCAGGAGATCACCACCTGGAACGACCCGGCGATCGCCGAGATCAACCCGGACGCTGACCTGCCCGAGGCCGACATCACCGTGGTGAACCGTTCGGACGAGTCCGGCACCACCGAGAACTTCATGGAGTACCTCAGCGCCGTGGCCGCCGAGGACTGGGAGCACGAGGCTGACAAGGTGTGGCCGGTCGCCGGGGGCGAGGCCGCCCAGGGCACCACCGGTGTCATCACCGTCGTGGGCTCGACCGAGAACTCGATCGGCTATGCTGACGCGTCGGCGGTCGGCTCGCTGACCACTGCCCTGGTCGGTGTGGGCGAGGAGTTCGTCGCCTTCTCGCCGGACGCCGCCGCCAAGGTCGTGGACGCCTCCGAGCCGGCTGACACCGGTGTCGAGGGTGACCTGGCTCTGGACCTGGCCCGGGACACCACCGAGTCCGGTGCCTACCCGATCGTGCTGGTCTCCTACCACATCGTGTGCAGCAACTACTCGGACGCTGCCCAGGGTGACCTGGTCAAGGACTTCATCGGCTATGTCATCTCCGAGGAGGGCCAGGCGGCCTCTGCCGAGGCCGCTGGCTCCGCCCCGATCTCCCCGGACCTGCGCGCCGCCGCCCAGGAGTCCCTCGACTCCATCACTGCGGGCAAGTGAGCTGAGGCGACGATCGTCCCAGAGGACCGAGCACTGATGCGACGGCTGCCGCCTTCGGGCGGTGGTCGTCGCATCGTGCCGCCATCTGGCACCGAGGGCACCCCCAGCTGGTGCCGTCGCCTGGTCCCGACTGAGCCGTCCAGAGGAAAGTGATGAGCCACACCACAACACGCCAAACCCGCAGCGGTGCCGTCCGCCGACCGGGTGACCTGGCCTTCAGCGGCGCCTCTGTCGGGTCGGCCCTGCTGATCCTGCTGATCCTCGCCGGGGTGGCGGTCTTCCTGACCACCGAGGCACTGCCCGTCTTCGGCGCCGACCCCGAGTCGATCACCGAGGGCGAGGGCTTCTTCGCCTACGTCTGGCCCCTGGTGGCCGGCACGGTGATCGCCTCGGTCATCGCCATGATCGTGGCCACCCCGATCGCCGTCGGGATCGCACTGTTCATCTCGCACTACGCCCGTGGCCGGGTCGGCGGCGTGATCGGCTTCATCATCGACCTGCTGGCCGCGGTGCCCAGCGTGGTCTTCGGCATGTGGGGCTGGCAGGTCTTCGCCCCCAAACTGGTGCCCTTCTACGCCTGGCTCGAGGAGAATCTCGGGTTCATCCCGTTCTTCGCGGACGGATCGGCCACCGGCCGCACCCTGTTGACCGCATCCCTGGTCCTGGCCGTGATGATCCTGCCGATCATCACCTCGGTCTCCCGGGAGGTCTTCCTGCAGACTCCCAAGCTGCACGAGGAGGCGGCCCTGGCCCTCGGTGCGACGAAGTGGGAGATGATCCGGACGGCCGTCCTCCCGTTCGGTGCCCCCGGCGTGATCGGTGGCACGATGCTCGGCCTGGGGCGGGCCCTGGGTGAGACGATGGCCGTGGCCATCATCCTGTCTCCCGGGCCGTTCAGCTGGAACGTGATCGGCAGCGGCAACAAGACGATCCCCTCCGAGATCGCCCTCAACTTCCCCGAGGCGGCCGGGCTCCGACTGTCCGAGCTGATCGCCATCGGCCTGGTCCTCTTCGTGCTCACCCTCGCCGTCAACCTGTTCGCCCGGTGGATCGTGGACCGCCGTTCCGAGTTCTCAGGAGCCAACTGATGAGCACCCAGACACAGCAGCCACCCACCAGCGGCCCGACCGAGCACGCCCTCGACCACGTCCGCGGCGTCGTCCCGTCACCGGTGCGCGCCACAACCTCCCTGCCGGGCTGGGTCTCGGCCGGCGTCGGCATCCTGGTGGTGCTGGTGCTCTGGTGGGGGCTGGGCACCAACATTGCTGTCGCCCTCGCGGCCGGTTACCTGCTCTGCGTGGTCTGCGTCTACACCTCCTACCGCATCGCCGGTGGTGCCCGGGTCGCCACGGACCAGACCATGCGCGCCCTGATCTACGGCGCCTTCGTCCTGGCGGTCATCCCCCTGGTGTCGTTGATCTGGACCGTGGTGGAGAACGGCGCGCTGCGCGCCTTCATGCCTGACTTCCTGCAGCAGTCGATGAATGGCGTCACCGGTGTCCATGACAAGGCCTACGCCGAGGACGGTGCCCCGATGGTCGGCGGTGCCTACCACGCCATCATCGGCACCCTGGTCATCACCGGTCTGGCCACCCTGATCTCCGTCCCGATCGGCATCTTCACCGCCATCTACCTGGTGGAGTATGGCGGCAAGGGTCGCCTGGCCCGGTGGACCAGGTTCCTGGTCGACGTGATGACCGGCATCCCCTCGATCGTCGCCGGTCTGTTTGCCTTCGCCCTGTTCGGTGTGCTCTTCGGCGTCGGGACCAAGAACGGGCTGGCCGGCGCGATCGCCCTGTCCGTGCTGATGATCCCCACCGTGGTCCGCAACAGCGAGGAGATGCTGCGCATCGTGCCCAACGAGCTGCGCGAGGCGTCCCTGGCCCTGGGGGTGCCCAAGTGGGCCACCATCGCCAAGGTCGTGCTGCCCACGGCAGCCTCCGGCCTGGCCTCAGGCATCACCCTGGCCATCGCGCGGGTCATCGGTGAGACCGCCCCGCTGCTGGTCGCCGTCGGCTTCACCCGGGCGATGAACGTCAACCCCACCGAGGGTCCGATGATGAACCTGGCACTGTATGCCTATTACATGTTCACCCGGCCCCTGAACCCTGGCTACCGTGACCCGAGCATCGAGCGGGCCTGGGCCTCCGCCGTGCTCCTGGTCGTCATCGTGGTCCTCCTCAACCTCACTGCCCGCGCTATTGCCAAGTTCTTCGCTCCGAAGACCGCCGGGCGCTAACCCATGGGAGAGCAAGTCATGTCCAAGCGAATCGACGTCAACAACCTGAACATCTTTTATGGCAAGTTCCACGCCGTGAAGGACGTCAGCATGGTCATCGAGCCCAAGTCGGTGACCGCCTTCATCGGCCCGTCCGGCTGTGGCAAGTCCACCTTCATCCGCACCCTCAACCGGATGCACGAGGTGATCCCCGGTGCCCGGGTCGAGGGCGAGGTGAGCATCGACGGCAAGAACCTCTATGGTCGCGGCGTCGACCCGGTCGACGTCCGCCGCGAGGTCGGGATGGTCTTCCAGCGGCCCAACCCCTTCCCCACCATGTCCATTCGCGACAATGTGCTCGCCGGGGTCCGGCTCAACAGCAAGCGGCTGTCCAAGAAGGCCGGTGACGAGCTCGCGGAGCGCTCACTGCGAGGCGCGAACCTGTGGAACGAGGTCAAGGACCGGCTCGACAAGCCCGGCTCGGGCCTGTCCGGTGGGCAGCAGCAGCGACTGTGCATCGCCCGGGCGATCGCGGTGCAGCCGCAGGTCCTGCTGATGGATGAGCCCTGCTCGGCCCTGGACCCGATCTCGACGCTGGCCATCGAGGACCTGATCAACGAGCTCAAGACCGACTACACGGTCGTGATCGTCACCCACAACATGCAGCAGGCGGCGCGCGTCTCCGACCGCACCGGCTTCTTCAACCTGGAGGCCACGGGTCAGCCCGGTCAGCTGGTGGAGTTCGACGACACCCAGAAGATCTTCAACAATCCCAGCCAGAAGGCCACCGAGGACTACATCTCGGGTCGCTTCGGGTGAACCTCGGTCGTTTCCGGTGAGTCACAGGTGGGGGCCTCCGCTGCGGTGCCTCCTAGAGTCCGAAGCCCCTAGACTCCGAGGCCCCTAGACTCCGGTCATGACCTGGCTGGCAGCCCTGAGCGCCACCCTCATCGTGCTGGAGTATGTGCTCAAGATCTGGGCGGTCGGCACCGTCCCAGAGAACCGGCGCCCAGCCTCCTCCTCCGCCTGGCTGCTGCTGATCCTGTTTGTCCCTCTGCTGGGCTTCCCGCTGTACTGGTTGATCGGCAGCCCCTGGGTGCGCGGGCGCCGGCACGAGGTGCAGTCCCGTGCCAACCAGCTCCTCGCCGAGGCCAACGAGCACCTGCCAATGCTGCCCGCAGGCGTGGACATCCTGCCCGGACTCGCCTCCGTGGTCCGGATGAACCGTCGGCTGACCAGCCTGCCGTGTGTCACCGGAGCGGACGAGGGACTCTACGGGGACACCGGGGAGTTCTTCGCCGCCCTTGCTGAGGCGATCGATGCTGCCGAGCACCACGCCCACATCGAGTTCTACATCGTCTCCCGCGACGCCTCGACCGAGGCGGTCTTTCAGGCCATGTTCCGAGCCGTGGCGCGCGGTGTCCAGGTCAGGTTGCTGCTGGACCACCTGGGGTCGCGCAAGTATCCGGGCCGCAAGGAGATGGAACAGGCTCTGACGGACGGCGGCGTGGACTGGCACCACATGATGCCGATCGACCCGCTGCGCAGACGGTGGCGCCGCCCCGACCTGCGCAACCACCGCAAACTGCTGGTGGTCGATGCCGAGACCGGATTCGTCGGGTCGCACAACCTGATCGGCGACGCCTACGGCAGTGCTGCCAACGAACGGGCCGGCCGGCGGTGGAAGGACCTGAGCATGCGGGTCTCCGGTGACGTGGTGACCTCGCTGCAGTCGGTCTTCCTGACAGACTGGTTCACCGAGACCGGAGAGCGGCTGGACGCTGCGACATACCTCCTCGACCACCCGGACCTGGAGCCGGGAGACCGGGCCAACATCCTGCAGGTGGTCCCGTCCGGCCCGGGCTTTCCGACCGAGCCCAACCTGCGCATGTTCACTGCCCTCGTGAGCCTGGCCACCGAGAAGATCTCCATCACCAGTCCCTACTTCGTGCCCGACGAGTCGCTGCTGGCGGCGATCACCTCCGCCGCCTACCGCGGAGTGCACGTCGAGCTGTTCGTCGGGGAGAAGGCCGACCAGTTCCTCGTCGGTCATGCCCAGCGCTCCTACTACCGGGCGCTGCTCACCGCCGGGGTGGTCATCCAGCTCTATCCGGCCCCCACCGTGCTGCACGGCAAGTACCTGACCATCGACGACGCGGTCGGCGTCATCGGATCCTCCAACATGGACTACCGGTCCTTCGGCCTGACCTACGAGGTCATGATGATGGGCTTCGGGGGTGACCTGGTCGCCAGGCTGCAGGCCAACGACGAGCAGTATCGCGCGGCGTGTCGCGAACTGACCCTGCAGGAGTGGGACCAGCAACGCTGGCACCAGCGCTATCTCGACAATGTGTGCCGGTTGACCTCAGCGCTCATGTGAAGTGGCCGCCCCGCGAGGCAGGCACCGCGTGGGGTTGAGTCCACCAGAGGCAGAAACCCACCCAGCGCGGTGGTCAGGATCAGGCGGGTGGCCGGTGCCGCTCCAGGTGCACCACCGTGGCCTGCGGGCCGATACCCGCCAGGTGCACGGCCAGCACCTCACCCTTGTCGATGCCCTGCCGCGCCAACCTGGTCAGCATCGTCCGCTCGCGCCCCTGAGGCGCCAGGTTCGTGAGCGCCCGGAGCAGACCCGGGAAGACGGGCCCGTGGGTGCACAGCGCGGTCCCCTCGCCGCGGGCGAGGACCTGGTCCAGGCGCGTGAGCGCCTTGTCGGGCGAGCGGGTGAAGCCCTCCTCCGACAGGCTCTTGCGCGTCTGCAGACCCAGTCCCGAGGCCGTGGCATAGGGCGCCATCGTGTCCGTGCAGCGCAGTGACGGGGAGCTGAGCAGGTGCTCCGGCTGGTAGGCCTCGAGCAGGGGAACGATCCGGTCGGCCCGGCGCACGCCGACGGGACTCAGCGGACGCGCGGGGTCAGGGCCGTCCCAACTGCCTCGGCCGACCGCGTGGGCGTGACGCACCACCAGCAGGGTCCAGGTGTCGAGCAGGCCGTCAGCCTGCGCGTCGACCAGGGCGTCCAGCTGCTCCCGGTCGCGGCGGTAGGTCAGACGTTCCCGGGCCTCGTCGGCCGGGAGCCAGCAGACCTCGTCGATCTCGTGCTCGAGGGCACCGTCGCCGCCGGCGACCGTGCCGGCCCAGTAGCGCACCTGCTTGAGCTGCGGGCGGCCGTCCTTGGTGCCCAGGCCGTACCAGGAGGTGGGCAGCGGGGTCCCCAAACGCACCCGCAGACCCGTCTCCTCGAGCGTCTCGCGCGCCGCCGCGACGACCCACTCCTCGCCACGTTCCAACTTGCCCTTGGGCCAGGACCAGTCGTCATATCTGGGCCGGTGCACGAGCGCGACCTGCAACTTCTTGCCCTTGCGACGCCAGGGGACGATGCCGGAGGCGCGCACGAGCACGGCCCGCTCGGTCTGGGTTGCCACGGTGTCGGGGTCTCTGGCCGGGTCAGCGCCGTCGGCCCGGACGGCGCCGCCGGCTGTAGGAGTCGATGAGCTCGAACTGGATGTCGGCCAACGGGATGCCGTCGGCGTCGAGGTGGTGACGGTGCCACTGGCCGTCCTCCCCCAGGTGCCAGCTGGCGACCTCGTCGGTCATCACCCGGTCGAAGATCGTCAACAGGTGCTTGACCTGGTCGCGGTCCGTGATCGGCACCATGGCCTCGACGCGGCGGTCCAGGTTGCGGTGCATCATGTCAGCCGAGCCGATATAGACGCTCGCGGTCTTGCCGGTGCCGAAGGCGAAGACCCGGGAGTGCTCGAGGAAGCGCCCGAGCACGGAGCGGACCCGCATCGTCTCCGACAGCCCTGGGACACCCGGACGCAGGGCGCAGATGCCACGCACCCACACATCGACCCGCGCCCCGGCCATCGAAGCGCGGTAGAGGGCATCGACGACCGCCTCGTCGACGATCGAGTTGACCTTGATCCGGACGGACCCGTCCTTGCCCCTGGCCGCCTCGGCGTCGATCCGCTCGACCAGTCCGCTGCGCACCGAGCGCGGCGCCACAAGCAGTCGCTTGAACTTGCTCTTGGGGGCCATCCCGGAGAGCTGGTTGAACAGCCGCGTCAGGTCTTCTCCGATCGCGTCGTCGCAGGTCAGCAGGCCGAGGTCCTCATAGAGCCGGGCCGTCTTGGGGTTGTAGTTGCCGGTGCCCACGTGACAGTAGCGGCGTAGCACGCCTTCCTCCTGACGCACGACCAGGCACAACTTGGCGTGCGTCTTGAGGCCGACCATCCCATAGACGACGTGCACACCGGCGTGCTCGAGCTTGCGGGCCCACGAGATGTTGTTCTCCTCGTCGAAGCGGGCCTTGATCTCCACGACGGCCAGCACCTGCTTGCCCGCTGCCGCGGCGTCGATGAGGGCGTCGATGATCGGGCTGTCGCCGCTGGTGCGATAGAGCGTCTGCTTGATGGCCAGCACGTGCGGGTCAGCGGCTGCCTGCTCGATGAAGGCCTGCACCGAGGTGGAGAAGGAGTCGTAGGGGTGGTGCAGCAGCACGTCCCCGGCGCGCATCGCCCGCAGGATGTCGCTCGGAGCGGAGCGTTCCACCGGTGCCAGCTCCGGGTGGGTCGAGGGCAGGAAGTTGGGATAGCTCAGCTCGGTGCGGTCCAGGTCGGCGATGGTGTTGAGCGCCGTCAGGTCCAGCGGGGTCGGAAGGCGATAGACCTCGCTGTGGTGGACCCGCAGCTCGCGGGTCAGCAGGTCCAGGACGTGGTCGTCCATGTCCCGCTCGACCTCCAACCGCACCGGTGGGCCGAACCTGCGGCGGGTCAGCTCCTTCTCCAGCGCGGTCAGCAGGTTCTCGGCGTCGTCCTCCTCAACCTCCAGGTCCTCGTTGCGCGTGACCCGGAAGGTGTAGGTCTCGTGCACCTCCATGCCGGGAAACAGAAAGCGCAGGTGGGCGGCGATGAGCTCCTCGAGCAGCACGTAGCGGGTGGTGTAGAGGTCGTCGACGCCCGGCAGCTCGATGAAGCGGGGGAGCAACGGTGGCACCTTGACGCGGGCGAAGTGCTCCCGGCCGGTCTGCGGGTTGTTGAGGATCACCGCCAGGTTGAGCGAGAGCCCGCTGATGTAGGGGAAGGGGTGCGCCGGGTCGACCGCGAGCGGGGTGAGCACCGGATAGACGGTGCTGCGGAACATGTCTCCCAGCCGGCTCTGCTCCTCCTCGGTGAGCTCGTCCCACCGCGCCAGCGTGATGCCCTCCCCGCCCAGGGCCGGGCCAATGATTTCCCGGTAGAGCCGGGCGTGCTGCTCCATCAGCTCATGGGCGCCCACGGAGATCTCCTCCAGCACCTCGCGAGGCTCCAGACCGGAGGCCGAGCGGGTGGCGATCCCGGTGGCGATGCGACGCTTGAGACCGGCGACCCGGACCATGAAGAACTCATCGAGGTTGCTGGCAAAGATCGCCAGGAATCGGGTGCGCTCCAGCAGCGGCACATGCGGATCGGCGGCCAACTGCAGGACCCGCTCGTTGAACTGCAGCCAGGATACCTCCCGGTCCAGGAATCGGTCGGCGGGCAGCGGCTCCTCGGCGTGATCGTCCGACTGTCCCCACGCGGAGGCGCTGGCACTGACGAAGCGACCGTTGGCTGCGCGCGCCCGCTGCGGGCGGATCGTCGGCAGCGGCACGACGGAGGAGGACTCCACGATGTCCGGGACGGCGCGGGGATTGGCGGTCATGACAGACAGTCTGCCACCAGGAAGTGGACGCTAGGCGGGGTCTGGGGCGGCGGCATACATCACGTCCACCGCGGACCGTTCGAAGCCCAGCCGGTGATAGGTCGCCAGCGCCGGATCGTTGTCTCCCTCGACATACAGGGTCGCGCTGGCCAGCCCTCGGTTGCGCAGGTGGTGCAGCCCGATCAGGGTCGTCACCGTGCCCAGTCCACGCCCCTGGTATGCCGGGTCGACCCCGACCACGTAGACCTCACCGGAGGTGGGGACGCTGTGGCCCGGCTCAGCCGGCTCCACCTTGGTCCAGTGGAAGGCGGCCAGGTCCTCGCCGTGCTCGACCAGCAGGAAGCCGTGCGGGTCGAACCAGGGCTCCTGGGTGCGCTCGTGGACGTCGGCCAGGCTCATCCGGCCCTGCTCGGGGTGCTGGGCAAAGGCGCGGGCGTTGACGCGCAGCCAGCGCTGCTCGTCACGCCCCAGCTCAAAGGAGCGGACGGTGAACCCATCGGGGAGGGAGACCTCCGGGAGTTCGGACCACTCGCCGCGCAGCGGCCGGGTCATCTGCCACAGGGTGCGCACCGGCTCCAGCCCGAGGCTGCCGAACAGGTTCTTGGCGGCCGGCAGGTCACCGTGGGCCCAGAAGCGCACGTCCGGCCAGCTCGCCAGCACCCGCTCGGCCAGGATCCGGCCGAGGCCCTGGTGGCGGTGATCTGGGTCGACCACGATCTCGGCTGCGGGCGGGTCGGAGAGCTCGACGTGGGCGTAGGCGATGGCTCCCGGTCGGGGGGAGTCCGGGTTGTCCTCGACGACGAGGTGGTGGGTGGGGCTGTCCCCGGGCGGAGAGTCGGGCAGGCGGCGCACGTCGAGCACCGTCTGCTCGGACAGGGGCCGCACGCCGTCGTGCGTGGCGGCTCGCACCGCCATGGCCAGCACGTCCGCGGACTGTGCGGGCTCGAGGTGGGTGTCAGTCGCCTTCGGCTGCATCCGGCTATTCCATCACGCCGTGTTCCGGCGTGGTCCGGGACGGTCCGGCAAAGCGGTAACCGACATTGCGGATCGTGCCGATCAGGGACTCCCGCTCACTGCCCAACTTGGCCCGCAGCCGACGGATGTGGACATCCACCGTCCGGGGGCCGCCGTAGTAGTCGGTGCCCCACACCTCGTGCAGCAACTGCTCCCGGGTGAGGACGCGCCCCGGGTGACGGACCAGGAACCTCAGCAGCTCAAACTCCTTGAAGGTCAGGTCCAGAGGCTCCCCGCCGGCCCGAACGGTCCAGCTGGACTCGTCGACCACGACGTCCGCCACCCGGATCGGACTGGCCTCCTGCTCGGCGTCACTGCTCGTCCGGGCCGCAGCGGCCTGGGACAGGCAGCGGCGCAGTCGAGCCGCCAGCTCCGCCGGTCCGCTGCCGGTGAGCACGAAGTCGCTGATCGGCCACTGCTCGTCGAGCGCCACGAGGCCACCAGCGTCAAAGATCGCGACCACCGCACCGCAGACCTGCATCGTGGACAGGGTGCGGACCAGGGCGCGGGCCTGCACGAGTGAGCTGGTGGCGTCGACCAGGACCAGGTCGACCGGAGGGCCGGAGAGCAACGCACCCGGATCCAGGTCCAGGGTGCGCAGCCGGTGGGGGAGCAGCTCCAAGGAGGGCAGCAGGCGGGAGGACGCGTCCGGGGCGCCACCGGGGGTGAGCAGAGCCAACTCGGCCACGGTGCAACGATAGACGCTGTCAGCCTGCCCGGGCTCCACACGGGTCAGATGGCACCATTGCCTCTGTGCGCCGCAGTCGAGCCCTGGTGCCGCCCTCCGTCGAGGTCGCGGCCATCTCGTGCTGCGCCGCCCTGGTGGTGGCGCTGGCAGCGATGGCCGGCCCCACCACACTGGCGCTGGCACTCTGGCTCATCGGAGCCGTCCTCGCGTGGGGATGGGCCGGCATGCTGGCCCTCCCCGCACCCCGGGGCACGTCAGCGGTCCTGCTCGGCGGCGCGCTCGCCGTGGTGCTCAGCGCTGTGCTGGACACCTCGCGCCCCGGTCTGGCCTGGGTGCCGGCCGCGTTGGCGATCTCACTGATCGGCGCGTTCCTGCACCAGTTGCTGCGGGTGGACGGTCGCCCCCGGATCGTGGAGTCGGTCAGCTCGGTCGTGCTCGGCCTGGGCCTGATTACCTGCGGTGTCCTGCTCGTGCCGCTGGCCCACACCGAGCTGGGGGCCGGGCTGGTCGCCGCCACGGTCGCCGGGGCAGCGGCCAGCGCGCTCACCGACACCCTGGGCCGGTGGGAGGCACTGCGCCCCTGGCTGGTCCCGCTCGCCCTGCTCTCCGGGGGAGCCGCCGCGGTCCTGGTCGCCTCCGCGGCCGGGGACCCGTGGCGTGCACTGCTGCTCGCCGGGGTCGTCGCCGGTGCCGCGAGCCATGCGCTGCGCAGCGTGCTGTGCACCCTGCCGACCATGGCGCACGCCCGTCCGCGCCTGGTGATGGCCGTGACGGCGCTGCTGGTGGCCGGTCCGGTCGCCTACGGGGTCGGCTGGGCACTGCTCCCCGCGACCGGGCTCTCCTGACCCTCGCCTGACCGGCGTCGCAGCTGATCTCGCGCAGCGCTGTCCGGGCCTGACTCCTCCGGCAGAGCTTCTCCGGCAGAGCGCGAGGCCGGAGCCGGCACGGCATACGATGAGGTCGTGGCTTTTGAACTGGACCCCAACATGCCCTCCGAGCTCGCCCCGCTGGCGTGGCTGATCGGCCGGTGGGAGGGGGCTGGTGTGGTCGGCTATCCCACCATCGAGTCGCGCAACTTCGGTCAGGAGCTCGTGGTCAGCCACGACGGTCGGCCGTTCCTGCGGTGGGAGTCCCAGACGTGGATCCTGGACGACGACGGCAACAAGGTGCGCCCGGGCGCCACCGAGCTGGGATTCTGGCGGCCGCTGCCCGACGGTGAGGTCGAGCTGCTGCTCACCCACCCCACCGGCATCGTGGAGATGTATTTCGGCAACTCCAGCCCGGCCAAGATCGAGGTGCGCACCGACAGCGTGGTGCGCAGCCCGCACGCCAAGGAGTACTCCGCGGCACACCGTCTCTATGGGCTCGTGAACTCCAACCTGATGTGGGTGATGGACATGGCGGCGATGGGCCAGCCCCTCACCAGTCACCTGTCCGCCGAGCTCAAGCGGGTCGGCTGAGCGCTCGCTCGCCGGGCCCGGCTCAGCCGCCGAAGCCCTCCTGCGGAGAGACCTCGTCGCGGTAGTCCTCCATGGTGTCCGTCTGCAGGTGCTCACGCAGCACCTCGAACTGCGCCTCGTGCGGGATCACGATCGAGCCGGCCAGGGAGTCCGAGCCGATGCCGCTCCACGGGGCGGTCACGAAGTGGATGTCGTCGCCGCGCAGGTTGCGCAGGTTCCACCCCAGATCGCGCATGGTGCTGACCTGCAGGTCCTCATCGACCGTGAGGTTCTCGGTCGCCGCGTCCACCACGTTGGCCAACCGGGAGGGGTTGGTGAAGGTGTCGCGGGTGAGGACCTTGAGCATGACCGCCTTGATGAACTCCTGCTGGCGCTCGCCGCGGGAGATGTCGCCCTGGCTCAGGGCATAGCGCTCACGCACGAAACGCAGGCCGGTCTCGCCGTCCATGTGCCGGACGCCGATGTCGAAGCCTGGGCTGGCCTGGGTGACGTTGACGTCGACGCCGCCCACCGCGTCGGTCAGTGACTTGAAGCTCTCGAAGTCCGTGATGACGACATGGTCTACGGGCACGCCGATGAGCGGTTGCAGGGTCTCGACCAGCAGGGGCGGTCCGCCGAAGGCGTAGGAGGCGTTGAGCTTGTTCTTGCGCTCGGACCCGGGGATCTGCACGAACAGGTCGCGGGGGAAGTGGATCAGGTCGACCCGGTCGCGCTCGTCCGAGACGTGCATCAGCACCATGACGTCCGAGCGGCCCCGGTCGCTGTCGATGTCCCGGCTGTCCGAGCCGATGACCAGGATGTTGAGCGCATCACCTGCTGATGCCGGCTTCTCCGGCGGCGCCGGGGTGACCAGAGAGTCCTCGCCCGGGTAGGGAGACTCCGGGAGCAGCTGGGCATGCGTGATGTTGCTGCTCACGCGCCAGTTGAGGAAGGCAAGGTAGCCAGCCACCGCCCCCACGGCCAACAGGGCCACCGTCACCAGCGAGACGACCGCGATGCGCAGCCCACGTCGCGTGCGACGTGGGCGCACCGGCGTCTCGTCCTCGGTGCCGGCCCCGTCGAAGATGTCATCATCCGCGCGAGAGTCCGGTAGGTCTCCCTCGTTGCTGCCTGCCATGGCGCCGATTCTATGCACCGCACCTGGGGGGATACCGTGAAGAGGTGACCCACGTGACCAGCTCGCCCACCAGCGCCGCCGACAAGCCCGAGGACCTCACCCCTCAGGGGCCCCCGCCCGCCCCGCCCAGCCCCCTGCTGCAGCGGTCTGGCGCCGTCGCGTCGAGCGGCCTCGACGCGGGAGTCGCGGCACACTACGGCGACCCCCACCGCGAGCAGCGGTTGCTGGCCGAGGGGCTCGCGGTCGTCGACCTCTCCCACCGGGCGGTGCTGACGGTGACCGGTCCGGACCGTCTGAGCTGGCTGCACTCGCTGACCAGCCAGGCGCTGACCGACCTGGCGCCGCGCACCTCGACCGAGACGCTGGTCCTCTCACCCAAGGGCCACATCGAGCACGCTCTCCACGTCGTCGACGACGGCGAGACGACCTGGCTGATTACCGACGCTGCCACGGCTCCGGCTGCCCAGAGCTGGCTGGACTCCATGCGGTTCATGCTCCGGGTCGAGGTGGCGGACCGCACAGCGGACTTCGCGGTCGTCGGGGAGTCGGTCGCACGGGAGTCGGTCGAGGGCGAGCCGCTGGCCTGGGTGGACCACTGGCCGGGGCCGATCGGGGACACCGCGCTCTACGGACCCAGCGAGGACCACCCCGGCGCCGACCGGCCCTGGCGCGAGGTCCTGATCCCGCGCGCTGACCTGTCGGCATACGTCGGCGAGCGCCCCCTGTCGGGGATCTGGGCCGCCGAGGCGCTGCGGGTGGCGGCCTGGCGTCCTCGCGCCGGAGCTGAGACCGATCACCGCACGATCGCCCACGAGCTGGACTGGTTGCGCACGGCGGTGCACCTGCACAAGGGGTGCTACCGCGGCCAGGAGACCATCGCCCGGGTGCACAATCTGGGCCGGCCCCCGCGCCGCCTGGTCTTCCTGCACCTGGACGGCTCCGGTCACACGCTGCCCGAGCCCGGTGACGAGCTGGCGCACGGGGACAAGGTCGTGGGGCGGGTCACCTCCGTGGCGCGGCACTACGAGGAGGGTCCGATCGCGCTCGGTGTCATCAAGCGCAACACCGATGCTGCAGCGGTGCTGGTCTCGGGTCCGACGAGCGCAGCGCAGACCGTCATCGTCGAGCGCTAACCCGGGACAGGTCAGTGGGCCTGGAGGCGCGCAGTGTGACGAGGATCGCACCCCACCTGCGCTAACTCAGTTTGCATTGTGCTTGCAGTTGCAAGCATAATGGAGTCATGAGCCGCCTACCAGTGCCTGACCTGGGTGCCTACCTGCGTGAGCAGCGTGAGGCCGCCCAGATGTCCGTGCGCCAGGTGGCCAAGGCAGCCGGCATCAGCAACCCCTACCTCAGCCAGATCGAGCGGGGTCTGCGGAGGCCAAGCGCCGAGATCCTGCAGCAGCTCGCCAAGGGCCTGCGGATCTCTGCAGAGCAGTTGTATGTGCGTGCCGGCATCCTGGACGACCGCGCTGCTGGGCCACCGGTGCAGCAGCCCTACGACGTGACCGTGGCGATCCTCGCCGACGAGCGTCTGAACGACCGGCAACGGCGAGCCCTGCTCGATGTGTACCGATCTTTTGTCGGCGACGGGGCCGACGAGTCCGACGAGTCCGACGGTGCCGACACCTCTGAGCAGCCGGCCGCCCCGGCGCAAGCCTGAACACCACGACCTGAAGGAGCAGAAATGCCCACCATCAAGAACATCAAGAACGACACCGCCAAGGTTGTCGACAGCGTCACCGACGAGGCCAGCAAGCAGACCGCCGTGGTCCGCGCCGAGGCGACCCGCGTGGCCACCGACCCGACTCCGCTGTATGCCGCTGTCGGCCTGACCGACTCCGTCGTCGAGCGTGCCCGTGAGACCGTCACCGAGACCGTCGCCAAGGCCAACAAGGTCGGCCGGGCGCTGGCCCCCAAGAACGTCAGCAAGACCGTTGCGGTCAAGGCCGGCGAGGTCAGCAAGAAGGCCGAGGCCCTGCCGGGCAAGGCAGTCAGCGACGTGACCGAGGGCCTGGGCAAGGTCCAGGACGCCTACCAGGGTCTGGCCAAGCGTGGCGAGGACCTCGTTGGCCGGGTCAAGGGCCAACAGGCCACCAAGGACCTGGGCAAGCAGGTCAGCACCGTCGTTGACCAGGGCAAGCAGCTGCTGGGCACCGCGTCCAAGGGCGTCACCGACACCCGCAGCGCCGCCAAGGCGACCGTGACCAAGGGCCGCCGCCAGGCCGCCGACGTCGTCGCCGACGCCGTTGCTGGTGAGGACGTCACGGTGTCCACCAAGCCCGCCACCAAGAAGCCGGCCGCCAGGAAGCCCGCTGCGAGCCGCAAGGCCGCCACCACGTCGGCCCCGAAGGCTGCGGCGACCAAGTCCACGACGACGAAGGCTGCGAGCAAGCCGGCCACCAAGGCTGCCGCGACCAAGTCCACGACGACGAAGGCTGCGAGCAAGCCGGCCACCAAGGCTGCGGCGACTCAGTCCACGACGGCCAAGTCCACGACGACGAAGGCTGCGACGACGAAGGCTGCAACGACGAAGGCTGCGAGCAAGCCGGCCACCAAGGCTGCCGCGACCAAGTCCACGACGGCCAAGGCTGCCAGCAAGCCGGCCTCCACGTCCACGGCCACCAAGTCCACCGACACCACGGCCACGAGCACCCCGGCCGCCAAGGCTGCGGCGGACAAGAGCACCACCACGACGGCGGCCGCCAAGCGCACCGCCACCACGGCGCGCAACGCTGCGACCAAGACCGTCGAGTCCACCCAGGATGTCGTGGCCGAGACCGCGAAGACCACCGAGAAGGTCGTCGACGCCGCCACCGCCACTGCCTCCAAGGTCGGCAACTGATCAACCCCGCTCGGTCCGACTGACCGAGCACGATGACCACTGCGGTGGGGACTAGGCTTCACGCCGTGACCCCACCGCAGTCGTCGTCTGAGCCCCCTTTGCACACCGCCCCCGTCGTGGCCCAGGTGGACCGCAGCGGCTTCCTTGAGTCGGTGCACCACGGGATCATCGCCACGGTCGCTCCGGGAGGAGAGCTCACCCACGCGGTGGGCCCGGTGGACAGCCCGATCTTCCCCCGGTCCTCCAACAAGCCGTTGCAGACGCTGGCGATGCTGCGGCACGGACTGGACCTGCCCGGCCCGCTGCTCGCGCTCGCCAGCGCCAGCCACAACGGTGAGGTCTTTCACCTCGACGGCGTCCGGGAGATCCTGGCGTCGGCAGGACTCACCGAAGAGGCCCTGCAGAACACCCCTGACCGCCCCATCTATGAGCCTGAGCGAGAGCGCTGGATCGCCGCGGGGCAGGGGCCCGTCTCCCTGGCCCAGAACTGCTCAGGCAAGCACGCGGCGATGCTGGCCACCTGCGTCGTCAACGGCTGGGACACCACGACCTACCGCGACCCGGAGCACCCGCTCCAGCGGGCCATGGCGCAGACCCTGGCCGAGCTCAGCGGGGAGGACGTGGCCGCCACCGGCATCGATGGCTGCGGTGCCCCGGTGCTCGCGATCAGCACCGCCGGCCTTGCGAGGGCTTTTGGACGGCTGGCCGCCGCGGCACCGGACACCCCAGAGGGCCGGGTGGCTCGTGCGATCCGCCAGCACCCGGAGTTCCTTGGCGGGACCGGCCGGGATGTCACCGACCTGATCCGGGCGGTGCCCGGGCTGATCGCCAAGGACGGTGCCGAGGCGGTCTATGCCATCGGCCTGTCCGACGGGACCGGGATCGCCCTGAAGATCACCGACGGCAACCAGCGGGCCCGCACGGTCGTCGCTGCGGAGGCGCTGCGCGCCGTGGGCGTCACCGAGGACCTCTCCGCCCTGGACGCTGACCCGGTCCTGGGTCACGGCGCGCCGGTCGGCACCATCAGCGCGCTGCCCCTCGGGCGCTGACCCCGCATGCGTGCCGTCCTGCAGCGGGTGACCCGCGCCAGCGTGACCGTCGAGGGCCGGGTCGTCGGAGCGATCGACCGTCCCGGTCTGCTCGCGCTGGTCGCCGCCACTCACGACGACGGCCCCGAGGACGTGGAGCGGATGGCCCGCAAAATCGCTGAGCTGCGGATCCTGCCCGACGAGGCCTCAGTCTCCGACCTCGGGGCTCCCGTGCTCCTCGTCAGCCAGTTCACGCTCTATGGCGACACCCGCAAGGGCCGCCGTCCCGGCTGGTCCCACGCGGCGCCCGGACCAGTGGCCGAGCCACTGGTGGCAGCCGTGGCTGAGGACCTGCGCTCGCGCGGCATCGACGTGGCGACAGGCGTGTTCGGCGCACAGATGCAGGTGGAACTCGTCAACGACGGGCCGTTCACCATCCTCGTCGACACCTGACCGGCGCCCCGGCCAGCACTAGCCCACCGGCCAACACCAGCCCACCGCCCGGCGAACCGTAGGCTGGACTCATGCCGACCTTCCTCGACGTCCAGCAGTGGGTGGGGCTTGCGCTGGGTGCCCTGGCCCTCGGCATCCAGGTGTGGGCGCTGGTCGACGCGCTGCTGACCCGCGCGGACGCCTTTGTCGCCACCGGCAAGCGGACCAAGGGCTTCTGGGTGGCCGTCGCAGGCGTCGCCTCGGCGATCGGCCTGGTGCACCTGCGGCAGCCGTTCGGCTTGTTCAACCTGATCGCCATCGTCGCGGCAGCCGTCTATCTGACCGACGTGCGGCCAGCGGTCGCCCAGATCCGGGGTCGTGGCCGGGGTGGGACGACCCGCGGGCCATGGTGACCGCGGCACGCACCTCGCGGATGTCCGGTCCCACCGGTGAGCTGGAGATCCTCACCGCCGGGCGTGGGCAACCGCACACGGTCCTGGCCCACGGCCTGGCAGGGTCGATCCCCACCACCCGCCCCTACGCCACCGCGGTCCCCGGTGCCCGCACGTTCCTGCACTTTCGCGGCCACGGCAACTCAGCCAGCCCGGACGGGCCCTGGGAGTATGCCGGCCTCGCCGCCGAGCTCTGGGCCGTGGCCGACCACGTGGGTGCCAGCCAGGCACTGGGCATCAGCATGGGTGCTGGTGCCCTCTGCGCCGGACTGGTCAGCGACCCCGACCGGTTTGACCGCCTGGTCCTGGTCCTGCCGGCAGCGATCGACCGGCCCCGGGACGACACCGCGATGCGTCGCCTCGGCGCGTTGGCGGACCTGGTGGACAGCAGGGACCAGGACGCGGTGGCCGCGCACCTGCTCGGCTCCGAGCCCGCATCCGTGCGGGCCGAGCCCGCGGTCCAGCAGTGGGCACGCGGCCAGGCGGCTCGACTGGTCGGCACCGACGTCGCCCGGGCGCTGCGCACCTTGCCGGCCCTCGCCCCGCTGCCCGACCGGGCGATGCTTGCCCACGTCACCGCGCCCGTGCTGCTCCTTGCCCAGCAGGGCGACCCCACCCACCCCGAGTCCGTGGCGCGCGAGCTGGCCGAGGTGCTGCCCGGTGCGATTCTGCAGGTGCTGCCCCCGGGTGGCATCATGTGGGAGCACCGCTCCCGCGTCCGTGACCTGGTGGGTGCGTTCCTGACACCTGCCAGCACGACACGACAACCGACGCCGGGGGAGAGCGCCTGATGAGCGATCACGAGACCACGACACAGCACCTCGACACCCCCGAGGAGCTCGCCGAGGCCGCGAGCGCCCAGGCCACGGAGGCGACGCCGACCGCCTATCACGACCGCACCCAGGACGTCTTCGAGATCGAACGACCCTGGGGCAGCTTCCAGCAGTTCGCCACCAACGAGACGGTGACCGTCAAGACCGTCACGATCCAGCCCGGGCAGCGACTGTCCCTGCAGTTCCACGGCGAGCGCAACGAGATGTGGCAGGTGCTGGACCACCCCGTCGACATCACGCTGGGTGAGCGCACCTGGTCGGCCCAGCCCGGCGAACTGGTATGGGTGCCCGTGGGCACGATGCACCGCATGGGCAACTCCGGTGACCAGCCCGCCAGGGTGCTGGAACTCGCCTTCGGCGACTTCGACGAGGGTGACATCACCCGCGTCGAGGACGACTACCGCCGCACCTGAGACGACCCGCGGCTACGGCCGGGGTGCCACGGCCGCCCAGGCGACCTCCAACTCGCCCAGGCGCCAGCGCTGCCGGTTGCCCAGCATCGGCCACCCCTGGCCGATGAGGTCCTCGACCGTTGCCAGGAAACGCTGTCTGGCTCCATAGGGCGCGTGTCCGGCGGCCCGGGACCAGGCGGTGTCCAGGGCGACCATCAACTCGTGCACCCGCTCGCCGGGCACGTTGCGATGGATCAGTGCCTTGGGGAGCCGCTCGGCGACCACCGAGGGCGCCTCGATGTCCCGCAACCGCCAGGACAGCGTCAGCGACCGTGGCTGGGGTTGGCCGTCGACGGCCCGGACGTCGACCCAGGAGCCCAGACGTCCCACCTCGTTGCAGGTGCCCTCGACCAGGGCGCCCCCGGGTGCCAGCCGCCCGACGATCCGGGACCAGGCCTGCGCGACCTGCCCCTCGTCATACTGACGCAGCACGTTGAAGGCGCGGACCAGCAGGGGAGCGGGGAGTCCGTGCAGGGGGATCTCGAAGCCGCCCCGGGCAAAGCTGAGCCCCGGTGGGTCCGCGTGTGGTTGCGCCGCGCGGACCCGCTCCTCGTCGATCTCCAGGCCCACCACCACCACGTCGGGACGCACAACAGCGAGGCGGTCGCGCAGCTCCAGGGTGGTCACGGGATGCGCGCCATAACCGAGGTCGACGACCACCGGGGAGGGGGCGGCGGCACGCAGCAGGGGACCATAGGTGTGCACCGTCCACCGGTCGACGCGCCTCAGCCTGTTGGGGTTGGTGGTGCCCCGGGTGATCGTGCCGACCGGTTGCTTGTTCCCGCGCGCCCCAGCCACGACACCACGATAGGGGTCATGCAAGACTGAATGATCAAGAACCGCGAGCGTGAGGAGACCACGACGGTGAGTGAGACCGACCGGGTTGCTCGGGTGGCGATGCTGAGCGTGCACACCTCCCCCCTTGACTCCCCGGGCACCGGTGACGCCGGCGGCCTGAATGTCTATGTCGTGGAGACCGCTCGGCGGTTGGCTGCCCGAGGCACGGACGTCGAGATCTTCACCCGAGCGACCGATGGTGCGCTGCCCGAGACGGTCCGCATGGGCGAGGGCATCCTGGTGCACCACATCCCCGCGGGCCCCTACGAGGGGCTCGGCAAGGACGACCTGCCGGGCCAGTTGTGCGCGTTCACAGCCGGCGTCATGCGCACCGCCGCGGGTCGCCCGGAGGGCTGGTATGACGTGGTGCACTCCCACTACTGGCTCTCGGGCCAGGTGGGCTGGCTCACCGCCGACCGGTGGAACGTGCCCCTGGTGCACACGATGCACACGATGGCCCGGGTCAAGAACGCCCAGTTGGCCGAGGGGGACAGCGCCGAGCCTCCTGGCCGGGAGATCGGGGAGGCGCAGGTGGTCGAGGCCGCCAGTGTCCTGGTCGCCAACACCGACGACGAGGCCGACCAACTGGTGCGGCTCTATGACGCGGACCCGGCCAAGGTCAGGGTCGTCCCCCCAGGGGTTGACCTGGGGGTGTTCACGCCCGGGGACCAGGCGGAGGCGCGACAGACCGTGGGGCTGCCGCAGGATGCCCTGGTGGTGCTGTTCGTGGGTCGGATCCAACCGCTGAAGGCACCCGACGTCCTGATCAAGGCGACCGCAGAGCTGGTCCGCCGGGAGCCGTCGCTGCGCTCGCGGCTGGTCGTGGGCGTGCTCGGCGGGCCCTCCGGCTCGGGCCTGGAGCGGCCCGAGGCGCTGCAGGAACTCGTGGCCGAGCTCGGCCTCGGTGACCTGGTCCGGTTCGTGCCGCCTGTCTCCCGGGCGCAGTTGGCCCACTGGTATCGCGCGGCGGACCTGGTCGCGGTGCCTAGCCACAACGAGTCGTTCGGGTTGGTGGCCATGGAGTCCCTGGCCAGCGGCACACCGGTCGTGGCCGCTGCCGTCGGGGGCCTGCCCGTGGCGGTCGGCGACGGCGGGCTGCTGCTCGAGGGGCACGATCCGGTCCGCTGGGCGGATGCCATCGGTGGGTTGCTCGCCGACCCGGAGCGACGGGCCACCCTGGCCCGGGCCGGGGTGCGCCATGCGGCCGCGTTCGGGTGGGACCGCACCGTGGACCTCCTCGACGAGGTCTATCGACAGGCCCGGGCAGACCTGCGGGGTGTGGGAGATGTCGCGCTGCTGCCGCGGGCCCCGGTGCCGGTCATGGTCTCGCCGTGAGCGTGGACGAGGAGAGCCTGACGCGGCTCCGGGCCGCCCTGGACGAGGTCGGCGTGGACTACGAGGAGGGGGCACGACCCGGGGAGCTCGTGGTCACCCTGCCGGGGGAGCGCAAGCTGCGGACGGTCTGCTCCCTGGTGGTGGGCTCTGAGGCGCTGTCGGTCCAGGCGTTCGTGATCCGCAATCCCGACGAGAACCATGCCGCGTTCTACCGCTACCTGCTGCGTCGAAACCTGCGGATGCCGGGGCTGGCCTATGCCATCGACGGAGCCGGCGACGTCTACCTCACCGGCCGGCTGCCCGCACGGGCCATCGACGCGGCAACTCTCGACCAGTTGCTGGGCACCGTGCTGACCGCCTGCGACGAACCGTTCAACGAGCTCCTCGTGCGGGGCTTTCTAACCTCAATGCGCGCAGAGTGGCGCTGGCGGATCTCTCGCGGCGAGTCGACCGCCAACCTGGAGGCCTTCCGCCACCTGCTGGAGGGTGACGAGCAAGGGCCGGACGCGAGCGTCTGAGCCGTCTGAGGTGGTGGAGCCTCGGTCTGACGCGTGGTCAGGCAGGACTGATCAGCGAGGGCCGATAGTCCTCCGGCACCGGCAGACCCAGCAACACCAGCAACGTCGCCGCCAGGTTGGACAGCCCCGGGGCGTCCAACCCCGGCACGGTGGTCCACCGTTGTCCGGAGTAGTCCGCAACATAGAGCGGGATGAGGTTGGTGGAGTGCGCGGTCTTCCACAACGGCGTGCCGTCCGGCGCCATCCGCGGGGCGCCGGCCTTGTCACGCTCGACCATGTCCTCGCTGTTGCCGTGATCGGCGGTCACCACCAGGCAGCCACCAGCAGCCCTGACCGCCTCAGCGATCCGCCCCACGGCCTCGTCCACCGCCTCGACCGCGACGATCGTGGCCTCGAAGTTGCCCGTGTGCCCGACCATGTCGCCGCCGGCGAGGTTGGAGCGCAGGAAGGTGTAATCGCCCTCGGCCAGGGCGTCGATGACACAGTCGGCCGTCTCGGCCGCCTTCATCCTCGGCGCCTTGTCGAACTCGATCTGGTCTGAGGGGATGTCGACATAGGTCTCGGTGGAGGCGTCGAACGGATCTGACCGGTTGCCATTCCAGAAGTAGGTCATGTGACCGTACTTCTGGGTCTCGGACGCGGCGAGCTGCCGCAGTCCGGCGCGGGCGATGAGCTCGCTGACTGTGTCCTCGATGACCGGTGGCTGCACCAGCCGGACCGGTGGCATGTTGGTGTCCCCGTCGTAGAGCGTCATCCCGGCGAAGAAGACGTCGGGTCGGTCACCGCGGTCGAAGCCGGTGAAGCCGTCACCCTCGACGAAGGCGCGGGTCAGCTCGATCGCGCGGTCACCGCGGAAGTTGAAGATCACCACGGCGTCGCCGTCACGCACCGGGCCCACCGGCTGACCATCCTGGTCCACGACGGTGAAGGCCTCCAGCAGCTGGTCGCTGATGCCCGGGGTCTCTGCGCGCAGCGTGGTGATCGCCTCGTCCACCGAGGTGAACGGACGTGCCGTGCCCAGCACGTGGGCCCGCCAGCCGGCCTCGACGACACCCCAGTTGGCCTCGTAGCGATCCATCGTGGTGACCATGCGGCCGCCGCCGGAGGCGATCCGCCAGTCCAGGTCGCTGCCCGCGGTGAGATCCGCCAACGTGCTCTCCAGCTGGGCCGCGTAGCGGTCTGCGGTGCGGTCCTCCACGTCTCGCCCGTCAAAGAGGGTGTGCAGCCGCAAGCGCTGGACCCCCTCGCTCTTGGCCTGCTCGAGCAGCAGGGTGAGATGCTCCCAGGAGCTGTGCACGTTGCCGTCGCTGAGCAACCCGATCAGGTGCAGCGCGGCGCCGTCCGTCGTCGCCGCGGCGACCACGTCGCGCCAGGCCCCCTGCCAGATCTCGCCGCCGCGCACGGCGTCGTCGACCCGCTTGGCGCCCTGGGGGATGATCCGACCCGCGCCCATCGTGTTGTGACCGACCTCGGAGTTGCCCATGTCGCTGTCGCTGGAGAGCCCGACGTGCGTGCCGTGGGCGTAGATCTCCTGGTAGGTCCCCTGCTCGCGCAGCGCGTCCAGGTGGGGGGTCTGCGCGGCGGCGACGCCGTCATACTCGTCGCCGGTGCCGATGCCGATGCCGTCCATGATCACCAGGACGACCGGCCGGGCCTGCTGCGCCGGGGTGCTCACGGCGTCGTCTCGAACTTGTAGCCGAGACCGCGCACCGTGATGATGTGCTGCGGCTTCCCCGGATCGGGTTCGATCTTGGCGCGCAGTCGCTTGACGTGCACATCCAGGGTCTTGGTATCACCGACGTAGTCGCTGCCCCAGACCCGGTCGATCAACTGCCCTCGGGTGAGGACCCGTCCGGCATTGCGCAGCAGCATCTCCAGGAGCTCGAACTCCTTGAGCGGCAAGGACACCGAGGTGCCGTTGACGGAGACGGTGTGCCGCTCGACATCCATCCGCACCGGCCCGGACTCCACGGTCGAGGGGAGGAGCTCCTCGGGCTCGACCTGGCGCCGCAGCACGGCCTTGATGCGAGCGAGCAGCTCGCGGCCTGAGTAGGGCTTGGTGACGTAGTCGTCGGCCCCGATCTCCAGCCCGACGACCTTGTCGACCTCGCTGTCCTTGGCGGTGAGCATGATCACCGGCACGCTGGACTTGGCCCGCAGGGAACGGCAGACATCGACGCCGGAGAGGCCCGGGAGCATCAGGTCGAGCAGCACCAGGTCCGCACCATTGCGGTCGAACTCGGTGAGGGCGTCGGGTCCGGTCTCAGCAACAGCAACGTCGTAACCCTCCTTCTGCAGCATGTAGGAGAGCGGATCGCTGAACGATTCCTCGTCCTCCACCACCAGGATGCGGGTCATGAACTCACTCCTCGTTCGGGCGCATTGCCGGGATCGTGTGATGTGGGGTCGGCTGGGCCGGCACCCGTCCCGAGGCTACCGGTGGGGCGGCAGATCGAGCATTCTGGGTGGGGCCAGGGGTCTGGGGGGATGGTGGCTCGCCGGTGAGGTGAGCCGCGGGCAACCGCACGGTGAACGTCGAGCCCTGGCCGAGCTGGCTCCACACGACCACGTCGCCGCCGAGGTTGGCGCAGATGTGCTTGACGATGGATAGCCCCAGGCCGGTCCCGCCGGTGGCCCTGGACCGGGCCGCGTCGACCCGGTAGAAGCGCTCGAAGATCCGCTCCTGGTCGCCCGGGGAGATGCCCTGGCCCTGGTCGGTCACCGAGACCTCCACGAGATCCTCGCGCCGGCGGCACACGACGGCGATAGGGCTGCCGTCCTCGGAGTAGTTGATCGCATTGGTGATCAGGTTGCGGATCGCGGTCGTGACCAGTTCGGCGTCACCGTGCACCAGGACGTCATCGCGGGTGTCGCGGCTGAGGGTGAGCCGGCGTTCGCCAGCGACGACGCGGGTGTGCTCGACCGCCTCGTCGGCGCACTCGCCCACATCGACCGGGACCAAGGGGTCGGTGAGGTCTGCCGTCTGCAGACGGGACAGGTCGACGATCTCGCTGACCAGCCGGGTCAGGCGGGTGGACTCCACCTTCATCCGACGGGCGAAGCGTTGGACCGCGACGGGATCGTCTGCCGCACCCTCGACAGCCTCAGCGAGCAGGGCGAGCCCACCCACCGGTGTCTTCAGCTCGTGGCTGACGTTGACGACGAAGTCACGCCGCACCTCCTCCACCCGCCGGGCCTTGGTGCGGTCATCGACCAGGGCCAGGACGAGGTCCCTGCCGATCGGGGCGACCCGCACCCCCATGAGCATCATGCCCTGCCCCAGGGGACCCCTGGCGAGCTCGAGCTCGACGTCACGGATGATGCCGTCCCGCTGCACCTGGACGGCCAGGGCGCGCAGCTCGGCGTGCGTGAGCGTGGTGCCGCGCACCAGTCCGTGGGCGACGGCCGAGGCGCTCGTGCGGACCACCGTGCCGCTGGCGTCCAGCACGATGGCGCCGTCGCGCAACACGGCCAGCACGTCCGTGACCCCGCCCGGCACCTGGGGCTCCGGCGGGTTCGCCGGCAGCGGAGGGCGTTGGCGGCGCTCGTGGAGACGCACCAGGAACGTGGCGATAGCGGCGAGCGCGAGCCCGCACACCACCCCCAGGGCTCCCGCCGTCAGCACGTCCACACGCCTAGCCTAGTTATCCATCCGTCCGGTGATCGCAGTCGGGCAGGTGGGCGCGTCTGGCCCTCTCACCTGTGTCGATGAGCGTCGATGCTGTGGCCCAGCGCCGTTAACCTCGAATAGGTCTACCGTTCACCAGAGGGTGAAACTCTCCGCGAGAGAGTTTCCAGCACGCCGATAGAGGGAGAGGCGAGTGCGCAAGGCATTCACTGAGGAGTTGCAGTTCATTTCCGACCAACTGGTGGAGTTGACGAGACTGTCGTCCTCAGCACTGCAGCAGGCGACCGAGGCGTTGATGGAGGCGGACCTGGAGAAGGCCGAGTCCGTCATCTCCGCGGACGAGCACATCGACGCGGTCCGTCGCAACCTGGACACCCGCGCGGTCGACGCGCTGGCACGTCAGCAGCCGGTGGCCACGGACCTGCGCATGCTGGTGACCTCGATGCGGATGAGCGCCGACCTCGAGCGGATGGGTGACCTGGCCCGGCACGTCGCAAAACTGAGCCGACTGCGCTATCCGGAGCAGGTGCTGCCCCTCCAGCTCCGGCCCACCTTTGCGCGGATGGCAGAGGTGGCCGAGGACCTGGTCACCGAGGCGGGACGGATCATCAAGACGACCGATGTCGATGCCGTCGCCCGTCTCCACATCACTGATGACGAGATGGACGAGCTGCACCGCGACGTCTTCCGCACGCTGCTCTCCGACGAGTGGGAGGGCGGTGCGCAGGCGACGATCGACGCGACCCTGCTCAGCCGCTACTACGAGCGCTTCGGCGACCACGCGGTGTCCATCGCCCAGCGGGTGGTCTATCTGGTCACCGGTGAGTGGAGCCAGGACGCGATCGAGATCGACGAGCGCCTCGAGGTCACCGAGGTGCGTCACTGACCGGCCCTGCACAGCACATGACTGTGGCCCGCACCCCGGAGGTGCGGGCCACAGTCATGCGCGGTGGGTTACTCGCTGACGTCGGCGGTGCTCGGCGCGAGGTCGCTGTAATAGCCGGTGGGGAGCATGACCGGGGCGATGCCGTTGTCCGCCTCACCCAGCGAGCTCTGCACCAGGATCTCGACGTTGCCGCCCGCGCTCTGCGAGACGCTCGGGATCGTCATCTGGGCGCTGGAGTCGCCGCCGCCGTCGAGCCGGACGGCCTGGCCGGGGTCGACGCTGACGGTCGGGGTCAGTGTCTGCGTCTGGCCGTCGACGGCGATGGACAGAGTCACCTCGGCGGGCTCCTCGGCGTTGTTGACGACCAGCCCGCTGACGACACCGGGGGCGCCGGCGCCCTCGCTGACGACGAGCAGGTCACGCACCGCGATGTCTCCGGCGTCGACGGACACACCGTCGGCAGGGTCGTAGCCCATGTCGGTGGTCACGGGGGAGCTGATCTGGCAGGCGCTGAGCGTCAGCGCGGCTGCCAGCGCGAGCCCGCTGGCAGCGAGGCGACGGGAACGGGGGGCGTGCTGCGGGGCAGTCTTCCGGGTGGTCACGGGGCCACTCTATCGCCCGTCGGCGACCCGTGCGCGGACCCGCCCCGCAGGGGTGTCCCGAAGGCGCCGCAGAGGGGTCTGAACGGCCTGCTGAGACGCTGACCAGCATAAATGTCATGACTGTCATTACGTGATCTGCGCCACGCATGCTATCCTTGAGGTCCGCGAAAGGGGCTAACTGAAGATGACGTTCAAGGTCGGCGAGACTGTTGTGTACCCGCATCACGGGGCCGCATTCATCGAAGAAATGAAGACGCGCACCATCAAGGGTGAGGAGAAGGTCTACCTCAAACTCAAGGTCGCTCAAGGTGATCTGACCATCGAAGTTCCCGCAGAAAACTGCGATCTGGTGGGTGTCCGGGACGTCGTCGGCAAGGAAGGTCTGGACAAGGTGTTCGAGGTGCTACGCGCCGAGCACACCGAGGAGCCGACCAACTGGTCCCGTCGTTACAAGGCCAACCTGGAGAAGCTCGCCTCCGGCGACGTCATCCGTGTGGCCGAGGTCGTCCGTGACCTGTGGCGCCGTGACAAGGACCGTGGCCTGTCGACCGGTGAGAAGCGCCTGCTCAACAAGGCCCGCCAGATCCTGGTCTCCGAGCTCGCGCTCGCGGAGAAGACCAACGAGGACAAGGCCGAGGCCACGCTGGACGAGGTCCTGGCCTCCTGAGCCCGCAGCACCGCGTCGGCGTCATCCTGGTGGCCGCTGGCCGGGGCACCCGCCTCGGTGCCGACCGGCCCAAGGCTCTGGTGCCCCTCGGGCACGGACCTGACGCAGCACCGCTTGTGACACACGCCCTCCGGGGCGTGTTGTCATGTCCGGACCTGTCCCACGTCGTCGTGGTGGCGCCAGCAGACCGTATGCCGGAACTCGCGGCTGCGGTCCAGGTCACCGCCGAGGTCGCCGAGCGGGTGCAGGTCAGCGTCGTCGCGGGCGGTGCCGAGCGCGCCGACTCGGTCGCCGCCGGCCTGGCTGCCCTGCCCGCCGATGTGGGCATTGTCCTGGTGCACGACGCCGCCCGTGCCCTCACGCCCACGGCGGTCTTCCAGCGTGTGGTGGCCGCCGTCCGCCACGGCCATGCGGCGGTGATCCCGGCGGTGCGGGTCATCGACACGATCAAGGCGGTGGACCTGCGCGATCACGTGGTGTCCACGCCCGAGCGCAGCGTGCTGCGCGCCGTGCAGACCCCGCAAGGCTTCCTCCGAGAGACATTGGAGAGTGCGCACGCGCACGGCGGTGGTGCCGTCACCGACGACGCCGGCCTCGTCGAGGCCAACGGTGGGACGGTCTATGTCGTCGACGGCGACCCGCGGTCGCTGAAGGTCACCGGACCCGAGGACCTGGCCACCATCGCCACCTGGATCCCCTCCGCGCTGGTCGCCTCGGACGCCGGAACCGGTCGTCTCCCGGTCCTGCTCGTCCTGGGCGGCCCACCAGGGGTGGGCAAGACAACGTTGGCGCAGAACTGGGCCCGGCCCCGTCGTGCGGTGCACGTGCGGGTGGACACCATCGAGCAGGCCCTGAAGCGAGCCGGTGCCACGCAGATCGGACCGGAGGGCTATGCCGCGGCCTACGCCCTCGCCGTCGATCAGCTCCGATTGGGCCTCGACGTCGTCGCTGACTCGGTCAACCCGCTGCCGGAGACCCGCAGGGCGTGGCGGGAGGCGGGCGCCCGTGCCGGAGCCACGGTGCTTGAGGTGAACCTCACCTGTGCCACGGCCGAGCACCGTGCCCGCGTGCAGACTCGCCAGGGGGACATCCCCGGCCACGAGGTCCCGGACTGGGCCTCGGTCCAGGCTCACGACTACCGCCCCTGGCCGGAGGCCGCTCTGCAGTTGGACACCACCGGGAGTGGGGTCGAGGACCTCGTCGCTCGGATCGAGGAAGCCCTCGAGGCGGGAGAGTCCGAGGAGACCGTCAGGGCAGGTGAGGCATGATCTCCGCGGCAATCAGCTCCACGTGGTCCACCGCGTCCTCGGACAGGTCCAGCATCTGCAGGTAGGCCCGGCTGACGCCGGTCCGCTCGGCCCAGGTCCCGAGGGTGTCCAGGACCTCAGCGGGGGTGCCGGCGAACCCGTGCTCACGCAACTCCGCGGGCTCCCGTCCGATCGCCGCTGCGCGGCGGCGGAACTCCTCCTCGTCGCGACCGACGACCGTGGCCAGCGCCACCGACCGGATCAGACTCTCCGGATCCCGTCCCTCCGCCGCACAGGCGGCATCGACCCGCGAGAACTGGGTCTCGGCCGCTGCCACGGACGTGAACGCCACGTTGAACTCCGCGGCACAGCGTGCAGCGAGCGCGGGAGTGCGACGCTTGCCCTGGCCGCCGATGATGATCGGCGGACCGCCCGAGAACGGGTCGTGCTGCACCGGTTTGGGGAGGCCGGGTGAGTCGGTCACGGTGACGCTCGGACCGGCATACGAGAACGTCTGCCCCGGCCCGGTTGCCCACAACCCGGTGATGACCGCGAGGGAGTCCTCGAACAGGTCGAAGCGGTCGCCGATCTCCGGGAACGGGATGCCGTAGGCCGTGTGCTCGGCTTCGAACCAGCCGGAGCCGAGGCCGAACTCGACCCGACCCGAGCTCATCGCGTCGACCTGCGCCACCGCGACGGCGGTCGGCCCGGGCCGTCGGAAGGTCGCCGAGCTGACCAGGGTGCCCAGCCGGATGGTGGTCGTCTCCCGGGCCAGGCCGGCCAGTGTCACCCAGGAGTCTGTGGGCCCCGGCAGGCCGTCGCCCTCGCCCATCGCCAGATAGTGGTCGGAACGGAAGAAGGCGTCAAAGCCGCATGCTTCGGCGGTGCGAGCCGCGCGCAGCTGGTCGTCGTAGGTCAGACCCTGCTGGGGCTCGCAGAAGAGACGGAGGTGCATGCGGCCCAGTCTGGCGCACGCCGCTCTAGAGTGGCGCCATGAGCGCCCCCGCGACCCCGTTCCGTGTCGGCACCGGTGTCGATGTGCACGGCTATGCCCCCGAGGCAAGCGGGAAGGTGCTGATGCTCGGGTGCCTGGAGTGGCCGGGCGAGCGCGCCATCGAGGGGCACTCGGACGGCGACGTGGCCGCCCACGCCACCTGCGACGCGCTGTTGTCGGCCGCAGGCCTGGGTGACCTGGGGACGGTCTTCGGCACCGACCGTCCCGAGATGGCCGGCGCCAGCGGGGCGGACATGCTCGCCGAGGTGCTCGGGCTGCTCGCCGAGGCGGGGTGGTCGGTGGGAAATGTAGCCGTCCAGGTGATCGGAAACCGTCCCAAGGTCGGGCCGCGGCGCGCCGAGGCGGCCGCCGCCATGTCCGCTGTCCTCGGGGGTGCCCCGGTGTCGGTCTCGGCCACGACGACCGACGGTCTTGGTCTGACCGGGCGCGGCGAGGGCATGGCCGCCATCGCCACCGCCCTGGTGGTCTCGGCTGGTGAGAGCTCGGCCGGTGAGAAGTCGGGCGGTGAGAAGTTGGCCGGTTAGAAGCTCGCCAGGAGGACCAGGAGGGTTCCTGGCCACCAGAACCACCAGGCCACCGTGCGCCGGACCAGGCACCATCCGCGGTGGCGGAAGACCCGCAGCGTGATCCACACGATCACGGCGGACAACACGGGCAGCAGGGCGATGGCCACCCCGACTGCGGCATAGTCCTGCGCGGCTGCCGCCCCGATGAGGGCGATCAAGGCATAGATCCCCAGGGTGATGACCGGCAGCAGGAAGTACCACCACAGCCGCCTCCAGAAGCCGGTGTGCGGCCGGAGCACCGTGCTGCCGCACGGGCAGCGCATCTCGTCGGGTGGCACCGGCGAGGTCACGTCCGCACGATGGTGCTCGCTCGAGGTCCTGGTTGTGTCCCCACTCACCGCGGCAGGATAACGCGTCCTCGGTGCAGGCCCTGGCTCCGGCGGTGGCGCGAGGGCCGGGCAGGCTGGGCGACGGAGGCGCGTGGGCGGATATGAGGGCGGGGGTGCTGGGCCAATGCCGACGGCCTAGATTGGGGCCAGCCGCACCGACCACCCGAGGAGTCATGCCATGCCCAGCACCGTCAAGGGAGTCATCGCCCGCAGCAAGGGAGCCGATGTCGAGGTCGTCGACATCATCGTGCCTGACCCGGGACCGGGGGAGGCGGTGGTCAAGGTCGAGGCCTGCGGGGTGTGCCACACCGACCTGCACTACCGCGAGGGCGGCATCAACGACGAGTTCCCGTTCCTGCTGGGACATGAGGCCGCTGGCGTCGTCGAGGCGGTCGGCGAGGGAGTCACCGAGGTGGAGCCCGGCGACTTCGTGATCCTCAACTGGCGAGCCGTCTGCGGGCAGTGCCGGGCCTGCGCCAAGGGGCAGCCCTGGTACTGCTTCAACACCGCCAACGCCACCCAGAAGATGACGCTGACCGATGGCACCGAGCTCTCCCCGGCGCTGGGCATCGGCGCCTTCATCGAGAAGACCCTGGTGGCCGCGGGCCAGTGCACCAAGGTCGACCGGGAGGCCTCGGCCGCTGCCGCAGGACTGTTGGGCTGCGGGATCATGGCCGGCTTTGGCGCCGCGGTCAACACCGGTGGGGTCGGTCGAGGCGACTCGGTCGCCGTCATCGGCTGCGGTGGTGTCGGCAACGCCGCCATCGCCGGTGCGGCGCTGGCCGGGGCCACCACGATCATCGCCGTCGACCTGGACGAGCGGAAGCTGGAGGGCGCCAAGAGCTTCGGCGCCACCCACACCGTCAACAGCTCTGGCCGTGACCCGGTCGTGGCGATCCAGGAGCTGACCGGCGGCTTCGGTGCCGACCTGGTCGTCGACGCCGTCGGCCGTCCCGAGACCTACAAGCAGGCCTTCTATGCCCGTGACCTGGCCGGCACGGTCGTCCTGGTGGGGGTGCCCACCCCGGAGATGATGATCGAGCTGCCCCTGCTGGACGTCTTCGGTCGCGGCGGCTCGCTGAAGTCCAGCTGGTATGGCGACTGCCTGCCCTCCCGCGACTTCCCGATGCTCATCGACCTCTATCGCCAGGGCCGCTTCGATCTCGACGCCTTCGTCACCGAGACCATCCCCCTCGAGTCCGTCGAGGCAGCCTTCAGCAAGATGGAGCGCGGCGACGTGCTGCGCTCCGTCGTGATCCTCGACAAGAAGGGAGCGACGGCATGACCGCGCGCATCGACAAGGCAGTGACCAGCGGCACCTTCAGCCTGGACGGCGGGACCTGGGAGGTTGACAACAACGTCTGGGTGATCGGGGACGACACCGAGTGCGTCGTCATCGACGCACCCCACGACGTCGCGCCGATCCGTGAGGTCGTTGGCGACCGCACGGTCAAGGCAGTGCTGCTCACCCACGCGCACGATGACCACATCGGTGCGGTGGGTGACCTCCACGCCGCGACCGGCGCCCCGTCATACCTCCATCCGGAGGACCGGATGCTGTGGGACCGGGTGTATGACGCCAGCCCGGACCACGAGCTCGCTGACGGGCAGACCATCGAGGTCGCCGGAGTGACCCTCCACGTGCTGCACACCCCCGGTCACAGCCCGGGCGCCTGCTGCTTCCACGTGCCGGAGCTGGGTGTGGTCTTCAGCGGCGACACGCTGTTCCAGGGCGGGCCGGGCGCAACCGGGCGCTCGTTCAGTGACTTCGACACCATCGTCGCCTCGATCACCGACAAGCTGCTGACCCTGCCGGAGGAGACGGTGGTGCACACGGGTCACGGTGATGACACCTCGATCGGCGCCGAGAAGCCGCACCGGCAGGAGTGGATCGACCGCGGAGCCTGACGACAGCGCGAGGCCCGGAGCGCGGACCGCAGCCGTATGTTGCGTGCCCAAGTCGACTAGACCCTCACGTCACGTGAGGGTCTAGTCGGTCGCGTATCCTCGATCTCGTGCATCTGATCGACCGTCGTCGCTCCCTGCTGGGGATGCTGCTGAGCACGGTCCTGGTCGGTGCGCTGGCCGCCACCTCCGCCGACGCGGCCACCATGGCCGTCGGCCTGGGCGTGCTGTTGCTGGTGAGCATGACGGTCACCACCAACGCGGCCACGCTGGCGGTGACCGGGTCCGGGGCGGTGATCCCCGGTGCCAACCGCCTTCGCAGGCAGTGGGACCGGACGCCCATCCCGATGCTCGAGCCGGACCTCGCGGGCAAGCCGCAACCGAGGGCTCCGGGGCACACCGCCCCGGAGGTGCCCGTGCTCGCCGCTGCCTGAGCGCTCTGCCGCCTGTCAGCAACGCAACACCTCCGAGACGCTCCCCGTCCCGTTGCTTCCGGAGGTTTCCCATGCTCTCGTTTCTCGACCCTGTGCTCCTGCCCTTCCATCACCTCATCGATGCGACCGCCCAGTGGCTGCCGATGCCCCTGGTGATCGTCCTGCTGACCGTTCTCGTGCGACTGGTGCTGCACCCGCTGAACCGCGCGACCTACCGTGCGACCCTGCACCGCCAACGCCTCGCGCCACAGCTGTAGGAGGTGCGGGCCAAGCACGGCAAGGACCCCGAGCGTCTCCAGAAGGAGATGCTGGAGCTGCACCGTCGCGAGGGGGTCTCACCGGTGGCGGGATGCCTGCCTGCGCTGGTGCAGATGCCGGTCATCATGGTCGTCTACCGCTTGTTCTCGGCACCACAGATCGCGGGGCAGGACAACGCGCTGCTGCACCACACCCTGTTCGGTGCGCCGCTGACGGCACACCTGGCCACGGCGGGGACCGGCCTGCCCGTGTTTCTCGGGCTCATCGCCATCTCCCTGGTCGTGGCCTACCTGACGATGCGCCAGACGCGGGCCTCCTTGATCGCCCCCGCACCGGGTGGGGACCCTGCCCAGGCTCAGGTCGCCGAGACGATGCAGCAGGTCATGTCGTGGCTGTCCTTCGGCTCGGTCTTCGCCGTTGCGGTGCTGCCGCTGGGCACCGGGCTCTATCTGGTCACGAGTGCTCTGTGGACCTTGCTCGAGCGGTATGCCGTGCGTCGTCTCGTCACGCTCTAGCCACTAGCGCAGGGCGCTTGGCGGGAGCAGACTTGGGTGACCCACTGCAGGAGGTGTGCCCATGACCCAGCCGGAGCTCCAGCGGGAGCTGATCCTCGACCCCATCGTCGCGACGCGCCACGTTGACGTCGACCCCGTGCACGCCTTCGAGGTGTTCACGGAGCGTTTCGGTGACTGGTGGGACCCGCGGCTGACCCCGGACCCACGCTCCTTCGAGGGTGCGGACGTGGAGGAGGTCGAGGGCGGGGTGGTGGCCCTGCACCACGACGGTGAGGACTATCCGATCGGTGAGGTGCTCGAGTGGGAGATCGGCGTCTGCTTCGCGATGAGCTTCCACCTGGCCCTGCCACGGGACCATCCGACCACGCTCACCGTCGACTTCACCCCGGCCGACGGCGGCACGCTGGTCACCCTCACCCACGGCGGGTGGGAGGAGGACAACGCCCGTGCGCGTCGCACGTTCACCGAGTGGCCCCATCTGCTCGAACGGTTCGCCGCGACGGCCGTCAGCGACTGACTGCGTCAGAGCCAGAGGGTCGACCTGCCTGCCGGGGCCGGGCTCAGACCCAGCCGTGGTCCTGGGCCACGGCGCGTGCCTCGGCCCGGTTCCGGGTCCCGGTCTTGCCGATGGCCGAGGACAGGTAGTTGCGCACCGTGTGCTCCGACAGGTAGAGCCGGGCGGCGATGTCGGCCACGGTGGCACCGCCACCGGAGACCTGCAGGACCTCCTGCTCCCGCGCGGTCAGCGGGTTGTCTGGAGCACGAAGTGCCGCCAGCGCCAGATCGGGCTGCACCACGATGTCCCCGGCCAGAGCCCGCCGGATAGCTGCGGCCAACTGGTCCACCGGGTCGTCCTTGACGAGGAACCCACGTGCTCCTGACGTCATCGCGCGACGCAGATAACCCGCCCGGGCGAACGTCGTCACGATGATCGCCACACAGTCAGGGTGGTCCGCCGCCAACTGGGGCAGGGCGTCCAGACCGCTGCCCCCGGGCAGGTCGATGTCGATCAGGGCCACGTCGGGCCGGTGCTGGGCCACGGCGGGCAGGATCTCGTCGCCCCGACCGATCTGCGCCACGACCTCGAGGTCAGGCTCGACGTCCAGGAGCGAGGCCAGGGCGGACCGGAGCATCCCCTGATCCTCCACGAGCAGAATGCGGGTGACAGCCTTATCGGCGTCGGTCATGGGTGCTCCTGCCGACCACGGCGACCGGCGTCAGCAGCCTGCGGGGAACGGGTGGTGGCGTGGGGCACCTCGGCGGCGAGCGTGAAGCCTTCCGGTCGCCGCTCGACGGTCACGGTGCCGCCGCGCTCCGCCAGCCGCTCCCGTAGCCCGGTGAGGCCGGTGCCGGTCCGGCTCCCGCGATGCCCGGTGGGAACGGAGCCGGTCGGCATACGCTCTGGGGTGCTGTGTCCGTCATCGGCAACGGTGACGCGGGCCCACCCCGGGTCCAGCTCCACCTGGATCCGACAGGTGGTGGCACCCGAGTGCTGCAGCACATTGGTGGTCGCCTCGCGCACCGCCCACGCGAGCTGGCGCTCGGCGCCGGGGTCAAGTCCGTGGGGCACGTGACCGATGTCCGGGCGGATCTCGCCAGCGCGCAGCGCCGCCGCGGCTCGGGAGATCTCGTCCTCCAGGCCACCCTCGCGGTAGCCGGCGACCGCCTGTCGCACCTCGGTGAGCGCAGACCGGCCAAGGGTCTCGATCTCAGCGCCGTGCGCCGCGGCAGCGGCGGGGTCGGTCTCGGCGAGGCGGCGCACCGCCTCGGCCTTGACCACGACGACCGACAGGGTGTGGCCGAGCAGGTCGTGCAGGTCGCGGGAGAAGCGCTGCCGCTCGGCGCTCACTGCGGCCTCGGCGAGCTGGACCCGGGTGGCGTCCAGTTCACGGATGGTGGCGGTCAGGTAGTGCATGACGAAGGTGCCCATCCCGCTGAGCACCGTCGTGACGCCGAGCCAGCTCGCCAACCCCCAGCCCCAGCCCGCGACGAGCCCGGTGATCGCTGCGGCACAGCCGATGAGCACGACCACCGCCGGCGCGACCCGTGAGGGGAGCACGACGGCTGTCGCGATCGCCACGAGGGCCACGCCCATGAAGGCGAGCTCGGAGGCGGGCACGGTGCGCACCGTGGCCACCATGATGACCACGAGTGCCGCCAGCAGACCGAGCGGGGCCCAGGCGGGTGGGGTGAGTCGCCGCAGCGGGGGAGGGCGGTAGACGCTGACGATGCTCACGGCGAATGCTGCGCACGCGGACAGCAGGAGCACCATGTCCCGCCACTGGCGCTCCTGAGCCGCGGCGATGACGTAGGCGCCGAGCAGCAGGGGCGCCCAGATCAGGATGAGCCACGAGCCGTAGCGCGCCAGCGGGCTGCGGGAGTGCCGCGCCGGCGGACCGAGGCAGGCGTCGGACGACTGGTGCCGTTCGTCCAGGGGTGCCACGCCGTTCCACATTACGCTCACTTCCGTCCGGCGGAACCCTGAACGGGCAGGGCCACCAGGAGGATGGCGGCGACGACGACGTGGAGCACAGTGAGCACGACGGTTGCGGCCGTTGTCTGGGCGAGGGTCAGCGGGCCGGCCAGGGAGAGCAGGGCCACGGTGGTCGCGGTCCAGCGCCAGATGGTGGTTCCCCGTCCGGAGATCCGCTGCAGCACGGCCAGCAGGGCCCAGCCCAGCAGGCCGACGATGATGGTCGAGCTGACGATGGCTCCGGCGGAGACCAGCCTCGTGGCATCGCCGCCGGGGGTCGTGAGCACTTCAAGGTCGACGCCTAGGACGGGATCGGCAACGAGCCAGGTCAGGAGTGCGGCCACGGTGGCGACCGCGACGACGAGTGGATGTCTCTGCGTCGAGGCAGACCGCTGGGCCATCGGCCCTGTTGTGGTCGGTTTCGTTCCAGTCATGGCGGTGGCGGGTGTCGAGGGGTCTTCACGGAGTTGGTTTCGCATGACCTCAACGCTAGGAAGCCCGCTGTCGCCGGGGTAGAAGGCGATGTCCTGGGTCTGGCAGGACATCTGTCCTGTGCCACGCAGCTGCCCGCCGTCGCGGGTGGGGGTGACGGCTGTGTGGGCGGTGGTGACGCAAGCGTGCGGGACCAGCGCGAAGACGCAGGTAGCCTTACGCGGGTGAGCCTGCGCCTGTATGACACCGCCACCCGTGAACTGCGGGACTTCGAACCCGTCGAGCCGGGTCGGGTGGGCCTCTACATCTGTGGACTCACGACTCAGGGTGTGCCGCACATCGGTCACGTGCGCTTCGCGGTGGCCTTCGACATCCTGCGGCGCTGGCTGGTCCGCGGCCACGGCTACGACGTGACGCTGGTGCGCAATGTCACCGACATCGACGACAAGATCCTCAACAAGTCGGCCGAGCACGACCGGCCCTGGTGGGCGTGGAGCTACACCCACGAGCGGGCAACGACCCAGGCCTTGGAACGACTCGGGGTGCTGCCCCCGACCTATGAGCCGCGCGCCACCGGGCACATCTCCGAGATGATCGAGCTCATCGACCTGCTCATCGAGCGTGGTCACGCCTATCCGGCCGCCGACGACAGCGGAGACGTCTACTTCGACGTGCGCTCCTGGCCCGACTATGGCGAGCTGACCCACCAAAAGCTCGACGACATGGAGCCGGCCACCGACGCTGACCCCCGCGGCAAGCGCGACCCCCGCGACTTCGCGCTGTGGAAGGGTCACAAGCAGGGAGAGCCGGAGACCGCCAGCTGGCCCACCCCCTACGGTCGCGGGCGCCCGGGATGGCACCTGGAGTGCTCGGCGATGGCCCGCAAGTACCTCGGCGACACCTTCGACATCCACGGTGGCGGGGTCGACCTGCGTTTCCCGCACCACGAGAACGAGCAGGCGCAGTCGCGGGCGGCCGGGCTCGGCTTCGCCCGCTATTGGATGCACAACGCCTGGGTCACCCTCAGCGGCGAGAAGATGAGCAAGTCGCTGGGCAACACGTTGACCGTCGCCGAGCTGACCAAGACCGTGCCACCGCTCGTCCTGCGCTACTACCTGGGCGCCGCGCACTACCGGTCCACCATCGAGTATGGCGACCGCTCACTGGAGGAGGCCCAGGCCGCGGTCGAGCGGATCGAGGGCTATCTGCAGCGCGCGCTGGAGGTGGTTGGAGAGTCGCCCGAGACACTCCGCGACGAGGCAGCGGGCACGGACGTGCCGCAGGGCTTCGCGGACGCACTGGATGACGACGTCAACGTGCCGGAGGCGCTCGCCGTCCTGTTCGGCGCGGTGCGTGAGGGCAACAAGACCCTCGAGCAGGCGGGCGGGGCCGATCGGGCGACGGTGCGGCATACGCTCCTGGCGGTGCTGGCGATGACCGACGTGCTGGGCATCAGTCCCTTCGACCCGATCTGGGGTGCCTCCGGCGCCACCGGAGCCAGCGACGCGGTCCTCGACGCGCTGGTGCGCGCTCAGCTGGACGCCCGGGCCGCAGCACGGGCCGACCATGACTTTGCCACCGCCGACAGCATCCGCAACCAGCTCGCGGACGTCGGCGTCATCATCGAGGACACCCCGGCCGGCGCCCGTTGGTCGCTGGCCTCCGACGCAGGGACGAGGTAGACCATGGCAGGCAACTCCCAGCGCAAGGGCGCGGTCCGCAAGGCCGCCAAGAAGGGACCGCAGGTCGGCAGCGGCGGACAGCGGCGCAAGGGGCTGGAGGGCCGCGGCCCGACGCCCAAGGCGACGGAGCGCACCGGGCACGCGGCCGCCCGGCAGGCGGGCCGCCAGGAACGGGCCGACGCACCCCGGCGACCGCAGCGACGCAGCAGCCCCAAGGCGTCGACCGAGATCGTGGCCGGCCGAAACTCGGTGCTGGAGGCCCTGCGCACCCACGCGCCCGCCACTACCTTGTTCGTCGCCTCCCGCATCGACTCTGACGACCGCGTGCGCGAGATCATCAAGCTGGCCGGCGGGCAGGGGGTCGCCATGCTGGAGGCTCCCCGCGGTGAGCTTGACAGGCTCACCGACGGATCGGTCCACCAGGGTGTGGCGCTGCAGATCCCGCCCTACGACTATGCCCACCCCGAGGACCTGCTCAACGTCGAGCTGCCCGGCACCCCCCTGATCGTGGCGCTGGACGGCATCACCGATCCGCGCAACCTGGGGGCCATCATCCGCTCGGTCGGTGCGTTCGGGGGGCACGGTGTCGTGGTGCCGGCCCGTCGCTCGGCGGGCATGACCGCGGCCGCCTGGAAGACCTCGGCAGGGGCGGCGGCACGGGTCAGGGTGGCTCAGGCCACCAACCTCACGCGCGCCCTGGAGGACTATCGCCGGGCCGGCTTCTTCGTGATCGGACTCGATGCCGACGGAGACGTGGACCTGCCCGGCCTGGAGTTGGCCGACCAGCCCCTGGTCGTGGTGGTGGGCTCGGAGGGCAAGGGTCTGTCCCGGTTGGTGCGGGAGACCTGCGACCAGATCGTGTCCATCCCGATGGCCGGGATCACCGAGTCGCTCAACGCCGGCATCGCCGGAGCGGTCACCCTCTATGAGATCGCGCGGCAGAGGCGACGCTGAGATGGCCAGGGTCCGGGCAGCCACGCGCGGTCTCGTCCTGGTCGAGGGACGCCTGCTGGTGACGATGCTGCACGGGCGGACCGGCGAGTTCTGGCTCACGCCCGGCGGCGGCCAGCACTTCGGTGAGACCAAGGAGGAGAACGTCGCGCGCGAGGTCCTGGAGGAGACGGGTTACCGCGTCCGCGTGGGCGACCTGGCCTGTGGCCGCGACTACCTCGGCGCCCGCCACTTCCCGGACTGGGACACCGGCTTCCAACAGACGGAACTGTTCTTCTGGTGCCACCTGCTCGATCCCGACCCCGACCCGGCGGCCGTCGAGCACGACACCCACCAGACCGGGGTCCAGTGGGTGCCGGTCCCGGAACTCATCGGGTCCCCGCTGTATCCGCGACGCCTGGCCACCTGGCTGCAGGAGGACCCCGAGACCCGTCCGACCTGGCTCGGGGACGTCAACTGAGTCAGTCGCTGTGCGACATGGGTGCCCCAGCGCCCAACACGCCACAGCGATAGCGGAACTGTGCGCGACACGCGGCAGCGGTCGCGGAGCTGTGTGCGACATGGGTGCCCCAGCGCCGGACACGCCACAGCGGTAGCGGAGCTGTGCGCGACACGCGAGATGGTGGGGCAGTCGGTGCAGCTGTCGGAGCGGTCAGCCCTTGGTGCGGATTGGGATCTCCTGGGTGTCCAGCCCCAGGACCGCCACCTCGTCCGGCTTGCTCGGCAGGACGGTCGCCACGTAGTCCTCGACGGCATGCTCCAGGGGCACGTCCTGGTCGGCGCGTTCGGAGAGATACCACCGGTGCTCGAGCAGCTCGTGGAACAGTTCGGCGGGCTCCAACTTGCTGCGCAGCTCCGGAGGGACGGTGCGGGTGACTGGCTCATAGATGCTGGCCAGCCAGTCGTGGGCGACGAGCTCCTCGTCCTCGTTCTGCCGGTCCTGCGAGGCGCTGTAGGCATCCAGGTCGTTGAGCAGACGCCGGGCCTGGTTCTCCTCCACGTCCAGTCCGGTCAGCCTCAGCAGGCGCCTGCTGTGGTGTCCGGCGTCCACGATCTTGGGCTCGATCTGGATGTGGGTGCCGTCCAGGTCGGTGCTCATCTCCAGCTCGCCGACGTCGAAGCCCAGGTTGTTGAGCCGGCGGATCCGCTCATCCACCCGCCACCGGTCGCCGTGCTCGAAGCGCTCGGTGGCGGTCAGCTCGCGCCACAACAACTCGTAGCGGTGCATCAGCCGGTCCGCGATCTCCAGGGCGTCGGCATCCTCGGCAAGCAGCTCACCCGCGGCCAGGTCCATCAGCTCACCGGCGATATTGCCGTGAGCGATGGTCAGGTCGTGGTTGCGCTGGCCGTTGCTGAGCTGGTTGTGCACCTCGGCCGTCTCGGCGTCGACCAGGTAGGCGGCGAACTCACCCGCGTCCCGGCGGAACAGGGTGTTGGACAACGAGACGTCGCCCCAGTAGACCCCGCCCAGGTGCAGACGCACCAGCAGGACGGCCAGTGCATCCAGCACCCGGCGGGCAGTGTCGGGACGCAGCCGCTGGCTGAAGATCGCCCGGTAGGGGAGCGAGAACTTCAGGTGCTGGGTGACCAGACACGCATCCAGCTCGTGGCCCTGCGCGTCGGTCCGCCCCGCGATCACGGCCAGCGGCTCGACAGCGGGCTGCCCGAGACGGCGCAGCAGCTGCAGGGTCTGATACTCCCGCTGGGCGAGCTCAGCCTTGATCTCCTTGACCGCGATGACCCGCCCGGACAGCCGCACGAAGCGCACCACGTGCCGGGAGATACCGCGGGGGAGGGCGGCCAGATGATGCTCTGGCCAGTCCTCCAGCGGCACGTCCCAGGGCAGGTCGAAGATCGCCGGATCCGGTCGGGCGGCGGTGATCTGCAGGGCCATGACGGTCGTCCTGGGTCTTGGTCGGTCAGTCGCCGAGGCGCAGGCCGGACACAGCGTCGAACACGTGCAGGTGGTCCGACTTGGGCACGAAGTGCACCACCTCACCCTTCATCGGTGGCGTGCGGCCGTCGACGCGGGCGATGAACGGCTTGTCGTCGGCCGCTGCACCCGGCGACCGGCCATAGACGTAGGCGTCGGCGCCGAGCTCCTCGACGACGTCCACCTCGATCGGCAGGCCGGTGCCGTCCGTGGACAGCACGAGGTCTTCCGGGCGGACGCCGACCACGACACGGTCGCTGGCCCCGGCCAGCGACTCGCGGGGGACGGGCAGGTCGTAGTCCGGCAACCGGACGCCCCCCTCACTGACCGAGCCCTCCATCAGGTTCATGGCCGGGGAGCCGATGAAGCCGGCGACGAAGACGTTGTCCGGGTGGTCATACATCCGGCGGGGAGGGTCGCATTGCTGCAGGATGCCGTCCTTGAGGACGGCGACGCGGTCCCCCATCGTCATGGCCTCGACCTGGTCGTGGGTGACATAGACGGTGGTGACGCCGAGCCGCCGCTGCAGGGACGCGATCTGGGTGCGGGTCTGCACGCGCAGTTTGGCGTCGAGGTTGGACAGCGGCTCGTCCATCAGGAAGACCTGGGGCTGGCGCACGATCGCGCGACCCATCGCCACCCGCTGCCGCTGACCGCCGGAGAGTGCCTTGGGCTTGCGGTCCAGGTAGGGCTCGAGGTCCAGGATCTTGGCAGCCTCCTCGACGCGCTGACGGATCTCGTCCTTGGACTTGCCTGCGATGCGCAGCGCGAAACCCATGTTGTCCGCCACTGTCATGTGGGGATAGAGCGCGTAGTTCTGGAAGACCATCGCGACGTCACGGTCCTTGGGCGGGAGGTCGGTGACCTCGCGGTCGCCGATCAGGATGCGTCCGTCGTTGACCTCCTCCAGTCCGGCGAGCATCCGCAGGCTGGTGGACTTGCCACAGCCGGAGGGCCCGACGAGGACGAGGAACTCGCCGTCGGCGATCTCGATGTCGAGGGAGTCCACGGCCGGGGTGTCCGAGCCGGGATAGATCCTGGTGGCCTTGTCGAAGGTCACAGTTGCCATAAGGGGACTTCTCCTTCACCGGCAGGAACGTGCCGGACGATCCGTTGTAAAGGACGGTCCCGTCGGCGGGTGCCGACGGGCAGTAGCCGGGGCAGGTGTGCCCCGAGAGTCCCGACCCGTGAGGGCCGGTCACCGGCGGCACTGCCCGTGACTGAGAGTCACCGTACTCCATCTGCAAGATTTTGCAGTTTCTGTAAGGTTGGTGTCATGCTATCCCACGCCGAGTCCGGCTAGCCCCCGTCCTGTTCGGACGAGCACCGGCTGCGGCCACCGCGAGCCCCGCGGAGGACCTTGTTCGAAGGAGAGCACATGAAGCGCACGACCGGCGCGATCGCGATGGCAGGTATCACTGCCCTGTTGCTGACCGCCTGCGGTGGCGACACCGAGTCCGACGACCCGAGCTCGACGACCCCGGCCGCGGAGGACGGTGCCGAGGAGCCTGCGGGTGATGACGCCGAGACCACCGACGACGGCGATGCCGCCGGCGAGACCGAGGGGGACGCCGCAGGGGAGACCGCCGGCGCCCCGGCTGCCTCTGACGGCACCAGCCTGGTGATCTGGGCAGACGACCTGCGCGCCGCGGCGATCCAGCCGCTGACCGAGACCTTCACCGCTGACACCGGCGTCGAGGTCAAGGTCCAGATCGTGGCGCAGGACAAGCTGCGTGAGCAGTTCAAGGACGCCGTGGGTCAGGGCGCCGGTCCGGACATCACCATCGGTGCGCACGACTGGCTGGGCGAGCTCGTCCAGAACAACGTGGTGGCCCCCGTGCAGATCGCCCCGGACGTGGCCGAGCAGTTCGTGCCCGAGTCCATCGAGGCCGTGACCTTCGAGGGCCAGCTGTATGCCGTGCCCTACTCGGTCGAGTCCCTCGCCCTGATCCGCAACACCGATCTGGCCCCGGAGGCCCCGGCCTCCATGGAGGAGCTCGTCGCCAACGGCGAGGCCCTCGTCGAGGCCGGCGACACCGAGCTGATCCTCGCCCAGGAGCTGGGCAAGGAGGGCAACGCCTACTCGATGTACCCGTACCTGTCCGCCTATGGCGGTGGCATCTTCCCGCTGCTGGACGAGGGTGGCTTCGACGGTAGCGAGGCCATCCTCGACTCCCCGGAGACCCTCAAGGGCGCGGAGAAGCTGGGGTGGCTCGGCGAGGTCGGTGCGCTGAGCACCAACCAGGACGCCTCCAACGTCATCCCGAACTTCGTCGACGGCAAGGCGGCCTACATGGTCTCCGGCCCGTGGGCGATCGAGCAGATCACGACCGGTGGCATCAACTACGCGATCGACCCGATCCCGGACTTCGAGGACGGCGGCGCAACCGCTCCGTTCCTGGGCGTCCAGGCGTTCTATGTCTCTGCCGAGTCGCTGAACCCGCAGATCGCGCAGACCTTCGTGCAGGAGTACGTCCCCACGGAGGAGATCCAGGTCGGGATGTTCGAGGCTGACCGTCGTCCCCCGGCCCTGAGCGCCGCGGCCGAGCAGGTCCAGTCCGCTGACCCGGACATCGAGGCGTGGGCAGCTGCCGCTGAGGGCGGGGTCCCGATGCCAAACATCCCGCAGATGAACGCCGTCTGGGGCCCGCTGGGCAAGGCGACCGCCGACATCGTCGACGGTGACGACCCCGCCGAGCGCATGGGAACGGCCCAGACCGAGGTCGCGGGCACGCTGACCAGCAAGTAGTCACACCTGGGGTGGAGTATGCCGACGCGCCCGTCGGCATACTCCACCCGTCGGTTGCACGTGCCCAACGCCGTGGACCGCCCTCCGACACCGTCGTCACCCTGGAGCCCAGATGTCGCAAGCCCCCGTCGGCACGCCGACTCCGACCCCACCGTGGGTCGTTGCAGTCAAGTGGTTGTTGATCCTGCTCACCCTGCTGGGGTGCACCTATCTGGCCTGGCGTGCCGTCGAGGGCGGGTCCTGGATCATCGTGACGGTCGCGGCCTTCATCGCGATGGCGGTGCTGGTGGTCTACTCCAGCCGCCGCGGCATCACCCTGAAGTATCTGCTGCCCGGACTCATCCTGCTGACCCTCTTCCAGGTCTGGCCGATCGCCTACACGGTGGCAACCGCGTTCACCAACTACGGCGACGGGCACTCGCTGTCCAAGGAGGAGGCGATCGAGGCCATCCAGGCCCAGTCGGTGCGCCCCGAGCCGGACTCGGCCCGCTACGGACTGTCCGTGGCCATTCCCGAGGCTGACACCATCGCCACGGCAGAACTCTCCTTCCTGCTGACCAGGCCCGCCGCGGAGGACGCGGACGCAGACAACATCCTGGACGGACAGGAACTCTTCGTCGGCACGCTGGAGGGACTTGAACCCCTGCCCGTCGACGGGGTCACGCTGCGGGGCAATGGCACCATCGCCACCGCCCCGGGATTTCAGGTGCTGACCCTGGTCGAGGCCAACCAGCGCGCTCAGGACGTCTCGGAGTTCGCGGTGCCCATGGAGGGCGATGCCGGGATCAAGGCGGCCACCGGCACCCAGGCCTTCGTCGGCCGGGCGACCACGACCTACGACGAGGCCACCGACACGATGACCACGATCGAGGGTCGGGTCTATGTGGCAGACGAGGGCAACTTCGTGCCCCAGGACGGGCAAGGAGCCGCCCTGCCGACGGGGTGGACCGAGAATGTCGGCTTCGACAACTTCACCTCGATCTTCACCGACTCGGGCCTGCGCAACGGCTTCCTCAAGATCTTCCTCTGGAACCTGGTCTTCCCGCTGGTCAGCGTCGGCTCGACGTTCATCCTCGGCATGCTGCTGGCGCTGTTGTTCAACGACCCACGGCTGAAGGGCAAGGGGATCTACCGGTCCCTGCTGATCCTTCCCTATGCCCTGCCGATCTTTGTGACCGCGATCGTCTGGGCGGCCATGTTCAACCAGGACTTCGGCATGATCAATGACATCACCGGGCTGAATATCGACTGGCTCGGTGATCCCTGGGCGGCCAGAGCCGCGGTGCTGATCACCAACCTGTGGCTCGGCTTCCCCTATATGTTCCTGATCTGCACCGGGGCGCTGCAGTCGATCCCCGGGGACGTTAAGGAGGCTGCCTCGGTTGACGGGGCTGGCCCGGTCCGGACGCTGATGTCGATCACGATGCCGTTGCTGCTGGTGGCTGTGGGCCCGCTGCTCGTGGCCTCCTTCGCCTTCAACTTCAACAACTTCGGTCTGATCTATCTGCTGACCGGCGGTGGTCCGTTCGATGCCACCAACAGCCAGGTGGGCAATACCGACCTGCTGATCACCTTCGCCTACCGTCTGGCGCTGGAGTCGGGAAGCCCCAATATCGGGCTCGCCTCGGCCGTCAGCATCATCATCTTCCTGCTGGTCGGAGCCCTGAGCTATGCCGGGTTCCGCCAGTCCAAGGCTCTCGAAGAGGTGAACTGAGATGACTCAGCCTGCCGCGGGCGCGCCCGGCGCCGTCCCCGCCGAGGCCGCGATCCCGACGACCGAGACTGACGCGGTCGAGGTCCGTCCGGTCGGTCAGAAGCCGCGCACCGGTGTCTGGTGGCGGCACGCGCTGGCCATCCTGGCGCTGGTCTGGGCGCTGTTCCCGGTGATGTTCGTGGTCTCGGCCGCGCTCAACCCCGCCGGCACGCTGAACAGCGCCTCCCCGATCCCGACGTCCTTCTCGCTGAAGAACTTCACCGATCTGTTCGACTCGGCGACCTTCCCGTTCTGGAGCTGGTTCCAGAACTCGCTGATCATTGCCGGCCTGGGCACCTTCTTCCAGGTCTTCATCGGTGCCGCGTCGGCCTTCGCCTTTTCCCGCCTGCGGTGGAAGGGGCGACGCCCGGGACTGCTGGCCCTGCTGCTGTCCCAGATGTTCCCGGCGCTGCTGGCCTTCCCGGCGCTCTACCTGATGTTCCTGCGCATTGGTGAGGTGATCCCGAGCATCGGACTCAACACGCTGTGGGGTCTGCTGTTGGTCTATCTGGGCGGCTCGATGGGCGCGAACGTCTGGCTGCTCAAGGGCTACTTCGACACCATCCCCAAGGAGCTCGACGAGGCCGCCATGATGGACGGCGCCAGCCACGCACGGATCTTCTTCACGATGACCCTGCGGCTGGTCGCACCCATCCTCGCGACGGTGGGCATCCTGGCGTTCGTGGCGCTGTGGGGCGAGTTCATGCTGGCCAGCATCTTCCTGCTCGACCAGGAGCGCCGCACCCTCGGCGTCGGGCTCTACTCGCTCAACCTGGCCGACCGCAACAAGTACTTCGGGATGTTCTGCGCCGGGGCGCTGATCGCCTCGCTGCCTCCTGTGGCGGTCTACCTGTCCCTGCAGAAGCAGCTCATCGGCGGGCTCACCCAGGGCTCGGTCAAGTAGTGCCAGTGACCAGCGAAGGTGCCCGATGAGCCGGCTCGCGGACCTGGCCCAGCACGCGGGCGTCAGTGAGGCGACGGTGAGCCGGGTGCTCAACGACCGTCCAGGCGTGGCGCCGGCGACCCGGCAGGCCGTCCTCACCGCGCTCGACGTGCTCGGCTACGAACGCCCCAGCAAGCTGCGCCGCAACAGTGCCGGCCTGGTCGGCCTGGTGGTGCCCGAGCTGACCAACCCGATCTTTCCCGCCTTTGCGCAGGCGGTGGAGACCCGGCTGGCGGCCGCCAACTACACCCCGGTCCTGTGCACCCAGGTGCCCGGTGGGATGCACGAGGACGACTACGTCCAGATGCTGCTCGACCGCGGCGTGGCCAGCATCATCTTCATCAGCGGCTACCACGCCGACACCAAGGCCGGGATCGAGCGCTACGTGGCGCTGCGTGAGCGGGGACTGCCGATCGCTCTGCTGAACGGCTGGCGCGCCGGCATCGAGGCAAGCTTCATCTCCAACGACGACGTCGCGGGGATGCACCTGGCGGTGCGGCACCTGCGCGATCTCGGGCACACCCGCATCGCGCTGGCCACCGGCCCGGCCCGCTACGTGCCGGTGCAGCGCAAGACTGACGGCTACCGGGCCGCGATGGATGAGCTCCTGCCGGGGGCGGAGCAGTTCGTCCAGAAGACCCTCTTCACGGTGGAGGGCGGCGCGGCTGCCGGGCGGAAGCTCTTCGAGCAGGGTGTCACCGCCGTGGTCTGCGGCTCGGACATCATGGCGCTGGGAGTGGTGCGCGCGGCGCGCCAGGACGGACTCCGCGTGCCCGAGGACGTCTCGGTGATCGGATCCGATGACTCGCAGCTGATCGGCTTCACCGACCCGCCGCTGACGACCGTGCGGCAGGACGTCGAGTCGATGAGCGAGGCCGCCGTGACCGCCATCCTGGAGGAGATCCAGGGCGAGGAGGTCGTGCACCGCGAGTATCTCTTTGCCCCAGAACTGATCCTGCGTCGTTCGACCGGTGCGGCCCCCACGACCTGAGCCGGGGACGCCGTGACTCGTGGTCAGCGGGCGTTGCGCATCGCCCACAGCGCGCGCAGCAGCCTGAGCACCGCACGCTCGTTGTCCACCCGATGACGGGCCAGGGTCTGGCCAGGGCCCACGCGCACGGTCAGGTCGGTCGGCGCTAGGTCCTGAAAGGCTCGCTCGTCCGTGACGTCGTCGCCGACATAAAAGGTGGCGTCGACCTGCCGGGCAGCAGCCAGGTCGCGCAGGGCGACCCCCTTGCCGACGTGTCGGACGGCGAGCTCCAGGACCTGTTTGCCGGGAGTGGCCTGCAGGTCCGGGTGGCGGCCGGCCACGTCCTGGCCGGCACGCAGCGCGGTGGCCGCCGCGTCCTCGGGCAGACCCCGGGTGTGCAGCACCAGCGAGTGCGGTTTGCGCTCGAGGCGGGCCAGCGGATGGGCGCGCAGCACGTCGGTGAGCTCGGCCTCAAGAGCGGCGAAGCGAGCCCGCTCACGGGGGCCCGGTTGCGGAGCGGGCTCCTCGTAGGAGGTTTCCACGCCGTGACTGCCCACGAGCAGGACCGGATCGGACACGCCCGTGAGCTGACGCAGGGTCGACAGGTCCCGTCCCGAGACCACAGCCACCACCGTGTCCGAGAGGCGAGCCAGGTCGGTGAGCACGTCCAGGCTGCCCGGCAGGGCCCGCGCGGCCATGGGTTCGTCGACCAGCGGGGCGAGGGTGCCGTCGAAGTCGACGGCGATCAGGACCCGGGGGAGGGTCGCGAACTGCTCCAGCGCCTGGAGCAGCGCAGTTGCCCCGCTCATCCGCGGGACGGCTTCCCGGGGGCGGCTTCCAGCGCGTCGAGGTAGCGACGGGCCCAGGCGTGCACATCATGGGTGCGCACCCGTCGACGCATGGCCAGCATGCGCTTGCGCAGTGCGGCCGGGTCCTCGCGCATGGCGCGCAGGATGGTCTGCTTCAGGCCGACGATGTCGTGCGGGTTGCACAGGAACGCCTGGCTCAGCTCCTGAGCGGCACCGGTGAACTCGCTGAGGACCAAGGCGCCGCCACCGTCCCAGCGACTGGCGGCATACTCCTTGGCGACGAGATTCATGCCGTCCCGCAGGGGGGTGACCAGCAGGACGTCGGCGGCGAGATAGAGCGCGGCCATCTCCTCGCGGGGGTAGGAGTGGTGCAGATAGTGCACGGCGCTGGCCCCGATGCCGGAGAAGTCGCCGTTGATCCGGCCCACCTGTCCATCGATCTGACTGCGCAGCTCCTGGTAGGCCCGCACCCGCTCACGGCTCGGCGTCGCGATCTGCAGCAGGGTGACGTCCGGCGTGGTGATCTCTCCGTCAGCAAAGAGCTCGGAGATCGCTCGCAGCCGGTGCCGGATGCCCTTGGTGTAGTCGAGACGGTCCACGCCCAGCAGCACCGTCTGCGGATCGCCGAGGGATGCCCGGATCTCGGCGGCCCGGTGGCGCACCGCCGGCTCCCTGGCGAGCTCGTCCATGGAGGTGAAGTCGATCGAGATCGGCACCGCGCCCGTGCGGACCCGGCGCGGCTCCGCGCCCAGCAGGTCGTCGTCGGCACCGGCCCAGGAGACGACGTCTCCGGTGGAGGTGGTGCCCAGGAGCTGATGGCAGGCCCGCATGAAGTTGCCGGCGTCGTTGGTGCGCTGGAAGCCCAGGAAGTCGGCGCCGAGGAGGCCGCGGAGGACGGAGCGGCCCCAGGGCAACTGCCCAAACAACTCGACCGGCGGGAACGGGATGTGGTTGAACCAGCCGATCCTGAGGTCGGGGCGCGCTGCCCGGAGCATGCTGGGCACCAGCTGGAGCTGGTAGTCGTGGATCCACACCGTCGCTCCCGGGGCGGCCAGGTCGGCGACCGCCTCGGCGAACCGGGTGTTGATGCGCTCGTAGGCGGCCCACCACCGGCGTCGGTAGCGCGGCGGCACGATGACGTCGTGATAGAGCGGCCACAGGGTCTCGTTGCTGAAGCCCTCGTAGTAATCCTGGATCTCGGTGACGGTCAGCATCAGCGGGTGCAGTCGGATGCCGTCCCGGTCGAAGGGGGCGATCTCGTCGGTGGGGTCGCCGGCCCACCCGACCCAGGCGGCCCGGCGTCCCTGCATCACCGGGTCCATGGCGCTCACCAGCCCGCCGGGGCTGGTCTGCCAGTGCGCCGAACCATCTGCCTCGACGACCCGGTCGACCGGCAGGCGGTTTGCCGCCACGACGAAGTCGAAGGTGCCTGCCGCGGAAACCAAAACCACTCCTGTGCCGTCATATGGCCGTCAGATCGCGAGGACGAACGGTCATCAGGTCGTGAGGGAAACCATCCTGGTGCCCCGATCGTTGCTGTCCTTCGAGCCTAGTCGGAGCCCTGGCATCCCGCGATCCGCGGGGTGGTGGGCACGCGAGTTGGCACTGTTGTGACCAGGAGACGCAATACGGTGGAGACCATGAGCCCGGAGACCACGCCCCTCGGTGGGCACGCCGAGGGTGTCCCGCAGACGCCACGGCGTCTCGGGATCTACACCCTCGGCAGGCGCCTGGGTGAGGGTGGCATGGGCGTCGTCTATCGCGCCCGGCCCGATGGCGGACCCGAGGACGGCAGCAGGGACGTGGCCATCAAGGTGCTGCGCCCGCACATCGCCCACGACCCCGATGCCCGGACCCGGCTCTCCCGCGAGGTGGCCACCCTGTCGCGGGTCAGCAGTCCACGGGTCGCCGCTGTCCTGGACGCCGACACCGAGGGCCCGGCGCCCTATATCGTCACCGAGTTCGTCCCCGGGCCACCGCTGGACCACGTGGTGTCCGCGGAGGGGCCGGTCACCGGTGCAGCCCTGGTGGACCTCGGACGCGGCCTCTCCGAGGCGTTGACCGCGATCCACGGCGTCGGGATCGTCCACCGCGACCTCAAGCCGGGCAACGTCCTCATGGTCGGCCCCGACCCGGTGGTGATCGACTTCGGCATCGCGCAGGTCGCCGACGACGTCCGGCTGACGATGACCGGACTGGTGATGGGCACACCTGGTTATCTCTCGCCCGAGGTCGTCGAGGGCGGTGCCGTCACCGAGGCGACCGACTGGTGGGGCTGGGCGGCAACCCTCGCCTTCGCCAACAGCGGCACGCCGCCGTTTGGTCGTGGGCCCATGAGCGTCGTCCTGGATCGGGTGATCCGCGGCCGCACCCAGCTCGACGACGTCGACCCCGCGATCCGCCCGCTGCTCGCGGCCGCCCTGGACCCAGAGCCCGAGCGACGGCCACACAGCGACGAGGTCATGCGCGCGCTGGAGCTCTACGCCGCTCACCGTCCGGTGACCGAGGCGCTGACCGTGCGGGTCCGGAGCGCAGGTGTGCGCCCTGCCCCGGATGCTGATGACACCCAGGTCCATGCCAGGACCGATGCCGTTTCCGGCGACAGCTGGTCGCCGCACACGGCGGTGACCCCGCGGGTGGACCCGACACGCGTCCAGCCGATGGCGCCCACTCCCCAGACCCGTCAGGCGCCGCTCCAGCGACCAGCCGGGCAGGGTGCCGGACAGGCCGGACCTGCCGGAGGGTATGCCGCACCGCTGGGACGCTCCTATCCTGCCCCGGCCGGTCAGCCGAATGGGCCGGGCGCCGGACAGCGCACGGCGGGAAGCGCTCCTCGCCCGAGCAGCCCGCAACCGGTCCACGGCAATCAGGGGCCCTACGCCTCGCAGGGCCCCGTGCCTTACACGGCCGGCGGGCAGTCGCCCTACGCCGCCCCGGGGCCCCAGGGCTTCGGCCAGCCGGCACGCGGCCCGGACCCACGCATCGGACGACCGATGCGCACCGGGACCCTGGCCACCGGACTGGTGGCGTTGGTCGGCATCGCCGCCGTGGCGCCGCTGCTCGCCTGGGGACTGCTGGTCATCTGGTCGGTCGCGGCTCGAGCGGTCGACCACGTGGTGACCTCTCTGGTGCTGCGTCGCCACGAGGCCGGCCCACGCCGCTCGGACATGCCGGTCACTGTGCTGACCAGTCCCTGGCACCTGTTCGTGGCGGCCCTGTCCACCGGGCTGGCACTGTTGCTCCCGGTCGCGTTCGCCATTGCGGCGACCGTCATCACCGCAGGGGGACTGACCGAGTCCGGACTGCTGCAGGTGGGCGTCGCCGACTCGCTCCCCATGGCGGTGGGCAGCCTGCTGGGCATGCTGATGGCCTGGTGGGGGCCCGGCGGGCTCGCCCTGCGCCGCGGCTCCCGCACCATGGTGCGCTCTGTGCTGCCGCACCCCACGATCACCACCGCGGTGGCTGGTGTGCTGCTCGTCGGCGGTCTGGCACTCCTGGTCTGGGCGCTGCTCCAGGGCAACCAGGTGTCCTGGTGGCCGACCACCTGGGATGCACCGCCGTTCCTGGACCTGATCCCGCAGGCACTTCGGCCCTGAAGTTTTTTCCGGGGCGTGACCTGCACAGAAGTCTCGATTGTCCACAACCTGCCTCCGCTAGGGCCACAACTGTGGTTAGTCTGGGCACTTCGGTTCGCCCCCTGCGGACCACAACTGCATAGGCCAGAGCACACCCACGGCGTGTGCCCCTGAGGCGCCGAACCTCGTCACCAGGGCACGCATCCCGGACCGTCCGGGCGCCAGACGAGGATGGGGAACCCACCATCGACGCCCGCTGCGGCGTCTTGGGGTGAAGCCGCGTCAGCGGCCGGGCACCTGACCGCCCGAACCCGACAGCTAACTCCGTAGGCGCACTGTCAGGAAGGTTCATCCACCATGGCAACTGCCAAGCATCGCGCACCCCGCAAGCCCATCGCCCGACGAGTCGGAGGACTGACCGTCGCCGCTGCCGTGGCTGTGGCGGGCATCGGTCTCACCGCCCCGGGTGCCAGCGCCGAGTCCGTCTGGGACCGCGTCGCCGCCTGTGAGTCCGGTGGCAACTGGTCGATCAACACCGGCAACGGCTTCTATGGGGGTCTCCAGTTCCACCCCCAGACCTGGACCGGGTTCGGCGGTGGCGCCTACGCCCCCTATGCCCACCAGGCCACCAAGTCCCAGCAGATCACCATCGCCCAGAAGGTCCTCGCGGTCCAGGGCCCGGGCGCCTGGCCGGTCTGCTCCGTGCGAGCCGGGCTGACGCGGGACAACGGCGGTGCCACCCCCGCTCCGAGTCCTGCGCCCGCCCCCGCCCCCGCCCAGCCGAGGGACAACGGCTCCGCCTCACGCGGCGGGGGGCACTCAGCGATGGCGCCACTGGCGCGCGACGGCATCCGCGGACCGCTGACCACCACGGCCATCCAGCGCTGGGTCGGCACCTACCAGGACGGCATCTTCGGTCCGATCACGACGCGGGCCCTGCAGACCAAGGTCGGTGCCTATCCCGACGGGATCTGGGGCCCGAAGTCCCAGGCGGCGCTGCAGGACTACCTCGGCCTCTCCCGCGACGGGTCGACCTTCATGAACTACCGGACGGTCCTCGCCCTGCAGAAGCACTTGAACGCCAACGTCATCGGCTGAGCTGACCGCGACGTTGCGCGCCCGGTGCGAGTCCCTGGCACCGGGCCCGCAACGTTTCGGCCAAGGCGGTGCGGATGCCGACAGGCAGGTAGCATCGTCGTCGTTGCCGCCCGCCGTGGTCGGCTCCTGCGTCGCTGCCCAGCAGCGGCACGCCCCTGTAGCTCAGTTGGTAGAGCATCCGCCTTGTAAGCGGACGGTCGCGGGTTCGACTCCTGTCGGGGGCTCCAACGGTCAGTGTCGAGGAGAGGTATGCCGGGTGGGTGGCATGGCCCTGGTGCGGCCTGGTCGGCCATCGCGGTGCACGTGCACGCATCCTTCACACGTGCCCGCGCGGGAGCGTGAAGGATGCGTTCAGCTGCATGGATCGCGGGTGCCCGCGCCGGGTCACCGTCGCGGCAGATACCACCCAGAGCCGGTGCCGGTGGCGTAGCCGGTGAGGCCACGCCCCGGGTCAGCGGTGCGGTCGAGCGGAAGGTCCAGGTCGTCACCATCGACGGGTCGGAGATGGTCGGGTCTCCGACGAGCTCCCACGCAGTGTTGCCCAAGGATCCGTACTGTCCAGCTGGGACGAAGGAGAAGGCCTGGTCCTGAGGAGTCAACGTCATGGTGACAGTCACTACCGAGGCCGTGCCAGCACCGGCGCGGGACAGGGACACCGGCACGGTGGTGGTCAACACTTCACGACCGGGGTCGGCCTGGGTGCGTGGGACGGTCCTCCTGGTGTCGTAGGTCGTGGCGTGGGCGAAGGGGCCGACCCACGTGTGCCAGCTCCTCGGGGCGTCAGGCCGCGAGCAACGGTCCCGAACGGAGACGCCTCGAACGTGACCGGCCCGATGTTGGCGGCCGTCAGATGCGATAGCGAGTTGGACAGGGCGATGCACTGTCCCTGGTTCGGGAACAGCGTGCCGAAGTCTTGCCAGCCGTCGGCCATGCAGTCGGCTCTGGACAGCGAAGCCGTCTCCAGCCGGAAGAAGCCGAACGAGCCGGCTGTCGGTGCCGTTCCAGATGGCCTTGTTCACGAAGTCCAAGGAGTGCGAACCCGGGGCCACATAGAAGACGCCATGGCCGAATGTCGGGTCGGCCATCGAGGCGTCGGCACGGGCGATGTCCGACAGGTAGAACCTGGTCGGACAGGTGTTGAACTCTATGGCCACCACTTCCACGCCGTCGCGCCAGGCCTGGGGTCGTTCGGCCAGCCAGGTCTTGAACGCCTTCTTGGAGCGGCCCTCAACCATGTCCAGTAACCGTGCTGGGCCGGTGCCCTCACGCACAGGGGTGAGGTCGATGATGACGGTGACGAACTTGTCGCCCTTGCGAGTATGCCGCCAAGCGTGCTCATCGACGCCGATGACCTGGACCCCGTCGAGGCGGTGCGGGTCGTCGATCAGAACACGCTTGCCCTCGGTCAGCACCGCGTCGTTGGCCGCGCTCCAGGACACCGCCAGACCTTCGGCGACCCTCGTCACGGTCAGGCGCTGGCACACGATGGCAACCAACGCCCAGGTCAGCCCGGCCCGGGAGATCTTCGCCCGCGGCTCGGCCGCCTTGGTCGTGTCCTGGCGCCACACGTGCCCACACCCGGTGTACTTGTACCTGCGCACCGTGACCAGCAACGTCGTCGGTCGCCACCCGAACGGTTCGTGCGCCAACCGACGGACCACGGTGTCCCGCGGTACGCCCTGGCTGCCGCAGTTATGGCACCAGTCATCCGGTTCCACCACCCGGCAGGTCAGCACCGCACGCTCGGGCTCGATCAGCTGACCGGTCACCTCCAGGCCGAGCTCGTCCAGCCCGGTGAAGGTCGTCAAGTCAGGGGTCGTAAAGGTAGCGTCAGGCATCGTCGAGGTCTTCCTTGGTGGGCCAGTGTGAGAACTCCCATCATCGGAAGACCTGGACCCTCACCCCGACACCGACGCGCCCGCCCCGCCCGCCAAACTCAGCACCCCAGCCCTACACCCTCGTTCGTGAAGAGCCGGTTGACGGTCCCTTGAGGTGGTGTTAGCGTCGTGAGCGCGCCGCAGTCTCGTCAAGGGTACGGGACCCTCGGGGAAGGAGGCGCAACATGTTTGGGGTTCTCATGCGTGGGTTTGGGATCTTGACTGCGGGCGTCATGTTGGCCGTTTCTTTGGCCATGCCTGCCGCGGCCCACTACTACCACCCTGGAAAGGGTTGCTCAGCGAACCAGCAGATCCTTATAGAGTCTCGGAGTGCAGGTCAAACCTACCACCAGAAAGAGGTGGGCAGTTACATAACCTTCTTGGACCATGGCGTTGTGTCCACATTGAGTCCCTACCGGGCTTGGTGGACGGGTGATCGGAACGTCCTTTCGTGGGGCGCTCAAGCCGACTATCTGGAGTCACACTCAGCAGTGTGTCGCCCGCAGTTTAGCGAGCCGTAGAACATGTCTTTGGACGGTATCCGTCGACTGGGCAGCGAATATTCACAGCCTGGGCAGTGCCTCGGTGGCAAGGGGAGTGGCCGGACGGTCCTGCTGGTCTGCGTGACGCTTGTGGTTCTCCTCGGGGCCTGCTCCGGGGACGGGAATTCGCAGATGAAGCCGGACACGCCGAATAGTTCGACCGGGACGCCAGAGCCAGGACCGGATTCATCGGACATCGATGAAGATGTCGCCTCCAAAGCGCCTTCGGTGGCGGCTGATCTGCCCGATCCCCTCGAATACGCCACCAAGATGGGACGTTGCATGGAGGAGGACGGCTGGGACGTCAGCATTGAAGCAACGGGATACGAAGTGAAACTTCTGAAGGGGCAGGAGGAAGCTTACTTTGAATCCGCGGAGAAGTGCCGAGATCTGCACGGCTTTCCCTCGGAAGGACCCACGATCACCGAGGAGATGGCTGGCGACTTATACGACGAATTGCTCGAGGTGGCTGAGTGCGTGACTGGGCGCGGGATCGAGGTCGAGGACCCGCCCAGCAGGGCCACCTTCGTTGAAACCCTGATGGACCACCCATTGCCGATCTGGCACCCCTACGAAATCGCCTTCCAAGACACGCAACTGGATGAGGTCCAGCGCTGGTGTCCGGTAAGTATCGATTGGTGAGCGCGGGCGCTCTTCCCATGTCGAGCCTGAGTTTGATCACCGTGGGCTGAATCCCTGGTCGACGGGGCTGTGACCCCCGACCATCGCCCACGGATCAAGGCCACGCGGGGACAGATAGCCGCCGATCCCGACGAGCAGCACAAAGAAGAAGGCACCCGGCGGCCCGAGACGCAGGGCGTGGGCCAGGAAGGTCGCGACGGCCGCCAGCGCGTCGGCGGCCGCACCTCCCAGCGCAACCCGCGGAAGGGGGTGGTCGCGGCCACGGCCAGGTGCTCGGCGCCTCGGACCGCGCGTCGACGGGCTCCGCGGACCGCGCGGCGGGAGAAGCTCACGCCCGCCCACCGAGGGCGGGGCCGGACCCGGGTGCCATCAGGACATCAGCGCGGGGGCATCCGGAGGGCGCCGTCGAGGCGGATGACCTCGCCGTTGAGCAGCGGGTTGTCGACGATGTGGGTGACCAGCGCGGCATACTCCTCCGGCTTGCCGAGGCGGGCCGGGTGCGGCACCAGGGCCTCGAGGGAGGCGCGGACGTCGTCGCCGAGGCCGGCCATCATCGGGGTCTCGAAGATGCCCGGTGCGATCGTCATCACGCGGATCCCCTTGTCGGCCAGGTCGCGCGCGGCGGTGATGGTCAGCCCGACGATGCCGCCCTTGGACGAGGCATAGGCCGCCTGCCCGATCTGGCCGTCATAGGCCGCCACGGAGGCGGTCATCAGCACCACGCCACGGTCGCCGTCGACGGGCTCGTTGGCCGCCATCGCCTCGGCGGTCAGGCGCAGCACGTTGAAGGTGCCGATTAGGTTGATCTCGATGACGGCGCGATAGGTCTCCAGGTCCAGGGTCCCCTTGCGGGACAGGATGCGGCCCGGCGTGGCGATGCCGGCGCAGTTGACGACGATCCGCAGGGTGCCCAGCTCGGCGGCGGTCGCCACGGCCGCGCGGATGGCCTCCTCGTCCCGCACGTCAGCTGGGGCGAAGCGCACGCGCTCGCCGAGCTCGGCCGCGAGGTCCTCACCGCGTCCACCGGGCAGGTCGACGAGCACGACGCTCGCCCCCTCCTCGAACAGCCGACGGGCGGTGGCCTCGCCGAGGCCGCTCGCGCCTCCGGTGATCAGTGCGACGGTGTCCTGGGTGATCTGCACGGTGGGCCTTTCAGAGTCGGTGACGGGGGAGTATGCCGGGTGGTCGGGTCAGGGGTGAGCTGGGCTCAGCGCAGCAGCTGGCGGGAGATGACCAGACGCTGGATCTGGTTGGTGCCCTCGAAGATCTGGGTGACCTTGGCCTCGCGCATGAAGCGCTCGACCGGGAAGTCCTTGGTGTAGCCGTAGCCGCCGAGCACCTGCACGGCGTCGGTGGTGACCTTCATCGCCGCGTCCGTTGCGACCAGCTTGGCGATGGAGGCCTCCTGGCTGTGCGGGAGGCCGGCGTCCTTCAGACGGGCTGCGTGCAGATAGGTGCTCCGAGCGGTGCCGACGGCTGCGGCCATGTCAGCCAGCAGGAAGGCCAGACCCTGGTTGTCGGCGATGGGTCGGCCGAACTGCTCGCGCTCCTTGGCATAGGACACCGCCTCGTCCAGCGCTCGTTGGGCCAGCCCGGTGGCGGCCGCTGCGATGCCCAGCCGTCCCGCCTCGAGCGCGGCCAGGGCGATCGACATGCCCTGGCCGGGCTCGCCGATGAGGCGGTCGTCGGGGACGAAGACCTTGTCGAAGAGCACCTCGCCGACGGTGTCGGAGTCCAGGCCCATCTTGCGCTCGGGCTCGGCGAAGGTCAGACCCTCGGCGTCGGCCGGGACGATGAAGCAGCTCAGGCCGCGGCCGCCGTCGTCGGAGGTGCGGACAAAGGTGGTGTAGTAGTCGGCGTGCCCGGCGTGGCTGATCCACGCCTTGCCGCCGGTGATCTCATAACCCCCGTCGACCCTGGTGGCGCGGGTGCGGATCGCCGCGACGTCGGAGCCGGCGTGCGGCTCGGAGAGGCAGTAGGCACCGAGCTGCTCGCCCGACAGCATCTGCGTCAACAGGGTCTCGTGCTGCTCCGGCGTGCCGAAGGTGGACACCGGGAAGGCGGTGAGGCTGTGGACCGAGACCCCGACCGCGACCGACATCCACGCGTGCGCGATCTCCTCGACCACCTGCAGATAGACCTCGTAGGGCTGACCCCCGCCGCCCAGCTCCTCGGCATACGGCAGGGAGAGCAGGCCGGCCTGTCCGAGCAGGGTGAAGACCTCACGGGGGAGGCGGGCGGCAGCCTCGGCCTCGTCCACGGCCGGCAGCAGCTGCTCCCGGGCGATCTCCCTGACCAGAGCGATGAGCTCGTGGGATTCCTCTGTCGGCAGCAGGCGCGTCACTGGCATGGCGCGCACTTTACCGCCAGGGATAGTGAGCCGTGCGCGCGCCGCAGATGCGACGCTATAGTGCCTGATATGCCGCAGTTGAGGATTAGTGAGGCCGCGTCGCTCCTCGGCGTCAGCGACGACACGGTGCGCCGCTGGGCCGATCAGGGGCGATTGCCGGTGGAGCGCTCGGAGACCGGTCGGATGCACGTCGAGGGCAAGGACCTGGCTGCGCTCGCCCAGGAGTTGGCGACTGACCAGGAGTCCGGTCTCCACAGCTCGGCGCGCAACCAGTTGCGGGGGATCGTCACCAAGGTCACCAGAGACACCGTGATGGCCCAGGTCGAGTTGCAGTGCGGGCCGTTCCGGGTGGTGTCGCTGATGAGTGCCGAGGCGGTCGACGAGCTCGGCCTCGAGCCCGGTGTGGTCTCCGTCGCCTCCATCAAGGCGACCCAGGTCGTCGTCGCCATCCCGGCCGAGCGCTGAGAGCCTCCATGTCCTCCCGCAGGCAACCGCCCACTCGCCGCCAGCCATCCGTCGGATGCCAACCGTCCGCCGGCCGCAGCCTGCCCGTCGTCGCGAGTCTCGTCATACTCCTGGGTGCCCTGAGCGGCTGCGGGGGTGCTGAGGGCGTCGATGGCCCCGACGTCATGGTGTTCGCGGCCGCGTCGCTGACCGACGTCTTCACCGAGCTGGGGGAGCAGTTCGAGGACGAGCACCCCGGGACGACGGTGGGGTTCAACTTCGCGGGCAGCTCGGGGCTGGCCCAGCAGATCGTCGAGGGGGCGCCCGCGGATGTGTTCGCGGCGGCCTCGCCGGCGGCGATGGCGCAGGTGACCGAGGAGGGGCGGGGCAGTGGTGCCCCGATCACCTTCAGCCGCAACCGGCTGATGATCGCTGCCCCAGCCGGCAACCCGGCCGGGGTGACCGGGCTCGAGGACCTCGCCGATGAGGACCTCACGATCGCGCTGTGCGCGCAGGAGGTGCCCTGCGGGGCGGCCTCGGTCCAGGTCTTCGAAGCGGCGGGACTCACGCCCGCGCCCGACACCTATGAGCAGGACGTCCGGGCGGTGCTGACAAAGGTTGAGCTCGGCGAGGTCGACGCCGCACTGGTCTATCGCACCGACGTCCTGGCGGCAGGGGAGGCGGTGGAGGGCATCGACCTCCCCGAGCCGCAGGAGGGCGTCAACGACTACCCGATCGCGCTGCTGAGCGGCGCGTTCAACCCCGACGGGGCCCAGCAGTTCATCGACTTCGTCCTCAGCGACACCGGACGAGCGACCCTGGCAGAGGCCGGCTTTGACCTCCCCTGAGGTGGCCGTGGCCCGCGCCGGCCGGGGCAGCGGCATCCCGCCCGTGCTGCTGATCCCGGCCACTCTCGGACTGCTCTTCCTCCAGCTTCCCCTCGTGGGACTCCTGGTCCGCGCGCCCTGGACCGACCTGGGCGAGCACCTCTCCGACCCCGCCGTGCTGGAGGCGCTGCGGCTGTCGCTGGTCTCGGCTCTCCTGGCGACCCTGGTCTGCCTGGTGCTGGGCGTACCGCTCGCCTGGGTGCTGGCCCGTGCGGAGTTCCCGGGGCTGCGGCTGGTCCGCGCCCTGATCACCCTCCCGCTCGTGCTGCCACCCGTCGTCGGGGGCGTCGCCCTGCTCCTGCTCCTCGGGCGCCGTGGCCTGATTGGGCAGCACCTCTATGACTGGTTCGGCGTCAGCCTGCCGTTCACGACCGCGGCGGTCGTGATCGCCGAGGCGTTCGTGGCGATGCCCTTCCTGGTGATCGCCGTGGAGGGTGCGCTGCGTGGTGCGGACCGGCGCTATGAGGACGCGGCCGCCACGCTCGGAGCCGGGCGCTGGCTGATTTTCCGCCGGGTCACCCTGCCGCTGGTCGCCCCCGGCATCTCAGCCGGCGCTGTCCTGTGCTTTGCCCGCGCCCTCGGGGAGTTTGGGGCGACCATCACCTTCGCCGGCAACTTCCCGGGCGTCACCCGGACGATGCCCCTGGCGGTCTATCTGGCCCTGGAGTCCGATCCCGAGTCCGCCATCGTGCTGGCCCTGGTGCTGCTGCTGGTCTCGGTCATCGTGCTGGTGGCTTTGCGAGGCCGCTGGGTCAGCGGGGTGACCTCATGACCGGAACGCCCGACCCGCACGCGACAGACCGGTCCCACGACCCCCGCGAGACCGGCCTCGGCGGTGGCCTCACGGCATACCTGCCCATCAGCCGCGGCCGGTTCCGGCTGGAGGCACAGCTGGACGTCCCGCCCGGACAGGTGGTCGCCCTGATCGGACCAAACGGCGCGGGCAAGTCCACCGTGCTCCACGCACTCGCCGGGCTGTTGCGGCTGCGGGACGGTGTGATCGCGCTGGATGGGCGGCTGCTCGATGAGCCGGCGTCGGGCACATTCGTGCCACCACAACGACGGGATGTGGGTGTGGTCTTCCAGGACTACCTGCTGTTTCCGCATCTGAGCGCGCTGGAGAACGTCGCCTTCGGTCCCCGTGCGCGCGGCCTGGCCCGCGGCCCCGCCCGGGAGGAGGCGCGCACCTGGTTGGAGCGGGTCGGGTTGGCCAGCCACGCCGGATCCCGCCCCGCCCAACTCTCCGGTGGCCAGGCCCAACGGGTGGCGCTGGCGCGGGCGCTGGCGACCCGTCCGCAACTCGTCCTCCTCGACGAACCGCTGGCCGCGCTGGACGCCGGGACCCGGCTGGAGGTGCGCTCGGACCTGGCCCGACACCTGCGGGAGTTCGGGGGCAGCGCGGTGATGGTCACCCACGACCCGTTGGACGCGATGGTCGTGGCCGACCGCATCGTCGTGCTCGAGAACGGGCAGATCGTGCAGGACGATGCCCCTGCGGAGGTGGCCCGCGCACCGCGCACGGAGTATGTCGCGCGCCTGGTCGGTCTGAACCTGCACCGTGGGCAGGGGGACGGTGCCACGGTGCGCCTCGATGCCGGTGGTGTCCTGCACGTCGCGGACGCCGCAGCCGGGCCTGTGCTCGTTGCCTTCCCGCCGACCTCGGTCACCGTGCACCGCCACCAGCCCGAGGGCTCGGCGCGCAATGTGTGGCGGGGCACGATCGCCGGTCTGGAGCAGCACGCCCACACGATCCGGGTCCAGGTCGCGGCGCCGGAGCACCCGCCGGTGCTGGCCGATGTGACCCCCGCAGCGGTCGCCGAGCTTGAGCTCGCCGTCGGCGCCGACGTGTGGGTGTCGTTCAAGGCCACCGACACGCACGTGTATCCGGGCGCCACCCACTGACCGGGCGCATGATGGTGCGCTCTAATCCCTGCGGTGTTTGGGGTGCCGTCACGGGTCCTGGTGGGTGCGCCCTGTCGGCTGGACCGGACCGAGGTCTGGCCGCTTGGGCGGCAGGTTGTCGCCCGAGGACCGGCCACGCAGGCGGCGGCCGACCCAGGGAGCGGCATACTCCTTGGCCCAGACCGCGTTCTCCCGCAGCGCCTCGATGCGGCCCGGTCGCGGTTGCGGGGGCAGGGGGATCCGCCAGTTCGCCTCAGCGGCCGTGTGGCCCAGAGTTTCGTAGGCGGCCAGAGCGACCCGGCGGTGCCCCTCGGCACTCATGTGGATCCGGTCCGGCTCCCACATGCGCCAGTCCTTGAGGAAGGTCAGGGACCACTGGTTGAGCAGGTAGGCGCCCTGGCGGTCGGCGATCGACCACAGGTGGGCCAGGTAGACGGCGACCTTGGGACGGGTGCGTTCCACGACCGGTGCCCCGGCGGGGTCAGTCGGTGTCGCCATGAGCACGTCGGCGCCCGTCGCCCGGATGCGGGCGACAGCATCCTCGAGCTCGGCCGCGAGGGCGTCGGGATCGGCCCCCGGCCGCAGGATGTCGTTGCCGCCGCCGATGATGCTGACCAGATCTGGCTCCAGCTCCAGCCCGAGGTCGACCTGGCGGCCGGCGATGTCGTCCAGTCGGCGTCCGCGGACTGCCAGGTTGCCGTAGGCGAAGTCCGGCGAGTGCGCGGACAGGAGTGCGGCGAGGCGGTCGGCCCAGCCGCCGAGCGCCCCGTCCGGGCCGGGGTCACCCAAGCCCTCGGTCATGGAGTCACCCAGGGCCACATAACGGCTCCAGGGATGGGCCTCGGGGCGGATGCTGCCGGTGCGGGTCGTGCCGGTCATGGCTGTGTGGTGACCTCTCTGCAAGCGGTGGGTGGAGCGGACTGTATGCGCGGTGGGCTCACGGCCTGGAGGTCAGGGCAGACTCCAGTCGACCGGCTCCCCGCCCTGCGCGATGAGGAGGTCGTTGGCGCGACTGAAGGGCCGGGATCCGAAGAAGCCGCCGCGGGCGGACAGCGGTGAGGGGTGCGCGCTCTGGATCGTGGGGACGTCCCCCAGGGCGGGGGCCAGTGATCTGGCGTCGCGCCCCCACAGGATCGCCACCAGCGGACCACCGCGCCCCGCGAGGGCAGCGATCGCCAGGTCGGTGAGCTGCTCCCATCCCTTGCCGCGGTGGCTGGCCGGGGTGTGGGGACGCACGGTCAGCACCCGGTTCAGCAGCAGCACGCCGTGCTCGGCCCAGGAAGTGAGATCGCCGGAGCTGGGGGTCGGCATACTTAGATCCGTGGCCAGCTCTGCATAGATGTTCTGCAGGCTGCGCGGCACCGGTCGCACGTCGGGTGCCACCGAGAAGGACAGACCGACGGCGTGTCCGGGCGTGGGATAGGGGTCCTGCCCGACGATGAGGACCTTCACCCGGTCGAGGGGTTGCTCGAAGACCCGCAGGATGTGCGGGCCCGCCGGCAGATAACCCCGGCCGGCGACCACCTCGGCGCGCAGGAATGCTCCGAGCTCGCGGACGGTGTCGGTGGCCGGCGCCAAGGCGCGCGACCATGAGGGGTGCACGAGGTCGGCCAGCGAGGCGGTGGGCAGTTGGCTCACGACGACAGGGTATGCCGGGTGGCGGCGACCGCGTCAGCGTCCCAGGTGGGCAGTTCGACCGGCCCGTCGTAATGACAAGGGTGTCATTCACGTCGTAGAGTGTCGGTCAAGGAGTCGGGTGGGCCGCCCGACGAACGTCGAGGGACAGAAGGATCACATGGGTGCCGCATCGCGGATCGAGGGAGCTGAGCGCTCCGCGGGACTGACCGAGCGCGAGCGCGCGATCATCGACTTCGAGCGGCAGTGGTGGAAGTATGCCGGGGCCAAGGAGCAGGCGATCAAGGACCTGTTTGACTTGAGTGCGACGCGCTATTACCAGCTCCTCAATGAGCTGATCGACACCCAGGATGCGTTGGAGCACGACCCGATGCTGGTCAAGCGGCTGCGCCGGATGCGTGCGCAACGGCAGAAGTCGCGCTCGGCGCGCCGCCTCGGAGTGCAGATCTGAGACCCGCTCCCGCCGCTGCCGCCGGGCTGCTTCACTCTCCGTCGGTGTGAACTCGGCTCAGATCCTGAGGCTCGTCACCGCGTGAGACATGAACCGGCCCGGAAGTCCACTGGACTTCCGGGCCGGTTCTCGTCTGCCGGTTGCGCCGGCTGAGTTCCTGCGGTGGCGCGGAACTGAGCTCGTGCGTCGCTGCGGTCAGCGGCGGCTGCGGGTGCTGCGGCCGGGAGTGACCGGGGCGCGCAGCGTGAGGCGGTTCTCGACCTCGAGCTCGCGGTCACGCTCGGCGTGCAGGGCGCGGGCGAGGTCAACGTCCAACGGATAGCACATGATGCATCTCCTCTCAGAAGGTCCGGGTCGGGTCGGGTGAGGTGGTGGGTCGGAAAGTGGGGGGCTCGGTCGGGGCGTCTGCGGACCGGGTCGTCTGCTCAGCCGGAAGGTGCCCGACGGTGATGTCGCCGGAGACCGAGCGCAGCCGCAGCTCGACGAAGGGCGCACCCTCAGCCGGCTTGCCCAGCGAGGCCAGGGCGGACCTGACGTCACCGGTGACGGTGTGGATGTCGGTCCAGGCCGGCAGGCCGGATGCGACGCCGACCTCGACATCGCCAGAGGCGGTGCGTGCCTGGACCCGCCCGACCTCCAGCCGGTCGAGGCGGATGTCCCCGCTGGCCGTGGTGATCTCGGCGCCGCTGCCGGCGCTCTCCACGCGGATGTCGCCGGAGCCGGACTTGGCGTTGAGCTGTCCACTCACCCCGCCGATGAGGACGTCTCCGCTGCCGGTGACCGAGTGCACGTCACCGGCAGCGTGCCCGATGCGGATGCAGCCGGAGCCGCTGCGCACCGACGCGTCACCGCCGATGGTGCTGACCTGCAGGTCGCCCGATCCGGCCGTCACCTCCAGGGGGCCGGTGCCCTCCAGGACGGTGTCGCCCGAGCCAGAGCGGAGGTCGCACGGGCCCAGCAGGCCGCGGGCGGTCAGCTCCGCTGAGCCGAGCTTGGTGCTCAGCCCACTTCCTGTGGGGGTGCTGATGCGCACCCGCAACAGGCTGCTGCCAAAACTGAAGCTGAAGCCGTGCCGGGATCGTGGCCCGGTGATGGAGATGGTGTTGCCGTGCTGCTCGACGGTCGTCTCCTCGGCCCCCTTGCCGGTGACGGTGACCAGCGTGCGGCCGTTGGTCTCGCCGGCGGTGATCTCGACGTCGCCGGAGCCGATCTCGACGGCCAGGTCGGGGGGATTCGCTGTCTCAAAGGTGTGGTCCATGGTGCTGCTCTCCTCGTGGTCTTCGGCGGGTGGTCTGCGCCGGGATCGGGCGACTGGGTGCTGGTGCTCAGGACCAGCCGGTCATCCGGCGGCCCGGCCCGCTCGGGGGCCGGGGGGCACCGGGCGGGGCGGGTGGATAGTCGAAACGGACGCCGTGGGTGCGCAGGTTGATGCGCAGGCCCGACGTGGTGGCATCGCGGACGGCATCCACAAGCCAGCTGTTGAGGGACTGGCCGAGCTCGGCGGCCAGTTCCTCGGCTCGGGTCTTCAGCCCCTCGGGGAGGCGCAGGGTGATCCGGATCTGGTCGCCGCTCTCGTCGATCGGCTCGCGGTCAGCATCCTGGGGATAGCTCTCCTGAGGCTCCTCGTGGGAGCTGACCCCGTCGAGGACGAACTCCACGGCCCGGCCCCGCAGCCGGGTCTCGACGCTCCCGGACGGGAGCTCGGTGGTGATCTCGGCGGCCGCATCCGTCAGGGCCTCGAGCAGGACCAGGCGGATGGCGGGATCCACCGCCGACAGCACGCGCTGGGCCGCGGCAGAGATCTCGGGTCCGCCCAGCTCGGTGGCGGCGGCGACCTCGCCGCGCAGTCTCTCGACGTATGTGGTGAGTTCCATGACGCCAACTATGACACCACAATGGTGTCATGTCAACACCGAAATGACGTCATAGTGATTGCATCGCGACGTCATCTTGTGTCACAAGTGGCGTCGTATGCGTGTCACCTGGGCCGATGTGCTTCAGTCCCGTGTGCCGTGCCGCACAGGTGCTTGGGATGCAGGCCCGCCTCGCCTACCGTGAAGGCATGACTGTGGGCACGTTCCGAGAGATCGCGCCCGGAACCTACGCGCGTCGCTCCTCCGAGCTCGACCTCAACTGCGGTCTGGTCGTCGGCTCAGAGCGCGCCCTGGTCATCGACACCCGCAGCACGACGGCGCGCGGTGAGGAGCTCGCCGCCGCAGTGCGGGCGATCACCCCGGTGGAGCAGGTCGTGGTCAACACCCACGCGCACTACGACCACTGCTTCGGCAACGCCGCCTTCCGCGACTCGCAGATCTATGGTCATGTGGGGGCGGCCGAGAGCCTGCAACGGACCGCCGAGCACCAGCGCAGCCAGGTCGTGGAGCACCTGCGCCGGACCGAGCGGCCAGAGCTTGCCCAGACCTATCTGGACACCGAGGTGGTCCTGCCCTTCTATCTCGTCGAGGATGAGGTCACCCCGATCAACCTGGGCGACCGCACGGCATACCTGATCTTTGGCGGTCGCGGCCACACCGACCACGACCTGGTCGTGGCCGTCCCCGATGTGTCCGCCGTGTTCTGGGCTGACCTCGTCGAGCAGGGCGCCGACCCGGCCATGGACGACTCGTTCCCGCTGGAGTGGGCGGCGACGCTGGCGGACCTGCTGCGCCACCCGCACATCGAGGGTGCTCGGCTCCACGTGCCCGGCCACGGAGCCGTCGTCGACCTCGCCTTTGTGGAGCGCCAGCAGGAGACGCTGGCCGCCCTGGCCCATGAGCTGCGCGCCGCGCTCGCCACCGGGGTGCAGGACGTCGACGGACTGGTGGCCAAGACTCGTGGCCTCGGGCTGCAGGACGCCACGCTGCGCGACGCCGCAGTCCGCACCCTGGAGACCCGATCTCGCACGATCGACCCGAACGCAGCACGATAGGGGCAGGCACCCGTCCGACCCGCCCCCAGGAGGAGTTCCATGACCTACCAGGATCTCGTTGCCAACAGCCTGAGTGACCCCGAGACGTTCTGGGGCGAGGCGGCCAAGGACCTCACCTGGATCCATCAGCCCAAGACCGTCCTGGCCGATCGTGCGCCGTTCTACGACTGGTTTCCCGACGGTGTGCTCAATGTCTGCTACAACGCCCTGGACCGGCACGTCATCGACGGGCGGGCGGATCAGACGGCCCTCATCTACGACAGCCCGGTGACCGGGAGCCAGCGGCGCTACACCTACGCCGAGCTGCTCGACCAGGTCGCCCGGTTCGCCGGGGTGCTGCGCCACCTCGGTGTCGAGAAGGGCGACCGGGTCGTGATCTATCTGCCGATGATCCCCGAGGCGGTCATCTCGATGCTGGCCTGCGCCCGCATCGGCGCCGTGCACTCGGTCGTCTTTGGCGGCTTCGCCCCGGCCGAGCTGGCCGTCCGCATCGAGGACGCCGAGCCCAAGGTCGTGGTGTCGGCTTCCTGCGGCATCGAGCCGACCCGGGTCGTGGAGTACAAGCCAATGCTCGACGAGGCGATCCGTCGCTCCAGCCACAAGCCGGAGCACACCGTGATCGTCCAGCGCGAGCAGTCGCCGGCGGACCTGGGGGAGCGGGACCTGGACTGGAAGCTGCTCATGAAGCCGGACGCGGTGGCCACCGCCGAGTGCGTCGCCGTGCAGTCCACCGATCCGCTCTATGTCCTCTACACCTCCGGCACGACCGGTCGGCCCAAGGGGATCGTGCGCGACAGTGGTGGCTACGCCGTCGCCCTCCGCTGGTCGATGACCAACCTGTATGGCGTCCAGCCGGGGGAGACCTGGTTCTGCGGCTCCGACGTGGGCTGGGTGGTCGGTCACTCCTACATCGTCTACGCCCCGCTGCTGACCGGTGCCACCACCGTGCTCTACGAGGGCAAGCCGGTGGGCACCCCGGACGCCGGTGCCTACTGGCGCCTCATCCAGGAGCACGGAGCCGTCGCGGCCTTCTCGGCACCGACCGCGATCCGGGCCATCAAGAAGATGGACCCGGACGCCGCGCTCCTGGCCGACTACGACCTCTCCAGCCTGCGCACCCTGTTCCTGGCCGGGGAACGCCTCGACCCCGACACCTGGCAGTGGGCCACCGACGCCCTCGGCGTCCCGGTGATCGACAACTGGTGGCAGACCGAGACCGGGTGGCCCATCACGATCAACCCCGTCGGCATCGAGGCGCTGCCGATCAAGCCCGGGTCCTCCGGGCCGGCGACCGTCGGCTATGACGTGCAGGTGCTGGACCCGAGCGGGGTCCCGGTCGAGGCGGGGGTCGAGGGCGCGATCTGCCTCAAGCAGCCCCTGCCGCCGGGCACCCTGCCCACCCTCTGGCGCGACGACCAGCGTTATGTCGACTCCTACCTGTCGGCCTTCCCCGGCTACTACCTCTCCGGGGACGGCGGCTACGTCGACGACGACGGCTATGTCTTCATCATGGGCCGCACCGACGACGTGCTCAACGTGGCGGGGCACCGGTTGTCGACCGGCTCGATCGAGGAGGCGCTGGCCGGTCACCCGTCGGTCGCCGAGTGCGCCGTGATCGGTGTCCGGGACGCCTTGAAGGGTCAGGTCCCCCGAGCGCTCGTCGTGCTCAAGGCGGGGGTGGAACCCGACGAGCAAGCTGGCGAGGAGCTTCGCCGGGACCTGGTCCAGCGGGTCCGTGCCGAGGTCGGTGCCGTCGCGGCTCTGAACCGGGTGGACATCGTCGAGGCGCTGCCCAAGACCCGCTCGGGCAAGATCCTGCGCAAGACGATGCGCCAGATCGCTGACGGCGATGAGGCCCTGGTGCCGTCCACGATCGAGGACGTCTCCGTCCTTGACGGGCTGCGCGGCGTCCTGGAGGGTGGCGCCTGACGGGGTGGACGCACCGGCCCGGAGGTCAATTTTTGTGCTCAGGGAGCCCCCGATATTTGCACTCGCACCCTGAGAGTGCTAATCATGGACTTAGCACTCGACCCATGAGAGTGACAATGACCGACCGAGCGAGGGTCGGCCGCGCTGGCGCGACGTGAGCCCGGTGTGGTCGGTCCGTCCGTCGCGGGCGTGAGGCCGGTCTCCAACCCGTTTAGCCTGTGGGAGGAACCACCCGAATGGCCAAGATCATTGCATTTGATGAGGAGGCTCGTCGCGGACTCGAGAAGGGTATGAACACCCTTGCCGACGCCGTGCGCGTGACTCTCGGTCCGAAGGGCCGCAACGTCGTCCTGGAGAAGAAGTGGGGCGCCCCCACCATCACCAACGATGGTGTGAGCATCGCCAAGGAGATCGAGCTCGAGGACCCCTACGAGAAGATCGGCGCTGAGCTGGTCAAGGAGGTCGCCAAGAAGACCGACGACGTCGCCGGTGACGGCACGACGACGGCGACCGTTCTGGCCCAGGCCATGGTCCGCGAGGGCCTGCGCAACGTCGCGGCCGGAGCCAACCCGATGGCCCTCAAGCGTGGCATCGAGCAGGCCGTGGAGGCCGTCTCCGCCAAGCTGCTGGAGATGGCGACCGAGGTCGACACCAAGGAGCAGATCGCGCAGTCCGCGTCGATCTCCGCGGCCGACAGCGAGATCGGCGAGATGATCGCCGAGGCCATGGACAAGGTCGGCAACGAGGGTGTCATCACCGTCGAGGAGTCGAACACCTTCGGGCTCGAGCTCGAGCTCACCGAGGGCATGCGCTTCGACAAGGGCTACATCTCGCCCTACTTCGTCACGGACACCGAGCGCATGGAGACGGTGCTCGAGGACCCCTACATCCTCGTGCTCAACTCCAAGATCAGCGCGATCAAGGACATGCTGCCCATCCTCGAGAAGGTCATGCAGTCCGGCAAGCCGCTGATGATCATCGCCGAGGACGTCGAGGGCGAGGCCCTGGCCACCCTGGTCGTCAACAAGATCAAGGGCAACTTCAAGTCCGTCGCCGTCAAGGCCCCGGGCTTTGGTGACCGCCGCAAGGCCATGCTGGCCGACATCGCCATCCTCACCGGTGGCCAGGTCATCTCCGAGGAGGTCGGCCTGTCCCTGGAGACTGCCGAGCTCGACCTGCTGGGCACCGCCCGCAAGGTCGTGGTCTCCAAGGACGAGACCACGATCGTCGAGGGCGCCGGCGAGGCCGACGCCATTGCCGGTCGGGTCAGCCAGATCCGTGCCGAGATCGAGAACTCGGACAGCGACTACGACCGCGAGAAGCTGCAGGAGCGCCTGGCCAAGTTGGCCGGCGGTGTTGCGGTCATCAAGGCCGGTGCCGCGACCGAGGTCGAGCTCAAGGAGCGCAAGCACCGCATCGAGGACGCTGTCCGCAATGCGAAGGCTGCCGTCGAGGAGGGCATCGTCGCCGGCGGTGGTGTCGCCCTCATCCAGGCGTCCAGCGCGTTCGACCAGCTCTCCCTCGAGGGCGACGAGGCCACGGGCGCCAACATCGTGCGCGTCGCCATCGAGGCTCCGCTGAAGCAGATCGCCATCAATGGCGGTCTCGAGGGTGGCGTCGTGGCTGAGAAGGTGCGCAACCTGCCCCCGGGTCACGGCCTCAACGCCGCGACCGGCGAGTATGGCGACATGCTGGGCTTCGGCGTGGCCGACCCGGTGAAGGTGACCCGTTCTGCGCTGCAGAACGCCGCCTCGATCGCCGCGCTCTTCCTCACCACCGAGGCAGTCATCGCCGACAAGCCGGAGCCCGCCGCGGCGATGCCCGGTGGCGACGGTGGCATGGGCGACATGGGTGGCATGGGCTTCTGACCCACCACCACTGAGTTCCCGCGTTCCTCGCGGTCAACCAGCAGCGGGGCGGTCTCCTTCGGGAGGCCGCCCCGTTGTGCTGTGCCGACGGGTGTCACCTGCAGTGTCACCCACCACGACTGCAGTGTTACCCGCCGCGACTGCAGTGTCACCCGCCGCGACCGTCCTTGACAGAACGGTCGGGAATAGCCGACCATACTGTTATGGCCGACCAAACCGGATATCCCGACCATGCTGACGGGGGTCGGCGACCGCAGCGTGCGGTGCCCGACTACGACCTGCCCGACGCGTTGACCCTGGAGGAGCCTCAGCAGTACCGCGCGCTCTTCGAGGACACCCGCCAGGCGATCATCACGCTGCTCAGCGAACGGGCTGCGACCGTGTCGGAGCTCGCGCAGGTGCTGGATCGACCCAAGGGGACTGTCGGGCACCACGTCCAGGTCCTGGCGAGTGCCGGCCTGGTCCACGTCGTGCGGACCGAGAAGGTGCGGGCACTCGAGGCGAAATACTGGGGTCGCACCGCGCGGGTCTTCTACTACCAGACGCTCGAGGCCGGCACGGCTCAGCGCTTGCTGGAGCGCTCCGCCGCCGAGGTGGGCCGGGTCGAGGCGAGCGGACAGGGCGAGAAGATCGTGATGGACGTCAACCGCCGTGACGTGCGGGTGCCCGCCGAGCGTGCCCGCGAGTTCCGGGACCGGTTGGCGGACCTGCTCCTGGAGTTTGCGGACGAGCCGAGGGCGGGAGACACCACCTACGCCATGGTGTTCGGCATCTTCCCCAGCTCGCTGGACGTCCTGCCTGAGCGCGCGGGCGAGGGATCATGAGCCGGACCACGTCCCGCACCCGACCGGCACCTCTGGGTGCCAACTACTGGAAGCTGTTCACCGCCTCGACGATGACCAATCTAGGGGACGGGCTGATGTCGGTCGCCGTGGTCTGGTTGGCCTCCTCGATCACCCGTGACCCGTTGCTGATCGCGTTGATCGGTCTCGCCTCCCGGGTGCCCTGGTTGCTCTTCTCCCTGCCAGCCGGCGTCATCACCGACCGTTATGACCGTCGACTGCTGGTCGGATGGATGGATGCCCTCCGGGTGCTGGTCATCGGTGGCTTCGCCGTGCTGGTGCTCCTCAACCAGGAGGGTCTGCCGACCCCGGAGCAGCTCGCCGCCGGCACGGCGCCGGCCCCGGACAACAGCGGCCTCCTGCTCGCCGCGCTCTGCCTGGTCGCACTGCTCCTCGGGTCTGCGGAGGTGGTCCGGGACAACGCGGCCCAGACCCTGATGGCCTCCATCGTGGACAAGCCCCAGCTCGAGCGGGCCAACGGGCGACTGTGGGGTGCCGAGACGGCGATGAACAACTTTGTCGGACCGCCGTTGGGTGGTGTCATCGTGGCGCTCGCCCTTGCGCTCCCGTTCTTCCTCAACGCCGGCCTGCTGGCTGCCGGGGCCGCACTGATCTTTGCGCTGAGCGGGTCGTTTCGGCCCAAGGGGCAGAGCACCAGCGGCAAGATCCAGTGGCGTGCCGAGATGGGCGAGGGCTTCCGGTGGTTGTGGGACAACCATCTGCTGCGCACGCTCGCGATCATCCTGGGGGCGATGAACATGCTCTCGGCCCTGGCGTTCATCATCATGGTGCTCTTCGTGCAGGAGATCCTGGGGCTCTATGAGGGGTGGCAGTTTGGACTGGTTATCACGGGCACGGCCGTGGGCGCCGTGGCCGGGTCACTGGTGGCGGACAAGATCTCGGCGCGGCTGAGCCCGGGCACCTCCCTGTTTGCCAGTATCACGGGGATGGGCCTGACGATGGTGGTCATCGGCCTGACCTCCTCCGCTCCCGTGGTCTGGGTGATGGGGGTGATCAGTGGTCTGTTCGTGGTGCTCTGGAATGTCATCACCGTCTCGTTGCGGCAGCGGATCATCCCCGATCACCTGCTCGGTCGGGTCAACTCGGTCTATCGCTTCTTCGGCTGGGGCACGATCTCGATCGGCACCCTGCTCGGTGGAGTGCTCGTGTCCGTCGGTGAACCCTTCCTGGGGCGCGAGTGGGCCCTGCGGATGCCCTTCCTCGTCACCGGCGTGGCCACCCTGCTGCTCCTGATCGTGGCTCTGCCTCGGCTCAACACCGCCAAGATCCTTGCGGCGCAGGCGGCTGCAGAGGTCGATCAGGCGGCGGTGGACGTTGAGCAGGGCACGACGCAGGTCGAGCAAGGCACGACGCAGGTCGAGCAAGGCACTGCGGACAGCGAGGCCCCCCGCCAGGACTGAGCGCAGCGGTGACCGGCTCGGGACCGGACTCGTCGGGGTGCGTTGGTGGGGCGACCTCCTCAGCCGCCCCACCGACGCTCCGGGCCCTTACTGGGCGGTGAAGCGCATGCGGTTGGTCTGCTCCACCAGGTCGTAGTCATCGCCAGCGGTCTTGAGCGCCACCGAGATCTGCTGCAGGGACGCGCGCACCTGCTCCTGGGTGGCGCTCCACTGCTGGGTGATGCTGGTGAAGTTGCCCGCGGCGGCGCCGCGCCAGCAGTCCTGCAGCCCGTTGAGGCGGGCCATCATCGCGCGCACGTCCCCCTCGATCTGGGCGGAGATCCGCTGAATGTCTCCGGAGGCAGCAGCGATGCGGGCCGTGTCGACCGCAAAGGTTGTGCTCATGGTCCATCCCTTCGTCGGGCGGCCCGACCCCTGCGGTCAAGCCGTTTCCCGAGAAGGTAGGACGAAACGGATACCGCGCGCTGAAGTTGTCCACAACGCCCTGACCCGCACCGGTCGATGTGCCGGATACGCTCGGCAGGGTGACCGTCACCCGCTCGCTGCTCCTGTTTGCCCTGGCTGCCCTGCTCGAGATCGGCGGTGCCTGGTTGGTCTGGCAGGGGATCCGTGAGCACAAGGGCCTGCTGTGGGTCGGGATCGGGGTAATCAGTCTCGGTCTCTACGGCGTCGTCGCCACGCTCCAACCGGACGCCAACTTCGGACGGATCCTCGCGGCATACGGCGGCATCTTCGTGACGGGATCCTTGGCGTGGGGGATGGTCGTCGACGGGTTCCGCCCGGACCGCTATGACGTGATCGGGGCCCTCGTCTGCCTCGTCGGGGTCGCTGTGATCATGTATGCGCCTCGGGGGTGAGCTGAATGATCCTCATTGACCCACCGACTTGGCCGGCGCACGGCCGGCTGTGGTCGCACGTGATCAGTGATACCTCCCTGGTGGAGCTGCATGCTTTTGCGCGGGAGGTAGGACTGCCGGCACGCTCCTTCGAGGGTGACCACTATGACGTTCCGGACGAGCGGCATGCCGACCTGGTGCGTGCCGGTGCGGTCCCTGTCGGCAACCGCGAGCTCGCGCGGGTGCTGCAGGCCAGCGGTCTGCGTTTCCGCAAGCGCAAGGGGGAGCGCCCGCTGGGTCGCTTCGTCGATGGGCTGTCGGCGGTCGGGGGACCGCACGTGCTCGACGTCGTCGGCTCCCCCCACGAGCCCGTCTCCACCGCCGGCGCGTCCGTGGTGCTGATTGCTGCGCCTCGGGACTGGATGGTGCTGGTGCGCAGCGTGGGCCGCGAGGGATGGGCCCCGCCTGGTGGCAAGCGGGACGCGGGGGAGACGCCGCGAGGTGCTGCCGTCCGCGAGGTGGCCGAGGAGACGGGTTTGAGGCTCGATCCGGGACGGTTGCGCCCCGTGGGCTATGAGCGGATCACCATTGCCGCGGGGCTGCATCGAGGTGCGTGGGGGCCAGGTGACAACCACATCGCCGTCTTCGGGACCCGGGTGCCAGATCGGATGCCGGTGGCCCCTCAGTCCGGTGACGTCCTGGCTGCCGAGTGGGTCGACCACCGGACCCTGCTGGCGCGCTGTGCCACCGAGCTGTGGTGGCCTCTGGTGGAGCGCTTCCTCGCGACCGGGTGATCCAGGACCTTGGGGCTCACGTGGCCAGTGGGAACTGGCGGGGACGCTCTCGGCCAATTGTGAACCAAAAATTGGGGGGACATGAAGATTCGATGAACTTTTCTTGAAGAAACCCTTGTGACTTGGGTAACAGTTAGGCCAAACTCAGGGCGAGCCCTTACGTGACTAGGGCCTTACCCTGAGGGGAGATCACTGTGTTATCTATGCCAGCGGTGGTTGGACTGCTCACGCTCGTGGGCGTCGCTATCGCGTTCTTCTGCTTCACTTCACTGCCCACGCGCCGTCGTCGGACGGCCGTGAGCGTCATCGCCGTGGGGGCCATGATCGCCGTCCCCGCGGCGGCCGCAGCGCCGCAACCTGCCGCGCCGAACCCCACCCTGGCGGTGGCCGAGGACTTCGCTCCGATGGCCACCGACGAGGATCCTGCCTTCGAGCTGATCGAGAGCGACCTGGAGTTCATCCTCGCCCAGATCGAGATCTCCGAGGCGCACGCCTACGCGCAGATCACTAGTGACACGGGCTACTCCCTGCTGTGCCCGACCAAGACTGACACGAGTGGCAAGTGCGTGCGGGACCCCATGCTGCCGCACGGTCTGCGGACCGTGGACGGCTCCTTCAACAACCTGGAGTTCAACACCGACTGGGGCAGGTCCAACCAGCTCATGCCCCGGCTCGTGCCGATCCACTGGCGGCAGGCGGGAGAGGCCGCGGCGCCCCCGGCGCCGCCCAACCCACCCGGTGCGACAGCAGTCTGTGAGGGCACCAACACGTGCTATGAGCAGACCTCCGGATTCGTCTACGACGCGGAGGCTCGCACGATCAGCAACCTGATCGTGGACAACTCGACCGCCAACCCCACGGTCCTGGATGCTGCCGCGGACAACCCCGACGCGGAGATCGACCCCGACACCGGTGAGCTCTACCTGCCCAACACCACCGCCGATGAGGGTCTGTCCGCCCCGGTCAACATGTGGTTCGTCTTCTTCGGTCAGTTCTTTGACCACGGCCTGGACCAGGTCAACAAGGGTGGCAACGGCACGATCATCGTGCCGATGGCCGAGGACGACCCGCTCTGGGCGACCACTCCTGCGGAGTTGCGTTTCATGGCGCTCACCCGGGCGACCAACCTGGCCGGCCCGGATGAGAGCATCGGCACGGCTGACGACGTGCGCGAGCACGCCAACCGGACCACGCCGTGGGTTGACCAGAACCAGACCTACACCTCGCACCCGTCCCACCAGGTCTTCCTCCGTGAGTACGCTGGCGGAGCGGAGGGCAACCTGCACGCGACCGGCCGCCTCCTCAACGGTGACGACCAGGATGGTGACGGGGTCCGCGACGGCCTGGCCACCTGGGACGACATCAAGGAGCAGGCACGCACCGAACTCGGCATCGAGCTGGTGGACGAGGACGTGCTCGCGGTGCCCCAGGTGGTTGTCGACTACTACGGCAACTTCGTGCCGGGTGACAACGGCTACCCGCAGCTCATGACCGACACCGGCGTGGTGGAGGGCAACCCGGCCGCTCCGGTGTCTACTGCCGACGCGCTCAGGGCCGACCAGGCCTTCCTGGACGACATCGCTAATGGTGCCGTCCCGAAGCCGGGCACCGACCCGGACCTGCCCGGCTACGACAACGTCCTGCTCGGCGAGCACTTCATCACCGGAGACGGGCGCGGCAACGAGAATATCGGTCTGACCGCCGTGCACCACGTCTTCCACGCCGAGCACAACCGGCTCTATGACCACGCGGAGGAGATCCTCAACCGTCCCGGCAACGAGGACCTCAAGGCTGCCTTTGAGACCAGTGGTGAGGTAGACGACTGGAGCTACGAGGAGCGCCTCTTCCAGGTCGCGCGATTCGCCAACGAGATGCAGTACCAGCACCTGGTGTTCGAGGAGTTCGCCCGCACGGTGCAGCCACAGATCGATGCTGTCGTGTTCAACGAGAACGCCTACGACAGCACGATCAACGCCTCGATCCGCGCCGAGTTCGCCCACGTGGTCTACCGCTTCGGGCACTCGATGCTCACCGAGGACATCCACCGTGAGGGCTTTGGTGCCGAATCGGCGCTCCTACTCGACGGATTCCTCAACCCTGTCGCCTTCCACTGCCGGGTCCAACCGGACATCAACAACGAGTGTGCCCCGGGCGATCTGATGTCCTCCGAGGAAGCGGCTGGTGCCATCGTCAACGGCACGACCAACCAGGCTGCCAACCAGATCGACGAACTGGTGACCAGCACGCTGCGCAACAGCCTGCTCGGGCTGCCGCTCGACCTGGCCACGATCAACATCATCCGTGGCCGGGACACCGGCATGCCCACGCTGCAGCAGGCGCGCCGCACCTTCTACGCCGAGACCGGCAACCCCAACCTGCAGCCCTACACGGACTGGGAGGACTTCGGACTGGCCCTGCGCAATGGCAACAACTTCGGGCGTGGCGACAGCACCAGCTCCCTGGTCAACTTCGTGGCCGCCTACGGCACACACCCGAGCATCGAGGCACAGACCTCGACGATCGGGCGTCGGCAGGCGGCTGAGGTCCTGGTCAACGGCGTCGCGACGACTGACATCGTGGACCGGATCTCGGGGACCAACAGGTATGAGACGGCTGCCCAGATCAGCCGTTCCCACTACCTCACGGCACCGGTGGTCTATGTCTCCAACTCCACCAGCCCGATCGACGCTCTCGCGTCGGGACCTGCTGCGGCAGCGGAGAATGCTCCACTCCTTTTCGTGGCGCAGAACTCCATCCCGGCGGCGACGGCACTGGAACTGTTCCGGCTCAAGCCGGAGCGGATCGTGGTGCTGGGCGGCAGTTCGGTGATCTCGGACCAGGTGGCTAACTCGCTCGAGACCTACACGACCACGAACACGGTCGACCGGGTCTCTGGCTCCAGCCGCTATGCCACGGCTGCAGCCGTCAGCCAGGCAGCCTTCCCGACTGCCGACGCCGTCTACATCGCCAGCGGAGTCTCGTTCACCGATGCTCTCGCCGGTGGAGCGGCGGCGGCTGCCGAGGGTGCCCCAATGCTGCTGGTCAGCGACACGGGTGTTCCTGGGGCGACCGGCGCGGAGTTGGCGCGACTCACGCCGAGCAAGATCGTGTTGCTCGGTGGCGAGGGAGTCATCTCCCCGACCGTGGCCGCGGCGCTGTCCGGCTATCTGGAGCCGGGCGGCGAGATCGTCCGCTTGTCCGGGGCGAACCGCTACGAGACGGCCGTGAACATCAGTCAGTCGTTCGCCACGGTCGGCGGCAACGCCTACCTGGCCACCGGGCAGGACTTCCCGGACGCCCTGGCGGCCGCTCCGATCGCCGGGCTGCAGGGCGCACCGATCCTGCTCATGCCCCGCTCGGACGCACTGCCGGCCGTGACGGGTGCCGAGCTGGTGCGTCTGGAGCCGAACCGGGTTGTCATCCTGGGTGGCACGGGTGTGATCACCGCGATCCAGGAAGCCCTCGTGGAGGCGCTGTTCCCGGACGCGGTGCCACCGGGCGACCGCGAGGACTTCATGACCAGTCAGGGTGCCTGGGCCAACGCGTCTGGTGGCATCGCGACGACTGGTCTGGAGGAGGTCGACTTCTGGACCGGTGGCCTCGCCGAGGCGCTGGACCCCTTCGGCGGCATGCTCGGCAGCACGTTTAACCACGTGTTCGAGCAGCAGTTGGAGGACCTCCAGTTCGGTGACCGCTTCTACTACCTGTTCCGCAACCAGGGCAACCAACTGTTTGGGGCACTCGAGGCCAACTCATTCTCGTCGCTGATCCAGCGCAACACGAACGCGTCGTTGCTGCCGGGTGACATCTTCTCCAAGCACGACCCCTACCTGGACCTCGAAAACCTTCCGAGTCCGTTGCCTGCGGGCCTGCGGCAGGTCGGCAGCATGTGGCTCTGGGACGGTGACGAGCACATCGAGATCCATGGTCACCGAGCGCTGGATGACAACATCCAGGGCGGCCAGGGCGATGACTCCATCTGGGGTTATGGCGGCAACGACCGGATCCGAGGAGGCTCGGGCAATGACACCATCGTCGGCGGCCCCGGCCACGACATCATCACCGACTCCTTCGGTGACGACAACATCAAGGGCGCTCAGGGCAACGACGCCATTGATGGTGGGCCCGGAGTCGACCTGCTGCTTGGTGGCTCGGGCAATGACTTCGTGACCAAGACGAGCGATAATGCCAATGGCGCATCGGGCTTCCTCGGGACCGGAAACGACATCTTCCTTGGTGGAACCGGCCGGGACAACCCGTTCGGCAATGAGGGTGACGACTGGCTAGAGGGCGGACCCCACGCGGACCTGCTGATGGGTGACAACGGTCAGCAGTTCCAGAACGACGTCAACGGCGGTGACGACATCCTGATCGGTGGTCCAGGGTCTGATGACATGGACGCCGAGGGCGGTGACGACATCATGGTCGGCGGCGTCGGCGGCACGGACCGCTACCACGGCATGTTCGGGTTCGACTACGTCACCTACGACGGCGCGAGCCAGGGTGTCGACGCCGACCTGAACTTCAACCTGCTCCAGCCTCCGGACGTCACCGCGATCCGGGACCGGTTCCTGCAGGTGGAGTCGCTTTCCGGTGGTGCGGGCGACGACGTCATCCGAGGTCTGGGAGTCTCACCGGACGACCTGGCCGCCGACGACGTCAACCTGATGACCGAGGACGGTCTGGACCTGATCGATGGGCTGGAGGAGCTGCTGCGGCCACCAGCCGCCGAGCAGGACTATGCCCTGAGGTTCCTGGTCGACAACCCGTTGCGCCAGGACACCGACGGAGTCAGCACGCTGCTCTTCGGCGGTGCCGGGAGTGACGTGATGGAGGGTCGTTTCGGTGACGACTACATCGACGGCGATGCGGCCATCCGTGTCCAGCTGGAGTACAACGGCGTCCGCTATAACAGCGCCAGCCAGCTCAAGGCGGGTGTCTTCAACGGAACCATCGATCCTGGCCAGATCACCATGCACCGCGAGATTGTGGTCGACGCGGGGGCCGAAAGCGCCACCGACACGGCGATCTACCAGGACCCGTTCCTCAATGAGGCAGGTGAGCCCAACTACACCATCAAGCACCTCCACGACAACTACTACGAGGTCGTGCACATCGGTGGTGCGGAGTTCGAGGAGAGCGAGGGACAGGACATCATCAACAACATCGAGGTTGTCCAGTTCGGCGGCGGAGGGTGCTTCATCCTCAGCCCCGACACGGAGAACCTCGAGGCCTGCCCGTCCCTGGGCCACATCACCTTCGAAGGGCAGATCAACCCGCCCACGGAGGATGAGGAGATCATCGCCACGGTCGTCTTCGAGGACGAGGACAACAACCCCACGGTCGCGAACCCGACCGCGATCAGGTTCAACTGGCAGGCCGGCGAGGTCGGCGAGGCGTGGGACCCGGCTTCCTCGGGCGACTCGCTGCCGGACGAGCCGAACGGCCGGGTGGACACCTTCATCCCGGGTGACGGCGAGGCCGGTGCCATTCTGCGGGTGGTGGTCACCTTCGAGGATGACAACGGTGTGCTCAGGCAGATCGCCTCTGAGGTGGTCGGTGGGCCGACCAACCAGGCAGTCGTCAACATCAACGACGACCCCTCCGGCCTGGTGATCAACAACCTCGACCCCGTCGTCGGTTCGGCCCTGGTGCCGAGCGGCTTCCACGACGACGACGGGCTGGAGGAGTCGGTCGAGGGCGGCATGACGTATGAGTGGCACACGTCGAGCGACAGCTTCGCCACCTACGACGTCGTCGCCACCAGGGTCACCCCGGAGACCTTCCTCCTCGGCTACACGGTGCAGGCCGCCGACGCGGGGAAGCAGATCCGAGTCCAGGTGTCCTACACCGACGACCAGGGTACGGATGAGACGCTGATCTCGCCTCCGACCAACCCGGTCGGCTTGGGACTGTAGCGCCAAGGTCCCGTGATCCTGAGGCCCGCCGCACACCAGCGGCGGGCCTCGTGGCGTCCCGGCCCACGGATCAGGCGCGCAACCGGGCGAGCTCGGTGGTGAGATTGCGGTGCGCCTGCGCCCGCCAGTGCCTGCGAGCGTGCCCCGTGCGGTAGATGTCCTCCCGCTGGAGGAACTGGGACAGGATCGCGGACCTTCCGTGCGTGAACAGGTCGTCCGGCACGTGGGCATACTCGGCCCGGACCTGGCGCGCATACTCCCGATAGCGGGCGACGGGGGCGGAGAGCACCCACAGGTCGGCGTCGTGCAGCACCTCGACCGTATGCCGTCTGCTCGCCAGCGCGGCTGGGCCAGCGCTCGCGTCGTGGTCGAGGGTCATCAGGACCAGTGCCTCGATGACGTCCACGCTGCCTCGTGCCACGCCGAGAGCGTTGAGGTGGTCGCGCGCGAGGGCGGCGCTCCGGTGCTCGTTGCTCCCCGACGCGGCCCGTGGGTCGTAGACGACATCATGATACCAGGCCGCGACCCTGGCTAGCCGGGCACCGACGGTGTCGACCTCCCCTGCAGCGGCGAGCCCCTCGATCGCCTGCAGGACCTCGACCAGGTGCTGCACCGTGTGGTAGCGGCGCTGCGGCTCGGACCAGCGGCTCAGCAGCAGCTCGACCTCGCCGGTGCGCAGGGACGCGGGCGCCTCTGGCGCCAGGACCTGCAGGTCACCGTGCCAGGAGGCGCTCAGGCTCGTGTCGCGGGAGCGCTCGGACTCAGGTGGCGGCAGGGAGGTCATCCCACCAGTCTGCCCCCGCGACCCGCCCCCCACCCGGACGCGGTGTGCCCACGAGGTGCTGGGGGCACCCGGTCAGTTCTCCCGCAGGGCTGCCGGAAGAGGATCGTCGTGCACCACGGTGAGGCCGGAGACGGCTCGGGTCAGCACGACATAGAGACGGCGCAGCCCGGTCCGCTCGTCCGGCTCGGCCGCCACGATCGCGGCCGGCTCCACCACGATGACCTGGTCGAACTCCAGACCCTTGGCCAGGGTCGCCGGGACCAGTTGCACACGGGCCTCGGAGACCTCCATCGCGTCCGTCTCGGCGTCCGTCCCAGCGTCCGTCCCAGGGCCCGGTGGTGGGCCGCCCACCGTGGCGTGCCGGATGCCAGCCTCCTGCAGGGCACCGGCGACCGACGTGAGGGAGGTGTCGCTGACGATGACCCCGACCGTGCCAGGAGCGCCCTCGAGTGATGAGCGGACCGCGGCCACCGTGGCCGGCAGCAGCCTGCCGTCGGCGGAGAGGAGGTCGAGGCGACCGGGGTTGGAGCGGACCGACTCCGGCAGCGCCAGTCCGGCGGCGATGTGGGGCAGGAGGCGGGCGGCATACTCGATGACCGCCGCGGGCACGCGAAAGCCGCGGGTGAGCTCCTCCACGTGTGCCCCGGCCTTGCCCAGGTGCTCCAACGACTCGGTCCAGGAGCGGGTGGCCCAGGGGGTGGTGCCCTGGGCCAGGTCGCCCAGCACCGTCAGCGACCCGGTGGACGCGCGACGTCCGACCGCCCGCAGTTGCATGGGGGAGAGGTCCTGCGCCTCGTCCACGATGAGGTGTCCGAGGCTGGTGGTGCGCTCCAGAATGTCACCGATCTCGTCGAGCAGGACCGTGTCGGCCGGTGTCCACCGCGCGGCTCCCCTGGTGCGGGGTGCCTTCTCCCACAGCAGGATCCGTTGTTCGTCCCCGGTGAGGAGGTCGTCGGCGGCCGCGGCCAGTGCCGCCGGGTCGGACCACAGGCCGAAGAGGACCGCGGGCGGGTCGAGGACCGGCCAGACGGTCTTGGCGAAGTCTCTGACCGGCTTGCTCCGGGCCACCGCATCCTGCACCCGGTCGTCCGGGGTGTCGCCGGAGCCCTCCATCCGCACCAGCACCGCGTGCGCGAGCCGGCGAGGGAGCATCTGGCGCGCCGCGTCATAGCGCACCCCCCGGGAGGTGAGCTCGTCGAGGATCTGCTGCACGTCATACTCCGGCACCCGCCAGCGGCGCGAGCCGCGGGGCACGACCAGAGGCTCGCTCGCAGGCTGCACCTGGGACCAGACGGCCCGGTGCAGCACCTGCGCGAGACGGGCGTCGCCCTTGAGGGTGGCGACCTCGGCCGGCTCCGTGCCATGCGAGCGACCGGTGAGTTCCTCCACGGTGGTGTGCCCCACCTCGATCTCACCCAAGGTCGGCAGGACCGCCCCCACGTGCTCGAGGAAGGCGCGGTTCGGCCCGATGACGAGCACGCCCGTGCGGGAGAGCCGGTCGCGGTAGGAGTAGAGCAGCCAGGCGGCGCGGTGCAGGCCCACCGCGGTCTTGCCGGTGCCCGGAGCCCCCTGCACGCAGATGGTGGTGCCCACGTCAGCGCGGACGATCTCGTCCTGCTCGGGCTGGATGGTGGCCACGATGTCGCGCATCGGACCGGAGCGGGGGCGCTCGATCTCAGCAGCCAGGATGCGGCTGTGGCGCTGTCCGCTGAGGTCCTCCGCCTGGGGATCGGAGAGGTGCTCGTCCTCGTATGCCGTGAGCTGGCCGCGGTCGACACCGAACCGGCGGCGCAGCCTGACTCCCATCGGCTCTCGCGGGGAGGCTCGGTAGAAGGGAGTGGAGACGTCGGCGCGCCAGTCGACCACGACCGGCTCGCCGTCGGCGTCAGAGATGTGACGTCGTCCGATGTAGTGCCGTTCGGTGCCGTGCTGCCTGCTGAGGGTGTCGATGCGTCCGAAGAAGAGGGTGCCGCCCGGGTCGTCCACGAGAGACTGGGCGCGGCGCCAGAGGGTGTGGGCCAGGTGCTCACCGGCGATCTTGTCGCCAGCCTGGGCCTGCAGGCCCAGGGTGTGCTCGCGCATGCGCGCCATCTCGGCGCGGGCGGAGATCAGGTAGTCCTGCTCGCGGGCCAGCTCGCTGTCGGACTGCTGGGGCGGGGCGGCGTGTGCCGCCGAGGGATCTGGAGGGTGGGAGTGCTCGGACATGGGTAGGCCACCTCGGATCGGGGAGGGGACGGGGAGAAGAGCGACCCTAACCGATCCGAGGTGGCCAGAACGAGGTGTGCCGACTCAGCTGTCGGCGCGGGCGTCGAGGGTCACGCTCACCTCGTGCTCCTCGCCGTCGCGCAGGTAGGTCAGCTGCACCTCGTCCCCGGCGGAACGCTGGCGCACCTGGGCGACCAGGGCGAGGGAGCCGTTGACACGCTCGCCGTCGATCTGCGTGATCGCGTCGCCCTCGGCGAGATCGGCACCCGCGGCGGGTGACCCGGGCTCCACCTGGGCGATGCCCGCCGCGTGCAGGGTCGCGCCGTCCTTCTCGGCGGTCGCGTCCGTGAGTCCCACGCCCAGGAAGGCGTGCTCGGCGGTCCCGTCCTCGATGAGCTGGCCCACGATCGAGGACACCTCGTTGACCGGGATCGCAAAGCCGATGCCGATGTTGCCGCTCTGCCCGCCCATGGCACCGCCCATCGTGGCGATCGAGGAGTTGATGCCGACCAGTGCGCCGGCGGCGTCGACCAGGGCTCCGCCAGAGTTGCCGGGGTTGATCGCGGCACTGGTCTGGATCGCGTTGGTGACGACCGGCTCAGCCTGCCGCACCGCACCGGGCTGGGCGCCACCCTCGCTGGCGGCCTCGGTGGTCACCGGCCGGTCCAGTGCACTGACGATGCCGGTGGTCACGGTGCCGCTGAGCCCCAGCGGGTTGCCGATCGCCATCACCGGGTCGCCCACGGCCAATCCTTCATCGTCACCGGTGGTGATCGGGTGCAGGTCCTCAGGAGGATCGGTCAGGGTCAGCACGGCCAGGTCGGTAGAGGGGTCGGACCCGGCGATCTCGGCGTCATAGGTGCGGCCGTCGGCCAGCGTCACCTGCACCTCCTGCGCTCCGGCCACCACGTGGGCGTTGGTCACGATGTGGCCGGAGGAGTCCCACACCACTCCCGAGCCGGCCCCACCACCGGTGCCGGAGGAGACGCTGATCGCCACCACGCTCGGCGTGACATTGGCGGCGACCCCACCCCAGTCGGTGGACGGGGAGAAGGACGCCGGGGCGGCCGAGCTGGTGGAGGGGCCGGAGGAGGACTGGACGACCACGGGCTGATCGTCCCGGGAGGCCTGCACCACGGCATACGTCCCGCCGGAGGCCAGAATCGCCGAGAGCAGGCCCACCGCCGTCACCTGGGTCCAGATGGTCGGGTTCGTCTTGCCCATGGTCCTGCTCCTTCGTGTCGTGCGTGGTGCCCGTGTGCGGGGATGAGACAAGACAACTACGCCGACATCTACGGAGGCTGTGACAGTCCTGCAGATTTCCTGTGAATGGCGGCCCCCCCTGCTCCCGAGCACGGGTGTCGTCAGTGCGAGAGGGAAGTATCCCGCGCACAGGGCCGAGAGCAGTGCCAGGTCTGAGGTGTTGTCGATTTACGGGTGTCTCGGCCGTCATGGGAGTGAGGTCGCGACCGCGGCCCGGGTCGGCGAGCGGCGCCGGCCCCGACGAGGAAGGATCGGGACATGACCGAATACATGGTGGTGATCGTCGGCGACGCCGACCGCTGGTGGTCGACGATGAGCCGGCAGGAGCGGGCGGACGGGTATGCCGAGTACACCCGTTTCGGCGAGGAGCTCACCCGACGGGGACACCGGATCACCGGCGGGGCAGAGTTGCACCCGACGACGGAGGCGCGGACCGTCCAGCCCGGTGGGCAGGTCGTGACCGAGGGACCGTTCGCGGAGACCGCCGAGCACGTGGGCGGTTTTTATCTGGTCGAGACCGACGACCTGGACGACCTGACCGAGTGCGCCAAGATCATCGCGGCGCTGGGTGATGGGGTCGAGATCCGCCGCACCGTGGCGCCCGAGGAGCGGGCGGCCTCGGCGCAGGAGAGTGCGTCATGAGGGTCGCACTCTTCTTGATGTCCGAGGGTGAGATGCCGCCCTGGGGGGAGCAGACCTCCGAGCAGCAGGCCGCGGCGATGCAGCAGCACGACGACTTCGGCGCAGCGTGCGCGGTCCGCGAGGGTGTGCGCATCCTCACCGGGGAGGCCCTGGATGGTGTGCCCACTGTCGTGCGGACCCGCGGAGGCAAGCGCAGCGTGACGGAGGGACCGTATGCCGAGGCCATCGAGCAGTTGGGCGGGCTGTATGTCATCGAGACGCCTGATCTGGACACGCTCCTGGAGCTGACCGAGCTCCTGCCACCGTATGACCTGCAGATCAGCCCGATCGGGGAGGCGGAGGCGCCATGAAGTTCGTGGTCCTGCTGATGGCAGACGGTGCCGAGAAGTCCTGGGACGAGCAGACTCCGGAGGAGCAGGGAGTCCTCATGGAGAAGTTCGGTGCCTTCGGCCAGGCGTGCGCCGCCCGCGAGGGCGTGACCATCCTGGCCGGCGAGGCGCTGCAGGATGGAGACGGCGCCTCGACCGTGCGCACCCGCGAGGGGAGGCTCACGATGACGGACGGGCCCTATGCCGAGGCCGTGGAGGGACTCGGCGGTTTCTATCTCATCGAGGTGCCGGACCGCGAGGTGCTCGTCGAGCTGCTCGCGGTGCTTCCGGCCTACGACATGCAGATCAATCCCGTCCAGGAGATGTGAGCGGTGCAGCGCTATCTGATCCTCATCGCCTATGAGCCGACGGACTGGAGCAGCATCACCGACGAGGTCCGCCCCGCCATCACCATCACGTGAGCAGCGAGGCACTCGAGCGCGTGGTGCGCGAGGAGTGGGGCGCTCTGATCGCCCTGCTCCTCGCGCGCTATCGCCGCCTGGACTTGGTTGAGGACGCTCTCGGCGACGCGGTGGAGACTGCGGCCCGACGCTGGCCCGCCGACGGTGTCCCGGACAACCCGGCGGGGTGGCTGCACAGGGTCGCCAGCCGACGGGTGCTGGACCGGCTGCGGGCCGAGGCGATGCACCAGCGCCGCGCGCCCCTGCTGGTGACCGAGGCCGAACGGGGCCAGGAGAGGGCGAGCACGATGGTCGACACCGGAGACCTCCTCGAGGACGACGTGCTGCGCCTGGTCCTGATGTGCACCCACCCGGCGCTCGGCCCCGAGGGAGCCAGCGCCCTGGCGCTCCGGCTGGTCCTGGGGGTGAGCACCCATGACGTCGCGCGCCTGTTTCTCGTGCCGGAGCCGACCATGGCGGCTCGGATCACCCGGGCCAAGAAGAAGATCGTCGCGGATGCCATCCCGTTCACGGTGCCGGGGCCGGCAGCGCTCCCGGACCGGCTGGACTCTGTCGCCCAGACCGCTTACCTCGCCTTCACGGCCGGGTATGCCCCGGGCAGCGGACCGGACCTGCTGCGCGCTGAGCTGGCGGGGGAGAGCGTCCGGTTGGTGCGCGTGGTGCTCGCCCTGCGCCCCGCCGAGCCGGTGCTGGTCGCGCTCCTGGCCCTGCTGCTGTTGCAGCACTCGCGGCGGGACGCGCGGGTCGGCCCCGATGGCACGCTCGTCCTGCTCGCCGACCAGGACAGGTCCCGTTGGCACGCCGAGGAGATCACAGAGGGCCTGAAGCTGCTCCGCTCCCTGGGACCCGCCCGTGTGCTGAGCCCACAGGCTGCGGCCTATGTCGTGCAGGCCCGGATCGCGGCCGAGCATGCCACTGCGGCCACTGCCCAGGAGACGCGCTGGGACCGTATCGTCGAGCACTACGACACCCTCCTGCAGATCGCCCCTTCACCCGCTGCTCAGCTGGCACGGGCTGTAGCGGTGGCCGAGGCGCTGGGCCCGCAGGCCGGTCTGACTGCTCTCGAGGAAATCCGTATGCCGGGCAGTCACCGCCCCGCCTCGGTGCGGGCCGCGCTGCTGGTCCGGTCGGGTCGGCTCGTCGAGGCCAGGGACGCCTTCGAGGAGGCCATCGGCCTGTGCCGCAACGAGACCGAGCTCACCCACCTGCGCGACCAGGTGGCTGCCCTCTCGTCCCACGATGAGGGCGGGTGACCCAGCGCTCGCCAGAGTCAGTCGGTCGCCGGACGCGCTCGACGCGGCAGCTCGACGCGGAAGGTCGCTCCGCCCCCGGGGGTGGGGCGGTGGCTGACCGTTCCCCCGTGACGGACGACGATGGAGCCGACGATCGACAGGCCCAGGCCGGTGCCTCCGCCGCGCCCCGGACCGCGGGAGCGGGAGGGGTCGGCGCGGTAGAACCGCTCGAAGACCCGGGCCGCAGCCTCGGGCGGGATGCCCGGGCCGTGGTCGGTGACGTCGATGACCGCCCGGTCCGCGATCTGACCGACCAGGACCTCGACGGAACTGTCTGCCGGGGTGTGGGAGACCGCGTTGGCCACCAGGTTGGTCAGCACCTGGCGCAGTGCAAAGTCGTCGCCGGGCACCACCACCGGGCCGTTGGCCGGGCCGAGACGTCGCAACGAGATGGTCCGCTCCGGCGCCCGGACGCGGGCGTCCTGCACCACGTCGTTGGCGACCACGGTCAGGTCAACGTCGTCGATCGGGCGGTGCGGGGTGGTGTCCAGACGGGTCAGCAGCAGCAGGTCCTCGACGAGCCGTGCCATGCGGGAGGACTCGTCCTCAATGCGTCGCATGGCACCCGCAACATCCTCTGGTTGGGTCACGCCGCCGACGCGATAGAGCTCGGCATAGCCCTTGACCGTGGCCAGCGGCGTCCGCAGCTCGTGGGAGGCGTCGGCGACGAACTGGCGCATGCGGGCCTCGGAGGCTTCGCGCACGGCGAAGGACTGCTCGATCTGGGTGAGCATCGCGTTCAACGAGTCGGACAGCGAGGCCACCTCGTCGTTGGCCCTGCGCTCGGGGATGCGGCGAGTGAGGTCGCCGGCGGCGATGGTGGCCGCGGTGTCCTCGATGCGGGTGAGCGGCCGGAAGGCGCGGCGCACGGCGAACCAGCTGATCAGGGCCACTGCCAGGAGGGTGGACAGTCCGACGACGGTGGTCAGTGCCAGCAGCTTCTGGACCGTGTTGGTGACCGGTGACAGTGGTAGGGCGACGGCCACCGTCCCCTCTCCCTGCTGGCTGGAGTAGCCGGCCAGCAGGACCCGCCACTGGGTGTCACCGTCCTGGGAGTCGACCGTGAAGGGCTCCTCACCGATCCGGGGGTCATCGACCGGGATCTCACCGATGTCGGGGATCTGCTCGTTGCCGAAGGCACGGTTGGCATAGGCCACACCGGAGGGGCTGGTGATCCGCAGGTAGTAGGGGTTCGGCACGACGACGTCGGTGGGCTGCTGGCCACCGAGCCGGGAGTAGGCCTGCTTGGCAAGCGGCTCGATGTAGGCCTTCAGGTCGGCGTCGGTCCGGTCCGTCAGGTAGTCCCGCAGCAGGGTGGCGGTCAAGGCGGTGGTGATGACGTATGCCGTGAGCACCAGCATGACGACGACGGTCACCAGCCGTGCCGTCAGGGACAGGTTGTGCAGCGCCGTCACGGCGGACCGGCGGGAGGTCCCGAGCCAGCCCACGACGGTCAGGAGCCTTGGGGGCCGCGTGGCTCACGCAGGACGTAGCCGACGCCGCGCTTGGTGTGGATCAGTGGCTCGCCTTCGGTGTCGATCTTGCGCCGCAGGTAGGAGATGTAGGACTCCACGATGCCCATCTCGCCGCGGAAGTCGTAGTCCCACACGTGGTCCAGGATCTGCGCCTTGGACAGCACCCGGTTGACGTTGAGCATGAGATAGCGCAGCAGTTTGAACTCGGTGGGGGAGACGTCGATGACCCGCCCGGCACGGATGACCTCGTGGCGGTCCTCGTCGAGCTCCAGATCGGCCACCCGCAAGGTGGTGTCCTCGTCCTCGGGCTCGGCGTTCTGGGTGCGTCGCAGCACCGCCCGGATCCGGGCGACGACCTCCTCGAGGCTGAAGGGTTTGGTGACGTAGTCGTCGCCGCCGACGGTCAGGCCCTTGACCTTGTCATCCAGGCTGTCGCGGGCGGTGAGAAAGAGGACCGGCAGGTCTCGGCCATGGTCGCGCAGCCTGCGGGTCACCGTGAACCCGTCCATGTCCGGGAGCATGACGTCCATCACCGCCAGGTCGAAGTCGTGCTCCTCAGCCAGGTGCATCGCCGTGTTGCCGTCGGGGGCGGAGTAGACCTCAAACCCGGCGAACTTCAGGCTCGTGGTGAGCAGTTCGCGGATGTTGGTCTCGTCCTCGACGACAAGCAGAGTGGCCTCGGGTGTGCTCATAGGCACCAGTGTGTGACCAAAGCCTGGGAGATTCCTGACAGAGTGCTGGGACTGTCGTTCTCGCGGAGGAGTCAGGGTGGCGGCTTCGGCATACGATGCAGCCCTGATGGATCGCCTGCCGAAGCTGACCTCTCTGCCTGTTCTGGGAGTCGCCTTCGTGCTGGTCACCGTGCTGGCGGCCACGGGGCCGTTGCGTGGGCTGGACCATCAGCTGCAGGCCTACTGGTCGCGACGCTACACACCCAACTGGCACGACTTCCTGGACGCCTTCCCCAACGCTGTCGCTGGCCAGGCCGTGTGCCTGCCGGTGCTGGCAGCCGTCGCGATCTGGCTGGCGGTGCGGCACCGGACCTGGCACCCGATCGTGATCGCGGGGGCCGCGGAGGTGGCCTTCTATGCCGGGATCGGGGGACTGAAGCTGGTCCTCGCGCGGTCCTCACCGGCCGTGGGTGACGGAGAGTTCTTCTCCGGTGGCTTCCTCGAGCACGGCTGGTATGGCATGGCCTACCCCTCGGGGCACGCCTCCGAGGCGGTGCTCATCTATGGCGCCGCGGCCTATCTCCTGCGCACCTACGCCCATCCCGACACCCGGAGCCGGACCCGGACCTTCTGGGTCGTGACGCTGATCGCGACCGGCTCGATCGCGGTGGCTTTCTATCTGGGGTTCCACTGGCCGACCGACCTGCTGGGCGGTCTGTTGGCTGGTGGTTTCCTCCTGCGTCTGGTCGTCGAGACGGACCGGGCGCTGACCCAGCGCCGTCAGACCGGGTCGAGCATCCCCAGGTCCTCGGCGTCGACGATCCGATAGGCATAACCCTGCTCGGCCAGGAAACGCTGGCGGTGGGCAGCGAACTCCGCGTCCACGGTGTCCCGGGAGACGATCGTGTAGAAGTGCGCGGTCCGGCCGTCGCCCTTGGGACGCAGCACCCGACCGAGGCGCTGGGCCTCTTCTTGACGCGAGCCGAAGGTGCCGGAGACCTGGATCGCGACGGAGGCCTCTGGCAGGTCGATCGAGAAGTTCGCGACCTTGCTGACCACGAGGAGGCTGATCTCACCGGTGCGGAAGGCAGCAAACAGTTTTTGCCGCTCGGTCACCGTCGTCTCGCCGGTGATCAGCGGTGCATCGAGCCGCTCTGACAACTGCGCGAGCTGGTCGAGGTACTGGCCGATCACCAGGGTCTGCTGCCCCCGGTGCTTGTCCACGAGCTCCTCTACGACCCGGTCCTTGGCGGGCGCGCACGAGGCGAACCGGTAGCGCTCGTCCGGCTCGGCGGTGGCGTAGGCCATGCGCATCGAGTCCGACAGGGTGACCCGCACCTCGACACAGTCGGCCGGAGCGATATAACCCTGCGCCTCGATGTCCTTCCAGGGAGCGTCATAGCGCTTGGGACCGATCAGCGTGAAGACCTCCGACTCCCGGCCGTCCTCGCGCACCAGCGTCGCCGTCAGCCCGAGTCGGCGACGCGCCTGCAGGTCGGCCGTCATCCGGAAGATCGGGGCCGGGAGCAGGTGCACCTCGTCATAGACGATGAGTCCCCAGTCGCGGGCGTCCAGGAGGTCGAGGTGCTTGTAGACCCCGCCCCGCCTGGTGGTGAGCACCTGGTAGGTCGCGATGGTGACCGGTCGGATCTCCTTGCGGGCCCCGCTGTACTCGCCGATCTCGTCCTCTGTGAGGGAGGTGCGGGCCAGGAGCTCAGCGCGCCACTGGCGGGCCGAGACCGTGTTGGTCACCAGGATCAACGTCGTGGTGCCGGACCTGGCCATCGCGCCGGCGCCGACGAGGGTCTTGCCCGCGCCACAGGGCAGCACGACGACCCCGGAGCCGCCGTCCCAGAAGCCGTCGACAGCCTGCTGCTGGTAGGGCCGCAGCGACCAGTCTTCCTGGAACAGGTCAATCGGGTGCTTCTCGCCGTCGACATAGCCCGCCAGGTCCTCGGCCGGCCAGCCGACCTTGATCAGCTCCTGCTTGAGGTGGCCGCGCTCGGAGGAGTGCACGACGACGGTGTCCGGGTCGAGTCGCTCCCCGATCAGCGGCGTGATCTTCTTGTGCCGCAGGATCTCCTCCAGCACCGCGCGGTCGGTGGTGCGCAGCAGCAACCGACCGGGATCGGTGGAGTCGTCCTTCTCCAGGGTGAGCCGGCCATAGCGGTCCATCGTCTCGGCGATGTCGAGCAACAGCGCGTTGGGCACCGGATAGCGGCTGTGGGTGACCAGGGCGTCGACGACCTGCTCGGCGTCGTGCCCAGCGGCCCGGGCGTTCCACAGCCCCAGGGGGGTGATGCGATAGGTGTGCACGTGCTCGGGGGCGCGCTCGAGCTCGGCGAAGGGCGCGACGGCACGTCGCGCTTCGGCAGAGTCCGGGTGGTCGATCTCCAGGAGCAGGGTCTTGTCGGACTGGACAATCAGTGGGCCATTCATCGTGGGGTCAACGGTAGAACGCCCCGACCGCATTCCCGGGAGTGCGCGTCTCCGTCTCGGGAGGCCGCACGATCAACACCCCCGTGCGGAGCAGGTAGTCGACAATCATGCCGAGCGCGAGGATGCAGCCCACCATCTCCAAGGACTCCTCGAGGGCCTCCCACACGGGGAAGGCTGCCCGGGCCGGGTGGTCGAGGGCAAGCGTGCGGGTCGCGAGTCCGGTCACTGCCTCGACAGCGATCGCCCCGGCCGCGTACACCAGGCCCGCGACGAGCAGGCCACGGCGAACCGGCCGCTCCAGAGCCTGGAACAGGTAGAGGAGGACGACCCCGCCAAGCCCGGCGATGATGGTGCCCGGGATCACCCACTCGTGGGTGACCATGTCGCCTCGGGTCATCCCCAGAAGGTCGGGAAGTTGCTCGTGGATCTGCACCTTTTCGTCAATGCTCAGGAGCATGACCAACACCGCCAATGTTCCCCAGGCCAACCTGGTGCGTGGTTCCGCGGACGCAATTGCGGCGAGGGCGGCCAGAGCAGCGACGAGGCCCAGCAACATAATGTTGTACCAGGTTGCGACCGAGCTCTCGGAATTCATATCGAGCCAGCGTCCGACTGCTATTGGCATCCTGTCGAACCACGCGCTGAAGCCGTGCAGGAGTAGGTGCAACACAACCAGTGTGACGACACCGCCTGCTAGCCACCCCATCAACCGCTTTGTCCGCATGGCTGGGATAGTACCCATCGCCCCAGAAACCGCAGCAGAGTGTGAGACGTTTTCGGTTCTGTTCTGGGGGAGTATGATTTAGCGTCGTCAATTGTGTGCAGTCTTTGTCGCGTGAGTCGAAGATTTCCGGAAGTGTGTAGTCCGGCTTAACGCGGCTGTGTCTTCTGGCGCTTGTGGCGGCCAGATCGCCGGCGGTGAGTCGTCCGTCCGGGAGGTTGAGGTCTCAGGCGCCCGCACGACTGTCTCCCGTGTCTGCGGCCAGCTCCTGAGAGGATGGTGCCATGACGACCAGGACGTTGCCGATGACCGAGCCGGCCACCGGACTGCCAGACCGGATCACGATCTACGAGGTCGGCCCGCGCGATGGGCTGCAGAACGAGAAGTCCGTCGTGCCCGTTGAGGTCAAGGCCGAGTTCGTCCGGCGCCTCGTGGACGCCGGCCTGCAGACAATCGAGCTGACCTCCTTCGTCCCGGCCGCGTGGGTGCCGCAGCTCGGTGACGCCGAGGAGCTCCTGGACCTGCTGGGACCGGTCGCGGCGGGGCAGGCGCGCCCCGTGCTGGTCCCCAACGAGCGCGGCCTGGACCGCGCCCTGGACAAGGGCGTCAAGGCCATCGCGGTCTTCGGCAGTGCCACCGAGACGTTCGCCCGCAAGAATCTCAACAGGTCCGTGGCCGAGTCGCTGGCGATGTTTGAGCCGGTCGTGCGTGGGGCGCTGGATGCTGGCGCCTGGGTGCGCGGCTACGTCTCGATGTGTTTCGGTGACCCCTGGGAGGGTCCGGTCCCGGTCGAGCAGGTCGTCGACGTGTGCGCGCGCCTGATGGACCTGGGCTGCGACCAGCTCTCGATCGGGGACACGATCGGGGTGGGCACCCCTGGACATGTGAGCCGGTTGCTGGAAGCGCTGGAGGGCGCGGGCATCGGCGCGGACCAGGTCGGGGTGCACTTCCACGACACCTACGGGCAGGCGCTGTCCAACACGATGACGGCGCTCGCGCACGGCGTGCGGGTGGTCGATGCCAGCACGGGCGGTCTGGGCGGGTGCCCCTACGCCAAGTCAGCCACTGGCAACCTGGCCACCGAGGACCTGGTCTGGGCCCTCGACGGACTGGGCATCGAGCACGGTGCAGATCTCGATGCGCTCGTGGAGACCAGCGTGTGGATGGCGCAGCAACTCGGGCGTCCCTCACCCTCGCGCGTGGTCAAGGCACTCGCCGGCGCCTGACCGCGTGCGGTGCCTGTCAGCTCCCTCAGGACTCGGGGTCGAGCCTGATGTCGCAGGAGGTGGAGTCCACGTCAAAGGCCAGGTCGTCGCCGGAGCCGCCGTCACTGATGCCCTCCACGTCCTCGTTGTCGAGCCGGTCGAGGTCACCCTCGACGTCCCGGAACTGGCCACCGGTCTCGATGACCAAGCCCTCGTCAGCGTCGTCAAATCCGGGGATGGACGTGGTGAGGTCCACCGGCTCCTCGGTGGTGGCCGTCGCGTCGCCATCCGCCGTGGTCTTGGTGTCGCCGCCCTTTTCATCCTTGGTGTTGGAGTTGAACAAGCCGCCAGCAATACTCACGCGATCGCCTCTCCCTCGGTGGTGCCGGTCACGGCCGGCGTGTGTCTTGACCGTAGTCGTCCGGACGTCCTGCGGCCAGTGCGACCAGACCTGTTTCCCCGCCTGCGCCCTCCGAGCTCGTGTGCCGCGGGGTCGACGAGGACCGCGTGCACACACCTTCCGCATCAGCCGGGACGGTCACCTCGAGCCGCACGATCCGCCCGGCCAGCGGATCACCGGTCGGCCCGAGGCAGGGCACGGGCTGAGCAAGGCCAGAGTTCGGGGCGCGGCCCGGAACGCTTACGGTGGTCCCAGTCACCGATCCGAAGGAGCCCTCGCCCATGAAGTCCGGAGTCCGCCGGGAGTTTATGAACCCCGATGTTCGCGTGCAGGACGACCTCTTCGAGCACGTCAACGGTGGTTGGCTGGCCAGCACCGAGATCCCACAGGACAAGGGCCGCTACGGCGCGTTCGACATCCTGCGGGAGAACGCTGAGGCCGACGTCCGGGAACTGATCGAGGAGAGCGCGGCGGCCGCCGCCGATGCGGCGCCGGGCAGCGCCGAGCGTCAGGTCGGTGACCTGTATGCCTCGTTCATGGATGTCGATCGGATCGCCGAGCTGGGGACCGCCCCCCTCGTGGAGGACCTGCGCGCGGTCGCCGCTGTGCAGGAGCCCTCCGACCTGGTGCGGGAGTCCGCACGGCTGCAGCGCGGGGGCGTGGACTCGCTGGTCTACCTGTTCGTGACCGCAGACGCCGGCAACCCCGAGGAGTACATCGCCTATCTGCACCAGGGTGGTATCGGGCTGCCCGACGAGGCCTACTACACCGACGAGGAGCACTCCGAGGCGCGCACTGCCTACGTCGCCTACCTCGAGACACTGCTGACGCTCGCCGCGCCCGCGCTCACTGAGGCCGGTCTGGACCTGGGCGACGGGGCGGCCCAGCGGGTCTTCGACCTGGAGACCCGCATCGCCGCCGGGCACTGGGACCGGGTGGCCGCACGTGACGCGGTGAAGTCCTACACCCGCTGGTCGCAGGCCGAACTCACCGAGGCCACGCCCGGTTTCGACTGGGTCGCCTTCGCCGAGGGGCTGAGCCTGCCCGAGGGCGCGCTGGACCACGTCATCGCGCGCCAGCCCGACTTCCTCGCCGCCGCCGCTCAGGCACTGAGCGAGGTGGCGGTGGCCGACTGGCGTGCCTGGCTCGCAGTCCGACTGCTGGACAGCAGTGCCCGCTACCTCACCGACGACTTCGTCGAGGCCGCCTTCGACTTCCACGGCCGCACGCTGACCGGCACCCCGCAGAACCGGGACCGCTGGCGCCGGGGGGTCGCCCTGGTCGAGGAGCTGATCGGTGAGGAGGTCGGCAAGCTCTATGTCGAGCGGCACTATCCCCCGGAGGCGGGACAGCGCATGGGCGAGCTGGTCGAGCACCTGCTCGCCGCCTTCCGCGACCGCATCTCGACGCTGGAGTGGATGGGGGAGGAGACCCGCCACAAGGCGCTGGAGAAGCTGGCCGCCTTCCGCCCCAAGATCGGGCACCCCACCCGCTGGCGGGACTACTCGGCATACGCGGTCCAGGCCGGTGACCTGCTGGGCAATGTGCGACGGGGCAACGCTGCGGACACCGACTACCAGACGGCGCGGATCGGTGGTCCGATCGACCGCGAGGAGTGGCAGATGACGCCGCAGACGGTCAACGCCTACTACCACCCGATGCTCAACGAGATCGTCTTCCCGGCAGCGATCCTGCAGCCGCCCTTCTTCGACGTCGAGGCCGACGACGCGGTCAACTACGGCGGCATCGGCGCAGTGATCGCGCACGAGGTCGGGCACGGCTTTGACGACCAGGGCTCGCGCTATGCCGGGGACGGCTCGCTGACCGACTGGTGGACCGAGGCGGACCGAGCCGCCTTCGACACCCGTGCCCAACAGCTCATCGCCCAGTTCGACCAGCTGGAGTCCCGCAGCGCCCCCGGGGCAAAGGTCAACGGTGGCCTCACGGTCGGCGAGAACATCGGGGACCTGTGCGGTCTGGCGGTGTCGCTGGAGGCCTACCGCCTGGCGACCGGCGGCGACGCTCCCGAGATCGACGGGTGGACCGGCGACCAGCGGTTCTTCCTCGGCTATGCGCAGATCTGGCAGGGCAAGGCACGTCCGGAGGAGGCGAAGCGGCTGCTCGCGATCGACCCGCACGCCCCCTCGGACCTGCGGGCCAACCTGCCGCGCAACACCGATGCCTTCCACGAGGCCTTCGGGGTGCAGGAGGGCGACGGGATGTGGCTCGCGCCGCAGGACCGGGTCCGGATCTTCTGATCCGCGCCATGGCTGCCTCGACCGCGGCACCGGCACGGAGCGCCCGGTGAACCCCTCGACCGCTCTGGCCACCGTGCTGGTCGACGAGCTCGTGCGGTGCGGGGTGCGCGAGGTCGTCCTGGCCCCGGGCTCCCGCTCCGCGCCGCTGGCGTATGCCGTGCTGGCAGCCGAGCGCGCCGGTCGCCTGCGTCTGCACGTCCGGGTCGACGAGCGGTCTGCCGGCTTCCTGGCCCTGGGGCTGGCCAAGGTCAGCCGGCGTCCGGCCGTGGTGATCACGACCTCGGGGACGGCCGTGGCCAACCTGCACCCGGCGGTGCTGGAGGCACACCACGGGCAGGTGCCGCTGATCGTGCTCAGCGCCGACCGGCCGGATGAGCTGCGCGGCACCGGCGCCAACCAGACGACGGTGCAGCCGGGGATCTTCGCCGGCTCCGTCCGGTGGCAGCACGACCTCACCCATTCTTGGGGAGGTTTTGCACGTTCCTCGCGCAATTTCGGGCAGGTTTCGTCCACCCCGCACCCGGCCTGGCGCACGATCGCAGACCGTGCCTGGGCAGCCGCGACCGGTGCCCTCGGTGGCGAACCGGGACCGGTACACCTCAACGTGGCCTTCCGGGACCCGCTGGCACCTGAGCTGCCGGCTCCCAGCGAGCTCCCACCGGAGCTGGCTGGGCGCTCCGACGGGTCCGCGTGGACGGCCGTGCCGGGGCGTGAAGAGGGTGCAGCCGGTCCTGAGGGGATCACCGCCGAGCCAGGTCCTGCGACCCTGATGGTCCTCGGCGACCTGCCCGACCCCGTGCTGGCCGAGCAGGCGCTCGCCGTCGCGGTCGAGCAGGGGTGGCCGGTCGTGGCCGAGCCGTTCGGCGCCGGTGACCGCAGCACGGTGCTGCCGCACGGGTCACTGCTGCTGACGGCCACCGACTGGCTCGACAGCCACGCGCCGCAGCGGGTGCTCGTCGTCGGGCGGTTCACCCTCAACCGGGAGACCGGTGCCCTGCTGCGCCGCACCGGGACCCAGGTCGAGGCGGTCACCCCGACTGGCACCTGGTCCGATCCCTCGCACGTCGTGGACCGGGTCCACTGCTGGTCGGCGCTGACGCAGCGGTCGCTCGCCGGTCAGGACACCGAGTGGGCCCGCCTCTGGCAGCGTGCCGGTGAGGCGGTGACGACAGTGGCCCTGCCCCTCCTCACCGACTCCTGGCCCTCGGGTCCCGCGGTGGCCCGGACGCTGCTCGAGTCCGTGCTCGACGACGACATCGTCGTGCTCGGCTCGTCCAACGCGGCCCGCGACATTGATCGGGCCGGGCTGACCGGCCGCTTCCTGCTGGTGACCGGCAACCGTGGGCTGGCCGGCATCGACGGCACCACGGCCACCGCCGTCGGGGTCGCCCTGGCCTCCCCACAGCGGAGTGTCACAGCCCTGATGGGTGACCTGACCTTCCTGCACGACGTCAACGGCCTGCTCATCGGCCCTGACGAGCCGCGTCCGGACCTGACCATCGTGGTCGTCAACGACGACGGCGGCGGGATCTTCACCACGCTGGAGTATGGCGAACCAGACCGGGCCGCGGACTTCGGCCGGGTCTTCGCCACCCCGACCGGGGCCGACCTGGCAGCGCTCGCGTCGGCATACGGCGTGGGATGCCAGCGGGTCGAGACCCCAGGTGCCCTCCGCCAGGCACTGTCCCGCCGCGGCACCGGGATCCGGGTGCTGGAGGTGCCGGTGCCGCGGGACGGACACCGGGCCCTGCGCGCAGCGCTCACCCGGGCCGCGGCCGAAGCGTTGGCCGAGCTGGGCTGATCAGTCGGCGGTGACCCGGTGCTCACCGAGCACCAGGTGGTCCATCTCCTCGTCGGACAGCTCCTGCTGGCTGGAGCGGTGCATCAGGTAGAAGACCACGCCCAGCGCGATCCAGACACCTAGCGCGATGAGCGACGGGGTGCCCAGCTGAGCCGGGGAGCCGGGAGTCATCAGCAGCAGGAAGAAGCCGACTCCGGTGATCGTGCCGAGGCCGCTCATCACCTTCTTCAAGCTCGATCGCACACCCTCAGGGTCCCCTGGGCGGGCGGGTGAGTCGGACCAACGGAACATCCGGAAGGCCGCACAACAGGTGTAGGTGTAGGCGATGGTCACCCCGACCGAGCTCATGTCGACCACCCAGACCAGCGCCTCGCGCCCGAACCACGGGGCGATGAGGCACAGGGCGGTGACAAACCAGATCGCCAGGGCAGGGGTGCCGGTCGTCGTGTGGAGCCGGGCGAAGGCCGGCGGGATGGTGTGCGCCCGGCCCATCGCGAACAGCAGCCGGCTCGCGGACACGAAGAAGCCGTTGAGGCCGGTGAACACCCCCATGCACAGCCCGATGGCCAGGACCAGCAGACCGACATTGCCAAATAGTGAGGACGCGGCATCCGCGGTGCCCCAGGCAGTCTCGCCGGCGACCAGCTCGGGCCACGGGAAGGCGATGGCGGTGGTCAGCACCATCGCGACATAGATGCCGGCCGCCACCACGATCGCCATGATGATCAGACCGAAGGCCTTGCTCGGTGGGAAGTCGAACTCCTCGGCGGCCTGCGGGACGTTGTCGAAGCCGACATAGGCCCACGGGGCGATCGCGACGATCGCCAGGATCGCGGGGACGGCGCCGGTGCCGGACGGGAAGGCGGGGCTGAGGTTGGACAGCGGGGTGTCCGGGTGCAGCAGGGCACCGATCAGCAGGAAGCCGACCGCCGCGAGCATGACGATGCAGAAGATGAACTGCATCCGGCCGGACAGCGTGGCACCTCTGACGTTGAGCACTGCGAAGAGCAGCAGCGCCAGGCTGGCCACGACGACCTCCCCGAGGTAGACCTGCCAGCCCGCCACCTCCCACAACGGCACCCACTCCACCACCCAGGGCACCATCCGGCGGAAGATCAGCGCGAAGGCGGAGGCGTTGAGGGCCACGATCGACATGTAGCCCAGCGTCAGGAACCACCCGCAGATGTAGGCGTTGAGCCGCCCGAACGCGGTGTAGGCATAGGCGTACTCACCCCCGGAGACGGGGAAGGTGCGGATCAGGAAGCCATAGCTCACCGCGATCAGGCACATCAGCGCCCCGCCGATCAGCAGCCCGATGATGGTGCCGAGGGGGCCGGCGGTGGCCAGCCAGTCGGTGGGCAGCACGAAGGCCCCCCACCCGATGGCTGAGCCGAGGGCGATGGCCCAGACCCACTGCGGTTTCAAGGTGCGTTGGAGCTCGGTGCGGTCCGTTGCGGATGGTGTGCTCACGCTCGTCTTCCGTCCGGTGGGTGGAGCCTGGTTGACCGTATGCCGTCAGGAGCCCTGGCGCACGCCAGCCACACGCTGTTGGACCAGATTGATGCCGTCCCCGAGGACCGTGGAAGGGCGTCAGTCGGCGGCGGCGACGCCGGAGATCCGGTGCAGCAGGAAGGTGCGGGGTGCGTCCTGGTCGGCGACGGTGCCCCGCACCCGCCCCTGCTCGACGGCGGTGGGACGCAGCAGCAGACGCTGGATGCCACCCACCTCGTCGGCATAGCCGATCCAGACCGGGAGCCGCTCGGCCGCCGCCTCACGCAGCAGCGCCGAGGTGACCACGGGGTCGGTGGCTGCGGGCAGGCCGTTGCCGCCGCGGGGGCGGGTGGACTCGGCACCGACCATCACCTCGACGATGCGTCTGGCGGTCTCCGCATCCACCGTGCTCACCCGGGTGGGAGTGGTCGACCGTCGCGGAGCCCGGTGGTCCTGCAGGGACACCAGCGTCATCCCACCGTCCGTGCCTTCGGCGACGGGGCCGTACTGCCCCTCCCGCAGCACGTCGAGCACGGTCGTGGCCGGCACCGGGCTGACCAGCACCGTCGGGGCGATCCGGCGCAACTGCAGCAGGGCGACGCCGCGGTCGGCGAGCACCCGGTCGAGCAGGGCGGCGTCATCGGAGCGCACATAGGACCCGACCGACCCGACCCGGGCCACACCGTGCCGGCGGGCCACATCGCGGACCAGGTACTCCAACGGCTGAGGCACTCCGGTCCGGCTGATCGAGGACACCTCGCTCAGGACTCGGTCTGCTGACCAGCCCAGGTCCAGCGCGCGTCGGATGCCGGCCTCGGTGATGCGGTGCACGGTGGCGCCCCCGCGCGACTCCACCTCGCCTAGCAGGCGCATCACCGAGCGGGCCGGACCGTCCAGCCGGCCGGGGGCGACGGCCGTCAGGTCGGCCTGGACCAGGACGTGCTCGACAGCCTCGGGGATGTGGGCGTCCATCTGCTGACCGGCGGCCGCCGGGTCCCCGGTGAGTATGCCGTGGGCGGCCGTGGACAGGGCGCCGCGCCCGGTGAGGCCGGCCCAGTCGGCCTCGCGCAGCACGACTTGGACGCCAGGGTCGGCAGAGCGGGTCATCCGGATCGGGTGGCGCCACCGCAGCAGGTCGCCGAGGAAGTCGGCGGCCGGTGCCGTGCCTGGCGGCAGGGAGGCGAGGGCAGCGAGCACGTCCTGACGGCGCTGGCGGCCAAAGGGCCAGGAGGTCTGGGTGCTCAGGGCGTTGACCTTGCCGCTGCCGTCGGCGGAGCCCACGAGGGAGGGGGCTGCCACCATCCGGTGCCAGGCGTTGGCGAGAACCGCCCACCGCTGCCCGGCGGGCAGCTCGGCCCAGTCGTCGGCGTCGCCCGTCGGCATCCAGGCGGGGTCCGGGGAGGTGTCGGCGCCCAGCAGCCCGGCGGCGTGCAGCACCTCCACCAGCCAGGCCGCCTCAGCGGTGGTCGTCTCCAGCAGGGTGGCGACCCGGGCCAGGTCGCGCACCGCGAGGCCGCCGGTCCGCAGGACCCGTGCCGGTCGGGTGCCCCACTCGTCCAGGAGCTCGCCGGCCTGCTCCAGCAACTGTGCTGCCCGTCCGCCCGCCGTGGCGTCGACGAGGTCGGTGTCGAGGGCGGGGTCGTCCGGCACCGGTGGTTCGAGCTCTGGCTGCCGGTGCACCTGCCCCTCGCGCAGGTGCAGGGCCACCTGCCGGGGGAGCAGCACATGACTCTCGTCCGTGGGGTGCAGCAGGTGTCGCTGGAGGAGCTGCTCGCCAGCCTCGCGCATGGCGTGGTCGCCGCTGCCGCCGGCGGGCAGCACCCCGACCGGGGGTCCCCAGGTCAGGGCGTCCAGGATGGCGCGGGCCCGGGGGCCGAGCCCCTGGAGCGCCTGGGTGAGCGGCTCGCCGGTCGGTGCGTCCTCACTGTCGGGCCCCAGGCCGGCCGGGGCGCCGATCACCTCCTGCACGGTGCGGGCAGCGCGGTATCCCTCGGGGCTGCGCCAGCACAGGGCGAGGTCGCACAGCTGGTCGATGAGCTCGGTGACCCGCGGGGACCGTCGGGCCTCGCCCAGTGCTGCCGCGATGTCACCGAGCTGGGCAGCGCCCAGGACGCACACCACCTCGAGGGTCTGGAGCAGCGCCAGGTCGAGTCCGTCGAGGGCTCGCTGCACGCTGGAGCGGGTCGTTGCGCGGGCGGCCAGTGTAGTCAGGTCAGCCGGGGTCGGGCGCGCGAGGTCGGGTCGCGCCACGAGCAGCGCGGCGAGCTCCTCGGGGGAGCGTCCGCGCAGGTCGTCAGCGAGGCTCCGGGCACGGGTGGACACCTGACTACGGTAGCCGCCACCGACCGCCGGACCGACTCCATCGCGGACCGACGCCATCGTGTGCTGACCGCATGCCGGTCAGAAGCGTGACGAGCTGCCCGCGCCGCTGAAGCTGCCCCCGCTGCTGTAGCCGGAGGTGGAGCCGCTGGAGGACGAGGAACGGGACGCCTGGACCTGCTGGGTGCCGGTCGTGTAGCCGGAGTGGAACGAGTCGATGGTGATCCAGGTCCACATGTGGTCCGTGGTGCTCAGGATCGTGGGCTCGGACCGGACCCGCTCCCGGCGCAGCGCGTCCTGCATCGTCTCCTGCTCGGACTCGTCATCGCTGTAGGCACGGGCCACCGCGCCAGCCAACGTGTCCAGGTGCCCGCTCAACGTGTCACGCATCGTGCGCACGGCGTCCAGCGCATCGTCCGGTGTGGTCGCTCCGGTGTCCAGGTCCCCGCGCAGCTGATCCAGGTCCACGAGGGACTGGGAGGCGAACTCGCGCAGCGGCTGGGCGACGTCGAGGCCCCGCACCTCCTCGTCGAGGGTGGCGGACAGGAGGGGGTCCACGCCGTGGAGGTCCTGGCGCAGGGAGGCGATCTGACGCTCCCAGGCCTGCGGCCAGGCTCGGTCCAGGTTGAGTAGGGCGGCGGTGTCCGCGATGACGTCGTCGAGCGTGTCCAGCTCCTCCCCAGCGTGCTGATATCTCGTCAGCGTCGACAGGGAGTCGCTGCTGTCATAACTGGTCTCCGGGATCGAGCGGGCCTGGTTGCCCAGCTCGGTCAGCTCCCGGAAGGCGGCCGTGTAGTCCGCATAACGTTCAAGCATGGCCCCGCCGTAGCGGGACTGCTCAGGGATCAGATTGGCGTGCACCTGCGTCTCGTCATAGTCGCGGACCACGTTGGCCATCGCCCTATCACCGGCAGCACGGGCGGCCCTGCTCTTGTTGCGCCGCCTCGTCCCCGCAAAGAGGTAGCCGCCAGCTCCCGTCAGCGTGGCCAGCGACACCGCGCCACCCACGAACATGCCCCCGCCCGAGCGCGCGAAAGGCCGGTTCATCTGCCCGGCGGCGGCCTCGACGCCAGCGATCGAACCCTCGGTCCAGTGCCCCCTGCGAAAGTCGTCCTTCATGGCCTCCTGAATGTCGTCCTGGGCGTCCTGCGAGACCTTGCGGTTCTCCCCAAAATAGGTGCCGACCAGCCGTCCCTCAGGGTCCACCCCGAGGATGAAGAGGTCGTCGGCCCACTTCTGCTCGTTGTCGCTGAGCCAGTCGGGCCGGGTCGTCTTGGCATGCTCCAGCGCCGCGTCGTTCAGTGCGTAGTCGTCTATGAGCGCCTCGGACCCACCGCGGTGGGTGAAGACCGCCACGTCGGTCGGTTCGTAAAAACTCATTTCGTCGACCGCAGCCTCCAGGTCCGGGGCATAGAGGATCCCGGCGGTGTCCTCGATCTGGAGCGCGGTGGCGCCGTGTTCGGGAGCCTGGCTGAGGAACAGCCCCAGACTGGTCCCGACGACGCCTAACGTCGCGGCGCCTCCGATGATGGCACGCTGGCGGATCGACATACGGCAATTCCTCCCTGGCACCGACCCCCTGCCGGATGCCTGACTCCGGGCGCACGGGCGACCGGAGGCTCACAATCTATCGACGCTGGCCGTCCGGGTGTGGTTCCGCTGCCCACAGGGTGTCGGGTCCGGGACGACCGCCCTGGCCTGCTCGGCGACGCTGACCCTCAGAAGCCGATGGCCGCGACGGGCTCGACGTCGGCGCGCATCGCCCGGGACAGCTCGGCGGCGGCGCCGGGTCGCAGCTCGGTCACCGTGCCTGCCGCAGCCTGGCCTGCGATGGGACGCGAGCCGAGGTAGGCCGCCCCGAGCGCGGCGACCGGTAGGCGCACGTCGGGCGCATCGTCCGTGGGCAGACAGCGACCGACACCGTCGGCGCCGGCCGTGAGTCGCCAGCGGCGCTGGTTCCAGGGGCACACGGGATCGAGGACGTCGAGGACCAGATCGACGGCTGTGCTGTAGCCACGAGCAGTCATCGCCTTGTCGACGTCGACCAGCCGCACCCACAGCGAGTCCCCGGCACGCAACCCTGCCGAGCGGGGACCACCAGCCCACCAGAGCAGTGGGTCATCGATTCCCCGTCCGTCGAGGGTGACCGTGCCGGTGAGGTCGAAGTCGACGACGCGACGGGCCAGGGCCAGCAGGGCGGCGGTGTCCGTGGCTCCCATCTCGCGCACCGTCACCTCGCCACCGGGCACCCCGTGCTCCCACTTGGGGGACCGTCGGAACAGGGCGTAGCCGCAGACGTCCTCGCCACGCGTGGCAAACAGGACCTGCATCGGCTCCTTGCTGCCGCGCGCCACGGGGAAGTCACGGAACCACACCGCAGCCATCGCATCCGTCCGGGTGACGGCGCCGAGGGTGTGCTCGGCAGCGCGCAGGTGGGCTCGCTGGATCACCTTCATCGCCTCGGGGGTGCCGGCCGGGACGATGTGCGTGGTGACCTGGTCAGCAGCGCTCGCCAGTGCGGCGCCCGCGTCCAGGCTGGCCCCTCGTCCGAGGGTGAGTGTGACGTCCAGGGAGGCTGCCCCGTAGCCGAATCGTCCGTAGATCCCGACCTCTGCTGCCTGCAACCCGGCGACGGCCTCGCCCTCGTCGTGGGCGGTGTGCAGGTGTGCGGTCATCATCTGGCGCAGGACGCCGCGACGGCGCTGGTCAGGGTGGACACCGACCCAGGTGAGGCCATTCATCGGGAGCCGGACCAGCGATCCGTGGGGGCCCGGGGCGGTGACCGCCATCGCCCACGAGGCATACATCCCGGCCAATGGGGCGGGGGTGCCGGCAGAGGCACCCACGCGTGGTGTCGGCGTGACGAGCTCGGCGCCTCGAGTGCGCTCAAAGTCCAGCTCGGCCAGGGCCTCCTCCGTGCTGACCCCGGGCGCCACCTCAAACCAGACGAGGTGCTCCAGGGCCATGATGCGCTCGGCATCGCCAGGGCCCAGGTCGACCAGCCTCGTGGCAGGTGCCGGAGGCGGGTCGACAGCGGGTGTGGTCGTCGCGGGACTCTCGTGATTCACTCAGCCAGTCTCCCGCGCGAGTGCCGTGGGGACCAGTGGTTTTCACAGAACGCGAGCCCTCGTGCGGGGCCGAAGGAGGACGGGTGCAGGAGACTCACCAGGCGCACGCTACGGCAGGACGTCAGGGCTCACCCCTGGCCGTCGCGCTGGTCTTCGCCGCCTCCGGTTTCGTGATGGCCCAGACGCTCTCCCGGGTGCCCGCGCTGCGCGACAGCGTCGGGGCGTCCGAGGCCGAGCTCGGGCTCGCCCTGGTCGGGGGTGGCGTGGGCTCGCTCCTGGCGATGCCGCACACGGCCCGTCTGGTCGACCGGTTCGGCAACCGCAGCGTCACGGCCGTGGCGCTCGTCCTGGGCAGCCTCGGCTGGGGGAGCGTCGGCTTCGCCCCGAACGTGTGGGCGCTGGCCGGGCTCCTCGTGCTGGCCGGAGCCCCCGTGGGCATCTGGGATGTGTCGATGAACATCCAGGGCACCCGGGTCGAGCAGCTGCACCAGCGGACCCTGATGCCCTATCTGCACGCCGCCTTCTCTGCTGGCGCGGTCCTCGGGGCCAGCCTGGGGGCGTGGGCGGCGTGGCAGGGCGTGGGGTTGGTGCAGGTGGCCGCCGGCGCGATCGCCGGCCTGCTGGCGGGGTTGGCCGCGGTGCGCCGCTTCATCCCGGCCGACCCGCCCGAGGCCGTGACGCCGCAGGAAAGCACCGACGACCACCGGACCGGCAGCCGTGGCATCACCCGTGCCGAGTTGCTCATCGGGCTCGTCTGCCTGGCTGCCGCCCTCGCCGAGGGAGCGGCCAACGACTGGCTGGCTCTGCTGCTCGTCGACGTGCACGAGGCACCAGCGGGGTTCGGCGGTCTGGCGTTCATGGCCTTCAACGTCACGATGCTGATCGGTCGGCTGGTCGGTGGCGCGGCCACGACGCGCTGGGGTCGGGCCAACCTCGCTCGAGGCGGTGGCGTCCTGGCGGGGAGCGGGATCCTGCTGATCACCCTGGTGCCCTCGTTGGAGGTGGCGCTGGTGGCCTCACTGCTGTGGGGCCTGGGGATCTCGACGGTCTTCCCGGCAGCGATCTCCGCCGCCGGCGAGGTCCCGGGCCGTGGCAACCAGGCGATCGGTGTGGTCAGCACGATCGCCTACGGCGCGTTCCTGTTCGGGGCCCCCACCATCGGGCTGCTCGCCGGACTCTTCGGCCTGGACCGAGCGCTGTGGCTGGTCGTCGGCTTCCTCGCGGTGATGGTGCTCCTCGCAGGCAATCTCGGCGAGCGACGCTCCCGGGCGACCCGGCGCTAGCTCAGGTCGATCCAGTAGCGGCGGGTCAGCGTCCCGTCCTCCTGCACCCGGGTGTCCTCCAGGACGCCGGCGCAGTGCTCGATGGTGCCGATCGACCCCGGATTGTCCGCGTCGCAGGTGACCAGGGAGCGCTCGATGCCGAGCCGCCGCACCACGTCGAGTCCCTGGCGCAGCATCTCGGTGGCATAACCGAGGCGACGGTATCCCGGGCGCACCCCGTAGCCGATGTGCCCACCCACCTCGAGCAGTGCGGGGGTCAGCTGGTGCCGGATGTGAACTCGCCCCACGATCTGCCCGTCGACGAGGGCGAAGAGCATGGTCGCCGGGACGCGGCCCGGGGCCAGATCGGTGCCGGTCCGGTCCTTCTCGACCTTGTCGAGGTAGCGCTCCCAGGTCTGCTCGGCTGACGCCTCGGGAAAGTCCCAGAGGGCGAAGTTGAAGTCGTCCTCGGCGAGTTCGGACTGGGCAGCCAGCACCTGGTCCCGGTCCTCGTGGCGGGGCTCACGCAGGGTCAGCCGGCCGGCCGCCCCCCGACCGGTCGTCCCCCGACCGGTCGCCTCCCGACCGGTCGTCCCTCTTTTCCCGCGCGAGGCGTGCCGCGTCTCCCTGTCATGCGGGGGCATGGTCACGACCCTAGGCCGAGGGCGTGGCGCATCGCAGCCAGTTTCACCTCGGTCTCGGCCAGCTCGGCCTGAGGGTCCGAGGCGGCGACGATGCCGCCGCCCGCGAACAGCCGCATGGCGTGACTCTGTGCCGTCAGCTGGCCGCAGCGCAGTGCGATCCCCCAGTCGCCGTCCCCGGAGGCACCCATCCACCCGACCGGCCCGGCATACCGACCCCGATCCATCCTCTCGAGCTCGGAGATGAGACGGGCAGCCACCTCGGACGGTGTCCCGCACACCGCGGCTGAGGGATGCAGGGCCGCCGCGAGATCCAGGGAGGTGGCGTCGTCCCCCGCCTCGCCGCTGAGGTCGGTGGCCAGGTGATAGACGTCCGGGAGCTCCAGCACGAACGGCTCCTCCGGCACGTCCAGGCTGGCGCAGTGCGGCGTGAGCGCCTCCGCGACGGAGCGGACGGCGAAGGCGTGCTCCTCCAGGTCCTTGGCGCTGGACACCAGGTGCAGGCGTGGGTCGCTGGTGTGCGGCTCCTCCAGCTCAGGGTGCGGCTCGGTGACGGACGGCGCCGGGCTCTGGTCCCGCCGGACGGTCCCGGCGAGCACGCGCGAGCGCACCCTGCCGTGCTGCAGACGCACCAGCATCTCCGGCGTCGCGCCGACGAGACCGTCGACGGCAAAGGTCCAGGTCGCGGCATACCTCTGGGCGAGTCGGCGCAGCAGCGTGACCGTGTCGATGGGCCTGTCGGACACTGCCAGCACGTCACGGGCCAGCACGACCTTATCGACCTCGCCCGCCTCGATCCGCTCGATCGCGGTGGCTATCACCGACGGCCACTCCCGCGCGGGCACGGCGCCGTCCCGGAGGGTGAGACCTGGGGTGGGGCCGGCCGAGTGCTCCGGTGCCTGTGTCGCCTGTGGTGCCGACGGGACACTCTCGTCCTCGATCGCCTCGATGCTCGTCACCCAGGCGCGCCCGTCATGCTGCCCCGCCACGACGCGCGGCACCACCAGCCCCCCGCCGTCGGGTGACTCGGGGGCGAAGGCAAATGAGCCGAAGGCGACCAGTCCGGTGCCCGGCAGGTTGAGCTCGTCCTCGATCTCGGCACCGGCCACGACGTCCCGCCACCACTGCGCGGCGAGCGCGAACCGGTCCGGTCCCGCTGTCGAAGTGCCGGCCTGGGCGCTGGAGGCCGCCCGGCCCCACCCCACCAGCCCGCTGCCCTCCCGCACCCAGCTGAGAACTGACCGCGGGTCCACGTCCGAGGGGATGAGGTCGAACAGGTCGGGCTGCGGCGGCGTCTCGAGGGTGCGCGCACGCAGGCGGGGCAGGACGGGGACGGTCACGGCAGGTCAGCCTATGCCGTGTCGGAATGGGAGGATGACTCGCATGAGTCGCGCGAGTCTGGACAAGGCGCCCCACGAGGTCGCTGAAATGTTTGACGGGGTGGCCGGTCGCTATGACCTGACCAACGACGTGTTGTCGCTGGGTCAGGACCGGCTCTGGCGCCGGGCCGTGGTCCGGGCGGTCGACGCCCGCCCGGGGGAGCGCATCCTGGATATCGCCGCCGGCACCGGCACCAGCAGTGAGCCGTTCGCCGACGCAGATATCGACGTGGTGCCGGCCGACTTCTCGCTCGGCATGCTGCGCCAGGGCAACCGGCGCCGGCCCGACCTGGCCTTCACGGCCGCCGACGCCCTGGCTCTGCCGTTCGCCGACGGGGCCTTCGACGTGGTGACCATGAGCTTCGGTCTGCGCAATGTCGCCGACACCGGAGCGGCACTCGAGGAGTTCCACCGGGTCACCAAGCCCGGCGGTCGCCTGATGATCTGCGAGTTCAGCACCCCGACCTTCGGTCCGTTCCGCACCGTCTACCAGGAGTATCTGATGCGGGCCCTCCCGCCGGTGGCGCGCCGGGTGAGCAGCAACCCCGACTCCTACGTCTACCTCGCCGAGTCGATCCAGGCCTGGCCCGACCAGGCCGGACTGGCCCGGCTGATCCGTGCCGCCGGCTGGAGCGGCGTGCGGTGGCGCAACCTCAGCGGCGGCATCGTCGCGCTGCACCACGCGGTGCGTTAGGGCCGGAGAACGCGCGCGGAGACCGGCAGCCATGGCCATCGAGATCACCGAGCTCGTGGAGTTCCTCACCGAGCACGCACCGTTCCGGGATCTGCCACGATCTGCGCTCAATGCCCTGGTCCACCGCAGCCAGCTGCGCTACGTCCGTCGTGGCACCCGTCTGCTGTCGGTGGGGGAGTCCAACGACGTGATGTATGTCGTGCGCTCCGGTGCCGTCGACATCACCGACATCGAGGGGGGCCTGGTCGAGCGCAGCGACCCCGGAACCTCGTTCGGCATGTCCACCCTCGTCGAGCGGGCTCCCTCGCGCTACGACTTCACGGTCAGCGAGGACAGTCTGCTCCTGGTGGTCACCGAGGCCGCCTTCCGGGAGACCTGCGCCAGGGATCCTCATTTCGAGCTGTTCTACACCTCGGCCCATGCCGCCCGACTGCGCCGGGCGGTGGCCAGCCTGCACGTGGCCGAACGCGGCGGCGCCGTGCTGCGGACCTCACTCGCCGACCTGGTCCGCCGCCCACCGGTCGCGGCCTCGCCGGAGACCACCATCCGCGAGGCAGCCGAACTGATGGCCGCCGAGCGTGTTTCGTCGGTGCTGGTCCTGCAGGACTCCCGGTTGGTGGGCATCGTGACCGACCGGGACCTGCGCACCCGGGTGGTGGCAGCCGGCCGCGACCCACAGGAGCCGCTGTCCTCGGTGATGACACCGGGCCCGGCGACCGGGCGCAGCGACGCCCTCGCCTTTGAGGCACTGATGAAGATGGTCGACCGCAACATCCACCACCTGCCGGTGCTGGACACGGCCGGAGCGGTCATCGGCCTGGTCAGCGTCACCGACCTAATGCGACTGGAGCACTCCAACCCGATCTATCTCGTCGCCGACATCGCTGCGGCTGCCGACGCCGCCAGTCTGGCCACCCTCGCCCAACGCATCCCGCTCATCGTGCAGCAGCTGGTGGCCGAGGATGCGACAGCACAGGACATCGGCCGGGCGGTGACCGCGATCGGGGATGCCATCGAGCGGCGGCTGCTGACCCTCGCCGAGGCCGGCCTCGGGCCTCCTCCGGTGCCCTACGCCTGGGTGGTCCTCGGCTCGCAGGCCAGGCACGAGCAGGGACTGGCCAGCGACCAGGACAACGCGATCATCATCAGCGACACGATGACTCCCGACCAGGACTCCTACTTCGCCGCGCTCGCCGCGCAGGTGTCCGACGGGCTGGCCGCGTGCGGCTACCCGCCGTGTCCCGGTGAGGTGATGGCGACCAACCCGAGGTGGCGCCTCCCGGCAGCGCGGTGGCGACAGCACTTCGAGGGCTGGCTGACCACACCCGAGCCGCAGGCCGTGCTCAACGGCTCGATCTTCTTCGACATGAGGGCGCTGCACGGTGACACGGCCCTGGTGGAGGAGCTGCGGGCCGACATCCTGTCCCGCACCCGGCGCTCCCACCTCTTCCTGGCCTACCTGGCTCAGCACGCCGTCGCTCGACGCCCCCCGCTGGGGTTCTTCCGCGGCCTGGTGCTGGAGAAGGAGGGCGCGCACCGGGACCGGCTGGACCTCAAGGGCGGTGGGGTCGCCGCCGTGGTCGAGCTGGCCCGGGTGCACGCCCTGTCCCACGGGCTGGTGGAGGTCAACACCCAGGCCCGGCTCACCGCGGCGGCCCGGACCCACTCGATCTCCCCCCAGCTGGCCGCGGAGGTCGCCGACGCGCTGGAGTTCATCGCCTACCTCCGGTTCCGGCACCAGGGCCGCGCCGTGCGGGCCGGGCGCCCCCCTGACAACTACGTCGATCCGGCGACGTTGACCGACTTCGAGCAGCGGCACCTTCGGGACGCCTTCCGCATCGTCCGGTCCGCTCAGCTGGCTCTCTCGCAGCGGTTCCCGCTGGAGAGCCTGTCGTGAGGTGGCGCCGTCGCCGGGCCGGAAGCGATCGGCCTGTGCAGGAACTCCGTCTGCTGGCCGTCGACCTGGAGACCACCGGGCTGGACCCCCAGGTGCATGAGGTGCTCAGCCTCGGACTGGTTCCCGTGGACGGGCTGACTATCGATCTGTCCGGAGCCAGGCAGTATGCCGTGCGACCGACGGGTGCCGCGGGGGTCGGGCACAGTGCCACGGTGCACGGCATCACCGACGACGAGGCCGCCGCGGCGGTGCCGCTCAGCGAGGTGCTACCCGAGGTGGTCGCGGCGCTCGAGGGCCGGGTCCTGCTGGCCCACTTCGCCACGCTGGAGACCGGCTTTCTCACCGCGGCCTGCCGGCGCGCCGGGCTCGCGGTGCCAGATCTGGTCGCGGTGGACACCCTGGAGCTGCAGCGCAGGATCCTGCGGCGCTCCCGTCTCCACCACCACTCCAGCCGCGGTGAACTCACGCTGTCCGCCTCCCGGCACCATCACGGTCTGCCGCGCTACCGGTCCCACGATGCGCTGACCGACGCCCTGGCGTGCGCGGAGCTCTACCTCGCTCAGGTCGCCGCCCTGGGCGAGAACCTCACCGTGCGCCAGCTCCTGCGCTGACCCCAGACCAGCCCCCCACCGTCGACCGAGCGCATCGTCTGGCGCCTCCAGGGGCGCCGAGCGCCCGGCCAGGAGCGATCGGCCAGGAGCGATCGGCGGTCGAGGGAACCGCGGGGCGGTGCGGGCCGTCGCTATGGTGACGGCCACGACCGATCGGCCGGAGCCCGGTCAGGGGACACACAGAGGAAGACAAAGGGGTCACACGATGCGTAGGACGACACTGGCGGGTATCACAGCCCTCGCGCTCACCGCCACCGCGTGCGGCGGGGGCGGCGAGGACCGCCTGGGGACCGGGGACGACTACACGGTGCTGGGGGCGCTTGCCGAGCTTCCGGGGCCGACGACGCCGGGACTGATGATCCAGACCGGTGACCTCACCGCTGCGACGGAGGCAGCGGGTCTGCAACGGCCCGACGCACCGGAGGCACACGCGATGACCGAGTGGATCGGCCCGCTGATCGGCGCGCCGGTGGCTGAGGGCTCTGACCCCTCGCCGATCTTCGTCCCGGTGGCGGAGGTCTTCAACGTGCAGCAACTCATCCGGCACGAGGAGTACGAGACTGCTCTGGGGTGGTCCCTGGTGGACGTGGACTCCTTCGCCGAGATGTCGCTGCCACCGGACCGCCTTGCCGTGATCGCCGGCGACTTCAGCGAGGACACCGTGTTGGCCGACCTCCCGGAGGTGGCCGAGGGTGTCGTGACCTATGGCGAGGGTGAGGACTTCTCGGTCGACCCGGGTGCTGGCTCAGCGATCAACACCCTGGGCACCCCGGTCCGGCTGGCGCACCAGGACGGTCGGATAGCCGCGTCGACCTCCACACCGAGGGTCGAGGAGTGGCTGAGCGGGCCGGAGGAGACTCTTGCCGACGACACCGCACTGGCGGGCGTCGCCTCGGCACTGGATGAGCGTGACGCGCTCTCCGCACTCCTGCTCTCCGGAGGGGACTTCGCCGGGAGTGCGATCCTCGGCCAGCTCGGGGCGTCCGAGGCGCAGCAGGAGCAGCTGAAGTCCCACCTGGAGGCACTGCCCTCCACCGCCTTCGGCACCGTGGGGATCGGCTGGGGCGTCGCGGACGGTGCGGCCGACATCACGGTCGCCTACCACCTCGGGACGGAGAACGCCGCGGAGCAGGCGGTCCCAGAGTTTGAGTCCCTCTACCGGGACGGCGTCACGCTGACCTCGGGACAAGAGGTCAGCAAGGCGGTCGAGCTGGTCTCTGTCGAGGCTGACGGGGAGGTCCTGGTGGTGCAGGTCCGGCCCACCGAGACGAGCCACGTGCGGTGGTTGGTCGATCAGTTGCAGCGACGCGACGTGCCGTTCGCGCACAACTGAGGACCGCGACACCCTCGTCCCCGCACGCGTGTGTCGCCCCGCATGCGTTGTCCCCGCACGCGCGGGTCGTTGTCGGACGGGGTCGCGTCACCGGTCGCCGTCGGGCACTGCGGAGGAGTAGACCCAGCTCACAGCCTCGTCGAGCTCATCATTGCGGAGCATGGTCCAGCGGCTCCAGGCGGACACGAGCCTGGGGGAGAGCAGCAGCACGGCACCAACGGCGAGCAGGATCCCGGTGATCTGCCAGGTGGTGGCCTGCTGGTCAAGGAGTGCGATGGGGATCATGAACAGGCCCATCAGCGCGCAGAAGCCGCCGACCCCCATGCTGATCAGGCCCAGGCAGAACGAGCCGCCCATGGTGGCCGTCTGATCGACGCGTTTGTGCAGCCCTGGCAGGCCCCGCTCCAACTGACCGGGACGGTGCACGGCCCACTCGAACAGCGCCGCCCGTGACGCCTTCTGCCCCTGGGCATAAAGCGCGGGCGCGACCACGAACATCAGCAACGCGCTCAGGACCAGGCACAGGGCGCTCGCCGCGAGGAGGACGTGCAACCCGGGCACCATCCCCACCGCGCCGGTGACCAGAAAGCCCCACCCGATCACGAAGCCCGCGATGCCGCACCAGGTGGACAGCGTCTGGGAGATCTGGCCAGCAGCCCGGCCGACCACCTGCGCCGACTCCAGCTCGTCCTCGGCTGCCGCCGGGAGGTTCGGTGCTGCGTCGGCCGTCTGCTCGCGGATGGCAGCCGCTTCCTGCAGCGCCGTGACCCGCCGCGCGGTGAAGTGCAGTGCAGCCTCCGCCCAGGAGGTGTCTGCCGGCAGCCCGCTGGAGCGCAGATAGGCCTCGACCTGGCTATCGGAGAGGTGCTCGAGCACCAGCACCGACTGCCGGTGCGGCGTCGTGGTGTCGGCGGGCTTGGGGGACCAGTCACCCCATTCGTTGGCCGGTGTCGTCTCGTTGCTCATGGCGTGAGCCAGTCTGCAGACCCTCCCCGCCACGGCGAAAACGGGCACACGGATGAGTGCTAATTCGGGCTCTGAGCACGACGATCAGGAGGTGAGGCATGCCTTAGTGACTGGGGTCAAAAGGCCGACCTAGACTGACGCGGAATTCGTGAAACTCTTCACAAGCGAGGCAGCCCAGGTGTCCCTATCCATCCCGTGCGGTTCCCGGACCGCAGCGGACGAGACGGCTGACGTCACCCATGGTCGGTGTCGTCCCGGTGATTCGACCCCTCCCGGCACTCGCGGAGATCGGACCTGCTGCATGATTGCTCCCCGGACCCCTAGGATTGAGGCGCCGACTGCCCGGTGCCGAAAGGAGCGTGGATGATGGACTATCACCCGTATCTCCCACTGTTGTTCTTCTTTGCCCTGGGGCTGCTGTTCGCCGGTGGGTCGATGGGGGCCGGCGCCGTCGTCGGGCGCAAGACCTACAACCGTGCCAAGGCCGAGGCCTATGAGTGCGGCATCCAGCCCACCCCCCACGCCCGCCAGGGGGAGCGCGTGCCAATCAAGTTCTATCTGACGGCCATGCTGTTCATCATCTTCGACGTCGAGGTGCTCTTCCTCTACCCCTTCGCCGTCGCCTTCGACCAGGTCGGGCTGTTCTCGGTCCTGGCGATGATGCTCTTCCTCGTGGTGGTCTCCGTGCCCTTCGTCTATGAGTGGAGCCGGGGTGGGCTCGAGTGGGACTGAGCCCCGATCCGAGTCTGCCGTGCGCCCCGTCGCGCGGAACCGCCGAGTGTTGTGCCGCAAGTCGTTGTGAAGGGATGGTGTGAGACGTGGGTCTTGAGGACAAGCTTCCGTCGGGCTTCCTGCTGACCACGGTCGAGGGCCTGGTCGGACAGATGCAGGCCCGGTCGGTGTGGCCGGCCACCTTCGGCCTGGCCTGTTGCGCCATCGAGATGATGGCCGTCGGCACCCCGGACTACGACATCGCCCGGTTCGGCATGGAGCGGTTCGCCGCCACGCCGCGTCAGGCCGACCTGATGATCGTGGCCGGACGGGTCAGCCAGAAGATGGCTCCCGTCGTGCGGCAGGTCTACGACCAGATGCCCAACCCCAAGTGGGTGCTCTCCATGGGCGTGTGCGCCAGCTCTGGCGGCATGTTCAACAACTACGCGATCGTGCAGGGCGTGGACCACATCGTGCCGGTCGACATCTATCTGCCGGGCTGCCCGCCGCGCCCGCAGATGCTGCTCAACGCGCTGCTCTCCCTGCACGACTCGATCCGCGACACCAAGTTCGGCGTCGACCGGGTCGAGGCTGCCCGCAAGGCCGAGGCAGCGGCGCTGGCGGCAACGCCGACGCACGAGATGAAGGGGCTGTTGGCGTGACGGACAATCCCAACCTGCCGGTCGGGTCGAGCGACGACGGCGTTCCGGGCGAGCCGGTGGTGGTGGCCCGCAGGACGGGCATGTTCGGCCCCAGTGAGGGCGGTGACACGTCCGGCTACGGCGGACTGCAGCGCGACATCCTCTTCCCCGGTGAGTCCGCGCGGCCCTACGGCGGCTACTTCGACGAGATCGCCGACGCCCTCGAGGAGGCGACCGGCACGGCATACACCGACGGCGTGCGGGTCGTGATCGACCGCGGCGAGATGACGCTGCACGTCGCCCGCGAGCACCTGGTCACGATCACCCGTGCACTGCGGGACGAGCCGGCGCTGCGCTTCGAGCTCTGCCTCGGCGTCAACGGTGTCCACTACCCGCAGTTCGCCGGTGCGGAGCTGCACGCGGTCAACAACTTCATGTCGATCACGCACAGCGGCCGGCGGGTCCGGGTCGAGGTGTCCTGCCCCGACAGCGACCCGCACCTGCCCTCGATCGTGGAGATCTACCCGGCCAACGACTGGCACGAGCGCGAGACCTGGGACATGTTCGGGATCATCTTTGACGGCCACCCGGCCCTGACCAGGATCCTGATGCCGGACGACTGGCCCGGCCACCCGCAGCGCAAGGACTACCCGCTGGGCGGCATCCCGGTGGAATACAAGGGCGCCACCATCCCGGCGCCGGACACGCGCAGGAGCTACAGCTGATGACGACCCGGACTGAAGACCTCTACGGCGGCGGCGTGGACAGCGGCGCTCCGACCTTTACCGCCAGCGGCGGCGACTGGGACCAGATCGCGGCGGACGCGGCACTGCTGGGCGAGGAACGCATCGTGGTCAACATGGGGCCACAGCACCCCTCGACCCACGGCGTGCTGCGCCTGGTCCTGGAGCTGGACGGGGAGACCGTGCGGGAGGCTCGTGCCGGCATCGGCTACCTGCACACCGGCATCGAGAAGAACATGGAGTTCCGCACCTGGACGCAGGGCACCACGTTCTGCACCCGGATGGACTACCTGACCCCGATCTTCAACGAGGCGGCCTACTGTCTCGCGGTCGAGAAGCTGCTCAACATCACCGACCAGATCCCGCAGCGGGCCAACGACATCCGCGTGCTGATGATGGAGCTCAACCGGATCGGTTCGCACCTGATCTGCATGGGCACCGGAGGCATGGAGCTCGGCGCGACCACGGTCATGACCATCGGCTTCCGCGAGCGCGAGCGCATCCTGCGCTTCTTCGAGGCGGTCACCGGGCTGCGGATGAACCACGCCTATGTCCGACCCGGCGGGGTCGCGCAGGACGTGCCCTCCGAGGCCCTCGACGCCCTCGAGGCCGAGCTGCCCGACCTGCGTCGCGGCATCCGGGACCTGGAGAACCTGCTGCTGGAGAACCCGGTCTTCAAGGCCCGCACGGTTGATGTCGGAGGTCTGGACCTCACGGGGTGCATGGCGCTCGGCCTGACCGGGCCGATCCTGCGCTCCACCGGCCTGCCGATGGACCTGCGCAAGATGTCGCCCTACTGCGGCTACGAGACCTACGACTTCAACGTCGTCACCCGGGACGGCTCCGACGCCTACGCCCGGGCGTGCATCCGCATCGAGGAGATGTGGGAGTCGCTCAAGATCGCCGAGCAGGCCATCGCGCGGCTGCGCGCGAGCGAGGGCGAGCCGGTGATGGTCGCGGACAAGAAGATCGCCTGGCCGGCACAGCTGTCCGTCGGCAGCGACGGTCAGGGCAACAGCCTGGACCACATCCGGGAGATCATGGGCGAGTCCATGGAGTCGCTCATCCACCACTTCAAACTGGTGACCGAGGGCTTCCGCGTGCCGCCGGGACAGGCCTACGTCGGCATCGAGTCCCCCAAGGGCGAGCTGGGCGTGCACGTCGTCTCCGACGGTGGGACCCGTCCCTTCCGGGCGCACTTCCGGGACCCCTCGTTCCACAACCTGCAGGGGGCCTCGGTGATGGCTGAGGGCGGCCTGGTCGCCGACATCATCGTCGCTGTGGCCTCGATCGACCCCGTGATGGGAGGCGTGGACCGATGAGCACCGATGCTCACACCGACCCTGTGCACCGCTACACCCCGCTGCACGCGAGCGACGAGCCCTACCCCGAGGACGTGCTCGCCAGTCTGCGGTCCGACGCGGAGCAGATCATCGCCAAGTATCCGCAGAAGCGCTCCGCGCTGCTGCCGATGCTGCACCTGATCCAGTCGGTGGATGGTTTCGTCACCGGCCGTGGCATCGACCTGTGCGCCGAGATGCTGGACCTGACCCGCGCCGAGGTGTCGGGCGTGGCGACGTTCTACACCCAGTACAAGCGCCACCCCAACGGCGAATACACCGTGGGGGTGTGCACCAACACGCTGTGCGCCATCATGGGCGGCGACCAGATCTTTGACGAGGTCAGCGAGCACCTCGGCATCGGGCACGACGAGACCACCCCCGATGGCAAGATCACGCTCGAGCGGGTCGAGTGCAACGCGGCCTGCGACTTCGCCCCGGTGGTCATGGCCAACTGGGAGTTCTTCGACAACCAGACCCCTGAGACCACCAAGAAGATGGTCGACGACCTGCGCTCCGGCGCCCCGGTCGCGCCGACCCGCGGCGCCTCCCGAGTCTGCACCTTCAAGCAGGTCTCCCGCATGCTGGCCGGCTTCCCGGACGGTCTCGCCGACGAGGGGGTCGGGGCTGGCCCCGCCTCCCTGGAGGGGCTCAAGATCGCCAAGGAGCGCGGGTGGAGCGCTCCGGCTGGCAGCGACGCCGGAGCCGAGGAACCCGCCGCGAGCACCAGCGACACCGAGCCGGAGACCGGTGAGGAGCACAGCTCGGCACAGCAGCCTGACGCCGGTGCCGACCCGGATTCGGCCGCCGAGAAGGCGTCCGAGGACGCGGGCACAGAGAAGGAGAAGGACGCGTGAGCACCCAGCTGACCCCGATCCTGACCAAGTTCTGGGACCACCCCACCAGTTGGACCCTGGCGACCTACGAGGACAACGGCGGCTACCAGGGCCTGCGCAAGGCCCTGCGGACCGAGCAGGCCGACCTGGTGGAGATGGCCAAGGCCTCCGGCCTGCGCGGCCGTGGCGGCGCCGGCTTCCCAACCGGCCTGAAGTGGAGCTTCCTGCCCCCGCCGGACGGTGGTCCGCGTTATCTGGTGGTCAACGCCGATGAGGCTGAGCCAGGCACCTGCAAGGACATCCCCCTGCTGATGGCGGCTCCCCAGTTCCTGATCGAGGGCATGATCATCACCTCGTTCGCGATCGGCTGCAACCACGCCTTCATCTACCTGCGCGGTGAGGTCGCGCACGTGCACCGCCGCGTGCAGCGCGCGATCCAGGAGGCTTACGACGCCAGCTACCTCGGCACCGACATCCTGGGCACCGGCTACAACCTCGACATCACCCTGCATTCGGGTGCCGGCGCCTACATCTGTGGTGAGGAGACGGCGCTGCTGGACTCCCTGGAGGGCCGGCGCGGACAGCCCCGGCTCAAGCCGCCGTTCCCGGCGGTCGCGGGTCTGTACGCCCGCCCGACCGTGGTCAACAACGTGGAGTCGATCGCCTCGATCGCGCCGATCGCCGCCCACGGCGCGGACTGGTTCGCCGACATGGGCACCGAGAAGTCACAGGGCTTCGGCATCTTCAGCCTCTCCGGGCACGTGACCCGCCCGGGCCAGTACGAAGCGCCGCTGGGAATCACGCTGCGCGAGCTGCTCGACATGGCCGGCGGCATCCGCAACGGCCGGAGCCTGAAGTTCTGGACGCCCGGCGGGTCCTCGACCCCGCTGTTCACCGACAAGCACCTGGACGTGCCACTGGACTTCGAGTCCGTGGCCGCGGAGGGCTCGATGCTCGGCACCCGCGCCCTGCAGATCTTTGACGACACCACCTCGGTGGTCCGGGCGGTCTCACGGTGGACCGACTTCTATGCCCATGAGTCCTGCGGCAAGTGCACCCCCTGCCGGGAGGGCACCTTCTGGCTCAAGCAGATCATGCACCGTCTTGAGGCGGGCAGGGGCAGCCAGGACGACATCGACAAGCTCGTCGACATCTGTGACAACATCCTGGGCCGCGCCTTCTGCGCCCTGGGAGACGGTGCCACCAGCCCGATCACCTCTGCGGTGCAGTACTTCCGCGAGGAGTTCGAGGCCGGCATGCACACCCCGGCGTCAGAGTTGTTCCCCCCGGAGCGCTCGACGCTGTTCGTGAAGGAGACCCAGCCAGCATGACCGTCAACACCTCTCCGGCCTCCGGCGGCAACGCGGTGGACACCGGTGGCAACGCCGAGATCCCCACCGATCCCGATGTGAAGATGATTTCGCTGACCATCGACGGTGTCGACGTCAGCGTGCCCGAGGGCACCCTGGTGATCCGTGCGGCGGAGCAGATCGGCGTGGAGATCCCGCGCTTCTGCGACCACCCGCTGCTCGACCCGGTCGGTGCCTGCCGCCAGTGCATGGTCGAGGTCGCCACCCCGGACCGCGAGGGCAACGTCAAGCCGATGCCCAAGCCGCAGGCTTCCTGCACGCTGGCCGTGTCGGAGGGCATGCAGGTCAAGTCGCAGTACACCTCCCCGGTCGCCGACAAGGCGCAGCACGGGCAGATGGAGTTCCTGCTGATCAACCACCCCCTGGACTGCCCCGTGTGCGACAAGGGTGGCGAGTGCCCCCTGCAGAACCAGGCGATGTCCAGCGGCCGGCCGGTCTCCCGCTTCGAGGACATCAAGCGGACCTATCCCAAGCCGATCAACATCTCCTCGCAGGTGCTCCTGGACCGCGAGCGCTGCATCCTGTGTGCCCGCTGCACCCGCTTCTCCGACCAGATCGCCGGTGACCCGTTCATCGCGCTCATCGAGCGCGGGGCGCTGCAGCAGGTCGGCATCTACGAGGAGAAGCCGTTCGAGTCCTACTTCTCGGGCAACACCGTGCAGATCTGCCCGGTCGGCGCCCTGACCGGTGCGGCCTACCGGTTCCGGTCCCGCCCGTTCGACCTGGTCTCCACCACCAGCGTCTGTGAGCACTGCGCCTCGGGCTGCTCCCTCCGCACCGACCACCGTCGCGGCACCGTGCTGCGCCGGATGGCGCTGGAGGACGGAGCGGTCAACGAGGAGTGGAACTGTGACAAGGGCCGCTGGGCCTTCCCGTATGCCGTGCAGCCGGACCGCCTGCGTGACCCCGTCGTGCGCGGGGCGGACGGACAGTACTCCGTGGCGACCTGGGAGGAGGCGTTCGCGGCGGCCGCTGCCGGTCTGGCGGCGGCGCGGGCCGACGGTGGCGCCGGAGTGCTGGTCGGCGGACGCGTGTCCGTCGAGGACGCCTATGCCTACAGCAAGTTCGCGCGCACCGCGCTGGGCACCAACGACATCGACTTCCGGGCCCGGCCGCTGTCCGGGGAGGAAGCTGACTTCCTGGGCTCGCACGTGGCGCGCAACGACTCGGTCACCTACGAGGACGTGGAGACCGCGTCCTCGGTGCTGCTCGTCGGGCTCGAGCCCGAGGACGAGAGCCCGATCCTGTTCCTGCGGCTGCGCAAGGGCAACCGCAAGCACAAGACGGCCGTCTACTCGATCGCGCCGTTCGCGACGCGCGGCCTGACCAAGATGGGCGGCACCCTGCTGACCGCGGCGCCGGGCACGGAGACCGAGATCCTGGACGCCCTGGCGACTGATCGCTCCGGCGATCCCGGGGACGGCGCGAACGCGCTGAGCGCCGCTGCGGCGGCGCTGACCACCGACTCCATCATCCTGGTCGGCGAGCGCCTGGCGCTGGTGGCCGGCGGTCTTTCCGGAGCCGCGGCGCTGGCCGAGGCGACCGGTGCCCGACTGGCCTGGGTGCCCCGCCGAGCAGGTGAGCGAGGTGCCGTCGAGGTGGGCGCGCTGCCCAACCTGTTGCCCGGTGGCCGTCCGGTCGAGGACGAGGCCGCGCGTGATGCGGTGGCCACGGCCTGGGGCACGGGCCTGCCTGACGTGCCGGGACGCAGCACCGACGAGATGCTGGCTGCCGCGGCGAAGGGTGACCTGGGTGCGTTGCTCGTCGGGGGAGTCGACCCCGACGACACGGCTGACCCGCAGCTGGCCCGGGCGGCACTGGCCCAGGCGTTCGTGGTCTCGCTGGACTTCCGCGAGTCACCGGTCCACGAGTATGCCGATGTGATCCTTCCCGTCGCCCCGCAGCAGGAGAAGGCCGGCGCCTACGCCAACTGGGAGGGACGCCTGCGCACCTTCGACAGGGCGTTGCAGTCCAGTGCCCTCAGCGATCACGCGATTCTCGACCTGCTGGCCGGGGCGATGGGCCTGCAGCTGGGTGCCCGCGACCTCGAGGGTCTGCGGCACGAGCTGACCGACCTCGGCTCCTGGGAGGGGACGAGCTCGGTGCACCGCGTTGCGGCCCCCGGGCCGGCCCGTCCGGCACCGGGAGAAGCGGTGCTGGCGACCTGGCACCACCTGCTCGACATGGGGTCGATGCAGGACGGTGAGCCCTTCCTGGCCGGGACCGCTCCCCGGCCGGTCGCCCGCATCTCTGCAGCGACGGCCGACGCGGCCGGGCTGGCTGCCGACTCGGTGGTGTCCGTCAGCACGGACCGCGGCACCATCACCCTGCCCGTCGAGCTCACGGAGATGCCGGACCACGTGGTCTGGCTGCCGACCAACTCGCCGGGTTCAGCCGTCCGGGCCACGCTCGGTGCCGAGTCCGGCACGATCGTGCGGATCAGCGCCGGCCACGCACCGGCCGCGCAGCAGACGGCCGATCACGTCGCGACAGGAGGTCAGGCATGAGCACGCTGAGCGCGGTGCATGACCTGGCAACGCAGTCCTCGTCCCTGCTGGCTGCGGTGCCGCTGCCGATGGCAGACGGGCCACGAGCTGACTTCAGCGACACTCCGTGGTGGCTGTCGGCCATCAAGGCTGTCGGGATCTTCGTCTATCTGCTGCTGTCGGTGCTGATCGTCATCTGGTTCGAGCGCCGCGTCATCGGCATCATGCAGCAGCGCCCCGGACCGAACCGGTTCGGTCCGCTGGGCATCCTGCAGACACTGGCTGACGGTCTGAAGCTGATCATGAAGGAGGACGTCACTCCCAAGAATGCCGACAAGGTGATGTTCGTCATCGCCCCGTTGATGGTCGGCTCCTTGGCGTTCGTCTCCTTCGGCATCATTCCGATGGGTGGCGACGTCAGCCTGTTCGGCCACACCACCCCCCTGCAGTTGACCGATATGCCGGTCGCCACGCTGCTGGTGCTGGCGGTCGCCGGTGTCGGGGCCTATGGCTTCGTGCTGGCCGGCTGGTCCTCCGGTTCGACCTACCCGCTGCTGGGTGGACTGCGCTCCACCGCACAGGTGGTCTCCTACGAGATCGCCATGGGTCTGTCGCTGGTCGCGGTCTTCCTCTACGCCGGGTCCATGTCGACCAGCGAGATCGTCGCCGCGCAGGACCGCTGGTGGTTTGCCTTCCCGCTGTTCTTCTCCTTCATCGTCTATGTCATCACGATGGTCGGCGAGACCAACCGACTGCCGTTCGACCTGGCTGAGGGTGAGGGCGAGCTCGGCGGAGGATTCCACACCGAGTACTCCTCGATGAAGTTCGGCATGTTCTTCCTCGGCGAGTACATCAACATGTTCACCGTCTCCGCGCTGGCCACCACCCTGTTCCTCGGTGGTTACCACGCTCCCTGGCCGATCGGAGCCATCAACGACGGCATGTTCAGCGAGGGCTGGTGGGGTCTGCTCTGGTTCACGCTGAAGATGTGGTGCTTCATCTTCTTCTATGTCTGGCTGCGCGGCTCCCTTCCGCGAGTGCGTTATGACCAGTTCATGAAGTTGGGCTGGAAGGTCCTGATCCCGATGTCCCTGGTGTGGGTCGTCGCGGTGGTCCTGATGCGCGCCGCGGACCCGAGCATCGGCTACTTCGGCGAGGGCCGCCTGCCCGTGATCATCACGACCGGGCTGATCATCCTCGGCGTGGTCGGCGGCATCATGCTGCTGATGTCGCGCCTGGAGTCCAAGGAGGCACAGGCGATCGAGGACCGGCGTCCGCCGACCGAGGTTGACCCGTTCGCCGGTGGATTCCCCGTGCCCCCGTTGCCAGGGCAGACGCTGGTGGAGCCCTCCCGACGTCGACCAGCCGTCGAGCGTGCGCAACCGCTCACCACGACGACCGATCCCTCGGCCGCAGACTCTGTGACCACCGATTCGAGCAGCACCACGGCAACGACCACGGCGGTCGCGGACCGGGACGCCACCGAAGAGACCGACGAGACCGACACCACCACCGGGGAGGACACCCGTGGCTGAGCGCAAGCACCCGAGACACTCGACCGACGCCGGCTCCGAGCAGGAGCAGGTGACGGCCGACCGAGGCCAGGAGGTGGCGAAGGTGCCCCAGGAGGATCGCGCTCCGGCGCTGGTCACCCGACCCGACGGCACCCAGGAGAAGCCGGGCTTCCTGGAGGAACTCTTCGCCCCGGTCGCGGGATTCGGTGTCACCTTCGGCACCATGTTCCGCAAGATCTACACCGAGGAGTATCCCGAGAAGCCCCGGCCCACTGCGGCCCGGTTCCACGGTCGGCACCAGCTCAACCGGCACCCCGACGGACTGGAGAAGTGCGTCGGCTGCGAGTTGTGCGCCTGGGCGTGCCCGGCGGACGCGATCTATGTCGAGGGCGCGGACAACACTGACGACGCCCGGTTCTCCCCGGGTGAGCGCTACGGCCGCGTCTACCAGATCAACTACCTGCGCTGCATCTTCTGTGGCATGTGCATCGAGGCCTGCCCGACCCGGGCGCTGACGATGACCAACGAGTACGAACTCGCCGACAGTGAGCGCGCACCGTTGATCTACGAGAAGCACCAGCTCCTGGCGCCGCTGCGAGAGGGCCAGCTGCCGCCGCCCTTCCCGATGGCTGAGGGCGCAAGCGAGCGTGACTACTACCGCGGGACGGTGACTGCTCCCACCCGGGCCCAGCGGGACCATGTCTTCGCTCGGGACAAGGCGGCCCAGCGGGCTGCCGAGGCTGATCAGGCCGCATCCGTCCCGCCGGGAGACCAGCAGGGCAACGATCACCAGGAGGTGACCCGGTGAGCGGTGGTGAGGCGCTGCTCTTCTGGGTGCTCGGACCAGTGTGTGTCCTGGGTGCCCTCGGGCTGCTGTTCGCGCGCAAGGCGGTGCACGCCGCGATGGCGATGGCACTGGTCATGGTCGGTCTCGGCATCTTCTACATCGCCCAGTACGCCGAGTTCGTCGGGATCATCCAGATCTTCGTCTACTCCGGCGCCGTGATGATGCTCTTCCTGTTCGTCGTCATGACGGTCGGCACCGAGTCCTCGGTCTCCCCGTTCGAGACCATCTCCGGCCAGCGGGTCTGGGCCTGGACGTTCGGGCTGCTCTTCCTGGCCGTGGCGATGTACGGCGTGGGTCGGGTGTCCTTCCCCGAGCCGGTCGGTCTGGAGGCAGTCCAGGCCGAGGGCACGGTGACGGCACTGGCCCGCGAGATCTTCAGCCGGCAGGTGTTCAGCTTCGAGGTGCTCGGATCGCTGCTCGTCATCGCCGTCATGGGGGCGATGGTCCTGGCCCACCGCGAGCGACTCGTGCCCCGGGCCACCCAGCGCGACCTCGCGGCCCAGCGGGTGCGGGACAACACCTTCGTGGCAGGCAAGCCGGCCCCCGGTGTCTACGCCCGGCACAACGCGTCCGACACTCCGGCACTGCTGCCCGATGGCACGCCGGCCGCAGTCTCCGTGCCTCGTGTCCTGGTGGCCCGCGGCCAGATGGCTGCGGTCCCCTACCGCGGAAGCGACCCGACCGGGGACGCACCGGACACCGAGCTGGCCGACGCACCGTCGGCTGCGGACCGGGGTACACCCGACGCATCGACCTCCGACACATCCACCAGCCAGGGGGAGCAGGCATGAATCTCTCGGCCTATATCTACCTGGCCACGCTGCTGTTCACGATCGGTGCGCTGGTCGTCCTGCTGCGACGCAACACGATCATCGTCTTCATGGGGGTTGAGCTCATGCTCAACGCCTGCAACCTGGCGCTGATCACCTTTGCCCGGATGCACGGTTCGGTCGACGGACAGGTCTATGCACTGTTCATCATGGTCGTGGCCGCCGCCGAGGTGGTTGTCGGACTCGCCATCATCATGTCCATCTATCGGGCGCGTCGCTCGGCCTCGGTCGACGACGCCAACCTGCTGAAGCTGTAAGGAGCGCGCTGCGTGTCTGTTGTGATGACATCTGCGGGCCTGTCGCTCGCCGATCCCAGTGCGGTCCGGGCGCTTGAGGCGTCCGGCACCTCTGCCCTGGCCTGGCTGCTGGTCGCCCTGCCCCTGCTGGGGGCTGGTCTGCTGCTGGTCGGTGGGCGGGCCACCAACTCGTTCGGTCCCCTGCTGGCGACCCTGCTCTCCTGGGGCAGCTTCGTGGTGGGTGCCCTGATCGTCGTGCAGCTCTATGGCCTCAGTGCCGATGAGCGCTCGGTCTCCGTGCAGCTGTGGGAGTTCGTGAGTGCCGGCAACCTGACGGTCAATGCCGGGCTGCTGGTCGACCCCCTGTCGATGGCGTTCGTGCTGTTGATCACGTTCGTCGGGTCGCTGATCCACGTCTACTCGCTGGGTTACATGAAGGACGATCCGGACAAGCGCCGGTTCTTCGCCTACCTGAACCTGTTCGTGGCGGCGATGCTGATCCTGGTCTTGGCCGACTCCTACCTCGTGCTGTTCGTCGGCTGGGAGGGTGTCGGTCTGGCTTCCTACCTGCTGATCGGGTTCTGGAACCACAACCCCGCCTACGCCAGCGCGGCCAACAAGGCCTTCGTGGTCAACCGCATCGGTGACTTCGCGCTGCTCATCGCCATGGCCTGGATGCTGGCGACCTTCGGCGGACTCGACTTCGCCACGGTGCACGGCAACGCCGGCTCGGCGCCAACCACCACGCTGACCATCATCGGCGTGCTGCTCCTGATCGGTGCCTGTGGCAAGTCTGCGCAGTTCCCGCTGCAGAGCTGGCTCGGTGACGCGATGGCCGGCCCCACCCCGGTATCCGCCCTCATCCACGCCGCGACGATGGTCACCGCCGGTGTCTACCTCGTCGCCCGGAGCCAGGCGATCTACGACCTCACCCCGGACGCCCGCCTCGCGGTGGCCGTGGTCGGCGCGATCACCCTGCTCTACGGCGCGATCGTCGGCTGTGCCAAGGACGACATCAAGAAGGCCCTGGCCGCCTCGACCATGAGCCAGATCGGTTACATGATGCTGGCCGTCGGCCTCGGGCCCATCGGTTACGCCTACGCGATCTTCCACCTGATCACGCACGGCTTCTTCAAGGCGGGCATGTTCCTGGGGGCCGGCTCCGTCATGCACGCCATGAGGGACCGGGTCGACATGCGTCGCTTCGGAGCGCTGGGCAAGGAGATCAAGATCACCTGGATCACCTTCGCCGCAGGCTGGCTGGCCATCATCGGCTTCCCATTCACCGCGGGGTGGTACTCCAAGGACCACATCATCGAGTCCGCGTTCTCCGCACCGGGCTGGCAGGGCTGGGTCTTCGGACTGGTCACCCTGATCGGCGCCGGGATCACCGCCTTCTACATGTCGCGCCTGTTCTTCATGACCTTCCACGGCAAGGCCCGTTGGGAGGACGACATCCACCCGCACGAGTCGCCCCTGACGATGACCGTGCCGATGATGGTCCTGGCCGTGGGGTCGCTGGTGCTCGGCGCCGCGCTCTACCCCACCGGGATCCTCAGCGACTGGCTGGACCCGGTCTTCGGTCACGTCGCGGCGCACGAGTCACTGATTCCGCTGATCGGGATCCAGGTGAGCGTCTTCGTGTTAATGGCTCTGGGCGTCGGACTGGCCTGGCTGCGCTTCGGACGTGACGACGTGCCGGTGGTCGCACCGCAGGCCTCGTTCGTCACGCGAGCGGCCCGTCAGGACCTGTTCCAGGACGAGTTCAACGAGAACTTCCTGCGACGTCCGGGTGCGGCCACGGTGGCCGCCCTGGAGGTCGCAGACAACGACGTGATCGACGGCGGGCTGGTCGGCGGCACCAGCCGCGGCCTGGCCGGCCTGGCCGACGTCGTGCGCAAGGCCCAGAACGGCTTTGTCCGCTCCTATGCCCTGACGATGCTCGCTGGCATCGTCGCCATCCTCGGTGCTGTGTGGGTGATTCAGTGATGACCGACATGCCCTGGTTGACGATCCTGCTCGCGGTGCCGGCGCTCGGCGCCCTCGCGCTGGTCCTGATGCCCCGCGGCTTCTCCCGTGCCCGTGAGTTCGCTCTCGGCGTCTCGCTGGTGACCCTGGTGCTCGCCGTGCTGGCGACCCTGGAGTTCTCCATCGGCAGCGGGGGCGAACTGCAGCTGGTCGAGGAGTACTCCTGGATTCCGCAGTTCGGGGTGAGCTTTGCGCTCGGGGTCGACGGCATCGCGCTGTCGATGATCCTGCTCAGCGTGATCCTGGTGCCGGTGTGCCTCATCGCCGCCTGGGACGACGTCCCGCGGGACGGCAGCCGACGGCTGCAGGGCTACCTGGCGTGGATGCTGCTGCTCGAGGCCATGATGGTCGGCGTCTTCGCGGCGACCGACGTCTTCCTCTTCTACGTCTTCTTCGAGGCCATGCTGGTGCCGGTCTACTTCCTGATCGGCCAGTACGGCGGTCCGGACCGTGCCCGTGCGGCGACCAAGTTCCTGCTCTACTCGCTGCTCGGCGGACTGATCATGCTGGTGGCCGTCATCGGCCTCTACACGGTCGGTCCCGGCGGTGACGACGGGTTCCTGCTGCGCAACCTGACCGGCCTGGAGATCGGAGGGCTGACGGAGAAGCTGCTGTTCCTCGGCTTCTTCATCGCCTTCGCGATCAAGGCCCCGATGTTCCCGGTCCACACGTGGCTGCCGCACGCCGCGACCGAGGCCCGTCCGGCCACGGCCGTGCTGCTGGTGGGAGTGCTGGACAAGGTAGGCACCTTCGGGATGCTTCGCTTCTGCCTGCAGATGTTCCCCGAGGCCAGCCAGTGGGCGACCCCGGTGGTCATCGTGCTGGCCGTGATCTCCATCCTGTATGGCGCGGCCCTGGCGATCGGGGAGAAGGACATGATGCGACTGATCGCCTACACCTCGATCAGCCACTTCGGCTTCATCGTGCTGGGCATCTTCGCGATGACCACCATCAGCCAGACCGGGTCGACCCTCTACATGGTCAACCACGGCTTCACCACGGCGGCACTGTTCCTCATCGCCGGCATGCTCGTGGCGCGTCGCGGGTCCCGCTACATCCCCGACTACGGTGGCTGGCAGCGGGTCACCCCGCTCATCGCCGGCTCCCTGCTCGTCGCGGGCCTGTCGGCCCTGGCGCTGCCCGGGCTGAACGCCTTCGTCTCCGAGTTCATGGTGATCGTGGGCACATTCCAGCGCTACCCCGTGGCGGCCATCATCGGGGCTACCGGTGTGATCCTGGCGGCCCTCTACATCCTGCTCTGGTATCAGAAGATCGCCACCGGACCCAAGCCGGAGGCCGTGGCCGCCTCGACGCGTGACATGACGATGCGTGAGAAGTTCGTCGTGGCTCCGCTCATCGCGGCCTTCCTGGTCCTCGGCTTCTATCCCCAGCCCGTTATCGACCTGTTGGAGCCCGCGGTGACCTCCACCCTGCAGCACGTCGGCATCACTGATCCGACGCCCACCGTCGCGGCCGAGGGGAGTGAGGGCTGATGTTTGAGGTTCCGCAGATCGACTATCTGGCCCTGCTGCCCCTGATCATCGTCTTCGCGGGCGGTCTGATCGGATGCCTTCTCGAAGGCTTCCTGCAGCGTGCCCAGCGGCCGACAGTGCAGCTGTGGCTGACCATCGTCACCCTCGTGGCGGCGCTCGTGGCCCTGATCTGGGTGGCCCGGGACAACCAGGGCATCACCGCTGCCGGGACGGTCACCGTGGACGGCCCGACTCTGCTGATCCAGGGTCTGCTGCTGGCGCTGGCGATCATCGGTGTGCTGGCGATGAGCGAGCGACTGGGTGGCTCGACCCCCGATGCCTTCACCCAGTCCGGTTTCTCCGCGCCCGGGTCAGTCGACGAGGCCGACGCGGTCCGGATGGGTGGGACGACCACCGAGGTCTACCCGCTGACCCTGCTGTCCGTGGGCGGCATGATGCTCTTCCCCGCATCCAACGACCTTCTGCTGATGTTTATCGCGCTGGAGATCCTCTCGCTGCCGCTCTACGTCCTGTCCGGGCTGGCCCGGCGGCGACGCCTCCTCTCGCAGGAGGCCTCCCTGAAGTACTTCCTGCTGGGTGCCTTCTCCTCGGCCTTCTTCCTCTTCGGTGCCGTGCTGCTCTATGGCTACGCCGGGTCGATGCGCCTGGACGTGATCGCGGACGCGATCAGCACCCAGACCGGGATGGACGGACTGCTGATCCCCGGTGCCCTGCTGCTCGCGGTCGGCCTGCTGTTCAAGGTCGGCGCGGTCCCGTTCCACTCGTGGGTGCCGGACGTCTACCAAGGCGCCCCGACCACCGTGACGGGCTTCATGGCCGCGTGCACCAAGGTCGCCGCCTTCGGCGCCATGCTGCGCCTGTTCTATGTCGGGCTCGAGGCGGCCCGGCTGGACTGGCAGCCGATCCTGGCTGTGATCGCGGCGCTGACGATGGTCATCGGCGCGGTCCTGACGATCGTGCAGACCGACATCAAGCGGATCCTGGCCTACTCCTCGATCGCTCACGCCGGTTTCGTCCTCACCGGCCTGCTGGCGATGCAGGAGGTGGGTGCCTCGAGCACGATGTTCTACCTGATGGCCTACGGCTTCATGACGATTCCGGCCTTTGCTCTCGTCGCCCTGGTGCGCTCGGCAGGCAGCGAAGCAACGCACATCAGCCAGTGGGCGGGACTGGGCAAGCGGTCTCCGTGGATGGCGGCAGCCTTCTCCTTCCTGCTGCTGGCGTTTGCCGGCATCCCGCTGACCTCAGGGTTCACGGGCAAGTTCGCCGTCTTCGCGGCGGCGGTCGCCAACGACTACGCCTGGCTGGCCGTGATCGGCGTCCTGGCCAGTGCTGTGACCGCCTACATCTACTTCAAGCTGATCGTGACCCTCTACTTCGGTGAGCGGCAGAACGACACCGTGGTGGCCTCCCCGTCGGCGGTGACGACCTTCGCGGTGGTCACCGGGGTGCTGATCACCCTCGGGCTCGGCGTCGCGCCCGCTCCGCTGCTCGACCTGGCCGCCAACGCCGCCCACTTCCTGCGGTGACCGGGCAGGACGCGGGCACCTACCTGGTGCCCGGGGTCGACGCAGAGCTCAACGACCGGTTGGTGGGGGGGCTCGAGGCGGTCCAGCGCCGGCTCAACGAGGTCGTCGACCACGATGACGAGTTTGTCGCTGGTGCCGCGCGCTACCTCAGCGACGCCGGTGGCAAGCGCTTCCGGCCGATGCTCACCCTCCTGGCCGCCGACGTCACGCTGGCGGCACCCGAGCGTGGCTATCCCCGTGAGGTCATCGACGCGGCGGTCGGGGTGGAGCTGACTCACCTCGCCTCGCTCTATCACGACGATGTCATGGACGAGGCTGACCTGCGACGAGGGGTTGCCAGCGCCAACGCCGTCTATGACAACGCGACCGCGATCCTGGTGGGCGACCTGCTCTTCGGCACCGCCTCCAAGGTGATCTCGGGCCTGGGCGCGGAGGCGGTCGGCATCCAGGCAGACACTTTCGTGCGGCTCTGCGCGGGTCAGATCCGCGACGACCGTCCGGTGCCTGCCGGAGCGGATCCGATCGAGCACTACCTGGGCGTCCTGGCCGACAAGACCGGCGCGCTCATCGCCACTGCGGCACGCTATGGCGCGATGTTCGGCGGCGGAGACGCGGAGGACGTGCGGCTCCTCACCGACTATGGCGAGAAGGTCGGCATGGTCTTCCAGCTCGCCGACGACCTGCTTGACATCGCCTCTGATGCGGAGGACTCAGGCAAGACCCCGGGCACCGATCTGCGTGAGGGCAAGGCCACCCTGCCGGTCCTGATCGCCCGCGGGTCCCGCGATCCCGCTGATGCCCGGCTCCAGCAGCTGCTTGCCGGCCCCATCCTGGAGGAGTCTGAGCTGCAGGAAGCCCTGTCACTGCTGCGGGGCCATCGCGCGATGGACGCTGCGCGGGAGCAGACGCTCCGGGTGGCCGACGAGGCGCGCCAGCTGCTGGCGCCACTGCCCCACGGGCCCGCCGCACTGGCCCTGCAGGTCCTGGTCGACGGCGTCGCGCTGCGCTCTTCCTGACCTCTCCACTCAGTGACGCTTGTCGGCATACGACACCGGCCCCGCCCCGCTGGAGTGCGGGTCGGGGCCGACGTCGTTGGCCTCGACGCTCAGCGTGAGCCACCGGCCTGAGAGGGAGCCCCTTGGGGGACACCGGGGGTGGGCGGCGTTGCCTCAGGGCTTCCCGTTGCCCTTGCCGTTGCCGCCTCCCTTGCCGTTGCCGCCTCCCTTGCCGTTGCCCTTCGGGCGGTAGGCGTGGAAGACGCCCGGACGAGGCTGGCCGTCTCCGAGGTAGGGGTAGGTGCTGAAGACCTGTGAGGGGCTCGCCCCCGAGATCTCACCCGGGTGCTGCACTGCCGCCAGGACCGTGTTGTCATGCAGATCGATGTAGGGACCGCAGCACTCTGCTCCGACCGGGACCGAGAGGAACTGCTGCAGGTGCCCGGCCTGCGGACCGTCCACCGGATACAGATACATCGCATCGCAGTTGCCCAGGGTTCCCGGCTGCCCGTCGGTGGAGATCCACAGGTTGCCGTCGGGGTCGAAAGCCACATTGTCGGGGCAGCTGATCGGGGAGACGTCCTCACGGTCGTAGCCCAGGAAGTAGGCCGACGGGTCCGACGGGTCGCCAGCCAGCAGCACGATGCGCCACCTGAACGTCGTGCCGGTGTGGTCGTTGTGGTCCTCAGTCATCTCGATGACATGACCGTGCTTGTTGCCCAGGCGCGGGTTGGCCTCGTCGATCTCGACCCGGGCGCTGTTGTTGGTCAGGGCCGCATAGATCCGACCGTTGTGCAGGTTGGGCTCGACGTCCTCGGGGCGGTCCATCTTGGTGGGACCGACCTTGTCCGCGGCCAGGCGGGTCCAGATCAGCACCTCCGCGACGTCCATGCCGGGCACGTGCGACTCGCCGTTAACGACCAACGGGATCCAGGTCCCTGACCCGTCCCACTCGCCGTCCTCCATTCCGTCCCCCACGAACTTGGCGACATAGAGGTCGCCCTCGCTCAGCAGCTGCATGTTGTGGCGTCGGTGCCCGTTGCCCTGGCGGTACTTCTCCTTGGACACGAACTTGTAGATGTAGTCGTGCCGCTCGTCATCGCCCTGGTAGGCCACGACATGGCCGTTGTCGGCCACGATGACGTTGGCGCCCTCGTGCTTGAAGCGGCCCAACGCGGTGTGCTTGACGGGGGTGGAGGTCGGGTCCGAGGGATCCACCTCCACGATCCAGCCGAATCGGTTGACCTCGTGCGGCTCGACTGCGACGTCGAAGCGCTCCTCGACGCGTTCCCAGCCACGGCCTGCGCTGCGGATGCCGTAGCGGGCCAGCTTGCCGTCGGGGTCCGCAGCCTCGTCGGCCTTGAAGTACTGGTTGAAGTTCTCCTCGCCGGACAGGACCGTGCCCCAGGGGGTCACCCCGCCGGCGCAGTTGTTGAGGGTGCCGAGCACGAGCCTGCCGGTGGGGTCGGCCGAGGTCTGCAGTGCGCTGTGGCCGGCCGCCGGGCCGCTGACCGCGAACTCGGTCCAGGCGTGGATCCGACGGTTGGTGCGGCCGTTTCGGACGTACTCCCATGCCTCGTGCTTGTTCTGACGGCGCACGTCCACGACGGTCATCCCGTGGGCGGCCATGACGATCCGCAGCTGCTCGTCGGTGAGGTCGTTCGAGGAGGAGATGTTCTCAAACATGATCTCGTCGTTGGTGTACTCGTTGTTGAAGACGAGCACGGCCTTGTTGCCGCCGTTGCCGTTGCGGAGCAGGGTGACGTAGTCCGCGTTGTAGCCGGCCTGACCCTTCTGCGCCTCGAAGCTCTGGTTCCAGAAGTCAAAGGCCGGGGCGCCGGGCTCGACCGGGTCGCCCCAGGAGATGATCGGCCTCCAGGTGAAGCCGTCGGGCACGATCACGTTGTCCGTGGTGCGCGGGGTCGGGGGGATGGCGGTGAACAACCCGCCGCCGGATGCGGCAGCCGCCGCAGCTGCGGGTGCGCTCGCACCGAGGCCGGCCAGGCCGACCACGGCGGCGCCGAGACCGCCCGCCCGCAGGGCGGTGCGGCGGGAGACGCGAGCGTTGACGACCTCGCGGAAGGTCTGGTTGGCGGAGGTGTTCGGGATCTCGTGGAAACAGGCGTCTCCACAGCGATACTGACACGTCATCCGGTCACGACCCCCGTTGTGCACCGGGGTCAGTGACAACAGGGGGAAGGAACGTCGGGTGGTGGGGGCAGTCACGATCATCCTTTGCTTGGTTGAGTCCAGGACCCACGAGGTCCTGCGTCGGCACCGTAGGTTGCCGGGGTTGCCGATCGCCCCACCGAGACGTAAACGGCAGCGGTCCAGCGGGTGGCGGTTGGTCGTCGGGAGAGTCAGGCGCAGGTCAGGAGTGCAGGGAGTCGTCCGGTTAACCTGGGGCGGTGAACTCACGTCGTGTCAGCCGGATCTCGGCCGGCTTCTGGGCGATCGTGCCCTTTGCCCTCTTGCTGCTCGCCGTGTCCCTGTGGGACACCCCCGAGAGGCTGCCGACGCACTGGTCGGCCGACCTCCCGGACGCGTTCTCCACCGGGGCCGGCGTGTTCTCGGTGGCACTGTCGGTCGCGGGCTTCTGCGCTGTCGTGGCAGCCCTGCTGGCGCTGCTGTCCGCCTGGGTCCCGCCGCTCTGGCACCGCTGGATCATGGCGCTGCTCGCCGGGGTCGGAGCCACCGCGGCCGCCACCTATGGAGCCGCGTCCTGGGGCACACACCTGGCGGGGTCGCCCGCCCAGGTGCACGTCGTCTGGTCCCTCGTCCCGTTTGTCCTCGGCGTGCTCTGGGGGTGGGTCGGTTATCTGCTCAACCGGCCGGCCCCGGTTGATCGGCAGGCAGTCCTGGAGACCGTGCCGGAGCGCTCCCGGGTCGTGGCCTCCGGGGCTGGTGTGCCCGCGCCGTGGGCGACCCGGCTCGACTCTGGAGTGATGCTGGGGACCGCGGTCTTCGTCGCGGTCGTCCTGACTCTCACCGCGGTGCTGTCCTGGACCAGCACGCCGCTGCTCGGGGTCGTCATCACCGTCATCTCGGTCCTGACCACTCTCTTTGTGGTGGCCTGGTCGCGGGTGGAGGCCCGCGTGGACGAGGTGGGTCTGACCATCAGGTCAACGCTGCTGCCCGTGCGACTCCTGCGCCTTGCTGCCGAGGATGTGGTCGGGGTCGAGGCCGCCGACCTGGACCCGATGAAGTGGGGAGGGATCGGTCTGCGCTGGCTGCCCGGGCGCACGGCATACATCGTCAGGGGCGGGCCGGGGATGGTCGTGCACCGCGCGTCGGGCCGCCCGTTCGGACTTGAGGTGACCGAGGGAGAAGAGGTGGCGGCGGCCGGGGTGCGCGCGCTGCTGGGCGTTGCGGGTCAGGCGATGGCGACGGGACACCGAGCCAACGGGTGACGGGGGTGTGACGCGGACGGCGGCAGGTCTGTGACGCGGGTGGCGGCGTTCTCAGCGGCTCAGACTGCGGCGCCCTGCGCGGCCCGGGCTAGCCGGCGGGAGCGCCCGGCGGAGACGACCGAGTCGACCGAGAGGATGACCAGCGCCACCCAGACGAGCCCGAAGCCAACCCACCGCGAGGCTGGCATCACCTCGCCCAGGACCAGGACACCGGCGAGCAGCTGGAGCACCGGCGTGAGGAACTGCAACAGGCCGATGGTCACCAGCGGCACCCGTTTGGCGGCGGCCGCAAACAGCAGCAGCGGCACGGTCGTGGCCACTCCGGCGCTGACCAGGAGCAACATGTGGCCGGTGCCGTGGCCGGTGAAGGTCTGCTCCCCGGCGACCGTCAGCCAGACCAGCAGGGCGATGGCGAAGGGGGTCAGCACCACCGTCTCGCCGGTGAGCGAGTGCAGCGCCGACAGGGAGGCGCCGAGGCGCTTCTTCAGCAGGCCGTAACAGGCGAAACTGGAGGCCAGCACCAAGGAGATCCACGGTGGAGACCCGTGGTTGATCGTGAGGTAGATCGCCGCGACGACGCCGAGCGACACGGCCACCCACTGGGCGGGGCGCAGCCGCTCCCGCAGGATGATCACGCCGAGGGCCACGGTGACCAGCGGATTGAGAAAGTAGCCCAGGGCGGCCTCGGTGACCTTGCCGCTGAGCACGGCCAGGAGGTAGACGGTCCAGTTGACCGCGATCAGCAGCCCGGCGAGGGTCAGCGTGCCGAGCTGACGCCGGTCCCGGAACATGTCGAGCACCCAGCGGGCTCGTCGGGTCAGCGCCAGGATCAGCAGACAGAGCAGCAGTGACCAGATCACGCGGTGTGCCAGGATCTCCAGCGCACCGGCGGGCTTCAGCGCCACGAAGTAGAGCGGGAAGGCACCCCACAGCAGGTAGGCCAGGAAACCGTAGGCCGTGCCACGCCGAACTGTCGCGGCCTCGTCCGGGCTGGCGGGGCCGGTGCTCGGTCCCGTTGAGGACCCGGCCGAGGTGGCGGGGTCGCCGGCCGGGACGTGGGTCCCGGCGGCCTGGCTCACCCCACGGTCCAGGTGTCGCCGCCGCGCAGCAGTACTGCCAGTTGCTCGTCGTCGGCCGGGCCACCTTCCGTGGAGCGGGCTGCGTCGACCTGGGCCCGGACCTGATCGTCATAGGTCGGCCGCGACACCGAGCGGAAGATGCCCATCGGTAGGTGGGTCATCGACCCGTCGTCCAGGCGGGACAGCGCGAAGGCCGTGGAGGGGTCGGTGCTCCCGGCGTCGTGCACCAGGACGGTCCCCGGCTCCGCCTCGTCCTCGGTCACGACGGCGAGGGCACCGTCGGGCTGCCGCACGACGACATGGTCGGCCCCGGCCCGCACGGGCTCGCCGTCGACCAGGTTGAGCACCCTGGCCTCCTTCTCGTCCCGGTCCTTGAGCAGCTGGAAGGCGCCGTCGTTGAAGATCGGGCAGTTCTGATAGATCTCGACCAGGGACGTGCCTCGGTGCTCCGCCGCTGCCTTCAGCACGGTGGTCAGGTGTGCGCGGTCCGAGTCCATCGTCCGTGCCACGAACGTGGCCTCGGCGCCCAGGGCGAGGGAGACCGGGTTGAACGGGTGATCCACGGAGCCGACCGGGGTCGACTTGGTCACCGAGCCCACATCGGAGGTGGGGGAGTACTGACCCTTGGTCAGACCGTAGATCTTGTTGTTGAACAGCAAGATCGTGAGGTTGACGTTGCGGCGCATCGCGTGGATGAGGTGGTTGCCGCCAATGCTGAGGGCGTCGCCGTCACCGGTGATGACCCAGACCGACAGGTCCTCGCGGCTGGTGGCCAGGCCGGTGGCGATCGCCGGTGCGCGTCCGTGGATCGAGTGCATCCCGTAGGTGTCGAGGTAGTAGGGGAAGCGCGAGGAGCAGCCGATGCCGGAGATGAAGACGATGTTCTCCCGCTTCAGCCCGAGGTCGGGCAGGAAGCCCTGCACGGCGGCCAGCACGGCGTAATCGCCGCATCCGGGACACCAGCGCACCTCCTGGTCGGAGGTGAAGTCCTTCTTGGTCTGCTTGGGCGCGCCCTCGGGCAGGGACGGGACCGCCTGGGTCCCTGAGGGGCGCGGCTGAATCTCCACGGGGACTGCTCCCTCGTGCGTCGAACTGGTCACTGCACTCCTTCCAGGGACTGCGCGACGGCCTTGTGCAGCACCTCGGCCAGTTCGGAGGCCGGGAACGGCAGGCCGCGAACCGCGGTGTGGGACTGGACGTCCACCAGGAAGGTGCCACGCAGCAGCAGGGCCAGCTGGCCCAGGTTCATCTCCGGCACGATCACGCGGTCATAGGCATGGAGGACCTCACCCAGATTGCGTGGAAACGGGTTCAGGTGGCGCAGGTGGGCCCGGGCCACCGGGATGCCGGTGGCTCGCACGAGCCGGGTGGCGGCGGCGATTGGTCCGTAGGTCGAGCCCCATCCCAGGACCAGGACGCGAGCCTCGCCCGACGGGTCGTCGACCTCCAGGTTCGGGATCGTGTCGGCGATGCCGTCGATCTTGCCCTGGCGCAGCCTGGTCATCAGGTCGTGGTTGTCCGGGTCGTAGGAGATGTGGCCGGTGATGTTGGCCTTCTCGATGCCCCCGATGCGGTGCTCGAGACCAGCGGTTCCCGGCACCGCCCACGGCCGGGCCAACGTCTCCGGGTCACGCAGGAACGGGTGGAAGACCGCCTTGCCGTCAGCGTCGGTGTCGTTGGGGCCCGTCGCGAACTCCACGTTTACCTCAGGCAGGTCCGCCACATCGGGGACCCGCCACGGTTCGGACCCGTTGGCGAGGTAGCCGTCAGAGAGCACGATGACCGGGGTGCGGTAGGTCGCCGCCATCCGCACCGCCTCCAGCGCGATGTCGAAGCAGTCTGAGGGGGATTGAGGCGCGATCACCGCCACCGGCGACTCTCCGTTGCGGCCGTGGATGGCCTGGAGCAGGTCGGACTGCTCGGTCTTGGTGGGCAGGCCGGTGCTCGGCCCACCCCGTTGGATGTCGAGGATGACGAGGGGCAGCTCCGTGGACACGCCCAGGCCGATGGTCTCGGCCTTCAGGGCCAGGCCCGGTCCGGAGGTGGACGTCACCCCCAGTGCGCCGCCGAAACTGGCGCCCAGAGCCATGCCGACCGCCGCGATCTCGTCCTCGGCCTGCAGGGTGGTCACCCCGTAACGCTTCATCCCGGACAGCGTGTGCAGGATGTCCGAGGCCGGAGTGATGGGATAGCTTCCCAGCACCAGTGGCAGGCCGGAGCGCTGCGCGGCGGTCACCAGGCCGAGCGCCATCGCGGCGTTGCCGGTGATCGTGCGATAGGTGCCCGGTGGCATCGTGGCCGGGGCGACCTCGAAGCGGACCGCGAAGTCCTCGGTCGTCTCCCCATAGTTGAAGCCGGCCCTCAGGGCGGTCAGGTTGGCCTCGAGGATCTCGGGAGCCTTGGCGAACTTGGCCCGCAGGAACGCCTCGGTGCCTTCCAGCGGCCGGGAATACATCCACGACAGCAGGCCGAGGGCGAGCATGTTCTTGGCCCGCTCCTTCTCCTTGCGGGTCAGACCGAAGTCGGCCAGGGCCTCCACCGTGATCGAGGTCAGCGGCAGAGGATGGACGTGCCAGGACTCCAGGCTGCCGTCCTCGACCGGGCTGGCTGCGTAGCCAACCTTGGTGAGGTTGCGCTTGGAGAACTCATCGGTGTTGACGATGATCGTGCTGCCTCGAGGCAGGTCACCCAGGTTGGCCTTCAACGCGACCGGGTTCATCGCCACCAGCACGTCGGGATCGTCCCCGGGGGTCAGCACGTCGTGATCGGCAAAGTGCAACTGGAAGCTCGAGACGCCCGGGAGGGTGCCAGCAGGGGCCCGGATCTCAGCAGGGAAGTTGGGCAGGGTCGACAGGTCGTTGCCCAGCGCCGCCGTCTCTGACGTGAAGCGGTCACCGGTCAACTGCATCCCGTCGCCGGAGTCGCCCGCAAACCGGATGACAACACGGTCCAGGCGCTGCAGGGGCTTGCTACTCATACGGCGAAGGTCACCAGATCTCGTGTCGCTGAATACGTCCTCTCATGGTAGGCCCGAATCGCCTCGTGTTATTCCTTGGAGGTGCGTGATAGCCCTCACGCGTGACGGTGGGCCGCGGCGCGGACCGTAGGGTGTCTCACGCACAGGATCACCGGGGAGCGGTGCCTGCGGGGAGGAGTAGTTCGGCGTGAGGGCAAGACGTGAGGGGCATGACGTGAGGGGCATGAGGAGCAGCCGCGCTCTGGTACGGGCGGACCGGCGGCACGGGCGGGCGCGCAGCACCGGTGCTGCGCTCGCGTGCGTCGTGCTGGTGCTGACCGGCTGCACCGGGGGCGACGCGCCGACCTCGGATGGCAGCGCCACATCGGGCACCCAGCAGACGGACACCCAGCAGACGGACACCGAGGAGACGACCTCCCCGACCGGGGCGGACGACCTGACCCCGACCTCCGCGCCGGGACCAGCCGATCCCACCGATCCAGGGACCGCGAAGACCGGGCTCGTGCCGCCCTTCGACCTCGGGCGGCTGGACGGTGAGCTGCGCGAGCAGACGCAGTGGCTCCTGGAGCGCCTGACCGAGGGGGCGACGGGTCCGAGCGAGGAGGAGGCTGCCGAGCGCTTCAGCACCGACTTCCTTGAGGCCGTGCCCGCCGATCAGATCGAGCCGGTGCTCACGCAGTTCCGCGGAGGACCCGCGCTGACACTGAGCGCGGTGGGGGAGGTGCAGGAGCGAGGTGATGGTGCGTATGGCGTCGAGCTGACTCTCACCGGTGAGCAGCCGCTGCGCCTGTCGCTGGGTGTCGATGCCGACGGCCTCATCGATGCTCTGCTGATCCAGCCCGGCCCACCTCAAAACCTCCCGGAGCTGGGCTCGTGGGAGGAGCTCGACGAGGAGTTCTCTGCGCTGGGGGGCACCACGGCGGTCTTCGTCGGGGAGGTGTCCGCCGGCAGGTGCACCACCGTCCACGCCTCCGAGGCTGCTCAGGAGCCAACTCCGTCAGGGTCCGTCTTCAAACTCATCGTCCTCACGGCGGTTGCCGACGCCGTGGCGAACGGTGAGCTCGCCTGGGATGACGAACTGACCCTCACCGCTCCGGTCAAGAGCCTGCCCTCGGGGGAGCTGCAGGACCGCCCGGACGGCTCGACCCTCTCGGTGCGGGAGGCTGCCACCCTGATGATCTCGATCAGTGACAACACCGCCACCGACCTGCTGATGGAGACGATCGGACCGGAGCGGCTGGCGGCGGTCATGGACAGCGTCGTCGAGGAGCCAGAGCGCCGTGCTCCGCTGCTGACTACCCAGCAGTTCTTCCTGCTCGGGTGGGACGCGCCGGACGTGCGGGCGCAGTGGGCCGACGCCGACCCGGCCGAGCGGACCGCCCTGCTGGAGCAGTTGCCGCAGGACCTGTCAGGCCTGCGGGCCAACCCGTTCTCGGTCTCCGACCCTGCCTGGCAGGACGGCGTCGGGTGGTTTCTCACCGGTGCGGAGATCTGCACCCTCCACGCCATGCTGCAGCAGCAGGCTCAGGGTGAGGCGGGGGAGCCGCTGCGGCAGATCCTCAGCGCCAACCCAGGGCTGCCGCGACCCGACGGCGCGCGCTATCAGGCGTTCAAGGGCGGGTCGGCCCCCGGCGTGCTCGCCTACACCTTCTATGTCGAGACCTCGCAAGACGGAGATCCGGGTGTGGGCAGCGGCCGGGTGCTGAGCGTCCAGGTCTCCCACTCCGGGCCCATCCTGGCCACCGCCTATACCGACCTCACGCAGGCCGGACTGGAGCTGCTCACGCAGGAGTGAGACGGTGCGGGCTGTGTCACCCGGTGTCAGCGCGGGGTGGCAGGGTGAGCAGCGTGATCCGCACAGTCGCCGTCCACGGGTATCGCTCGATCCGCGACCTGACCCTTGAGCTGGGCGGCCTCGACGTGGTCACCGGAGCCAACGGCTCCGGCAAGTCCAACCTCTATCGTGCTCTGCGACTGCTGGCCGGGTGTGCCGACGGATCGATCGTGCCGGCGATCGCCCGCGACGGTGGCCTGTCCTCGATCCTGTGGGCGGGGCCGGAGCGCCCGTCCGCGGACGTTGTCGCGGGACGAGCCCCGGCGCAGGGGACCGCCCGTCGCGAGCCGATCAGCCTGCGGTTGGGTTATGCCAGCGACGAGCTCGGCTATCTCGTGGATCTCGGCGTCCCAATCCCGTGCCACAGCCCGTTCGTCAACGATCCCGAGCTGAAGCGTGAGCAGATCTTCCACGGCGCGGTGGCCCGGCCGGGCAGCCTCCTGGTCGACCGGCGCGGACCGGACATCCGCGTGCGGGACGAGCAGTGGCGACACCTGGAGCAGCAGGTGCTGCCGCACCAGTCGGTGCTGGCCGAGGTTGCCGGGGTCGAGGGGGCTCCCGAGATCACCGCCGTGCGGCGCGAGATCCTCACCTGGCGCTTCTACGACCACTTCCGCACCGACCCGCAGGCCCCCGCTCGCGCGCCGTCCATGGGCACGATCTCACCTGTGCTGTCCCACGACGGTGCCAACCTCGCGGCAGCGCTGGTGACGATTGCCTTCCAGGGAGACCAGCGCGGTGTCGACGCCGCCGTCGAGGCTGCTTTCCCCGGCTCGACCCTGTCGACCCGTGACCTGCCCGACGGACGGGTCGAGGCTGCGCTGAGCCAGCCGGGGCTGCTGCGCGCCCTGGCTCCAGCTGAGCTGTCCGACGGGACGTTGCGCTATCTCCTGCTCGTCGCCGCCCTCAAGACCACCCGACCGCCGGGTCTGATGGTGCTCAACGAGCCGGAGACCAGCCTGCACCGCGACCTGCTGCCCGCCCTGGGGGACCTGATCGCCGATGCCTCCAGGTCGACCCAGGTCCTGGTGGTGACGCACTCTCCGGAGCTGATCGAGGCTCTCGGCAGGCACGGGGCCGTCCGCCATGAGCTGACCAAGGATCCAGGCGGCACGGGTGTCGCCGGGCGGGGTGGTCTGCTCGACGTGCCGCGCTGGGTGTGGCCCGGCCGGTGACCGGTGCGTCCACGCTGGTGACCGGGACGGCCACGCCGGTGCTGAGGGCGACCGTGTCGTAGGGGGTGAGGCTGCCTGTCTTCCTGCGGAAGGTGTGGCCTGCGCGTTAGGCTCGCGTGTGATGACCGACTACCTCGTGGCGCTCGCCGTGACCATGACCGGGATCCTCCTGGTCGTGGCGGCCGCTGGTGCACGACGGGTGCTGGCCCCGCACGACCCGCAGCCCCGCAAGCTCACGACCTACGAGTCCGGTGTGGACCCGGTCGGCTCGGGCTGGGCCCAGGGTGCGGTCCGCTACTTCATCTACGCCCTGCTCTACGTCGTCTTTGCCGTCGATGTCGTCTACCTGTTCCCCTGGGCGCTGGTGCTGCGCACCGAGATCGGGGCCGCATCACTCGTCGAGATGGGCATCTTCCTCGGGGTCCTGCTCATCGGTCTGGGCCACGTGTGGCGCCGCGGTCTGCTGAGGTGGGTGTGATGACGGTCGATCTGCCCACCCCGCGGGTCGGCCGCGCCGCGGAGGCCGCCCCCGACGCGGTGCGCGTCGTGCTCAACTGGGGGCGCAAGTACAGCCTCTGGGTCTTTAACTTCGGGCTCGCCTGCTGCGCGATCGAGTTCATCGCCGCCTCGATGGCCCGGCACGACTTCATCCGGCTCGGCGTCATCCCGTTTGCCCCCGGGCCGCGCCAATCGGACCTGATGGTCGTCTCCGGCACGGTCACGGACAAGATGGCCCCGGCGATCCGTCGGCTCTATGACCAGATGCCCGAGCCCAAGTACGTCATCTCCTATGGCGCGTGCTCCAACTCCGGAGGTCCCTACTGGGACTCCTACTCGGTCACCAAGGGCGTCGACCAGATCATCCCGGTCGACGTCTACGTCCCCGGCTGCCCGCCCCGGCCCGAGGCGCTGCTCCACGGCATCCTCACCCTGCAGGAGCAGATCGCCGCCGAGACCCCCGGTCGCGCCCGGGCAGGCTCTCGACCCAGACCGTATGCCGAGCTGCCGGCCAGCGCGGGTGAGGTCACCCGAGGCCTGCTGTCGCCACCCGACACCACTCCACCGAGCGCGTCGGATGGCGACAAAACCACCCCACCGAGCGCGTCGGATGGCGGTGAGAGCCGGTGATCACCTGGGACGTCACCGTGGAGGAGTGGACGCAGCAGGTGCGGGCGGCCCACGCCGAGGGTTTTGACTTCTTTGACTGGCTCTCCGCCGTCGACCAGCTTGATGCCGAGGCGGACCCCGGCCTCGACGTGCTGTGCCACCTGATCCGCACCGACCCGTGGGAGCGGGTGCTGCTGCGCACCCGCGTGCCGGTCGGCACGTCCCTGGGCAGCGTCACCGAGGTCTTTCGCGGAGCGGCCTGGCACGAGCGCGAGACGCACGAGATGTTTGGCATCGACTTCGCCGGCTTCGACGACGGCACCTCCGCCGGGCTGCGGCCGCTGCTACTGCCCAACGGCTTCGAGGGCAACCCGCTGCGCAAGTCCTTCCACCTGACCGCGCGAGCCTCGAAGCCGTGGCCCGGCGCCAAGGAGCCGGGCGAGGGCGGCGAGGCCGCCGCCGAACGGCCGGCGCGTCCGGGCCGGGACGGTGAGACACCGGCGCCGCGCAAACGCGCCCGCCGCCGGCTCCTGCCGCCGGGGGTCCCCGACGAGTCCTGGGGGCCGCGCTGATGGAACTGCCTCTGACCGTCGAGATCATCCTCAAGGCCGTGGTCGTGCTGGCGGCCTTCCTGACTCTGCCCCTGGCCATCGGCCAGACCGAGCACAAGGTGATGGCGCACATGCAGGGGCGCCTCGGCCCGATGGAGGCCGGCCCTCACGGCATCGCCCAGCTGGTGGCCGACGGCATCAAGTTCGTCCAGAAGGAGGACATCACCCCGGCCGCCGCGGACCGGTGGGTCTTCCGGCTGGCTCCGGCGGTCGCACTGATCCCCTATCTCATCGCGCTCGCCGCCATCCCGTGGTCCGCGGCCTGGGTCGCTGCCGACGTGCCGGCGAGCCTGCTGTTCGTGCTAGCCGTCAGCTCCATCGGGATCTTCGGCACCCTGATGGCCGGGTGGGGCAGCGGCAACAAGTACTCCCTCGTGGGAGGCATGCGGGCGGGTGCGCAGCTGGTGAGCTATGAGCTGCCGATGGTGCTGGCGGCCGCCTCCGTGGCGATGGCGGCCGGCACCCTGTCCCTCACCGGGATCGCCCAGGCCTGGTCCTGGTGGTGGCTGGTCTGGCAGCTGCCCGGTGCGCTGGTCTTCCTGATCGCGGCGGTCGCGGAGCTGCAGCGGGTGCCCTTCGATGCCCCCATCGCCGACGCCGAGGTGGTGTTCGGCCCCTACACCGAGTACTCCGGCCTCGGCTTCGCCTTCTTCCTGCTCGCCGAGTATGCCGGCATCGTCGTGATGTCCCTGCTGTTCACCGTGCTCTTCCTCGGGGGCTGGTCCGGACCCTTCGCCGACACGCTCGGCCCGGTGTGGACCCTGCTCAAGGCGACACTTGTCGCCATACTCATCCTGTGGTTGCGGATCGCCTGGCCCCGGGTGCGCGAGGACCAGCTGCAGCGCCTCGCCTGGACGGTGCTGGTGCCGCTGGCGCTGGTCCAGCTGGCCCTGACCGGCGTCGGGGTGGTGATCTGGGGATGAGTGAGGAACCGGTGCAGACGGGTCGCGGCGACGCGACACCAGGGGCCCTGGACCTGCTGCGCGGCCTGGGTCGCGGCCTGGCCACGACCGCCAAGACGCTGGTCACGCCCGCGCACACCCGCCAGTATCCGCACGTCGAGCCGGACCTGCCGGAGCGTTCGCACGGGGTCATCGCGCTCCTCGAGGAGAACTGCACCTCGTGCATGCTGTGCGCCCGTGAGTGCCCGTCGTGGTGCATCTACATCGACTCGCACAAGGAGACCCTCGAGCCCACGACCGAGGGCGGGCGGGCGCGGCAGCACAACGTGCTGGACCGTTTCGATATCGACTTCTCGCTCTGCATGTACTGCGGCATCTGCATCGAGGTGTGCCCGTTCGACGCACTCTTCTGGGCCCCCGACTTTGCGTATGCCGAGGGAGACATCCGCAACATGCTCCACGACAAGTCCCGGCTGGGCACGTGGATGGCCCGGGTGCCGGACTCCGCCCTGCCGGAGGGTTATGTCAGGCCCGGAGCCGACGCAGGACCCGCAGCGGACGAGAGCCCCGCAGAGATTGCCGGCCCTGCCGAGGTCGCGGGCTCCGCAGCGGTCGAGCCCGACGGGCCAGCCTCTGGTGCCGCCGCCCCGGAGGGTGAGGAGTGACCAGTCGCGACGTCCTGTTCGCGGCAGTGGGGTTGATCACCGCTGCCGCTGCCGTGTTGTCGGTCACCAGCCGCCGGGTGCTGCACGCCGGCCTGTGGCTGGTCGTCGCGCTCGGGGGAGTGGCTGGTTGCTATCTGGTGCTCGGCGCCGAGCTGGTGGCACTGGTGCAGCTGCTCGTCTATGTCGGTGCCGTCGTCGTCCTCGTGCTCTTTGCCCTCATGCTGACCCGGACGGGCGTCGCGGAGGTGGACAGCACGCCGGGCCAGCGCTGGTTGGCCGCAGCGATCGGCGCGGGGGTCACCGTGCTGGTGGGCGGCACCCTGATTGCCGCGTATGGCTGGCAGGAACGGCCGGTGACCGGCGCCAGCAACGAGCAGATCGGTGAGCAGATCTTCGGCACCTGGGTGTGGCCCTTCGAGCTGTTGTCCCTGCTGCTGCTGGCGGCGCTCGTGGCGGCTGTCGCCGTGGCCACCACCGGCCGGCGGGCAGGCGCTGAACAGGGCTCGGGGGTTAAGGCCGTGGCGGGTGCCGACTCACGCTCGGGGGGCGAGCGGTGAGCGCGGCGCTGCCCTTCCTGCTGGCCGCAGTGCTGGCCGGAGCGGGCACCTATGGCGTCCTGGCCCGGCGGCACGCCGTGCTGATGCTCATCGGCGTCGAACTGCTGCTGGCGGCTGCCGGTCTGATCCTGGTCACGGTCGGTCAGCTCAACCCGGATCCGCTGGCCTCGGGAGCGGTGCTCACCCTGTTCATCATCACGATCGCAGCGGCCGAGATCGTCGTCGCGCTCGCCGTGATCATGGCGATGTTCCGCACCCGCGGTGACGTGGACCTCACCGGAGAGTCCATCCCGGCTGTGCCGACGAGCACCGGAGAGGCCATCCCGACTGTGCCGACGAGCACGAGGTCCGGAGGGAGCACGTGATCCGCGCCCTCGACATCGGTTGGCGAGACTGGGAGCTGCCGCAGATCCCGCTGCCGACACTGCCGGACGTGCCGGTGCCCGACCTGCCGCTCACGCCCGCGCAGGCAGTCATCCTGCTCTCGGCGGTCGCGGCCGGTCTCGGGCTGCTGCTGTCCGCGCGGTCCTCACGGGTCGCGGCATGGCTGGCGATCCTGCCGGCCGGGCTGGTCCTGCTGACCTCGCTGTGGCAGATGTATGCGATCACCGAGACCGGTGACCCCACCCTGTCGGGCACGATCGGCACCCTCGCCTTCGGCGAACTGACCGTGCCGCTGGAGCTGTCGGCCTCCCGACTCAGCGCCCTGGTGGCCGCGGTCGTCGCGCTGGTGGCCTGTGTCGTGCAGGTCTTTGCGCGCTGGTACCTCTGGTACGACCCGCGCTACCGGCAGTTCTCGGCGACCGTCTCGCTGTTCACCGCCGCGATGCTGCTGGTCGTCCTCTCCGGAGACATCCTCCTCACGCTGATCGGCTGGGAGGTGATGGGCTGGTGCTCCTTCCTGCTCATCGGCCACCTGTCCGCCAAGGACTCCGCCAACCGGGCCGCGACCAAGGCGCTGATCGTCACCCGGCTGGCCGACGTCGGCTTCGTCATCGGTCTGGTCGCCCTGGCCGCAGGGGCAGGGACGACCTCGATCAGCGGGATCATCGAGCACTGGGTCACCGTGGGGACAGACGTCGTCGCGCGACCCGGCCAGGAGACCCTGCTGTCGCTGGCGATGATCGGCATCGTGCTCGGCATCCTCGGCAAGTCCGCGCAGCTGCCCTTCCAGGACTGGCTGCCCGACGCCATGGAGGGTCCGACGCCAGCCTCTGCCCTGATCCACGCTGCCACGATGGTGGCCGCGGGCACGGTGGTGCTGGCCCAGCTCTTCCCGCTGCTGCAGGCGGCAGCTCCGGCCCGGGTGCTGCTGGCCGTCCTGGTGTCCGTCACCGTGGTCCTGGCCGCGCTGCTCGCCTTTGCCCAACCCGACATCAAGCGGCTGCTCGCCTGGTCGACGGTGAGCCAGGTCGGGCTGATGCTTGCCGCCCTGACCGTCGTGCCGGCGGGCACCGGGCCGGACGCGGCCATCATGCACCTGATCTCCCACGCCTGGTTCAAGGCCCTGCTCTTCCTGGCGGTCGGCTGGATGGGCGTGCTCACCGGCGGAACCGTCGTGCGCTATGTCGTCTCGGCCACCAAGCGCTACCGCTCGTTGCGCCGCCCGCTCGGTCTCGGGCTGCTCTCGCTCGCCGGCGTGCCGCCGCTGATCGGCTTCGTCTCCAAGGAGCTGGTCCTGGCCCAGGCCGAGCACGGGGTGGAGCACGGAGCCGGCATCTCCGGGACCATCGTCCTGGCTGCGGTCGGAGCCAGCGTGCCGCTCACCGCCGCCTACTGCATGCGGGCCTGGCTCATCCTGGACCGGGGTCCGCGCCGCCGGAGCGTCCGGGAGCCCCGTCGTCACCAGGGGCAGCAGATCATCGACGACTTCTTTGCCGAGCCCGAGGTCGTGGAGGAGGCGATCGGCATCGAGGAGGCCGAGTCCGCCATCTCCTCCTCGGCCCGCTCAGGCGTCGCGGTGCTGGGTCTGCTGTCGGTCGTGGGTGGCCTGCTCGTCTTCACCCCGCAGATCCGTTTTGACCAGAGCTTCAACCTGCAGCTCCTCGGTGCCTCGCTGCTGCTCATGGCCCTGGCCGCCCTCGCGGTCTGGGTCGCCTCGCGGGGTGTCGGCTCCCGGGACGCCGCAGCCCGCCTGCCGATCACGGTCAGTCTCGCCGCCGAGCGGGGGCTGGGCTTCGACCGCCTCTATCAGTTCCTGGTGGTGCGCCCGGTGCTCGCGCTGGCCCACGGCGTGCAGTGGGCGGACCGTGAGGTCCTGGACGCCTATGTCCGGGCGACCGGCCCGGCAGCCCGGCTGCTCGGCGGGGCCCTGCAGCACACGCACCCGCGTCGTCCGGCGCCCGGGCTGGTCCTGGTCCTCGGCGGCCTCGTCGCGCTGGCTGCTCTCGGGGTGGTCCTGACATGAGCCTGCTGGAGGACCTCGCCCTGCCCGTCCTGGTGCTGGTGCCCCTGCTGGTCGGGGTCTGGCTGCTGATTGCTGACCGGGTCGGCCCTCCTCCCCGGCCGGGCACCAGCCGCGGCGTCTCCGTCGCAGCTGCCGTGCTCGTGGCTGCCGCGACGGTCGTGGTCGTGTGGCGTCGTCCCGAGCTCGAGTTCACCTGGATCGAGAGCCTCGGCGTCCGGATCGACGTCGGGGTCGACGGGCTCAGCGCTCCCTTTGTGCTGCTCACCGGCCTGATGGCGCTGGTGGCGACCCTGGTGCCCTATCACGAGCCCCTCTCGGACGCCCGCCTCGGGCTGCCCGGACGGCCCGAACCGACCGAGCCCCTGCCGGTGGGGGTCACGACACCCGCTGCACCGTCACTGGCGACCTACTACTCCTGCCTGCTCGTGGTGATCGGTGGGTCGCTGCTGACCTTCCTGACCCGGGACGCGGTCGTCTTCTTCGTCGCCTTCGAGCTGGTCCTGATCCCCATGTGGGTGCTGATCTCCAGGCACGGTGATGCCACCAGCACGGCAGACCGGGACGGTGCCGCCCTGCGCTTCCTGCTCTTCACCGCGACCGGCTCCATGCTCATGTTGATCGGGATCCTGGCCGTGTGGGGGGCCACCGGGACCACCGACCTGGTCCGCTGGGCCGATCTGGCGGGGTCCTCCCTGGACCACGGCACCCAGGTGATCGTCGCCGTCATACTGCTCATCGGGCTCGGCATCAAGGTGCCGGTCTGGCCGTTGCACACCTGGCTGCCCTGGGTGCACGCGACCGCGCCGACGGCCGGGTCGGTGCTGCTGGCGGCCGTGCTGCTCAAGATGGGCGCCTATGGCATGATCCGCCTGGTCGCCGCACCGCTGCCGGACGGGCTGAGCACGGTCTCGCCGGTCCTGGCTGGCTGTGCGGTGACCGGCATCCTGTGGGCCGGCCTGGCCTGCCTGGTCGAGCAGGACCTCAAGCGGCTCATCGCCTGGGCCTCGATCGGGCACCTCGGTTTCGTCGTGCTGGCCATCGCGGCCGGTTCGCAGACCGGGCTGCAGGCCGCGGTCTACGGCAACATGGCGCACGGGCTGATCTCCGCGCTGCTGTTCGTCCTGGTCGGCTCGCTCAAGCACCAGTGGGGCGGTGCCGACCTGGCCACCCCGCGCGCCGCCCTGCGTGAGGTGTCCCCGCGACTGGGCCTCGCGCTCGTCCTCGGCATGGCGGGCGCCATGGGCCTGCCCGGTCTGGCCGGGTTCTGGGGCGAGTGGGGAGCCATCTTTGCCGCCTGGGCTCCAGGGGAGGGGCGCACGGAGGGGTGGTTCCGCTTCTTCGCCGTGCTCGCCGCGGTGGGAGCGGCGCTGGCCGTGGCCTATGCCGTGCGGGTGCTGCGTGAGGTCTGGGCCGGCGACCGCCGGGCTCCCGCCATCCGGGACACCCGCGGCGTCGAGCTCGGCATCCTCGTGGTCCTCGGTGTCGGCATCGTCGCGCTGGGGGTCTATCCCGTGGCCCTGCTGGACCTCAGCGCACCAACCGTCGAGTCGATCATCACCGGTCTGGGGGCGGGCCGATGACCCTGGAGCTGAACTTTGCCGCTCTCTGGCCGGTGCTAGCCCCCGCCTTTGCGGCGATCGCGGTGCTCGTGCTCGATATTGCCTGGCCCCGGGCCCGCACCGCGCACCTGTGGCTCGCCGCGGCGGGTCTGGTCGGCGGAGGCCTGGCCACCATTCCCGCCCTCACCCAGTCGCCGGGTGACGTCGCGGGGGCCTTCTGCCTGCCCTCCGGGACCTGCCTGTATGCCGCCAGCTCGCTCAGCGCAGGGCTGCAACTCCTCGCCCTGGGCAGTGCCCTGGTCGTGCTGGTGCTGACCTGGTCGCAGTGGGGTCGAGCCGGTCGGGGGAGCGGCACGAGCGCCCCCACAGTCGTGCTGGTGGCACTGTTCCTGGCCGCCACCGCCGGGGTGGTCGCCGTCCCGGCCGCCCGCGACCTGGGCACGCTGCTGGTCGCCCTCGAGCTGGCCACGCTGCCGGTCGTGGGCCTCGTCGCGCTGGAGCGCCGAGCGAGCCGCCATGCCGGCGCCGTGGCTGGTGCCGTGGCGCTGCTGACGACCTCGCTGGTGTCCTTCGCCCTCCTCGCCCTCGGCGCCGCCCTCTGGGTCGCCGCGACCGGCACGGCACTCCTGGACCCGGTGGCCGCCGCCGAGGCCGCAGCGGTGCCGGAGCGCTCGGCCCTGCTGCTGCTCTCCGCTGTGCTGGTGCTGGCTGGCCTGGGTTTCAAGCTGTCCACCGTGCCCTTCCACGCCTGGACGCCGCTGACCTATGCGAGCGCCCCGCTTCCGGTCACCACCTATCTCGCGGGCACCTCCAAGGTGGCCGCCCTGGGCGGGATGATCGTGCTGGTGCAGGCGCTGGCCGGCACCTCAAGTTTCGCCCTCGTCGCGGTGGCCGTGCTGGCCGCCCTCACCATGACCCTGGGCAACACGATGGCGCTGCGCCAGGACGACCTGGTGCACCTGCTCGCCTGGTCTGCGGTCGCCCAGGCCGGGTGGCTGATGCTCCCACTGGCCTCGCTGTCTTCCCGCGCGGTGCACGCCGCCGGTGGCTACCTCGCGGTCTATGTCGTCGCCACGGTCCTCGCCTTTGTGGTGGTCATCGCCGTGGCCCAGCGGCCCGGTGGGGGCACCGCACTGGCCGACCACCGCACCCTGTCCCGGCGCCAGCCGCTGACCGCGGCCGCCCTCGGTCTGGCCCTGCTGACCCTCGCGGGCCTGCCGCCGGCGATCATCGGTCTGGTCGCCAAGGTTGTGGTCCTGCGCCCGGTCGCGGCTGACGGCACCTGGTGGCTCCTCGTCGTCGCGGCGCTGAACATCGCCCTCGGGATCGCGGTCTACGTGCGCTGGCTCGCTGCCCTGATCGAGCGGGTTCCGGCCGGTGCGGAGGTCGTCCCGGTCGGTGCTGAGCCGCTTCCGGTCGGCGCGGAGCGGGCCCCGACTGACGCGGAGCGGGCCCCGGCTGGTGCTGAGCCGATCCCGGGCGGTGCTGAGCCGATCCCGGCCGGCGCGGAGACGGCGAGTGCGGAGAGCGCAGGCGCAGAAGACGACGCCGGGTCGGTGCTCGACCACACCCTCCCCACGACCCACTCGAGGACGACTGCGGCCCCGGCGCACGCGGCATACGTCATGCCCTGGACGCACCGGGTGCTGATCGGGGTGCTCGCGGCCCTCCTCCTGCTCGGCAGCATCGCGCCGGTGGGCATCTTCTAGCCCCGCTGAGCACCAGAAGGCACTGTGGGGTGCAGAATCGGTCACGGGTGACCGCTTTTGCACCCCACTGTCGTGACGATCGCGGCGCCGAGGCCGGAACACCCCGAGGGAATGGAGCGTTTGACGAGCATGCACAAGCACTACAACGGCCTGAAGACCGCCCTGCTGTTCGGCGGCATCTGGGCCCTGCTCCTGGCGCTGGGCGCGGTGATCGGCAACGGTCGCTATATCTGGCTGTTCGCACTCATCGGTGTGGCGACCACCGCCTACGGCTACTGGAACTCCGACAAGATCGCGATCAAGGCGATGAAGGCCTACCCGGTCACCCCGGAGCAGCAGCCGGCGATGTATCGCATCGTCGAGGAGCTTTCGGCACGCGCCGGCCAGCCGATGCCGCGGCTCTATGTCAGCCCGACGGCCGCCCCGAACGCCTTCGCGACCGGCCGCAACCCGCAGAACGCCGCGGTGTGCTGCACCGAGGGGATCCTGCACCTGCTCGACGAGCGTGAGCTGCGCGGTGTCCTCGGTCACGAGCTGATGCACGTCTACAACCGCGACATCCTGACCGGATCGGTCGCCGCCGCGCTCGCCGGCATCATCACCTCCGTCGCGCAGATGATGCTGTTCTTCGGCGGGGGCGGTGGGGAGAACCGGCCCAACCCCTTTGCCATGATCGCGATGGCGCTGCTGGCCCCGCTGGCCGCTTCGCTCATCCAACTGGCCATCACCCGCACGCGGGAGTATGACGCGGACGAGGACGGCGCCGCCCTCACCGGCGACCCGCTGGCCCTGGCGAGCGCCCTGCGCAAGATCCATCTCGGCGCCCAGGCCGCGCCGCTGGCACCGGAGCCCCAGCTGGTCAACGCCAGCCACATGATGATCGCCAACCCCTTCCGGGCCGGCGACGTCAAGCGGCTTTTCGCGACGCACCCGCCGATGGAGGACCGCGTTGCACGGCTTGAGGCCATGGCGGGCGGGCCGCGCTAGGGCCGCGCTGACCCCGCTCAACCTGGGCACGCCTAGGGCCGCGCTGACCCCGCTCAACCTGGGCACGCTTAGGGCGTCGGTGTCACGGATATAGCTGTCGCACCGGCGCCTTAAGCGTGCCCAGGGTCCCCGATGAGAGCCGCGAGGAGAGCCCCGAGGAGAGCCGCGCGGTCAGGGCCGGCTCAGGGCTCGCCGCGGACGCTGAGCGCCGGGGGGCGGTCGCCCCGGATGGTCGCGACCATGTCCACGACCCTGCGGGTCGCCCGCACGTCATGCGCGCGGAAGACGGTGGCCCCTAGCCACGCCGCGATCGCTGTCGCGCCCAGCGTCCCCTCCAGCCGGTCGTCGGCCGGCAGGTCGAGGGTCTCGCCGACGAAGTCCTTGCGCGAGAGGGCCTGCAGGATCGGATAGCCCAGCACGGCCAGGTCGCCGGTGTGCGCCAGCACGGTGAGGCTGTGCCGGGTGGTCTTGCCGAAGTCCAGCGTGGGGTCGATCAGCACCCGCTCGGGCGCAACCCCCGCCGTGACCGCTGCCGCGGCACCCTCGGCCAGCACCCGCAGCACGTCCCGGACGACCGCGAGGTCATCGCCGCCCTGCTCGTCGGCATACGTCACGGCGACGGGGTCAGTGCGCGGGGGCAGACCGCCGGTGTGCGAGACGACGATCCCGGCTCCGATCTCGGCTGCGACGTGCACCAGGTCGGGGTCATGACCGGCCCAGGTGTCGTTGACCAGGTCCAGCCCCACGCTGCTCGCCTCGCGGGCCACCTCGCTGCGCCAGGTGTCCAGACTCAGCACCAGGTCGGGGAACTCGGTGCGCGCGGCCTCTAGAAAGGGCATGACGCGGCGCAGCTCCTCGGCGGCGTCCACGACCGGACCCTGCGCCCCGGCGCGCACTCCACCGACATCCACGATGTCCGCTCCCGCAGCTACCGCCTCACGCAGCGCCTGGAGGGCAGAGTCGAGCTCGGCGTGCCGGTTGCCGCCCCAGAACGAGTCGGGTGTGCGGTTGACGATGGCCATGACTGCGAGGTGGGTGTGGTCGAAGGTCCGGCCCCGCAACCGCAGGGGAGGAGTGTGCGCCAGCGCGAGAGGGTCGGTTGCTGCCGGTGCTGAGGGGGTCGCCACGCCGCCATCGTGCCACGCGGCCTTGCCCCCGGCCGCGACAGCGACCAGTATCGAACGATGAGGATCGGCGTGCCCAGGGAAGTCAAGAACCGTGAGTACCGGGTGGCGCTCACCCCGATCGGGGTCCACGAGCTGGTCTCGCACGGGCACGAGGTGCTCATCGAGACGGACGCGGGGTCGGGATCGCACATCCCGGACGAGGACTACAAGCGTGCCGGTGCCCAGATCGTCGAGGCGGTCGACGAGCTGTGGGGCAGCGCCGAGGCGGTCCTGAAGGTCAAGGAGCCGGTCCCGGAGGAGTATGACCGGCTGCGGGAGGGACAGATCCTGTTCACCTTCCTGCACCTGGCCGCCAACGCCGAGCTCACCCGGGAGCTGATGGAGCGCAGGGTCACGGCCATCGCCTACGAGACGGTGCAGCTGTCCTCAGGCGCCTTGCCGCTGCTCTATCCGATGTCCGAGGTCGCCGGGTGCCTCGCGCCGCAGGTCGGCGCACACGCCCTGCTGCGTGCCCACGGCGGCCGCGGCGTGCTGATGGGTGGTGTGGGCGGGGTCGCCAACGCCAAGGTGGTCATCATCGGGGCCGGTGTCGCCGGGCAGAACGCGGCCGACATCGCCGTCGGGATGGGCGCCGACGTCACCCTGCTCGACACCGATGTCGGCAAGCTGCGCACCGCCGGCCTGCGCTCGCACGGTCGGGTCACCGGGCTGGCCTCCTCCGAGCTGACCCTGCAGGAGTCCGTGCTCGGGGCCGACCTGGTCATCGGGGCGGTGCTCCTGCCCGGCGCCGCCACCCCCAAGCTGGTGAGCAACGACCTGGTCTCCCGGATGAAGCCCGGCTCCGTCCTGGTGGACATCGCGATCGACCAGGGCGGCTGCTTCGAGGACAGTCGGGTGACCACCCACGACGACCCGACCTTCACCGTGCACGACTCCATCTTCTACTGCGTGGGCAACATGCCGGGGGCGGTCCCGCACACCTCGACCTATGCGCTGACCAACGCCACGCTGCCGTATGCCGTGGCCCTCGCCGACAAGGGCTGGGCCCAGGCGCTGCGCGAGGACCCCAGCCTGGCCCGCGGGCTGAGCACGCACGCCGGGCTGCTGACCAACGCCGCCGTCGGCCAGGCCGTCGGCCTCGACTCGGTGCCGGTCCAGGACGTCGTGGACTGACCGACGTGGCAGGGTGGGGGACCATGTCCTCCCTCACCCGTGCGGACGCACAGTTGCGCGCGCAGACTATCGCCGTGACGGCATATCAGGTCGAGCTGGACCTGACCCGTGGCGACCAGTCCGACCACCCCACCTTCGGCTCACGCAGCGCGGTCTCCTTCACGGCCACTCCGGGAGCGAGCACCTTCCTGGACCTGCGGGCGCGCGAGGTCCACTCGATCGACCTCAACGGCACGCCCATCGACCCGGCGACCGTGACCGACGGTCGGGTGACACTGACCGACCTGGCCCCGCAGAACACGGTCGTGGTCGAGGCGACGATGGCCTACAGCAATGACGGTCAGGGACTGCACCGGGCGCTCGACCCGGCGGACGGACTGGCCTATGTCTATGGCCACCTCTTCCTCGACGCGGCGCCCACGGTCTTCGCCTGCTTTGACCAGCCCGACCTCAAGGCGCCCTACAGCCTCACCGTGACCGCGCCGCCGGAGTGGACGGTGCTCGGCAACGGTGCCGCGGTGCACACCGGTGACGGGCGCTGGGAGCTGGCGACGACCAAGCCGCTGGCCACCTACTTCGTCACGGTCTGCGCCGGCCCCTATGCCTCGGTGACCGATGAGCACGACGGCATCCCGCTGGGCATCCACGCCCGCGCCTCCCTGGCTGAGCACCTGCGCGAGCAGGCGCCCGAGATGCTGCAGGTCACCAGGGACGCCTTCGACTACTACCACCAGCTGTTCGGCATCCGTTACCCGTTCGGGTCCTACCACCAGGTCTTCGTCCCCGAGTTCAACGCCGGTGCGATGGAGAACCCCGGCTGTGTGACCTTCCGCGACGCCATGATCCACCGCGGCGCCGCGACCGACGACGAGCGGCTCGGGCGGGCCAACACCATCTGCCACGAGATGGCGCACATGTGGTTCGGCGACCTGGTCACCATGCAGTGGTGGGACGACCTCTGGCTCAACGAGTCCTTCGCCGAATACATGGCCCACCGCACGCTGAGTGCCGTCACCGGCTCCGACGACGCCTGGGTCGATGCGACGGTCTCCCGCAAGGCCTGGGGGTATGCCGCAGAGCGGGCCCCCTCGACCCACCCGGTGGCGGGGTCCCCGGCTCCGGACGCCGACACCGCCCTGCAGAACTTCGACGGGATCTCCTACGCCAAGGGCGCGGCGGTGCTGCGCCAACTGATCGCGCACCTGGGTGACGACGCCTTCGTCGCCGGCGTGACGGCATACCTGAGCGACCATGCCTATGGCAACGCCGCCCTGGCCGACTTCCTGGGGGCGATGGAGGCCGCCTCGGGCCGGTCGCTGACCGGCTGGGCCGAGGGGTGGCTGACCACCGCCGGGCTCGACACGATCGCCGCCGAGCAGGCCGACGACAGCGTGCGGCTCACCCGCACCCGACCCCCGGGCTCAGCCGCGGACCGGCCGCACACGCTCGACGTCGCGGGGTGGAGCGACGGAGCTCAGGTGCTGGCCCTCCCGGCGGTGCTCACCAGCGACGAGGCGACGCTGCCGGTGGCTGGGAGCGAGCCGGCCGCGCTGCTGATCCCCAACGCCGGTGACCTGACGTGGGCCACGGTGCAGCTCTCGGCGGAGAGCCTGGCGGCGCTGCCTGCCGAGCTGGCACAGGTCAGCGAGGCCCAGCACCGGGCGGTGGTCTGGGTGGCGCTGACCGACGGGCTGGCCCACGCCAGCGTCGACCCCCGCCTGGTCGTGGACACCTTCGCCGCGACCTGGCCCGGTGAGGACCACCCCTCGATCCTGAGCCGCACGGGCTTCCTGCTGACCGCACGGGTCCTGGGCGAGTACCTCGCTGACCGGCACGTGCCCGCCGCCCGCACCGCGGTCGCCGGTGCCGCCCGTGCCCGGCTTGACTCAGCCGAGCCGGGCTCGTCGCAGGCGCTGGGCGCGGCCCGGGTCCTGGCGGCGACGGCAGACCCCGAGCTGCTGCGCCGTTGGGCGGACGGGGAGGAACTGCCGCAGGGCCTGGCCGGTGACGCGGACTTCCGCTGGCTGGTGCTGCGCTCCCTTGCCGTCGCCGGGGAGGTCACCGTCCCGGAGCTGGAGTCCGCTCGGGAGGCGGACAACTCGGTGCAGGGCAACCTCGGCGCACTCACCGCCCGTGCCGCCCTGCCGGACGAGGCGAGCAAGGCCTGGGCCTGGGAGCAGCTGGTCGGGGACGGCCGGTCCAACCATGAGCGCAATGCCCTGGCCGGCGGCTTCTGGCTCGGGCGGCACGCCGACCTGCTCCGGCAGTATGTCGCCCGCTTCCACCGTGATGTGCCAGCACTGGAGAGTCGGGTCGGGCAGGACGCGCTGGCGCGGGTCGCCACGATCGCCTACCCCCGCACGGTGGTGGAGGAGGCGACCGTCGCCGCCACGGACGAGCGCCTGGCCGCCGGTGACCTGTCGCCCGCCGTCGGCCGTGCCCTGATCGACCAGCAGTCGGTGCTGCGCGAGGTGCTGGCCTCCCGGAAGGCCTTCGCCTGACCGAACCGCGCTGCGCACACAATCGTCGGGGTGCAGGATCGGTCACCGGTGACCGATCCTGCACCCCACAGAAGTCAGTGACGCCGAAAACGAGGGACGCCTACCACGAGGGACGCCTGAAGCCAGTGGCGCCTGAGCGCGCCGTCAGGGCGTGAAGTCCAGGGCCTCCTCGGCCAGGCCGAGCACCTCCCAGTAATTGCCCTTGCCATCAGAGAGGGCATACATGGGGACCAGGAACTCGGTGCCGTCCCACAGGCTCAGCACCCCGGTGTGCAGTTCGACGCTGGTGACGGTCGACTCGCTGAGGGGGTAGGGGATGGGGTCACCCGGGGAGACCGGCGGCAGCTTCGCCGGCTCGCCCCACTGGTCCGCCGGATAGATGTACTCCAGGTCCGGGATGTAGGCACCCATCTGCTGGTAGCGGGCGTCGGTCGCGCGGGTCACGGCCTCGGTCGGTGAGATGACGTTGTAGGTGCCCAGCTCCGCGAAGTCACCGAGCAGCAGGCTGGCGTAGACCACCCCGCCGCTGGCCACCGAGAAGTGCCACGAGCGGTATGCCGACAGCGGAGAGTTCGGATCGGTCACCGTGACCGGGACGTCGGTGATGTCCGCGTCGATCATGGACTGGTAGTCCTCCAGCAGCTCGCTGTCGATCGCGGGGTTGGCTGTGCTGGCCGCGGCGTCCCCCTCGGCGGTGCTGGCCTCTTCGTCGTTCCTGGACTCGTCGTCCCCGGACTCGCCGTCCCCGGACTCGCCGGTGCTGGACTCGTCACCCGCGCCGAACATCGCCGCGTCGTCATAGGAGTCCACGGTGAACTCCAGGCCGGAGTAGTCGACCCCAGCCTGCGTCAGGAACTCCTGAGCTGCGGCGATCGCTGCCTCGTCGTCGGGCAGTTCGCCCGCTGGCACGCACTCGATTTCCGTCGGGGAGCCCGGACCGAACCAGCCGTAGCCCTCGTCGGACTCGGCCATGTCGGCCATCATCTGGTCGCAGTAGGGATCCAGGGCGGGGTTGCTGTAGTCGATCGTCAGACCGCTGTAGTTGTAGACGTTGAGCATCCGGCCGTCGGTGCTGTCCGTGACGGAGGAACTGTCCGTCCCGTCGTCAACGATCTCGCCGTCGATGCCGAGACCGTCGGCATACTGCCTCAGCAGGTCGGGCGCGCTCGCGGCGTCGGTGTCCCCGACCTGGACCGCGTAGACCGGGCCGGTGGTCCGCTCGGTCGACAGACCCGCACCGGCAACCGGGACAGCTGGCCCGGCATAGCCGCCTCCCTCCGCGGACATCCCCGCATCCCCGCCAACGTAGTGCTCGTCGCCCATGGCCCGCTCGGCCGCGTCCTCAGCAGCGCCCATGAGCGCAGGGTGCTGATCTCCAGACGCATCGGCTCCACCCGCGTCCGACCCGCTGTCGCTGTCCTGAGTGGACGACGCAACGCTCGTGCCGCCCCCGTCATCCCCTCCGGCTGTGGCCGCGCCGACGGCATAACCACCACCGCCGAGGGCGACGGCAGCGACGGCTGCTGCGACCAGGAGGCCGCTGCGTCCGGTGCGCACTCCCGGGTCTGAGATGTGGACCGCGCTGCTGCTCGAGTCGCTGGCGCTGTAGGCCGCCCGGTAGTCGCTGCCGGTCACCGGGCGATGAGTGCTGCCGGTCACCGGGCGATGAGTGCTGCCGGGCAGCTGGCCGGTCTGGCTGTCGCCCAGTGGCGTGCGCCCCCGCAGCCGCGCCGTCATCTTGTGCAGGTCCGGGTGTGCTCCTGTCGCCGGGTCCGCAGCGCGGAGCCGGGCCAGTGCCTCATCGTCCTGGTAGTCGCTCATCGTGTGTCCTCCCTGACGGTGCCACCCTCAGCGTGGCTGCCTACCTGCTCTGTGTCGCTGGTGCTCCGAACGTTGCGCAGCCTCATGTCGCCCACGCCTCACGCAGTCGGGCGCGCGCCCTGGACAGGGCGGCGGCGGCACCACCACGGGTGACGCCGAGGGCCTTCGCCAGACCCTCGCCGTCCAGGCCCTCCCACGCATGCAGCATGAGGACCTTGCGGTCTCGGGCGCTCAGCCGGGCCATCGCGCGGCGCACGTCGTCGTCCTCGACGACCAGCTCCGCGGGGTCGATGCTGCGGCTGCGGTCGTCGTCGGACCCGGCGCCATAGTCGGCCAGGAGCGTCAGCGTCGGCTTGCGGCGATGGTTGGACAGCACATACGAGGCCGTCTTGTAGAGCCAGGGGAGGGTGAACTCCTCGGGGATGGAGTCGCGCCGCCGCCAGGCGACCGCGAAGACCTCCGCGGCCAGATCCTCCGCCTCCTGACGGGGAGCGCGACGCACGAAGTAGCGGTGCACCGACACCGCGTGCTCGGCGAACAACTGGTCAAACCACGCCTCGTCGCGGGTCGGTGACCCCGGACTATGTCCCTCTGCCATGCCCAGCACCATCGCCGCCTCCGACACCCGGTCGCCCCAGCGTCAGGGGCGTCTGCCCAGTCACTGTCAGGGAGCTCACAGGTGTTGCACCGCTTGGGCGACTTCATGTCCCGGCCGCCCACTGACCCGGTCAGGCGCTGGGGGAGACATCAGTTAGCGGTAGTTCGTGAACTGCACCGCGAAGTCGAGGTCGGCGGTCTTGACTAGACGCTGGACCTCCTGCAGGTCGTCGCGGGACTTGGAGGTCACCCGCAGCTCGTCGCCCTGGATCTGGGCCTTGACTGACTTGGGGCCCTCGTCGCGGATGAGCTTGGAGACCTTCTTGGCGTTTTCGCTGCTGATGCCCTCGGTGAGGGCGGCGTCCAGGCGGTATTCCTTGCCGGAAGGGCGCGGGTCACCGTCATCGGAGTAGTCCAGCGATTTCAGCGAGACGCCGCGCTTGACCAGCTTGGTCTGCAGGACGTCGAGAACGGCCAGGCAGCGCTCCTCGCTGTTGGCCTTCATGGTGATCGAGTCACCGGACAGCTCGACCAGGGCACCGATGTTGCGGAAGTCGTAGCGCGTGCTGATCTCCTTGGCGGCCTGGTTGACAGCGTTGGCGACCTCCTGCTTGTCGACCTTGCTGACGATGTCGAACGACGAGTCGGCCATGATGCTTCTCCTCAGTGGGTAGCGGGTCCGGTTCGGACGTGGTGTGCTTCCCTGTTATTGTTTCATCCGCGCTCCACGGCAGGTTGTCCGAGCGGCCAATGGAAGCGGACTGTAAATCCGCCGGCGTATGCCTACGCAGGTTCGAATCCTGCACCTGCCACCACGACGAGGGCCCGACCACACCGGTCGGGCCCTTCGCGTGTCCCACCCGTTTTTGGGGAGGTTCGGTACGCGGGGAACCTATTTTGGGGGAGGTTTAGTACGCACGCCGGAGCTCGTGGGCCACCAGCCCGCGGGTGTCGGTGGTTGGTCATAGGCTCGGCGCCATCCGAACCTGAGGAGTGAGCATGGGCACCGCAGACTCTGACACCGACTGGCACAGCCTGGCGATCGAGCAACTGACCTGGCACTGGGAGCACCACGCCCGGCCACGCCTGGACGGGCTGACCGACGAGGAATACCTCTGGGAGCCGGTCGCCGGTGCCTGGAGTGTGCGGCCCCGCGGCACGGGGGCGACCGCGCAGGCTATAGGCAGCGGCGACTGGGAGATCGACTTCGCCCTACCGGAGCCGAGTCCTGCGCCCGTCACCACCATCGCCTGGCGGCTCGGGCACATCATCGTCGGCATCTTCGGTGCGCGGGCCGCGTCCCACTTCGGGTTCCGTCCGTGCGACTACGTCACCTGGGACTACGCGGGCACCGCAGAGGGGGCGCTGGCCCAGCTCGACGAGACGTATGCCGCGTGGCTGGCCGGGGTGCGCGGGCTCGATTCCGCGGCGCTCGCCAAGGCTGTGGGGGAGGCTGAGGGGCCCTTCGCGGACCACCCCATGGCTGAGCTGGTGCTGCACATCAACCGTGAGGCGATCCACCACCTGGCCGAGATCGCCCTGCTGCGTGACCTGTGGGCCCACGGCGTGCGCGACCAGGTGTGACGTCGTGGGGTGGGTGGTCCTAGTCTTGCCCCATGACCGACACCCAGCTCCCGCAGACAAATGCAGCGTTCATCGAGCTCGAGGACCGCGTCGCGGCACACAACTACTCCCCGCTCCCGGTCGTCGTGGCCGAGGCCGAGGGCGTGTGGGTGACCGACGTCGAGGGCAACCGATACCTCGATGCCCTGGCGGGCTACTCCGCCCTGAACTTTGGCCACCGCCACCCCGACCTCGTCGCGGCCGCCAAGAACCAGCTCGACCGCTCGACGCTGACCAGCCGTGCCTTCCACAACGACCAGCTGGGCCCGTTCTGCCGAGACCTGGCAGCCCTCGTCGGCAAGGACCAGATCCTGCCGATGAACACCGGCGCAGAGGCCGTCGAGACCGCGATCAAGATCGCCCGCAAGTGGGGCTACCGCGTCAAGGGCGTCGAGCAGGGCAAGGCCAACATCATCGTGATGGACGGCAACTTCCACGGCCGCACCACCACGATCATCAGCTTCTCCGACGACCCCGAGGCCCACGACGACTACGGCCCCTACACTCCCGGCTTCACCGCCGTCCCCTATGACGACCTCGCGGCGATCGAGTCCGCGATCACTGACGACACCGTCGCCGTGCTCGTCGAGCCGATCCAGGGCGAGCAGGGCGTGCAGATCCCCAAGGAGGGCTTCCTGCCCGGGCTGCGCGAGCTGTGCACCGAGCGCAACGTGCTGATGATCGCCGACGAGATCCAGTCCGGCCTGGGCCGCACCGGCACCACGCTGGCCTGCGGTTATGAGGGCGTCGAGGCCGACATCTACACCCTGGGCAAGGCGCTCGGCGGTGGCATCGTCCCGGTCTCTGCCGTCGCGGCCGACGAGAACGTCATGGGCGTCATCACCCCCGGCACGCACGGCTCGACCTTCGGTGGCAACCCCCTGGCCGCGGCCGTCGGCCACGCGGTCGTCAAGATGCTGCAGACCGGTGAGCCTCAGCAGCGCGCCGCCGACCTGGAGGATGTCTTCCGGGAGGGCCTTGAGGCCCTGATCGGCAAGGGCGTGGAGACCGTGCGGGTGCGCGGGCTCTGGGCCGGTGTCGACATCGACCCCGACCTGATGACCGGCAAGGACGCCTGCAAGGGTCTGGCCAAGAAGGGGGTCCTGGCCAAGGACACCCACGGCTCGACCATCCGGCTGGCCCCGCCGTTGACGATCACCGAGGAGGAGCTGCGCCAGGTGATCGACGCCCTGGCCGCAGTGCTCACCGAGGCCGCTGCCTGAGAACTCAGGCACACGGCATACCAGGGTTGGCACACAGCAGACCAGGGGTGACGCATGACGGCGGGTGCTGCCTCCAGGGGCGGCACCCGTCGTGGCGTCCCGACTGTGGAGACAGCGGGGTGACCGGGTGAACGAGCTGCTGCTCGCCGCCCTCGTCGGGCTCGTGGTGGGCACGGTGATGGGGTCCCTGGGCGGCGGCGGCGGGATCATCTCGGTCCCGGCACTGGTCTATCTGCTGGACCAGCCTCCACTGGAGGCGACCACCACCTCGCTGGTGGTGGTCGGGGTCACGGCGATCGTCGGCGCACTGCAATACGGCAGGGCGGGGCTGGTCAACGTCACCGATGCACTGGCGTTCGGCGTGCTCAGCATCGTGGGGGCGGTGGTCGGGGCACGGATGGCGCTCGTGGTCGACGGCAACGTGCTCATGGCGCTGTTCGCGGTGCTGCTGGTGGCGGTGGCCTGGTTGATGTGGAGCCGCCAGCGGGGGCAGCAGGTCGAGGACGACGTGGCCCGCCACTGGCTTCAGCTCCGCCCCTTCCACCTGGACCGGAGACGGGCCACCCAGGTGGCGCTGGCCGCGACCGGTATCGGCTGGTTGACCGGGTTCTTCGGCGTCGGTGGTGGCTTTGCCATCGTGCCCGCACTGATGCTGCTGCTCGGCCTGCCGATGCGCCGGGCAGTGGGCACCTCCCTGCTGGTCCTGGCGATCACCAGCCTCGTCGGGCTCGCCACCCGGGTCACCGGACCGGTCGAGCTGGACTGGCCGCTCATCATCGCCTTCACGGTCACGGCCGTCCTCTCGAGCCTCGCGGCCGGCCGGCTGAGCGCCCGGGTGTCTCCGGGTCGGCTCAGCCGGGCGTTCGCGGTCTTCCTCGTCCTGGTGGCGATCTACACCGCGGTCAACAGCATCCAGGGGCTGCTGGCCTGATCTCGGCGCCTGCCGGCTCAGCCCTGCAGCATTGCGGACTGCAGCAGCTGCTCGGGGACGCCCATGCCCTCGACCAGGGGCAGCGCGAGCGGGCGCAGCTCCCGGCAACGCTGGTTGATCGCCGGGATGATGGCCTTGGCCCGCGTCGAGGACATCCGTCCGTGCTCCTGGAACCACCCGCGGTCGCCCGAGAGGTTCTCCAGGGCATAGAGGTCGCACAGCAGGTTCAGGACCCGCTTGGACTCCTCGTCCTCACAGGACTCGATGCCGGCGATGAAGGCCTCCAGCACGACCCGGTCAATGTGCGTCCGAGCGGCGAACAGGACATGGTCCTGCGTGGCGTTGAACGCCTCGAAAGCCTTGCTCTCGTCCTTGCCCGCAGTGCGCATACGCTGCGCGAGGCTGTCCAGCACGTGCTGCTCACGCTCCTCAAACATGACCACGTGCCAGCTGCGCTCCAGGACCGTGTCGGCGTCGGAGGTGCGCTGGGCGGTGGCCATGATCCGCTCGATCGCGGGACGGGCGGCGGTGCGCTCGATGACCGTGCCGCTGAAGGTGCGGACCGCGGCCTGGACCATGCCGAGCATGTCGAGGTCGCCCCACATCTCCTTGTAGTTGGTCAGCAGGCCCTTGGCGACCAGCTGCAGCAGCACCGTGTTGTCACCCTCGAAGGTGGCAAAGACGTCCGCGTCTCGACGCAGCTCGGTCAAGCCGTTCTCGGCCATGTAGCCAGCCCCGCCACAGGCCTCGCGGCACATCTGGATGGTGTCGTTGGCAAAGCGCGTGCTGACGGCCTTGAGTCCGGCGGCGCGGGTCTCCAGCTCACGCTGGGCCTTCTGGTCGCGCTCACCGACCGGCTTGCCCTGCACCGTGGCGACCGCGTTGTTGATCTCGTCCTGCGCAAAGGCCAGCGCATAGGCGGTGGCGATGGCCGGCAGGAGCTTGCGCTGGTGGGCCAGGTAGTCGAGCAGGACCACCTCACCCTCGCGCCCCGGAGCGTCGAACTGTCGACGGGCCATGCCATAGCGGGTGGCGATGGACAAGGCCTTGCGGGCGGCCTGGGCGGCGCCACCGGCGACACAGATCCGTCCCCGCACCAGCGTGCCGAGCATGGTGAAAAACCGCCGGTTCTGGTTGTCGATCGGCGACTCGTAGACGCCCTCGGCGGTGACTCCTCCATAGCGGCTGAGCAGCATCGAGCGCGGCACCCGCACCTGGTCGAAGCGGATCGTGCCGTTGTCCACACCGTCCAGCCCGCCCTTGGCGCCGTTGTCCCCCAGGGCGATTCCCGGGCGGGGCGAGCCCGACTCGTCGCGCACCGGCACGAGCACGGCATGGATGCCGTGCTGCTCGCCCGCCACCTCGAGCTGCCCGTAGACGACGGCCATCTGGGCGTCCTGCGCCGCGTTGCCGATGTAGGTCTTGGTGGCTGACTCGGTCGGGGAGTGCACCACGAACTCGTCGGTCTGCCGGTCGTAGGTGATCGTGGTCTCCAGCGCCTGGACATTGCTGCCGTGACCGATCTCGGTCATGGCGTAGGCGCCCGGCAGGTCGAGGGTGATCACCCGCGGGATGAACTCTGCTGCCTGCTCGTCGGTGCCGAGGCTGACGATGGCCCCGCCGAACAGGCCGAAGTGCACGCCCACCTTCACCGTCAGGGACAGGTCGGCCAGGGCCAGGGACTCGAAGTTGACGATGGAGCTGGCGAGTCCGCCGTCCCCACCCAGGGAGGTCGGGAAGCCCGCACCGCCGCGGCCCTGTGCGGCCAGCGTGGCGATCGCGTTGCGGGTCCAGTCGCGGGCCTCCGCCACGCTCATCGACGGGTCACGGGTCAGTCCCTCCGCCACCAGCAGGGCCCGCATCTCGGCACGGGTGTCGCCGAAGGTGCCGTCGGCTGCGCTGCGCAGGGCCGCGCCCAGCGCGGTCAGTTCCTCCGACCCGACGCTCACCCCTGCCCCCGAGGGCTCGTATGCCGCGAGACTGGTCTCCCCGACGTCGTCGCTATGGTCCGTGGTCGCCCCTGCCGTGGTCGCCCCTGCCGTGGTCTGGTCGGTCGTGCTCGTGTTGGTGCTCATGGGATTCAGTCCTCAGTCCTGGTCGTGAGTGGTCTGGTGGGTTGACGGCATACCGCTCAGGGCGGGTGCGAAGAGGGAGGTGACGTCGGCGACGACGTCCTGGCGTGGTCGGGAGCGCTCCGAGTCCATCCAGTGGTCGGCGGCGGCCCGGACGAAGCCGACCAGTCCGTGGCCCCAGGTTTGTGCGCACGCGGCGTCGCGCCCCTGGAGGGTCAGGTGCGCCTCCAGCACCTGGGCCACCTGGGCGCCGATCTGGTCGGTCAGGCCGGCGACCGGGTCGTGCTCGACGGGACCGTCCAACAGGGGGCGGGTGACCACGAACCGATAGATCTCCGGGTCCTTCTCCACGAGGGAGAGGTAGGCGTCCACCATCGGCCCGACCAGTGCCGTCGGGTCCTGCGTGTTCCAGTCCGCGGTGGCGGTGCGCAGGCTGTCCAGGATGCGTTGATCGACCGACTCGGCCACCGCTGAGTAGAGTCCCGTGCGGTCACCGAAGTGGCGATAGATCACGGTCTTGCTGGTGCCGGCCTCGGCGGAGATGTCGTCCATGCCGACGCTCGGGCCGTGGCGGCGGATGGCACGCAGTGCGGCCTCCACCAGCTCGCGCCGGCGCACCGCCCGGTGCTGGGCCCAGCGGGTGTCTCGACCATCTGCGCGTGTGGACATACAGACACAGTACCGAGTACTCGGCGTACCTGCTACTGTCGGTATCGGATAGTTACCTCGTGTCGCCCTTCCTCCCAGGAGATCCTGATGGCCCAAGTCCGCAATGCCGTGATCGTCGGCGGCAACCGCATTCCGTTCGGCAAGGCCGGCGGTGCCTACGCATCGGCGTCCAACCAGGACATGCTGACCGCAGCCCTGGACGGCCTGGTCGCCCGCTTCGGCCTGGCTGGTCAGCGCGTCGGTGAGGTCGCTGGTGGCGCGGTGCTCAAGCACAGCCGTGACTTCAACCTGGTCCGTGAGACCGTGCTCGGCTCGTCGCTCGACGCGACCACCCCGGCATACGACCTGCAGCAGGCCTGCGGGACCGGCCTGGAGGCCGTGATCCAGGTGGCCAACAAGATCCAGCTCGGTCAGATCGACAGCGCGATCGCCGGTGGTGTCGACAGTTCCAGCGACGCCCCCATCGCCGTCGGCGAGGGGCTGCGGCGGGCGCTGCTCAAGGCCAACCACGCCAAGACGGCCGTGCAGCGGATGCAGGCGTTTGCCTCGATCCGCCCCGGCGATCTCGCGCCGGAGACGCCGCGCAACTCCGAGCCGCGCACCGGTCTGTCGATGGGTGAGCACCAGGCGCGCACCGCCAAGGAGTGGGAGATCACCCGGGAGGCCCAGGACGAGCTGGCTGCCGCGAGCCACCACAACATGGCCCGCGCCTGGGACGAGGGCTTCTTCGACGACCTGGTGACCCCGTTCCGCCGACTCAGCAAGGACCAGGGGCTGCGCCCCGACACCTCGGTGGAGAAGCTGGCCAAGCTGTCCCCGGTGTTCGGCAAGGGTGAGGGTGCCACCATGACGGCCGGCAACTCCACGCCGCTGTCCGACGGTGCCGCGCTCGTGCTGGTGGCCTCGGAGGAGTGGGCCGCCGAGCGCAACCTGCCGGCGCTGGCGCGCTTTGTGGACGCCGAGGTCGCTGCGGTGGACTACGTGGGTGGCGAGGAGGGTCTGCTCATGGCGCCGGCCTATGCCGTGCCCCGGCTGCTGGCCCGCCAGGGGCTGAGCCTGCAGGACTTCGACTTCTATGAGATCCACGAGGCCTTCGCCTCCACCGTCCTCTCCACGCTCGCGGCGTGGGAGGACGAGCAGTTCGCCGCCGAGCGCCTCGGGCTGGACGCCCCGCTCGGTGCCATCGACCGGAGCCGGCTCAATGTCAACGGCTCCTCCCTGGCGGCGGGCCACCCGTTCGCCGCGACCGGTGGGCGCATCGTCGCCTCACTGGCAAAGATGTTGTCCGAGAAGGGGTCTGGCTCTCGTGGCCTGATCTCGATCTGTGCCGCCGGCGGCCAGGGTGTCGTCGCGATCCTGGAGGCAGTGTGATGACCAAGGTGCTCAGTGTCCTGACCGGCAACCCGGTGGCCAAGGCCGTCGGCAAGCAGCTGGGTGTTCCCCAGGCGACCGAGCTGCGCCGGGGGCGTTCCCTGCCCACCGGTGACGTGGCACTCGCGGTGCTGCCGGGCTCCGGAGCGACCAGCAACGCGGTGCGTGACGGTCTGAAGGGTCTCGGCGTCACCACGGTCGAGGCCGTGCGCGATGAGCCGGCGGCCCGCACCACGGGAGAGGACGGGAGAGCCGTCCCCCCGGCATACACCACCAAGATCGGTGCCATCGTCCTGGACGCCACCGCACTGGCCGCCGTCAGCGAGCTCGAGGGCGTGCGCGCGGTCCTGCGACCTGCGCTGCGCGCGCTGGGGGTCAGCGGACGGGTGATCGTCGTCGGCACGGCGCCCGAGCTGGTGGACTGGCCCGAGGCCGCGGCGGTCCAGCAGGGCCTGGAGGGCATCACCCGCAGTGTGGGCAAGGAGCTGCGCAAGGGCGGCACCGCCAACCTGGTCTATGTCTCCACCGACACGACCGGAGAGGCGCTGGCCTCCACCCTCTCCTTCCTCCTCGAGGGCCGTTCGGCCTACGTCTCGGGGCAGCCGTGGCGCGCCCTCGGGGCGCAGCCCGGCGAGATCCCGCGGGACCCGTCGGCGCCCTTTGCCGGCAAGGTGGTCGTGGTGACCGGGGCCGGCCGCGGCATCGGAGCAGGCATCGCCGAGGTCTTCGCCCGGGACGGCGCGTCCCTGGTCGTGGTCGACATCCCCGCGGCCGGTGAGTCGCTGACCAAGGTCGCGAACCGGCTGGGCGGCACCGCCCTCCAGCTCGACATCACCTCCCCGGACGCGGGCCAGAAGATCGCCGCGCACGTCGCGGCCCGCCACGGCAAGGACGCTCGCATCCACGCGATCATCCACAACGCCGGCATCACCCGGGACAAGTTGCTGGTCAACACCGACGAGGACCGCTGGGGCAGCGTGCTCGACGTCAACCTGGCCGCGGAGATCAGGATCAACACGGTGCTGCTCGATGCGTCGGTCGCCGGTGGTCTGGCCGAGGGTGGACGCATCGTGGGCGTGGCCTCCACCTCCGGCATCGCGGGCAACCGCGGTCAGACGAACTATGCGGCCAGCAAGGCCGGTGTCATCGGGCTGGTCAGGGCTCAGGCGCCGCTGCTGGCGGACCGGGAGATCACGGTCAACGCCGTGGCGCCCGGGTTCATCGAGACCGAGATGACGGACAAGATCCCCTTCGCCACCCGCGAGTTCGCCCGACGGTTCAACAGCCTGAGCCAGGGTGGCAAGCCGGTCGACGTAGCCGAGACGATCGCCTATCTGGCGGGCCCGGACAGCGGTGCCGTCTCCGGGCAGGTCATCCGGGTCTGCGGTCAGAGCCAGATCGGGGCCTGAGGATGAGCCCGTCATCACAGGACGTGGACGTGGAACTGCTGGACAAGGCCCCGAGCATCGGCGTCGAGATCGCCCGCGCTCTGGTGCCCACCACGCGGGGCGGTCCGGACGGCACGCTGCCGACCCGGCGGGTGATGGTCACCGATCTGGAGCAGGACGCGGAGCGCTTCGCGGCATACTCCCGGGTCTGTGGGTTCACCCTGCGGGACGCGGTGCCGGCCACCTGGCTGCACGTGCTGACCTTCCCGCTGCAGGTGCACCTGATGGCGGGTGGAGACTTCCCGCTCGCCCTGGCTGGCATGGTGCACGTGTCCAACGAGATGCGGCTGCACCGCCCGGTGCAGGTCGAGGAGGCGTTGACGCTGTCCAGCAGTGCCGCGGACCTGCGGGCGCACCGCTCCGGCACGCAGGTGGATCTGCTGGGTGAGGCCCGGGTCGGCGACGAGGTCGTCTGGACCGGACGCAGCACCTATCTGGCCCGCGGGAAGCGCCCCACCGGCGCCGCTGAGGTCTCTCCGCCGTCTTCTTCCGACGCGGATGGTGCGGCCGATCGGCAAAACCCCTCCAAAAATGCGCGGGGAGCCGACGAAACCTCTCCAAAAATGGGGGAGACTCCGTCCGCGCTGTGGCGTCTGCCCGCGGGCCTGGGACGGACGTATGCCGGCGTGTCCGGTGACGTCAACCCGATCCACCTGAGTCCGCTGACCGCCAAGGCCTTCGGGTTCCCGCGCACGATCATGCACGGCATGTGGACCCACGCGCGGGCACTGGCGGCGCTGGAGGGCCGACTGCCTGCGACCTATGGCGTCTCGGTGGACTTCCGCAAGCCGGTGCTGCTGCCCTCGACGGTCGGTTTCTCGTTCGCCCGCGAGGGTGATGACCTGGCTTTTCGGGTCACCAGCAAGGACGGCAGCAAGGTCCACCTGACCGGCACCGTGGCCTGACCGCGGCCCGCTCGGTGCCCGATTTCGCGAGTGCCGGGTGTGCCGTGTAAAGTCTGCGGAGCGTTCCACGCTCGGGCGAGTCCCGGAGCACGGACGCAGGCCCCCCTAGCTCAGTCGGTAGAGCGTCTCCATGGTAAGGAGAAGGTCAACGGTTCGATTCCGTTGGGGGGCTCAGGGAAGCCACCTGGCTGCCGGTCGGGGAGGCGTCACCCCATGGCGGGATAGCTCAGCTGGTTAGAGCGCACGACTCATAATCGTGAGGTCGCGGGATCGAGCCCCGCTCCCGCTACAGGTCGCGATTCGGTGCAGAGCCGCCCGTCGCGTATCCTTGTGTGCTGCTGTCCGCCACCCGCGCGTGGAGGACTCCCGCACGCATCACCCATCACCGTTTGAGAGCAGGTTGCCCCGTGGCTACTAAGAGCGCCGACGTCCGCCCGAAGATCACTCTGGCGTGCACGGAGTGCAAGGAGCGCAACTACATCACCAAGAAGAACCGCCGCAACAACCCCGACCGGGTTGAGCTGGCCAAGTTCTGCTCGCGCTGCGGCAAGCACACCGCGCACCGCGAGACTCGCTGACGCACTCCGGCACCAGCCGGCACCGCTGACCCCGGTCAGCACCTTCGAGGCCGTCACCCGCATTGGGTGGCGGCCTTCGTGGTGCCCGCGGCACACAGAGCCTGGGCACGCTTGTGAGGGCTGTGCGCGGGATATACCTGTCGCACCGGCAACGCTCCGCGTGCCCAGGTTGGGTGGGGGGTGGGACCCGGCCGATAGGCTGACCGGCATGGCAGTCAACCCCGATTACGCCGGCCGGGAGTATCCGCCGGCCGGCCCGTTCCCGGTCACCGCCGAGGAGATCTCGGCCTTCGCCGACGCGATCGGCTCCACCAGCCAGGCGCACCGCGACCCCGCGGCGGCCCGGGCGCTGGGGCACGCCGACGTCGTGGCCCCGCCCACCTTCGCGGTGCGGATCGCGCAGCAGTGTGAGGCCCAGCTGATCCAGGACCCGGAGGCCAACATCGACTTCTCCCGGGTGGTGCACGGCGAGGAGAGTTTCACCCACCACCGGCCCATCACCGCGGGGGACGTGCTGACTGGCGTGCTGCACGTCGACCGCATCCGCGAAGCCGGAGGTCACGGCATGGTGTCCACCCGCGTGGAGCTCACCGACGCGGACGGCCAGCCCCTCACCACCGTGAAGTCCACCATCGTCGTGCGCGGAGAGGGCTGACCATGACCAACGAGCTGACCACCGACGCCTCGGCACTGACCCGCACCGTCACGGTCGACCGGGCCCGCCTGGTCGACTATGCCCACGCCTCGGGTGACCAGAACCCGATCCACCAGGACGCGGAGTTCGCGCGCTCCGTCGGACTGCAGGACGTCATCGCCCACGGGATGTGGACGATGGGCGCCGCCCTCGACGTCGTGACCGCGTATGTCGGCGGCGACCCCGGCCGCGTGCTGTCCTGCCAGACCCGCTTCACCGGCATGGTCGTCGTGCCCGAGGGTGAGACCGTCGAGGTGCTCGTCGAGGGTGTCGTGACGAAGACCGACGAGGCCGCCGGCACCCAGACCATCGAGCTCACGGCGACCTGTGGTGGTGACAAGGTCCTCGGCCGCTGCCAGGCGGTCGTGCGCGCATGACGTCTGCCCCCGGCCGACCGACGGGCGGCTCCGACACGCACGACGCCCAGGTGAGGAGCCTGCCGACGGGCGCCCCGGCATACGAGACCCTGGCGGAGCTGACCACGATGCGGGTCGGGGGACCGCCGCACCGGTTCGTGGCCGCGACCACCGAGACCGAGCTGATCGAGGCGGTGCGGGAGGCCGACGAGGCGGGGGAGCCGCTGCTGGTCGTCGGGGGCGGGTCCAACCTGCTGGTCGCCGACGCGGGGTTCGCCGGGACGGTCGTGCTAGTGCGCACCACGGGGATCGAGGTGCCCGACGCCTCGGCCTGCGGTGGCGTGACCGCGACCGTGGCCGCCGGGGAGACCTGGGACGACGTCGTCGCGCACGCCTGTGAGCAGGGCTGGTCGGGCATCGAGGCGCTGTCCGGCATCCCCGGAGCCACCGGGGCGACGCCCGTGCAAAATGTCGGCGCCTATGGCCAGGAGGTCGCCCAGACTATCGCCTCCGTCCGGGTGTGGGACAGGACAGAGCAGCGGGTCCGCACGATGTTCGCCGCTGACCTGGCCTTCTCCTACCGCCACTCGGTGCTCAAGGACTCCATGGTGGGACCGCAGGCACCCGCCGGTGCCGTGACGCCGCGCCACATCGTGCTGTCGGTGACCTTCTCGCTGCGCCCCACCGAGCTGAGCCAGCCGGTGGGTTATGCCGCGCTCGCCGACGGTCTGGGGGTCGAGCTGGGGGCGCGCGTGCCGTTGGGTGAGGCGCGTGAGGCGGTCCTGGCGCAGCGCCGCAACCGCGGCATGGTCCTCGACCCCGCCGACCACGACACCTGGTCGTGCGGCTCCTTCTTCACCAACCCGATCCTGCCCGCGGGGGAGTATGCCGAGCTCGTCACCTGCGCGGCCGCCCACCTGGGGCCGGACGGACCGGTCCCGCCCCGGTTCCCGGCGGCTGAGGGCACCGTGAAGACGTCGGCGGCGTGGCTCATCGACAAGGCCGGCTTCAGCAAGGGCCACCGGATGCCCGGCCCGGCGGCGCTGTCGACCAAGCACACGCTGGCGCTGACCAACCGGGGCTCGGCCCGCGCCGAGGACGTGCTGGACCTGGCCCGCGAGGTGCGCGACGGCGTGCGAGAGGTCTTTGGCGTGACCCTGGTCAACGAGCCGGTGCTGGTGGGCCTGGAGCTGTAGGCCCCACGCCGCACCTCACGATCGCCCGGGCGCGTCCTGGTGCGGCCAGGCGTGGGCGAGCGCCTCGCGCTCCCTGACGACCCGTCCCCGCACGATCCGACGGGCGGACCAGCCCAGGGTGGGGATGGCCAGGAGGGTGGGGATGGCCAGGACGAGCCACAGCCACGGATCGCGCAGGTTCGAGGAGTACCAGTCCAGCAGCGTCACGGCCAGGCCCGCCAGCGAGGGGTCCAGGAGCGCCGTCGCGATCGTGGTGGTCCACACGGCCCGGCGCTCGTCGCGCTGGCGGCCGACCGCGACGCTGAGCAGGATGCCGAGTGCCAGGCCGCAGACGAAGCCGGGGATGAAGCCCAACTGGCTGCCGTAGAAGGCCATGAAAAACAGTCCCAGGAGCAGACCGCCGAGCTGCTCGAAGAAGCCCGCGTTGCTCGGTCCCGCCCCGGTGAACACCAGGACCCACCCGATCAGGGTGCCGGTCGCCATACCGACGACAGACCCCCAACCGGTGCCGGCGGCGATCCAGCGCCACTCGAATCCGTTCACGGGACTCCTTGCGTGATGTCCGGGACGCCGCGGGGGTGCCGTCGGCTGTTTCGACGTGCGAAGCGGGGGGTCATGGGCTGGAGGTCGCGGCGAGCCAGGAGTCCACCCCAGCCAGCAGCTCAGTGCGCAAGCCCTCCGGAGCCCGGCTGCCACGGATCGAGCCGCGCGCGAGCTCGGCCAGCTGCTCATCGGCCAGGCCGTGGTCGCGGCGCGCCGACTCATACTGCGCCAGCAACCGGGACCCGAACAGCAGCGGGTCGTCAGCCCCCAGAGCGATGCTGGCCCCCGCCTCCAACAGTTGTCGCAGCGGCACCTGGGACAGCTCGTCATAGACGCCGAGGGCCACATTGCTGGCCGGGCACACCTCGAGCGTCACCCCTCGACGCACCAGCGCGGCCAGCAGGGCGGGATCCTCGGCCGCCCGCACGCCGTGCCCCAGCCGGTCCGGAGCGAGATGGTCCAGCGCGTCCTGCACGTGGGAGGGACCCAGCAGCTCACCGGCGTGCGGCACACTCGCCAGACCGGCCCGGGCCGCGATCTGGAAGGCCCGCTCGAACTGCGCGGTGTCCCCGCGCCGCTCGTCGTTGGACAGGCCGAAGGCGACGACGGTGCCGGGGCCGTCGCCGGCATACTGTCCCGCCAGCCGAGCCAGGGTCCGCGCGTCCAGCGGGTGGCGGATGCGGCTGGCGGCCACGATCACACCCACCTGCGTGCCGGTCGCCGCAGTGGCCACGGCGGCCTCGTCCAGCACGATCTCGATCGCCGGGGTAATGCCACCCACAAATGGGGCGTATGACGTGGGGTCAACCTGGATCTCCAGCCACCGGGACCCCTCGGACGCGTCGTCCTCGGCGGCCTCGCGCACGATCCGCCGCATGTCTGCCTCGTCCCGCACGCAAGCACGCGCGGTGTCATAGAGGCGCTGGAAGCGGAACCAGCCGCGCTCGTCGGTGGCCCGCAGCGTGGGCGGCCAGTCCTGCAGCAGCGCGGCCGGCAGCCGCAACCCGTGCTTGTCGGCCAGCTCGCGCAGGGTGGCGATGCGCAGGGATCCGGTGAAGTGCAGGTGCAGGTGCGCCTTGGGCAGCGCCGCGAGTGAGCGGGTCATGGTCCCCCAGTTCTACCTCATCGGTGCGGCGCTGAGGGGAGGCGGGGATGGCACACAATGGGGGCATGTTTGACGCAAGGCGCGGCAGCCCGGAAGTGCCCAGAGTGACGTCGGAGGACGTCCGTCCCGAGCCGGTGCTCGGCCTCGCTCTGGGCGGCGGGGGAGCCCGGGGTCTGTGCCACATCGGGGTGATGCGGGTGCTGGAGGAGTTCGGGATCCGCCCGGATGTCGTCTCGGGCACGAGCATGGGCGGGCTGATCGGAGCCTTCATCGCCGCGGGCTACAACGCCGACCAGATGACCGACATCGCCACCGATCTGCGGTGGAGCAAACTGATCGACTGGAGTCCGATCTCGGGGCGCCTGGTCAACACCAAGGGGTTCGAGCGCTGGCTGGCTGAGCTGCTCCCGGCGACCTTCGAGGAGCTCGAGCTGCCGCTGGTGCTCACCGCGACCGATCTCAACGACGGTCGCATCCACTACAGCCAGCACGGGGATCTGATCACCGCGCTGCGGGCCACCACCGCCTATCCCGGCGCGCTCGAGCCGGTGGCGTTGGGGCGGGCCCGGCTCGTCGACGGCGGCCTGCTCAACCAGATCCCGGTCGACGGAGCCCTCTTCCTCGGAGCCCACAAGGTGCTGGCCGTCAATGCGACACCACTGGCCCGCGTCGACCACCCACAGGACGATGCTGGGGCACCGCGTCGCCGGATCCGGATGACCGCTATCCGTGAGCTGATGCGGGCCGTCGACGTCATGCAGGCCCAGCTGACCATGGCGCGGATCTCGTTCTACAAGCCCGACGTGCTGCTCGACCCCTTGATGGAGGGTTTGGAGATCGCCGAGTTCCACAAGGCGAAGCAGGCCATCGAGGCAGGGGAGGCTGCTGCGCGCGAGCACCGTGCCGACCTGCTGAGCCTGCTCCCGGAGGTCAGCTAGCACCCTGCCCGGATTCCGCCACCACATCCGCCCCCAGCTCATCCGCCACCCACCTCATCCCCCACCCCCGAGGAAGATGCTCGATGACCACGACACTGGACGACCTGGGCGCGCTCACAGCCGGGGGGCTGATCGTCTCCTGCCAGGCCTATCCGGGCGAGCCGATGCGCACCCCAGACACCATGTCGCGGGTCGCCTCGGCCGTCGTTAAGGAAGGTGCGGTCGCGATGCGGCTGCAGGGTCTCGAAGACCTGCGCACCGTGGTCGGAGCCGTCGACGTCCCGGCCATCGACGCCACTCTTTGCACGCGTGCCGACGGCAGCTCCGTCGCGGACCGGGTGCTGGAGGCCGCGGTCTGCGCGGTCTGCGCCGGCACCGCTATCACCCACCCGACCTCCCTGACCCGTTGGTTCGTGGAGGAGACGCGCTGATGGAGGTCGTGATCCTCCCCGACGAGGACCGGGTTGGCCTGGCCGGAGCCGAGGCGATCGCCCAGCACGTGGCCCGCAGACCCGACGCCGTCCTGGGGCTGGCCACCGGCTCCAGCCCGCTGCGGGTCTATCGCGAGCTGGGCCAGCAGGTGACCCGCGGCGAGCTGAGCCTGGCCCAGTGCCGGGCCTTCCTGCTCGATGAGTATGTCGGACTGGCTGCCGACCACCCCGAGGGCTATCGCGCGGTGATCGAGCGGGAATTCGTGCAGCTGGTCGACATCGATCCGGCCAACGTGCGCGGCCCCGACGGGTTGGCCCACGACCTGTCGGCGGCCTGCCTCGCCTATGAGCAGGCGATCGCGGACGCCGGTGGGGTGGATGTCCAACTGCTGGGTGTCGGCAGCGACGGGCACATCGCCTTCAACGAGCCCGGCTCCTCACTGGCCTCCCGCACCCGGATCAAGACGCTGACCGCCCTCACCCGACAGGACAACGCACGCTTCTTCGGAGGTGAGGTCGAGGCGGTGCCCGCCCACTGCCTGACGCAAGGGGTCGGCACGATCCTGCAGGCCCGGCACCTGGTGCTGGTCGCCCTCGGGGAGGGCAAGGCACACGCCGTCCAGCAACTCGTGGAGGGACCGGTCAGTGCTGTGTGCCCCGCCTCGGTCCTCCAGCTGCACCCGCACGTCACGGTCCTGCTGGACGAGGCCGCCGCCTCCAGGCTGGAGCTGCGGGACTATTACCGTGAGACCTTCAGCGGCAAACCGGCCTGGCAGGGGTTCTGAGTGGAGAGGTGCTGAGTGGAGCAGGTGCACGTCGTCCGCGCCGACCGGGTGCTCACGCCCGAGCGTGAGACGCGCGACGCCTGGGTCGCCGTCCGTGGCGCGCAGATCGTGGAGGTCGGCGAGGGTCGTCCGCCCGCCGGAGCCGCCCCGCCGGGAGGACGGCAGCACGCGGTGCTGATCCCGGGGCTGGTGGACGTGCACAACCACGGCGGGGGAGGTGCTGCCTTCACCGAGGGGGCTGAGGCCGCGCGCGCGGCCCGCGCCGCGCACCTGCGAGAGGGCACGACCACGCTCGTCGCCAGCCTGGTGACTGACACCCAGGAGGCGCTCCTCGAGCAGGTGTGCTCGCTGTTGCCCCTGGTGCGCGCGGGTGAGCTTGCCGGCATACACCTGGAGGGACCGTGGCTGGCGCCGCAGTGGTGCGGTGCCCACCCGGTCGCCCTCCTGACAGACCCCGACCCGGCCGACGTCGCCGCGCTCGCCGACGCGGCCGGAGACGCCCTGGTGATGGTGACGCTTGCCCCGGAGCGACCGGGAGCGCTGGCCGCCACCCGGCTGCTGCGCGATCGTGGCGTGCGGGTCGCGGTCGGGCACACCGATGCGACCTATGACCAGACCCGTGCCGCGCTCGAGGCCGGGGCGACGGTGGCCACACACCTCTACAACGCGGCCCGGCCGCCGCACCACCGCGAGCCCGGTCCGTCCGTCGCGCTGCTCGAGGACCCGGCGGTCTTTGTCGAGTCGATCGTCGACGGGGCCCATCTGCACCCAGCCGTCGTGCGGGCTACGGCGCGGGCCGCCGGGCAGCGGTGGATGCTGGTCACCGACGCCATGGCGGCCGCGCTGCTGGGTGACGGCACCTATCAGCTGGGCACCCTCGCCGTGGACGTCGTCGACGGAGTGGCCCGTCTGCAGGACGGGACCGGCCTGGCGGGCAGCACCCTGAGCCTCGCCCAGGCAGTGCGCACCGCGGTCGGCTGCGGTGTGCCGCTGCTCGACGCTGTGCGTGCCGCGACCGCCACCCCCGCGGCCGCGATGGGGTGGAGCGACCTGGGACGCCTTGCGCCAGGTGCCCGCGCCGACCTGGTCGCGCTCGACGAGGACCTGCGGGTGCACGAGGTGATGCGGGCCGGGCAGTGGATGGACCGTGCCCCCGCGCCGAGGTGAGGCACGTCACAGCACGACCCCACCCCGGCCGAGCAGAATGAGCCACGGTGTCGGCGCGACCAGTTAGATTGTTCCCGTGGGGATCATCGACACCCAGGGGCTGACGAAGCGCTACGGGCAGGTCACAGCGCTCGAGGGGCTGGACCTGACCATCGGCGAGGGCGTGACCGGCCTGGTCGGTGCCAACGGCGCCGGCAAGTCGACGCTGATCAAGATCCTGCTCGGACTCATAGACGCCACCCAGGGCACGGCGCAGGTGCTGGGGCACGACATCCGTGCCGAGGGCCAACAGATCCGCACGCTGGTGGGCTACATGCCCGAGCACGACTGCCTGCCGCCAGACGTGCGGGCCATCGACTTCGTGGTGCACATGGCCCGCATGTCCGGGCTGCCGCCGACCGCGGCACGGGAGCGGGCCGCCGACGTGCTGCGCCACGTCGGGCTCGCCGAGGAGCGTTACCGCCTGATGGGCGGCTACTCCACCGGCATGAAGCAGCGCGCCAAACTGGCGCAGGCCCTCGCGCACGATCCGAGACTGGTCTTCCTCGACGAGCCGACCAACGGCCTGGACCCCGCGGCACGGGACGACATGCTCGCGCTGGTCAGCAAGATCGGCGTTGAGTTTGGCATCTCGGTCCTGGTCACCTCCCACCTGCTCGGTGAGCTGGAGCGGGTCAGCGACCACGTGGTCGTCCTCGACGGGGGCCGGCTGCTGCGCTCCTCGGCGACGACCGAGTTCACCTCCGACACCGGGCTGCTGCTGGTGGAGGTGCTCGGTGAGAGTAATGCGCAGACAGCGATGGGGGAGCGTCTGGCCGCGCAGGGCATCGCCTGCCGCCCTCGCGGTCAGCTGATCGAGATCAATGCCCCGGGACGTGCCGACCTGCACGACCTGATCCGGGACACGGCGGTGGAGCTCGACGTCGGGCTGGTCCGCCTCGCCGCGGACCACGGACACATTGAGGACGTCTTCCGGGAGGAGGCAGGTCATGGCCCAGCACTCTGAGACGAACGGGGCCAGCGGTGTCATCCACGACATCGGCTATCGGCCCTACAGCGGCCCACGGCTGGGCACCGGCGCGGCCGCCCGGTCACTCTTTGTGACCGGCGTGCTCAACGCCTATGGCATCGGCCGGTCCGGCAAGGCCAAGGCACTGCCGATGACTCTGCTGGTCATGATGGTGATCCCCGCCGCGATCATGGTCGCGGTGATGGTCACCCTCGGCCTGACCGAGGGCTTCCTCGACTACGGGGCCTACCCGGTCAACATGATGCTGGTCATCGTCATCTTCGTGGCCGCGCAGGCGCCCGTGCTCTTCTCGCGCGACCTGCGGTCCGGGGCGATCTCGCTCTACCTCGCACGACCACTGAGCGCCCCGGCTTACGCCCTGGTCCGGTGGGCCTCGCTGTTCGTGGCCATCCTCATCTTCGTCGCCCTCCCCGTCATCGTGCTGTATGTCGGGGCGCTCACCGCCGAGGCCGACGTCGCCGAGCACACCGGCGACTTCCTCGCCGCGATGGTCGGCATCGTGCTGCTGTCGGCCGTGCTGGCCACCCTGTCCGGCCTGGTCGCCGCCCACACGCGCCGACGTGGACTCGCCGTGGGGGTCACCATCATCGCCTTGCTGGTCAGCACGGGCCTGGTGTCGGCGGTCCAGGCGATCACCGCTGCAGAGGGCAGCGAGACCGTCGGGCTGTTTGCCGGGCTAGTCTCCCCGTTCTCACTCGTCGACGGCGTGCAGGCCGAGCTGCTCGGTGGCCAGAGCTCCTTCCCCCTGCCGCCGGACACCACTGCCTGGGGGCTGCTCTATCTCCTGGCCGCCCTGGCGGTCATCGTGGTGGGACTGTGGCTGCTGGTGCGCTACTACCGGAAGCAGGCGGGCCGATGAGCGTCCTGGAGCTGACCAACACCTCGCGGTGGTATGGCAATGTCGTGGCGGTCAATGACGTCTCGATGCAGATCGGACCGGGGGTCACCGGTCTGCTCGGGCCCAACGGTGCCGGCAAGACCACGCTGATCGCGATGATGGCGGGTTTCCTGGCACCCTCGGCCGGTGAGGTGCAGCTCGACGGTCAGCCCGTGTGGAACAACGTCTCGGTCTATCGCGCAATCGGGCTGGTCCCGGAGCGAGAGGCCAGCTTCGGCTATCTGACCGGCCGACAGTTCGTGCGGGCCAACGCCGAGCTGCACAAGCTGTCCGCCCCCGGGGAGGCCACCGAGCGGGCGCTGGGCATCGTCGACCTCGTCGAGCCGGCCGGCAGGCTGATCAGCACCTACTCCAAGGGCATGCGCCAGCGAGTCAAGCTGGCGGCGGCGCTCGTGCACGACCCGGGTGTGCTGCTGCTGGACGAGCCGTTCAACGGCGTGGACCCCCGCCAGCGGATGCACCTGATGGACCTGCTCACCCGGATGGGTGCCGAGGGGCGCACGGTGCTGTTCAGCTCCCACATCCTGGAGGAGGTCGAGCAGATCGCCCGGCACATCGAGGTCGTCGTGTCGGGCCGTCACGCGGCCTCCGGTGACTTCGGCGCGATCCGGCGGTTGATGAGCGACCGCCCCAACGTCTATCTGATCCGCAGCAGCGCGGACCGTCGGTTGGCGACGGTCCTGATGGGGGCCGAGAGCGTTGCCGGCGTCCAGCTCGACCCCCGGGGAGGAGTGGTCGTGCAGGTGACCGACTTCGGAGAGTTCGCCCGCGCGCTGCCGCGCCAGGCCAAGGAGCACGGGATCACACTGCGTGAGGTCACCCCCACCGATGAGTCGCTGGAGTCGGTCTTCGCCTACCTGGTGTCGGCATGAACCCCACCATCGCCCGGCTGGCAGTGCAGTCGCTGTTCGGTCAGAAGCGGTGGTGGGTGCTGGTCGCCCTGCCCCTGCTGCTCATCGGCCTGTGTGCGCTGGTGCAGATCCTCACCAGAGGCGACGCGGCAGCCACCTCCTTCGAGGCAGTCATCGTGGTTTTCGGGCTGGGCTTGGTGCTGCCGTTGGTCGCACTACTGGTCACCACCGGCGTCCTGGGGCCCGAGATCGACGACGGCTCGATCGTCTATCTGCTCTCCAAGCCTATCTCCCGCTTTGCCATCGCGCTGAGCAAGCTCGCGGTGGCCGTCGTGGTCACCATCGTGCTGGGTGCGGGCTCGTTGCTCGTGGCCGGACTGATCCTGGATCCGTCCTCACCCGGCCGGGCCATCGCGGTGGGCGTCGGCTCTGCGGTGGCGGGCACGGCATACTGCTCCGCCTTTGTGATGTTCTCGGCAATCAACCGGCACGGCATGATCTCCGGATTGATCTATGTGCTGGTCTTTGAGGGGCTGCTCGCCTCGTGGCTCTCCGGCCTGCGCTATGTGAGCGTCTCCGCCTTCGGGCGCCGGATCGCCGAGGGTTTTGATGAGTCGCTCAACCTGGTCGCCGGCAACCTGCCACTGGCCTACGCCTGGATCGCCAGCCTGGTCGTCATCGTGGCCGGTTACTGGGTGGCCGGGCTGCGTCTCTCGCGCTTCCAACTGCGCGGCGACGAGTAGCCTCACCGCCGCTGTCGGCACGAGGAGCGGGCTGCGTGCACCGAGACTGACGCGGCCCGACACCTGCGGGATTGCAGGTATCGGGCCCGTCACACGTCAGCTTGCGATGTCAGCGCGCCGTGTAGCCACCGTCGACGACGAACTCGGCACCGGTGATGAAGCCGGCCTCGTCCCCGGCGAGGAAGACGATCAGCGCGGCGACCTCGTCCGGGGTGCCCAATCGGCCCATGGGAGTGGCCCCAGCGAGCATCTCGCGGTCCGTCTCGCCCAAGATCGGTGTCTCGATGAAGCCGGGGTGGACGGAGTTGACCCGTACGCCCTCTGTGGCCCAGCCCAGCGCGGCGCTCTTGGACAGCAGCCGCACCGCTCCCTTGGCGGAGTGGTAGGCCGGTCCGGTCCCGAAACCGCCGACGATCCCGAACATCGAGGACACGTTGATCACCGAGCCGTGACCGGAGGCCTTCAGTGCCTCCGCAGCGGACCGCATGGCGAGGAACACGCTGGTCTGGGTGATCGCCACGACCCGGTCCCAGGTCTGCGTGCTGGTGACCTCGATCGGCTCGTCATCGCCGATGCCCGCGTTGTTGACCAGGATGTCGAGACGGCCGTGCTCTGCGAGGGTCTGCGCTACCACGTCGGTCCACCCGGTCTCGTCGGCGACATCGAGGTGGGCGTAGGTCGCGGTGCCACCAGAGGCGGCCACCTCCGCCGCCACCTGCTGACCCAGCTCGTCCTGGACGTCGGCGACCACCACCGCGCAGCCCTCGCGGGCTAGCTTCAGCACCGTGGCGCGGCCAATCCCACTGGCCCCTCCCGTGACGATCGCGACCCTGCCATCGAACCGTGCCATGCCTGCCTCCTGGTGCCGGGCGAACCGGTTGTCCGCCGCACCTCCATTATCTACTACGCGATGTAGGAGTAGCGAATCAGGCCAGTATGTCGTAGCTCACCGCTAGCACAATCGATGTGCGGCGCACCAGCGAGACCACGACGGAAATGCGAGCGGCACCAGCGAAACCACTACGAAAATGCGGGAGGCACCAGCGAAACCACTAAGAAAATGGGGGTCAGGCGAGCAGTTCCTGGATGCGGCCCACGCCCTCGGCGAGGTCGTTGTCGCCCAGGGCGTAGGACAGTCGGAGGTAGCCGGAGGGTCCGAAGGCCTCGCCGGGCACGACGGCCACCTCGACCTCGTCCAGGATGATCTCGGCGAGCTCCACCGAGGTCTGGGGGGTGCGGCCACGGATCGTCCGTCCCAGCACCCCGGCGACGCTCGGATAGGCATAGAAGGCGCCCTGAGGTGTCGGGCAGGAGAAGCCGTCGATCTCGTTGAGGATCGACACCATCGTCTGGCGGCGCCGGTCGAAGGCCGAGCGCATCTCGCTGACGGCCTCCAGCCCGCCCTGGAGCGCCGCGATGGCAGCGCGCTGGGACACGTTGGCCACGTTGGAGGTGGCGTGCGACTGCAGGTTGGTCGCGGCCTTGATGACGTCCTTGGGGCCGATCATCCACCCGACCCGCCACCCGGTCATCGCATAGGTCTTGGCCACCCCGTTGAGCACCACGCAGGTCTCGGCCAGCTCAGGCACGAGCACCGGCAGGGAGGGCGCGGTGGCACCGTCATAGAGCAGGTGCTCATAGATCTCGTCGGTCACCACCCAGATGCCGTGCTGCAGCGCCCAGCGCCCGATGGCCTCGACCTGCTCGGGCGGGTAGACCGCGCCGGTGGGGTTGGACGGGGAGCAGAACAGCAGGACCTTGGTGGCCTCGGTGCGGGCAGCCTCGAGCTGGTCGACGGTCACGAGGTAGCCCTGGTCGGCTCCGGCGAAGACGTCGACCGGCACGCCGCCGGCCAGCCGGATGGCTTCGGGGTAGGTGGTCCAGTAGGGCGTGGGCAGCAGCACCTCGTCGCCGGGGTCCAGCAGGGCGGCGAAGGTGTTGTAGACCGCCTGCTTGCCGCCATTGGTGACCAGGATGTTGGCCGGCTCCACGGCATACTGGCTGTCGCGCAGCGTCTTGTCGACGATGGCGGCCTTGAGGTCGGGCAGGCCACCGGCGGGTGAGTAGCGGTGGTTGACCGGGTCATGCGCAGCGGCCGCGGCCGCTGCCACGACATAGTCGGGCGTCGGGAAGTCGGGTTCGCCAGCGCCGAAGCCGATGACCGGCCGGCCCTGCGCCTTCAGAGCCTTGGCCCTGGCGTCGACGGCCAGGGTGGCCGACTCGGCGATCGAGCCGATGCGGGTGGAGATGCGGGGCTTCGGGGTGCTCTGGGTCACGTGGCCATTCTGCCACCGTGGCCCGCGCGGGTGCCGACCCGCCTGCCGGCGGAGGCTGGTTAGCACGGACCACTCTGATCGCGTAGGATGGATCCTCGGATGTTGACGCATCCCATGCTGGAGCCTGCCCACCGGGCCTCAGCGGGTGAAGGGCACTAGCTCAATTGGTAGAGCACTGGTCTCCAAAACCAGGGGTTGGGGGTTCGAGTCCCTCGTGCCCTGCGCGACGCGATCACCAGATCGCTGCCGACAAGAACAGGCCCGTTTGCGAGGGGCAAAGGAAGGTTATCCGTGTCTGAGACAAGTGCCCGTGACACCCAGGGTGTCGACCGCGGCAACACGCAGGCCGGAGGACCCCCGCGTCCCAGCACCTACGTGGCTCAGGTCATGGCCGAGCTGCGCAAGGTGCACCGGCCGACCCAGCGCGAGCTGATCGTCTACACCATCGTCGTGTTCGTCTTCGTGCTGATCATCATGGGATTTGTGGTGGGTGTGGACCAGATCTTCACCCGCGTCGTCGAGTTCACCTTCGGCGACTGAGCCAGGTCCTCTGTGCCGCGGTCTCGATGACCGCACCCGGCCGCCTCGGTGGCCAGCCGCCCCGCCAGTAGTAAGGAAGTAGTCATGTCCGAGCAGTGGACGAACGACGTCGACGAGACGCCCGAGGCCGAGACGGCCGAGTCGGCGCCCGCCGCGGGCGAGGCCGACGTCGAGGAGTATGCCGAGGCGCCTGTCGAGGACGCCGAGACCGACGCTCCCGCCGGAGAGGCTGACGCGCAGGACGAGGCCGCTGACGACGAGGCGACCGAGGGCGAAGCCGCTGACGACGAGTCCGTTGAGGACGAGGAGCCCGCTGGCGACCCCATGGAGGAGTTCCGCGACTCCCTCGCGTCGCAGTTCGGCGACTGGTACGTCATCCACTCCTACGCCGGCTACGAGAACCGCGTCAAGCACAACCTGGAGACCCGCTCCACGAGCCTCAACATGGAGGACTACATCTTCCAGGTCGAGGTGCCTATGGAGGAGGTCACCGAGATCAAGTCCGGTGTCCGCAAGCAGGTGCGCCGGGTGCGCATGCCCGGCTATGTCCTGGTCCGCATGGACCTGACGGACGAGTCCTGGGGCGCGGTCCGGCACACCCCCGGTGTCACCGGCTTCGTCGGCAACGCCCACCAGCCCGTGCCGCTGAGCATCGACGAGGTCATCACGATGCTCGCTCCGGTGTTTGAGACTCCCGAGACCGGCGAGCCCGCCGCGGCAGGCTCGGGCGGGACCACCGCTGCTTCGCGGCCCGCCAGCCCCGAGGTCGACTTCGAGGTCGGCGAGTCCGTCACCGTCATGGAGGGTCCGTTCGAGACCTTGCCGGCCACGATCTCGGAGATCATCCCCGAGAGCCAGAAGCTCAAGGTCCTGGTCTCGATCTTCGGCCGGGAGACCCCGGTCGAGCTCGCGTTCAACCAGGTGGCCAAGCTCTGAGCGGACCTCGTCCGCGAAGAACGCCGCGTCACCCAGGGTGGTTCTACAACTCCATAGATTTCCGAGGTCGTCGCCGGCCTCGGAACTCCGCAAGACTCCGTCCTGCGGAGTGCAACCGGGTCATCGCCCACGGCGTGGGCCCACAACCACAGAGGAACAGATATGCCCCCCAAGAAGAAGGTCTCCGGCTTCATCAAGCTGCAGATCCAGGCCGGTGCGGCCACCCCCGCCCCGCCCGTCGGCCCCGCGCTGGGTCAGCACGGTGTCAACATCATGGAGTTCGTCAAGGCCTACAACGCCGCGACGGAGTCCCAGCGTGGCAACGTCATCCCCGTCGAGATCACGGTCTATGAGGACCGCTCGTTCACCTTCATCACCAAGACCCCGCCGGCTGCCGAGCTGATCAAGAAGGCTGCCGGCGTCGCCAAGGGTTCCGGCGAGCCGCACAAGACCAAGGTCGCCAAGCTGACCAAGGCCCAGGTGCGCGAGATCGCCGAGACCAAGATGGCCGACCTCAACGCCAACGACGTCGACCAGGCTGCCAAGATCATCGCCGGCACCGCCCGGTCGATGGGCATCACCGTCGAGGGCTGAGCCCCTGACGCCCCGGTATGCCGGACGCTCGCCTGAGCACCCGGCACACCGGATCGGTGAGTCGCCCGCTCAGGTAGCGCGCGGCATACCGGATCCCGTGGCAGGACCAGCGCTGGTCCGCAGACCACAACTCCACCACTGCACACAGAGGAGCAGAAATGAAGCGCAGCAAGGCTTACACCGCCGCCGCCGAGAAGATCGAGGACGGCAAGTTCTACACCCCCGTCGAGGCCATCGCCCTGGCCAAGGAGACCTCGACCACCAAGTACGACGCGACCGTTGAGGTCTCCCTGCGGCTGGGCGTCGACCCGCGCAAGGCCGACCAGTTGGTCCGTGGCACCGTCAACCTGCCCAACGGCACCGGCAAGACCGCCCGCGTCCTCGTCTTCGCCAATGGCGACAAGGCTGACGCCGCTCGCGAGGCCGGCGCGGACTACGTCGGCTCCGACGAGCTGCTCGAGAAGGTGGCCGGTGGGTGGCTCGACTTCGACGCCGTCGTCGCAACCCCGGACCTGATGGGCAAGGTCGGTCGCCTCGGCAAGGTGCTCGGTCCCCGTGGTCTGATGCCGAACCCGAAGACCGGCACCGTGACGATGGACACCGCCAAGGCGGTCACCGACATCAAGGGCGGCAAGATCGAGTTCCGCGTCGACAAGCACGCCAACCTGCACTTCATTATCGGCAAGACCTCGTTCGACGCCGACAAGCTTGCGCAGAACTATGGCGCAGCCATCGACGAGGTGCTGCGGCTGAAGCCGTCCTCCTCCAAGGGCCGCTACGTCACCAAGGCGACCATGAGCACCACGATGGGCCCGGGCATCCCGCTCGACCCCTCGCGCGTCTCCGGCGTCGCTGCTGCGGCGGAGTGACCCACGGTTGACCCGTTCGACGGGCCCGGTGAGCAGGTGCTCACCGGGCCCGTCGTTTTGCGTCCGGGTGGTGATCTGGCGTGCTTTGACCGCTGTCAGTTCGGTGACTCATGTCGCGATGTCCCTGCAGCACCGCTGCAGTTCGGTCCCCATGTCCTGCGTGAAATTCTGCAGAACCGCTGGCAGTTCGGCGGGTGACGCCCCTGCAGGGTCGAGAGTCCGCAGGTCAGCGAGTTAGCGACTCCCGGGCCGAACTGAACTGCCAGCCCGTGTGCATCGTCGGGGCCTGAGCGCCGCAGCGGCCGTCGTGCCTGACGGCCGCGCCCTGCGTGCCTGAGGTGGGTGACGGCTGCGCCCTGCGTGAAATCTGCAGAACCGCTGGCAGTTCGACGGGTGACGTCGCTGCAGAGCTGAGAGTCCGCAGGTCAGCGAGTCAGCGACTCCCGGGCCGGACTGAACTGCCAGCCCGTTTGCATCGTCTGAGCGCGGCGGCCGTCTGTATCGCCTGAGCGCGGCGGCCGTCTGCATCGCCTGAGCGCGGCAGCCGTCTGCATCGCCTGAGCTCCGCGCTCGGAAGCGCGCGCCGCGCTCGGACACCTGCGGGCCGCGCACTGGCACGCGCCCGAGACCATGGCTGTGGATAACTTGCCGGCCGCATCGAGTCGGGACGACAGGCTGGACGCCATGCAAGAACCAGACCCGGTGGTCCTCGCCCTGGCCAGTTCGGTGGAGCGGCGACGCACGCACAGTTGCTCACGCTCGTGTCGCGTCACCAGCTTCAGCGAGCCCTGGCTGAGGCGCGCGCCGTGCGTGCCGCTCATGGCCGCTACTGTCTGCCCAACCTCGACCAGGCGATGATGGCGGCGGTGCGGCTGAATGGGGTCATCGGCCACCGCAGCGCGGCTCTGGCTCACGGTTGGGAGCTTCGGCGGCCACCGCCTGAACCCGAGATCATCGTGCCCAGGCACCGAGACATCCTCCAGGCGAAGAGGCAGGGAGTGGCTGTGCGCTGGCGCGCAGTGAGCGCCGCCGAGCTGGAGGCCCGTGTCACACCCCCGCTGCGCACCGTGCTCGACGTTGCGCGCGACCTCCCGCTCGAGGAGGCACTGCCCATTGCGGACTCGGCTCGGCGGGCTGGTGCGATCAGCCCGCGGGAGATGCGCGGGGCCATCGCGGGGCTGCCCCGAACCGGCCGGTCGAGGGCGGAAACTGTCCTGCTCAACGCCTCGGCCGCGCCGGCGAATGCCTTCGAGTCAACCCTGCGAGCGCACTGCATCGAGGCGGTCGGCCCACTCATGGTGCCGCAGGTGTCCTGAGATTCACCTGGGATCAAGTGATGTTCTCTCGGGAATGGGTTATCCAGGTCGTGCGCCGGGCGGTAGCGATGCAGCGTGCCAAGGGTTTCACCGCCTGACCACGCGCCGGCACAGCCGCCACCTGGTCAGGCGCCTGCATAACTGCTGGCAGTTCGTGGGACCGGTCGCCACTGCGGACCGTTGACCTGCAGGGATGTCGGTCCCAACGAGTTCTACGGTCGAACTGCCAGTGGGTTTGCACGTACGGGTGCGGGAGGGGGCAGGCTTGGCGGGCGCGGTCCGGGGTGGGGCTTGGCGGGCGCGGTCCGGGGTGGGGCTTGGCGGGCGCGGTCCGGGGTGGGGCTTGGCGGGCGCGGTCCGGTGGGGTGGGGCGCGGTCCGGGGTGGGGCTCGGCGGGCGCGTGGCGAGGCCGGCTCGATGCGCAGAGGCGAGGTGGGCCTGGCGAGGGCAGGCGGGTGCCCGGTGCGGCAGGATGGGGACATGACGACCGTGGACCCGCAGGAATCCGATCGGGTCCGTGATGCCGTGCAGCAGTATGTCGCGCGCGTGCCGGAGCTGACCCGGGCCACGGACGGCTTCATCACGCTGGTGACATCCGCCCTGGACGACGCTGGCATCAACTATCTCGCGGTGACCGGGCGCACCAAGTCGGCCGAGAGCTTTGCCGGCAAGGCGGCTCGCCGGGGCGAGGGGAAGTTGCTCTATCCAGACCCGTTGAAGCAGATCACCGACCAGATCGGGCTGCGCGTGATCACCTATGTGCGCGACGACGTCGACGCGGTCGCTCAGTTGCTGGCGGGGGAGCTGACGGTCCTGGAGGACCGTGACATGGGGCAGGAGACCGCTGACCAGGGGCGGTGGGGCTACGTGAGCCGGCACCTGGTCGTGGCGGTCGATGCCAGTCGCACCCTCAGTGCCGAGCAGGCGATGCTGCGCACGTTCACCGCGTCCGTGCAGATCCGCACGGTGCTGCAGCACGCCTGGGCCGAGTTCGAGCATGACATCCGTTACAAGGGCACGATCCCCGAGGCCTACGCCCCTGATCTCAACCGACGCTTCACCCTGGCCGCGGGGCTGCTGGAGCTCGCTGACCAGGAGTTCTCGGCGATCCGCGACCGACTCCAGGAGACCCTGCCCGAGCAACCGGCACAGGAGCCGGACGTGGACGACCCGCGGCTCAGCGCCCAGGAACTGGCCAAGTTCCTGGCAGGGAAGTATCCCGACGCCGGCTGGTCGCGCACCGAGCACTACACGTGGATCTCCGGATTGCTGCTCGAGCTCGGCATCACCTCACTCGATGAGTTGGCCCATGCGCTGGCTGCGTCGGACGGTGAGGCCATCACGGCTCGTATGGGATACCGCTATCCGCCCGCGGCGGTGCGACGCCTTGATGACGCGCTGCTGTCGGTCTATGGCAAGGACTATGTCGCTCTGCACGGCAACGGCCACCGCGTCGAGCAGCTGATGGAGCGGCTGTCGAAGCTGGAGTGACCACAGTGACGCGCATCACGTGGGCGGAGGTCAACCCAGCAGTTCGCGCAGGTACTGCGGCAGCATCGCCCACCAGGTCGGCCACTCGTGCTCATAGTCCGGGCCCCAGTCATCCACCCGGTTCGGAATTCCCTTGGCGCCCAGCGCTTTTGCCATGTCCCAGGACTCCTCGATGTTCTCCCAGGCGCCGGTGCCGGACGCGAGCATCACGAAGCGTTGCCGCAGCAGGTCCAGGGCCGGTCCCTCCAGCCCGGGCAGGAAGCGGCGCGGCGTGGCGAAGTACAGGTCGTCGGTGACGCCACCGACGAAGCGCTCCACGTCATACGTCCCGGACATCCCGATCGCGGCACCGAACAGGTGGGGGAAGCGGCAGATCAGCGCGACCGAGTTGAACGCGCCGATCGACGCGCCGGCCACGATCGCGAGCTTGGTGCCGCCGTCGGCGTGCATGGCCGGCACCACCTCGTGGGCGACGGCGCGGTGGAACTGGTTGAGCAGCCAGTTGCGGTACTCCACCGTCCCGGTCGAGTGGGTCATCGCCTTCCCCGCCACGCTGTCGCACGAGTAGACCGTGATCGTCCCGGACTCGATGAGATGACCCAGCTTGGTGATCAGGTGGTGCCGCTCGACCTCCTCGGCATCACCGCCCGCCGTGGGCAACACCAGCACCGGGGTGCCGGATGCGGCGCCGGAGCGTCCCCAGCGGGCCAGGGTGATTTCTTGCTCCATGCGCGGGGACAGCCACCGCTCGACAGCCTTCATGCACCAGTGCTACCGCGTCGCGACGCATTGCGCCACCGCGCCACTCCGTGGTGGGCTGGACCTTTCGTGACCGCAGCACGGCGAGTGGACGAAGGGCAGGGCGATGAGAGCACAGATCGACCACGTCATCCTGGGTGGGCCGGACCTCAGCGAGCTGGAGGAGTATGCCGAGAGTCACCTCGGCGTGACGCCTCAACCAGGCGGAGCTCACCCCGGCCTGGGGACGCGCAACTCGCTCGTGGGGCTCGGTGGGCGGCGCTACCTGGAGCTGGTCGCACCCGACCCCGACCAACCCGACCCGGGGCGGCCGCGACCGTTCCGGGTGGACGAGCTGCGCGAGCCGACCCCGGTGGGCTGGGCGCTGCAAGCGTCGGGGCTGGACGATCAGGTGGCGCACGCCCGGGGGCGAGGAGTCGACCCCGGTGATCCCCGCGCCATGAGCCGACACACACCGGACGGCACGGAGCTGTCGTGGCAGCTGACCTCGGTGGACACCGACATGCAGGGGATGGTGCCCTTCCTGATCGACTGGGGCGACACGGCGCACCCCAGCGTGGGTCTGCCCGCGGTGAAACTGGTGTCCGTCCGGTTCCGGCACCCGGAAGTGGCTCGGCTGCGCAGCACGCTCGAGGCGCTCCAGGCTCCCCGTGGCCCGATCCAGCTCCGCGTGGGTGAGCCCTCCCGTATGTCCCTGGTCATCGACACCGGGGACCAGGAGGTCATCCTGGGGTGAGACAGCTGTCGTCGCGGGTCATCCTCGCCCTCGCGGTGCTGCTCCTGGCCGCCTGCTCGACCGCTGGACCGACCTCCGACGGCGAGACGAACAGTGCGGCCCCAGCGTGGTCGTCGTCGGAACCGGGTGCGTCTGCGCGCCAGCTCGTCGGCGTGCAGGCCAGCGTCTACCAGAGCCGGCTCGACGTCGTGGCCGGTCAGCTCGAGGTGCAGCTCACGAACGGGTCGGACACCGGCTTCACCGTCCTCGGGCTGAGTCTGGAGTCGAGTGGCTTCGAGTCGCCGATGACCAGCCAGCTCAGCAACATCAGCATCGGATCCGGCCGGGTCGTCGACCTCCCCGTCCTGCTCGGCCCTGCCGTCTGCACCGGTGGGCGGCTCGAGCACACGGTCCGTCTGGACTATGTGCTCGACGACGGACAGGTCGGCACGCTCACCGTCCCGGCGGACGACCAAGGCGGCCGGATCGTCGACCTGCACGACGCGGAGTGCTTCGAGCAGGAGGTCAACGACCTCGCGACGCTGTCCATCACCGGGCTCCCCGAGGTGCGGACACTGGGGGAGGCTCTCGTCGCGGACCTCGTGGTCGAGGTGACTCCCGGTGGTGGTCCGGGCGTGCTGGAGCTCGTCCGGGTCCGCAACACCACCCTCCTCCAGCTGATCGATCCGGACACAGGAGAGCGCCGACCGGAGGGACGCCAGCTTGACCTCATGCTCCCGGACGCGATCAGGGGCGAGGCTGCGCCGCACTCCGTTGTCCTCACGGTGGTGCCCGCCCGGTGCGACGCCCACGCGGTGGCCGAGGACAAGCAGGGCACCCGCTTCCGGTTTGACGTCGAGCTGGACGGGCGCGAGGGTACCGTCGGGGTGTCCGCACCCCGCGAGGTCACGGTGGAGCTCTACGACTTCGTGCAGCGGGCCTGCCAGGAGGCGTGAGCGGGGCGGGACGTGCGGGATTTGTCCCGGCGCACACTGGGCCGGTACAGTTCGTGCATACCCAATGACCGCCGGTTGTCGGCGTGCCCGCGAGGGCATCCGACCGAAGGCTCCGCACGATGCGGGCGACCTGCGCAGGTGACCTGAGCTTGACGGCATACCACTGCCGTTCTTCGAGCCCCGTGCGCCTGCGCCGGGGCTCTTGTCGTCGGACCGGGAGGGTGCCGGCACCACGATGAAGGAGGCCCCATGGCGACTGCTGCGAAGGCTGCTGCCATTGCCGAGTTGACGGATCACTTCCGCAACTCGGGTGCGGCCGTGCTCACCGAGTACCGCGGTCTGACCGTGGCGCAGCTCACCGAGCTGCGCAACTCGATCCGCGAGCACGCGACCTATGCCGTGGTGAAGAACACGCTCACCAAGCTTGCTGCGACCGAGGCCGGCGTGACCGACCTCGAGGAGCACCTGCAGGGTCCCACCGCAATCGCCTTTGTCACCGGTGACCCGGTCGAGGCGGCCAAGGGCCTGCGTGACTTTGCCAAGGCCAACCCTGCCCTGGTGATCAAGGCTGGTGTGCTCGACGGCAAGCCGTTGAGCCCCGAGGAGATCACCAAGCTCGCCGACCTGGAGTCGCGCGAGGTCCTGCTGGCCAAGTTGGCCGGGGCGATGAATGCCTCGCTGACGAACGCCGTCTACCTGTTCGCCGCGCCGCTGTCCCAGACCGCGCGCGTCGTCGAGGCGCTGCGCGCCAAGGTCGAGCAGGAGGGCCCGGCGGTGGACACCGCCGCCCCGTCCGAGACCGCGGAGGCTCCGGCCGCTGCGGAGGAGGACGCCACCGAGTCCGCGGAGGCTCCGGCCGCTGCGGAGGAGGGCACCACCGACGTCGCCGAGGGTGGCGACGACAGCTGACGCGAGCCACCTGGCACGCGGAAGCACAATCCACACACAGCCACTCACGGCACCACTAGGAAGGAACGCCACCATGGCGAAGCTGAGCACCGAGGAGCTCCTGGAGAGCTTCAAGGAGATGACCCTGATCGAGCTCTCCGAGTTCGTGAAGCAGTTCGAGGAGACCTTCAACGTCACCGCCGCGGCCCCGGTCGCCGTTGCCGGTGCTGCCCCGGCCGCTGGCGGCGGCGACGCCGCTGCTGTCGAGGAGCAGAGCGAGTTCGACGTCGTTCTCGAGGCCGCTGGCGACAAGAAGATCCAGGTCATCAAGGAGGTCCGCTCGCTGACCTCCCTGGGTCTGAAGGAGGCCAAGGACCTCGTCGACGGCGCTCCGAAGCCGGTCCTGGAGAAGGTCGACAAGGAGTCCGCCGAGAAGGCCAAGGAGGCCCTCGAGGGCGCTGGCGCCACCGTCACCCTCACGTGACCCCCACCGGGTCGATGACCCGGTGACTGCCTGTCGAGCGGGCGGGACTGACCCCTGGTCGGTCCCGCCCGCTCTGCGTTGCAAGCTGGCTGGCCGTCATACAGTGCGCTCGGTTGGGGTGAATTTCTGACCACGAGACGAGCTCTTTCGGCGGGTCGGGCTTGACGAATCGCCCCCTGCCCAGGCACCATCGTGGCGATCAGCACGCACCGGCGTGGGCACCGCGAGGGGGAGCGGTTGGACCCGACCGGTGATTCGTGTATGCTATCTCTTTGCGCTGCCCTATCCCGTGCCGCACCCACCTGTTGCCGACCATCACGCACCGCCGCGTCTGGTCTGTCATCGGTGTGTTCACGGGCCTGGAGTGGCGGACCCGCTGATCATGTAAGGCCTGTGGAAGGACCATCCTTGGCTGCCTCGCGCACTGCGAAGACCACTGTGTCCACCGCTCGGACGGCATCTGGCCGCCTGAGCTTTGCCAAGATCCGGGAGCCCCTTGAGGTCCCGGATCTGTTGGCACTTCAGACGGAGAGCTTTGACTGGCTGCTCGGCAACGAGCATTGGCAGGCTCGCGTCGCCGCCGCAAAGGAGGCCGGCAAGGACGACGTCCCAGACCGCTCCGGCCTCGAGGAGATCTTCGAGGAGATCTCCCCGATCGAGGACTTCTCCGGCTCCATGTCCCTGTCGTTCCGGGACCACCGCTTCGAGGAGCAGAAGTACTCCATCGACGAGTGCAAGGAGCGGGATATGACCTACTCCGCCCCGCTCTTCGTCACCGCCGAGTTCATCAACAACACCACCGGTGAGATCAAGTCCCAGACGGTCTTTATGGGCGACTTCCCGCTGATGACCGACCGCGGCACGTTCATCATCAACGGCACCGAGCGTGTCGTGGTGTCCCAGCTCGTGCGCAGCCCCGGTGTCTACTTCGAGCGCACGCTCGACAAGACGGCAGACAAGGACATCTACTCCACCAAGGTCATCCCGAGCCGGGGTGCGTGGCTGGAGTTCGAGATCGACAAGCGCGACATGGTCGGTGTGCGTGTCGACCGCAAGCGCAAGCAGTCCGTGACGGTGCTGCTGAAGGCCCTGGGCTGGACCGAGGCCCAGATCCTGGAGGAGTTCGGCGAGTACGAGTCGATGCGCGCCACCCTGGAGAAGGACCACACGGCCGACCAGGACGAGGCGCTGCTCGACATCTACCGCAAGCTGCGTCCGGGCGAGCCGCCGACCAAGGAGGCTGCCCAGACCCTGCTGGACAACCTCTACTTCAACCCCAAGCGTTACGACCTGGCCAAGGTCGGTCGTTACAAGATCAACAAGAAGCTGGGTGTCGAGGCTCCGCTGAGCGAGTCCGTGCTGGGCGTCGACGACATCGTCGCGACCATCAAGTACATCGTCGCGCTGCACGCCGGCGAGGAGACCCTCCCGGTCACCCGCAACGGTGAGACCGGGGAGCTGCGCGTCGAGGTCGACGACATCGACCACTTCGGCAACCGTCGTCTCCGCTCCGTCGGCGAGCTGATCCAGAACCAGGTCCGCACCGGGCTGTCCCGGATGGAGCGCGTCGTCCGAGAGCGGATGACCACCCAGGACGTCGAGGCCATCACGCCACAGACGCTGATCAACATCCGGCCGGTCGTCGCCTCCATCAAGGAGTTCTTCGGCACCAGCCAGCTGTCCCAGTTCATGGACCAGAACAACCCGCTGTCGGGCCTGACCCACAAGCGTCGCCTGTCGGCGCTGGGCCCCGGCGGTCTGTCCCGTGACCGCGCCGGCATGGAGGTCCGCGACGTCCACCCGTCGCACTACGGCCGGATGTGCCCCATCGAGACCCCTGAGGGACCGAACATCGGTCTGATCGGTTCGCTGGCCTCCTACGGCCGGATCAACCCGTTCGGCTTCGTGGAGACCCCCTACCGCAAGGTGATCAACGGTCGCGTCACCGACGACGTCGAGTACCTCTCGGCGGACGTGGAGGACCACTTCGTCATCGCGCAGGCCAACGCCGAGCTCAATGAGGACGGCACCTTCGCCGAGGAGCGGATCCTGGTCCGCACCAAGGGCGGGGAGGCCACCGACGTCCCGGCCAGCGACGTGGACTACATGGACGTCTCCGCACGCCAGATGGTGTCCGCGGCGACCGCCATGATCCCGTTCCTGGAGCACGACGACGCCAACCGTGCCCTGATGGGTGCCAACATGCAGCGTCAGGCCGTGCCGCTGGTCCAGGCCGAGGCGCCGCTGGTCGGCACCGGCATGGAGCACCGTGCCGCCCTGGACTCAGGTGACGTGGTGCGTGCCACCAAGGCAGGTGTGGTCCAGGAGGTCTCGGCCGACCTGGTCACCGTGGCGCACGACGACGGCAGTTACCAGTCCTACAAGATCGCCAAGTTCACCCGGTCCAACCAGGGCAACTGCTACAACCAGCAGGTCAAGGTCAACACCGGTGACCGTGTCGAGGCCGGAGACCTGCTGGCCGACGGTCCCGCGACCGACGGCGGCGAGATGGCACTGGGTCGCAACCTGCTCGTGGCTTTCATGCCGTGGGAGGGTCACAACTACGAGGACGCGATCATCCTCTCCCAGCGTCTCGTGCAGGACGATGTCCTCTCCTCGATCCACATCGAGGAGCACGAGATCGACGCCCGCGACACCAAGCTGGGTCCGGAGGAGATCACCCGGGACATCCCGAACGTCTCCGACGAGGTGCTGGCTGACCTGGACGAGCGCGGCATCATCCGCATCGGCGCCGAGGTCCGCGACGGCGACCTGCTGGTCGGCAAGGTCACGCCCAAGGGTGAGACCGAGCTGACCCCGGAGGAGCGCCTGCTGCGCGCCATCTTCGGCGAGAAGGCGCGCGAGGTGCGCGACACCTCGATGAAGGTCCCGCACGGCGAGACCGGCACCGTCATCGGTGTCAAGGTCTTCGACCGCGAGGAGGGCGACGAGCTTCCCCCCGGCGTCAACCAACTGGTCCGCGTCTACGTGGCCAACAAGCGCAAGATCACCGACGGTGACAAGCTTGCCGGCCGCCACGGCAACAAGGGCGTCATCTCCAAGATCCTGCCCGTGGAGGACATGCCCTTCATGGAGGACGGCACGCCGGTCGACGTGGTGCTCAACCCGCTGGGTGTCCCCGGCCGGATGAACGTTGGTCAGATCCTGGAACTGCACCTCGGCTGGGCCGCGGCGCAGGGCTGGGAAGTTGTGGGCAACCCGGAGTGGGCCAATGGCCTGCCCGAGGGCGCCCGCACGGCCGAGCCGCGCACCCGGGTGGCCAGCCCCGTCTTCGACGGTGCCTCTGAGGGCGAGATCACCGGTCTGCTCGAGTCGACCACGCCGTCGGCCTCCGGTGAGCGCCTCATCGGCGAGTCCGGCAAGGCCCGGCTGTTCGACGGTCGCTCCGGCGAGCCCTACCCGCAGCCGGTCTCCGTGGGCTACATGTACATCCTGAAGCTGCACCACCTCGTGGACGACAAGATCCACGCGCGGAGCACCGGGCCGTACTCGATGATCACCCAGCAGCCGCTGGGTGGTAAGGCCCAGTTCGGTGGCCAGCGCTTCGGCGAGATGGAGGTCTGGGCCCTGGAGGCCTACGGCGCCGCCTACGCCCTGCAGGAGCTGCTCACCATCAAGTCGGACGATGTCACCGGCCGCGTGAAGGTCTACGAGTCGATCGTCAAGGGCGAGAACGTCCCTGAGCCGGGCATCCCGGAGTCGTTCAAGGTGCTCATCAAGGAGATGCAGTCGCTCTGCCTGAACGTCGAGGTCCTGTCCTCCGACGGCACCCAGATCGACCTGCGCGAGTCCGACACCGAGGTCTTCCGCGCAGCGGAGGAGCTGGGCATCGACCTCTCGCGCCGCGAGCCCAGCAGCGTCGAAGAGGTATGACGGACGGCCGGCTCCGCGCTCACCCTCACGGGTGCGCGGGGCCGGCCCCGGCCATACGACCAGACGCGAGGCAGAACGTTACGAGTCGGCCACACCGGCTCCACGGCATACGCCATCTAGAACTGTAGTAAGACCTAACTGAGACCACCCAGTCTCACGAGAGGACCCACGTGCTCGACGTCAACTTCTTCGACGAGTTGCGGATTGGCCTGGCCACTGCGGAGGACATCCGCAAGTGGAGCCACGGCGAGGTCAAGAAGCCCGAAACCATCAACTACCGCACCCTCAAGCCGGAAAAGGACGGGCTCTTCTGCGAGAAGATCTTCGGTCCCACCCGGGACTGGGAGTGCTACTGCGGCAAGTACAAGCGTGTCCGCTTCAAGGGAATCATCTGTGAGCGCTGCGGCGTCGAGGTGACCCGCGCTGGCGTGCGTCGCGAGCGGATGGGGCACATCGAGCTCGCCGCCCCGGTGACGCACATCTGGTACTTCAAGGGTGTGCCGAGCCGCCTGGGCTACCTGCTGGACCTGGCGCCGAAGGACCTCGAGAAGGTCATCTACTTCGCGGCCTACATGATCACCCACGTCGACGAGGACCAGCGGCACAAGGACCTGCCCTCGCTCGAGGCGGAGATCGACAGCGAGCGCAAGGTGCTCGAGAACCGTCGTGACGCTGACGTCGAGGCCCGCGCCAAGAAGCTCGAGGCCGACCTGGCCGAGCTGGAGGCCGAGGGTGCCAAGGCCGACGCACGCCGCAAGGTGCGCGACGGTGCCGAGCGCGAGATGAACCAGATCCGTCGTCGTGCCGACCAGCAGGTCGAGCGCCTCGACCAGGTCTGGGACCGGTTCAAGAACCTCAAGGTCCAGGACCTCGAGGGCGACGAGATCCTCTACCGCGAGATGCGTGACCGGTTCGGTCAGTACTTCGAGGGTGGCATGGGTGCTGCGGCGCTGCAGAAGCGCCTGCAGAACTTTGACCTCGAGGCCGAGGTGGAGCTGCTCCGCGAGATCATCGCCACCGGCAAGGGACAGAAGAAGACTCGGGCCATCAAGCGGCTCAAGGTCGTGACCTCGTTCCTGACGACGGTGAACAACCCCGACGGCATGGTGCTGGACTGCGTGCCGGTCATCCCGCCGGACCTGCGTCCGATGGTGCAGCTGGACGGTGGCCGCTTCGCGACCTCCGACCTCAACGACCTCTACCGCCGCGTGATCAACCGCAACAACCGGCTCAAGCGACTGCTTGACCTGGGCGCCCCGGAGATCATCGTCAACAACGAGAAGCGGATGCTCCAGGAGGCCGTTGACTCGCTGTTCGACAACGGTCGTCGTGGCCGCGCCGTCACCGGCCCGGGCAACCGGCCGCTGAAGTCGCTGTCCGACATGCTCAAGGGCAAGCAGGGTCGCTTCCGTCAGAACCTGCTCGGCAAGCGTGTCGACTACTCCGGCCGTTCGGTCATCGTCGTCGGCCCGCAGTTGAAGCTGCACCAGTGTGGTCTGCCCAAGCAGATGGCGCTGGAGCTGTTCAAGCCGTTCGTGATGAAGCGCCTGGTCGACCTCGACCATGCTCAGAACATCAAGTCCGCCAAGCGGATGGTCGAGCGCGGCCGCTCCGTGGTGTGGGACGTGCTTGAGGAGGTCATCACCGACCACCCCGTGCTGCTGAACCGTGCACCCACGCTGCACCGCCTCGGCATCCAGGCCTTCGAGCCGCAGTTGGTCGAGGGCAAGGCCATCCAGATCCACCCGCTGGTCTGCACCGCGTTCAACGCAGACTTCGACGGTGACCAGATGGCCGTCCACCTGCCGCTGTCCGCAGAGGCGCAGGCCGAGGCCCGGATCTTGATGCTCTCGAGCAACAACATCCTGAAGCCGGCCGACGGCCGTCCCGTGACGATGCCGACCCAGGACATGGTCATCGGTCTGTTCCACCTGACGTCGGAGTCGTTCGACGCCCCGGCCGAGGAGACCGAGCTGCACTCGTTCATCTCGATCGCCGAGGCTCAGATGGCCTACGACGCCGGGAAGATCGAGATCGGCACGCCGATCCGGCTGCGCGTGCGGGACACCGCCGCCCCGCTGGGTCACGAGCTGCCCGAGGACGCCGAGGTGTCCGAGGACGGCATCGCCTCGGAGTTCCTGGTCGAGACCACGCTGGGTCGGGCGATCTTCAACATCTCCCTGCCGCCGAACTACCCGTTCGTCAACGACGTGGTCGACAAGAAGCGGCTGTCCGGGATCGTCAACGACCTCGCCGAGCGCTACACCAAGGTGCAGGTCGCGGCGTCGCTGGATTCGCTGAAGGACACCGGCTTCTATTGGGCGACCCGCTCGGGCACGACCGTGGCCATCTCCGATGTCATGACCCCGCCGCGCAAGGCGGAGATCCTGGACATCTATGACGCCAAGGCAGCCAAGGTCCAGACGCAGTATGAGCGTGGTCTGATCACCGACGACGAGCGCCGTCAGGAGCTCATCGAGATCTGGACCCAGGCGACCAATGAGGTGGCCAAGGAGCTCGAGACCACGATGCCCAAGGACAACACCATCTATCGGATGGTCACCTCGGGTGCACGAGGCAACTGGTTCCAGCTGCGTCAGATCGCCGGCATGCGTGGCCTGATGGCAAACCCGAAGGGCGAGATCATCCCGCGTCCGATCAAGTCCAACTTCCGTGAGGGCCTGTCGGTGCTGGAGTTCTTCATCTCCACGCACGGTGCCCGCAAGGGACTGGCCGACACCGCGCTGCGCACCGCCGACTCGGGTTATCTGACCCGTCGTCTGGTGGACGTCAGCCAGGACGTGATCATCCGTGAGGACGACTGTGGCACCGACCGCGGGTTCCTCATGCCGATCGCCGTCGACACCCTCAGCGGTGACCTGCGCGAGCACGACGACGTCGAGACCGCGGTCTATGCCCGCACCCTCGCCCAGGACGTGGAGCTCGACGGGCAGGTGCTGGCCGAGGCCGGCATCGACCTCGGTGACGTGGTCATCGACGCCCTGGTCGCCGCCGGCGTCAAGGACGTCAAGGTCCGCTCGGTGCTCACCTGTGAGTCGCTGGTCGGCACCTGCGCCAAGTGCTACGGCCGTTCGCTGGCCACCGGCAAGCTGGTCGACATCGGTGAGGCCGTCGGCATCATCGCGGCCCAGTCGATCGGTGAGCCCGGCACCCAGCTGACGATGCGCACCTTCCACACCGGTGGTGTGGCCGGTGACGACATCACGCAGGGTCTGCCGCGTGTCGTCGAGCTGTTCGAGGCCCGCACGCCCAAGGCGGTCGCTCCGATCGCCGAGGCGTCCGGCCGCGTCCAGATCGAGGACACCGACAAGTCCCGCCGGATTCTGCTGATCCCGGACGACGGTTCGGACGAGCACGCCTACCCGGTGACCAAGCGGCAGCGGCTGCTGGTCGCCGACGGCGAGCACGTCGAGGTCGGCCGTCAGCTCGTCCAGGGGGCGATCGACCCCAAGCAGGTCCTGCGCATCCTCGGTCCGCGTGCTGCCCAGCAGCACCTGGTGGACGAGGTCCAGGCGGTCTACCGCCAGCAGGGTGTGTCGATCCACGACAAGCACATCGAGGTCATCGTGCGGCAGATGCTGCGGCGCATCACGGTCATCGAGGCCGGCGACGCGCAGCTGCTGCCGGGTGAGCTGGTCGAGCGCGGTCGGTTCGAGACCGAGAACCGTCGCGTCGTGTCCGAGTCCGGCAAGCCGGCCTCGGGTCGTCCCGAGCTGATGGGCATCACGAAGGCCTCGCTGGCCACCGACTCGTGGCTGTCCGCGGCATCCTTCCAGGAGACCACGCGGGTGCTCACGGAGGCGGCCATGCAGGCCAAGTCCGACCCGCTGCTGGGGCTGAAGGAGAACGTCATCCTCGGCAAGCTGATCCCGGCCGGCACAGGGCTGCCGCGCTACCGCAACCTCACCGTGGAGCCCACGGAGGAGGCCAAGGCAGCCGCCTACGCCGTGCCGGACTACGACCAGTTCGAGTACCCGGCCTTCGGTCCGGGCTCCGGCGAGGCCGTCCGCCTGGACGACCTGTCCGTCGGCGACGACCGCTACTGATCCACCGCACCACCGCCACAGGGGCGGGTATGCCGGACCTCACCGTCCGGCATACCCGCCCCTTGGTCGTGGGGCGTGCCGGAGCTCACTGTCCGGCATACCCGCGTCGTGGTCGTGGGGCCGAGCGGCAGGCTTGTGGGGTCGCCAGAGGGTGCGAGGCCGACCCACGAGCGTGCCAGACTGACCTGCCGTGAGCAGCACCACGCCGCTGGAGGTCGCCCGCGCCGTCGGAGCGGTGCGTGCCGCGTTGCCCCTGACCACACAGCGCTGCGTGCTCCGCGAGGTGGTGGCCGGTGACGAGGCTGCGCTGAGTGCCTACCGCAGCGACCCGGAGGTCACCAGGTTTCTCGGCCACCCGCCACTGGATGCCGCCGGGGTAGGGGAGTTGCTGGAGCGATGGCGCGGGGAGGCCGGGTCGGTCAGCCTCGTGGCGCAGCGGCTGAGCCCGGCGACGGGGGAGAACGACGCGGGGGAGAGCGGCACGGGGGAGAGCGGCGCGGGGGAAAGCGGCACGGTGCCGACCGGCAGTGTGGTGGGTGATGTCCGGATCCGCTTCAGACCGTCATCGGCGCTGTCGCCGGCCACGACGAGCGCCGTCGACGCGGCGCTGGGCTATGCCTTCCACCCTCGGGTGCACGGCCTGGGGCTGGCCACCGAGTGTGTCCGTGCGGTCCTGGACCTCACGCTCGGTGCCGCGGGGGCCCGTCGTGTGACAGCCCGGGTCTTTGCACCGGCGAGCCCGTCCACCAGGTTGTTGACCAGGCTCGGCTTCACCCGTGATGGTGTCGACCGTGCCGCGGTCCTGGCTCCGGACGGGGTGACCTGGTGGGACGACGAGCTGTGGAGCAGGTTCCCCGATGGTGGTTCGGTGCCCGAGACGCTGCGTCAGGCTCCTCAGAAGCAGCGCTGACGCTGATTTGGCGCAGGCCCCATGCGCCGGTATTCTTGAGGATTGTGTGTGTAGGTCCTGCCTGCACGCGTGCCGTCGGGCTAGGTCCTGGCGGCCAACCACCTCTCGCCGGGCAGCCCCGCTTGAGTCAACATACCTCCCATGCACAGTGGGCGGTGCTGTCGGCTCGGGGAAGTGCAGGGGAGAGCACCGTCGCGACACACCCGAGCTCGGGGGTGAAGCGCCGGCCAGACCAAGGAGCGTGACCCGTCAGGGACGACGGGGCGCGCAGACAACATCGACTGACGGAGAATCAGTGCCCACAATCAACCAGCTCGTCCGCAAGGGGCGCCAGGACAAGGCCAAGAAGGCCAACAGTCCTGCCCTGAAGGGGAACCCCCAGCGGCGCGGCGTCTGCACCCGCGTCTACACCACCACCCCGAAGAAGCCGAACTCTGCCCTGCGCAAGGTCGCTCGTGTGAAGCTGACCAGCGGCATCGAGGTCACGGCCTACATCCCAGGGGTCGGCCACAACCTGCAGGAGCACTCCATCGTCCTGGTCCGTGGTGGCCGTGTGAAGGACCTCCCGGGTGTGCGCTACAAGATCGTCCGCGGCTCGCTTGACACCCAGGGTGTCAAGGGTCGCAACCAGTCCCGCTCCCGTTACGGCGCGAAGAAGGAGAAGAAGTAATGCCTCGTAAGGGCCCCGCTCCCAAGCGTCCGCTGATCTCCGACCCCGTCTACGGGTCCACGCTGGTCACGCAGCTGGTCAACAAGATCCTGGTCGACGGCAAGAAGGCCGTCGCCGAGACCATCGTCTACGGCGCCATGGAGGGCGTCCGCGCCAAGACCGGCACGGACCCCGTGGCCACGCTGAAGCGTGCGCTGGACAACATCCGCCCGGCGCTGGAGGTCAAGAGCCGCCGCGTCGGTGGTGCGACCTACCAGGTGCCGATCGAGGTCAAGCCGGGTCGCTCCACCACGCTGGCCCTGCGCTGGCTGGTCGGCTACTCCCGTCAGCGTCGTGAGAAGACGATGACCGAGCGCCTGATGAACGAGATCCTGGACGCCAGCAACGGTCTGGGCGCCGCGGTGAAGCGCCGCGAGGACACCCACAAGATGGCCGAAGCCAACAAGGCCTTCGCGCACTACCGCTGGTGACGCTGGTCTTCCGACCGCGACCAGACGACATACGCATTCGAGCTAGAGAAGAGACACAGTGGCACAGGACGTCCTGACGGACCTGACGATGGTCCGCAACATCGGCATCATGGCTCACATCGATGCCGGCAAGACCACGACCACCGAGCGCATCCTGTTCTACACCGGTGTGAAGCACAAGATGGGCGAGACCCACGACGGTGCCTCGACGACCGACTGGATGGAGCAGGAGAAGGAGCGGGGGATCACCATCACCTCCGCGGCCGTGACCAGTTACTGGAAGGGCCACCAGATCAACCTGATCGACACGCCCGGTCACGTGGACTTCACCGTTGAGGTCGAGCGCAACCTGCGCGTCCTCGACGGAGCCGTCGCCGTCTTCGACGGCAAGGAGGGCGTGGAGCCGCAGTCCGAGACGGTCTGGCGCCAGGCTGACAAGTACGGCGTCCCGCGCATGTGCTTCATCAACAAGATGGACAAGATGGGCGCGGACTTCTACTACTCGGTGCAGACCATGGTGGACCGCCTCGGCGCGACCCCCCTGGTGATGCAGCTGCCGATCGGTGCTGAGTCCGACTTCGTCGGGGTCATCGACCTGGTCCGCATGAAGGCCCTGACCTGGCACGGTGAGACCGCGCTGGGCGAGGACTACGACGTGGAAGACATCCCGGCGGACCTGCAGGCCAAGGCGGACGAGTACCGTGCGCTGCTGGTCGAGAAGGTTGCTGAGGCTGACGACGAGCTGCTCGAGAAGTTCCTCGGTGGCGAGGAGCTGACCGAGGACGAGATCAAGGCGGGTGTGCGCAAGCTCACCCTGGCCAGCGAGGTCAACCCGGTCTTCTGTGGCACCGCCTTCAAGAACAAGGGCGTCCAGCCCCTGCTCGACGCGGTCATCGACTACCTGCCTAGCCCGATGGACGTCCGTCCCACCGAGGGCCACAAGCCCGGTGACGAGGAGACGGTGATCTACCGCAAGGCCGACACCACTGAGCCGTTCGCGGCCCTGGCCTTCAAGATCGCCACCCACCCGTTCTTCGGGACACTGACCTACATCCGGGTCTACTCCGGTGAGATCCGCGGTGGGCAGCCAGTCATGAACGCGACCAAGGGCAAGAAGGAGCGTCTGGGCAAGTTGTTCCAGATGCACGCCAACAAGGAGAACCCGGTCGACCACGCCTCCGCGGGTCACATCTATGCCGTGATCGGACTGAAGGACACCACCACCGGTGACACCCTGTGCGACATGAATGACCAGATCATCCTGGAGTCGATGACCTTCCCGGAGCCGGTCATTCACGTGGCCATCGAGCCCAAGACCAAGGGTGACCAGGAAAAGCTCGGCACCGCGATCCAGAAGTTGGCGCAGGAGGACCCCACCTTCACCGTCCGCCTCGACGACGAGACCGGCCAGACCATCATCGGTGGCATGGGCGAGCTCCACCTCGACATCCTGGTCGACCGCATGAAGCGGGAGTTCAAGGTCGAGGCCAACGTCGGTGCGCCGCAGGTGGCCTACCGCGAGACGATCCGTCGTTCCGTGGAGAAGTACGACTACACGCACAAGAAGCAGACGGGTGGCTCCGGTCAGTTCGCGAAGGTGCAGATGACCTTCGAGCCGATGGACACCACCGAGGGCGAGCTCTACTCCTTCGAGAACGCCGTCACCGGTGGTCGCATCCCGCGTGAGTACATCCCCAGTGTCGACCAGGGTATCCAGGAGGCCATGCAGCTCGGTGTCCTCGCGGGCTACCCGCTGGTGGGCATCAAGGCGACCCTGCTCGACGGTGCCTACCACGACGTCGACTCCTCGGAGATGGCGTTCAAGATTGCCGGCTCCATGGTCCTCAAGGAGGCAGTCCGCAAGGCGGACCCCGTCCTCCTCGAGCCCGTGATGGCCGTCGAGGTGCGCACGCCCGAGGACTACATGGGTGATGTGATTGGTGACCTGAACTCCCGCCGTGGCCAGATCCAGGCCATGGAGGACATCAGCGGAGCCAAGATCGTGCGCGCAGTGGTGCCGCTGTCAGAGATGTTCGGGTACGTTGGTGACCTTCGGTCCAAGACCCAGGGCCGCGCTAACTACACGATGCAGTTCGACTCCTATGCCGAGGTTCCCCGGAACGTCGCGGAGGAGATCATCAAGAAAATCCGTGGTGAGTGAGCAGTAGACTCCCCACCGGAGTTTTCGCACCACAACTTGCAAGTGTCGCCACATCACGATCGATTGGCGATGACACAACACAGTCCTGAGGAGGACCCAAGTGGCTAAGGCCAAGTTCGAGCGGACCAAGCCGCACGTCAACATCGGCACGATCGGGCACATCGACCATGGCAAGACGACGCTGACGGCTGCCATCTCCAAGGTCCTGCACGACAAGTACCCGGAGCTGAACGAGGCGTCGGCATTCGACACCATCGACAAGGCGCCCGAGGAGAAGCAGCGCGGCATCACGATCTCGATCTCCCACATCGAGTATCAGACGGAGAAGCGCCACTACGCTCACGTCGACTGCCCGGGTCACGCTGACTATGTCAAGAACATGATCACCGGTGCTGCCCAGATGGACGGCGCGATCCTGGTCGTGGCGGCCACCGATGGCCCGATGCCGCAGACCAAGGAGCACGTCCTCCTGGCCCGCCAGGTCGGCGTTCCCTACATCGTCGTCGCGCTGAACAAGTCCGACATGGTCGACGACGAGGAGATCATGGAGCTCGTCGAGATGGAGGTCCGCGAGCTGCTGTCCTCCTACGAGTTCCCGGGTGACGACCTGCCGGTCGTCCAGGTCTCCGCGCTGAAGGCTCTCGAGGGCGACGCCGAGTGGGGCGACAAGCTCATGGACCTGATGAACGCGGTCGACGAGTCGATCCCGGAGCCGGAGCGCGACGTCGACAAGCCCTTCCTGATGCCCGTTGAGGACGTCTTCACGATCACCGGTCGTGGCACCGTCGTCACCGGTCGTATCGAGCGCGGCATCCTCAATGTCAACGAGGAGATCGAGATCGTTGGCATCCAGGAGGGCCCGCCGCAGAAGACCACCGTCACCGGCATCGAGATGTTCCGCAAGCTGCTCGACGAGGGTCGTGCTGGTGAGAACGTCGGCCTGCTGCTGCGTGGCACCAAGCGCGAGGACGTCGAGCGCGGGCAGGTCATCTGCAAGCCGGGTTCGATCACCCCGCACACCGAGTTCGAGGCCAACGTCTACATCCTGTCCAAGGACGAGGGTGGCCGTCACACGCCGTTCTACGACAACTACCGTCCGCAGTTCTACTTCCGGACCACGGACGTCACCGGTGTCGTGCACCTGCCCGAGGGCACCGAGATGGTCATGCCCGGTGACAACACCGAGATGCGCGTCGAGCTGATCCAGCCGATCGCCATGGAGGATGGCCTGAAGTTCGCGATCCGCGAGGGTGGCCGCACCGTCGGCGCCGGCCGCGTCACCAAGATCCTCAAGTGATCTGACGCCGGGCCGACGCACGTCGGCACCGGCACCAGCAGGGCCCGCAACCTCACTGAGGTTGCGGGCCCTGCTGCATGCGGGGGCTGCGGGTGCTTGTGCGGGGCCCTGCTCCGGCTGCATGCGGGGGGCTGCGGGTGCTTGTGCGGGGCCCTGCTCCGGCTGCATGTGCCGCGGGCCCCTGTTGCTGGTGGGCCGGCGGCCTGACCTCTTCTGGGGTGCAGAACCGGTCACCGGTGACCGCTTCTGCACCCCAGTAATGGCCGGGGGCCACGTCAGGTGTCCCCTGAGTCGCGCTCGCTTCTCACCCCTCGACGTATGCCGGCTGCAACGTTCCCCGGGCGGCTCACCCCAGGTCGGGGTCGGCGCCGCCGGGATTGCACCTGGTCGCGATCATCTCCCTGCCGTCGACGACCGGCCGCCACGGCTCCAGGTGCCACTCCTGCTTGCGCGGTGCGAATAGGACATGACAGGTGAACTGCTCGACCATGCCAGGGGTGTCGGCGTCCGGCTGGCGTTCGAGGACCTCCGCCCAGGCCAGGTCGTCCACCGCCGCGAGGGCGCAGTCGCGCAGGAGGTCGCTGGGCACGACCTCAAGCGAGGCCCGCTGGTCGATCTCGACCCATGCCACCTCGTCGATCAGCGCCCGCCCGCCCGCGCATACGCCCGTGCCGGCCTCAGTCGGAACGGCGGTGCGTGTGCCATCGTCTCCGGCGGACTTTGTGGTGGCTGTCCCCTCGGATCCACCGGCAGAGCCAGGGGAGTATGACGGGGAGCTGGGTGTCGACGTCAGTGCTCCGTCGGCGGGGGGCGCCGTGCTGCCCGTGGGATGCGCGGTGCTGCCGGCGGGGGAGTTGCTGCTGACAACGGGGGAGTCGCTGCCGACAGCGGGGGACTGCGGGGTCGTCATCACACCTGGATCAGCAGGGGGAGAGGTGGTGCCACAGGCGGCGGTGAGCGCCGCCATACTCGCAAGGAGGAGGGCGGTCGGTCCCCGCAGAATGTCCCGGAGCTGCACAGGACGACCTTAAGCACCGGCGAGGCAATTCACCGCAAGAGTGCAGATCAGGGTAGCGTCTGAGCGAGTGTCCTCCCGATGAGACCGTTGGGACTGAGCAAAAGGAGACCCATGGCGGACCTAGATGCCTCGATGAGTGGTCAGTGGCGTTTTGACCCCGAGCACACCCGGGTTGGCTTCTCGGCCAAGCACGCGATGATCACGACCGTCCGCGGCGCCTTCAACGACGTCGAGGGCATCATCGAGCTCGACGCGGACAACCTCAGCAATTCCACGGTCTCGGTCAGGCTGCAGTCAGCCAGTGTCGACACCCGCAACGACAAGCGCGACGAGCACCTGCGCAGCCCCGACTTCTTCGACGTGGAGAACCACCCCGAGATTGTCTTCACCAGCAGCACCATCGACGAGGTGGAGGAAGGCAACTTCATGGTGGTCGGGGATCTGACGATCCGCGACACGACCAAGCAGGTGGCCATCCCGATCGAGCTGCTGGGCGTCGAGCGCGACCCGATGGGCAACCTGCGGGCCGGTTTCGAGGCCACCCGTCGACTCAACCGTCGTGACTACGGACTCGAGTGGAACCTGCCGATGGACCGGGGCGGAGTCCTGGTGTCTGAGAAGGTCACCCTGGAGTTTGAGATCTCCGCGATCAAGGTCGAGGGCGAGCAGCCCGGCGCCTGAGCGCAGACCCAGATGGCCCCGCCCGCCCGGGCGGGGCCATCTGTGTGGGCAGAAGGGTGCGCATGCCTCCCATGCCCGAAGGGGGAGGTGCGCAGGCGGCCCGTGCGCGCACGCGGAGGCGCGCACGCGGAGGCGGGCCCGTGCGCCAGAGGGAGGTAGCATGCGGCTGTGCCCCAGAAGGGGTGCACAGGCGGCTGTGCGTGCCCAGCAGGGCCGGGCCGGGGCGGTCTGACCGCCTCGATTTGGGCGAGGGCGCCCCGCCGTGGCACACTAGGCAGGTTGCTTGACGCACGGTGTTGACCCATGTTGGTGCCGTCAGCCATCCAGCACGCTCAGAAGCGCTCCAGTGTCGGAGTGTGGGGGCGGGCGGAGGCAGCTCAAGCCCCGGCCAGGCCGGGCTCCGAACACACACCATCAGAAGAGATTTCTTTCCTCTGGTGCCTGGCGGCAGGGCGACACGCCCGACCGCGGGGGTCGGAGACCACCTGGACGGCCGATAGCCAGTAGTACGACGAGAGAGAGTCAGACAAGCGATGGCGGGACAGAAGATCCGCATCCGGCTGAAGTCCTATGACCACGAGGTCATCGACAGCTCGGCGCGCAAAATTGTCGACACGGTGACCCGTGCCGGCGCGACAGTGGTCGGCCCGGTGCCGTTGCCGACGGAGAAGAATGTCTTCTGCGTCATCAGGTCGCCCCACAAGTACAAGGACAGCCGCGAGCACTTTGAGATGCGCACGCACAAGCGTCTGATCGACATCGTCGACCCGACGCCGAAGGCCGTTGACTCGCTCATGCGACTCGACCTGCCGGCTGACGTCAACATCGAAATCAAGCTGTAAGGGCTCCACCATGACTGCTACTACCGAACGCGCCGTCAAGGGCGTCCTCGGCGAGAAGCTCGGCATGACCCAGGTTTGGGATGCCGACAACCGCCTGGTGCCCGTGACCGTGATCAAGGCCGGCCCCTGCGTCGTGACGCAGGTGCGCAAGGCCGAGACCGACGGCTACAACGCGATCCAGATCGCCTTCGGGGCTATTGACCCCCGCAAGGTCAACCAGCCGACCAAAGGCCACTTCGAGAAGGCCGGGGTCACCCCGCGCCGCTATGTCGCCGAGCTTCGCACCAGCGATGCCGCCGACTACGAGATTGGCCAGGAGTTCACCGCCGAGACCTTCGAGTCCGGTCAGACTGTGGACATCACCGGCAAGACCAAGGGCAAGGGCTTTGCCGGTGTCATGAAGCGTCACGGCTTCTCCGGTGTGGGCGCCTCCCACGGTGCGCACCGCAACCACCGCAAGCCCGGTTCCATCGGTGGCGCGTCCACTCCGGGTCGCGTCTTCCGCGGCCAGAAGATGGCCGGCCGCATGGGTGGCGAGCGCCAGACCACGCAGAACCTCACCGTCCACGCTGTCGACGCCGACCGCGGCCTGTTGCTGATCAAGGGCGCCGTCCCGGGTCCGCGCGGCAGCGTCGTCCTCGTCCGCACCGCAGCCAAGGGGGCCTGACGCGATGACGACCATCACGATCACCAAGCCGACCGGTGGCGACGCCGGCACGGTTGAGCTGCCCGCCGAGATCTTCGACGTGCAGACCAACGTGCCGCTGATCCACCAGGTTGTCGTGGCCCAGCTGGCCGCGGCCCGCCAGGGCACGCACGCCACCAAGACCCGCGGCGAGGTCCGCGGCGGTGGCCGCAAGCCCTACCGTCAGAAGGGCACCGGCCGCGCCCGTCAGGGTTCGATCCGTGCGCCGCAGTTTGCCGGTGGTGGCGTTGTCCACGGCCCGCAGCCGCGGGACTACAGCCAGCGCACCCCCAAGAAGATGAAGGCTGCTGCCCTGCGCGGCGCACTCTCTGACCGGGCCCGCCACGGCCGCATCCACTGCCTCAGCGCGGTCGTCGAGGGGGAAGCCCCCTCCACGAAGACCGCCTGGGCGGCGCTGACCGGCCTCACCGAGCGTCCCAACCTGCTCGTGGTGCTGGACCGCAGCGACGAGGTCGCACTGAAGAGCCTGCGCAACCTGGCCGACGTGCACGTCCTGTTCGTCGACCAGCTGAACACGTATGACGTGCTGTGCGCCGACGACATCGTCTTCACCCAGACGGCACTCACCTCCCTCATCGAGGGCCGCAAGTCCGTGGCAACCGAGGTTGCTGCACCGGCCGTCGAGGCCACGCCGGCTGCCGAGGTCGAGGCTCCGGTCGTCGAGGACGCTCCGGTCGTCGAGGAGGCCCCGGCCACCGAGGCTGCCACGCTGGTCGACGGTGGCTTCGGCCCCGACTCAGCCGGCGCGATCGAGGACGGGTCGGCCCCCGAGGGGTTCACCGTCAAGGGCAACAAGGACTCCATGAAGTACCACGTCGAGGGCTCCCGCTGGTATGACCAGACGGTCGCCGAGGTGTGGTTCCGCACGGCTGAGGCCGCCGCGACTGCTGGCTTCGAGCCGGCCGGTGGCGCTGCCGCGCAGTCCGCCGACACCGGCCTGGAGCTGGGCACCGATGAGGAGGGCACCAAGTGAGCACCGCACTCGAGGCCAACAAGGACCCGCGCGAGATCCTGATCTCCCCGGTCGTCTCTGAGAAGGCCTACACGCTCCTGGACCAGGGCAAGTACACCTTTGTGGTGGACCCCCGGGCCAACAAGTCCGAGATCAAGCGGGCCGTGGAGTCCGTCTTCGGCGTCAAGGTCGAGTCGGTCCACACGCTGAACCGCGTCGGCAAGACCCGTCGCACCCGGTTCGGCCTGGGCAAGCGCAAGGACACCAAGCGGGCGATCGTCACGCTTCGCGAAGGCACCATCGACATCTTCGGCACGCTCTGAGCCGGTTGTCGAGACGAGACGAGGACTTCTTAAATCATGGCTATTCGTAAGTACAAGCCGACAACGCCGGGCCGTCGTGGCTCCAGCGTCGCCGACTTCGTCGAGGTGACCCGCTCCACTCCGGAGAAGTCGCTGGTCCGTCCGCTGACTAAGTCTGGCGGACGCAACAACTCTGGCCGCATCACCACCCGCCACATCGGTGGCGGCCACAAGCGTGCCTACCGCGTGATCGACTTCCGTCGCCACGACAAGGACGGCATCCCCGCAAAGGTCGCGCACATCGAGTACGACCCGAACCGCACCGCGCGCATCGCGCTGCTGCACTACGCGGACGGCGAGAAGCGCTACATCATCGCGCCGAACAAGCTCCGCCAGGGCGACGCGATCGAGCAGGGCCCGTCGGCTGACATCAAGCCGGGCAACAGCCTGCCGCTGCGCAACATCCCGGTCGGTACGGTCATCCACGCCATCGAGCTCAAGCCCGGTGGCGGGGCCAAGATCGCCCGCTCGGCCGGCACCCGCGTGCAGCTCGTCGCCAAGGAAGGCGCCTACGCCCAGCTGCGTATGCCGTCCGGCGAGATCCGCAACGTGGACGCCCGCTGCCGCGCCTCCATCGGCGAGGTCGGCAATGCCGAGCAGAGCAATATCAACTGGGGTAAGGCCGGCCGCATGCGGTGGAAGGGCAAGCGCCCCTCCGTCCGTGGTGTCGTGATGAACCCCATCGACCACCCGCACGGTGGTGGAGAGGGCAAGACCTCCGGTGGTCGCCACCCGGTCAGCCCGTGGGGTCAGCCTGAGGGCCGCACCCGCCGTCCGAACAAGCCCAGCGACAAGCTCATCGTTCGTCGCCGCCGCACCGGCAAGAAGCGCTGAGTAGGGAGCAACCGAACACATGCCTCGTAGTCTGAAGAAGGGCCCCTTCGTCGACGACCACCTCGTCAAGAAGGTGGACGCCCAGAACGAAGCCGGCACCAAGACCGTGATCAAGACCTGGTCCCGCCGGTCGATGATCACCCCCGACATGCTCGGCCACACGCTGGCCGTGCACGACGGCCGCAAGCACATCCCGGTCTTCGTGACCGAGTCGATGGTCGGCCACAAGCTCGGTGAGTTCGCTCCGACCCGCACGTTCAAGGGTCACGAGAAGGACGACAAGAAGGGCCGCCGTCGATGAGCACCAACACCACTGAGGGAACCACCATGGAAGCCAGGGCACAGGCGCGCTTCGTGCGCATCACCCCGCAGAAGGCTCGCCGTGTCGTCAACATGATCCGTGGCAAGTCGACCGACGAGGCGATCGCCATCCTGCGGTTCTCTCCGCAGGGCGCGAGCGAGCAGGTGCTGAAGGTGCTGAACAGCGCCGTCGCCAACGCTCGGTATGCCGCAGAGCAGGTCGGCGCGCCGTTCGACGAGCACCAGTTCGTCGTCACCGCCGCCTACGTCGACGAGGGACCGACCATGAAGCGGTTCCGTCCGCGCGCCCAGGGGCGCGCCAGCCGCATCCTCAAGCGCACCAGCCACATCACCGTGCTGGTGGGCGAGAAGCAGGGAGGTGCCCGCTAATGGGGCAGAAGATCAACCCGAACGGCTATCGCCTGGGTATCACTACGGACCACCGCAGCCGCTGGTTCGCCGACTCGACCAAGCCGGGTCAGCGTTACCGCGACTACGTCAAGGAAGACGTCGCCATCCGCAACTTGATGTCGACCGGCATGGACCGGGCCGGCATCAGCAAGGTCGAGATCGAGCGCACTCGTGACCGTGTCCGCGTGGACATCCACACGGCACGTCCGGGCATCGTCATCGGCCGTCGCGGCGCCGAGGCCGACCGCATCCGCGGCGAGCTCGAGAAGCTCACCGGCAAGCAGGTCCAGCTCAACATCCTCGAGGTCAAGAACCCGGAGGTCGACGCCCAGCTCGTCGCCCAGGGCATCGCCGAGCAGCTCGCTGCCCGGGTGACTTTCCGTCGCGCCATGCGCAAGGGCATGCAGTCCGCCCTGCGCGCTGGTGCCAAGGGCATCCGGATCCAGTGCTCGGGTCGTCTCGGCGGCGCTGAGATGTCTCGCTCCGAGTTCTACCGCGAGGGCCGCGTCCCGCTGCACACGCTGCGCGCGAACATCGACTACGGCTTCTACGAGGCCCGCACGACGTTCGGTCGCATCGGTGTGAAGGTCTGGATCTACAAGGGTGACCTGACGGCCAAGGAGCTTGCTCGCGAGCAGGCTGCTGCCCCGCCGTCGCGTGGCCCGCGTCGTGACGACCGCGGCCCCCGCCGTGACGACCGTGGCCCCCGTCGCGATGACCGCGCCGGTCGCGGTCCCCGTCGTGACGCAGGCACCGAGGCCCCGGCCGCGGAGGCCGCCGCCGGTGCACCCGTCGAGGCTGCGGCCACCGACACCCCGGCACGCACTGAGGGAGAGCAGTCCTGATGTTGATTCCACGTCGAGTCAAGCACCGCAAGCAGCACCACCCCGGTCGGAGTGGCGCTGCCAAGGGCGGCACCACGATCGCGTTCGGCGACTACGGCATCCAGGCCCTCGAGCCCGCCTACGTCACCAACCGTCAGATCGAGTCCGCTCGTATCGCAATGACCCGCTTCATCAAGCGTGGCGGAAAGGTCTGGATCAACATCTACCCGGACCGTCCGCTGACCAAGAAGCCGGCCGAGACCCGCATGGGTTCCGGTAAGGGCTCCCCGGAGTGGTGGGTCGCCAACGTCAAGCCCGGCCGTGTCATGTTCGAGCTCTCCGGTGTGTCCGAAGAGGTCGCCCGTGAGGCGATGCGCCTGGCAATGCACAAGCTGCCGATGAAGTGCCGCTTCGTCGCGCGTGAGGGTGGTGACATCTGATGGCGGTCGGAAGCAAGGACCTGACCCCAGAGCAGTTGCGCGGTCTGGACGACAGCGCACTCGCGGACGCCTTGTCGGTGTCCAAGAAGGAACTGTTCAACCTGCGATTCCAGTCGGCCACCGGCCAGCTGGAGAGCCACGGTCGACTGCGCGCGGTCCGCAAGGACATCGCCCGCATCTACACCGAGATGAACGAGCGCAAGCTGGGCATCGGACGTGAGGCCGTCGAGGCCGAGTCCGAGGAGACCACGAAGGAGAAGGTGGGCTGACGATGAGCGAGAACACCGTCGAGAACCCGGTCACTGCGACCGAGACCGAGCCGTCGACCCGCAACGACCGCAAGACCCGCCAGGGCTACGTGGTCAGCGACAAGATGGACAAGACCGTCGTTGTCTCCGTCGAGGACCGTGTCAAGCACGCCCTCTACGGCAAGGTCATGCGCAAGAACAGCAAGGTGAAGGCGCACGACGAGGAGAACGCCGCCGGCATCGGTGACCGCGTCCTCATCATGGAGACCCGCCCGCTGTCCGCGACCAAGCGGTGGCGCGTCGTGGAGATCCTCGAGAAGGCCAAGTAAGAAAACCCCACGGGGCCCCGGCCCTGTGGACCGTAAGACCATTCATCCACAACGTTCGGCAAGGCTCACCCGGAGTCCCGGGGAGAGAACCGGCTCGACGACAGGAGTTTGACAGTGATCCAGCAGGAGTCGCGACTGCGTGTCGCGGACAACACCGGTGCGAAGGAGATCCTCTGCATCCGCGTGCTCGGTGGCTCCGGCCGCCGCTATGCGGGCGTCGGGGACACCATCGTGGCCGCGGTCAAGGACGCCATCCCCGGTGGAAACGTGAAGAAGGGTGACGTCGTCAAGGCCGTCATCGTTCGCACCAAGAAGGAGCGTCGTCGTCCGGACGGCTCCTACATCAAGTTCGACGAGAACGCCGCCGTGATCCTAAAGACCGACGGCGACCCTCGTGGCACCCGCATCTTCGGTCCCGTGGGCCGTGAGCTGCGTGACAAGAAGTTCATGAAGATCGTGTCGCTGGCACCGGAGGTGATCTGAACCATGGCGAGGATTCGCATCAAGAAGAACGACCTGGTCCAGGTCATCAGCGGGCGCACCCAGGCCAAGGGCGGCGACCGTGGCAAGACGGGCCGCGTGATCGCGGTCTACCCGGAGACCAACCGCGTGCTCGTTGAGGGCATCAACCGCGTCACCAAGCACACCAAGGCCGGCGACAACCAGGGTGTCAACACCGGCGGCATCCAGGTCGTCGAGGCCCCGATCCACGTGAGCAACGTGGCCGTCGTGGACCCCGAGACCAAGAAGCCGACCCGGATCCGCGCCCGTGTCGACAGCGTCGAGCGCGACGGCCGCACCAAGCAGCAGCGCACCCGCGTGTCCGTGCGCTCGGGTAAGGACCTGTGATGACGACCGAGACCACCACTGAGACCGCTGCACCGGAGGAGCGCACCGCGCCCCGCCTCAAGCAGCGCTACCGCGACGAGGTCAAGCCGGCCCTCTTCTCAGAGTTCGGCTACGCCAACACCATGCAGGTGCCCGGGGTCGTCAAGATCACCGTGAACATGGGTGTCGGTGAGGCGGCCCGCGACAGCAAGCTGATCGAGGGTGCCATCAAGGACCTGGCCACCATCACCGGTCAGAAGCCGGCCGTGACCAAGGCCCGCAAGTCGATCGCGCAGTTCAAGCTGCGCGAGGGCATGCCGATCGGTGCGCACGTCACGCTGCGCGGCGACCGCATGTGGGAGTTCCTGGACCGTCTGCTGTCCCTGGCGCTGCCGCGTATCCGCGACTTCCGTGGCCTGTCCCCGAAGCAGTTCGATGGTCGGGGCAACTACACCTTCGGTCTGAACGAGCAGTCGATGTTCCACGAAATCGACCAGGACAAGATCGACCGCGTGCGTGGCATGGACATCACCGTGGTGACCAGTGCCCTCAACGACGACGAGGGCCGCGCCCTGCTGCGCGCGCTCGGCTTCCCCTTCAAGGAGAACTGACCCGTGGCGAAGACTGCACTAGTCAACAAGGCCAACCGCAAGCCCAAGTTCAAGGTCCGGGGCTACACCCGGTGCCAGCGCTGCGGCCGTCCTCACTCGGTGTACCGCAAGTTCGGCCTGTGCCGGATCTGCCTGCGCGAGATGGCGCACGCTGGCGAGCTGCCCGGCGTGACCAAGTCCAGCTGGTAATCCCGCACCCCATTCATCCACGCACTGCTACATCGCAGGTCGGTCGGCCCCACGTGGCCCGCTGAAACCGCGGTGAGGAAGGGCACGAAGCCCAATGACAATGACCGACCCGATCGCGGACATGCTGACCCGCATCCGAAACGCCAACTCGGCGCACAAGGACCAGGTGAGCATGCCGTTCTCCAAACTCAAGTCACACATCGCAGAGATCCTGCAGGCCGAGGGCTACATCGGCGGCTGGTCCGTCGAGGACGCCGAGGTGGGCAAGACCCTGCTGATCGACCTCAAGTACGGCCCGAACCGCGAGCGTTCCATCGCCGGGGTGCGCCGGGTGTCCAAGCCCGGTCTGCGGGTCTACGCCAAGTCCACCGGCATGCCGCGCGTGCTCGGCGGCCTCGGTGTGGCCATCATTTCCACCTCCTCCGGCCTGTTGACTGACCGGCAGGCGGCCCAGAAGGGTGTAGGTGGGGAAGTCCTCGCCTACGTCTGGTGAGAACGGAGGAATAAGACATGTCTCGTATTGGACGACTTCCGGTCACCGTGCCCTCTGGGGTTGAGGTGGCTGTCAACGGCAGCAATGTCACAGTGAAGGGCCCGAAGGGTCAGCTCGAGCACACCGTTGCCGAGCCGATCTCCGTGGCCGCCGGTGAGAGCGGTGCCCTCGAGGTGTCCCGCCCCAACGACGAGCGTGAGTCCCGTGCCCTGCACGGACTCACTCGCTCCCTGATCGCCAACATGGTCGAGGGCGTCACCAACGGCTACACCAAGAAGCTGGAGATCCACGGCACCGGCTACCGCGTCGTGGCCAAGGGAAGCGACCTGGAGTTCGCTCTGGGCTACTCCCACCCGATCCTGGTAAAGGCCCCGGAGGGAATCACCTTCCAGGTCGAGAACCCCACCCGGTTCGCGGTGTCGGGCATCGACAAGCAGCAGGTCGGCGAGGTGGCTGCGAACATCCGCAAGCTGCGCAAGCCTGACCCCTACAAGGGCAAGGGTGTGCGCTACGAGGGTGAGCACATCCGCCGCAAGGTCGGAAAGGCTGGTAAGTAAGCCATGGCAATGATCATCAAGCGTGCCAAGGGCAAGAATGCCGCGCGCATTCGCCGGCACACCCGTTTGCGCAAGAAGGTCATGGGCACCGCATCGCGCCCCCGCCTGGTCGTGAACCGCTCCTCGCGCCACGTCTTCGTCCAGCTGGTTGACGACGACTCGAGCACCACGCTCGCGTCCGCGTCGACCATGGAGGCGGACCTGCGCGAGATGGAGGGCGACAAGACCGCCAAGGCCAAGCGCGTGGGCGAGTTGCTCGCCGAGCGCGCCAAGGCTGCCGGGGTCGAGACGGTCGTCTTCGACCGTGGAGGCAACCGCTACGCCGGTCGCGTCGCCGCGATCGCTGATGGCGCACGAGAGGGCGGTCTGTCCCTGTGACCGCGATGAACAGCAACGAGAAGAGGACCGTCTGATGGCCGACAACCAGCGCCGTGGGACCGGTGCCACCAGCGGCACCGACAACAGCTCGGACCGTCGCGGAGGACGCGGCGACCGCCGAGACAGCCGTGACCGCGACAACCGTCGCGGCGGGCGTGAGGACGAGCGCAACCAGTACATGGAGCGCGTCGTCACGATCAACCGGGTGGCCAAGGTCGTCAAGGGTGGTCGCCGCTTCAGCTTCACCGCGCTGGTCGTGGTGGGCGATGGCGACGGCACCGTGGGCGTCGGCTACGGCAAGGCCAAGGAGGTGCCCGCGGCTATCGCCAAGGGTGTCGAGGAGGCCAAGAAGAACTTCTTCCGCGTCCCCCGCATTGCCGGGACTATCCCGCACCCCGTCCAGGGTGAGACCGCTGCCGGTGTCGTGATGCTGCGCCCGGCCAGCCCGGGTACCGGTGTCATCGCCGGTGGTCCGGTGCGCGCCGTCCTGGAGTGCGCCGGCATCCACGACGTGCTCAGCAAGTCGCTGGGCTCGGACAACTCCATCAATGTCGTGCACGCTGCCGTGCAGGCGCTCAAGGAGCTTGAGCCCCCGGAGGCCGTCGCGGCGCGCCGCGGACTGCCCCTTGAGCACGTGGCCCCGGCAGCGATGCTCAAGGCTCGCGCAGAGGCAGGTGCCTGATGGCTTCGTTGAAGGTGACCCAGATCAAGTCCGAGATCGGTGGCAAGCACATGCATCGCGAGACCCTGCGTTCGCTGGGCCTCAAGCGCATCGGCCACACGGTCGTCAAGGAGGACCGCCCGGAGTTCCGGGGCATGGTCCGTGCGGTCGCCCACCTGGTGACCGTCGAGGAGGTTGACTGACGATGGCTGAGTCCGTCGAGAAGGGTGCCCCGAGCACCAGCGCACTGAAGGTGCACCACCTGCGCCCGGCCCCGGGCGCCAAGACCAAGAAGACCCGTGTGGGTCGCGGTGAGGCATCCAAGGGCAAGACCGCCGGTCGCGGCACCAAGGGCACCAAGGCGCGTTACCAGGTGCCCGAGGCCTTCGAGGGTGGGCAGACCCCGCTGCACATGCGGCTGCCCAAGCTGCGCGGTTTCAAGAACCGGTTCAAGACCACCTACCAGGTCGTCAATCTTGACAAGCTGTCCGAGCTCTACCCGCAGGGTGGCGCCGTGACCGTCGAGGACCTGGTCGCCAAGGGCGGGGTCCGCAAGGGCCACCCCGTCAAGGTCCTGGGCACGGGAGAGATCACCAGCGCCATCCAGGTGAGCGGAGTCCGCTTCTCCGCCAGCGCCAAGGAGAAGATCGAGGCCGCTGGCGGCTCGGTCACCGAGGCCTGAGATGCGCATGCGGCGCGCTGACCACGGTCGACGTGCCCTGAACCACGCGTCATGACGAAGCCCCGGAGTGCCCACGGCACCCGGGGCTTCGTCTGTCCCCATCCACGGGTGTTATCGTCACCCGGATACTGCTTGAGCCCGCCGCTGCGGGATCCTTGGGAGGAAAATCCTCGTGCTTTCCGCGTTCGTGCGAGCGTTCAAGACGCCTGATCTTCGCAAGAAGATCCTCTTCACGCTCGGCATCCTGGCGATTTTCCGCCTCGGTAGCCACATCCCCGCACCGGGCATCGACTACGGTCTGGTGCAGCGCTGCCAGGACATGGCCACCTCCACCAACGCCGCTCTGGGCATGGTGAACCTGTTCAGTGGCGGTGCGTTGCTGCAGCTGTCGATCTTCGCCCTCGGCGTGATGCCCTACATCACCGCGGCGATCATCGTCCAGCTGCTGACGGTGGTGATCCCGCGCTTCGAGGCCCTCAAGAAGGAGGGCCAGGCCGGGCAGACCAAGATGACGCAGTACACCCGCTATCTGACCATCGGTCTGGCGGTGCTGCAGTCCTCCACGCTGATCACCTTCGCGCGCAACCCCTCCACACTCTTTGGCGGCAGCTGCTCGACGGTCATGCCCGACGAGTCCGTCGGCGTCATCGTGCTCATGGTGCTGACCATGACCGCCGGCACCGGTCTGATCATGTGGCTGGGCGAGCAGATCACCGAGCGCGGCGTCGGCAACGGCATGTCCCTGCTGATCTTCACCGCCATCGCAGCGGGCTTCCCGAGCTCGCTGGCAGTCATCCAGCAGAAGTCCTGGAGCACCCTGGTCCTGGTGCTCGCCCTCGGCGTGGTGATCATGACGCTCGTCGTCTTCGTCGAGCAGTGCCAGCGCCGCATCCCGGTGCAGTACGCCAAGCGGATGATCGGACGTCGCCAGTACGGCGGCACCTCCACCTACATCCCGCTGAAGATGAACATGGCCAACGTCATCCCGATCATCTTCGCCAGCTCGATCCTGATGCTGCCGACGATGATCGGACAGTTCAACACCCCCAGCGACGGCTCGCCGGCCCCCGAGTGGGTGACCTGGGTCAACCGCTACCTGGGGATGGGCATCCAGGGCCAGGACACGCACTGGCTCTACATGCTCATCTACACCGTGATGATCATCTTCTTCGCGTTCTTCTACACCTCGGTCACGTTCAACCCCGACGATGTCTCGGACAACATGAAGAAGTACGGCGGCTTCATCCCGGGCATCCGCGCCGGACGTCCGACGGCCGAGTACCTCGCCTATGTCCTCAACCGGATCACCACCCCGGGTGCGATCTATCTGGCGATCCTCTCGCTGATCCCGCTGATCGCCTTCAACGTGTTGGGGACCAGCCAGGACTTCCCCTTTGGCGGAGCATCCATCATCATCATCGTGGGAGTCGGTCTGCAGACGGTCAAGCAGATCGAGTCCCAGCTCCAGCAGCACGACTATGAAGGGTTCCTCCGCTGATGCGCATGATCATCCTCGGCCCCCCCGGGGCAGGCAAGGGCACGCAGGCCACCCTGATCGCGGAGAACCGCGCCATCCCGGCGATCTCCACCGGTGACATCTTCCGTGCCAACATCAAGAACGAGACCGAGCTCGGCCTGCAGGTCAAGGAGATCCTCGCCTCGGGTGGTTACGTCACCGATGAGGTGACCAACGCCATCGTCCGGGACCGACTCACCAAGTCTGACGCGGCCGCGGGCTTCCTGCTGGACGGCTATCCCCGCACCGTGGGGCAGGTCGAGGCGCTGGACGAGATGCTCGCGGACCAGGGTGCCGCCCTGGACCTCGTGCTGGAGCTGGTCGTCCAGACCGACGAGGTCGTGGGACGCCTCCTCGCGCGGGCCCAGGAGCAGGGGCGCGCGGACGACACGGAAGAGGTGATCCGCGCCCGCATGGAGAAGTATGCCGAGGAGACCGCTCCGCTGGCTGCGATCTACCGGGACCGTGGGCTGCTGCGCCAGGTCGACGGCATGGGCTCGGTCAAGGAGGTCTCCGCGCGTGTCCAGGAGGCTCTGGATACCCGGCCCACCAACGGCAATCACAGCGCACTCTGAGTCAGGTCACCGACTCCTGATGTCGTTCCTGCGCCGCCCTAAGATCGAGGCCAAGACCACCGAGCAGATCCTGCTGATGCGCGAGGCCGGGTTGGTCGTCGGCAAGACCCTGCAACGTGTTCGGGAACGGGCAGTCCCCGGGATCACCACCGGTCAGCTCGACGCGCTTGCTGAGGAGCACATCCGCAGCCTCGACAGCGTCCCGTCCTTCAAGGGCTACCACGGCTTTCCCGGCTCCCTCTGCGTGAGCGTGAACGAAGAGGTCGTGCACGGCATACCGGGGGAGCGGGTGCTGCACGAGGGCGACCTGGTCTCCATCGACTGCGGAGCGATCTTCTCCGGGTGGCACGGTGACGCCGCGATCTCCCTGATCGTCGGGGGGCCCGAAGCGGGCAGCGCGCAGGACCGTGCCCTGGTCGAGGACACCGAGGCCGCCCTGTGGGCCGGCATCGCCGCCCTGCGCGTGGGTGGTCGGCTGTTCGACGTCGGCGACGCGGTGGAGGGCTCCGTCGAGGGCGCGCTAGAACGCCGCCGGATCGCTGGGCAGGACCTGTCCTACGGCATCCTCGAGGACTATGTCGGCCACGGCATCGGCACGGAGATGCATATGGACCCCAATGTCCCCAACTACGCCGTGTCCGGGAAGGGGCCCAACGTCCCCTCCGGTGCCACCCTGGCTATCGAGCCGATGATCACCCTCGGCACCATCGAGACCACGACGCTCGACGACGACTGGACCGTCATCACCAACGACCGCTCGCGGGCCGCGCACTGGGAGAACACCGTCGCGGTGACCGACGCCGGACTCTGGGTGCTGACCGCGCTCGACGGCGGTCAGGCCAAACTGGCCGAGCACGGCATCACGATCGCTCCGCTGGACTGATCCGGGCGGTGCCTGCCCCGCCCGGGTGTGCGCCTTCGTGCCGCCGGGCGGGTGCAGGGGGAGCGCGATTGGTGGTCCGGCCACCTCGTGGCGTAGACTTGACCCTCGGTTCACGTCTGGACTCCCTCAGGGGTGCCCAGGGGGCGAACCGAGTGTTGCAACCAACCTTGTGATCACACTCTCCCAGGTCAACCCTGGGCTGCGCGTGGTTGCTCAGAAATGTGGAGGACATGGCGAAGAAGGAAGGCGTCATTGAGATCGAGGGCAGCATTGTTGAGGCCCTCCCGAACGCGATGTTCCGAGTCGAGCTGACCAACGGTCACGTTGTGCTGGCTCACATCTCGGGCAAGATGCGTCAGCACTACATCCGGATCCTCCCCGAGGACCGGGTTGTCGTGGAGCTCAGCCCGTACGACCTGACCCGCGGACGCATCGTCTTCCGTTACCGCTGACCGGCGCGGGCCCTAGGCCCACACCAGCCAGCAATCCACCCACCAGATCGGAAAGACGGCACCAGAACATGAAGGTTCAGCCGAGCGTCAAGAAGATCTGCGACAAGTGCAAGGTGATCCGCCGTAACGGCCGGGTCATGGTGATCTGCGAGAACCTGCGCCACAAGCAGCGCCAGGGCTGATCACCCCGGGCGGTCCGCCGCCCTGCACGAGTCGCCGATCACGACGACGACACAACTCAACGCAGTACGCAGCACCCGACCCCCGACTTGCGGGACGTCACCCCCGGCGTGGAGGCCGGGGACCGCGGGCGAGAGCCCACCACAGAGGATGCGGACCGGTGCTGCACCACGACCTCCACACGAAACCAGGAGAACAGCCATATGGCACGTCTCATCGGTGTTGACCTCCCGCGCGAGAAGCGCGTCGAGGTCGCTCTCACCTATATCTTCGGCGTGGGTCGCACCCGCGCCGACAAGACGCTGGAGGCCACGGGCGTCGACCCGGCCACCCGCGTCAAGGACCTGACGGACGAGCAGCTGGTCCAGCTGCGTGACCACCTTGAGGGCAACTACCGCCTTGAGGGTGACCTGCGTCGTGAGGTCGCCGCGGACATCCGCCGCAAGGTCGAGATCGGCAGCTACCAGGGTCTGCGGCACCGCCGCGGTCTGCCGGTGCACGGTCAGCGCACCAAGACCAACGCCCGCACCCGCAAGGGTCCCAAGCGGACCGTCGCAGGCAAGAAGAAGGCCGCCAAGTAATCACACGGGGGCTTCGCCCCCCGTGCACCCCCGAACGCTCGCTCCGCCCGCGGACCGATGGACCGGGGACGACATACTTGCTCATTCGTCAGGAGAAATGAATGCCCCCAAGAGCCGTAGCACGGCCGGCGCACGCAAGGTGCGCAAGAAGGAAAAGAAGAACGTTGCCTTCGGGCAGGCTCACATCAAGAGCACGTTCAGCAACACCATCATCTCGATCACTGACCCGACCGGTGCGGTGATCGCGTGGGCCTCGTCCGGCCAGGTCGGATTCAAGGGCTCGCGCAAGTCCACCCCGTATGCCGCCCAGATGGCTGCCGAGGCTGCTGCCCGTCGCGCCATGGACCACGGCATGCGCAAGGTCGACGTGTTCGTCAAGGGCCCGGGTTCCGGTCGCGAGACCGCTATCCGCTCGCTCACCGCTGCTGGCCTTGAGGTCGGTGCCATCTCTGATGTCACCCCCCAGGCACACAACGGTGTGCGTCCGCCCAAGAAGCGTCGCGTCTGAGATCCGGAAGGGAAGGTAAGGAAAGAACATGGCCCGTTACACCGGACCCATCACCAAGAAGTCCCGCCGGCTCAAGGTCGACCTCGTCGGTGGAGACAAGAACTTCGACCTGCGTCCGTTCCCCCCGGGGCAGCACGGCCGCCGCCGCAGCCAGGAGAAGGAATACCTGACCCAGCTGCAGGAGAAGCAGAAGGCTCGCTTCACCTATGGCGTCATGGAGAAGCAGTTCCGCCGCTACTACGCCGAGGCCGCACGTCGCCCCGGCCGCACCGGCTCGAACCTGCTGACCATCCTCGAGTCCCGCCTGGACAACGTGGTCTACCGCGCTGGCCTGGCACGCACCCGTCGTGCCGCCCGCCAGCTGGTCACCCACGGCCACTTCGAGGTCAACGGCCACCGCGTGGACGTCCCGTCCTACCGCGTCGAGCCCTACGACATCATCACGGTCCGCAAGCAGTCCGTCGAGAAGTTCCCGATCGAGCTGGCCCGCCAGACTTTCGGTGACCGTCCCGTCCCGGCCTGGATGAAGGTCGTCCCGGGCTCGCTGCAGATCCTGATCCACCAGCTGCCCGTGCGTGAGCAGATCGACACGATCCTCACCGAGCAGCTCATCGTCGAGCTCTACTCGAAGAATTAGTCAGTGGGGGCCTCCGGCCCCCACACCCCCGACGGCCAGGAGCTCGCAAGCTCGCGAGTTCCTGGCTGTTCCGGGAAACCAAGGCTCGCAAGCTCGCTGGTTTCCCGGGTTCGCTTCGCGAACAGCCGGTATGGCGAGGCTCACCTTGTTCGATGAGCGTCCGCCATACCTCCGGCAGCACCGAGGACAGAGTCGGTCTGTCGGTCGGGACCTCGGTCCCGACAGATCACTGGGCGTCAAATAGCGGTCGCCCGTGGAAAGGAAATATCGTGCTCATCGCACAGCGTCCCACCCTGTCCGAGGAGGTCATCTCCGACGCCCGGTCGCGGTTCTCCATCGAGCCGCTCGAGCCGGGCTTCGGCTACACCCTCGGCAACTCCCTGCGCCGGACCCTGCTGTCCAGCATCCCCGGCGCCGCGATCACCAGCATCCGCGTCGACGGTGTGCTGCACGAGTTCTCCACCATCCCGGGGGTGAAGGAGGACCTCACCGAGATCATCCTGAACCTGAAGACCCTGGTCGTCTCCAGCGAGCACGACGAGCCGGTCATCATGTACCTGCGCAAGCAGGGTGCGGGCCCCGTCACCGCCGCGGACATCGCGCCGCCGGCCGGTGTCGAGGTGCACAACCCGGACCTGCACATCGCGACGCTGAACGACAGCGGCAAGGTCGAGATGGAGCTGACGGTCGAGCGTGGCCGTGGCTATGTCTCCGCTCAGCAGAACAAGTCCGGTGACCAGGAGATCGGCCGCATCCCGGTCGACTCCATCTACTCACCGGTGCTCGCCGTGACCTACAAGGTCGAGGCGACCCGTGTCGAGCAGCGCACCGACTTTGACCGTCTCGTGCTGGACGTCGAGACCAAGAACTCGATGGTTCCGCGCGACGCCATGGCCTCCGCCGGCAAGACCCTGGTCGAGCTGTTCGGTCTGGCCCGTGAGCTCAATGTCGAGGCCGAGGGCATCGAGATCGGCCCGTCGCCGACCGACGCCGCCCTGGCTTCCGACCTGGCCCTGCCGATCGAGGACCTGGACCTGACCGTCCGGTCCTACAACTGCCTCAAGCGCGAGGGCGTCCACACGGTGGGCGAGCTCGTCAGCCGCAGCGAGGCCGACTTGCTGGACATCCGCAACTTCGGTGCGAAGTCCATCGACGAGGTCAAGGAGAAGCTGGCCGACATGAACCTGTCCCTCAAGGACAGCCCCCCCGGGTTCGACCCGGCTCAGGCTGACCTCTCTGAGGACCTGGAAGACGAGGGCGACGCCAGCTTCGCCGAGGACGAGCAGTACTGATTCCCTTTAGGAGACCTGAGTTATGCCTACCCCCACGAAGGGCCCGCGCCTCGGCGGCGGTCCGGCGCACGAGCGCCTGATCCTGTCCAACCTCGCCACCGCCCTGTTCGAGCACGACCGCATCACCACCACCGAGGCCAAGGCCAAGCGCCTGCGCCCGATGGCTGAGCGCCTGGTGACCTTTGCCAAGCGCGGCGACCTGCACAACCGTCGTCGCGTGCTGGCCACCATCCGCGACAAGGGTGTGGTGCACCGTCTCTTCACCGAGATCGCACCGGACATGGCCGAGCGCCAGGGTGGATACACCCGCATCACCAAGATCGCGGCGCGCAAGGGCGACAACGCCCCCATGGCCGTGATCGAGCTGGTCCGCGAGCCGGTGGCCAAGAAGGCCGTCGTCACGCAGGCCGAGGGCGCCACCAAGCGTGCGGCCAAGGACAAGAAGGCTGCCGAGGCCGCCGCGATCACGGACGCCGAGCTGGCTGCCGAGGAGCCGACCACCACCGACGCCGCCGAGGTCGAGAAGGCCCAGGCCGAGGTGGAGGCCGCTGAGAGCGCCGACGTCACCCCGGCCGCCCCCGCCGAGACCGCTGAGGTCAACGACGAGGGCACCGAGGACGTCACCGAGGCCGCCAACACGGTCAAGGATGACGCCTGATCACACCCGTCCCGTGACGGTTCACACGGTCCCGTGACACCGAGCGCCCGTCTCCCTTCAGGGGGAGGCGGGCGCTCACCGTTGTGCTGCCACTTGTCGGGCTGTGCGCGACGCGCGGGTGGGCCTCTGAATGTGCAGGAAGGGCGCGACGACAGCGGGGTCCTGGCGCGCGACTTGCCGCAGCGATGTTCGCACTGTGCGCAACACGCGGGCGGGCCTCTGAATGTGCAGGAAGGGCGCGACGACAGCGGGGTCCTGGCGCGCGACTTGCCGCAGCGATGTTCGCACTGTGCGCAACACGCGGGCGGGGGCACCGGGGGTGCGGGCGGGGAGCGGGGCGGGGGCACCGGGGCACGGGCGGGACGGGTAGGTTCGGGGCGTGCGCATCCGGATCGACCTGGCCTACGACGGCACTGACTTCTCAGGGTGGGCGGCGCAGCCGGGGCTGCGCACCGTCGAGGGTGAGGTGTCCTCCGCGCTCGGCACCATCCTGCGCACCGACCCCGTCCGGCTGACCGTGGGTGGGCGGACCGATGCCGGGGTGCACGCCCGCGGTTCCGTGGCGCACGTCGACATCGACCACGCCGCCTGGACGAGGCTCCAGGGCCGCTCGGACCGGCCACCGCACGAGGCCGCAGTGACCCGGCTTGCCGGCGTGCTGCCCGCCGACATCGTGGTGCGTGCCGTCACCGAGGTCGCCGACGCGTTCGATGCCCGCTTCTCCGCGCTGCGGCGGCGCTACACCTATCGGATCTGCGACCGTCCCAGCACGCTCGACCCGCTGCGGCGCCGCGACACCGTGGCCCACAAGAAGTCGCTCGACGTTGAGGCGATGGACGAGGCCGCGCGTGGACTCGTCGGCCTCAACGACTTCGCCGCGTTCTGCAAGAAGCGGGAGGGCGCGACCACGGTGCGCACCCTGCTGGGCTACTCCTGGGAGAGGGGAGCGGACGGCATACTCACCGGAACCGTCGTGGCTGACGCCTTCTGCCACAGCATGGTCCGGGCGCTGGTCGGGTCGGTGGTCCCGGTCGGCGAGGGGCGGTATGCCGTGGGCTGGCCCGCCGAGATCCTCACCGCTGGCGTCCGGGACCCGCGCGTGACGGTGATGCCTGCGCATGGGCTCTGCCTGGAAGAGATTGTCTATCCGGCCGATGACCACCAGCTCGCGACACGGGCGCAGCAGGCCAGGGCCAGCCGCACGCTGCCCTGACCCCGGACGCAGAGTCGGCTGGAGTTGCAACCCGTAGCCTTGACCTACGGAGAGGAGGAGTCCCGATGTGGAAGGCATGGCGACGGCGTCAGCACCTGGCCAAGGCCACGCCGGGCGACGGCTCCGCGCTCAAGCCGCACCGGCCGTGGCACATCCCCACCCGCTCGGTCTTCCGGATCGCGCTGCCGGACGAGGACGGGGTCGAGCACGAGTACTCCGTCGACGTGGACTACTTCGACTGGAACGACACCATCCGCTTCTATCGCGACGGCCGCGAGCAGCTGGTGGCCGAGGCGCCGGCGGCGTTCCCGGTCCCCGGAGGAGTGGTGGAGGTGGCCACGGGGACGTTCGGCGTGACCCGGATGCACCTGGTGTCCGATACTGGCGGTGAGGAGCGGGTGCTCCGTCCGGTGCGGCACAGCCAGGAGTACTGGCGGGCTGTCCTCGACCACCGCCATCCGCGACTCAGCCGCTGGATAGGTCGCGTGGCGATCGCGGTCCTGCTGGTCGGCCTGGTGATCTTCGTGCCACAGCTGCTTGAGCGGGCCACCGAGTGGGACCTGGTGGCCGAGCGGGTCGGCACCTTCACCTCACCCCTTGCGCTGCCCGGCTGGCTCAACACGACGCTCTTCGTCGCGGGGATCGCGGCGTCCCTGGAGCGGGCCCTCAGCCTGCGCAATCACTGGCTGATCGACATCGACACCTGGTGGTTGGGCTGAGGCGGCACGATGGTGCCGCCGCGCGGATGTCGACGCAGTGACCCGAGCAGGACACCCACGACCACGATGACTCCACCGAGCAGCTCCGGGCCGCTGACCCGCTCACCCAGCACGAACCAGGCAGCCAGCATGCCGGCGACCGGGACCAGCAGTGAGTAGGGCGCCACGACCCCGGCCGGGTGGCGCGCCATCAGCCAGGTCCAGATGCCGGTTCCGACGACCGTGCCGAAGACCACTGTGTAGGCCAACCCCACCAGGGCGGGGCGAGCCTCCGGGGTGAGCGCTGTGCTCAGGGATGCCCCGATCCTCGACGGCCCCTCGACCACCAGCGAGACGGCCAGCATCGGCAGGGGCGGGACGACCGAGACCCAGAGCGTCAGGTGCAGGGGGCTTCGCGGGCGGGCCTGCCGGTTGCAGATGTTGCCGATCGCCCAGCCCAGGGCGCCCGCGAGAGTCAGCAGGAAGGGCAGGATCGCAGCGACCTGCGCGCGGTGCAACGCCACCAGCGTCAGCCCGCCGACCGCGATCAGGATCCCGAGCACCTGCTGGCCGGTCATCCGCTCACGCAGGAAGAGCGCGCCGAGCAGGACCGTGAACGGGGCGGAGGCCTGCAGCACCAGGGAGGCCAGGCCGACCGGCATCCCCGCCGCCATGCCCCAGTAGAGGAAGAGGAACTGCAGGGTGCCGAAGCCCAGGCCATATCCGAGCAGCCAGCGCAGCGGCACTTCCGGCCACGGGACCAGGAAGACGGTCGGGATGGCCAGGACCAGGAAGCGCAGGGCCACCAGGAAGAACGGCGGGAAGTGCTCCAGCGAGGCGTGGATCGCCGTGAAGTTCAGACCCCACATGACGGCCACCGAGACGGCCAGGAGGCGGTGACGGATCGGCATGGCTCCAAGCATGCGGCCCGCGATCGTCCAGGACAAGCGAAATGTTGTGACAGATGCGTGTAGGTTGCCTACATGGACGTCCGCCACCTGGAACTGCTGAGGGAGTTCGCGGAGCGGGGGAGCGTGACAGCCGTGGCACGCGCCACGCACCGCACGCCCTCGGCCGTGTCCCAGCAGCTGCAGACCGCCCAGCGAGAGCTGGGCGCCCAGCTGGTGGAGCCGCACGGACGAGGTCTGCGGCTGACCGAGGCCGGCGAGCTGCTGGCGCGTCGGGCCGTGGACGTGGCCACCGTCCTGGCCGAGGTCAGCGCGGACTGGGACGCCTTCCGGCACCACCCGACGGGCGGCGTCTCGGTGATGGCTCTGCCCAGCGCGGGGGAGTATCTGCTGCCACCGGCGCTCAGCGCGCTCGCCGGGGCGGGCATCGAGATCACCTGCCACGACACCGATGTCGCGGAGGCCGACTGGGCCGAGCTGACCAAGGATCACGACATCGTCATCGGTCACTCACTTCGCGGTCGTCGCCCGCCGGGGACCGCGGGGCTGGTGGTCACCAGGCTCCTGCGTGAGCCGTTGGACGTGGCGCTGCCCACCGGGCACCGTCTCGCGGGGGAGCAGACCGTGCAGCCTCAGGATCTGGTGGATGACGCATGGATCGGCGTGCCGCTCGGCTTTCCGTTTGACACGGTGCTGCAGGCCATCGAGGCCGAGACGCAGGCGACGCTCCGGGTGGTCCAGAGGGTGCGGGACAACCGGCTGGTCGAGGCGATGGTCGCCGCCGGCCACGGGGTGGCTCTGCTGCCACGGTTCACCACCCGGCTGCGGGACGGCGTCGTGCTGCGCCCGCTCGGCGGTGTCGACACCGGGCGAGCAGTTCTGGCGATCCAGCGTCCGGACCGGGCAGCACGTCTGGCGGTGCGTCAGGTCCTGGCGACGATCCAGCAGGTCGCCGACGACCTGGCCACCGTGGCTGCGGAACCCCGATAGCGGTCAGCGGCTCACTTGGGGTGCAGGCGCGACTCCCAGTCCTCCGGCACCCTGCCGGCCGGCCCCGGCTTGGGCTGGTCCTCCGGGTGACTGGTGGGTGGCGCCAGGTCCGGGCCGCTGGCGTCCTTGCGCTCCTCCGGATAGGAGTAGAACCACTCCTCCCCAGGCTCGAAGCTCTGCATCATCGGGTGGCCGGTCTCCGTGAAGTGCGCCGTCGCGTGCTGTGACGGCGAGCTGTCACAGCAGCCGACGTGCCCGCACTGGGCGCACCTGCGCAGGTTGAACCACCACCCGTCCTCGGTCGCTAGACACTCGACACAGCCGGTGCCGCTCGGTGGAACAGTGACATCGATGCCGGTGGCATTTGTCATCGGACTCTCCTTCCTGAGGGATCCCATCCACATTGGCAGCAATCGGGACCCCGTGGGGGAGCAGAGGTGCCAGAGTGAAGGGGAGGTGGCAGAGTGAGGGGATGGCACAGGAGAGGATCTCCGCGAAGCTGCGGGTCAAGGAGGCCGACCTGCTGGAGCAGATGGAGCGCCTGACCCGCCCCGAGCAGGACCAGGGTGCCATCAGCTTTGGCAAGCGGATCGGCGACGGCACGGCGATGGCCGTCGACCGGCTCACCGCGGTGGGGGCGCACAACAACCTGCAGGACATCCTGGACCAGGTGCGTCGCGCGCTGAGCAAGCTGGACGAGGACACCTATGGCCGGTGTGACGAGTGCGGCACCCAGATCGCGCCGGGTCGCCTCGAGGTCCGTCCGTGGTCGACCCACTGCGTCGCGCACGGCTGACCGAGACCTCTCACCCCGCTGGCCGCGCCGCCTACGCGCAGAGGGAGTATGCCGTGTGCTCACGGCATACTCCCTCTCCGGCGTGCTGCGTGGTGCAGCCCGCGCTCACTCCTCGTTGGGGTCCCTCTCGGCGTCCTTGTGCTCGGGGTGGACGGTGCCCGGCTCGTGGTCGGCGGGACCGTAGAGGACATAGACCTTCAGCGGCTCGTCACCGGTATTGGTGACGTTGTGCCAGGTGCCGGCCGGCACCAGGACGATGTCGTCATCCCCGACGTCCTTGACGAACGACAGGTCCTTCTTGGTCGGGCCCATCTCGGTGCGGCCCTTGCCCTTCTCCACGCGCAGGAACTGGTCGTTCTTGGGGTGCACCTCAAGACCGATGTCGTCGCCCACGTCGATGCTCATCACCGTGAGCTGCAGGTGCGCGCCGGTCCACAGCGTCTTGCGGAAGTTCTTGTTGTCGACCGTCATCTTCTCGATGTTGACGACGTAGGGCTCCTTGCCGTGGTCCTTGCCCGTCGTGAAGGTCTCCTTGTCCGCCATGGGTGTTGCTCCTTACTTGAGTCGATGCAGGGAACTTGCGGTTCGCCTTCGACCTTAGCCACGAGGTCTGACGGCGGCGAGCCGGGAGTTCGGGGCGGCGTCGCAGCAAACCCCGTTGAGGTCGCGGCCGTCTGCCCCTGACAATGGGGCCGTGGGTCATCTCGAGGTCAACGGTGTCAGTTTTGCTCTCCCGGACGGGCGACCACTGCTCGACGGCGTCTCCCTGCGCGTCGGTGAAGGCGCGAAGGTCGCCCTGGTCGGGCCCAACGGCACGGGCAAGACGACCCTGCTGCGACTGATTGCTGGGGATCTCGCGGCGCAGACCGGATCGGTCGCCCGCAGCGGCGGGCTGGGGGTGATGCACCAGTTCATCGGGACCATGGGGCGCGACGACACCAGCGAGCCACCGACCGTGCGGGAGCTGCTGGTCTCGGTCGCCCCTCCGGACCTGCGCAGGGTCGCCCGGGAGCTGGAGGCAGCGGAGTATGCCGTGATGACCGTCGACGACGAGCCGGCGCAGATGGCCTATGCCCAGGCGTTGTCGGACTGGGCCGACGTCGGAGGTTATGACTACGAGACGCTCTGGGACGTCTGCACGGTCCGCGCGCTGGGCATCCCGTTCGAGCAGGCCCAGTGGCGCACCACCGACACGCTGTCCGGAGGTGAGCAGAAGCGGCTGGCGTTGGAGGCGCTGCTGCGCGGCCCGGACGAGGTGCTGCTGCTGGACGAGCCGGACAACTATCTCGACGTCCCGGCCAAGCAGTGGCTCGAGGGTCAGCTGCGCGAGTCGCCCAAGACCGTGCTGTTCGTCAGCCACGACCGTGAGCTGCTGTCCAACGTCGCGACCCGCGTCGCCACGCTCGAGCCGGGAGCCGCCGGCGCCGCGATGTGGGTGCACCCGGGCAGCTTCGCCACGTGGCACGAGGCCAGGGTGGCGCGCAACGCCCGGCTGGAGGAGGCGCGCCGCCGCTGGGACGAGGAGCACGCCAAGCTGCGCGAGCTGATGCTGATGTATAAGCAGAAGGCGTCCTACAACGCCGACATGGCCAATCAGTATCACGCGGCCCAGACCCGGCTGCGCCGTTTTGAGGACGCCGGTCCGCCCGAGGCCGTGGCGATCCCGCAGCAGGTCACCATGCGGCTGCAGGGCGGTCGCACCGCCAAGCGGGCGGTGGTCTGCGAGGCGCTCGAGCTCACCAACCTGATGCAGCCCTTCGACCTGGAGGTCTGGTTCGGCGAGCGGGTGGCCGTCCTGGGCAGCAACGGATCGGGCAAGTCACACTTCCTGCGACTGCTGGCCGGAGGGGGGTCGGACCCCGAGGTGGAGCACCGGCCCGTGGGCGACGTCGTGCCGGCCCCGGTGTCCCACACCGGCATCGCGCGCCTGGGCTCTCGGGTCCGGCCCGGATGGTTCGCCCAGACCCACGACCACCCGGCGCTGGTCGGTCGCACGCTGCTGGAGATCCTGCACCGCGGTGACGAGCACCGCCGGGGCCGGCCGCAGGACGAGGCGGCGCGGGTGCTGGACCGCTATGAGCTGGCCCGCTCCGGCGAGCAGACTTTCGACTCCCTCTCCGGCGGTCAGCAGGCGCGCTTCCAGATCCTGCTCCTCGAACTGTCAGGGGCGACCCTGCTGCTGCTCGACGAACCCACCGACAACCTCGACCTGCACTCCGCAGAGGCGCTGGAGACCGGCCTCGCGGCCTTCGAGGGCACCGTGCTCGCGGTCACCCACGACCGGTGGTTCACCCGCGGCTTCGACCGATTCCTCGTGTTTGGTGCCGACGGTCAGGTGCGGGAGACAACCGAGCCGGTGTGGGACGAGGGACGCGTGGTGCGCGAGCGCTGAGCCGGCCCCACGGCATACTGCACGGCATGAATCGTCGCACCACCCTGGTTGCGGTCGGCGCGCTCGCAGCCGTGGTCGCGGCGGGTGTCGTCGTGCCGCGCCTGCTCGATGAGGACGCTGAGCCCGGGGCCGAGGACACCGGGACCAGCACCTCGGCGCCGCCGGACGAGGCGGTCCCCGAGCAGCTGGAGGCACTGGCGCTGGACGGCCTGCGCGGACCGCTGACCGGAGAGCAGTTCTATTTCGTCCTCCCCGACCGGTTCGCCAACGGCGACCCGACCAACGACACCGCCGGCGTGGACGGCGACCGCCTCGAGCACGGCTTCGATCCCACTGACAGCGGCTTCTATCACGGGGGTGACCTGGCGGGACTGAGCGAGCAGCTGGACTATCTCCAGGGGCTGGGCACCACCGCGATCTGGCTCACCCCGGTGATGACCAACCAGTGGGTGCAGGGACCGCAGGGACAGGAGAGCGCGGCCTACCACGGCTACTGGATCACCGACTTCACCACCGTCGATCCACATCTGGGCACTCAGGAGGACCTGGCCACCCTGGTCGAGGAGGCCCACGCGCGGGACATGAAGGTCTTCCTGGACATCATCACCAACCACACCGCCGACGTCATCGACTACGAGGAGGGGGAGTACGGCTACCGGCCCCTGACCCAGGAGCCCTACACCCCGGTGGTGGCCGAGGGGGACGAGGACCTCAAGGTGCCCGACTGGCTCAACGACCCGGCGCGCTATCACAACCGCGGCAACAGCACGTTCGAGGGCGAGTCGAGCCTCTACGGCGACTTCTTCGGCCTGGACGACCTGGCGACCGGGCAACCGGAGGTGGTCGAGGGGATGATCGACATCTACACCGACTGGATCGACACCGGCGTCGACGGTTTCCGCATCGACACCGTCAAACATGTCGACCTGGAGTTCTGGCAGGCGTTCGGACCCGCCATGCTCGAGCACGCGGTCGCCGGCGGCAACGACGACTTCTTCATGTTCGGCGAGGTCTACGACGCCGACCCCCTGGCGATGAGTCAGTACTCCACCACCGGACGGCTCCCGGCGACCCTGGACTTCGGCTTCCAGGCCGGCGCCGCGGCATACACCGGGGGTGGCTCGGCCCGCGACCTGGCCACCCTGTTCGCCGGGGACGATTACTACACCGACGCCGACTCCAACGCCTACGCGCTGCCGACCTTCCTCGGCAACCACGACATGGGCAGGTTCGCGCAGTTCATGGGGCCTGCCGACCTGCGGCACGGCGACCTGGCCGAGCGCGTCGCCTTCGGCCACACGCTGATGTTCCTCACGCGTGGACAGCCGGTCGTCTACTACGGCGACGAGCAGGGTTTCATCGGGCGGCGCGGGGACAAGGACGCCCGGCAGGACATGTTCGCCACCCAGGTCGAGCAGTTCGCACAGGAGGACCTGGTCTCTGGGGGGCCCGGCAGCCGGGACCGCTATGACACCGACGCTCCGCTCTATCGCCACATCGCCGAGCTCTCCGCGCTGCGTGAGGAGCACCCGGCGCTCGCCGACGGTGCCCAGGTCACCCGGTATGCCGCCGACGGCCCCGGGATCTTTGCCGTCAGCCGGTTGCTCCCGGAGGAGGGGATCGAATATGTGGTGGCCGTCAACAATGACGTCGAGCCCGCGACAGCGAGCTTTTCAACCTACGCTCCGGGAACGGAGTTCGAGCCCGTCTACGGCACCCAGCAGGCGATCACCTCCGACGACGCGAGCACGGTGAGTGTGCAGGTGCCGGCGCTGTCGGCAGTCGTCTATCGCAGCGCCACCTCCGTGGCCGAGCCCGTCATCGGGCTGGAGGTGCAGGTCAGCGGTGGTGGGTTGGCCGGGCGGGCACCGATCACCGCCGAGGTGGGTGTCCCCGACGCGGAGAGTATGCCGTTCGTGCAGGTGACCTTCGCCGCGCGTCCCGCCGGTGGCGAGGGAGAGTGGCAGGTGCTCGGCACCGACGACCACCCGCCATACCGGGTCTTCCCGGACGTCGCCACGCTGCCGGTGGGACAGATCGACATCGTGGCTGTCGCCAAGCCACTGGCGGGGCAGATCGCCGTCGGCACCGCCACGGCTGTGGTGGCTGAACAAGCCCAGTAGGGGAGTGCGCGCAGGTGACCCTGCCCGGCACGCGCGGTGCGCACTGACCGGCTAACCCACGCCCATCAGCACCACGACCAGCAGCATCGCCGGCATCGCCAGGAAGGTCGTGGCGAAGACGCTGTCCCGGGCGAGGGTCTCGCCCTTGCGATAGGCGACCGCCAGGATGAAGACGTTCTGCGCGGTGGGCAGCGAGGCCATGACGACGGCCCCGAGCACCTCAGGGGTCGACAGACCCAGGACGGGACCGGCGACCAGCCAGGTCACGGCAGGCATGACCGCGAGCTTCAGCAGCACCATGGCGCTGAGCTCGGCGAGGGTGCCGCGTCCCGTGGGCAGGGGTGAGAGACGCAGGGAGATGCCGAAGGCGAGCAGCATGCAGGGGATCGCCAGACCGCCGATGAGGTCCACCGGCTCGCGCACCATCGCCGGCAGCTCCACGCCGGTGAGCGCGACCACCAGACCCAGGAGGCTGCCGATGGTGAGGGGGTTGGTGATCGGTGAGAGCACCAGCCTGCGCACGGACACCGTGCCGCGACCGGTGGCATCCAGCGCCGCCAGCCACATCGGCTGCAGGAGGAGCAGCTGCATGAGCAGGATCGGGGCGGCCCAGGAGGCGTCGCCGAGCACATAGACGGCGATCGGCACGCCGAGGTTGTTGGCGTTGACATAACTCACGCTCATTCCGCCCATCACGGCGTGCGAGAGCGGACGGCGCAGCACCAACCGCGCGAGGAGGAGATAGAGCCCGGCCGTGACGAACACCCCGGCGAGGGTGGCGAACAGGAAGCCGGAGAACAGAACGGCCGCGTCCGCGTCCGCGACGACGAGGAAGAGCAGGGCCGGAGAGCCGACCCAGAAGGTGAGGCGGGCCAGCATCTGCTGGCCCTCCCGGCCGAACAACTTGGTGTGCGCGATGAACCAGCCGACCGCGATGACCACCGCGATCAGCCAGAAACCCTGCAGGACAGCCACCACGATGAGCCATTATCGCCCCTCGGGGTGATCCCTGCGGATGAGGCTGGACGGGCGGGGCGTTACGGTGCAGGAGAAGGGGCCGCTGCCCGCGGCGCCCACCCGAGATGAGGAGCTTCCATGCCCAACCCTGTTGTCAGCAAGGCCAGCACGACCTGGAATGGTGACCTGTTCACCGGCAAGGGCAACACGTCCTTGGACAGCTCGGGCGCGGCGACCTTCCCCGTGGAGTGGAACGCCCGCGCCGAGGGCTCGGACACCACGACCACTCCCGAGGAGCTGCTCGCCGCCGCGCACGCCACCTGCTTCTCGATGGCGTTCTCCAACGAGCTCAAAAAGAACGACACCCCACCGACCGAGGTGCGCACCACCGCCGAGGTCACCTTCGTGGCCGGCACCGGCATCACTGGCATCGCGCTGACGATGACCGCCACGGTCGAGGGCATCGATGAGGAGACCTTCCAGAAGATCGCCGAGGGCGCCAGGGAGGGCTGCCCGGTCAGCCAGGCGCTCAAGGCTGTCGACATCACGCTCAGCGCCACACTGGCCTGAGCGCCGCGTCGCGTTGAACCCCTTGTGGGTTCAGCGCGATAGCGGGACGACCGACGGAGGGTTCGGCGGAGGGCTCGGCGGAGGCGGTGCACGCCTCACGAGCGGCTGACGGGGAGCGCGCAGGTGTAGACGGACACGCGCTTGGCCTGAGGGTTGCCCTGGCCAAGCCTGCGATAGCGCTCGAGCACCTCGACCAACTCCTCGCGCAGCGCTGTCATCTGCTCCGCAGTCACCAGCACCAGGTGGTCCTCCAACCCGAGGACCGACTGCCACGGTGCGTCCCACCCGGTGCGCTCATCGAGCCAGTCCCCGGCCCGGCCGGTGAAGTGCTCGAGATAGTCACGGGCCAGCCAGTTGGCCGCGGCCACGTCGTCCGGATCGTCGGGATCGGGAGCGTCGGCAGTGGTCTCACCCGGTCCGGTGGGGACGACCGCCTGCCAGACCCGGCGCCGGCCGGTGCCCTCTCCGCTGTCCTCGATCAGTCCGACCTCGGCGAGCTGGCGCAGGTGATAGCTCGTCGCGCCGGTGTTGGTCTCCAGGGCGCGGGCCAGCTCGGTCGCCGTCGCCGCACCGTGCACCCGCAACTGGGCCAGGAGCCGGCTGCGCAGGGGATGGGCGAGCACCCGCAGGGCGGTGCGGCCGGGGGAGAGGGCGCGTTCCGTCATACATCCAGTATGCACAGTTTGTGTGCACACCGGATGTGCATTGGCGTCACAGGTGACCGCAGAAGTGCTGCTGACCTGCTGGTTTGGCGGATTTGAGCGAACCGCGGCCGGTCCCGTAAACTGGATGACTGTTGCCGATCCGCGCGTCTGCGGGTCCGGCTCAAGCCATTCCCACGAACACGAGGGTTTCACGTGCGTACCTACACACCGAAGGCCAGCGAGATCACCCGCGCCTGGCACGTTATCGACGCCACGGACGTCGTGCTGGGCCGCCTCGCGTCCCAGGCCGCGATCCTGCTCCGCGGCAAGCACAAGGCGATCTACGCTCCCCACGTTGACACCGGTGACTTCGTCATCATCATCAACGCGGAGAAGGTCGCGCTGACCGGCGCCAAGCTGGAGCAGAAGCTGGCCTACCGCCACTCGGGCTACCCCGGCGGTCTGACCTCCAAGAGCTACACCCAGCTGCTGGAGCAGCACCCGACCCGTGCGGTCGAGAAGGCCATCCGCGGCATGATCCCGAAGAACTCCCTGGGCCGCCAGCAGCTGTCCAAGCTCAAGGTCTATGCCGGCGACAGCCACCCGCACGCCGCGCAGCAGCCCGTCCCGTTCGAAATCTCGCAGGTTGCGCAGTAAGGAAACTGAGACAGATATGACTGTGAACAACACCGAGAACACTGAGCTCGAGGCCGACGAGGTCGAGCTGACCGAGTACACCTCCGAGTCCGAGGGCCCTGTCGGCGAGGCTGCGCCGCGCCCGACCGCCTCCGCCCCCGGCGCCGGCACCGGCCGTCGCAAGCAGGCCATCGCCCGCGTCCGCATCGTGCCGGGCACCGGCGAGTGGAAGATCAACGGCAAGAGCCTGGACCAGTACTTCCCCAACAAGGTCCACCAGCAGATCGTCAACGAGCCGCTGACCGTGCTCGAGCTTGACGGTGCCTACGACGTGCTCGTGCGCGTCCACGGCGGTGGCCCCTCCGGCCAGGCCGGTGCCGTCCGCCTGGGTGTCGCCCGTTCGCTGAACGGTGTCGACGAGGAGCTGAACCGTCCGGCGCTGAAGAAGGCCGGTCTGCTCAGCCGGGACGCGCGCGTCCCCGAGCGCAAGAAGGCTGGCCTGAAGAAGGCCCGCAAGGCGCCGCAGTACAGCAAGCGCTGATCGACGCTGCTCCGCACGCGGAGCGCGCCGGACCCGAGGGTCCCGTCCTGCACCTGGGGCGGGGCCCTCGGGCTGTTCCGGTTAGGCTGTGGGGCTGATGGCGTCACTCGGCGCCCCTCCCTATCGCACTAGGAGTGGACGTGACGCGACTCTTCGGCACCGACGGTGTCCGCGGACTGGCCAACAAGGACATCACCGCGGAGCTGGCCCTCAAGCTTTCCGTCGCCGTGGCCCACGAGCTCGGCTCCAGCGGCACCAGCTATGGCGGGCGGCGGGCTTCTGCCGTGGTCGGCCGCGACCCGCGCGCGTCGGGGGAGTTCCTCAGCGCCGCGGTCATGGCCGGGTTCGCCTCGGCGGGCGTGGACGTCCTTGACGCCGGCGTGCTGCCCACCCCCGCGATCGCCTATCTGACGGCCCGGATGGATGCCGAGATGGGCGCGGTGCTGTCGGCCTCGCACAACGCCATGCCGGACAACGGCATCAAGTTCTTCGCCGAGGGCGGTCACAAGCTGGCTGACGACATCGAGGACGCGATCACCCAGCGGCTGGACGCGGACTGGGAGCGCCCGACCGGTGTGGGTGTGGGCCGGGTCCGTCCGTTCCCGCAGGGGGCTGACTTCTATATGGAGCACCTGCTCGCGTCGGTGCCCGGTCGGCTCGACGGTCTGCACGTCGTGATCGACGCGGCCCACGGTGCCGCCAGCCACGTCGGCCCCGAGGTGTTCCGCCGCGCCGGAGCCACCGTCGACACGATCGGCGGAGACCCGGATGGCCTCAACATCAACGACGGCTACGGCTCGACCCACATGGAGCGGCTGCAGCAGGCTGTGGTGGACCGCGGTGCAGACCTCGGGTTCGCGTTCGACGGGGACGCCGACCGGTGCCTGGCTGTTGACGCCGACGGCAACCCGGTCGACGGCGACCAGATCATGGCGGTGCTGGCGGTGGACATGCGCGATCGCGGCACCCTGGCCAACAACACGCTGGTGGCCACCGTGATGAGCAACCTCGGGCTGATGCAGGCCATGGAGCGCGAGGGCATCGCCGTCGTCCAGACCGCGGTCGGTGACCGCTATGTCCTGGAGGAGATGCGGGCCCATAAGCACACCCTCGGTGGGGAGCAGTCCGGCCACGTGATCATGCTCGAGCACGGCACGACCGGCGACGGGGTGCTGACCGCGCTCGCCGTGGCCCGACGCGTCCGGGCCTCCGGGAGCCCGCTTGCCAGGCTCACCTCGGTGATGCACCGCCTGCCGCAGGTCCTGATCAACGTCAAGGGCGTGGACAACAGCCGGGTCAACTCGGACGAGGCCGTCCAGTCTGCCGTCGCGGCTGCCTCGGCCGAGCTGGCCGGTGCTGGTCGCGTGCTGCTGCGCAAGTCCGGCACCGAGCCGCTGGTGCGGGTCATGGTTGAGGCAGACACGGCCGAGCGCGCCCAGCAGTATGCCGACCGGCTGGCAGCGACCGTCCAGGAGCGACTCGCCCTATGACGTGGGGCAGGACACGGTCGTGGTGGCCCGGCCCCGACCGGTCATCCTGGACCGTCTTCGTGACCGTGCTTCTAGCGGCGGCGATCACAGTCTCCGCCCCGAGCGGGTTGGGCGGGCTCGGCACGACCGCAGCGACCGCGTCACCGGCGGCGGCCCCGGTCCTCTCGGCGCTCGACGGCACCGAGGATGATCTCGGTGCGCGGGCCCTGAAGGGCGATTCATGGAGCAGGCCGGCCGCAGAGCCGCAGGACTTCACCCGGTACGGACCGGTCTTTCCCGTTTCGCCCCCCTTTGATGAGCTCCACCGGAACCCGGTCTACTACTCCGACGGATGTCATGCTCCCCGGTGGCGGGTCACGGTGGTGCCCGGCTGCACCTATGGCGACACCACCAGCAATGTCACCGTCGCGGTGGTCGGCAGCTCCAAGATCGGTCAGTACTTCCCGGCCCTGGAGGAGATCGCCCTCCGGGAGGGCTGGTCGCTGCGGATGTACACCAAGACCGCCTGTGACTTCGTGATGGACGCCCCGCCCACGCCTAACTACCCCCAGTGCGACCTCTACAACACCGCGCTACGGGAGCACCTGCAGAACAATCCTCCGGACCTGGCCATCACTGGCGGTATGCGGACCGACACGGTTGACGGCTACGCCAACGCCTGGCGGTTCCTGGAGAACCTCAGGGCCTCCCAGATCGGTGCCGTGTGGGACACCCCAGTGCCCCTGGGAGACCCTGACCGGTGTGTCGCCGAGGCGCTCATCGACCGTGCCGACCTGACTCGCTGCGCGCAGAAGCTCGACAGCGCGCGCAGCGGCAACCCAGGGATGCGAGAGGCCGCCTGGCGTGTGAAGTCGGCGAGCTTCATCAACCTGCGTGACTGGGTCTGCCCGGAGTCCTGGCTCAGTCCGGACTGCGCCATGGTCGTTGGCCGTGCCCAGATCTACGCGGAGGGCTCGCACCTGTCCCAGGGCTATGCCGCCACGCTCACGGACCCGCTGCACCAGCGGCTTCACGAGGCTGGCATTGCCCAGTTCCGCCCGTCAGTGGACCGTGTTGCCGGGGCAGACCGCTACGCGACGGCAGCTCTACTGTCCCGCGATGTGACCCCGGGCGGACGCGTGTTGGTGGCCAGCGGCACCGACTACCCGGACGCGCTCGCTGCGGCCGCCAAGGCGGGCCACACCGACGGCGCGGTGCTGCTGACCCGGGGCACCTCGCTTCCCCAGGCGACCCGCGAGGCGTTGATCCGCCTTGCCCCCTCCGAGATCGTGGTCGCCGGAGGGCGCTCCGCGATCAGCGCCGACGTCGTGCAGGAGCTGCAGACGCTCGGCGCGCAGGTGCGACGAGTCGAGGGTCCCGACCGCTACGCAACGGCGGCTGAGATCTCGACCCTGACGCCCGTGCGGACCGAGGGCGTCGTCTATGTCGCGACCGGCACCGGCTTCGCCGACGCCCTCGCCGCAGCAGCTCAGGCTGGCCAGTCGGAGGCAGCAGTCCTGCTCGTGCGTCCCGGATCCATCCCCAGCGCGACTGCGGAGGCGCTGCGAGAGCTGCGTCCCCGGCAGATCGTGGTGGCCGGAGGCAACGCCGCCGTCTCGCAGCAGGTGGTCAACGAGCTGAGGGGGTTCGCCACGGAGGGTGTGGAGCGCCGCGGTGGCGCGAATCGCTACGAGACGGCAGCACTCCTGGCGCAGGACACCCCGCCAGGGGGCGTGCTGCACGTCGGGGTGGGGAGCAACTTTGCCGACTCCCTGGCCGCGGCGCCGGCCTCGGCCGCCGCCCAGGGGGCCGTGCTGCTGGTGGCCTCCGGCCAGGTGCCAGGCGTCACAGCCGAGGCGATCCGTGCGCTGGAGCCCTCACGCATCGTCCTCGCGGGCGGCACTGCCGCGGTGAGCGAGAAGGTCAAGCGAGCCCTCATCCGGCTCACCCCCTGACCCATTTTCAGGGAGGTTTCGTAGGTGGAATCCACCTTTTTGCAGGGGTTTTGTCGGAGGAGTCGCCGACCAAACCCCGCCAAGAAGCGTCTGGGGCGGAACCTACGAAACCCCTCTAAAAACTCGGGTGGGACCTACGAAACCCCTCCAAAAATGGGTTAGACGAGGAGGTTCAGGAGGCCGGTGTCCACGTCATACAGGAAGCCGCCGACCTGGGCGCGGTCGCCGATCAGCGGGTGGCTGGTCACCCGGTGGACGTCCTCAACCAGGGCTGCGTGCTGGTCGGCGACGACGTGGAAGTGCTGCCACCAAGCGTCCTGACCGGACACCTCGGTGATCTTCTCGCGCAGCTCGTTCTCGGACATCTGCGACATCGCGCACCGGGTGTGCGGGACGACCATGATGCGGTTGACGTTGAGCAGGTGGACACCCAGGACGAGCGCCTCGAGCGCGGCGTCGGTGACGCGGCCACCCGGATTGCGGAAGATCTTGGCGTCGCCGTGGGTCAGGCCCACCATCGCCAGCGGCTCGATCCGTGAGTCCATGCAGGTCACGATGGCCACGCCCTGTCGGGCGATGCCGTCAAAGCCGCCGAGGCTGAAGTCCTGGGCATAGTCGTGGTTGTGGGCGAGGAGGTCGGCGAAGTCGCCCGTGGGAGTGCTCATCAGGACCTCACCGTCTGCAGACCCTGCCGCAACGGGATCGACATCGCCAGCGGCTTGCTCACCGCGGCGAAGAAGTCGTTGCCCTTGTCGTCCACCACGATGAACGCGGGGAAGTCCTCGACCTCGATCTTCCAGACTGCTTCCATGCCCAACTCCTCATACTCGATGACCTCGACGGACCTGATGCAGTCCTGCGCCAACCGTGCCGCCGGACCGCCGATCGATCCGAGATAGAAGCCGCCGTGGGCGGCACACGAGTCGGTGACCTGCTGGCTCCGGTTGCCCTTGGCGAGCATCACCTTGGACCCACCAGCAGCCTGGAACTGCTCGACATAGCTGTCCATCCGGCCGGCGGTCGTCGGCCCGAACGACCCGGACGGCATGCCCTCGGGAGTCTTGGCCGGGCCGGCGTAGTAGACAGGGTGGTTGCGCAGATAGTCCGGCATCTCCTCACCGGCGTCGAGACGCTCCTTGATCTTGGCGTGCACCAGGTCGCGGGCGACCACCAGCGGACCGGTGAGCGACACCCGGGTCTTCACCGGGTGCTTGCTGAGCTCGGCCAGGATCGCCTCCATCGGCTGGTTGAGGTCGATCGGGACGGAGGACTGTTTGCCGGTGCCGGACACCCCGTGGGTCTCGGCATCCAGCGCTGCGTCGACCTCCTCGGGCAGGAAGCGCGCCGGGTCGGTCTCCAGCTGCTCCAGGAAGATGCCCTCCGGGGTGATCTTGGCCAGCGCCTGCCGGTCGGCCGAGCAGGACACCGCGATGGCGACGGGCAGGCTCGCGCCGTGGCGGGGGAGACGGATGACGCGCACGTCGTGGCAGAAGTACTTGCCACCGAACTGGGCACCGATGCCGAAGTTGCGGGTCAGCTCGTGCACCTGCTCCTCCAGCTCAGGATCTCGTGTGCCGTGCGCGGCCAGTGATCCCTCGGTGGGCAGGCCGTCGAGGTAGCGGGCGGAGGCGTACTTCGCGGTCTTCAGCGCGAACTCCGCCGAGGTGCCGCCGAGCACGATCGCCAGGTGGTAGGGCGGGCAGGCAGCGGTGCCGAGGGAGCGCAGCTTCTCGTCGAGGAACTCCATGAGCCGCTGCGGGCTGAGGAGCGCCTTGGTCTCCTGATAGAGGAAGGACTTGTTGGCCGAGCCGCCGCCCTTGGCCATGAAGAGGAATTTGTAGGCCAGCTCGTGGCCCGGGGTCGTGTCGGCATACAGCTCGATCTGGGCGGGCAGGTTTGAGCCGGTGTTCTGCTCCTCCCAGGTGCTGATCGGCGCGAGCTGGGAGTAGCGCAGGTTGAGCGTGGTGTAGGCGTCGAAGATGCCGCGGGAGATCGCCTCCTCGTCGGAGACCGGCCCGTCCGGACCAGCGGCGGTCAGCACCTGCTGGCCCCGCTTGCCCATGACGATCGCGGTCCCGGTGTCCTGGCACATCGGCAGGACACCTCCGGCCGCGATGTTGGCGTTCTTGAGCAGGTCGAGCGCCACGAACTTGTCGTTGTTGCTGGCCTCGGGGTCCTCCAGGATGTTGCGCAGCTGCTGCAGGTGCCCCGGCCGCAGGTAGTGCGCGATGTCGTGCATCGCCGTCTCGGTCAGCAGGCGCAGCGCCTCGGGGTCCACCTCCAGGAACTGGCGACCCCCCGGGCCGTCGACGACGCGCACGCCGTCGCTGGTGAGCAGACGGTATGGCGTCTCCTCCGGGGCGGTTGGCAGGAGGTCGGAATAGCGGAACTCGGGCATGCCCGAAGCCTAAACCTTTGGCAAATGGCCGCGTCAGGGTGGCGCAGGCCACACGGCTGGTGTTCTATTGGACTGCGGTACAAGGTGTACGCCGGTCGCGCACACGGTGAATGATCATGGTTGCCCCACCACGGTCGGCACTGTGCGAACGGTTCATGTTCTGACAAAGGAGCCAGATGTGAGCAGGCAGAGATCACGCTCCAGGGTCGCGCTGGCGCTCTGCGCCGCCTCGGTGCTCGTCGGGTTGACGGCCTGCGGCGGCAGCGAGGACAACACGCGGCTGACCTGGTATATCAACCCCGACGGCGGAGGATCCAACCCTGAGGGCGGAGGTCAGGCGCAGATCGCCGCGGAGTGCAGTGAGCAGTCGGAGGGCGCCTACTCCATCGAGATCCAGCTGCTGCCCAACAGCGCCAGCGACCAGCGCCAGCAGTTGCTCCGCCGGCTGGCGGGCAGTGACTCCAGCGTCGACCTGATGAGTTTGGACCCCCCCTTCATCCCGGAGTTCGCCCAGGCCGGCTTCCTGTCCCCGGTGCCCGAGGACATGGTCGAGACCTTCACCGAGGACCGCGTCGAGTCCTCGGTTGTGGCCTCGACGTGGAATGACGAGTTGGTCACCGTCCCGTTCTGGGCCAACACCCAGCTGCTCTGGTATCGCAAGAGCGTCGCCGAGGCAGCGGGGTTGAACATCGAGGGCGGCAATGTCACCTGGCAGCAGATCGTCGAGGCCGCGGATGCGCAGGACGTGACGATCGGTGTCCAGGCCAACCGCTACGAGGGCTACACCGTGTGGATCAATGCGTTGATCGCCGGAGCCGGTGGAGAGATCCTGGTCAATCCGGGGCCGGATCTGGATGACATCGAGCTGGGTCTGGACAGCGACGCCGGTCGCGCCGCGGCGGACATCGTCCGCTCGGTCGCAGACGCTGGTGTCGGCGGCCCGTCGATGGGCACGAGCGACGAGACCGTGTCGCTGAATCTCTTCCAGGACCCCGACACCAGCGGCTTCCTGGTGAACTGGCCCTATGTGTGGGCCGCCTTCCCCGCCAACAACGTCGACTTCATCGACGACATCGGCTGGGCGATGTATCCCGCGACCAGTGACGAGGGTGACCCGGCGCCGCCCTACGGCGGCATCTCGATCGGGGTTGGTGCCTTCACCGAGGACCCCGACCTCGCCTACCAGGCCGCGGAGTGCATCACCAACCACGAGCACCAGGTGCTGTATATGACCGGGACCGGCAACCCGGCCTCGCGCGCCGCGGTGTTCGACGAGGCGGAGGTCATCGACCAGTTCCCGATGGCCGACGTCATCCGCGATTCGCTCGAGGTGGCCGTGCCCCGGCCGCAGACCCAGTTCTACGGCGACCTGTCGACCGCCATCCAGCGGGAGTGGAGCCCGCCGGGCGCCGTCACCGAAGACACCCCGGCCAGTTCGGCCGACCTCATCATGGCTGTTCTCAGAGGGGAGGCCCTGCTATGAGCACCGCAACGGCGCCCACCAGCACCCACCGGCAGGACAAGAAGACCAAACCGGTGCTGTCCGACCGGGCCAAGGCCGAGCGCAAGCTCGGCTGGAAGCTGGCCGGACCCGCCTTCGTCATCATGCTGGCGGTCACCGCCTACCCGATCCTTCAGGCGGTCTGGCTGTCCTTCTTCCGTTACCGGTTGACCGACCCGGACTCCCGGGAGTTCATCTTCCTCGACAACTACTCCGTGATCTTCACCGACTCGCTCTTCTACCAGGCGCTGTGGAACACGCTGTTCATCACGGTCGTCACGGTGGCGGTGGAGTTGGTGCTGGGCTTCGCCATCGCGATGCTGATGCACCGGATCGTGCTGCCCCGCAGGACTCTTCGCACGATCGTGCTGATCCCCTACTCGATCATCACGGTGGTCTCCGCGTTCGCCTGGCTCTACAGCTTCCGGACGGACACCGGCTATGTCAACGGGTGGCTGAACACCCTGACCCTCGGTGCCTGGGACGCCTCGTTCGACTGGTTCGGCAGCTGGCTGCCGGCCATGGGCGTGATCATGATCTCGGAGATCTGGAAGACCACACCCTTCATGTCGCTGCTGCTCCTGGCCGGACTGGCCCAGATCGACGGCGCGATGGAGGAGGCCGCCAAGGTGGACGGCGCCACCTTCTGGCAGCGGCTGTTCAAGGTCGTCCTGCCGAACATGAAGGCGGCCATCATGGTCGCGGTGCTGTTCCGCACCCTGGACGCCTTCCGCATCTTCGACAACGTCTTCGTCATGACCCGAGGAGCCAATAACACCGAGACCCTGTCCACGCTGGCCTATAAACAGACCATCGACCGCGTCGAGATCGGGATGGGGTCGGCCCTGTCCGTGGTCCTGTTCCTCCTGGTCTTCGCGATAGCCCTGCTTTTTATCAGAGGCTTCAAGGTCGACCTGGCCGGATCGAAGTAGGAGGAGGCTGACATGGACGCCACACCGAAGCAGAAGTGGAGCCTGGCCGCGGTCTCAATCCCGGTCATGCTCTGGACCCTCATCCCGCTGTTCTGGATCTTCTCCCTCGCGGTGAAGCCGCAGTCGATCCAAGCGGACAAGAAGTACTTCCCCCGCGAGTTCTCCTGGGAGAACTTCCAATTGATCACGACGGGCACCGCCAGCGACCTGTTCAACCCGGCGCTGGTCAACTCCATCGTGGTCTGCCTGATCGCCACCATCATCAGTGTCGTGCTCGCGACGTTCTGTGCCTACGCCATCGCGCGGTTGAACTTCCCGGGCAAGAAGCTGATCCTGCTGGTCTCCCTGGCCGTCTCGTTCTTCCCCGTGATCTCGCTGGTCACGCCACTGTTTGACCTGTGGCGCAATATCGGGTTGTTCGACACCATCCCCGGCCTGGTGATTCCCTATCTGTCGCTGACCCTGCCGCTCTCGATCTGGGTGCTCTCCGCCTTCTTCCAGCAGATCCCCTGGGAGATGGAGCAGGCGGCCCAGGTGGACGGTGCCACCAGCTGGCAGGCCTTCCGCAAGGTGATTGTGCCGCTGGCCGCCCCCGGGGTGTTCACCACGGCCCTGATCACCTTCTTCACTGCGTGGAACGACTTCGTCTTCGCGATCTCGCTGACGTCGGAGAACGCCCGCACGGTGCCGGCAGCACTGGCCTTCTTCACCGGTGCCAGCCAGTTCGAGCAACCCACCGGAGCCATTTCGGCGGCTGCGGTGATCGTCACCATCCCGGTCGTGATCCTGGTCCTGATCTTCCAGAAGCGCATCGTGGCCGGGCTGACCTCCGGCGCCGTCAAGGGCTGAGGCCCACTCAACCCAAGGAGAACCTCAATGTCACAGATTCAGCTCAAAGAGATCGGCAAGACCTACGCCGACGGCTACGAGGCGGTCAAGGGCGTCAGCATGGACATCGCCGACGGCGAGTTCATGATCCTGGTCGGCCCCTCCGGCTGCGGCAAGTCAACCCTGCTGCGGATGGTCGTCGGCCTGGAGGACATCACCTCTGGTGACCTGCTCATCGACGGCAAGCGGGTCAACGAGCTCGCACCGCGGGACCGCAACCTGTCGATGGTCTTCCAGAACTACGCGCTCTATCCGCACCTGTCGGTCTATGAGAACATCGCCTTCCCGCTGCGACTCAACAAGGGCGAGATCAGCGAGGAGGAGGTCAAGCGGCGGGTCTCCGACGCGTCGACCATGCTCGAGCTCAATGACCACCTGGACCGCAAGCCGGCCAACCTCTCCGGTGGCCAGCGCCAGCGGGTGGCGATGGGCCGGGCCATCGTGCGCGACGCCGACGCCTTCCTGTTTGACGAGCCGCTGTCCAACCTGGATGCCAAGCTGCGCGGCCAGATGCGCACTGAGATCGCCCGCATGCAGCGCCGCCTGGGGCAGACCACGATCTATGTCACACACGACCAGACCGAGGCGATGACCCTGGGCGACCGGGTCACCGTCCTCAAGAAGGGCGTCGTGCAGCAGATCGCGTCCCCGCGCGAGCTCTACGAACAACCGGTCAACCTGTTCGTGGCCGGGTTCATCGGATCCCCGCCGATGAACTTCCTGCCGGCTCGCGTCCGGGACAACGTCCTGGAGCTGCCGTTCTGTGAGGTCAGCTTCGGCGAGGAGTTCGCCGGGAAGGTCGCCGGCAAGGAGCTGGTCATCGTCGGGCTGCGCCCGGAGTTCGTCAAGGACGCGGAGATCCAGGAGCCGGGTGCCAATGCCATCCACTTCGAGGCCGACGTGGACGTCACCGAGTGGCTCGGCAACGAGCTGTATGCCTATGTCCCCTTCGAGGCTGACCAGTCCGTGCAGCACAAACTCGACGAGCTGGACCGTGATCTCGACGGTGAGGGCATGCGCACCCAGATGGTGGTCAACCTGGAGGCGCGCTCCCGGGTCAAGGAGGGCGAGCGTGCTCGGTTCTTCTTCGATCCGATGCTGATGCACGTCTTCGACCCGGAGACGGGTGACAACCTCACGCGCGACGAGGAGGCGGCCGAGCGGATCGCCGCGGAGAGCGAGGAGGACCGCAAGCGCGCCCTGGCGCGGGCCAAGCGGTTGGACGCCGAGGCGAGCGCCTGAGGGTTTAGTCGCTGACGGACAGGTCTGAGCGGGTCGGTGCTGCGGCACCGGCCCGCTCGATCGTCCAGTAGGCGCAGGCGCTCGCCCGCGCAACCGCTGGGAGTATGTCGTCCAGCCCGGCCGTGCGCAGTGCCTCCCTGGCCTCGCGACCCCCGAGAAGGCCGGCATCCAGCAGCCCGGAGAGCAGTCCGGCCATGAACGAGTCGCCGGCCCCGACGGTGTCCACGACCCGTGCCGGGACCGCTTGCACCGCGGCCTCCTCACCCGCCGCCGGGAGGTGCACCAGTGCGCCGTCCGGCCCACGGGTGATGACGATGACCGACGGACCCAGCTGGCCCCAGAGGCGAGCCACCTCGAAGACCGGTGCACCGGCATACAGCCAGGCGAGGTCCTCGTCGCTGGTCTTGACGACGTCGGACCAGCCGATGAGCTCCTCGACGCGGGCGCGGACGTCATGGGGCTCACCCATGATGCTGGGCCGCAGGTTGGGGTCATAGCTGATGGTGGCGTCCGCCCGGGACCGCTGGACCAGCTCCAGGACCTGACTGGCGCCGGGCTCGAGCGTCGCGGCGATGGAGCCGGTGTGCAGGTGCACACCACCTGGTGGGTCGATCGGGGGGAGGTCCCAGGGCAGGTCGAAGTCGTAGGTGGCCACGCCCGCCTCGTCGAGGTGGGCCGTGGCGGTGGGGGTGCGGTCCGCCGCCTCGCTGCCAGGACTCAGCCGGACCCCGGTCGCGGCCAGGTGATCCTGGATGCGCCGGCCCCGCTCGTCCGGTCCCAGGTGGGTGAGCAGCTCGGCGGGATGGCCCAGACGGGACAGGCCGATGGCCACGTTGGCGGGGGAGCCGCCCACATGCTCCTCACGCCCGGCGGGGCCGAGCACGATGTCGATCAGGGCCTCGCCGACCACCAGGGTGCGTGCTGCTTGGGACGCCATCCGGTCAGTCCGTGCCGCCGCGGCCGACGAGGTCGGCGACCTTGTTGAGCCGGTGGTGGGCCTCGATCTCGCGGATGGTGCCCGACTTGGAGCGCATCACCAGGGAGTAGGTGATCGCGGACCCGCCGCTGGCGAAGCGCACACCGCGCAGCAGCTCGCCGTTGGTGATGCCGGTGGCCACGAAGAAACAGTTGTCGCCGGTCACCAGGTCGTCGGTGGCCAGGACGGCGTCCAGGTCATGACCGGCGTCGATGGCGCCCTGGCGCTCCTCGTCGTCCTTGGGCCACAGCTTGCCCTGGATGACCCCGCCCATGGCCTTGACCGCGCAGGCGGTGATGATGCCCTCGGGGGTGCCGCCGATGCCGAGCAGCATGTCGATGCCCGACTCGTCGCGGGCGGCGGCGATGCCACCGGCCACGTCGCCGTCGGTGATGAACTTCAACCGGGCCCCGGCCTCCCGGACCTCCTGGGCGAGCTGCTCGTGGCGGGGACGGTCGAGCATGACCACCGTGATGTCCTCGACGCCGCGCTTCTTGGCCTTGGCGACGCGACGGACGTTCTCCTTGACCGGCAGGCGGATGTCAACGTGGTCGGCCGCCTCGGGGCCGACCACCAGCTTGTCCATATAGAAGACGGCGCTCGGGTCATACATCGTCCCGGACTCGGAGACCGCCATGACGGCGATGGCGTTGTCCATGCCCTTGGCCGTCAGCGTCGTGCCGTCGATCGGGTCCACGGCAACGTCGACCTTGGGTCCGGTGCCGTCGCCGACCTTCTCGCCGTTGAAGAGCATCGGTGCCTCGTCCTTCTCCCCCTCACCGATGACGACGATGCCGTCCATCGCGACTCCGGAGATGACCTTGCGCATCGCGGCGACGGCGGCACCGTCGGCGAGGTTCTTGTCGCCCATGCCCACCCAGCGAGCGGCGGCCAGGGCGGCGGCCTCGGTGACTCGCACCAGCTCCAGAGCCAGGTTGCGGTCGGGCAGGACCGACTGGTGTGACGTGCTGCGGGCGTCCTCGGTGGGCATGCTCGGCTCCTCGGCAGGTGGGCGACGTTGCTGCCCCGACACTACCGCCCGGCTGTCAGTGGGACGATAGGAGTGTGAGCCGCAGCCCCGAGACCAACCCGACCACCCGTGAGGAGACCGCACAGGACCAGGAGCGCCCTGTGCCAGACCAGGACGAGCCCACCCAGGACCAGGGAGTGGAACCCGTGCCCCACCGGGGGCAGACCGCGCCCGACGAGGGCGCCGACACCCCGCCGACCACCGATGGTCCGCAGCAGGGCGAGGACAAGTCGGTCGCCCGGCTGCGCAACTACTCGGTCCAGAACATGGTCTACTCCCTTCTCGCGGTCCTGGCCCTCGCGTTTGCCTGGTGGGCTCTGATGCCCAACCCCGATCAGCTCGAACGTCGACCGGTCGAGGTGGACATGGTCTCGCCCTACGCGGCGGCGGAGTCCGACTTCCCGGTGTGGACACCGGAAGCCTTCCTGGGGGAGGACTGGACGGCCAACTTCGCCACCTTTGAGACGCACGCCGGGTCGCTGTCCTGGCGGGTGGGTCTGGTCACCCCCGCGGGAGAGTATGTCGAGATCTCCCAGACCGCTCAGGCCACCCCGGAGTGGGTGGGCGCCCTGACGGAGAAGGCGGGGGAGCAGGTCGGGACCCGCACGATCACCGGACCCGACGGCCCGGCGGAGTGGACCGCCTACGAGGGTGAGGAGCGTGCTGTAGTCCTCGAGCCCGAGCAGGGCGAGGTCGGCACGACCCTGGTGCGCGGGACGGCCGGATGGCCCGAGATCGAGGAGTTCATCGGCAAGCTCGAGGTCGCTGGCTGACCCCGCCGCTCGTCAGAGGTCGAGGGGCAGGCGCTGCGTCTCCGGCCACGGGTCGGTGACCAGCCGCGAATAGGTGTGCACGTCGACGCGCACACCGTCCACCAGGAACTTCTCCCGCTCGACACCCTCCATGACAAAACCGGCGGCCCGGGCCACTCCGCCGGAAGCCGGGTTGTTGGCACGGTGGCCGAGCTCGAGCCGGTGCAGGAACATGTCGGTGAGCGCATAGTCAGCCAGGGTGACCGCCGCGCGCGACATCCATCCCCTGCCGCGGTGCTCGCGGTGCATCCAGTACCAGAACCAGCCGGTCTCGTTCTCCTGGTCGATCGAGCTCACCACGACCGCACCGATCATCGAGCCGCCCAGGTCGAGGGCCAGGGCCAGGCGCTCGCCGCGACCGCCCATGAAGCTGACCCAGTTCTGAGCCTCCTCCAGGGTGCGGATCGTGCCCTGTCGGCGCATGGCGTCGTCGTCGAAGGCGTCGAGCACCGCCGGCGCGTCGCGCTCCTCGATGACCCGCAGCCGGGGCAGGTCAGGCACCACCTGGAGCGTGGAGGGGGCGTCAGTCATCCGCAGGGTCGTCCTCGTCGATCGCGTCCCCCGCCTGGTCCGCCTGGCTGCCGGTCCCCTCGTCCACAGCCTGGTCCGTCTGGCTGCCGGTCCTCTCGTCCCCAGCCTGGCCCGTCTGGCTGCCGGTCCCCTCGTCCCCAGCGCCCGGTGCGGCGCGGTCCAGCTGCTGCTGTGCCTGGTCCAGCTTGGCCTTGCAGTGTGCGGCGAGAGCCTCTCCACGCTCCCAGAGCGTCATCGACTCCTCCAGGGAGGCGCTGCCGCCCTCGATGCGGGCGACGATCCCGACCAGCTCGTCCCGCGCGTCCTCATAACTGAGTTCGCTGATCTCCTCGGTCGCCTGGCTGCTGTCCGCGCTCATGGAAAGACTCTAACGTCGCCCACACCGTCACCCGGCAGAGCTCGCCCGGCCCTGCTGGCTCACCGAGGGCCGAGAGAGCATCGTCTCCAGCTGTGCGGCGACCACGTCTGCCCCGAAGGCCTCGGTCCCAGGCTGCAGCGCCGCGCCGCTGGCCAGCGGCCCGACGACCACCGGGTCGAACCCCAGATCGTCGACGATCCGGGAGGCAGTCGCCAGGTCCGCCGGGTCGTCGCCGGCGATGCCGATCGCCGTGCGGCCGGGGGCACCCGCTGGCCGCGCCTGGTCCTCGATGTCGTGGTAGCCCATGTGGTTGAACGCCTTGACCACCCGGGCGGCGGGCAGAAACCGCTGGACGATCTCACTCGTGGAGGTGTCTGGATCGGTGAGGTCGTCGCGCACCCCGTCGACCTCCCACCAGTAGTTCATGGCGTCCAGGACCAGCTTGCCGGCCAGCGCGTCAACCGGCAGGGTGTGGTGCTTGCCCAGCGGCAGCGCCAGGATGACCACATCGGCCTTGAGCGCGGCGTCGACCGCGGTCGCCGGGACCGCGCCGGGCACCAGCACCTCGATCGTGAGCGAGATCTGGGCCGGGTCACCGGAGCCGGCGATCAACACCTCGTGCCCCGCGGCGACCGCGTGCCGCGCGAGGACGGTGCCGACCTTGCCAGCGCCCAGGATGGCGAGGGTGCTCATGCGCAACCTTCCGTGAGGGGAGTGCCGTGGCGGCAGCGCGGGATGAGACCGGCGCGCCACGGCCGTTGAAGCGTCATCTAGTGCCAACGATGCGGCCCGCACGGTATTCCGGTGGGGCGCGGGCCGCCGTGGCGGCGACGGGCTGCACGGTATTCCGGTGGGTCTGGGCCGCCCTGGCTGCGACCCGTGACGAGAGAGTGCTCAGTTGCCGGGATCGACGACCGGTCGCACGGCGAAGTCTCCGCGTGCCACCGTCACGCGCAGCAGCTCCTCGGCCGCCACCTCCGTGATGTCGCGCACGATGGTGCCGTCGCTGTGCCGCACCACCGCATAACCCCGCTCCAGGGTGTGCTGCGGGGACACCGCGCGCAGATGCGTGCTCAGGCTGGCGACCCGGTCGAACTCTCGGGAGACCAGCGTGGTCACCCGGTAGCGGCCCCGCTCCGCTGCCGCGTCGATGTCCCGGCGGTAGGCGGAGATGATCGCCTGCCGGTCGGCCATGACCGGGCGGCTCATCGTGGCCTCCAGGCGGCGGCGCTGCTCGGTGATCCTGCGCTGCAGCGCGGCCCGTCCGCGACCACGGGTCGCCGCCAGCCCGCGCAGCTCCTCCTGCTGGTCGGGCACGACCCGGGTCGCGGCGTGGGTCGGTGTCGAGGCGCGGTAGTCGGCGACGTAGTCCAGCAATGGTGTGTCGGTCTCATGACCGATCGCGCTGACCACCGGTGTGCGCACGCCCACCACGCCACGCACCAGGGCCTCGTTGCTGAACGGGAGCAGGTCCTCGAAGGAGCCGCCCCCGCGGGCGATCACGATGACCTCGACCTGCGGCAGGCCGTCCAGCTCGGCCAGCGCCTCGCTGACGCCGGTGACGGTCGTCGGGCCCTGCACCGAGACGTTGCGGATCTCGAAGCGAGCCGCCGGCCAGCGGCGTCGGACGTTCATCACGACGTCGCGCTCCGCGGCAGTGTTGCGCCCGCAGATCAGCCCGATGGTCGCCGGCAGGAAGGGCAGTGCCCTCTTGCGGCTCGGCTCGAACAGCCCCTCGGCACGCAGGAGCTGCTTGAGGTGCTCGAGGCGTGCCAGCAGCTCACCGACCCCGACGTGCCGGATCTGGCGGGCCTCCAGCTGCAGCGCGCCGCGCTTGGTCCAGAAGGTCGGCTTGGCGTGCACCACCACCCGCGCGCCAGCCTCCGGGGGAGCGGCCAGCGCGTCCAGGGCGGGCACCGGGATGGAGACGGACAAGGACATGTCGACATCGGTGTCGCGCAGCGTCAGGTAGGCCCACGACATGCCGGCCCGCCGGTTGAGCTGCACGATTTGACCCTCGACCCACAGCGGCGACATCTTGTCGACGTAGTCGGAGATCTTCATCGACAGGGTGCGCACCGGCCACGGGGTCTCGGCGGTGGTGTCCCGAGCCGTGGCCGGCAGGGAGCGCTTGGCGGCTGGCTCGCTCACGGGTGCCACGATAGGCGGACGCAGGGACAGCAGCCGCGAGCGACTCCCGGGACAGGCCCAGGAGTATGCCGGCAGGCACCTACCAGCGGTTGCGCGCCTCCTCGGCCCAGCCGGTCAGCCCGTCGAGGTCGACCCGGGTGCCGTCGTCGGTGCTGGCCCAGCCGGTGAAGTGGCCAAAGCACTGGTGCGTCTCACCGGCCAGGACGAGCAGGTTGGTGCGCGCCACGCGCTCGTGGAAGGGCGTGAAGACGACCTGTGCCCGCTCACCCTCGATCCGCCACGGGCGCAGCCAGTCCGACCGGTCGTAGGTCCAGGACAGCTCCTCGTGGATCTTGTGCAGCCGTCCGGCGACGAAGAGTCCGTTCTCGGTCTGGCCGCTGCCCTCGGTCCACTTCCCGCCGAGCTGGATCGACAGGTCGCCCCCGGGCCGGGAGCCAGCGGCCCAGTTCCAGGTCATCGAGTAGGGCCACTTCCCGCGCCCGTGGTCCAGGACCGCGAAGGTCTCCTCGGCGCGCAACCGGTGCTCGGTGCCATCGAGCGTGAGGGCACCACTGACCGGACGGCCGAGGTCCTTGAGGGTGAACTGGAAGCGCCGCTGGCTCCAGGGCACCAGCACCCCCAGGGCCTCGTGGCCTGCGTGCTGCCCGATGGTCAGGTGGAGCTCGACCCCGCCGGCCACCGCGTCGATCGTGATCTCGTCCTGCTGATCGATGATGATCGCGAGGTCACGACCGCGGGCGACCACCGTGCCCTGACCGCTGCGCGGTGGGAGGATGGCCCGTGGGCCAGGGGCACCACCGCCTCCGGTGTCCACTCCTGCCCCGTGTTCCGGTCCAGGACATAGAGGCTGTGCACGCCGGCATAGTCCAGGGAGGAGACCACGACTCCGACGATGTGGGTCGGGGTGACCACGCCCCAGTACTCCCACCGCTTGGTGCGGCCCCAGCCCCGGAGGTTGTCGGTGTGCAGCGGGGTGCGGGACCAGCCCACGGCCCGTGGGTTGAGCCGGCCGTCGGGTCCGCACAGTGCCACCGGCTGGGTGATCTCGGCGGCCAGCGGAGACGGCACCCCGACCGGTGGGGTCACAGCGTGCTCAGCTCCCGGGTCAGGTCATCCAGGCCGAGTGCGCCGAGGGACAGCGCTGCCATATGCCACTCCTTGAGGTTGAACTCCTCGCCGCGCTCCTTGTGGGCCCGGCGGGCCGCCTCGCGTCCGGCCAGCCACGCGCGCTCGCCGAGCTTGTAGCTGATGGCCTGGCCCGGCCACCCGAGGTAGCGGATGATCTCGGAGTCGATGAAGTCCTGTGAGCGCCCGGAGTGGGCGGCGAAGAACTGATTGGCCAGCTCCGGTGTCCAGGTCTGGCCGGGGGCGATGGGGGAGTCGTCCGGGATCGGCAGCTGCAGGTGCATGCCGATGTCGATGACCACCCGGATGGCGCGCATGATCTGGCAGTCGAGATAGCCCATCCGCGCCTCGGTGTCGAGATAGCCGAGCTCGTCCATCAGCCGCTCGGCATACAGCGCCCACCCCTCGGTGGCCCCGCTGGAGGAGCCCAGGCTGGTCTGGTAGATCGACAGCTGAGGGGCGACATACACCCACTGGGCCAACTGGAGGTGGTGTCCGGGGACACCCTCGTGATACCAGGTGCTGACCAGGTCATACATCGGGAAACTGGTGCGGCCCATGGTCGGCAGCCAGGTGCGGCCGGGGCGGGAGAAGTCGATCGAGGGGCGGCTGTAGTAGGGCGCGGCGGCACTGCCGGCCGGGGCGATCATCGCCTCGACGGTCTTGATCGGCTCAGCGATGTCGAAGTGTGTGCCGTCGAGGTCCTCGATCGCCTGGTCCATCATCTGCTGCAGCTTCTCGCGGACCTGTTCGACGCCCTCGATGATCTCGCCGTGCTCGTCCAGGTGACGCATCGCCTCGACCGGCGTCGACCCCGGCAGGATCTCTCCGGCCAGCCCGACCATCTCGGCGTTGATCTGCTGGTACTCGGCCCAGCCCCAGGCACAGGCCTCCTCCAGGTCGAGATCTGCCCCCATCCACCGGCGGGCATTGAGGCGATAACGCTGCGCGCCCACCGCGTTGGGGGTCCCGTCGGAGGCGGGCAGGTAGGTCTGCTGCAGGTAGTCACGCAGCTCGATGGTGCCCGCGGTCGCGGTGTCCGCCGCCGCGATCAACTCACCCTTGACCGACTCGGGGCCGCCGGCCACGAAGTTGTGCCACCACTGGCTGTCGGCCCACTCGGTGAGCTGGTCGATGGTGGTGCGCACCTGCAGCGGGGCGGCGAACAGGCCTCGGGCGATGCCCTCGTCGAGGGTCTGGGTCCAGGAGCGGTAGGCCTGCGGGACCCGGGCCATGCGCCGGGCGATGACCGTCCAGTCAGCGTCGGAGGCGGAGGGCATCATCGAGAGGATCTGCCGGATCGCCTGGGGCGGGCCGAAGATATTGCGGATCTCGCGCAGGTGCTCGCCGGCGGCGTGGGCCTCGAGCTGGACCCCCAGCCGGTCCCGCAACAGCGTGGCGCAGCGCTGCTCCAGGGCGTCCCACCCGTCAGGGCCGGCCGCCGCCTCCAGCGTCTCCAGCTCGGCCAGGGTCGAGGAGGCGAGGTCGGCCTTGGCCTGATAACCGGCCGGTGACAGGTCCGGGAGCCGGTCGTCCTGCGGGTTGAGCCCGAGGCCGGTGGCGACGGAGGGGTCCAGGTCAGCCAGGTCGCGCACGAAGGTGTCGGCCAGCTGTCGAGCAGTGGTGAGATTCGGCATACGACATATCCTCGCGCGTGAGGACTCTGGGCGGGAGACCGGCCCCACCTCTGATGGGGCAGGTGGTTGTGGTGTGACGAATGTGACGCCGCGCGGCGGGTCTGCACCACTTTTGCGGCCGCCCTTGTCAGGCTGACCGGCATGGCAACCGAGTCGGTGACCGAGGAAGAACTGCGCCGCATCTGTCTCGACGCTGCCTCCCGCGGGGAGCGCGTCGGCTACATCCTCAACGACTATCTGTATCTCAACTTCCTGCACGAGCAGCAGGAGGCGGACCGCGCCGCCAACCACCGCACTGAGGACGACTCCGAGGAGTGGTGGATCGCCTCCGGCGCTGCGCGCGCCGAGGGGCGGCACCGCGTCGCGAGCTGAGCCAGGCTCACTGGCTGAGGTCTTTCAGGCGGGGTCGCCTACCATGGAGGCGTGACTGCCCTTCCCGCTGACCAGGTGTCCAAGCGCGTGCTGCTGGCCGCGCCCCGCGGCTACTGCGCCGGTGTTGACCGGGCGGTGGTGACTGTCGAGAAGGCCCTCGACCTCTACGGCCCGCCGATCTACGTGCGCAAACAGATCGTGCACAACAAGCATGTCGTGCGCACCCTGGAGAAGCGGGGCGCGATCTTCGTGGAGGAGACCGATGAGGTGCCCGAGGGCGCCACCGTCATCTTCTCCGCACACGGTGTCTCCCCGGCCGTGCACCTGGAGGCGGAGGCACGCCAGCTCAAGACGATCGACGCGACCTGCCCGCTGGTGACCAAGGTGCACCGCGAGGCCGTCCGCTTCGCCAAGGAGGACTACGACATCCTGCTCATCGGGCACGAGGGGCACGAGGAGGTCGAGGGGACCGCCGGCGAGGCGCCGGACCACATCGTGCTGGTGCAGAACCCCGATGAGGTCGACGACGTTGAAGTCCGCGACCCGGACAAGGTCGTCTGGCTCTCCCAGACCACGCTCTCGGTCGATGAGACCATGGAGACGGTCCGGCGGTTGCGCGAGCGGTTCCCGGCGCTGCAGGACCCGCCCAGCGACGACATCTGCTACGCCACCCAGAACCGTCAGGTCGCCGTGAAGCAGATGGCCGCCGACTGCGACCTGATGATCGTCGTGGGCTCGAAGAACTCCTCCAACTCGGTGCGCCTGGTCGAGGTGGCACTGGACCACGGGTCCCAGGCAGGGCACCTGGTCGACTACGCCGACGAGATCGACGAGGCCTGGCTGGAGGGCGTGAGCACCGTGGGCGTCACCAGCGGCGCCAGCGTCCCGGAGATCCTGGTCCGCGACGTCCTGCAGTTCCTGGCTGACCGGGGTTATGAGGACGTCAAGCCGATCACCGCGGCCGAGGAATCGCTGCTGTTCGCGCTGCCCCACGAGATCCGCCGCGACCTCAAGGCCCGCGACGGCGTGGAGGCCGCCAAGATCCGCCACGACGCAGGCTCCCTCCACTAATCCGTTCTTCGGGAGGTTCGGTACGGGCCCTCACCTTGTGTGGGGCGGTTCGGGCCGCGCAGCGGCCTCCAGGTCACAAGTCGGTAACGCCCCGGTGGCAGGCTGGCCCGTCTCCGGCGGTTTGGGAGAGCCTGCCACCGTGCGCGCGCGATATCGCATTCCGCGGGGTTCGTCGAGCCGAGAGGGAGCCTGCGCGACCGGTTTGACCGACCTCTCTCCTCTTTCTAAGTTCGACACAAAGAAGTGCGAACTCACGAGAGAGACGATCCTTATGAACAAGCCCACCCCAAACCGCCGCGCCGGAGCGCTGGTGGCGATCGCTGCCGCCTCGCTCGCTCTGACTGCCTGTGGCGGTGGCGATGAGAAGTTGCTCAACGACGGCACACTCGTTGTCGCGATGAGCGGTGAGTTCCAGCCGTTCAGTCACTTCGAGGGCGACCAGCTGACTGGTTTTGACTATGACATCGGTGCCGCAATCGCCGAGGAGATGGGCCTGGAGCTGGACACTCAGACCGGTGCCTTCGACAGTCTGATCCAGGGCCTGAAGTCCGACCGCTACGACGTGCTCATCGCCTCGATGACTCCCACCGAGGAGCGAGACGCCCAGGTCGACTTCACCGACCCCTACTACCTCTCTGGTGCGACCGTCTTCGTGCCCAACGACAGTGACTGTGAGGACCCCACCCAGCTGGACAGCCCGGCCATTGGGGTCGCCTCGGGCACGACCTATGAGACCTTCCTCAACGATCAGGACTGGGTGGGCGAGATCCGCACCTTCACCTCGGACATCACGGCCCTGGAGGACACCGAGGTCGGCCGTCTGGACGCGGCGATGACCGATCGCCTCGTCGGCCTCTACCAGATCGACCAGGCCGACCGGGACCTGCGCGTCTGTGGTGAGCCGCTCTACACCGAGGAGCCCGCGTTCGCGGTCCGTGACGGCAACACCGAGCTCGTGGACGAGCTGAACGAGGCCCTGGCCAGCATCATCGAGGACGGCACCTATGCCGAGATCTCGGAGAAGTGGTTTGGGCAGAACATCCTGGAGTCTGACACCGGTCAGCCGGCTGACGACGCCGAGCAGACCAGCGGTGACTGAGCTCCGGTCATGAGCTTCTTCGACCGCTTCGTCGACTACGCCCCGCTCTTCATCGAGGCCAGCTGGGTCACTCTGCGCCTGACTGCCGTGGCACTGGTCATCGCGATGGTGCTGGGCGGTGTGATCGCCTGGATGGTGATGAGCAGGTTCGCCCCGCTGCGGTGGCTCGCCACGGCATACATCGGGCTCATCCGGGGCACACCGCTGATCGCCCAGATCTTCGTGCTCTACTTCGGGATCTCCGAGATCGTGAAGATGCCGGCCTTCTGGGCCGGGGCGCTCGCCCTGGCCGCACACAACTCGGCCTACATCGCTGAGATCTTCCGATCCGGTTTCCAGGCGGTCCCCAAGGGGCTGGTGGAGGCCTCCCGCTCCCTGGGCATGGGCCGGGCCAAGACCCTGCGGCGAGTCCAGGCACCGCTGGCTCTGCGCACGACCCTGCCGGTGCTGGGCAATCAGTACATCATCGCGGTCAAGGACTCCTCGCTGGTGTCCTTCATCGGGATGACCGAGCTCTTCCAGACCTCGCGCAACCTGCAGGCACAGAACTACGAGCCGCTGCAGATGTATCTGATGGTGTCCATCTACTACCTAGTCATCGTCCTGATCCTCACCTTTGTGGTGAGCCGGATCGAGCGCTCACTCAGCAAACACCGCCGACCGATCGAACCAGGCTCATCCAGCGGCGGCGCCAGCAGCGGGCTGCGACTCCCGACCTGGGTGAAGTGGCGGCAGTCCGAGGGAGGACGAGTATGAGCACCACATCTCAGGGCGAGCCCCTGGTCAGCATGCGCGGCATCGTGAAGAGGTTTGGCGACAACGTCGTCCTCGACGGTGTCGACCTGGATGTCTACCCCGGCGAGGTGGTCGTCCTCATCGGTCCCTCGGGCGCTGGCAAGAGCACCCTCCTGCGGTGCATCAACGGTCTGGAGCGGATCAGCGGAGGAACCATCGAGGTTGATGGTCACCAGCTCAGCTATCAGGAGACCGCGATCAACAAGATCCGGTCCCGGATCGGCATGGTCTTCCAGTCGTTCAACCTGTTCCCCCACATGACGGTTGCCCAGAACATCATGATGGCGCAGCGAGACGTCCTGGGACGCTCCACTGCGGAGGCCCGACAGCGTGCTGAGGGGCTGCTCGACCGCGTCGGGTTGGGAGAGAAGGCGGATGCCTATCCGGACAGCCTCTCCGGTGGTCAGCAGCAGCGGGTCGCGATCGCCCGGGCGCTGGCGATGGACCCGGCCGTGATGCTGTTTGACGAGCCGACGTCGGCGCTGGACCCGGAACTCGTCGGGGAGGTCCTGCACGTGATGCGCGAGCTTGCTGACGAGGGCATGACGATGATCGTGGTCACCCACGAGATGCGCTTTGCCCGCCGTGCGGCCGACCGCGTCGTGCTGATGGCTGACAAGCAGATCGTCGAGGAGGGTACCCCCGAGCAGGTCCTCGACAGCCCCACCAGCGAGCGTGGTCAGGCCTTCTTGCGCCAACTCTCCGAGGAGTAGTCGCATCGCCGAATGATGTCACTCAGGAAGAGGACAAAGCCCACCCCATGATGGTTCGGCGCTGACGGCCCAGGGCCGTGTCGTCAGGCCTGCTTTCGCCGAATCTGTGAGGAGGAGTCCCTGTCCTGGAGCCCTCCCGGAGCAGCCAGCGTTGGATCGATCTCGGTCCGCTCATCGGCAATCTCGAGCAGTTCGTCATCGATCAGTTCGGGCACAGTCAGGGGGCGCACCGCGGTCCGCACCGGCTCCAGCCCGGGATGGGCCGACTCCGCGATGCCGATCTCCTGGAGGCTCCGACTGGTCACCATGACCCGTGACTCCAGCGTCCCGATCATGCTGTTGTAACTCTCGACAGATCGCCGCAGCGCCGACCCCATCGTGGTGACGTGCTTGCCCAGAGTGCCCAGACGCTGGTGCAGCTCGGTCCCCAGGCGCACCAGCTCGCGCGCGTTGTCGGCCAGGGCGTCCTGCTGCCAGGTGAAGGCCAGAGCACGCAGCAGCGCCAGGAGCGTCGCGGGGGAGGCCAGGACGACCCGGCGGGACTGGGCGTGGTCATACAGGTCCGGCGCGGCCTGCAATGCGGCGGCGAGCACCGCGTCACTGGGCACGAAGCAGATCACCAGCTCGGGTGTGGTGCTGAAGGCACTCCAGTAGGCCTTGGCCGCGAGGGCGTCGACGTGTCCGCGGAGGGAGCGGGCATGCTGGCGCAGCAGGCCGGAGCGCTCCTCGGCCGAGATGCCGTCCGCCTGGGCGCGCAGGAACGCGCTCAGCGGTGCCTTGCTGTCCAGCACCAGCACCTTGTCATCAGGCAGCCGCACCACGACATCGGGGCGGACCGTCACGTCATGACTGCTGACGGCGGAGACCTGCTCGTCGAAGTCACAACGGGCGAGCATGCCGGAGTGCTCAAGGATGCGTCGCAGCTGGCTCTCGCCCCACGTCCCACGCACTCCCGACGAGTTGAGAGCACCCGACAGGCTCGCTGTCTGGTCGCGCAGCTCAGCAGTATGTCGCGCCACCTCCCCGAGCCGCTCGCCGACCGACCCGAACTGCTCGACCCGGTCCCGCTCCAGGTCGCGGACCTGGTTCTCCACCCGGCCCAGCGCCGCACGGAGCGGGGCCAGCTCGGCGGCGGTCTGCCGGTCTTCCCCCTCCACGGTCTCGCGGGCAGCCAGCCGCTCGCCCAACAGGTCGCGCTCTGCGCGGGTGCGGGCCAGCACCGCAGAGTTGGCTGCTCGCGCTGTCAGCCACCCGATGAGCAGACCGAGCGCCCCAGCGCTCAGGGTGACGAGCACCATCCATATCTCCATGACGCACACCGTGCCAGGAGGCACTGACATCGCAACGCGGCGCGCTCGGTGGGGTGGCTTTCTCGCAACCCGGTGCGCTCGGCGGGTGCTGGGATGGCGAAGCCCCCGTCCGGCATACGGCGGGACGGGGGCTTCGAGGGTTGTCCTGTGCGATGACCGGTGCCTGCGCGCCGGTCGGTCAGAGGTCACTGCCAGATGACAGGAGCCTCCAGGTAGGGGTTCTCGTCCCAGCCGCCGTCGATCTCACGCACACCGGTCCAGGCGGCACCGGTGACCTCCTGGCCCTCGGGCGCAAGGGCCACGTCGCAGGTGGTCGAGGTCGCCCCGGTGACAAAGTCCTCGAAATAGTCGTTCGGGCACTCGGAGATGCCTGTGCTGATGACGATCAGGCCCTGCGCGGGGCTGCCGTCGTCGAGGATCCCCTCGAAACCGGGCTCGACGTTGGTGGCGCCCTCGTCCCCCTCGGCATACAGCACCGTGTGCTCGGACATGATGAAGTACGGGGTCATCCCCTCGTACTCCTCCGTGTCATCGAACTGGTCGAAGAAGGAGGCGTCGCCGGCGACGATCTCGGTCACCGAGGACTCGATGTACCCGAAGGCGTAGTACTCCTCGCCCTCCTCACGCTCCTGGGCGTGCAGCACGGCGGTCTCGCCGAAGGCCACCTCGGTGCCCGGAGCGGCCGTCTCGAAGTCACCGGCCTCGCCAGTGGTCGCCGGGTCCGCGGTCTCCTGCGCGGCGTCGCCCACGGGAGCCTCGGTCTCCGTGTCGTCGTCAGCCGGGGCCTCGGTCTCGGTCTGGTCGTCGGCCGTGGCCTCGGTCTCCTCAGCGTCATCGGTGGTCTCCTCCACCTCATCCACCTGCTCGTCCACCGTCTCCTCAGCGGAGGTCTCCTCGGCGGGCTCCTCCTCGCCCCCGCACGCGGTCAGGACCAGGGCGGCAACGGCGGCCGCGCTGACCAGGCTGAGGCTGCGTCGGGTGGTGTTGGTGCTCTTCATGTCTGTGCTCCTGTGTGTCTCCCCCGGCGGTCAGGGGGTCTCGAACCGCCATGGAACCGACGGGACCACTCCTCGACCGGTTCCGGACCGGTGGAAACTTTGACGAATCTTGACCATCGGGCACGCAGCGTCAGGAGGTATGCCGTGGGGCCGGTAGACTCCTGACCCCGTGGCACTCACTATCGGAATCGTTGGCCTGCCCAACGTCGGCAAGTCGACCCTCTTCAACGCACTGACCAAGAACACGGTGCTCGCCGCGAACTATCCGTTCGCGACGATCGAGCCCAATATCGGGGTGGTCCCGCTGGCTGACAAGCGGTTGGACCGCCTCGCCGAGATCTTTGGCAGCCAGCGGATTCTGCCCGCGCCGGTCAGCTTCGTGGACATCGCGGGCATCGTGCGGGGCGCCTCAGAGGGGGAGGGCCTGGGCAACAAGTTCCTGGCCAACATCCGTGAGGCGGATGCGATCTGCCAGGTGGTGCGCGCGTTCGTCGACGACGACGTGGTGCACGTCGATGGCCGAGTCAGCCCGAAGGACGACATCGAGACCATCAACACCGAGCTGGTGCTCGCCGACCTGCAGACCCTCGAGTCAGCCGTCCCCAGGCTCGAGAAGGAGGTCAAGGGCAAGAAGACCGACAAGTCCGTGCTCGACACCGCGCTGGCGGCCCAGCAGGTGCTGGAAGCCGGTGACACCCTCTTCGTCAAGGGTGCCGCTGCTGGGGTCGACATGGACCTGGCCAAGAGTCTGGGCCTGCTGACGACCAAGCCGTTCCTCTATGTCTTCAACCTGGACGAGGACGGCCTGACTGACACCGCCCTGCACGACGAGCTCGCCGCCCTGGTCGCGCCGGCCGAGGCGATCTATCTCAACGCCAAGCTCGAAGCCGACCTGGCCGAGTTGGACGAGGAGGAGGCAGCCGAGCTGCTCGAGTCCGTCGGGGTCAGCGAGCCGGGCATGCTCCAGCTGGCCCGCGTCGGTTTCCAGAACCTGGGTCTGCAGACCTATCTGACTGCCGGTCCCAAGGAGTCCCGGGCCTGGACGATCCGCGTCGGCTCGACCGCACCACAGGCCGCAGGTGTTATCCACACCGACTTCCAGCGCGGGTTCATCAAGGCCGAGGTCGTCTCCTTCGAGGATCTCGACGCCGCCGGCTCGATGGCCGATGCGCGGGCCGCCGGCAAGGTGCGTATGGAGGGCAAGGACTACGTGATGGCCGACGGTGATGTCGTGGAGTTCCGGTTTAACGTCTGATCTTCCGCTTCTGCGCTCTCCTCCTCGGTCGTCGGTGACGGCCTGGGCGGAGCTGTAGTACTGCAGGTCGAATCCGTGACTGCTGAGGCCGAGGGCCGGGTTGAGGCCCCCGGCTCGACCGTAGTTCGTTGGCTGCCTCGTTGGTCGCGTCGCAGGCGACCGCACGCACACCCTCTGGTGCCGTGCCCCTGCGTGGCAGCGCGGTCACGTCATGACCCGCGCGGACGGCGTCGAAGGCCCCTGCGCACGGCGTCGAGGGTCGACTCGGGCGAGTCGTTGAAGCAGAGCCGGAGGCCCGGCTGGCACTCGCGAACCGTGTTGACCACCCGCTCAAAGATCAGCGTGTAGTCGTGGGAGGTCCTGAGGCCCGAACCGATCTCGACGACGTCAAATCTTTGCCCAGCGAGGGCTTGCCGGACGGCCGTCTCGGCAGCGTCCGCATCATCTGTGAGCAGGCAGGTGGTGACCTCGAGTCCCGCGGTGCGCAGGTCGTCCTCGGCATTGCGGAGGCGCACGCGCAGCGTCTCGGCAGACTGGCCGGGCCAGGGGGAGAAGTCGATCACGTCAGGGTCCATCCCGACCTGGAGGACGCGCGGGCGGACCATATCTGCGACTGTACGCCGACCGCCTCACGGCGACAGCCAGGAGCGGGTGGGAGTACTGTCAGAGTGGCGTCTACTACGCCTCGTAGTGTTTACTACTGCCTGTAGTGAAAAAATACGATGGTACGGAGGAGGGCGGCAAGTATGCGCGTAGTCATCGGTTCCCCGGGTAACGGGGCGGCCCTGAAGGACGCGATCAAGGAGTTCTTGCAGAGCGATGGGCGGGTCAGCGAGGTGGTTGACCTCTCTGAGGCGGATATCTCCTATCCCGAGGTGTCCTTTCGGGCCGCGCACGCGGTGGTTGACGGCACGGCGGACCGGGCGGTGCTGGTCTGCGGCACCGGTGTGGGCACCGCGATCGCCGCCAGCAAGGTCAAGGGTGCTCGCGCCGCGACCGCCCACGACCTGGTCACCGTCAGGGGAGCCGTCGAGAACTATGACGCGCAGATCCTGTGCATGGGACAGAACGTCATCGCGCCCGCTTATGCGCGGATCCTGGTGGACCTGTGGCTGGACCTGCGGCATGATCCGTCCGGCTTCTACGGACCGAAGGTGCGCGAGATCGCTGAGTTCGAGTCCCGTGCCTGACCGGCCAGGACGGACCAGGTCCACAGCGGACCCCGGAGAATGGCGTGAGTAGCGACAGCACGATCCTCACGCCGTCGCAGATGGCGAGGGCTGCAGAGGACGCAGCCTTCGGGAAGGCCACCAGTCATCAGCTCAAATCCTTCCTGCTGGCCCTGACTGCCGGTGGCTACATCGCGCTCGGTTTTGTCTTCTTCACCACGAGCCAGGTCGGCGCTGACCAGATGCCGTTCGGTGTCGCCAAGGTCCTGGGGGGCTTTGTCTTCGCCACCGGACTGGCGCTCGTCGTGCTCACCGGTGCCGAGCTGTTCACCTCCTCGACGTTGACCCTGACGGCTCGGGCTAGCGGTCGCATCACCACGTGGCAGCTGCTGCGCAACTGGGTCGTGGTCTTCGTCGGCAACTTCATCGGCGCCTTGACCATCGTCGCCCTGGTCTATCTCGGCCGGGTCTGGGAACAGGCAGACGGGGGATGGGGCGCCGTGGTCCTGGACGTGTCGCTGAAGAAGGTCCACCACGACTTCCTCACCGCGTTCATGCTCGGGATCCTGTGCAACCTGATGGTCTGCCTGGCGATCTGGGCCGCCTACAGCGGCCGGACCACCACCGACAAGGTCGTGGCCGTCACGATGCCGATCGCCCTGTTCGTGGCCAGCGGCTTCGAGCACTCGGTGGCCAATATGTTCATGATCCCGCTGGGCATCCTGGTGCGCTCGTATGCCGGCCAGGACTTCTGGGCCTCCTCCGGCTTGGATCAGGCCGCCTACGGCGACCTGACCTGGGCCAGCTTCCTGGTGGACAACCTACTGCCGGTCACGCTCGGCAACATCGTCGGCGGTGGGGTCATGATCGGCGTCCTCTACTGGACGATCTTTCACTTCCTCGACCGCCCCGGGAAGGTCATCGGCAAGGCCACCGTAGGCACCGACTCAGCCAAAGACACAAAGGAGTAAGGCAATGGACGGCGATTTCCCCCTGTGGTTGAGGGCGCAGCACCTCCTCAACTTCATCCTGATCGGGATGCTCATCCGATCGGGCATCGAGATGCTCTCCTCGTTGCCCCGGCTGTGGTGGCGCAAGGACTGCGCGCCCGGCACCGAGTGGCTGAAGTTCACCAAGCGTGAGCTGCCCAAGGAGGAGGGTGTCTACACCTCCCTCATGGACGAGAAGTCGCTCCACCCGCTCCTCTCGCTCCCAGGGCGGGAGAACATCGGCCTGGGCCGTCACTGGCACGGACTGTCGGTGATGTTCTGGGTGCTCAATGGCCTGGTCTACATCATCCTGCTGTTCGCCACCGGGCTCTGGCAGCGGATCGTGCCGACCTCGTGGGACGTCATCCCGCAGGCGTGGGAGTCCTTGAAGATGTATCTGAGTTTCGAGGTCCCGGACATCAGCCACTTCGAGCCCTATGACGCGCTGCAGATGCTGGGCTACACCTTCGTGATCTTCATCCTGGCCCCGTTCCAGATGCTGACCGGCGTCGCGATGTCGCCGGCTATCCGCTCCCGTTTCCCGTGGTACGTCAAGATGTGGGGCGGTCACCAGGGAGCCCGCTCCCTGCACTTCATCGGTCTGGTGATCTTCACCGGTTTCATCGTGATGCACGTGTCCCTGGTCTTCCTGGTCCACCGCGACCGCAACATCGTCAACATGGTCTTTGGTGGTGGCGAGGTCACCACCGCGCGGGCTGCCCAGGCGCTGGTCGTCATGGTCGCGGTCATCGTCGCGGTCATCGTGTTCTGGATCGCGCTGTCCTACTGGTCGCTGGCCGACCGGGTCCGTGCCCAGAAGTTCACCGCTGGTGTCACCGAGATCGGCCGGAAGATCTTCCTGAACCACCTGCGTCCGCTGGGCGCGAAGAAGAAGGCCTACACCGACAAGGACATCTCCGAGTTCCACTGGACCAACGGCCTGCCGCCCACCCAGGAGGAGTCGCAGTTGTGGGTCGAGGCCCGAGACAATGACTGGGAGGGCCTGACGATCACCCTCCGCGATGACCTCAACGACGTGGAGAAGACGCTGACCGTCGAGGACCTCAAGAAGTTGCCGCGCCACTCCTACGTCGCCACCCACACCTGCATGCAGGGCTGGTCGGCCACCTCCCGCTGGACCGGGGTACGGCTCACCGACCTGATGGAGGTGCTCGGCCCACGACCAGAGGGCGCCCGCTACCTGTTGACCGAGTCCTACGGCCTGGCCCAGAAGATGTATGACAACCGTCCTCGCGAGCCCTTCTACGCCGCCATCGACCTGGAGACGATGGCCGAGGAGGAGTCGATCCTGGCCTACGAGCGCAACGACCACGACATCGAGGACTACCTCGGGGCGCCGGCCCGGCTGCGCGTGGAGTCCAACCACGGCTACAAGCACGTCAAGTGGGTCTCCCGGGTGATGTGGGTCCGCGACTATGCCGACTACGGTGATGGTCGAGGCGGGACACGAGAGGACTCCGCCCTGCAGGCGTTCAACGGAAGGATCTGATGCCGATGGTGAAGATTGTGTCGACGTGCTTTCTCGTGGAGGGCGTCACTGACGACCGCGACACGAAGAAGGCGATGCAGCCCCTGTTCGACATCTTCGCTCAGCAGGGTCTGGGCCAGGCGACCTTCGAGATCGTGCCGGGTGAGCCGACGCGCCTGTGGATCAAGCACAAGGACAGCGTCCAGCCCAACCGGGACCTGATCGACCAGGCGCTGGCCGAGGCCGGTGACTACCGGACCATCGACGGCTAGCCACAGCGCACCGGATCCCGTGGACCCCGCCCCCTCAGGGAGCGGGGTCCACGGCGTTCACGGACGCCACCTGCGGGCCACGCCCCACCGGGGCCGGGGCCTCCCGGAGCACCCCCAGCACGATCAGCAGCTGCGCGGCGATATAGGTGAGCATCACCCAGAAACCCTGACCCGGCAGGTCCCACCAGGGGGCGAAGGCGTTGAGTGCGATCAGGCCGTCCGAGACCAGGAAGAGCGCCCCGCCGGCCCAGACCAGACCATTGAGCCCGGTGGCCAGCACGGCCATGGTGCCCAGCAGGAGCCCGTAGACCAGGACCGGCACGAGCAGCGCACCGGCGTGCGGCGCACAGGCGAGGATGAGGGCGGCGATCGCTACGGCATACGGCAGGAGCAGACCCCGCCGCTGGTGCAGCACACTCTGGTGGCGGTGGGGCCAGAACGCCACGATGTAGACGACCTGAGCGACCAGGAAGAAGCCGACCATGAGCAGGAACGAGATGTCACCCTCAGCCAGGTCCGGTGCGCCGTCACCCAACCAGGAGAATCCGAGGGCGACCAGGGTCAGGGTGACAAGGCGCCCGCGTGCCGCGCCACGTGTGCGGATCAAGAGGTAGGCGGCGAGGACCGGCATCAGGAACCACTGGGAGGCGCTGGCATAGGCCTCCTGGCCGGTGAGGTGCCACACCAGGTGCACGGTGGCCAGGGCCAGGAAGACTCTCAGGACGATCCGGGCCGGGGTGCGCGTCATGCACGCATCGTAGGCGGGCAGCTGGCCCCGATTGCGGCGGACCAGGTTGTGGGATGGACTGGTCTGATGGCACGCATCGGTTTTCACGCCTCGCACGAGCAGGCCTCGCCACGTCAGTTGCTGCAGGACGTGCAGCACGCGGAACGGGCCGGGTTCGCCTGCGCCATGAGCTCGGACCACATCGCCCCGTGGAGCGCCCGGCAGGGACACTCCGGCAACACCTGGGTCTGGCTCGGAGCGGCCCTGGCCACCACGCGCCTGCCGATCGGCACCCTGGCCATCCCCGGCCCGCGCTATCACCCAGCTGTCCTGGCCCACCAGATCGCCACCCTCGCCCAGATGTTTCCCGACCGGACCTGGGCGGCCCTCGGCAGCGGGGAGGCGCTGAACGAGCACGTCACCGGGACACCGTGGCCAGCGAAGGAGCAGCGGGTGGAGCACCTCGAGGCCTCGGCCGAGGTGATCGCTCGGCTGCAGGCCGGTGAGGAGGTTAACCGGACGGCACCGATGACCGTGGACCGGGCCCGACTGTGGGACGTGCCTGACACCCCGGCGCCGTTGCGTGCTGCGGCGATCTCGGCCGGGTCGGCCGCGCGGGCGGCCTCCTGGGCAGACGGCCTGGTGACCGTCGTCCAGCCGGTCCCGGCTCTGCGGGAGGTCGTGTCGGCATACCGAGATGGGGGAGGGCGGGGTCCGCTCGCGCTCCAGCTCCACCTGTCCTGGGCACCGGAGAGCAGCGAGGCGGAGGCGCTCGCCGTCGACCAGTGGAGCACCAACACCTTCCCGGCCGATGTGGCGGGGGACACCGAGACGACAGCCGAGTTCGACCGACTGGCCGCGGACGTCACGCCAGCGGCCGTGCACGACAGCGTCCGGATCTCGCACGACCTGGGCCGGCACCGCGAGTGGATCGCCGAGTATGCCGACCTGGGCTTCGAAGAGATCTACCTGCACCACGTGGGTCAGGAGCAGACCCGCTTCATCGACACCTTCGCGGAGCACGTCCTGCCCGCGGTCAGCAGCACTGAGGAGAACCGGTGAGGATCAGCAAGACCAGCGACCTGTGGTGGAAGAGCGCCATCGTCTACTGCCTCGACATCGAGACCTACTCCGATGCCGACGGCGACGGGACCGGCGACCTCGCCGGTCTGTCCCGGCGGATCGACTACCTGGCCAGACTGGGGGTGAACTGCCTGTGGCTGATGCCCTTCTTCCCCACCCCGGACCGGGACGACGGATATGACGTCATGGACTTCTATGGAGTGGACTCCCGGCTGGGCAACCACGGACAGCTGGTCGAGGTGATCCGCACCGCGCACGACCGTGGCATCCGCGTCATCATCGACCTCGTCATCAACCACACCTCCGACCGCCACCCGTGGTTCCGCGCCGCGCGACGCAGCACCGAAAACCCGTTCCGGGACTACTACGTCTGGCGGGACACCGAGCCTCCCGACACGTCCGACAAGGTGGTCTTCCCCGATCAGGAGGACTCGATCTGGACCAAGGACGAGCCCACGGGACAGTGGTACCTGCACCACTTCTACCGGCATCAGCCCGACCTGAACACCGCCCACCCGGCCGTGCGCGAGGAGATCCTGCGGGTGATCGGATTCTGGCTGGAGCTGGGCATCGACGGGTTCCGCGTCGACGCCGTGCCCTTCTTCATCGAGGACATCGAGCGCGGCTCCGGTGACCTGCCCCGCGACCCGCACGACGTGCTGCGCGAGATCCGTGCCTTCCTGAGCCGCCGCAAGGGTTCTGCCGTCCTGCTCGGTGAGGTCAACCTCCCCTACGAGGAGCAGCTGACCTACTTCGGCGGAGACCACGGGGACCAACTGCAGATGCAGTTCGACTTCGTCGGCATGCAGGCCACCTACCTCGCCCTCGCCCGCTCAGACGCCACCCCGCTGGCGGAGGCGCTGCAGCAACGACCCGCGCTGCACGCCACCTCGCAGTGGGCCAACTTCCTGCGCAACCACGACGAGCTCACGCTGGACAAGCTCAGTGAGCAGGAGCGCCAGGAGGTCTTTGCCGCCTTTGGCCCGGAGAAGTCCATGCAGCTCTATGACCGTGGCCTGAAGCGGAGGCTGCCCCCGATGCTCGCCGGGGACCCGCGCCGCATCCGGATGGCCTACAGCCTGATGTTCTCCCTGCCGGGGACGCCCACGATCTACTACGGCGAGGAGATCGGCATGGGGGAGGACCTGGCCGCCGAGGGGCGGATGGCCGTGCGCACCCCGATGCAGTGGAGTGACGGGCCCAACGGCGGCTTCTCCTCGGCGCCGGCGCGTCGGCTCGTCCAGCGTCTGGCGCCTGACGGTTACTCCCCCGAGCACGTCAACGTCGCCGACCAGGTGCGGGACCCCGACTCGCTGTGGACGTTTATGCGCACCCTCATCGCGGCCCGGCGCGAGTGCCCCGAACTGGGGTGGTCGTCGGAGTTCGTGCTTATGAAACAGCCGCACCGGCAGGTGCTGGCGCACTGTTGCCCCGGGACGGAGACGGCCGTGATCGCGGTGCACAACCTAGCTGCCGAGCCGGTGACGGTCGATCTGGACCTGGCCGAGATCGAGTTGGAGCACCCCGTCGAGCACGTGGTCGATCTGCTCTCGCACGAGGCGGTGGACCCCTCGGACGGGCGGCTCGAACTCACCCTCGACGGATTCGGTTATCGGTGGCTACGGGTGGGGCCACCCGATCGGATCGCGGTGCCCTGAGGGATCAGTAGTCCACGCGCACCACGGCCCGGCGTGCGGTCGGCCGGGACACCTCGCGGAAGCCGGCCGCCAGATAACTGCTGATCAGGCCGACGTGTAGCTCCTCGTCGACTGCGGCAGGGGTCGTCATCGGATAGGCCTCGAGAGCGGCGGCTCCCCGTGCACGGGCGAAGTCAACGGCGGCGGCGATGAGGGCCGCGGCGACCCCCTGCCTGCGGTGGTGGGCCCGGGCGAAGACGCAGGTGAGTGCCCAGATCGAGGCGTCCGCACGGTCCTCGTCGCGGCCGGCCCACGGCACCTGGCTGTGGCGCAGACCCGGGAACTCCGGTCGCGGTTCGACAGCGCACCAGCCGACCGGCAGGTCGTCGAGATAGGCGACGAGCCCGCTGGTGCGGGTGTCGTCGGGATGCCCGCAGGCGGTCTGCTCGCGGAGTCGGAGCTGGCGCTCCTCGAGCGGCTGGGCGGCGAAGTTCTCACGGGGGAGCAACTTGTAGCGCTGGCACTGGCACCGAGCCCCCTGCCCGCGGGTGCCGAAGACCGCCTGCAGGTCCTCCCAGCTGGCCTCGTTGGCGGGGCGGATCTCAAGCTCGGCCATCCCTGCAGCGTAGGAGCCGGGCGTCTCGGCCGCTAGGCGCAGCAGGCAGAATCGTCCCGTGCCCACCACTCCACCTCGGCCGGGCGCCGGAACTGATAGGCCCGTGGACCACGGGCACACGGTGCTGGCGGTGCCGGTGCCGCAGCTCGACAACTTCGTGCGGGAGCGGACGGCGCACTACGACGCCGACTACCTGGCGGCCGACCCGACCTTCGGGCAGGCCCACGTGACGGTCCTCGGACCGTGGGTGCGCTCGCCGTCACTGGCGGACCTTGCCGCGGTGGCCGCCATCGCCTCGGCGACCCGAGCCTTCGACTACCGCCTGGCCCGCCTCGGGGCCTTCCCCAACGGGATCATCCACCTGCTCCCCGAGCCGGACGGCCCCTTCCGGGTGCTGACCCGTGTCGTGTGGGACCGCTTTCCCGGCCACGCGCCCTACGCCGGGCAGTTCCCCGACGCCACGCCCCATGTCACGCTCGACGCGGTGGGGCCGGGGGTGGACGAGCACGCGGTGCGGATGCTGCTGGGCGCCACCATCCCGGTCGACTGCCGGGCCGAGGTGCTGCAGCTGCAGTGGTGGCAGGCTGGGCACTGCCACGTGCAGCACTCGTGGCCCCTGGGTGAGCCGTCGGGAGGAGAGTCATGAGGGTCCTGGTCACCGGAGGCGTGCGCTCCGGCAAGTCCCACCACGCCGAGCACCTGCTGGAGGGCGAGGCGTCGGTGACCTACGTCGCCCCGGGCCCTGATGAGACCGAGGAACCCGACCCCGACTGGGCGCTGCGGCTGGCCGCCCACCGGGGGCGACGCCCGGCCCACTGGACCACGGTGGAGACGGCCGACGTGGCGACCGCGATCCAGCAGAGCGCGGGCCCGGTCCTGGTGGACTGCCTGGGCACCTGGTTGACGCGCACCATCGACCAGCAGGGGCTGTGGGAGGCACCGGTCGACGAGGTGACCGAGCGCGTGCGTGAGGAGATCACCCGTGTCGTCGCCGCCCTGGAGCGGGATCACCCGGTCGTGCTGGTGACTAACGAGGTCGGCCTGGGGGTGGTCCCCGCGCACCGGTCCGGGCGGCTGTTCCGGGATCTTCTGGGCGAGACCAACCGGCAGGTCGCCGCAGCGTGCGAGCAGGTCCACCTGGTCATCGCCGGGCGGGTCCTCGTGCTCTGATCCGGTCCCCTCAGGCGACCGCCACCAGCAGGACCACCAGGGTCACCTCGACGCACGCGCCCAGGACGTCCCCGGTCACCCCGCCGAGTCGGCGGACCGCCACCACCAGGACACCGGCCAGCGCCAGCGCGGCCAGCACCGGCGCCAGCAGGGCGGCCAGGTCGAACCCGGGCAGCAGTGCGGTGACCCAGACCAGGGCCGCAGTGGCTCCGAAGACCGCCACAGCGGCCAGCGGGTGAACCGTGCCGGACACCGTGGCGCCCAGCCCATCGGGTCGGGCGGCCGGGACACCCCGGGCGCAGGCCACCGCGAGGGCACTGCGGGAGGCGATGACACAGGCTGCGGCCAGCAACGGGCCCAGGTCGTGGGTCGTCAGTGCTGCCAGGCTGACCGCCTGGAGGCCGATCACGACCACCAGGGCTACAACACCCGCGGGACCGGCGGTGCCCGAGCGCATCACCTCCAGCGAGCGGGCACGGTCGGTCGAGGCGGTCAGCCCGTCCACGGTGTCGGAGAGCCCGTCCAGGTGCAGCAACCGGCTGAGCCAGGCCAGGAGCCCGACGGCCACCAGGCCCAGGGCCAGCGGAGACAGGACGCCTTCCTGACCGAGCCAGACCAGCAGGGCGACCCCGCCGGCCGACGGCAGGGCTGTCAACGGGGCCAGCACCATGGCCCGTCCCGCGGTGGACTGGTCGATCGTCCCGGGCGGTCGGACGGGGATGCGGGTCAGTGTGCTCAGGGCCAGCCGCCAGCTGTCCGCCAGGCTCACGCGGACTGCCCCGGTCGAGCGCTTCCCGCCCGGAGCCTGCTCACCCGAGGTCCTCGAGCAGAGCCACGTCGCGCAGCAGCGCCACCGCGCTGTGCAGCAGCGGAACGGCGGCAACCGCCCCAGATCCCTCACCCAGGCGCATCCCCAGGTCCAGCAGGGGCGACAGGCCGAGCGACTGCAGGGCCAGGGACTGCCCCGGCTCCGGCGAGCGGTGCCCGGCCGCGAACCAGGCGGCGGCCCCGGGGGCGATCCGGTCGGCGAGCAGGCCGCACGCGACGCCGATGAGTCCGTCCAGCAGGGCCGGGACGCCAGCCCGCGCGGCCGTCACCAGGAAGGCGGTCGTCGCGACGAGGTCGGCGCTGCCCAGGACCCTCAGCGCCTCGGCCGGGTCATCGGTGCGGTCCCCGAGGCGGGCCAGAGCCTGGTCCACGATGGCGGCCTTGTGAGTCAGGGCCGCGTCGTCGACGCCGGTCCCGCGACCGGCGACCGCGCTGCCCGGCAGCGCCAGCGCGGCGGCCACCAGCGCGGCGGTCGGGGTGGTGTTGCCGATGCCCATGTCCCCGCTGATCACCAGGTCGGCGCCCTGCCCGAGCTCCTCCCGGGCGACGGTCTCGCCGGCCACCCAGGCGTCGGCATACTGCTGCTGGGTGAGGGCATCTGCCAGGTGGATCGGCTCGCTGCCCCGGCGCACCTTGTGCGCCTGCAGATCAGCGCGGACCCCAGCCTCGAGATCGGCGAAGTCGTCGGTGCAGCCGAGGTCGAGCACGCGCACGTGCACGTCGTGGGTGCGGGCCAGCGCACTGACCCCGGCGCGGCCGGCAAGGAAGGTGCGCACCATCGCGCCGGTGATCTCCGGTGGAAAGGCCGAGACCCCGTGCTGGGCCACGCCGTGATCGCCGGCAAAGATCACCAGGCGCACGTTGGTCAGCGGGATCGGTGGCACCTGGCCCTGGGTGGAACTGAGCCAGACCGCGATGTCGCCGAGCCGTCCCAGGGCCCCCGGAGGGGTGGCGAGTGCCGCGAGCCGGAGCTGCGACTGCTCACGGGCTGCGGCGGAGGGGGCGGGGACGGTCGCGGTGCTGATGGCGTGCTCCTCGAGGGCGGCTGGGTGGGCGCCGCTCAGCGTAGGCGCCCCAGGTGGAGTGGGCGCCGACCGGGTCGTCCTGACCGATCCGAGGCGTCCGACCCGGCGCGCGACGGCCGTAGGATCGACCCGGACGATCCGCTGCAGGGAGGCAGAAGCGATGACATCCGAGGTCAGCCCCACCGCCCGTGCCCTGCTGGCCCTCGAGCTGATCCAGAGCAGGCCGGGCATCACCGCAGACCAGCTCGCCGACCGCCTCGGGGTGAGCTCGCGGGCCGCCCGGCGGTATGTCGCGATCCTGCGTGAGGCGGGCGTCCCGATCGTCTCCGCCAGTGGCCCGACTGGCGGCTACAGCCCGGGTCGTGGCCTGCGTCTCCCGGCCGTGCTCTTCAGTGAGAGTGAGGCGCTCGCGCTGGTGATGGCGGTCCTGGACGGTCATCACGCCGCTGACGATCCGGGCGACCCGGTCGGCGCGGCGCTCGGCAAGATCCTGCGGGCCATGCCCGAACGCATTGCAGCACAGGCGGAGTCGGTGCGTCGGACCGCTGCGGCGGCCCCCGACCGCGGCGCGGCGCGTCCCGACCCACAGACCACCGCCACCCTGGTGCGCGCCTGCGCCGAGCGCCGTGTGGTGGACCTGGACTATCGCTCGGAGTCCGGCAACGCGTGGACCTGCGCCGTGGAGCCCTGGGCGGTGGTGGTGCGTTATGGCCGGTGGTATCTGCTGTGCCACAACCTCGAGCGGGATGCGGTGCGGACCTATCGGGTGGATCGGGTGCAGTCGTCCACCGTGCGGGCCGACACCTTCGAACCGCCGGCGGACCTGGACCCCGTCGAGGCGCTGGAGCGCCACCTCGGCGCCGGGTGGGAGTACCCCACCGAGGTCCTCATCGACGGCTCCCTGGCACAGTGCGAACGCGTCCTCGGCCGGGCCCTGGGCGCGCTCAGCGTGGTCGACGCCCAGACCACCCGCCTCAGTGGCAGCACCAGCAACCCGCTGTCGTATGCCGAGCGCCTGGCCTGCCTGCCCGTCCCGTTCCGCGTCGTCTCGGGCCCGGAGCTGACGGCCGCGGTGCGCGAACTGGGCCAGCGCCTGCTCGCAGCAACGTCGTAGGGGGGCACCGTTAGGTCGTAGGGGGGCACCGTTAGGTGTAGGGGGGGGGCACCGTTATGGGGTTGCCCGCAGCCAGGACGCGGGAGAGGCTGCGGGCCTGGCGTCTTTCATCTCGCACACGACGATCGACTGCCGGGACGCCTATGCCCTCTCGCTCTGGTGGTAGGCCGTGCTCGGCTATGTCAAGGATGCTGGCGACCCCGACGAGCGACGGTCCACCGCACGTGGGTGACAGTCCGTCACGTGGAGCGTGTGACCACGTGCGAGCCTGCTCCGTCGCCATGCCCCACTGGCCATCACCGCTGACTTAGAGCCGGATATGTCTCTTCGAGCTGGTTATAACCGGCTGGAAGAGACATAACCGGCTGCAAGACGTGGCGGGCGCGGCGTGGCGGTCGGTCACGGAGCGCGTTGAGGATTGGGTGGGGGTTGGAGGGTTTGAGACGTCGGAGGAGGCTCATGCAGTACGCGCCGGGCACCGGGCGGGTGACGCTGACGGATCCCGAGGGCAACCTCTTCTGTGTGTTGAAGTCGCAGGCTGATTCTGTGTGCCCCCAGGTGCGGGCAGTGGAACGGATCGATGAGGATCGATACTCAAATCCTGGTGGACGCCGTGGAGGCTGGCCCAGATGGTCAGGGCGGCGGTGACTGCCCCGTCGGTCCAGAGTGACGCATCAGGAGCCTGCGGTGCCGCCGGTGTGTCGGTGCGACATACTGGACCTACCTGATCAGGCACAACGGGAGGTGGCGTGATGGCCAAGGGACACGTTGTCGTAGGTGTGGACGCGCCGGAGACGAGCGGCGACGCCGTGCGCTGGGCCGCCCGGACCGCGGAGCTGCACGGGGTGCCGCTGACGATGGTGCACGCGGTGGAGGAGGTCGCGGGGCTGCCCCGTGGAGTCGTGGCCGACGCGGACGAGGCGACTCGCACCGTGCTGCGGGACAACACGCAGTCGCACTCCATGCTCACGCAGGCCGCAGACGGGGTGCGGGAGGAGTTCCCCGAGCTCGAGGTCCACCCCGTCGAGGTCGTTGGAGACAACGTCAAGTCACTGCTGGCGCACCAGGAGGGGGCATTGCTCGTGGTGGGGACCGGGCACCGCAACACCCTCTCAGAGCTGATCCTGGGATCCACCTCCCTGGGGGTGGCCATGCACGCCACCAGCCCGGTGGCCGTCGTGCCACCAGACAGCGGCAACCGGGACTCCCACGGGGTGATCATGGTCGCCGTCGACGGCAGCGCGGACAGTGCCGTCGCCGCCCGCATCGCCTGCCAGGAGGCCCGTGCCAGGGGCGTCAAGGTCGTCGCAGTCAACACCTGGGGGCTGGAGGTCGTCGACGGTTTTGTGGTCACCGAGTCCGACCAGGAGCAGTTTGCCGCGATCCAGCAGCGTCAGGCTGACCTGGTCGACCGGGCGCTGGCCAGCGCCCGGCGGGACTACCCCGAGGTGGAGATCGAGGTGGAGATCGTCCACGACCGTGCTGTCCGGACGCTGATCGCCAGGTCGGAGGCCGCGGACCTGCTGGTGATGGGCAGCCGCGGGCTCGGGGGATTCTCCGGCAAGCTGCTCGGCTCGGTCAGCCAACGCATCCTGCGCACCGCGCAGTGCCCGGTCATCATCGTCAAGGCGCGCGCCTCCGACTGAGGGGTGGGGCCGCCCGCACGGTCAGGTCCGGGCAGCATCCTTGACGATGCGCGCCCAGCGTCGGGCCAGCGGCTCCCAAGCCCGACGCAGCGCGCCCGATCGCGCCTCGACCGCGTCGGCGGCGGCGAAGACGTCGATCCCGTCCTCGCGTGCCTCGTGCGCCGATGGCTTGTCTGTCGTCCAGCTCCGGAAGATGGCCGGTGAGGCCTCCGGGTGGAACTGCACTCCCCACGCGAGGGGACCGAACCGCGCCGCCTGGATGGTGCCGTCGGGTGAGCTGGCCAGCCGGGTCGCGCCCCGTGGGAGGTCGGTGACGACGTCGTTGTTCCACTGGATGCCGGGTTGTCCCGCCGGCAGTGCACCAAACAACGGGTCAGTGGCTGCCTCGGGGGTGGGGGAGTAGGGCGTCACTCCGGTGCCGTGGCCGTGCGGGTTGCGCTCCACGGTGCCCCCGAGGGCCACGGCCGCGAGCTGGTGGCCCAGGCAGATCCCGAGGAAGGGTGCACCCCCTGCCGCGGTCGTGGCAATCAGTGCGCGAGTTGGTGCCAGCCACCTGGTGGTGGCGTCGTCGTAGGCGCCCATGTCCCCGCCCAGCACCAATAACCCGGTGTGCTCGGTCAGGGCGGCCGGGATCGCCCGACCCTCGTGGGCCGCCAGGACGTCCAGCTCGAGACCGGCGGCGGTCAGCCAGTCCTCGAACCACCCCAGTGGGGCAAGGTCCTCGTGTTGCACCACGAGCACGCAGGGCTTCATTGCCGCAATCTAGCCCAGCACGTGTCCGAACGGCACATCCACGCCTTGGCGTAGATGTGCCGCGCCGTGCTGCTGGATCAGGCCATGTCGGCGGCGGTGGGCGGAGCGACATCGTCGGGCACGTTGGACTCCACCGCGGTGGTGTCGGTCAGCTCGACCGAGACCTCGTGCGGCTGCAGTTCACCGCTCGCGATCTGCTCGGCCCAGTGGCAGGCCACCCGGTGGCTCTGCGGGGCACCGTCGATCTGCACGACGCGCAGCTCGGGACGCTCGGTGTCGCACCGGGTCTCCTGCCGCCATGGGCAGCGGGTGTGGAAGCGGCATCCGGAGGGGGGATTGGCCGGACTGGGCAGGTCACCGGCCAGCAGGATCTGCTCCCGGGTGTCCTCCACCACGGGGTCCGGGACCGGGACGGCGGACATGAGGGCCCGGCTGTAGGGGTGCAGCGGCTGGGCGTAGAGGTCGTCGGCGTCCGCCTCCTCCACGAGCGCACCCAGATACATCACCCCGACCCGGTCGCTGATGTGCCGGACCACCGCCAGGTCGTGGGCGATGACCAGGTAGGTCAGGTTGAACTCCTCCTGGAGGTCCCCAAGAAGGTTGACGACCTGCGCCTGCACCGAGACGTCCAGGGCGCTGACCGGCTCGTCGGCGACGATCAGCTTCGGGTCGACCGACAGCGCCCGGGCGATCCCGACCCGCTGACGCTGGCCTCCGGAGAACTCGTGTGGGTACTTGTTGAGGGCTGCCCGGGGGAGGCCGACCGCCTGCAGCAGCTCGGCGAGCCGCTCGGTGGCCCCGCCGCCCTTGACCATGTTGTGGGCCCGCATGCCCTCCAGGAGAAGCTGCTCGACCGTCTGCCGCGGATCGAGGCTGCCCAGCGGGTCCTGGAAGACCATCTGCATGTGCTGCCGCTGCTTGCGCAGAGCCTCACCCTTGAGCGTAGCCAGGTCGACGCCGTCGAAGACGACCTCACCCTCGGTGAGCTCCTCCAGCTGGAGCAGCGCCCGCCCGAAGGTGGACTTGCCGCAGCCGGACTCGCCCACCAACCCGTAGGTCTCGCCACGACGGATCTGCAGGTCCATGCCGTCCACGGCGTAGACGTGGCCCACGGTCTTGTCGAAGATCACGCCGCGCTTGATCGGGAAGTGGACCTTGACGCCGCGGGCGTCCACCAGCACTTCACGGTTGCCGGTGCCGGTGCCGGTGGCGACGTGGCCGGTCTGCTCCTCCACCGCGTCCTCGACGGGGGACTCGACACGGTGTCCCGGCTGGTCGGGGGTGTTCTCACTCATCAGCTTGCCTCCGTCTCGACCGGTTCGGCGGTGCGCACCAGGACCGACCCGTCCGGCGGCAGCGGGTTGTGACACCGCAGCAACCGGTTGCCGCCGACCTCTGGGTCAGGCACCAGCTCTGGAGTCGTCGTGCGACAGGCCGCCACCTCGCTGGAACAGCGCGGGGCGAACGCACAGCCGCCCTCCCAGGGGATGTTGTCGGCGACCGACCCCGGCACCGGCGTCAGACGCCGTCCCCGTGGGTCGTCCAGCCGGGGGATCGAGGCGAGCAGCCCACCGGTGTAGGGGTGCCTCGGGGTCTCGAAGAGCGGGTGCCGGTCGGATCGCTCGACGATGCGACCGGCATACAGCACGTTGACCTCGTCGCAGAGGCCGGCGACCACTCCGAGGTCGTGGGTGATCATGATCAGCGCGGTGCCGGACTCCTCGACCAGCTCGCGCAGCAGCGCGAGGATCTGGGCCTGGATCGTGACGTCCAGCGCCGTGGTCGGCTCGTCGGCGATGAGCAGTCGTGGCTCGCAGGCGAGGGCCATCGCGATGAGCGCCCGCTGGCGCATGCCCCCGGACAACTGGTGCGGGTAGTCGGTGAGGCGCCGGGTGGGGTCGGGGATGCCGACCTTGTCGAGCAGCTCGGTGGCGCGGGCCTTGGCGGTCGCGCCCTTCATGCCCTTGTGGCGCTTGAGCACCTCGGTGACCTGCAGGCCCACGGGCACCACCGGGTTCAGCGAGCTCAGCGGGTCCTGGAAGATCATCGCCAGCTCGGCGCCGCGGTGGTCCCGCATGGCGGCGTCGGAGAGGGTGAGGAGGTCCTCACCGGCGAAGCGGACCGAGCCGGTCACCGTGTTGCCCCGGTGGGGGAGCAGCCGCATGATCGCCAGCGAGGTCACGGACTTGCCGCAGCCGGACTCGCCGACCAGGCCGACCGTCTGGCCCGGCGCGACGCCGAAGGACACACCGTCGACGGCGGTGAACTGTTTCTTGCCCTTGGCTCCGAAGGTGACCCGCAGGTCCTCCACCTCCAGGAGCGGAGCAGTGGTGGGTGTCGTCACTGTCATCACCTCCGTGACTTGGGGTCGAGGGCCTCGCGCAACGACTCACCCATGAGGGTGAAGCCGAGCGCGACCACGATGATGCACACGGCCGGGTAGACGGCGATGTGCGGGTAGGAGTTGAAGAACTCCTGGGCCTTGCCGAGCATCTGGCCCCACTCGGGCACGGCGTCGTTGGGGTTGCCCAGGCCGAGGAAGGACAGTGCCGCCGCGTCGATGATCGAGACCGCCAGGACCAGCGTGCCCTGCACGATGACCGGGCCGATGGAGTTGGGCAGCATGTGCCGGAAGACGATCGCCGGGTGGCGCACCCCGAGCGCTCGGGCGGCCAGCACGTGGTCGCTGTGCCGCTGGGCCATCATCGACCCCCGGAGGAGCCTGGCGAAGATGGGGATCTGGATGATCGCGATGGCCAAGATCACCGTCCACTGGCTCGGTCGGGCGAACAGCGCCGCGATCGAGAAGGCCATCAGCAGGCTGGGGATGGACAGCATCACGTCGACGACGCGCATCACCGCCGTGTCGGCCCAGCCGCCGAGCCCGCCGGCGATGGTGCCGAGGATCATGCCGCCGGCCAGACCGCCGAGGGTGGCCAGCACCCCGACGATCAGCGTCTGGCGGGAGCCCGCGATGAGCCGGGAGAGCAGGTCGCGGCCGGCGTCGTCACCCCCCAGCGGGAACCCCGGCTGCGGGTCGGGGATGGGGGTGGCCGGGGTGATCTGCGTGATCAGCAGCCGGGCCGTCGGGTCGTGGGGGGTGATCCAGGGCGCGATGATCGCGATGAGGACGAAGATGCCGGTGATCACCAGGCCCATCAGGAAGACCGGGTCGCGGCGCAGGCGCCGCCAGGCGCTGCGCCACAGGCTCACGCCCTCCTCGTCGGAGAGCGACCCGGCCTCAGCCAGGGCGTCGATGCGGGCCTTCTTGCGGCTCCCGAGGCCGTGCCGGGAGGACTCGCCTCCGCCGGCGGTGGTGGACAGGCTGCGGTCCGTCACAGGTAGGTCATCACTCACGAGTGGCTCCTCACTTGGTCCGGACGCGCGGATCGATCACCGCGTAGGCGATGTCCACCAGGAGGTTGACGAGGATATAGATCAGGGCGGCCATCAGGATCAGCACCTGGAGGACGGGGTAGTCGCGTAGCTCAAACCCGATCGCCAGGGCCTGACCGATGCCCTGGAAGGCAAAGACCTTCTCGGTCAGCACCGCACCGGCGAGCAGGGCACCGATCTGCAGTCCGACGATGGTCACGACCGGGATCAGGGCGTTGCGCATGATGTGTCGCCCACGGATGGTCTTGGCGTGCAGTCCCTTGGCGCGCGCGGTGCGCACATAGTCCTCGTCCATCACGTCGATCACCGCCGCCCGGGTGATGCGGAAGATGATGGCGAAGGGGATCGAGGCCAGCGCCAAGGTTGGCAGGATCAGATGCTTGAGGGCGTCCCAGGCGGCATCCCACTCACGGGTGATGATGCCGTCCAGGACATACATATTGGTGATGTGGGTGGCGTTGATGCCCACGGTCTGCCGCCCTGACGGGGGCAGCCAGCCCAGCTGCACGGCGAAGATGTACTTCAGGACGTAGGCCAGGAAGAAGACGGGGACGGCCACCCCGATCAGGGAGAAGATCACGCTGCCGGTGTCCAGCGGACCGCCGCGTCGCCGGGCGGCGATGTAGCCCAACGGGATGGCCAGAATCAGGGCCAGGGCGATGGCGAAGATGCTCAGCTCGAGCGTGGCGGGAAAGCGCTGGATGAAGACGTCCAGTGCCGGCTCCCCGCGGTAGACGCCGTTGGAGATGCCGAAGTCGCCCTGCGCCGCGCGGCTCAGGAACCGCCAGTACTGGACGAAGATGGGGTCATTGAGACCGAGCTGCTCCGTGAGCTGGGCGGCGGTCTCTGGCGTGCCGCGCTCGCCGAGCAGCGCGCTGACGACCCCGCCAGGCAGGGAACGCAACCACGCGAAGAGCAAGATGCTCAGCACGAAGAGCGCCAGCACGGCCTGCAGCAGCCGGCGGATGATGAACTTCAGCACTGGACCTCCAGGGGGCAGTCGGCTGTCTCGACATGATGACGGGCTGGGCCTGTGCAGCCCAGCCCGTCATCTGACCTGTCGCGTCAGGATAGACGCGTGATCGGGCGGTGTCGCCTCACTCGCTCATCGTGACTGTCGAGAAGTCCTCGGCCGTCAGCGGGCTCTGGACCAGGCCCTCGACGTTCGCACCCACGACGATGGCCGGCGGGCTGTGCGACAGCGGCAGGCCAGGCAGCCAGTCGCCGCTCATGACGTTGGCGTTGAGCTCCTCGTAGAGCGCGGTGCGCGCTGCCTCATCCGGCTCCGCGTCGGCCGCAGAGATCTGTGCCTGCAGGTCGTCGTGGAACGGATAGGCCGAGGTGCCGAACTGGTTGTCGTCACCACAGAAGAAGGCGCACAGGAAGTTGTCCGCCGAGTTCAGGTCACCGGTCCAGCCCAGGAAGAAGGCCGGGGCGCGGCTGGCCTGGGTGTCGTCGATGTAACCACCGGACCAGGGCTTGGTGACCGTCTCCACCGTGATGCCGGCCGCTTCCCAGTCCGCCTTGACCGCGTCATAGATGCGCTGGGGGTCCGGCATGTAGGGGCGGCTGACCTCGCTCGGGTACCACAGCTCGATGGTCAGGTCGGACTTGCCGGCCTGCTCGAGCAGGTCCTTGGCCTTCTCCACGTCGTACTCGTAGGCGGGGATGTCGGCATTCCAGCCGCTGACCGTGTCCGGCATGAACTGGGTGGCCACCGTGGCACCCTCCGGCAACTGCGAGGTGACGAGCTGCTCGCGGTTGAGTGCGTGGTAGAGCGCCTGACGGACCAGCGGGTCCTCCAGCTGCGGGTCGGCGACCGGGTTCAGCGCCAGGTAGAGGACGTTGAACGGGTCACGGATGAGGACCTGGTTGCCCGCGTCCTCGAGTGCCTGCCAGTCGATCGGGTTCGGCAGGTCGTAGCCGTGGATGGTGCCGGCCTCGAGCTCCTGACGACGGGCGTTCTCGTCGGCGATGATCTTGAAGACGATGGTGCCGACGCCGGCCTGCTCGCCCCAGAAGTCATCGTTGCGGGTGATGGTCACCGTGCCCGCGGAGTTGTCGTACTCCTCGAACTTGAACGGACCGGTGCCGGTCGGGTGCTCCTGGGCGTACTCCGGGAAGGTGAACGCCTCGCCCTCGAGGGCGATGCCGTTGGCGTCGTACTCCTCCATCGCGGTCGGGGACTGGATGGCGTAGGAGGACTGCGACAGGACCATCGGGAACTTGCCGGTCACGCGAGTGACGGTGACCTGTGCGGTGTAGTCCTCGGTGGCCTCGCAGCCGCCGTAGAGCGAGTCGTCGCCGAAGCCGAAGTCGTTGCCGTAGTAGTAGGCACCCGACGGGCTCATGCCCGCCTCGTTCTGGTCGGCCCAGCGCTCGAAGTTGTCGCAGACCGCCTGGGCGTTCAGGTCGGTGCCGTCGTGGAACTTCACACCCTCCTGGATGGTGAAGTCCCAGACCAGGCCGTCGTCGCTGCTGGTCCACTCGGTGGCCAGCTCCGGCACGGCCTCGGTGCCGCCGGGCTGGATGCCGATGAGGTTCTGGAAGATCTGGCGGGTGACGCGGAAGGTCTCGCCGTCGCTGGCATAGAACGGGTCGAACGTCGTCGGGGCGCCCGCGGCTCCGAAGATGAACGTGGCGTCGGACGCGCCGGCGTCACCGCCAGCTGTTGAGTCGGTGCCATCGGCGTTGTCCTCGGCGGCGTTGTCGCCGCCATTGGCACCGTCGTTGCCGTCGTCTCGATCGGACTCGGCGCACGACGTCAGGACGAGCGCCAGTGCGGCCGTCCCGGCGATGGCCGCCATCTTGCGGATAGTCATTCTGCCTCCTTGTGGGGCGCCCGGAGGGGACCGGGGCCAGACTGCAATGAGGCTCAAGGTAAGCCCGTCCCCCCGTGCGCGGTAGGTGTTCACGCCGATCGATGCTGAACCTTGACCAAATCGATGCCGAGCTAGCGTGACGGGGTGACTGCTCAACTCGTGGTGGCCGCGGCGCTGGTCGATGACCTGACCCGCCCGACCCGGCTGCTGGCCGCTCGACGCTCGGCCCCTCCTGCCCTGGCGGGTCAGTGGGAGTTCCCCGGCGGCAAGGTCGAGCCGGAGGAGGATCCGGTGACCGCCCTGCGACGTGAGCTGCGTGAGGAGCTGGGGGTCGGCATACAGCTCGGGCAGCAGATCGCCGGGCCCCGGGAGGGTCGCTGGCCGTTGTCGGTCCCCGGCCTCACGTTGGTGCTGTGGTGGGCCGTGCCGCTGGGTGAGCCCCGGCCCCTCGAGGATCACGACGCGCTGCGCTGGCTCGCCAGGGGCCAGCTCTCGGCGGTGCCGTGGCTGGCCAGCAACGCCCCCATGGTCGAGGCCGTTCGTGCCTCGCTCGAGCCCTGAGGCAAGCGCCCCGGGCCCTGCTGGGAGGTGGTTCAGCATGCGGGTGTCCCGACCATGCCTCCCGGGATGAGAAAATTGTCCACATGCCCTTGAAGAATCGCGACGACATCCGGAATGTCGCCATCGTTGCCCACGTCGACCACGGAAAGACCACGCTGGTCGACGCCATGCTGTGGCAGGCCGGCGCGTTCACCGGACACGACGCCGAGTCCCACACCGTCGAGCGGGTCATGGACAGCGGTGACCTGGAGCGTGAAAAGGGCATCACGATCCTGGCCAAGAACACGGCCGTGCACTACAACGGCCCGGCGGCACAGGAGCTCGGCATCGACGGGGGCGTCACGATCAACATCATCGACACCCCCGGCCACGCCGACTTCGGTGGCGAGGTCGAGCGCGGCCTGTCCATGGTCGACGGGGTCGTCCTGCTGGTCGACGCCTCCGAGGGCCCGTTGCCGCAGACCCGCTTCGTCCTCCGCAAGGCGCTCGCTGCCCGGATGCCCGTCATCCTGTGCATCAACAAGGTGGACCGGCCCGACTCGCGCATCGAGGCGGTGACCGAGGAGGTCTACGAGCTGTTCATGGACCTGCTGGACGACGCCGACCAGAACTCCGCCGCCCTGGAGTTCCCGATCGTCTATGCCTCGGCCAAGTCCGGGCGGGCCAGCCTCACCCGGCCGTCCGACGGCGAGCAGCCGGACAGCCGCGACCTGGAACCGCTGTTCCGCACCATCCTGGACACCATCCCGGCACCGACCTATGACCCCGAGGTGCCCCTGCAGGCGCACGTCACCAACCTGGACTCCTCCCTGTTCCTGGGCCGCCTGGCGCTGTGCCGGATCCGCTCCGGCACGATCAACAAGGGTCAGCAGGTGGCCTGGTGTCGCAGCGACGGCAGCATGCAGAAGGTCAAGATCACCGAGCTGCTGCTCACCGAGGCTCTCGAGCGCGTCCCGGCCACCAGCGCTGGCCCCGGCGACATCATCGCGATCGCGGGCATCCCCGAGATCACCATCGGTGAGACCCTCGCCGACGTCGACGACCCCCGTCCACTCCCGCTGATCACCGTGGATGAGCCAGCCATCAGCATGACGATCGGCACCAACACCTCCCCGCTCGCCGGTCGGGTCAAGGGATCGAAGGTCACCGCCCGCCTGGTGAAGGACCGGCTCGACAAGGAACTCATCGGCAACGTGTCCCTGCGGGTCCTGCCGACCGAGCGCCCCGACGCCTGGGAGGTGCAGGGCCGTGGCGAGCTGGCACTGGCGATCCTCGTGGAGCAGATGCGCCGCGAGGGTTTCGAGCTGACCGTCGGCAAGCCGCAGGTGGTCACCAAGGAGATCGACGGCAAGATCCACGAGCCGGTCGAGCGCCTCACCATCGACGCCCCCGAGGAGCACCTCGGCGCGATCACCCAGGTGCTGGCTGCGCGCAAGGGCCGCATGGAGCAGATGTCCAACCACGGCACCGGCTGGATCCGGATGGACTTCATCGTGCCGGCACGCGGCCTCATCGGCTTCCGCACCGAGTTCATGACCGAGACCCGCGGCACCGGCATCGCCAACCACGTCTTCGAGGGTTATTCGCCGTGGTTCGGAGAGATCCGCACCCGGCAGACCGGCTCGCTGGTCTCTGACCGGACCGGTGTCGCCACCACCTACGCGATGTTCAACCTGCAGGAGCGCGGCTCGATGTTCCTCGAGCCCACCACCGAGGTCTACGAGGGCATGATCGTCGGGGAGAACTCCCGCGCCGATGACATGGACGTCAACATCACCAAGGAGCGCAAGCTCACCAACGTGCGCTCGGCGGGTGCTGATGTTCTGGAGCGGCTCATCCCGGCGCGCAACCTGTCCCTGGAGCAGTCCCTGGAGTTCTGCCGCGAGGACGAGTGCGTGGAGGTCACGCCCGAAGCCGTGCGGATCCGCAAGGTCGTCCTGGACCACAACCTGCGGGCCCGGTCCGCCGCCCGCGCCAAGAATCGTGACTGAGCACAACATCCCGGTCGGGCACGACATCCCGGTCGGGCACGACATCCCGGTCGGGCACGACACCACCACGGCGCCCACCGCCCGCCCCTCGCTGGCGGAGGCCCTGGGTGAGGTGCCCGACCGGCCGCTGCGGGTGGTCGCCGTCCACGCCCACCCCGACGACGAGACGCTGGCCACCGGTCTCGCGCTGGCCCACCACGTCGCCCGGGGGGACCGGGTGCACGTGATCACCTGCACCCTGGGTGAGGAGGGAGAGGTCATCCCGATCGAGCTGGCGCACCTTGAGGGGGACCCCGCCCTCGGTCCGCACCGGGCCCGCGAGCTGGATGCCGCGATGGCCCGGCTTGGGGCCGAGCACGACTATCTCGCGACCGGCTCCAGCCGGCTGACCAAGCCTCGCTGGCGGGACAGCGGCATGGCTGGGTCCGACGCCGCGGCGCACCCGCTCGCCTTCGCCGGCGCGCCGGTGGACCAGGGCGCCGAACTGCTGGCGGAACGACTCGGCATACTCCTGCCTGACCTGGTGCTGACCTATGACCAGGAGGGTGGTTATGGCCACCCCGACCACATCCAGACCCACCGGGTGACGGTGGCCGCAGTCGCCGCGCTGCCCGAGCGGCTGCGACCGAGGCTGTTTGCGGTGCTGACGCCGCGATCCTGGGCACTGGAGGACCGCGCGTGGCTGGCCGAGCACGTGCCGGCCGGCAACGGACTGACCGTGCCTGGCGGTGAGGACCCCTTCCCGCCCTCGGTCGTGGACGACACGCTGGTCACCCATGCCGTCGAGGACCCGGCCGCGGTGAGCGCGCAGGTGGCGGCGCTGCGCGAGCACCCCACCCAGGTGACGATCCTGGAGGACGCCCCGGCGCCTTACTACGCCCTGTCCAACGACATCGCCGCCCGGCTGCCCGGCCGGGAGGGTTATGCCGAGCTTGACCCGGAGACCGGTGCCCTGCTGCGGTGAGGCAGGATGGCTGAGCCAGGGGAGCTGACGGGGAGAGGAGAGCGTGTGAACGTCGACGGACCCAACGGACCGACCCCGGTCGACCCCCAGGTCTACCGCCGCGCGATCGGCCGGTTCGCGACCGGGGTGACCGTGGCCACCACCTTCGCGGGACAGCACGACCACGCGATGACCGCCAACTCGATCACCAGCGTCTCGCTCGACCCCGTCCTGCTGCTCATCTCCGTGGAGCGCGCGGCGCGCTGGCACGACGCGGTGAGCGAGTCCGGGGTGTGGGGCATCAGCATCCTCGGGCACCACGCCAAGGCCGCCGCGTCCTGGCTCAGCACGCCCGGACGGCCCCTGCACGGGCAGCTCGACCGGGTGGCGCACCACCGCGGCGCGGCCACCGGAGTGGCTCTGGTCGACGGTGCCCTGGCCGCCTTCGAGTGCCGCACGACCGGCATCCACGCCGCCGGTGACCACAGCCTCGTCGTCGGGGAGGTCGTCGGCCTGGAGGTCCCGCCGCGCGTGGACCCGGCGCTGGTCCACTTCCGCGGTCGTTATGGGCACCTGGACTAAACCATTTTTGGAGGGGTTTCGTCGGTCGAACCCGCCTTTTTGCAGGGGTTTGGTAGGCCCGATCCGGCCGCTGGCGTGCGCCTCGTCGCGAGAGGTCGTGGGACAGGACCACGCTGACTTCCCGTGCCTGACCTGCCCGACGTCGTCGGGAGGCGGCTGACGCGCAGCTGCCCCACGGCATACCACGGCTCGTGCAGGCGGCAGTCAGCCCGGACACCAGGTGCCAGGACTATGCTCGATCCTCACAGCGGCCATCGTTCGCATGGATAACCGGTGGTCGCGGAAGTGCACCGAACCATGCACCGCGCGGTCGAGGACGCCCGCGCGGCCGCGGCCGGAAGGAGCACGCCGATGGGCTCGAGCAGCATCATCGTCAATGGCACGCCGCGCGCGTGCGCCGCATCCCCCCACGTCAGCCTGCTGGACTGGCTGCGCGAGCAGGGGTGGACCGGCGCCAAGGAGGGCTGCGCGGAGGGGGAGTGCGGCGCCTGTGCGGTCCTCGTGGCCCGACCCGACGTCCCAGGGCAGACCCGCTGGACCTCCGTCAACGCCTGCCTGCCCCCTGCTCTCGCCCTCGACGGGCAGGAGGTCGTCACCAGCGAGGGTCTGGGTGCCGGGCCGACCCCCGGGCAGGGGGCCGAGCTCCACCCCGTGCAGCGGGAGATGGCGGACCGCGGTGGCTCTCAGTGCGGCTACTGCACCCCGGGGTTTGTCTGCGCGATGGCTGCTGAGTTCTATCGCCCCGAGCGGGCGCCGCAGGCCGGTCCGGACTCGCCCGAGTGTGGAGCCAACGGCTTTGATCTGCACGCGCTCAGCGGCAACCTGTGCCGGTGCACGGGCTACCGCCCGATCCGGGACGCCGCCTATGCCCTGGGCGACCCGGACCCAGCCGACCCCCTCACAGCGCGTCGCGAGCACGCAGCCCCGATGGCGGCAGCCACCGCGGTGCGCGAGCGAGACGGGCAGTTCGTCCGTCCCACGGAGCTGGCCACCCTCCTCTCCCTGCTGGCGGACAGTCCCGATGCTGTCCTGCTCGCCGGCGCCACGGACGCGGGAGTCGAACGCAACCTTCGGCATACGCGCTCCCCGCTCGTGCTGGCCATCGACCGGCTGGAGGAGCTGCGCACCCTGGTCGTCGACGAGGGTATGGTCGAGATCGGCGCCGCCCTCACCCTCAGCGAGATCGAACGCGGTCTGGCCGGGCGGGTGCCCCTGCTGGCGGACCTGTTCCCGCAGTTCGCGTCCCGGCTGATCCGCAATGCCGCCACGCTCGGCGGCAACCTGGGCACCGGCTCGCCGATCGGGGACGCCGCGCCGGTGCTGCTCGCGCTGGACGCCGACCTCGTGCTGGCCTCCGCGGCTGGGGAGCGGGAGGTGCCGCTGGCGGAGTACTCCACGGGCTACCGACAGAGCGTGCGTCGGGCCGGAGAGCTGATCCGGGCCGTGCGGGTCCCCCTGCCGCTGGCGCCCCGGACGGCCTTCTACAAGATCGCCAAGCGCCGTTTTGACGACATCTCCTCGGTCGCGGTCGCCATCGCGATGACCCTTGAGGGCGGCGTCGTCGAGTCCGTGCGCATCGGCCTGGGTGGGGTGGCCGCCACCCCGGTCCGGGCGCTGGCCACCGAGCAGGCGCTGGTGGGTCAGGCCTGGGACCTGACCACCGCCACGCGGGCCGCCGAGGTGATGGGCAACGAAGGCACCCCATTGGACGACCACCGCGCGAGCGCCCGGTATCGCAGCGCCATGCTCAAGCAGGCGTTGTTGCGGTTCTTTGACGAGCAGGGGCCGACGAAACCACTGCAAAAAGACGGGTTCGGCCTACGAAACCACTCTGAAAATGGGGGGGACCGATGAGCACGCCCCTGGCGCAGCGACCCCCACAGCCCGCGGTGGGTCAGGCGGTCGCCCACGAGAGTGCCGACCTGCACGTCACGGGCGCGGCGCTCTACACCGACGACCTGGTCGGGCGCACCCCGGGCGTGCTGCACGCCTGGCCGGTGCAGGCACCCCACGCCCACGCCTCGGTGACCGCCCTGGACACCGCCCCTGCCCTCACCGTCCCCGGAGTGGTGCGGGTCCTCACGGCGGCCGACGTGCCCGGCACCAACGACGCCGGGATCCGCGACGACGAGCCGCTCTTCCCCGCGGAGGTGATGTATCACGGGCACGCCGTCTGCTGGGTCCTGGCCGAGACCCTCGAGTCGGCGCGCCTGGGGGCCGAGGCTGTCGCAGTGACCTACGAGCCGCTGCCGTCGGTCCTCACCCTCACCGAGGCGATCGCCCAGGAGTCTTTCCAGGGTGCGCACCGCACCGTCTCCCGCGGTGATGCAGACGCCGGCCTGGCCAGGTCCACGCGCCGCTTCTCCGGCGAGTTCGAGTTCGGGGGGCAGGAGCACTTCTACCTCGAGACCCAGGCGGCGCTGGCCCTGGTGGACGAGGGCGGCCAGGTCTTTGTGCAGAGCAGCACCCAGCACCCCACGGAGACCCAGGAGATCGTGGCGCACGTGCTGGGGCTGCGCAGTCACGAGGTCACCGTGCAGTGCCTGCGGATGGGTGGCGGGTTCGGCGGCAAGGAGATGCAGCCCCACGGCCTCGCGGCGGTGGCGGCCCTCGGCTCTGTGCTCACCGGCCGTCCCGTGCGGGTGCGCCTCAACCGCACGCAGGACATCACGATGACCGGCAAGCGCCACCCGTTCCACGCCACCTGGGAGGTCGGCTTCGACGGCCAGGGCCACCTACAGGGGCTGCGCGCGACCCTGACCTCCGACGGAGGCTGGTCACTCGACCTGTCGGAGGCGGTGCTCGCCCGGGCCCTGTGCCACGTCGACAACGCCTACTTCGTGCCCGACATCGAGGTGCATGGGCGGATTGCCCAGACCCACAAGACCTCGCAGACGGCCTTCCGGGGCTTCGGAGGTCCGCAGGGCATGCTGGTGATGGAGGACCTCCTCGGACGCTGCGCGCCGGCCCTGGGCCTGGACCCGGGCGAGCTGCGCGCCCGCAACCTCTACCAGCCCGGGCAGAGCACGCCCTATGGCCAGCCGGTCCGTCACGCGGAGCGGCTCCGGCTCGTCATCGACGAGGTGAGTTCGCGGGCGGACCTGGCCACCCGGCATACCGAGATCGCGGCACACAACGCCAACAGCCCCCACCACAAGCGCGGAATTGCCTGCACCCCAGTGAAGTTCGGCATCTCGTTCAATCTCACTGCGTTCAACCAGGCGGGCGCCTTGGTGCACGTCTACAAGGACGGGTCGGTGCTGATCAACCACGGTGGCACTGAGATGGGACAGGGGTTGCACACCAAGATGCGCCAGGTCGCGGCGACCGCGTTGGGCCTGCCGCTGAGTGCCATCCGGCTGGCGCCGACCCGCACCGACAAGGTGCCCAACACCTCGGCGACGGCCGCGAGCTCGGGGTCGGACCTCAACGGTGGCGCGGTCAAGGACGCGTGCGAGCAGATCCGGGACCGTCTCGCCGTGGTCGCCGCGGACCTGCTCGGTGTCGACCCGGGGCAGGTGGCGATCAGCGACGGGACGGTGAGCGGAGGGGAGGGGAGTATGCCGTGGGGGCAGGTCGTGCGGGAGGCCTACCTGCGCCGTGTGCAACTGTTCGCCGCCGGCTATTACCGCACCGAGGGGCTGCACTGGGACGTGACCCGGATGCAGGGTGAGCCGTTCAAGTACTTCGCCTACGGCGCGGCCGTCTCCGAGGTGGAGGTGGACGGCTTCACCGGCGCCTACCGCCTGCTGCGCGCCGACATCGTCCACGACGTCGGCGACAGCCTCTCACCGCTGGTCGACATCGGGCAGATCGAGGGTGGCTTCGTCCAGGGCGTGGGGTGGCTGACCCTGGAGGAGCTGCGCTGGGACACCTCCGAGGGTGAGGGCCGCGGACGTCTGACGACGCAGGCCGCGAGCACCTACAAGTTGCCGTCCTTCTCCGAGCTGCCCGCCGAGCTCAACGTGCACCTGCTCGAGCGAGCCACCGAGGACGGGGCCGTCTATGGCTCGAAGGCCGTCGGGGAGCCCCCGCTCATGCTGGCGTTCAGCGTGCGGGAGGCCCTGCGGCAGGCCGTCGCGGCGTTCGGGCCGGCCGGTCACATGGTCGACCTGGGCTGTCCGTCGACCCCTGAGGCGGTCTTCTGGGCGGTGGAGGCGGCTCGTGCGGCGGGACGGGTTGACAGCCGACGGGTTGACAGACCGGCGCCCAAGGCTCTGGCGGACATCCGGATGGTGGACTGATGGACTGGTTGTCGGCCCTGCGGCACCTGCGGGACGAGGGACGCTCGGGGGTGCTGGTCACCGTCACTGCGGTGCGCGGCCACGCCCCCCGGGAGGCCGGCGCCAAGATGGTCGTGGGCTCCGAGCAGAGCTGGGACAGCATCGGGGGCGGCAACCTCGAGGCCAGCGCCGTCGCCCGCGCCCGCCGACTCCTGGCCGCGGGCACCTCGGACCCCGAGCAGGTGCAGGTGTCCCTCAACGAGCACGCCCGCACCGAGTTCGGGCGGCAGTGCTGTGGGGGTGAGGTCAGCCTGCTGCTCGAGCCGTTGCCGGCCCGCCCCGTCGTGGCGGTCTTCGGGCTCGGGCACGTCGGCCAGGAGCTGGGCCGGATCCTGGCCAGGCTGCCGCTGGTGCTCCACCTCGTCGACAGCCGCCAGGGACAGGTGGAGGCGTCCCGCGCGCTGGTCTGCGACGCCCTCGCCGACGTGCACCTGACGCACGCGCCGGCGCCGGAGACCGTGTTGGACACCCTGCCCACGCACACCCACGTCCTGGTGATGACCCACGACCACGCCGAGGACCTGGTGCTGTGCGAGGCCGCCCTGCGCCGTGGAGACCTCGGCTCGGTCGGTGTCATCGGGTCCTCCGCCAAGTGGCAGCGCTTCCGCAAGCGCCTGCTCGAGGCCGGCCACACCGAGGCCGCCGTCGCCACGATCACCAGCCCCATCGGCCTGGCCGACGTGCCGGGCAAGCAACCCGCTGTGATCGCGATCAGTGTCGCCGCGACGCTGGTCCGCACGGTGCAGGAGGACCTGGCCAGTGACGTCCTTGGGAGACGACGGGTGGGGTCGGCCGGACGCGCCAGATAACTATTCGGCATCGATCCGTGCGCGTCGGACAACGCCACGCTGCTCGTGACGCGTCTGCGTCAGAGGGGCACGGCATACTGCCACAGAGCCCTGAGCCGTCGCCGGCTCGGATCCGAGCAAAGAGAGAACCCGCGTGAGCGAACGACAGAACCTGCCTGAGGAGCCGCAGCGCAACGAGTGGATCGGCATCCTGGTCCGCACGCTGGTCGCTGTGCTGGTGCTCGGGGGCGGCTACTACTTCGCGGCCCAGTATCTCGGCGACCGGATCCCCAACGGCACCGTGGTCGAAGGCGTCGACATCGGTGGACAGAGCCCGGAGGCGGCCCACGACACACTGGAGAGCCGGCTGCAGGACCTCGCCACCGAGGAGGTCGTCATCGAGGTCGAGGGCGACCGGTTCACCATCGACCCCGCCGCGGCAGGACTCGAGTTCGACCTGGACAGCACGCTGGACGGCATCACCCAGGTCAGCTATGACCCACGGATCATGTGGGAGCGGATCACCGACGACGGCAAGGACCTGCCCCTGCGGGTCACGGTCGACCGCGCGGCACTGGAGGCGGCCGTCGACGGGGTGAGCGGGGATGTCAGCATCGAGCCGACCAACGGCAGCGTCTGGCTCAGCCTGGGGGAGGTGCGCACCACCGACTCGCTGCCGGGCCGCGAGCTGGACGTCGCCGCGACCAGCGACCTGATCGAGCTCGGCTGGCCCCAGGACGCCACGGTCACCGGCGTGGTCACCCCGACCGAGCCCACGCTCACCCAGGCCGAGGTCGACCGTTTCGCCGAGGAGGTCGCCGGGCCGGCCCTCGCCGAGCCGATCACGGTTGACGTCGACGGCGACACGTCAAGCATCAGCACCAACCAGCTGGCCCGGTTGCTCACTGTCGCCGAGTCCCCGGACCACGTCCTGTCCCTCGAACTCGACACGGACGGGCTGCTCGAGGTGGTCAGTGGGCAGCTCGACGAGGCCACGGTGTCTCCGCGCGACGCCGGCCTGGTGCTGGACAACGGCCGGGCGGTCATCACCAAGGCGCGTGCTGGGCAGGTCGTCGACCAGGACGAGTTGGTCAAGGGCATCGAGGCGGCGCTGTCCAAGACGGGTGAGGAACGCCTGGTCAAGGCCAGCACCAAGGATGTCCGCCCCACGATCACCGACGAGGACGCGCAGCAGTGGGACATCTCCGAGATGACGACCTTCCGCAGCGAGTTCCCCGGCGGCCCCTCCAACGAGGCCAGGACCGAGAACATCCGGGTCGGACTGGGCCATGTCAACGGCACCGTCGTCTACCCGGGAGAGACCTTCAGCCTGGCGGAGACGCTGGCGCCGATCTCCAAGGAGCGGGGTTATGTCGAGGCTGGTGTGATCAGCGACGGCCGCCTGGTGATGGGGATGGGCGGGGGCCTTTCGCAGGTCTCCACCACGGTCCTGAACGCGGCGTGGGACGCCGGCCTGCAGCTGGATGAGTGGCACCCGCACTCCTACTACATCTCGCGCTACCCGGTGGGCAAGGAAGCGACCATCGCCGTCGGCGTGCTGGACAACAGGTGGACCAACGACACCGACACCCCGGTGCTGATCCAGACCTATATCGACGGTTCCGACATCGTGATGACCTTCTGGGGCGACCGCCAGTATGCCGTGGAGACGATCACCGGCGGCCGCGCCAACGTGGTGATCCCCGAGAGGCACACCGATGACAGCCCAAACTGTCTGCACCAGAGCCCCCAGGAGGGTTTTGACATCACGGTCACCCGGGTGCTCAGCGCCTCGGGCAGTGAGGTGGACCGGCAGTCCTGGTCGACCCGCTACTCCGCGTCCCCCGAGGTCACCTGCACCAATCCGAGCGCTGGCTGAGCGACGTGATGCCCACCACATAATCCAGGGCGGGTTCTTGACCGGCTCGGCCGAACGGCATACTAGGAAGCGGTCTGTCTCGCGCCCCGGCGCGTGGCTGACCGTCACACCACCACCAGCAGGGAGCAGGAGCAGTCCGATGACCTACGTGATCGCGCAACCGTGTGTTGACCTCAAGGACCTGGCGTGCATCGAAGAGTGCCCCGTCGACTGCATCTACGAGGGCGAGCGCATGCTCTACATCCACCCGGATGAGTGCGTGGACTGCGGTGCCTGCGAGCCCGTCTGCCCGGTGGAGGCCATCTACTACGAGGACGACACCCCGGAGGAGTGGGCCGAGTACTACAAGGCGAACGTCGAGTTCTTCGACGATCTTGGCAGCCCCGGTGGTGCGGCCAAGCTCGGCATGATCCCCAAGGACCACCCCCTGGTGGCTGCACTTCCCCCACAGGCCCACGACGAGAGCTGACCCCCGGTGCGGGCAGGTGCTGGACGGCCTCTGCTCGGCCAACGACTGACGTGCTGTGTCCGAGCAGGGCACGCCGACTCGAGCAGGAGGACACATGACAGACACCGCCAATCTCACCCACAAGGGTTCCGATCTCCAGCTGCCCGTTGTCCCGGCGGTCGAGGGCAACAACGGCCTCGACATCTCCTCGCTGCTGAAGACGACCGGTGACGTCACCCTCGACGTGGGTTTCGTCAACACCGCGTCCTGCAAGTCTGAGATCACCTACATCGACGGCGGCGAGGGCATCCTGCGCTACCGCGGCTACCCGATTGAGCAGCTTGCCGCGAAGTCCAGCTTCCTGGAGACCAGCTACCTGCTGATCTACGGCGAGCTGCCGACCGCGACGCAGCTGGAGGAGTTCGACCAGCGGATCCGTCGGCATACCCTCCTGCTGGAGGACATGAAGGGCTTCTTCAACGGCTTCCCCCGCGACGCGCACCCGATGCCGGTGCTCTCCTCGGCCGTCTCGGCGCTCGGCACGTTCTATCAGGACAGCCTAGACCCGTTCGACCCCGAGGCCGTAGAGATCTCCACGATCCGACTGATGGCCAAGTTGCCGACGATCGCGGCCTACGCCTTCCGCAAGAGCCAGGGCCAGCCGTTCCTCTACCCCAACAACGACTACAACCTGGTCGAGAACTTCCTCTGGATGACCTTCGGCCAGCCCACCGAGGACTACCAGCTCGACCCGGTCGTCGCCAAGGCGCTGGACCTGTTGTTCATCCTGCACGCCGACCACGAGCAGAACTGCTCCACCTCCACGGTGCGTCTGGTGGGCTCCTCCGAGGCCAACCTGTTCTCCTCGATCTCTGCCGGCATCCACGCCCTGTCCGGCCCGCTGCACGGTGGTGCCAACTCGGCTGTGCTGACCATGCTCGACCAGATCAAGGAGAGCGGCGGAGACGTCAAGGACTTCGTCTCCAAGGTCAAGAACAAGGAGGAGGGTGTCAAGCTGATGGGCTTCGGCCACCGGGTCTACAAGAACTACGACCCGCGCGCCGCCCTCGTCAAGCAGACCGCCCACGAGATCTTCTCCAAGGTCGGCGGGGGCAACCCGCTGCTGGACCTGGCGATGGAGCTGGAGCAGACCGCGCTCGAGGACGACTACTTCGTGGAGCGCAAGCTCTACCCCAACGTCGACTTCTACACCGGTCTGATCTATGAGTCGATGGGCTTCCCGTCCAACATGTTCACCGTGCTGTTCGCGATCGGCCGTCTCCCCGGCTGGATCGCCCAGTGGCGCGAGATGATCAACGACCCGGCCACCAAGATCGGTCGCCCCCGCCAGCTGTATGTCGGCAGCCCGGCCCGCGACTACGTCGCCGCAGACGCGCGCTGACCTGAGCAAACCTGTCGCGAGCCCCCGTTCCGGTCACCGGAGCGGGGGCTCGCGTCGTTGACCTGACGGGGCAGTGAGTCGCTGGCGACGGGAGTCAGTCGCTGGCGACGGGGCAGTGAATCGCTGGCGAGGGGGAAGTCAGTCGCTGGCGACGGGGCAGTGAATCGCTGACGACGGGGAAGTCAGTCGCTGGCGACGGTGATGGTGACTGTCGTGCCGTCGCCAGCGGCAGCGGTGGTGTGCCACGTGAGCGGGTCCTCGTGGCGGTTCCACAGACGGTCCGCAACCTCGACCCGCACAATCGCCTCGGCGTCCGCGTGGGTGACGGCCCAGCTGGCGATGGCCCAGGCCTCGTCGCTCGCCGGGGCCGAGAGGGTGACGGTGTCTCCGGCGACCGTGCCCTCCCCGGAGAACGTGCGCTCCGCCTTGTCCAGCACGTCCTGCGCGGATCCGGGGGAGTCGACGGCATCCAGGCGGCACGCCACGGCGGCGTGCGACTGCCCCACCAGGCCCGAGGCCATCACCCGCGCCTCGGCCTCATGGTCGGCATACGCGTCGGGGAAGGCGCTGCGCTGGACCTCCTGCGCGATCTCCGTGACGACCCAGTCTGGCCAGTCAGGGATGCGCTCCAGGGCCTCGAAAAAGGTGTTGGCGGCATACACCGGGTCGAGGATCTCCTCCTCCGACCCCCACCCCTGGCTCGGACGCTGCTGGAACAGTCCCAGGGAGTCGGCGTCGCCATAGGTGAGGTTGCGGAGCTTGGACTCCTGGATAGCCGTCGCGAGCGCGATCGTGGCGGCCTTGGGGGGAAGCCCGCGGTCGATGGAGACCATGCTGATCGTGGCAGCGTTGGCGGCCTGCTCCGGCGTGCGCCGCTCGGCACTGGCGCCCGCGGTGAACTCACACGTCGGGGTCCGGAACTCCTCCAGGACCCACCGGGTGCCCACCGCGGCCACCAGGGCTAGGACCACCGCTACGGCTGCGAGGGTCAGCCAGCCGCGCCGCCGCGGTCGTGCCTCGGCGGCCGGATCACGCTGGCCGGCCGGGGTCATGGGGCAAAGTCTAACTTTGCCGACGCTGGGCAACGGCATTCTGCCGCGTCCACCGACACGTGACCCCCGCACTGTTTCAGGTCGCGAACCCGCACTAGGGTCAGTGGCCATGACGACACAGACCGTGCTGGACCTCGACCAGGACGTGGTGGACCTGACGACAGCCCTGTGCAACATCCCGTCGGTCAGCCTGCAGGAGGGGCAGCTGGCCGATGTCATCGAGGTGACCCTGCGGCGGCTTCCTCACCTGCGCGTCACCCGCGACGGCAACGGTGTCATCGCCCGGACCGAGCTCGGTCGTGCCGAGCGCGTGATCCTGGCCGGGCACATCGACACCGTGCCCCTGACCGACCCGCCGAACCTGCCGGTGCGGCGCGAGGGTGACTACCTCATCGGTCGTGGCACCACGGACATGAAGGGTGGCGTCGCGGTCCAGCTCGCGCTCGCCGCCTCGCTCACCGAGCCCTCCCGCGACCTGACGTTCGTGTTCTATGACGCCGAGGAGATCAGCGACGAGCACAACGGTCTGGCCCGGCTGGTGCGTCACCGTCCAGACCTCCTGCACGGCGACTTCGCCGTGCTCCTCGAGCCGACTGACGATGCGGTCGAGGGCGGCTGCAATGGCAACGTCACGGCCCAGGTCCACACCCGAGGGACCGCCGCGCACTCCGCCCGGCCGTGGATGGGCCACAACGCCATCCACGACGTGGCGCAGGTGCTGCAGCGCATCGAGGAGGGCCAGCTGCTGGATGCCGAGGTGGACGGGCTCACCTACCGTCAGTCGCTCAACGCGGTCGGCATCGAGGGCGGCATCGCCCACAACGTCATCCCGGACCATGCCGTGGTGACGGTCAACCTGCGTTTCGCCCCTTCAGGGAGCCCTGAGAAGGCGGTCTCCTACCTGACCGACGAGGTGTTCTCGGGGCTGGAGGTCGAGATCATCGACGTCTCGGCGGGGGCGCGTCCCGGGCTCGACCGACCGGCCGCCGCAGCCTTCACCGAGTCACTGGGTCTGCCGGTGCGGGCAAAGCAGGGGTGGACGGATGTGGCACGCTTTTCGGCGCTGGGCATCCCGGCCGTCAACTTCGGGCCGGGTGAGGCACAGTTCGCCCACGCTGATGACGAACGGTGCCAGGTGGCTCAGATCGTGGCCTGCGAGGAAGCGTTGCGACGATGGCTGGGCTGAGCTCGCCCGGACGGGGGAGGCGGGGGTGGATGGTGCCGGTTGGGCTCCGGGCAGCGCGACGGTTTAGGTTCGTCTCGTGAGCCAGCCCAAGGAGTACCGCAAGGGTCCGGTGACCCTCAGGGGACGCAAGGTGCCCACCAGCACCACCGACCAGCGACTACTGGACAACAGTGGTCCCTCCGACTGGGTGCACACCGACCCGTGGCGGGTCATGCGGATCCAGTCGGAGTTCGTCGAGGGCTTTGGTGCGCTCTCCGACCTCGGACCTGCGGTCAGCGTCTTCGGGTCGGCGCGGACGGGTCCCGACCATCCCGTCTACGAGCTGTCCGTCGCCGTGGGCGAGGCACTGGTGGAGGCGGGGTATGCCGTGATCACCGGTGGCGGCCCCGGCACCATGGAGGGTGCCAACTTGGGCGCGGTGCGCTCTGGAGGCACCTCCGTGGGGCTGGGCATCGAACTGCCCTTCGAGACCGGGCTGAACCCGCACGTCAACCTCGGCATCAACTTCCGCTACTTCTTCGCCCGCAAGACGATGTTCGTCAAGTACGCCCAGGGTTTCATCGTGCTGCCCGGTGGCTACGGCACCCTCGATGAGCTCTTCGAGGCCGTCACCCTGGTCCAGACCGGCAAGGTCACCAACTTTCCGATCGTGCTGATGGGCGCCGAGTTCTGGGCACCGCTGCTGGACTGGCTGCGTAGCACCCTCGTCACGGCAGGAACCATCTCCGAGGCGGACCTTGGGCTGCTAGAGATCACCGACGACCCGGACGAGGCGGTCCGGATCATCCGTGAGGCGCGCCAGTGATCCTGATCCTGGTGATCGTGGGCGTCCTGGCTCTCGGTCTGCTGGCCGCGGCAGTGGTGCTGCGCACGGGTGCTCCCGGGGTGCCTGACCCGGTCACCTCCCAGTTCTTTGAGCCGCTGCCGCGCGGTGGGCTGCAGCCCGACCAGGTGATCGAGGTGCGTTTCGATCAGGCGATCCGGGGCTACCGGATGTCCCAGGTGGACGAGGTGCTCGACCGGCTCGCCGAGGAACTGCGCGATCGGGACGCGGAGATCGCCCGGCTGCGAGCTGAGCAACCTCTTGAGGCGGAGGAGTCGGTCGGGGGCGGAGGCTTTGAGCGGGTCATCCGGTCTGAGCCGGATGTGCCCCCTGCAGCGCTCGACGAGCCCGAGCGACCCGAGTCGGCGGTCCACTCCGAACAGGCAGGGGAGCGGTGACCCGCACGACGGGGCGATTCCTGCTGGTCCTGCTGGGTCTCTACACGCTCTTCCGCCTGATCACCACCGGGATCCTGCTGTGGGTCACTGACGCCCATCAGGACCCGATGATCTTCAGTGGCGAGGTGCCGCGCTACTTCGACCTGGCGACGCTGTGGGACGGTGCGTGGTACGAGCGGATCGCCACGGACGGCTACCCACCGGAGCTACCGGTCGGCTCGGACGGGCAGGTGCGCCAGAACGAGTGGGCCTTCTATCCGATCTTCCCCATGCTGGCCCGAGCCCTGATGGCGGTCACCGGACTGCCGTTCGCCATCGCCGGTCCGGTGGTGGCGACGATGATCGGTTATGCCGCCGCTGTCGTGATGGGCCTCATGCTGCGTGAGCGGGTCGGCGCCGCCGCTGCGCTCGGCGGAGTCTGCCTGTTCGCTGCCTTCCCGGCCTCGCCGACCCTCCAGGTCGCCTACACAGAGTCCCTGGCCACCCTGCTGCTGTGCAGTGTGCTGTGGCTCCTCATCCGCCGGCAGTGGTGGGTGGCCGGAGCCGTGGCCCTGTTGACCGGCCTGGCCCGTCCGATCGCGCTGCCACTCGGGTTGGTCGCGCTGGTGGCTGTGGTGCTGCGCTGGCGCCAACGGCGCGAGGAGCCGGTGGGCCGTGGGGAGTATGCCGGCATGCTGGCGGCCCTGGTCGGGTGCGGTCTGTCGGGTCTTATCTGGCCGGCGCTGGTCTGGCGGGGGACCGGTGTGCCGACGGGCTACACCGAAACCATGTCGGCCTGGCGCAACGGGGAGGCGGTCACCCCGTTCGCACCCACCCTGGAGATGGTGAAGTGGCAGTTCGGTGACCCGCGCGGCATCTGGTTTCTGGTCGGCTTCTTCGTCCTGCTGGCCGTCATGATGCTGGGTCCGTGGGCCCGCGGGCTGGGTCCGGTGCTCCAGACCTGGAGCCTGGCCTACCCGTTCTATCTCGCGGCGGCCCTGGATCCGTGGACCAGCATCTACCGCTATCTCATCCTGCTGTTCCCCGTCTTCGTGGTGATGATCGGCGGTGGCTGGCCACTCTCAGACCGACGGTCGGGGCCGACCTGGCTGCTGGTCGTGCGCACGGTGGTCATTGCCGCACTCTTCGTCGGCTGGCAACTCTGGTGGTCCTGGGAACTCTTCCGCTTCGAGCCGCCCAGTGACAACCCGCCCTGACCATTTTCGTAATGGTTTCGCTGGGCCAACGCGTCTTTTCGTAGTGGTTTCGCTTATCGGGCACACCAACGAAACCACTATGAAGTTGCGTGAGCGACCTACGAAACCACTATCAAAACGCGTCAGTGACCTACGAAACCATTATTAAAATGGGTGAGCGACCTACGAAACCACTATCAAAATGGGGTCAGCGACCCTCGAAGACGGGCTTCTCCTTGGCCAGGAAGGCGGCGACCGCGATGCGGTGGTCTGCCGTGGCGCCGGTGCTGCCCATGAGCTCGCCCTCGTGCGCGAGGGACTCGCTGAGCGAGTGGGTCGCGGAGTAGGCGATGGCCCGGCGCACGGCACCGTAGGCCTTCGTCGGGCCCGCGGCCAGCCGCTGCGCAACCTGGGCCACGTGGGCCTCGAACTCCCCGTCGGGCACGACCTCGGTGGCCAGGCCCAGAGACAGGGCCTCCTCCGCGGGGACCGTGCGCGGCTGCAGCAGCAGTTCCTTGGCCTTGGCCGTGCCGATCAGGCGGGGCAGCGCGAAGGAGGCCCCCGAGTCACAGGAGAGGGCGATCCCGGTGAAGGCGGTGTTGAACCCCGCCGACGCCGCGAGGATGCGCAGGTCCGCGGCGAAAGCGAAGGAGGCGCCCGCCCCGGCAGCCACCCCGTTGACGGCTGCGACGACCGGCTTGTCCATGGTGGACAGCAACTCAACGACCGGGTTGTAGTGGTCCGCCACCGTGCTGGCGAGGAACTCGGGGTCCGCCTCGAGCAACCGGACGTGCTCCTTGAGGTCCTGGCCCACGCAGAACGCCCGGCCGGTGCCGGTGAGGACGACGCAGCGCACCGACTCGTCCTGGGCCACCTCCCGCAGGGTCTCCAACAGCGCGGTCTTGGTCGCCAGGTCCAGGGCGTTCATCGCGTCGGGTCGGTTGAGCCGCACCACGGCCACCCCACCATCGCGCTCAAGCAGGACGGGGGTGTGGCTGGGGTCGTCGGTCATCCGCGTGGGTCCTCCGTGGTGAGCTCTGGCACCCCGGCGGCAGCCAGGGTCTCAGCCACGAAGATACGCGCCGGCCCCAGCAGGTCACCAGCCGCCTCCAGGAAGAGGTCGCGTGCCAGCTGGCCCGGCCAGGGCGAGGGGAGCACCTCCTCGGGCAGGGCAGGATCGACAAAGAGGAACTTGCGCCACCGGTGCACCAGCCCGGCGCGCAGCGCATACGCCTCCGCCGGGGACAGGCCGGTGCCCAGCCGGGCACCGAGGGCAGCCGTGTCATCGGCGAACGCCTGATAGCTGCTGGCCAGCTCGGACAGGTCCCACGTGCGGGCCAGCAGCTCGCGGGAGTCCTTGAGGTCGGTGGTGGAGAAGGTGGAGTATCCGATCTGCAGCCCCGACAGGGCGGTTGACAGCTCCGGTGAGGACCGGGCCGCGATCCAGGTCTGCGGGGCCAACCGGCCGTAGCCCAGGTAACCCAGGGTCGCGGTCACCCGTTCCCGTTGGGTGCGGTCCACCGGCCGCGCGGTGACCACCACGTGCCACCGTCCGTCCCAGTCGGGAGCTGCCGGACGATAAATCCGCACCCACGCCTCCGCGAGGCGGTCGCGCCCGACCGCAGTGGCGGCATAGCCCCGCACCCCGTGCCTGGTCATGGGCTCCAGCCAGCCCTGCGCCGTCATCCGGGACACCGCCGTGCGGGTCGCGGGCGCTGCGATCCCGCAGGCCTGCAGGAGAGTGACCACGGCCGAGATCGGAGCCCAGTAGGCCTGGTCGGCGAGGTGGTCTCCATAGACGTCGAAGACGGCAGCCCGGGCGCGCACTATCCCAGTGTGCCGCACCCGCACGCCGGACCCAGATTTCGCCGGGATGCCGTTCCCGGGGGATAATGGGGGTCCACGCACTGACCGTCGCGGCCTCGCGGCAGGAACTCGCGGCCCTTGGCCGCGTCAGGAGGAGAAACACACATGGCAGCCATGAAGCCCCGCACTGGCGACGGCCCGCTCGAGGTCACCAAGGAGGGTCGCGGGATCGTCCTTCGTATGCCGCTGGAGGGTGGCGGTCGGCTCGTCGTGGAGATGAACGCCGATGAGGCCACCGCCCTGGGCGAGGCCATCAAGGGCTGCATCGGCTGAGGCCGCTCAGCGCTTGACGGCGGCGAACAGCCCGTCACCCACCGGGAGGAGGGTCGGCAGCAGCCGATCGTCCTCCCGCAGTGTCTTGCCAAGGTCCCGCAGGGTGGTCGTGGCCTCGTCCCGCACCGCCGGGTCGGCCACCCGGTCGTGCCACAGCATGTTGTCCAGCGCCAGCACCCCACCGCTGCGCAGCAGCCGGATGCCCTGCTCGGCATAGAGCGGATAGCTCGTCTTGTCGGCATCGATGAAGACCAGGTCGTAGGTCGCGTCGTTCAGCCGCGGCAGCACCTGGGTCGCGTCACCGGCGATGACCCTGGTGCGCTGCGGAGGGATGCCGGCCTCGGCGAACGCCTTCTTGGCCAGCCGTTGGTGCTCGGCCTCGATGTCGATCGAGGTCAGGATGCCGTCGGGGGCCATCCCCTGCAGCAGCCACAGCCCGGACGTGCCGGCCCCGGTGCCGATCTCCACCACGGTGCGCGCCGCGAGGGCCGCGGCCAGCAGGCGCAGGGCGCTGCCCACCGCCGGGTGCACGGGCTGGGCACCCAGGGTCTCGCCCTCGGCCGCCGTCCGGTCCATCAGATCGGTCGGTGCGATGAAGCCCTCGGCGTAGGACCAGGTGGCCAGTTTCTGCGTGCTCATGCTGCCCACTGTAATGCGGTGCGACGCTCAGGAATCTCCCAGCAGGCTCTGCCAGGCTTGAGCAACGGTGACAGCGCGGCAGGGGCGCGGACGCTCGCACGCAGACGGAGGACACGATGGAGACACCGGAGCAGGACTGGCAGGTCCCCTCGTGGGACGAGATCGTCCGCGACCACTCCGCCCGTGTCTATCGGTTGGCCTACCGCCTCACTGGCAACCCCTACGACGCCGAAGACCTGACCCACGACGTCTTCATCCGGGTCTTCCGCTCCCTGCACACCTACCGCCCCGGCACCTTTGAGGGCTGGCTGCACCGCATCACCACCAACCTCTTCCTGGACCGGGTCCGCCGCAAGCAGCGCATCCGCTTTGACGCGCTCAGCGACGAGGCCGCCGCTCGCCTGCCCAGCCGGTTGCGTGGGCCGGAGGAGCAGTATGACGCCACGCACCTCGACGACGACGTCCAGCGGGCGCTGGACGCACTGTCCCCGCAGTTCCGCGCCGCCGTCGTGCTGAGCGACATCGAGGGCTACTCCTACGAGGAGGTTGCCCAGACCCTGGGCATCAAACTGGGCACCGTGCGCTCGCGGATCCACCGTGGTCGGACCCAGTTGCGCGAGGCCCTCGCCCACCGGGCACCGCAGCCCCGGCGGGCCGTTCCTGTCTCGCACAGCCAGCCGATCCCGGTCCTGGGCTGACGTCCGGACCCCGGGCGTTGGGTGTGGCCCACCTGATCAGGCAGAATCGGGCTCATGGCTGACGCGCACGATCGGGACGGGGACCACCCGCCCGACCGGACACCTCATGAGACGCCCCCCTCCGGGGCGTCCTGGGCGTTGCACCCCGCGGCCAGCGATCTCGATGACACCGCCGCCCTGCGCGTCGATGAGACGTCGAGTTTCGCCCAGGTGAGCCCAACCCGGCACCCCGGCAGCACGGACGTGGTCTATGCACTGCCCGCCATGTCAGCACCCCAGGTGGCGACGCCCCCGGCGACACCCGGCTGGGGTGGGGGCGCGACCGCGGTCCTACCTCGCCGTCGGCGGGCAGGGGGACTGGGTCTGCTCACCGCGGCGCTGTTGCTGGGGCTGGCCGGAGGCGGGGCGGCCGGCTATGTGGGTGGGCAGCTGTCCCGCAGCGAGCAGGAGCCTGCTCCACGGGTCCTGGAGGCCGTGCCGGTCGGCACGACGCCAGCCACGCCCGTGACCGCTATCGCTGCCCACGCCCTGCCCAGCGTGGTCTTCATCTCCGTCGGGTCCGAGCGTGGGGACGGCGTCGGCTCCGGGTTCGTGGTGCGCGAGGACGGTTACATCGTCACCAATAGCCACGTCATCGAGAGCGCCGGCGAGGACGGTCCGATCAGTGTGCGCTTCACCGACGGCACGGAGACCTCGGCCGAGGTCGTGGGCGCTGACGTCGAATACGACATCGCCGTGATCAAGGTGGACCTCAAGGGGCTCCAGGTGTTGCATTTCGGCGACTCGGACCAGGTGCAGGTCGGTGCCTCGGTGGTGGCCGTCGGCGCACCGCTGGGTCTGGACAACACCGTCACCACCGGCATCGTCTCGGCCCTCAACCGGCCGGTGATCGCCGGCGGAAGCACAGGTTCTACGTCCTACATCAACGCCATCCAGACCGACGCGGCGATCAACCCTGGCAACTCCGGGGGGCCGCTGCTCGACCTCAACGGCCAGGTGGTGGGGGTGAACTCCGCGATCGCGCAGATCCCTGGGGAGATGGGCGGACAGGCCGGCAGCATCGGCCTGGGTTTTGCGATCCCGTCCCGTCAGGCTGAGCACACCGCGAACCAACTGATCGAGACCGGCACCAGCAACCACCCGATCATCGGCGTCATGCTCGACATGACCTACGGCGGCGTGGGAGCCCGTGTGCTCGCCGAGGGCGCAGCGGACAGCGACCCCGTCGTCGACGGTGGGCCTGCTGACCAGGCCGGGATCACGGCCGGTGAACTGATCCTGGAGGTCGAGGGCCAGCCGATCGAGCATGGCGCGCACCTCATCGTGGTGCTGCGCAGCTATGCGGTCGGGGATGAGGTCGATCTGCTTGTCCAGGGCGTCGACGGTGACGAGCGCACCGTGCAGTTGACGCTGCAGGGCTCGGAGTAGGGGAGCGGATGCCCAACATCGGAGGCGGGGAGTTTCTGCTCCTCATCGTGCTCGCTCTCGTCATCCTGGGGCCGGACAAACTGCCGCAGTATGCCGCCAAGCTGGCCCAGTTCGTCCGCTCGGCGCGGGACATGGCAGAGGGGGCCAAGACCCAGATCCGGGAGGAGATGGGCCCCGGTTTCGACGACGTCGACTGGCGCGCCCTCGACCCCCGGCAGTACGACCCGCGCCGGATCATGCGGGAGGCGCTGTCCGGGACCGATCCCAGGGCTGATGACCACGAGGGGTCCGCGCCCACCGAGACGACCGCAGGACGGGCCGCCAACGAGGCAGCCATCGCCGGCGGCGGTGTGCCGGGGCGCCAGGTCCAGGACCACGACCCGTCGCTGCCCACGCCCTGGGACGTCGACGCGACCTGAGCCTGGGCCAGGACCGGAGGCTGTGCAGCGCGACCTGGAGCGGGTGGCGCCGTGACGTGGAGCGGGTGGCCCCGCGACCTGGATCGGGTGGCGCCGCGACCGGGCCCCTGGCTCGCGACCCGGAGGTCAGTGGCTGGTCGGGGTAATGCCGAGCTTGCGGCCGGCGAGGCCGCGGCCACGCTGGGCCAGCTGACGGGCGATGCCGCGCAACGCCGTGGCCGCGGGGGAGTCCGGTGTGCCCAGCACACTCGGCAGTCCGGCATCGCCGCCCTCGCGCAGGGTGGTGTCGAGCGGGATCTGACCCAGCAGCGGCACCTCGGCGCCGATCAAGCGGGACAGGCTCTCGGCCACCGCCTGCCCACCGCCGGAGCCGAAGATCTCCTGACGCGTGCCGTCCGGCAGCTCCAGCCAGGACATGTTCTCGATCACCCCGACCAGACGCTGGTGGGTCTGCAGGGCAATGGAGCCGGCCCGCTCGGCCACCTCAGCCGCAGCCTGCTGCGGGGTGGTGACCACCAGGATCTCGGAGTTGGGGAGCAGCTGGGCGATGCTGATCGCCACGTCTCCGGTGCCCGGGGGCAGGTCGAGCAGGAGCACGTCGATGTCACCCCAGAACACATCGCCCAGGAACTGCTGCATCGCCCGGTGCAGCATCGGCCCGCGCCAGACCACCGGCTGGTTGCCCGGCACGAACATGCCGATCGAGATGACCTTCACGTCGTGCGCCAGGGGAGGCAGGATCATGTCGTCGACCTGGGTGGGCTGGTGCTCGACGCCGAGCATGCGCGGCACCGAGAAGCCATAGATGTCGGCGTCGACCACCCCCACCCGCAGCCCCTCCGCGGCCATCGCCGCGGCCAGGTTGACGGTGACCGTGGACTTGCCGACACCACCCTTGCCGGAGGCCACGGCGTACACCCGGGTCAGGGTGTCCGGGCGGGCGAACGGGATCTCCTTCTCGGGGGCACCGCCGCGCAGCTGGGAGCGCAGCGCGCCGCGCTGCTCATCGCTCATCACGCCGAGTTGCACACGCACGTCGGTGACACCCTCGACGGCGGCGACGGCGGCCGTGACGTTCTTGGTGATCGTCTCTTTCATCGGACAGCCGGGCACGGTCAGCAGAATCGTGGTGTTGACGCGTCCGCCCTCATCAATGTCGACAGTGTCGACCATCCCGAGCTCGGTGATCGGCTTGCGGATCTCAGGGTCGTCAACCGTCGCCAGCGCAGCAGTGACGGCATCAAGGGTGGGAGCAGACATGTCTCCCATCGTATGCGCGCCGCCCGAAACTTCCGTGTCCAGGTCCCGCTGCGGGTCAGTGCGGTGGCTGTGCCGGGCCGCCAGCACCCGTCTCGCGGTCGGCGCGGTCACCGGGCCGGCCGTCGGTGCCGCCGTCGGTGCGAGTGGCGGTGCCGTCGCTGGGGCGGTCGACGTCCTTGGCCCGCGGCCCTCGAACGCCCTTGCGCCTGCTGGACCCGGCCCGGTCGTCCGTCGGCACGTCGTGGACCTCGGACTGCAGTCGCAGACCGCGCTCCTCCATCTCCTCCAGCAGGTTGCGCAGCTCGCTGCGCACGAAGTCCCGGGTGGCCGCGTCGCGCATCGCGATGCGCAGGGCCACCACCTCGCGGGTGAGGAACTCGGTGTCGGCCAGGTTGCGCTCGTCGCGGGTGCGGTCCTGCTCGATGACCACCTTGTCCCGGTCCGTCTGGCGGTTCTGGGCCAGAAGGATCAGCGGCGCGGCATACGAGGCCTGCAGGCTCAGCATCAGGGTGAGGAAGATGAAGGCATAGGGGTCGAACCGCAGATGGTCCGGAGCCATGAAGTTCCAGGCGATCCAGACGATGACGAAGACGGTCATGTAGCCCAGGAACCGGGCGGTGCCCATGAATCGGGCGAACGCCTCGGCGAACCGGCCGAAGGTGTCGGGGTCCATGGCGCGCCGGGTGACCAGACGCCGGCGGATCGCCAGCGGCTGGTCGAGGCGGTCCGTGCGCCCCTCGACCTCACGGTCCACGGCCCGATCGGCGAGTCGGTCCCGCCGCGACGGGGTGGACGGCGTTGGTTCAGACACGGGTGGCTCCCTCGCCCTTGGGGGTCAGGCCCGCCGGGCTCGCGGGGTCCGTCCCGGTCAGGTCGTCGGGCTCGTCATGCCGCTCCTCGCGCCAGTCCTCGGGCAGGATGTGATCGAGCACGTCGTCGACGGTGACCGCCCCGAGCAGGCGACCCTCCTCGTCGGTCACCGGCAGGGCGACCATGTTGTAGTTGGCCATCAACCTGGTCACTGTCTCCAGCGAGGCGTCAGCCGTCACCGGCTCGAAGTCGCGGTCCAGGATGCTGCCCAGCGACTGGTGCGGTGGCTCGCGCAGCAACTTCTGGATGTGCACGATGCCGATGAGCCGACCGGTCGGGGTCTCCAGCGGGGGGCGACAGACATAGACCAGGGACGCGACGGCGGGGGAGAGCTCCTGACGCCGCACCGTCGCCAGAGCCTCGGCGATGCTCGCCTCCGGCCCGAGGATGACCGGCTCCGGAGTCATCATGCCGCCCGCGGTGTTCTCGTCGTAGGTCAGCAGCCGCCGGATCGGCGCGGCCTCGTCGGGCTCCATCATCTGCAGCAGTTCCTCGACGGTGTCCGCGGGCAACTCGGAGAGCAGGTCGGTAGCGTCGTCGGGCTCCATCACCTCCAGCACGTCCGCGGCCCGCTCGGTCGTCAGACTGGTCAGGATCTCGACCCGGTCGTCGTCCGGCAGCTCCTCGAGCACGTCGGCCAGCATCTCGTCGTTCATCGCACTGGTGACCTCGGCCCGGCGCTTGGGCGTGAGGTCCTGGATCGCGTCGGCCAGGTCGGCCGGCTTGCGGTCCTCCAGGCTGTCCAGCAGCGCATGCGCCCCCTGCTCCGCGGCCGACAGGTGCAACCCCTCGACGTCGGTGATCGGCACCAGCACCGTCTCACCCTTGGGGCGGCGCAGCTGCAGCCCGGAGCGGGACCGGCTGGGAGCGCCCTTGCGGGCGAAGATGCGAGTCACCGCCCAGTCCCGGCTCGGCAGTTGCTCCAGGGCGACGTCCTCGACCACGGCCGGCTCCAGCCCGGTCTCATGGTCGACCAGCACCCGCACCGGCCGGTCGAACAGCTCCGCGACAACGCTGGTCTCTCCGGGACGCTGCTCAAACCGGCGCATGTTGACCAGGCCTGTGGTGATGACCTGCCCGGCATCGATCGTGGTCACCCGCGTCATCGGCACGAAGACCCGCCGGCGTCCGGGGACCTCCACCACCAGACCGATCGCTCGCGGCCCGCGACCGCGTAGCCGGGTCGACAGCACCAGGACCACATCCCGCACCCGGCCGACCTCATCGCCCAGGGGGTCAAAGACGCTCAGTCCGACCAACCGGGCCACGAAGACGCGGGAGTTGCTGCTCACCTGGGCAGGATACGTGTCCGCAGCACCTGTGACCGACCTCACCGTGCGTCTGGGAATCTTCTGGGCGCCGCGTACGTCATACTTAGTGAAGGATTCAATCAATCATTTGCAAGGAGCATGAACACCCAGATGGGTAACCACATCGGCAGCACGTACGACATCGCAACTCTTCGCGCCTACCGTCACCGGCTGCCCTCCGATGTTGCACGCAAGGCGCTGAAGCCGCGCAAGAGCCGTTTCAGCCTGCGCTGAGCGGTGAACCACCACCCCGATCGGCGCGGCACGGCCCGTTGGTGAGTCCCGCGCCCGAGATCAGTGTCAGGATGGTCCTGTGACCAGCATCCCCAGCAGCGGCCGCGGACGACTCAGCGGCCTGACTCTCGAATACCCGATGTCCCTGGGCGTCTTCGACAAGTACGAGGACGCCCAGAAGGCTGTCGACTTCCTGTCCGATCGTGAGTTTCCGGTCGAGAACTGCATGATCGTCGGGACCGACCTGCGACAGGTCGAGCGGGTCACCGGCCGCCTCACGACCGGTCGCGTGGCGCTCGCCGGCATCGTGACCGGCGTCTGGATGGGGCTCTTCGTGGGGCTGATCTTCGCGCTTTTCGCACCGAGCGGCGATGCCTTCATGACGGTCCTGTGGGCGATGCTCTTCGGAGGCGTCTTTGCTCTCGTCTGGGCGCTGATCGGACAGGCGCTGACCCGCGGTCAGCGCGACTTCACCTCGGTCTCCCAGGTCATCGCCACGCGCTATGAGGTCCTCACCGAGCACAAGTTCGCCCAGCAGGCGCGCGACCTGCTCGTCGAGTTGCCCACCAACCCCGGAGCGAGCGCCTGGACCCGGTCCCCGGCCCCGCAGCCGACCACTCCGCCGACCACTCCGCCGGCCTCCGCCCCCGAGACCCAGGACGGGTCGCGTCCCGCGCCTCCCGACCAGGGAGCGCCCGGTGGGCAGCCGGTCGGCGAGCTGCACGGCCAGGAGCCACAGGCAGCGCCCGGCGACACGGAGTCCGTCGACCCCCAGGGTCGCTAACCACCTCGTCAGGACGGGACGCCTCACGTGAAGCGCATCGGCTTCCTGTCCTTCGGTCACTGGACCGACTCACCCCACTCCCAGGTCCGGACCGCCTCGGACGCACTGCTGCAGTCCGTCGAGCTCGCGGTGGCCGCGGAGGAGATCGGTGCCGACGGTGCCTACTACCGGGTGCACCACTTTGCCCAGCAACTGGGCTCACCGTTTCCGCTGCTGTCCGCCATCGGTGCCCGCACCCGTCGTATCGAGATCGGCACCGGCGTGATCGACATGCGCTACGCCAACGCCCTGGCCATGGCCGAGGACGCCGGGGCGGCAGACCTGATCTCAGGTGGTCGGCTCCAGCTCGGCATCAGCCGTGGGTCACCCGAGCAGGTCATCGCGGGCTACGAGCACTTCGGCCACGTGCCGCTCGAGGGTGAGAGCGACGCTGACCTGGCCCGCCGGCATACGGCCCGCTTCCTCGAGGTGCTCGTGGGGGAGGGTTTCGCCGAGCCCAACCCGCGACCGATGTTTCCCAACCCACCCGGGCTGCTGCGCATCGAGCCACACTCACCGGGGCTGCGTCGACGCATCTGGTGGGGTACCGGATCCCGCGCCACGGCGGAGTGGACCGCGCGCAGGGGGATGAACCTGATGAGCTCGACGCTGCTGACCGAGGACACCGGCGTGCCCTTCCACCAGCTGCAGGCCGAGCAGATCCAGGTCTTCCGGGACGCCTGGACACAGGCCGGTCACGACTGGACCCCGCAGGTCTCGGTGAGTCGCAGCATCTTCCCGATCGTCACCGACACCGACCACCAGCTCTTTGGGCTGCAGACGCGCAGCCGGGACCAGGTCGGTCACCTCGAGGGTGGCCCGGCCCGCTTCGGCAAGACGTATGCCGGGGAGCCGGACGCGATCATCGAGCAGCTTGCGCAGGACGATGCGATCGCGGCGGCCGACGTGCTGCTGCTGACCGTGCCCAACCAGCTCGGCGTGGACTACAACGTGCACATCCTGGACAGCGTGCTGCGCCACGTGGCACCCGGGCTGGGCTGGCGCTGATCCCTAACGCTTGCCGCCCGAACGGACCCATGCCTCGACATCGTCGGCGGTGCGGGGGAGCGCGACCGACAGGTTGCGGCACCCGTCGTCGGTGATGACGATGTCGTCCTCGATGCGCACCCCGATCCCGCGGTACTCCTCCGGCACGAGCAGGTCGTCCGCCTTGAAGTACAGGCCCGGCTCCACGGTCAGCACCATGCCCGGCTTCAGCTCCGCGTCCATGTAGTCCTCGCGGAGGGCCAGCGCGCAGTCGTGCACGTCGAGGCCCAGGTGGTGGCTGGTGCCGTGCACCATCCAGCGACGGTGCAGCTGGCCGTGCTCGGCGTCCAGGGTGTCCTCGACCGTGACGCCCTCGGGCAGCAGGCCCCACTCGTGGAGCTTGGTGGCGATGACCCTGATCGCCGCGGCATGGACGTCGCTGAACTTGTTGCCCGGCTTCGCGGCGGCCAGTCCGGCCTCCTGGGCCTCGAGGACCGCCTCATAGATCTTGCGCTGGATCTCGGTGAAGGTGCCGTTGACGGGGACCGTGCGGGTGACGTCGGCGGTGAAGAGTGAGTCGATCTCGACGCCGGCGTCGAGCAGGAGGAGTCCCCCGTCCGTGACCTCGCCGGTGTTGCGGATCCAGTGCAGCGTGGTGGCGTGGTCGCCCGCCGCGCAGATCGAGTCGTAGCCCACCCCGTTGCCCGAGTGTCGGGCGTGCAGCCCGAAGACGCCCTCGACCCAGCGCTCGCCGCGCCCGCGGCGCACTGCCTCTGGCAACTCGGCGACGACCGCATCGAACGCCTCCGTGGTCGCGTCGCAGGCCTGCTGCATCTGCTCGACCTCCCACTCATCCTTGACCAGCCGCAGCGTGGACAGGAAGCGGGAGAGATCGACGTCTGCCTGCGCGGACGTCTCGGCGTTGTGCTCGACGGACTGGCTGCGGGCGGTCTCGACGACCTCCGCGACCTCGCTGTCCGCCTCGCGCACGACCCGGATGCCGATGGCCCCGGCGTCCTTGGAGACCGCGTCGGGCAACTCGGACAGGTCCCGGGTCGAGATGCCGAGCTCGGCGGCCATGCTCGCCAGGGTGGGGCGCCGACCGACCCAGAACTCACCGACGCGAGCATCGGCGAAGAACTCCTCGCTGTCGCGCCCGGCCAACGGACGGAAGTAGAGGACAGCCTCGTGCCCACCCTCCTCCAACGGGTCCAGGACCAGCACGGCGTCCGGCTCACGGTCCGAGCCCAGGCCGGTCAGGTGCGCGAAGGCGCTGTGCGGACGGAAGACATAGTCGGTGTCATTGCTGCGCACCTTCAGGCCGCCAGCAGGAATCACCAGGCGCTCCCCGGGGAAGGCGGCGGAGACGCTGTCCCGGCGCGCGTCGGCATACCGTGCAGCCTCGGACTGGGTGGGCAGCTCGGTGTCGTGCTCGGCCCACCCCCGGGCGATGAAGGCCCGGAACGCGGGGCTGGTCGGGCGGCTGCGGTGCTCGGGCTTGGGCTGCTTCTCACTCACCGCTCAATCCTCGCATGTCCGGGGCGCCGGTCCGCTGCGGAGTCCCTAGGGTGGGTGGGTGACCGATCGCCCCAACCTGCCTGACGTGCCGCTCGGTGCCACCGAGGTGCCGCTGGGTGGTGACGTCACCGGTCCGCAGGTGATCACCGGGCCTCAGGTCCGGGCCACCCCGCGCGTCGGCCGGGACTGGAGGCGGCGCGCGCAGTGGGCGGTGCGAGGGGTCAGCCCGCCCACCACGGCGATTGCCGTGCCGGGCAGCGACGACGAGGTGAGCCAACGACACGCCCGTGCCGTCATCGATCTGGCGCTGCGGGTGGGCGAGGCGATGCTGTCGACGGGGGCCTCGGCCTCAGAGGTCGTGGCGACGGTCCTGCGGCTGACCGGGGCCTATGGCATCCGGTCCGCTCACGTCGACATCACCTTTACGTCCATCACGGTGTCCATCCACCGCGGCCTGAACGACGACCCCCTGGCTGTGCTGCGGGTGATCCGGGTGCGGAGCCTGGACTACACCCGGCTGCAGCACCTGCAGCTGCTGGTGGATGAGATTGCCCACCGGGCGCCGGGCGAGGAGGCCCTCGATCCGGAGGTGGCACGCGACCGGCTCGCGCACATCCTGTCCGCTCCGCACCCCTACCGCCGGTGGCTGGCGACGAGCGGCAGCGCGTTGCTGGCCGTGGGTGTCGTCGTGCTCTTCGGCGCCGAGTGGTTCACCATGGCCCTTGCCGCCCTGTCCGCGGTGCTCATCGATCAGGTGCAGCGTTGGCTGTCCCGGCTCGGTGTCGCGGCCTTCTTCAGCCAGGCCGTCAGCGCCGCGATACCGACCGCCCTGGCCGTGCTGATCTTCTGGTTACTCTCTCAGGGGTGGGACATCCCCGGCATCGACCAGCCATCCCTCGTGGTCATCGCCGGCATCATCATGCTGCTGGCGGGACTGACCGTGATGGGCGCGGCCCAGGACGCCATCGACGGCTACTACGTCACGGCGGGAGCCAGGGGTCTGGAGGTGCTCGTCCTCACCCTCGGCATCGCGGTTGGCGTGACCACGGTCCTGGGTCTGGCCTGGCGTCTCGGTGTGCCGATGGAGATCAGTCCCAACCTCATCCTGAGGGGGTCACCACTGGTGGTCACCGTCGCGGCGGCCGCCATTGCCGGCGGCTTCGCGCTGTCCACCTATACCGGTCTTCGTGCGACGCTGCTGGCAGCCGCCATCTCCGCCGGGGCCTCGGTGATCTATCAGGTCATGCTCGAGCTCCAGCTGGGCACCGGCGAGTCGGTGGTCCTGCCCGCCGCCGTGGTCGGTGCCCTGGCGTATGCCGCGCACCGCGTCCTGCGCGTCCCAGAACTGGCCATCATCACTGCGGGGATCGTGCCCATGCTCCCCGGGCTCGCCGTCTATCGCGCTCTGTTCCAGCTGATGGACAACACCGTCTTGTTCCCGAACGCCGCGACCGACTTCATCATTGCCCTGTCGATCGGCCTCGGCCTGGCCTCCGGGGTCTGGATCGGGCAGTATGCCGCGCGCCGCAAGTTCGGGCTGGACCTGGCGGCGCAGCGGGCCCGCGCGCGGTCCCGGGGTGCGCCGCTCTGATCAGTCGGCCCAGGACCAGGTGTCCAGCACCTCGTCCATCACCGGCTCGGTGGCTTCCTGCTGGGTCTTGGCACTGCTGAAGGTGGCGACGTAGAGGCGATCTCCGTGCTCGACCCACCACTGGGTCTGCGCGACCTCCACCCCGCTGGTGGTGCGGGTCAGGACGAACCCGAAGGCTTCTTCGCCGTCGATCTCGATGGGGTCGATCAGCTCATACTCCCCGTCGGCGCCGGCGACCTGCTCAGCCGCTGCTTCGATCGACTGCTCGAGGTCGCCGATGGGGTCCTCGCTGGCCACCACGAGGTTGGTGAAGAACTCATCGGTCTTCTCGTCGTCGCGCAGGGCGATCTCGACCTCCTGCTCGACCTGTCCGGTCACGTCCAGCCACCCCGCAGGTGGCGTGACGGTGAAGGCCTGGTCCGCCGACGTCGCGGGCCCGCTCTGGGTGGTGGCCTCTGCGTCGTCGGCCGGGTTGGTGGTGGTCTCTGCGTCGTCGGCCGGGTCGGTGGTGGCCTCTGCGTCGTCGGCCGGGTCGGTCGTCGCCTGCACGTCGTCGGTGGGCGTGTCGCTCTCTTCCGACGCCGAGGGGGAGTCCTCGATCTCGGGATCGTCGTCGCTGCTGCAGCCGGCCAGCATCAGGGCGCTCAGCCCGACTCCCACGGCTGCGGTGCGCCAGGTGGAGGCGCGTCGGATCAGGGTTCCTCGGTCTTTTCGAGCAGTCACCCGACCCAGTATGCCGCGCTCGGGCCGCGTAGGTTGCATCTATGCGTATCGACCTGCACACCCACTCCACCGCCAGCGACGGCACGGAGCCGCCCGAGCAGGTGGTCAGGGCTGGCGCCGCCGCAGGCCTGGACGTGCTGGCGCTGACGGACCACGACACGACCGTGGGGTGGGAGGCCGCCGGTCACGCGGGCGCGCAGGCAGGCGTCACCGTGGTGCCCGGGATGGAGTTGTCCTGCTCCTTCCGCGGCATCAGCCTGCACGTGCTCGCCTACCTGTTCGACCCTGCCGCCGAGGACCTGCTGGCGGAGACGACCCGCTCGCGCGAGTCGCGCGAGACCCGCTTGCAGGCGATGGCCGAGCTGCTGATCGAGGACGGCCACCTGGACAGCTACGAGCAGGTGCTGGCGCAGGTCCCCGCCGGTGCCACGATGGGCCGTCCGCACCTGGCCGACGCCATGGTCGCTGCCGGGCGGTTCGCCAGTCGTGACGAGGCGTTCGCCGATGTCCTCAGTTCCCGATCCCGCTACTACGTCGGGCACTATGCGCCTTCTCCGGTGACCGCGGTCCAGGCCATCCGTGCAGCCGGGGGTGTGCCGGTCATCGCGCACCCCTTTGCAGACTCGCGCGGCCGCACGGTCGGCGAGGACGTCATCGAGCAGATGGCGCTGGCGGGACTCGCCGGGATCGAGGTCGACCACCGCGACCACTCACCACAGGCTCGGGAGCGAGCCGCTGCGCTGGCGCGGCGGCTGGGACTGTTGGCGACAGGGTCCAGCGACTATCACGGCACCGGCAAGCCGAACCGTCTTGGTGAGAACACCACGAGTGAAGGGGTGCTCCACGCCATCCTGGAACTCGGGACCGGGTCGGGCCTATTCGGGGCTGATCTCGCCCGTCGGGGCTGATCTCGCCCGTCGGGATGTGAGCTCTCCCGGTCGGTGGCAGCCGTGGTGGCTGCCCCGGCCGGGTGTGTGATTACTGGGTGGCTGGCTGGCCGCTGCCGCCGCGACGGCGCTGCCGGGTGCGGGGCTTGCGCTGACGGGGCTCACCACTGGACTGTCCGTCCGGTGTGCGCTGGGCCGTGCTGCCCTCACCCGCACCATCGCGACCGCCGGAACGGCTGGCGCCGCCCGAGCGGCCACCGCCCGAGCGTCCACCACCCGAGCGGCCACCACCGGAGCGGCCACCGTCGGAGGAGCGTCCGCCCGGGCGTCGACCACCGGTTTCGCCGAGGTCCTCGTAGCGCTCGGCGGACAGGCCCTCACGGGTCCGGGCTGATTTGGGCAGCGTGCCGCGGGTGCCCTCAGGGATCTTCATCTCGGCAAACAGGTGCGGCGAGGAGGAGTAGGTCTCCGTCGGCTCGGGGATGCCGAGGTCGAGGGTCTTGTTGATCATGCCCCATCGGTGGAGGTCGTCCCAGTCAACGAAGGTGACGGCGACACCGGTGGCACCCGCGCGACCGGTGCGGCCGATGCGGTGCAGGTAGGTCTTCTCGTCCTCCGGGCACTGATAGTTGATGACGTGGGTGACGGCCTCGACGTCGATCCCACGGGCGGCGACATCGGTGGCAACCAGGATGTCGACCTTGCCGTTGCGGAACGCTCGCAGCGCCTGCTCGCGGGCCCCCTGCCCCAGATCGCCGTGGATCGCGGCGGCCGCGAAGCCGCGCTCAGAGAGGTCGTCAGCCACCTTGGCCGCCGTCCGCTTTGTGCGCGCGAAGATGATCGTCAGGCCCCGGCCCTCGGCCTGCAGGATGCGGGCCAGCATCTCGACCTTGTCCATCGCGTGCGCCCGATAGACGAACTGCTCGACGGCGGCCACGGTGTGGCCCTCGCCGTCCTCGCTCATCGCGCGGATGTGGGTCGGCTGGGTCATGTAGCGGCGGGCCAGCGAGACCACGGCCCCCGGCATGGTGGCCGAGAAGAGCATGGTCTGACGGCCGGCGGGAGTCATCGACAGCAGTTTTTCGACGTCGGGGAGGAAGCCCAGGTCAAGCATCTCGTCGGCCTCGTCAAGAACGACCGTGCGGGCGTGGCCCAGGTCGAGATGGCCCTGCTGAGCCAGGTCGATCAGCCGGCCCGGGGTGCCGACGACGATCTCGATGCCACGGCGCAGCGCGTCGATCTGCGGCTCGTAGGCCCGGCCGCCATAGACGGTCAGCACCCGGATCCCGCCACGCTGAGCTGCGGCGCGAGTGAGGTCTCCGGCAACCTGCACGGCCAGCTCACGGGTCGGGGCCACGGCCAGCGCCTGGGGTGCTCCCGGCTTGGCGAGCGCATCGAAACCCTCGTCCTGGGGAGCGACCGTGCGCTGGATCATCGGGATGCCGAAGCCGAGGGTCTTGCCGGTGCCCGTCTTGGCCTGCCCGATGATGTCGTGGCCATCGAGGGCGACGGGCAGGGTCATGGACTGGATCGGGAACGGGTGGGTGATGCCGCCCTCGGCGAGTGCTCGGACGATGTCGTCGTGCACCGCAAAGTCGGCAAATGTGCGGGTTTCTTCCATGGTTGAGTGTCTTCCGGTCGGCGGGCCTGCACCGGGATCGTGGCGACGTCTCCGGTGGTGGGCGCGCCGCGGCGCGCACTGCGGACCCTGCATGGTCGGGCCGATCGGAAGTCTTCTTGGGCGGCTGCGCTGGCAGCCAGGCGTCATGCCGACCGGGCACCGCTGGTGGCAACAGTCTAAGGCCTCGGCGGCGCGCTACCGTTCACCCATGGAGCATGAGCAGCAGGCAGGCATCGTCGAACCCCGGTCGGTGGAGCACAACGGCCCCGAGCCGGTGACCGAGCTCCTGGGAGCGATCGGCTACGCCGAGCTCGTCGCGGGCCTGCGCATGGCTGCCGACGCACTCACCGCGCCCGCACTCGATGTCCGGATCTGGATGGGACGGTCTGCTGGTGCCGAGTTGGAGCACTTCGAACGCATCGCGGGACGGTTGCGCGACATGGGGCGCGACCCCGAGGCGGCGATGGCGCCATTCACGGGGCCGGTCGATGCCTTTCACGAGCGCACTCGGCCCCGGGACTGGCTCGAGGCACTGGTCAAGGTCTATGTCGGCGACGGCATCGCCCGCGACTTCTACCGCGAGATCGCCCAACACGTTGACCAGCCCGCCCGCGACCTGATCGAGTCGGTGCTGCAGGTCGACGCCCAGGAGGAGTTTGCCGTGCGCGCGGTCACCGACGCGATCGAGCTGGACCCGACAGTCGCAGGACGCTTGGCTCTCTGGGCTCGCCGGCTGGTCGGTGAGGCCATCGCCCAGACGCAGTATGTCGCGCTCGAACGTGACGCGCTGATGGGCCTGTTGGTCGGTGGGGAGGCCAGCGAGGTGGATCTGGCAGACCTGGGGCGGATGTTCACCAGGCTCATGGAACTGCACGGCGAGCGGATGGCCCGGCTCGGGCTGACTCCCTGACCGACCCAACCACAACAGCCCGCCACGGCAGAAGGCGTGGTCCCCGCTGGGGGACCACGCCTTCCGTCGTGTTGCGGGCTAGGTGCTGGAGGTCAGCGCAGCCGCTTGTGGGTGTCGTCCTTGCCGGTGATGGCGCCGTAGATGAGCACCAGCACGATGGCCACGACGATGCCGAGGGCGAAGGCGATCCAGTCGATGCCCTTCGTGTTCTCGTTGCCGCTGAGGAGGGTGTACAGCCAGGACCCTCCGACGGAGCCCACTGCGCCGATCAGGATGGTCATCGGCAGGGAGATGTTCTGCTTGCCGGGCAGGATGAGACGTGCCAACGGCCCGATGATGCAGCCGACGATCAGCGCCCCGATGATGGTCCAAATCATGTGATCGCACCTTTCTTGCCGTGCGGGCACGGCGCTTTTCCTGGCAGCCCGAGTTCCGGAGCTGCTGGCCTAGAGGATCTAGGCGGTGTTCATGGTACTGGTGTGGCTGGAGTGGTGTGGGATTTGCGCTGACTAGTAACTTCCGAAGCCGACCCGTCCGGCGTCCTCGACACCGATCTCGACGTAGCCAATGGCCTCGACCGGCACCACGACGAGACGTCCCTTGTCGTCCGAGAGCGACAGCGGACCCTCGCCCGCCAGCGCGGCGGTCACAATGTCCTGGACCTCCTGCGGGGTCTGGGTGGACTCGACGACTACCTCACGGCTGACCTGCTTGACACCGATTCGTACTTCCATGCTCCCTCAATCTCCTGATGGCTGTTGCGGCGCCGGTCGGGGCGCCCTTGCGGAGTCTCTCGTGTGGCCCAACGTTAGTCGGCGCTGGTTTCTGCCCGGTTCAGCGGGAAACGGCCCAGACCACGCCAGGCGACCGTGGCCACGAGGTCGACCGCCTCTTCCAGCGGGGTCGGGCGGCCCTCGGAGACCCACTGCTGGGCGCAGGCCTGGGCCATGCCGACCAGGCTGACTCCGAGCAGTTGGGCGCTGCGGAAGGGCAGACCGGTGTCCTCGACAATCAGCCTGGCCACGGCGTCCGCGCACGCGCGATAGGGCCGGTCCAGCAGTTGGCGCACGGCGGGCTCGCTGACCAGGTCGGTCTCAAAGAGCAGGCGGTGCGCGCCGTTGGGTGCGTCCGCGAACTCGAAGTAGGCACGCACGGTGGCCGTGATCCGCTCGGCGTTGTCCTCGCTCGAGGTGAGCGCCGCCTCCAACTGACTGATGAGCAGGTCACTCTGCGTCTCCAGCAGCCCGAGGTAGAGCTCAAGCTTGCCGTCGAAGTGCTGATAGAGCACCGGCTTGCTCACTCCGGCCCGCTCGGCAATCTCGTCCATCGAGGTGGCGTGGTAACCGGATTCGACGAACGCGCCCTGCGCAGTCGCCAGCAGCTGCTCGCGACGCTCGGCGCGGGGGAGACGAGCGTTGATGGTCGCGTCGTTGCTCGGCAGGTTGTCCTCCTCGGGTCGTGCTCCGACGGGAGCGCTCGGTCCTATCCTGGGCCGATGCACCCGGACACGGCAGACCCAGCGCCGCTTCCGGCGTTTGCTGGCCGTGTGATCGACCTTGTCGACACTATCCCCTCCGGGCGTGTCCTCAGCTATGGGGACATCGCAGAACTGCTGGAGTATGGCGGGGCGCGCCAGGTCGGTCAGGTCATGTCGCGCTACGGGAGCGCCACGAACTGGTGGCGGGTGGTTCGCGCCGACGGCAGGCTCCCCCAGGGGCACGAGGTCGAGGCCAGGCAGCGGCACGTGGCGGAGGGAACCCCGCTGACCAGGACCGGGATCGACATGCGCCGGGCCCGGTGGGACGGTGTCGGTGGCCCCTGATCAGATAGTCCTGATGAGCACCCCGACGGATCACCTCGACCCCTCCCAGCGTGCGGCCGTGCGCGAGCGTGTGCCGGTGCTGACGGTGCTCGGGGCACCCGGCACGGGCAAGACGCACGTGGCGGTCGCCACGGTCACCGACCGCGTGGTGCGGGACGGACTGTCGGCCGATGCCGCCCTGGTGCTGGCGCCCACCCGGGTGGCAGCCGGGCGGCTGCGTGACGCGATCACGGCAGCGGTCGGAGGCACGACCACGCAGCCAACGGCCCGCACACCCTCGGCCTTCGCCTTCAGTCTCCTGGCCGATGCCGCCGCTGCCGACGAGGAGCCAGCGCCCCGCCTGTTGACCGGCGCCGAGCAGGACGTGGTGCTCGGCGACCTGCTGGCCGGACACCGTGAGTCGGGACGCGGACCCCGCTGGCCGAGCGGGTTGCGTGAGGCACTTGGCACCCGTGGCTTCCGGGACCAGTTGCGCGACCTGCTGATGCGCACGGTCGAGAACGGCCTCGGCCCCGAGGAGCTGGCCGATCTCGCTGACCAGCAGGGTCGTCCGGAGTGGCGGGCGGCCGCCGAGGTGCTGCGCGAGTACGACCAGGTGACTGCTCTCCAGCGCCCGGCTGCCTACGACCCGGCCTGGATCTGCACCGCCGCGGCGGACCGGCTGGCCGCCGACGAGGAGCTGCTGGGGCAGGTGCGTCGGCGGATCCAGCTCGTGGTCGTGGACGACGCCCAGGAGCTCACCGCCTCCGCGGCGCGTCTGATTGAGCAGGTCCACCACGCCGGGATGTCGGTCGTGCTGATCGGTGACGGCGACGTGACGGGCCAGGGCTTTCGGGGTGCTGACCCGGCACGGTTCATGCGACTGGCGGACCGGTTGGCGGCCCGCTGCGAGAGCGCCTGCGCGCGCGCTGTGCTCGCCGTGAGTCATCGGCGCGGCACCGTGCTGATGGAGGCCACCGGCCGGGTAGTTGACCGGGTCGGCGCGGCCACCGGAGTGGACCACCGACGACCCGAGCCACGGGGGGAGTCTGCGCCCGTGGGGCTCGAGTCTGCCGAGCAGCCGGAGGGCGCTGGTCATTCTGCGCTCTGCGTCCCCGCGCCGGCGTTGCCGGAGCCGCTGAGCGTTCGCACCGTGCGCACCGCGGCCCAGGAGGCTGCCTTGGTGGCCGGCTGGTTCCGCGAAGCGCACCTGGGGGAGGCCGCGCTCCCGTGGTCGCGCATGGCGGTGCTGGCGCGCAGCCGCTCGCGGCTCGAGCAGGTGCGTCGCGCCTTGGTCAACGCCGGTGTCCCGGTGCACGATCCGCCCAGCACTGGGGCGCTGCAGGAGCACGCGGTAGTGCGGGCGCTGCTGCTGGCTTATGAGCTCTGCCTGCGCCCGACCCCGCACTGCACTTCCAGCGAGGCGGTGGAGTTGGTGACCTCCGCGCTCGGTGGTGCGGATCCGGTGGCCATGCTGCGGCTGCGTCGGGTCTTGGCCGCGGGGGAGCGAGAGTCGGGTGGGGCCCGACCCTCGGAGGAGGTGCTGGCCGCACTCCTGGACCAACCTGGGCTGTTGCAGTTCCTGGGACCGGACGCGGAGCCCGCGGCGCGCTGCGCCGAGGTCCTCGCGGCTGGCCGGTCGGCAGCCGCGCGCGACGAGCACGGCGGCTGGGGTCCGGGCGTCACCGCTGAGACCGTCTTGTGGGCACTCTGGTCGACGGCCGGGGTGGCTGACGCCTGGCGGGTGGCGGCTCTCGCCGGCGGACCAGCCGGGGCTCGTGCGGATCGGGACCTCGACGCGGTCATGACTCTCTTCGGAGCCGCGGAAGCCTACGTTGACAGGTTGCCCGGGCGTGGCCCCGACGGCTTCCTGGCACACGTCCGGGCGTTGCAGGTCAGCCCCGACTCCCTGGTGGCGCGGGCGCGACCGACCGAGGCGGTGGAGGTGCTCACCCCACAGTCGGCAGCAGGGCGGGAGTGGGACCGGGTCGCGGTGGTTGGGGTGCAGGAGGGGGCGTGGCCGGACCTGCGGCTGCGTGACTCATTGCTGGGCGCCGAGACCCTGGTGTCCGTGCTGCACGGACGAGAGGTTCAGGGACCGGCCGGACTGCGGGCGGCCCAGGCCCAGGTCCGGGTCGACGAGGTGCGTCAGTTCTATGCCGCGCTGACCCGCAGCAGGCAGGCGCTCCTGGTGACTGCAGTGGCCAGCGTGGATGAGCAGCCGTCGAGCTTCCTGGACCTGCTGGACCCGGTCGAGGGGGAGCGGGTGCCGGTCGAGGTGGCCCCGCCGCTGACCCTGCGCAGCCTGGTGGCCCGGCTGCGCGCAGACCTGGTCCGGGCCCAACGTGCCGGCGACCAGGAGGCCAGGGATCGTGCTGCAGCGCACCTGCTGACGCTGGACGAGGCTGGAGTGCCGGGAGCGGATCCCGCCAGCTGGTGGCACGGTCGGGCGCTGTCCGACGACCGGGCCCTGCAGGCGGAGGGGCCGGTGCCGGTCTCGCCGTCACGCGTCCAGGTCTTTAGCGAGTGCCAGTTGCGCTGGATCCTGGGCTCCCACGGTGGTGACGCCGGGGGTGCCACCGCCAGCGCGGTCGGCACCCTGGTCCATGACGTCGTCGCAGAGGCACCCGGCGGTGAGGTGGAGGAGCTGACCGAGGCGCTGCGCGCGCGGTGGCACGAGCTGGCACTGGGCGAGGGCTGGGTCCAGACCCGCCAGTGGGAGCGTGCCGTGCGCATGCTGCAGCGTTATGCCGGGTATGCCGCCGAGGCCGCGGCAGAGGGGCGGGAGCTGGTGGGCGTCGAACTGGACATCACCGCGCGGCACGAGCGCGCGCTGATCACCGGTCGGGTGGACCGGCTCGAGCGGGAGGCGTCCGGTGACCTGTTGGTGATCGACCTCAAGACCGGCTCGTCCCGTCCGGCGGGCAAGGAGATCCCGCACCACCCACAGCTCGGGGTCTATCAGGTCGCGGTGGTTCAGGGAGGACAGATCACCAGGACCGATGACGCAGGGCAGACCACCGATGTCCCGGTTCAGGATGCTGCTCAGCGCTCGGCCGGTGCGGCGCTCGTGCACCTCGGGGCAGCGAGCGGCACCACCACGGTGACCCATGGCACCCAGCGACAGGCACCACTGGACCAGGACCCGGATCCGGGCTGGGCGCACGACCTGGTGGCCCGCACCGCAGACGGCATGGCGGGAGCCGAGTTCCCGGCCTCACCGGGCCACTGGTGCCGGGTGTGTCCGGTGCGCTTCAGCTGCCCGATCCAGCCGGAGGGGCGGATGCTCGCGTGAGCCGGCACGCCGAACCCCACGCTGGAGGCGGGACGGTGCCTGTGAGGCCCGCTGCACCTCCCGCAGCTCCGCTCGGAGCCCTCGAGATCGCCGCCGCCCTCGGTCAGCTGCCACCGACCGATGAGCAGATCGCAGTCATCGAGGCGCCCCTGGAGCCCACCCTGGTCGTGGCCGGGGCAGGCTCGGGCAAGACCGAGACCATGGCGGCCCGAGTGGTCTGGCTGGTCGTCAACCGGATCGTGCGCCCCGAGGAGGTGCTGGGCCTGACGTTCACCCGCAAGGCCGCCATCGAGCTCGGTGAGCGCATCGGTCGCCGGCTGCGCGCGGCGACCGAGCGGGGTTTGTGGGCCCCGGAGGAGGACGAGGTGCCGCTCCCGGAGGTCTCGACCTACCACGCCTATGCCGGTCGTCTGGTCTCCGAGCACGGGCTGCGCTGGGGGATTGAGCCAGACTCGCGGTTGTTGTCCGAGGCCTCGGCGTGGCAACTAGCCCACGAGGTGGTGCACACCACTGATGCCGACATGACGGGCTTCGAGAAGGCTCCCTCGACCCTGGTGGACGCGGTCCTGTCCCTGTCCGGGGAGCTGGCTGAGCACCTCGTGGACCCCGGGCCGGCCAGGGACCTGGTTGAGCGCTTCGCGGACCGGCTGTCCACGCTGCCCGGCAGGGACCACAAGAAGGCCCTCGCGGTGGGGCCCGCGACGGCCAGCGCGCTCCGGGACCAGGCGCGGGTCTATCCGCTGGTGGACCGCTACCGCGAGCTCAAGCGCTCCAGGGGCCTGCTGGACTTCGCCGACCAGATGGCTCTGGCCGCACAACTGGCGGCCAGTCTGCCCGTGGTCGGAGACCAGGAGCGACACCTGCACCGAGCGGTGCTCCTGGACGAGTTCCAGGACACCAGCGAGGCCCAGATGGTGCTGCTGTCCAGCTTGTTCTCCGGGCACCAGCTGCCGTTGACCGCTGTCGGCGACCCAAGCCAGTCCATCTACGGGTGGCGGGGGGCGAGCGCCACCACTCTGAGCACCTTCCCCGAGGCCTTTCCCGCGGGCGGGCGTCCGGCCACCGTCCTGCCGTTGTCCACGTCCTGGCGCAACGCCGAACGCATCCTGGCCGTGGCCAACGATGTCTCCGCCTCGTTGCGACGAGGCAGCAAGGTGCCGGTGGCCGAGCTGCGACCCCGCCCAGCCGTCGACACCGGCACGGTGCGCGCGGCACGCCTGCTGACGCACCGTGACGAAGCGCGCTATGTCGCCGAGTGGGTGCGTGGCCATTGGCTCGACGAGGACGGCTCACCCACCGGCCGCACCGCAGCTGTGCTGTGCCGCAACCGGGCACAGTTCGACGAGATCGTCCAGGCACTGCGCGGCCAGGGCCTCCCGGTCGAGATCGTCGGTCTCGGTGGCCTGCTGAGCGCCCCCGAGGTCGCTGACCTGGTCGCGGTGCTCACCGTGGCCCAGGACCCGACTCGCGGTGATGCGCTGATGCGACTGCTCACCGGTCCCGTCTGCCGGCTCGGCGCTGCAGACATCGACGGTCTGTGGGCCTGGGTGGGGGCCCTGGCGGAGCGGGACGGGCTGCCGCGCAGCGAGGTCGTGCTCTCCGACGCCCTCGACCGACTGCCACCGCCGACCTGGAGCGCCTCCCGGGGGCGCCGGGTCAGCGAGACCGCCCTGCACCGGGTGCGGGCGCTCGGACAGGCCATCGGCCGGGTGCGGACCCTGGCCGGGCTGCCGCTGCCCGAGCTGCTGGTGGAGGCGGAGCGCGCCATCGGGCTGGACCTTGAGGTCACCTCCGATCCAGACCTGCCGCCCGCGTGGGGCCGGGCCCAGCTTGATGCCCTTGTCGAGGTGGCCGCCACCTTCTCGCTGAGTGCTGAGCGACCTACTCTCGGTGGCTTCGTGGACTGGCTCGAGGCGGCCCGTGAGCGCGAGCGCGGACTGGAGATGGCTGAGGTGGCGGTGTCGGAGTCGGCCGTTCAGGTGCTGACCGTCCACGCGGCCAAGGGGCTCGAGTGGGACGTCGTTGCGGTGCCGGGTCTGGCCGAGGGGATCTTCCCGTCATACACGACCCAGACGCGGGTGAGTGACACCGGCTGGAGAGCAGGTCAGCCCCGGGACAAGGGGTGGCTCACCGGGATCGGGGCACTGCCCTATCCCCTGCGCGGAGATGCGGCTGGACTCCCGGCCCTGCCGCTGGACTCCGTGGCGGACACCCACGAGCTGCGCGACGCAGTGGAGGACTTCGCTGTCGCCGGGGGCAAGCACCAGCTACAGGAGGAACGCCGCCTGGCCTATGTCGCCTTCACCCGGGCCCGACACGACCTGCTGGTCAGCGCCCCGGTGTGGTCGACCGGGCAGACCCCCCGGGAGACCTCCCGGTTCCTCACCGAGGTGATTGCCTCCCGGGATGGCGCGGTGGAGCTGGCGCGCTGGGAGCCGATGCCAGAGATGGACGATCCGGCGCAGGCGGTGAACCCGCTGCTGGCCGAGGAGCAGTTCGCGCCGTGGCCGGTGCACCCTGACGCCCGACGCGAGTTGGTGACTGACGTCGTGCAGGCGGTCCTGGATGCCCGGCGTGCCGGCACCCTCGCGGCACCCCCCGCCGATGACCCCGTCGGCCTCGACGTGACTCGGCTCCTGCGGGAACGGGACGCCGCCAGGGCAGCGCGGGGCGCGGTCACCGCTGGGGAGCTGCCACCGCACCTGTCGACGTCAGGTCTGGTGGAGCTTGCAGCCGACCCAGACTCCTACCTGCGCTCCCTGCGCCGGCCCCTGCCACGGCCTCCGGCCCAGGCGGCCCGGGCTGGGACGGCCTTCCACGCTTGGGTGGAGCGGCACTACGGCGTGCCTTCGCTCGTCGAGCTCGAGGAGTTGCTGCCGGGGCAGGAGCAGGACGTCATCGACCTGTCCGTCATGCGTGCCAACTTCCTCGCCAGCGAATGGTCCGGGCAGATCCCGGTCGACGTGGAGATCTCTGTCGAGACGGTGATCGGAGGGCGAGCGATCCGGGGCCGCATCGACGCCGTCTTCGCCGACGGAGACGAGTTTGTCGTCGTGGACTGGAAAACCGGCTCACCCGGGTCCGCTGAGGCCCAGCAGAGTCGGCTCGTGCAGCTGGCCGTCTACCGTCTGGCCTATGCCCGGCTGCGTGGGATCGACCCTGAGCGGGTCACCGCCGCGTTCTTCTTTGCGGCCACGGGTGAGACGGTCCGTCCCGACCTGCCGTCCGAGCAGGACGTCGAGGACCTCGTGAGGCGGGTGGCAGCGGTCGGCTGATCGTTCGTCACCGGCCGTCGGGGTCCGCCGCGCCGAGGTCGGGATCGTCGGGCATGCCGTAGAGCGTGTGCAGCCGCTCGTCCGCGGCGCGCTGCTCCCGCTCCTGGGCGTCGGCCTCCTGCTTGAGCAGCTCAGCCTCCTGCGGGTCAGGCGGTCCGCCCTGCCCCTCCTCCGGTGCGGAACTGTCGGCAGACGGGTCGCTTGCCTCCTCCGGTGCAGTGTCGTCGGCAGAGGGGGCGCTCAGGTCCACAGCGGCGGGGGACGGGTCAGCGCCCGTGGCCCCGACGGGGTGGAACATCGGGATGGGAGCCGTCACGTCCGCTGCTGACACCGGCTCCAGGTGGGCTCCATCGGCAGGTGACTCCACGATGACTGCCGGCTCGTCGTCGTTGTCGGTGTCGTCGACCTCGATCGCCGGGTGGTCCTCCGACTCGAGAGGGTTCTCGGTCTGCTCGTCGACCGCTGCCTCCGCCCGAGGGTCGATCGGTGCTTCAGGGTCGGTCTCTGCCTCCGCCTGAGCGTCGACCGGTGCTTCAGGGTCGGTCTCTGCCTCGGCGGGTGCCTCGGAGCCGGTCTCTGCCTCTGCGGGTCCTTCGGAGTCGGACGCTGTGCGGGCGTCGAGGTCGGTGCTGACGGCATCCGGCTGCGCGCTGGGGAGCAGCGGCACCGGAGCCGTGGTGTCCACGTCCGCCGTCACGGTCGGGGCGCTCGGGTCCGCAGCGGGGTCACCGAACGGTTCCCCGGTGCCGGGTCCCTCCTCCTGCCGCGAGAGGTCTGTCACCGCAGTGACCGGCTCCAGTGCGGTCCGCGGGACCAGGGAGTTGTCGCTTGTCGTCAACCGGTCCAACTTGCGCAGCTCATCGGCCCGACGGCGCACGAAGGCTTCGTCGCCACTGCCGACCGCTGCCGCCAGCCCGGTGAGCAGTCTCATCTCCGAGGCCAGGCGGGCCCGGTGCAGCAGATAACCGTCCGGCCGCTGGGACCGGGCCAGCGAGTAACTCTCAAAGGTGCTGTCCACGGCCCGAGGGTTGGCCAACTCGACCAGCCGGGCGAAGTCCTCGGCGGGGTCCCCGACCTGTGCGCGCTCCCACCCGGAGAGGCCGACCACGCGGCCACTGGCCGCGTCGGAGTCGTCGGAGAAGGCCACCAGGAACGAGGAGCCGTCCAGCGTGCCGTGGGTCGGCGCCGTGGCGAACTTCCACATCGACACGGCATCCAGAGCCTGCTCCCACCGGGCGAGCAGACCGTTGGGCACGTGGCCGGTCTCGGCGGCCCGGTCCAGCTCGGCGAGCTTGCGGGCACGCACCTCGTCGGCGTCGAAGACCGGGACGGCGAACTCCTCGAAGAGCTCGCGCGGCATGTTGTGCACCGCCGCGATCGCGCGTCCCACGGCGCTGGCCAGACCCGGGCCCACCGGCAGGTGACGCAGGCTCAGGGCCAGCCCCTCGACATACGGATAGACCACCGCACGTCCGTCCGGGCCCAGATCGGCATAGCCCGCGGCCGCCGGCACCTTGAACGGCAGGTGGCGGCCGAGCTGGCGGATCAGGTCGTCATTGCGCTCCAGCTCCGCACCCGCCGCGGCCCCCAGCGGGGAACGGATCAGCCAGGTGCGTCCCGTCACGTCCTCGATCAGGGCGGACTGGTGCTGCGGGGTCTCCTCGCCGGTGCGGATGGCAGCGACCGACACCGGTCGCATTCCGGGCACGGCGGCAGTGGCCAGTGCGGCCAGAGCCAGGTCGCTACGAATCACCCTCCCACCGTATGTCGTGATGCGGGCACCGTGCCGGATGCCGCGCGACACGGGGCCCGCGGCGGCGCCTACAGTGGAGTGGTGAGTTTGGATTCGGAGGCACTGCTCGACCTGTCGCTCTCCCGGGGAACCCTCCACCGCAACGGAAACGGCAGACGGGACGGCGATCCGGTCTCACGTGCGCTCGCGGACGCCAGCACCCGCGTCATCGACCTAGCCGACGGGCGTGCCCTCACCTGCCGGGTCGACGGACGGTTGCGGCTGGTCCACCGGGCACCCCGGTTTGCGGACTCCAGCCTCAGCACGCTCTATCTGGGCCACGACGCCGAGGGCATCGACTACGTGGCCGTCGTCCAGGACTTGGAGGGAGGCGCCGACCCGGTGGAGAGCCCGGGGTGGCGCTCCCTGCGAGAGGCCGGCGCAGAGCTCGACGACACCGACTCCGGGGTGCTGACCACTGCGGTCGCCCTGGCGAACTGGCACGCCCGGCACGGCTTCTGCCCCCGGTGCGGCTCCACCACCGAGGTGGAGGAGGGCGGTTGGGTGCGGCGCTGCACCCAGGACGGTTCGCAGCACTACCCGCGCACGGACGCCGCGATCATCGTGGCAGTGGTCGACCCAGACGAACGGATCCTGCTCGCCCGCGGCCCCCACTGGCCCGAGGGACGACTGTCGGTGCTGGCTGGTTTTGTGGAGGCCGGTGAGTCGTTGGAGAGCGCGGTGCGCCGTGAGGTGCTGGAGGAGGTGGGCCTGGAGGTGCACGACCTGTCCTACAAGGGCAACCAGCCCTGGCCCTTCCCCGCCTCCCTGATGGTGGGCTACACGGCACGCACCAACGGCACGACGATCACCCCGGACCCGGTGGAGATCGTCGAGGCGGCCTGGTTCAGCCGCGGTGAGCTCTCCCTGGCCGCCCGCGCCGGCGAGATCGGTCTGCCCCCACGCGTCTCGATCGCCCGGCACCTCATCGAGCACTGGCTGGGCGGCCCGCTGGAGGCCGCGAGCGACCTGCAGGGTGCCCGCCCGGGAGCCTCCCGGGCGGTCCGGTGACCCTGCCCGTCGGGGCAGTCGAGGGCCGGCCCGCCTCTGCCGACGACATCCTGAGCGGCCTGGACCCCGAGCAGCATGCGGTCGCCGCCACCCCGACGGGGCCGATGTGTGTGCTGGCCGGCGCCGGGACCGGCAAGACCCGCGCCATCACCCACCGCATCGCGTATGGCGTGTGGTCCGGCACCTACCACGCCCACCAGGTGCTGGCGGTCACCTTCACCGCCCGCGCCGCCGGTGAGATGCGCACGCGGCTGCGCTCGCTGGGCGTGCCTGGTGTCCAGGCCCGCACCTTCCACGCCGCAGCCCTGCGTCAGCTGCAGTATTTCTGGCCCCAGGCTGTCGGCGGCGCGCCGCCAGAGGTCGTTGCCCAGAAGGCGCCTGCGGTGGCCGAGGCCGCGGGCCGTCTGCGGCTGCGTCTGGACCGACCGGCCCTGCGCGACCTTGCGTCGGAGATCGAGTGGGCCAAGGTCAACCTGATCACCCCACAGAACTATCCGCAGGAGGTGGCCGGAAAGCGGGACGGGGTCGCCGGCCTGGACCCGACGGCGGTCGCCCGCCTCATGAGCACCTATGAGGACGTCAAGGGTGAGCGGCACACCATCGACTTCGAGGATGTCCTCCTGCTCATGGTCGGCATCCTGGACGCGCACCCCAGGATCGCGGCCTCGGTGCGTGACCAGTACCGGCACTTCGTCGTCGACGAATATCAGGACGTCAACCCGGTGCAGCAGCAACTCCTCGACCTCTGGCTCGGTGGGCGCCAGGAGATCTGCGTGGTCGGTGACCCGGCACAGACCATCTACTCCTTCACCGGTGCCTCGCCCACGCACCTCCTGGAGTTCCCACGACGCCACCCCAAGGCCACGGTGGTCCGCCTGGTGCGCAACTACCGGTCCTCACCGCAGATCGTCCAGGTGGCCAATCTCGTGCTCGGCGCCGGAGCCCGTGGTGGGATCGAGCTGCGGGCGGAGGGTGCGGCCGGCCCCGCGCCCGGAGTCACGGCATACCCCGATGACATGGCCGAGGCTGCCGGTGTGGCAGACGCAATCCGCGAGCTCATCGGCACCGGCACTCCCGCCAGCCAGATCGCGGTCCTCTTTCGCACCAACGCGCAGTCCCAGGCGGTGGAGTCCGCGCTCGCCTCCCGCGACGTCCCCTACCTGGTGCGCGGTGGCGAGCGGTTCTTCTCGCGCACCGAGGTCCGTCAGGCACTGTTGCTGCTGCGCGGGGCCAGCCGTGGGGACAGTGGTAGCGCACCACTGGGCACGGCCGTGCGCGACGTCATCGGCGGCGCCGGGTGGAGCCCGGAGCCGCCAGCGGCCGGCGCGGCGAGCCGGGAGCGCTGGGAGTCGTTGGAAGCGCTGGCCAACCTGGCCGATGATCTCTCCGCGTCGGAGCCGGAGCTGCGGATCGCCGGGTTCGTCGCCGAACTGGACCGCCGAGCCACCGAGCAGCACGCCCCGACCGTGCAGGGAGTGACCCTCGCCTCGCTGCACGCGGCCAAGGGGCTGGAGTGGGATGCCGTCTTCCTCATCGGGTGCAGCGAGGGACTCATGCCGATCTCCATGGCCGAGGGCGCAGAGCGGATCGAGGAGGAGCGACGGCTGCTGTATGTCGGGCTCACCCGGGCACGCCGAGACCTGCGGCTGAGTTGGGCAGCCGCACGGGGAGCTGGAGGGCGGGCCGGACGCAAACCAACACGCTTCCTGCAGCCGGCCGCCCGGGTGCTGGGGATGACCACCGGTCCGGGCAGTCGGCCCTCGGCTCCCGCTGCGCGCAAACCCCGTCGACCCAAGAACTGCCGGACCTGTGGTGCGGTGCTCGAGTCGGCGGCCGAGCGCAAGATCGGTCGGTGCGCTGACTGCCCGCCCACCTACGACGAGGCAACCTTCGACCGATTGCGGGCCTGGCGACTCGAGATTTCCCGGGAGCAGGAGGTCCCCGCCTTCGTCGTCTTCACGGACGCGACACTGACCGCCATCGCCGAGACCGGCCCGGACTCGGTGGACGCGCTGTCGCAGATCCCGGGCGTGGGACCGCGCAAACTGGCGCTCTATGGGGACGATGTCCTCACTGTTCTTGCAGGCCAGGAGGTTGTTCACACTTCAAGGAAAGATTCTTGATTAATTCCGTTGCGCCGTCGTTGGGGACCCGCGTACGGTAGTTCCTGACCGAGCCACCGGGGGTGACAACCGGGGGTCCACAGATGTGAGCGAGAGGAGGCGGGAACATGAACAACATCAAGCTGATCGACGTGGCTGGCACCAAGGGTGCCGTGTGCCGTGATGCCGCCAGCTCGTTTGTGGAGCGTGAGCGCATCGTCCGCACCGGCCTCTTCGGGGCCGTTGCCGGCGCCGACACCATCCCTGCCACCGATGTGGCGTTCCTTGCTGTGAGGATCCCGGGCTAGATCCGACTCTCCCTCGCAGGCCGCGGAACCCCAACAGAGGATCCGCGGCCTTTGTGCATCTCGTAGGTGCTCAAGACCTGGGTCCTCCCACAAGGAGCCAAGTCATGACTGATCAGCACCGGGCCGCGGGCCCACACCGGAACTGCACACCACGTGAGAGAGGCATGAGCGTGTCAACCCACGCAGACGTCATGGACGTCGAGGACACCGCACCATCGTCCCCCTGGTTGGTCGGGGGACCAGCCACCGACCCGGACCGGCTCCCGTGCCGGGAGCACCCAGCGGACCTGTGGTTCGCCGAGCTGCCCGAGGACGTCGAGACCGCCAAGGCCCTCTGCGGCGACTGCCCCATCAGGGCGCTCTGCCTGCAGCAGGCCTTGGAGCGCAGCGAACCGTGGGGCGTGTGGGGCGGACAACTCGTCCTCCAAGGTGTCGTGGTGCCGCGCAAGCGGCGCCGCGGACGCCCCCGCAAGAACCCTGTCGCCGCGTGAGGCGACAACCCAGCACCTTTCGAAGGAGAACTGATGTATCACCTGATGGAACAGGAACTGGCTCGCGCCGCCCATCTGGAGCGAACCACCAACCTGGAGCTGCAGCACCGGCAGAAGCTCACGATGAGCCTGCGGCCGACCGCTCAGCGCCAGCACCGGGTCTAGGACCCGTGGCGGCCACCCGGCGCGCGCCGGGACCGCACCAGCGGCAGCCGAGCGCGACTGACGCCCGGCTCCAGCCGCAGGACCCACCGAGGCGGGGTCGACGCACCCAGCGTGTGTCGGCCCCGCTTGCTGTGTCCGTCCAGGAACCAGACGCGGTGGACGTGGGGTTGTCATCCCGGTGCTCTTCCCGACGGGCTCAACGTCTCGACGGCTCTGACAGGCACGGGCAGTGCGGGTGTCGCTCCCACCGGCGGGTGCGCACGTCCGGCCAGGGCAGGGAGATCTGCCACGAGATCCCGACGGCGGGTTGGGGCGAGATGAGGGACTCCAGCGCCACCATGACAACGAGTGCCGCAACCGCCGCAGCCTGCGTCTCAGGAGCGGCAACCAGGCTGGTCAGATCGTCTGTGTCACAGGCAAGTTGAGACAGGATGCGCGGCCAGGCGCCGTCCCGGTCTCGACGGTGCAGGTCCAGGCAGCGCAAGCAGGGTGACTTCCCGGGATGGATCAGGGGGCCGATGACGACGGCGTCCGCCCGCAGCACCACCGGCACCTGGGCGGTGCCGGCCGCCTGCCACGCCCGCCCCGCGTCCGGGGTGAGGGCGTCGAGCGCACAGAGGACGACCAGTTCGGTCCGTTCGACACCCGGGTCCCCGTGTGCGGTCACCCGGCACCCGGCGTCCACAAACTCCTGCCGGATGCGTTCCACGATCGGCCCGGCTCCTGGTACGGCGAGCAGTGGTGGCTCCTGGACCGGTGCCAGCCGAGCAGCATCACCCGCATCCATCAGCAGGTGGTGTGCGCGCAGGGTGTTGACGAACTGGTCCACCCGAGACTGGGGAACCCCGAACCGACGAGCGAGGGCCGCGTCGCGGGAGGTGCCCGCGTCACCGGCGAGTGACAGCAACAGGTCGGACTCGGCCTCGCTCAGCCCCGCGAGGACGATCCCGTGGCCTGGTGCCAGGCCAAACTGGACCTCGCCGGGACCGCGGCGCACGGGTCGGGCGGTGGGGCGGAGTCGGACCATCGGGCACATGCGGTGACCTTGCCATCCGACCCTGTCGGCGCGCACCGGCTGTCCACAGGTCCCCAGCGACGTCGGGAAACGCGCGAGGGCGGGTCGGTGTGTTCACCGACCCGCCCTCGCACAGGCAAAAGTTCCTGGGATCAGGCGCTGGCGGCCTTGCCGAGGATCCGGTTGAGGTTGGTGCCACACACCGGGCACACGCCCTTGGCCATGCGACGGCCGTTGGTCTCCACCACACGACCCTCAGCCTCGCGCTTCTCCTTGCACTTCACGCAGTAGAACTCGCCCTGGTAGGTCTCGTTGGTCTCAGCCATGGTCACTCACTCCTCTTCATTCGCGGGCCGGAGCCCGTCTCGTGCAGGTCGTGCGACCTGCATTTCCGTTCCAGCCTAGACTCCTGCACGCACAAAACCGGCAAAATCCGTGCTCAACTCCCTGCGTGTCGGGCGGCTGTGGACACGCGCGACTGGCTGTCGGACGATCCGGCTAACGTGACCATCCATGACCCGCAGACCCCTTGGCCACGACAGCCGCGTGCCGTCAGACCCGGATCAGCCGCCGGTCGAGATCAGGCGAAGCGCGCGTCGGCGGCGCACCGTGTCCGCCCGGATGGAGGCCGGCACCTTCGTGGTGCTGATGCCGACGGGGCTGACGCGCGAGCAGGAGCAGGGGCACGTGGAGGACCTGCTCGCCCGACACCTGCGAGCCCAGGCGCGGCGACGTCTGGAGCGGGCCGACCTGATGGGCCGGGCGATGGCGCTGTCCGAGCGCTATCTCGACGGCCGGGCGAGGCCGGTCTCGGTCACCTGGGTGACCAACCAGCTGCGCCGGTGGGGCTCCTGCAGCCCAGCAACGGGTGCGATTCGCCTGTCCACGGACCTGGAGCGGATGCCGTCCTGGGTGGTGGACAGCGTCATCATCCATGAGTTGGCCCATTTGCTGGAGGCCAATCACGGCCCCAGATTCAAGGCCCTCGTGCACCGTTACGAGCGCTATGACGAGGCGACGACCTTCCTCCAGGGCGTCGCCTTCGGCATGGGACGGCAGATCCCGGCAGACGACGCCGACGGTGACCTCGACACGTGAGGGGCGGGGGTCAGGACTCCTCGTCGCGCAGCAGCCGCTGCAGCTCCTCATCGAGGTTGGTGTCGTCGGTGTCGGTGGAGGTGACCCGCGCGACAAAGCCCAGCGGGTCGTCCAGGTCGGCGGCACCCGGGGCCAGGTCAGGGTGCTCCCATGCTCGGTCGCGCGCGGCCGGTCCCGCCTCGGACTCCAGGGCGGCCCACAGGTTCGCAGCGTCTCGCAACCGTCGGGGTCGCAGCTCGAGCCCGACGAGGGAGGCAAACGTCTTCTCTGCTGGGCCTCCCGTCGCCCGGCGACGGCGCACCGCCTCAGCCAGAGCCTGGGCGTGGGGCAGGTGCTGCTCCGTCGCCCGTCCGGCCACGGTGTCGACCCATCCCTCGACCAGTGCGAGGTAGGTCTCCAGCCGGGTCAGTGCTGCGCGTTGGGCCTCGCTCGGCTCGGGAGAGAACAACGACCCGGCGAGAGCCTCCTGCATCGCCTGCGGGTCGTTCGGGTCGACGGAGCGCACGGCCTGCTCGATGCCGTCGGTGTCAAACCGGATGTCGCGTGCATAGTCCTGCACCGCCGTCATGAGCTGCGGACCCAGCCAGGACACGGCGGCGAACAGCCGCACCCGGGCCGCCTCACGGACCGCGAGATAGAGGTGCACCTCGCCAGTGTCGATGGCCAACCCCTCGGCGAACGCGGCGACGTTGGCCGGCAGGAGCGCCACCACCTCGCCGGAGAGCAGCGGCAGGCCGACCTCGGTGCCCGAGACGGTCTCCGTGGCGAGGGTGCCGATGGCCTGACCGACCTGTGCGCCGAACATGCCTGCGCTCATCCGACGCATCATCGGCTCGATCTGTCCCAGCAGCGTGCGCGGGTCGACCCCGGCAGGCAGGCCCGGGATCTGGGGGAGCTCACCGTCGCCGAGCTCGCGCAACTGCTCCTGCATCGCTCCCGTCATCGCGGCGGCGACTCCGGCCGCCACCGGCTCGGTCAGGGTCTGCCAGGCCGGGGTGCTGAGTTCAACCCACTCCGCCCGGCTCAGGGCCCGTGCCCGCCCCTCGGGCGGTGCCAGGTCGGTGACCTGGTCGAGCCACAGCGTGGCGACCTGCACGACCTGTTCCACATCACGGACCGTGGCCTCCGAGATGCTCTGATCACCCACGGCAGCCACGGTCTTGCGCGCGGCGTCGGTGGCAACGTCACGGTTGACCGCTCTCCCGTCGTCCGATCCGGCCATCATGGCCTGGACCTGGGCCTGGACCATCTGCATCATGGCGGGGTCGATCTGACCCAGACCCATGGACTCCAGCTGCTCGCGCAGCTCCGGCGGCAGGTCTCCACCGAAGAGGGCCCCGAGGGGGTCGGCGCCGGTGTTGTCAGGGCTGCCTTCGCCAGGGGAAGAGCCAGCGTCGCTGCGGTGTTCTCCTGGGCCACCTGAGGGCGACCCGGAGCCAGCCTCACCGCGCCCACGGAAACCCATGGGCTCGTTGCCTCCGGTGTCGTTCTCGTCGGGGCCCGGGGCCTCGGGATTCGTCTCGTCCGGCACGGCTCTGTCCTTCCGTCGTCCTGATCGGCTTGCTCATCATGCCTGTGCTGGGAGGATGGTTCCTCCGGGCCGCCTCGCGGGGGCGCGTATGCCGCTTCGGCATCCAGACACTCAGTGAACATGAGGAGACGGTCATGAGTTCCCAGATGGACCGCGTTCGCTCTGGGCGTAGCCCGCGCCCGCTGCAGGTAGCCGTCACGCACGCTCGCTCCGCACTGGGCCAGGCGGTGGCGGAACAGCTCATCCGGGCGGGGGAGCAGGTGACCGGGGTGGACCAACGCTCCGGGACTGCCGGGGGCCTGCGCCTGCGCTGGCGGCTGACGGATCTGGAGTCCCCGCAGGTGGTCGACGCGCTGCGGGGCATCGAGGCGGTCGTGCACCCGGCCCACGGCGTCGACCTCAGGAACGAGTTGGCCGAGGACCCGCAGGCACGTCGAGCGAGGATGATCCGGGAGGTGCAGACCCTGACCGTCGCAGCGGCGGCCGCAGGGGTCAGCCATGTTGTCGTGCTCAGCAGCGCCATGGTGTATGGCGCACGCCAGGACAACCCGGTGCCGCTTGCGGAGGACAGCCCGCTGCGCTCCGCCGACGTCGAGGGGATGATCGCCGACCTCGTGGAGGTGGAGGAACTGCTCGACACGGCCCGTCGGGTCCACCCCTCGGTGCGGATCACCTCGGTGCGGCCTGCCGCCATCGTCGGGCCGGGTGTGGACAGCATCATCACGCGGCACTTCGAGGCACCGCGCATGCTGGTGCTCAAGGGCACTGAGCCACACTGGCAGTTCTGTCACGTCGAGGACCTGGGGTCGGCCGTGGCCACCGTGCTGCACGACGGTCTCGGCCCCGCCGTCGCGGTGGGAGCCCCGGGGAGCCTGACGCAGGAGCAGGTCGAGCAGCTCTCCGGGCTGCGGCACGTCTCGGTGGCACCCACAGCCGCCCACGGTGCGGCCGACCGGCTCCACCGGTTGGGCGTGCTGCCACTGCCCCCGACCGACCTGGCCTATATCTCACACCCGTGGGTCATCGAGCCGGTGACGCTGCTCGAGCACGGGTGGCGACCGGCATACGACAATGCGGCATGCCTGGCGACGCTGCTGGAGGAGGCCCGGACAGGGGCGGGCGCGACCGTCCGCCGTCTGGAGCGCCGGGATGCCGCACTCGGAGCGGCTGGCGCCGCCAGCGCTGCGGTGGCGGTCGTGGCCACCGCGGCGCTCCTGCGGCGTCGTCGACGACGGACGTGAGCCGGCGGACGTGAGCGGGCAGACCTGAGGGCCGACCTGAGCGCGGCGGACGTGAGCGCGGCGGACGTGAGCGCGGCGGACCTGAGCGCGGCGGACCTGAGCGCGGTGGACGGGGACCCTCAGGGTCTTCTCGGCCCGGTGTTGGATGATGGAGCGGTGACAACAGACGAGCAGCGGGTGGTCCGAGCGCAGATCGTGGAGTCCGGGCCGTCCCTGGACGAGGTCCTGGACTGGGTCAGGCACCCGGAGGCCGGCGCGGTTTCCCTCTTCGTGGGCACCGTGCGGGACCACGACGGGGGTCAGAGCGGGGTCGTGCGGCTGGACTACAGCGCCCACCCCGACGCCGAGCAGCACCTGGCGCGGGTCGCCGAAGAGATCGGGCGCCTGCCGGGGGTCCTGCACGTCGCCGCAGTGCACCGCCAGGGAGAGTTGGCGGTCGGTGACACGGCCGTGGTGTGCGCGGTGTCCGCAGCGCACCGGGCGGAGGCCTTTGAGGCATGTCGGGCCCTGATCGAGCAGCTGAAGGCCACCGTGCCGATCTGGAAGAAGCAGCTGTTCGAGACCGGCTCGACCGAGTGGGTCGGTCTGTGAGTTACTACCGGCGTCCGGCGGATGGGCGACGTGCCGCCCACCCGCCGCACACCCGGATCGGGTGGACCACCGGGCTGGCCCTGGGGCTGGCGGTCGTGCTCGTGATCGCGATGGCGCTGCTCAACCTCGTCACCGTGGACAAGGTGCTCTATCGCCCAGCAGGGGTCCACGACACCCTCGGTGAGATCGATGGCCAGCCGATCGTGAACGTCGAGGGTCTGGAGACCTATGAGACCAGTGGCTCCCTGGACTTCCTAACCATCATCATCGACGGCGGGCCACGGTCCGACGTGACGGCCTGGGACTGGCTGCTTGCCGAGCTGGACCCGGCCGTCGACGTCTTCGATGCGGCAGACATCTATCCGCCTGACGTGACCGCGCAGGAGATCCAGGAGGAGAACGTCCAGCTGATGACCCAGTCGCAGCTCGGGGCCGCGGTGGTCGCGCTGCGCGCGACCGGGATCGAGGTGCCCGAGGAGGTCAAGGTCGGCCAGATCATTAAGGGTGCTCCGGCCGCTGAGGCTCTTGAGGTCGATGACCAGATCCTGTCGGTGGACGGCACCAAGATCGACAACCCGGAGGAGGTGCGTGTCCAGCTGCAGGAGCACGAGCCCGGTGACGCGGTGTCCTTCACGCTGCTGCGCGACGGCGAGGAGATCGAGCTGGACGTTCCCACGGGGGAGAGCGACCCTGACACGCTCGAGCCGGACGCGCCGCCGCGCACGATCATCGGCGTCTATCTGGCCAGTGACTTCGATCTGCCCTATGAGGTGACGATCGACGCGGGCAATGTCGGCGGTCCGTCCGCCGGCATGATGTTCTCCCTGGCCATCTACGACAAGATCACCCCCGGACCGCTCACGGGGGGCAAGCGCTTCGCCGGGACCGGCACGATCAACTCGGACGGCACCGTCGGCGGCATCGGCGGGATCGTGCAGAAGATGTATGCCGCCGAGCGGCAGGGCGTGGACTACTTCCTGGCCCCCGCGGCCAACTGTGCCCAGGTCGTCGGGCGGATCCCCGGCGACCTGGAGGTCATCAGGATCGAGAACTTCACCCAGGCGCGGGACATCGTGGAGGCACTGGGCGAGGATGAGGACATCACCGTGCCCCGGTGCTCCTGACCCACTTCAGGAGGCGCCTCCCGGTTCAGGGGCCCGAGTCGCGCCTGCGCAGGTGGCGCCCCGGAGCCTGCTCAGGCGGACAGCGTGGCACCCGAGCCGCTCAGGTGGACAGGCGTGGCGCCCCTGAGCCGCTCAGGTGGACAGCGTGGCGCGCAGCGCCTCGACCAGCCCGGGGGCGATGTCCTTGCCGATCGCGACGGCATCGTCACTGTCGTGCTCGCGCTGGCGCAACAGGCACACCGACTCGCCGCTGCGCAGGACGGCCGCGACCAGGCGCACATCCTTGCGCGTCGGGTGGGCTGCCAGCGCCTCGGTCGCTGCGGTCGGACTGAGGGGGAGGTCGCGCTCGGCCTCCGGGGGCACGACGATCCGCTCCAGCGCGATCGCGACGCCGTCCACGGCCTCGGGCCAGCCCAGCGTGCCGAGCAGGGACTCGATGTTGGAGGTCTTGCGCAGCCCCTCCTGCTCGATCGAGGTCAATCCGTCCGCCGGAGCCTGTTCCAACTCTGCGCGCAGCGTTGGCTCGGCCTCCATCAAGGAGTCTGTGCGGACCAGGGCAAACAGCCTGGGCGCCTGGTCCCATCCGAGCCTGGCGACGTGGCGCTCCGTGTCGGCGGCAGCCTTGGTGAGGATCTCTGTCATGTCGGGCACCCGGCCATGGTGCCACCTCGCGTCGCCCTCCCGGCAGTGCGGGTTGTCTCGTCCAGGTCACGGATTGTGACCTGAAAGCCGTTCTGCCGGGGTCGCTGGGTTAGCGTTGGGGAAACACAAACCAGGCCAGGCCGGGCCGACCGGCCATGAGGAAGCGGGTAGCAGTGACTGAGCGTGACGGGACGACTCCGGAGGAGCCGGACAACGACTCGGCCAAGGCGCCCAAGGACCCCTGGGACCGGGCGGCGGCGGACCCCTTCGGGTTCGGCGGGCGCGAGGAGGGCCCCCGAGAGCCAGCAGCGGGAGCGGGCGGCGGTGCCGGCGCAGGCCGACGCCCCGGAGTCGGTGGACGGGGACGCTTCCTGCCGACGGTCCTGATCCTGCTCGGTGTCCTCATAGCGCTGACCTGGCTCGCCCAGCTGTGGACCGAGTTCCTCTGGTATGACTCGGTCGGCTTCCGCACCGTGCTCACCACTCGACTGCTCACCCAGGTCGTGCTCTTCCTGGGGGCCGGGATCGTCACGGGCCTGCTCGTGTGGAGCTCGCTGCACCTGGCCTATCGCAACCGTCCGATCTATGCCCCGAGCAGTCCCGAGCAGATCAACCTGGACCGCTACCGCGCGGCGCTGGATCCTGTCCGTCGCCTGGTCTTCATCGGCGCCCCGGTCCTGCTCGGCCTGTTTGCCGGGTCGGCGATGGCTGCCCAGTGGCAGACCCTGCTGCTCTGGCTCAACCGCCAGCCGTTCGGCGTGCAGGACCCGCAGTTCAAGATCGACGTTGGCTTCTTCGTCTTCACGGTGCCCTGGCTGAACGTGCTGATCAGTTTTGCCACCCTCACCCTGGGTCTGGCCCTCATCGCTGCAGCGATGACGCACTACATCTATGGCGGGCTACAGCTGCAGGGTCCGGGGGAGCGCACCACCCGTGCCGCTCGCATCCACCTGGCGGTCCTGGCCGCACTGCTGGTGGGCGTGCGCGCCCTCGCCTACTGGATCGAGCGCTACTCCCTGGCCACCGCCAAACACGAGCTCATCACGGGTATGACGTACACGGACGTCAACGCCGTCCTCCCGACCCGTGGGGTGCTGGCCATCGCGGCCCTGCTCTGCGCCATCCTCTTCCTGTCCACCATCTGGACCCGCACCTGGCGTCTGCCGCTGATCGGCCTCGCCGGCCTCGTGGTCATCGCGCTCCTGGTCGGTGGCGCCTATCCCGCACTCATCCAGAACCTGCGGGTGAAGCCGTCGGAGGCGCAGCTGGAGGAGCCCTACATCCAGCGCAACATCGAGTCGACACTGGACGCGTACGGTCTGACCGACACCAAGATCACCGACTATGACGCCGTCACCGAGGCGACCCCGGGACAGCTGCGCGAGGACGCAGCCACGATCCCCGGCATCCGCATCGTCGACCCAGCCATCGTGTCCGACACCTTCCGCCAGCTGCAGGGTGTCCGCAACTACTACCAGTTCCCGGACGCTCTGGACGTCGACCGCTATGACGTCGACGGTGAGACCGTGGACACCGTGGTCGCGGTCCGCGAACTACGCCTCGACGGCATCCCCGCGGCCCAGCGCAACTGGGTCAACGACCACACGGTCTATACCCACGGTTTCGGTCTGGTCGCCGCCTACGGCAACCAGCGCACCAAGGACGGCGAGCCGATCTTCTACCACCGGAACATCCCACCGGTCGGTGAGCTGGGCGACTTCGAGCCGCGGGTCTACTTCGGTGAGCACTCGCCGTCATACTCGATCGTCGGCGCCCCCGACGGGGCGACGCCCCGCGAGCTCGACTATCCCGACAGCCTCGCCGACGCCGGTGAGACCCGAAACACCTACGCCGGCGGTGGTGGTGTCGCCATGGGGTCCTTCCCGCGCCAGCTGGCTTACGCGATCAAGTACCGCCAGGTCGAGATCCTGCTGTCTGACAGCGTGGGTCCGGAGTCCCGGATGCTGGATCACCGCGAGCCGCGCGAGCGGGTCGAGCGGGTGGCTCCCTGGCTTCGCCTGGACGGCAACCCCTACCCGGCGGTCGTTGACGGTCGCATCACCTGGATCGTGGACGGCTACACCGTGTCCGCCAACTACCCCTACAGCAAGCTCGAGCAGCTTGGCGAGGCGACCACCGACTCGCTCGTGACGACCTCGCAGAACGTGCGCTCGATCGGTCAGGGCGACATCAACTACATCCGCAACTCGGTCAAGGCCACGGTTGACGCCTACACCGGAGAGGTCGTTCTCTATGCCTGGGACGAGGAGGACCCGCTGCTCAAGGCCTGGTCCTCCGCGTTCGACAACACGGTGCAGCCGCTGTCGGAGATCGACGCCGAGCTGATGGGACACCTGCGCTATCCGGAGGACCTGTTCAAGGTCCAGCGGGAGGTGCTGACGCGTTACCACGTGAACACGGCTGAAGCCTTCTTCGGCGGCCAGGACTTCTGGGAGGTCGCGGCCGACGAGAGTGCCCCCGGTGACACCGATGTGGCGATGCCGCCCTACTACCTGAGCATCGCGATGCCGGGCCAGGAGGAGCCAACCTTCTCGCTGACGAGCACCTATATCCCAGGCGGTGACCGGCAGAACCTTGTGGGCTATCTGGCGGTGGACGCCGACGCCGGCGAGACGGCGGGCGAGAAACGTGAGGGCTACGGACAGATGCGGCTGCTGGAGCTGCCGCGCGAGTCCACGGTGACCGGTCCGGGCCAGTTCCAGAACGAGATCGAGTCCTCCAACGCCAACTCCGAGGCGTTCACCCAGACCCTGTCGCAGTTCCTGACGCTGAACCGGCAGGCCGGCTCGGTGGTGCAGATCGGCAACCTGCTGACCCTGCCGGTCGGTGGCGGACTCCTGTATGTGGAGCCGGTCTATGTGCGGGCGGCGGGGAGCTCCTCCTATCCGCTCCAGCGCCTGGTCGTGGTCTCCTTCGGCAACGAACTGGCCTGGTCCGACACCCTCGACGGTGCCCTGGACGAGCTCTTCGGTGGAGACTCCGGAGCCACCGCGGCCGACGAGGGCACCGGCACCGAGGAGCCAGTTGATCCCGTGGTGCCGCCCACCGACGGTGGTGAGGACCCCACCGCTGAGCCGACGACGCCGCCGAGCGGGGACCTCGCCGACGCGGTGGCCGACATCCAGGCGGCCTATGACGATGGCCAGGAGGCGCTGCGCAACGGTGACTGGGAGGCCTACGCCGAGGCGCAAACCCGCTTGGACGAGGCGATCTCGCGGGCGATCGAGCTGTCACCCGAGGGCGGCTCGGTGAGCGTGGAGCCGACTCCGACGGACGACAGCGAGGCGACCGCAACCCCCTGACGGGCAGGGTTTAGAGCCAACCCAGATCCGCCGACCGCTTCGTGCGGTCGGCGGATTTGGTTGGGCCTGCAGGGGTGACGTATGCTGGATGAACCGACGCGGGGTGGAGCAGCTCGGTAGCTCGCCGGGCTCATAACCCGGAGGTCGCAGGTTCAAATCCTGCCCCCGCTACTCAGTAGCGAACGAAGGCCCCCAGAGAGATCTGGGGGCCTTCGCTGTGTCCTGGGGCTTCGTTCCCGTCCTGTGGGCAGGACCTGCCTGGGAAGCAGCACCTGCCTCTAGGTCGGCGCCGGATGTGGTGAGCGTGGGGCAGATCACGACACTCAGGGGCAGCAGCACGGCATACTCGTGGTGAGGTCGCTGTTGACCTCACCAGAGGAGGAACTCCATGAATTCCACTGCTCAGCGCCCTCGGGTGATCATCATCGGCTCCGGCTTCGGCGGTCTCTTTGCCGCGCGTGCCCTGGCGCGTGCGGACGTCGACATCAGGCTCATCGCGCGCACCACGACCCACCTGTTCCAGCCGCTGCTCTATCAGGTGGCCACGGGCATCCTGTCGCCTGGGGAGATCGCTCCGGCGACCCGTGAGGTGCTGGCGCACCAGGACAATGTGCAGGTCGAGCTCGGCGACGTGACAGCGGTCGACGTGACCTCCAAGACGGTCACGGCGACCACCCTGGACGTGCCGCGGACCTATTCCTACGACTATCTGATCGTCGCCGCGGGTGCCGCCCAGTCCTGGTTCGGGCACGACGAGTTCGCTGACTTCGCGCCCGGCATGAAGAGCATCGACGACGCCCTGGAGCTCCGCGGACGCATCTTCGGGGCCTTCGAGCTAGCCGAGCTCGCCGCCGCGGACGGCCGCCACGAGGAGGCGAAGGCCCTGACCACCTTCGTGGTGGTCGGCGCCGGCCCCACCGGCGTCGAGATGGCCGGACAGCTGGCCGAGCTGTCCCACCGCACCCTCAAGCACGACTTCCGCCACATCGACCCCCGCAACTCCACGATCTATCTGATGGATGCGGCCGGGGCCGTGCTCGGTTCCTTCGACGAGTCGCTGCAGGCCAAGACCCGGCGGGCGATGGAGAAACTGGGTGTCGACGTGCTCCTCAACGCCAAAGTCGTCGACGTCGATGCGCGGGGGCTCGCCTATCAGGACGAGGCAGGCGAGACGCACCGCATCCAGGCACTCACCAAGGTGTGGGCCGCTGGCGTGGCCGCCTCCCCGTTGGCCCGGCAGCTTGCTGACCAGGTCGGCATCGAGGTCGACCGGGCGGGCCGAATCCCGGTCCAGGACGACCTCACGCTGCCCGGGCACCCTGAGGTCTTCGTCGTCGGAGACATGATGGCTCTCGACAACCTCCCCGGGGTCGCGCAGGTCGCGATCCAGCAGTCGCGCTACGCCGCCAAGAAGATCAAGGCAGACCTCGGCGGGAAGCCGGTCACCGAGCCGTTCGCCTACTTCGACAAGGGCAACATGGCCACGATCTCCCGGTTCCGCGCCATCGCGGAGATTGGCAAGATCAAGGTCACCGGCTTCGTGGCCTGGCTGCTGTGGCTGGGAGTGCACCTCGTCTACATCATCGGCTTCAAGTCGCGGGTCACGACCCTGCTGCGCTGGGCGGTCAGCTTCCTGGGCAGGGGGCGTGCTGAGCGAAACATCACCGAGCAGCAGGTCTTCGGTCGGATGGCGATGCACAGGGCCGACAACCTTCCCGGTCGGGCGGCACGCAACCTCGGCTGGAAGAGCGACGACCAGGACTGAGTCCCTGGTCCGGCTGCTGTGTCCGTCGGTTCGGCAGGGCAGCCTGGGTCGTCCGGTTCGGTGCCTGACCGGAACGTGTTTACAGTGGCCAGCATGCCGCTGGACTATCCCATCGCGACCGACACGCTCCCCAACGGGCTGCGGGTCGTCGTCAGCTCCGACCACACCGTGCCGACGGTCACCGTCAACATCTGGGTCGGTGTCGGTTCTCGCCACGAGCAGCCCGGACACACCGGCCTGGCCCACCTCTTCGAGCACCTGATGTTCCAGGGGTCGGCCAACGTCGGAGAGGGAGAGCACTTCTCGCTGCTCATGGAGCAGGGCGGCACCCTCAACGCCACGACCTGGTTCGACCGCACCAATTACTTCGAGACCGTGCCGACCGGCGCACTCGACCTCGCGCTCTGGCTGGAGGCGGACCGGCAGGGCCGGCTGCTCGAGGCCGTGACCCAGGCCAACCTGGACAACCAGCGTGACGTGGTCAAGGAGGAGAAGCGGCAGCGCTACGACAACCAGCCCTACGGCACGGCGATCGCTGACCTTGGTGCCCTGGTCTTCGAGGAGGGGCACCCGTACCACCATCCGACCATCGGCTCCATGGACGACCTGGACGCCGCCGATCTGGCGGACGTTCACGACTTCTACCGGCGGCACTACGCCCCGGGCAACACGGTCCTCACGCTGGTGGGCGACATCACCGCCGAGGCCGGGTTCGAGGCAGTGCGGCGTCACTGGGGCGCCCTGGCGGCACCGACACCCGCGCCGCAGGAGCCACGGCCCCAGCTGGAACCGCTCACCACCGCTCCCCGCCTGGACCGTGCCGATGACGTGCCCAACGACCGGCTCTACCTCGGGTTTCGGCTCCCGGTCGCGCACACCCCGGAGTTCCTGGCCTGCTCCGTGGCCCTGGACGCCCTGGGCTCGCTGCCCACCAGCCGCCTCCACCGTCGTCTGGTGCGAAACGAGGAGGTCGCGATCAGCGTGTCCGGAGCCTCCCTGGGCCTCATCGACGGTGCGTCGCTGGGCTTCCTCGGCATCGATGTGGCAGAGGGTGCTGACCCCCGCCAGATCGAGGAGGCAGTCTGTGCTGAGCTCGAGCGGTTCGCCGCCGAGGGGCCGACGCCCATCGAGCTGGAGTCCTCCCTGGCCGACACGGAGCGGTCCTGGCTGGAGGCGTTGGCCAGCCACCAGGAGCGGGCCGACCTGATCAGCCACTACACGCTGCTGCACGACGACCCCGAGCACATCAACACCTACCTGGACCAGGTCCGCGCAGTGACCGCAGAACAGATACGGCAGGCGGCGGCCCGCTGGCTGACCCCCGACTCACGCGCCACCGTGTCCTTCACCACCGTGTCCTTGACCACCGAGCACCCGCTCACCGACGCGCAGCAGCCGGTCACGGAGACTGTGGCGTGAGCGCCGACGGCGTGACCACTCCCGCGGGCCCGCGTCCCGTCGTTGCGGAGCCGGCTCCCTGGAGCTTCCCGCAGCCGGACCGGTTCGTGCTCTCCAACGGTGTGGCGGTCCAGGCCTTCGACATGCCGGGTCAGCACGTCCTGTCCGTGCAGCTCGGCATCCCGGCCCCGTTGGCAGGTGAGCCGAAGGAGGTCGAGGGGGTCGGCCTGATCATGGCGCGGTGTCTCGACCAGGGGACTGCCCGGCATACCGCAGATGAGATGGCTGAACTGCTGGACCGCAAGGGGATCGCGCTGCACGCGGGAGTGGGGGAGCGCGCTTTCCTCGTCGAGCTCGACGTCATCAGCCGCAACCTGGGCGCGGCGCTGGACCTGATGGTCGAGTGTCTGACCGAGGCAACCTTCCCCGAGGCGGAGGTGCGCAGGGAGGTGCGGCACCGGGTGGCTGACATCGGTCAGGACCACGCCGACCCCGGGAGCCTGGCGGCCCTGCACTTCATCGCGACCTATTTCGACTCGGCGGACCGCGCCTCGCGACCCGGTGGCGGCAGCCGTGAGACGGTGTCGACCATCACGGCCGAGGCTGTCCGCGACTACTACGCGGCGACGGTCCACCCCGACGGTGCCGTGCTCGCGGTGGCCGGAGACCTGTCCGGCATCGACCTGCCTACCCTGCTGGAGACCGCCTTCGCGCCGTGGGCCAGCGTCCCTGGCCATCGGCCGGCGACCGTGGATCCTGGCACGCGGGCAGCCACAGCCGGACGCATCGTGCTCGTGGACCGCCCCGGGGCCGTGCAGACCGAGCTGCACCTCGGGGGACCGGGACCGACCCGCTCGGACCCCCTGGGGTGGGGGCCCTACCAGGTCCTGTCCTTCGCGGTCGGGGGCTCTCCCCAGGCACGGATCGACCGGGTCCTGCGCGAGGAGCGAGGTTATACCTACGGCATCCGGGCCGGTTTCCGCCCACGGACCCGCACCGGGTTGTTCACTGCCCTGGGCTCGGTGCGCGGGGAGGTCACGGTCGAGGCTGTCGCGGCCCTGCTCGACATCCTTGACCTGCAGGGGTCAGACCTGACCGACGACGAGCTCTCGCATGCTGCGGGATACCAGGCGCGCACCGCGCCCGGTCGGTTCGCGACCTGTGAGGCGGTCGCGGCAGAGGCGGTCTCGCTGGCGCTGGACGGTCTCGGTGTCGACTTCGTGACACGGACCGTGGACCAGGTGCGCACCCTGGACCCTGACGTCGCGCGCGCTGCCTGGGACCGGCACCGCGGCGAGCCGTGGACGGTGATCCTGGTCGGTGACGCGCAGCACGCCAAGGGCATCGAGGAACTCGGCCGTGGGCCGGTGGACGTGGTGTCCCAGCCGCGCGTCTGACCGCGAGCTCAGCCGAGGGAGCCGAGCAGCTCCCCGATCCGCACGGAGGAGGCCGGGGCCCCCAGGTAGTCCGGCAGGAGGGCGATCCCTCGGGTATGCATGTCGCCGGCCACCGCCGGCCCGACGTAGCGGAGGTGCCACGGCTCGTAGGCATAGCCCGTCCGTTCCCGTGCACCCTGCGGGTAGGAGAGGATGAACCCGAACTCGTGTGCGTGCTCGGCGACCCAGCGACCCTCCTTGGTCTCACCGAAACAGGGGTCCAGGTAGCACGTGCCCGTGGTGTTGTCGAGATCGACGGCCAGGCCGGTCTGGTGCTCACTGTGCCCCGGGCGAGCGCTTGTGGCGTCGGCCGAGGCTCGGCCGTAGTGCCGCGCCCAGTAGTCATAGGTGCCGGCCTGGGTGTCGTAGGACCGGAAGCCGCTGATCACGCGCAGGCCCAGGTCCTCCTCCTCCGCGGCGGCGAACAGCAGGTCCAACTGCTCCAGCACCTCCGCCCGGAGCTCGTAGTCCGTGCCGGGGACGCGCTCCAGGTCGTCCGGTGCGTAGTCGAGGGGGGCGACCGGCTGCTGCTTGGTGACCACGCCGAGCAGCAGCTCAGGGTCGTGGCGCTCGAGGTCGGTGTCATCCCCGTTGGCGTGTGCGACACCCGTGACGCCGGACAGCGCGAGCAGCGCAGCAAGGCAACTGAAAAGGAGGGTGCGGGGGGTTGGCACCTGTCTATCCTGCCAGGTCAGCAGCCTTCTGTCAGCCTGTCTGGTCAGGCAGGTCGCCTCGCAGGTGCGTCAGTATGTCGTCGTGCAGGTGTCCGTTGGAACTCACCGCGCTGGTCCCGAACGGGCCGTCGGCGCCGCTCAGGTCGGTGAAACGGCCTCCTGCCTCGGTGAGGATGGGCGCCAGGGCTGCCATGTCGTGCAGCGCCACCTGAGGCTCGATGGCCATGTCCAGCGCCCCCTCGGCAACAAGCACATGGCTCCAGAAGTCGCCGTAGGCCCGGGTGCGCCAGCAGGCACGAGCCAAGCGGAGGAAGCCGTCACGCTGGAGGTGCCCGTCCCAGGAGTTCTGGTCGGACTGGGACAGTGAGGCGTGCTCGATGCGGGAGGTGTCGGACACCCGGATGCGCGTGGCCCGGGACAGTGAGCGACCGGTCCACGCCCCGGAGCCGGAGGCCGCCCACCAGCGTCGGTTCAGCGCTGGTGCCGCGACCAGCCCCATCACGGGCTCGTCGTCGACGACCAGCCCGATCAGCGTCGCCCAGACCGGCACGCCGCGCACGTAGTTGGCGGTGCCGTCGATCGGGTCGAGGATCCACCGTCGGTTGCCGTGCCCGGTGGTCGAGAGCTCCTCACCTTGCACCACGTCGCGGGGACGGGTGCGGCTCAGGTGGTGGCGCAGCAACTCCTCGGTCTCGGTGTCTGCCTGGCTGAGCACGCTGCCGTCGTCCTTGAAACTCACCTGCAGGCTGTCGGCGCGGAACGAGTCGAGCGTGGTCCGCTCGACCGCATCCGCCAGGACGTGGGCGAGGCGCAGGTCATCCTCGAATGTGGCCATTTCAACCACGCTAGTGCCCTGGGGTGCGAAGTCGGTGGAGCCCGTGCCGACGCTCTCCAAGTCGGCGGGCAGGCCTACGAAACTTCTCTAGAAATGCGTGGGAGGCCTACGAAACCCCTCCAAGAATGCGTGGGAGACCTACGAAACCTCTCTCAAAATGGTTTAGGAGTCGCTGGTCCTGCTGCGGAGCAACCGACGCAGGGACTCCAGGCGGGCCGCGCCGGAGGGGCCGGCGTGTCCGGCGGCGACCCAGGCGTCCAGGGCGCACTCCTCCTCGTCATGGCTGCACCCGCGCGGGCACTTCGCAGCTCCCTGCGCCAGGTCGGGAAAGTGCTCGATGAAGGTGCTGGGGTCCACGTGCCCCAGACCGAAGGAGCGCACGCCCGGGGTGTCCACCACCCAGCCGCCCCCCGGCACCTCGAGAGCCACGGCACTGGTGGAGGTGTGCCGACCACGGCCGGTCACCACGTTGACCCCTCCGGTGGCCCGGTGGGCATCCGGCACCAGCGCGTTGACCAGCGTCGACTTTCCGACCCCCGAGTGGCCGACAAAGACGCTCACCTTGCCGAGCAGGTGCTCGAGCACCTCCTCGACGCCAGCACCCAGCCCGGTGTCCGGGTCGAGGGAGGTGACGACAGCGGGCACGTTGAGGGGTGCGTAGATCCCCAGGAGGTGGTCGGGCGAGGCGAGGTCGGACTTGGTCAGCACCAGTAGCGGGGTGAGCCCGGCGTCATAGGCGGCGACCAGGCAGCGGTCGATCATCCGTGGGCGGGGCTCGGGGTTGGTCAGCGCCGTGACGATCACCATCTGGTCGGCGTTGGCCACGATCACCCGCTCCACGCGGTCGCTGTCGTCTGCGGAGCGGCGCAGCACGGAGGAGCGCGGGAGAACCCTGACGATGCGCGCCAGTGCATCCGGTCCGCCGGAGGTGTCGCCGACCAGGCCGACGTGGTCGCCGACCACGATGCTCTTGCGGCCCAGCTCTCGAGCGCGCATGGCGGTGGCCGATCGCTCATCCAGGCGGACGGTGTAGCGCCCTCGGTCCACGCCGATGACGAGACCCTCCACCGCGTCGTCGTGCGCGGGTCGTTCTTTGGTGCGCGGTCGGCTGCCGCGCCGGGAGGGGCGGACCCGGACAGCCGACTCGTCGAGGTGGTCGTAACGACTCACCCGCGACCGCCGCTGGCGTCGTCGGAGTGGGTGCTGGTCTGTGACTCGGCAGAGGCATCGCCCAGCACGAGCCTGGTCCAGGCGTCCTCGAAACCGGGGAAGGTCTTGGCCACCGTCGCCGCCCCCAGGACCTCGGTGCCCGGCACGCGCAGGCCCAGAACTGCCGCGGCCATCACCATCCGGTGATCCTCATAGGTGTGCAAGGCCGCGGGCTGGAGCTGAGTCGGGACGATCACCAGACCGTCCTCGGTCTGGGTGACGTCACCACCCATCCGTCCCAGCTCGGCCTCCAGGGCCGCCAGACGGTCGGTCTCGTGCCCCCTGAGATGGGCAACACCACTGAGCCGGGAGCGCGAGCTCGCGAGGGCGGCGAGGGAGGCCACGACCGGTGTCAGCTCGCCGACGTCGTGCAGGTCCAGATCCGCGCCGCGGAGCTCACCGGGGGCGGGTCCGGTCACGGTGAGCGTCCCGGTGCCCGAGCCGGAGCCGGAGCCGGAGCCGGAGCCGGAGCCCGAGCCGGAGTCTGTGCTGAGCTGCACCTGGCAGCCCATCTCGGTCAGGATCTGGCGCATCTGGTCCCCGGCCTGGGTGGTCCGGGTGGGCCAGCCGAGCACCTCCACGGTGCCGCCGGTGGCGGCTGCGGCGGCGAGGAAGGGGGCGGCAGTGGACAGGTCAGGCTCGACGTCGACCTCTCGGCCGTGCAGTGGGCCGGGAGCGACCCGCCAGACGCCCGGCTCCGGGACCTGCACCTGGGCCCCGCTCTCCCGCAGGGCCTGGACGGTCATCGCGATGTGCGGGGTGCTGGGCAGTGCGTTGCCCGTATGCCGCAGCGTCAGCCCGCGCTCGAAGCGCGGGGCGGCGAGCAGGAGGGCACTGACGAACTGCGAGCTGGCCGAGGCGTCCACGCCGATGTCGCCGCCCAGCACGGAGCCGGTGCCGACGACGCTGAACGGGAGGGTGTTGCGTCCACCGTGGTCGACGGTGACGCCCAGCTGATCCAGCGCGTCCAGCAGCGGCGCGAGCGGACGAGACCGTGCACGCTCATCGCCGTCGAAGTGGACTGGTCCCTCCGCCAGGGCTGCCACGGGTGGGACGAAACGCAGCACGGTGCCCGCGAGTCCGCAGTCGATGCTGCCACCGGCACGCGGCGCCGGCGGCGGGGTGAGGACCCAGGTGGTGTCGTCAGCGGCACGCTGCACCTCGACACCCAGCTCCTGGACCGCCCCGAGCATCAACTCGGTGTCGCGGGAGACCAGCGGACGGTGCAGCGTGCTCGGTCCGTCGGCCAGCGAGGCCAGCAGCAGGTGACGGTTTGTCAGCGACTTGCTCCCGGGCACCCCCACAGAGCCCGAGACGGGATGTGCGGACGCCGGAGCAGACCAGCTCACGGTGCTCAGAAGGGCAGCTTGTCGGAGACCGCGGAGACCGCGTTCTTGGCCGCCAGCTGCGACTCGAGGGAGGCGATGTGAGCGGCGTTCTTGGTGCGCCACACCAGGCTCGGGTTGCCCGCGGTGTCCAGGGAGGCCAGGACGACACCACCGAGCAGTCCGAGGTTGCCGAAGAACTGCTTCTTCTCGGCCGCCTTGACCTCCGGGTCCTCCTCCTCCCAGAAGCGGTGCTCAAAGAAGGTGGCGGGCACCAGGCTGAGTGCCAGTGCGGCTCCTGCGACCCGGGGGAACTTGCCGAGGGCGAGCAGGGTGCCGGCGCCGGCCATGACCGCGCCGTTGACGCGGACCAACAGCTCCGGGTCGTTGGGAACGCCGAGGGGCTCGGCGACAGCAGCCGAGAACTTCTGGGCTGCGGGGATGCGGGAGCCCGGGTGCTGCAGCGCGTCGATGCCTCGGGTGATGAAGGCACTGGCGAGCAGGGGACGGGCGAGCTTGCGGAAGACCATGGTGCTCCTCTGTTTCGGCCGGTCGTGGTGACGATCTGTCTGCCTCTGGCCTCTAACCTAACTGTTCGAGCCAGGACATCACCGAGTGAGTCACGAGGTCCTGGTCGCGGGAGGGGGAGTGGTTGCCGGGGACCTCGACCAGATCGAGGGAGGCCGTGTCGAGTGGGCGTCCCTCGATCCCGGCTGCCAGGGCAACGAGAATTTCAGCGGGGGAACCGAAGGGGTCCGCACCCCCCTGCACGACGAGGGTCGGAATCGTCAGGTTGATCGGAGTGGCCAGTTCGGCGCTGCGGCTCTTGTCCGGTCCGCCGGGCGGGTGCAGCGGGAAGGACAGGCACAGGACTCCGTCAGCCCGGGGCAGACCGGCGTCCGGGTCGCCGGGACTGGTGCGGCAGGCCACCCGAGCTCCAGCACTGCGACCCCCGACGACCAGGGGGCGTGGCAGTGGGTGGCGGAGTGCGCTGAGTCCGGCGGGACCGGCGTCGAGACCGGTGTCGAGACCGGTGTGACCGGCGTCGAGACCGGTGTCGAGAGCGGACAGCAACTCGGTCCAGGCCGCGTCCAGGGTTGGTGGCCTGCTGGCCACCTTGCGGCCGGCGAGGCGCCACGGCTGCTCGACCAGGACGACGGTCCACCCGTGTGCAGTCGCGGTCAGCACGCTCTGCAGATCCTTGGGCCAGGAGCCCAACGGCCCGCCCGCGCCATGTCCGAGGACGATCGTCCCGCGCGTGTCCTGCGCCGACGGGTGGACCCGCACGGCGGCTGGCCCCTCACTGGTCTGCACCGTGATGGGTTCGGCGATCATCCGCCCAGCACCTCTCCGGTGGCTGGGTTGACCGCGCCGACCAGGTGATCGTCAGGGAGACGGTCGAGCAGCTGCGGCCCGTTGTTGCGCGTGGTGTTGACGGCGGTGCTGATCGGATAGGCCTCGAAGCGGCCCGGCCCGGGGGACTCCAGCAGGGACCTGACCTCGTCAGGGTCTGTCAGTGTCGGGTCGAGCCAGTCCTGCCAGGCGGCCCGCTCCAGCACGACGGGTTGGCGGTCGTGCACCCGGTCCAGCCCCGTTTCGGCCGCCGTCGTGATGATCGTGAAGCTGACGATCCACGCCGTGGGGTCGTCCTCGGGAGCGCTCCGATCACGCCAGAACTCGTAGACCCCGGCGAAGCCCAGCTGCTCGCCGTCACCGCGGTGCATGAAGAACGGCTGCTTGCGTGGCTTGCCCTTGGCGTCCTTGGCGACGGGGGAGACCTGCCACTCATACCAGCCGGCGGCGGGAACGAGGCAGCGGCGGGCCGTCGCCGCGCGAGCGAAGGAGGGCTTGTCCAGCAGGGTCTCGGCACGCGCGTTGGTCATCCGCAGGCCGACCTTGGGGTCCTTGGCCCAGGACGGCACCAGGCCCCACGTCAGCAGGCGCGCCTGACGGATCGGGTCGGCCTGCTCACCCCGGTCCGCAACCTCGCCACGTGGGGTGCGGGTGAGCACCACGGGTGCCTGCTTGGACGGCGCCATGTTGAAGTCCGGGGTGCCCGCAGGCGGGTCCTGGGGATTCACCAGGACGCTGCGCGAGGGCTGATCGGTGGCATCGAGATCAACCTCGAAGGCCTCGATCAGCTCATCGGGATCTGCCGTGGCCGCGTACCTACCGCACATATCCCCACGATAGGACTTCCCGCCGACAGGATGGTCACCACCGGATGCCTGAGGTGGAGTGTGGCCGCCTTATGGTGCGTCCGGTCGGGTTGGGGAGGGCTACTGGTGATAGCTGGCCAGGAAGTTGCCCATCCGCTCCAGGGCGTCCTGCAGGTCGCGCTGCTCGGGCAGGATGACGACCCGCAGGTGGTCGGGAGTTGGCCAGTTGAAGCCGGTGCCGTGCACGACCAGGATCCGCTCCTGCTCCAGCAGGTCGAGGCACAGTCGCACGTCGTCGTGGATCTCGTGGACCTCCGGGTCCAGCCGTGGGAAGACATATAGCGCCCCCAGCGGCTTGACGCAGGTGACGCCATCCATCGCGGAGAGGAGCGACCACGCGGTGTCCCGCTGCTCGATCAACCGGCCGCCGGGCAGCACCAGGTCCTCGATGCTCTGACGGCCGGAGACCGCGACCTGGATGGCGTGCTGGCCGGGCACGTTGGGGCACAGCCGGGTCGAGGCCAACAACTCGATGCCCTCGAGGAAGCCCGTGGCATGCGCCTTGGGGCCGGTGATCACCAGCCACCCGGAGCGATATCCCGCCACGCGATAGGTCTTGGACAGCCCGTTGAAGGTGATCACCAACAGGTCGGGGGCCACGCTGGCGATGCTGGTGTGCACGGCGTCGTCATAGATGATCCGGTCGTAGATCTCGTCGGCCAGGATCAGCAGCGAGTGCTCACGCGCAACCTGTGCCAGCTCCTCCAGGACCGCTCGCGGATAGACCGCGCCGGTCGGGTTGTTGGGGTTGATCACCACGATCGCCTTGGTGCGCGTGGTGATCTTGGAGCGGATGTCCTCGATGGAGGGTGCCCAGTCGTCGGCCTCGTCGCACAGGTAGTGCACGGGCGTGCCGCCGGCCAGGCTGGTCGCAGCGGTCCACAGCGGATAGTCCGGGGCCGGGATCAGGACCTCGTCCCCGTCGTCCAGCAGCGCCTGTTGGACCATGGAGATCAGCTCGGACACCCCGTTGCCGAGATAGACGTCATTGACGTCGAACGGGGGGAACTCCGGGTCCTCCTCATAGCGGCTGACCACGGCCCGGCGGGCCGGCAGGATGCCCTTGGAGTCGGAGTAGCCCTGCGAGGTGGGGAGGGCGGCGATCATGTCCTGCAGGATCGTGTCCGGTGCCTCGTAACCAAAGGGCGCCGGGTTGCCGATGTTGAGTTTGAGGATGCGGTGTCCCTCGGCCTCCAACTGGGCTGCCCGGGCCGCGACGGGGCCACGGATCTCGTAGAGGACGTTCTGCAGCTTGTTGGCCTGCCGGAGCGGACGGAGCGGCCCCTCATGTGCTGACGCATTCACGGGCCTATCGTGTCACCCACGACCTATGGAATCCGCCAGCGACCCCGCGCTGTCAGGACCAGATCGAGGAGAACCCGTGAGCCGTCGTCTGCAGGACCTTGCTCTCACTGCCCTGGGGGTGCTGGCGGCAGTCCTTGTCTTTCTGGCCCTTCGGGGCGCAGACCCCCTGCCCCCAGGCGATGGTGCCGCCTCGGTCGGCACCCCCGTGGCCAGCGGCGCCACGACCGGTGAGGACGGTGAGGACGGTGAGGACGGGGGCGGAGCAGGGGATGAGGGAGCCGATACCGACGCGGCGAGTGGCACACAGGCGGCCGCCGACGGGGAGAGCTCGGGGGAGCAGTCCCCGTTGGAGGTCGCGCGTGCGGTCCTGCAGTCGGGGACGCCGGTCACCGTCAGCGCCCTCGGGGACTCCACCAGCAACACCCGTCAGGAGTGGGTCCACCTGTGGGCGCAGGAGCTCGCGGCCGACCGGCCGGTGAGCATCTCGCACTGGGATGAGGGAGCACAGGATGGTTTCGTGCAGCCCGACGTGCTGAGCGCGACCGGCTCCGGCTCACCCGTCACGATCTGGTCGGGGAGCCAGGGAGGTGCGTCCGCGGCATACCCGGTCGAGCGGCTGGGCACGATCATCCCGGAGTCGCCCGACCTGGTCCTGCTCAACTTCGGGCACAACCACACCCCACAGAACGCCCGGTCAGACTTCCAGAGCCTGCTTGCTGCGATCCGCGACGCCCACGGCGACGTGCCCGTGGTGGTCTGCCTGCAGCAGCCGCAGGCGGGTGACGCCAACGCCGAGGTCCGCGAGCTGATCGACGACTGGGCCACGGCGGAGGGGCTGGCGACCATCGACATCGCCGGGGCGTTCCTGGCCCAGGGTGAGCTCGATGACCTGCTGGAGGACCCGGTCCACCCCAACCAGGCCGGGTCCGAGCTGTGGGCCGAGACGGTGACGGTGGCGCTGTCGCCCTGATGGGGCCGGCGCGCCATGGCTGACCTCGGTGTGCACGCGTGGGCGGGAATCCACGCGGGGGGTGAGATGTTGACCGTCCTAAGAGCCAACTGCAGGAGGTTGTATGACGGTCGCTTGCCTTGCCGCCACGGAGGCTGACGCCAGACCCCGCGGTCCCATCCGTTTCGGTGGACACGCCACCCGACCAACGTCGGGGCTATCGTGGACCCCGATGACTAGCGACGATGTGACCGAGGCACCGCCCAACCCGGACCATGAGGTGGATGTAGCGGAGGAGACGCACGAGGAGCGCGCCGCCCGGTTCGAGCGGGAGGCAATGCCCCTGCTGGACCAGATGTACAGCGCGGCGCTGCGCACGACGCGCAACCCGACCGACGCCGAGGACCTGGTGCAGGAGACCTACGCCAAGGCGTTCGCCGCCTTCCACCAGTACCGTCCCGGCACGAACCTCAAGGCCTGGATGTACCGCATCCTGACGAACACCTACATCAACTCCTACCGCAAGAAGCAGCGGCAGCCTCTGGAGTCTGATGCGGGCGACGTCGAGGACTACCAGTTGGCGCGTGCTGCCCAGCACACCTCCTCGGGCCTGCGCTCGGCGGAGGCCGAGGCGCTGGATCACCTGCCGGACTCGGATGTGACCCGAGCCCTGGCCAGCATCGGTGAGGACTTCCGCCTGGCGGTCTATCTCGCCGATGTCGAGGGCTACTCCTACAAGGAGATCGCCGAGATCATGGAGACCCCCATCGGCACGGTCATGTCCCGGCTGCACCGCGGGCGGCGACAGCTCAGGGACCTGCTGACGGACTACGCCCTGGACCGCGGATTCATCAACGAGGCAACGGTGAAGTCATGAATGAGACCGGACCCGAGAGCGATGCCGACTGCACGCAGGTCGTCCTGCGGTTGTTTGAGTATGTCGACAACGAGGCCGCCGAGGAAGACGGTCGGCGCATCCGGGAACACCTGGACGCGTGCGGCTCGTGCCTGCGCGAGTACGAGCGGGACCTGCTGCTCAAGCAGTTGGTCAAGCGAGCCTGCAACCGGGAGGCAGCCCCGGCGGCGCTGCGCACGCAGATCATCGCCCGGATCAGCTCGATCACGGTGACCACCCAGTTGGCGACCGACGACGGAGCCTGACGCGGGCGGCGTGACCACCCACGACGAAGGACCCCGCGCCGGCACGGCTGCGGGGTCCTTCGTCGTGGGTCTGCGAGCGGATCAGGCGTTCGGCTTGCGGCCGTGGTTGGCTGCCTTCTTCTTCCGGTCGCGACGCTTACGGGCGCGCTTGCTCATGGCATCTCCTCGCTGTTATGGCCTCGGACCAACTGTCCGGCGGCACTCACGGACCACCGGGTCCGGTCGTCCATTCTCGCACAACCGGTAATCCTCCCTGCCCCACCGCGACCGGCTGTCCGCGGCCGCGTCAGGGCCTGGACAGGTTCTCGTCAACCCCAGGCAGTCGTCTCCTGACCGGATCGAACTGCGGCTCCGGCAGTAAACCCGTGCGAAAGGGTAAAGATTCGTTAAAGAAAGCCTCGTTTGGCGACAACTGCCCAGTGCGTGTGACACCCTAGAGGTGCGCAGCGTATGCGCCCACACTGATGAGGGCACATGCGATGCGCAACGAGTTTCGGCCCCGGGAAAGGACTGACACCATGTTCGCAGCGATCTTCAGCCTGTTTGGCGCCTTCACTGGAGGCGTCATCGACGTCATCAGCTGGGAGGACTGACCGGTCCTCGCGACCGCGTTGCACTTTAAGCGGCGTCGATGCCTGACACACACCAGGCACCGACGCCGCTAGCATCTCCGCAGCGCACCGGCGCTGAGCGGCCCCGCGCCACCGAGCGCACCTCGCTGCCGGTCGGTGTCTACATCGCGTCGGTCTGTGCCCTCGCACTGCTTCTGGCCGTTGTCGCCTGGCAGCGCACCACCGGGCCAGCCTGGGACGCGGTTGTCGTCCTGACCCTCCTGGGCGTGCTGGGATCCTCCCTGCGGGAACGAGACCTGGGCCCGCACGTCGGTGTCTCCGTCGCCACAGTGATTCTCGCCGCCGCCCTGCCCCTGGTCGGGCCAGAGGGAGCGGTGATCGTCGGCTTCGTCTCCTATCTGTGCAGCCTGCGCACCCAGCGACCACGGACGCGGCTCTTCAACGCCGCCATGACCGGTGTGATGGGCGGCATCGGAGGTGTGGTCTACCACCTGGCTGGCGGCGATGTGCCCATCGCCGGCAATGACTCGGCCATGCGCGACGTGACGCCCCTGGGACTGCTGGGAGGGGTCGCCATCCCCCTGGTGCTCGGCTACTTCGTGATGACGCTCGTCAACTGTCTGCTGATCGGCGGGATGGCCCGGGTGACCAGCGGTGCTCGGGTGTGGGACGTCGCCTTTAGAACATTTCGACGGGTCGGTGGGGGCTACCTGATCCACGCCCTGATCGCCTTCCTCTTCGTGGTGCTGTGGGCGCCGGTCGGGGTCGGGACCTTCAGTGCCGTGCTCATCCTCGGCCCGATGCTCATCGGGCAGTGGACCCTGGGTCGCGACTCCGTCGAGCGTCGCTCGCACCTGCGCACGGTCAAGACCATCGTGGCGGCGCTGGAGGAGGCCAATCCGTATTCGGTCGGGCACAGCGCACGGGTCGCGGAGTTGTGTGACCGGATCGCGCCGCGCCTGGGCATTGACTCCACCGGCACTGAGTCGCTGCACTATGCGGCGCTGCTGCACGACATCGGACTGATCGCGGTGGCGCCGCGCATGCCTCGCGCCAGGGGTCCGGTCGACGTCGACTATCTCGTCACGATCACCACCCACCCGGAGGCGGGTGTGCGGATGCTGGAGGGCATGCACTTCCTGGGCGGGGCGGTGCCGGGGATCCTGCACCACCACGAACGCGTGGACGGGCGGGGATATCCGGCCGGTCTGGTCGGATCGGACATCCCGCTGTTTGCCCGGGTCATCGCCGTGGCTGACGCCTTCGACTCACTCACCACGACCCGGTCCTACCGGGCCGCGCTGGAGCAGGACGAGGCTCTCGCGGCGCTCCGTGCCCGGTCCGGCACCCACCTGGACGGCGAGGTCGTCGAGGCGTTGACGGAGTCGTTGTCCGCCCGGAGATGGTGGCCCACGGTGATCGAGGATGACGTGCGCTCCGCAGTCGGTGACGCCCACGACCACGACGACCCCCTGGTCAGCGACCTGTATGCCGAGTGGTCCCCTGACAAGGAGTCAGGCCGGTGAAGCCGGGCCGTGCCTGGCCACGCCGGTCGCAGGCCGTCCTCTATGCCGCCAGCGCCGTGCTGGTCGCGGCACTGGTCCACGCCATCCTCACCGTCGAGAAGGTGACTCCGATGGGGTGGGGGGTCGCGCTCGTCTACCTGGTCACCATCGTGGTCGGTGAGCTGTGGCGGGTCACCGTCCTGGGCACGCGTGACTTCCCGCCGATCGCGCTCGCCGCGAGCCTGGCCATGCCGATGACCACCACGCTGCCGGCTGAGACGCAGGCGGACTACTCCGCCGGCTTTGTGGTCGTCGTGGTCGCTCTGGCGACGTTGCTGGGGCACATCGTGCGCCAGTGGACCAGGACCGGAGAGTTCGTGCTGAGTCGGATCTGGGCCAGGGTGCTCGTGGTCGCGGTGGCCTCCCTGCTCTATCTCGTGATTCCGCTGGACGGCAAGCCCCTGGCCGATTGGGTCGAGGCGTGGTCCGACTTCAGTTGGCTCACCGCGCTGGCCATGCTCGCCGTGGCAGCCGTGGCGATGCTCCTGCAACTGCTCCTCATGGCCCTGCGGCACTCGGTCACGACCCACGCCATGATGTGGCAGTCCCTGGTCGATGAGGTGGGGGCCGTCGGCCCGCTGGCTCTGGCCACCGCCTCGAGCGCGACCGTGATCGCCCTGGCCGTGGGTGCCCTCGGGCCGATCGCCATCCCGATCTTCCTCGCTCCGCTGCTCCTCCTGCAGCTCGCAGTGACCCGTCAGTCCCTGGTCCGTGATGCCCAGCGGCAGACGATCCGTTCGCTGTCCCGGCTGACCGACCTGGGTGGCTTCACGACCCCCGGTCACGCCGTGCGGGTCGCCCATCTCTCCCTGTCCATGGGTCGGGACCTGGGGCTGGCTGAGCGGGACCTGGTGGACCTGGAGTACGCAGCGCTGCTGCACGATCTGGGGCAGGTGTCCCTGCGCCGTCCCATCCCCGGGGGCGCGACGACCGCCACGGCCCCCTTGGACCAGCGACGGATCGCCCACACGGGAGCCTCGATCCTGGCCCGCACCGCCGAGCTGAGCCGGCTCTCGCTGGTCGTCGCCGGGCAGTCCACGCCTTACCGGTATGGCCGTGAGGCGCAGGACCTCGCCCTGGCGTGCCGCATCCTGAAGGCCAGCAACGCCTTCGACGATCTGTCGGCAGGGGCCATGCGGGGCCCGGTCACGCTGCGCTCCCTGGAGCGGATCCGGCTCAATCTGGGCTATGAGTACGACCCCGTGGTCGTCCGCTCGCTGTGCCGGGTGCTGGTCCGCGAGGGACGCCTCACGCTGGCAGAAGTCGACAGTCTGGACATCTAAGCCCCCCTGAGCACGTAGCCTGGTGCGGTGCTGCTCGCTCTCGACACCGCCACCGGAGCTATCGGTGCTGCCGTCCTCGCGGACGACCGCATCCTGGCGGAGGTGACCCATCTGGACTCTCGCCGGCACGGGGAGCTGCTCGCCCCCGCCATCGAGCAGGCGCTGGCCGAGGCCGGCGCCTCGGTCAAGGACCTCACCGGGATCGTCGTCGGGGTGGGCCCCGGCCCGTTCACCGGACTTCGGGTCGGCATCGTCAGCGCTCTCGTCCTGGGTCGGGTGCGGGGCGTGCCGGTGCACGGCATCTGCTCCCTGGACGCGATCGCCGAGGCGGCTCGGCTCGACGAGGTGGTGGACGGTCCGTTCCTGGTGGCGACCGACGCTCGGCGCAAGGAGGTCTACTGGGCCACCTATGTGGTCGAGCAGGATCGAGTCCGGCGCACCAGCGCCCCGGGGGTCGACCGGGCCGCCGACCTGCCCGACGAGGTCCGTCGCCTGCCCGCGGTGGGACGGGGACCGATGCTGTATGACGTGCTCTCTCGCGCGAGCCAGGACGCTCCGGTCGACGTCCGGCCCGGTCTGCTCGGGGTCGTCGCCCACCGTGCCCTCGCGGCCGGGCAGTCGGTCGTGCAGGACCTGGCGGACGGCATACTGCTGCCGCCTGAGCCGCTCTATCTCCGGCGCCCCGACGCGGCTGAGCCCGGGCCACCCAAGGTGGCCTCGTGACCCGTGTGCGTGCGATGCGCTGGCAGGACCTTCCGGAGGTGCATCGCATCGAGCAGGCGGCTTTCGCCGAGGACCCGTGGTCGATGGACAGCCTGTGGGGGGAGCTCGCTGCCCGCCCACGCCGGGACTATGTGGTCCTGGAGGCCGATGCCTCTGGTGAGCTCGTGGGCTATGCCGGGCTCGACCTGGCGGGGGAGAGCTCGGACGTCATGACGATCGCGGTCGACCCGGCCCGGCGGGGAGCCGGGCACGGCACGGTCCTGCTGGAGACGCTGCTGGACCACGCCGCCGATGCCGGCGCGTCCCAGATCATGCTGGAGGTGCGCGCCGACAACGAGGGCGCCATCGGGCTCTACCAGCGCCACGGTTTCGCGGAGCTGCACCGTCGGCGCGGCTACTACCAGCCCGGCGCTGTTGATGCGCTGATCATGAAGAAAGAGGTGGGGTCCCGTGACTGATCCCCTGGTGCTGGGTGTCGAGAGCAGCTGTGACGAGACCGGGATCGGTCTGGTCCGCGGCACCACCCTGCTGGCCAACGCGGTCGCCAGCAGCGTGGAGCAGCACGCGCGGTTCGGCGGCGTGGTGCCTGAGGTGGCCAGCCGTGCCCACCTGGAGGCGATGCTGCCCACCATCGACCGGGCCTGCGCCGAGGCGGGCGTGTCGCTCGACGAGGTCGACGCCGTCGCGGTGACTGCCGGACCGGGTCTGGCGGGTGCCCTGCTGGTGGGGGTGGGCGCAGCCAAGGCCCTGGCGCTCGGGCTCGGCGTCCCGCTGTATGGCGTGAACCACCTGGGCGCGCACGTGGCGGTCGACGTGCTGGACCACGGTCCGCTGCCGGAGCCGATGATGGCGCTGCTCGTGTCCGGGGGACACACCAACCTGCTGCACGTGCCCGACATCACCTCCGATATCCGCTCGCTCGGGGCGACCATCGACGACGCCGCAGGGGAGGCCTTCGACAAGGTGGCGCGCGTGCTGGGGCTGCCCTATCCCGGTGGTCCGCACATCGACCGGGTCGCGCGGGAGGGCGACCCGAGGGCCATCCGATTCCCCCGTGGGCTGACCGGTCCCAAGGACCTGGTGCGGCACCGTTATGACTTCTCGTTCAGCGGGCTCAAGTCCTCCGTCGTCAGATGGGTGCAGGCGCAGGAGCGCACGGGAGAGCCGGTGCCGGTCGCCGACGTCGCCGCGTCCTTCCAGGAGGCCGTGGTCGACGTGCTCACCCGCAAGGCGGTCATGGCCTGCACCGAGCACGACGTCATGGACCTGCAGCTCGGTGGTGGGGTCGCGGCCAACGGACGGTTGCGGGAGGTGCTGGAGGAGCGCTGTGCCGAGGCGGGCATCCGCCTGCGGGTGCCGCGGCGCGACCTGTGCACGGACAACGGTGCCATGGTGGCTGCCCTCGGGTCGCTGCTGATCGCCAAGGGCCACGAGCCCTCGTCGCTGGACCTGCCGGCGGACTCCTCCCAGCCGGTCTCGCAGATCCGACCGCTGGCCCGGGCCGCCTCGTGAGGCGCGGGCTGCTCGCGGCGCTAACTGTCTCGGCCCTGCTGGTGACCTCGTGCAGCGGCGGAGAAGGGACGGTCGGCGACGCCACCACGACCGAGAGCACCGCGACCTCGGGGTCCGCGGTGCCTGGCCCGACAGGTTCCGACACGGACCAGACCACCCAGACCGGCGGTGGCGGCGACGGTGCGGGTGCCACCGACGGGTCCGACACAGGGCAGATCACAGCCGGGCCGGGAGAGGACGCGGCCACGACCGCCCCGTCCGGCGACCGCGGCATCGGACTGCCGTCGGTGGCCGAGGTGGACCGGGCCCGGGCTGACGTCGCAGCCCTCTCCGACCGGGAGCTGGCCGGCCAACTGATCGTCGCGGCATACTCGGGCACCGACCCGGCCGAGGCCGCCGCGTTGGTCCGGGAGCAGCACCTGGGCGGGCTGATCACTCTCGGGGGCAACGTGCCGGGATCGATCGACGCGCGCGTCCCCCTGTTGACGTCGATGACCTCGCAGGTGCAGCAGGCCGTTACCGACAGCGGGCGGGACTGGCCCGCCTTCCTCGGCATCGACCAGGAGGGTGGGGCGATCACCCGGGTCGCCGCCCCGCTGGACCGGTGGCCCGCGCCGATGGCGCTCGGTGCGGCACGGGATCCTGAGCTGGTGCGCGAGGTGACCGCGGCCTCGGGGGAGCAGCTGCGCGCGCTGGGCTACACGGTCGTCTTTGCGCCGTCGGCTGACGTCACCATCGGTCCGCAGGACCCGACGATCGGCACCCGCTCGCCCGGCAGCGACACACAGCTGGTCGCCGAGACCGCTGTCGCCGAGGCCACCGGCTTTGCTGATGCCGGCATCGTGGCCGTCGTCAAGCACTTCCCCGGGCACGGTGGCGTCACCGGGGACAGTCATCTGGGGGCAGTCGTCCTGGACCGTGACCTGAGCGAGTTGGAGGAGCAGGACCTGGTCCCCTTCCGCGCGACGGTGGACGCAGGGGTCCCGGCGCTCATGCCCGGGCACATCGTGGTGTCGGCCGTTGACCCGGATGCTCCCGCGACGCTGTCTCGAGCGGTCCTGACCGACCTGCTGCGCGAGGACCTGGGGTTCACCGGGATGGTGGTCACCGACGCGCTCAACATGGGTGCTGTCACAGACGCCGGCGGCGGACACCCGGCCGTCGGGTCACTCCTGGCCGGAGCCGACGTGCTCCTCATGCCGCCCGACCCGCCGGCAGCCATCGACGCGATCGTCTTTGCGCTCGAGGACGGGATCCTGCAGCGTGCGGACCTGGAGGACTCTGCGGCGCGCACGGTCGCCACGCTGCGCCACCAGCAGCAGGTGCCCGCCCCCGACCTGTCGGTGATCGGCTCGGATCGCGAGCTGTCGGTGCGCGCAGCCGCTGCCGGTGTGACCCAGCTCTCCGGCACGTGCGGAGAGCGTCTGGTCGGCGACTCGATCACCATCCAGGGCGGCACCGACGCGGACCGTGACAATCTCGTCGCGGCGGCCGGGGCCGCAGGGCTCGCGACCGGATCGGGCGACTCCGTGGTGCTGGTGGGAGGCTCGAGTTATCAGGCAGGTGGTGGGGTCGGCGGGCCGGGCACCGGGTCCGGCGACGTCGTGGTCGCGATGGACCGTCCCTACGTGCTGGCGGACAGCACGGCCTCGACGGCGCTGATCGCTGCCTATGGCCGGGACCGGGCCACCATGGACGCGCTGGTGCAGGTGCTGCTCGGCGAGACCACCGCCCCGGGGGCGCTCCCGACCCCGGTCGGGGAGTTCCCAATCGGCTCCGGCTGCTCCTCGTAGACGGGTGAGGCGGAGGGTCACCCCAGGGCCCGCACCTCCACGGTCGAGGACCCGCCACCTCGTGGAGGAGCCTGGTGTCGCTCTGGGTCGGGGGCCGGTCAGTCGTCAGGCTCGACCTCGAGCAGCATCGGCCGACCGGCCACTGGAGTCAGCACCACCACGGCCTCCCGGTTCCCGCTCAGCCGCAGGTCGGCCCGCAACCGGTCGGGGTCGATCGGCACCAGCCGCTTCTTGATGGTCAGTCGCCCGATGTCAGCCTCCCGGGCCCAGCGGCGCAGCGGTTTGATCGACAGCGGGTGCACCGAGCGCACCCGGAAGCGGCGCGCCCAGGGCACTACGGCCTGCTGCGAGCTGGTCACATATCCAGCTCCTGGGGCCGTCTCGCTGCCCTCGACCGCCTGGGTGAGGATGCCCGTGAGACCGGCCTGCAGCACCGCCCGGTCGGGCTCGTAGAGCCACTCCCCGATGTCGTCAATCGTGGAGAGGACGGGGGCCGGCCCGGCGTCCCCGCCCTCGTCGCGCACCTCGAGCCAGCGCCCGCCGTCGGCGGGGCCGGTGTGGACCTGTGCCGTGCGACCCGGATGATCCACCAGGCCACCCCACCAGACGACACATTCCAGCACCTCCCCGCCGAAGGAGGTCCACTGCGCCTCCGCACCCTGCGGGACCGCGTCCCGGGGAAAGGACGGCGACAGCTTGGCCCCCACGTGTCCCAGTGCCGCAGCCACCTCCTGCACCGCCTCCCAGGTGGGGGAGAGCTGGTCCAGGGAGAACGTGCGCACCGTGCGTCCCCGGTGATCGGTGCGCCCCGGGATCCGGCGGGCCGGATCCAGCCACGCCCCCACGCCAGGTCCGGGCTCTAGGTCCAGGTCCTCGACCAGCGCCGGGTGGACCGTGGCGCCCGGAGTGTCCTGCAGATTGTGTGCCGCCATGGCTGCCGTGGCGGGGTCTGCCTCGACGGCCTGCACCCGCACCCCCGCGGCGGCCAGCGCCAGGGCGTCACCCCCGAGCCCGCACCCCAGGTCCCACACGGTGTCCACGCCTGCTGCCGCAAAGCGTTGTGCGTGCCGGGCCGCGAGCTGCCACCGCGTGGCCTGTTCGACACCGTCGGGGGTCAGCAGCATCTGTCCGACTCGGTCGCCGAACTTCACCTGCCCCCGCAGACGCAGGCGTGACTGGGTGAGGACTGCGGCGACCAGGGCCGGGTCGTGGCCGGCCGACCGCAGCCTGGTGGTGAGCGCGAGAGCAGACCCCTCGTCATACTCCGGGAGGGACTGCAGCAGGGCCCACGCGGACGGCTCGCGCAGGGCGGTGACAGTCTGCAGATCCATCGGTCCATCCTCGCTGATAGGAGCCGGACACGGGGGACACCGTGGCCGCCGCGTCCCGGTCGCTGCCGAAACCGGGTAGGGAGGAGGATGGGGGAGCGGCTAGATTGCCACCCATGGGCAGATGGGACGAGCTGGGCCGTCGAACCCGGCAGATCCTCATGGGCGCCGGAGCGCTCAGCGTCGCCACACCCATCGGGCTCGCGGTGGCCCTGACTGGCGTCGACATCCTGCGCAAGCGACGGGTGCCGGACCAGCACTCGGTGCCACCCCACGATCCGCTGCCCGCCACCGTGGACGGCAACGAGCTGACGACCTACACCTACGGAGAGCACCTCTTCGCGGACATGATCGAGGCGATCGACAACGCCACGGACTTCGTCTATCTGGTCACCTACATCTGGAAGGGTGACGAGCTCGGTCAGCAGTTCAAGGATGCTGTCATCCGCGCTGCCGAACGGGGCGTGACGGTCTGCGTGGTCTTCGACGGCTTCGCCAACCTCGTCGTGCCCCGGGAGTTCAAGCGCTTCCCCGAGTCCGTCCACCTGCTGAAGTTCCCGACGGTGCGTTCAGGGCTGGTTGTTAACGTGCGGCGCACCGGGCGGGACCACCGCAAGGTGCTCGTGGTCGATGGCACGATCGGTTTCGTCGGTGGTTACAACATCGGCTCCCTGTATGTCGACAAGTGGCGTGACACGCACATGAGGGTCGCGGGGGACGCGGTCTGGGAGCTGCAGAACACCTTCGTCGACTTCTGGAACCGGCACCGCAAACGGCGCCACCCCCCGCTGCCGGACTCCGGCTCACCGGTGTGGAACTCCCGAATCCTGGCGGCGCGCAACGAGCCGAGCCGGCTGGTCTTTCCGGTCCGGGGGATCTATCTGGAGGCGATCGACCGGGCGATGCACCGGATCTGGATCACCCAGGGTTACTTCATCCCCGACCGCGAGATCCTCGGTGGTCTGCTGGCGGCTGCCGAGCGCGGTGTCGACATCCGGGTGCTGATGCCGGAGGCATCCAACCACGTGGTGGCGGACTGGGTCGCGCGCTCGCACTACGGCACCCTGCTGCGCGGTGGCGTGCGGATCTTCCTCTATGAGGACGTGATGGTGCACGCCAAGACCGCCACCGTCGACGGCACCTGGACCACGGTCGGGACCGCCAACATCGACCGGCTCTCGCTCATCGGCAACTACGAGGTCAACCTGGAGATCCACGATCGGGGGCAGGCTGCCCAGATGGAGGAGATCTTCACCCGTGACCTGGCCAACGCACGAGAGTTGACGCTGGAGGAGTGGGAGGAACGCGGACTGCTCTCGCGCGCGGCGGAGTGGATTCTGGAGCCTTTGCACCCGCTGCTCTGAGCGAACTCCTGGCACTCGGCTTGACCGAGTGCTAATCCGTGCATAGATTCAGTGTTAGCACTCTGCACCTGCAAGTGCCAATACCGGCACGAGTCGACCCCCGCGACGGCGGCTCGGACCGGACACACTGACAGCTGATTACTCGCGAAGGGAAGGTCCCAACGTGTCGGTTTCCATCAAGCCGCTCGAAGACCGGATCGTCATCAAGGCCCTCGAGGCCGAGCAGACCACCGCCTCTGGCCTGGTCATCCCGGACACTGCCAAGGAGAAGCCCCAGGAGGGCGAGGTCCTGGCCGTCGGTCCGGGCCGTTTCAACGACAACGGCGGCGAGCGCATCCCGCTCGACATCGCCGTGGGTGACCGCGTCATCTACAGCAAGTACGGCGGCACCGAGATCAAGCACGGCGGCCAGGAGTACCTCATCCTGTCCGCGCGTGACGTGCTGGCCGTCGTCGGCTGACAGCCCGGTGAGGACACGAGCTTGCGAGGCCCGGAACCGGGGCGCGGAAGCCGATTGTGTTCTCCTCGTCGGCTGACAGCCCGGTGAGGACACGAGCTTGCGAGGCCCGGAACCGGGGCGCGGAAGCTGACTGTGTCTGTATCGGCTGACTAAGCCGCCACGCCCCGGGGCCCCGTGCAGTGCACAGGGGTCGCCGGGGTGTTGTGCTCTAACCCGAAGCTACGGAAGGACCGGCCCTGATGGCCAAGCAGCTGGAATTCAACGACAACGCGCGCAAGGCGCTGGAGCGGGGCGTCGACGCCCTCGCCAACGCCGTGAAGGTGACCCTGGGCCCCAAGGGTCGCAACGTCGTGCTCGACAAGAAGTGGGGCGCCCCGACGATTACCAACGACGGCGTCACGATCGCCCGTGAGGTCGAGCTGGAGGACCCCTACGAGAACCTGGGTGCTCAGCTGGCCAAGGAGGTCGCGACCAAGACCAACGACGTCGCTGGTGACGGCACCACGACGGCGACCGTGCTGGCTCAGGCGATGGTCCACCAGGGCCTGCGCAACGTCGCCGCCGGCGCCGCCCCGGCCGGTTTGAAGCGAGGCATCGACAAGGCCGTGACGGCCCTGTCCGACCGCCTGCTCGAGAACGCCCGTGAGGTCGAGGGCCGTGACGAGATCGCCCAGGTGGCGAGCCTGTCCGCCCAGGACACCACCATCGGTGAGCTGATCGCCGAGGCCTTCGACAAGGTCGGCAAGGACGGTGTGATCACCGTCGAGGAGTCCTCCACCACCGCGATGGAGCTCGAGTTCACCGAGGGCATGCAGTTCGACAAGGGCTACCTCTCGCCCTACTTCGTCACCGACGCGGAGCGGATGGAGGCTGTCCTGGAGGATGCCTACATCCTGTTCCACCAGGGCAAGATCTCCTCGGTCGCCGACCTACTGCCGCTGCTGGAGAAGGTCATCGGCGAGAGCAAGCCGCTGTTCATCATCGCCGAGGACGTGGAGGGCGAGGCCCTCTCGACCCTGGTCGTGAACAAGATCCGTGGCACCTTCAACGCCGTCGCGGTGAAGGCCCCCGGTTTCGGTGACCGCCGCAAGGCGATGATGCAGGACATGGCGACCCTCACCGGTGGCCAGGTCGTCGCCGAGGAGGTCGGACTCAAGCTCGACCAGGTCGGGCTCGAGGTGTTGGGCAGGGCCCGCCGGGTCGTCTCCACCAAGGACTCCACGGTCATCGTCGACGGTGAGGGCTCGGCCGACGAGGTGAAGGCCCGCGTGGACCAGATCACCTCTGAGATCGCTAGCACCGACTCGGACTGGGACCGCGAGAAGCTCCAGGAGCGTCTGGCCAAGCTGTCCGGCGGTGTCTGCGTCATCAAGGTCGGCGCGCACACCGAGGTCGAGCTCAAGGAGAAGAAGCACCGCATCGAGGACGCCGTCTCCGCGACGCGCGCCGCGATCGAGGAGGGCATCGTCGCCGGCGGTGGCTCGGCTCTGATCCACGCCTCCACCGCGCTGGACGACCTGGCGCTGGATGGTGACGAGGCGGTGGGTGTCAGCATCGTGCGCGCCGCTGTGCAGGAGCCGCTGCGCTGGATCGCTGAGAACGCCGGCCTGCAGGGCTACGTGGCGACCACCAAGGTCGCCGAGCTCGAGCTCGGCCACGGTCTCAACGCCGCAACCGGCGAGTATGGCGACCTGCTGGCCGCAGGTGTCATCGACCCGGTGAAGGTCACCCGGTCCGCGCTGCGCAACGCCGCGTCCATCGCTGCGATGGTGCTCAGCACCGAGACCCTCGTGGTGGAGAAGCCGGAGGAGAAGGAAGAGGCCGGTCACGGCCACAGCCACTGACCCACGGCACACGCAAGAGCCCGGTCCCGCACACTGTGCGGGACCGGGCTCTCGTGGTTCTGCGGTCGGTGATAGTGCCGTGATCCGCTCGCGGACTCAGGCTGTGTTGCGGCTCGGGCCCTGGCGACTCTCGGCCGGCTCCTGCGCCGGGCTGATGTCGGCCTCGGCCAGGATCGTGGCGCGCTCCTCCTCGGTCATCGCCCCCCAGACACCGTAGGGCTCCCGCGCACGCAGGGCGTGGGTGCGGCACCGCTCCAGCACGGGGCACTGCAGACAGAGCATCTTGGCTCGTTCGTCCCGACGACGCCGGGCCGATCCGCGCTCCCCCTCGGGATGGAAGAAGAGTTCTGGGCTGACCGTGCGGCAGAGCCCCTCGAACTGCCAGTCCCACTGTTCTGCTACCGGATCAGGCCCGGTTGATGGGTCTCCCACCTGCGCTCCACCTCTCATCACTGAGGCACATCCTGTGCCTGGTCGTGTGCTTCTGAGTTAGCCGTATGTCAGTTGCCCTGGTGCGGTGTGGTTCGTCGATCGAGTGAACTGTAACCCTAGTCCTGCAAGAAGTAGTCAAATCGTTACCCATTGAGAATTCCGGATGGCGCAGGCGCCGGATCGGACGCCGTCAGACCCGTGGCGGTTCCCGTCCCTGTCGGCACCTACCATGGGTTCTATGAACCTGGCCGACACCCAGTCCGTAGTTCCTGACCCGTTCCGCGCGCTCGGCCTGACCTACGACGACGTCCTCCTGCTGCCCGGCGACACCGACCTGGTGCCCGAGGAGATCGACACCACGAGCAGGTTGACCCGCGACCTGAGCCTGCGCCTGCCGCTGGTGTCGGCCGCCATGGACACCGTCACCGAGGGTCGGATGGCCATCGCGATGGCCCGCCAGGGCGGGATCGGGGTCCTGCACCGCAACCTCTCCGTGGAGGACCAGGCCTACCAGGTCGATCTGGTGAAGCGGACCCAGACCGGGCGGATCACCAACCCGGTGACCATCGGTCCTGACGCGACGCTGGAGGAGCTCGATCAGATCTGCGGCCAGTACCGCGTCTCGGGTCTGCCGGTCGTCGACCCGCAGGGGCACCTGCTGGGCATCTGCACCAACCGCGACCTGCGCTTCACACCGCTCGCGGAGTGGGAGCAGACGCTGGTGCGTGACGTGATGACCCACACTCCGTTGGTCACCGCCCCGGCGGACGTCAGCCGCGAGGAGGCCACCGGCATCCTGCGGGCGCACAAGCGCGAGCGACTGCCCCTCGTCGACGACGAGGGACGCCTCGCGGGCCTGATCACCGTCAAGGACTTCGTGAAGTCCGAGCAGTTCCCGCACGCGAGCAAGGACGGTCAGGGTCGCCTCCTGGTGGGGGCTGCGATCGGCTACTACGGGGACGCCTGGGAGCGCGCCACGACCCTGATCGATGCCGGCGTCGACGTGCTCGTCGCCGACACCGCCCACGGGCACGTACGGATGCTGATCGACATGGTGCAGCGTCTGAAGTCCGACCCGGCGACCCGGCACGTGCAGGTCGTCGGCGGCAATGTCGCCACCCGCGCCGGTGCCGCCGCCTTCGTGGAGGCGGGAGCCGACGCGGTCAAGGTCGGGGTCGGACCGGGAGCGATCTGCACCACCCGTGTCGTGACCGGCATCGGGGCCCCGCAGCTGACGGCTGTCTACGAGGCGGCGCAGGCCGCCCGTGAGGCCAATGTGCCGGTGATCGCAGACGGCGGGATGAAGTACTCCGGTGACATCGCCAAGGCGCTGGTCGCCGGTGCCGAGTCCGTGATGATGGGCTCGATGCTGGCTGGGTGCGAGGAGTGCCCGGGTGAGCTGATCTTCGTCAACGGCAAGCAGTACAAGTCCTACCGGGGCATGGGCTCGCTCGGGGCGATGAGCTCGCGCGGCAAGAAGTCCTTCTCCAAGGACCGCTACTTCCAGGCCGAGGTGGACAGCGACGACCACATCGTGCCCGAGGGCGTGGAGGGTCGGGTCGCCTACAAGGGCGCGCTGTCCAATGTGGTGCACCAGATGTCCGGCGGACTGCGCCAGGCGATGTTCTATGTCGGGGCGCGCACCGTGCCCGAGCTGCAGGCCAAGGGTCAGTTCGTGCGCATCACCCAGGCCAGCCTGCAGGAGTCACACCCGCACGACATCCAGATGACCGTCGAGGCGCCGAACTACAGCATCGGTTAACGAACTACAGCATCGGTTAGCCGAACTGCCAGGACCGCTTCGACAGGCCATACCAGAAGCCGTCCACGGCCACCTCGTTGTCGAGCCCGCCGCTGGCGTCGGCCACCCCGAGGGTGACATAGAGCGGGGCCCAGTGCTCGGTGCGCGGATGCGCCTCGTGCGCCCCGGGTGCCTGCGTCGCAAAGTCCAGCACCGCGTCGACGTCGTGGCGGGCCAGCGCCTCGGCCGCCCAGTGGTCGAACTCCGCCGACACCTGGGGCGGAGCAGCATCGGCCGGATTGCGCGGGTTGAACCACTTCAGGTTGTGCGTGGTGAAGCCCGACCCCACGATGAGGGTGCCCTGGTCCCGCAGCGGCGCCAGCTTGCGACCGATCTCGAAGAGCTCGTGCGGGTCGAGGGTGGGCATCGACATCTGTAGCACCGGAATGTCCGCGTCGGGGAACATCTCGACCAGCGGCACGTAGGCTCCGTGGTCCAGCCCGCGGCCCTCGTCGCGGTGGACAGAGTCGCCGATGATCGTGCTCACCTCGTTCGCCAGGTCAGGGGCGACCGGCGCGGCATACTCCACCTCGAAGTATTTCTGCGGAAAGCCCCAGAAGTCGTAGAGGAGCGGGACCCGCTCCTGGCTCGCGCTGACCGTCAGCGGCGCCGACTCCCAGTGCGCCGAGACCATCAGGATGTTGCGGGGTCGGGGGAGCTGGTCGGACCAGGCGCGCAGTTGAGCTGTCCAGGTCTCGTCGTCGGCCAGCGGCGGGGCGCCGTGGCTCAGATACAGCACGGGCTGGCGATCGGTGGTCTGCCGCACGGTGGTCCTCCAGAGTGTCCAGTCCACGTGGTCAAGGATTCAATTTCCAGTATGCCGGGTGGCGGCTGTCCCGGCACCTCGCCGGTTGCTTGTAGCCTGACCGCGTGAATGAGATCGAGATCGGCCGTGGCAAGCGCGGGCGGCGCGCCTACTCCTTTGAGGACATCGCGGTGGTGCCGTCCCGACGCACCCGGGACCCCGAGGACGTGTCGATCAGCTGGCAGATCGATGCCTACCACTTCGAGCTGCCGGTCATCGCGGCACCGATGGACTCGGTCGTCTCCCCGCAGACCGCCATCATGATGGGACAGCTGGGCGGGCTCGGCGTGCTCGACCTCGAGGGCCTGTGGACCCGCTACGACGACCCCACCGAGCACCTGGCGGAGATCGCCGAGCTGGACGCCTCGGCGAGCATCCCCCGGCTGCGCGAGCTCTATGCCGCTCCGATCCGTCCGGAGCTGATCACCCAACGGCTCCGGGAGATCCGGGAGGCCGGGGTGACGGTCGCCGGCTCCCTGTCGCCGCAGCGGACCCAGCAGTTCTGGCGCACCGTGGTCGACGCGGGGGTCGACCTGTTCGTGATCCGCGGCACCACCGTCTCCGCCGAGCACGTCTCGAGCAGCGCGGAGCCGCTCAACCTCAAGCGCTTCATCTATGAGCTCGACGTCCCGGTCATCGTCGGCGGAGCGGGCACCTACACGGCCGCACTGCACCTGATGCGCACCGGAGCAGCCGGTGTCCTCGTCGGGTTCGGCGGCGGTGCGACCCACACCACCCGCACCACGCTCGGCATCCACGCGCCGATGGCCACCGCCATCGCCGACGTGGCGGCTGCCCGCCGGGACTACCTGGACGAGTCGGGTGGTCGCTATGTCCACGTCATCGCTGACGGTGGGGCGGGGCAGTCGGGCGACATCGTCAAGGCGGTGGCCTGCGGCGCCGATGCGGTCATGGTCGGGGCCGCCCTGGCCCGGGCCTCCGAGGCGCCCGGTCGTGGGTTCCACTGGGGCTCGGAGGCGCACCATCCGTTCCTGCCGCGCGGAGAGCGCGTCCAGGTCGGCACGGTCGGCAGCCTGCAGGAGATCCTCACCGGGCCGGGACGCGACGCCTCCGGCACCACCAACCTGATGGGCGCGCTGCGCCGGGCGATGGCCACCACCGGCTACACCGACGTCAAGGAGTTCCAGCGCGTCGAGGTGGTCGTCGCGCCCTACACGCGCCACTGATCCACACGCCACCGATCCACGCGCCATTGGGTGCAGATGCACTGTGGCCGCCCTGCCGGTGGTGAGAAAGATTGTGTCCAGATGCACCGTGGCCGCCAGGAGAGTTGTCCGGGGGGCGTCTGGCGCGCGCCTGGCCGGTAGCGGGCGCCGATCCGCTTACCCTTGAGGGGTCGTCGAGTCAGGGAACTCTGGGGTGTGCGAGCAGCGCGCGCCGGAGTGGTCGGAGGAGCAGAGCATGCACGTGCGCAGTGAAGCCAAGTTCAAGCGTCGCCGGGCGATCGTCGCAGGAGCGCTGGCTGTAGTGCTGGCGGGATCACTCACCGCGTGCCTGACCACCGGTGACGACGACGCCGACAACACCCCTGCGGCTCAGACCGGCACCGCCGGGGATGACGCAGCGACCACCAGCGGCGGTGCGGCGGAGGGCTTCAAGAACGCCACGGGCGGTGGCAAAGGCGCCGACTCTGATCCTGGCTCCGACGCGGACTCTGAGTCTGCGACTGCGCCAGACGACGCGGAGGTCAGCGAGGCACCCGTGGCCGGGCCACCTCCGATTCCCTCCGCAGAGTCCTATATGGAGCGGGTCGACTACATCACCGGCGGCATCACCCCGAAGTCCGTGGTGGCCTCCAACGCGGGTCTGGTCATCGCCAACAACATGATGTACAGCCACACCTCGACGGTCTACGACGCTGAGTCGCGCGAGTTGGTCAAGACCCTCTCGGACGAGGTCGTCCCGAGCGAGCTGGGCGTCGAGGGGCACCCCGGGACGGCCAAGGGCTCCCCGGTCGAGGCGGCCTGGACCGACGACGGCAAGTACGCCTACGTCTCGCAGTACACGATGTATGGCGAGAGCTTCGGCAAGGAGGGCTTCGACGCGTGCACCCCGGCCGACGGCGTCGGACCGTCCCTGCTCTACCGCTTCAACGCCGAGACGATGGACTGGGACCAAGCCATCGAGGTCGGCGCGGTCCCGAAGTATGTTGACATCACCCCCGACCAGAAGACGATCCTGGTCAGCAACTGGTGCGACTCGACCATCTCGGTCGTGGACGTCGAGACCGCCCAGGAGGTCAAGACCATCCCGATCGCGGCCGCGCCGCGGGGGATCGAGGTGCTCCCGGACAACCGCACGGCATACGTCGCGGCGATGTATGCCGACAAGCTGTTCAAGGTTGACCTGGAGACCGGCGAGTCCGAGGTGATGATGGAGACCGGCCGCAAGCCGCGTCACCTCAACCTCTCTGCGGACGGCAAGTACCTCTTCATGGCCGTCTCGGGCAACGACACGATTTACAAGATCGACACCGAGACCGAGGAGATCGTCGACCAGGTGGAGTCGGGCCGGGAGCCCCGCTCGATGATCCTGTCCTCGGACGGCACCGCGCTCTATGTCGTGAACTACTACGAGCCCTCCGTCGCCAAGATCAGCACCGAGGACATGGAGGTGCTGCAGAAGGAGCCGACCGACGCCAACCCGATCGGCATCACCTATGAGCCGGTCACCCACACGGTCTGGGTCGCCTGCTACGGCGGGTCGATCTACGTCTTCGACGACACCCTCGCGAGCGACCCCGACGCCTGACCCCAATTTTGAGAGTGGTTTCGTCGGCGGTTAACGCATTTTTGTCGTGGTTTCGTCTGTCACGGACGCTGTCACCCCGCATTCTCGTAGTGGCCTTGGGAGTCGACCCTCGCTGACGGTCGTGCAGGGGAGGTCACCTACCCTGGGAGGGTGTTGCGCACCCTGTTCACCCCACGTTGGCTCACGCTGCTCGGCGTCGTCGTCGCCATCTGTGTGGCCTTCGTGTGGCTGGGGCTGTGGCAGCTGGCCGTGGCGCAGGACTCGGCGATCGCCGAGCTGCAGGCCGAGCGCGACGCGCTCGTCGAAAAGCCGCTGGACCAGGTGATGGAGCCGCATGCGCCCTTCCCCGCCGACGGCGCCGGTCACCCTGTGGTCGTGGAGGGGGAGTATGACGGCACGCGCCAGTTCCTGGTCCCCGACCGCATCCTGGGGCAGGAGAGCGGGCTGTGGGTGGTCACCCCCCTGGTGACCGGGAACGGCGCGGAGGTGATCCCGGTGCTGCGCGGCTTCGTCACGGACCCGGCCGACGCCGACCTGCCCCCCAGCACGCCGGTGACCGTGCGCGGCGAGCTCGCCCCGGGGGAGTCGCCCTACTTTGGCGAGGAGGAACTGCCCGCGGGCCAGCACGGCACGATCGACCTGTCGGTGCTGGCCAACGAGTGGCCGGAGTCGCTCTACAACGGGTTCATCTTCAGCACCGCCGAGGAGCCTGCCCTGAGCTCTGCGGACCTGCAGCACGTCCCGCCCCCAACGCTGCAGGCCGGCGACATCGACTGGCGCAACCTCGGCTACGCCCTGCAGTGGTGGGTGTTCGCCGCCTTTGCGGTCTTCATGTATCTCAAGCTGCTGCACGACGCGGCCCGGCACCGGGAGGTCAGCGGAGGACGCTCAGGGTCTGGGCCTACAGTGAGCAGCGCCCCCGCACCCGCCGACGAGAGGATCGAGCCCCACCATGTCTGACCGCGCCAAGCTGAAGTTCTTCCAGGTGATGGCGTTCGTCGTCGGTGTCGCGCTGCTGGTCCTGACGACGCACATGGTGCTGCGCTACGGCTTCCAGAACCACGCCCTCGACTGGTGGGCGATGCCGCACGGCTTCCTCTACATGATCTATCTGGTGTCCGTCGCCCTGCTCGGCTTCGCGCTGCGCTGGGAGATCGGACCCATGGTGCTCGTCATGCTGGCCGGGTGCGTGCCCTTCCTGTCCTTCTGGGTCGAGCACCGGGTCACCCGGATGGCACGGGCCCAGATCGAGGCCAGGGAGAGCGGAGCCGGGGTGCGGGTCTGACCGAACCCAGCCCTCCGGCATACGGAAGGGCCGCAGGCAGATAACCTGTCCCGGTGACCGACGCCCTCCAGCAGCGCCCTGTCCTCGTCGTCGACTTCGGCGCGCAGTATGCCCAGCTCATCGCCCGACGGGTCCGCGAGGCTTCCGTCTACAGCGAGATCGTGCCGCACGACATGCCGGCCGAGGAGGTGCTCGCCAAGAACCCCGCGGCCCTGATCCTCTCCGGTGGACCCTCGTCGGTGTATGCCGAGGGGGCGCCGTCGCTGGACGCCGACCTGCTGACGGCGGGGGTGCCGGTCCTGGGCATCTGCTACGGCTTCCAGGCGATGGCCAGCGCGCTCGGTGGGACGGTGGAGAAGACAGGGCTGCGGGAGTTTGGCGAGACCAAGGCCCGGATCTCCGACACCTCCAGCACCCTCTTCGACGGTCAGCCGGATGAGCAGCCGGTGTGGATGAGCCACGGGGACTCCGTCTCCGAGGCCCCCGAGGGGATGCGGGTGACCGCGACGACACCGGGGGCGGAGGTGGCGGCCTTTGAGGACGACGAGGCCCGCCGCTACGGCGTGCAGTGGCACCCCGAGGTCCTGCACTCCACCTTCGGCCAGCGCGTGCTGGAGAACTTCCTGGTCCGGGGGGCCGGCCTGGAGCAGACCTGGACCAGCGAGAACGTCGTGGAGGACCTGGTCACCTCGATCCGCGAGGAGGTCGGGGACGCCCGGGTCATCTGCGGGCTGTCCGGGGGTGTCGACTCCTCGGTGGCCGCAGCCCTGGTGCAGCGCGCTGTGGGGGACCAGCTCACCTGCGTCTTCGTCGACCACGGTCTGCTGCGTGAGGGAGAGGCCGAGCAGGTCGAGCAGGACTTCGTCGCGGCGACCGGCGTGGACCTGCTCGTCGTCGACGCCCAGCAGCGTTTCCTCGACGCGCTCGCGGGAGTGACCGACCCCGAGACCAAGCGCAAGATCATCGGCCGTGAGTTCATCCGGGTCTTCGAGCAGGCCGCCCGGGACGTGGTCGGCCACGCCGACGCCGAGGGCCACCCGGTCAAGTTCCTGGTGCAGGGCACGCTCTATCCCGACGTCGTGGAGTCCGGCGGAGGCAGCGGTGCGGCCAACATCAAGAGCCACCACAACGTGGGCGGGCTGCCGGACGACCTGCAGTTCAGCCTCATCGAGCCGCTGCGCACGCTCTTCAAGGACGAGGTGCGCCAGGTCGGCCTCGAGCTGGAGGTCCCAGAGGCCATCGTGTGGCGCCAGCCGTTCCCCGGGCCGGGCCTGGGCATCCGGATCATCGGTGCCGTCGACGCCGAGCGTCTGGCCATCCTGCGGCGGGCTGACGCCATCGCCCGCGAGGAGCTCACCAAGGCCGGCCTGGACCGCGACATCTGGCAGTGCCCCGTGGTCCTGCTCGCCGACGTACGCTCGGTGGGCGTGCAGGGCGACGGACGCACCTATGGGCACCCGGTCGTGCTGCGTCCGGTCAGCAGTGAGGACGCCATGACCGCCGACTGGAGCCGGGTGCCCTATGACGTGCTCGCCAAGGTGTCCAGCCGGATCACCAACGAGGTCGAGGAGGTCAACCGGGTGGTGCTCGACGTGACGAGCAAGCCGCCGGGGACCATCGAGTGGGAGTGAGCCGACGGGTGTTGGGAGTGAGCCGGCGGGTGTGAGGTAAGAGACACCGGGAAAGTGGAACTTCGACACGGTGTAGTACTACACTCTGTAGTGGAGGTCGAGAACGACCTCCACCTCGCAGAATCCGAAAGGCATCGTCATGAGCGCGAATCTCCAAACCCCCGCACAGGACGACGTTGTTGTGGGCCGCGGTGGTCGCGGCGACGACACCGTCTACCAGACCGACATCGTCCACTCCAGCTTTGTCCGCAAGCTGCTGGCCGGCATGCGGATCCTGATCGGTTGGACCTTCATGTGGCCCTTCCTCGACAAGCTGTTCGGTCTCGGCTATGGCACTGAGTCCGCCCGCGCCTGGATCGAGGGTGGTGCACCGGCACAGGGCTACATGATCAACGCCACCTCCGGTCCGTTCAAGGAGGTCTTCGTCTGGATGGCAGAGACCTTCGGTGGTCTGACGGACTTCGTCTTCATGTTTGGTCTGTTCGGCATCGGCCTGGCCATGCTCGCCGGCGCGGGCCTGAAGCTCGCCGCCTGGGGTGGCACCCTGCTGATGGCCTTCATGTACTTCGCCGCACTCCCCATCGGCGCGGCCAACATGGGCTTCACCAACCCGATCACCGACTCGCACTGGATCGAGGCCGCGGTCCTGCTGGTCGCCGCCTACACCCTCTCGGGTGACACCTGGGGCCTGGGCCGCTGGTGGGGCGAGAAGGTCGGCAACAGCTGGCTGCGGTGACCTCCTGGTCGACCGACTGACGTGACCTGCCCGTCATACTCCACGCGAGTATGACGGGCAGTTCCGTGTGCGGTGCGCGTCTGTGGTGGCGGAGCGACGGGTGGGGTGTGGTGGCGGAGCGACGCGTGAGGCGCAGGGGTGCCACGTGAGGTGGTCGGGACGTGAGGTGCGTGGCGGTGGGGGCGCGGCCGATTAGAGTTGCCCTGTGATCCGCTCCTCTGTCGCTATCGCCGCCGGCAAGCTGGCCCGGGGTCTGTCCCGTCTGCGTGGTGGCGGCTCCGCCCTGCCCGGCCTGGTGACGGAGACCCTGGACCCGCAGGTGCTGGCGCACGCCCTCTCGGGTCTGCCCGGGGGGATCGTCGTGGTCAGCGGCACCAACGGCAAGACCACGACCACCAAGATGGTCGTCGCCCTGCTGCGGGCGCACGGCCAGCGCGTCTTCACCAACCCGACGGGCAGCAACTTCACCCGCGGCGTGATCTCAGCGATGCTCGCCGAGGTGCCGCTCAACGGGCGCCTGGACGCAGACTGGGCGGTGCTCGAGCTCGATGAGGCGCACGCCCTGCACTTCGCCGCCACGGTCGCCCCGACCCACGCGCTGCTGCTCAACGTGGCCCGCGACCAGCTCGACCGGTTTGCCGAGATCGATCAGACCGCCCAGCTGCTGACCCAGCTGGCCGAGCAGACCACCCTCGGGGTGGTCCTCAACGTCGACGACTCCTTCATCGCACGGATCCGGCGCCGGGTGGCGGACGGGGTGCAGGTGAACTGGTTCGGCGTCGACCCCTCCTGCGCCGACCGGCTGCCCGAGTTGCAGGAGGCGGATGTGCGCGCGCCCGAGGCGGACGGTGCGGCAGCGCTGCCGGACAGTGCCGACACCTCCCTGCTGCTGGTCCACGACGAGCGCTCCTTCACCGTCACCGGCTCCGCCGACGTCGGGCCGCTGACCCTGCAGCAGCGCGGGCTGGCCGCGATGATCAACGCGACGGCCGCCACCGCCATCGCTCGTCTGGTCCTGGCCGACGACTTCGATCCGGCCGTGGCTGCCTCGGCACTGGCCACGGTGACGCCCCCGTTCGGGCGGGGTGAGGTGATCGACGTCGACGGGCATCCTCTCGAGCTGGTCCTGGTCAAGAACCCGGCCGGGTTCACGGTGGCGCTGGGCACCTACGGCTCCGAGCCTGTCGACACCCTGATCGCGATCAATGACAACTATGCCGACGGGCGGGACGTCTCCTGGCTCTATGACGTCTCTTTCGAGAGCCTGGCCGAGCACGGGGTCGCCCTCACCAGCGGGGTGCGTGCCTTCGACATGGCCCTGCGGCTGCAGTATGACGGGGTGCCGGTCGGCGATGTCGAACCCGATCTCGACGCCGCCCTCGATCGGTTCCTGACCGAGCACTCCGGTCGGCCGACCCGGATCTTTTGCACCTACACCGCGATGATGCACCTGCGACGCCGTCTGGCGGCCCGCTACGGTCTCGCGCGCTTCGGAGAGGACGCCGCGTGAGCAAGGGCACCGTCCACATCGTCCACCTCTATCCGCGTGAGATGAGCATCTACGGCGATCTGGGCAACACCCGGACGCTGGCCAGCAGGCTGCGCTGGCACGGCTACACCCCGGTGGTGCACGACCACCATCCCGGGGAGCCCTGGCCGGAGGAGGCGCACCTGCTGCTCGGCGGCGGGGGCCAGGACTCCGGGCAGGCCCGGGTCCAGGACGACCTGGGCACCCATGCTGACCGGCTCCGGGCGCTGGCCGAGGACGGGGTGCCGATGCTGATGATCTGCGGCATGTATCAACTCTTCGGCCAGGCCTTCACCACGGTGGAGGGCCAGCGGCTGCCGGGGCTCGGCATACTCGATGTCACCACGACCGGCGGGAGCACGCGGATGATCGGTCCCGTGGTCCTCGACACTGCGGTGGGTCAGGTCGTCGGTTATGAGAACCACTCCGGCTCCACTGTCCTCGGTCAGGGGCAGGAGCCCTTCGGGCAGGTGCGTGTCGGACAGGGAAACAACGGCTCGGACGGCACGGAGGGGGCCCGCACCGGCAACGTGATCGGGTCCTACCTGCACGGACCGATCCTGCCCGCCAACCCCGCGCTGGCCGACTACCTGCTCGAGGCCGCCGCGACCCGGGCCACGGGAGGGTGGGAGCCCGGGGAGCCGGACGACGCGCTCGCCGACCAGGCCCGCCGTCGGCAGGTGCTCCGCCTGATGTCCCAGGGGCGGCAGGTCAGCAGGGTGCGGCAGCTGCTGCGACGCTGACGCCAACCCGACCGCCAGCGCGCGTGCGGGCCGTCGGCGCACTGTGCGCCGGAGGTCGGCCCACGCCCGGTCAGGCGCTGGGCTGCTGCGGACGTGGGTGCGGGTCCTGATGCGTCTCGTGCTGCGCGGGTCGTGCCTGATCACTGGGTGACGCGGGGTCCTTTGGCGCGAGGTTGCGCTTGAGCTGACCGGCGGCCCGCGAGGTGTTCTTGGGGCCGAACCACCAGATGCCCCAGGCCGCCAGACCCAAGGGCACGGACAACAGGTTGGTGAAGATCGCATAGAGCAGTGCGGCGGCTGAGGCCGCTCCCGGGTCGCCGCCGAAGGCGACCAGGATGCCGGCCGTGCCGACCTCCGTGATGCCCAGGCCGCCCGGGGTGATGGCGATGACTGTGAGGAACTGCCGGAAGGCGTAGGCGGCGAAGAGCATGTAGACCGGCAGGCCCAACCCCACGGTGCGAGAGGCCACCCAGTAGAGGATGAAGAAGAAGCCAAACATCCCCACCAGGCCCAGCGTCATCTTGATGCTGTGCTTGCCCACCACGGTGGACATCCGGGCCCGCTGGTCCTGGATGATGCGGTCCATGTCGACGCCGGAACGGATCTTCTTGGAGAAGGGCCGCAACAGCTTGCTGATCAGGTGCCCCAGGAAGGTCGAGACCCGGTCGGAGTAGATCGCCAGGGCGAAGAGCACGATGAGCCCCGTCCCGGCGGCTCCGGCGATGACGCTGACGGCGATGATCGCGGTGGGTGCCTCGACGGGACCCCAGATGACCACGGCCATGCCGAGCACCGGGAGCGCCACGCGGGCCAGGATGTTCCAGACCCCGGTCACCACCAGGGAGGTGGAGATGTTGCTCCGGGAAAAGCCCCAGGACCGATACATCACATAGGAGATCGCCACCCCGACAGCACCGCCACCCGGAAGGATGTTGCTGACCATCGAGCCCGCCGCGTTGACCATGAGGGCACGGACGTGGCTGAGCCCGGGCAGCGACCCGATGAGCGTGAGGGTGTAGCAGTAGAGGCCCACCAGCATCAGGCCCAGCATCACCGCGGAGGCCTCCCAGCCCACCATGCTCAGCTGGGTGCCGATCTGGGTCCACGTGGTGTCAACGACCAGCGGCATGCCAAAGATCAGCAGCGCCAGGGCGATCGCGAAGCCGAGCAGCGACTGGATGATCTCCCGGCGCCCGAGGCGCGTGAGCTTCGGCTCCGGCAGCGACTCGTCCCCGACGGACGTCACGTGTCGACACCTCGCTGGTGCGATCGAAGCGCCGACGCGTGGTCAACCCTCTCCTGAGGGATCCGACGTCCCGGCACCCGGAGGCAGCCTGGGGTAGGAGGGCGCAGCACAGGGACAAGCGTACGTCCCCCGAGGACCACACTGGCAGCAATTTCGCTCGGGCGTGCCCCCGGACGTCTCGACCCGCCTGCCCCGGACCCGCGCCCCAGCGCCCTGGGTATCCGTCCTGTCACCATCATCTCCCACCTGCCCCGATCGCCCGTGTGTCGGGCACGTGTCCGCACACCCCTGCTGTCACCAGCACCCAGCGCCCTTGCTGTGCACCCCGTCCGCTGACCCCGACCCGGCCCGGGGCTGTGCCTTGGAGCACGATACCCGCCATGGCAGTCTGACCCGGTGAGGACGGGTCTGCAGGAAGGTTGCGATGGTCAGGGTGCGCGCCGTTGACAGGGCCGGGACAACGCTCGTGGAGGATGTCGTGCCGCACGGCATCGACCCCGCAGCAGTCCTTCAGGCGCACGGCCACGAGCCGTTGTGGTCCGGCACCGAGCTGGTGGACGGGGAGGTGGTGCTGGTCTACCTGGTCGAGCCAGGAGAGCGCCCAGAGCCCCACCAGCGCCTCGGGGCGTATGCCGTGGTCGTCGCCGAGCATCTCGGCATACCCTCCCTGCTGCTCACCACCTTTGCCAACACCGACGACGACGTCTGGGGCCTGCCCGGTGGCGGCGTCGATCCAGGGGAGGACCCGGCAGCGGCAGCGGTCCGGGAGGTCTGGGAGGAGACCGGCCAGCAGGTGCAGGTCACCGCGCCACTACAACTGGTCAGCCGGCACTGGACCGGCCAGGCCCCGTCCGGGCGCCTCGAGGACTATCACGCCATCTCCGCGGTCTATCTCGCTGCCTGCTCAGAGCCGGTCGTCCCGGTGGTCCACGACGTCGGTGGCAGCACCGCGCATGCGGCCTGGATCCCCCTGTCCGAGCTGGCGGTCACCCCGTTGCTGGACTGGCAGCGGAGGATCCTGCCGCGCAGCCTAGGCTAAGGACATGGAATTCGTTTACGACCTGACTGTTGCTGCCCACATGCTCGGCCTGGCCTCCCTCATCGGTGGCTACCTCGTGGCGGTGACACGCAGCTCCCAGGGTCTGGTGCCCAACACGGTCATGGTGTGGGGCGCGCGGGTGCAGGTGCTCACCGGCCTGATCCTGGTCGGTGTCGCCCAGGGGGCGCTGGACGCCGAGGTCAACAACACCAAGATCGCCGTCAAGCTGGTCATCGCGCTCGCGGTCGCCGGCCTGACCGAGGTGGCCGCCGCCCGGGCGCGCAAGGACAAGCCCGTCGCCGCGGGGATGGTGCACGGCGCCGGCCTGCTCGCCGTGGTGAACGTGCTCGTCGCGACGCTCTGGAACTGAGCCGGGTGACCTGAGCCGGAGGGCTCGCCGCTAGCGCGCCAGCCGCGCCGGGCGGGTGCTCCACAGCCACCACAGGCCGAGCACCGGCAGCACCAGCGGGATGTAGAGGTAACCGCGACCGAAGTTGGACCACACCGTGGCGTCCGGGAAGGCCGCCGGGTCCAGCACGCTCCACAGCCCCACGGCGAGGACCCCCAGGAGCTCGGTGCTGATCGCCACAACAGAAACCCACCAGGCGCGGGGGCCGCGCAGCGCCAGGGACACTGCGGCCACCACATAGATCACTCCCGCGACCGCGGAGAGGGTGTAGGCCAGCGGTGCCTCGTGGAACCGGGTGGCGATCTGAAAACCCGCCCGGGACAGCGATCCCACGACGAACACGGCATACAGCGCGATGATCAGGCGGCCCGGACCGGAGGTGCGGGGATTGACCTCGCGGTGCGTGGTGGCGTCCGTGGAGGTCACAGATAACCCACCCCGTGCCAGATCTGGGCGCACCGGGCGCCCATCACCGCGACGACGAAGCCGGCGAGCGCGAGCACGAAGGTGCCCCAACGGGACTGGTCGCTGCGGGTCCAGAGCCAGGCGACGGCCGGGACCATGAGCACCGTGACGAGATAGGCCCACAGCTCCCAGGACGGTCCGACCGGGCGCTGTCCCTCAAGGGTGCGCAGCAGATAGGACCCGAACACGACGGTCACCACCACCTGCAGCGCGGCGGTGATCCCGAGGGTGACCCGTCCGGGGCCCCGGCCGCGCAGCCCCGAGACGACGCAGACCCCCAGGGTCAGGAAGCCGGCCAGGAGCAGGGTGATGGTCCACCCGTCGAGGTATGCCGTGGAGCCGGCCGGTGAGATGGTCCCGGCTGTGAGGGTGAGGGTGAGGGTGAGGGTGAGGGTGGGAGTGGGCAGGATCACGCGTCGGCCCCCAGTGCGGCCAGGGCGTCACCGGTGAGGCGTTGGGTGGTCCACTCATTCATCGCCTCCGCCCCGACGTGGCGGTAGACCTCCAGGGCGGGCGTGTTCCAGTCGAGGACGGTCCACTCCATGCGCGGGTAGCCGCGCTCGGTGCAGACCCGGGCGAGCGTGGCCATCAGCGTGCCGCCGATCCCGCTCCCGCGGTGGGCGGGGGAGACGTAGAGGTCCTCCAGCCACAGCCCGTTGCGTCCGGTCCAGGTGGAGAAGGTCAGGAACCACACCGCGATGCCGACGACCTGTCCGTCCACCTCGGCGACATGGGCCCACGCCGTCGGGGAGCTGTCCTGGGGGAAGAGGACCTGCCGGTAGGCCTCGACGGTGCCGACCGCCGCCTCCGGCTCCTTCTCGTAGTCGGCCAGCTCCTGGACCAGACCCAGGATCGCGGGGATGTCCTGCTCTGTTGCTTCGCGGATCACGCAGACAAGGGTACGTCGGCAGAGGTGGGGTGGGTGCCGGACGGGCGGGTCCGGCATACCTCGTCCCCTGCGGTGTCCGGGCTCGGTGGACAGAGCCGGGAAGGTGTCAGTGTCTCGACCTAGACTGAGCCGCACCATGAGCACGCTCTTTGACAACGTCCCCCTGCCCCCCATGTCGCCCTCCCAGGCCAGCGGGAGCGTGCCGGTGGACGAGTCCGGAGTGCCGTTGTGGGCTCTGGAGGAGGCACCGGCCCCCGACTTCGCCGACGAGGAGCCGACGTCCCACGCGGACGCCGCCACGCTGCTGAAGGGTCTCAACGGGCCGCAGCGCGAGGCCGTCGTCCACGAGGGCTCGCCCCTGCTGATCGTGGCCGGAGCCGGCTCGGGCAAGACCCGGGTGCTGACGCACCGCATCGCCTACCTGCTGGCGCACCGGGGGGTGCAGCCGGGCCAGGTGCTGGCCATCACCTTCACCAACAAGGCCGCCGCAGAGATGCGCGAGCGGGTCGAGGGCCTGATCGGTCCCCGGGCCAAGGCGATGTGGGTGTCCACCTTCCACTCGGCGTGCGTGCGCATCCTGCGCCGCGAGGCGGCGACTGTCGGGTTGAAGTCGACCTTCTCGATCTATGACGCCGCCGACAGTCAACGGCTGATGGCCATGGTGATCCGGGACCTGGACCTGGATCCCAAGCGCTATCCGGCCCGGGTCTTCTGCCACAAGGTGTCCAACGCCAAGAATGAGCTGATCGACGAGGAGACCTTCGCGGCGCAGGTGGGCAACAACCCCTACGAGGCGGTGGTGGCGCAGGCCTACACCGACTACCAGCGACGCCTGCGCCAGGCCAACGCGCTGGACTTCGACGACATCATCTCTCTGACGGTGAACATCCTGCAGGCCTTCCCGGCGGTGCGCGAGCACTACCGACGCCGCTTCCGGCACGTGCTGGTGGACGAATACCAAGACACCAACCACGCGCAGTACACCCTGGTCCGCGAGCTCGTCGGCACCGAGGACGAGGAGGTGCCACCCGCCGAGCTGTGCGTGGTCGGTGACGCCGACCAGTCGATCTACGCCTTCCGGGGAGCCACGATCCGCAACATCGTGGAGTTCGAGAAGGACTACCCGCAGGCGCGCACCATCCTGCTCGAGCAGAACTACCGGTCCAGCGAGCGCATCCTGCGGGCGGCCAATGCGGTGATCTCACGCAACCCTGGCCGGCGGGACAAGAAGCTGTGGTCCGAGTTGGGTGAGGGGCCGATGATTGTCGGCTACGTCGCCGACGACGAGCGTGACGAGGCGTCGTTCGTCGCGCAGACCATCGACCGGCTCGGCGACGAGCACGGGGTGCAGCCCAAGGACGTCGCGGTCTTCTATCGCACCAACGCCCAGTCCCGGGCGCTGGAGGAGGTCTTCGTGCGCACCGGCCACCCCTACAAGGTGGTCGGCGGCACCCGGTTCTACGAGCGCCGTGAGGTCAAGGACGCACTGGCCTACCTGCGGGTGGTGGCCAACCCCGCTGACGACGTCAACCTGCGCCGCATCCTCAACGTGCCCAAGCGCGGCATCGGTGATCGTGCTCAGGCCGCCGTCGCGGCGCTCGCGGCACGTGAGCGGATCCCCTTCGTGGCGGCCCTCGCTCGCCCTGAGGACGCACCGGGGATCGCGACGCGCTCGGTGACGGCGATCCAGGCGTTCACGGCCATCCTGGAGGACGTCGGCAAGGTCGCCGCCGATGAGGAGGCCGGGGTCGCCGAGCTGCTCGAGGCGATCCTGGACCGCTCTGGCTACACCAAGGAGCTGCGGGCCAGCCACGACCCGCAGGACGAGACGCGGCTGGAGAACCTCGCGGAGCTGGTGGCTGTCGCGCGGGAGTTCGACGAGAACTACCCCGAGGGGACGCTCGTCGACTTCCTGGAGCAGGTCGCCCTCGTCGCGGACGCCGACGAGATCCCCCAGGGCGGTGACGGCACCGAGGCGGGGGTGGTGACGCTGATGACCCTGCACACGGCCAAGGGCCTGGAGTTCCCGGTGGTCTTCCTCACCGGTCTCGAGGACGGCACCTTCCCCCACATGCGCTCGATGGATGACCCTGTGGAGCTGGAGGAGGAGCGGCGCCTGGCCTATGTGGGCATCACCCGCGCCCAGCAGCGCCTGCACCTGAGTCGGGCCGGCACCCGGGCCGCCTTCGGGGCGCCGCAGTACCACCCACCCTCGCGCTTCCTCGACGAGATCCCGCCCGAGGTGGTCGACTGGGAGCGTTCCGACCGCGATCGGATGAGTGTCGCGGGCCGGCCCAGCGCTTCGGTCCAGCAGGGCTGGGGAGGCGCGGACCGGGGACGGACCGGCGGTGGCGTGGTCCGCCTCAACCCCCGCGGTTCCGCAGCGCCCAGGACTCTTGCGCCGATCTCGGTGGCCGCCGGGGACCGGGTCAGCCACGACTCCTTCGGCCTCGGCACCGTCATCCGGGTCGAGGGCACCGGAGACCACACGATGGCGCACGTGGACTTCGGTGACGCGGGGGTCAAACGTCTCCTGCTGCGCTATGCGCCGCTGGAGAAACTCTGAGTCCGGTCCGGTCCGCTGGCCCTGGAGGCCCGACAAGGCTGAGTCGGGGTGACGGCTCAGCCGCGGCGTGACTCCAGCCACGGGGTCGGGTCGATCGGACCCTGCTCCGTGTGCACCTCGAAGTGCAGGTGAGCCCCGGTGGACCGCCCGGTGTTACCCACGGCGCCGACCGTGGTGCCTGCCACGACGGCGTCGCCCTCTGAGACGTCGATCCGGGACAGGTGACCGTAGACGGTCAGTTCGCCGGTGTCGAGGGTGATCTTGGTGTGATAGCCGAGTCCGGAGTTCCACCCGGTGGTGGTCACGGTGCCCTGCCCCACGGCATACAACGGAGTGCCGATGTCGGCGCCGTAGTCGAGGCCGTTGTGCATCCGCCCCCACCGCCAGTCGAACCGCGAGGTCTGGCGTGCGTCCAGGATCGGCTCGTGGAAGGCCTGGGTCTGGATGATCTCGCGGACCTGTTCCCGGGCGCCCTCGGTCAGCTCGACCCCGGTGGTGACCGAGGATTCCATGAGGGAAAGTTGGGCACTCATCAGGCGGTGCCCCTCGGTGACCGCTGTGGTGCCCCACGCCAGGCTCATCCGCCCGATCGAGCCTCGCGCCGTCGCCGTGGTGGAGCGATCCGCGATCAGGGCGGCCCCACCCGCCCCGGCAGGCAGGAATCGCCCGGTGCCCTCCTGAGCCGCTGACGAGACGGGCTGGTCGCGCAGCACAGCCGCCCGCGCCGCATGGTCAGCGTGAGTGCCGGCGCACACGCTCTGGGGGATTCCCACCACTCCCGTCGAGGCTCCGGCGGCCACCAGGGCCGTGGCGACCAGCGGACTGATCAGACGCCGGTTGGCCAGCGAGCGCTGGAGACGTGCGGCCGCCTCCCGGGCCTCCCTGCGGGTCTGGGGTGCCTCCGGCGCCGCGGACGGGGCAGGAAGGGGATCACGGGCTCTGCCGAGACTCCGGCCCCGTGCGGCCTCCCGGGCCTCCCTGCGCGAGCGTGGCTCGGTCGGATGGTCGACGACCTGCCGGGCCTCGCGTGCCTGCCGAGCCTCGCGTGCCTGCCGAGCCTCGCGTCGGGTCCGGGGTGGACTGACCTGGCGGGCTTGCCGGGCCTCGCGGCGCGTGCGCGGCTCCGCAGCCTCCGGGGTCTCGCCGTGCGTGCGAGGCTGTCCGTGAGTCACGTGGACCGTGCGGTGACGTCCGCTGGTCGCAGCGCTGCCGGTCTGGTCCTGGCGCACCGCAGGCCGCGACACCGACCGCAAACGGTCGTCAGGAGACTCGCGCACATCAGCTCCGATGGGACATCGAACGGGTCCAGACAGGGGGCCAGCGCGCCGGGCGGGGGGTTCCCGGGGCTGTTGGACGTGCGAGCACTTTACCCTTCCTTGACCCACTGGCGGATGTGGCACTGATCACGCTGTGGACGGTGCGCTAATCTGCAACGGACATCCGGTCAGGACCTGGGCGCCTCCCAGAACCTCAGCCCGGCCGCCCAGCAACACACACGCACAGACCCACAACCAACACGCAGATGGGATAGCTGACTCGTGGACCTTTTTGAGTACCAAGCGCGGGATATGTTCGAGGCGCACGGCGTGCCGGTTCTAGCCGGCGAGGTGATCACCGACCCCGGTGACGCAGCCGCGGCAGCAGAGCGCATCGGTGCCAACAGCGGCGGTGTCGTCGTGGTCAAGGCGCAGGTGAAGACCGGCGGTCGGGGCAAGGCCGGTGGCGTCAAGCTCGCCAAGAGCGCCGAGGAGGCCGCGACCGCGGCAGAGCAGATCCTCGGGATGGATATCAAGGGTCACACCGTGAACACCGTCATGATCGCCCAGGGAGCCAGCATCGCCGAGGAGTACTACTTCTCGGTCCTGCTCGACCGCGCCAACCGTTCCGTCCTTGCCATGTGCAGCAAGGAAGGCGGCATGGAGATCGAGCAACTCGCCGTCGAGCGTCCCGAGGCCCTGGCCCGCGTCGCTGTCAACCCGTTGACCGGCATCGACGCCGCCAAGGCCCGCGAGATCGTCGACGCCGCCGGCTTCACCAGTGACCAGGACGCGCTCGCTGACGTGATCGTCAAGCTGTGGGGTGTCTACCAGGGTGAGGACGCGACCCTGGTCGAGGTGAACCCGCTGGTCAAGACCACCGACGGGCAGATCATCGCCCTGGACGGCAAGATCACCCTCGACGAGAACGCCGAGTTCCGCCACGAGCACCACGCCGCGCTGGAGGACAAGGACTCGACCGACCCGCTGGAGGCCAAGGCCAAGGAGATGGGCCTGAACTACGTCAAGCTCGACGGCCAGGTCGGCATCATCGGCAATGGCGCGGGTCTGGTGATGAGCACCCTCGACGTCGTGGCCTATGCCGGCGAGCAGCACGGTGGGGTCAAGCCGGCCAACTTCCTCGACATCGGCGGTGGCGCCAACGCCCAGGTGATGGCCAACGGTCTCGACGTCATCCTCGGTGACGAGCAGGTCAAGGCCGTCTTCGTGAACGTCTTCGGCGGCATCACCGCCTGCGACGAGGTCGCCAACGGCATCAAGGGAGCGCTGGAGATCCTCGGTGACAGCGCCACCAAGCCCCTCGTGGTCCGTCTCGACGGCAACAACGTCGAGAAGGGTCGCGCGATCCTGGACGAGCTGAACCACCCGCTCGTGACCCAGGTTGACACCATGGACGGCGCGGCCGACAAGGCCGCTGAGCTGGCGAACGCCTGAGACCGGGAGACAACAAAAAATGACGATCTACCTCAACAAGGACTCCAAGATCATCGTCCAGGGCATCACCGGTGGCATGGGTTCCAAGCACACCGAGCTCATGCTGCTGGCCGGCTCGCACATCGTCGGCGGCGTCAACGCGCGCAAGGCTGGCACCACCGTCACGCTCAACGACCAGGAGCTGCACGTCTATGGCACCGTGAAGGAAGCCATGGAGGCGACCGGTGCCAATGTGTCCGTGCTTTTCGTGCCGCCGGCCTTCACCAAGGACGCCTGCATCGAGGCCATCGACGCGGAGATGCCGCTGATCGTGGTCATCACCGAAGGGGTCCCGGTCAAGGACACGGCTGAGGTCTTCGCCTACCTCGAGGGCAAGCAGACCCGGATGATCGGCCCGAACTGCCCGGGAGTCATCTCCCCCGGGGAGTCCCTGGCCGGCATCACCCCGCACACCATCGCGGGCAAGGGGCCGATCGGCCTGGTCTCCAAGTCGGGCACGCTGACCTATCAGATGATGTATGAGCTGCGGGACTTCGGCTTCACCACCGCGATCGGCATCGGTGGCGACCCGATCATCGGGACGACGCACATCGACGCGCTCGAGGCCTTCGAGAACGACCCGGACACCAAGGCGATCGTGATGATCGGCGAGATCGGCGGCGACGCCGAGGAGCGTGCCGCCGACTACATCAGGGAGCACGTGAGCAAGCCGGTCGTCGGCTACGTCGCCGGATTCACCGCCCCGGAGGGCAAGACCATGGGCCACGCCGGCGCCATCGTCTCCGGGTCCTCCGGCACCGCTGCCGCCAAGAAGGAGGCCCTCGAAGCCGCTGGCGTCAAGGTGGGCAAGACCCCCTCGGAGACCGCAGACCTGATGCGTCAGATCCTGCAGAGCCAGGACGCCTGACGCACCGCCCTGCCAGCTGTCCGCGGTGCGGACACGGCACGGACCTCTCGGGCCCCCGACCACGACCCTGGTGTCGGTCGGGGGCCCGAGTGCTGTCCCGGCGGAGTGCCTGCTCTCGGTGTGCCTCCGCTTCATCCGTCCCGCGCCGGGTGACGATGGTGACGTCATGACACTCCTGGAGCGCACCACCACTCGACCCTCCGACGCGGCCACCCTGACCGGGCGGCTGCGCGCGGTCCTGCTGGCAGCGCTGGCCGGCCTGCTGGCCGCCGTGATCTCCTGGGTCGTCGTCCTGGTGCCGGTCGTGGTCGCGTGGCTGGCCGACGACCGCAGCAGCACGTCGATCTGGCAGACGGCGGGCATCGGTGTCGACCTGTGGGCACTGGCGCACCGTGGCACCATCGAGGTGGGGGCCACCTCGGTCGTCTTCGCCCCGTTGCTGCTCACCCTCGTCCCGCTGCTCGCCTGCTGGTATGCCGTGGGGCAGGTGGTCGTGGACCGGCCCGACGCCCGTGGCCAGCTCCAGGATGTGCGTGGGTGGCGCTCGGCCTGGGCGGCGCTCGGCGCCGCCGAGCTGCTGGCCTTCCTGGGTGGCTATGTCGCCTCCGGGCTACTCCTGGTCTCCCTGGCCAGCCTCGGCCAGGCACCCGTGGTCGTCGCCAGCACGGTGCCCGGACTGGTCCTGATCCCCTTGGTGGCGATCATGCTCAGCCTGTGGCGCGAGCGCAGGCGTCAGGAGCAGCCCACCCTCGACCGGGGCCTGCGGTGGATCGAGCTGCACACCCCGGTGCTCTTCCGTCGTGGACTGCGCCCGGCGGCGCAGGCCCTCGGCCTCCTGCTCACCGGTGCCCTGCTGATCCTGGTCGCGCTCCTGGTGATGCGCTTTGACCGGGTGCTGACCCTGTATGACGCGCTGGACGCCGGCACGGTGGGCACGTCGGTCCTCACGCTCGGCCAGGTCCTGGCCCTGCCCAACCTGCTGGTGTGGGCCATGGGCTGGACCAGCGGTGCCGATGTCGCCGTGGGCACCGTGCAGGTCGGCTGGGCCGGGTCGACGGCGGGGGACCTGCCGCTGGTCCCGGTCCTGGCCGCGCTTCCCGAGCCCGGGTCCCTTCCCCCCGGCCTGTGGCTGGTGGTCCTGATCCCGGTTCTCGCCGGCGCCTGGCTGGGTTTCCAGAGTGTGCGCGCCGCCCCCCGCCTGGCCTCCTGGTGGGCCAAGGCGCAGATCGCGGTGTCGGCCTGCGTGTGCGTCACGGTGGTCGTGCTGGTGCTGAGCTGGCTCGCGCTGGGCGGGCTGACCCCGGGTCTGCTCGCCGTCGTGGGCACCGACCCGCTGCGGGTGGCCGGCCTGCTGGGAGCAGAGCTGCTCGGTGGCGCGCTGCTCACCCTGACAGTGCTGCACCTGTTCCGACGCCGGCTCTGACCCTCCGTTCGTGGCGAGGATCGATGGGTGGGGGGTTATCGTCTTCGGGTGCCCTCTCACCACGCTGCGCCCGCGCGGGTCGTCGTGCTCGTCTCCGGCACCGGCAGCAACCTGCAGGCGCTGATCGACGCCACCGCGGACCCCGGCTACGGGGTCGAGATCGTCGCCGTCGGCGCGGACCGGGACGCGATCCTCGCCCTGGAGCGGGCCGAGCGCCACCAGATCCCCACCTTTGTCGTCCGGGTGGGCGACCACCCGGACCGGACGGCGTGGGACGCAGCCCTGGCGACGCAACTGGCGGCATACGGTCCTGATCTCGTCGTCTCAGCCGGCTTCATGAAGATCCTGGGGGAGCAGGTGCTCGCCGACCACACGGTGGTCAACACCCACCCCGCGCTACTGCCGGCGTTCCCGGGGGCGCATGCTGTCGCGGACGCCCTGGCCTACGGTGTTCGGGTGAGCGGGTGCACCGCCCACCTCGTCGACAGCGGCGTCGACACCGGCCCGATCCTGGCCCAGCGTGCCGTCCCGGTCGAGGACGACGACACCGAGGACACCCTCCACGCACGCATCAAGGACGTCGAGCACGCCATGCTGGTGGACGTCGTGGGCCGCCTGGCCCGGCACGGCCACACCCTCACCGACAGGAAGGTCACCATCCCGTGAATGCCACCCCGCAGGACGCCCAGGACATCCCGGACGTCGACAGTGCGCCGGAGGAGGCCCGCCGCCCCATCCGCCGGGCACTCATCTCGGTCTATGACAAGACCGGGCTGGAGGAGCTGGCCACGGGACTGCACGAGGCGGGCACGCAGCTGGTCTCGACCGGTTCGACCGCGGCCCGGATCGAGCAGACCGGGGTCCCGGTGACCCGGGTGGAGGAGCTCACCGGCTTCCCCGAGTGCCTCGATGGTCGGGTCAAGACCCTGCACCCGCGGGTGCATGCGGGACTGCTGGCCGACACCCGCAACCCCGACCACGTGGCGCAGCTCGCCGATCTCGACATCGAGCCCTTCGACCTGGTCGTCGTCAACCTCTACCCTTTCACCGAGACCGTCGGGTCCGGCGCCTCCCAGGAGGAGTGCGTCGAGCAGATCGACATCGGTGGCCCCTCGATGGTGCGGGCGGCCGCCAAGAACCACGCGTCGGTGGCGGTCGTCGTTGACCCCACGGCATACGAGCAGGTCGTCGCCGCTGCCGTGGGCGGCGGTTTCTCCCTCGACCAGCGCAAGGCCCTGGCCGCCCAGGCCTTCATCCACACCGCGACGTATGACGTGCACGTCGCCTCCTGGATGGCCAACGTGCTCACCGACACCTCCGACGGGACCGGCTTCCCGGCCTGGATGGGGGCGACCTGGGAGCGGTCCGAGGTGCTGCGCTATGGGGAGAACCCGCACCAGCAGGCCGCGCTCTACCGCAACGGCTTCCAGCCGGTGCCCTCGCTGGCGCAGGCCGAGGTGCTGCACGGCAAGGCGATGTCCTTCAACAACTATGTGGACGCCGACGCCGCCCGCCGGGCTGCGCACGACCACGGCGACGTGCCGACCGTAGCGATCATCAAGCACGCCAACCCGTGCGGCATCGCGACCGGCGCCGACATCGCCGAGGCGCACCGCAAGGCCCACGCCTGCGACCCGGTGTCGGCGTATGGCGGCATCATCGCCACCAACCGTGCGGTGACCGCCGAGCTGGCAGCGCAGGTCGCCGAGATCTTCACCGAGGTGATCATCGCCCCGGACTTCGCGCCGGAGGCTCTCGAGCTGCTGCAGGCCAAGAAGAACCTGCGGGTGGTCCGTGCGGCAGCAGTCCAGCGTGGCGGCAACGAGGTGCGCAACATCGGCGGGGGTGCGCTGCTGCAGGCCCTGGACGTGATCGACGCGGAGGGTGACGACCCGGCGCACTGGCAGCTGGCCACCGGACCAGCCGTCGACGAGGCCATGCTGGCCGACCTGGCCTTTGCCTGGCGATCGGTCCGCGCGGTGAAGTCCAACGCGATCCTGCTGGCCCGTGACGGTGCCAGCGTCGGCATCGGGATGGGCCAGGTCAACCGGGTCGACTCCTGCCGCCTGGCGGTGGAGCGCGCCGGTGCCGAGCGGGCGGAGGGGTCCGTGGCGGCCTCCGACGCCTTCTTCCCCTTCGCCGACGGTCTGCAGATCCTGCTGGACGCTGGGGTGCGGGCCGTGGTCTCGCCGGGCGGTTCGATCCGCGACGAGGAGGTTGTCGCCGCGGCCGCGGCAGCTGGTGTCTCGCTCTACTTCACCGGCACCCGACACTTTGCCCACTGACGCGTCCTCACGCGCACCCCGCGCCGGCGGGGGAACGGCCCGGTTCGGTCGCCGACCCACTGATCTGACCCTGGCGCTGGTCGCCGCCTTCGTCGCAGGCGTGCTGCTGGCCGTGCAGTCCCGGGTCAACGGTGAGCTTGGCTCGCACATCCCGGCCATGACAGCGGCCTGGCTGAGCTTCTTCATCGGCCTGACGGCGGTCGCGCTGCTGTGGTTCACCGCTCGGTTCCGCTCCGGCGTCGCCAGGGTCCGCACCGCCGTCCGTGAGCGGCAGCTGCCGCTCTGGCAGCTGTTCGGTGGGTTCGCCGGCGGCCTGGTGGTGGCCACCCAGACCTATGCCGTGCCGCTGGTCGGCGTCGCGACCTTCTTGATCGCCCTGATCGGTGGTCAGACGGTGAACGCCCTGGTGGTGGACCGCTTCCGCTTCGGCCCCGCCGCCCCGCAACTGATCACCCCCGCCCGGGTCGCGGCCGCCGTCCTGGCGGTCATCGGGGTGGTGGTCGCGGTCACCCCTGGTGTGCGGGACGGGGAGTTTCTGTGGCTTCCGGCGGTGCTGGCCTTCGTAGTCGGCATGCTGACCGCGGTGCAGCAGGCCACCAACGCCCGGATCACCACGATCAGTGGGGACTCGTCGGTGACGGCCTTCATCAACTTCACGACCGGGTCGGTGCTGCTGGTGCTGATCGGGGCATGGACGGTGCTGCCCGCCGGAGTGCCGGACCTCAGTGGGATCCCGTGGTGGGCCTGGCCCGGCGGGGTCCTGGGGGTGCTGTTCATCGTCCTGGCCGCCTGGGCCGTGATGCACAGCGGGGTGTTGTTGTTTGCCCTGGTCACCATCACCAGCCAGATGGGGACCGGAGTGGTCCTGGACCTGCTGGCGCCGGCGACGCGTGACGCGGTCGGAGTGCAGATGCTGGTTGGGGTCGCCCTGACCGTGCTGGCTGCTGCCTGGGCAGCGCTGGCCCGCGCGAGGTCACGCCGGCGGGCGGCGCACTGACGCTCCCGTCGGGGCGGTGCTGACCGGGCGCGGTGCTTGCCGGTCGAGAGGTTCATCACATCGGACCGCGGGGCGGTGCGCCGACCTGGGTGTCTGCGCGCCGAGGGGGCCGCGGGACCGGTGGGTGTGCGGACGTGTCGTGAGCCGTCCATAGACTGGCGAGCATGACCGCACGCATCCTCGATGGCCGCGCCGCGCTGGCCGAGATCAAGACCGACCTGAGGGCGCGCGTTGCCGCACTGGCTGAGCAGGGTGTGGTCCCGGGCCTGGGCACCGTGCTGGTCGGGGACGACCCGGCGAGCACCTGGTATGTCAACGCCAAGCACCGCGACTGTGCCGAGATCGGCATCCGGTCACTGCGCCGGGACCTGCCCGCCGGGTCCAGTCAGGCCCAGGTCGAGGCGGTCGTCGACGACCTCAATGTCGACCCGGACTGCACCGCCTTCCTCGTCCAGCAGCCGACCGGGTTGGACGAATTCGCGATCCTGTCCCGCATCGACCCGGCCAAGGACGTTGACGGACTGCACCCGGTCAATCTCGGCTCCCTCGTGCTGGGGGAGCCGGCGCCGCTGCCCTGCACCCCCTTTGGCATCGTGCACCTCCTGCGGCGCCACGAGGTCCAGATCGACGGGGCCGAGGTGGTGGTCATCGGGCGTGGGCTGACGGTTGGCCGCCCACTCGGACTGATCCTGACGCGGCGCTCGGAGAATGCCACGGTCACCCTGTGCCACACCGGCACCCGCGACCTCGCGGCGCACACCCGTGGCGCAGACATCATCGTGTCGGCAGCCGGGGTCCCGGACCTCGTCACCGCTGACATGGTGCGACCGGGTGCGGCGGTGCTGGACGTCGGCGTCGCACGCCGCGACGGCAAGATCGCCGGAGACGTCGCCCCGGACGTGGCGGAGGTGGCCGGCTGGATCTCACCGAATCCCGGAGGCGTCGGCCCGATGACCCGCGCGATGCTGCTGACCAATGTCGTCGAGGCGGCCGAGCGAGCGGCGCGGGGCGGCGCTCCTGCGGACCGGGTCACAGCCGTCCGGTGACGACCTCCGAGCCCGGCAGTGCGCCCGCTGCGCCGCCCCCGCGCCAGCGGCGACCGGCCAACTGGGGCAGTCAGCCGCTGGGGCTGTGGTGGGTGCTGCCCGCCGGGCTGAGCGTGGCTCTGTGGGTGTTGCTCGTCGGCAGCGTGCGCACGGCGGGTTACACCGTCGCCGTGACCCTGGCCGTGGCTGCCCTGCTGCGCCTGGTGCTGCCGCGTGCTGCGGTCGGGGGACTGCTGGTCCGCTCGAGGGTCTGGGACGTGCTGGTCCTGCTGGTGATGGCCGTCGCTGTCGCGATCCTCAGCGCGACCCTGGTCATCCGCTGACCCATTCTTGGGGAGGTTCCGTGCGCGCTCAGCCCCTTCTGGGGGAGGTTCCGTACGCTCAGCCCCTTCTTGGGGAGGTTTGGCACGCGCTGTCCCGGCGCGCGACCACCGCCACAGACCACACGACCCGCCGAGGTGCCTGACGGCATACTCGGCGGGCCTGGCGCCTGGCAGGAACTAGCTCCCGGCCAGCAGCGAAACCACTGTAAAAAGACGGGATGGAGCAGCGAAACCCCTGCAAAAAGACGGGATGAAGCAGCGAAACCACTCGGAAAATTGGTCAGATGAGGCCGAGGTCGGCGACGGTCTGGCGCTCCTCGTCCAGCTCGGCCACGGAGGCGTCGATGCGGGCCCGGGAGAACTCGTCGATCTCCAGACCCTGGACGATCTCCCAGTTGCCACCAGACGTGGTGACGGGGAAGGAGGAGATCAGACCCTCCGGCACGCCGTAGGAGCCGTCGGAGCGGACCGCCATCGAGAGCCAGTTGCCCTCGGCGCTGCCCTGCAGCCAGTCGCGGGTGTGGTCGATGGTGGCCGACGCGGCGGAGGCCGCGGAACTGGAGCCACGCGCCTCAATGATCGCCGCCCCGCGCTTGGCGACGGTCGGGATGAAGGTGTCCTCGAGCCAGGTCTGGTCGTTGACGACCTCGGCCGCGGGGCGGCCACCGATCTGGGCGTGGAAGATGTCGGGGTACTGGGTGGCCGAGTGGTTGCCCCAGATCGTCATGTTGGTGATGTCGGTGACGGCGACGCCAGCCTTGGCCGACAGCTGCGCCAGGGCCCGGTTGTGGTCGAGCCGGGTCAGCGCGGAGAACCGTTCGGTCGGGATGTCCTTGGCGTTGCTCATCGCGATCAGCGCGTTGGTGTTGGCCGGGTTGCCGGTGACGGTGATGCGGATGTCGTCGGCGGCGTGGTCGTTGAGTGCCTTGCCCTGACCGGTGAAGATCGCGCCATTGGCCTCCAGCAGGTCGCCACGCTCCATCCCCTTGCTGCGGGGACGGGCGCCGACCAGGAGGGCGACGTTGGCGCCGTCGAAGATGACGTTGGGGTCGTCGCCGATCTCCACGCCCGCCAGGGTCGGGAACGCACAGTCGTCGAGTTCCATGACGACACCCTCAAGAGCCTTGAGGGCGGGGGTGATCTCCAGCAGTCGCAGCTGCACCGGGATGTCCTTGCCCAGCAGGTCGCCGCTGGCGATCCGGAAGAGCAGGCTGTAGCCGATCTGGCCGGCGGCGCCGGTCACGGCAACCTTGACGGGAGTGTTCACGGTGCTCATCCTTAGGTGTGAAGGGGAGGTTCGTCACGGGTGACGTTAGCACCGCGCCGTCCAGATGCCGGAGGCCCGGGAAGGGTGGGGTTTGTCACCTCTTCAGGGGCTGGCGGTGGGTGTTGTTCGGGGGAGCCGCGCCGCGCGATAACCTGAGGGGTGGCGGCTGCCAGCGCAGCCGCCTGTTCACGCCGGGCCGTGCAGACGGCCACTCACACTGACCACAGGAGCCTGCAGGCATGGAGAAGATCAAGGTCGCCAACCCGATCGTCGAGCTCGACGGTGACGAGATGACCCGCATCATTTGGCAGTTCATCAAGGACCGGCTGATCCACCCCTACCTCGACGTCGACCTGAAGTACTTCGACCTCAGTGTCGAGAAGCGTGACGAGACCAACGACCAGATCACCATTGACGCGGCCCACGCGATCAAGGAGCACGGCGTCGGCGTCAAGTGCGCGACGATCACCCCCGATGAGGCCCGGGTCGAGGAGTTCGGCCTCAAGGAGATGTGGAAGAGCCCGAACGGCACCATCCGCAACATCCTCGGCGGCGTGATCTTCCGCGAGCCGATCATCATCTCCAACGTCCCGCGACTGGTGCCGGGCTGGACCAAGCCGATCATCATCGGCCGTCACGCCCACGGTGACCAGTACAAGGCGCAGAACTTCAAGGTGCCGGGGCCGGGCACCGTCACCATCACGTACACCCCGGCCGACGGCGGCGAGCCGGAGGTCCACGAGGTCGCGAAGTATGGCGAGGACGGTGGTGTCGCGATGGGCATGTTCAACTACAACGACTCGATCCGCGACTTTGCCCGGGCCAGCTTGAACTACGCCCTGGACCGTGGCGTCCCGTGCTACCTGTCGACCAAGAACACCATCCTGAAGGCCTATGACGGTGCGTTCAAGGACATCTTCCAGGAGGTCTTCGACGCGGAGTTCAAGGAGAAGTTCCACGCCGCGGACCTGACCTATGAGCACCGCCTCATCGACGACATGGTTGCTGCCGCGATGAAGTGGGAGGGCGGCTATGTCTGGGCCTGCAAGAACTATGACGGCGACGTCCAGTCCGACACCGTGGCCCAGGGCTTCGGCAGCCTCGGCCTGATGACCTCCGTGCTGATGACCCCGGACGGCAAGACCGTCGAGGCCGAGGCTGCACACGGCACCGTCACCCGGCACTACCGTCAGCACCAGCAGGGCAAGCAGACATCCACCAACCCGATCGCCTCGATCTTTGCGTGGACCCGTGGCATCTCCTACCGCGGCAAGATGGACAACACCCCCGAGGTGACCGAGTTCGCCGAGACCCTCGAGCGGGTCTGCATCGAGACGGTCGAGTCGGGCAAGATGACCAAGGACCTGGCACTGCTCGTCGGCCCGAACCAGAAGTGGCTGACCACCGAGGAGTTCCTCGCCGCGATCGACGAGAACCTGCAGAAGGCGATGGCTGCCTGAGCCACGAGTGACACGCCTCGGCCGTCCACCCGACCCTGGGTGGGCGGCCGTTGTGTATGCCGTGCCGCACCTTCGGTGGGTGCCCTGCAGCGGAGGTGCGCTCGGTCGGGGACGAATCCCGCCAGACGGTGCGCTCGGTCGGGGGCGGGTTAGCCCCAGGCGGGGAGGGTGGGCAGCGGGTGGTGGCTGGTCAGGTTGTGCTCGACGCCGCGGCTGAGCCAGAGCAGCAGGTCGGCCGGTTTGCCGTGGACCTCGGTGCCGCCACCGTTCAGGTGCCAGTGGCGCCCGTCGGTGCCGATCAGGGTCATCGGCGGGGTCCCCCGGGGACCGAGTCGCTGCGTGGCCTCCACCAGACCGGCACGGACCACCTCCGGAGGTGCCTGCGCGAAGGTGAATCCGAGATCGAGGTCGACGTGGTGGTAGGTCACCTCGCGCAACCGGGCCCACGGCACCCGGTCTCCGGGCATCGGACGATTGGACCCGGCGACTACCGGGTGCAGGTCAGTGCGTCCGCGCAGCGCCTCGACCCGGCTGCGGAAGGCGTTGGAGGCCGAGGTGACGTCGGCGCGCAATCGGGGGAGCGACTGCTGTGCCGACTCCTCGATGTCCCGGTCGCGTTGCTCCTGGGAGACATAGGCGGGGGTCTGACGACCACTGGCGGCCCACTGCACCAGGTGCTGCAGCGCGTCGGCGTTGCGGGCCAGGTGGGCCAGCACATGGGCCCGGGTCCACCCCTCGCAGAGACTCGGAGCACGCAGGTCTGCCTCGGTCATCCGCGCCATGGTCGCCACCAGCGCACGGTCGGCCTCGGCGAGCAGATCGATCGCCCGACCCGGTGACAGTGAACCCTCAGTCATCTCGTGCCTCCGCTCAGCCTGCGTGACGGACCTCCTGCGGTCCTTGTCTCGATGCTCTCGCTCTCGGACGAGGACCGCAAGGGATGGCAGCGTGCGGCGTGGCGGCAGCGGCTCGTCACATCGAGCTGGGCTGGGATCCCGAACTGCGCGTGACGAACTCGGCCAGGTCCTTGGACTGCTGCACCCGGGACGGTTCGTGGACATACATCATGTGACCGGACTCGTAGCAGCGGTGCTCGATGTTCTCGTGGGCCGCAGCCGGGATGTCGAGCTGCTCGAGCACCTCCCGGGCGGCGAAGAAGGGGGTCGCGCCGTCATACCAGCCGTAGGCCACGTGCACCCGCAGGTGCGGGTTGGCGCGCATCGCGCGGGCCAGTCGTGGGGTGACGTCGACGGACCTGCCCTCGAAGTCGGCATACGACCACGGGTGCACCCTCGCGGAGATCTGCTCATAGTGCAGGTCCGACTGGTAGCCCAGGTCGGCACGCACGTGATGATTCCACGCGGCGGCGTAGGGACCGGCGATCGCGTCGTGGCTGGGGTCGGCGTCCATCACCTCGGCGTTGCCCGCGGCGGCCGGACCGGTGAACCGCGAGTCCAGGCGACCGACCACCAGCCCCTGCTCGCGCAGGAGCTGGGTAAAGAACCGCAGGTGCTCGATGCGCAGGTCGGCCCGGTCGATCCAGTCCGCCGCCAGCCCCGTCAGGTCGGCGAGGCGGGAGACGTGCTCGGCCCGCTCGGACCCGGTCAGACGGGCCCCGCGGCTGAGCGCATAGGGGTAGTCGCGGGCGGCATACTCCTCGGCGGCGCGGACCACCGTCGACAGCGACTTGCGGCCGTGCTTGCCGTGATAGTGCGCGACCGCGGCATAGGTGGGCAGGAAGCCTGCGAACGCCCGGTCGGTGTCCGGCTCCTGCAACCCGATCGAGCCCAGGTCCAGGACCGAGGAGATCAGCATGATGCCGTTGAGGTACATGCCATAACGGGACTGCAGGTGGTCGGCCAGCGCGGCGGCCCGCAGCGTGCCGTAGGACTCGCCGGCCAGGAACTTGGGGGACATCCAGCGCTCGTTGCGCGAGGTCCAGAGCCGGATGATCTCAGCAATGGACTCGATGTCGCCGGTGAAGCCGTGGTAGTCCTTGGACTTGCCCCCCTCCACGGCCCGGGAGAAGCCGGTGGACACCGGATCGATGAAGACGAGGTCGGAGACGGCGAGCAGTGACTCGGGGTTGTCGACCAGGCCGTAGGGAGGCGGCAGCAGGTCGCCGACATCGCCCATCTCGACACGCCGTGGGCCGAGCAGGCCCAGGTGCAGCCAGACCGAGGAGGACCCGGGGCCCCCGTTGAACGCAAAGGTCACCGGACGCTGTGGGGCACCGTCGGCGGGGTCGACGACATAGGAGGTCAGGAAGACCTCTGCCTTGGGCTTGGTGCCGGTGAAGACATCGTCCTCATAGACTTCCTCGCGCAGCACGACGCGGCCGGTAGTCGCCGTGTAGGACAGCGTGCTCCGCCCCACCGCGAGCGTGTGCGTCGTGGTGACCAGATCGTCCTGCGGCTCGGCAGGCACGGTGGTCACCGCGCTGCCCGGGGCCGCTGGGTCCGTGGGAAGGCCGGCGCGGTCCGGGTCCGCGGAATCCGCGGATCCGCCGACGGTGGCGGGGTGGGTGGGGATGTCATCCGGGTGGGCCATAGGGCAAGACCCTAGAGCCTCCGGGCGACCCGCACGTCACCAGTCGAGGCAGGGGTAGGGTCAGTGATTGTGACTCTCCAACCACACGGGCCCGTGACGGTTGGCATCGCGTTGCCGGTGCCGGAGCCGTGGGGGAGCATGATCCAGCAGGCGCGGATCGACTATGGCGAGGCCCGTGCCCAGCACATCCCCACCCACGTGACACTGCTGCCCCCGACCGAGACGACGGCCGAGCGCCTCGAGGAGCTGCTGACCTACCTGCAGGACGTGGCTCAGCGGATGGCCCCCTTCCTGATGGTGCTGCGGGGGACCGGCACCTTCCGGCCCGTCTCGGACGTGGTCTATGTCCAGATCGCGCGCGGGGTTTCCTCCTGCGAGCAGCTCGAGCGGGCGGTGCGCAACGGCCCCGTATGGCGGGATCTCGACTTTCCCTATCACCCGCACGTCACCCTGGCTCACGACCTGCCGTCTGCGGTGCTCGACCGGGCGTTTGCCGAGTTCGCCGACCTGGTGGCCGAGTTCGAGGCCGGCGAGTTCGCGGTCTACGTGCACCACGGCGATGAGGTGTGGCGCCCCCTGGTCACCTATGAGCTCACGGGCGACCAGGTCGGGGTGTAGCCGCTTAGGCCACGGCGATCCGCGCGGGGCCCATGGCTCGGGCGTAGTAGCCGATGAGCTGCTCGGTCAGCACCGGCCACGAACGCTCCTCGACGCGGGCCCGACCGGCCCGACCCATCGCCTCACGCTCGCCGGCACGCTCCGGGCCTGTCAGGGTGGCCACCGCCTCGCGCAGCGCCCCGGGGGTGACGGGGTCGAAGAGCAGTCCGGTGCGACCGGGGTCGATCAGGTCCAGCGGCCCGCCCCGGGCCGGCGCCACCACCGGCAGCCCGGCGGCCGCGGCCTCCTGCAATGTCTGCCCGAAGGTCTCGCGGGTCCCGGTGTGCACGAACAGGTCGAAGGCGGCATAGCTGCGCGCCAGGTCCAGACCCTCCTGACGGCCCAGCAGCACCACCCCGGGCAGGTCCTCGCGCAGGTGCTCGGCGCTGGGTCCGTCACCGACCAGGACGATCCTGGTGCTCGGCAACGAGTTGAGCTCGCGGAGTCGGTGCAGCTCCTTCTCGGGAGCCAGCCGGCCGACATACCCCAGCAGGGTCTCACCGTGCGGGGCGAGCCGGGCGCGCAGTGCTGCCGTCTCTGGATCGGTCCTGCGGTCGGGATGGAACAGGGTGGAGTCCACGCCCCGGCCCCACAGCGCCACCCGGGGGACATCGTGGTTGGTGAGGTCCTGCATCGCGGCGCTGGACGGCGCGAGGGTGATGTCCGCCTGGGAGTGGATGCGGCGGATCCAGCGCCAGGCAGCCCGCGCGGTGAGGTCACCGATCGGGCCGGAGTGCTGCCGGATGTAGCTGGGCATGTCGGTCTGATAGATCGCGACCGACGGGATGCCCAGGGCGCGCGCGGCCGTCAGGCCCCGCACCCCCAGCACGAAGGGTGAGGCGACGTGGACGACGTCCGGACGGAAGCGGTGCAGCACCGTCTCCAGCTCGTAGGACGGCAGGCCCACCCGGAACTGGCGGATGGGCAGGCTGCTGACGGTGTGCACGGGATAGCCCGCATAGTGCTCTGGTGCCGCGGTCTCGGCCCAGGGCGTGGTCCCGGGGGCGACGACCAGGGCCTCATGACCGCCGGCACGCAGGCACTCCAGGACCTTGCAGACGCTGTTGGTCACACCGTTGAGGGCGGGGAGGAAGGACTCTGTCACGATGGCGACTCGCACATGACCCAGCGTGCGGCCCGTCGGTGGTGGGACGGCAACGTCCGGGGTGGTGTCCAGTGAGCGGGACGTGACCAATGGGTGACCCAGGGCGTCCCGCAGCCGCCCCGACGGGGCGCGGTGTCGGGCCGTCTGGTTCACGTGAGGTCCTCACGTCCGGAGCGTTGCAGGAGCTCGACGATGCCCTTGACGTCCTGGACGCGCTCGCGGGTGGTGACCAGCAGCGCGTCCGGGGTGTCCACCACGACCACGTCGTCGACACCGAGGGTGACGATGGTGCGTCCGCCGTGGGCCGCCACCAGTCCGGTGCTGTCCTGGGAGACGACCCGGTCGGTCGGCCCGAGGATGTGCATGCCCTCGGCAGACTCCGTCAGCAGGGTGGCGAGGGAGGCGAAGTCGCCCACGTCGTCCCACGCGAAGTCGGCGGGCACGACCGCGACCCGGCCGGCGTCGGCTGCGGGCTCGGCGACGGCGTGGTCGATCGAGATCTTGGTCAGCGCGGACCACCTCTGGTCGATGAGCTCGGGCTCCGCGGCCAGCTGACGCAGCTCCTCCGCGAGCTCCGGGTGCCAGGTGGCCAGCAGATCGAGCAGGGTGCTGGCCCGCACCACGAACATGCCGGCATTCCAGCGGTAGTCACCTGAGTCAAGATACGACTCGGCGCGCGCACGGTCCGGCTTCTCGACGAACTCCTCCGCCCGGCGGGCGCTGTGCCCCGTGCCGGACGACCACGGCTGGCCCATCTTGATATAACCGAACCCGGTCGCGGGATAGGTCGGGGTGATGCCCAGCGTGACCAGGGCACCTGACGCGGCCGCCGCCACCGCCTCCCTTACGCACCCCCGGAAGGCCTCGGGATCGCCGATGACGTGGTCCGCCGCGAAGGAGCCGAGCACCGCGTCGGGGTCTCGTCGTTCCAGCACGGCGGCGGCCAGCCCGATGGCCGGCATCGAGTCGCGGGGGCCGGGCTCGACCAGCACCTGATCCGACGGCAGGTCGGGCAGCTGGGCGCGCACGGCCTCGGCGTGCCGGACGCCGGTGACGACCATGACCCGGTCCCCGGCCAGCGGGGTCAGCCGGCTGACGGTGTCCTGCAGCAGCGAGTGCCCCGACCCGCTCAGGTCGTGGAGGAACTTAGGGGAGGAACGGCGGGACAGCGGCCACAGCCGTGTCCCGGACCCACCAGCCGGAATGACCCCCCAGAAGTGCTGCATCAACTCGTCGCTCTGGCTCACCCCACCAGCATAGGGTTGACATCGTGACTCAGCCCCACGCCGACCTGCGCACCCGCGCCCTGGACCTGGCCTACCGGCGCGGCGCACGACCGGTCTTCTTCCGGCAGGGCGGCGGTGACGCCGAGTTCGCGCACCACCAGATGGTGTCGCTGGCCGAGTCGCTCGGGTCCCGTCCCCGGGCGGTGAACGCGCTGGCCCGGATGCTGGGCCCGGTCGGAGAGCCGGTGCGCCTGTGGGGCCTGACCTTCCCCAACCGGGTCGGTCTGGCCGCCGGCATGGACAAGGACGGGCGTGGGGTCCGGGCCTGGGGCGCGCTGGGGTTCGGCCACGTGGAGCTGGGCACCGTCACGGCGCACCCGCAGCCGGGCAACGACGCACCGCGGCTGTTCCGGCTGCCGGCCAGCCGGGCGGTGATCAACCGGATGGGGTTCAACAACGGTGGCGTGGACGCGCTGGCGCAACGGCTGCGCGAGGCACGCGCGGACGGCGCGATCGGCATACCGGTGGGGGTGTCCATCGGCAAGACCAAGGTGACGGCGCTCGAGCACGCCGTCGAGGACTATCTGACCTCGGTCCGAGCGCTGGACGGGCTGGCCGACTATCTGGCGGTCAACGTCTCCTCACCGAACACCCCCGGGCTGCGCGACCTGCAGGACGCGGGCCCGCTGGCCGAGCTCCTCGAGGCCGTCGTCGCCCAGACCCGTGACCTGGCCGGTGCCGGCACACCCACCCCCGTCCTCGTGAAGCTGGCCCCGGACCTCAGCGACGCCGCGCTGGACCAGGCGCTCGAGGTGGCTGAGGGAGCAGGAGCCGCCGGCCTGATCGCGACCAACACCACGATCGGGCGGCGGCACGTGGCACCTGCGGAGCGGGACCTGGCCCAGCGGGAGGCCGGCGGACTCTCCGGTGCCCCGCTGACCCGGCGGGCCCGTGAGGTGGTCACCCGCATCGAGGCGACGAGCGACCTGCCGGTGATCGGTGTGGGCGGGGTGATGACGGCGGACGACGCCCAGGCGCTGCTGGACGCGGGGGCCAGTCTCGTGCAGCTCTACACCGGGTTGATCTATGCCGGACCTGCCCTGGTGCGCGCGGTGGCAGCCCTGTGACGTCAGGGGTGGGCCGGGCGGCGAGGTAACCTGACAATTCAGCCACTCACCCCAACCACAGGACCCTGACTCGCGTGACCTTGCACGATCTGCCGCCTGCAGCCACCCCCGTCCCCGTCACCGACGACCTCATCGAGGACGTCATGGCCGCCGTCGAGTCGCGACGGACCGAGCTGCTGGCACTGCGCCGTGACGTGCACGCCAACCCGGAGGTCTCCTGGCAGGAGCACCGCACCACCGCCGTGGTGATGGAGCGGCTGGCCGAGGCGGGCGTCACGGCCCAGGCGATGGCCGGCAGCGGCGCGGTTGCCGACCTCGGCGCAGCGGAGCCCCGGGTGCGGATCGCGCTGCGCGCCGACCTGGACGCTCTGCCGATCGACGAGCTCACCGGGCTGCCCTACGCCTCGCGACAGCAGGGGGTCTGCCATGCCTGCGGCCACGACGTGCACACCGTGGGGATGTTGGGGGCCGGGCTCGCCCTGGCCTCGATGCAGGACCAGCTGGAGCGCCTGTCGCTCGGGGTCCGGCTGATCTTCCAGCCCGCCGAGGAGTCCATCCCCGGCGGCGCTCACCAGGTCGTCGAGGACGGGTGGATGCAGGGGGTCCACCGGGTGCTCGCGGTCCACTGTGACCCGTCGATCGACGTGGGGACCATCGGCCTGAAGACGGGGCCGATCACAGCAGCCTCGGACTCCATCCACGTCACGCTGACCGGCGGGGGCGGTCACACCTCGCGCCCCCACCTGACCCAGGACCTCACCTTCGCCCTCGGCAAGGTGCTGACCGACGTGCCCGCAGCCCTGTCCCGGCGGATGGACCCACGCTCGGGCACCGCGCTGGTGTGGGGAGCGGTCCGGTCCGGCACCGTGGCCAACGTGATCCCGTCCCGGGGGGAGTGCGTCGGCACGCTGCGCATGCTGGACTCGGAGACCTGGGCGACGACGGGGCCGCTGATCGAGGAGATCGTGCACGCCGTCGTCAGTCCCTACGGCGTCACCGCCGAGGTCCGGCACGTGCGCGGCGTGCCGCCCGTGGACAACGACCCTGCCACGATCTCCGCGATGACCGCGGCGGCCGGTGCCGTCCTCGGCCCCACCTCCGTGGTGCCGACCAAGCAGTCGCTGGGTGGGGAGGACCTGGGCTGGCTGCTCACCGACGTGCCCGGGGCGATGGCCCGGCTGGGAACCCGCACCCCGGGTGGCCGCACCCACGAGCTGCACCAGGGCGATCTGGTCGTCGATGAGGAGTCGGTGCTCATCGCCGCTAAGTTCCTGGCGGCCGCGGTGCTCAGCTCGGTCGGTCCGGACGGCCTGGTCTGAGAGATCGAGCGCGTCGCTGCGCCAGCCGGGTCGCTGTGCCAGCCGGGGGGCGCTGCGCCAGCCAGGTCGCTGAGACCGCGCTGGTCACGAATCAGCGTTGCTGGGTCACGAATCAGACACATCTCGCGGTTTCTGGGCTCTCCCGCACCCGAAAGGGGTTACGGGGGAGTTAACATCGCGTGACCCACGTCCCCAGAACAAAGGAGTGCCCCGTGAGGGTCTTCAAGATTGCCGCGGTCAGTGCGGCCGCCGTCCTGGTCCTCGCCGCGTGTTCCGACGCCCCGGACGAGGACACCGAGACCACCGACACCGAGACGAGCGCCGACGCTGGCGACGGTGGCGACGCGACCGCTGACGACACCGGGCAGACCGACGACGGCAGCGACCAGACCGCTGTCGCCGGCGACATGGCTGACTTCAAGGCCTGCATGATCTCCGACGCCGGTGGCTTCGACGACCAGTCGTTCAACCAGGCAGCCCACGCGGGCCTGACCGCCGCCGAGTCCTCCCTGGGCATCCAGATCGCCGACGCCGAGTCCAACTCCGACGCGGAGTTCGGCCCCAACATCGACGCCATGGTCCAGCAGGACTGCAACTTCGTCATCGGTGCCGGCTTCCTGCTGGAGCAGGCCATCGAGGACGCGGCCAACGCCAACCCGGACACCAACTTCGGTCTGGTCGACTCCGGCTTCTCCGATGCGGACTTCAACCCCATCGAGCTCGACAACGGCAAGCCGATTCTGTTCAACACCTCCGAGGCCGCCTTCCTCGCGGGCTACCTGGCCGCGGGCATGACCGAGACTGACAAGGTCGCGACTTTCGGTGGCCTGCCGATCCCCTCCGTCCAGATCTTCATGGACGGCTTCTCGGACGGCATCGACGCCTACAACGAGGACAACGGCACGACCGTCGAGCTCCTCGGCTGGGACAAGGAGGCGCAGAACGGCGCCTTCGCCAACACCTTCGACGACCAGTCGCAGGGCGCCTCGCTGGGCGAGCAGTTCATCTCCCAGGGTGCGGACATCATCATGCCGGTCGCCGGTCCGGTCGGGCTGGGCACCGCCTCGGTCGCCGAGGGCACCGACACCAAGCTCATCTGGGTCGACCTGGACGGCTACGAGACCACCGAGTACGGCGACCTCATCCTCACCTCGGTCCTGAAGGAGATCGGCTCGGCCGTCGAGGGCTCCATCGCGGAGACCGCGGACGGCACCTTCAGCAACGAGCCGTATGTTGGGACCCTGGAGAACGGCGGCGTCGCCCTGGCGCCGTTCCACGACTTCGAGGACGAGGTCCCGCAGGAGCTGAAGGACAAGCTCACGGAGTACCAGGACCAGATCATCGCCGGGGAGCTCGTCATCGAGTCCCCCAACGCTCCCTGACACCCGGATCCACGGGTGACAGGTGCACCGCAGCCCGGGTGCACCGAGCACTGAAGCACTGAGCAGTACGCGGGAGTCACAACTCTCCGATGTAGCGGCCCAGCCACTCCCGGCTGGGCCGCTACGCTGTCCCGCATTCACTACCGATGGAGCCGAGGAGCGATGAAGCTCGAACTGCGCGGGATCACCAAGGTCTTCGGACCGCTGGTGGCAAACGACCACATCGACCTTGTTGTCGAACCCGGTGAGATCCATGCCCTGCTGGGCGAGAACGGCGCCGGCAAGAGCACGTTGATGAACGTGCTCTACGGCCTCTACGACCCGGACGGCGGGCAGATCCTGCTCGACGACACCCCGGTGACCTTTCCCGGCCCCGGGGACGCGGTCCGGGCCGGCATCGGGATGGTTCACCAGCACTTCATGCTGGTGCCTGTCTTCACGGTCGCCGAGTCGGTCGCGCTGGGCTATGAACCGACCGGCCTGGCTGGCCTGCTGGACCCTGCTGCGCACTCACTCGGCATCCTGGACCTGGCCTCGGCGCGACGCAAGGTCCGTGACATCTCCGAGCGCTTCGGCTTCCACGTCGACCCCGACGCCCTCATCGAGGAGTTGCCGGTCGGCGTGCAGCAGCGCGTGGAGATCATCAAGGCGCTCTCTCGCGACGCCAAGATCCTGATCCTGGACGAGCCCACCGCGGTGCTCACGCCCCAGGAGACCGACGAGCTCATCAAGATCATGGGAGAGCTGAAAGCCGCCGGCACCTCCATCGTCTTCATCACCCACAAGCTCCGGGAGGTGCGGGCGATCGCCGACCGCATCACCGTGATCCGTCGTGGCAAGGTCGTGGGGGAGGCCGGCCCCGAGTCGACCGAGACCGAGCTCGCCTCCCTGATGGTGGGCCGGTCGGTCAACCTCGCGGTGGACAAGACGGCGGCACAGCCACGGGACAACGGGATGGTGGTCTCCGACCTCACAGTGCTCAACGGCGCGACCGCCGTGGTGGACCACGTCAGCTTTGAGGTCCGGGGCGGCGAGATCCTGGCGATCGCCGGTGTGCAGGGCAACGGCCAGACCGAGCTGGCAGAGGTCATCCTCGGCATCGACGAGGCGGCGGCAGGCTCGATCACCCTCGACGGTGAGGAACTGCTGGGCAAGAGCGTCCGGCAGCGGCTGCGTGCCGGACTGGGGTTCGTGCCCGAGGATCGCTCGACCGACGGTGTCGTCGCCAGTTTCACCATCGCCGAGAACCTGGTCCTGGATCTCTATAGCACCGAGGAGTTCTCCCGCGGACCCTCGCTCAACCTGGGCAAGATCGCGGAGAACGCCGAGCACCGCACCACCGAGTTCGACGTGCGGCTCACCAATATCACCGATCCGATCTCCACCCTGTCCGGAGGCAATGCCCAAAAGGTTGTCCTGGCGCGGGAGATGTCACGCCCGCTGCGGCTCCTGGTCGCCTCCCAGCCGACACGTGGCCTGGACGTGGGCTCCATCGAGTTTGTCCACAAGCGGATCGTCGCCGAGCGTGACCACGGCACCCCGGTGGTCATCGTCTCCACCGAACTGGACGAGGTGCTCGCGCTGGCCGACCGGGTCGCCGTGATGTATCGCGGACGGATCATCGGCATCATCGACGCCGCTGAGTCCGGCCCCGGAGGCATCAGCCGGGACGTGCTCGGACTGATGATGGCAGGCGTGCCACTGGACGACGCGGTCGCGCAGGCAGCAGGGCACCAGTCGGTGCTGGCTGGCGCCGACAAGGCCGCTGAAGGGAAGGACCTGACGTGAGCGAGTCGAACACCCCGGCGCCACAACCCTCCCCGCAGGGCACGGCGGGGGCCACCACGGCACCCCCCGGGCCGAGTGGCGAGGACCCGCGCTCCGGCTCGGTCATCCTGCGCCAGATCGTCGGTGGGGACGTGATGGTCTCGGTCTTCGCGATCATCATCGCGCTGGTCCTCGGTGGCGTGCTGATCGCCTTTGCCGATCCGAGGGTCTCCGAGACGGTGTCCTATGTTTTCGCCCGCCCCGCGGATTTCTTCGCGGCGTCCTGGGAGGCCGTGAGCGAGGCCTACAAGGCGCTCTTCCGCGGCGCGATCTTCGACTATCAGGCCGACGAGTTCCAGCGGCAGATCCGTCCGATCACCGAGTCGATGACCTTCGCGACCCCGCTGATCCTGGCCGCCCTCGGTGTGGCCGTCGGCTTCCGCGCCGGCCTGTTCAACATCGGTGCGCAGGGACAGATCATCCTCGGTGCCATCTTCGCCGCCTACCTCGGGTTTGCCTTCGACTTCCCGCCGGTCGTGCACCTGCTCCTCTGCGTGGTGGGCGGCGCACTCGGCGGCGCACTCTGGGGCTTCATCCCCGGCATCCTGAAGGCCCGCACCGGAGCCAACGAGGTGATCGTGACGATCATGCTCAACTGGATCGCGGTCTATCTCATCGCCTATGTGCTGACCATGGGCAAGTTCAACGCGAGCGGCACCGGCCTGCGCAGCCCGCAGATCGGGCCCAACGCCGGTTATCCGGCGCTGATCCCGGACTTCTTGGTGCCCGGCAACACCTTCCGCCTGCACTGGGGCTTCGTGGTCGCCATCCTCGCCACGATCTTCGTCTGGTGGCTGCTGGAACGGTCCACGACAGGCTTTGAGATCCGTGCGGCCGGAGCCAACCCCCACGCGGCCCGCACCGCCGGCATGTCCGTCGGCCGGATCACCGTGCTGACGATGGTCATCGCCGGTGGACTGGCAGGTCTGGCCGCCACCTCACAGGTGCTGATCACCGGAGGGTCCCTGACCGCCGGGGTGGCCGCCACCTACGGCTTCGACGCCATCACGGTCGCCCTGCTGGGACGCTCCAAGCCTCTGGGCACCTTTATCGCCGGGTTGCTGTTCGGCGCCTTCCAGGCGGGCGGCACGCTGATGCAGTCCGTCACCTCGACACCGATCGACATCGTCTTCGTCGTCCAGTCCGTCATCGTCCTGCTGATCGCCGCGCCGCCCCTGGTGCGCGCGATCTTCCGACTCCCTGATCCCGATGCGCCTCCCAAGGCTGCGCGGACCGCACCGAAGGAGACTGCAGCGTGACCACGCCACTCGTCCCCGTGACTGCCGGCACGCCGGTCGATGACGTACCCACCGGTGGCACCGTCCTGGGCAAGGTCTCCTACCGGATTCCCGTCACCTACGCCGTGCTGGCCGCCGCCGCACTCCTGGGCCTGGTCGGCACCATGATCCGGCGTGAGGGCGTGTGGGAGGAGGCGACGGAGTTCCAGTCCCGCTACGGCGAGCAGTGGTTCACCATCCCCAACTTCAGCGTCCCATCGATGCTGACAGTGCTCGTGCTCACCGGGATCCTGCTCGCGGCGGCCGTCTATGGCTTCGTGCTGGCTCGGTCCCGCGCGAAGACACCGGTCTGGCTGCACCTCGTGGTCGGTGTGGGTTTTGTGGTGGCCTTCCTCACCTGGGCCGGGGCCGGCAAGACCTCGGTGATCCCGGTGACCTCACTCCTGGCCGGTGCGCTGGCGCTGTCGGTGCCGCTGATCTTTGGTGCGATGTCCGGCATCATCTGCGAGCGCTCGGGCATCATCAACATCGCCATCGAGGGTCAGCTCCTGTTCGGTGCGTTCGCCGCGGCGGTGATCGCCTCGCTGTTCACCGCGCCCTACCTCGGTCTGGTCGCGGCCCCGATCGCCGGTGGTCTGGTCGGTGCCCTGCTCGCCTGGTTCGCGGTGAAGTACCAGGTCAACCAGATCATCGTCGGCGTCGTGCTCAACACGCTGATTCTGGGTCTGACCAGCTTCTTCTTCTCCACGCTGCTGGCCGAGAACCGCGAGACCTGGAACGCCCGCCAGCCGCTGGGCATCATCGAGATCCCGCTGCTGAGCCAGATCCCGATCGTCGGCCCCGTGCTCTTCCGGCAGACCATCCTGGTCTACCTGATGTATGCCGCGGTGATCATCCTGCAGTTCATGCTCTTCCGCAGCCGGTGGGGTTTGCGCACCCGCGCCGTCGGCGAGCACCCCAAGGCGGCCGACACCGTCGGCATCAACGTGAACAAGCGCCGCGTCTGGAACACGGTCCTCGGTGGTGCGGTCGCGGGCCTGGGTGGTGCCTTCTTCACCATCGGCAGCGGACTGGCCTTCGGCCGAGACATGTCTGCGGGCAACGGCTTCATCGCCCTGGCCGCAATGATCCTGGGCAAGTGGAACCCCGCCGGGGCTCTGGTTGCTGCCGTGCTGTTCGGCTTCTCCAAAAACCTCGGCAACGTCCTGGGCACGATCGGCTCTCCCATGCCACCACAGCTGCTGGCGATGCTGCCCTATGTCATCACCATCTTTGCCGTCGCCGGACTGGTCGGCCGGGTGCGCGCCCCTGCCGCCGAGGGCATCCCCTACACCAAGTGAGGACCGCCTGATGATGCACGAGCAGGAGATTGACTGGGTCGCGCTGAAGGCGCGGGCCACCGAGTTGATGGAGCGTGCCTACGCGCCCTACTCCCAGTATCCGGTCGGGGTCGCCGGACTGGTCGACGACGGCCGGGTGGTCGGCGGGTGCAATGTGGAGAACGCCGGCTATGGCGTCACCCTATGCGCCGAGTGCGGGATGATCTCCGAGCTCATCGCGACCGGCGGGGGACGCCTCGTGGCCGTCTCCTGCGTCAACGGCTCGGGCGCGACGATCATGCCGTGCGGTCGGTGCCGTCAACTCATCTGGGAGCACGGCGGAGCCGAGTGCCTCCTGGAGACTCCCCGCGGGGTGCTGCCGATGGATCAGGTGCTGCCGCAGGCCTTCGGTCCCGAGGACCTCGAGGCCTGAGGATCTCGGCGCCGCCGGTCAGGCCGACCGAGGCGGCGACAGGGATGGTTGTGCCTGCTCAGCGGGTGAGCAGGCACTCCTGAGGCAGCCCGGCGGCGAGCATCCTGGTGGCCTGGGTCCCGTCGGCGGCGACGAACAGGGCGGTGCCACCGATGCCCTTGACCCGCTCGTAGGTCGTCTTGATGGTGCCGGCGTCGATCGCCATCCGTCCCTCGGCCGCCGGAATGAAGTCGGGGGAGACCGGGGCCTGTGGCGCCTGCCCTGCCTGGTCTGCGGCGGTCTGCCCAGCAGGGTCCTTGCGGGCGACCTTGGCCGGGTCCAGCGGGGCGTGACCCATCGCCTTGGCCAGCTCGTCCATCAGCCTCCGGTCGTCCGGGCGACCACGCTCGGGGGCGGTGAAGACCACCTCTCCGTCCTGCACCTGATAGCGCTGGACGGCCAGGCTGGCCTCCCGGTCCCGGGTGAAGGTCGTGTAGGCGATGCCCTCGCCGGCCTCCTGGGGCGGCAGGTCCTCGCTGCCAGCACGCTCGGGGAGAGTGACCTGGGCCGCCACCGCCAGCATCTGCGGAGCCAGTCCGATCGCGAGGGTCGACGCGCAGGACAGGACCACCTCCAGGCGCGGTGCCGTGATGACGGCGAGCACGCGGTCCTCGCGCAGGGCGATGAGCGTCGGCGACATCGTGGCCTCACCCCCGGCCTGGCGCAGCGAGCGGCGCTTGAGGTCCTGGACACCGGGAACGATCTGTTTCATGGCCTGGGCGAGGTTCACCGGCACAGGATCGCACAACCCGGGCACCCGGCATACTCACGGGGTGCTGCTCACCACCGCCTCACCGAGGTCGGTGTCCTCGGGTCAGCTGCCGTCCACCTCCCGGCGGGTGGACTCACTGCTGGGGCTCAGCTCCGGGTCGACGGTAGGGCAGGCTCATCAGGCCCCGCGGGTCGAGGCTGGTGAGCAGCGTGTCGGTGATGGCTCCGAGCTGCCTGACCTGCTCGCTGCTGAGTCGGTCGAAGACGAGCTCACGCACCTGCTCGACGTGCGTGGGGGCGGTGGCCTCCAGGAGGTCCCAGCCGTCCTGGGTCAGGCGCACGATCGTGACGCGTCGGTCCTGGTGCGCCGTGGACCGCTCGATCATCCCGCGGGCCTCGAGGCGACGGGCGACGTGGGACAGTCGCGGCAAGGTGGCGTTGGTGCGGGTGGCCAGGGCGCTCATCGGCAGTGTGCGCTCGGGTGCCTCGGACAGCCTGGCGAGCACGTAATAGTCGAAATAGGTCAGGTCGGCAACGCGTCGCAGGCGCGAGTCCAGCTGCGCGGGAAGAAGTTCCAGGACAGCCACAAGACCGACCCAGACCTGGAGCTCGTCCTCGCTCAGCCAGCGGGTCGCTCCCGGTGTCGGTGTCCCGTGGGTGCTCATCGCCACATCCTAGCCGATAACTTGTGGACACAACTAAAAAATTTGTCCGGAGGAGGGATGCGGTGTCGGCGCTGTCCTGCGCGGCGTCCGTGCGGTTGGATGGGGGCGTGAGCGAGAACTTTGACACCGTCGACATCATCCGGACCAAGCGGGACAGGCAGCGGCTGTCCAGCGAGCAGATCGCCTGGACCATCGACGCCTACACCCGTGGGGTGATCGCCGACGAACAGATGTCTGCGCTGGCCATGGCGATCCTGCTCAACGGCATGGACCGGCGCGAGATCAGCGACTGGACCACCGCGATGATCGAGTCGGGCGAGCGGATGGACTTCGGTTCGCTGAGCCGGCCGACGGCGGACAAGCACTCCACCGGCGGTGTGGGGGACAAGATCACCCTGCCGCTCGCTCCGCTCGTCGCGGCCTGCGGCGTGGCCGTCCCGCAGCTGTCCGGCCGGGGGCTGGGGCACACCGGCGGCACCCTGGACAAGCTGGAGGCTATCCCGGGGTGGCGGGCGGACCTGTCCAACGAGGAGATGCTCGCCCAGCTCGAGAGCGTTGGAGCGGTGATCTGCGCGGCCGGGTCCGGACTGGCGCCGGCCGACAAGCGCCTCTATGCGCTGCGTGACGTGACCGGGACGGTCGAGGCGATCCCGTTGATCGCCTCGTCGATCATGAGCAAGAAGATCGCGGAGGGCACCGGGGCGCTCGTCCTGGACGTCAAGGTCGGCTCCGGTGCGTTCATGAAGGACCGTGAGCAGGCAACCGAGCTGGCGCGCACCATGGTCGCGCTCGGCACCGACGCCGGGGTCCGCACGGTGGCTCTGTTGACGGACATGTCGATCCCGCTCGGGCTGACCGCCGGCAACGCGCTGGAGGTGCGCGAGAGCGTCGAGGTCCTGGCCGGCGGGGGGCCCGCTGACGTCGTCGAGCTCACCGTGGCCCTGGCCCGGGAGATGCTTGCTGGTGCCGGCCGAGACGACATCGACCCCGCCGATGCCCTCGCCGACGGGCGCGCGATGGACGCCTGGCGGGCGATGATCTCCGCCCAGGACGGGGACCCGGACGCTGAGCTGCCGCGCGCCGCGGAGACCCAGCAGATCACGGCGGAGTCCGACGGGGTGCTCACTCGACTGGATGCCTACCAGGTCGGGGTGGCCGCCTGGCGGCTGGGCGCTGGCCGGGCCCGCAAGGAGGACCCGGTGCAGGCCGGAGCGGGTGTCGAGTGGCACGCGCGACCGGGAGACACGGTGCGCGCGGGCCAGCCGCTGCTGACCCTGCACACCGACACCCCCGAGCGGTTCGCCCGGGCGACCGAGGCGCTCGCGGGGGCCTGGGAGATCACCGAGGTGTCGGCATACTCCCCGTCGCCGCTGCTGATCGACCGGGTGGCCGCCGACTGAGCAGGCTCAGGTCAGCGGCTTGACCATGATCAGGGTCGGGCCGTCCCAGTCCAGGCCCTCGAACTCCTCCAGGGGCAGGAACCCGCGAGCCTGATAGAAGGCTCGGGTGGCGGCATACCCCTCGTCTGCGAAGGAAGCACCCACGGTCTTGACCTCGAGCAGGTGCGCCCCGTCGGCGACCAGGTCCGCCTCGATAGCCGCGAGCAGGGCTGACCCGACCCCGCTGCCGTGGGCCTGCGGGGTGACCGCGATGAGGTGGATCTCGCCGGTCATCGGGAAGTGCCGGTCCAGCAGCGCGACCCCCACGGTCGTGTTGTCGACGCGGGCCAGATAACTGGCCTTCTCGGCGGCCGCGCGCACGTAGTGCTCGTTGGCCTCGGGGATGCCGAACCAGTCCGGCAGGACCGCGAGGATCTGGCGGGTCGCCTCGGGGTCGTGGTCTCGGACAATCGTGACGTTCATGCCGGTCCTTCCAGGTGGAGGCGCTCGCCGGTCCAGCGCTCGCGCAGCCACCGGTCGTGGCTGGCGACGACGACGGCGCCAGGGTAGTCGGGCAGGGACTGCTCCAGCTCGGTGACCAGGAGCAGGGACAGGTGGTTGGTGGGCTCGTCGAGGGCCAGGACGTCCGGCGGGTCGGCCAGCAGGGTCGCCAGGTCGAGCCGGCGGCGCTGGCCCACGCTGAGGGCACCGACGCGGCGCTCGGCGTCCCGACCTGCGATCAGCCCGAAGGTCGCCAGTGGCGTGCGCTCGGCACGCTCTGGTCCCACCGCTGCCTCATAGGCGCTGCGCACCGACTGCTCGGCGTCACGGGCGAGCGGCTCCTGACTGAGCAGGGCGACCCGCAGCCGCCGCGACGAGGTGAGTGACCCGTGGTCGGGTGCCAGGTCGCCGGCGAGGACCGAGAGCAGGGTCGACTTGCCCGAGCCGTTCGGTCCGGTGACGAGCAGTTGGCTGCGGGGGCGCAGGCTCAGCGTCGTGGGAGCGAGGCGCCCGGCGACCGCCAGGCCCGTCGCGGTCAGCACCGGGCCGGTCGTCGCACCAGCCGCCGTCGCGCCTGCGCCGGCGCCGACCTCGCCGAGGCCGATGAACCGCAGCCGGGCAGGCGGCTTGCGCACCTGGTCGTGCTCGAGGCGCTCCAGGGCAGTCGACGCGTCGTTGACCCGGCGCGCCACCACCTTGGCGTTGCGGTCGGCATAGAACTTCTTGGCCGCTCCTCCCTCGGTCCGAGGGGGCCGGTCGGCGCGCCCGACGGTGTGGTCGTCCCGGACCCGGGCACGCAACCTGGCCAACTCGGCCTGCTCGTCCCGGAAGCGGCGCACCCAACGGTCGCGCTCGGCATACCGATCCTGGAGGTATGCCGTGTAGCTGCCGGTGAACTTCGTGACGCCGAACCCCGACCCGGGGGAGTCGCGGTCCTGTCGCACCGTGGCATAGGGGCGCGGCGCGGGGTCCAGGTCGAGCAGGGTGGTGGCGGCCTCGTCCAGGAACGCCCGGTCGTGGCTGGCGAGCAGCACCGGCCCCGACCAGTCGCGCAGTAGACCGACGAGGGTCTGGGTCGCCGCGTCGTCGAGGTGGTTGGTGGGCTCGTCCAGCAGCAGCGTGTCGGGCGAGCGGAGCAGGAGCCAGGCGAGGGAGAGGCGCGAGACCTGACCGCCGGAGAGCTCGCCAGCTGGACGGTCGCGGGGTAGGGCGGCCAGGTCGAGCCCGGCCAGGACGCGGTCGGTGCGGTGGTCGAGTTCCCAGGCGTGATGCCGCTCGGCGGCGTCGATCGCGGCCTGGAGACGCGACGCGGCCGTGGCGTCGCCGTCGGCCAACGCCTGGCCCTCGACCTCGACGAGGTGGGCGAGCTCGCGCACCGGCCCGGTGGCATCCTCCAGCACCTGCGCGATCGTCAAGCTGAGGCGAAACGGTGGTTCCTGGTGGAACAGGCCGACCGTGCCGGGGGCGCTGACCGAGCCGGCGTCGGGCTCGTCGAGGCCGGCTGCAATGCGCAGCAGGGTCGACTTGCCCGAGCCGTTCTCGCCGATCAGGGCGGCGATCTCACCGGAGGCCACCGTGCACGAGACGTCGGTCAGCACACGACGGTCGGGGAAGGACCGCGAGATGCCGTCCAGGCGCAGGTGATCAGCGCCGGAGGCGGCAGAAGTGAGCAGGGGTGAGGGTTGGGTCATGGGACTCCTGTGGGAAGCGGAGACCGCAGCCGTCAGCGCGAGGGCGAGATGGCGCGGCGGGGCAACTTCAGGAAATCCACATGGCATGGACCGTAAGGCGCTGGGTGGGCCGGGGGCAAGTGGTTATCCGGGCATGGGCCGGGGTTGGGCGGCAATTCGGTGGCCGCGCTCGCGACGTCCCGCTAGCCTCTGCCCCGTGGCCAACCCTGACGGATTCGACTACGCGGTGCGGGGCGAGGATGTCGTCGTGACCCACCACGGTCGGCCGGCGACGACCCTTCGAGGGAGACGTGCAGCCGCCTTCCTCGAGGACGTCAGGAACGAGGATCCGCAGGAGCTGATGGCGAGGCTGACCGGCAACTACCGGCGGGGCAACGAGCGCCAGGCCCGCCAGCACCCGCGCAACCGCGGACGCTGACCACACGCTCCTCCACACCGGTGCCCGACGTCAGGAAGTGCGACGTTCCGCCGGGCTCAGCCAGGCCAGGGCCCGGACCGACTCCTCGCGCCCGTAGGGCGCATGCACGCGAAGGCCCAGCTGGGGTCTGGATCTCACGTGCGGCTGTTCGCCCGTTGGCTCCGAGCCCAACTTGCGCCGATCGCAGCGGGGAGAGTGCCCGTCGAGCGTGCCCCGGCGTAGGGTGATGCGCCATGCCGAAGATCAGTGCACCGACTCTCGTCCAGCATCGTGCTGCGCGGGAGAGGGCATTGCTTGACGCGGCGCACGAGCTGTTGCTGGAGTCCGGTGAGGCTCCCGGTCTGCCGCAGGTGGCCGCCCGTGCCGGCCTGGCGCGCACCAGCATCTACCAGTACTTCGGCTCCAAGGCCGACCTCCTGCGTGCGATGGTGCGCGACGTCTATCCGCGGTGGACCGAACGTGTCACCAGCGCGATGGCCGCCGCACCCACCGACGCCGACCGTGTGCTTGCCTACGCGGTCGCCAACCTGCAGCTGGTGGCCGAGGGAACCCACGCCATCGGCAGTGCCCTGGCCGCCCTTGCCCCGGACGAGGAGCTCGACGAGCAGGCCACGCGCATGCACCGGGAGATCCAGGAGCCGTTGATCCAGGTCCTTGCTTCCTTGGAGGTGGAGTCGCCCGAGGACGTCGCCGCACTCGTCAGCGCCGTCGTGCATGGGGCGACGCGCATCCTGGAGTCAGGTGTCGACGTTGACATGGTCATCGGGCACGTGTCGCTGATCCTCGGGCCGTTGGTGCGCGAGCTCGGTGGGACAGCCCAGCTGGCCACAGGGAGCCCGTGAACAACGGATTTCGTCCTCCGGTCGAGCCTGTGGCACGATGTCAACATCTTCCCGACACGTTGTCGTTAAACGTTCGGTCCGCACCAGCGGGTCCGAACGTGCGCGGCGGCTGCCACGACAAGAGTTCTCATGTTTCTAGCGCTACGCGAGCTGCGGTTCGCCCGCGGCCGGTTCGGCCTGATGGGCCTGGTCATCTCCCTCATGGCCGTCCTCATGGTGATGCTCTCCGGGCTGTCCGCCGGCCTGGTCAACGACGGGGTCTCCGGCCTGAAGGCGATGCCGGTCACCGCGTTCGCCTTCGACGAGGGCACCAAGCAGGACAACGCCTTCTCCAGGTCCGTCGTCGACGCAGAGCAGGTCGCCACCTGGGGACATCATTCGCAGGTCGAGGCCGCCGAGCCCATGGGTGTCTCCATCGTCAACGCGGTGACCGGCGACGGCGATCAGATCGACCTGACGCTCTTCGGGGTGGCGCCACACTCCTTCCTGGCCCCCGCGATCAGTGCCGGCCAGGAGTTCGGCGACCCGGCGGGGATCGTCGTCTCGGACACCGCCCGGGAGGACGGGATCGAGCTCGGCACCGTCATCACGCTCGACCGCATCGGCACGGAGCTGGAGGTAGTCGGTTTCACCGAGGGACAGGCCACCTTCGGCCACGTGGACGTCGCCTATCTGCCGCTCGGCACTTGGCAGCTCATCGCGGCTGGTGAGGCACCTGACGGTGCTCCCACCTCCGAGGAGGTCGCGGCCCTCGACTTCGATGCCGCATCCGTCGTCGCCCTGCGCGCGGTGGAGGGCACGGACCTGGCGGCGGGCAAGGCTGACGTCCTCGCCGCTGGGGACGCGGATGCTGCCACGACCACGATGATGCTTGAGGAGGCGTTCAATGCCTCCCCGGGCTACCAGGCGGAGACGCTCACCCTGGACATGATTCAGTGGTTCCTCTATGCCATCGGTGCCTTGGTGGTGGGTGCCTTCTTCACGGTGTGGACGATCCAACGAGGCCACGAGCTGGCCGTCCTGCGTGCCATGGGGGCCTCCGTGCGTTATCTGCTCGGCGACGCCCTGGCCCAGGCCGCCATCCTGCTGGTGACCTTCACCCTCGGTGGGCTGGTGGTCGGGATCGCCCTGGGGAGCCTGATGCCGGCCGGCATGCCGTTCTCGCTGGAGGCCGGCCCGATCGCCACTGCGAGCGCAGTGATGGTCCTGCTCGGCCTGGTCGGCGCGACCGTCGCCGTGCTGCGGGTGACCCGCATCGAGCCGCTGGCCGCCCTGGGAGGAGCCCGATGAACACCCGTGCGGGCACGCACCCGACCCCGCCCGACGCGACCGGACCGGCTGCCCCCGCCCTCGTCCTGGCCGACGTCACTCTGGAGGTCGGCGACGGGGACGGCAAGATCCGCGCCCTCGACGGGGTCAGCCTCGAGGTCGCCACCGGGGAGTTCGTCGCTGTCATCGGCCCCTCGGGCGCCGGGAAGTCGTCCCTGCTGGCCGTGGCGGGCGCGCTCGCAGCGCCGACCTCCGGTCACGTCGAGGTGCTCGGGCAGGACCTCGCGTCCCTGCGTCGTCGAGGTCAGGGGCAGCTGGCACGGTTCCGACGCCAGCACCTGGGCTTTGTCTTCCAGGCCGGCAACCTCATCCCCGCGCTGACCGCCGCCGACCAGCTGCGACTGGCCCACCGACTGGGCCGCCGTCGTGGCGAGCCGCGCGGCTCCGACCCCCTGCCCCTGCTGGAAGCGGTCGGCATGGATCACCGCGCCACGCACCGCCCCGGACAGCTCTCCGGCGGCGAGCGGCAGCGCGTGGGGATCGCCCGAGCCCTTGCCAACGCACCCGGCCTCCTCCTCGTGGACGAGCCCACCGCCGCGCTGGACCGGCAGCGCAGTCACGACATCGTCGCTCTCCTCGCCGCCCAGGCACGAGAACACGGGGTAGCCGTGGTCATGGTCACCCACGACCACGACATCCTGACCCACGTGGACCGCGTGACGGAGATGGTCGACGGCCGGCTGCAGCCGGCGTAGGGTCCACGCCGAGGTGTGCCAGCCGATGCCCTTCGGCTCAGGGATCGTCAAGGGTCTGCTGGCCGAACCGGGCCAGGTAGTGCCAGACGCGCTTCAGAGCCTGGGGGTCGTACTGCCGGGACCGGGCGACCTCCCCGATGAGGTCGGGCGTGACCACCCGGCCGAGAGCGCGTGCGAGAGCGACGAACTGAGGTCCGCGGTAGTCCGGGTCGAGGGAGGAGGACGCGACCTCAAAGCCGGGATGCCACTCCACCGGGCATCCCAGCGACTGCGCGGCCTCCTCGACCGTCGTCCCCCGAAAGCAGGGATCGAGGACGACGGCCTCGACGTCTCGGCTGATGGAGACGCCGCCGTGCACGTGAGCCTCGACGTAGCGGTCCAGCAGGTCATGCTCACCGGTTCGGGCCTGGTCGACCAGTTCCTCGACCTCCTGGAAGCCGCGCACCGCGTCGGGTTCGAACACCGAGTCCGGATAACAAAAGGTGCTGCGGGCGTTGACATCAGGACGCAGTCGCAGGTGCGCCGACCCGAACCTGACGGAGGCGCCATACGGCCCGTCGTCGAAGTTCAGAGCGCCATAGACCGGCCGCTCCCGAGGGCCGCTCCGGTCATAGCGCCCACCGAAGAGGCGACTCTCCCACCGCCAGCGGTTGCCACCCTGATGAGCCGTCAGCCCTCCGTTGGAGGTGCCGGTCTCGAACTGGCTCAGATAGACGCCGTCACGGACGATCGACTCGATGACCATCTCGTCACGGTGGGGCCAGTCGGGGTGGAACTGGAGAGTCACGTGCACGGTCGACCCTCCTCAGGACAGTGCGGCCACGAAGTCGCGCCAACCGACGACCTCGATCAGGCCGTTGGCCAGCGAGCGCAGCGCCTCGTCGTCGGTGACGAGCACGTCCGCCTGCAGGCGCGCCACGGCGATCAGCTCCGCCGGTCGCGTGTCGTCCAGCTGCAGCTCGCTGGCGATCCGCCACGCCTCACGACGTGAGACGCGGTCACCCAGCAACCGCATCCGCAGCCCCGCCAGGCGATCGAGCAGCGCGTTGCGCTCGGCAGCCCCCAGGTCGGGCTCTCGTTGTTCCCGATAGAGGAGCGAGAGGACCTCGGAGCGCAGGCTCGCCGTCCCGACGAGCTGGTGCTCGCCGGGGTCGATCCCCTCCTGGACGAGCCGGAGCGTCGTCGGGGCATCGACCGCGAAGCGCGTCACCTGGGCAGACCTCGCCTCAGATGCCCTTGGGGTGCCAGACGGTCTTGGTCTCCAGGAAGGCCTCGATCCGGGACAGCCCGGGCTCGACCGCGAAGTCCGGCTCGATGGCCATGACGCCGGAGCCGGCCGGTCGCAGCACCCGCTTGAGGTTCTCTGCCGCGGCCGCCTCCAGGTCGCCCCACACCACATCGGGGGCGTCCGCGGCACCGGTCAGGTCGATCGCGTTGACGTCGCGGTGCGAGGCCAGCCACGGGGCGACCTCTGAGGTGATGCCGGTGATCAGGTTGACCGCGCCACCGGGCACGTCCGAGGTGGCCAGGGCCTCGGCCAGGGTGATCGCCGGCACCGGCCGGCCCTGGGAGGCCAGGACCACAGCCGTGTTGCCCGAGACGATGATCGGCGCCACGACCGAGACCAGCCCGAGCAGCGACGAGCCCTGCGGTGCCAGCGCCGCCACGACGCCGGTCGGCTCGGGAGCGGAGATGTTGAAGAACGGTCCGGCGACCGGGTTGGTACCGCCCAGGATCTGCGCGAACTTGTCGGACCACCCGGCATACCAGACCCATCGGTCGATGGCAGCCGAGACGTTGGCCTCGGCGCGGGCCGCCGTCAGCCCTTCGGCGGCCTGCACCTCGGCGACGAACTGCGAGCGGCGCGACTCCATCACCTCGGCGACGCGATAGAGGACCTGGCCGCGGTTGTAGGCCGTGGCACCGGCCCAGCCGGAGACCGCCTTGCGGGCGGCGACCACCGCGTCGCGGGCATCCTTGCGCGACCCCTGAGCGGCGTTGGCCAGGAACTTCGGCGACCGGCCGGAGGAGAAGACCTCATAGGAACGGCCCGACTCGCTGCGGGGGAACTTGCCGCCGATATAGAGCTTGTAGGTCTTGCGGACGTCCACCCGCGAGGAGGCGGTGGACCTGGCGGCCGGCTTGCGCGTCGAAGTGCTCACTGGGACGCTCCCGTCGTGACATAGGCGGACAGTCCGTGGCGGCCACCCTCCCGGCCGTAGCCGGACTCCTTGTAGCCCCCGAACGGGCTGGTGGGGTCGAACTTGTTGAAGGTGTTGGCCCAGACCACACCAGCCTTGAGCTGGTCGGCCATCCATAGGATCCGGCTGCCCTTCTCGGTCCAGATGCCTGCCGACAGGCCGTAGGGCGTGTTGTTGGCCTTGGAGACCGCCTCGCCCGGGGTGCGGAAGGTCAGCACGGACAGCACCGGGCCGAAGATCTCCTCCTGGGCGATGCGGTGGGTCTGGCTGACGCCGGTGAAAATCGTGGGGCGGAACCAGAAGCCGTTGGCCGGCAGCTCGCACTCCGGTGCCCACCGGGTGGCACCCTCGGCCTCGCCCACGGCAGCGAGCTCGGTGATGCGGTCCAGCTGCTCGCGGGAGTTGATGGCACCGATGTCGGTGTTCTTGTCCAACGGGTCACCGACCCGCAGGGTGGCCAGGCGCGCCTTGAGCTTGGCCTCGACCTCCTCGGCGATCGACTCCTGCACCAGCAGGCGCGACCCGGCGCAGCAGACGTGGCCCTGGTTGAAGAAGATGCCGGTGACGATGCCCTCGACGGCCTGGTCGAGCGGGGCGTCGTCGAAGACGATGTTGGCGGCCTTGCCACCGAGCTCCAGCGTGGCCTTCTTGCGGGTGCCGGCGATCGTGCGCGCGATGGCCTTGCCGACAGCGGTGGAGCCGGTGAAGGCCACCTTGTCGACGCCCTCGTGAGCGATCAGCGCGCGCCCGGTCTCACCCGCACCGGTGATGATGTTGACCACGCCGGGGGGCAGGTCGGCCTGCTGGCAGACCTCCGCGAACAGCAGCGCGGTCAGCGGCGTGGTCTCGGCCGGCTTGAGCACCACGGTGTTGCCGGTGGCCAGGGCCGGGGCGATCTTCCAGGCCAGCATCAGCAGCGGGAAGTTCCAGGGGATGACCTGCCCGACCACCCCGTGCGGCCGGGGGTTGTCCCCGAGGGAGGCGTAGGCCAGCTTGTCGGCCCAGCCCGCGTGGTAGAAGAAGTGCGCCGCAGCGATCGGCACGTCGACGTCGCGCGACTCCTTGATCGGCTTGCCGTTGTCGAGGGACTCCAGCACCGCGAACTCGCGGGCCCGCTCCTGCATTATGCGCGCGATCCGGAACAGGAACTTGCCGCGGTCGGCACCGGACAGGCGGGACCAGGAGCGGTATGCCGTGCGCGCGGCGGCGACGGCCCGGTCCACGTCGTCGGCACTCGCCTCGGAGACCTCCGCGAGGACCTCCTCGGTGGCCGGACTGATCGTCTTGAACGGGGTGCCGCCGCGGGAGTCGACGAACTCGCCGTCGATGAACAGCCCGTAGGAGCTCTTGAGGTCGACGACGGAGGGGGACTCCGGCGCCGGTGCGTACTCGAAGGTGGGCATATCTCTCGTCCTCGCGTCTGGGCAGTTCGGGTCTGAGGGGCCTTGGGTTTTTGGGGGGCCGCGGGGGCGGAGCCCCTGTGGGAGCTAGTAGAGGCTGGGGGAGTCGTCGGCGATGTAGTCGGAACCGGAGTAGGCGCCGGTGGCCATCTTCTGCCGCTGCAGGATCAGGTCGTTGAGCAGGCTGGAGGCGCCGAACCGGAACCACTCGTTGGTCAGCCAGTCCTCTCCGGCGACCTCGTGCACGCTGACCAGGAACTTGATGGCGTCCTTGCTGGTGCGGATCCCGCCAGCCGGCTTCACCCCGACCATCTGACCGGTCTGCTCGCGCCAGTCACGCACCGCCTGCAGCATGATCACCGTCACCGGCAGGGTCGCCGCAGGGCTCACCTTGCCGGTCGAGGTCTTGATGAAGTCACCGCCGGCCAGCATCGACAGGTAGGACGCGCGGCGCACGTTGTCATAGGTGACCAGCTCGCCGGTCTCCATGATCACCTTCAGGCGGGCGTCACCGCAGGCCTCCTTGACGGCGACGATCTGGTCGAAGACGGTCAGGTAGTCGCCGGACAGGAAGGCCCCGCGGTCGATCACCATGTCGATCTCGTCGGCTCCGGCGCTCACGGCGTCCGCGACGTCGGCCAGCTTGACCCGCATGCTCGCACGTCCGCTGGGGAAGGCGGTAGCGACGGCGGCCACCTTGACGCCGCTGTCACCGAGGACGTCCCTGGCATGACCGACCATGTCGCCATAGACACAGACCGCAGCGGGCCGCGGGGTGCTCAGGTCGCTGGGGTCGGGAGTCAGCGCCCTGGTGGCCAGACCTCGCACCCGCCCCGGGGTGTCGGCACCCTCGAGGGTGGTGAGGTCGATCATGGAGATCGCCGTGTCGATCGCCCACGCCTTGGACGTGGTCTTGATCGAGCGGGTGCCGAGGGAGGCGGCACGGGCCTCGGCGCCGACCTGGTCCACTCCGGGCAGGCCGTGCAGCCACGAGGTCAGGGCCTTGTTGGTCACCTGCGAGACACCGAGGATCTCGCGGGCGCGGACAGGGGTCCCGGCCGGTGTCGTCACAGGGACGTCGATGTCTGTGCTCACCCGTTGAGTCTAGCCCGGCGGGTCAGCGGGGCACCTAAGATCGCTGTCATGGCACAGCACCTGGAACCCGTCCGCATCCCCGTCCCCGGGGGGAAGGTGATCGAGGAGTTAGCCGGTCGCGTCGCCACCGGGCACAACAACTACTCCGTCGCGCGGATGAGCGCACCCGCGGGGTGGGACGAGCCCACCCAGCGCCCGGACTTCGACGAGGTCACCTATGTCCTGGCGGGAGAGCTGCTCGTGCACACGGAGGCGGGCACCGAGACGGTTGGGGCCGGACGCGGCGTCCTGACCCGGGCGGGGGAGCGGGTGCGCTATGAGGCCGGTCCCGAGGGCGCCGACTATGTCGCTGTCTGCGTGCCAGCCTTCTCCGAGGAAGGGGCACACCGTGCCTGAGACCCAGGACCAGACAGTGGACCACGAGACCATCCGGGTCGCTCCCAAGGCCCTGCTGCACGACCACCTGGACGGCGGGCTGCGCCCCGCGACCGTGCTGGAGCTGTCCGCCCAGATCGGCCACGAGCTGCCGGCCGACGACGTCGATGGGCTGGCTGAGTGGTTCCGGGCCAGCGCCGACTCCGGGTCGCTGGTGCGCTATCTGGAGACCTTCGACCACACCATCGCCGTGATGCAGACCGCCGAGGGACTGCGCCGCGTGGCGCGGGAGTGCGTCGAGGACCTGGCTGCCGACGGCGTGGTGTATGCCGAGTCGCGCTATGCCCCTGAGCAGCACCTCTCCCAGGGGCTGAGCCTGGACGAGGTGGTGGAGGCCGTTGAGGAGGGCATCCGCGAGGGCGAGGCGCTGGCTGCCGAGGCCGGCCGGCCCATCCGGGTCGACACCCTGGTCACCGCGATGCGGCACGCCGCCAAGTCCCGGGAGATCGCCGAGCTGGCGGTGCGCCACCGAGACGCCGGGGTCGCCGGTTTTGACATCGCCGGTGCCGAGGCGGGGTTCCCGCCGACCCGCCACCTGGACGCCTTCGAGTATCTGCGCCGGGAGAACTTCCACTTCACGATCCACGCCGGTGAGGCCTTCGGGCTGCCCTCGATCTGGGAGGCGATCCAGTGGTGCGGTGCCGAGCGACTCGGCCACGGTGTGCGCCTCGTCGACGACCTCACGATCGACGGGGTGCCCGTCGCCGAGCTGGACGACCAGGTGCCCTATGCGGAGTGGACCGAGGAGCAGCTGGCCTCGGTGCAGCTCGGCCGGCTGGCGGCATACGTGCGGGATCGACGCATCCCGCTGGAGATGTGCCCCTCGAGCAACCTGCAGACCGGCGCGTCACCCACGATCGCGGCGCACCCGATCACGTTGCTGGACCGGCTGCGCTTCCGGGTGACGCTCAACACCGACAACCGGCTGATGAGCGGCACCTCGATGTCTCGGGAGATGGAGCTGCTCGTCGCGGAGGCCGGCTGGGACCTGCGCCACCTGCGGCGCGTGACGGTCAATGCGATGAAGTCGGCCTTCCTGCCCTTCGACCAGCGCCTGGACATCATCGAGAACCAGATCAAGCCGTTCTACGACGGCTGATGGGCAAGATGTCAGCGAGCGACTCTGGTCAGTGGGCCTGATCGACGTTACTGTGTGGTGGATCACACACCTATCGGCCCTACGGGAGTGCCACCCATGCGCGTGAGATCCAGCCGTCCACTGACCATCCGAAGGGCCGGCACCAGCGCCGTGGCTTCCGCCGCGCTGGTCGCCGCAGCCCTCAGCGGCGTCGCCGCCGCTGACACACCCCCGGAGCACGCCGATCTGGGAGATGCCTCGGACTACGGGGTGCTCGCCTCGCCCGCGGACACGGTCTATGACGAGGGGGTGCTCTCCGGCTCGCCGCGTGTGCCGTCCGGCTACTTCGTGCAGCTCAGCGCACCGCCGGTGGTCGCCGGTGGCTCGGCGGCCACGGTCGCTGCCGAGCAGGAGGCCTTCCTCGCCGAGGTGGCGGAGCAGGGCGCGGACCTAGAGGTCTCCACCAGCTATCAGTCCGTCTGGAACGGCCTGGCGCTCTCGGCCACGGAGGCGGACCTGTCCGTGCTGGCGGCCACCAGCCAGGTGGAGGCGATCTTCCCGATCTACACCGTCGACCTGCCGGAGGACCAGACGGGCTCGATGCAGCCGATGATGGGCTCGGCGATCGGCATGACCGGCGTCGATGAGGCGCACGCGATGGGCATCACCGGTGAAGGTCTGAAGATCGCCATCATCGACACCGGAGTCGATGTGGACCACCCCGACTTCGGCGGTGGCGGGACCCCGACCGACGGGCAGCACAGCCAGTGGCGCACCGCGCAGATCCAGTACGGCATCGACCTGGTCGGCGACGACTACAACGCCGACCCCGGGTCCGCGGCCTACAGCCCGACCCCGGTCCCGGACGGCAACCCCGACGACTGCAACGGGCACGGCACCCACGTGGCCGGCATCGCGGCCGGCAATGGTGACCCGGACGCCGATGGTGTGGTCGGTGTCGCTCCCGACGCAGCGATCGGCGCCTACCGCGTCTTCGGCTGCGCCGGCTCCACGACGGCCGAGATCATGCTGGCCGCGATGGAGCAGTCCTACGAGGACGGCATGGACGTGGTCAACATGTCCATCGGCTCGGCGTTCGTGACCTGGAAGCAGTACCCCACCGCCGTCGCCGCCGACGCGCTCGTCGACGCCGGGGTCGTCGTGGTCGCCTCGATCGGCAACAGTGGCGCCGAGGGTCTCTACTCCGCGGGTGCACCCGGGGTCGGCGACAAGGTCATCGGCGTGGCGTCCTACGACAACACTCAGATCGTCGTCAACGCGGTGACCATCAGTCCCGATGACGCCGAGATCGGCTATGTCAATGCCACCGGTGCGGCCCCGACCCCGACCGAGGGCACCACGGTGCTCTCCAGGCTGGGGGACCCGGGTAGCGCCGAGGCCCGAGCCTGCGTGCCCATCACCGCCGACCTCACAGGCACCACGGTCCTCGTCGAGCGCGGGGCGCACCCCGACCACCCTGCCTGCGACGCCTCGTTCTACAACAAGGCCCTCCAGGGTCAGGAGGCTGGCGCCGAGGCCGTGATCATCTACAACAACGTTGCCGGCCTGATCAACCCCACCGTCGAGCCGCCGACGCCGGCCGACCCACCGATCACCATCCCCGTCATCTTTATCCAGCAGGCCGACGGTGTGCTGATCGACGGCCGCGTCGTGGCCGGTGAGACGACGCTGACCTGGACCGACCAGGAGACCACCATCCCCTCGCCCACGGGTGGCCTGATCTCGAGCTTCAGCTCCTACGGGATGACCGCCGAGCTCGGTCTCAAGCCGGACATCGGTGCGCCGGGTGGCAACATCCGGTCGGCGTGGCCGCTGGAGAACGGCGGCTATGCCACCATCTCGGGCACCTCGATGGCCTCCCCGCACGTCGCCGGCGCGGTCGCCCTGCTGCTGCAGGAGCACCCAGACCTCAGCGCCGCACAGGTCCGGGACGTCCTGCAGAACAGCGCCGACCCGGCCCTGTGGTCGCTCAACGTCGCGACGGGCCTGCTCGAGGGCGCCTTCCGCCAGGGCGCCGGCATGCTCGACGTGGACGACGCGATCCTGGCCACGACCTCGATCACCCCGGGCAAGCTCGCCCTGGGTGAGGGCGAGGCGGGTCCGCAGACGGTGTCGCTGTCGGTGACCAACACCGCCGACGCTCCGGCGACCTACGACATCGCCAACAACGCCGAGACCATCGCGGTCGGACCGCCGACCGACGTGCCGTCCTACTACTACGACCCGGCTTCCATGACGGGTCCGACCGAGGTGACCGTCGGTGCCGGCGAGACCGCGGTGGTCGAGCTGACCATCACGCCGCCGGCGAGTTCGCAGCGGATGTACAGCGGGTGGATCACCTTCACGCCAGGCGAGGGCGACCCGCTGCGGGTGCCGTATGCCGGCTTCTCCGGTGACTACCAGAGCCTGGAGGTGCTCACTCCCGGCACCTCCGGTGCCCTCCCGGTGCTCGGTCAGCTCACCGCGTGTGACCGGCTGATCGGCGATGAGTGTGCCTGGAACGGAGTCTGGGACACCTTCGCCGACACCGGTGCCGGCGACGAGCCGGTCTACACCCTCGTGGACGGCGACGTCCCAACGGTCCTGGCGCACCTGGAGCACCAGGCGCGCTCGGTGACGCTCACGGCATACGAGGTCAACGACGATGGCTCGCAGGGCGCCGAGGTCGGGGTGGTCTCCACGCAGGACTATCTGCCGCGCTCGGCGGCCCAGGGTGACTTCAGCGCGTTCGTCTGGGACGGCACGTTCCAGGGCGAGGCTGTCGCGGACGGCAAGTACCTCCTGGAGATGAGTGTGCTGAAGGCGCTCGGTGACCCCGCGAACCCGGCCCACACCGAGACCTTCACCAGTGAGCCGTTCACCATCGGCAGCGCCGTGTCCCCGCCGAGCTCACCGGAGGTCACCCGGTATGTCGGGACGGACCGGTACGCGACCGCCGCACGGATCTCGGCCGAGTACGAGCCGGGCGTGGACCGCGTCTACATCGCCACCGGCCGGGACTATCCCGACGCGCTCGCCGGGGCAGCGCTCGCCGGGGCCGAGGGTGCGCCCCTGCTCCTCGTCCGGCCGGGGTCGATCCCGGCGGCCACCCAGCTCGAGCTCAACCGGTTGGATGCGGGCGAGATCATCGTCCTGGGCGGCACGAGCGTCGTGGACGGGAAGGTGGCCAGCCAGTTGCGGGACTTCACCGATGGTGCGGTGACGCGAGTGTCAGGCACCGACCGTTATGCGACTGCGGCGACGATCTCGCAGGCGTATGACGCGGGTGTCGACATGGTCTATGTCGCCACGGGTGCGGACTTCCCGGACGCTCTGGCCGGTGCCGCGCGCGCCGGGGCCACCGAGGCACCGGTCCTGCTGGTGCAGACCGACCGTGTCCCGGCGGCCACCCGGGCTGCTTTGGACCGTCTCGACCCGACCCGCGTGGTCTTGCTCGGCGGCACCACTGCCATCTCGGCGGACGTGGCCATAGAGCTGGCCGACTACGGCGCGGTGAGCCGCCAGGCCGGCGTTGACCGGTACGCCACGGCAGCCGCGATCTCGACCGACTACGACGCGGGCGTCTCGGTGGCCTTCGTGGCCACCGGACTCGACTTCCCCGACGCATTGGCCGGTGCGGCCCGCGCCGGGCACGTGGAGGCGCCGGTCCTGCTGGTCAAGCCGGGCCAGATCCCGGCGGTCACCCTGGCGGAGCTGGAGCGGCTAGAGGCGGCGGAGGTCGTCATCCTCGGTGGCACCGGCGCGGTCTCCAAGGAGGTCGAGGAGCAGATCGCCGCGCTCGACTACACCGGCTGACCGCAGTGTGAGGTGACGGTGGCGTGGGTGCGAGGCACCTGCGCCACCGTCATGTCTGCGGTGGATACGTCGATCCGGTCAGGTGGGGCACGCCTGGTCAGCGACCCAGCGGGTCGGGGCCGAGCACGCGGGCGCGCAGTTGGTCGTTGCGCTCGAGCCGGATCATGTCGCGGCGTCGGCGCTCGGCCATCACCGCCGCCATGACCGCCTCGGGGTGGGCCTGCGGAGGGGGAGGTGGTGAGACATAGGGCATCAGGTCCGCGAACAGGGAGGACCCGGTGACCGCCCGACTGGTCGGCGTCAGCTCGCGGCTGCGGGACAGGAACTGGCGGACCGCCACCGCCAGGGCGTCGGGCAGGACACCGATGTCGGCGCCGATGGCCCACGGCGCCAGCTCGGCCGGCATCGCCGGCGGCTCGGGCAGGGTGAGGCGCACTCGCTCCCGGACCACATAGGTGCCGGCCAGGAAGTCCCCGAGCCGTTTGGCCTTCTCGTTGGTGGCCGCGATGAGGACCGCGAGCGAGCCGACCGTCAGCCACACCTCGAACCAGGCCGTCAGGGCCCGGATGAGGGCGTGCCGGAAGCCGATGGGTCCGGTGTCGTCGCGCACCGTGCGCAGGCCGAAGACGAGCTTGCCCAGGGTCCGCCCCTTGCTGAACGTCTCACTGGCGACGGGCACGGCCACCAGCGAGCCGACGAGGAGCAGGATGACCATCGCCTGCAGCAGGGCGAAGTCGCCACCGATCAGGTTCCACGGGGCGATCCACAGCGCCAGCACCAGCACGGCCACCACCACGGCGAGGTCGATCGCGCCGGAGGCCATCCGCAGTGGCAGGCTCGCGGCGGGCAGGTCGATCTCGACCGCTTCGGACGTGACGAAGCCCTCGCTGTCGAAGATGCCCCGCGTCGCCATAGTGGGTTCAGCCTATTCTGGCTCCATGGACCTGGATGCACTGGTGGCCCGACGCCGCCTGGGGTGGGAGCGGCTGCGCGTGCTCTCCCGGCAGCGTCACCTCGACGGTGCCCAGGCCGATGAGCTGCTCGACGGCTATCAGCGGGTGGCGACGGACCTGTCGACCGTGCGTTCGGCAGCCCCGGATCCCTCGCTGGTCACCCACCTGTCCGGGCTGCTCGCCGGTGCCCGGCTGCGGTCCGCCGGAACGCGCACCTTCTCCTGGGACATGGTCGGCCGGTTCTTCGTCGAGGACTTCCCGGCGGCCCTCTATCGGCTGCGGTGGTGGTGGATCCTCACCGCGCTGGCCAATGTGGTGGTGGGGCTCGCGCTCGGGGTGTGGCTCTATCACCACCCGGTCGTGGAGAACACCCTGCTGTCCTCGGTGGAGGTCCAGCAGCTCGTGCAGACCGACTTCGAGTCCTACTACTCCGAGCACGCGGCGAGCAGCTTCGCGACACTGGTGTGGATCAACAACGCCTGGGTGGCCGCCCAGTGCATCGTCTTTGGGGTGCTCGGGCTGCCCGTGATCTATGTGTTGTGGCAGAACATCAGCAATGTCGCGGTGATCGGCTCGCTGATGCACCAGCACGGCCGCGCCGACGTCTTCTGGGGGATGCTCAGCCCACACGGGCTGCTGGAGCTGACCGCCATCTTCGTCGCGGCCGGAGTCGGGCTCCGGTTGTTCTGGTCCTGGGTGGCGCCGGGGCCGCGCACCCGTCTGTCGTCGCTGGCCCATGAGGGCCGGACCGCGGCCGGCGTCTCGCTCGGACTGGTCGTGGTGCTGCTGATCTCAGGTCTCATCGAGGCCTTCGTGACACCGTCGCCCCTGCCGACCTGGGCGCGCGTCGGGATCGGCGTGCTGGCCCTGTTGCTCTTCCTCGTCTATGTCTTCACGCTGGGACGCTCGGCGGTGCGCCGGGGCATCACCGGAGATGTGGACGAGTCGCTCGAGGCCCACGTCGCGCCGACCGCCGGCTGATCGGCCCCTGGGCAGGGGTGCGGCGTCTCGCTACAGTGGTCCGACGCAAGACCCGAGGAGACCATCGTGACCAAGAGCGCCGGATGGCCCGAACTGCCCGTCGAGAGCTGGGCCCCCACCCGGGACACGCTGATGCTGTGGTTGCAGATCGTGGGCAAGGTCCGCATCGCCCGCGCACCCCTGCTCAACCACTGGTGGAACTCACCGCTCTATCTGACATCGACCGGGCTGACCACCTCGCTGATCCCGGGGGAGCGCGGTGCGATGTTCTCCATCGACCTCGACCTGCTGGAGCACCGCCTGGACATCTCCACGACGGACGGCGACCGGAGCAGCATGCAGCTGGAGCCCCGGTCGGTGCGGGACTTCTATGCGGAGTTCTGCGAGCAGCTCGACTCGCTGGGCCTGGCGACGCAGATCTGGCCGGTTCCCGTCGAGCTGCCCGACGCCATACCCTTCCCCGACGACGACACACACGACTCCTATGACGCGGCAGCGGTCACGGACTGGTGGCGCACCCTGGTGCAGGTCGAGCGGGTCGTGGACATCTTCGCGGCTAGGTTCGTCGGCAAGTCCAGTCCCACCCATCTGTTCTGGGGAGCTCTCGACCTGGCCACTACCCGCTTCTCGGGACGGTCAGCGCCTCCCCACCCCGGGGGTGTCCCGAACTGCGGGCCGCACGTGATGCACGAGGCCTACTCCCACGAGGTGAGCAGCGCCGGCTACTGGCCGGGCGCCGAGGGCGAGGGGATCTTCTATGCCTACGCCTACCCCGAGCCGAACGGATATCGCGACCGGTCCCCAGGGCCCGAGCGGGCCCGGTGGGACGACGAGCTGGGAGAGTTCGTTCTGCCCTACACGGCGGTGCGCACCGCGGCCGACCCGGACGCGGTGCTGCTGCACTTCCTGCAGGCGACCTACGAGGCCGCCGCCGAGACCGCCGGGTGGGACCGCGCCGCGCTGGAGCGGTCGGGGTGAACTATCACCGCCGTGGTCGCGTGCGTGGTGTCGCTCGGGCGGCTCCTAGACTCCTGTGGTGCTGACCGCCGCCGACCCCCTGCCGTCGTTGCCGCGGCGCGTGCTGGTGGCTGGTGTCAGCGGCAGCGGCAAGACCACCCTGGCCGGGCGGATCGGGGCGCGGCTCGGCATACCGCACACCGAGCTCGACGGTCTGCACCACGGGCCGGGCTGGAGACCGCGGCCGCAGTTCCTGGACGATGTCCGCACGCTCGCCTCGGGTGAGTGCTGGGTGACCGAGTGGCAGTATGCCGCCGCCCGGCCCCTCCTGACGGTCCGGGCAGACCTCCTGGTGTGGCTGGATCTGCCCTTCCCGCTGACCCTGAGCCGGCTCGTGGTCCGCACCGTGCGGCGGCGCCTGCGACGGGAGGTGCTGTGGCACGGCAACATCGAGCCGCCGCTGCACACCATCCTGACCGACCGGGAGCACGTGGTCCGCTGGGCGATCGCCGGGCGTCACAAGCTGGAACATCGCGTGCCGGCGACGCTCGCGGAGTTCCCGCACCTGGTGGGCGTGCGGCTGCGCAGCCGACGTGACGTGGAGCGGTGGGTGGCGGGACTGCCGGACTGATCGTGCGCCCGGTGGGGCGCTGGACCGCAACGCGGCGCGTCCGGTGGTGGTTAGAGCAGGCCCTGCGCCTTCAGCGCCAGGTAGTGGTCCGCCAACTGGGGCGGGAGCTGCTCGGGGTCGGCCTCGATCACGTGCACGCCCATCCGCTCCAGGGCGTCCGCAGTGCGCTGGCGCAGAGAGACGGTGCGCTCGGCCGCGGCCGCGTCATAGACCGACTCCAGGGTGCTGAGGTCCTCGCGCATCCGGCCCAGCTCGGGGTCGGCGACCGACGCGATGACGACCCGGTGGTGGGCGGTCAGGGCCGGGAGCACCGGGATCAGCCCCTCCTCGACCGCGGCCGGCTCGAGCGCGGTGAGCAGCACCACCAGCGCACGACGGCGCGTCACGCCGGTCACCTTGCCGGCGAGCATCGTCCAGTCCGCCTCGACCAGGACCGGCTCGATGGGCGCCATGGTGGACACCAGCTGGTGGAGCAACGCCTTGCGGTCGGTGTTGGGGGTGACCCGGCCACGCACCCGGCGGTCACCGGCGATCAGGTCGATCCGGTCCCCGGCCCGAGAGGCCAGGGCAGCCAGCAGCAGAGAGGCGTCCATCGCGGCGTCCAGGCGCGGCTGGTCATCGATCCGGGCGGCGCTGGTGCGTGAGGTGTCCAGCACCAGGATCACCCGACGGTCCCGCTCCGGCTGCCAGGTGCGCACCACCACGTGCTGACGCCGGGCCGTGGCGCGCCAGTCGATCGAGCGCACGTCATCGCCCTCGACATAGTCGCGCAACGAGTCGAACTCGGTGCCCTGACCGCGGGTGCGCACTGCCGAGCGTCCGTCGAGCTGGCGCAGCTGGGCCAGGCGGCTGGGCAGGTGCTTGCGTGAGTGGAAGGGCGGCAGCGCCCGGACGGACCCCGGCACCCGCACCGACCGTTGACGGGCCGCGATGCCCAGCGGGCCCCAGACGCGCACGGTGACCCGGTCGGTGCGCCGGTCGCCCCGGCGGGTGGGCAGCAGGCGGGTCGACATCCTGCGCCGCTCCCCGCCAGGCACGTCGAGGCGGTGCCGCCCGCCCGAGACTCCTGCCGAGGGCACCCAGGCGTCGCGCACCTGACCACGCATCCGCCGCCGCGTCGGGTTGGTGACCGTCAGCGTCGAGGTCGCGGACTCCCCGAGACGGACCTGTTGGTCGGCGGAGCGCGACCACTCCAGTTTCTGGGGAGAGGGCGCGAGCAACAGGTCGAGCGCCATGATCACCAAGCAGCCCAGCACCCACCACCGGACCGTCGTCATGGACGGCCACTGCAGCACCGGGGCCAACCCCAGCAGGACCAGGGCCACCGCTCGCCAGCTCAGCGCCATGCGGGCACCTCGGCGGGAGAGGGACGCACCGTCATACGGGCACCTCGGTGGGAGAGAGGAGTGCCGTCATACGGCCACCTCAGCGGGGGATCGACGCGAGGTCATACAGCCACCTCAGCGGGGGACCGGCACGGAGTTGAGCGCGCTGTCCAGCACCGAGGTCACCGAGACCCCCTCGAGCTCGGCCTCGGGCCGCAGCGCCAGCCGGTGCCCCAGGGTGCCGTGGGCCAGGGCCTTGACGTCGTCGGGGGTGACGAAGGAGCGACCGTTGAGCCAGGCCCAGGCCCGGCTCGTGCTCATCAGGGCGGTCGCGCCACGGGGGCTGACCCCCAGCTGCAGCGAGGGGGACTGCCGCGTGGCACGGGCGATGTCGACGATGTAGGCGATCACCTCGGGGGCGACCTGCACCTGGCGCATCGCGGCCGACCCGGCGCGCAGGTCCGCCGGTCCGGCGACCGCCCGCACCCCGGCGCCGGCCAGGTCCTGGGGGTTGAACCCGGTGGCGTGACGCTGCAGCACCTGCATCTCGTCCTCACGCGGCGGGATCGGCAGGACCACCTTGAGCAGGAAGCGGTCCAGCTGGGCCTCGGGAAGGGGATAGGTGCCCTCATACTCCACGGGGTTCTGGGTGGCGGCGACCAGGAACGGGTCGGGCAACGGACGCGGGGTGCCGTCCACGGTGACCTGACGCTCCTCCATCGCCTCCAGCAGCGAGGACTGCGTCTTCGGCGGGGTCCGGTTGATCTCGTCGGCCAGCAGCAGGTTGGTGAAGACCGGTCCTGCACGGAACTCGAAGTCACTGGTGCGTGAGTCATAGACCAGGGACCCGGTGACGTCGCCGGGCATCAGGTCGGGGGTGAACTGCACCCGCTTGGTGTCCACGTCCAGGGCAGCTGCCAATGTGCGCACCATCAGGGTCTTGGCCACCCCCGGCACGCCCTCGAGCAGGATGTGCCCGCGGGCGAGCAGTGCCACGATCAGCCCGGTGACCGCCTGGTCCTGCCCGACCAGGGCCTTGCCGACCTCGACGCGGACCCGGTGCAGCGCCTCCCGCGCCTGCTCCGGGCTGCGCTGCTCGCGCCCCTGCTCCTCGTGCGTGCTCATCAGCCGATCATCCCTTCCTCGAGGGACCGCACCTCGCGGGCGATCCGGACCAGTGTCTCGTCATCGGGTGCGGTCGGGTCGACCAGCAGCCGGTGGAGCTCGTCGGTATGCCGTCCGGTCGCCTCCGCGAGGGACCGCACGATCTGTTGTGGCTGGGCGTGCTGGGTCAGGCCGAGCCGGGTGGCCAGTCGGCGGCGGGCAGCCAGCTGCAGTGCGGCCAGAGCCCGCTCCCGGTCCCGGGCCCGGTGATACATCCGGCCACGGCTCTGGGTCGTCTCGATGGAGCGGATGACGGCGGGCAGCGGCTCGGTGACCACCGGTCCCAGGCGTCGACCGCGCCAGACCATCAGCGCGAGCAGGGCAACGGTCAGCAGCACGACCGAGGGCAGGAAGGCATCGGGCAGCACGTCGAGCAGGGACTGCGGAGGGGTCTCCCCGGCGTCGGCGACGGAGGGGATGTACCAGACCAGGTGCGGGTGGGCACCGAGTAGCCGCAGGCCTGCCGCGGCGTTGGCGTCCTTGTCGATGTGTTGGTTGGTCAGGGACGACGCGATGCCGGCCACGACGGTGTCGGGGCGGTCGCCGCTCGCCGGGACCTCGATCAGATAGCCGGCCTGGGCTCCGCCGGCGTTGTAGCCCGGTGTCGGGGGGAAGCATGGGTTCGCGTCGCCACGCTCCCCGGTGACGCGGACCAGCCGGTTGGCCTGGCTGATCTCGTCGCCGTCCCGCCAGGTCAGGATGGTGGACTCACAGCCTGGTGCTGCGGCTCCGACCTGGGCGGAGGCGGACCCCTCGACCGGGAGCCCGAGGGCGTCCGCGGTGTTGGACTCCGGGGTGAGGACGACCAGCAGCCCGGCCTGTCCGGCATACGCCATCACCTCCTCGCCAGCCTCGTCGCCGAGGAGGGCCGTCCCGGCGACCAGCACGGTCGTGTCCGCGGAGGTGGGCGTGCCGAGCAGTTGGGGCAAGTTGCGGGCCACGGTGACCTCGACGCCCTCCTGCTCCAGGACGCGGGCGAGCGCCTGCATCCCACCGTCCTCAGGGTTGTCGGGGTCGAAGGGCAGCTGGTTGGTGGTGCGCATGCCGTTCAGCAGCGCCGCGCCCAGCGCGATCAGCAGCACGAGCAGACCCCACAGGGCCAGCTTGCGGGTGGTGGTGCGGGTCATCGGCGTCTCACCCGTTCATCCCGGCACGCAGTCTGGCCGGACGGGTCTTGGCCAGCACCCGGTCCAGCTCGCGCACCCGCTCCGCCTGCACCTGGGTCGCGTGCTGGTCGCCGTAGCAGACGGCGTCGAAGGCGTCCGCCGCCTCGAGCAGGTCGGCGGCGTGGTCCGGGAAGGGCGCGTGCAGACCGACGGCGATCTCCCGGGCTGTCGTGCCCGGCAGCTCATCGAGCAGGGCACGCTCGTCGACCCCCGCCGCGATCGCCCGGTAGGAGTCGAGCAGCACCCGGTCCCAGTCGCCGTTGCGGGCCGCGGCGCTCGCGCGCGCCCGGTAGTCCGCCGCCGTCAGGCCCACCTCGTCCAGGACGGGGCCGGTAGCGCGATCAGTGAGGCGACCGGTCCGGCGGGTGCCGCGGACCGCGAAGTAGATGCCGGCCACCAGGATGGTCAGCACCACGCCGAGCAGCAGGGTGGACAGCCCGTTGGAGCCAGGAATGATTTCGATCAGGCGGTTCAGCCGCTCCATCAGCCAGCCCAGGACCTTGGTGATCACCGACTCGGGACGGTTGTACTCCGGCTTCTGCAGCTCGTCCAGCAGCAACTCCCGGGCCTGGTCCCGGTCGGGGTCGAGCACGTCGTCAGGCCCGTCGTGCGGCGGCGCGCTCCTGCGCTGCGCGGAGCAGTCCGACATCCAGGCCCTCGCGGCGGATCCGCTGGTCCAGATAGAGCAGAGCGGTCACACCGGCGGTGAAGGGCGTGGTGATCGCGCCGATCAGGAAGGTGCTCACGTGGTCCAGGATCACCTGGAAGTAGTACTGGGCACCGAGGTCGTCGGAGACCAGACCGAAGATCGCGCCGAGCAGCGCTCCGAAGATCCCTCCGATGAGCGCCGCGAAGAGCCCGGCCACGATGGCGGCCAACAAGCTGATGCCCAGCACCCGCCAGGCCTGCTTGCCCTGCGTGAGTGCCCAGGAGCGCTTGATGCCCGTGATCGGCCCGGCCTTCTCCAGCACCACGGCTGCCGCCCCCAGGGACAGGCGCGCATAGAGCCACATCATCAACGGGATGAGACCGATCATGCTCAGGCCCATCAGGATCGCCCCGAGCGGACCGACGGCGACGGCCAGCAGGACGCCGAGCAGCAGCACGCCGAGCAGGACCGAAATGACGGCCAGGAAGGACAGGAGCGAGATGCCGACCAGCGCCAGGATGCGGCCCTTGACCGCGTCCCACGTCGCTGCGATGCCGACCCGGTCGCCGAGCGTCGCCTCACTGACGACATAGATGACAAAGCCGCTGAGCGTCAGGGTGGCGAGCGAGCTGACCAGACTCGGGATGATCGCTGCGACGGCGAGGGCGTCGAGCGTGCCGAGCCTGGGGAACAGGTCGGGGATGAACATCGAGAGCGCCAACGACGGCACCATGAGGACGCCGAGCACCAGCACGGCCATCCCGATCGTGGCCTCGGGGTTGCGGCGCATCGTCTTCAGGCTGCCCTCGAACATCTCGCCGAGCGTCAGTCTGCGCAGCGGGATCACCCCGGGCTGGTGCATCCGAGCGAGGTCCTCCGGGGGCAGGTTGTGCCACTGCGAGGGCTGTTGGCCATAGCCGGGCTGTTGACCGTAGCCGGGTTGCTGGCCGTAGCCGGGCTGTTGGCCGTAGCCGGGCTGGCCGTAGCCGGGTTGCTGGCCATAGGTGGGTTGGCCGTAGCCGGGTTGCTGGCCATAGGTGGGCTGGCCATAGCCGGGTTGCTGGCCATAGGTGGGCTGGCCATAGCCGGGTTGCTGACCAGAGGTGGGCTGGCCATAGCCGGGGGGCTGACCGGCTCCGGACGTTGGCACGCCCTGAGTCGGCGGAGGCGCCGGAAACGCGGTGGTGGGGTCCTGGACCGGGTGCGCCTGGGTGAGGTCGGCTGAGTCCTCCTCCACCTCACCGGAGGGGGACTCAGAGGAGGATCCGACATACCGTCCCGGCTGCCAGTAGGACTCATCGTCCCCGGTGTCGGGAGCCTGATCAGGTGGTTGCCCCACGTCGTCGCCCCTCCTGCTCGTCGTTGTGACCCAGGCGCGGGACCCGAGCCTCCGCTTCCCGGGCAGTCATCGGCTCGGCCCCGAGTGCCTCCTGGGCCCTGACGATACCTGGCTCCAGACGGTGCAGGGCCAGGCCGCGTCGCACCAGGGTCAGCGGCGGCTTGCGACGCTCGGCGAGATCCCGCACGAGGCGGCGGGCGAAGGTCTTCCAGGGACGGTTGCGGATGCACCAGGCCTCGGCGAGCAGTCCGCGCTCGGCGAGCCCCGCGATCGTGTCGGCAGCAAAAATGCCCTCGGCGATCACGATGGGATGCCCACCCAGTTCCAGGCGCTGCGTGCCCGTTGCTCGCGAGGTCGCGATGTCATAGACCGGCACCTCCGCAGTGCCCGTGCGGATCAGCGTCTCCAGCGCGCCCAGGGCGTCGTCGAGGCGCCAGGAACGCGCATCGTCCCAGTCGGGCAGCCCGGCCTGCGGGCTCATCGGCAGCGAGGGGTCGTCACCGTTGCGGTAGAAGTCGTCCAGCTGCACGACCGGCCAGCCATGGGCGGCGTGCAGGCGGCGCGCCAGACGGGACTTGCCAGCGCCGCTGGGGCCGGCAAGCACCAGCACCCGCGCGGCAGGGGCAGGGTCGGCGGTCATGGGCGCTGAGTTTACGGCCCCGGCCTACACTTGCCGCACCATGGCCGCCGAGACCACGACCTACCGCACCCTGCCCTCCCGTGTGACCGGATGGACCATCCTGATCGCCACGAGCGGACTCGCCGTCGCCATCGGGATGATGGAGGCGGCCAGCGGCAACAACCCGATCACGCCCGCGGCCTTCCTGGCCGTTGTCGCCGCAGTCGTCTGGATCGTCCTGCTGCGTCCGGCGGTGCGGGTCAGCGACGACCGGGTCCAGATGAGCAACCTGGTCACTGACATCGAGGTGCCGTATTCCCGGCTCAAGGCGGCGGAGCACCAGTGGGCTTTGGAGATCATTGACAACGCCGGGACCAAGCACAGTTCGTGGGCGATCCCGGTGCGCCGTGAACTCCGTCCGCGTAGGGACATCGACAGCTATGCCGAGGCAACCACGAAGGGCAAGACGGCCGAGGGCAACAACGCCGAGGTCATCTCCGGTCGGGTCCAGCAGATGGTGCAACGGTGGAAGCTGGCCGGTGGTCACGCCGAGCCCGGCCTCGGCGTGAGCCCGACCTGGTCCTGGACGGCGATCGTGCCGCTCGCCGCGGCGGTCGCTTTCCTGGTGGTCGTGCTCCTGCTCGGTTGACCGGGCGTACGAAACCCCTCGCACAAGGCGTGAGTGACCTACGAAACCCCTCGGACAAGGCGTGAGCGACCTACCAAACCCCTCCGAAAATGGTTAGGCCCGGGTCAGTTCCTCCATGGTGGCGCGGACCGCCGCAAGGCGACGGGTCGCCTCAGCGCGGGCGCCGTCCAGGTCGGCGCCCGCGACAGGCACGATCGCCTCGAGATAGACCTTGAGCTTGGGCTCGGTGCCGCTCGGGCGGGCGATGATCCGGGTGTCGTCCGCGAGTAGATAACGCAGCCCCTCGGTCGGCGGCAGGCCACCGTCGCCCAGGGCAAGGTCATCGACCGTGGCGACCGGCACCCCGCCGATCTCGGTCGGAGGCTGTGCCCGCAGCCGCTGCATGATGGTCGCGATCAGGGACAGGTCGGTCACCCGCACCGAGAAGGCGTCCGTCTGGTGCACCCCGTGCTCGCGTGCGAGATCGTCGAGCAGGTCCAGCAGGGTGCGTCCCTGCTGCTTCAGCGTGGCCGCCAGTTCGGCGACCAGCAGGGCGGCGGTGATCCCGTCCTTGTCCGGGACGGTGGCCGGGTCGACGCAGTAGCCCAGCGCCTCCTCGTAACCGAAACGCAGACCCGGCACCCGGCCGATCCATTTGAACCCGGTCAGCGTCTCCTGCGCGGGCAGCCCCGCGGCCCGCGCCATCGCCCCCAGCAGCCGGGAGGACACGATCGAGCGGGCCAGCACGGTGTGCTCCCCCGCGGGATCGACGCCTCGGGTGATGATGTGCTGTCCGAGCAGCGCGCCGACCTCGTCACCGCGCAGCATGCGCCACCCCTGTTGGTCCTCGACTGCCACGGCGCAGCGGTCGGCGTCCGGGTCGTTGGCCAGCACGATGTCCGGGCGTACCCGCTCAGCCTGCGCCAGTGCAGCGTCGATGGCCCCGGGCTCCTCAGGGTTGGGGAAGGACACCGTCGGGAACTCCGGGTCCGGTGCCGACTGGGTCAGCACGGCCTGTGGCTCCGGAAAGCCCGCAGCCGTGAAGGCCGCCAGCACGGTGTCGGAACCCACCCCGTGCAGGGCGGTGTGCACCACGGACAGGTCCCGGGGAGAGTCCGGGGCGACGACGGCGACGGCGCTGGTCAGATAGGCCTCGAGCAGCCGGTCGTCCAGCGTCTCCCACCCGCTGGAGGCCAAGGGCACGCTCGCGGCGGAGGTCACCGCCGCGATGTGGGCCGCGATGTCGGCATCGGCCGGAGGCACGATCTGGGAGCCGTCACCGAGATAGACCTTGTAACCGTTGTCCTGGGGAGGGTTGTGGCTCGCGGTGACCATCACCCCCGCATCGGCGCCGAGGTGACCGATGGCGAAGGCCAGCACCGGCGTCGGCAGCGGCCGCGGCAGCACCAGGGCCCGCCCACCCGCCGCCGTCACGACGGCGGCGGTGTCGCGGGCGAAGACGTCGGAGTTGTGGCGGGCGTCGAATCCGATGACCACCGTCGGCTCCGGGTCGACCTGTTCCTTCAGGTATGCCGTGAGGCCGGCTGCCGTGCGGATCACGACGACGCGGTTCATCCGGTGTGGACCGGCCCCCAGGGCACCGCGCAGCCCGGCTGTGCCGAACTCCAGGAGGCCGCTGAACCGGTCCGCCAGGTCCGCCTCGGCGTGCTCCGCGGCGTCCGGGTCGCCGCTGCGGGCGGCGTCCAGGACCGTGGTCAGCTCGGCTCGGGTCTGCGGGTCCGGGTCGTCGGCGAGCCACGCCTCGGCGAGGGCGATGAGGTCGGTGGGGGTCGGCATACTCAGATCCTCGCCACGATCTGGGAGAGCAGCTCACCGCATCGCTGAGCCGCCGCCTGGCCCGCCTCGAGGACCTCCTCGTGGGACAGCGCGGTCTCGCTGATCCCGGCTGCCGCGTTGGTGACCAGCGACACGCCGAGGACGTCCATGCCGGCCTCGCGGGCCGCGATCGCCTCGAGGGTGGTGGACATGCCCACCAGGTCGCCGCCGAGGATCTTGGCCATCTGGACCTCAGCCGGTGTCTCATAGTGAGGACCCCGGAACTGGACGTAGACCCCCTCGTCGAGGCTCGGGTCCACCTCACGGGCCAGGTCGCGCAGGCGCGGGGTGTAGAGATCGGTGAGATCGACGAAGTTGGCGCCCTCGATGGGGGACTCGCCCGTGAGGTTGATGTGGTCCCGGATCAGCACGGGAGTGCCCGGGGCCCAGTCGGGGTTGAGGCCGCCACACCCGTTGGTCAGCACGATCGTCTGGCAACCGGCGGCGGCGGCCGTCCGCACCGCGTGCACGACCGCGCGGACGCCGCGGCCCTCGTAGAAGTGGGTCCGGGTGCCGAAGACCAGGGCCCGCTTGCCGCTGCCCGAGACGGCGACGGAGCGCATGGTGCCTGTGTGACCGGCCACGGCGGCGCCGGTGAAACCCGGGACGACGGTGTTCTCCACGGTTGCGACCGTCTCGCCGATGAGGTCGGCGGTCGGGCCCCAGCCCGATCCGAGGACCAGGGCGATGTCATGGGTGGCGGCGTCGGTGCGCTCGGCGATGACGGTGGCCGCAGCGCGCGCGACCTCGGCAGAGGATTCGGTGATCACGGGGGCAGCGTACCGATGGTTGGATAGGACGCGTGAGTGCACACGAGAAGTCAGTTGTCATCGTCGGGGGCGGACCGGGTGGTTATGAGGCCGCTTTGCCAGCCGCACACCTGGGCGCCAAGGTCACCGTGGTCGAGCGGGAGGGCCTCGGCGGTGCGGCGGTGCTGACGGACTGCGTGCCGAGCAAGGCACTGATCGCCACCGCCGACTTCATGGACCGGTTCAGCGCGGCCGAGCGCATCGGCGTCCACTTCGAGGACGCGCCCAGTGACCAGGGCGTCACCGCTCACCTCAGCGAGATCAACACCCGGATCATGAACCTGGCCGCGGCACAGAGTCAGGACATCCGCGACAAGCTGGTGACCGCCGGTGTCGAGGTGATCAAGGGGGCCGGGCACATCGTCGGCCCGGGCGTCGTCGAGGTCGCCACCGGCGTGCCGAGCGTGGAGTCGGGAGAGGAGCCGGCCCCGTCCTCGCAGGAGCGTGCCGGGGCGACCCGGGAACTGACTGCCGACGTGATCCTGATCGCGACCGGGGCCCGGCCACGGGTGCTGGACTCCGCCATCCCCGACGGGGAGCGGATCCTGACGTGGCAGCAGATCTATGCGCTGCCGGACCTGCCCGAGCACCTCATCGTCATCGGCTCCGGTGTCACCGGTGCCGAGCTCGCCCACGCCTATCTGGGACTGGGCTGCCGGGTGACCCTGGTGTCCTCGCGCGAACGCGTGCTGCCGGGGGAGGACCAGGACGCCGCCACGGTGCTGGAGGAGGTCTTCCGCAGCCGTGGCATGGAGGTGCTCAACCGCTCACGTGCCGGCGGTGTGGTCCGGGACGGTGACTCGGTCGTGGTCAGTCTGGAGGACGGCCGAGAGGTGCGTGGCTCCCACGCGCTGCTGGCGGTGGGGTCCATCCCGAACACCCAGGACATGGGCCTGGAGGAGGCCGGGGTGACGCTGTCGGACTCCGGCCACATCGTGGTGGACCGGGTCTCCCGGACCTCGGTGCCGGGCATCTATGCGTCCGGTGACTGCACCGGAGTGCTGCCGTTGGCGTCGGTCGCGGCGATGCAGGGGCGCATCGCCATCGCCCATGCCCTGGGTGACGCCGTCGCGCCGCTGAACCTGGGCCGGGTCAGCTCCAACATCTTCACCGATCCGGAGATCGCCACGGTCGGTGTCTCCCAGGCCGACGTGGACTCCGGCAAGGTCGACGCGCGCTCCGTCATGCTGCCGCTGACCGGCAACCCACGGGCCAAGATGCAGAACACCAAGCACGGGTTCGTCAAGATCTTTGCGCGCAACGGCAGTGACACCATCCTCGGCGGGGTGGTGGTGGCTCCGCGCGCCTCGGAGCTGATCTTCCCGCTGACGCTGGCCGTCGCCAACCGGCTGAACGTTGACCAGTTCGCCTCGACCTTCACGGTCTATCCGTCGATGTCCGGCTCGATCGCCGAGGCCGCTCGCCAGCTGCACACCACGCTGGGGGGCTGACGCTGGAGGACAGAGGCTGGGGGCGCTGACGTGCGACGCGACGCGAGGCCGATGAGCGAGGCCCGTGTCGCTTTAGGCTAGGATCACGGCACCGAACCGCGAAACACAGGGGAGTGAGATGTCGGCCAAGCCCACGACGCCCAAGGGGCTGCGCACGCGACAGTCGATCGTTGAGGCTGGGCGGACGGTCTTCGACCGGGACGGTTTCGTCAATGCCCGGATGGGGGACATCGCCGAGCAGGCGGGCCTGTCCATGGGCGGGCTCTACCGCTACTTCGCCAACAAGGATGACGTCTTCGAAGCCGTCATCGCCGACGTCCACGAGGACCTCTTCCGGGCGAGCGTCTCGCGTGACCACGACTTCGTGACGGAGCCCTTTGAGGCTCTGCTCCAGGCCAACCGAGGCTATCTGCAGGTCTACTACGACTATCGCGACGTCATGCGTGCCTTTATGGAGGCGGCGCACGTTGACCGACGATTCCGCGACTTCTGGTGGTCGATGCGCACCCGACACATCGACCGCTTCCTCCGTGTGCTGGAGAAGTCCGGGACGACCGGCGCCGGTGCCTCCGCCGCGGAGTCGCGGCTGGTGGCGGAGTCGCTGGCCTGCATGGTCGAGCAGTCGGCCTATGTCTGGTTTGCGCAGGATGAGCTGCACGGAGCAGGGGTCGACGTGGACGAGGCAGCACACGTGGTGACCCGTATCTGGCACCGATCCTTCTTCCAAAACATGGAGCCGTAACAAAAAAGCGACATCACTCTCTTGACTTTAGGCGCCGGGCCAGCAACCATCGATCCAGACCGGGCCAACGACGGCCATGTCCGGAGAGGGATTCGATGGCACTACTTCGCTCTTATGCGGCCCCCCTGGCGGCCGTTGCGGTCCTGGTGACCGCAGGTTGTGCGACGGGGGAGGCGGGGGCCACCAGCGGGCCCAGTGACGAGATCACGATCGGTGTGATCGCTCCGTTCAGCGGGTTCTCCGCCAACTACGGCCCAGAGGCTCAGGCCGGGGTCGAGCTGGCGCTAGAGGAGGCCGGTTACTCGGCCGGCGGCGCGACGCTGGACGTGGTCTTCGTGGACGAGGACGTGCTGGACCCGTCGCAGACCCTCGAGCGCGTCAAGAAGGCCGTGGAGGGAGACGGGGCCGATGTCCTGATCGGCCCGGTGTTCGGTTCCAGCCAGCAGGCCGTCGCGCCCTACCTGTCCCAGCGCAAGCTGCCGATGTTCTCCTTCCTGGGCGGACAGTCCTCACTGGCGGGGGAGCGCAGCGGCTTCATCTGGCCCGCCCCTGACGACCAGACCGCCCGCCCCCTGGGCACCTATGCGGGTGAGGACCTGGGCTACGACACCATCGCGACTCTCGGGCCCGACTACGCCTACGGCCACGACACCATGAACGGTGCGGCCGAGGCCTTTGAGGCCACTGGCGGCACGGTCGTGCAGCAGCAGTGGGTGCCCCTCGGGACCACCGACATGCTGCAGTACGCCACCTCACTGGACCGGGATGTCGACGCCCTGGTCATGTGGCTCGTGCCCACGGACGCTGCGGCATTCGTGCGCGAGTACCGCAACCTGGGCATCGACGTACCGCTGCTGATGTTCCAGGGTGTCTTTGACCCGACCTACCAGGAGATCGGTTCTCAACTGGTGGGCACGATCGGTCTCAACGAGTACAACCCCCTGCTGGACTATCCGGAGAACCAGGCCTTCGTCGCCGCCTACGAGGCCGAGGTCGGCGGTGTGCCGAACCAGACGACCGCCTTCGCGTACACCGCCACCGAGTTCGTGGTCCAGGGCCTCACGAACAGCGGCACCGATCCCTCCGTCGACGCGCTGCGCGAGGCCCTGGCCGGCCACGAGTTCGACACGGTCATCGGCCCGGCCCGGTTTGATGCCGACGGCATTGCCAGTTCCAACCGGGTGGTGGTGCGCGCCGCGGAGGCTGACGGCGCCTACATCTGGGAGCCCCTGAAGACCTACGAGAGTGTGGGGGCGGACCGATGATGCAGGTCGTTGCCAACGGGGTCGCGCTCGGCGCGATCCTCTTCCTGATGGCCGCCGGGCTATCACTGCTTCTCGGTGCCATGGGCGTGCTGAATCTCGCCCACGGTGCGGTGTACATGATCGGTGCCTACGTCACCTGGATGCTCACCGTCGACCAGGGGCTCTCGTTGGTGCTCGCCGTGCTCGCCGCGGGCGCGGTCTGCGGTGTCGTCGGCCTCGGGCTGGAGCGGCTGTTCCGCATCATTCCGGGTAAGCCGAACGAGCAGATCCTGCTGTCCTTCGGCCTCATCTATGTCCTGGCCAATGTTGCCCAGTGGATCTGGGGACCGGTGGCTAAGGCACCCTTCCAGGTCTCCTGGCTCGAGGGGGCTCTCACCATCGGCAACGTCTCGATCCCCACGGCCAGGCTGGCGATCGCCGCCGTCGGCTTCGCCCTCGCCGTGCTCCTCTGGGTGGTGCAGGACCGCACCCGCGTCGGGGCCATCGTCCGAGCGGGCATGGACGATGCCGAGATGACCCGCAGTCTCGGGATCAACCTGGACCGGGTCGTCGTGGCCGTCTTTGTCCTGGGTTCGGCGGTCGCCGGCATCGCCGGAGGAATGGGTGGACTCGTCCTCGGCGCCAGCTCCAGCCAACCGATGGACGTGTTGCTGCTCGCCCTCGTCGTCGTGGTGGTGGGCGGTGTGGGCTCCGTGCCCGGGACCCTTGTCGCCGCGGTCGTGATCGGGCTACTCGACGCCTTCTCCCGCCACCAGTTCCCGGAGATGGCCTCCGTCGTGCTGTACCTGCTGATGGCGCTCGTTCTCATGATTCGACCGTCCGGCCTGAGCGGGAGGACCGCATGAACACCGTCAAGAACCTGCTCCCGGCACGGCTGCCCTTCCTGGCGCTAGCCGCTGTCGTGCTGGCCTTCCTGCTGCCCTTCATGATCTCCAGCCAGATGGAGAGCCTGCTGACCCGGGCGCTCATCTTCGCGGTCATGGCGGCCAGCCTCGATCTCGCCTACGGACAGGCCGGGCTCATCTCGCTGGGGCATGCCGCTCTCGCCGGGGTGGGCGGCTACACCGCAGGCCTGCTCATGGTGCAGGGAGGCATCGACTCCTTCTGGATCGGGATGCTCGCCGCCGGCGCCGCAGCAGCGGTCGCCTCGCTCATCTTCGCGCTGATCTCGCTGCGGACGAAGGGTCTGTACTTCATCCTCGTTACCCTCGCCCTCGGGCAGGGAATGGCCAATCTGGCCCAGCAGTGGGACGTGCTCAAGACCGGTGGGGCCGAGGCTGTCGTCGGTATCATGTGGCCCTCGCTGGGATTCGGCGAGGAGTGGAACCCCGGCACCTTCTACCAGTTCGTCCTGGTGGTGTGTGTCGTGGCCATGTGGATCATCCTGCGGATCGGCGGCTCGCCGCTCGGACTCGCGATGCGCGGCACCCGCGACAACGACGAGCGGATGCAGGCCCTGGGCTACAACACCTATCGCTACCGGGTCGCGGCCCTGGTCGTGTCGGGCACGCTGACCGGCATGGCCGGAGCCCTGTTCGCTTATCACAGCGGACTCATCGCACCCAGCAATATCGGGCTGGAGACTTCCGGTCTGCTGGTCCTCATGGTCATCATCGGCGGCACCGGTACCCGCTACGGCCCGGCGCTCGGTGGGATCTTCGTGGTTCTGCTGGAGTTCTACGCGACAGAGGTGTCGCAGGCCCGTGCTCCACTCCTCATCGGGCTCCTGTTCATCGTCACCGCACTCACCTTCCACCGGCGCGCGGCGTTGGCGGCATGGGTGCGCCGAGTCACTCGAAGGAGTCCCCAGCATGGCCTTACTTGAGGTTGAGTCCGTCGTCCGCAGCTATGGCGGCGTGCGAGCGGTCGACGACGTCTCCGTCCAGATCGACGCCGGTGAGTGGGTGGCCGTTATCGGCCCTAACGGCGCCGGCAAGAGCACGCTGTTCAACTTGCTGGGCGGTCAGGTCAAGCCCAACTCGGGGACCGTCCGGCTGGCCGGCCGGAACATCAACCGGCTGGAACCGCACGCCCGCTATGGGCTCGGTGTTGCTCGCTCCTTCCAGATCAGCAGCCTCTTTCCCGATCTGACGGTGCGTGAGCACCTGACGCTGGCGTGCCGCGAGAAGCACCGCTGGAACCTGGCCCGCACCTGGCGGGGCGACCGGGAGCTGCAGGCCCGGGTCGACGAGATGCTCGACCTGTGGGGTCTGGACCGCGACCGTGACCACGCCCTGCCGGCGCTGCTGTCCTACGGAGAGCAACGCCGCCTCGAGCTCGCTCTGGCCGTGGCCTCGAAACCACGGCTGCTGCTGCTGGACGAGCCCAACGTCGGGCTCACGGCCGCAGAGTGCGACGACCTGCTGGCGCGGTTGCGGGCCCTGGGTCCCGACCCGGCCGTTGTCTTCGTCGCGCACGACATGGACATGGTGCTCGGGTGGGCCACCCGGATCCTGGTGATGCACCAGGGAGGACTCCTGGCGGACGGACCGCCGGAGGAGATCGCGAACAACCCGTTCGTGGAGGAGGTGTATCTCGGTGCCACAGGAACAACCACTGCTTGAGCTCGACAACGTCGAGGGCGGATACGACACGGTGACCGTGCTGCACGGTGTCTCAATGTCCGTCTCGGCAGGGTCGGTCACGGCCCTGCTCGGTCGCAATGGCATGGGCAAGACCACCACGATCCGGGCGATCATGGGCCTGCTGCCCCAGACCTCCGGAGCTATCCGGCTGGCCGGGCAGGACATCACCCACCTCCCCTCCCACCGGCGGGCACGCCTCGGGATCGGGCTGGTGCCCGAGGCGCGTCAGGCGTTCCGCTCACTGACGGTGAAGGAGCACCTGGAGATGGCCTACCGACCGGCCGCCAATGGCTCACCAGGCTGGAACACCGCGCGGCTGATGGATCTGTTCCCCGTCCTGCGGCGCCGATCGGGCGCGATGGGTAACAAGCTCAGCGGCGGCGAGCAGCAGCTCCTGGTGATCGCACGGGCACTGAGCACCAACCCGCAGCTGCTGCTGCTGGACGAGCCGACGGAAGGACTGGCGCCAGCGGTGGTGCAGGAGGTCGGTGACCTCGTGCGCCGACTGCTCGTGGAGGAGGACGCTCCCGCGGTGCTCCTGGTTGAGCAGAACCTGCGCTTCGCCCTGCAGGTGGCCGACCGGGCCGTCGTGCTCGTCAAGGGTGATGTCGCCTTCGACGGCACGGCCGCGGCGCTGGCCGAAGACGTCGAGCGGCAGCAGCAACTGATCGGATTGGGTGTCGGATGACCATGTTCACCTCACTTACGCAAGCCCGCTCAGCACTCCACGAGGGCCGCACCTCCGCGGTCGAGCTCCTGGACACCGCCCTGGCCGAGATGGAGCACTGGGAACCACAGATCCACGCCATGGTGACCCAGACCCCGGAACTGGCCCGGGCGGCGGCGCAGGACGCAGACCGCCGGCTGGCCGCCGGAGACCGAGGCGACCTGCTCGGCATACCCATCGTGCTCAAGGACCTGGTCGACGTAGCAGGGGTGCCGACCACGGCCGGGAGCAGGGTCCTGGCCGACAATATGGCCACCAGCGATGCCGTGGTGTGGCAGCGACTGCGGGCGGCCGGGGCCGTCCTGCTCGGCAAGGCCAACACCCACGAGTTCGCCTATGGCGGCACCTCTGAGCCGACCCGTCACCCAGCCGACACCTCCAGGATGGTCGGTGGCTCCTCGGGCGGCCCGGCGGCTGCGCTGGCCGCCGGCTACTGTCTGGGAGCGGTCGGGACCGACACGGCCGGCTCGATCCGCAACCCCGCGGGACTGTGCGGGGTGGCCGGCCTGAAGCCCTCGCGAGGCCTGGTGGACCCCACCGGTGTGATCCCGCTGTCGCCCACCCTGGACGTGGTGGGCCCGATGGCCCGACGTGTCGCTGACCTGGACCCGCTGCTGTCGGTGATGTCCGGCCAGCCAGCCACCGGGGATCCTGCCCCGCGGACGCCGGAGGGACTGTGCGTCGGGCTGCTCTCGCTCGGTCCGATGGATGACCAGGTCCTGCGTGGCCTGTCCGCCACGCAGGAGGTGCTGGCAACGGGGGGAGCCACGGTCGAGGGGCTGGAGCTGCCGGGTTGCACCGAGTCGGTCTATGACGACTTCCTGATCATCGGTTTCGAGGCCGTGCAGTATCACCGCCGGTGGGCAGACCGCCGCGACGACTACACGCCCTATGTGCGGTCGCGACTGGAGGACGCGGAGACCACGAGCGAGACGGACTACCAGGCCGCGCTGGAGCGTGCCCGACAGTTGCGGACCGCGATCGACCAGGCTCTGGGACAGTTTGACGTCCTCCTGCTGCCCGGTGTCCCGTTCACCGCACCGCCCGCTTATGACGACCAGGTCGAGGTCGCGGGTCAGCCGGAGGACCGGGACACGGCGCTGTGCCGCAATATGGCGCTCGCCAACCTCACCGGCCACCCGGTGCTGGCCCTGCCGGCACCTGCGGACGGTGGGCTGCCGGTCGGGACCCAACTGCTCGGCGGCCTCGGCTCGGATCGAGACCTGATCCGACTGGGCGGGTGGATCGAGTCCGCCTTTGGCTCCGCACTCGACTAGGAAAAGAAAAAGCGACATCACTGTCTTGACTTCTGGTCAGTGATGCGCGAGCATCGTTCTCATGCGGTCGTGACGACCGGTGAGAGCGGTGCGGAGAGGTGACGATGGCGGACCAACTGAAGGCGGCCAACCTGGTCCCGGAGGACCGGGCAGAGCGCTACCGGTCCCAGGGCTGGTGGCCCGGGGAGAGCCTGCTGGAGCGCTTCCGAGGCCATGTCGCCTCCGGTCCGGACCAGGTCTCCGTCACCGACAGCTATGGCACCAGCCTCACCCGTCGACAGCTCTGGGAGCGCGCCGAGAGCCTGAGCGAGCAGTTGCGCGAGCGCGGGGTGGTCCCCGGTGACGTCGTGGTTGTCTACCTGCCCAACAGTGTCCTGTGGCAGGCCGCCTTGCTGGCCTGCCTGCAGCTCGCGGCGGTCCCGGCCACCCTGCCGGTGACCACTGACCAGAGTGCCTTGGCTGTCAACTGCCGGGCGGTCGGCACCCGCGCCATCGTGACGATCGCCGACCACCACGGTTACCGCCTGGGTGAGGTCGCTGCCGAGGCCGCCCGCGAGGCCGGCTTGCGCTGCGAGATCCTGATCGTGGACGACGACCAGCAGGACTGGGTCAGCGTCGACGGTCCCACCAGCGACGTTGTCCGTCCCGTGGACCTGGACCACCTGATGTTCACCTCGAGCACCACCGGCTCCTCCAAGGCGGTGATGCACACGGCTGACACCCTCGCGGCGGTCAACATCGGGTTTGCGGAGCGCTTCGGCATCACTGAGGACACCCCGATCTTCATGCCCTCTCCGCTCGGCCACAGCGTCGGCGCCTGGCACGGTGGCCGGTTGTCGTTGTTCACCGGTGCCCACCTGGTCCTGCAGGACCGCTGGCACCCCCGGATCGCGCTGGAACTGGTTGACGAGCACCGTTGCGAGTTCACTGCTGCGGCCACGCCGTTCCTCAAGGACCTGGTCGAGGCGCCCTGGGACGGACCCAAGTTCGCCACGATGCGCAACTTCCTCTGCGGCGGTGCGGCGGTGCCGGAGTCCCTCATGGAGCGGGCCGCCACCGAGCTGGCCCACACCTTCGTCACGGTCCTCTGGGGGATGACCGAGGGAGGGGTGACGACCTGCCTGCCCGACAGCACCCTGGAGCAGCGGGCGGCCACCTGCGGCGTGGGGCTGCCGGGGCTGGAGCTGGCCACTGTCGACCCGGACGGGACCCTCAACCCTGAGGGGGGCGAGCTGGTCATGCGCGGGCCGGGTGTCTTCGTCGGATATCTGGGTCAGGAGCAGCTGTATGCCGACAGCCTCACCGAGGACGGGTACTTCCGCACCGGTGACCTGGCCACGGTCGACGAGGCCGGCTTCCTGCGGCTGACGGGACGGCTCAAGGACCTGATCGTGCGCGGAGGAGTGAACATCTCCCCGGTCCGGACCGAGAACGCTCTCGCCGCCCACCCGGGCGTCCGCAGCGTCGCGGTGATCGGGATCCCGGACGACCGGCTGGGGGAGCGGATCTGCGCCGTGATCACCCCGCAGGGTCCGGCGCCGACGCTGGCGGAACTGGTGGCCTTTCTCACGGACGCCGGGCTGCCCAGGCGGTTGATGCCCGAGAGTCTCGTGGTCCGCGACGACATGCCCACGACAGCGGCCGGCAAGATCCGCAAGGTTGACGTCAGGAAGTTGGTGGTCCACCCATGAGTTCGGCACGCACAGACCGCACCGTCGAGGTCGGCGACCTCTCGGTGGCCTACAGCGAGGCAGGGGAGGGGCGCCCGGTGGTGCTCGTCCACGGGCTCGCCGAGGACCGGAGCACGTGGGCTGTCCAGCAGCGTGAGCTGACGGGATGGCGCACCTATGCCTACGACCTGCGGGGCCTCGGCGACACGAGCCTGGGCTCTGCCGACGGCACGCTCGACCAGCTGGTGGCCGATCTGGTCGGCTTTGTCGAGACGGTGACCGGACCGGCGGTACTGGTCGGGTTCTCGCTCGGGGGCACCCTGGTGCTCCGGGCTGCCGCCGACCGGCCCGACCTGGTCACCCGCGCGGTGGTGCTCGGCACCTCTAGCGTCGTCGGCAGGACCGCGGCAGCCTTCTACGGCGAGCGCATCGCCCTCATGGAGTCCGGCAGCGCGCAGGAGCGCGCCGCGGCGCTGCATGAGGACACCGCACCGGCCATCGTGACAGCCACCGACCGTCTGGATGAGGTTGTGGCCGCACGCGTCAGGGCTGTCGGCGAGGGTGGCGGCTATGTCAACGCCGCCAGCGCCATGGCCTCCATCAACCAGAGTCCACTCACCCCCCGCCTCGGCGAGATCCGGTGCCCCGTCGACGTCGTCGGCGCCAGTGATGACTCCTTCTGCCCGCGCAAGGCCGCCGACATCATGGTCGCGGCCCTTCCGGACAGCACCTACCACGAGGTCCCGGCCGCCGGGCACCTCATGAACGTCGACAACCCGGACGGTGTCACCGCCGTCCTGCGATCAATCCTCGAAGGGACGGACCAGACATGAACAGATGGGGACTCTCCATGGGCGTGAGCCCGCGTGAGCCGCTGACCAACGTGAGCGGACTCGCCACGGCCGCGGAGGAGCGCGGCTTCGAGGCGATGTGGTTCATCGACTTCCAGCTCGGCATGAAGGACGTCTACGCCGCGATGAACATCGCTGCGCTGGCGACCAAGGAGATGCACATCGGCTCGGCGGTCACCAACCTGGTGACCCGTCACCCCACGGTGACTGCGAACGCCACGATCGCCCTGGACGAGCTCACCGGCGGTCACGCCATGCTCGGCCTGGGTGCCGGCTGGTCGGCCGTCTACGGCGCCGGCGGCAAGCCGTCCAAGCTCGCCGAGCTGCGCTCCTCGATCGATGAGTTCCAGCAGCTTTTCACCGGTGAGGAGGTCGAGCTCTACGGCACCAAGGTCAAGATGGCCACCGCCACGCAGCAGATCCCGATCTACATGGCTGTCTCCCAGCCGGGCATGCTGCGGCTGGCGGGGGAGAAGTGCGACGGAGCCATCCTCATGGGGGCCGCCGACCCCGAGTTCTGCCGCTGGCAGCTCGACTACATCTATGAGGGTCTGGAGAAGGCCGGCCGCAAGCGCGAGGACCTGGTCATCGACCTGCTGGTGACGATGAGCGTGGACGACGACGAGGAGAAGGCGCTGAGCGACGTGCGCGCGTGGGCCACCAGCCAGGCCGCGACCTTCGACGTGTGGAAGCACATGCCCCCGGCGTGGGAGCGCTTCCGTCCCGAGTTCTCGGCGGCCAAGGAGGGTTACCACCTGGTCGACCACCTGTCCCGGCACGCGGGGCACAAGAAGGTCGTCTCCGACGAGTTCGTCCGCTCGGTCGCGCTGGCCGGCACCGAGGCGCAGTGCATCGAGCGGTTGAAGGAGCTGGCAGCCCTGGATATCGACCGCATCACCTTCGCCCTGCTGTCTGGTGGCCGGATGCGGCGCATGGAGCAGCTGGCGGACCGGATCATCCCTGCCGTCACCAACCAGCCGGCCTGACAACCTCACCCCCCTCAGAAGGAGCCCGTCATGGGAGACCGCAAAGTTGCACTCGTCACCGCCGCCGCCGGTGCTGGCATCGGCGCCGCCATCAGCGAGCGTCTGGCCGCCGATGGTTTTGACGTCGTCATCACCGATGCCCACGAGCGGCGCTGCCACGAGATGGCAGTCAAGCTCCAGGAGGAGCACAAGCGGCCGTTCCTCGCGATGCCCCTGGACGTCACCGATCCCGCGGCGGTCGAGCAGGCCGTCAACGCGGCCGCGGAGCACCACGGGCGCCTCGACGTCCTGGTCAACAATGCCGGCTGGAGCAAGATCGAGCCCGTCGCGGAGATGTCCCTGGAGACGTGGCAGCGCTGCCTGGACGTCGACCTCACCGGCACCTTCCTGGCCATGCGCTACGCGCTGCCGCACATGATCAAGGCCGGCTCCGGCAATGTCGTGAACATCAGCTCGATCTCGGCCTTCGAGACCTCCACCGAGCACGGCGCGGCCTACTCCGCAGCCAAGGCCGGTGTCCTGGCCCTGACCCGAGTGGCGGCTGCCGAGAACGGTCAGCACGGCATCCGGGTCAACGCCATCACCCCGGGCCTGATCTACAACGACTTCCTGCGCAAGATCTATCCCGAGGAGTTCTTCGCCGGCTATGCCGAGAACCGTTCCCTCGTGGGGCGGGTCGGGCGTCCCGAGGACGTCTCGGGCCTGGTGTCCTTCCTGGTCGGGGAGGACTCCGGCTACATCACCGGGGAGGTCTACGGCGTCAGCGGTGGGGTGGCACCACATGCCTGATCCAAGCCTGGTGACCCGTCCGGTCGCCGACCTGGTCGCAGGATTCCGTCGCGGCGACTTCAGCCCCGTCGAGGTGGCTGAGGAAGCGCTGTCCAGGATCGAGGCGCACGACGAGAGCCTGCACGCCTTCGTCGAGGTGACCCGCGACCTGGCCCTCGGCCAGGCACGTGAGGCAGCAGACCGGTATACCGCCGGCGACGACGCCCCCCTGCTGGGGGTCCCGGTCTCGGTCAAGGACGCCTTCCACGTTGCGGGCCTCCGCACCACGATCGGCTCACGGGTCTATGAGAACCACATCTCCAAGGCGGACTCGGGCGTCGTGCACCGGCTCCGCGGTGCCGGAGCGGTCTTCACCGGCAAGACCAACACCGCTGAGTTCGGGCAGTCCGCCACCACGGACAACCTCCTCGGCCCGGACACCGGCAACCCCTGGGACCCCCAGCGGACCCCCGGTGGCTCCAGCGGTGGTGCAGCCGCCTCCGTCGCGGCCGGCTTCTCGACCCTGGCGGTGGGCTCTGACGGCGGTGGCTCGATCCGGATCCCGGCCACGTTCACCGGCCTGTTCGGTTTCAAGCCCGGCATTGGTGAGTGCCCGGACGAACGGGGCTTCCGGGGGATGAGTGACTTCGTCTGCCCGGGGCCGCTGGCTCGTCGGGTCGCCGATGCCCGGGTGATGCTGGGGGTGCTCACCGACACCTCGCTGTCCCGCGGACTCACCCCGAAGGGACTTCGGGTGGCCTACTGCCCCCGGCCAGAGGGACGACCCGTCGACCCGGGTGTGGCGACTGCAGTGGCTGCTGCTGCCCAGGCGCTTTCGGCCCTTGGACACCACGTCGAGGAGGTCGACCTGCCGCTGGCCGGCTGGGACGACATCTTCGGTCCGCTGGTCCTCGAGGACGAGCACCGGGAGCGGGGCCACCTGTTGCAGCTGGCGCCGGACCTGTTGACCCGCTATGAGCGGTCCTCGCTGCGGGCCGCCGTGGACCTCGACCCGGCGGTGGTGGCCGAGGCCAGGCGCGCGCTACCCGGCTATCGTCAGCGCATCTCCGCGCTCTTTGACACCTACGATGTGCTGCTCACGCCCACGACGGCTACCCCGGCTTTTCCGCTGGGGGATCGGCCTCGCACCATCGACGGCGAGGCGGTGAGCTACCTGTGGGGAGCCTTCCCGTTCGCAGCGCCGTTCAATGTCGCCGGGACTCCCGCGGCGTCCGTGCCGTGCGGCATGGTCGACGGGCTGCCGGTCGGTGCTCAGCTGGTGGCTGCCCGAGGGGCCCACGCGTTGCTGCTCGACCTGTGCGAGGACCTCGAGACGGCACTGGAGTTTGACCAGCGCCCGGTGCTAGTGCGGTGGTCCGCGCAGGAGGTGCAGACCACGTGACGAGTGAGCTGCGGGTCGAGGAGTTCGACGGGGTGGTCACGGTCAGCATCGACCGTCCAAACCGGCGCAACGCCCTGAGCAGGTCAGCCCTGCGTGACCTCGCAGAGGTCCTGGGCGGGGATGTGACCCGCGGCGCCAGCGGTGTGATCCTGACCGGGACAGCGGGCCACTTCAGCGCGGGAGCCGACTTCGCGGACCTCACGGGCACCGTGGAGGATGTGGGGTTCGACGACGATGTCGCCGCTGCTGTCACCGCCATCCAGCACTGCCCCCGTCCGGTCGTCGCAGCCCTGCACGGGGCGTGTCTCGGAGCCGGTGCCGATCTTGCGCTCGCGTGCAATGTCCGGATCGCCGACAGCACGACATACCTGCAGGTGCCCGCGACGCGCCTGGGGATTCTGTATAACCCCTCCGCGGTCCTGCGGATGCGCAGGAGCCTGCCGGCAGACACCGTGGCGCGACTCTTCCTGCTGGGGGAGCGGTTCGACGCAGACTCGGCGCAGAGCGCCGGTCTCGTCTCCGTGGTGGTGGCCGCGGGGACCGCCGTCGAGCAGGCCCAGGCGATGCTGGCGCCCCTCAGCATCGGCGGCCGGGATGCCACCGCCGCGACGAAGGCGCTGTTGGCCGACCCGGACGCCGGCCATCGGGCGGAGCACTGGGAGGCGGTCCGCCGCGAGCTGCTCGGGTCAGACGCACGCCGCCGGGCCGTCGAGCAGGCCCACGCACGCCACACAACGCACGAAGGACAGGGAACAGAGTGACAACCACGTACCTGGTGATCCGCCACATGAACGGAGCATTCTCATGACGACGCTGACGCTGGCTGAATTGGCCGGACAGTCCCTGGGGGAGTCCACGGTGGGCTACCGCGACACCGACACCATGCTCTACGCGATCGCCGTCGGTGCCGCCCCGGATGACCTGGACCTGGTCTACGAGCTTGACCTGCGCGCGCTGCCCACCATGGCCTGCGGATTCGGGCTCTGGGCCGTCGAGGCCACCGGTCGGCTTGGGGCCTACGACCCGCACCGTTCCCTGCACGCCGCCCAGCGTCTGGTGGTCCACCAGCCCCTGCCGACGGCCGGGGAGATCGTCATGTCGGGACGCGTCGAGGCGGCCTGGGACAAGGGCGAGGGCAAGGCCAGCGTCGTGGAGATCGAGGTGACCAGCGACTACTTCACCGCGGGCTACAGCATCTTCCTGCCAGGCACCGGTGGGTGGGGCGGCGAGCGGGGTCCGTCCTCCCCCAGAGGTGAGGCTCCGGCATACAGCTCCTCCGGTGAGGTCGAGACGACGGCCAGCCAGGCGGTGCTGTATCGCCTGACCGGGGATCGGCACCCCATCCACGTCGATCCCGAGGTGGCCCGTGCCAACGGCTTTGACCGGCCGATCCTGCACGGATTGTGCACCCTGGGGGCCGCAGCGCGTGAGACGGCCGTCCTCAGTGGCGCCCACCCGGCCGACCTCACCAGCCTCGAGGCCAGACTGGCCGCGCCCGTGCTGCCAGGTGACACGGTCCGTGTCGAGGCGACCGAGGCCGACAGTGCACGGAAGGTCTCCTTCGGCGCGTTCGTCGAGGACCGTGCCGTCATCAGCGCCGGGACCGCCACCTTCGGCGCCGTGAAGTGAACTGAACGCAAACTACGGAAAGGTCTGGCGTGGGGATTCGAATCGGATACAAGGCGTCCGCGGAGCAGTTCGCACCGCGTGAGCTGGTGGAGTTCTCGGTGCGCGCCGAGGAGCTCGGCCTGGACAGCGTGACGGTCAGTGACCACTTCCTGCCCTGGCGGCAGCGCGGCGGGCACGCGCCCTTCTCCCTGGCCTGGATGGCTGCGGTGGGGGAGCGGACTGAACGGATCCAGCTCGGCACGAGCGTGCTCACCCCGACCTTCCGGTACAACCCTGCCGTGATCGCGCAGGCGTTCGCCACGATGTCGCTACTGACCGAGGGGCGAGTTTTTCTGGGCGTGGGCACCGGGGAGGCACTGAACGAGGTCGCGGTCTCGGGGCGTGAGTGGCCCGAGTTCAAGGAGAGATTTGGCCGGTTGCGGGAGTCGGTGCGTTTGATGCGGGCCCTGTGGACCGAGTCTGACGTTTCCTTCGAGGGCGACTATTACCAGACCGTCGGTGCCTCCATCTTCGACCGTCCCGAGCAGCCGGTGCCGGTGTATGTCGCCGCTGGCGGCCCAGTCGTGGCGAAGTATGCGGGGCGGGTCGGCGACGGGATGATCTGCACCAGCGGCAAGGGCATGGAGCTCTACACCGACAAGTTGTTGCCTGCGGTGGCCGAAGGCCTGGCCGCGGCGGACCGGACCGACGAGGGCTATGACCGGATGCTGGAGGTCAAGCTGTCCTACGACCGTGACCCGGATCGCGCCCTGGAGAACTGCCGTTTCTGGGCGCCGCTGTCACTCACTGCAGAGCAGAAGCACTCGGTGGACAACCCGACCGAGATGGAACGGCTGGCCGATGAGCTGCCGATCGAGCAGGTCGCCCGGAGGTGGATCGTCGCCTCTGACCCGGAGGAGGCCATGCGCCAGCTCAGTCCTTACCTCGAGGCTGGCTTCACCCACCTCGTCTTTCACGGACCGGGCGGGGACCAGGAACGCTTCCTGACCCAGGTCACCGAGGATCTCGTGCCGCGGCTGCGAGAGCTGGCCTGACACACAGGACCTGCGTCCCTGAGCCACCGGGACCCACAGACAGAGTCACTGGATCGGTCTGTGGGTCGCTGCTCAGGATCGACCACCGTGACAGACCAAAGAAAAAAACGACATCACCCTCTTGACATAGCCACCCTCGCTCAGCAGACTGGGCAGACCTTGTCCGCAGCGCCCGGGGTCACCAACGCCGAAGGAAAGTGCCAGTGCATCAATTCCGTCGCTCTCGTGTGTTTCACGGCAGATTTCTCATGACCCTGATGGTGTTGTGCGGCCTCGCCGTCACGGCATGTGGATCTCCGGCCGCGGAGGACGATGGCACGGAGACCGTCGTGATCGGAGCCGCCTGGCCCCTGTCGGGACCATTTGCCTTTAACGGCAACGCGGTGCTCGACGGTGCCCAGGCCGCGGTGGACGACATCAACGAGGCGGGTGGCATCGAGGCGCTCGGGGGAGCGCACTTGGAGTTGCGCGTCGTTGATGCTGGATCGTCGGCTGCCGAGTCGGTCGCCTCTGCGGACCGCCTGGTCAACGACGAGGACGTCGTTGCCGTGATGGGCTCGTGGCTCTCGTCGCTGTCGCTGGCCGCCAGCGAGGTCACCGAACGCGGTCGAGTGCCCTACATCAGTGAGAGCTTCGCCGACCACATGACCGACCGGCCCTACTTCACCCATGTCTTTGACTACGCGCCCCCGAGCTCCCAGATCGCCGATCTCCTTCTGGACTCAGTGCAGCCCAGCCTGGCCGAGGCCGGGATCGAGATGGATCGGGTGGCGCTGATCGGGGACAACACCGCCGCGGCGACACCGTTGATCGATGGGCTGGAGGTGGCGCTGCAGGAGCGGGGGATCGAGGTGGCCATCCGCGAGCAGTGGACCCCGCCGCTGCAGGATCCGTCTGGCCTGGTGCAGAAGGTCTCCTCGGGCAAAGTGGATGCGGTCCTGCTGATCGCCTTCAGCTTCAACGACGTCTCCTCAATCGTTCGACAGTTGCAGGCCAGGGGGATTGATGTCCCGGTCATCCAGAACGGTGGCCAAGGCATCGTGCCGCAGTGGCGCGAGCTGGGCGACGAGGCTCAGGGGCTGTCGAGTTTCGTCTACACCAATCCGCTGCCGGGCTCAGAGGAGCTGACCGACCAGATGGCGGAGGCCACGGGGGTGCCGTACGTCTGGCAGGACCAGATCGGTGGCTACTTTGCCGTGAGCGTCGTGGCCGCCGGACTGGAAGACGCCGGGGTGGCCGACCGAGAGGCCCTCAATACCGCCCTGCGGAACCTCGATCTGCGCGAGGGGGCGGCTGTCGATCTCATGCCCACCGACCGCATCGCGTTCGACGACGGCGGACGGATCACTCCGGCGTTCGGGGTGCTGGCCCAGTGGCAGCGGGTCGATGGCGAACTCATCCCGTGCACGATCTATCCCGTCGAGCAAGCAGTCTGCGAACCGGACTGGCAGTAGTCGATTCCGGAGCTGAAAGGCAACCATGGACTTCATCCAACTGCTCGTCACAGGTGTGCTCGTGGGCGGCACGTATGCGCTGCTCGCGTCAGGCCTGGGCCTGATCTTCGGTGTGATGCGCATCGTGAACTTCGCCCAGGCGGACTTCATGATGCTGGCGATGTTTGCCGCGTTCATCCTGTGGAACGGCCTCTCCATCGACCCCTTCCTGGCAATCCCGCTGGTGTTCATTGCCTTCGTCGCCCTCGGGATGGCGGTGCACCGAGGGCTCTTGCAGCGGGTCTCGGGGCGACGCGAGAACCACGACGCGCAGGTGATCCTGACGCTTGGCATCGGGTTGATCCTGCAGAGCCTCGTCCTGCTGACCTTCTCGGCCACGCCACGGTTGATCAACCTCCCGTACGGCCAGAACGGCTTCTTCATCGGGGAGCTGTTCATCGACCGGCCGCGGCTCTTCGCGTTCCTCACCGCTGTCGTGGTGGCTGTTGCGCTCTTCGCCTTCCTCAACCTGACTCGGACGGGACGTGCAGTCCGCGCCGCCTCGGCCGACTGGGAAGCGGCCACCTACATGGGGATCGACGTCCAGCGCACCCACCGGCTGGCGTTCGGCATCGGCATCGGGCTTACGGCCGTGGGCGGTGTGGCGCTGGCAACCTTCTACCCGTTCGGCCCGTTCACCGGCCTTGACTTCGTCGTCGTCATGTTCGCAGCCGTCGTCCTCGGCGGTCTGGGTAGCACCGCCGGTGCCTTCGCCGGTGGAGTGCTCATCGGTGTGGTCCAGCAGGTGTCCCAGTTGTGGTCCCCGGCGTCGCTGTCCAACGTCTATGTCTTCGTCCTGTTCCTCCTGATCCTGCTGCTGAGACCGCAGGGCCTGTTCGGCAAGGTAAGTAGGGCAATCTGATCATGCGATACCTCCGCAACCTTCTGCCGCTCGTGATCGCTGTCGGCGTGCTCAATCTGCTCATCGAGGACCGGACCGTGCTGCGAGTCCTGGTCCTCACCCTGGTGTGGGCGATCGGCGGGCTGGCCTGGAACCTCTTGGCCAAGGCCGGCCAGATCTCCCTTGGACACGGTGCCTTCACGGGGGTGGGGGCCTATACCTTCGTGCTCCTGATGGACAACTACGGCCTCAACCCGTGGCTCGGAACCCTCGTCGCGATGGTGCTGGCCGCCATCGCCGCGGTGATCATCGGCATACCGACTTTTCGACTCCAGGGCTTCTACTTCACCCTCGCGACCATGGCCTACCCGTTGATCCTCATGCTCATCGTGATCAACTGGGGTTATCCAGAGATGACGGTGGCCTTCCACCCGGAGGCGCCCGGCGCCTACATGCAGTGGTATGAGCCCCAGATGTTTGTCTGGCTGCTCCTGGTGATGCTGGTCGGCACGCTGGCGTTCACCCTCTGGGTCGACGGCGGTCGGGTCGGTCAGGCACTGCGGGCGATCCGGGACAACGAGGTCCTGGCCCGCTCGATCGGCATCCGTTCCGACCGCTGGAAGCTGTTTGCCCTGGCCACCTCGGCGGCGATCAGTGCCGCGCTGGGTGTCGTCTGGGTCAATGCCGTGCTCCTGGTGGTGAGCGCGGAGGAGGTCTTCGGCATCGGTGTCGTGATCTTGATGCTGTCGGTGACCTTTGTCGGTGGCATCGGACGCACCTGGGGTCCGGTGCTCGGCGCGGTGGTCCTGGTGCCGCTCAGCCAGGTCCTCACCTTCTCGATCGGGGACCGGGTCCCCGGGTCAGAAACCCTGATCTACGGGGTGGCGCTGGTGCTGGCGGCCCTGCTGGCACCCGCTGGCCTGATCGTCTGGCTGGACCGTCTCCGCGCGCGAGTGCCGTGGCTGCGAGGCCCGAGTGCCGACCAGGAGCTGTCGATGTTGGCGGACTCCGGCTACGGCGACCTGCCCGCGCAGCGCGAGGCGGTCGGCACGGACGGTCTGCTGCTGCGCGTCGACGGAGTCACCAAGAGCTTTGCCGGACTGACCGTGCTGGAGGACGTCTCTTTCAGCATCGAGCGTGGCGCTCGAGTCGGCGTCATCGGCCCGAACGGTGCGGGCAAGACCACGCTCTTCAACGTGCTCTCGGGGCATCTGCGGCAGAACGCCGGCACCGTGACGATGAACGGTGAGGACATCAGCCGGCTGAACGCTCCGCAACGGTTCCAGAACGGACTGTCGCGCACCTTCCAGCATCCGCAGGGTTTCCAGCGGATGACTGTCCTGGAGAACATCGCGGTGGCCGCCATCGGCTGTGGGATCGGAGGCGATCCCTACCGCGCCGCCGGAGACGTGCTGGAGGCCGTCGGACTGGCCGATAAACGAGCGGCGGTCGTCACGGCGCTCACCACGTATGAGCTCAAGTTGCTCGAGCTCGCGCGGGCCCTCGTGGCGCAGCCTTACCTGCTGCTGGTGGACGAACCCCTCGCCGGCCTGAACGAGGCCGAGCGCAAGGACTACTTCGCGATCTTTGGACGTGTCGTCCCGGAGGACACTGCCGTGCTCGTCATCGAGCACTCCGTGCGATCGCTGTTGGAGCACGTCGACACGCTGATTGCCCTCGATCACGGTCAGGTCATCGCCCACGGCGACCCCGGCGACGTCGTCGCGGATCCCAAGATCATCGAGGCCTACCTCGGCACCAAGTGGAGCAAGCAGGGCGCAGACACGGCGCAGACCGGAGAGGACTGACCATGCTGAAGATCGAGGACCTCACCATCCGCTATCACGGCATGCCGGCCTTGTCAGGGGTGAACCTGCAGGTCGAGGCGGGAGAGCGGACGGCTTTCGTGGGCCCCAACGGAGGCGGCAAGTCCTCCCTGCTCAAGGCGGTCTCAGGCACCGTCGAAGAGTGGGAGGGGCAGATCTCCTTCGAGGGAACCAACCTGGCTCAGGTCGCACCCCACGATCGTGTCGAGATGGGCATCATCCACATCCCCGAGGGCCGGCGCGTCTTCTCCGGGATGAGTGTGCGAGAGAACCTCCTGGTGGGGGCGCAACGGCGGGCAGCCCGGCCGCACGTCGACCAGCAGATGGATGTCGTCCGCGAACTCTTCCCCACCCTGATGGAGATGCTCAGCCGGCCGGGGGAGTCCCTGTCCGGTGGGCAGCAGCAGATGCTGGCCATCGCCCGGGGACTGATGGGATGCCCGAGGCTGCTGATGCTCGATGAGCCGTCGATGGGACTGTCTCCGCTTGCGGCAGAGACAGTGTTCACTGGCCTCGGACGGCTGGAGGAGTTCGGTGAGGTCACGCTGATCCTGGTGGAACAACGCGCACCGGACGCCTTCGAGCTGTGCGAGACCGCCCACGTCTTTGAGTCCGGCTCACTCGTCTCCTCCGGGCGGTCCGCAGACCTCGCGGCCGACGGCCGACTGGCTGCGATCTACCTCGGCGAGGTTTAGGACCCGCCGCCCGCGGCATACGGACTGCTCCACCCACGACGCGGCCAGCCCGGATCGGGGCGGTGAGCCCTGATGCCAAGCAGGTGCCTAACCCGGGACGCGCTCAGCCTGCTCCTCCAGCGGAACTTCCTCCTCCAGGGGGTGAGCAGCACCTTCGCGCCCCCGGCCCCAGCCCGAGGAAGCACAGCGCGGTTAGCAGACCGAGCCAGCCGTTGCTGGTCAGGGCGTAGACGACATACCCGAGCAGTGCGGTCGCGGCGCTTGCCAGAGCGTAGGGCAGCTGGATGGTGAGCGTCATGACATTGGCGCCCGAGCCGGTGCTGGACAGGATCGTGGTGTCGCTGATCGGGCTGCAGTGGTCGCCGAGACAGCACCGGCGACCGCACACCGTGGAGGACGTGCGGCACGAGGGTTCTGGCGTGGCGAACCCCGCAAGCAGAGGTTCAGCGCGTACGGAACCCCTCGAAGAGTTGGGTTGGGGCCAGCGAAACCTCTCCAAAAATTGGGTTAGGGCCGACGAAACCCCTCCAAAAATTGGTTAGTCCTTGAGCTCGCAGATCGCGGCGCCGTTGCCGACGGTCTGGCCGATCTCGGCCGTCAGGCCAGTGACGGTGCCTGCCTTGTGGGCGTTGATCGGCTGCTCCATCTTCATCGCCTCGAGCACGATGACCAGCTCGCCCTCGGCGACCTGCTGGCCCTCCTCGACGGCGATCTTGACGATGGTGCCCTGCATCGGGGCGGTCACCGCATCGCCAGAGGCTGCTGCTGCACCACTGCCGGAGCGGGCTCGCTTGGGTGCCTTCTTGCGGGCGCCGTTGCCGCCACCACCGAGGGACAGACCGCCGGGCAGGGAGACCTCCAGACGCTTGCCGCCGACCTCGACGACCAGGTTCTGCCGCTCCTCGGGCTCGGTGTCCGCGTCGGCGCTGGGGCCGGAGTAGGGCTCGATCTGGTTGTCGAACTCGGTCTCCATCCACCGCGTGTGCACCGAGAATGGGGTCTCGGGGTCCTCCGGGGCGAACGCGGGGTCCTCCACGACCACCCGGTGGAAGGTCAGTGCCGTGGGCATGCCCTCGACCACGAACTCGGCGAGCGCGCGCCGCGAGCGCTCCAGCGCCTCCTGGCGGGTGCGGCCGGTGACGATCAGTTTGGCCAGCATCGAGTCGAACGCGCCGGAGATGACGTCACCCTGCTCCACGCCGGAGTCCACGCGCACGCCCGGTCCGCTGGGCACCCGGTAGGTCAGGACCGAGCCAGGCGCCGGGAGGAAGCCGCGGCCCGGGTCCTCCCCGTTGATCCGGAACTCGAAGGAGTGTCCGCGGATCTGCGTGCTGTCGTAGCCCAGCTCCTCGCCGTCGGCGATGCGGAACTGCTCACGGACCAGGTCGATCCCGGTGACCTCCTCAGTCACCGGGTGCTCGACCTGCAAGCGGGTGTTGACCTCGAGGAAGGAGATGGTGCCGTCCTGGCCGACGAGGAACTCGCAGGTGCCGGCGCCGACGTAACCGGCCTCGGTCAGGATGGCCTTGGATGCGCGGTCCAGCTCGGCGCGCTGCTCCTCGGACAGGAAGGGGGCGGGAGCCTCCTCGACCAGTTTTTGGTGACGGCGCTGCAGCGAGCAGTCGCGGGTGGAGACCACCACGACGTTGCCGTGCTCGTCGGCCAGGCACTGGGTCTCGACGTGTCGCGGCTTGTCCAGGTAACGCTCGACGAAGCACTCGCCGCGGCCGAAGGCCGAGACGGCCTCACGGACGGCGGAGTCGAAGAGCTCGGGGATCTCCTCGAGGGTGCGGGCGACCTTCAGGCCCCGCCCGCCACCGCCGTAGGCAGCTTTGATGGCAACCGGCAGCCCGTGCTCCTGGGCGAAGGCGATCACCTCATCGGCGTCGGCCACCGGGTCCTTGGTGCCGGGCACCAGCGGGGCGCCGGCTGCGGTCGCGATGTGCCGTGCCCTGACCTTGTCGCCGAGGGAGTCAATCGCCGCGGGACCGGGCCCGATCCAGGTCAGCCCGGCATCGATCACGGCCTGGGCGAAGGACGCGTTCTCGGCAAGGAAGCCATAGCCCGGGTGGACTGCGTCCGCCCCCGCCTGCTTGGCGACGTCGATCAGCTTCTCCTGCAGCAGGTAGGAGTCGCCCGGAGTGCTCCCGCCCAGGGCGTAGGCCTCATCGGCCACCTTGACGTGCAGTGCGTCCCGGTCCGGCTCGGCATAGACCGCCACGGACCCGAGGCCGGCGTCCTTGCAGGCGCGAGCGATGCGGACGGCGATCTCGCCGCGGTTTGCGATAAGGACCTTGCTGATCGGCATGGGCGTTACTTTAGCCCCCGGACGGTCCTGCCCTGGATGGTGCCGGCGCTATGACCCGCCTCGAACTGCCCGAACCCGTCATTCTTGATGCACCTCCGACCCACGCCACGAAGGAGACGACCACCATGGTCCAGCGACAGGTCCCCAAGCCGGCCGAGATCTTTGAGCTGATGAAGTTCAAGAAGGTCGACCTCAACGGCAAGCGGCGCCGCCTGCAGTCGGCCCAGACGATCGAGGACCTGCGCAGGATCGCCAAACGCCGCACACCCGCCGCGGCCTTCGACTACACCGACGGTGCCGCCGAGCAGGAGATCTCCCTCGACCGCGCCGTCCAGGCCTTCGAGGACGTGGAGTTCCACCCGGCGATCCTCAATGACGTCTCGGAGGTCAACACCTCGACCACCGTCCTGGGCGACACCTCGGCCCTGCCGTTCGGCATCGCACCCACCGGGTTCACCCGCCTGATGCAGACCGAGGGTGAGATCGCCGGAGCAGGGGCGGCCGGCGCCGCCGGGATCCCGTTCACCCTCTCCACCCTGGGCACCACCTCCATCGAGGACGTCAAGGCCGCCAATCTCCACGGACGCAACTGGTTCCAGCTCTATGTCATGCGTCAGCGTGAGATCTCCTACGGGCTGGTCGAGCGTGCCGCACGAGCCGGCTACGACACCCTGTTCTTCACCGTCGACACCCCGGTGGCCGGGGCCCGGCTGCGCGACACCCGCAATGGCTTCTCCATCCCGCCCCAGCTCTCGCTGGGCACGCTGGCCAACGCCTCCGTGCGGCCCTGGTGGTGGTGGGATTTCCTGACCACGCCGAAGCTGGAGTTCGCCTCGCTCTCGCGGACCGGCGGCACGGTGGGGGAGCTGCTCAACTCGGCGATGGACCCCTCGATCAACTTCGCGGACCTCGCCGAGATCCGGACGATGTGGCCGGGCAAACTGGCGATCAAGGGCGTCCAGACGGTGCAGGACGCCAAGAAGCTCACCGACCTCGGCGTGGACGCGATCCTGCTGTCCAACCACGGTGGTCGCCAGCTCGACCGCGCTCCCGTGCCCTTCCACCTGCTCCCGGAGGTGGTCCGTGAGGTTGGGGCGCACACCGAGGTGATGGTGGACACCGGGATCCGCAATGGCGCCGACATCGTGGCGTCCCTCGCGCTGGGCGCCAGATTCACCCTGATCGGCCGGGCCTACCTCTACGGCCTGATGGCCGGCGGGCGCGAGGGTGTCGACCGCACCATCGAGATCCTGGCCGACCAGGTCCGGCGCACCATGCAGCTGCTGCAGGTGCGCACCGTCGAGGAACTCAACCCCTCGCACGTCACGCAGCTGACCCGGTTCAACCGGATCGAGCCTGCGGTGCGTGCGGTGACCGAGCGGCCCTGACGGGGGAACGTGCGGTCGCACCTGCGATGGTGGGAGCAGGATGGTGGGAGCAGGTCCGACTGCGCCCACCGCAGAGCAGCCCTGCCCCGTCAGCCGCGCGGTAGCGTCCGCAGGCCCACCACGAGCCGGTCGATGTCGGAGTCGTCGGTGTAGGGCGCCAGCCCGACGCGCACGCCACCGGCAGCGCCCAAGCCCAGGTGGTGGCTGGTCTCCCAGGCATAGAAGTGGCTGGCGGGGGCGTTCACGCCGACATCGGCGAGGTGCTGGCGGACCACCTGGCTGTCGACGCCGTCAATCGTGAACAGCAGGGTCGGGGTGCGGTGGGCGGCGTTGCTGTAGACCCGCACTCCCGGCAGGTCGCGGAGGGCCGGCTCGAGACGTCCCCGCAGCCGCTCCTCGTGCTCCTCCAGTGCCGCGTATGACGTGGCGAGCCGCTGCCTGCGGGTGCCGGGCTGTCCCGGGACCAGGTCGGCGAGGAAGTCCACGGCCGCGGTGGTGCCGGCCATCAGCTCGTAGGGCAGGGTGCCGAGCTCGAAGCGCTCGGGCACCTCGTTGGTGGAGGGCAGCAGCTTGGCCGGGTGCAGCTCCTCGAGCGTCTCCGGTCGCGCGGCCAGGACACCGCAGTGCGGGCCGAGGAACTTGTAGGGCGAGCACACCCAGAAGTCCGCTCCGCTGGCCTGCAGGTCGGGCAGCACATGGGCGGTCGCGTGGACGCCGTCAACATAGAGCTTGGCGCCGACCCCGTGAACCAGTGCGGCCAGCGCGGGTAGGTCGGGACGGGTGCCGATGAGGTTGGACGCTGCGGTGATGGCGACCAGCACCGTCCGCTCCGAGAGCACCGCCGACAGGTGCTCGGGGGTGAGCTCCCCGGTTGCCGGGTCGAAATCCACCCACCGGAGGGTGGCGCCTGCCTGCTCCGCGGCATACACCCAGGGGCGCACGTTGCAGTCGTGGTCCAGCCGGCTGACGACCACCTCGTCCCCGGGACCCCAGCCGGAGGCCAGGGTGCGGCTCAGGTGGAAGGTCAGCTCGGTGGCGGAGCGACCGAAGACCACGCCCCGGAGGTCGGCGCCGAGGAGGTCGGCCATGGCCTGACGGGCGTCGGCCACGATGGTCTCGGCGCGCTGCTCCGCGGGGGTGACGGTGCCCCGGTTGGCGACGGCCGCGGTCAGGGTCTGTGCCACGGCTCGGGCGACCGGTTCCGGGGTCTGGGTGCCGCCCGGCCCGTCGAAGTGGGCAGCCCCCTCGGTCAGGGCGGGGAAGTGGGCGCGCACGGCAGCGACGTCATAGCTCATGAGCAGATCCTGCACTGTGCCGTGCCGGTGCCGCCACGGACCCCGCTCACGGGCGCTCGGAGCAGGGGTCAGACCAGCCGCCCGAGGTCCTCCTGGCAGCGGCGCTCGAGGGTGGCCAGCTCGGCGAGGGAGTCCTCGATGTCGCGGCGACGGCTCTCCAGGTCGGCGCGCCGGTCGTCGATCTGGCCCAGCAGGTAGCGCAGCTGGCCCGCCTCGCCGGGCTGCTCGTCATACATGTCGATGATCGTGCGGATCTCCTCCAGCGGAAAGCCGATGCGCCGTCCGCGCAGGATCAGGGCGAGCCGGATGCGGTCCCGGGGGTGGAAGAGGCGCTGGGTGCCGCGCCGCTCGGGGGAGAGCAGGCCCAGTTCCTCGTAGTGGCGGATCGCCCGGTGGGTGACCTCGAACTCCTCGGCGACCTCGGAGATCGTCCAGGTCCTCGCCGTGGGTTCCTCGCCTGCCTGCGCACTTGCCATGCGCTCCATATTGCTTTACGTTTACGTTAACGTCAAGCGCAACCGCGCGCATTACCCCGAGAGGCTGGCCACCGATGTTCGAGCTCAGCAGTGACCACGAGGACTTCCGTCGCCTCGTCCGCGACTTCGCCGAGGCCGAGATCGGCCCCCACGTCGAGGAGTGGGACCGCGAGAGTCACTTCCCGGTGCACCTGGTGCCCAAGATGGGCGAGCTGGGGCTGTTCGGGCTCGAGGCCCCCGAGGAGTTCGGTGGGGCGGGGATGGGCCATGAGGGCTTCTCGTACCTGTGCGTCGCCATCGAGGAGCTCGGCCGCGTCGACCAGGCCATGGGCATCACGCTGGAGGCTGGGGTCGGTCTGGGCATCAACCCGATCCAGACCTACGGTTCCCAGGAGCAGAAGGAGCGCTGGCTCCCGGACCTGCTGGCCGGCAGGGCCCTGGCCGGCTTCGGCCTGACCGAGCCGGAGGCAGGCTCGGACGCCGGGGCCACCAAGACCCGAGCGGTCCTGGAGAACGGCGAGTGGGTCGTCAACGGCGCCAAGGCGTTCATCACCAACTCCGGCACCGACATCACCTCGGTCGTCACCGTGACCGCCAAGACCGGGGAGCTGCCGGACGGGCGCCCCGAGATCAGCGCGATCATCCTGCCCAACGGCACCGACGGCTTCATCGTCGAGCCGCCCTATCGCAAGCTCGGCTGGCACATCTCCGACACCCACGGCCTGACCTTCGAGGGCGCGCGCGTCCCCGAGGCCAACCTGCTCGGCGAGCGAGGGCACGGCTTCAAACAGTTCCTCAAGACCCTTGACGACGGGCGCATCGCCATCGCCGCGCTCGCGGTCGGCTGCCTGCAGCGCATGCTGGAGGAGACCACGCGCTACAGCCAGGAGCGCCTCGCCTTCGGCAAGCCGATCGGGACCTATCAGGGTGTCTCGTTCCAGGTCGCCGACATCGCGGTGATGACCGAAGCGGCACGCGCCCTGGTCTACAAGGCCGCCTGGCTGCGTGAGCAGCAGGCCGCCGGCAAGCGCTCGGTCGCCGAGGTCAAGCAGGCCGCCGCCATCGCCAAGCTCTATGCCACCGAGTCCGCGGTCACCGCGACGCGGATGGCCACGCAGGTCTTCGGCGGCAACGGCTTCATGGAGGAGTATCCCGTCGCCCGCTTCTATCGGGACGCCAAGATCCTGGAGATCGGCGAGGGGACCTCCGAGGTCCAGCGCATGCTCATCGCCCGCGGTCTCGGCCTGCCGTCCGCCTGACTGGGACACCTGACACGATGAGCGGCATGACACCGCAGTCCGTTCCCGGCCACGCCCCGTTCGCCGACCCCTCCGAGGGGGCCGACGCCAGGGTGGGTGACATCCGTGGCCGGTTCGCCACGGCATACCGCGCCTCCGACGCCCCGAGCGAGAAGGCGCGGGCCAAGCTCGACTCCCAGAACAAGCTCTATGTCCGTGACCGGATCGCGCTGCTCTTTGACGAGGGCACCTTCGTGGAGGACGGGAGGTATGCCAACTCGATGGCCGCCGGTCTGCCCGCCGACGGGGTGGTCACCGGGCGCGGTGAGGTCGACGGTCGGCCGGCGATCGTCGTCGCGAACGACCCGACCGTCAAGGCCGGCTCCTGGGGCGCGCGGACGGTCGAGAAGATCATCCGCGCCACCGAGATGGCGCTGCGCGAGGAGCTGCCGATCTTCTGGTTCGTCGACTCGGCCGGTGCACGGATCACCGACCAGGTCGAGCTCTTCCCGGGTCGCCGCGGGGCCGGGCGGATCTTCCACAACCAGGTCGCCCTGTCCGGCAAGGTGCCGCAGATCTGCTGCCTGTTTGGTCCGTCGGCCGCCGGTGGGGCCTACATCCCGAGCTTCACCGACCTGATCATCATGGTCGAGGGCAACGCCTCGATGTATCTGGGCAGCCCCCGCATGGCCGAGATGGTCGTCGGCGAGAAGGTCTCCCTGGAGGAGATGGGTGGGGCGCGGATGCACTGCACCGTCTCGGGCGTCGGTGACCTGCTCGTCTCCGACGACACCGAGGCGATCGAGCTGGCCAAGCTCTACTTCTCCTATGTGCCGGACAACTGGCGCACCCCCACCCCCAGGTATGCCGGCGAGGAGCCGTCCGCTCCGCTCACCCGGCACACGGTGCCAGAGGCGGAGTCGCTGCCCTTTGACATCCGCGAGGTGATCGACGGGCTGGTCGATGACGACAGCTTCTTCGAGATCAAGCCGCTGTTCGCCGCCGAGCTGGTGGTCGGCTTCGGCCGGATGGCGGGGGAGACCGTCGGGATCGTGGCCAACAACTCTGCGGTCAAGGGCGGAGTGCTGTTCACCGACTCGGCCGACAAGGCGACCCGCTTTATCTGGCTCTGCGACGCCTTCGGGATCCCGTTGATCTATCTGGCCGACGTCCCGGGCTTCATGATCGGCTCGGAGGTCGAGCGCGGCGGCATCATCCGGCACGGCGCCAAGATGGTCTCGGCCGTCTCGGAGGCGACCGTCCCGCAGTTCTGTGTCGTCGTGCGCAAGGCCTACGGTGCCGGGCTCTATGCGATGGGTGGCCCGGGTTTCATGCCCGATGCGACCCTGGCGCTGCCGACGGCCAAGATCGCCGTCATGGGGCCGGAGGCGGCGGTGAATGCGGTCTATGCCAACAAGATCGCCGAGATCACCGACCCCGAGGAGCAGGCCGCGTTCGTGGCAGCCCGCCGGGCGGAGTATGAGGAGGACGTCGACCTCGAACGGCTCGCCGCCGACCTGGTCATCGACGGCGTCATCGAGGCCGACGCCCTGCGCGACGAGCTGCTGCACCGCCTGAGGTATGCCGCCCGTCGGGACCGGCACTTCTCCTCACGTCACCGCGCGGTCCCGCCGGTCTGATCCGTCAGCGGGTCGTGCGGGTCACGGGAGTCAGGTGGGATCCGTCTCCCGTCGGGGCGTCTGCTGGGGCGTCTGCTGGGGCGTCTGCTGGGGCGTCGCCTCGTGCCCGCGGCGTCCCTGGGTGCGCCGCTGCTCCTTGAGGCGGGCCTCGTGCAGGTGCCGCGTGCCGCCGACCAGTGCGTCCCTGGCCTCCTGCTCGAGGCGGCGAAAGGCCGACCAGTAGGTGTCGTCGTAGTCCTCGACGATCTGGAAGGTCCACCGCCCCGGGAGCACGTTGCGTCCAACCAGCTCGGTCTCGATCCGGTCGGCGAGCTCACGGTGTCCTGCCTGTCGGAGCAGTTCCACTGCGTCGCCGAGAGCGAAGTCGGCGGCGCCGGTCATCTGATGGAAGCGATAGAGATCGCCACGGGCGATCTCGACCTTCTCGAGGGCCTCGCTGAGTTTTCCCAGCGCCTCGACCGTCGTCTCATCGACTCCGGGCGGGGTGAGGTGGTCGTCGTCAGGCAGATCACCGTCCATGAGGCCAAAGTAGCGGCGCGCAGGCACCGGCACCTGGTGACGGGGGACCGGGGTAGCCGCCTCGGGAGGAGCGATCTTCCGGGAGCAGCGCCTCGGGGCAGCCGTCTGGCAGGGGCCGGGTCCGGCATACGGCCTGCTCAGCTGCTCTCGAAGCGTGCCTCGACGACGGCGTGCTCGCCGCCCTGGCTGGCCAGCTCGTTCTCGACCCGCAGCGAGAGGACCTCGCCGCTCTCCGTCTCGCGATAGGTGACGATCGTCGAGCCCGCGGCACCCTCGGCACTGATCCGCTCCCAGTGCGGACTGCCCTTCGTGCCCAGGGTGTCGATCACCTCGGGGGTGGCCAGGCGTTCCATCGTGGCTTGGTCGTCCGTGCCCCACGCGACCACCAGGGAGTCGGCATAGTCCGTCGGGACGGTCGGCACAGCGTCCTCGGCGTCGGCGGCGGCCGTGTAGCGCGCCTCCACGACGGACTGCTCGGCACCCTGGCTGGCCGCCTCGTTCTCGACCCGCAGCTCGAGGGTGTCACCACTGTCGGTGTTGGTATAGGTCACGATCGTGGAGCCGGTGGCCCCCTCGACGCTGGTCTGGTCCCAGTGGGGGCCGCCCTGATCGCCCAGGATATGGAGGACCTCCGCGGTGCCCAGAGCCTCCATCCTGGCCCGGTCCCCTGAGCCCCAGGCCTGCACCAAGGCATCGGCGTAGTCCGCGGGCACGGTCGGCAGGGTGGTGTCGGAGGCATCGGAGGTCGAGGACCCAGAGTCTTCGGGGGCGGAGGTGGCACCGGCATCTGAGGTCGTGTGTGAGGTGTCCATCGGACTCGTGGTGGCCGACGCGTTGTCCGGCGGGGTCGTGGCCTGAGAACTGTCCGGGGGACTCGTGCTGGTGCTCGCCGGTGCGACCACTTCGGGTTGGTCGTTGCCGGAGCAGCCGGCCAGCAGGGCGACCAGTGCGGTCGCGGTGAGAACGGTGGTGGTGCTACGTCGACTCCTCATGATGTTCGCCTGCCTTTGTGGTGCGCCTGGCGGTGCACCAGAGATTCCACTGCTTCAGGACTCTCTCCACGCTGCACCTGCTGTCCGAGAGAAGGCCGAGAGCGGCCTGGGAGAATCCTGCGAACAATCTGCTGCGGAGGTCGTCAGCGCTCGCGGATCGTGCGCAGCGCGCGCTCGGCGGCGACGCGGACCCGGGCGTTGTCGTCGTCACGCAGACCAGCAGCCTCCCCGGTGAGCTCGGTGAGGTCCTGGGCGCGCACGACCTTGAGGCCCATCTCCCGCACCCGCCAGTGCTCGTCCGTCAGCGCGGCAGCGGTGGCTTCGAGCGCATCCTCGTGCCAGGATAGAGCAGTCCGCGGGCGCCCCAGACCCTCCGCCAGTAGGGCAGCCAGTCCTCGGTGCCGCCCAGCCAGGCCAGGTCCGGGTCCTCGGCCCGCTCCTGCCCGAGGATCAGCCGACAGCACCAGGCCACGACCTCCCGCTCGCCCAGCTGATCCACCGCGGACGCGAGCAGCGTCCGCGGGTGCGCCCCGCTTGGTGGCGGGTCGGGTGTTTCGGGAGCAGGCGTCATACGGCCGATCGCAGTGTGTGCCAGGGGATCTGGAGGTCCAGGAGCAGCTCACGCAGGACGGGCAGGCTGACTCCCACGACCGCGTGGTAGTCACCCTCGATGCCTCGCACGTAGGGGCCACCGAGCCCGTCGACGGTGAACGCCCCGGCCACCCGCAGCGGCTCGCCGGTGGCGACATAGGCCTCGATCTCCTCGTCACTGAGATCGGCGAAGTGCACCAGTGTCGAGGTCGAGGCGCCGACCGTGCCGCCGGTGCCTCCCTCGTCAGGGTCGCGTCGGTCGATGACCCAGTGCCCGCTGTGGAGTATGCCGGAGCGCCCCCGCATCCGCTGCCAGCGACTGACTGCCTCGGCCGGGTCGGCGGGCTTGCCGTGCACCTCGCCGTCGAGCTCGAGGACCGAGTCGCAGCCGAGCACCAGGTCGGCGTCAGGGGCGGTCGCAGCCACGTCCTCGCACTTGGCGCGGGCCAGCAGCAGGGCGATGTCGGCCGCGTCGAGCGGCTCGGCTGCTGCCGTCTGAGCCGCTGTCAGGACAGTGTCCTCATCGACGGAGGAGACGATCACCGTGGGCTCGACACCGGCTGAGCGCAGGGTGCTCAGACGGGCGGGGGAGGCGGAGGCGAGGACGAGTCGGATCGGCACGGTGTCACGGTAGCGGCTGGAGACGACGCCGGGGCCGACCCGTTGAGGCGCATCCGTGCAATCTGGCCATTGGCATCACCCCCTTGGCCTTCGCGCCGCGTGCTCGCAGGCAGACTGGCCGTGCGGTGGACCAGGACCTGGTCCCGGCGCAACCGCGGCCGGTCGGTGACGGGGAGCCCACCCCCGTGGCCGATCACGGCCGTGGCCGCCGCCCTGGCGCAGGAGCTGCAGGCGCACGATCCGCTGGCCACCCCCTATGTGGTCGAGCACAACGACCGGGTCATCCAGGTCACCTTGGACCTGGCGCTATGAGAGGCGCATCGAGCTGGGCACCGACTGGGGCGGGCTCTCGACCAAGGTCGACTACACCTACAACACCAACGAACTGGACCTACCGCTCGCTGCAGTGCTCGAGCGTGCGGGCTGGGAGAACCCGAAGCTGGGGGCGGAGGCCAAGGGGGCCCGGATCGTCGCGGCCATCGGCGCGTCCGCGGCCGTCATCGTGCCCCTGCTGATCCAGTGGTTCGTGGAGCGCTGCCCCGGCCCCTCGGCATACTCCCTGGGAGCCGTCAGGCGAAGGCCAGGAAGACGAGCGCCACCCACAGCAGCCCTGGCACGAGGGCTGATCGCTGGGCGGTCCCGGTGGTCGGGGAGTCCTCTCGCCAGGTCCGGTCGAAAGCACTCAGGCCGACCAGGAGGACGAGGGCGACGAGCAGTCCGCCGACCGTCCAGGCGATCCCCGGCAGGGCGAAGGCGGAGACCGCAGCGATGACCGGCAGGGCGAAGAAGACGACCATCCCGGCGCCGTCGTGCACGGCGTGTGCGGTGGAGAACTCCGCGGGATCGCGCTCGGGGGTGCCCGGCGGATAGCCCCGCATCGGGTCCATCGGGACCACGGAGACGACCAGCCCCAGCCCGAACATCGTCAGGACCAGACCCAGCATGCGGTGGTCGCCGGAGGTGAGCAGGGTGATTGCGCTGCCGGTGATAGCTGCCCCGCACACCACGAAGTTGGCGCGCTGGAGCCAACCCCGCGGACCGAGCGCCAGCGCACTCACCGTGTGCCGGCTGGGGGAGTAGCCCGGTCGCGTCATCCCGTCGAGGAGGAAGACGATCACGAACAGCACGGCGCCGAGGGCGCCGACCCAGTAGGGCATGACCGTCCTTTCTGCCGGCTACGTAGACAGGTCCAGCAGACCATGACTCTGCCGCGTGGGGCAGTGCCGGAAGTCATGCGACAGCCTGGCACAGCAGCCCCTCGCCTCCGTGCGGGGCCGCTCCGACGACGTGTGGCAAATGTCGTGGCGTCCCGGGCAGGGCCGTTGGGGAGGACTCACCGGCTCAGTCTGGGGTCGGGTCCAGCGCCTCCCTGACGGGCGGCGCCTGGGGCGCGAACGGGTCGAGACGCAGCACCATGGGACCGGGCCGCAGCCGCGAGGTGTAGAGCGCGGTCAGCTCGGCCTCGGCCGCCGGGTCACCCGCGTCGGCGCCCACCGTCAGCGCGGCGACCCGATCGGTCAGAGCCACCAGCTCCGCGGGAAGCGGACCGTCGGGGGTGGCCATCTCCCCCCAGAAGTCCCACAGCAGCAACTCGTCGCGGTGCCGGTGGGCCACGTCCCGCAGGACGTAGTTCTGGATGAACCACGGCCCACGCACCGGACTGTCCGGACTGACCCCGAACACCTGGGCGTCGAGGTCGCCAGCGCGCCACCCGCGCCACACCTCTGCGGCCGTGGGGAACGGGGACTCCGGCCCGACCGGCATGTCCGTGGGGGTCTCCAGGCTCCCGTGTGGGCCAGTGAGCTCGGGGTCGAAACGTACCCAGCGACCACCGGCGTCGGGGAGCCGGGCCTCGACCACCACGTGGTCATGGCAGAAGTCCGGGTTGAGATAGCGGGCGAAGCCGACGCGGCCGCGGGCCGCGACTCCCTGGTGGCGCAGCACCGCGCAGGCCAGCAGCGTGTGGTCACGGCAGCAGCCCTGCACGCGTTGCGTCAGCTCCCGGTGCTCAGCCAGCCCGACTCCGTGGCGCGCCTGATCCCGAGCAAGGATGCGCACGAGCCACCGGCCGTGGATGTCCTCACGCGTGTGCGTCGGCAGGTCCGCCATGGCCTCGCGATAGTGGACGATGACGTTGCGCGCGGCCGCCGACACGCTCTCCACGTCGGGGTCGATCGCCGCGAGGAGATGGCCCCACGGGCCGGGATCGCTGTAGGCCGTGTGCTGGTCGGCGCGGAATGCTGCCTTCTGATGAGTGTTCATCCCTGCACGCTGAGGGCCGCCCCAGGGGCCGAGTCAACCCGGTAGGGGCGCATCACCTCGGCCACGGTCCCGGCATCGGGGCTCTCGTCCCACGGCACCGGGTAGATCTCCCGCGGCGCGCCGACCGGCTGCCCGTGTCCTGCCACCCAGCGATCCACGGCCGCATAGGCGTGGAGGATCTGTGGATAGGCGCACTGATCGGCGGTCAACTCAACTCCGGCCACCTCGTGCGCCGGCTCCACCCGCAGGACCACGTCGGCGCCCGGTGCCGCGGATCCGGAGTAGGGGACGCAGACCTCGACAGGACCATCGCTGTCCGGGGTCACTGCGCCGTGATAGATCACCCAATGCTCATCGGTGTGCCTCGCCCCACCCTCGGACAGGTGAGCGCGCAGTCTGGACCGCAGGGCGATGATCGTCTCCACTAGGTCCGGCTGGGTGACGTGGGCGGTCAGCGTTGCCACGGTGCGCTCCGGAACGTGGCGGGAGCGCACTGAGTGCCCGGGAGCAGGTCGCTCGACCAACTCATCCCGCAGATAGGCCACGACACCCTCCCGGCGCCTCGCGTCCGCCACCTGCTCTGCCCACCACCGCTCCAGTAGCACGACAGCCTCGTCCGCGCTGGTGTCCAGCACCGCGGCAATCCGGGCCAGCGGCATCCCGGCCTGGCGCAGCAGTGCGATGCGCTGTGCCCGTTCCACCTGAGACGGTGCGTAGTAGCGGTAGCCGGTGTGCCGGTCCACCTCCGCTGGAGGCAGTAGCCCCGTGGAGTCGTAGAGGCGCAGTGCCTTGACGGACAGGCCGGTGGCGGCACGGAAGGCGCCGGTCGTCAGGGCCGTCGGGTCGGGGCTCATCACTCAGAGCTCGCCGAGCACCGCCTGGCGCAGCGTGTCGAGGCCGACGCCACCGATGTCGAGCGCACGGCGATGGAAGGCCTTGAGGTCGAAGGTCTCGCCCTCGCTCTCTCGGACCTGGTCGCGCAGCTGCAGCCACAGCCGCTCGCCGATCTTGTAGGAGGGTGCCTGACCCGGCCACCCGAGATAGCGGTCCAGCTCGAAGCGGGCCGACCCCTCGTCCATGTTGGTGTGGTTGTTGAGGAACTCCCACGCCTTGTCATAGGTCCACTCGCCGCCGCCGACCTCCTCGGGGGCCTCGAAACCGCAGTGCACGCCGATGTCAATCACTACGCGAGTGGCCCGCAGGGCCTGACCGTCGAGCAAGCCCATCCGGTTGCCCGGGTCGTCCATGTAGCCCAGGTCGGCCATCAGCCACTCGGCATACAGCGCCCACCCCTCACCGTGCCCGGAGGTCCAGGAAGCCATCCGGCGCCACCGGTTGAGGAGCTCACCGCGATAGACGGTCTGCCCGATCTGCAGGTGGTGACCCGGGACGCCCTCGTGGTAGACCGTCGTCAGCTCACGCCAGGTGGTGAACTCGGTGACCCCCTTGGGCACCGACCACCACATGCGTCCGGGGCGGGAGAAGTCCTCGCTCGGGCCGGTGTAGTAGACGCCGCCGGTCTGGCTCGGGGCGATCATGCACTCGATGGCGCGGACCGGCTCGGGGATGTCGAAGTGGCGATCGGCCAGGTCCGCCACGACCGCGTCGGCCTTCTCCTGCATCCACTCGCGCAGCGCGTCGGTGCCCTGGAGGATGTAGGTCGGGTCGGCGTCGAGGACCGCGATCGCCTCCTTGACCGTGGAGCCCTCCTTGATGGCCTGCGCGGTCTCCAGCATCATCGCGTCGATCCGGGCCACCTCCTCCAGACCCCAGGCGTAGGTCTCGGCCAGGTCGATCTCAGCCCCCAGGAAGCTGCGGGACGCGAGCCGGTAGCGCTCCACACCGGCCGCGTCGGACTCGGGGGCCTGGGGCAGGATCTCCTCGGTCAGGTAGTTCTCCAGGGTGCCGAAGGCCGCCTTGGCCTCGGCGACCGCGGCCGCCAGCTCTTCGCGCACATCCACCGGGGCGGCCTCTGCCTCGGCGAGCAGGGCCCCGTAGGTGGAGGCATCACCGGCCTGGTCGGCGCACTGCTCAGCCACCTTCTCCACCTGCCGGCGGGGGGAGACCGCGCCGTGACCGGCGGAGTAGGCGAGTGCCCCGGCATACTGCTGGAGAGCAGGTCCGACCGCCCGGAGGCGGCGGGTGATGGTGCCCCAGTCCTCTGCGCTCTCCTTGGGCATGATGTCGAAGATGTCGCGCACGGACTGGACGGGACAGGCGATGACGTTGAGCTCCATCGGGTCCTGCCCGGCCACCATGCGGTCGATGCCCTCGATCTCCAGCGACAGGCGCTCACGCATGGCTGCGACGGTCACCTTGTCGACGTCGTCGCTCGGGGTGGACGCCGCCAGCAGGTCCAGGGTGCGAGCGTTGAGATCACGGTGGGCCCCCAGCCCGTCGATGGACAGGTCGTCAATCTCGTCGGTGCGTCCGGGCACGCCCATGTAGGTGGCGCTCATCGGGCTCAGGGCGATCGTGTCCTGCAGGTGCGCCTCGGCGATGCGGTCGATCTCGGTCTGGGGACGGTTCGTGGTCTCAGTCACGGTGAGGACGTTATCTCAGGCCGGCCGCTGGAGCCATGCGCTTTCTGTGGCGGGCTGGCGTGCGCACCCAGGACCTCACGTCTGCTTCGCTGACGTCGCGCAACCGGGCAGTACGTTGGAGGCATGGCCCTCACCGACACGCACCTGCAGTTCCTCACAGACCACAACCTGGCGAGTCTGGCGACCCTCAAACGCGACGGACGTCCGCAGTTGTCCCAGGTGGGCTATCACTTCGACGCCGGGACGCAGACCTTCCGCATCTCGATCACGGGCACCCGGGCGAAGTTCAAGAACCTGCGCCGTGACCCGCGCGCCACCCTGATGGTCGTCGGTGGCCGCTGGGAGTATCTCGTCGTCGATGGTGACGCCAGCCTCGGGGAGGTCACCAGCGACCCGCACGACGCTGCCGGTGATGCGTTGGTCGACCTTTACCGCACCCTGGCGGGGGAACACCCCGACTGGGAGGAGTACCGCGCGGCGATGGTGGCCGAGCAGCGACTGGTGCTCTCGGTCATCGCGACGCACGCCTACGGCATCGTCCCGTCCTGATTCCTCGCCGCGTACCGTTGCCCCCATGAGCGCACCACGTGTCCTGTCCGTCAACATCGGCAAGGCGGTGGCGACCGACCACACGAGCGCACCGAGAGGGACAACAGGGATCGACAAGTATGCCGTCAGCTCGCTGACCGTCCGTGCGCCCGGGCCGAAGGTGGGTGGGCTCGGCAGCGGCGTGGTCGGTGACCACATCGGTGACCAACGGTTCCACGGTGGGGACAACAAGGCGGTCTATCTGTTTGCCCGCGAGGAATTGGACTGGTGGGAGATCGAGACGGGGCGGCCGCTGCGCTCGGGCATCTTCGGGGAGAACGTCACCACCGTCGACCTCGATGTCGACGGGCTGGCCGTGGGGACGCGCCTCGCGGTGGGTGATCCCGATGAGCCCGAGGCGGTGTTGCGGGTCGCCGGACCGCGGATTCCGTGTCGCACCTTTGCCGGCCATCTCGGCGAGCGCCAGTGGATCAAACGGTTCACCGCCCGTGGGCTGACCGGCGCCTACTGTGCTGTCGAGCAACCGGGGGAGATCTGGGCCGGGCGCGCTCTCACGGTGATGGACGTGCCGGGTCATGGGCTGACCGTGCCGCAGATGTTCAGGGCGCTGACCGGAGACCTGGAACTGGTCGAGCAGGTGATCGCCGCGCGGGTGTTGGTGGGGGAGGAGCTCGCGCAGCTGGCGGAGTCCTTCGAGCGTCGCACGGGGCGTCGCCCGGCCTGAGCATGTGCCCGCTGCAGGGCGGGGGCCCACGGTGCTCTCGTGCCTGGCGGTGGGCCTGATGAATGCCTCGTCCCCGGCGGTGGGCCTGATGAATGCCTCGTGCCCGGCGGTGGGCCCGATGAACGCCTCATGCATGGGTCGTGGCATGACGATGCACCCCACCGGATCTGGTGGGGTGCGGTGCTCGGTGGTCAGGAGAAGCCGGCTGACGTGAGTGGGCCGTTGCTGCTGAAGGTGCTGGGCAGGTGCCAGGTGACACCGGTGTCGGTGACAGTGGCGGTGAAGCCGTACTTGTGCACGATGGTGTGGTGCCGTTGGCAGAGTGCAGCGGCGTTGAGCAGGTCGGTGCGACCTCCGAAGACCCAGTGCAGGACGTGGTGAATCTGGCACCAGGCGGGTGGGACGGTGCAACCTGGAAAACTGCAGTGCCGGTCTCGTAGGTAGACAGCTTTGCGCTGTCCCGGCGTGAAGAGTCGCTTCAGCCGGCCGACGTCCAGCGGCTCCGAGGGTCCGCCGAGGACCACGGGGTAGAGGTCGGCATCGCAGGCCAGGCGGCGAATGGCACCGGGAGACAGGTGATGGCCGTGCTCGTCGATGCCGCCACCGGGGACCAGGCCCTTGAGTGCCTCCAGATTGGTGGTGACCTGAATCTTGGCAGCGCCACTGGTGGGCAGGTCGGAGTCGTCGGTTGCGGCGGACCGGCCGAGGATCTCGACCAGGGCGTCGGCACGGCGTTGGGAGGCGGTGCGGGGGTCGTGCTGCTGGTGGCCGAACTCGTCGGCGCTGGGCCGGGGCTTGGTCAACGGATCCAGCGCGGCCTGCAGGATGCCCTCGGCCTCCTCATCAAGCAGCAACTGCCACTCGGCCAGCCCAGCGACGGTCCCGACGCGTCGCAACAGCCGCCGGTTGGTCAGCTTTTCCTCGTCGCTGTCGTCGTCATCAGGCTTCTTGAGGGCGAGCTTGGCCTCGCGGATGGCCAGGGTCATCTGGGCGCTGGTGAGGCTCTCGATGTTGTCGGTCAGCAACGTGACCATCGCGGCCAGGGACTGCTCATCGGCGATGGGGGTCATCTCCTGGGCGAAGCGCACCACCTGGTTGGCCAAACCGACACGAGCCGTGCCGTCGGTGACCTTGTGGGAGAGTGCCTCGAGGGACGGCTCGCTGTGGGCCGTGGCCAGGCGCGCGGTGGAGAGAGCCTCGGACCGATCGATCTGCGGGGCCCACGTGCCGACCCAGTCAGGGACCGAGTGGCCGGTGGCGGCAGGCAGGCCCCGGGTCAGCGCCTCGCTGGTGGCCATGACCAGCAACGACTGGGCTGCCTGGACCATCGCCTGTGCCAGCCCCACGGTCTCCCCGATCGCCTGCTCGGGCAGCACGGCCATCGGGAACTGCCCGGCCAACATCTGGGTCATTGCAGCCGCGCCGGCGAGAAACTCCGGCACGGCATGCCCCGACGTGGTGGCCGCGGCCTCAGCGGCCAGCAGTGCAACGGCTGACGCGGTCTCGGATCCGGGCACTCCTGGTGCTGGGTCAGGCACCAGTGGCCCGGACGATGCTGTGCCGGCCGCGGGGAGGGGGCCGGTCCCGATCACCGGCAGGTAGCGCATCGGGCCGTCTGCCGTGAGCGCGGCGCTGGGCGCAGAGGCCTCTGGGGCGCCCTCCGCGCCGCTGCAGTGCCGCTCCCGCTGATCCATGAATAGAACATATGTGCCAGCACTGACAGTGGTGCGAAGCAGAGGAGTTTTCCCTGGTCAGGACAAGGGGTAAGCGGACGAGAGGAGGTAGAGGGGGTGGGGGCGGAGGTGGAAGGGGACGTGAGGCTGGAAGGTGGAAGGGGACGTGAGGCTGGAAGGTGGAAGGTGGAAGGGGACGGGGAGGACGTGAGGGTGGAAGGCGGAAGAGTGTGGAGATCAGGCGTGTAGGGCGCGCAGGACCTTCTCCATGGCTTTTCCCTTGGCGAGCTCGTCGACCAGCTTGTCGAGATAGCGGATCTGCTGCATCAACGGATCCTCGATGTCCTCGACCCGAATGCCGCAGATGACACCGGTGATCAGCTCGGCGTGCGGGTTGAGGCGGGCCTGTGCGAAGAACTCCTCGAACGTCGTCTCAGCGTCGAGGTGACCCTGCAACTCATGGGTGTCGAAACCGGTGAGCCAGGCGATGACCTCGTCCAGCTCGTCCCTGGTGCGCCCCTTGCGCTCAAGCTTGGCGACATAGAGGGGGTAGACCTTCGCGACGCTCATGGAGAACAACTTGCTCATCGCGCCAGCGTCGCAGAGGAGTCCGAGGGCGCTTGGTTGACCCACGAGGCTGTGTGGAGACCGGCTCAGGCGGGCAGGACCTCACCGACGGCCGTGGCGACCAGGTCGGCCAGCCGCTCGACCTGCTCCGAAGTGATAACCAGCGGCGGACCGAGCACGAGCAGGTCGCCATCGGTGCCGTCAGCGCAGCCCGTGCCCGGATAGATCAGAACCCCGGCCGCCTTGCCGGCTGCGAGGACACGCTCGGTGACCCGCTCACTGCGCGGGAACGGTGTCCGGGTGTCGCGGTTCACGACCAGCTCCACAGCGCGCAGCAGCCCCAGTCCGCGGATGTCGCCCACGTGGGGGTGCTCGCCCAGCCGCGCCTGCAGCGCAGCGCCCAGCTGATCGCCGCGCACCGCCGAGGCCGTCACCAGCTCGTGCTCGGTCAGATAGTCCAGCACGGCCAGGCCGGCTGCCGCCCCGACGTGGTGGTGGGAGTAGGTGAACCCGTGGGTCAGTGAGGCCTCACCAATCGTGTCGTGCACGGCGCCACTGGCCACCGCCAGCCCCAGCGGCCAGTAGCCCGAGGCCGCCCCCTTGGCTGCCACCAAAAGGTCGGGCACCAACCCGAAGTGCTCGCTGGCAAACCAGGTGCCGGTCCGGCCGAAGCCGGTCATGACCTCATCGGCCACGACCAGCACCCCATGCCGGGCGCAGACCTCCTGCACGGCCGGCCAGTAGTCCTGCGGTGGGACACACGCACCGAGCGCGGCACCGGACACCGGCTCGGCGATGAAGGCCGCCACCCGCTGGGGCCCGAGCTGCTCGATCAGGCTCTCCAGCTGGGTCGCGTGCCACTGCCCGCACGCCTGCGGGTGCACGGGAGAGGCACAGCGGTACTCGTAGGGCGTGCCGGTGTGCGCTGCCTGACCTAGCCAGGGAAGGTAGGGCGCCCGCAGCCCGTCCCGGGAGCCCACGTCCAGAGCCCCTCGGGTGTTGCCGTGGTAGGACCCGGACCGGCCGATCACGATGTGCCGGTCCTCGCCGCGGGCCAGGTGATAGGCGCGCGCCATCTTCAGCGCCGTCTCGACCGCCTCGCTGCCACCCGACACCGGATAGACCCGCGCGTCAGGCACCGGGAGTATGCCGGCCAGCCGGTCGGCATACTCCTCCAGGGCCGTGCCGGTGAAGGCACTGCCGTGGGCGTAGGCGAGGTCCGCGGACTGCGCGGCGATCGCCGCGCCGATCTCGGCGACACCATGACCGATGCCGACCACGATTGCCCCGCCGGAGCCGTCGAGATAGGTCCGCCCGTCGGCGTCGACGATCTCGCACCCCTGCCCGCGGACCGCGACCGGAAGGTCGCGGCCGCGGGCGAAGACGTGTCCGCCCACCTGGGGCCCCCGCTCAGGCCTCGAGCGCGGCGAGTGCCTCGCCCAGGACGCGCAGGGCGGTGGTGGCCTCCTCCGCGGTGAACACCAACGGCGGGGACATGCGGATGGTCCGCACACCGCAGTCCAGGACCAGCAGTCCGCGCTGGAAGGCCTGGTTCTGGGCCTCGGCGGCTGTGGCCGCGTCACGGAACTCGACGCCGATCATCAGACCGACACCGCGCACGTCGGTGATCACCTCGGGGTGCTTGGCCTGCAGCTCGCGCAGCCCGGTGAGCAGCTGGTCGCCGATGGTGGTGGCGTTGGCCAGCAGGCCCTCCTCCTGGATGGTGCGCAGCGTGGCCAGCCCGGCCGCGCAGGGGATGGGGCTGCCGCCGTAGGTGGAGCCGTGCGCACCGGCGCCCCACTTCTCCATCAGCTCGGCCCGGGCCGCGAAGGCGCCCAGCGGCAGGCCGGAGGCCAGACCCTTGGCGCTGATCAGGATGTCGGGCTGGACGTCGGCCAGCTCGATCGCCCACATCCTGCCGGTGCGGCCCATGCCGGACTGCACCTCGTCGGCGACCAGCAGGATGCCGTGCTCGTCGCACAGCGCGCGCAGGCGCTGCACCCAGGAGGCCGGCGGGACGATGTAGCCACCCTCGCCCTGCACCGGCTCCAGGAAGATCGCCGCGACCTCACTGGGGTCCACCTCGGTCTCGAAGAGGCGGTCCAGCTCGGCGAAGGTGGCCTCCTCGTCGTGGCTGCGGTGACCGTTCTCGTCGATCTCCGCGAAGGCGAAGGGCACGTGGTGCACCCCGGAGAGCAGGGGGCCGAATCCCTTGTGGTACTTCGACTTTGACGCCGTCAGGCTGACCGCGCCATAGGTCCGGCCGTGGAAGGCGCCGAAGAAGCTGATCAGGTGCTGGCGTCCCGTCGCATAGCGGGCCAGCTTGATCGCACCCTCGACCGCCTCCGCGCCGGAGTTGGTGAGGAAGACCCGCGTCGGCCCCTCCATCGGCAGGGTCTCGGCCAGCGCGGCGCACATCTGGGAGTAGATCGGCAGGTAGAAGTCGCTCGCTGAGTAGTGCAGCAGCTGGTCGGCCTGCTCCTTGATGGCCGCGACCACCGCTGGGTGGGTGTGCCCGGTGGAGTTCACGGCGATGCCGGCGTTGAGGTCGAGGAAGAGGTTGCCGTCGACGTCCTCCATCGTCGATCCGCTGGCCCGCTTGGGGACCAGGGGATAGGCGCGGGGGAGCGAGGGGCTGGTCACGGCCCCGTCACGGTCCAGCACCTTCTGCCCCTCGGGGCCGGGCAGGGCGGTGCGGATGTCCGGGACTGGCCGGGCCGGGTCGATGCCCTGCTGGTCGGTCTCTGTCATGGTGGCGCTCATCTGGTCAGGGGTCCTCTCGGGTGCTCTGGTATGTCGGGTGGTCGCGTGATCTGTCTCGTCACGTGGACCGGTGGTCGGGTATGAGTCAGGCGACCACGGTGCGCGACTGCTCGCGCATGAACTGCTGGACGTAGTAGAGCCCGCCGCCGGCATTGCCGTAGGTGCCCGAGCCCTTCCAGCCGCCGAACGGCTGCACGCCCGGCCAGGCGCCGGTGGTGGCCCCCGCGGGACGGTTCACATAGACCACGCCGGCCTCGATGGTGTCGAAGAACTGCTGGATCTCGGCCTCGTCGGTGGAGAAGAAGCCAGCCGTCAGCCCCAGGTCGGAGTCGTTGGCCAGCTCCAGTCCCTGCTCCAGGGAGTCCACCGGTGCGATGGCCAGGAAGGGCAGGAACAGCTCGTCGCGGAAGAGCCGGTCCTCCAGCGGCAGGTCGGTGACGATCGTCGGGGAGACGTAGTGGCCCTGGACACCGTCGGGGGTCTGACCGACGACCTCGCCACCGAGCACGATGGTGCCTGCCTCGCGGGCGTGGGCGACGGCCTTCTCGTAGCGTCGCACAGACTCCTCCTCGATCACCGGACCGAGGAAGGTGTCGCGCTTGGTGGGGTCGTCCATGACGAGCGAGGAGGCGCGCTCGAGAATCTTGGCCAGCAGCTCGTCATACACCTCCCGCTCGACGTAGACCCGGGAGTTGGCCGAGCACTTCTGGCCCGAGAAGCTGAAGGCTGAGCGGGTGATGCCCTGGGCGGCGAGGTCGAGGTCTGCCTTGGCGGTGACGATGGTGGGGTTCTTGCCGCCCATCTCGCAGATGACCGGCTTGGGGTATGCCGTGGCGAACTCGCGGTAGATCGACATGCCGACGGCGTAGGAGCCGGTGAAGGTGATGCCGTCGACGTCCGGGTGGGACACGATGGCCTGGCCAACCTCGTCCCCACCGGGGAGCAGGTGGAAGGCCTCGGCCGGGACGCCGGACTCGCGCAGGCAGTCCATGAACAGGGCGGAGGAGAAGGTGCCCTGCGGGGCAGGCTTGAGGACGACGGTGTTGCCAGCGACGAGGGCCCCGCCCGCGGGACCGGCGGCCAGCGCCATCGGGTAGTTGAAGGGCACGATCACGCCCCACACGCCGTAGGGACGCATGACGCTGCGGGTGCTCTCCTTGTCGAGCAGCTTGTCCATGTCCTTGGCGAAGCCGTTGTTCTTCTCCATCTGGGTGCAGTAGTAGCGGATCAGGTCCGCTGCCTCCTCCACGTCGCCCAGCGCCTCAAGGCGGTTCTTGCCGACCTCCATGGTCATCACGGCGGCGAACTCGGCGCAGCGGTCGCTGATCATCTCGGCGGCGGCGCGCAGGACGCGCACCCGCTCCTGCCAGTCGGTGTTGCCCCAGCTGCTGCGGCCGGCCTTGGCGGCAGCCACCGCGTCCGTGACGTCGTCCGTGGTCGCCGACGCGACGGTGCACAGGGTCACCGACGTGTCGACGGGGCTGTGCACCTCGAAGGTCTCCCCGCCGGGACGGTCCTCCCCGTTGACGAAGGGGGTGATATGCCGGCCCAGCCAACCGCGGGCTGTCTCCAGCCCCTCCTCGTACCAGGCGTGCAGGTCCTCGTTGTCAGCGGACAGGGTCGCGTATGTGACCCGGAAGCGGGACGCCATTGTCATTCCTCCGTCGATGCGTGGGGCACGCGCCGCAGCGGGTGCGGGGTCCCCTCGGTGTCTGGGTTGCAGTGTCGGGCGCGCCACGGATTACTGCTGTGCGCGACCATGCTTCGGACAGTACCTCAGGTAGGCTCGGATGTCTGCCACCGGATCCTGTCAAACAGGTGAAACAACGGTTATTTTCCCGTTGAAGACGCTGAATAGCGGTGATTGTCCTCATGGAGAGGGTGTTGACAGGAAGGCCTCCTGACAGGTGGTCTTGGGTGTCGGAGCCATGGCACGCTGTGGGCACAGACGTCGCGGGCAACGTTCGAGCGTGCGCGGCGCTCGGCGGCGCGGTGGCAGTCGGGGTGCGGTGGTAGTCGGGTGCGGTGCGCCCTCAGTGCGGCATGGCCGACGCGCGCCAGGCGCCCGGACCGGGGGTGACACGTTGGGCGGGCAGCCGGGCCGAGCGCCCCCACAGGGACGTAGTCGGCGTTGCTGTCGCCTCGCCAGAGTCACCGCCGCCGACGACCGCCAGCACGGCCGTGAGGGCCGCGACCTCTTCCGCAGTGGGGTTGCCCGAGACGACCTTGAGCACCGGCGTGGAAGATGTGTGATCTGTGTCGGCGGTGGCGGTGTCGGTGCCCCCGGTGGCAGTGTCTGCGGCAGTGTCCGCACCGGTGTCGGTGGCGCTCATGCCGTCCGGGCTCTCGCTCTGGTCGCTCACAGTGGGATGTTCCCGTGCTTGCGCGGGGGCCGGGTGTCCCGCTTGGTGGCCAGGGTGCGCAGGGCCTTGCTGATCTCCAGGCGCGTCTGGGACGGGGCGATCACCGCGTCGATGTAGCCCCGCTCGGCGGCGATGTAGGGGTTGGCCAGAGTGTCCTCATACTCCTGGATGCGCCGGGCGCGCTCGGCGTCGACGTCGCGTCCCTCCTCGGCCGCCTGGGCCAGCTGCTTGCGATAGAGGATGTTGGCCGCCCCCTGAGCGCCCATCACGGCGATCTGCGCTGTCGGCCAGGCCAGATTGATGTCCGCTCCGAGGTGCTTGGACCCCATCACGTCATAGGCCCCGCCGTAGGCCTTGCGAGTGATCACGGTGACGAGCGGGACGGTCGCCTCGGCATACGCATAGAGCAGTTTGGCGCCGCGCCGGATGATGCCGCCGAACTCCTGGTCGGTGCCCGGCAGGAACCCGGGCACGTCCACGAAGGTGAGGATCGGGACGTTGAAGGCGTCACAGGTCCGCACGAACCTCGCGGCCTTCTCCGAGGCGTTGATGTCCAGGGTTCCCGCGAACTGCATTGGTTGGTTGGCCACGATGCCGACCGAGCGACCCTCGACCCGACCGAAGCCGCAGACGATGTTCGGTGCGAACAGGGCCTGCACCTCGAGGAACTCACCATCGTCGAGCATGTGCCGGATGACCGTCTGGATATCGTAGGGCATGTTGGCCGAGTCCGGCACCAGCGTGTCCAGCTCGAGGTCCTCCTCGGTGACCTCCAGCTCGGCGTCGGACTCAAAGGCCGGGGTCTCCTCCAGGTTGTTCTGGGGCAGGTGCGACAGCAGCTCCTTGACGTAGTCAATGGCATCCGCCTCGTCGCTGCCCATGTAGTGCGCCACCCCGGAGACCGTGTTGTGGGTGCGGGCCCCACCGAGCTCCTCGAAGGTGACGTCCTCACCGGTGACGGTCTTGATGACGTCGGGGCCGGTGATGAACATGTGCGAGGTCTGGTCGACCATGACCACGAAGTCGGTGATCGCGGGGGAGTAGACCGCGCCACCTGCGGCCGGGCCCATCACCAGGGAGATCTGCGGGATGACACCCGAGGCGTGCACATTGCGCTTGAAGATCTCGGCATAGAGACCCAGGGCGACCACGCCCTCCTGGATGCGGGCCCCGCCGGAGTCGTTGATCCCGATGACGGGACAACCCACCTTCATCGCCAGGTCCATCACCTTGACGATCTTCTCGCCGAAGACCTCGCCGAGCGAGCCGCCGAAGACCGTGAAGTCCTGGGCGAAGACCGCCACCGGGCGTCCGTCGACCGTGCCGTAGCCGGTGACGACACCGTCGCCGTAGGGGCGGCTCTGCTCCTGACCGAAGGCGGTGGAGCGGTGCCGGGCCAGGGCGTCGAGCTCGGTGAAGGACCCCTCGTCGAGCAACATGTCGATGCGCTCGCGGGCGGTCTGTTTGCCCTTGGCGTGCTGCTTCTCCACCGCTCGTGCCGAGCCGGCGTGCACGGCCTCCTCGACCCGCTCGTGATAGTCGGCGAGCTTGCCGGCCGTCGTGTGGATGTTGGGTGCGGTGGCTTCCTGAGAGTCCGCGGTCATGGGGGACAACTTATCCCGTGCTCGCCGCGGCCCAACGGCGCGGGTCCAAGAAGGCTGTGTCGGTGAAGCGCTCCTCGTCACACACCCACTGTGCGGAGAGCCGCTCCTGGCAGAGGGTGTGCGGCGGCGGGGTGAGCAGTGGGCACGAGGCAGCAGCGGAGCAGGTCACTACCCTGGCCCGATGGCCCGCATCCCCTGGGAGCCCTCCGAGTGGCACCCGAGCATCGACTCGACGAACCTCGAGGCGGCTCGCGACCCCCGCCCCGGACGTGTGGTCGTCGCCGACCACCAGAGTGGTGGGCTGGGCCGGCGGGGCCGGTCCTGGACCGCCCCGCCGGACACTGCGGTGGCGATCAGCGCTGTCCTGCCCGCACCGGGTCCGGACCTGATCGGGTGGGTCCCGCTGGTCGCCGGCCTCTCCGTCGTGCAGGCACTGCAGGAGAGCCGGTATGCCGTGCCCGCCGTGCTCAAGTGGCCCAACGACGTGCTGGTCCAGGAGGAGGGGGAGTGGCACAAGGTCTGTGGGGTGCTCGCCCAGGCGATCCCCGACACGCCCGCCGGGTCGGTCGTGGTGGTCGGGGCAGGCGTCAACATCGATCAGGTGCGCGACCAGCTGCCGGTGGCCACCGCGACGTCGTGGCGACTCTCCCGCGGTGGCGGGGCACCCCTCCCGGAGGGTGCCCGCGAGCAACTCGTCGCTGACTATCTCCAGCGCCTGGCCGACCTGATGGGCGTTCTGGAGGAGGATCCGGAACGGGTGCGGACGGCATACCGGCAAGGGTGCTCGACACTCGGCCAGGAGGTGGCCGTGCACCTGCCGGCGGGCGGGACCCGCACCGGCAGGGCTGTGGCGGTCGATCAGTCCGGCGCGCTGGTCGTCGAGGGCGGCGGCGCCCGCACCGTCCATGTCGCAGGTGACGTCGTGCACGTCCGACCTGCCTGATGACGGCTGTCGCACACCGTGGATAACCTGGCCCCATGAGCGACGCAACGACCCGCGGGGCCCCGACGATGCTGCAGATCACCCGGCACGGGGAGGGCGGTCACGTCGCCGAGCTGGTGTTGGACCGGCCGGAGGCGATGAATGCGATCTCGACCGCCTTCGCCGAGGAGATCACTGCGGCCACGAGTGCCTTGGCGGCCGATCCGAGCGTGCGGGCGGTGGTGGTGACCTCGACGCACCCCCGGGCCTTCTGCGTCGGGGCCGACCTCAAGGAGCGCAACTCCTTCACCGACGCCGACCTGATGCGTCAGCGGCCGCTCACCCAGCAGGCCTATGGCGGAGTGCTCAACCTGCCGGTGCCCGCCTTTGCGGCCGTCGAGGGATTTGCCCTCGGCGGGGGTCTGGAGATCGCCCTGTCCTGTGACGTGATCGTCGCCGGCGAGGGTGCACTGGTGGGTCTGCCCGAGGTGTCGGTGGGCGTTATCCCCGGCGGTGGGGGCACCCAGCTGCTCACCCGCCGTATCGGCTGGTCCCGAGCGGCGAAGGCGATCTTCACCGCCGCCAAGCTGCCCGCCGCGGAGGCCTTCGAGCTCGGGATTGTCGATGAGCTGGTCTCCCCAGGCACGGCCCGCGACCGCGCGTTGGAGCTGGCCACCGTCGTTGCCGGCCACAGCCCGGTGGGCGTGCGCAGCGCCAAGCGCGCGATGCGACTGGGCGCCGACGTCGACCTGCAGACCGGGCTGCAGGTGGAGGACGCCTGCTGGCGCGCCACGGCCTTCTCCGCAGACCGGGCCGAGGGGGTGGCGGCCTTCGCTGAGAAGCGCCCGCCGAACTGGCCGGGCCACTAGCATGTGGGGACGGCGAACGCGCCGCGCTGGACAGCACGAATTCGCGAACCTCGGGGGCGAGCGAGAGAGGACTACGTATCATCAAGCCCATGACAAGGGTGCTGCTTGCTGAGGACGACGAGACGATCTCGGAGCCGCTGGCGCGGGCACTGCGCCGCGAAGGCTACGAGGTTGACGTGTGCGGCGACGGCCGCAAGGCGCTGCAGGCCGCTGCCCAGGAGACCCCCGACCTGGTGATCCTTGACCTCGGACTGCCCTACGTGGACGGTCTGGACGTCTGCCGCCAGCTGCGTCGTGACGGACTCACCAGCCCGGTGCTGATCCTCACCGCCCGCGGCGACGAGGTGGACACGGTCGTCGGACTCGACGCGGGTGCCGACGACTACGTCACCAAGCCGTTCCGGCTGGCCGAGCTGCTGGCCCGGGTCCGCGCGCTGCTGCGCCGTGGCGGTGAGGGACGCGAGGACGAGGAGGAGCGTCCGATCACGATCGACACCAAGGCGCGCAGGGCCTTCTTCCGCGGCCAGGAGCTGCAGCTGACCGCCAAGGAGTTTGACCTGCTGCGGGTGCTGATGCGCGAGGGCGGGCGGGTCGTTTCCCGTGAGGACCTGATGCGCGAGGTGTGGGACTCGGCCTGGTACGGCTCGACCAAGACCCTCGACATGCACGTCTCCGTGCTGCGGCGCAAGATCGGTGACGACGCGGCCGATCCCAAGCACATCGTCACGGTGCGCGGCGTCGGCTTCCGGTTCGAGAACGAGCCCGAGAGCTAGCCCGAGCGGTGGGCGCGGAGTTCCGGTGGGTCGCGGTCGTCGCCGGGATCGGCTCGGCGGTCTTCTCCCTCGGCCTGTCGTGGCTGGTCGCAGCCCTGCTGCTCAAGCTGCAGCGGGAGCGGGCGGTGGATCACTCACCACTGGTCTCTGCGTGGATCCTGGGGTTCATCGTCCTGCTGGTGGTCATGGTTGTCCTCGCCCTGACCTGGTATGCCGTGCGCCGGCTGGCCGAGCGGCGCGCCGCCCGGGCGGCCCAGGCGATGCGTCAGGTGACCCAGCGTGCCGAGGAGTACGGCGTGGGCGGATTCGCGCTGGAGCCGCTCACAGCGGAGGAGCTGGTCCCGCTGACCTCCGGGCTGGAGGAGATCGACAGCCTCTCCCGGGTGCTGGATCGCAACCACCACGCGCTGATGCGGGCGCTGACCGCCGAGCGGTCCTTCGCAGCGGATGCCTCACACCAGCTGCGGACACCCTTGGCGGCGCTGCTGCTGAGGCTGGAGGAGATCAGCGAGTCCACCGACCTGGAGCTGGCGCGGCACGAGGCTGACATCGCCATCGGGCAGACCGAGCGACTGGCCGGTGTCGTCGACGACCTGCTGCACCGCACCCGGGCGGGGCATGCCGACGGCGGTCGGTCGGTGTCGCTGGACACGGTGCTGACCCAGCTGACCAGGGAGTGGGAGGCGGCCTTCGCCGGCGAGAACCGTCGGATCAGCTGCTCCATCGAGCGGGGCATGATCGTGCGATCCAGCGCGTCGGCCATCTCGCAGATCCTCAACACCCTGGTCGAGAACTCCCTGGCCCACGGTGCCGGGGACGTGCGCGTGCAGGCCCGGCGTAGCGGCCCCGCTGCGGTCATCGAAGTGACCGACGACGGTCCAGGCATCCCGCCACACTTTGCCCGCACCATCTTTGAGCGGGGCGCCACCACCGGCACCGGCACCGGGCTCGGTCTGGCCGTGGCGCGGGAGACGGCCGAGTCCTTCGGCGGTCGCCTCGAACTCGCCCAGGCAGAGCCGGCGATCTTCGCCCTCTTCGTCTCGATGGCCCCCGTCCGCTAAACCATTTTGTGAGAGGTTTCGTCGGCGGATCCCGCCTTTTCGGAGGGGTTTGGTAGGTGTGTCCCGCCTTTTTGGAGAGGTTTGGTAGGCCACCGGTGGTTCCCGGCGGCGGGGCGACCCGGCATACGGGCTGGTCCGCGCGAGTCCCGCAACCCGCCCACGTGTCCGCAAGGCGTCCGCGCGCACACCGAGTGCCCTCCTGGCCTAGCCTGAGCGCGTGCCACCTGTCACCCTGCCCACCTATGCCGACGTCGAGCAGGCCGCCGGCTTCCTCGAGGGACGCGCGCACCGGACCCCTGTGCTGCGCTCGCGGCGCCTGGACGAGCGGGCCGGGTGCGAGATCCACCTCAAGGCCGAGCACCTGCAGCGGGTCGGGGCCTTCAAGTTCCGGGGCGCGCTCAACGCCCTGTCCGCCTTCGACGCGGACCAGCGCCGTGGCGGGGTGCTGGCCTACTCCTCGGGCAACCACGCCCAGGCCATCGCGCTGGCCGCGCGCGAGACCGGGACCCGCGCCGTGATCGTGATGCCGCACGATGCCCCGGCTCTGAAGGTCGCTGCGACGCAGGGCTACGGCGCCGAGGTGGTGCGCTACGACCGCTATACCCAGGACCGTGAGGAGATCGCGAGTTCGCTGGCGGCCGAGCGCGGCATGACCGTCATCCCGCCCTATGACCACCCGCACGTGATCGCCGGGCAGGGCACCGCGGCCCGGGAGCTCCTGGCCGACGTCGGCCCGCTCGACGTGCTGGTGACCCCGCTGGGCGGGGGCGGCCTGCTGGCGGGCAGCATCCTGTCGGCCGGGGCGCTGGCACCGCACTGCCGGCTGTATGGCGTCGAGCCGGCTGCCGGCGACGACGGCCAGCAGTCGCTGCGCCAGGGACGGATCGTCACTATCGAGACCCCGCGCACCCTGGCCGACGGGGCCCAGACCACCCACCTGGGGCAGCTGACCTTCCCGATCATCGCCGACGGCGTCACCGACATCGTCACCGCGACGGACGAGGAGCTGGTCGGGTCCATGCAGCTGCTGGCTGCCACGCTCAAGCAGGTCGTGGAGCCGACCGGGGCGCTGGCCCTGGCCGCGGTCCTGTCCGGCGCGGTGCCCGACACGGCCGGGCTGCGGGTCGGCGTGGTCCTCTCGGGAGGCAACATCGACCTGGCCCGTTTCGCCGAGCTGGTGGGTGCGCCCTGAGCGACATCCCGACTGCGGCGCCTGTGCGACCGAGGATCCCCCGCGAGATCTGGATCCTGGTCGGTGCCGCCTTCGTCATCGCGATCGGGTTTGGCATCGTCTCGCCGGTGCTCCCGGCATACGCCCGCTCCTTTGATGTCGGGGTGGCCGCGGCCTCGGTGATCGTCTCGGCCTTCGCGTTCTTCCGCCTCGTCTTCGCGCCGGCCGGCGGCCTGCTCGTCTCCCGGCTGGGCGAGCGACCCGTCTATCTCGCCGGGCTGCTCGTGGTCGCGGCCTCCTCCTTCGCGACCGCCTTCGCGCAGAGCTACGGCCAGCTGCTGCTCTTCCGTGGGCTCGGCGGCATCGGATCGACGATGTTCACCGTCTCCGCGATGGCTCTGCTGGTCCGCCTCGCACCGCCGGTCGCCCGCGGTCGGGTCTCGTCGGCATACGGCTCGGCCTTTCTCATCGGAGGCATGGTCGGTCCGTTGCTGGGTGGTGCGCTCGCCGGGTTCGGACTGCGGGCACCCTTCATCGTGTATGGCGTGGCGCTGGTCCTCGCCGCCCTCGTCGTGGGCATCGGGCTGGGTGGGGCACGGCTGCGTCCCGAGCCTGGTGCCGCCGCGCGGCCGGCTCTGACGCTGCGGGAGGCCCTGACATCGCCGGTCTATCGCGCGGTGCTGGTCTCCGGGATGGCCAACGGGTGGACGAACTTCGGGGTGCGGATGGCGCTGCTGCCGCTCCTGGCGGCCGCGGTCCTCGATGAGCCCTGGGTGGCCGGGGCGGTGCTGGCCGTCGGCGCGGTGGGCACGGCCGGGACCCTGCAGTTCTCCGGGCGGTGGGTGGACCGGGTGGGCCGACGTCCCCTGGTCATCGCCGGGTTGGCGGTGATGGGTGTCTCGTTCGGCCTGATCGGGCTGGCGCAGAGTCCGGGCCTGTCCACCGAAACCGGGCTGGCCGTGCTGTTTGCACTGTCGGTGACGTCTGGCATCGGGGCGGGGCTGGTCAACCCGGCCCAGCAGGCGGCAGTGGCTGACGTCGTCGGGCACGAGCGCAGTGGCGGGACGGTGCTGTCCACCTTCCAGATGTCGCAGGATGGTGGCGCGATCGTGGGTCCGATCCTGGTCGGGGTGGTGGCGGACACGGTCGGGTTCGGGGTTGCTTTTGCGGTCACCGGGGTGATCTGTGTGATCGGGCTGATCCCATGGCTGCGCGCGCCCGAGCCGCTGGGGGTGAATTCGGAGTAGCCGATGCGGGGCCGACGAAACCCCTCCGAAAATGCGGGAGGCACCGACGACGACGAAACCCCTCCAAAAATGCGGGAAGCGCCGACGAAACCCCTCCAAAAATGGTCTAGGAGAGCGCGTCGCCCTTGAAGACATAGGTGCGGTAGGCCCAGAAGCGGAAGAGCGTGCCGAGGACCAGGCCGACGCCGTTGGCGCTGATGTTGTCGGCGAGCTGGCTGTCCAGGCCCAGGACATAGCGCGAGAAGCCCAGGCAGGCGACCGCGATGCCCAGCCCCAGGATGTTGAACCACACGAATAGCAGGAACTCGTTGGCCACCGCTGCGGTCCGCCGGTGTCGGAAGGTCCAGTAGCGGTTGCCCAGCCAGGAGAAGACCGTCGCGATCGCGGTCGCCAGGATCTTGGCGCGCAGCGGGATGTCGTGCAGCGGGCCGTCGCCACCGCCGGGCAGGCCGAACACAAAGTAGTTGTAGAGCGTGGTGTCCAGGATGAACGCCAGCAGTCCGATCGTGCCGAACTTGGCGACCTCCCGGGCGAGCACCTCATAGGCTCCCCGGATCCGCCCGATGAGCCCGGTGTCGCTCGTCAGGCGGGTGTGGGTCACGACGGGAGTGTATGCCGGGTCGCTGGGTTCCTCGGTCAGCCCCGGTCCGCGCTGACTCGCCGGCTTTTGACTCTGCCCGCCCGACTGCTCGTGACTCGGGTGACCCGCCTGCTCGTGACTCTGCCCGCCCCATCGCTCGTGACTCGGGTGACCCGACGCTCGTGACTCTGGTGCGCGTTGGTCGCCAGGCGGTACCTTTCTCGCGTGTGGCCCTTTTCCCGTGGGTGGACTGCACCCTCTCCTGATGCCTGCCGGTGTGCCCGGCACCTCGATGCCGAGCTGCGTGGTGCCGTGCTGCCACCCGCGTCGGCCTGGCTGCGTGAGGCCGACGACGCCGAACCCGTGACGGTCGGCTCCCTCATCGACCAGGCGGAGCTAGGCGTCGAGCCCTCCGAGCCCGGCGGCGAGGCGGGCGACGAGCTGCGCGAGAACGGCTTCCACTACTCGCTGTGGCTGGGGGATGCCGCCCGCCTGCACTACGACGACGAGGCGACGCCGGTCGCGGCCGTGCTCGGGACCCAGGCGGGGGTCAAGCAGGTGGAGCAGGAGGACCGCGAGGTGCTCAACATCCGGGCGCCCAGGCTGTGCCCGGAGGGAGCGCTGGCCGTGCTGGCACTCAGCCTGCTGGATCCGCGGGTACGCGAGCCCGACTGAGGGTCGGCCCGGGACCCAGATGTGAGGGGTCGGCCCGGGACCCTGGTCTAAGGGTCGGTCACCACGGTGGCGTGGAGCGGCATACTGCCGGTGCCTTAGGGTGACCGACGTGACACAGGCACCTGGACCACGGCGCGCAGAAGGCGGTTTCCCGGTTGTCGGGATCATTGGCGGGGGGCAGTTGGCGCGCATGTCGCAGCCGCCGGCGATCAACCTGTCGATCACCCTGTCGGTCCTGGCCGAGTCCGAGACCGCGTCCGCAGCCCTCGTCACCCCGCACGCCCCGGTCGGGGACCACACCGACCTGGAGGTCGTCCGCGCCTTCGCGCGCCACGTGGACGTGATCACCTTCGACCACGAGCACGTGCCGCCGCAGGTGATCTCCGCGCTGATTGACGACGGGGTCCCGGTGCACCCCGGGCCGGAGGCGCTGCTGCACGCCCAGGACAAGATCGTCATGCGTCGCCGACTCACCGAGCTGGGCATCCCCTGCCCGCGCTGGACCGCGGCCCAGACCGCTGCCGACGTCGCCGCCTTCGGGGAGGAGATCGGCTGGCCGGTTATCGCCAAGACCCCCCGGGGCGGGTATGACGGCAAGGGGGTGCGCCGGATCTCCTCACCCGAGGAGGTCACCGACTGGCTCGAGCTGGTCGGTCAGGACGGTCCGATGCGCGAGGGGGTCCTGCTGGAGGAGGCCGTCGACTTCGTCCGTGAGCTGGCCGTGATGGTCGGGCGCAGCCCCAGCGGGCAGGCCGCGACCTGGCCGGTCGTGGAGACCGTGCAGACCAACAGCATCTGCACCGAGGTGATCGCCCCTGCGCCGGGGCTGGACGACGACCTGGCCACCAGGATCGGTGAGGCCGCCCTGCGGATCGCCGGCGAGCTCGGCGTCACAGGGGTGATGGCCGTCGAGCTGTTCGAGGTGCGCGACGGGGAGACCGGTGGTGCGGCATACCTGGTCAACGAGCTGGCGATGCGCCCCCACAACTCCGGGCACTGGACCATCGACGGGGCTGTGACCAGCCAGTTCGAGCAGCACCTGCGGGCGGTGCTGGACCTGCCGCTGGGTGACCCGTCGGCGCGCCAGGAGTGGACCGTGATGGCCAACGTGCTCGGTGGGGAGCACCCGGACCTGTATCCCACCTACCGGCACCTGATGGCCCGTGACCCGGGGCTGAAAATCCATCTCTATGGCAAGGGCGTGCGGCCCGGGCGCAAGCTCGGGCACGTCACGGTCACCGGCGACGGCGACCTCGAGGCGCTGCGCGAACGGGCCCGGCACGCTGCCGACTACCTGCAGGGAGTTATCGATGAGTGAGACCGCACGTCCCGTCGTCGGGCTGGTCATGGGCAGCGACAGCGACTGGCCGGTGATGGAGGCCGCGGCGCAGGTGCTGGAGGAGTTCGGCGTCGGGTTCGAGGCCGACGTCGTCTCCGCGCACCGGATGCCGGCGGAGATGATCGACTACGGCCGGTCCGCGGAGGAGCGTGGGCTGCGGGTGATCATCGCCGGGGCCGGGGGCGCGGCGCACCTGCCGGGCATGCTGGCGTCGGTGACGGTGCTGCCCGTGATCGGGGTGCCGGTGCCGCTGAAGCACCTGGACGGCATGGACTCGCTGCTGTCGATCGTGCAGATGCCCGGCGGCATCCCGGTGGCGACGGTGTCGATCGCCGGCGCCAAGAACGCCGGGCTGCTGGCCGTGCGGATGCTCGGTGCCGGGGACGGGGACGAGGCGCGGCGCCTGCGGGAGGCCCTGTCGGCATACGCGGTGGGGCTGCGCGACCAGGCCCACGCCAAGGGTGAGAAGCTCCGCCAGCAATTTTGAGAGTGGTTTCGTCGGTCGGTCACGCCTTTTTGCAGGGGTTTCGTAGGTCGCTGCCGAGGCCGGTCCGGCACGCGACAGAACCTTTCGGCCGTCGCGGAGGTCTAGGAGGGTGTGAGCAGTTCCCAGCAGCGTGAGGCCGACTTCGCCGTGTTCGTCGCGGCCCAGTCGGCCCAGCTCGTGCACTTTGCCCGGATGCTGTGCGGGGACCTGCACCAGGCTCAGGACCTGGTGCAGACCGCGCTGGAAAAGGTCTTCAAGGTATGGCGGAAGCGCCAGATCGAGCACCCGCTCGCCTATGCGCGGCGGGCGGTGCTCAACCAGTACCTCTCGGGCGGGCGGACCAGGTGGCGTGAGACACCGGTCGCCGACCCCTCGGACCACCGTGACCAGGCGGTGCCCGACCATGCCACCGGCCTGGTCGACCGGGACGCGCTGCTGGCGGCACTGGCCGACCTGACGCCGCGAGAGCGGGCCGTCATCGTCCTGCGCTATCAGCAGGACCTCACCGAGGCCGCGACCGCCGAGCAGCTCGGCGTCCGGATCGGCACCGTCAAGAGCACCGCCTCGCGGGCGATGGCCAAGCTGCGCCGCTCGCCCGACCTCATCGAGACCCACCAGGGGAGAACATCATGAGCACCCAGACCGAGCAGGCCCTGCGCGAGGCGCTGGCCTTCGACCCACAGACCCCCTCCCTGCCCGCCGAGCCGATCGTCAGGGCTGTCCGCCGTCAGCGCCGCCGCTCCCAGTGGGCAGGTGCCGTGGCGGCCAGCGCGGTCCTGGCTGCGGGCGGCGTCGCCGTCGCCACCTGGCCCGGGGACGACGGACCGGCGCTGGTGCCGGCCGGGGTGACCGAGGTCAGCGGCACCTTCGACATCGGCCACGACTGGCAGATGGTGGTCGACGGACAGGGCCTGTGCCTGGCCAACCCGCAACGCGCCGTCTATGACTGCGGCGTGAACGTGGCGTTCCGGGAGGGCTCGACCCTCAGCTGGTCCCACGGTGACTCGGGTCCGCAGATCTATGTCTGGGTGGTCCGCGACAGCACCGACACAGCGGTCCTGGAGCAGCCCAGCGGCGGCACGATCCCCGCGGACGTCTATCGCGTGAGCGAGCTCGACGTCTCGATCGCGGTCGCACGGCTGCTGCCGCCGGACCCGACGGGGTGGGAGCGCATCTCCCGCGACGATGCCGGAACCGTGACCGACGCGGTGCCCTTCCACGTCGACCGCGAGAGTATGCCGACACACGGGTGAGCATTCCGACGCGCCGCTTCCAGTCGCAGAGGCGGTACGGAACCTCCCCATGTCGAGATGCGACGAAGATTGCACGCCCACTGGCTCGACACTTGGCCCAGATCGTTGCGATGGACGTTGCCGTGCAAAGTAGCGGACTGGCGCACGGGAGACGACGACATGTGGAGACGTACGTCTGCGGTCGCGACGAGCACTCGCGGCCAGGCAGCAGGGGAGCCGTATGACGTCCCTGTCCCGGAGCGATTATCCGGACGGGCCTAAAGGAACGTGACCTGCCCTTCACAGCCGGAGTGCCTGTCGCTCAAGTGCACGTTTGCCGTATGGGGTTCGTCCTGCGGGACGGTGCCGCGCGGACGAACCGACGCCCGCTGCATACCGCCCAGAATGGGCTACCAGGAGCAACCGCCCCCTTCCCCTCACTCCGGGCGCGGTCCGTCAACCATGAGCGTGGTCCCCCACGCTCATGGGAAGCAGGAACCACAAAAATCAGGTCTCTACGGTTTCAGGGGATTGCCAACTTGATACCTTTCGCACGGCCTGATGTACGCCACACACGGACCCTAACGCCCGCCGTTAGTCTGTGAAAACACTCCCACCGAACAGCATCACCGCCGGTCAACAGAACGCCCACTCGCGACGACCGACGGCATGAACAAACTCAGGCTAGACGGTTAGCCGGTGGAGTCCTGATCGGGGAGGAGTAGCGGACAGATCGGGGTGCCCTCGCGCTCACCGGGCTGGAACCCGGCACGCTTGCGCCACTCCGCAGCAGCGGTCGGGTGATCGATGTCGAGGAGCAGAGATTGCAGGGGGCCACGGCCCACCTGGTCCAAATCCACGAGCAGCTTCGACCGGAGAATAGCCTCGGCGACTCGGTCGCTGACCACCGTATGCTCGCTGTTGGCTGGACGGTAAACATCTGAGCCATCCCAACCGTCAACAGCTGGGTCCATGCAGGCATGTTCCGGGGACCATACGCCGGCACTGTTGCGGACCTCACGCACGTGGTCGTCATGGAACGCATATGAGATGCGAGGGGACGATCCAAGGACGATGAGCTCGGCATACCCTGGAAGGAGGTCACCCTCGCGATGCAGGTCAACGGGTCGCGAGTCCCACCCGGTCGCACCTATCTCGCGAAGCGCGGCAACGAGCCGCGGTGAAGCCAGTCTCGGTCCCACGCCCGCTTCAATCAAATCAGGAATTCGCCGGCGGGGATAGGCGATGCGGAACGTTTTCTCGTCGATTCGGTCTGCGTACTGCGAGAGTCCAGAAACGGAAAGAAACCACTGTCTAGGGCGGGCGGACACGTCAGAACCACCCACGTAGGGAGTAGCTCGCATTCAAGGCCCGTCCATAGGTCAAGGTGCGGCTTTTCGAGGGGTTGGGGTACTTGGCGAAGAAGTTCTCCCATTTCTTATTGTATTCGTACGCTGTCGCTTGATGCGGCCTCGATTTCCACCACGCACCGTACTTGGGGTGATGGATATTGATTCCCGCTTTAGTAAACCTTGCCTGGAATTTCTGAGGAAACACGTGGTGTGCGTCAAAGCCTTGAACTTGCGCGGTGCTTTTCCCTGTCAAGTTCATAAGGTTCTTCCGGAAGTTCCGAGAAGTGAAGCCCGCGAAACAGTCCAACGATGCCTCAGCCTCGGTGAGGTCATCCATTTCAGCATTGTCGTCGTCATCGAAGAGGGCGCCTGTGTACACTGGAAGAGCTTCTGCAGCCAGGGCATCCAGATCAGTGGTGACAACAGGACCATACTCGTCGGTCGTCCCCGCAGCTGCGTCCATTTCAGCAGCATGCTCGAGGTCGATTGTGGATTTCAGATTCTCGCACGGGCCAGCGACCGCTTGATCAGTCGTCCCGATCTGGGTGAACATCGTGAAGATGAGGGCAAGGATAGACACGGCCAAAACGGCCATGGAGGGGCGCTGCTTAGTCACGTCGTGACCCCATTCGTTAGCGTAGGAGATAAGGGTGCAAATGCCCCTCCCACCGATGGTGTGTGAGCCATCGTATTGGGCGACGCCTTGTCCGCAAAGATCCCCAATGTCACGTTTGCATAACGGCGGCGGTCTGCCTCCGACCCGTTACGTAAGGACCGATCACGAAGGAACCGCCGTGATGGCATGTTGCATCCCACCGGACCCTGCGTTCACCAGCATCATTTCGCCGCGAGCGGACGCTGCTCTAGGCCCGCCAACGCCCGACCAGGCCGTACTGGCGCGCAACATCGCCGCCGCTGGATCACTAGTCGGGAACGGTCACGGTTCCGTCGGGCCCGACAAGGTAGATGTCGATGGCGAGCTCATTCAGGACCCACCCAGGCACGCGCCTGACGGCCGCCGACGCCTCTGTCGGCACCACCAATGCGAACCGGGTAGCCGGGTCCGGCCTCGTCTCGGGCATCCGACGCAGCAGTTGGCCGTACATCGTGTCCACGTCCAAGCCCATCGCGGCAGTTCGCCCCTTGGCCTCTGCGATGATCTGCCGACCGTCCTTCTCTGCGACGACGTCGACGAACGAGACCTCCCGCGTCACGGACCATCCTCCCGAGCTCAAGAAGGCGCAGAAGGCCTGGATCACTCGCTCCTCGTCGCCCCTCATGCACAGAGCGTAAGCGTGCCATCGCTCGTTCGCCGCCCTGGGACCCAGGCGAGCCGCGTCTTACCTCCGCTACCACCGCGCTCCCGTGTGTCGGAGGGTGGACCTGCGTCCACAGCGGGACTACATGGTTGTCATTAGTAGCGACTAGACTGGCTATCAGAGCACCGAGGCCCCGAATGCTCGGGGTGGAGCGCTCGGGGCCTGGCGTCTAGTTGGGTGAACTAGGACTCCGACTCTAGTCGCTCCATGCGTAGTGCTCGCAAGTGGGCTGCGGCCCAGAATGGAGGCGAGCTGCTATGGCACGCTCCGCGAGTAGGAGTGCCCGTACCGGGCGCTTTGTGAAAGCGTCGACTGCGCGTCGAAGCCCTCGGACAACCTCGACCGAGAGGATGGGTCGCGGGACGTCCAACAGGAGGACCGTCCACCGGTCGTCCATCACCGGGCGGTTCGTCAAGGAGTCCACGGCCCGGCGCCACCCCAGTACGACGATCAGTCAGCGGGTGTGACGATGGGTTCGGGCTTCAAGTTCGAGATGTCCCGCAACTTCGAGCGGGACTTGAAGAAGGCGGCGCAGGGAGCCGTCACGGACATCGCCTCTGAATACCAGAAGATGTTCGATTCCCTGTCGCGCCGCTACCGGGGACGTTCTGTCTCTGAAATCAAGCCCGTCCTCCGACGCGAGTGGGCTCGGATTGGTGGATCGATCTCCGATCCCGAGTTGACCGACTACGCGACGCTCATTGGTGAGGGCACGCGCATCCAGATGCGCGTCAAGTAGTGACCCGTGGCCGGGGTGCAAGGCGAGGGAAGCGTCGCCTGCACCCCGGCTGGATCGCGCACGGGCATGAAGAAGGCAGCGCTCAGAGCGCTCACGGTTCCAACAGAACACGGCGGCGGGTTGATAGCTCCGGGGTGCGTCCTTCCGCCGCAAGTGACGCGGGCTGCGGCCGCCTGGACATGCCGCGTTCAGCGCGTGGTGTCTGCTCGTGATGGGGCCAGCGACCTTGACGCGCCCGGGCGGACCGTTGCTACTTCTGACCGATGAAGCTCGCGATCAGTGCGAGCCAGTCGCCGCTGGGTGGTAGGAAATGAGCCGCGTGCGGAACGAGCAAGGGTGGTTCGTCGTACGGTCGGTGCCGGTGGAATGCCGCCACAGCTTCGGGCACGTCGATGGTCGGGTCGTCTTGGCCCAGCACTAACCGCACCGGCGACCGGATGTCCTCGAGAGACGTGACTATGTCGGTGCGGCCATAGTCGGTGGCCGAGAGCATGGACCACCCCAGCCCGTAACGGACACGAGCGAGCCATCGCTGGAGCAGTGAAGGGTTGGAGTTGGCGATGTTTGACCAGTGGTGAGCGGTTTGCTGACGCGGGGGCACTAGTGGCGCCGAGCAAAGGATGAGGCGGTCAATCAGATCAGGGCGCCTGGTCGCCGCCAGGATTGATACCCAACTGCCTTCGCTGTAGCCCAGCAACGCCACTGGCACTTCGTAGTGGTGCCGGATCCAGGACAGGGCATCTATCGTGTCCGAGGCGAGCTGGTCGTAGTTCCGTCGGAACTGTCCGTACCCGTCCATAATTTTGTCGACGACCAGGGATGCGACACGAAGGGCGGCGAGTCTGTCGGCGTAGTCAGCGAATCCGTCCGCGCTGCCGTCGCCACTCCCATGAACAAAGAGCACCACCCCGCTCGGGGTGGGCGCCGGCACGCGCAACGTGGCGCGAACGTCACGGTCCCGAACTGGGAGCGCGATGGTTGAGGCGTCTGACATGTGACGTGTCTACCACCATGCCCAGAGTTAGCATCCAAGCCCCAGCACGCGCTTCTGCCGCCGACCGCGTGAGGCAGCAAGGGGAAGATGCTCAGGCAGGGCGGGAGAGTTCGTGCTCGACGGCGCGGCGGATCCAAGCCGAGACCGAGCGGTCATCAGCTTCTGCGGCCTGCTTGACCTGCTCGAGCAGGTCAGCCGGAAACGCACCGGCACCGGTGTGCTCAACGGAGGTTTGCGTCGGCGCGGGGGCCCTTGGGGCTCCTGGTTACGCGGGTCGGCGTAGAACTCGTACTCCTGCTCGGGCGTCATCGACTGAGGGGTGTTGTCAGTGCTCATCACGGTCCCTTCGGTAGGTGGCAAGGCCCGAAGACGCCTCGTAGCAGCCGATCAGTCGGCACTTGCTCGGGTCGCCCGAGCGCGCCGGGTAGAACAGCGGGTCGCTGCTCCATGCGTCCATCACGTCGTCCAGTCCCAGGTGCGGATCCGCTTGCGGGGACTCGGAACGCAAGGTCGCGGTTCCGTCACCTACCGGCGTTATGCGAGCGTATAGCGTGCTTCCAGCGTGCTCATGCGCTATCGTGGGACCCATGACAACGGTGGCTCAGACTTCGCTGGCCCAAGAGATCGCGCGGGTCTCTCGCTTGGGCAACCTGACGGCCGCGCACTTGGCCGACGCGACCGGGGGCGACCCGAGCAGCGCGCGTCGCTGGCGGAACGGCACTCGCGCGCCTGCAGGCGAGCATGCCAGCCGCGCCCTACAACTCACCGCTCTGGTCGAGCGGCTTGCCCAGGTGATGGATTCCACCTACATCCCGGTCTGGCTGGTCAAGCCCATCGCCCGCCTCGATGACCGGCGTCCGGTCGACGCGATTCGCGACGGGGACTACCGCAGCGTTTCCAGGCTGGTCGCGGCGCTCGAGGAAATGCCCGTCGCGTAAGTGCCCACCCTCGACGTCGACGAAGACTCCTTACACAGCGTCTTCGTACGCCACATCCCTCACAACGCCGACCCGCTCTACCAGCCGCCCGACCCGCCAGATGGCCGCTGGCAGCACGGCCGCGTCATAGCGGCCTGGTACTTCGCCGACGAGCAAGCCACTGCATGGGCCGAGTGGTATCGAGCCTTGGCCGGAACTGGTCTGCCGCCCGCCCATGCCGTGCCGCGAGATCTTTGGCGTTGGCAGGTCGAGCTCGACCGTGTCGCACTTCTCGATGATGACGACCGCCTTCGCAGGGTCGGCCTACCGCCGCCGCTTCCCACCATCAGCCAGTGGCCGGCGTGCCAGGTCATCGGCGAGCAGCTTCACCGCGACGGCTACCAAGCCATACTGGTCGCCTCCGCGGCCCGCCCGCAGCACCGCAATCTTGTCGTTTTCCGTGAAAGACGTGAGGTCGCCGGCTGCATGCCGCAGGCACCGCCCACGCCGATCACCGACGTCCCGCCTGTGCCACGCGGAATGCGTACCTGACCCGGCAAGCAGCCGCCGACGGATGGCCCGCATGGGGATCCCCTTCCGGACACCAACGTCAGACAGACGCGGCGCGACATGCTGGCCAAACCGATGCTCAGTCGAACCGTCGAAGGCTACGTCGACTGGGACCTCCGACTGCATAACTATGCACACACTGGGAGACCTCGCAAACGTCCCAATCTGCCGCATGGAGCGTGGTCTCACGCTACTGTCGCGAGCCGCTCGTCCGGCCGGTCCCACCCGGTGCGTCCTTCCGCCGCGTATGACTGTCAACTCGGGGCCGCCTGGCGCTCGAAGCTCTGGTCCATTCCGTTTCGCAAGCGGATCCGCTTACGGTCCACGTTTCGCTCGTGTGAGCGCGGCGTCGCGGCTGAAATCTTGCCCATAAGGGCGGTGGGCAAGGTCGCGGCAGGCAGCGGATGGGGCCGTCGTGATGAAGCATCACTCCCTCGTGCAACGTTCAGCGCATCTCGACATCCGCCCATGAGTTCATCGAAACCAAACTCTTGCTTACTCGAAGAGTAAGTGGCAGTTATGCGACATGCGAAGGGCGTTTATGCAGAGTTCGCTGCATCTCGACGCCCCAAGTAGGCGCAGGGGCGTACCGAACCTCCCCAAAGAGGCGTGAGAGGCGGTCCGATCCTCCCCAAGAATTGGGGGGGGGGAACTACGATCGGAGCATGTCGACCCCACCCAGCGCCGACCAGCTCCCCCTCGCCCCGGACGGCGCCGCGACCCAGGAGCAGTGGGAGGGTGCTGTCGCGGCGGTGCTGCGCAAGAGCGGGCGCCTGACCAGTGACGACCCCGACTCCGCCGCGTGGAGCGCGCTGACCCGCACCACCCTGGACGGCATCCCCGTCCTGCCACTGGGCACACCGGACACGGCGGCCAAGCTGCCCGACCCGGGTCTGCCCGGTCAGGCTCCGTTCACCCGCGGCGCCGCCGCGACCCGCCCGTTCGGCGCGTGGGACATCCGCGCCCGCTTCGAGGACCCGGACGCCGAGCTGACCGCCCAGCACATCACCGAGGACCTCGAGAATGGCGTCAACTCCGTCTGGCTCGTCCTCGGTCAGGGCGGCCTCGTCCTCGAGGACCTCGACACGGTCCTCGAGCCCGTCCTGCTCGACCTCGCACCGGTCATCCTCGACGCCCCAGAGCGTCCCGTCCTCGCCGCGTCCGAGTTTGTCCGCCACCTGGTCCACCGAGGGGTCCAGCCCGCACCGGGCACCAACCTCGGCGCCAACCCGATCGGCCACCGCGACAAGCGCCCGATGTCGCGAGAGGTCGTCCGCGACGTCGCCGACCTCGCCGTGCGCGAGGGCCTCAGGGCGATCATGGTCGACGGCACCGCCGTGCACGACCGCGGCGGCTCCGACGTCCAGGAGCTGGCCTACACGATCGCCGCCGGCGCCGAATACCTGCGACTGCTCGCCCAGGCCGGCCACGACCCGGCCACCGCCGCCGGACTCATCGAGTTCCGTTATGCCGCAACGGCGGAGCAGTTCCCCACCATCGCCAAGCTCCGCGCCGCCCGCCAGCTGTGGGCCCGCGTCCTCGAGCTCTCGCACGTCGAGCCCGACCTCCGCGGTCAGTCGCAGCACGCGGTCACCTCGCGGCCGATGATGACCCGCTACGACCCCTACACCAACATGCTGCGCACCACCGTCGCCGCCTTCTCCGCCGGCGTCGGCGGCGCCAGCGCCGTCACGGTCCTGCCCTTCGACGAGCCGCTCGGGCTGCCCGAGACGTTCAGCCGCCGCATCGCCCGCAACACCTCCAGCCTGCTCGCCGCCGAGGCGCACATCGCCGAGGTCACCGACCCGGCCGGCGGGTCGCACGCCGTCGAGCGCCTCACCGAGGACCTCGCCGTCGCCGCCTGGGAGCTCTTCGGCCGAGTCGAGGAGGACGGCGGCCTGATCCACAACCTCAAGGACGGCAAGTGGGACCGCGCCATCACCGAGGTCGTGCAGCGCCGCCGCGAGCAGGTCGCCCGCCGCACCCGCCCGATCACCGGCCTCAGCGAGTTCCCCCAGGTCGCCGAGACGCTGCCGCACCGCCGGCCGTATGCCGTGCCCCGCGACGTGGTGCGCAATGGTGCCGACTTCGAGGCTCTGCGTGACCAGCCCGCCCCCACCCCGGTCTTCGTCGCCACCATGGGCACGGTCGCCCAGCACACCGCACGGGCCTCCTTCCTGGCCAACCTGCTCACCGCCGGCGGGATCACCGCCCGCACCGTCGGCACCACCACCGGGGTCGAGGACGTGCTCGCCGCCTACCGCCACGAGGCCGTGGTCGCCCTGGCCGGGACCGACCAGGCGTATGCCGAGTGGGGACCTGACCTGGTCACCGCCCTCCGTGAGGCCGGAGCCGAGCACGTCGTCCTCGCCGGCAGGCCGGTCGAAGGCCTGGCCGTCGACGACCACGCGGCCATGGGGCTGGACGCCCTGGCCTTCCTGCACCGCACCCGCGAGCGCCTGGGTGTCGAGCCAGGTGCCGCACCGGGCGTCGAACCCAGCTCCGGCACGACCACGGAGGTCGAGAAGTGAACATCCCCAAGTCCTTCGCCGCCTTCCCGCTGCGCAGCCAGCACCCCACGCCACCCGACCCCTCGGCATACGCCCAGGCAGTGACCGACACCCAGCCCTGGGCGGCCCCCGAGGGCATCGACATCAAGGCCCTCTACACCGCCGACGACCTGGCCGGCCTCGACGCCCTCGACACCTACCCCGGCCTCGCGCCCTACCTGCGCGGCCCCTACCCGGCGATGTATGCCACCCAGCCGTGGACCGTCCGGCAGTACGCCGGTTTCTCCACCGCCGAGGAGTCCAACGCCTTCTATCGCCGCAACCTGGCCGCGGGCCAGAAGGGTCTGTCGGTCGCCTTCGACCTGGCCACCCACCGCGGCTACGACTCCGACCACCCGCGGGTGCGCGGCGACGTCGGCATGGCCGGGGTCGCGATCGACTCGATCTATGACACGCGCACCCTCTTTGACGGCATCCCGCTGGACAAGATGTCCGTGTCGATGACGATGAACGGCGCGGTGCTGCCGGTGCTCGCGCTCTACATCGTCGCCGCCGAGGAGCAGGGCGTGGCCCCCGAGCAGCTGTCCGGGACCATCCAGAACGACATCCTCAAAGAGTTCATGGTCCGCAACACCTACATCTATCCGCCGGCACCGTCGATGCGGATCATCAGCGACATCTTCTCCTTCACCGCCGCAAAGATGCCGCGCTACAACTCGATCTCGATCTCCGGCTACCACATCCAGGAGGCCGGGGCCACGAACGACCTGGAGCTGGCCTACACGCTGGCCGACGGGGTCGAATACATCCGCGCCGGGCTCGACGCGGGCCTGGACATCGACGCCTTCGCGCCGCGGCTGTCCTTCTTCTGGGCGATCGGGATGAACTTCTTCATGGAGGTCGCCAAGATGCGCGCGGCCCGGGCGCTGTGGTCGCGCCTGGTCGCCGACTTCAACCCGAGCAACCCCAAGTCGCGCTCGCTGCGCACCCACAGCCAGACCTCCGGGTGGAGCCTTACCGCGCAGGACGTCTACAACAACGTGCAGCGCACCGCGATCGAGGCGATGGCCGCGACCCAGGGGCACACCCAGAGTCTGCACACCAACGCCCTGGACGAGGCGATCGCGCTGCCGACCGACTTCTCCGCGCGCATCGCCCGCAACACCCAGCTGCTCATCCAGCAGGAGACCGGCACGACCGAGATCATCGACCCGTGGGGCGGTTCCTACTACGTCGAGAGGCTCACCCACGACCTGGCCGCCCGCGCCTGGGGCCACATCCAGGAGGTCGAGGCCGCCGGCGGCATGACCAGGGCGATCGAGGAGGGGCTGCCCAAGATGCGCATCGAGGAGGCGGCCGCGCGCACCCAGGCGCGGATCGACTCCGGACAGCAGGCGGTGATCGGCGTCAACACCTATCAGGTCACCGACGAGGAGCCCTTCGAGGTGCTCAGGGTGGACAACAACGCGGTGTATGCCGCGCAGCTGGCCAAGCTGGAGAGGTTGCGTGCGGAGCGGGACCAGTCCGCGGTGGACTCCGCGCTGCACGCGCTGCGTGCCAGCGCCGAGGCCGGCGGTGGCAAGGACGGATCGCTGGAGGGCAACCTGCTCGCCCTGTCGGTGGACGCCGCCCGGGCCAAGGCGACCGTCGGGGAGATCTCGCTCGCGCTGGAGCAGGCCTATGGCCGGCACCGGGCGGTGATCCGTACGATCTCCGGTGTGTATCGCCAGGAGGCCGGGGGAGCCGGCAACGTCGAGCAGGTCGTCGCTGCGACCGAGCGGTTCGAGGCCGCCGAGGGGCGCCGGCCGCGCATCCTGGTGGCCAAGATGGGCCAGGACGGGCACGACCGCGGCCAGAAGGTCATCGTCACCGCCTTCGCCGACATGGGCTTCGACGTCGACGTGGGCCCGTTGTTCTCCACGCCGGAGGAGGTGGCCCAGCAGGCGGTCGACGCCGACGTGCACGTGGTCGGGGTCTCCTCGCTGGCTGCCGGTCACCTGACCCTGCTGCCCGCGTTGCGCCAGGCGCTGGCCGACCAGGGCCGGGAGGACATCATGGTCGTCATCGGCGGCGTGATCCCGCCCGACGACGTGGCCACACTGCGGGAGATGGGTGCCGCCGACGTCTTCCTGCCGGGCACGGTGATCGCCGACAGTGCGCTGTCGCTGCTCGAGCGGCTCAGCGCGACCCTCGGGCACGAGGACTCGGACACGGACACGGATGGCTCCTGACCCCGCCGCCCTGGCCCAGGGCGTGCTGGCCCGCGACCGCACGGCAGTCGCCCGCGCCATCACGCTCGTGGAGTCCAGTCGGCCCGATCACCGGCTCGCCGCCCGCGAGCTCCTGGCCGAGCTCACCCCGCACGCCGGGGGAGCGGTGCGGGTCGGGGTCTCCGGGGTGCCCGGCGTCGGCAAGTCCACCTTCATCGAGGCGCTCGGCACCTGGCTGATCGGTCAGGGCCACCGGGTCGGGGTGCTGGCTGTCGATCCCTCCAGCGTGCGCACTGGAGGTTCGGTGCTGGGGGACAAGACCAGGATGGCGGAGCTGTCAGCCAGCCCCTCGGCATACATCCGTCCCTCGCCGAGCGCGGGCACCCTCGGTGGCGTGGCCCGCGCCACGGCCCAGTCGATCACCGTGCTGGAGGCGGCCAGCTTCGACGTGGTGCTGGTGGAGACCGTCGGGGTTGGACAGTCGGAGGTGACGGTCGCCGGCATGGTCGACACCTTCCTGTTCCTGACCATCGCGCGCACCGGTGACCAGCTGCAGGGCATCAAGAAGGGGATCCTCGAACTCGCTGACGTCGTCGCGGTCAACAAGGCCGACGGGGACCGGGTGCGGGAGGCCGAGGTCACGGCCAAGGACCTGGCGAGCACGTTCCGGCTGGTTTATGCCGGGACCCAGTCGTGGGTGCCGCCGGTGCTGACCTGCTCGGCCGTCGAGGGGACCGGCATCGAGACGGTGTGGCGGCGGGTGCTGCGGCACCGGGCGTTCCTGGGCGACCGCGGTCTGGCGGACAAGCGGGCAGCCCAGCAGCTGGAGTTCACCTTGGCCCTGGTGCGCGCCGAGCTCGACGCCCGGCTGGCGGGCGACGCCGAGGTCAAACGGGTGCGTGCAGAGATCCGTGAGCGCGTCATCGCAGGCGACCTGACGGCGGTCGCGGCTGCGGATCTGATCCTCGAGGCCTACGACCGGGGCTGAGTGACCGCGCTGTCCTCGCCCAACATCACCCACACGAAATCTCAAGTCACGCGGAAGGCTGTGGCGAGAGTGCTACACTTCGCTACGTGACGACCATTGCTTCCCGCGATCTCCGGAACCACACTGCCGCCGTGCTCAAACAGGTGGCTGATGGTGTGGAGGTCACTGTCACTGTCCACGGTGAGCCGGCGGCCCTCATCACCCGGCCGCGACACCAGCGACGCACTGGTCTGCCCAAGGCTGAACTCCTGGCTCACCTGGACCGTCAGCAGCCAGATCCCACGCTCGCCGACGACATCGCCTGGATCTCCGCGGGTTCGACCGACGAGCTTGGTCCGCTCGGATGACTGAAGGGTTGGCGGACACCAGCGTTTGGATCTCCGCCGAGGTGGGCCGGCGGCTTGATCGGGCCAGGCTCCCGGATGTGTTGCGCGTCAGCGTCATCACCCTGGCGGAACTCCAGGCTGGGGTCCTGGCAGCCTCCGATCCAGTGAGCGTCTCCACGCGGCTGCGGACCCTCCAGCTGGCACAAGAGAGCGAGCCCCTCCCGGTTGACGCGGCCGTCGGGCAGGAGTGGGCACTCTTGCGAGTCGAGGTCGCTCGAGCGGGCAAGCGCCTCAATGTCAACGACCTCTGGATCGCAGCCACTGCCCGTGCCAACAGGTTGCCTGTTGTCACTCAGGACGATGACTTTGAGGTGCTCGCCACACGTGGCCTGATCGACCTCGTCCGGGTCTGACCCGACAAAGCGGGCCCGGCGACAGCTGGAGTTCGGGCCCTACGACCGGGCCCGAGCGCGGCAGCGCGTCGGTGTCACCGCTGGTCGGGGTTGATCCAACTGAGCGCGGGGAAGCGGGCGAAGTCGCTGTCGAACGAGCAGATGCTGGTGCCGTGCTCGATGGCGAGTGCGGCCAGGTGGGCGTCGGTGACAAGGTTGCCGCGAAGGTCTCCGTCGACGAGGAGCCGGCCGAGGATCTCGCGGTGGCGGGTGCCGGGTGTCGGCACCCAGGACAGGTCGGCGGCCAGCCAGTCGGTGATGTAGCTCCATCCCTCTGCGGGAGTGAGGGGGTTCGCGGTGGCGCGGGAGTGGGTGATGATCCGCTGGAACGCCATCAAGGACACCCACGGCAGCCCGACCCGTTCGACGCCGTTCATGGCTTCGTCCAGCCAGTCCCGCGAGGTGTCGTGGAAGTGGGACTGCTCATCGACGGCGTATAGCAGGACGTTGGCGTCGACGATCATCGTTCGGTCTGCACGTCATAGGCGTCGAGCTGCTCAAGGGCATCGGCGACGTTGGTGACATCGATCTTCAGTCCGACGTTCGCCGTTCGCTGCCGGAATCGCGTTGTCCTCTGCCCACGTTCGAGGCCGGCACGGGCGAGTTCGTTGACGGCCTCACCGAGGCCGATGTGACGTTCCCGCCGTAGCCGCTCTGCGGCTGCGGCGACCTCCGGGTCGAGTCGCACCGTCGTCCTCATACCTAGACGCTAGCATCACTGATGCACGGGAGCGGCATCCCTGATGTCAAGCATCCGTGCGCGTGCACCCTCTGCTGGACTCCGGCGGCGCGGGCCTGCGCACCCGTCGCTGACGCGACCTGCGGTAACCTGTGAACATGCGCTGCACGCTCCTCCTTATGCAGCCGCGCTGAGCACGACACGAGCCGGCGCGGCTGACCCCTCCTGGGCGAGGGGCTTTTTTGTGTCAGGACGCAGCAGGACGACGCAGCACGCACCACACCTGAGGACGAGATGACTGACAGCACGAGCGAGCAGACCAGCCACGGGAGCGCCGGGGCGGGGGACAAGGCCACGCCGCACCGTTACACCGCGCAGTTGGCCAACCAGATCGAGGACGCCTGGCAGGACCGCTGGGAGGCTGAGGGCACGTTCCACTCCGCCAACCCCGCTGGTCCCTGGGCCGAGCCGGACGACCCGCGTCTGCAGCGCGGCCACGTGATGGTGATGGACATGTTCCCCTACCCCTCGGGCGCGGGGCTGCACGTCGGTCACCCGCTGGGCTTCATCGCCACCGACGTCTTCAGCCGCTATCAGCGCACCACCGGCAAGAACGTGCTGCACACCATGGGCTTCGACGCCTTCGGCCTACCGGCGGAGCAGTATGCCGTGCAGACGGGACAGCACCCGCGTACCACCACCGAGGCCAACATGGTCACCTATCGCCGCCAGCTGCGGGCCCTGGGCATGGGCCATGAGCAGCGCCGGTCGATCGAGACCATCGACCCCGACTTCTATCGCTGGACCCAGTGGATCTTCCTGCAGATCTTCAACAGCTGGTATGACGAGTCGGCCGTCCGCGCCGACGGCCAACTGGGCGCCGCGCGCCCGATCACCTCCTTGATCGAGCAGTATGCCGGGGGCCACCGACAGACCCCGTCCGGTCAGCCGTGGGCCCAGCTGACCCCGACCGAGCGCGAGCAGGTCCTGGCGCAGCACCGGTTGGCCTACGTCTCGTCGGCACCGGTCAACTGGTGCCCCGGGCTGGGCACGGTGCTGTCCAACGAGGAGGTCACCAACGAGGGCCGCTCCGAGCGTGGCGACTTCCCGGTCTTCAAGCGCAACCTGAGCCAGTGGAAGATGCGGATCACCGCCTATGCCGACCGGCTGATCGACGACCTGGACCGGCTGGACTGGCCGGAGAAGATCAAGATCCAGCAGCGCAACTGGATCGGGCGCAGCCAGGGCGCGAACGTCTCGTTCCCGGTCGTGGGCCACGACGAGCCGATCACGGTCTTCACCACCCGCCCGGACACGATCTTCGGCGCCACCTTCATGGTGCTGGCCCCCGAGCACCCGCTGCTGGAGCACATCGTCCCGCAGTCCCACAAGGATGACGTCGCGGCATACCAGCGCGCCGCCTCGACCAGGTCCGACCTGGAGCGGCAGGCCGACGCCTTGGCCAAGACCGGCGTCTTCACCGGCGCCCACGCGATCAACCCGGCCACCGGCGAGGCCGTCCAGGTCTGGGTCGCCGACTATGTGCTGATGGGCTACGGCACCGGCGCGATCATGGCCGTCCCCGGACAGGACGAACGCGACTGGGCCTTTGCCACGGCCTACGACCTGCCGATCATCCGCACCGTGCAGCCGACCCCAGAGCACCCGGAGGACGAGGCGTTCACCGGGGAGGGGCCGGCGATCAACTCGGCCAACGACGAGATCGACCTGAACGGTCTGCCGGTCGATGAGGCCAAGGCGACCATCATCGACTGGCTGGCCGGCAAGGGTCTGGGCGAGGGGACGATCACCTACCGGCTGCGTGACTGGCTGTTCAGCCGGCAGCGCTACTGGGGCGAGCCCTTCCCGATCGCCTGGGACGAGGACGGTGTCGCGCACGCCCTGCCCGATGACCAGCTGCCGCTGACGCTGCCGGACGTGCCGGACTACAGCCCGCGCACCTTCGACCCGCAGGATGCCGACTCGATGCCGGAGGCGCCGCTGGCGCGGGCGACCGAGTGGGTGCACGTCGAGCTGGACCTGGGGGATGGCCCCAAGCGCTACCGCCGCGACACCAACACCATGCCCAACTGGGCCGGGTCGTGCTGGTACCAGTTGCGCTACCAGGACCCGGAGAACACGCAGGCGCCGGTCGACCCCGCGGTCGAGGCCTACTGGATCGGGCCGCGTGACCAGCCGGTCGCCGGTGCGCCTGAGGGTGCGCGCGATCCCGGTGGCGTCGACCTCTACATCGGCGGTGCCGAGCACGCGGTGCTGCACCTGCTCTACTCCCGCTTCTGGCACAAGGCGTTGTTCGACCTGGGCTACATCAGCAGCGAGGAGCCGTTCCGCCGGCTGATCAACCAGGGCATGGTCGAGGCCTACGTCTATCGCGACCCCCGGGGCCAGCCGGTCCCGGCCGCGGAGGTCGAGGAGACCATCGCGGAGAGCGGCGACCCGACATACACCTGGCAGGGCCAGCCCGTGACCAAGGAGCACGGCAAGATGGGCAAGTCCCTCAAGAACGTCGTGACCCCCGACGAGATGCGCGCGCAGTACGGCTCCGACACCTTCCGGGTCTACGAGATGTCGATGGGCCCGCTGGAGCAGTACCGCCCCTGGGAGACCCGTGCCGTCGTCGGGAGCCAGCGCTTCCTGCAACGCCTGTGGCGCAACGTCATCGACGAGGAGACCGGGGAGGTGACCGTCTCCGACGACGAGCTGGACGAGACGACCGCGCGCTTCCTGGCCCGCACCGCCGACGGGGTCAAGACCGACTTCGAGCACCTGCGCGTCAACACTGCGGTGGCCAAGATGATCGAGTTCAACAACCATCTGACCAAGCTGGACCGGGTGCCGCGCGCCGCGATCCAACCGCTGGTGCAGATGGTGGCACCGGTCGCGCCGCACATCGCCGAGGAGCTGTGGTCGCGGCTGGGTCACGCCGAGTCGCTGGCCTATGAGCCGTTCCCCGAGGCGGATCCGGCGCTGCTGGTCGAGGAGACCGTGACCTGCGTCGTGCAGATCAAGGGCAAGGTCCGGGACCGCATCGAGGTGGCTCCCGACATCTCCGAGGACGAGTTGCGCGAGCTGGCGCTGGGCTCCGAGCGGATCAAGGAGCTGATCGGTGACGGCGAGCTGCGCACCGTGATCGTGCGCGCGCCCAAGCTGGTCAACATCGTCCCCGCCTGAGCGGACCACACCACTGTCGTGAGCCCGACCCGCCCGTGACCTGAGAGACTGCTGTCGTGCCCACCGCTGTGCTGACTGATTCGACCGCCTGCCTGACTCCTGAGCTGGCGACCGAGGCCGGGGTCTTCGTGATCCCGTTGCACGTCCAGGTGGGCCGACAGACATATGCCGAGGGCGTGGACATCACGGTCTCGGAGGTCGCCGACCTGCTGCGGGCGGGCAAGGAGAAGGTCGGCACCTCCCGGCCCGCACCCGGTGAGTTCGTCGAGCGGTTCCGTGAGGTGGCCCAGATCTCCGGGGCGGACTCGATCGTCGCGGTGCTCATCTCCGGGGCGATCTCCGGCACGGTCGAGGCTGCGCAGCTGGCCGCCCAGGCGGTGCGGGACGAGGTCACCGTCGAGGTGGTCGACTCCCGGATCCTGGGCATGGGCATGGGTTATGCCGCCGCTGCTGCCGCTGATGCTGCGTATGCCGGGGCGAGCCTGAGCGAGTGCGCCGAGATCGCTCGGGCCAGGTCCGCGGCGGCCTCGACCTATTTCTATGTCGACACCCTGGAGCACCTGCGGCGCGGGGGCCGGGTCGGCACGGCCCAGGCCATCCTCGGCTCAGCCCTGGCGATCAAGCCGCTGCTGACCCTGGCCGACGGGGAGGTGCAGCTGGCCGAGCGGGTGCGCACCCGCGCCAAGGCGCTGATCCAGCTGCAGTCCCGGTGCGTCGAGGCCTTTATCGCGGCGGAAAGCACGGGGACGGTGGTGGACGTGGCCGTCCATCATCTGGCCTGGCCGGACGAGGCCGAGAAGCTCCTGGACAACCTCCGGAACATGTTGCCGACCGGGGGTCGCTGGGACCTGGTGGAGCTCGGCGCCGTCGCTGGGGTGCACACCGGCCCGGGCACGCTCGCCGTCACCGTCGCCCCCCGCGCCTAACACCGGGCGCCTGACCTCGCCCCAGCGAACCGTGGTGTTCTCTCCGGGTGGCCTGACGTCGCGTGTTGTCCCCTCGGGGGGACTGAGCGCTCGGTCGTGCCCTCCGGACGCTGTCCACAGTCGGCGACCTCCACCGCGCCTGTCCACAGGAACTGCCACAGCGGGTCGGGCGACCCGGACTGCTGCCTAGCGTCACGGACATGGGAGAGCAGGATCGGCTGGCGGAGCTCCTCGAGCGTGCCACGCGTGAGCGTCGGGGAGACGACCACAACCGGTCCGAGGACGATCTGCCGAGCCGACCACGAGCCGGCCCACCAGGCGAGGTTCTCCTCGAGGGCTGGCTGGAGGAGGACGATGATCGCCAGTGGTCCGCGGAGCCGAGCGACACCGCAGACAGCAGTGAGCAGGTCACCGGCGGTGAGTGGCTGCCACCGGATCCCGGTCGACACCGCACCGACGGTGCGCGGCCGCCCGTCCTGACGGTGCCCCGCTCGCTGCGGTCGGTGACCCTCGGTGTCCGGCCACTCGCGGTCCTGGCACTGCTGGTCGTGGCGCTCGCCGCCGCGGGCATCTTCGGTCTGCGCTGGTGGCAGGCCGAGCGGGGAAGCACCCCACAGCCGCTGGCACCGCTGGCCGCCCAGGCTCCGGCATCTCCTAGGCAGGGTGACGCGGCGGCCGCGACCGCAGGATCAGCAGGGACCACGGGTGCCTCCGAGGAGGGTATGCCGACAGGCCAGGCCGTCGGAGAGGTGGCCGGCGCTCCGACGGCGTCCGAACTGCTCGTCCATGTCGCTGGAGAGGTGCGCAGCCCCGGTGTCGTGCGTCTCGAGCCCGGTGCCCGCGTCCACGACGCGCTCGCCGCAGCCGGCGGGCTGGCCCCCGATGCCGACACCAGCCGGCTCAACCTCGCGCGCACGGTGGCCGACGGGGAACGCATCTGGGTGCCCCGCCCGGGAGAGGATGTGCCCGAGGTCATCGACTCCAGCGGTGCTGCCCCGGGTGACCATGCGGGCGGTGGTTCTGCCCCGGCGCCGGGTGCAGGCGCAGACCAGCAGATCGACATCAACACCGCCGACCAGGCCCTCCTGGAGGAGCTGCCCGGGGTCGGTCCCGTGACGGCCACAGCGATCATCCAGTGGCGCACGGAGCACGGACGATTCAGCACCCCCGACGAACTGCTGGAGGTCAGTGGCATCGGGGAGGCAACCCTGGAGAAACTGCGTCCGCACGTGACGCTGTGAACGCCGCGGCCCCGGTGGGTGACACTCCCCGGCTGGATCTGCGGCTGCTGGTGCCCGCCCTCGTGGCCTGGGCCGTGATGGTGGCCATGGTCGTGCAGAGTGCCCGTGCCCAGTTGACGCTCGGCCTCGCCACACTTGCCGCCGCGATCGCGATGATCGGGCTGACCCGCGTGGGCGGACGAACGCGAGTGGGCAGCACGACACGGGTGGGTATGCCGTGGACTCGCAGGGCGCGAATAGACAGGGCGACGTCGCGTCCGCGCCAGTTGCCCCTGGGGGGTCTCGCAGCCCTGAGCCTGGTCGCGACCTCGCTCGTGCTGCTCTCGGGTGCGGCGCACCGGGCCACCGACGAGGCCGGACCGGTCCCGGAGCTGGCGCAGGAGCGGGCCGTGGTGACCATCACCGGCACCGTGCTCACCGAGCCGCGGTTGCTGGACCGCGGGGACGAACGACCCGACCTGGTCGTCCTGGAGCTCGGCCTGCGCAGCGTCGAGGCACGGGGCATGCGCAGCGCTGTCCGCACCCCGGTGGTGGTCTTTGCCGACCCGACCTGGCAGGACGTCCCGTGGCGCGGCACCGTGACGACCCTGGCCCGGCTCGCTCCGCCCGACCCGGGCGACTCGGTCGTCGCAGTCCTCACTCCGCTGGATCCGCCGACCCTGCACGGCGACACCAGCCCGGTCCTCACCGGCGTCGAGCGCGTGCGCGAGCGCCTTCGGCTGGCCGTCGGCCCCCTCCCGGTCGACGCCCGCGCCCTGATCCCTGGCCTCGTCATCGGTGACACGTCACTCACCCCGAGTGACCTGACTGACGCCATGCTCGCCACGGGCATGACACACCTGAGTGCGGTCAGCGGCTCCAACGTGGCGATCGTCCTCGGCGCTGCGATCCTGTTGTGCGGCTGGCTCGGAGTGCCCCGGCGGTGGCGCCCGGTCGTGGCCCTGGCCTGCCTGGTCGGTTTCGTCCTGCTCTGCCGGCCCGAGCCGAGCGTGCTGCGCGCCGGAGCGATGGGTGTGGTCGGCCTGATCGGGTTGAGCTCCTCACGACGCTCGGTGAGCCTGCCGGCCCTGGCGACCGCGGTCCTGGCCCTGCTCTGCTGGGACCCCTGGCTCGCCCGCTCCTACGGCTTCGCACTGTCCACCCTCGCGACCCTCGGCCTGGTGGTCTTCGCCCGACCCTGGGGCGACGCCATCGCCCGCCACCTGCCGAGGCGACTGTCCCTGCTGGGGGACGCGATCGCCATACCCCTGGCTGCCCAGGTGGTCTGTGCCCCGGTCATCGTGCTGCTTCAGGGCAATGTCAGCACCATCGCGGTCCTGACCAACCTGCTCGCGGCCCCGTTCGTGGCACCGACGACGGTCCTGGGGATCGGCGCCGCCCTCACCAGCACTGTCTGGGTGCCCTTGGGGATGCTCGTCGCATGGATCGGCGCGGTGCCCGCCTGGCTGATCGGGGCGGTGGCCCGCTGGGGCGCTACCGTGCCGATGGGCACGATCGGCTGGGTCGAGGGTGTCGGCGGTGCCTGGCTGTTGACCGGGCTGACCGTCGCAGTGCTGGCAGCGGGACGGTGGCTGCGCTGGCAGGCCGGCCGCCACCCACTGGCGGCGTGGTCAGTGCTCCTGCTCACCCTGGCGCTGCTGTGGCCCACCCCCGGGCGCCACGGATGGCCACCGCAGGGTTGGGTCGTCGCCGGGTGCGACGTCGGCCAGGGCGACGCCTTCGTGGTGGCGACCGGGCCGGACAGCGCACTGCTGGTCGACACCGGACCCGACCCGCAGCTCCTCGCTGCCTGCCTGGACCTGCTCGGCGTCCGCCGCCTCGACGGCCTCGTCCTCAGTCACTTCCACGCCGACCACGTCGGAGGTCTGGACGCGGTGGTCGGGCGGATCCCCGTGGCGGCCGCCTATGTCACGCCCGTCCGCGACCCGCCCGGGGAGGCTGACCAGGTCCTGTCCGCGCTCGCCGCCAACAACATCCCGACGTATGCCGTCACCGCTGGCGACCACCTCCTCTGGGGCGACGTGGGTCAGGTGAGCGCGACGGTGGTGTGGCCTCCTGCAGAGCGGGCTGCTGGCGAATCGCTCGGTGCGAACGACGGCAGCGTGGTGCTCGACTTCACCGCCTCGACGATGGGGAACGGCCTCCGCCTGCTGTTCACCGGTGACATCGAGCCGGGCGCGGCCCGAGGTGTGCGGCGTGCCCTGGAGGGGCAGCGCTTCGACGTGCTGAAGGTAGCCCACCACGGCAGCGCTGCGCAGGACGAGGCGCTGGTCACCGGGGTCGGTGCCACTGTGGCGCTGATCGGGGTGGGGGAGGACAACACCTTCGGGCACCCGAGCCGGACGGTGCTGTCGCTGCTCGCCGAGACCGGCACCGTCGTGCTGCGCACGGATCGGGACGGCACCTTTGCCGTGGTCCACGACGGACAGCGGCTCGGCGTGGTGCAGCGCCAGGGAGGTCGTGAAGATGCCGTGAACCCGCAGTGAGGGATCTGGCGTGACGGCGCTAGCGGGCCGGGGTGGTGCCCCGTGGCTTCCACCTAGCCCTGAGCGTCCTGGGTGCAGTCCGCCACCAGCCGTGGCAGCACGTCATCGAGCAGGGCGTCGATGCGCAGGGTCGCCCACTCGTCGCCCCGGGTGGCCCACCGGGTCACGACGGCGACCGGGATCCCGAGGGCGTGGGCGCGCTTGACGAACCGGAGTCCGCTCATCACCTGCAGCGACGAGCCCAGGACCAACAGGCCGTCCCCGGCCTCGACTGCCGCATAGGCCTGCTCGACCAGGGGTTTGGCGACCGAGCCTCCGAAGAAGACGACGTCCGGCTTGAGCAGGTCGGAGCCGCAGGTGACGCAGCGGACCAGACGGAACTCGGTGAAGTCCTGCGCGGCCAGCACGATGTCGCCGTCGGGACGGATCTCGTCGCTCTGCGCGGTGAATCCCGGGTTGGCGTCGGCGATCCACCGGTGCACCTCGGCGCGGTCAAAGCGTTCCTCGCACCGCAGGCAGACGATGACGTTGAGGTTGCCGTGCAGTTCGATGACCTCGCGTGATCCGGCCTCCTGGTGCAGACCGTCCACGTTCTGGGTGATGAGGCTCTCGACCTGGCCGCCGTGCTGCAGCGCAGCGATGGCGCGGTGAGCATCATTGGGCCGGGCGGCCCGAAAGTGCGCCCAGCCGACATAGCTGCGCGCCCAGTAGCGACGGCGGGCCTCCGCGGAGGCGAGGAACTCGGCGTACTGCATCGGCTGGACACGTCGGTTGCCGTCCGGGCCGCGGTAGTCGGGGATGCCTGATGCGGTGGAGACCCCGGCGCCGGTCAGGACCGTCACCCCGCCGGCGGCGACCAGGTCGCGGAGCCGTCGGTAGTCGTCCTCCGCCACCGTGGTGGGCGGTGGCATCGGGTTGGTGATGCTCACGGTAGTGAGCCTAACCACCGGTGGCGACGCTGACGGAATGGTGCGTCAGGTCGAGATCTCGGGCACTGGCGCACAGGGCGTCGACCGTGGCGCGCACCGCCGGCACCCGCAGCAGATCCGGGGTGGTCACGACCTGCACGGAGCGGCTTGATGCCGGGCTCAGGGGGATGGTGCGGACGCCGGGATGGGAGATGGACGCCAGGATCAGCTGCGGCACGAGCGCCACGCCGAGTCCCGCGGCGACCAGGCCCAGCACGGCGACGTAGTCCTCGGTCTCGAAACTCACGTCGGGACGAAAGCCTGCGAGATCGCTGAGCGCGAGCAGGTGCCCTCGGCAACGCGGGCAGCCGGCGATCCAGGGCTCCTCGGCAAGCTGCTTGATGTGGATGACGTCGTGGGCGGCCAGCGGATGGTCCACCGGCAGCGCGACGCTGACGGGGTCGCTGAGCAGGTCGATGACCTCCAGACCCTCCAGGTCGTCCTCGCCGCGTCCGGCATCGGTGCCCTCCCAGGTGAAGGCCACCGCGAGATCACAGGTGCCCTCTCGCAGGGCAGCCAGCGACTCCGGGGGCTCGGCCTCGGAGAAGGTGACGGTGACGCCCGGGTGCTCGGTCTTCACGCGGGCCAGAGCCGTCGGGACAAGCGTGGCAGAGGAGGAGGGGAAGGCCATCAGCCGCACCCGTCCGCTCTCCAGCCCGGCGATGGCCGCGACTTCGGACTCGGCGTTGTCCAGCGCAGCCAGGACGGACACGGAGTGGCGGGCGAGGACCTCACCAGCCTCCGTGAGCCGGACCGCGCGACCGTTCCGTTCGACTAGCACGGTCCCCACGCGTTGCTCCAACCTGCGCACCATCTGTGACACGGCAGGCTGGGTGTAACCCAGCGAGCGCGCCGCCGCGGTGAAGCTCCCCTCGGCAGCGACCGCCCTCATCACTCGCAAACCCGCAACATCAAGCATGCCGGTAAGGATAACGCGAACTTATGGCTGATGCCAGGTTCAGAAGTCCGACGAGGGCGGAGGCGGCGGGGGAGCCGAGGGACGAGCCTCGGGCTGCCCCGGGGTGGAGGGGCTACCCATCGGCGGTGCCTGCTGGCCACCCATCGGCGATGCCTGACCACCGGGCGGAGGCGGCGTCTGGCCACCGGGCGGAGGTGGCGTCTGACCACCGGGCGGAGGTGGCGTCTGATAACTGCCCGGCGGAGGCGGCGGAGTCGTGTGCAGTGTCAGATTCTGCAGGTGACCGCCCACCTCCTGCTGCTGCAACGCCTCGCGCAACCGGGTGAGCTCTGCGGGGTCGATCGGCTGACCGTGCTGCTCGCGCCAGGTGAGGAGACCGTAGTCGCGCAGGAGCCGCTCTGCGTCCCCGCTGCTGGTCCAGTTGGTCGACGCCTGGTTGAGTGCGGAGTCTGCCTTGGCGGCAAGATCAGTCGCCGCGGCCTTGGCCTTGTCCAGAAATCCCATGGCTGGGAGCATAGCCCGGCGGGATGTCCACGACACGTCGTTCGCGGGCACAGATCTTGAGCGGGTCGCGAGATGGCCGGCACACAGGGAGAGGGAGCGCCAAGCGCTATGACGATTCACGGAAAACTGTTCAGCCAGCACGCCGAGAACGAGTCGACCGACCCGTTCGTCCAACAGAACAAGAAGCTGCTCAAGGTCTCGATGGCCTACGGCCCGGTGCTTGCGCGGACAGGGTCGATGGTGGCCTACCAGGGCAGCGTCAACTTCAAGAACAAGGGGTCCGGCGGGCTCAACAAGATGCTCAAGTCCGCGATGACCGGTGAGGGTGTCGACCTGATGGAGTGCACCGGCCAGGGCGAACTCTTCCTGGCTCATGACGCCGCTGACATCCAGGTGATCTATCTGGAGAACGACTCGATCTCGGTCAATGGCAACAGCGTCCTGGCGTTCTCTGCGTCCATCGACTGGGACATCCACCGCATCCAGGCCCGCGGAGGCATGATGACCGGCGGGCTCTACAACGTCACGCTGCGCGGGACCGGCTACGTCGCCGTCACGACGCACGGCGAGCCAGTCGCCCTCGACGTGGGCAGCGCGCCAACCTTCGGCGACGCCCAGGCTGTCGTGCTGTGGACCTCAGGGGTCACCATGGACCTCAAGGTGGACACCGGCGGTCTGAAGTCCATGATCCGTGGCGGCACCGGCGAGATGCTGCAGATGGCCTTTGGGGGACAGGGGCACGTGCTGATCCAGCCGTCCGAGGGCGTCGTGACCGGCGGCACGGAGAAGACGAGCAGCGCGAGCTTCTTTGGCCAGTGACGTGAGGCGGCGCTTGCGCAGCGGTGCCGCGCAGAGGCTCGCTGGCTCAGAGGCGCAGATATAACACGTAATTATGCAAATCCTAATAACTGTGGGGTTGTGTAATCGCTGTGGTTCCGTCACGGTTGGACCATGACTGCCGTGACGGAACCTTCCGCTGTCGCCAGCCTGGCTCGTGAGTTGTGGGCGCCGGTGCCTGGATATCTCAATGCCTCGACCCTCGGGCTGCCTCCGCGCATCGTCATCGACGTGATGCAGGAGGCTCTCCTCGAGTGGCAGAGCGGCCAGGCCTGCCCCACGCGCTACGGAGATCTGGCAGAGCAGGCGCGGAGGCGCTATGCCGAGCTGATGGGCGTCCCCGCCGCCACCGTTGCCATCGGCTCACACACGTCGGTCCTCGTCGGCACCGTCGCCACCTCGCTGCCCGATGGGGTTGAGATCCTTTGCCCTTCAGGCGACTTCACCTCGTTGACCTTCCCCTTCGAGGTGCAGGCACAGCGCGGCGTCACCGTCCGCCACGTGCCCTTGCAGGAGCTGGCGCAGGAGATCACCCCGCGCACTCATCTCGTCGCCTTCAGCCTGGCCCAGAGCAGCACGGGTGACCTCGCGGACGTGACCGCAGTCTGCGAGGCGGCCGCCCGGCACGGGGCGCTGACCCTCTGTGACGTGACGCAGGCGGCGGGATGGATGCCGGTGGACGCGGGGCTGTTCGACATCACGGTGTGCTCGGCCTACAAGTGGCTGTGTCAGCCGCGGGGGACTGCCTATCTCACCGTGCGTCCGGAGGCTGCTGATCGTCTCGTGCCCAACAATGCCGGTTGGTATGCCGGACAGTCGGTCTGGGAGTCCGTCTACGGACCGCAGATGTCGCTGGCCCGGGACGCGCGACGCTTCGACGTCTCGCCGGCCTGGCTGTGCTGGGTCGGCGCCGCAGCGGCCGCAGAGACCTTCGCGCAGCTGGACCTTGTCCAGGTGCGCGAGCACGACGTGCGCCTGGCCAATGCCCTGCGTGAGCGACTGGGCCTGGAGACGTGTGCCCGACCCGTGGTCACTCTGGAGGACGGTGACGGCTCACGGATCGCGCAACTGGAGGCCGCCGGAGTGCGCTGCGCCAGTCGAGCGGGCCGCGTCCGGCTCTCCTTCCACGTCTGGAACACCGACGACGACGTCGACCTGGTCATCGACGCGCTGGGGTGACCGAGGACCGCACCACCGCACCACCGCACGGCCGGTGGTCGCGGCGCTCGCGTGACCCAGGACCGCACCGTCCGGCCGGTTGTCGCCTGCGCCTGACCAGTGCGGTCGCTGCACCCTCGCCTGTTGGTCACCTGCGGGTCGGCATGCTGTTCACCCTCTGGTCACGCGGCCCCGCTTCCCTGAGGGGGTGCTGCAGCACCAGCCCCACGGCCCGGTGACACCGGGGGATCCGCAGTCGGCCCAGATGGACGCCGCGCGGGCTACCGCGCATCACGGCCCGTCGGCGCCGGGGCCGCGCAGCGGGTCGGCCCTGTGCTTGTCCGGCGGCGGCTTCCGCGCCGCCCTGTTCCACCTGGGGGCCAAGCGCAGACTGAACGAGCTCGGCATACTCGGTCGGCTGCGCACGATCAGCGCGGTCTCGGGCGGGGCCATCGTGGCCAACCTGCTGGCCGACCCCCGCCTGACCTGGCCGGACCCACAGGGCGAGCCGGCCCAGGTGGGAGGTTTTGAGGAGTGCGTGGCCGAGCCGCTGCGGAGGCTGACCGGTCGCAACGTGCGCACCCCGGCGCTGCTCTCCCGACTTCGCCCGAGCGGGTGGACTCGTCCGGACGCCAGCGTCGAGAGCCTGGCCCAGCAGCTGACCGAGCTGGTGCCCTGGTGGGGGAGCGACCTGCGCTACACCGACCGCTCCGGCCCCGTGATCCTCACGTCAGCGACCGAGATCGGCTATGGCGTGAGCTGGGTCTTCGCGGACTCCCGCTCGGTGACCCCGCGCGGCCGGATCGGTGACTACCGGCTGGGGCATGCCGCGCCGCCTCCCGGGCCGCGGATCGCCGATGCGGTGGCCGCGTCCTGCGCCTACCCACCGTTCTTCCCACCGATGGAGCTGGACGGTCGCACCCTTGCCCTCCAGGGAGGGGTTCCTGACCCCAGCGAGGCACCGGAGGTCAGCGATGGTCTGCTCTCGAGGATCCAGCTGGCCGACGGGGGCATCTACGACAACCTGGGGGTCGAGCCGGTCTGGTCCGACCACGCGGCGGTCCTGGTCAGCGACGGTGGGGCCGTCTTCCGCTCGCGTCCCGCCGGGTCCCTCGTGGGCCGGTTGCTGCACACCCTGTCCATCGCGGGGTCGGGAGCGCAGACCACCCGGCTGCGCTGGTTGCGGGCCAGCTTCTCAGCGGGGCTGGTGCAGGGGGCGACCTGGTCACTGGAGTCCACCAACACGGTGTCGCGGGTGCCCGGTCACGGACCGGCTCCTGGCGAACGGGAGAGCTATCCGCCCCACCTGGTCGACCAGATCAACCAGATGCGCACCGACCTGGACGCCTTCCGCCCCGCCGAGCAGCACATCCTCGAGCGCCACGGGTATGCCGTCGCGGACGCCTCCGTGCGCCGGCACAGCCCGCAGTTGGTCGCCCGGGAGGCCGACTTCGAGCCGCCACACCCCGAGGTGGCCGACCCCGAGACCGTCGGTCGCGAGCTGCGTGACTCGGGCCAGGTGCGGGCCCTGGGCCGTCGCTGACCGAGGTTCCTGTCCGACGCACCAACTGGCGCGCTAACTGACGGGCTGACTCGTGGCGAGACGCAACCCCGTTTACAGCGCTGCCCGCTTGAGTCACAATGAAAGGCGTGCCTACTGGCCGTGACCCGTTCGAGGTCGTCGTCGAGATCGTGACGGCTGTCTCGCGGGCCCCCGACCGTCTCGAGGAGCGGGTCGACGCCATCATCGACATCCTGTTGCTGGAACTGACTGCGACGGTCGGCCTCCTGGTTAGGGCCGACCTGGCACGGCTGCACGTGCAGGTGGTCGGCCGGATGATGCGTCCCGGGGCGACGAGGAGCCTGACGGCCCAGGTGCGGGACCAGCTCTCTGATCCGTTGCTGGGGCCGATGGCGCGCGGTGACCTCCGACCAACCACGGCACAGCGTGCCTACGGGGTCCGGGCCTGGGAGCTGTCCAAGGCCCGGGCCGGTTGCCTGATCTCGTTCGGGGTCGAGCAGGTGGCCGCCCTTCCGGTGCACGGTCAGTCCGATGTGGTCGCCTTCCTGGTGGGCCGGGCGGGGCAGGACTTCACGGACGAGGACCTGGCGCTGCTGCGTGCGGTCCAGCCTGTCGTCACCGGTCTCGGGGTGTTGCTGCGGCTGCCAGGCACGACCGCCTCGCAGCCCGCGCGCGACGCGGCTGATTCTGGCCTGACCGATCGCGAGGCCCAGGTTCTCGAACTCCTGGCCCACGGCTACAAGGCGGCGGTGATCGGCCGGCTGGCCGGCTGCTCGACCAGGACGGTGCACCGACACCTGGGCCACATCTACGACAAGTTGGGTGTCAGCGACCGGCTGAGCGCGGTCAACCAGGCACATCTGCTCGGCATGATCGCCATCGAGGCGGCCGACATACCTTCCGAGGATCCGCAGCACCACCTCCCTCAGTTGGCGCACAATCACTCTCCAGGATGATGCGCGGCCCTGGGCGGGTGCGGCACAGTTGTCACGGGTGATCGGTCCCACGGCACCCACGGCCCGTGACAGCCGGACGGCGTCTCTTTCCCGGGGCGCGCCGTCCGGCACACGCGGACCGCAGCGCACGAGCCGGCACCGGTCGGCCACCGGTGGCGGCCGGTTGCTGCCCGGGATACGTTCGGGGAGAAGCCTGGCGGCACCCGCCGGGCAATCCGAGCAAGGAGAGTGCACGTGCCGATCAACAGCGAACACCTTGCAAGCCTCACTGATGCCGACGTGATCGACCAGAACGGTGACAAGGTTGGCGGGGTCGGGCAGATCTACCTCGATGACGCCACGGGTCAGCCAGCGTGGGTGAGCGTCAAGAGCGGACTCTTTGGCCTGCGTGAGTCGTTTGTGCCGCTTGCCGCCGCGGAGGCCGCGGGCGGCAACATCAAGGTGCCCTACACCAAGGACTTCATCAAGGACGCCCCGCGCGTCGACGCCGAGAACCACCTGGACGACAGCCAGCAGGCCACGCTGTTCTCCTACTACGGGGTGGACCGGTCGCAGGCTCCCAGCGAGCCCGACTCGGACGCCCCGGACACGACCGCAGCCTTTGGCAGCGAGGAGACGGCCCAGGAGCTGTATGACGGACGCACCGAGGGTGCACCCGTCGCCGTCGAGGACGCAGCCGATGGTGCGGTCACCACGGAGTACACCACTCCGGGTGGTAGCGACGACCCGTCCGAGGTCATGGTCGCGGACGGGGGCAGCGACCTCGGGAGCGGTGAGGTGGCCGCTGAGCCGCAGTCTGCTCCGTCGCACCGGGACGCCGCCGCCATCGGTGCCGGTGCCGCAGCAGGGGCTGCGACGACGAGTGATGGTCCCCGCAGCGATGCGGACTCACCGGCGCAGGACGACCTCGATCCCGTGTCCGGCCTCGCCGAGCAGGACGTGCATGCCGCAGGTGGCAATCCGGACTGGGCTGAGACCCACCAGGCGCACTACCAGCAGACCAACCCCGCTGCCCAGGCCGACTGGGCTGCGGAGCAGACACCGGAGGAGCCGGTCTCGACCGAGTGGTCAGTGCCCACCACGGACCCCGCTGTCGAGGAGAAGACGGACGTGGACAGGGGTGGCTACTCGTCGGACCGGCCGGCTGCCCACTCCTCCGCCTATGAGGGCCACGGTGGCGCCGGAGCGGTCGAGACGACCGCGGGAGCCGCGCCGCCCACGGCTGGTGCTGAGACCACGGCTGGTGAGACCACAGCTGGTGGTGGTGGGCTAGGTGCGCTCGACCCGACCGTCGACGAAGGTGCCGTGTATGCCGCAGACGCCGAGGCGACTCTCACGGGCGACAGCGATGCCGCCGGGGACGTCGATGCCGGACAGTTCGGCACGGTCCAGGCGGCTACGGGTGACCCGGCCTCCGACGCCGCAGTGAGTGGCGCGGCAGCGCAGACCGGCACTGGCTATCCCGCGGACGTCGACGAGTCTGCGGGCGGCGGTGCAGGCGGTGCTGCCCTGGGTGGGGCCGTCGTCGGCGGCGCCGCGGCAGGGTTCGCTGCCAGCGACACCGAGACCACGGCCTATGAGGTGCCGGGGGCTGAGCAGGGTGCGCCGATCACTGGCGCCGTCCCGGGTGCCGCGCTGGGTGAGGATGTTGAGTCGCCTGCGGACGGCGCGACCCTGCCGTCCGGCACGGATCAGGGCGCGGACAGCGGTGAGCCCGATGCGGACGCTGGCGAGTTCGACCCGGGCAGCGGCGATGAGGAGGCGTTCGGCGCGGAGGGCTATCGGCCCGACCGCGACGGCTCTGGCATGACGGACGAGGAGCGCGAGGAACTCAACCGGGCTCGTGGGGCTCTGTGAGTCGACCTCGTCAAGCTCTATGAGCCGACCTCACCAGGTCCTCTGAGCTGACAGACAACACATGGCAGCGCCGCCCGACCAGGTCGGGCGGCGCTGCGGTGTTGTAGGTGCCGTCTGGCGGAGAGGGGGGAGGGCCGCCAGGCGGCACCGGCACGGGGGACACTGTGGACAACGCGCACCGGATTGTCGGTGTTCCTGCTGGTGCCTCAGGTGTCGTGGGTCGATCGGCTCGCGCCCGAGCAGACCTGTCAGACGCGTCGCAACACGGCGGTGACCTTGCCGAGCACGACGGCATCGTCGCCGTCGATGGGGTCGTAGGCCTCGTTGTGGGGGAGCAGCCACAACTTGCCGTCCGTGCGCTTGAACGTCTTGACGGTGGCCTCGCTGTCGAGCAGCGCCGCGACGATGTCGCCGTTGACTGCGTCCTCCTGGCGTCGCACGACGACCCAGTCGCCATCGCAGATGGCGGCGTCGATCATGGAGTCACCGACCACCTGGAGCAGGAAGAGCTCGCCATCGCCCACGAGCTGGCGCGGGAGGGGGAAGACGTCCTCGACGGCCTGCTCGGCCAGGATCGGCCCGCCAGCCGCGATGCGCCCAACCACCGGGACATAGGTCGCCTCGGGACGGGCGTCCCCGATGCCGGTCTCGTCATAGTCGATCTCACCGGCTCCCGCGGTGGTGCTGACCAACTCGGAGCCGTCGGGCTGACCTGAGGTGCTGCGCCGATAACCGGCGACACTGCCCTCTCCCGAGCCGGGCAGGATGACCTCGATGGCGCGCGGACGGTTGGGGTCGCGCCGCAGATAACCCTTCCGCTCCAGCATCCGCAGCTGGTAGGCCACGGAGGAGGGGGAGGCGAGCTGCACCGCAGTCCCGATCTCCCGCAGGCTCGGCGGATAGCCGCGTTGGTCCACCGAGTCCTTGATGACGTGGAGCACCTTCTCCTGGCGCGCCGTGAGGTCCGCCCGCCCGTCGCGGTCCGGCATCTCGTGGATGTCTGCCATCGGTCCTGCCCCTCTCCTGACCGCCTCAGAGTGCTTAACCTGCAGGTCAGCAGCTGTGTCAGTGGTCCCTGGTTGTCTATGTCGCGTGCACCAATCGTACGAGCATTCGAACAGTGAGGCAAACACTAGTTCGATGCGGCGTGTCGATTTTGTCGCACGACTGTGCTACACATGGAACATGCGTCCGATCGCACAAGCGTTCGGAGTTGCGGAGATGGAGGCATCATGAGCGCGATCGCACTGCACGACCTGCAGGACCTTGAGCCGGTTCGGGCGCGGCGGCGTCAGCGGGATCACCTGCGGCTCGTTCAGCCCGGGGAACGCATGGACGAGGGGTTTCACGTCGGTGCTCGCACGGACGCTCCGGGCGCAGGAGGCTTCACGCTGACGCGACGGGGTCGGCTCGCGATCACGATGACAGTCGCCACGGCCCTGGTGCTGGCGGTCATCGCTGCGTTCGGGATGTTCCCAGCAACGGCTGCGAGCGGTCACACAATCACGGTGCAGCCGGGTCAGACGCTGTCCCAGATCGCTGTCACGGAGTTGCCGGAGCTGCCGATGGATCGGGCCATCGTGCAGATCCAGGTGGCCAACGACATGAACACCCGGCAGGTGCAGGCGGGCATGGACCTGGAGATCCCTGGGTCCTGACCCGGCGATGCGCCAGGTGGTCACGATCGGTGGTGCTTGCTGTCAGCAGTCTGCCGTCGGTGTCCTCCTCAGACAGCGTCAGTCGTCGTCCTCGTCGGTGTCCCGGGTGCTGGTCACTGCGTCCCAGACCACGGGCAGTTGCTCACTGGGGATGAAGAAGCCGCTGATGTGCGGATCAAACATGAGCCCGGCGATGCTGGCGCTGAGGTAGGAGCCGCTGGAGGCCACGACCTCAGCGGGCGGGAGGGCGATCGCGTTGAGGTCGTCGGTGGCTGCGATCATCTCCTGCTGCACCGCGAAGTCGCGGGCCCGCTCGGAGTTGGTGAAGGTCAGCAACATCAGTTGCCCCTCGATCTCAGCTGCCGCCGGAGACTCGTTGCCCTGCTCGCCGACCGCCACGAACCACCAGTGGTCCAGGCCCATCGTCAAGCGCCATAGAGCGGTCATGCCGACCTGGTCCTCCGGTCCGGTGACCTGGGCCGCGAGGCGGTCAGTCTCACTCGGAGCGGGGGCGTCCTCGTGCGACGCAGAGGCTCCAGGGCGGGCCGCGGCACCGTCTCCGGCATCCTCGAGGGCACCTGCGTTTACTTCGGTCATGCCCACAGTCGATCACATGATGGGGGCGGACGCGGCCAGCAGTCGCGGTTTCCGGAGGAATTGTGACCTTCTAGGACCAGCACGGACCGGCTCTGACAATCACGGGTCAGTAGGTGCGCAACGCGGTCCGAGAGCACCGGTCCGCGCTTCCGCAACGCGGTCCGAGAGCACCGGTCCGCGGCTCCGCGACGAACTCAGGTGCGTGGGTGGGCCGGGATGAGTCGCTGACCCTCCTGGGTGCGGGCGCCGATCACGGGGGTTGCAGGAAGGATGCCGTCGATGCGGGGGCCCATGCCCTCGAGGGCCACCACGACCTCGTCGGTGCCCACCAGCAGGGACTGGCCACGCACCTCCAGCGGGACCTCCCCGTCTCCGTCGGTGACCTGGAAGCGGATCTCGTCCGAGCGCAGCACGACGTGCAGCCGCGAGCCCTGCCACTGGAGGCGCCAGCGCAGCTCCGGCCAGGACTCGGGCAGCCTCGGGTCGAAGCGCAGGACGCCCTCGTGGTCACGCATCCCGCCGAACCCGGACACGAGCCCTGCCCAGACACCTCCTGTGGAGGCCACGTGGATGCCGTCCGGGGTGTTGCCGTGGCGGTTGTCCAGGTCGACGAACAGGCCGTCATAGAAGTAGCGCAGCGCCATCTCGTGATAGCCGACCTCGGCGGCCACGATGGACTGCACCACGGCGGAGAGGGTCGAGTCACCGGTGGTGATCGGGTCGTAGTACTCGAAGTTTGCCCGCTTGTCCTCCAGCGTGAAGGACTGGCCAGCCAGGAACATCGCCAGCACCACATCCGCCTGCTTCAAAACCTGGAAGCGATAGATCACCAACGGGTGGAAGTGCAGCAGCAGCGGACGTTTGTCGTTGGGGGTCTGGGACAGGTCCCACACCTCGCGCTCGAGGAAGTGCAGGTCCTGCGGGTGCACACCCAGCTCGGTGTCGAACGGGATGAACATCGCCTCGGCAGCACGTTGCCACTGGTGGACCTCCTCATCCTCCAGCCCCAGCCGCATCACGGCCCGGGCATAGTCGCGCGGGTCCGAGGCGCGCAGCTCGGTGACCGCGGCGACGGCATTGGTCAGGTTCTCGCGGGCCATCACGTTGGTGAACAGGTTGTCGTTGACCACGGTGGTGTACTCGTCCGGCCCGGTCACCCCGTGAATGTGGAAGTGCTTGTCGCCGTTATGCGACCAGAAGCCGAGGTCGGCCCACATCCGGGCGGTCTCGACGAGGATGTCCAGGCCCTCGTTGAGGAGGAACTCACGGTTGCCCGTGGCACGCACATACTGCATGAGGGAGTGGGCCACGTCGGCGTTGATGTGATACTGCGCGGTCCCGGCCGCGAAGTATGCCGACGCCTCGGCGCCGTTGATGGTGCGCCACGGAAAGAGTGCCCCGTGCTGCGACATGTCCCGGGCCCGCAGCCGGGCGGAGTCCAGCATGAGGTGCCGGAAGCGCAGCGTGTTGCGCGCGGTCTGCGGGGCCGTGTAGGTCAGGAACGGCAGCACATAGATCTCGGTGTCCCAGAAGTAGTGGCCGCTATAACCGGAGCCGCTGACCCCCTTGGCGGAGATGCCGTGCGCCTCGGCACGGGCCGAGGCCTGAGCGAGCTGGAGGAGGTTGAACCGGATGGCCTGCTGCACCTCGGGCTGGCCGGGTGTCTCCACGTCGGAGCGGGCCCAGAAGTCGGTCAGCCAGTCCCGCTGGTCGGTGTGCAGTTGGGCCAGGCCGGTGGTGCGGACCCGGTCGAGGGTGCGCACGCACCGGTCGGACAGTTCCCGCACCGGGACCCCGCGTGAGGTGTGGTAGACGGCGTACTTCTCCAGGTGGATCGGCACGCCCTGCTTGGCGTCGATGCGGAAGACGTGCTTGGAGCTGTCCTCCCCGGCGGCCAGGTGCTCCTCGCACCGGTTCTCCGTCTCCAGGACGTGCTCGGTGGCGACCGCCAGCGTCATGCGGGACTCGTGGCAGACATACCCCAGCAGTGCTCGGCTGCCGTCCACCCACTGCATCTGCGGGTCCAGGACGCGCCGGTCAAAGCCCTCGGCCTTGCGGGGGTCTAGGCCCTCGCCCATCGCTGCCGCCTTGACGTGGTATTCGTCGAAACCGTCCTGGCGGTTGAGCAGCTGGCTCGAGATCACGATCGGGGCGTCCCCGTCGAGCATCTCCAGGTCCATGGTCATCAGCGCCAGGTGCCGCTCGGTGAAGGAGACCATCCGGGTGGTCGTGACCTTCACCCGCTTGCCCGAGGAGGTCCGCCAGATCAGCTCCCGGCGCAGTTGGCCGTCGCGATAGTCCAGGGACCGTTCGTAGTGCTCCAGGTCAGCCGTGGCCAGCAGGAGGGGCTCGTCCTCGACATACAGCTTGAGGACCTTGGGGTCCGGGACGTTAACGATCGTCTGCCCGACCCGGGCGAGGCCGAAGGCGTCCTCGGCGTGCTGGATCTTCCAGGTCTCGTGGAAGCCGTTGACGAAGGTGCCGTGCGCGTGGGTGTCGCGCCCTTCCTCGACGTTGCCACGCAGCCCCAGGTAGCCGTTGCCGACGGCAAAGATCGTCTCGGTGACCCCGAGGTCGGCACCGGAGTAGGCCGTCTCGACCAGACGCCACTCATCGGCCGGGAAGCGCGTGCGGTCCAACGGGTCGATCGGCGGGTCCACGAGGGGGCGCTCATGGTCGGCGGTGTACTCCGGCGACTCGCCCGTTGCGTAGTGCGGCGTCCCGTAGGACGAGGGTGGGGTCGTGCCCATCAGTTGTCTCCGATCAACTCGGCGAGGTCGCTCACGACCACCTCGGCACCGTGGCGGCGCAGCGACTCCGCGCCCGCCCCACGATCGACGCCCACGACCAGTCCGAAGTCACCAGCCGCGCCCGCCTGGACCCCGCTGACCGCGTCCTCGAGCACCACGGAGCGGGTCGAGGGCACGCCGAGCTGCTCGGCCGCATGGGTGTAGGTGTCGGGTCGGGGCTTGCCGGGCAGTCCCCGCTCCGTGGCCACCACCCCGTCGACGACGACCGGGAAGCGGTCCGCGATGCCGGCGGCGCGCAGCACCTCGGGAGCGTTCTTGGAGGATGACACGACCGCCATCTTGACCCCCACCTGCTCGAGGTGGTCCAGCAGGGCCAGCGACCCGGCATACGCGGTGATGCCCTCGCTGCGCAGCACCTCGGTGAACAGCTCGTTCTTGCGGTTGCCCAGGCCGCACACCGTCTCGACGCTCGGGCTGTCCTCGGGGCTGCCGTGCGGCAGCTCGATGCCCCGCGAGGCCAGCATCGCGGCCACCCCCTCATAGCGGGGTCGGCCGTCGATGTGGGCGAAGTAGTCGTCCTCGGTGTAGGGCTGGCTCACCCCCCGAGCGGTCAGGAAGTCGCTGAACATCCGGGCCCAGGCGCTCATGTGCACCTCGGCCGTGGGTGTCAGGACCCCGTCCAGGTCGAACAGGGCGGCGTCATAGTTGTCCCACTGCACGCGCCCACCCTAGGCGAGGCCTGGGGTGGACGCGTGATCACGGGACCGGTGGAAGCGGGGCGGTATGCCGGATGCCTGGCTGGGCGCGGCACCTCACCCCGGGTGGAGCCTGAGATGGTCAGGCTGAGGCGCTTCAGTCGGCGTAGTAGTTGAACGTGGCGAAGGCGTGGTCGAGGGCCAGGGCGTCCCGGTCATACATCATCTGCACCAGCAGCAGCGCAGTGAACGACTGGTCGTTGGGTGTGGCCGCGAGGGCCATCACCTGGTTGCCGGAGCCGCCGCAGTTGCTGTAGCGGTGGTAGAAGCCGGTGTAGAGCCCGTCGGTGTATTCCTGAAGTCCGTCGTCCTCGCAGTCGGCGGCGAAGTCCAGGCCGTCGATGAGGCCCTCAAGGTCCTCGGTGGTCTCGACCACGGTGTAGATCAGACCGGGCTCGGTCCAGGTGGTGTCCAGGCCCTCGATGCTGGCAGCTGCCTGGATGAAGGGCTGACCAGGGCTGATCACTCCTGGGGTGGTGAGGTGGTCGGACCACTCCGTGGGCACCTCGATGAGGATCGAGTTGGTGTCGTCGACGACCTGCTCGTAGGTGTACTCATCCTCCCCGCCGTCGGACATGTCGTCACCGATCTCCTGGGCGAAGGACATCACCGGGACCATGGCCTGGTCCTGCTCGTTGGGGTTGTTCAGCTCACCGCGCAGCACCTCCTGGGTGTCCCAGCGCAGCACCTCGATGGCCATCGGTGCGTTGTCACCGGCGGTCCGCAGGACGTCGCAGTAGTCGTCCATGTCGCCGTCCATCGCCATCGGCAGACCGTTCAGGGCGGTGATGATGTCGCCGGGGACAACCTTGGCCTTGGCTGCGGGTGACCCAGGCTTCACGCCGTTGACCCAGATGCCGCTGATGCCCAGGCCCTCGTCGAAAACGGGGGTCGCGGCGATGCCGAGCGACTCGTAGTCACCCTGCTGCAGGTGACCTAGCACGATCTGGGCCAGCTGGTGGTCGATGGCATAGCCGAGACGCGTCTGGTGCTCGGTGGCGGCCCCGGAGTAGTGGATGCCCATCACCTGACCCTGCGGGTTCAACAGCGGCCCACCGGAGTTGCCCGGGTGCGCCTGCGCGTCGTGCTCGATGGTGCGGTCGATCGAGGCCCAGCTCAGGCCCTCGCCGTCGGCCTGGGCCTTGGAGATGATGCCGCGGGTCAGGGTGTACTCCGGGTCGCCCAGGGGGAAGCCAGCGACGTAGATCTCCTGCCCGACGGTGGCGGGCTCGGTCGCCCAGTCCAGGTAGGGCAGGGGAGCGTCCTCGCTGATGTCGATGAGTGCCAGGTCGTTGCACTCGGAGGCGCCGATGACCCGGGCGTTGTAGCTCTTGGTGGTGTCCCCGCCGACATAGACCTTGAGCGTGGCGGCGCCGGTCACGACGTGGTTGTTGGTCAGCGCGAGGCCGTCGGCGCTGAGCAGGAAGCCGCTGCCGCGCCCACCGGTGACCATGCCGCCCAGCTCAGGGTCGCGGGTGCCCCCCATGGCCTCGATCTGGATGATGGCCGGCTGGGCGTCGCTGAAGGCGGCGATCGAGCTGCCGGGGGCAGCGACGGGAGCGGCGGTCACCGGCGCCTGGTCCGGAGCGTCGGCCGGTGCTGCCGTCACGGGGGCTGCATCCGAGGTGGGCGCGTCGGAGACCGGATCCACCCCCGGCGACGGGTCGCTGCTGCACGCGGTTGCGAGCAGGGCGAGCAACGGGATGGTGGCGGTCATGACGATTCTCTTGCGGTGCACGGGATTTGCTCCTGATCCGGGAGGGTGGTGGACCGGCTCCCCACACGTGCGTGGATCCGACCCCGCCCCGCTTCTAAGCGGGGCCTCACTGAGGCTATGGCTGGCTCAGAGCCACCCGCGTCGGCCTTGAGGATGATGACCGTGGCGAGGAGGAGGTTTCGGCGTAGGCCTAGAGGATGACCCAGGGTGCTGGCGGGCAGGGCGCTCACGCGGGCACGCTGTGGACGCTCGCACGGCACTCTGTGGACAGGGTGCTGCCTGTGTCAGGCGCGGACCGTAGGTTGGCAGCATGACTCATGAGGCGCTGCAGGCACTCCGACGGCTCGTCGGCCGCGACGACGCTGACTTCCGTGACGGCCAGCTCGAGGCTGTCGAGGCGCTGGTCGAGCGTCGGGAGCGGGTCCTGGTGGTCCAGCGCACCGGGTGGGGCAAGTCGGCCGTCTACTTCGTGGCCACGGCGCTGCGTCGACAGCAGGGGGCGGGACCGACCATCATCGTCTCCCCGCTGCTGGCGCTGATGCGTGATCAGATCGAGGCGGCCCGTCGAGCCGGCATCAGCGCCGTGTCGATGAACTCCGCCAATGCCGAGGAGTGGGGCGCGGTCCGGCAGCAACTGGCCGATGACGCCGTCGACGTGCTCCTGGTCAGCCCGGAGCGGCTCAACAACCCTCGCTTCCGCGAAGAGCAGCTGCCCGACCTGGCCGCCCGGTGCGGACTCCTCGTGGTCGACGAGGCGCACTGCATCAGCGACTGGGGCCACGACTTCCGTCCCGACTACCGCCGCATCCGCACCCTGCTGGCTGGGCTGCCCGCACAGACCCCCGTGCTGGCCACGACCGCGACCGCCAACGAGCGTGTGGTGCACGACGTCGTCGAGCAGCTGTCCGTCGGTGCCGACGGGTCGACCCGTCAGGTCAGTACGATCCGGGGGCCGCTGGCCCGGGCCTCGCTGCGGCTGGGCGTGCTCGAGCTGGAGACTCCGGAGCGGCGCATCGCCTGGCTGCTCGCGCACCTGGGAGATCTGCCGGGCAGCGGCATCGTCTATGCGCTGACCGTCTCTGCGGCCGAGGACCTGGCGGCGTCCCTGACTCGAGCAGGGCACACCGTCGCCGCCTACACCGGCCGCACCGACCCCGCAGACCGGCTCGAGCTGGAGCGCCGGCTGCGGGACAACGAGGTCAAGGCCCTGGTCGCCACCAGCGCGCTGGGCATGGGCTTTGACAAGCCCGACCTCGGGTTTGTCGTCCACCTCGGGGCCCCGAGCTCCCCGGTCGCCTACTACCAACAGGTCGGCCGTGCCGGGCGGGCCACCGACAACGCCGAAGTGTTGCTCCTGCCGGGAGTGGAGGACCGCAACATCTGGGCCTACTTCGCCTCCGCGTCGATGCCGAAGCAGGAGCACGCCGACGCTGTGCTCACGGCGCTCGCCGGCTCCGCCAAGCCACTGTCGACAGCCTCGCTGGAGACGCAGGTCGACGTGCGTCGCACCCGCTTGGAGCTGCTGCTCAAGGTGCTCGACGTCGAGGGTGCCGTGGAGAAGGTCCAGGGTGGGTGGACCTCGACCGGCCAACCGTGGACCTATGACGCTGAGCGTTATGAGCGGGTCGCGGAGGCGCGGGAGCGTGAGCAGCAGCTGATGCTGGACTACCAGCGCACCCAGAGCTGCCGGATGGCCTTCCTGCAGGGGACGCTGGACGACGCGACCGCGGCGCCCTGTGGCCGGTGCGACACCTGCGCCGGCGCGTGGTTTCCCACCGAGATCCCGACCGAGGCGGTTGACCTGGCGATGGGACAGCTCGCCCGGGTCGGGGTGCCGCTGCAGGCGCGAGCGCAGTGGCCCTCCGGCATGGACCGCCTCGGGGTGCCGGTCCGCGGCAAGATCTCCCCGGAGGAGTCGATGACCACCGGGCGGGCGCTGGCCCGGGTCTCCGACCTGGGGTGGGGGCAGCGGGTCCGTGAGCTCGTCCAGGGGCCGGACACCGCGGTGCCCGAGCAGATCGTCAACGCGGTGACCAAGGTGCTGGCTGACTGGGACTGGGCTCAGCGCCCGGTGGCGATCGTCTCGGTCCCCTCCCGCAGCCACCCCGAGCTGGTCGGCTCCTTCGCCCGACGACTCGGCGAGCTGGGGCGGTTGCCCTACCTGGGCGAGCTCACCGCTCCGCACGGCGGACCCACGGGGGAGGCGGGCGGCAACAGCGCCTTCCGCCTGGCCGGTGTGTGGGACCAGTTCGACGTCGGACCCGAGCTGGCGCAGCAGCTCGCCGGGCTGCGCGGCCCGATCCTGCTCGTCGACGACCTGGTCGACTCTCGCTGGACGATGACAGTGGCCGCCCGCGCGCTGCGGCTGGCCGGCGCTGACGCGGTCCTCCCACTGGCCCTCGCCCAGGCCGGCTGAGGAGCGCCGCCGACGCTCTGTCCTGGGCAGGCACGACAGGGGCGCGCGACGGGCCCGTGACTCCCCGGGTATGCCGTGGGTAAGGTTCTCGTCAATCTTGCGTCCTGAGGGGGTCCGCCGCCCCTGCGTGGTTGTACCTTGCCGGAGCAGCACTGCTGTGCACCCATCATCTCCGGAGGTCCCCATGCGTCGTCGACCCGCTGTCTCGCTCGTGCTCGTCCTGTGCCTGGCAGCACCTTTTGCTGCCACGGCCGCGCACTCCGACGCCCCGCAGACACTGGTGCCGATCGGAGGCGGCTACTCCACCGAGTCGCTGCAGGGATTCGCGGTGCAGGCCATGAGCGCAGGCAGCGGCGACACGGTCGACCTCTATGTGATCCCGTCCAGCTATGGGGACGCGCCCCAGGACCGGGAGGAGAACCTCGCCCTGGCCCAGGAACGCACCGACCAGATCGAGGCGGCGTGCGATGACGTGGTCGATCTCGCCGAGTTCAGTGGCGGCTGCGAGGCGACTCTCCTGCCGTTGCTGGCGCGAGAGGACGCCCTCGACCCGGCGGCCTCCGAAGGGCTGGACGACCCGGACACCGACGGCGTCTACATCCTCGGCGGTGACCAGGTCCTGGCCATGCACGTGCTGGCCAACTCCCCGGCCGAGGAGCGCCTCGCCACGGCCTACTCCCAGGGGGCTGTGATCAGCGGGACGAGCGCGGGCAACGCGGTCCAGTCCCGCTCCATGGGTGCTGGCTATCCCGAGCCCGGTTATCCCTGGAACGCCCTCGAGCGCGACATGTCGCTGATCTTCTGGGGTGACGACCTGGGCAGCGAGGAGCGCGGGCTGTCCTTCGGCTCGCAGCAGATCATCCTCGACCAGCACTTCTATGAGCGCGGTCGCTTTGGTCGGCTCCTGTCCTGGACCGCACAGTCCGTCGAGCGCTACGGCGGAGCCGGCAAGCTGGGCGTCGGCGTCGACTGGGGCACGGCCCCCGTGATCCGTGACGATGCCGTGATCACCGACGTCTTCGGGGCGAGCTCGGTGGCCCTGCTCGACTTCAGCACCGCGACGGAGTTGGACTGGGTGGGGCCGCGCGAGACCCTCTCGGTGCGCAACGTGATGACCCACCTGGTGGCCCCCGACACGGGGGCGACCTACGACATCACAGCACGCGCTGTCGCACAGGACGGTGGCACCGTGCCGGTGCCCGAGCGGTCGGCGCTGCCGCCACTGGCGACCAGTGGCCGGGGCACGCTCTGGCTGGGCGGCGGGGACAACGACTCCTCCGACTCGCCGGCCCTGGCCGACTTCGTCGCGCAGGCCCAGGACGCCACGCGCGGCAAGGGCAAGACCTCCCTGCTGGTCCTCGCCCTGGGTTACGCCGACGAGACGGACGCGCTGGCTGAGGTGACGGCATACACCGAGGCTGCGGCAGAGCTCGGTTGGACCGGTGACGTCGACGTCCGCGTCCACGGGACCGACGCCATCCCCGCCAGCGTGGTCGCCCGGGCCGCGGGCGTCCTGGTGGTCGGCGGTGACCAGTCCCTGATGGCGCAGGAGGTGGCCGACCCGCAGCTGCGCAGCGCCTTATCCCAGGCCATCCAGCGCCCCACCTCGGTGCTGACCGACGGGGCGGCCACGGCGATCCTGGGTGAGCAGTACGTCACCGACGTGGACCCCACGACAGAGGACGAGGCGATCGCCATGTTCCGGGCCGACGAGGTGAGCACGGCTCCCGGGCTGGGACTGGTCGAGGGCTACACCCTGGAGCCGACGCTGACCTATGACTACCGCTGGGGCCGGCTGTTCGGTGCGGCCCACGACGAGCCGGAGGTGATCTCGCTCGGCATCAGCGAGCTGACCGCGCTCGAGGTGACCCGCCACGGCGCCACCGTGGTGGGTGAGCGCTCGGTGATCGCCGTGGACGGCTCGGACGCGTTCTGGTCCACCGGCAGCAATGGCGCCCTCGGTGCCTCCGTCGTGTGGCTGGACGTGTTCAGCACTGGTGACGCGATCGGGTGACCAGCACCGGTGACGCGATCCGGTGACCAGCACTGGTGACGCGATCGGGTGACCAGCACCGGGGCGCTCGGGCGGGAGCGGCTCGCGACGCCCTGGTCACACCAGCTGCAGCCCGTCCGCGACAACCCGTCCGGCGCGCACCACGGTCCGGTCCGAGGGTCGGTCCATCACCGCAGAGGTGACGGTCTCTGCGGCGACGAGCACCAGGTCAGCGGGGTCGCCCACGCTCACACCGGGGCGGTCCGAGAGTGCGCTCAACGCCGGCGTCTGCGGCTCCATGATCGAGCGGCCGCCGCGGGTGGCGACCGCGACGCAGTGCTCGATCAGGTGATCGGCGCGGTGTCCCATCGTGAAGGCCAGTTGCCAGGTGCGGTCGAGCATGTCGGCATTGCCGTAGGGCGACCAGTAGTCGCGCTGCCCGTCCTGACCGAGCCCGACCCGCACGCCCGCCTCGGTCAGTCGGTCGACCGGGACCCGGGACTTGCCGCCGGGCGCGATCGTCGCCATGGCAATGTCCGCCAGGGCCAACTGATCGAGCAGCCCGTCGACCTTGGTGGGGTCATCGAACAGCGCGTAGCCGTGGGAGATCAGCACCTGCCCCTGCATGCCCAAGGCCAGGGTGCGCTCGATGATCAGGTCGGCGCTGAACATGCCGAGGTCACCAGGCTCGTGCAGGTGGACGTCGACGGGCAGCCCGTACTTCTCTGCCAGGCCAAAGACGATGTCCAGGTGACGGACCGGGTCGCGGTCCAGGGTGCACGGATCGATGCCGCCGACCACATCCGCCCCTGCCCGTAACGCGTCCTCCAGCACCTGCGGTGAGCCGTCCTCGCGCAACAGTCCGGCCTGCGGGAACGCCACCACCTGCACGGAGGCACGGTCCCGGTGCACCTCTCGCGCGGTGAGCACCGCCTCGAGACGCTCCAGCCCGGCGTCGACATCCACCTGGGCGAAGGAGCGCACGGTCGTGGTGCCGTGGGCGATCTCGCGACCCAGCAGGTCCGTGACCCGTTCGGTGATTCCCACCTCAGCGTCGCGCCAGTTGGCCCGGTCGTTGAGCATCATCGTCCAGACGCCTGGCCCGCCGGTGTGCGGCCGGAAGGGCAGGCCCACGCGGGTGGAGTCCAGGTGGCAGTGCGCGTCGGTGAAGCTGGGCAGGGCGATCCGTCCGCGGCCCTGGACCACTGCGTCGGGTGAGGACGTGGGGTCGGGAGGGGTCGCGGAGTCGGGGGAGGTCGCGGAGTCGGGGGAGGTCGCGGAGTCGGGGGAGGTCGCGGAGTCGGGGGAGGTCGCGGAGTCGGGGGAGAGTGTGCGTGCGAGGTCGGGGGAGGCAGCAGCGGTGGCCGGGCCTTCGGCATACGCAGTGGTGGGGGTGACTGCGGTGACCACCCCGTCGGTGACGACGAGATCCACCGCTGGGCCACCCCAGGGGCGGACGTCCCGAATGGTGATCGCTGCAGGTGTGCTCATCGCGCCGACGTTAGCGTGTCGGCGCCGGGCTGCTGTCGGGCGTGCTCGGCCCGCCAGCGACGGGTGGTGCATCCACCGCCACCGCCGCCGACTAGGGGCTGGGCCGCAAAACTGGCAGGATCGCCCGGTGGCTGATCCTGAGTACAACTCCCCGCCCAACTGGCCAGTGCCCCCCGAGGGCTGGACGCCGCCGGAGGGCTGGCAACCCGACCCCGCGTGGGGACCGGCGCCGGAGGGGTGGGAGTTCTGGACGCAGGCGGGCGGTGCCACGGGTGGGCGGCCGAACCGCAACGCGTGGGGACGGACCGCGGTCATCGCCGCCATCTCCGTGGCGATCCTGGCCATCTTTCCGCTGGTCGGCGGTGCGGACAATCTCGCGGAGGTCATCGGCTCCTTCGCCGGTCGGGCGCTGGTGGCCTTCCTGATCACCGCGGTGTGGGCGTTCTTCTCTCGCAAGCCGTGGGGCTGGGGGCGCTATGTGCTGACCTTTGTCGCTATCACGGTGCTGCTCGCGGCCATCGGCAACGCCGGCAACGCCTGAGCTCGTGGGTGATCGGTCGGACAGGACCTGGTGGCACCGACTCTTCCCCGGAGCGAACGTCGGCTTCTGGTGGCGGTCACTGGTGTGCACCCTGGCCTGGACCGTGGTGCTGGTCGTGGCCGGGCTGCTGCTCAGCGACCACGCGAGGCGGGGTGAGTCCACGGCCGTCAACCTCGGGCTGTGTGGTGTGCTCATCTATCCGGTGACGGCCTTCCTGGCAGCCCGGTCACCGAGTCGCTGGGGGTGGGGCACCTACCTGACGATCAGCCTGGTCTTCGCGTGGGTCTTCGGTGCGAGCGTGTTCTTCGGGACCGACGTCGGGTCCTGAAGCCCTCACTCACCGGTGAACGTTGGCTCCCGCTTGTCCAGGAAGGCACCGATCGCCTCGGTGTGGTCGGGTGCGTGGTGAGCCAGAGCCTGCATGGCAGCCGACATCTCCAGGTGTGAGGCCAGGCTCTGGTGGCCGGACTCACGCAGGAGCTTCTTGCCCATCCGCACGGCGTGCGGAGGGTTGACGGCGATCCGTCGGGCCAGCGTCGTCGCAGCCTCGAGCAGCTCCGCCGCAGGGACGACCTGGTTGACCAGGCCCCAGGCGAGCGCGGTCTGCGCATCGACCCGGTCCCCGGTCAGCGCCACCTCGGCGGCCCGGGCCGGGCCGACGACGCGGGGGAGCAGCCAGGCCCCGCCGTCCCCGGGGATGATGCCGAGCTTGACGAACGACTCGGCGAACCAGGCGGTGTCTGCCGCCACCCGCAGGTCGCACATCAGCGCCAGGTCGCACCCGGCCCCGACCGCCGGGCCGTTGACGGCCGCGACCATCGGCACCTCACATCGGTGGAAGGCCAGGGGGATCTGCTGGATGCCGTAGCGGTAGCCCTCCCGCACCTGGAACGGGTGGCCGCCGAAGATGCCCTCCCGATCCCGCATCTTCTTCACATCGCCTCCGGCGGAGAAGGCCGTGCCCGCACCCGTGAGCACCACCGCCCGCACGTCACGGTCGCGGTTCACCCGGTCCACGGCCTCCACCAGCGCCGCGACCACCTCCTCGTCGGAGATCGGGTTGCGCTTCTCGGGACGGTTGATCGTCCAGGTCTCGATGTGCTCGTCACGCTCGACCAGCAGGGCGTTCTCGCTCATGTCTGTCCTCGGGTGTGGGGATCCAGGTGGTGCACCAGGCACGAGCGCAGGCTACTGGCCGGCGGCGGCGAGGATCTGGGCCCAGGTGACCTGGCGTGGGGCGCCAGCACGGTCCGGGGTGGCCAGTGTGCCGATGGCACGGGCGCGCTCGGTGCGTCCCAGCTCGTCGCCGAACCGGTCCACGACCAGCAGCGCACGGGGTCGGGCGAGACCGCCCATCACCTCCCGGACGGCATCCATGAGCTCGACGGCCACAGCGTCCAGGTCCGGGTCGGGTCCGACGGCGCTGCTGAGCGCGACGGCACCCACGATCGCCCTCCCCAGCTCAGGATCCTTGCGCCAGGTGACTTCCGCACCTGCCACGAACGGGTGCTCGGCCAGCACCTCGCGGACCTCCCGCAGCGACACCAGCTGTCCGGAGACCGAGACCACGTCGTCAGTGCGCCCCAGGAACGAGACCCCGCCGTTGCGGTCGCGCACCGCGAGGTCGCCGGTGGAGTAGGAGCCCGGGTGACGGGTCCAGTGCGAGTCGGTCACCGCGGCCTGAGAGCCCTCGACGCCGACCATGGTCCCGGCCCAGGGCAGACGCAACACCGCCTCGCCGACCATGCCGTCCGGCAACGGGTGCCCGTCGGGGTCCACGATGTCCAGCCCGCAGTCCGGCAGGGTGCCGACATCGGTCCCGGCGCCGTCCGGCCCGCTGTCGGTCACCCGGACGATGCCGCCGAGCTCGAGCTGGCCCCAGGCGTCGGAGACGTGTAGGTGCTGGGCGGCAAAGGCCTCGCGGAGCCACTGCGCCAGCTCCTCATCGACCGGCTCCCCGGCGGTGGTGACCCGGCGCAGGGAGGGCAGGGCCGAGACCTCGGGAAGCTCCCGGGCCCAACCGCGCACGGTGCGCACCACCGAGGGGCTGGTCACCATGTGCTCCACGGCATACCGGCTGATGATGTCCCACGCGCGGGTCTGGCTGGGCACGTCCAGGGTGCCCTCGAACATCACCGCGGAGTCGCCATAGGACAGCGGGCCATAGATGCCATGGAACTGGGTGACGGCCCAGGCGATGTCGCCCGCGCACCAGAAGACCCCGCCGGTGCGCAGCTCGCGGTGCACGGCCAGCGCGGCGGCCAGCATGGTGGCAGTCCCGTGCACCACGGTGACCGGTTGGCCGCCCTTGTTGGCCAGCGGCACGGACGCGATCGGATGGTCGGCGGGGAGCGCGACGGGGGCGGACGCCTCACCATCGGGATCGACCACCGCCTGACCCGGACGGCTGGCGGCCACCAGGTCGTGATACCACCGGTCGCCCTCGAACCAGGCGACGTCCATGCCGGTGCGACGCACGACGATGGTGTGCTGGACCGACCCGCCGGCCAGCAGGGCCTCATCGGCGCGCGCCTTGAGCGGCAGGACGGTGCCGTGACGCCAGGCACCGTCCTGGGTGAACAGCACCTTCAGGTCCAGCATCTCCAGCCGGTCGGCCAGCGGCTCGACCGGCAGCGGTGCCGGCAGCACCGTGTGGACGGCACCGATCCGGGCGCAGGCGAGCATGGCGACGACCGTCTCCGGCAGCCATCCCAGGTGCAGCCCCACCCGGTCGCCCTGACCCACGCCCATCCCGCGCAACGCCCGGGCGAGGGCGCACACCTGCTCGTGCAGCTCGGCATACGTCATGGAACGGCGGTCGCCCGGCTCGCCCTCCCACAGCACGGCGACCCGCTCGCCGTGGTCGGCCAGGTGCCGGTCCAGGCAGTTGACCGAGAGGTTGAGGGTGCCGCCGGTGAACCAGCGCCCTGAGCGCTCGTCGGGCTCCCAGAGGGAGGAGTAGGGGCTGTCCCAGGTGATCAGGTCGGCGAGGTCGGCCCACTGGTCGGACGGGGGAGTGGTCAGCCTGGCCTCAGACATGCCCCAGGGTCCTTCCTGCCGCGCGGGCTGCTCGGGCGAGGTGGGTCGCGACCCGGGTCACGGTGTCCGTGTCGTCGGGTCGCTCGAGGGTGGCCGCCAGGGCTGCCACCGTGAGTCCCTGACCGTCCACCAGCGGCACGGCCACCTCGGCAGGCTGGGTCGGGTCGTCCGGCTCGTGCGCCAGGTGGTCGGCTGCGGCCCACTCGTCCCGGGCGCCCTCCGCCTGCGCCGTGGTCCGATCGATCTCGTCGGCCCGCTCCAGCGCGCGCGTCCACTCCTCGTCGGTGCTGCGCGCGGCCAGCAGCCGGCCGCCGGCGCAGCTGAGGGCCGGAGCGACCCGGTGGGTGTCGCGATAGGGACCTCGGTCCGAGCCGTCGACGCGGTCAACGTAGACCACCTCACCGTGGACGAGGGTCTCGACGTGGATGGTGGTGCCGATCTGGTCGCGCAACTGGCCCAGATAGGGCCCGAGCGCTCCGAGCAGGGGCAGCCGGGAGAGGTAGTGGTTGGACAGGCGCGTGAGCTCCGGCCCGAGCCCGTAGCGCGAGGACCGCGGGTCTTGGACGACGAGGTCGGCGAGCACCAGGGAGCGCAGCAGTCGGTGTACGGTGGGGATGGACATCTGGGAGCGTTCCGCCAGGTCCGTGAGCTGTTGGTATGCCGGGCCCTCGCCCAACAGCTCCAGCAGCCGGACTGCGTTGCGCACCGTCCCTAACCCACCGCGACCCCCCGCGTTGGCCTCCTCGACCCGTGCGGTCGACTCAACCTGCCCTGCGTTCATCTCGCCTCTGCCTCCGGTTTCCGCCTGTTCGGGCCAGTGAATCACACTTCGATATAACTTTCCGGTGACGGTGCTTGCATTTCACATAGTGGAAACCTAGAGTCAGTCCTCGACGGGCACGCCAGGTGATCTGGAAAGCCCACCGCTGAGCTTCACCAACGAACATCAGGAGCGGCTAGTGCTCACCAGGGCCTATCAGCATTCACTGCGCGGCAGCCATCTTCCGGCCGGTCAGCCGCTGTTGGAGATCGACAACATCTCTCTGCGCTTCGGTGGCGTCAAGGCGCTGCGGGACATCTCGATCACGGTCACCGAGGGGGACATCCACGCGGTCATCGGTCCCAACGGTGCCGGCAAGTCCTCCCTGCTGAACTGCATCAGCGGGCTCTATCACCCGCAGGAGGGGCAGATCCGGCTGCACACGACGACCGGGTCCGGCCCTGAGGCCGCGGTGGGCGAGGAGGAGTCTGCGGACCGAGCCACCGGCGAGCTCCAGACGCACACGCTGACCAGGCTGCCGCCATACAAGATCGCGCGGCTGGGGGTGGCGCGGTCCTTCCAGAACATCGAGTTGTTCTCGGCGATGACGGTCCTGGAGAACCTGATGCTCGGCCGGCATATCCACATGAAGAAGAGCGTGCTGGCCTCGATGTTGTGGCTCGGGCCGGCGCGTCGGCAGGAGATCGAGCACCGCCAGCTGGTCGAGGAGGTCATTGACCTGCTGCAGCTGCAGGCGGTGCGCAACAAGCATGTGGGCGCGCTGGCCTATGGCGTGCAGAAGCGGGTCGAGCTGGGCCGAGCACTGTGCCTGCAGCCGGCGCTGCTGCTGCTGGATGAGCCGATGGCGGGCATGAATGCCGAGGAGAAGGAGGACATGGCGCGCTACATCCTGGATGTGCACGAGCTGGCGCACGTCTCCGTGGTCCTCATCGAGCACGACATGAACGTCGTCATGGACATCTCGGACCGGGTCAGCGTCCTGGACTTCGGGGCCAAGATCGCCGACGGCACCCCGGATGAGGTCAAGGCCGACCCTGCGGTGATCGAGGCCTACCTGGGTGCTGAGGACGAGGACGCCGAGGTCCGGGAGGCCGTGGCCAAGATCGAGCACGACCAGCAGGTCGAGCAGGGCCAGTCGGAGGAGAACCGTGGCTGACAACGAGCAGAACCTTCCCACGAAGGCGCAGGAGGCGGTCCACACCTCCCCACAACTGGGCGGAGACACGTTCCCGCGGCTGCTCCTGCACCTGGCGGGGGAGCGTCCGGACGACGTGGCGATGCAGGAGAAGCAGTACGGCATCTGGCAGCCGATCACCTGGGCGGGCTATGCCGAGCGGGTCAAGGACACCGCGCACGGGCTGGCGGCGCTGGGCATCGAGCGCGGCGAGATCGTCGCGGTGCTGGGTGACAACCGGCCGGAGTGGTTGATCGCCGAGCTCGCCGCGCAGTCCATGGGGTGTGCGGTGGTGGGGATCTATCCCACCTCGATCGGTGAGGAGCTGCGGCACATCCTGACCACGGCCCGGGCCCGTGTCGTGGTCGCCGAGGACCAGGAGCAGGTGGACAAGTTGCTGCGCCTCCTCGACGAGGAGGACCCGGCCGACAGCGAGCCGCTGCTGATCGAGCGGATCGTCTACTACGACCCGCACGGGCTCGAGCAGTATGACGACGCCGTCCTGCTGGAGTTCACCGACCTGGAGGCGATGGGTCGCGAGCGCGCGAGCGAGCAGCCGACCTGGTTTGAGGAGCAGATCGCCTCGGGCAGTGCCGAGGACATCGCGGTCATCTGCACCACCTCGGGCACCACGTCCAAGCCCAAGCTGGGTGAGCTGTCCCACAGCAATCTGCTGACGATGGGGCAGAACCTGACGCAGATCGACCCGATCCGCACCAAGGACCGTTATGTCTCGTTCCTGCCGTTCGCCTGGATCGGTGAGCAGATGCTCGCCGTGGCCTGCGGACTGTCCAACGGTGTGACGATCTCCTTCCCGGAGGACAGCGCCACCCAGCGCAGTGACCTGCGCGAGATCGGGCCGGACATCATGTTCTCCCCGCCGCGGATCTGGGAGTCGATGCTCTCGGAGGTGCAGGTCCGCATCGACGAGGCCGGCTGGCTCAAGCGCAAGGTCTTCGGCTGGGGCTATGACGTGGGCGACAAGGTGGCCGCGATGCGGGTCACCGGCAAGAAGCCGGGGCCGGCACTGGCCCTGAGCCACAAGCTGGCCGACGCGGTCGCCACCCGGCCGGTGCGTGACCAGCTCGGGCTGGCCCGGATCCGGCGCTGCTACACCGGTGGTGCCCCGCTGGGCCCGGACGTCTTCCGCTTCTATCACGCGATCGGGGTCAACCTGAAGCAGATCTACGGACAGACCGAGATCTGCGGCATCGCCGTGGTGCACCGCGACGACGACGTGCCGTTCAACACCGTCGGCACCCCGATCCCGGGCACCGAGATGCGGATCACCGACGACGGCGAGATCCTGCTGCGCTCGGCCTCGGTCTTCCGCGGCTACCACCGCCAGCCGGAGGAGACGGCCAAGACGGTCGATGCCGACGGGTGGCTGCACACCGGTGACGCGGGCTATCTGGACGACAACGGGCACCTGGTGGTCATCGACCGTGCCAAGGACGTGCTCACTGCGGCCGACGGCACCCGCTACTCCAGCGCGTTCATCGAGAACAAGCTGAAGTTCAGCCCGTATGTCGAGGAGGCCGTGGTCTTTGCCCCGAGCGACTCCCCGGACGACGCGGGCGGTATGACGGCGCTGATCATCCTCGACCCGGCCACCGTCGGGTCGTGGGCCGAGCACGAGCGGCTGAGCTACACGACCTACACGGACCTGGCGGCCAAGCCGGAGGTCTATGACCTCATCGCCGAGGAGACCACCCGGGCCAACGAGGACCTCCCCGAGACGATCCGGGTCACCCGGTTCGTGCTGCTGCACAAGCAGCTCGACCCCGATGACGACGAGATCACCCGCACCCGCAAGGTGCGGCGCAATGTCATCGCCGACCGCTACGCGCAGATCATCTCGGCGCTGCAGCGCGGGGCCGACGACGTGACCATCCACAGCCGCGTCACCTATCAGGACGGCACGAGCATCGAGCGCGAACTGACCCTGGACATCTTTGACCTGACCACCTACACGATCCCGCAGGGCCGGGGCCGTCGACCCGTCTGGAGTGGTCGCCGATGAGCGACAGGACCCTCGAGGACACGAGCTTGCGAGGCCCGGAGTGGTCCGCGGAGCTCATCAGGAGGACCCGATGAGCAACTTCATCAACCAGCTGGCCTACGGGCTGGCGGACGGGTCGATCCTGGCGCTGGCCGCGCTCGGCTTCGTCCTGATCTACAAGGCCACCGGCGTCATCAACTTCGCCCAGGGCGAGTTCCTGCTGGTCGGGGCCTACATGTTCTACACCGCGTATGTCGTGATGGGACTGCCGCTGATCGGTGCAGTGTTCTTCGGTGTCGTGGTGGCCACCATCATCGGTGTGCTGGTGGAGCGGTTGATCCTGCGTCCGATGGTCGGGGAGAACCCGATCAGCATCATCATGGTCACCATCGGGCTCTCGATGTTCCTCAAGGCGGTCGTCCAGGCCTTCTACGGGACCACGCCGAAGAACCAGCCGGCGATCCTGCCGCGCAGCTCGGTGGAGTTCCTCGGGGCCAGCATCCCGCTGAACCGGTTGTTGGCGATCGTGATCGCGGCGGTGGTGCTGACGGCCTTCACCATCTTCTTCCGCAAGTCCCGGCACGGCATCGCAATGCGCGCGGTGGCCGATGACCAGCAGGCAGCGATGACGATGGGCATCTCGGTGCGCCGCATCTTCGCGATGGCCTGGGCCCTGGCTGCCGTCAGCGCACTGATCGCCGGTGTGCTGCTCGGCGACATCTCCGCGGTCGACCAGAACATCGCCGCCTTCGGGTTGATGGTGTTCCCGGTGGTCATCCTCGGTGGTCTGGACTCGGTGCCCGGCACCATCGTCGGTGGACTGACGATCGGTCTGCTGCACCAGTTCACTGCGGCCTACTGGGATGCCGGGTTGGCCGGCGTCGTCCCATACATCGCTCTCGTCCTGATCTTGCTCGTGCGTCCGTACGGCATCTTCGGCGAGACCCGGATCGAGAGGGTGTGAGCTGACGATGGCTGCTACATCAACCGGAATCCACCACCGCAACTACACCTCCGAGCTGCGCCTGCGGGCCACCAAGACGGAGTACTTCCGGCTGGGACTCATGCTCGTCCTGCTGCTGGTCGTGCCGTTCGTCCTGGACAACTACTGGCTCTCGATCGCCAACACCATCCTGATCGCGGTGATCGGTGCCGTCGGGCTGAACATCCTGGTCGGCTACACCGGGCAGATCTCTCTGGGTCAGGGCGGCTTCATGGCCGTCGGCGCCTACTCCTCGGCGATCCTGTCCGACCGGATCGGGCTGCCGACGCCGGTGGCGATCCTCCTGGCGGTGCTGCTCACTGCCGCGGTCGGCGTCTTCTTCGGTCTGCCCGGTCTGCGTCTCAAGGGCCTCTACCTGGCGATCGCGACCCTGGCCAGCCAGGTGATCATCGAGTTTCTGGTCCGCCGCGACTACGGTGACTTCCTCACCGAGGGCCTGGGCTACATCAACGTCGACCGGTTCGCCTTCCTCGGCTTCGAGGTCGGTGGCCGGGAAGTCTTCGAGCAGCAGTGGTACTGGATCCTGCTCGTCCTGGCCGTCCTGGCGGTGATCTCGGCACGCAACATCTTCCGCACCGGGCTGGGCCGTTCCTTCATGGCTGTGCGTGACCAGGACATCGCCGCTGAGGCTATCGGGGTCAACCTGACCCGCGCCAAGCTCACCGCCTTCGCCGTCAGCTCCGGCTTCGTCGGCCTGGCAGGGTCGCTGACCGCGCACTACAGCGAGGTCATCTCCTGGGAGAAGTTCACCCTTGACGTCTCGATCCTCTACCTGGCGATGATCATCGTCGGTGGCCTGGGCAGCGTCGCCGGCGCCGTCTACGGTGCGATCTTCATGACCCTGCTGCCTGAGGTGATCCGCCGCCTGGCCAACGCGCTGGAGTCATCCATGCCCTTCCTGGGCGACCAGCTCCCGGCCGTGCGTAACGCGACCTTCGGAGCGATCATCATCGCCTTCCTGATCTTCGAGCCACGCGGTCTGGACCGCATCTGGCAACGGCTGAAGGACTATGTCAGGTTCTGGCCCTTCCGCTACTAACTCCCTGCCCACCCCGATCGGTCCCCGCACCGGTCCCGACGACACACCCTCACGAGTCACACCCGAAATGAAGGAGAACGAAATGTTCGGAAAGTCCCGCAACGTGGCGGTGGCTCTGGCCGCCTCGACCGCGCTCATCCTGTCCGCGTGTGGCGGCGACGACGGGGGTGGCGGCGACGCTGACTCCGACGAGCCGATCAAGATCGGCATCATCGCCGACCTCAGCGGTGCCACCGGTGACGTCGGCACCCCCTACAACCAGGGGATGCTGGCCTACGTCAAGTGGCGCAACGCCGACGGTGGCATCGAGGGCCGCCAGATCGATGCGGACTCCAACGACTACGCCTACGAGGTCCCCCAGGCCGAGTCGCTCTACAAGCAGTACGTCAACGACGGTGTCGTGGCCATCCAGGGCTGGGGCACCGGCGACACCGAGGCCCTGTCGGCCAGCGTCGGCAAGGACGAGCTGCCGTTCATGTCCGGCTCCTTCGCCGAGCCGCTGACCGACCCGGAGGAGGCGCCCTACAACTTCGTCGTGGCACCGACCTACTCCGACCAGATGCGGGTCGCGCTGAACTGGATCAACGAGGACTCCGGTGGCACCGGCGAGGTCGCGGTCTTCCACAACGACAGCCCGTTCGGTCAGGCCCCCGTGCAGGACGGTGCTGACTGGGTCGAGGAGAAGGGCTACGACCTGGGCTACGAGTCCTACGCGATGCCCGGCGGTTCGCAGAACTACGTCGGACTGCTCTCCCAGGCACAGTCGCAGGGTGCCAAGTACATCGTCATCCAGAACGTGGCCTCCCCGGCGGCCCTGGTGGCCAAGGACATCGCGGCCCAGAACCTGGACATGAAGATCGTCTGCCTCAACTGGTGCGCCAACGAGTTGTTCATCGACTCCGCCGGTGCCGACGCCGCCGAGGGGCACATCCTGATCCAGCCGTTCGCCCCGATGAGCGCCGAGAAGCCGGGCCACGACCCGATCAAGGAGTTCCTCGAGGAGGAGGGCACCGACCCGGAGACGATCGGCACCTCGTGGGTGCAGGGCTGGTATGCCATGCACGCCATGGCCGAGGGCATGGAGGCCACCCTGGCCGACGGCAACGAGCTGACCGGCGCCAACATCCGCGAGGCCCTGGAGACGATGGGCCCGATCGACACCGGTGAGGTCATCGGTGGCGGCCCGCTGGAGTTCTCCGCCGACAGCCACCGTGGCACCACCGCCACCGGCATCTACCAGGCGCAGGGCGGCGCGATGGTCGAGCTTGAGGCTGGCGCGACGCCGTGACCTCGCAGCCCGACACCACCACCCCCGGGGCGGTCGCCGCCCCGGGGGAGGGGTCCATGCTGGCCCTGAACAACGTCGAGGTCATCTACGACGACGTGATCCTGGTGCTACGCGGTCTCTCGCTGGCGGTGCCGGAGGGCAAGATCGTGGCTCTGCTCGGCTCCAACGGGGCCGGGAAGTCCACCACCCTCAAGGCGGTCTCCGGGCTGCTGCCGAGCGAGCACGGTGAGGTCACGGACGGCAGTGTCACCTTCCAGGGGCAGGACATCACGAAGATGGACGCGCCTGATCGCGTCAAGCTCGGGATGAGCCTGTGCATGGAGGGACGTCACGTCTTCGAGCACCTCACCATCGCCGAGAACCTGACGGCGGGTGCCTACACCCAGAAGGGGTCGGCGGAGGACCTGGATCTGGTCTACACCTACTTCCCCAAGCTGGCCGACATGCGCAGCCGGGTCGCGGGCTACCTCTCCGGCGGTGAGCAGCAGATGCTGGCCATCGGTCGCGCGCTGATGGCCCGCCCGAAGTTGCTGATGCTGGACGAGCCGTCGCTGGGCTTGGCGCCACTGCTGGTCCAGGAGATCTTCGGCTACATCAAGCGGCTCAACGAAGAGCGCGGGCTGACCGTCCTGGTCATCGAGCAGAACGCCCGCCGTGCCCTCGAGGTGGCCGACCACGGCTACATCATGGAGCAGGGCCGGATCGTGCTCGAGGGCAGCGCGGCGGACCTGCGGGAGAACCCTGACGTCAAGGAGTTCTACCTGGGCCTGGGCGAGGAGGGTGGCCGCAAGAGCTACCGCGAGGTCAAGCACTACAAGCGACGCAAGCGCTGGCTCTGAGCCGTCCGTATGCCGTCGCGCACCCCGGGTGTCGCGGCCGCCGGTTGACGCACCGGCGGCCGTGACCCGGGGACCCACCACCCGGGGGCCGCTGGTGCCCCTGAGACCCACCCCCTGAGGAGTCGGGATGTCTGTTGATGCTGCCGTGCAGTCCCATCTGCGGGACCGTGGTCTGGACGAGGCCGTTGCCGAGTTGATGGCCCGGGCCGCGGCCGTGCCCGGTCTGGCTGACCGCTGTGCCCAGGCCGGCATCGAGCCCGCCGCTATCACCTCGGTCGCCGCGCTGTCCGAGATCCCCGTGCTGCCCAAGGACGCCGTCGTCGACCTGCAGGCCCAGCATCCGCCGTTCGGCGGGATGCTCGCCGAGGGCGCCGACGTCGTGCGGGTATTCCAGTCACCCGGCCCCCTCTACGAGCCGCAGCTAGCCGGTGAGGACAGCTGGCGCTGGGGCCAGGCCTTCGCTGACCTCGGCGTCGGCGCGGGGGACACCCTGCTTAACTGCTTCGGCTATCACCTCTCCCCGGCGGGGGCGATGATGGAGGCCGGCACGCTGGCCACCGGCGCGCGGGTGCTCCCCGGCGGCATCGGCAACCAGGACCTGCAGGTGCGCGCGATCGCTGACCTCGGCGTCACGGCATACGCCGGTCTGCCCAGTTATCTCAAGGCCCTGGTGGAGCGCTTTGACCAGGCCGGGTCGCCGCCCGAGCAGTGGCGGCTCGACAAGGCGCTGGTCACTGCCGAACCCCTGCCAGACTCGCTGCGCGAGATCCTGGCCGAGCGCGTGGCCACGGTGCGGATGGCCTATGGCACCGGCGAGACCGGTCTGCTGGCCTATGAGAACGGCGATGGTGCCGGGCTGGTGCTGGCCGACGGCGTCCTCGTCCAAATCTGTGACCTCGCGACGGGTGCACCGCTGACCGATGAGACCGAGGGCGAGGTCGTCGTCACGGTCCTGCGACCGGACTACCCGCTGGTGCGTTTCGGCACCGGCGACCTGTCCGGGTGGATGCTCGGCCCGGACGGGTCGCTGCGGCTGCGCGGTGTGCTGGGCCGGACCGGGTCGGCCGTCAAGGTCAAGGGCATGTTCTTGCACCCGGCCCAGATCGCTTCCGTGATGGCTGGTGTGCCCGGGGTGGCACAGCACCGGTTCATCGTGGGCCGGCAGGACCACGTGGACACCTTGCGGTGCGAGGTGGTCCTGGACGCCGGCGCCGACGCGGAGTCGGTGACCACGCAGGTGGCTACCCGGGTGCGCGACGGGCTGCGATTCCGGGCCGACGTCGCGGTCGTGGAGTCCGTGACCGAGGGTGAGGGTCCGATCCTGGACACCCGGGACTGGGACTGAGCCACGGTGAGCAGTCCGCCCGGGTCCAGTCCGCCCGGGGCCAGGTCGGCGTTCCGGCAGTCACCTGTCCGCGGGGGCGTCCTGCTGCGCCCGCTGGCGTCCCAGGACGTCCATGTCTTTGCCGACTGGGCAGCCGACGAGGAGTTCTGCCGGGCCGCGGAATGGACCGTCGGTCTCTCGGCGCAGCAGCACCACGCCTTCCACACCCGGCTCATGACGTCCCCACCGCACGACCTGCTCCGGTTTGCTGCCGTTCTCAATGGCCGACTGGTCGGCACCGTCGACCTCCACGGTGACGAACCGGACCGCCGTGAGCTGGGATTCCTGGTGGGTCCACGGTCGCGGTGGGGCCAGGGTCTGGGCCTCGCCCTCGCCCGGGCCGGGGTCGCCCACGGGTTCGAGGAGCTGGGGCTGCGTGAGATCTGGGCGGAGGCCTATGACGCGAACCGAGCGTCGATCCGCATCCTGCAGGAACTCGGCATGACCGAGACCGGTCTGGGCGAGGTCGGCACCTATCTCGGTCAGCCGACTCGTTACCGTCAGTTCACCGTGACGACCGCTGCGCCATGATGTGCCTATGGCCGCGCACCCGCACAACCCCGAGCACCAGGCACCGGAGCGGCAGCAGTCCCCGACGGAGGTGAGGCGTCAGCCGCTGTTGAGCGGGCTCACCCTGCGCCTCTTCAGCGCGCTGGGGCTGGTGATCGTCGTCGCGGTGGGGACCCTGTGGGTGGTGGACACCTTCCTGGAGTCCCAGATCTTTGCCGAGGACTCGGCGCCGGTGTCGCGCACTCCCGACGCCTTCCGCTCGGCCAACAGCGTCGCGGGGGTCGTGGCCATCCTGGTCGCCATCGTCGTGGCGATGGTCCTGAGCGTGTTGATCGCGCGTCGGCTCGACCGGCTCGTGCACTCGGTGTCAGAGGCGGCCGCCACCATCGCCGACGGCGACTTTGCCGCACGGGTGGTCATGCCGCGACTGGGCCAGGACGTCGACGCACTGGTTGACTCGTTCAACAGGATGGCCGACCAGCTCCAGTCGGTCGAGAAGCATCGCCGACAGCTGCTGGGAGATCTCGCGCACGAGCTGCGCACCCCCATCGCGACGCTGGATGCCTATCTGGAGGCGTTCGAGGACGGGGTCGCCGAGGTCGATGACCAGACGCTGCCGGTCCTGCGGGCACAAACCCGCCGCCTGGCGCGGCTGGCCGACGACATTGCGCTGGTGTCTCGAGCGGAGGAGGGGCCGGCGTTGGAGATGAGTGAAGTCTCCCTCGGTCAGCTGCTCACCACGACCGCGCTGGCTGTCTCCCCGCTCGCCCAGGCCAGCGAGGTGAGTCTGCACCAGCACTTCGACACCGGAGTCCCCCCAGTGCGGGGGGACCGGGAACGCCTGGAGCAGGTGCTCGCCAACCTGCTCCGCAACGCGCTGCGACACACCCCCAGCGGAGGGTCGGTGACGCTGCGACTCCGCAGAGCTGGTCAGACCGTGCGCGTGGAGGTGCAGGACACCGGTGACGGCATCCGCCCCGAGGACCTGCCACTGGTCACCACCCGCTTCTATCGCGGCCCCTCCATCAGGGGGCACTCTGAGGGATCCGGGGTGGGACTCACCATCGCCCGAGCCATCGTGCGTGCGCACCACGGAGGCCTGGAGGTGCACAGCGAGGGCGAGGGGAAGGGCACGACGGTCGCGTTCTGGCTGCCGATCTGAGGCTCAGGTGGGGGCGTCGCCGACCCGGTAACCACGACCGCGGACCGTGCGGACGAAGCGGGGCTCGCTGGCGGAGTCGCCAAGCTTGCGACGCAGGTGCGCGATGTGCACATCGACCAGCCGGTCGTCACCGGACCAGTCGTCACCCCACACCTCGAGGATGAGGCTGGCGCGACTGAGCACCCGACCGGGGGTCACGGTCAGGGCAGCCAGCACGTCGAACTCGGTGCGGGTCAGCTCCACGGGCTCGCCGTCGACGCTGACCTGCCAGTTCTGGAAGTCAATGACCATGCCGTCCAGCTCGCGCCGTGTTGCGGGCTCCTCGTCCGGCGTGGTCTCGGTGGAGACCACCTCCCGGGGGCGGCGCAGCATCGCCTCGACACGGGCGACGAGCTCGCGCGGGCTGAAGGGCTTGGTGACATAGTCGTCGGCCCCGGCGGACAGACCGCGCAGGGTGTCGACCTCCTCCACCCGGGCGGTCAGCATCAGGACATAGCAGTCGGAGAACTCACGCAGCTCGCGGCACACCTCCAGCCCGTCGCGTCCCGGCAGGTTCAGGTCGAGGACGACGACGTCGGGCTGCACGGAGCGCGCCAACTGGAGGGCCTGCAGGCCGTCGTGCGCCTGGGTGACGTCATAACCGGCCCGGTGCAGATAGCGACTGACCACCTCGGCCAGGGGCTTCTCGTCATCGACCACCAGCACGCGGGCCGCGGTCTGCCGCGCGGCCGCGTCGTCGGTCTCCGGGATCGTCATAGCCTTATCCTGCCCTGCCGGTGCCGACGGCAGGACATCCCACGCCCGAGGAGCGGCCCCGTCGGTGCCGGGGCGGTGTGACTCGTCCCCGGCCATGACAGCATCGCTGTCGTGAGCCATGACCATGGGGAGCAGCTGACGAACCGCCGTCGGCTCGCCATCGCCTTCGCCATCACGTCCAGCATCCTGGTGACCCAGATCATCGGAGCAGCCGTCACCGGCAGCCTCGCCCTGCTCGTTGACGCAGGCCACATGCTCACCGACGCCGGCGGGCTGCTGATGGCCCTGGTCGCGGCGTCGCTAATGCTGCGGCCGGCCACCCCCACCCGCACCTGGGGCTATCTGCGCACCGAGGTGCTGGCGGCGGCCGCACAGGCCGCAGTCCTGCTCGCCGTCGGCATCTATGCCCTCATCGAAGGAGCCCGCCGGCTCAGTGACCCACCCGAGGTGGGCCACGCCGGGCTGCTGATCTTCGGCATCATCGGCCTGGCCGCCAACGTCGCTGCCCTGCTCGTGCTGGCTGGTGGCCGCAATGCCAACCTCAATCTGCGGGCGGCCTTCCTGGAGGTGCTCAACGACGCCCTCGGCTCGGTGGCCGTCATCGTCAGCGCGATCGTCATCGCCACGACGGGCTGGACCCGGGCGGACGCGGTCGCCGGCATGCTCATCGCGGTGCTCATCATCCCGCGCTCGCTGGTGCTGCTGCGACAGACGACCCGGATCCTGTTGGAGTCCACTCCCGCCGGCCTCGACCTGGAAGACGTCCGCCAGCACCTGCTCGAGGTCCCGCACGTGCAGGGGGTGCATGACCTGCACGCTTCCCAGATCGCGACCGGTGTGCCCGTGCTGACTGCCCACGTGGTGGTGGACGACGAGTGCTTCTTGGACGGGCACGCCCCGCAGATCCTGGATGCCCTGCAGGCCTGCGTCGCCCAGCACTTCTCGATCACCATCGACCACGCCACCTTCCAGCTCGAACCTCCCGGCCACGCCGACCATGAGGGTGACACCCACGCCTGAGCATGCCGAGCCAGCGCAGTTCACCCGACTTGGAGCCGGAAATGTCTCTTGGAGCCGGTTGCAACCGGCTCCAAGAGACATTTCCGGCTCTAAGACGAGTCATGTCGTGTGCCAGCCGCCGCGCGACAGCACCTGCGTCAGCCCACCGGCGTAACGTCCTGACCATGACCGAGACACTGCACACCCAGATCCTGGTGATCGGCTGGGGCAAGGCGGGCAAGACCCTGGCCGGCGTCCTCGGGCGGGCGGGACGCTCGGTGACGCTCGTGGAGCGATCCGGCGCGATGGTCGGCGGCACCTGCATCAATATCGGGTGCGTGCCGACCAAGGCCCTGGTCTACAGCGCCGAGGGGCGACGCGAGGAGGACGACCCCACGGCATACTTCCGTGCTGCGGTGGCGGGACGGGACACCCTCATCGACAAGCTCAATGCCGCCAACCGGGCCATGCTCGAGCCGGTCGAGCAGGTCCGTCTAGTGGTCGGCGGTGTCGCGGAGTTCGTCGGACCACGCCAGGTGCGGGTGACCGGGGGCGAGGACGAGCTGATGATCACGGCCGACACGGTGATCATCAACACCGGAGCCGTGCCCCGGACCCTGCCCGTGCCCGGTGCGGACGGTCCCCGGGTGCATGACTCCACCAGCCTCCAGCATGTCGAGCCCTTCCCGGCGCGCCTGGCGATCGTGGGGGCGGGACCGGTGGCGCTGGAGTTCGCCAGCATGTTTGCCCATTTCGGCAGTGTGGTCACGGTGCTGGAGCGTGGCGAGAGGATCCTGCGGGGGGAGGACGCGGATGTCGCCGCCTCGATGGCTGAGGCGCTGACCGATGCCGGGGTGCGCATCCTGACCGGGGCGCAGACCACCGCGATCGAGGACGATGCTGCACCCGACGCCCACCCGACTGGACAGCGCCCTGCCCTGACGGTGCGCACCACGGCCGGGGACGTCACCGCGGATGCCGTGCTGGTCGCGGTCGGCCGGGTGCCGGCGACCGCGGGTCTGGGTCTGGACGCCGCTGGCATCGAGGTGGGGGAGGGCGGTGAGGTCGTGACCGATGACCTGCTGCGGACCAGCGCCGACGGGGTTTGGGCGGTGGGCGATGTCAACGGTGGGTCGCAGCAGACCTACGTCTCTTATGACGATCACCGCATCGTGTTGTCCCAGCTCGAGGAGCCTGACGGTGACCGGTCGGGCGTCCGCAGTCGCGCGGACCGGGTGGCGGTGCCGGCGACGATCTTCACGACGCCGCCGTTGGGCCGGGTCGGACTGTCCGAGGACCAGGCCCGTGAGCAGGGGCGGTCGTTCGAGGTCTATGCCAAGCCGGTCGCCAAGATCGCGGTCATGCCTCGCCCCAAGGCCCTCGGCGAGACCCATGGCCTGATCAAGCTCGTCGTCGACACAGACACCGACGAGGTGCTCGGCGCAGCCCTGCACACCGTCGATGCGCAGGAGATGATCAACCTGGTGGCGCTGGCGATGCGGACGGGCACCACCAGGGACCAACTGCTGGACGGGATCTGGACGCACCCGTCGACCACGGAGGCCCTGAACGAGGTGCTGGCCAGCCCGCGTGACTGACCGCGTCCGGTCCTGACCCGTGGCCCGGCCTGCACCGGATCGGTCCCCACCCTCACGGGTCGGGGCCCGACGGCAGCGGCCGCCGGGCCCCGACTGTGAGCTTGCCACCCTGAAGCTTCCGCTACTCTCCCGTCATGGCGCACCCCTTCGGCACAGCGAGATGACGCAGTTGTCCGGCACGGTCGAGATGACCCTGCTGGTCCTCCTGGTGGCGATCCTGGCCGGCCCGATCCTGGGTGCCAAGTTGCGGGTGCCCGGCCTGCTCGCCCTGATCTTCCTGGGTATGCTCTTCGGTCCTTTCGGGCTGGGCTGGATGGGGCGGGCCGACCTGGTGTTCGACCTCGGCTCGATCGGCATCCTCTATCTGATGTTCCTGGCCGGCCTCGGATTCAACATCAAGGCCTTCAACGAGAACCGGCAGAGCGCCCTGGGCTTTGGCCTGCTGTCCTTCGTCGTCCCGTTCGGTCTGAGCGTCGCGGCGGGGATGGCCTACTTCGAGGCGGGGATCCTGGCCGCCGCACTCCTGGGGTCCATGTGGGCCTCCAACACCCTGGTCGCCTACCCGGACGTGCGGGCGGCCGGCCTGGAGCAGACCCGTGCCGTGCGGGACGCCATGTCCGGTGGGGTGGTGGCCGACGTCCTGGCACTCTTGGTGCTGGCGGTCGCCACGACCTACGCGGTGGTGGAAGCGGTCGAGCCGGACGTGGATGTCGGCGCTGCCCCCAACCTGCCGCTGTGGCTGAGCATCCCGCTGCTGGTCTTCTTTGCGCTGTGGCTCCTGCCCAGGATCGGAGAGTGGTTCTTCACCAGGGTGGGCCGCTCCAGGATGCAACGAGTGCTGTTTGCTCTCGCCGCGATGGCGGCGGCCGCCACGCTGGCCGAGCTCGGTGGTGTTGCCGGCATCATCGGGGCCTTCCTGGCCGGCATCGGACTCAACCCGCTGGTGCCCAGGAACAGCGAGCTCATGGAGCGCATCGACTTCGTCGGCTCCAGCGTCTTCATCCCCGCCTTCCTCGTGTCCATCGGACTGCGGATCGACCCCGCGGCGCTGGTGGACCCGCGCACGATCCTGATGGCCGTGGTCTTCATCTTGCTGGTCATCGTCGGCAAGGGCCTCGCGGTGATCGTGGCGGGCATCTTCTTCAAGTACTCCTCCGCCGAGCGCGGGCTCATCGGCTCGCTGAGCATCGGCCAGGCGGCCTCCACGCTGGCAGTCGGCCAGATCGGACTCGAGATCGGGCTGTTCGAGCAGCGGGTGGTCAACGCCTCGATCGTCACCATCGTCATCGCCGCGCTGCTGACCAGTTTTGGCACGCAGCACTTCATCAGGAAGATGCCCGCGGTCCCGCCGAGCACCGAGGCCATCGGGGAGCGGGTGCTGGTCGACGTGAGCTCGACCACCCAGGACGTCGGGCCCCTCGTCGATCTCGCGGGACGGGTTGCCCGCGGGGACGACGGGGTGGAGATCCCGTTCGCCGTGGCCAGGCGCGAGGGCAAGGCTGCCGCACGCCGGTGCGTCGAGGAGGCCGAGCGGGCCGCTGAGGAGGCCGGCTATGACTGTGAGGGCATGGTGCGATTGTCCCAGTCCTACGTCGACGGGACCCTCGAGCTCGTCGAGGAGACCGACGCCACCCTGCTCCTGCTCGGCTGGGAGGGGCCAAAACCGGGCGCAAACTACTTCTTCGGCAGCGAGCTGGACGGTGTCGGTGCCGGTGCCGAGATACCCACTGTCGCAGTTCATCTGACCTCACAATGGGACCGCGTGCTGGTGGTCCCGGGGACCGGTGGCATCTCGTGGCACGGTGAGGATGCGCGGCTCACCCTAGAGGTGGCCCGACGCCTCGCGGCCAAGAGTGACATCGACCTGGTGGTGATCGGCGACGACCAGGCCCAGGTCAGCCAGCTTCTCGCCAAGACGGACTATGACTTCCGGCCCGCAAGCCGGTCGGGAGACGTGCTCCTCGCCGAGGTGCGGCCCTCAGACCTGGTGGTGGTGCCGGCATACCTCCTGCCGGGTCTGCCGGTGCACCGGCGCCTGCGGCTGTCCTCCGCACTGGCCGACCAGAACCTGGCGATCGTCGCCGGTCCGGGACGGCTCACCCTGGCACCGCACTCCGTGCCCTCTCAGATGGACCGGCTGCTGGGGCAGCACCACTGACGTCAGCGCGCCTGCGACCCGGACCGGCTGCAGGCATCGGCGCGCAGTCGTCGATCAGCTGATCGGTCGCACCTCGTCGGAGGCGTGGATGAACAGTGCTCGCCCCGGCTCCTCGTCCCCGCCCCAGGTGACGCCCTCGTTGTCGGGATCGAGGAATACATAGTCGACATAGAGCCACAGCGGCTCGTCGGCGTGGACGGCAAAGGGTGCCGACTCCCGCGCCCCGGTGTCAAACGACAGGTGCCGCTTCGGTGTCCACCACGGGCGGATCGGTGTCCACCACGGGAGAGTCGTCACTGCCGGTGCAGCCGGCCATCAGGAGATGACTCCCGGCCACCAGCAGAGTCAGCAGCGATATGCGCAGGGCACTCATCCCTGGCGCTCCTTCCTCACGGGGTCGCGGGACGGCGATAGATCTCCGCGTCGTCGACCTCGCGGACCTCAAGGGCACCGCGGGCGACCAGCAGCTTGAGGTGCGCGCGGGTCTCCATCGTGGCCAGCGCGGAGTTGAACAGGTCGAGCGTGCCGAAGGCGTGCTCGTGCCGGGTCCAGGGCAGCACCTGTGCCACCTCGTATGCCGTGTGCTCACCCCCGGCGCTCTGCTGCGCCTCGTCGGCGAACGCGTCCAGGCAGAGGCGCAGGCGGTGCTCGTGGTGCTCCAGGAGCTGGTCCACCCGCTCGTGGGACGACATACCCACCGGTCCGTGCGCCGGGAGGACGGTTAGATCCGGCAGGGCCCGGACTTTGGTCAGCGAGGCCATGAAGTCACCCAGCGGCTCCACCGGGTTGGAGCCCTCGAAGCCGATCGAGGGGGTGATCGTCGGCAGCACGTGGTCACCGGCGAACAGGATGCCGCTGGCCTGCTCGGCGAAGACGTAGTGGCCCTGGGTGTGCCCCGGGGTCGAGACCGCGTCGAGCGACCGTGTGCCCACGGCGATCTGATGGTCTCCCTCGAGCCAGGTGTCGGGATAGGCCCACACCGACGGCCCCGGATCTTCGTGCTGGAGGGCCACGTGTGCGGCAGCCCACTGCTCCGCGATCTCGACGGCCCCCGCCAGTCGGAGTTGCGGAGTGTGGTGGCTCTCACCCGGCTGAGAACTCTGCAGAATGTCGAGAGAGGTCTTCTCGGGCAGGCCGAGGCTGACGTGCGAGCCGAACTCACGGCCCAGCACGACCGCCTGCGTGTAGTGGTCGCGGTGCACGTGAGTCACGAGGAATGAGCGAATGTCCTTGGGGGAGTAGCCGATCTGAGCCAGGGAGCGCTCCAGCACCGCCCGGGACGCCTCGATCGCCCAGCCTCCGTCGATGAGCGTCAGCCCGCTGTCGGTCTCGATGGCATAGACGTTGACGGCACGCAGCCCGTCCTGCGGCAGGGGGAGCGGGATGCGATAGATCCCGGACTGCACCTGCCAGGCGCCCTCAGCGGTCCAGTGCGTCCCCGAGTCGGGCGAGATAGCGCGTGCGGTCGGGACGTTCGCGTCGGGAGTGCTCACCTTGGCATCATGGCAGGCCCGGGGGTTTGACAGCCGACCCGCATCCCGTGCACGCAGCACGTCCCGCAGACGCGCCGACAGCTCAGTCCCACGGGCCCGTGGTCCATGCGGCGCTGAGCGGCCAGAGCACCAGCGGCTCGTCGTCGGGCGGGACGCTGGCCCTGCGCCGGGCGGCGATTGCCACGATGTGCTCCCCGCGCCGGGCCGGTGGGCTGAGCCAGAGCGGATCGCCCCCGCGCAGGGCACGGACCTGCCGGACGGTCGTCCAGACCAGGTCCGTCGGCCTGCCCTCCTCACCGCCGACCCGCACCGTCAGGCGGTGGTCGGTGCCGACCTTCACGACCTCACCACGGACCAGTTCACCGCCGCTGAGCGTGCGCTTGAGGTGCTCCGGGTCGTAGGTGTGCTCGGCCGGAGTGGCCAGCCACCAGACGTGGAACAGGCCCATGAGCAGCACCCACAGCAGTGCCGAGACGACCTTGGCGAGGGTGACACCAGTGGCGACAATCCACGCGAACTGTCCGAGCGCCAGCACCCCGAGAAGGAACACAAAGACCCGCAGATGCCGCTTGCGGCCACGGTGCGCCGCGCGGCGCAGAGCGTCGAGGGCCTGTTCCTTGTTCACCTGAGCCTCAGCCACGGGATCAGTCCGCGAGCTCCTGCTGGAACGCCTCGAACACGGGTCGGCCGAAGAGCACGAACCGCACGAGCTGTATGCCGTGACTCTCCTGTGTCGTCCAGCTCCGGACGGTCTCGACCGCAATGGTCGCGACCTGGCCGGCGTCCCAGCCATAAACCCCGGCCGAGACCGCCGGGAAGGCGACGCTCCGGGCGCCGACTTCCTGCGCGACGGCCAGACTGGCGGAGAAACAGCTGGCCAGCAGCGCGGGGTCGGTCTGACCGCGGTGCCGGTTGGGGCCGACCGTGTGGATCACCCACCGCGCCGGCAGGTCCCCGGCTCCGGTGGCGACGGCCTGGCCCACCGGCAACCCGTCGTGCCAGCGGCCGGCCCGCAGCGCTCGGCACTCCTCCAGCAGCGCCGGGCCGGCCGCGGCGTGAATCGCGCCGTCGACCCCGCCGCCGCCGAGCAACAATGAGTTGGCGGCGTTGACGATCGCGTCCACCCGTTGGGTTGTGATGTCGCCCTCGACCGCCTCGATCTGGGTGCTCGTCATGGCCTCATCCTGCCGGTTCCGGTGCCTGACGCGCGGGCCGCCCACTCGCTGCGCAACAGACCCATGATGATCGCGTCGACCGGCTCGCCGTCATACAGGAGCGCCTCTCGGCGCCGCCCCTCGACCACGAAACCGGCCTTCCCGTAGACCCGCTGCGCGCGCGGATTGAAGGCAAAGACCTCCAGCTCGATGCGGTGCAACGGCAGGTGGGCGAAGGCATAGTCGACCAGCAGCCGCAGTGCCTCGCTGCCCAGGCCGCGGTTGCGTCCGGCGGGTCCCACGAGGGTGCGGAACCCGCAGCTGCGGTTGCCCCGGTCCCAGTCGTTGAGCACGACCTCGCCGACGGTCTGTGAGGTGGCGTTGTCCACGATCATCAGGTCGAGCCGGTCGGTCTGCTCGTTGCGCGTGGAGTACCACTGCCGCAGCCGTGCGTCGTCGCCTTCCGCGTCGCCAGCCTCCGCCGCGGCGGTGCTGTGGACGCTCCCGGTCAGCCGCCGCACCTCCGGATCACGCAGTATGTCGGCCAGGACAGGCAGGTCCTCCGGCGCCACCGGGCGCAGGGTCACCAGGTCACCGACGAGCGTCGGCTTGTCGGCGAACGACCGGTCGCTGGCGGTCACGAGGGCTCGAACGGGGCCAGCGGCTTGATGGCCGGTCCGTTCAGCACGGTGCCGTCGATGTCGAAGCGGGAGCCGTGGCACGGGCAGTCCCAGGACCGCTCGGCGTCGTTGAACTGCACCACGCAGCCCAGGTGGGTGCAGTGGCCGGAGACCTCGTGGAGCATCCCGTCCTCGTCGCGATAGCTGGCCACCGCCCTCGCTCCGACGTGCCGGATCCGTCCCTCGCCGTCCGCGAGGTCGGCCGGGTCGGCACCGGAGGTGGCAGCGCGCACCACGCCGCCGACCAGGTGCGTGCCGACGGCGACCTGGTCCTTGACCACACCGGGCACCATGTCCAGCGACACCCGGCTCGGGTTCATCAGCCCGGCCTGCTCGGGGTCGGCCTGGTCGGTGATCAGGTGGTGCAGCAGCAGCCCGGCGGCGGTCCCGTTCGTCATCCCCCACAGGTTGAACCCGGCCGCCACCCACAGGTTCGTGCTCCCGGGCAGGTAGGGACCGACATACGGCACCCCGTCCGGAGTGGTCAGGTCGTGCGCGGACCACCGGTGCGTGACCTCGCGGAGCCCGACCGAGCGGTGCGCCCACTCGGCCAGGTCGCCGAACAGGCTGTTCTGCGCCACGCGGGTGCCCGGCGGGTGCTGTCCGCCGCCGATGATGAGTCGGTCGTCCGACCCCGGTGCCGTGCGCAGCGAGTAGCCGTCGTCGGCGTCGAGGAACATCCCCTCCATGACCGGGCTCTCGACCGGCCCGCTGACCACCAGGTCCCGGGTCTGACCCAGGCGGGTGAAGAACAGTGCCCGGTCCAGGATCGGATAGTGCGTGGCGATCACCACGTGGGCGGCTGAGACGGTGCGGACCTCGCCGTCGCGCTCGGTGGCGGTGTCGACCAGCCGTATGCCGTCCCTCTCGTGCACCCCCACGACCGCCACTGCCTCGATCACCTGCCCGCCAGCGGCCTCGATCTGGTCGGCCAGGTGCAGCAGCCACCGCTGCGGGTGGAACTGGGCCTGTCCCGGCAGGCGCACGGCGGCGGCGACGTCGAACGGCAGGTCCACTGCGTCGAGCAACTCGGTCGCGGTCAGCCCGGCCAGCGCCATGGCCTCCGCCTCGCGGGCCAGGGTGTCCCGGCGGTCTGCGCGGGTCGTGTAGACGTAGGAGTCCCGGCGCTCGAAACCGCAGTCCACGTCGGACGCGGCCACCTCCTCGGCGATCCAGTCCAGCGCCGCGAGCTGAGCGCTCGCATAGTGCTTGCCCCGTTCCGGACCGAGCCGTTCATAGTGCAGCCCGTGCTGGGCGCTGATCTTGGCGGTGGTGTTGCCGGTGACCCCGGCGCCGACCTGGCGCGACTCCAGCACGGTGACCTGTCGTCCGGCGCGGGCCAGGCGACACGCCGTCGTCAGACCGGCGATCCCCGCTCCGACGACCACGACGTCGTTGTCTGTGGGCACCTCCCCACCGCGTGCAGGGGTCTGGGTGTCGCTGTGCCACAACGACCGTGGGGTGGGCAGGTCGAGCATGGCTACCTCCTGGTCCCTTCCGGGTGCTGGGTGCTTCCCTCCCATCATGTGGGCACGTCGGCAGGTGAGCACGCCGGCAAGTGAGCACGCCGGCAAGTGAGCATGCCGGGGCGAGCGCGACGTGAGCGCGACAGATGTGCGACCGACCGTCCCTACACTCAGCGCGCGTGCCGTGTGCCACGCACCACTCCGTGTGAGAAAGGCAGCCCCCGTATGAAACTCAGCCGACCCTCCCTGTGGAGACGAGCCATAGCGCCCGTGTGCGCGATGGTTCTCATCCTTGTCCCCGGCACTTCCCTCGCCGCCCCACCTGCTGACGACGTCGCGGTCACCGCGTCGCCGGACGAGACGACTTCCGAGAACCTGGGCCCCGATGAGCACGAGATCAACGCTCCGCGGGACCAGGCCAGGGCCATCACCGTCGGGTCGCACACCGGCCTTGCCGATGCCATCGATCCTGCCGGGGAGATGGACTGGTTCAGGTTCTCGGCACCCACGGCAGGCACCTATGTCGTGGAGACCATCGAGGTCGCCTCGACCCTGAACACGCGGCTTGTCGGCTACCACGGCAGCACCCAGGTCGCCAGCGGCACCGGTGGCGACGGGGGAGTCTCGCAGCGCATGGTGGTCAACGTCAGCATCCCCGGGACCTACCACGTGCGGGTCGCGGGCCGCTACACCAGTCAGCGTGGGACCTATCGCATCCGGGTCCTCCCGCAGTATGACCAGGGGCTGACCTGGGGGTCCAACGGTGAGCCCGACGGCCACCGGATGCTCGCGCCCGCCGTGACCGTGGGCCAGTCGAATGTGGTCAGCCGTGCCATCGAGCCCGTCTCGAGCGCCCACACGGGTGCCGGAGCAGACGTCGACTGGATCCGCTTCCACGCACCCCAGCCCGGCGTCTACACCGTCGAGTACCTGGACGCGGCGATGCAGATGGTGACCTCTGGCTGGGACGCCGGCGGCAACCAGGTCGCCAGCGGCACCGGAGGCACGGGTGTCGTCGAGCAGTACGTGGCGTTCAACGTGTCCATCCCGGGGACCTACTTCGTCCGAGCAACCTCCAGATACAGCAGCGACAGCGGCACCTACAAGTTGCGGGTCCTGCGGCAGTACGACCAGGGCCACAGCTGGACCTCGGTCCACGAGTCCAACAACACGAGGATGACTGGGTATCCGGTCGGGCGGGGTGAGGTCCACGACTCCGTCCTGGAGACACGGCGATCCGGGACCCGGGACAGGGCAGACTCCGACTTCTTCAACTTCCCGGTCAAGCCGGGTTCCGAGCACATCGTCGACGTCACGGCGACCGGTTTGTCCACCACCGTGAGCCTCTACAACCAGGCTGGCACGCAGGTCGCCAGCAGGAGCTGCTCCTCGGGCAACACGTGCACCCTGACCACGGTCCCGACGCTGGCGGGGCGCTACCACCTGCGGGTGGTCCCGCGGTACTCCGACGGAGCCGGCACCTACACCTTCTGCGCGCGTGCCGCAGGTGAGGTGTGCTCGAGTGTCGACCCGAGCAAGGTGACCCGCCTGCAGGGATCCGACCGCTATGCCACGGCTGCGGCGGTGTCCCAGCGGTTCCCGTCGGGAGCCTCGGTGGCCTTCGTCGCCGCCGGAACAGACTTCCCCGACGCTCTGGCGGGGGCAGCCCGCGCCGGCGCCGTGGATGCGCCGGTGCTGCTGACCCGCTCCGGGTCATTACCCAACGCCACCATCACCGAGCTGCAACGGCTCAAGCCCCACCGCATCGTCGTGCTGGGCGGCGCGAGCGCCATCAACAACACCGTGCTGCAGCAACTGCGCACCTACGCACAGGCGTCGGGATCCGACGCAGTGACCCGCATCTCCGGGAGCAACCGTTACGAGACCTCTGCCAAGATCAGCGCGCTGTTCCCCTCAGGCGTCTCCACGGCATACATCGCGACGGGACGCGCCTTCCCGGACGCGCTCTCAGGTGCGGCTCTCGCTGGGGCGAACGGGTCGCCGCTGCTGCTCGTGAACGCCGACGCCATCCCCGCCTCAGTGCGCGCCGAGCTGACGAGGCTCAAGCCGCAGCGCATCGTCGTTCTCGGCGGCACGGGAGCAGTGTCGAGCGGGGTCGCCCAGTCCCTGGCGCAGTACGCCACGGCGAGCACCAACAAGGTCACCCGTGTGTCTGGGACAGACCGCTATGCGACCTCGGCCGCTGTGGCGGCGAGGTTCCCGGCGAACGTCCCAGGTGCGTATGTCGCCACCGGTCTGGACTTCCCTGACGCGCTCGCGAGCGCGGCCCTGGCCGGCTCCACCAACAGCCCGGTGCTCCTGACCAGGCCGACTTCCCTGCCTGGGCCGATCCAAACCCAGCTGACCCGGTTGCGGCCCGCGCACGGCTATGTGATCGGCGCACCGGGGGCGGTGAGCAACAGCGTCGCGATCTCACTCGGGAAGTACGTCCGCTAGGCGCACGACTGGGCCCGGGACGACGTCTCCGTCCCGGGCACAGTTGATCCCGCCCTCTGCCGTGGATCAGGCGCGCGAGACCGCATCCTCAGCCTCGGCGACCTCGGTTGCGGTCCCGCCGACATCATTGGGGTGCAGAACCGGTCACCGGTGCCTGGTTCTGCACCCCAATGATGTGGCCACGGTGCTCACCCCGCCCGCAGGAGCCTTTGGGAGCCTGAACTTGAGTGGGCAGGTGTGCCCTCTGCTCACGGAAACCATTTTTCAGGCGTATTGTGAAAAAAGTAGACAGGAGGTCACGTCATGAAGTCAAGGAGCATCATCGCGGTCCAGGAGTGGCCGCACGAGAGCCGCACAGCGGCACAGCTGGTGATCAAGCAGTTCGGCGAGCCCAACGAGGTCAGCGCCACCGAACTGACCTGGCACGGCGCGGCGCCGTGGAAGCGGGTCGTGGCGACCGAGTGGTACGAAAACCACAACTTCCCGGTGCCACACGTCGACTGCATCGAGTGCGTCATCGACTACGCAGTGTCGCCGGAGAAGCTGAGCGAGTTGGCCCTCTTCGACGGCAGTATCCGGGTCGACCGCACGGCAGGAGAGGTGTCGGTGCGGTGTCGCAGCATCGCCAGCGACACCCTCAAGTTCAACTTGGTGCACGACATCGTGACGGGCAAGCGCACCGCGCAGGACGCCCGTGACTATCACGTCAAGGAAGTCCTCGACGCCACGCGCGGCGAGCCCACGCCCTATCGCGACAAGTTGCGCATCCCGCCGCAGGTGAACACCAAGGACCCTGGTGAGCAGGTCCTCAACGAGGAAGAGTTGCGCACCATCGCAGACAGCGACGTCGCGCTGATCGCGCCGCTGGCACTGGCCCGCCAGGCAGCGCCCCGCCACCCCTGAGGGAAGTCGGAGCGCGGCTGGCCGGGCAAGTCCCTGGTTGGGGCGCCGCCGACCGGTAAGTCCCGGGTCGGGGCGCCGCCGACCGGTAAGTCCCGGGTTGGAGCGCCGCCGGCCGGTGGGACCCGGCAGGGTCAGACGCGGGGCGTGATCCCCCAGGCGTCGGCGAGGAGCTCGAAGGAGCGCTGCCGCATGCCGGGGTCGTGGGTGTAGGTCGTGATGATGAGTTCGTCGAGGTCGTAGGCCGCAGCGAACTCCTCCAGCACCGGCACCACCTGCGTGGGGTCGCCGACCGCCTTGACGGAGTGGAACTCGTTGATCATCGGCAGAGCGGCCTCGGGGATCACGGTGGCCAGGTCGTCGACCGGGGGAGCCAGCGGTGCCGAGCCGCCGGTCCGGATCGCCGCGACCATCTGCTGGGCCGTCGTGAACAGGTAGTGCGCCTCGGCCTCCGACGGGGCGACGAGGACATTGATGCCGGCCATCACGGTGGGCCGGTCGACCTGGGCGGTCTCGGCGTCGGCGTTGAACCGGTCGCGATAGATGGCCAGTGCCTCGCGCATCTGCTGCGGGGCGAAGTGGCTGGCAAAGCTGAACGGCAGGCCCAGCGCGGCGGCGACCTGCGCACCGCCGGTGGACGAGCCGAGCATCCAGATCGGGACGTTGGTGCCCTCGCCGGGCAGGGCGCGCACCCGCGTGGTCGCGCCGTCACCGAGATAGCTGACCAGGTCGAGCACGTTGCCGGCGAAGTCGTTGAGGCCGCTGGCGCTGCGGGCCAGGGCAGCCGCGGTCAGGGGATCGGTGCCGGGCGCGCGGCCCAGCCCGAGGTCAAAACGGTCACCGTGGAGGGTGGCCAGGGTGCCGTAGTACTCGGCGACCATCAGCGGAGAGTGGTTGGGCAGCATGACCCCACCCGAACCCAGCCGTATGCCGTGCGGGGTGTGGTTGGCGAAGTGCCCCAGGATCAGGGAGGTCGCCGAGGACATGAACGCCTCGGTGCCGTGGTGCTCGGCCACCCAGAGCCGCTCGTAGCCCAGCTCGTCCAGCCGCGTGGCCAGTGCCGTCGAGTGCCGCATCGCGTCAGCGGGCGTCATGCCCTGCGAGCGCGGAACCAGTTCGAGGACGGACAGAGGCACACGTGAGTTCGTCGGCATGACTAGGTCAACCCGCCTCAGCCTGACTTGTTCCCGCCGTGGCGCTGCGGGACGGTCTGGTCACCGGGGGGTGTGGCGCGGCTCACCGGCTGCGGGAGGTGGGGCCACCTCGAGCAGCCCGACGAGTTCCTGGGCGTTGAACGGCGCATGGACCTTGGCGTCGTTGTCGAAGTAGACGTAGACGTCGTGGGTGCGCCGCCAGCTCCTGATCCGCTCGGCCCAGCGCTGCAGCGCCGCCGGTGAGTAGCCGCTGACATAGAGCTCGGTGTCGCCGTGCAGCCGCACGTAGACCACCGGAGAGGTCACCGCGTCCAGCTCGGGCCAGCGGTGCGCCGTGTCGGCGACCACCAGACCTATGGCGTGCTCACGCAGCAGCCCGATGAACTCCGGGTTGTCGGCGAACTCTGGGCTGCGCACCTCCAGGACGTGCTGGATCTCGCGCTCGGCGGAAGTCTGCAACCAGGTGCGGTCGGCGACCTTGTCGTCGTGCTCCCGGGCCAGCTCCGCGGCAGCGGTCGTGGACCGGGGCAGCAGCGCGAAGAAGTCGGCCAGCTGCTCGGGGTCATACCCGTGGCGTTCGGGCAGCTGCCACAGGACCGGCCCGAGCCGGTCGCCCAGCGCCAGCACCCCGGAGGCAAAGAAGTTGGCCAGCGGCACCCGTGCCCGGCGCAGCCGGAGCATATGCGTGATGAACCGGGGACCCTTCACCGAGAAGACAAAACCCTCAGGTGTCTCGGCGGCCCACCGCTGATAGCTCGACGGACGCTGCAGGGCATAGAACGAGCCGTTGATCTCGATCGTGTCAAAGCACCGTGCCGCGTGCTCCAGCTCGCGGCGCTGAGGCAGCCCGGTGGGATAGAAGACCCCGCGCCACGGGCGGTAGCGCCAGCCGGAGATGCCGATGCGCACCGGGTGGTTGCTCACCCCATCGACGTTAGGTGCCAGAGGAGGGCGGTGCCTCCCGGCGCCGCACGGAGGTCAGCAGCACCCCGTTGCGGGGACCGGTCGGCATGCGCCGCGTCGACCAGCCCAGACCGTCGGTCACGACCCGGGCGTCCAGGGTGGACAGCTCGCTGACCGTCTGGGCGAGCAGCGCCAGCGTGATCCGCTCACCGGGGCACCGGTGACCGGTCTGGGGGCGGCCGCCGCCCTGAGGGACGAAGTGGTCGGCGTAGTGGACGCCGAGCTCGTCATCCCAGGGGACGCCGTCGGTCCCCAGGAAGCGGGCGGGGTCGAACAGGTCGGGGTCCTGCCAATGGCGCTCGTCACGGTTGGTGCCGAGGATGTCGATGAGCACCCGCTGCCCCTCCTGCACCGAGGCGCCGTCCACCTCAAGGCTGTGGCGGGCGACGGCCGGCAGCATCGGGACGAAGGGGTAGTAACGCCGCACCTCGTCGGCGAACGCCAGCGCCACCGGCCCGCCCCGGGTGGACCACCGCGAGAGGACCTCGTCGTGGATCCGCTCGCGCCACTGCGGGTGCTCGTGCATCGCCAGGGCCGCGAAGGCAGCAAACCGGGCCACAGCGATGCCCGGGCGAATGCCGTTCTGCAGCTCCACGGCGGCGACGGCGTCGCTCAGCGGCCGACCGTCAAGATCCCGGTGCTCCAGGACGGTCGCGAAGTGCGTGCCCGCCGGTGGGGTGACCTTGCCCGCGCGAGCGCGGCGGACCTCGTGGCGGAACCAGTGGTCGCACCACCGGCGCATCACCTGGGTGCGGACCCAGGCCGGACCCGGCACCGCGAAGCCGTCGACGATCGCGGCCTCGGCGTGAGCCAGACGGGTCGCCGTGCCTTGGTGAGTGGACACCCCGGCCCACCGCAGCAGGGCGCGCCCGTAGACCTCTGTTGCCACGTCATACACCGAGGCACTGCCCCCGGACAACCACCGCTCTCGGATGGCCTTCTCCCACTCCCGCCCGGCCTGCTCAAGCACTCTGTCGGCCGCGCCCGGACCCATCAGCGAGGTGACGAACATCGCCTTGCGGTGCCCGTGCTGCTCACCATCGAGCCCGTGCACGGAACCCTGGCCGAACAGCCCACCCGTGATGAAGGAGGGCATGGCACCCCGCCGTCGCACCGCGCTGGTGTCATAGAAGAGCTGGACTCCCTCGGCGCCGCGCACCAGGAGTGCGTCCGAGCCGAGGAGACGCACCGGCAGACGGCCGCGCGCGCGGGGGTCGTCGGACTCGGCGCGCAGGGTCTGCGCGAAGCGGTAGCCGTGACGCAGGAAGTCGAGGCTGCGGTCGGTCAGCGGATCGGTGGACAGCGAATCGGTGGACATGGTGCCAGTCGCTCACACGCGGCGGGTGATCTCCACGCGAGGCCGGCCGTGCGCCGATGCCACACAGCTCTGGTGTGCCCTGCGATGCCACACAGTTCTCGTATGCCGTGTGGTCGCGGGCGTCGGTCAGCGGTCCTCGTGGAGCGGGTTGAGGATCCGGTCCAGGAACTGGCGGGTCCGCTCGTGCTGCGGGTTGGTGAACATCTCCTTCGGGCCGGAGCGCTCGACGATGACCCCACCGTCCATGAACAGGACCTCGTCGGCGGCGGCACGGGCAAAGCTCAGCTCGTGCGTGACCACGACCATGGTCCAGCCCTCGTCGGCCAGCTCCTTGATGACGGTCAGCACATCGCCCACCAGCTCGGGGTCGAGGGCCGAGGTCGGCTCGTCAAAGAGCAGCAGGCTCGGCTGGAGGGCGAGCGCGCGCACGATGTCGACGCGCTGCTGCTGCCCGCCGGAGAGCTGGAAGGGATAGACGTCGCGCTTCTCCAGCAGCCCGACCCGGTCCAGCAGGGCCTCGGCCTCGGCGATGGCCTGGGCCCGGGGCACCTTCTGCACCTGGACCGGGCCCTCGATGATGTTCTGCAGCACGGTGAAGTGGGGGAAGAGGTTGTGCTGCTGGAAGACCATCGCCGAGCGGCCGCGCAGCGCCAACCGGTCACGCTTGCGCAGCGGTGCGGCGAAGTCGATGTCCGGGCCACCGGCAAAGGAGATGCGTCCCCCGTCTGGGATCTCCAGACCGTTGAGGGAGCGCAGGACCGTCGTCTTGCCCGAGCCGCTGGGGCCGATCAGGACGACCACCTCGCCCTTGGTGACGGTGAGGTCGATCGAGCGCAGCACCTGCAGGTCGCCGAAGCTCTTGCTCAGCCCGCTGGCCTGCAGCAGGGGGGTGCTCGTGGGGTTAGTGTGCGACATACCTGTCCAATCGGGTCTCCAGGGCGCTCTGCGCCATCGACAGCACCAGGCAGAACACCCAGTAGACCAGGGCGGCCTGGAGATAGAGCAGCATGAACTCCTGGGTGAAGGCCGCGATCTTCTGCGACTCCTTGAACAGCTCAGTGACCAGGATCATCGAGGCCAGTGAGGTGTCCTTGACCAGCGAGATGAAGGTGTTGGACAGCGGCGGGACGGACACCCGGGCCGCCTGCGGCAGGATCAGCCGACGCAGCGACTGGGCATGCGACATACCGATCGTGTAGCCCGCCTCCCACTGGCCCTTGGGCACCGACAGGATCGCGGCCCGAATCACCTCGGCGGCATAGCCACCCACGTTGAGGGAGAAGGCGACGATCGCGCTGGGCCAGGGGTCGATCAGGATGCCGAGAGAGGGCAGGCCGTAGAAGATCACGAACAGCTGCACCAGCAGAGGCGTGCCGCGGATGACCGAGATGTAGGCCCGGGCGACCCACGACACGAACCAGTTGTTCGACAGCCGCATCAGGGCGACGACCAGCGCCAGCACCAACCCGATGGCGAAGGAGGCCAGCGCCAGCGGGATGGTGCCCATCAGCCCGCCGCGGACGATGGGCCACAGCGAGTCCAGGAAGAGTTGCGCGGAGTCAGGCATGCGTCACTGGGAGACGTCGGCGCCGAAGTACTTCTCGCCCAGCTCGGCGAGGGTGCCGTCGGCCTCCAGCTCGTCCAGCGCCTCGTCGAAGGCGGTGACCAGATCCTCCTTGTCCTTGCCGAAGGCGAAGGCGTTGAGCGAGACCTCGTCCAGCTCGGCGGCGATCGTGACCGGGCTGTCCGGGTGCTCCTTGGCATAGTCCAGGAAGGTCAGCTTGTCGTTGACCGTCGCATCGACCCGGCCCTGCTCCAGCAGCGCCACGGCCTGGGCCCAGCCCTCGACGGACTCGACGTTGGCACCGGCGTCCTCGGCGATCGTGCCCCAGTTGCTGGTCAGCGACTGCGCGGTGGTCTTGCCCGCCAGGTCGTCCAGGCCGGCGATGTCGGTGGTGCCCTCGGCGACCACGATGACACCGGGGGAGACGGTGTAGGGGGTGCTGAACAGGTAGGCCTCCTCGCGCTGCGGGTTGATCGAGACCTGGTTGGCGATCACGTCGAAGCGTCCGGCCTCCAGGCCAGCAAAGATCGCGTCCCACTGGGTCTCCTGGAACTTGATCTCCAGGTCCAGCTTCTCGGCGACCGCCTCGACCACCTCGACGTCATAGCCGACCAGGTCGCCGCTGCCGCCCTCGTGATAGCTGAACGGGCGATAGGTCCCCTCGGTGGCGACCACGAGGACACCCTCGGTGGCGAGGCCGTATGCCGAGTCGCCGCCGGCGGTCTGGCCGTCACCGTCGGCGCCTCCGTTGCCGTCGCTTGAGCAAGCGGTCAGGATCAGGGCAGAAGCGGTGAGGGTGACAGCGGTCAGGGTGCGGCGCAGAGACATGGGGTTGGGGTGTCCTTCGGGTCGTGAGGTGGGTGCTACCGAAGGCGCCAACCGCGCCCTCGCGGGTCCCATTCCCCAAGATGGTGCACTAGCTATCCCTAGTGCGTGTTATGTGTCGAAGGGCACATCACCCGTGCCCGCCCGGCCCCCGGGCCGAGCGTGTGTCATGCCCCGTTGAGGGACTCCAGAATCTTGGCGATCCGCCGCTCGCGGGTCGCAGCGGCCTTGGCTGTCGACACCTGACGCGCGTGCTCCTTGCGCTGGGTGTAGGACAGCGCCTCGAAGGCGGTTCTGGCCTTGGGGTCCGCGTCGAGCGCCGCGGCGAGCTCGGGTGGGACCTCCACGGTGCGCTCGGCCGTGTCCGCTGCGATGGTGGCGGTGACCTCCTGCCCGATCTCGACCCCGAGCGAGGCGCGGGCCGCCTTGGACAGGCCGATGCAGTTGCGCCCACCCATCCGGGCGACGCGAAGCCGCTCGCTCCTGTCGCTGATGGTCACGATCACCGGCGGGTTCTTCACGCTCGCCAGCTCGGCCACCTGCTCGTCGGTGAGGAAGATGGCGCACGCCGGACCGAAGGGCTCAAGGGTTGTCTGCAGCGTCAGCATCACATCACAGTAGGGGCAGGCGGCCCCCGCGGTCATCACCGCACGGGAAGGCCTTCTTTCGTGACCTCAAGCGGGACAGAATTCTTTGCGCCGACCCGGGTTCAGCGCATGTCGGCACGGGCGCGGGGAGCGGGTTTCGACGCAAAAGGGTGAGCGGATTGTGGTGCGGGGTTTAAGGGCAGGTTGCGGTGAGATTTCCCGTCTGCACGGTGTCCCAGTCCTCATAGGTGACGAAGGATGCGTCGGCGTAGATTTCTTGCCCCGTGATCTCGATGGTCGGATCGACGTCGGTGATGAACTCACTCAGGCCTGGGTCGGCAGCTGCTGAGTCGTTGAACTCGATGTAGGTGTAACCCGGATCGATGGCGGCGTAGACCATGGTTGACCCGTCGCTGGCCCGCAGGTTGAACTCCGATCCCTCGACGCCGGTCTCCTCCTCGCCGAAGGCGCAGACGACCTGCCCGAACTCCCAGCTGTGGTCTCCGATGGTCAAGGACGCCGTCGCGGCACCCGAGCCGTCGGCAACCTCCGCGTCTCCCGCGGAATCCTCTGGGCTGCAGTCGCGCTCGCCATCGGGATAGACCAGGATGACGGTGTGTCCCTCGTCGACGACGGAGCCAGCAGCAGAGCAGTTGATGTGGGCGGAGACGTCCTCGCGGCTGCCCTCACTGAAGTGCAGCCGGACGGTCGTGCCGTCGACGCTGAAGCTGTCGGCGCCGGTCCCCGCCTTGAGGGCCGTCCCCAGGGTCTCGAGCTCGCCGCTGTAGATGCTTGAGTCCTCGTCGGCTGGTGCATCGGCCTGGTCGGCCTCGTCAGCAGGAGCGTTGGCGTCGTTGTCCGCCTCGATCGCTGGCGCTGGCTCGTCGGCTGCCGGCTCAGGGTCCGGGCCGCCATTGCCACAACCAGCAGCGATCAGCGTCACGAAAATTGTTGTCGAGATGAAAACGCCGAACCGGCGATTCTTCGTCAGCACGGATAGCCCCTTGCACAAAGAGTGTGGATAGTGGCGTCAGACTATGTTCTTTCGCAGGGTTGGACAAGAGCACGTTTTTTCTTCGGCGGGCACGCAGCGCTGGGGCGGACCCGAGCGGGCAGCGAGGGAGGCGGGGGCGGCGTGCCACGCGCTAACCTCCACGTATGCGAACTCTTGTGGTCAGCGTGATTGCCGATGAGCGGCCGGGCCTGGTCGCAGAGCTTGCCAGCACGGTTGCCGAGCACGGTGGCAACTGGCTGGAGAGCCAGATGGGACGACTGGGCAGCAAGTTTGCCGGCGCGGTCCTGATCGAGGCCGCCGAGGAGCAGGTGGAGGCGTTGACCTCGGCGTTGCAGGGGCTCAGCGCGATCGGGGTGGTGGATGTCTCCGAGGCTGGCGACGGCGCCGTGGAGGCTGGCTCCGAGCCGGTGGGGCTGCACGTCGTGGGTCAGGACCAGCCCGGCATCGTGCGGGAGGTCACCCAGGCACTCGCCCAGCGCGGACTGAGCATCCAGGAGTTCCACACCTCCACCAGCGACGCACCGATGACCGGTGACCGGCTGTTCGAGGCCCTCGCGGTCGTGGGGCTGCCCGAGGGGACCGACCTCACCGACCTGCGCACCGCGTTGGATGAGGTGTCCGCTGGCTTGAGCCTCGACATACAGCTCGATGATGGTGAGGCCTCGGCGTGGGGCGAGGTGCCTGACCCGACCTGAGCCAGGTGCCTGACCTGCCTGAGCCGGCGTAGGCAGAGGTGGCCCTGGGTCAGGAGCTCGGGACGAACGGATCCCGGGCCTTGTTCAGGACCGCCTCGCGGATCACCGCCGCGCGCTCGGGTGTCCAGTCCTCGAGACCAAGCACCTGGGCCCAGGCGTCGACGTGCTCGCCCGCAAAGTTGTGGCCGTAGCCCGGGCCGGGCTCCATCGCCAGACCAAGGTCGGCGCTGACCTGCCAGAACGTCACGAAGGGCACCCATCGGGTCTGGTCGGGCACATCGCTGCCGCGGGGCTCCTCCAGCCAGTCGGGACGGTGCAGCATCAGGTCGGTGCTCCACCAGGTGATCGCGTCGGAGGGGTGCACCATGTAGAGCACCCGGGTGCCCTCCCACGGCTGGTCGACCGGCTCGGCTGGCAGTCGCGGGTCCTGGGTGAAGCGCACCGTGCGGCCGTCGCGATAGACCGGGGCGATCTCCGTGCTTCCTGGCTCCCGGTCCCGCAGGAACTCCCCGAAGTGGTGATTGAACCGCGGAGGTCCGGTGAAGACCGCGCCGCTGAGCCGGTTACTCATGTCGTACTCGCCACTGAACGCTGCCTCCGCGCCGTAGGAGCCCAGGCTCTCGCCAAAGGCGTAGAGCTGAGGACGGCTGTCGGCGGGTAGCTGGCTCCACCGGTTGTAGACGGCGTCGAAGAGTGCGCGCCCGGCATTGCGGGCGTTGTCCTTGTCGGCGATGAAGGACAGGGGCGAGGGCAGGAAGGAGTACTGCATCGAGACGGTCGCGCTATCACCCAGGGTGAGGTGCTCGAATGCGCTCACCGAGGTCGGCTCGACCCACCCGGTGCCGGTCGTCGTCACGACCAGCAGGTGGGAGCGCTCGAACCCGCCCGCGCGCTCCAGATCCTGCACCGCCAGCAGCGCACGGGACTCCACGTCAGGGGCGGAGTCCAACCCGGCATACGCCCGGATCGGATCCATGGTCTCTTGCGCGGGGTGACCGGAGCGCTCGGCCACCGCCGCGATCTGCGTGGCGCCGGGGCCCTGGGCGACGAACCCGCGCCCCTGGAAGCCGAGGGTGTCCCACTCGATGGCGGATTCGGGACTGCCTGAGCGCAACGGGCTGGTCGGGGCGCTCAGGTCCTCGGGGGTGCCTCCGTTGGAGAGCGAGAAGACGCTGTTGACGGCGACGGTGAGCCGGTCGAAGATCACGCCGTTGAAGAGCAGTGCCACCGCGGTGATGACCGCGATCGCACCCAGCACCCGTGCTGGTCGGGGTCCCATGTGCCGGCCCAGCCAGCGGGTGACCAGGCGGGTCAGGGCGCGCAGGAGGCGGCCGATGCCCAGGATCAGCAGGAGGACCAGCACCGCGACCGGCAGGACCAGGATCGCGGCCAGGGGTGACTCCGGCTCGAGACCGACGAGCGGGGCGGACCAGCGCTGCCAGAATACGCCCATGATCACGGCCGCGACCAGGGCAACCGGTGCCACCAGCGCCAGGACGCGCAGTTGGCGGTCCGTGGTCGGGTGCGGCTCCCGGTCAGCCAGGGCACGCCACAGCCACGCGCCGAACACGCCCAGCCCGTAGCCGATGGCCGCGCTCGCGCCGGCGAGGGCGCCCTGAAAGAGGGAGGGGCGGGGGATCAGCGAGGGCAAGAAGGACAGGCACGCAAAGAGCAGCGCCACCCAGCAGCCGGGGATCGACAGGGCGAGTCGGGACCACCATTGCGGGGGAGGAGTGCCAGGCCCAGGGCGCTCGGAGGAGTCGGACGATCGTGGGTCTGGACGCGCTGGGCGTGGGTCATCCGTGGACTGCGCTGAGTGGCTGGTCATGGGCGGAGTCGCATCCTCATGACGAGAGGTTAGCGTCGCTGGTCGGCGAGCGTCGGGGGGCCCGTGTGGCGCAAAGCCGTCGAACACCTTGACAAAGGCCTATTGAATAGGTTCAATACAGGGCATGCCCCTAGTGTGGGTGTTCAGTCAATGGAGACAGGCGGTACGGTGCCGCCCCCGGAGAGGAATCCCGACATGGAACACGAGTCGATCCCATCACTCGACCAGGACACCGATCTCATCGTTGTGGGACTTGGCCCTGTCGGGTTGCTCACCACGATCCTCGCGGCCCAGAAGGGCCACCGGGTGGTGGCGATCGAGCGCTGGCCCACGCCCTACGCGTTGCCACGCGCTGTCACGTTCGACCACGAGATCGCCCGGATCCTGAACGCGGTGGGGATCGACGCGGAGAATGACCCGACGATCGACTACTACGACAAGCTCTACTACCTCTACAACGGGGAGATGGAGCCGCTCAATGTGATCGACTGGGCCTCGAAGGCGTCCGACGGGTGGCGCAACCGCTACTGGTTCGACCAGCCAGGGCTGGAGAAGCGTCTGCGGGTGCTGGCCTCCTCGTTGCCCAACGTCACGATGCTCGAGGGCTATGAGGTGACCGGCCTGGACCAGGATGCGGACTCAGTGTCCGTGACCTTCCAACCCACCGATTTCAGAGGTGAGGGGACCAGGATCGCGGATAACGCCACGACCTACTCCGTCCAGGGCAAGCTCCTGGTCGGGTCGGACGGGGCGAACAGCTTCGTGCGCAGGTCACTGGGACTGACGATGACCGACCTGGAGTTCAACTACGACTGGGTGGTGGTTGACCTCATCGAGCACGAAGAGCACGACTACGACCCGCCCTACTACCAGGTGTGCAAGCCCGAGCGTCCCCTGACCGTGGTGCCTGGCGGCCCGGGCCGTCGTCGTTGGGAGTTCATGGTCCTGCCGGGAGAGAGCGCTGAGGAGTTCGAGAAGCCCGAGCGCATCTGGGAACTCCTCGAGGAGTTCGATGTGCGCCCGGACAACGCCGAGCTCATCCGGCACAAGGTGTGGCGCTTCCAGGCCCGCCACCTCGACGACTGGCGGCTGGGACGCGTCGCAATCGCGGGAGATGCCGCACACCTGATGCCACCCTTCGCCGGCGAGGGGATGTGCGCCGGCCTGCGGGACGTCATGAGCCTGTCGTGGCGGCTGGACCTGATCCTGTCGGGTCGCTCGGACGTGGACCTCCTGGACTCCTATGGTGCCGAACGTGGCCCACACGCGCGCTGGTTCATCGACTTTTCTGTTGGTCTGGGCGAGGTCATTTGCGTGAGCGACCCCGAGGAGGCGAAGCAGCGTGACGAAACGCTGAAGGCGGCGCTGGCCGAGCAGCTGAAGACCGGCCCCGTGCAGCCTTACGACGCCAAGCTCGGTCCCGGTGTCTGGGACGAGAACTCGCCTGGCGGTGGCTTCCCCACCTGGCAGGGTGCCGTGGTCCACAACGGCGTCGTGGGCCGCTTTGACCAGGTCGTGACACGAGGGTGGGCGCTGCTCACCAAGCACGATGCGGGTCAGGTCTCGCCCGAGGCTCGCGGACTGGTCGAGCGCATGGGCGGCATCGCCGTCACGGTCGGCCCGCCCGGATCGGGGGCGGGAGTGCTGGACGTCGACGGAGTGTACGAGCGATGGTTCGCCGAGCTCGAGGTCGAGCACATCCTGACTCGTCCGGACTTCCACACTGCGGCAACTGCCCGCCGCGGTGAGGACATCGACGCCCTGGTCCGCGGGATTGCCGAGAAAGTCCTGTCGCAGGACCACCTCAGTAGGTCGTCGCTGGCCTACACCTGATATTGCCACCTGATATTTCAGGGACAAGAACACGACTCGGACAGGAGGGAGTTGGTATGTCGTTCGTGCACGACACACTCGCCCAGCGAGTCATCCTTGGGTCGGGTCTGGCGGCGCAGGCTGTGGCAGATGAGGTGACCAGGCTTGGACGCCGGCGGGTGATGGTGGTCGCCGGCGGCTCCGAGGCTGGGCTTGCCGACCAGATTGCTGAAGGCTTGGTGTCGGCGGGCCTGCAGGTGACCCTGCGGTGGGGTGAGGTGCGTCAGCACGTCCCGCTGGAGTTGGCCAGACGTGCCCAAGCGGCGGCTGCGCGGGCGGACATCGATGTCATCGTCAGCGTCGGCGGTGGATCGACAACGGGACTCGCCAAGGCCATCGCGATGGAGGTCGACGCACCGATCCTGGCAGTGCCCACGACCTATGCCGGTTCCGAAGCCACCACCATGTGGGGTTTGACCGACGGGGGCACGAAGACCACGGGTGATGATCCCCGGGTGCTGCCGGCCACCGTCATCTACGACGCCGAGCTCACCACATCGCTGCCGGTCGATCTGACGGTTGCTTCTGGGCTCAACGGTCTGGCGCACTGCGTCGACTCGCTCTGGGCGCCCCGGGCCAATCCGATCAACGCAGCCATGGCGCTGGAGGGGGCCCGCGCGCTTGCCACCGGGTTGCCTGCGGTCGTGGCTGATCCGGGCGACCTGGAGGGGCGCGAGCGGTGTCTCTATGGTGCCTACCTTGCGGCACTCTCGTTTGCTTCCGCGGGATCTGGCATGCACCACAAGATCTGCCACGTGCTGGGCGGCACCTACGACCTGCCACATGCCCAGACCCATGCGGTGGTGCTGCCCTATGTGCTGGCGCACAACGCGTGGGCCGTCCCGGCCGAGGCCGGACGTCTGGCTCTCGCCCTCGGCGCGGCACCCGGTCGCGTCGAGGAGGCCCCCGCGGCGGCAGCCATCGAAGTGCTGGAGCAGTTGCGTGTGAGCCTCGGTGCACCGCGCGACCTGGCCGGAACCGGCCTGGCCGAGTCGGCCCTAGCCGAAGCCGCAGTCGCCTGCCTGGCGGTGATCCCCGCCTCCAACCCCGCACCGGTGACCGAAGCCTCGGTGAGCGCGCTCCTGCGCGCAGCCTGGGCCGGTGACACCCCGACCCTGATCCGCTCGTGACCTACCACCGTGACCGACCAAGGAGTCGCCATGACTAACCAGTGCAGCCCCACGGCATACCCCGCTCCGATGCCGCCGGAACGCTCCCCGGGGGATGAGGGGACCCACACGGTGGAGGTGTCCGCCGAGCAGGCCGCCCGCGAGACGGCACTGGTGGAGCAGGTAGTCGCCTCCTTCGAGGGGGCGGAATCGCCGCGGTTGAAGCAGCTGATGCAGGCGCTCACCCGGCACCTGCACGCGTTCGCCCGGGAAGTGCGGCTGACCGAGGAGGAGTGGGGTGGCGCAATCGACTTCCTCACCCGGGCGGGGCACATCACGACCGAGACACGGCAGGAGTTTGTCCTGCTCTCAGACACGCTGGGCCTATCCATGCAGACGATCGCGATCAACAATGAGGCCTACCAGGACGCGACCGAGGCCACGGTGTTCGGTCCCTTCTTCGTCGAGGGCGCGCCACGCATCGACAATGGCGCAGACCTGGCCTTTGGTGCCGCCGGGCAGCCGTGCTGGGTCGAGGGCCGGGTCACTGGCACCGACGGCAACCCCGTGTCGGGGGCGCGGATCGAGGTGTGGGAGGCCGATGAGGATGGCTTCTACGACGTGCAGTATGACGATGGCCGCACCGCCGCCCGCGCCCACCTGTTCAGTGACCAGGACGGGACCTACCGGTTTTGGGGCATCACGCCCACCCCTTACCCGATTCCCTATGACGGGCCAGTCGGGGAGATGCTGCAGGCCGTTGGGCGCTCGCCGATGCGCACCTCTCACCTGCACTTCATGGTCTCGGCTGAAGGCTCGCGCACCCTGGTGACGCACATCTTCGTGGACGGTTGCGACTATCTGGACCGGGACTCCGTCTTTGGGGTCAAGGAGTCGCTCATCAAGGACTTCGTGCTGCAGCCCCCCGGGACCCCGACCCCCGACGGCCGCGACATCGGCGAGCGTGAGTGGGCCAGCGTCCGCTTCGACATCGTGCTGGCACCGGCTCCGGCGGAGGAGACCGCCGACGTCCACCGGATCGCAGTGCTCGGGTCCGGGGCAGGTCGCTGACACCGACGCAGGCAGCCGCACACGACGACCACGAACGACGGTCATGAACGACGACCACGAACGACGGCCACGAACGACGACCCGGATACGCAGGAGATACACATGACGACGACCGACGAGCAGCAACTACGTGACCTGGAGGATGCGCGCTACCAGGCGATGGAGAGAGGCGATGCCGATGCGGTCGCCGCCCTCTGCCACCCCGACCTGACTTACGCCCACTCCAACGGTGCACGGGACAGCCTGGAAACCCTGGTGAAGAAGATCGCGGACAAGGTCTTCGTCTACGGACCTATCGATCACCCCATCGCCCAGGTCATCATCAACGGCTCGACAGGGGTCGTGGTCGGGGGCATGCGGGCACGGGTCGAGGTCAACGGCGAGGAGCGCAATCTCAACAACACGGCCATCGCCGTGTGGGCCAGGGGTGACGCTGGCTGGCGCCTGGTGGCGTATCAGCCCACGCCGTTGCTCCCCTGAATCGGACCTAGGTGGGAGAATGCTGGGAAAGCAAACAAAGGGGTTAACAGATGTCTCTGTTGGTTGATGTGCCTCGCTCCTTGGCGGCTGAGGTGGCTGAGCGGCTGTCCGCGCGCTGCGCAGAGGTGCCGGCGAACACCAGGCTGGGCACCAAGAAGGAACTGCAGGTTGAGACGGGCGTGGCCGCGGCGACCCTGAACGAGGCGCTCCGCATGCTGCAGTCCCAGGGCCTGCTGACGCTCAAGACCGGTCCCAACGGGGGAGTGTTCACCGCCGAGCCAGACCCCCTTGTCAGCATCGGTCAGGCGCTGGTCCGGGTGCGGGGTAGTTCCCAGGTTGCCGAAGTGCTGCCACTGCGCGATGCCCTCGACCCGCTCACGGTGAGGGAGGCCGCCAGGCACCGCACGGCCGCTGACCTGCGCATGCTCAAGGGCAAGATGACGCACATGAAGGACGTCCTTGAGGACGACCTGGAGTTTGCCAAGGCAGTCTGGGACTTTCACCGAGGCATCTGCAGCGTCGGACGCAACGAGATCCTGAAGTCGGTGTCTCTGGGGCTGCTAGAGATCATCGTGCGCAGCACAGATGCCGTTGTGGGCAAGACCATGGAGCAGAAGCTGCAGCGGATCGCCCTGCACCAGGCGCTCTATGATGCCATCGAGTCACAGGACCCTGAGGAGTGCGACCGCGCTTCCCACGCGCACCACGTCGAGGGCGGCTGACAGAGCGCCGCCCACCGAGGGCCTCTGAACGTGCGCGCCAGAAGCGAGTGCGGCTGGAGAGGCAGCGCGGGCGCGGGGGACAGTCAGAGTGTTAGCGCAGGCCAGCGAGGTGGCGCGCGCCGTTCTGGGCGACGCCACCGGAGACCAGTGACTCCACGAACTCCTCGACCAGGTCGCCGTTGGTCAGTGCTTCCTCGCGCAGCAGCAGGGCCTTGGTGTTGGTGACGGAGTAGTCCACTGTGTCGCTCAGATCGCGGAGCACTGCGTGCAGCGCCTCATCCAGGTCGCCGACCGGGACGATCTGATCGACCAGTCCCACGCGCAGGCAGTGCTCGGCGTCCAGGCGCCGGGCGAGCAGCAGGATCGCTCGGGCGGTGCCGGGGCCGGCGAGGGAGAGTAGTCGGCGGACCGTGAGCCGGTCTGGCACCAGGCCCATGCGTGCCACCGGGATGGAGAAGAGGATGTCGTCCTGGGCCAGGCGCAGGTCGCAGGCCATCGCGATCTCTGCACCGCCTCCGGACACGTGCCGGGCCAGCAGGGCCACGGTGAGTTTGCTGCTGGTGGCCAGGGCAACCAGAGCGGCTGCGACCTCCTCGCAGAACGCCTGGGCGGACTCGCGTGCCCCGGCAGCCTCGATCACCTCGGGCAGGTCGGCGCCGGAGGAAAAGACCGAGCCCTTGCCGCGCACGGTGATGACCCGGATCTGCGGGTCATCGTCTAGCTCGCGCACCAACTCGGTCAGCTGGCGCCACATGGCGCGGGTGAGGGAGTTGTGCTTCCCGGGACGGGAGAGCGTCAGGGTTGCCACCTGCCCCTCGACGTGCGACAGGACCTCACCGGCCGTGTCTGCAGACATGGTTCCTCCTCAGGACGTGGGCTGTGAGTCATTGACCCACAGGTGGGGATGATGACCAGTGGTCTCAGGACGACGTGGGGTCGGTGCTGGCCAACCACGCACGGATGGCCGCACCGTCCTGGTCGAGCAGCGGTGGCGCCTGGTGCCCGGTGCGAGTCACCTCACCCGAGCCCTCCAGCTCGAAGTAGCGCAGGGGCGGTCCGGGCAACTGGATGTCGCCCAGCCCGGGGTGCTCGACGTCGATGAGGAGTCCCTGGGAGCGGGTCTGCTCCCAGTCATAGACCTCCTGCATGTCGCGCACCCGTCCGGCGGCGATGCCGGCCTCATTCATGAGGGTGAGCACCTCAGCGATGTCTAGCGCGGCCAGCGCATCCTCGATCAGGGTGATGACCTCACCGCGGCGCTGCACCCGATCGGTGTTGGTGGCCAGTTCACCCTCGGGCACGGACAGGGCGAGCGCCGCGCACAGGCTCTGCCACTGGCGGTCGTTGCCGCAGGCGATCTGCACCGCGCCGTCCTGGCAGTGGAACAGTCCGTAGGGGGCGATGCTGGGGTGGTGGTTGCCGAACGGTTCGGGGACCTGGCCGGCCACGGTCCACCGGGTGCCCTGGAAGGCGTGCACCCCGACCGCGGAGGCCAGCAGGGAGGTCCGCACGATCTGTCCGCGACCGGTTCGCTGCCGCTCCAAGAGCGCGGCCAGCACCCCGTAGGCGCCGTGCATCCCGGCCAGCAGGTCGCTGATCGCGACACCGACCCGTTGCGGGTCCTGCGGTCCGGAGCCGGTGATCGACATCAGGCCGGCCTCGCCCTGGGCGATCTGGTCATAGCCGGCGCGGCCACCCTCGGGTCCGTCGTGCCCGAAGCCGGTGATCGAGAGCACGATCAGGGCCGGGTTGAGTTCGGCCAGCCGGTCGGCGTCGAAGCCGAGCCGGTCGAGGACTCCGGTGCGGAAGTTCTCCACGAGCACGTCGGCCCGTTCAATGAGGGCGGTCAGGGTCGCGCGTCCGTCGTCGGACTTCAGGTCCAGGGCGATGGACTCCTTGTTGCGGTTGCACGCCAGGAAGTAGGCACTGGTCGAGCCCTCGCCGTCGGTGTTGGGCACCAGCGGGCCCCAGGTGCGCGACTCATCTCCCTGCCCGGGAGACTCCACCTTGATGACGCGGGCACCGAGGTCGGCCATCATCATCGCCGCGTGCGGCCCCGCCAGCGCCCGGCTCAGGTCGACCACCAGGGTGCCGGCCAGTGGGCCGCGGCCCGGGGGTGTATGCCGTGGGGCTGTGTCAGCGGGATGTCCCGGGGATGTCGTCATGTGGCCTCGCGTTGATCCTGGTGAAGTCCACAGCATGCCCTACAGCGGCGCTGCTCCTAGACGGGGCTGAGCTGGTGGCACAGGTACTCGTCGTGGTCGGGCTCATAGTGATACGTCGCCCGGGGGCCGTGGTCAGCAAGGTCACCGAGAGCCTGGACCAGCCGGTCCACGTCGGCGGACGTGGTCCCCAGTCCGATGCTCGCCCGGACCGCACCGGGGATCGCCGGCTGCTGACCGGCGTGGAACTGCGCACTCAGCGCCTGCAGCTCTTCCGTCGTCAGGCCGAGCAGTCGTGCCATCAGCAGGTGGGCGCAGAAGCAGCCGTTTCGGACGCCGATCGCGTGCTCGGCGCTGAGGATGGCGGCCAGCAGCGGGTGTCGATAACCGGGCAGCTGGAAGGTGGCCACACCCACCCGGTCGATGTCCGCACCCGACCACAGCCCGAACAGTTCCAGCCCGGGGGTCTGCTCCAGTCCGGCGCGCAGCTGGGCAGCGAGCACGCGCTCGTGGCGGGCGACCTCGTCCATGCCGACCGCTGACAGGGCACGGCAGGCCGCGGCGAGCGCGACGGCACCGACGACATTGGGTGACCCGGCTTCGTGGCGCTCCGGCCCGACCTCCCAGATGACCTCGTCCGCAGTCACCATCAGGACCGCGCCACCCCCACGCATGAAAGGAGCGGAGTGCGAGAGGGCGCCGAGATCACCGACGAGGGCGCCCGCACCGAAGGGCGCATAGATCTTGTGTCCCGAGAAGGCCAACAGGTCGATGCCGTCCGCCGCCATGTGGATCGCCCGGTGCGCGGCGAGCTGGGCTGCGTCGACAAACAGCCGGGCGCCGTGGCGGTGGGCAATCTGCGCCAGGCGGGCCAGGGGCCAGACCTCACCGGTCACATTCGACGCGGCTGTGACAGCGACGAGGTCAAACGGTCTCTCGGCCTCCCTCAGGGCCTGGTCGCACGATGCGCACAGCTCGTCCGCGGACGCCGGGAAGGGCAGCATCTCGAAGTCGTGACGCCGCCACGGAAGGAGGTTGGCGTGGTGCTCGACTGGTGTGCCCAGCACCCGGGTGCCCGCGGGCAGCGCACCGGAGAGGACATTGATCGCCTCCGTCGTGTTGCGCACCAGCACGACCTGGTCACTCGGACGCGCCCCGACAAAGGCAGCCACCGTGTCACGGGTCGACTCGAAGACCTCGGTCGACCGGCGCGACTTGACGCCGGTGCCCCGGTGGACGCTGCTGTACCAGGGCAGGAACTCCTCGACCTCGCGCACGACTTCCGTCAGTGCCGGGGTGCTCGCGGTGTTGTCCAGGTGCACATAGCGGCGTGACTGGCCGTCGGCGCAGAGGACCTCCACGTCTTGGCCCACAAACTGGGGCGCTTCCACGGCTGACCGCCTCACGGGAAAGAGCGAAAAAACTGTACCGCCGAATATCCCCACCGGTCTAGGCCCGCGCGGCGTGCCGGACGGCGCCGTCGCCCTCACGATCCAGGGGTTGCGTCCTCAAGTGGTCGACAGTCGTTGCCGCAGTCGCTCGCCGCGGACTGTGGCTCGTGTGCTCCAGCCCGGTGCAGGACCGCGGTCGAGGGCGCGACCTGCAGCCCACCCTCTGCGTCGAGGGACCCCTCTCCGTCGATGATGAGGCTGTAACCGCCAGCCTCCCGCGGCGGGAGCAGCAGGGACACCGACGGATGGTCCACGACGACCCGGCGCGCGGTGCGGCCCGGCTGCGCCGCCACCAGCACCCCGTCCACCAGCTCGGGCGAGACCTGCACGACGTGCGGTCGCGCCTCACCAGAGACCAGCAGGTATGCCGTGTCGTGACGGCCGAGCGCTTCGCCGAGGGCGGCCAGGTCAACAGGGATGCTCATGCCCTCCATCATGGCCGGTGGAGCGGTGGGCACACTAGAGCCTGTGACCTCCCATCCGACCCGCACCCGCACGACCGGCCTGCTCCTGGCCGCCGGCGCCGGACGCCGCTACGGCCAGCCCAAGGGCACCGTGGTGGACGCCGACGGCGCCTGGGTGGTCAGCGCCGCGCGAGCCCTGCTCGACGGGGGCTGCGCCGACGTGCTGGTCGTCACCGGTGCCGAGGCCGAGCACGTCGAGGCGCTCCTCGCCGCGGACGATGACCTCACTGAGTTAGACACCGTGACGACGACCCGGTGCGGCACCTGGGAGCAGGGGATGGGGGAGTCGTTGCGGGCCGGCCTCACCGCACTGGCCACCCGTGGTCGGACCATCCCGCAGCAGGCACTGCTGCACCTCGTCGACCTGCCCGACGTCGGCGCCCAGGTGGTTGCCCGGGTGCTTGCCAGCGCCGGTGCGGGGACCGCGGCCCTGGCGCGCGCGGCATACGACGGTCGTCCGGGCCACCCGGTGCTGATCGGGCGTGACCACTGGGAGGGAGTGCTGGGCCGTGCCGACGGCGACGCCGGAGCCCGCGGTTATCTGCGGACGGTCCCGCCGCTGTTGGTCGAGTGCGGCGACCTGGCCGGCGGGGCCGATGTCGACGAACCCACCTGTCGGGGCTAGCGTGTCGCTATGTCAGACGAGGACGTCTTCGCGAGCCCACAGGCACTCTCCGACGCCCTGGCGGGGACGGGATATCTCGCCGACGCGGGGCTGACGACCGTCACCTGGCTGGCCCAGCACCTCGATCGACCGCTGCTTCTGGAGGGCGAGCCCGGCACAGGCAAGACGGCGCTGGCCGAGGCCCTCGCCGAGTTGCTGGCAGTGCCGCTGATCCGCCTGCAGTGCTATGAAGGGATCGAGGCGTCCCAGGCGCTCTATGACTGGGACTTCCCGCGGCAGATCCTGCACCTGCGAGCCGTGCAGGCACTGACCGAGCAGGGCAGCTCCGGCCGTGCCGGCGTCGGCACGGACGAGGCCGGGGGAGGCGCTGCCGCACCGGAGCGGGTGGCCGAGCTCGAGGCAAACCTTTTTGACGAGCGGTTCCTGCTGGCGCGCCCGGTCCTGCGGGCGCTGCGCGAGGCACCCTGCGTGCTGCTGGTCGACGAGATCGACCGGGCCGACGACGAGTTTGAGGCCTTCCTGCTGGAGGTGCTCTCGACCTGGTCGGTGACGATCCCCGAGCTCGGGACGGTCCGGGCCCAGACGCCGCCGCTGGTGGTGCTCACCTCCAACCGCACCCGCGAGCTGCACGACGCGCTCAAGCGCCGTTGCCTCTATCACTGGATCGAGCACCCGGGGATGGAGCGCGAGCTGGCGATCGTCCGGGCGCGCCTGCCCGAGGTCGAGGAGTCGCTCGCCGCTGAGGTGGTCCGCCTGGTCCAGCGGCTGCGCTCGGAGGAGGATCTCGTCAAGCCGCCGGGCGTGGCCGAGACCCTGGACTGGACGCGGGCCGTGGTCGCTCTCGGTGTCAGCCGGCTCGACCCCGAGGTGGCAGCCGCGACGATGGGGGCGGCTGTGAAGTACCGCGAGGACACCGAGCGCATCCGCGTCGCCCTCGACCGGATGCTCACGAGGTAACCGACATGACCGCGGGTGCAGCAGGCACGAACGCGCCGGACACGAGCACTGAGGCCGCCGGGTGGAGCGCGGTGCAGACCCTCGGCGGATTCGCGCGGGCCTGCCGTGCCGCGGGCCTGCCCGTCACCGCCGATCGGGAGCGCACCTTCCTGCAGGCGTGCGCTGCCGTCGGGCTGGCCGAGCGCGACCCGGTCTACTGGGCCGGGCGGGCGACGCTGACCGCCTCCCTGGCCGACATCGAGCCCTATGACCAGGTCTTCACCAGCTGGTTCGGCGGACGGGCGATGCACGGCGTCGCCAGCCCGGACCGCCCGCAGCCAACCGTCCTGCAGGCCTCTCTCGAGGACCCGGGTCAGGGCGGCGGTGACGGCGCTGACGAGGACGAGGAGGAGATCGTCAAGGTCGCCGCATCGGCCACCGAGGTGTTGCGCCACCGCGACGTCGCCGGACTCTCACCACAGGACCAAGCCACCCTGCGCCGGCTGTTCGCCACGCTCACGGTGCGGCCGCCGACGAGGCCGACCCGTCGGCATACGCCCAGTCACCGGGGCAGCATCGACGGGCGGGCCACCGTGCGCGCCCACCTGCGTGCGCTCGGTGAGCCCGGCCAGATCGCCCGGCGCCGCCGGATGGTGCGACCGCGCCGCGTCGTGCTGCTGGTGGACGTGTCCGGCTCGATGAGCTCCTATGCCGACAACCTGCTGCGCCTGGCGCACCGGATGGTGCAGGCCGCCCCGCGCACCACTGAGGTCTTCACCCTCGGCACCCGGCTCACCCACGTCACCCGTGCCCTGCGCGAGCGGGACGCGGACCGGGCCCTCGTGGCGGCGGGGGAGACGGTGCCCGACTGGTCCGGGGGCACCCGGCTGGGTGAGTCCCTGAGCGTCTTCCTGCGCAGGTGGGGTCGACGCGGCATGGCGCGCGGCGCGGTGGTGGTGGTCTTCAGCGACGGGTGGGAGCGGGAGGGGCCCGAGCAGCTGGGGGAGGCGATGCGTCAGCTGAGGTCGCTGGCGCACCGGGTCGTGTGGGTCAACCCGCACCGGGGCAAGGCCGGATATCTGCCGGTGCAGGCGGGGATCGTGGCGGCCCTGCCGCACGTCGATGAGTTCGTCGCGGGGCACTCGCTCGCGGCTTTTGAGGAAGTCCTGGAGGTGGTCTCGGGTGCGTGATGTGCTGGAGGAGTTGGTGGCCTGGTGGCAGGCCGGTGAGAGCGTCGCGCTCGGCACCGTGGTCGGGACCTGGAAGTCCGCACCGCGCCAGCCGGGTGCCTCGATGCTCGTCGGCCCCGGCGGTGAGGCCGTCGGCTCGGTCTCCGGGGGCTGCGTCGAGGGTGCCGTCTATCAGCTGGGGGAGGAGGTGATCGCCTCGGGATCGCCTGTCCTGCAACGTTATGGGATCTCCGACGACGAGGCGATGGGCGTCGGTCTGACGTGCGGCGGCATCCTGGATGTCTTCGTCGAGCGCATCTCTCCGGAGGACTTCCCCGAGCTGGGGGAGGTGGTCGCAGACATAGAGGCGGGACGTCCGGTCGCTGTCGCCACGGTCACGGCGCACCCCGACCCGACCGAGGTCGGGCGGCACCTCGTGGTGCGCCCCGAGGGTGAGCCGACCGCGGGCTCGCTGGGCACGGACCGGTTGGACGACACTGTCGTCGACGACGCGCGCGGCATGCTGGCCCAGGGCCGCACCGCGACACTGGAGTACGGCCCCGAGGGGCAACGCCGCGGTGAGGGCATGCGCGTCTTCATCGCCTCCTACGCCCCGCGGCCCAGGATGCTCGTCTTCGGCGCGATCGACTTCGCCGCGGCGGTGGCGCGCGTCGGGTCCTTCCTCGGCTATCGGGTCACGGTCTGTGACGCGCGGCCGGTCTTTGCCACCCACAGCCGGTTCCCCGACGCGGACGAGGTCATCGTCAAGTGGCCCCACAAGTATGTCGAGGAGCAGGTCGCGCAGGGCGCCCTCGATCCGCGCACGGTCGCCTGTGTGCTGACCCACGACCCGAAGTTCGACGTGCCACTGCTCGAGGTGCTGCTGGGCGACGACGCACCCGAACTAGCCTATGTCGGGGCGATGGGATCGCGTCGCACGCACGACGACAGGTTGGCCCGCCTCCGCGAGTCCGGCCTGACCGGCGAGCAGCTGTCCCGGCTGCGCAGCCCGATCGGTCTCGACCTGGGTGCCCGCACCCCAGAGGAGACGGCGGTGAGCGTTGCTGCCGAGATCATCGCGCTGCGCTGGGGCGGGTTGGGCGATCCGCTGAGCGAGACCGAGGGTGCGATCCACCGGCACGGATGACCAGCTCCGGCAGCCCTTCAGCTTGTCGGGCAGTGTCCTGTCTGCTGTCGCCCGGCGGCGCACGTGCATGAATCCTTCACACGATCGCGCCTTCTCGTGTGAAGGATGCGTTCAGGTGCATGAATCCTTCACACGATCGCGCCTTTTCGTGTGAAGGATGCGTTCAGGTGGACGCTGACGTGTGGCCACAGTGGCTTGTGGGACCACCGCGGGCATGACCAGCGTCATCAGCGCGACGTCAGTGTCCGCCCAGGGCACGTCCGATCACGATGCCCAGGACCAGCCCGACGACCAGCCCGACGACCAGCCCGACGACCCCGGCGGCCAGCCCGACGACCCCGACGACCAGCCCGACGACCCCGGCCGATGGCGCACGTGCATGAATCCTTCACACGATCGCGCCTTCTCGTGTGAAGGATCCATGCAGGTGGACGCTGACGTGTGGCCACAGTGGCTTGTGGGACCACGCGGGCATGGCCAGCGTCATCAGCGCGACGTCAGTGTCTGCCCAGCGCACGTCCGATCACGATGCCCAGGACCAGCCCGACGACCCCGACGGCCAGCGCCATGCCGTAACGCTCGCGCAGCACCGGCCCGACCAGCTCGCCGAGGTCGATCGCGTCGTCCACGGACGACGGTGTGCCGCCCACCGACGGTGTCCCGGAGCCCGATCGCCGTGGCTCGGCCAGGGGAGGGGTCTCGGAGCCGGACGGACCCGGAGCCGGGTCGGCCGCGGGCTGCGGCGTTGACCCGACAGCGGGTTCGATCACGGGCTCCGACGCAGACGCTGGCTCCGATGCGGACTCTGGCTCCGATGCAGCCGGCGACGCAGACACCGCCGCAGCCGTAGCCGCAGCCGCAGACACCGCTGCCTCAGCCGCTTCTGCCTCAGCAGTCGGCTCCTCGTCAGCCCCGAGCGTGGACTCCAGGCACCCGACGAACTGGCCCAGCAACTTGTCCGAGACGTCTTGCATGACGCCGCGGCCAAACTGTGCCGGCTTGCCGGTGACCGTCAGGTCGGTGAGGACCTCCACCTTGGTGCCGTCCCCGTCGGGGGTCAGGGTCATCGTCGCGGTGGCGCTGGCGGTGCCATTGCCGCGCTTGTCCTTGCCCTTGCCCTCGATGACGGCCCGGTGTGCCGCGTCGTCACGTTCGAGGAAGGAGCCGGTCCCGGCATACTGCATCTGGATCGGCCCGAGCTTGACCTTGACCGTCCCGGAGAAGGTGTCGCCGTCAGTCTCGGTGACCGTCGCGCCCGGGAAGCAGCCCCCGACCTGTTTGAGGTCGGTCAGCAGCGCCCAGGTGCTCTCGGGCGAGGCCGGGACGGTGAAGGTGTGCTTGAGCTCCATGCCCATCGGCTCAGCCTCCCGCCGCAGCCAGCACCGCGCGCCGGGTGAGGACGCCCGCCAGGTGCCGCCGATAGTCCGCCTTGCCGTTGAGGTCCGACGGTGGCTCGGTGCCCTCGCCGGCCCGGGCGCAGATCTCGGCGATGGCCTCCTCGGTGGCCGGCTGCCCCGCCAGGGCCGCCTCGACGGCTGTGGCACGCAGCGGCTTGGAGCCCATGTTGGTCATGCCGACCTTGGCCTCGGCGATGACGCCGCCCTCGGACCGCACCGCGGCCGCGATGCCGATGATCGCCCACTGGTGGGAGACCCGGACGAACTTCTCATAGCGGCTGCCCCACCCGGTGTGCTTGGGGATCGTCACCGCGGTGAGCAGCTCGCCCTCGCCGACGGCGGTCTCAAACAGGTCGACGAAGAAGTCGGCCCCAGCCACCTGACGGGGACCGACGACACCGAGTGCCTGGACCTCCATGGTGGCGTCCAGGGCCAGCACCGGCGCGCCGACGTCACCGGCTGGGTCGGCGTGGGCCAGGGCCCCGCAGACCGTGCCGCGGTGGCGGATCTGCGGGTCGGCGACCTCCGAGACGGCCTTGTGCAACAACCCCAGGTGCTCGCGCACCAGGTCGGAGTCCAGGACCTCCTGGTATGTCGCACCCGCACCGATGCGGATGCCGTCACCGGTGTCGGTGATCCCCTTGAGGGACTCGATGCCGGAGATGTCGACGACCAGCTCGGGGGCGTTGAGGCGCATCCGCAGGACCGGCAGGAGGGACTGCCCTCCGGCCATCACCTTGGCCTCATCGCCGTGCTCGGCCAGCAGGGCCAGGGCCTCCTCGACGGTGGCCGGTGCCGCATAGTCAAAGGGCGCGGGGATCACAGCGTGCCGCCTTCCGTCTCAGGGGTGTCTTGGTTGGGCGCCGACTCCTCGAAGTGAGGTGCGGCCGACTCGACGGTTGGCTGGTCTCCCTTGCCGCTCTGGATGGCGTTCCAGACCCGCTCGGGGGTGCACGGCATGAGGATGTCCGTGACGCCGTACTGTCGCAGCGCGTCGAGGACGGCGTTGACGACGGCCGGGGTGGAGGCGATCGTGCCGGCCTCGCCGACACCCTTGGCGCCCAGGTCGTTGGTCGTCGACGGGGTGACCGTGCGGTCGGTGACAAAGCTGATCGTGTCGGCCGAGGTGGGCAGGGTGTAGTCGACGAAGGAGCCGGTGATCAGGGTGCCCTGATCGTCATACACCGCCTCCTCCCACAGTGCCTGCGCGATGCCCTGGACCAGACCGCCGTGGATCTGCCCGTCGACGATCAGTGGGTTGACCACGGTGCCGACGTCGTCGACGCAGACATAGGAGCGCATCGTGGACTCGCCGGTCTCGGTGTCGATCTCCATGGCGCACAGGTGGGTGCCGTGCGGATAGGAGAAGTTGACCGGGTCGTAGGTGGCGTCCGCGTCCAGTCCCGGCTCGACCCCGTCGGGCAGGTCGTGGGCGGCGAAGACGCGCAGGGCCAGGTCGGTGATCGCCACGCCCTCCTGTCCCTCGCCGGCGCCCTTGACGGTGAATCGTCCGCCGGAGAACTCCAGGTCGTCCACGTTGGCCTCGAGGGCGTCCGCCGCCAGTGGCTTCGCCTTCTCCACGACCTTGCGCGCCGCCTTGATGACCGCCTGGCCGCCGACGACGAGGGAGCGTGAGCCATAGGTGTCCAGGCCCTTGTGGGAGATCTGGGTGTCGCCGTGCAGCACCTCGATGTCCTCAAAGGGCACGCCCAACTCGTCGGCCACGATCTGGCTCCAGGCCGTCTCGTGGCCCTGGCCGTGCGCGGAGGACCCGGTGATGACCTCGACCTTGCCCGAGGGCAGCATCCGCACGGACGCGTGCTCCCAGCCGCCGGCGCCATAGGCCAGCGAGCCCAGCACCCGGCTGGGCGCCAGTCCGCACATCTCGGTGAAGGTGGACACTCCGATGCCCAGCTGGATCCGGTCGCCGCTCTCGCGGCGAGCGGCCTGCTCAGCCCGCAGCTCGTCATACCCGAAGAGCTCCTTGGCCCGGGCGGTGGCGGCCTCATAGTTGCCGGTGTCGTACTCCAGCCCGGCGACGGTGGTGAACGGGAACTCCTCGTGCTTGATCCAGTTCTGCTCGCGCACCTCGAGGGGGTCACGTCCCAGCTCGATGGCGAGCTCGTCCATCATCCGCTCGATCGCGAAGGTCGCCTCCGGCCGCCCGGCGCCGCGGTAGGCGTCGGTCCAGGTCAGGTTGGTGAAGACGTTCTGACACTCGAAGCGATAGGACGGGAACTTGTAGATCGCGTTGAACATGAAGGCGCCCAGCACCGGCACGCCCGAGGTCACCAGGCCCAGATAGGCACCCATGTTGGCGGTCAGGTGCACCTTGAGTCCGGTGACGGTGCCGTCCTTCTTGGCCGCCAGGGTCAACTTCTGCCACTGGTCGCGCCCGTGGTGCGCGGACAGCAGGGACTCGGAGCGGGTCTCGTTCCACTTGCACGGCTTGCCGGTATGCCGGGCCGCCAGGAAGGTGATCACCTCCTCCGGGGTGACCTGCAGCTTGCCGCCGAACCCACCGCCCACGTCCGGGGCGATGACCCGCACCTTGGACTCGGGCACGCCCAGGGTCAGGGCGAGCATCAGCCGCAGGATGTGGGGCACCTGGGTCGAGGACCACATCACGAACTGCTCACCCGTGGGGTCGACGACCACGCTGCGCGGCTCCATGAAGGAGGGGATCAGACGCTGCTGGCGGAACTCCCGCTCGATGAGCACCTCGGCGTCGCGGATCGCGGCCTCGACGTCCTCGCCGGTGCCGGCCTCGGCAGAGTCAAAGATCCACAGGGCTGACTCGTTGGTGCCGAGCTCGGGGTGGGCCAGGACCTCGTCGGCGGCTGCGGCCTTGAGGTCGATCACGGCGGGCAACTCGTCATAGTCGACGTCGACCAGCTCGGCGGCGTCCCGGGCCGCAGCCGCGGAACGGGCGATCACACAGGCGACGATCTCGCCGGAGAAGGCGACCCGGTCCACGGCGATCGCTGGGTGCGGTGGGGCCTTCTGCTCGGGGGTCACGGGCCAGGCGTTGGGCAGCGAGCCCTGCAGGTCCTTGACGTCCGCACCGGTCAGCACGGCGATGACGCCCGGCGCGGCCTTGGCCTCGCTGGTGTCGATGTTGGTGATCGTGGCGTGGGCGAAGGGGCTGCGGACCATCGACAGGTGCAGCATCCCGGTCATCTGCAGGTTGTCGGTCCACTTGGTGCGGCCGGTGATCAGACGCTGGTCCTCCTTGCGGCGCCGGTCCTTGCCGACCTCACGGTTGCCGGTCTGGGGCTCCTCGGTGATGGTCATGCCTGCTCACCGCTCGGGCTCGCGTCGGCCGCCTGCAGGACGGCCTTGACGATGTTGTGATAGCCGGTGCACCGGCACAGGTTGCCCTCCATATGCTGTCGCACATAGGCCTCGTCGGGGGAGGGGTTCTCCTTGAGCAGGTCGGTGGCCTGCATGATCATCCCCGGGGTGCAGTAGCCGCACTGCAGCGCGTGGCAGTCGCGGAAGGCCTCTTGGACGGGGGAGAGGGTGTCTCCGTCGGCCAGTCCCTCGATCGTGGTCACCTCGTGCCCGTCGGCCTGGACGGCCAGCATGTTGCAGGACTTCACGCTGCGCCCGTCGAGGTGGACCGTGCAGGCACCGCAGTTGCTGGTGTCACACCCCACCACCGTGCCGGTCTTGCCGAGCTGCTCTCTCAGATAATGGACGAGGAGCGTGCGGGGCTCGACCTCGTCCTGATAGTTCACGCCATCAACGGTCACGGAGATCTTGGTCACTGGGGCCTCCAACACGGGGGACGGACATCGTTGTCCCTCGTCATCTTTGCTTGCCAACCAGGTTCCCGCAAGAGGTGGATCCCGGTCTGTCCCTCGGCTATTCAGGCCTGCGGCGTCAGGGGTTGAGCACGAAAAACTGTTCGCCGTCTCCTGGGCCAGAGCAGGCACCAGCAATGGGCGGATAGGGCTCGTACGGCACGACTGTGCACTCCCAGCCTCCGGGTGCCGGCACGAGTTCGTCCCAGGAACCAGGGTGGCCTGTCGCGGCGGCGGCCCACACGGCACGCGCGTCCTCGCAGCTGACCGCAGCAAGGTCTGCGTATGTCGTGCCGAAGATCTCTGTCTCGACCGTGCAATCCGACGACGGTGGGTTGTCCGCCGGTGGTGGCTGGTCGGGCGGATACATCACGTCACACGGGAGCACGTCCACCACGACGGACGGTGGCGCGCCCATGTCCAGGAGTTCGTCCTGACAGGTGGTCGATCCCATGCCCATCACCCTGACCCAGACGCCATCCACGCGCTGGGCGATGAACTCAGTGTCGCCGGTGCCTCCGATGGACGTGGCGTAGGCCCAACCTGCCTCGCACTCAAAGATCTCAACGGCCCCGCCATAGCCGAGGTCGATGCCCATGTCGTAGGCCGAGCACGGGTCCGGGGCAGGAGACGGCGCAGCCTCAGTCTGAGTTGGGGGAGGTGTGGTGCTCTCCTCCGGATCGTCATCGGTTGTCGGCTCGGCGCTGGTGGTCACCGACGGAGCCGGGCTTGTAATCCGTGATGCGTCATCTGCCGGGGAACTGGTTGTTGGAGCCTCATCGGGAGTGACGGCGGCAGAGGACGCTGTGACGTCGTGGACGTCGGGGGAGTCTGACATGTCTGATGAGCAGGCAGTAAGGAGAAGGAGGGCGGCAACCATGGCCCCGTGACGTCGCATGCAGTGATCCTCTCAGTGCGGAGAGGGCGTCTGAGAGGCGGTCGGTCCGCACGACACGCGCGCCCGTTCCGCGACACGCCGGACGCGCCACGCCCGCCCATAACGCCCTGACCTGCGACGTCACACCCGTCACAAAATCCGACAGGCCGGGGGCATTGCATCTAGTGCCCATCGTGCCTAGTATCCCTACATCTAGTAGTTACAGCAGTGTGGTTCGTCCACATGTTGTGCACAGCGGATCGGCGTGACCCACACGTCATCCACAGGTCGTCCCCATGGAAACCCACAGGGAGACCAGCAGCAACACCACCGACGACGCACCAGCCCGAACACCCGAGGAGGTTCGAGATGCACTGCCCATTTTGCCGTCACACGGACTCGCGGGTGGTCGACAGCCGCGTCCAGGAGGACGGGACGGTCATCCGTCGCCGCCGCCAGTGCCCCGAGTGCGGGCGCCGGTTCGGCACGGTCGAGTCGGCCACCCTCTCGGTGATCAAGCGCTCCGGGGCGAACGAGCCGTTCAGCCGGGAGAAGGTGCTGACCGGCGTGCGCAAGGCCTGCCAGGGCCGACCGGTGACCGAGGACGAGCTGCAGATCCTGGGGCAGCAGGTCGAGGAGACCATCCGCTCCCAGGGGCAGGCCGAGATCGACGCCCACGAGGTGGGCCTGGCGATCCTGGCGCCGCTGCGGTGCCTGGACGAGGTGGCCTACCTGCGCTTCGCCAGCGTCTATCAGGCGTTTGAGTCCCTGGAGGACTTTGAGGGGGCGATCACCTTGTTGCGCACCGAGCGGGACGCGGCCGGGAGTGACTCCGAGGCGCAGGCAGAAGCGACGCAGGGTTCGCCGTAGGAACAGTATTTCTGCAGGTCACCGGGGGTTTGAAAGGACTGTCAGTGGTTGGTGGGACGGTGGTTGGGAACCGCCGGAGCAGGACTAGAACAGCAGAGCACGACGTTGAAACAACAGGGTCAGCACACACCAGAGGAGAGTCAGGATTATGACGGAGACGAGCGCGGCACGGTCCCGTTCCCGACGGGCCGGCAAGGGCCTGAAGATCGAGCGCATCTACACCACCCCCGGGGTGCACCCCTACGACGAGGTGACCTGGGAGAAGCGTGACGTCGTCCAGCAGAACTGGAAGACGGGCGAGACCATCTTCGAGCAGCGCGGCGTGGAGTTCCCCGACTTCTGGTCGGTGAACGCCTCCACCATCGTCACCACCAAGTACTTCCGCGGCGCCCTGGGCACCGAGGCCCGCGAGACCGGCCTCAAGCAGCTCGTCGACCGGGTCGTGCTGACCTATGTCAAGGCGGGCAAGGAGCACGGCTACTTCGCGACCGACGAGGACGCGGAGGTCTTCGAGCACGAGCTGACCTACGCGCTGATCCACCAGATCTTCAGCTTCAACTCCCCGGTGTGGTTCAACGTCGGCACCGCCAGCCCCCAGCAGGTTTCGGCGTGCTTCATCCTCGCCGTGGACGACTCGATGGACAGCATCCTCAACTGGTACAAGGAGGAGGGCTTCATCTTCAAGGGCGGCTCCGGTGCCGGCCTGAACCTGTCGCGCATCCGCTCCTCCAAGGAGCTGCTCTCCTCCGGTGGCACCGCCTCCGGCCCGGTCTCCTTCATGCGTGGTGCCGACGCCTCCGCGGGCACCATCAAGTCCGGTGGGGCGACCCGCCGCGCGGCCAAGATGGTCGTGCTCGACGTCGACCACCCGGACATCGAGGAGTTCATCGAGACCAAGGCGCGTGAGGAGCACAAGATCCGCGCGCTGCGCGACGCCGGCTTCGACATGGACCTGGGCGGCACGGACATCGTGTCGGTGCAATACCAGAACGCCAACAACTCGGTGCGCGTCTCTGACGAGTTCATGCGCGCGGTCGAGGACGGCGATGAGTTCGGCCTGCGCTCGCGCATGGACGGCTCGGTCATCGAGACCGTCGACGCCCGTGGCCTGTTCAACAAGATGGCTCAGGCCGCGTGGGAGTGCGCCGACCCGGGCATTCAATATGACGACACGATCAACGACTGGCACACCAACCCCGAGACCGGCCGGATCACCGCGTCCAACCCGTGCTCGGAATACATGTCGCTGGACAACTCGTCCTGCAACCTGGCCTCGCTGAACCTGCTGAAGTTCCTGCGCGAGGACAACAGCTTCGACGTGCAGAAATATCAGGCGGTGGCCGAGCTGGTCATCACCGCGATGGACATCTCGATCTGCTTCGCGGACTTCCCGACCGAGCCGATCGGTGAGACGACCCGCAACTATCGCCAGCTGGGCATCGGCTATGCCAACCTTGGCGCGCTGCTGATGGCCACCGGCCGCGGCTATGACTCCGAGGGTGGCCGCGCCCTGGCTGCCTCGCTGACCTCGCTGCTGACCGGCGCTGCCTACAAGCGCTCGGCCGAGCTGGCTGGTGTGGTCGGTCCCTACAACGGCTATGCCCGCAACGCCGACGCGCACAAGCGCGTCATGCGCAAGCACCAGGCGGCCAACGACGAGATCCGCAGCCTGCACGTGATGGACTCCGACATCCACAAGGCCGCCACCAAGGCCTGGGACGCGGTCGTCAAGGTGGGGGAGAAGCAGGGCTATCGCAACGCCCAGGCCTCCGTCCTGGCACCGACCGGCACCATCGGCTTCATGATGGACTGCGACACCACCGGCATCGAGCCGGACTTCTCGCTGGTCAAGTTCAAGAAGCTGGTCGGCGGCGGCTCGATGCAGATCGTCAACCAGACCATCCCGCGCGCGCTGAAGATGCTCGGCTATGCCGAGGAGACCATCGAGGCGATCGTCGAGCACATCGCTGACAAGGGTCACGTCATCGACGCCCCGGGCCTGAAGACTGAGCACTACGAGATCTTTGACACCGCGATGGGTGAGCGGTCCATCAAGCCGATGGGCCACGTGCGGATGATGGCTGCCGTGCAGCCGTTCCTGTCCGGTGCGATCTCCAAGACGGTCAACCTGCCGGAGACCGCCACGGTCGAGGAGATCGGTGACGTCTATCTGCAGGGCTGGAAGCTCGGCCTGAAGGCGCTGGCCGTCTACCGCGACAATTGCAAGGTCGGTCAGCCGCTGTCCGACGGTGGCTCCACCGCCAAGGACAAGGCCAAGGACGCCGCCGAGGCCAAGGTCGAGAAGGTCGTGGAATATCGCCCGGTCCGCAAGCGTCTGCCCAAGCGCCGCACCAGCCAGACCACGTCGTTCTCGGTCGGTGGCGCGGAGGGTTATCTGACCGCCGGCACCTATGACGACGAGACCCTCGGCGAGATCTTCCTGAAGTTCGGCAAGCAGGGCTCGACCCTGGCCGGCGTGATGGACGCCTTCTCGATCGCCGTCTCGATCGGGCTGCAGTATGGCGTGCCGCTGGAGACCTTCGTCGAGAAGTTCACCAACCTGCGCTTCGAGCCGGCCGGCCTGACCGACGACCCGGACGTGCGCATGGCACAGTCGATCATGGACTACGTCTTCCGCCGCCTGGCGCTGGACTACCTGGACTTCGAGACCCGCGACTACATGGGCATCCACTCCGCCGAGGAGCGGTCCCGCGAGCTGGAGACCGGGTCCTACCAGGCAGGTTCGGGCTCGGACGACTCTGGCGACGAGGCGCTGGAGGACGAGCTGGAGTCCTACAGCCAGTCCGTGGCCACCTCCACCAAGAAGGAGCGGCCCGAGGTCGAGGAGAAGGCCGCCACCGGCGCGGCTCTGGCCCGCCCGGTTGAGGGCGGCATCAACTCCTCCGCCGAGCTGATGGACAAGTTCCAGGGCAAGTCGGCCGACGCCCCGATGTGCATGACCTGCGGCACGAAGATGCAGCGCGCCGGCTCGTGCTACGTGTGCGAGGGCTGCGGTTCCACCAGCGGTTGCAGCTGACAGGCTGACCGCCCACGAGATCCGTCGTGGTGCGGGGGAGTAACCAACCTTCCCCGCACCATGGCGGCGCCAATTCCGGGGTCATGGCGGGAGGGGTCGCCGATCGTGCGGTCTCTCTATGGCAACGTCAAAGGCGGCGGATGGACGCAACACGTGGATCGTGGGCTGTGGTCTGTCACTCTGGTGTCTGGAGCGGCGGTTCGTGATCAGATCAGCGGCGGCGTCCCCGGTCGGACAGTCCGGGTGCGACTAGCACTTCGATGTGGAAGCCAAGCCTATGGGAGGTACTTGCCGAGCCAGCGCAGCTTTCCGCCGATGACCCTGTTCTGGTGCCACCCTCGGCGGATCATCTCAGCGCGCAGGTTGCGGAACTGATCCCGGACGAGCACGGCCGGCCCGCGCTTCCCCTCGTCCTCGATCTCCCGCGCCCGTTGGTGCACGAAGTGCGCGCATTGCAGACAGAGGTGAACCTCAGGGTGGCCGCCGAGCTGAACCATCCGGGCGGGGGCATCGGTGGAGCCGCAGCACCAGCACTCGGCGCTCGCATCATCGTGCTCACCGATGGCGGTGTTGACGGGCTCGGCGCTCATATGCCTCAGTGTGCGCGTCCACAGGGCCGGACGGAAGCCTTGAGGGTGAGCGCTGCTGCATCGACACGAGCGGAACCGGGCATGAGCAGCCGTTGGCTTGCAGCGCGGCTGCCAGGTGGGACACTGTGGTGGTGTCGCCGGCTTTCGACCGTCAGCCAATTCACGCGGAGTTGGAGCGTGCACGCCTCGACCTTCACGGTCTCGTTGAGCAGGCCACCGCATCCGATCTGCGTCGGTGCACCGACGGGACCAGGTGGACCAACGAGCAGATGCTGTGGCACATGGCGTTCGGCTACCTCATCGTGTGGCGGTTACTCCCCGTTGTTCGCTTGTTCGGGCGGCTCCCCGACGGGTACGGTCGACGGTTCGCGGCGGTCCTGAACGCGTCCACGCGTCCCTTCCACCTGGTCAATTATCTTGGCGGGTGCGGCGGCACGCTCGTGTTCCACGGTCCGCGCCTGACCCGGTTGCTCGACAGCACCGTGGACAAGCTCCACCGCCGCTTGGACGCCGAGACCGAGGATTCCCTGCAACGCCGGATGCACGTCCCGGTCCGGTGGGACCCCTTCTTCGCCGACTCGATGACCGTGGCGGACGTCTACCACTACGGCACCCAGCATTACGACTTCCATCGAGCCCAACTCACCCTGCTGCGGCTCTGACGCCTCGCGTGGCATCGGGTGACAGGGGATGTCACGACCGGCGTCGGCGGCACACAGGGCCGCCCGTGGGGTTCAGAGCATCGAGCCGAGGTCTGATCCGACCGTGGGGTAGGCGGCGGTCACGGACTTGAGCTGACGGGTGGTCAGATCGAGTTTCATCGCGAGACCGAGGACGTTGATCAGTTCGGCGTAGTCGGGGCCGAGCAGGTGCGCGCCGACGATCCGGTCGGTAGTGCGGTCGATGAGGATCTTGGCCGCGGCGGTCGTCTCCCCGATGCGGTAGTTGGAGTACCAGCTGCTCGTGTCGTGGTGGCGGACCTCGAGGTCGATGCCCTGGTCGCGGGCCTCTTGTTCGAGCATCCCGACCCGGGCGAGTTCGGGGATCGTGAACACCGCGGTCGGGACGCCTGTGTAGTCGGGTGCCTTCGTGGTGGCGTTGAGCATGTTGGACGCGGCGACCTTGCCCTCGATCACGGCGACCGGGGTCAGCGGCATCCCCGGGGTGTCGGCTGAGTCTCCGGCGGCGTATACGGCCGGGTTGGTGGTGCTCTGCAGGTGGGGCGCGACGTGCACCCCGTGCTCGTCCCACGCGACGCCGGCCGAGTCCAGGTCCAAGCTGGTCAGCTCGGGCGTCCGGCCGGCGCCGTGCACGATCAGGTCGAACACCATCGTCTCGGTGCGGCCGGATCGGTCCACGGTGACCTGGTAGCCGGCCTCGGACTTCTCGATCGAGGTGATGGTGGTGGAGCGCAGCAGCTCGATCCCGGAGGCGGCGCCACGGGCGATGAGGAGGTGGACGAGGTCGGGGTCGAACGCCTTGAGGGGGCGGGGCCCGCGGTCGATGATGGTCGGGGCGCTACCGGCCCGGGCCGCGATGTGGGCGAACTCGAAGGAGACGAAGCCGCCGCCGACGAACAGGATCCGCTGCGGGAGCTCGGGCAGCTGCAGGAAGTCGGTGCTGTCGACCAGGTGCTGGTCGCCCGGGAAGCCCAGCGTGCGCGGGCGGGCGCCGGTGGCGATCAGGAAGTGTCTCGCCGTGTGGTGGGCGTCCTCGATCTCGAGGTTGTTCTTGCCGGTGAACCGGGCCGGACCGTGCAGGGTGTCGACGCCGTTGGCCCTGAGGGTGTCCTCCATACGTGCTGGGACCGGGTCGGTGAAGCCGTGCTTGTGTTTCATCAGGTCCGCCCAGCTGATCGCCAGGCCGTCGCTGGTGATGCCCTTGCCGCGCATCAGCCGGGCGCTGTCGATGATCTCGGCGCCGCGGCGCAGGATCTTCTTCGGGTCGCACCCGCGTAACGCGCACGTGCCCCCGTAGGGCAGCGCGTCGACGATGCCGACGCTCCAGCCCCGCGACGCGCACATGTTGGCCGCCGCGACCCCGGCCATGCCGGCGCCGATCACGATCAGGTCGTAGCTGCGGCTCATTAGTTGTCCTTCTGCGCCACGCCGAGAACGACCCGAAGCTGCTCCAGCGTGGGCGCCCCGGCCAAGCCGTCCCGGGTGCGGTAGACCCGGCACGAGAGCCCGACCCCGGCGTTCGGTTCGGCGAAGGCATCGACTCCGTCGACCAGGATGCTGGGCGAGCCGAGGAAACCGAGCCGTTCGGCCTCCTCCGGGGTCTCGACCCGGCGACGCTTCACGACGACGTCCGCGTGGTCGGCGGCGATCGCGGCAAGGCGTTGATCGATGAGCGCCCAGTTCGGGCAGTCGTCGAAGTACAACAGCGTGATGTCCATGAGACCGACCGTAAACGTTGTACCGGGGTGCAATGTCAAACGGAAGGACGAAGAGGTGCTGATCGGAGAGCTTGCTGACGCGGCCGGGCTGTACGGCCAGACCATTCGCTTCTACGAGCGCAAGCGCCTCCTGCCCAGCCCCAAGCGGGGCGCCAACGGCTACCGGAACTACGACGAGTCCAGCGCCCTTGCCCTCCAGCGAGCGGCGCATCCGCTACACCCGCGCCCGCGCGGGCGAACGCGCCGCCGTCGAAGCCCGACGCCTCAACCTCGGGGCAATCTGAGGACTCCCTCCAGCACAGCGACATCGACGGACGCAGCCTCAAGGGGCTCGGTTCCCGACGTTCACAGGTGCGAGCTACACCGGGACCACCTGTCCGGTAACGATCGATCCGAGCCGTTCCACGCCCACCGGCTCATCCGACAACAGGGGAACGACCGCGACCCGGTCTGACAGGGACTCGACGCGGGCGACCTGGTCGACCTCGTTCTGTGCGCGAACCTGCAAGAACGGGGATTCTGGTCGTGCGGCGAGCAGCGAGTTGTTGATGACCCACGCCCAAGGATGAATTCCGGCGCGTTCGAGATCTTGCTGGAGGACCTCGGCCTCAGTGACCGGCGTGGGTTCGGCGAGGGTGATGAGCAGGACTTTGGTCTGGGTGGGGTCCTGGAGTCGCATCAGGGGGGTGGTGTAAGCCATCGCATCTCCCATCTGCCGTGCGACGTCGCGGTGGTAGGACCCGGCCGCGTCCAGCAGGAGCAGAGTGTGACCGGTGGGTGCGGTGTCGATGACTACGAACTCGCGCCGTGACTCGTGCACAGCTTTGGAGAACTGTTGGAAGACCGCGACTTCCTCGGTGCACGGTGAGAGCAGGTCTTCGGCGAGGTTGCGGCGCCCGGCCTCGTCGAGGTTCTTGCCCTTGGTAGCCAGGACCCGGTCGCGGTACTCCCTGGTCGCCTCTAGTGGGTCGATGCGGGAAACCCGTAGACCGGTGACGGAGCCGTGCAGGGTCTCCTCCAGGTGGGCCGCGGGGTCGGTCGTGGTCAGGTGTACGGGGTGGCCTCGGTGAGCGAGTTCGACGGCGATGGCTGCGGCGATGGTGGTCTTCCCGACTCCGCCCTTGCCCATGCACAGGACCAGGCCGTGCTCGCCCTTCTCGATCTCGTCGACCAGCGCTGCCAACGGCCCCGGGAGCGTGACTTCCAGGGCTGCAGCGCCCGCGTCCTCGGACGCATCAACCGTGTCGTTGCTCAACAGGGACCTCAGCGCGGGCAGGCCGACCATGTTGGTCGGCCGGAGGCCGATCACGTCTCGGGTCAGTGTCGCGACACCGGCCGGCATCGCGGTGAGTGCCGCGGTCTCGCGGGCTCGGACGGCGGCGGCGAGTGCCTCGTCTCCGGCTTCGGGCGGCAGGACGCCGTTGATGACCACGTGGGTGGCGTGGATGCCGATCTCGCCGAGTTCGTCGTTGGTCCGCTCGATCTCCTTCAACGAGGATGTCTGCGCGCGGGCGACCAGGACCAGACGGGTGCGGGTCGGGTCCTTGAGGGCTTCGACTGCGGCGGCGTAGGTCGAGCGTTGCTTGTCCAGGCCGGCCAGCGGACCCAGGCAGGAGGCGTCACCCTTGCCGGACTGGAGGAAGTCGGTCCAGGAGCCGGGGAGCTGGAGCAGGCGGACGGTGTGGCCGGTGGGTGCGGTGTCGAACAGGACATGGTCGTAGCCGCCGTAGACGGCCGGGTCGGCGAGGAAGGCGGTGAACTCGTTGAAGGAGGCGACCTCGGTGGTGCAGGACCCGGAGAGCTGCTCGGTGATGGAGGCCAGTTCCTTGTCCGGTAGGAGTCCTCGCACGGGGCCGACGATCCGTTCCCGATAGGCCTCGGCTGCCTGTTCCGGATCGATCTCCAACGCCGACAGTCCCGGAACGCCTTCGATCGCCGTGATGGTGTTGCCGATCACGACATCGAAGACCTGGCCGACGTTTGACGCCGGATCTGTGCTGACCAACAGGACCCGTTTGCCCTGCCCGGCCAGCGTGACGGCCGTGGCGCAGGCGACCGAGGTCTTCCCGACACCACCCTTGCCGGTGAAGAACAGGAATTGGGGAGCGTCCTGAAGGAACTGCATGATCAGCAGCAACCCGTCGAGCCACAGCCGGTGCTCTCCGCGACGGTGAGCTCGATCGCTCCCGCCGGAACGACGGGCGCCTGGGTCAGGCCGGTGTAGCGGAGCAGTTGGTCCCGGGTGGGGTAGGTGCCGGTCAGGACGGTGACCCCGTCGACGGTCGTCAGCGGTAGCCCCTCGGAACCAGCGACTTCGAGGAAACCGCGGACCGACTCATCCGCGGCGAAGGCGAGGGGATCGTTGGCCAGGTTGTGTCGAGCGATGTCGGCGCCCTGCTCGGTCAGGTGGTTGAGGTCGGCGCTGAACTCGACGAGCCGTTGGTCGACATCCTCACCACAGACTCCGGTGTTGCAGCACAGTGCCGGTTCGTAGACGCGGACGCTGTGCACGTGGATCTCCCGAGATTCGGTCGCGGGGCGGGTGGCGAGTGTGCCGGGCTTGGTCCCACGCAGGGAAGCGCTGCGGATCACGCCGTCGAAGTCCGCGACAAGCGATCCGAGGTCACCGACTCCAGCCAGATCCTCTGAGCTGAGACCGGAGGCGAGTCCTTCAAGCTCACTGCGCCCGAAGACGTTCGTCGGTTCGATGCTCACCTGCTCGAAACCGGCGGCTTCCATCAGCTTGATGGCCTCCTCCTCGACGAGAGCGCCGGTGATGCAGCCGGTCCACAGCGCCATCACCGCGGTGAGTTCCGGGGTCAGTGGCCGGGACAAGACCACATCGGAGATCGCGAGCCGTCCGCCGGGGCGTAGGACCCGGAATGCTTCTCGGAAGACCTGGCCCTTGTCGACGGACAGGTTGACCACGCAGTTGGAGATGATCACGTCGACCGAGTCGTCGGGGAGTGGGATGTCCTCGATGGTCCCGAGCAGGAACTCGACGTTCTCGACCCCGGCCTTGGCCTTGTTGGCGTTGGCGAGTTCGAGCATTTCAGGTGTCATGTCCAGGCCGTAGGCCATGCCGTCGGGGGCCACCCGGCGTGCGGAGAGCAGCACGTCGATGCCGCCTCCCGAGCCCAGGTCCAGCACCACGTCGCCTGGCTTGAGAGCAGCCAGCAGCGTCGGGTTTCCGCAGCCCAGTGATGCCGTGACGGCCTCGTGGGGCAGCGAGGTCCGATCGGAGTCGTCGTACTGGGATTGTCCGAAGGGGTCAGTGTCGGAGCAGGCGGCCGGACCGCAGCAGGACGACACGTTGCGTGCCGCGTCGGCGTACCGTTCCTGGACGGCGCTGCGGATGTCTTCCGCTTGATTCATGGGCATGATCGGCTCCTCAGTCGGTGGGGCAGTTGGTGGTGCCGGCCAGGGTGGACAGCAGGGCGATCGGTTCGGCGACGGCGTCGCAGCACAGGGCGTAGACGTTGGAGCGACCGACCGGCGTCGCGATGACCAGGCCGTTCTCGCGCAGGCTCTTGAGGTGATGGCTCACCAGGGTCTGTCCGAGTCCCGTGGTCGCGACCAGCTCGGTGACCGTCGACTCCTGGTCCGCGACCGCGAGCAGGATCATCAGCCGGTTCTCATCCGAGAGAGCCTTGAGGACCGGAGCGATCTGTCGGGCTCGGTCAGCCGGAGTGGTGCGGGTTCGAGTCGCCATACATCGAACGTAACATCAGCGATCACTGCTGTCAACAGTGATGACTGTTGAAAGGGTCTCACTTCGACCGGTAAGGTCGGCCGACGACGCGGCCCCCCGGGGCGGGTCCCGTCCCGGGTCCTACAGCCACTTGTGGTCGTCGCGCCATACGACGACCAGCGCGACCACACAAGCGATCGGGGTCAGCAGGCACACGCCGATCTGCACCGCTTCGATCACGGCCTCTGTACCCCACTCACCGAGGTTGGTCGCGTTCTCAGAGCGGCTGGCGGCGGGCGGCCTGCGGGACGCCGAGCTCATCCAAGAGCTTGAGGACTCGCTGCTCGATCTCGTCGCGGATGGGTCGTACCGAGGCGATGTCCTGCCCGGCCGGATCATCGAGGGCCCACTCCTCATACTTCTTGCCGGGGAAGATCGGGCAGGCGTCGCCACAGCCCATGGTGATGACGGCGTCGGCGGCCTGGACGACCTCGTCGGTCCACGGTTTGGGGAACTCCCCGGAGATGTCGATGCCCTTCTCGGCCATCGCGGCGACTGCGACCTTGTTGATCTCGGTGCCGGGTTCCGACCCGCCCGACCAGGCGATCGCCTGGTCCGCGGCGTGGTGGGTGAAGAAGCCGAGGGCCATCTGTGAGCGGCCGGCGTTGTGAACGCACAGGAACAGCACCACCGGATTGGTGTCGGTGACATGTCCCTCGATCCGCGCCAGCGCCTGAAGGCGCTGGCGGGCGAACCGCTCGGCCAGCAACGGCAAGAAGTTGGGGATCGTTGACTTGTCGGCGAACTCATCGAAGGAGGAGTTCAGAAACCGCTCGATCGTCTCGGTGTTGAAGGCGGTCGAGAACTCCTCGGCCAGTCGTGACGCGGACCTCTTGAGGGCGAGCTGCTGGTCAAGGGAGATGGTCGGGTTCGTGCTCATCGTGGAGCCTCCAGTTCGTGGTGCAGATCAGGATGCGAGGCGAGGGGCGAGGGCGAGTACGCGACTCTCGATCTGCTCATAGGCGGCGTCAAACGCGGCACCGGTGCCGACCCGCACTGGATCGGGGATCGACCAGTGCAACTCGTGAGACACGCCTAGCTCCTCGTGCGCCAGGTCGCACACCGTGATCACCAGGTCGCCCTCGCCGACCACGTCCGCCAGTGCGCGCGGTCGCAGGCGTGGAAGCGGCAACCCGCGGCGGCCGGCCACCTCGATCGCGCCCGGATCGATCCGGGCGGCCGGGTGCGTGCCCGCCGAGGTCGAGGGCACATCACTGGCCTGTCGCCACAGGGCGGCAGCCAGATGGGACCGCGCGGAGTTGGCCGTACACACGAACACCACCCGCGGCGGTGGCGGCACGGCCGCCTGAGGAGCGACGCTCAGGGTGTGCTCGACCAGGCGCAGGTACTGCCGGCGCCCATCGCCCTGGGATCGGTGACTGGAGACCAGGCCCACCTCGCGCAGAACCTTGAGGTGGTGCGCCAGGAGATTCGACGGCATCCCCAGGGCCTCGGCCAGCTCCGAGGGCGCGGCATCCCCGGTGGTGAGGATGTCCACGATGCGCAGACGCGCCGGATCGCCCAACGCGGCATAGATGGCAGCCCGCCGATCAAGAGATCCATCAGACTCAAAGTTCATTGACTCAAGTTTGACTGGGATATATCAACAGGTCAAGATGTTGCCGTGCTCCGGCCCGTGCCGACGACGCTGCGACCGCCGCACACCCCTGACCTCCGAGCATCAAGGACGAGACCATGAGACTCATCGCCATTGGCGGCAGTGACGCAGGCATCTCCGCTGCTCTGCGTGCGCGAGAGCTCGACCCGTCGGTCGAGGTCACCGTTGTCGTCGCCGACGCCTATCCCAACTTCTCGATCTGCGGGATCCCGTATTACATCTCCGGGGAGGTCACCCACTGGCGCAACCTGGCCCACCGCACCCACGCCGATCTCGAAGCCACCGGGATGAAGTTGCGCCTCGACACTTGGGCGTCCTCGATCGACGTCGGTGGGCAACGCCTCGCGGTCCGTAACCCCGATGGCAGCAGCGACTTCCTGGAGTACGGCGAGCTGATCGTTGGCACCGGTGCCGTCCCGGTCCGCCCGCCCATTGAGGGACTCGACTCCCTGGACGCGGTCGACGGGGTGCACCTGCTGCACTCGATGGGCGACACCTTCGCCCTCACCGAATCCCTGGACCGGATCCAGCCCAAGAGGGCGCTCATCGTCGGGGCCGGCTACGTCGGCCTGGAGATGGCCGAAGGTCTCACGATGCGCGGGATCGAGGTCATCCAGGTCGAGATGCTCCCCGAAGTCCTCCACACCGTCGAGGTCGAGCTCGGCGCTCTGGTTCACGACGAGCTCGTCAAGAACGGCGTCGACGTCCACACCAACTCCACCGTCACCAAGATCAGCAAGACCGCCACTGGTTTGCACGTCGACGGCGCCACCACCGACGGCGAGACGCTCGCCTGGGACGTCGACCTCGTCCTCGTAGTCGTGGGAGTTCGGCCCGACACTGAGCTCCTCGTCGAGGCAGGCGCCAAGACTGGCCCACGGGGCGCTGTGCTCGTCGACGAGACCATGTCCACTGGGCTCCCGCATGTCTGGGCCGCTGGCGACTGTGTCGTCACGCATCACCGCCTGCTCGGCACCACGTACCTGCCGCTGGGCACCACCGCCCACAAGCAGGGCCGCGTCGCCGGGGAGAACGCGCTCGGCGGATCGGTGAGGTACTCCGGATCCCTCGGCACCCAGGTCGTGAAGGTCTTCGACCTCGTCGCTGCCCGCACAGGCTTGCGCGACCACGAAGCGTTCGCGGCAGGCTTCGCCCCGATCAGCACCACGGCCACCCCCGACGACCACAAGGCCTACTACCCGGGCGCGACGCCGATCTCCATCCGCATCACCGGCGACGCGAACACCGGCCGACTGCTCGGCGCACAGCTCATCGGCACCCGCGGAGCCGAGATCTCCAAGCGGGTCGACACCTATGCCACCGCGCTGTTCCACGAGATGACCGTCTCCGCGATGACCGAGCTCGACCTCTCCTACACCCCACCCCTGGGCTCACCCTGGGACGCCGTCCAGATGGCCACCCAAGCATGGGTCAAGGAACACCAGCTCGACACCGAACGCGCCACCATCCAGAAGGACAACCGATGACCAAGCCGACCCTGCTCTTCATCTGCACGCACAACGCCGGCCGCTCCGCCCTCGGCGCCGCGCTCGCACGAGAACAGGCCGGCGACCGAGCCGTCGTGCTCTCCGCAGGCATCGACCCGGCCGAGACCGCAAGCGCCGGCACCATCGCCAGCCTCGCGGAGATCGGCATTGACGACTCCGCATACATTCCGACCAAAGTGACCGAAGAGCTCGTTCGCAACGCGACCGTCGTGATCTCGATGAAGCCCGGCCTGGACGTCCCGCAGATCGAGGGGATCTCTTATGAGACCTGGGACCTGCCGAACCCGGACGGCTGGGACGTGGAGGCCATCCGCCCGCTCCGAGACCATATCGACGGACGGGTCGCCGACCTGGGTTTAAACGGAAGCCCCGCGCCTACTCCGGGAGGTCTGAGACTGGCCCATCACCTGATCGCGCGTCCCCACATCCGCCACTGAACTAGTCGATCTGTCCCACGTGTCCCGAACTCGCGGGTATTGCCCAAGGTCCCTCCCCGCCGACACGGGCATCCGGACAGGCGTCTGAGCATCGGCCCCAAGACGAGCGCCTCGAGCGCGTCATAGTGGGCAGATCGCGGCGTTATGACGCACCTCGCCGACACGCTTGCCGTGGAGGCCGGCAAGCGTTCACAAGCCGGCCCGAGTAGTGGCTGGGTCAGTAGGTCTTCACTAGCAACTCGCGCGGTTCGCAGAAACGGCCCCCTGAGGTTTCCACGGAGGGGTGCATGGGTCCACACTGAGTTCCCTGAGGAGGCCGATGGCATGTCCATGTTCGTTCCGGGGGCCGTCTTGAGTCGGCGGCTGTACGAGGAAGTCGTGCAGCCCATCCTGAGCGCCAGGTTCCCTAACCTGCCGCACTCCGCGGCACTGCTGGGCCGCGGGTCGGAGGTGCTCGGATTCGACGACGAGATATCGACCGACCACGACTGGAAGCCCCGTGCCCTGATCTTTCTCGCCGAGGACGACGAGGCGCGCCGCGGCGCCCAGGTCCGGGAGGCGCTGCAAGGGGATCTGCCGCTGACCTTCGCCGGTTGCCCGATCGACTACGAGGTCCACACCGTCCGCGGCTACGTCCGGCAACAGCTGGAGCTGGACCTCGACCGTGACCTCGCCCCCCGCGACTGGCTGACACTGCCGGAACACGGTCTGCGCATGTTCACCGCGGGGGTCGTCTTCCCCGACGAGGTGGGCCTGCAGTCAGCCCGGGACCGTCTGGCCTACTACCCCCACGACGTCTGGCTGTACCTGCTCATCACCGGTTGGTGGCGCGTCCACCCGGAGATGAACCTGGTAGGCAGAGCAGGAGCCGCGGGCGATGAACTGGGCTCCGCACTGATTGGGGCACGTCTTGTCGGTGATCTCATGCGGCTCCCCTTCCTGATGGAACGGCAGTACGCGCCGTACTCGAAGTGGTTCGGGACGGCCTTCTCACGCCTCGGGTGTGGCCCGGAGCTCACCCCGGTCCTGCAGAACGTCAGCCGCGCGCAGTCCTGGCAAGACCGCGAAGCCGCCCTGATGACGGCCTACGAAATGCTGATCCTGATGCACAACTCACTCGGCCTGACCGCCCCGGTAGGAACGGAGGTCGTGCACCTGTGGAACCGACCCTTTAAAGTCGCCTGGGCCGCGATCCCGGATCTACTCCTCCCCCTACTCCGTGACCCAGCGGTCGTGCCCATTGCGCAGAGATGGCCGGTCGGACCCGTAGACCAGTTCCGAGAGCTGTACTGGGCACCGAAGAACCGCCACCTGCTCCTGCGTCTCTTCGACTAGAACAGCGCTCGGGAACCCGGACTAGGCCGACACCCAGGGCGCATCGTCATCCAGGGTGCTTGAACACCAGCAACTCGGCGCATTCAGGCCACCGATGGCCCGGCTGCTCAGCATCCGCACATCGGCAGATGATCGAGATCCCCGAATCCCGAGGATAGGCCATAGCGGGCGAAACGCGGCGATATGACGCACCTCCGGAACGACAGACCCGCGGCAAATCCGTGTGTTGCCGGTGGCGCTAGAACTTGCATACCTATGCAGCGGCGAGGACCTTGGGGGCTGTCCCGCTCGCCCGTCGTTACCTGTGCTCAAGTGGTTCGTGGTGTTCGAATGGGTCGTCTATCGGGCCACTGCGACCCTTGCGAGTGAGCCGGGTCCTCGTCGGCACGTCACAGGGAGTGCCCCTGCGCCCAACGCTGCCGATGGCCTGGAATTGCAGGGAGGGTCGTCCGCCGATGGAGTTGATGAAGATGGTTGTGGCGGATAGGGCCATCGCGACCATCGCCCACACCGGGTACACCAGCCCGGTGGTGGCCAAGGGGATGCCGACGCCGTTGAACAAGTAGGCTAACGCGACGTTCTGGCGGGTGCTTCGGTAGCTGGAGCGGCTAATTGTCCGGGCGGTGATGACCGAGCGCAGGTCCTCGCGCGCGACGATGATGTCAGCGGACTCGACTGCGATGTCGGTGCCGCCGCCCGATCGCGATGCCGACGTCGGCCTGCATGAGGGCGGAGGCGTCGTTGATGCCGTCCCCGACCCATAACCACCCGGGTCCCGTCGGCTTAGAGGTCTCGGACGATGTCGGCTTGCCCTCGGGCAACACCCCGGCGCGGACGTCTTCGATGCCCAGCTGGGCGGCGACGTGGCGGGCAGCGCGTTCGTTGTCGCCGGTGACCAGCACCGGATCCAGGCCGGCGTCGCGCATCTGGGCCAGGGCCTCGATGGCGTCAGCGCGAATCTCATCCCCCGGAGCAATCACCCCGAGCGGTTCGCAGTCGGCGGCCACGGCCACCACGGTTCTGGTGGAATCATCTGCCACTTTGACCTGTGGCGCCGTGTCGAGTAATGTCATATTGACACACGTCGATACAAGGAGTTTTCCATGAACTGTTGGGATCATGAGTTGGGTGGTCAGGCCTCGGTGAGGGCTGTGGCTGTGTGTATGCACTGTGGCGCGGGGGTCTGTTTGGAGCATGCCTCGGTTCGCGAGACGGAGCGGTACCGACAGAACGGAGTGGGGTCGCCGTCGAGGCTGCTACCCAACAGCCGAGAGATCTCTTGTGCGGCATGCGCAGAGGCCTCCATGAACGGATCACGCACGGCCGTGCCCGGCTCGCGCCCGCACAAGATAGCTGCGGCTACCGCTGCGCGGTAGCAAACTCGCGAGCGTAGGCACTCGCCTCGCTCGGCTGAACCAGCCACTCTCGCCCGCCACTATGCGTGGCGGGCGTCGCTACGCCCAAGCCCCGACATCTCAAAGAACTGGAGCACTCCTTATGGCAGCCCCGGCAACGCGTCGTGCCCGTCCTCCCGGTGCGTTCTGCCCCCCACGGCGGGATCCTGGTGGGGGTCGAGCGCCTCCCGCAGCGCGACCAGCCTCACGCACGTCTTCTCGACACCCTCGGCGACGAGGAGGAACTGACGATGCTGCTCGCCGTCATCATCTTCCTTGCCACCCTCGTGCTGGTGATCTGGCAGCCCAAGGGCCTGGGCATTGGATGGAGCGCCCTGGGTGGCGCGGTTGTTGCTCTGCTTGCCGGGGTGGTTCATCTCGCAGACATCCCCGTCGTGTGGGACATCGTGTGGAACGCCACCCTCACCTTCGTCGCGGTCATCATCATCTGCTCGATCCTCGATGAGGCTGGGTTCTTTGAGTGGGCCGCGCTTCACGTGGCGCGCTGGGCGCGGGGTAACGGCAGTGCCCTGTTCAACCTGATCGTCGTTCTGGGTGCAGCAATCGCTGCACTCTTCGCCAACGACGGCGCCGCCCTGACCCTGACGCCCATCGTTTTCGGGATGATCGTGGGGTTGAAGTTCGAACCGAAAGTCGCTTTTGGCCTCGTCATCGCCACTGGGTTTATCGCCGACACCGCGAGCTTGCCGTTCGTCGTTTCCAACCTGGTCAACATCGTGGTCGCTGACTTCTTCGACATCGGCTTTGCGCGTTATGCGTTAGTGATGGTGCCCGTCGCACTGGTTTCTCTGGCCGCGAGCCTGGCTGTGCTGCGGATCTTCTTCCGCAAGTCCATCCCAGGCTCGTATGACGTGTCAGCTTTGCCGCGCCCCAGAGCGGCAGTGACGGACCCGATGACCTTCCGCGCTGGCGTGGTCGTCCTGGTTGTCCTGCTCGGCGGCTACTTCGCAACGGACGCCATCGGAGTGCCCGTTGCCGCTGTCGCCGTGCTGTGCGCGCTGGTCCTCGCCCTCATCGCGGCGCGCCAACCACACGCACTCTTTCGCCGTCTGTCCGGCGTCGAGCGCGCCACGGACGTGAACGAGGGTCTGGTTGCGGCCCAGGCCACCGGAGGCGCTCCGCTGACCGTAGGGGCAGATCCTGCCAGGACGACGGTAATCCCTGCTGCTCAGCCCCAGATTGCAGTGTGGTCGGTGGTGAAGTCTGCGCCGTGGCAGATCGTGGTGTTCAGCCTGGGCATGTATCTCGTCGTGTACGGCCTCCGGAGCGAAGGTCTGACCGACCATCTGGGCCAGCTACTCGCGAACCTTGCCCAGCACGGAGATCTGGCCACCGCGACGGGCACCGGGTTCCTCGTGGCAGGGATGTCCTCGGTCATGAACAATATGCCGACGACCCTGATCGCCGCCCTTGGCATTGAGGCCTCCGGCGCCACCGGGCTGACGGGACAGATGATGGCCTACGCCGCCGTGATCGGTGCCGACCTCGGCCCCAAGATCACACCGATCGGCTCCCTAGCGACCTTGCTGTGGCTGTCGGTACTAGACCGCAAGGGCATGCACATCGGGTGGGGCACCTACTTCAAGGTCGGGATCGTCCTGACCATCCCCGTCCTCGCCGTGACGCTGCTTGCCCTGGCTCTCTGGCTCACCATCCTCGGCCCGTGACCGGCGCCTCGACCCCGCGTCACAGAGGTCGACAAGGGCAGGTCGACGGCGGAGGCGGTTCAAAGATAGGCGATAGGCTATGGCTATGAGTGCCCAGCGGAAACCCGAGCCCTCAGCGCCCAACGAAGCCCCGAGGGGACTGCAGCGGGAGCACGCTGCTTTGGTGGCCCGATCTCTGCGGGTCCTGGCCAACGCCACCCGACTCCAGTTGCTCAGCGGCATCCTGGGCGCTGCAGATGGTCGGGCAACGGTGCGTACCCTGACGGATGCCGTGGGGCTGCGGCAGCCGACCGTCTCTCAGCACCTACATCTGATGCTCGAGTCCGGGGTCGTGGAGCGCGAGCCCATCGGCCGGGAAGTTTGGTACTCGATTCACCCTGACCTGATCGACACGGTCACCGACCTCGTGACGTAGATGACACGAGAAACGCCTCCGGGCACTGGTTCACCGGGGCCCAGCGAGGTGCTGCGCCGGCGCGCGGCCCAGCTCCAAGCCCTGACGGAGCCAGTGCGGCTGCTCGCGCTCTCCTTCCTGGCCCAGGAGCCAGACCACGCACTCAGCAAGTCAGACCTGGCGGCCCAGCTGCATCTGACGCCTTCGGACCTGGAGGTGCAGCTCGAGGTCCTGGTCGACAGCGGGTTGGTCGCGCTCCTAGATGAGGTCGTGACCCTCACCGTGGACTCCTGGCAGCATTTCCGCGCCATTATTGCCCCCAAGTCGACTGGCCCCGGGGGACTTCCGCAGGGGTTCCCGATGGCCCGCGAGACCGACTGGAGCGGATACCCAGCGGTGGTCAGGCGGATCGCCGACCAGTTGGCACAGCGCTTCCGGACCACCTTCTCGCGTAACACGGTGCATCGCTACGTTGCGGAGAGCTATGACGAGCTGTCCTCCCGGTCGAAGGTGAGCCGCCACATCCCCATGCTCACCAACCGATTGGCCACCGAACGGCTCGCCGGTGTCGCCGCGGCACGCGGCATCGTGCTTCATCCGGTGCCCTCGATCCTGTTCGTCTGCGTGCACAATGCCGGCCGGTCGCAAATGGCGATGGCCTGGGCGGAGCACCTGGCTGGAGACCTGATCACTGTGCAATCGGCGGGGTCGACACCAGCCGTCGTCGTCCATCCGACTGTGCTGACCTACCTAGGGGAGGCCGGCCTGGAGCTGCCGCGCCACGGCCCGCGGGTCCTGACCGAGGATCTGGTGCGGACAGCCGACATCATCGTGACCATGGGATGCGGTGATGCCTGCCCCGTCATCCCGGGTAGAAGATACTTCGACTGGGACGTCCCTGACCCTGGCGGTCAGCCGCTAGAAGCGGTCCGGGAGATCGCCGAGGAGATCCGCGGTCGGGTGGATCACCTGCTCGCCGAGCTGGGGATCGGGGAGGTCACTACGCGGCCACGCGGTATCCCTGACCCCTGACGTTCTCCAGAAGGTCGGCTGTGCAACCGGACTCGATGAGGCGTCTGCGCAGCCGGTGCACGACCCGGCGCGTTCGCTCGTCCGCGTTCGCGCCCAGCAGGCCAAGCTCGTCGGCCAGCTCCGCGGTGGACAGGAACGCCGGAGCAGCCCGGAGCAGGCGCACCAGACAGGCGAACTGCAGGGAGGACAAGGTGACCTCCCGCCCCCCGGGGGCGAGCACCCGCATGGCGTCGAGGTCGACCTGGAGTCCCGGGACGGCCAGCACCCCCCGAGCGCGGCTGTGCACCTGCACCCCTAAGACATCGCGTATCCGCGCCGCGATCTCCGTGGTCGTCAGGGGGACACTCAGCAGGCCGTGACACCCCGCGGCGACCGCCTCAGCGGCCACGGTGATGGCCGTGACATCTTGCCCGAGAGCGACCACTACCGGCACCCCGGACCACTGACGCACCCCGCTTACCAAAGCTGCCGTTGAGACTCCGACGACATCGGTGGGCACCACCAGGGCATCGGGCACGAGGTGGTCGAGCGCGAGTAGTGCAGTAACAGGGTCGGCGATGTAGTCCAGCGACAGGGACGCCTGATCACCGGTAATCGAGCCGGCCGGCAGCGACGGGGACTGGATCACCACGACGCGCGGCGGCCAGGACCTCAGCGACGGTCTCGCGTGGTTTATCACCCGAAACGGCCGCTTATGTAGTCCTCGGTGCGCTTGTCCGACGGGGTCCCAAAGATTTTGGAGGTTTTGTCGAACTCGACGAGCAGCCCGGTCCGGTTCCCGGTCGTCTCATCCGGACGGGCCGTGAAGAACGCCGTGCGATCCGACACCCGGGCCGCCTGCTGCATGTTGTGGGTGACGATGATGATCGTGTACTCCTCCCGCAGGTTGAGCATCAGGTCCTCGATGGCGCTCGTAGCGATCGGGTCAAGCGCTGAGCACGGCTCGTCCATCAGGATAATGTCGGGCTTGGTGGCGATGGCGCGCGCGATGCACAGGCGCTGCTGCTGCCCACCGGAGAGGCTGTAGCCGGACTCCTTCAGCTTGTCCTTGACCTCGTCCCACAACGCTGCCGACCGCAGGCACTGCTCCACGTGGTCGTCCATGCTGTCAACCTTCATGCCGATCACCCGTGGCCCGTAGGCGACGTTGTCGTAGATGGACTTGGGGAAGGGGTTGGCCTTCTGGAAGACCATGCCGATGTGTCGTCGAACCTCGATCGGGTCGACCTTGGGGCCGTAGACGTCGATGTCGTGATAGAGCACCGTGCCCTCGACCCGCGCACTGGGCACCAGGTCGTTCATCCGGTTCAGGCAACGCAGCACGGTCGACTTGCCGCAACCGGACGGGCCGATGAGGGCGGTGATCTCGTGGCGGCCGAACTTGAGGTCGACGTCGTGCACGGCATGGAAGTCGCCGTAGAAGACGTTGAGCGCCCGCGTCTCCATGACGGGCAGCGGCTGGTTCGGGAGATCCTCACCCGGGTTGCGGACCGTGGGCCTCTTGGTTTCGGCGGTGGCCGTGGCATTACTCACTGGGTGCTCCTTGGGAGTGTTGCTAGTCATCACAGGTCGCGGGTGAACTTGTTGCGGATCCAGATAGCGATGGAGTTCATCGCCAGCAGCACCGCCAGGAGCACGATGACTCCGGCGGAGGCCAGGATGCGGAACTCCTCCTGTGGGCGACTCGCCCACTGGTAGATCTGTACAGGGAGGGCGGTGTAGGCACCGTCGAAGAACCCGTCCGGGTTATAGGTGACGAACACCGTCGCCCCGACGAGCAGCAGCGGTGCGGTCTCGCCGATGGCCCGGGACAGCGCCAGGATCGTTCCGGTGACCATGCCGGGTACCGCCGAGGGCAGCACCTGGTGCCAGATGGTCTGCCACTTCGTCGCGCCCAGCCCCAGCGAGCCGTTGCGCAGGGTGACCGGCACCGAGCGGATCGCCTCACGGGAGGCCAAGATGATGGTCGGCAGCACGAGCATGGCCAGCGTGAGGGACCCGGCGTATACCACCGTCCCCAAGCTCAGCGGGCCGCGTACGATGAGCGCGAGGCCGAGTATGCCGAAGACGATCGAGGGGACCGCCGCGAGGTTCTGGATGTTGAGGTCGATGAAGCGGACCCACCACTTGGACTGGTCGGCGAACTCCTCCATGTAGATCGCCGCGGAGACGCCGATCGGGACCACTGTGAGGACCAGGCCGATCATGAGGTAGATCGTGCCGAAGAGCGCGGACTGCATGCCCGAGCTCTCACGGTCCAGAGTCGAGGGCATCTGCCTGATGAGGTTCCAGTCCAGCCGCGGCCACCCCTTGACTGCCGCTTGGATGATCACCGCGACGAGGGTGACGAACGCGACCACCAGGCAGAGGATGAGCAGTGCCCGGAAGACCTCTCCCTTCCATTTCCCTCGGCGGGCTCCGTTCTCCAGGTTCAGCTGGGTGGTCCGGCGTGCGCTTGCCGTTGCGGTTCGGGTCACGCTGTTCATTCGTAGGTCTCCCGGAAGCGACGGACCAGTGCAATGCTGATCATGTTCATGATGAAGGTCATGGCGAAGAGCAAGGCACCGACCGCGAAGATCGTGTAGTACGTGGTCGTGCCGTGCCCGATATCGCCGGTTGAGGTTCGCGCGATGAACGTGGTCATCGTCAGGACCGAGTCATTGGGCCACAACGACAGGCTGGCGGCCGCCCCAGCCGCGAGCAGGACGATCATGGTTTCACCGATGGCGCGGGACACGCCCAGGATGAAACTGGCCACGATGCCCGACAGAGCGGCCGGAACCACCACCTTGGTAGCGACCTGCATCCTGGTGCTCCCCAGGCCGTAGGCGGCTTGCCGAAGACCCGACGGGACGGCAGACATGGCGTCCTGCGAAATGGAAGCCACCGTCGGGATGATCATGACGCCCATGACGATGCCGGCCGACGCTGCGGAGAAGACTCCGGGCGGCTCACCGAGCTGGCCGGGCAGGAAGGTGGGCCAGTAGTCACGGAGCAGCGGGGTGACGAAGGTGAGTGCGAACACACCGTAGGCGACCGTGGGGACGCCTTCCAGCACTTCCAGGATGGGCTTGAGCACCTTGCGGGCACGTCGGCTCGCGTACTCGCTGAGGTAGATCGCGGCGCCGAGCCCGGCCGGGATCGCGATCACGAGAGCCCACAGGGTCACGTTCAGGGTGCCGACGACGAGTCGATAAACACCGTAGCCGGGGTTGCCCGCGTTGAAAGGTGCCCATGCCTCGGTGGAGAAGAAGTTGGCGGGTGAGACCCGGTTGAAGAACTCGATGGTCGGGGTCAGCAGGGACACGACGATCCCGGCTGTGACCAGGACCGAGAAGGCCGCGCAGAGGAAGAGCCACCCGACGATGGCCTTCTCCCCGTAGCGCCGCGAGCTGGCGCTCAGGCTGACGGGCTCCTGCCGGTCCCCGCCGGGCGGGGACTGGGTGTGCGTGGCAGAGCTCACGGCGACCTCCTCGGTCCTGGTCTGCAGGGATTGCGGTCAGCGGTCAGCGACCACCGGTGAGGCTGGCAACCTTGTCGAGCGCCTCCTGGGTCTGCTCCTCGGTCAGGCCGATGAACCCGGCGGCCTCAGCCGCCGGGCCGGAGTTCTCCACGTGGAACTCGACAAAGGCCAGGACCTCGGGCTTCTCCAGGGCCTCAGCCGAGGGGTAAATGAACAGCTGGCGACCCAGCGGGTTGTAGTCCCCGGCCTGCACGGTCTCCTCGGACGGCGCGACACACTCGCCGGCCTCGTTCTCGACCTCGATGGCCTTGACCTGGTCACCGGCCGCCGTGACATAGGACAGCGGGATGAAGGCCATCGCGCCGGTGCTCCCGGACACACCGATGACGGCTGCGTTGTCGTCCTCGCCGATGTCGTTGTAGTTCTGGGTGATGTTCCCCTCCTCACCATTGATGGCCTCGGTGAAGTAGTCGAACGTGCCGGAATCGGTGCCCGGGCCGTAGAGCTCGAGCGCCTCGTCCGGGTAGTCGGGGTTGATGTCAGCCCATGTCGTGGCGGTGGACCCGTCCTTCCACGCTGCGTTGATCTCCTCAACGGTCATGCAGGTCACCCAGTCGTTCGCCGGGTTGACGACAATGGCCAGTCCGTCGTTGGCCACGCCGAGCTCCTCGAACTCCACCCCGTTGGCGGCACAAAGGTCAATCTCCTCCTGCTTGACCTCCCGGGAGGCCATCGAGACGTCAGTCTCGCCGTTGCAGAACTTGTCGAAGCCACCACCGGTGCCGGAGGTGCCCACAGCAATACGAACGTCCGGGTTCTCGTTCATGAACAGCTCGGCCGCGGCCTCGGTCAGCGGGGTCACGGTCGAGGACCCGTCGACCGCGATGTCACCGGACAGCTCGTCGCCCTCGGACTCGCCGCCCTCCTCAGCAGCCGCCGGTGGGTCTTCGGTCCCGGTGTCACCATCGTCGCTGCCACAGGCCGCAAGGGAAATTGTCGCCAGTGCCGCCACGGACACGCGTGCCAGGGTCATGCGTCGCACAGACATGTGCCGTTCCTTTCGATCACGGGAGCGGCGAGCAAGAGCCCGACGCCGCTGGTCGTACAACCAGCAGACCCATAGAAGTCTCCCTATATGAACGGAAGGTGACGAGTGAGGTACGTACGACTATCCCATAGGTGGCTATCTATGCATTCCCACAGGGAGCATCATGGCGGAAATCGGGAGTGCCCATGCGCGCGGTGGGATGTCGAGTTCACAACAAGCCCTGGGATATCACCGAACACCGCGGCTCCCGCGGGGACGTCGGCCCGTCGGATGCGGTTGAACGTTCGTCACCGATCGGCGCGTGGGCGAACTGCCACCCCTCACCCGCCGCATGGGCGGCGGGAGTGACCTTTGAGTGCGTCAGTTGACCTCGGAGCGGCGCTCCAGCAGGACCGTGTCGCGCCAGATGCCGTCGAGTCGTGCGATGCGGTGGCGGATCGCCAGGGTTCGGTAGCCGGCGGCGTGGTGCAGGGCCAGGCTGGCACGGTTCTCCGGGAAGATCGTGGCCTGCAACGTCCACAGGCCAGCACCGTCTGCTTCGTTCACCTGGCGCCACAGGAGCGCCTTGCCGACGCCCGCGCCGCGGGCTGAGGTGGTGACATACACGGTGGATTCGGCAACCCCGGCATAGCACTTGCGCTCGGACGCAGGGCTCAGCGCGGCCCAGCCGACGACAGCAGCGTCACACTCGGCTACCCACGCAAGGTTCGGCAGCCAGCGGCGCTGCAGCGCCTGGGCCGCGGGGACCTCTCTCTCGAACGTGGCGTCTCCGGTGGCAATCCCTTCGGCGTAGATGTCGAGCACCGCCGACATGTCGCGCTCCTCGACGGCTCGGACGGTGACGTCATCAGGCAGGTCACTCGGACAGCACGGCGCGTTCTGAAGCGTTCCCATCACGACGTCGGCCGCGTGTGGCAGGCCGACGCAGCAGGTCTGGTTGATCGAGACGAGGCTGGTGGTGCCCACTCGGTCCACGATCAGAAACCCGACCTCGGCTAGCTTGCGGACGTGGTGGGAACAGGTTGACTGGCTGATCTCCAGCTGCGCGGCGAGGTCCCCGACCCGAACCGAACCGCTGGGCGCCGTGGCCACGGTATGCAACAGGCGCACCCTGGTGGAGTCAGCCAGGGTGGCGAACCACTCGGCATACGTGCCGGCGGTCTCCGCTGGCAGGTCTTCGGCCCGCACGTGCTGCACGATCGACGTCATACCGGGTCAGCGGAGTCGCTCGAACCGGTCGTGACGTGACGATGGAGGCGGGACGCGACGCGGATCCCTTCATCGTGCATGCCCAGACGGCCGCCGGGCCGGTCCGGCTGATCGCGGGTGCTGTCATCGATGCCTCCGGCACGTGGGGTCGGCCAAATCCGCTGGGGGCCGACGGCTACCCCGCAGCGGGGGAGGTCGAGCACGCTGACCGGATCGCCAACGGCATCCCCGACCTGTCCGTGGCCACGACCCGGGCATGGTAGGCCGGCCGGCACGTCGTCGTGGCAGGAACCGGGGCGTCGGCGCAGGGCGCCCTCGTCTCCCTCGGGAAGCTCGTGGCCGAGCACCCGACGACGAGAGTGACGTGGCTGGTCCGCCGCACGGGTGCCTCCTTCGGCGGTGGAGACAACGACCAGCTGGTCGAGCGCGGCGCCCTGGGCCTCCACGCGCGACAGGTGGTCGAGTCACCGGCCGTGGACCGGCGCACGACTTTCCGCACCGTCGCCGTCCGCACTCAGCCCTCTGGTCAGCTGGCGGTGGAGGCCTTGGACGGCCAGGTGGTTGAGGACGTCGACGAGATCGTCGTCGCTACCGGGTTCCGACCGGACCTGTCCTACCTCTCCGAAGTTCGGGTCGACCTCGACCCTGCCCTGCAGGCACCTCGACGACTCGCGCCCTTGATCGACCCGAACGTGCACTAATGCGGGACTGTCTATCCTCATGGCGCCAAGGAGCTGGCTCAACCGGAGTCGGGGTTGTACCTCGCCGGGATGAAGTCCTACGGTCGCGCCACCTCGTTCCTCGCGCTCACCGGTTTCGAGCAGGTCCGCAGCATCGTCGCGGCAGTCGCCGGTGACGCTGAGGCCGCAGCCCGTGTCGAGCTGGTGCTCCCCGAGACCGGGGTCTGCGGTGGTTCCGGGTTGTTTGATGAGCCGGAAACCTCAGCAGGGTGCTGCGGCTCGGCCGAGCCGCAACTGGTGGAACTCTCACGACCAGGTGCCCACTGAGCCAGGCCAGGCCGTGACGACAGGGACGAGGGACCAGGCCGCCCTGGGCGTCTCCGCTCTACGCCGGGTGAGTGCCACACTGTGCCTGACGCAGGTGACCAGCTGGGGCGTGCTGTTCTATGCCTTCCCGCTTCTGGCCCCCGTCATCAGTGGTGACACCGGATGGAGCCCTGAGCACATCACCGGCGCCTTCACTCTCGGACAGCTCACTGCGGCACTCCTGGGCATCTGGGTCGGGCGCCACCTGGATCGTCGTGGTCCGCGTTGGGTGATGAGTGGCGGTTCGGTGCTGGCAGTGTCGGCGGTCGTCCTACTCGCCTGGGCCCCTGGACTCACCTGGTTCGTGCTGGCTTGGCTGCTGGCGGGTGTCGCCATGTCGATGGTGCTCTATCCCCCGGCGTTCGCGGCCATCACCCGATGGCACGGTGCTCACGGTCGGGTCCGCGCCCTCACGATCCTCACGATCGCTGGCGGCCTGGCCAGCACCGTGTTCGCCCCATTGACAGCGGCACTGTCTGCGTCGGTCGGGTGGAGGCAGACGTTCCTCGTCCTTGCCCTGATCCTGGCCGTGGTCACCGTGCCGGCCCACCTGTGGGGACTGCGCGGACCGTGGCTACCTAGCCAGCACGGCCCCGCGGGCAGGTCCATGCCCCGCCGAATTGTCGTCAGTGGACCCTTCATCGCACTCGCTGCTGCGCTGAGCCTCACGGCACTCTCTGCCTTCGCGGTGGTCGTCACCCTCGTGCCACTGCTGGCCGAGCGTGGCATCAACCTCACCACGGCCGGTGTGGTCCTCGGTCTGGGCGGGGTGGGCCAAGTCGTCGGTCGACTCGGATTCGCCGCCCTCAACCGGCGACTGTCGGCCATGACGAGCACCGCCCTGGTGATCGCCGTTCTGGCCGCCACCACCGCGATGCTCGGGTTCGTGCAGGCACTGCTCCCCATCGTGGCAGTGGTGCTCCTAGCCGGGGCCGGCAGGGGCTTGTTCACCCTGATCCAGGCCACCGCGATCACTGACCGGTGGGGCACCGGCCACTACGGGCAGCTCACCGCCGTGCTCACCGCACCGATCACCATCGCGATCGCCCTCGCGCCCTGGGTCGGTGCGCAACTGGCCGCGCTGCTAGGCAGCTACTCAGCCGCCTTCCTCGCCCTGTCGGCCCTCAACGCGGTCGCCGTCGGCCTCAGCCTGCTCACCTACCCGAAGAGCACTCGACCCTGATCAGAGACACCCATGAACATCGACACCCTCATCGTCGGCGGCGGGCAGGCAGGACTAGCGACCGCCCACCACCTGGCCCGGGCTGGACGGTCCGCGGTCCTGCTCGAGGCCGGGACCGCACCCGTGGGTTCCTTCGCGGATCAGCGGGTCGTCATCGTCGGCGGGGGCAACACCGCCGTCCACGTCGCTCACGAGCTGGCCCAGCACGCTCGAGTCACGCTCGCGACCCGGCGGCCGATCACCTTCGCCAACCCGAACCTGCTCGGCCGGGATCTGCACTGGTGGTTCGTGCGCACCGGCCTGGACCGACTCCCGCTCGGCCCACACCTACACGGCATACCGACCGCTCCCGTGTCCGATCCGGGACACTACGGCCCTCGAGGTCGGTGAGCCCGACCGTCGCGACCTATTCACAGCCATCGACGGGCGGACCGTCACCTGGGGCGACGGCATCACCGAAGAAATCGACACGCTCATCCTGGCCACTGGCTACCGACCTGCGGTGGAATACCTCAAGCCCCTGGGCGCCCTCGACCGGAACGGCAACCCGCTCCACCAGGCCGGCTGGTCCACGACCGTCCCCGGTCTCGGCTTCGTCGGACTCGAGTGGCAGCGCAGCTTCGGCTCGGCCACGCTACGCGGTGTCGGTCGCGACGCGCGACATGTCATCAGGCGCCTCCACCAGCAAGCCAACGCGTCCATCCACCCACTCCGAGCGGCGGACGTGGAAGAACCTCCTCGGAAGAACGCGCATGGACGCTCCTCGATATGAGGCGTAGCCTGGCGTGATGATGCCCCAGGTCACCGAACGCGCGACCCAGACCCACGCAGGTCCCGAGGAGTGCTGCGCGGGCACGGACTGCGAGATGCTGCCCAGAGAGCCGGCCGAAGACCTGGCAAACGTCTTCAAGGCCCTCGCCGACCCGACCAGGGTCCGCCTGCTGCAGTACCTCGCCGAGTCAGCCTCCGGAACCACCTGCGCCTGCCACCTTCCGGCCGCGCTGGGGATCACACAGCCCACCCTGTCGTTCCACATGCGCAAGCTACACGATGCGGGGCTAGTCGAGCGGGACCGGCGCGGTCGGTGGGTGCACTACACGGTCCTACCCGAGGCGCTGGACAGGGTGCGCAGGTTCCTGGCGCTACCCGAACGCAGAGACCACGACAACGGCTGCTGAGCCTCAGAGTCGCAGACGGGAGCCTCGACGAACCGGTCGCTCGGCTCAGCCAGCGGCGATCTGAACGTCGAGCGATCGGATCAGGTCGCTGACTCGCTGCTTAATTTCATCCCGGATCGGGCGCACACCGTCGATCCCCTGCCCTGCCGGGTCCTCCAAGACCCAGTCCTCGTAACGCGTGCCCGGATAGATCGGGCAGGTGTCCCCGCACCCCATCGTGATCACGACGTCGGAAGAGCGGACAGCCCCGTCGGTCAGCACCTTGGGTTGCTCAGCGGCGATGTCGATGCCGTCCTCGGCCATGGCCGCCACGGCCGCGGGATTCACTTGATCCGCCGGCTCGGAACCGGCGGAGAGAACCTCCACCTGCCCGGCGGCCAGGTGCTGCAGGTAGCCGGCGGCCATTTGGGAGCGGCCGGCATTGTGCACGCAGACAAACAGGACGGTGGGCTTCTCGCTCACGACAGTTCCTCTCGGCGATCGGGACTACTCACAGGTCAAGGTCACGCAGAAGGGCAGTAACCCGCCGCTGAACATCATCGCGGATGTCGCGCACCACCGACAACGGCTGACCGTCGGGGTCGGCCACGTCCCAATCCTCATACCGCTTCCCGGGCAACACGGGACAGGCATCACCACACCCCATGGTGATCACCACGTCAGCTGCGCGCACCACGTCCATGGACAGCGGCTTGGGATAGGCCTCGGTCAGACTGACGCCGCGCTCGGCGAGAGCTTCCACGACCTGCGGGTTGAGCTCACCGGTGGGGCGCGACCCAGCCGAGCGCACATGAACTCGGCTCGGAGCCAAGTGGGCCGCAAGAGCAGCAGCCATCTGGGAACGCCCAGCGTTGTGGACACAGACGAAGAGCAGTTCGGGGACCGTCTTGACGACCCGACCGTCGGCCTGCGCTCCAGCGGTCAGCCGCTCCTTGGCAAGCCGGGCCGCGAGCACCGGCACGTAGGTTCTTACCGTTGAGACGGCGGTGAGCTCACTGAAGGCGGTGCGCACAGCGGCCTCGACCTCCTCCCGTGCGAACGTACCGTCCAGGGCGTATGCGAGATCCTCCACCACCCCCTGCACCACGTGCTGCGAGATCTCAGCTCGAGTGGATCGGACTGCCTGGTCGCCGACGGACATCAACATCCTCCTGAGGTGGAAAGCGGCCGCGCACGCACGACGTGGGGACCCGAAACTCCGACTCATGAACAGCGGGATCCATAGGCGTGTTTCAACAAACATCATCGCCAACCAATAGACATCTGTCAATATGACCTGTCTCGTTGCTCTTCGCACCCGGCATCCGCAACCGTCCCGGACGGCAATACACCGTTCGGAGACCCAGCGACGATGTATGTCACGATGCCGTGCATGGACAGCGTCCGTCGGGCAGACGGAACCATCACCCTGCAAATGCCTGAGGGCGAAGCGGTCGTTACTGCACTAGTACGCGAGCCGCACGCTCATACCGGCCACCTATCCGCCCAGCCGTCCTCACCCGAAAGGTTCACCGTGACTGATACCCCAACAGTCCTGTTCGTTTGCATCAAGAACGCTGGCAAGTCGCAGATGGCCGCCGCTCTGATGCGCCACGGCTATGGAGACGCTGTGCGTGTGGTCTCCGCAGGTACACGTCCGAGCAGTGCACTGAACCAGGAATCGGTGGCCGCTCTGGAGGAGGTAGGCGCCGCTCCGACCGGCGAGCACCCCAAGCTGGTCGACCCTCAGATGCTGGCCGCAGCAGACCTCGTCGTGCTACTCGGCCCGGAGGTCCAACTGGACCCCGGAACCACACCGGTGCGGCGCTGGGTCACCGACGAGCCGTCGCACCGCGGCATCCACGATATGGAACGCATGCGGCTCGTGCGCGACGACATCGCGGCCCGTGTCTCGGCCCTCGCCGACGAGCTGGCCCTACGACCGCGGGTATGACGACCCGCACCCTCACATCGCAGGCCCTCGTGGTCGGCGGCGGACAGGCAGGTCTGGCGACCGCGTACTTCCTGCGCCGCGCAGGAGTCGAACACGTCGTTCTCGATGATCAGGACCGCCCCGGCGGTGCCTGGCTCCATACCTGGGAGTCGCTGAGACTGTTCTCACCGGCCGCGTACTCCTCGCTGCCAGGCTGGCAGATGCCACCGACCGGCGGCTATCCCGACGCCGAGCACGTCGTCGACTACCTCACCCAGTACGAGCAGCGGTACGCCGTGCCGGTTCGGCGCGGGGTGAACGTCTCCGAGGTCGCGGCGCAGGGGGCCGGCTACCGCGTGACCACCTCGGAAGGCACTTGGCACGCCGACGTTGTCTTCAACGCCACAGGCACGTGGTCGCGGCCCTTCATCCCGACGTATCCAGGTGCCGCCACGTTCTCGGGCGAACAACTTCACTCCGCGCAGTACAGATCCGGGGAGCCCTACACAGGGCGACGGGTGATCGTCGTCGGTGGCGGCAACTCCGGCGCCCAGGTCGCCGCCGACCTGAGCGGGCAGGCGGAGGTCACGTGGTGCACCACCGAACCGCCGCGGTTCCTGCCCGACGAGGTGGACGGCCGCGAACTGTTCCGGGTCGCTAGCCTTAGGGCGCGCGGGCAGGGCCAGGGCGTCGGCGGCCTAGGGGACATCGTGGCGGTGCCCCCCGTGCGCACCGCTCGCGATGCCGGACTCCTGCACCGGGTGCCGATGTTCGAGCGGTTCACTCCTCAGGGCGTCACCTGGCCCGACGGCACCACCCGCCCCGTGGACGCCGTCATTTGGTGCACCGGCTTCCGCCCCCAGCTCAGCCACCTGACACCCTTGAGGCTGCACCGCGACGACGGACTGCCTCGCACGGACGGGCCGGTCGCGGCGAATCGTCCGACCCTCGGGTTCGTCGGCTACGGCGACTGGTGCGGCCTGGCCTCGGCCACCCTCATCGGGGTCGGCCAGTGGGCAAGGCAGGCCGTGCAACGAGCCCTGACCTAGTCACCCCAGACCTGCACCGCCGACCCGAGTGTGGTCCGCCAGCAGCAGGCGTCTGCGTCGGAGACGGAAGGGCACACGAAGCGCCAGACCTGCTACAGGCCTCGGGTCGGACGGTGTAGTACACCCAGCGGGCCGACGCTCCACCAACGGTGGATAACCCATCCTCACTAGTGCATGATCATGCCAACTAACAAGAGCACATATCAAGCATGACAGCAATGTCACGACCCTCTGCCGCCACGCCTCCAGGCGGCTGAATGTCGCCGAGTCCCGGTAGCCCATAGTGGGCGGTAGGACGCTCGTGGCTCGCCGATGAGCATGCTGGCCTGAGGGCTGACGAGTGCTGGGACGCCAGCGGTTGCGAACTCATCAATCGAGGTGGATCGCTCGGGACTGCTGCACGGGTAGGTGACACCGAGTCTGTGGTGCTGTGAGGCGCTGCAGGGAAGGATGTGCACCATGCCCAAGCCGTATCCCCAGGAGTTCCGTGACGATGTTGTCCGGGTCGCCCGACAACGCGAGGAGGGGGTGACGATCAAGCAGGTGGCCAAGGACTTCGGGATCTCCGAGTCGTGTCTGACGAACTGGATGACCCAAGCCGACCGCGACGCCGGGATCAGGCCGGGTCCGGACCGTGAGGAGCTGGCCGAGCTGCGGGAGGCCAAACGGCGCATCCGGCTGCTGGAGCAGGAGAACGAGGTCCTGCGCCGCGCCGCGGCGTACCTGTCCCAGGCGAACATCTCCCCAAAATGATGTACCCGCTCGTCCGAGAGCTGGCCGTCGACGGGATCCCCGTCACGGTGACGTGCCGGGTGCTGAAGATCGCTCGCCAGCCGTACTACCGCTGGCTGAAGGGACCGGTCACCGACGCCGAGCTGGCGGCGGCCCACCGCGCCAACGCCCTGTTCGACGCCCACCGCGACGACCCGGAGTTCGGGCACCGGCTGCTGGCCGACGAGGCCCGCGACGTCGGGGAGGGCATGTGCGACCGGACCGCGTGGCGGATCTGCTCGGAGAACGGCTGGTGGAGCGTCTTCGGCAAGAAGCGAGGCAAGAACGGCAGGAAGCCGGGGCCACCCGCGCACGAGGACCTTGTCGAGCGGGACTTCACCGCGGCCGGCCCGAACCAGCTGTGGTTGACCGACATCACCGAGCACGGCACCGGTGAGGGCAAGCTCTACCTGTGCGCGGTCAAGGACGTCTGGTCGGGCCGCATCGTCGGATACTCCATCGACGCCCGGATGAAGTCGCGCCTGGCGGTGCAGGCCCTGGACAACGCCGTGGCGACCCGTGCCGCGCACGGCATGGACGTTGCCGGCTGCATCGTCCACTCCGACCGCGGCAGCCAGTTCCGGTCGCGGAAGTACCTGGCCGCGCTGCGTCGCCACCACCTGGTCGGATCCATGGGCCAGGTCGGCACGAGCGCCGACAACGCCGCGATGGAGTCCTTCTTCGCCCTCCTGCAGAAGAACGTCCTGGACCGCCGCCGATGGGCCACCCGCCAGGACCTGCGCATCAGCATCGTGACCTGGCTCGAGCGCACCTACCACCGGCGCCGTCGCCAGGACCGACTCGGCCGGTTGACGCCCATCGAGTACGAAGCCACCATGGCCACAGCCGCCCCTCAGGCGGCCTGACCCAACCTGTCACCTACCCGTGCAGCAGTCCCCTCCCACCCCAGAGCTCGCGTGGTGGGCACGGAAGCACCAATCGTTTGAGGCTGACACGCCGCCTACGGGGGCCGTCCGAGCGCTATCGGCCGGAGGTGCCAAGCTGCGGGTGTGCACGAGGGAATCTATGAGGCATTACTCACCACGGAGTTGGTGGCTCGACTTGGGGGTTTGCCCCGCGATGCCACTACGGAGTTCAAGGCCGTCCACGCTGCCGACCAGCCGCATGCCTTCGCGCGTCATGTGGCGATGGTGGTTGAGCGGGCACTGCGCGATGTGCGCGACGACAACGAGCGCCTTGCGCTGGCCAACAACCTGCTCGAGCAGCTCTCCGGTGACGAGGTTGTCGTTGCGCCGGGCCGTCACCTCACCGCCGTCCGGACCACTGCTGCGCCGGGGCAACCGCACCGCGTGGGGTCTCGACCGGCCACCCCGCTAAGTGAGGCCGCCCTCCTCACGAACGCCAAGGGCGAGCCCAATCTCGGGGCGGAACTGCGGGCAGAGCTGGATGCGGCGGACGGGGTTGACCTCATCTGCGCCTTCGTGAAGTGGCATGGGCTACGGGTCATCGATGAGCAACTGCACAACCTGCGGGAGCGCGGTGTCCCGTTTCGCGTGATCACCACGACCTACATGGGGGCCACCGAGCGAAAGGCCTTAGATCGGCTGGTTCGAGAGTTCGGGGCGGACGTGCGGATCCACTACGACGAGGCCATGACGCGCCTCCACGCGAAGGCATGGCTGTTCCGTCGCAACAGCGGCTACGACACGGCATACGTCGGCTCCTCGAACCTGTCACGGTCCGCGCTTCTGGACGGCGTTGAATGGAATGTCCGACTGTCCAAGGTGGGCACGCCAGCACTCTTGGAGAAGTTCGGCGCAACGTTCGAGACATACTGGAACGATCCCAGTTTCGAGCGATATGACCCGGACAACCAGGGCCACCGAGACCGGTTGGACGACGCGCTTGCACGCGCCTCCGGGCGCGACGGAGGGCGTGGTGACGGATGGAGCATCTCCGGACTAGAAGTCCGGCCCTACCCCTACCAACAGCACATCCTCGATGCCGTGCAGGCAGAGCGGGAGTTGCATGACCGCCACCGCAACCTGGTCGTCGCCGCGACGGGGACGGGCAAGACGGTCATCGCCGCTCTTGACTACAAACGGTTGTCTGATCCGAGCACAAGCACCTACCCGAGCCTCCTGTTCGTGGCGCACCGCAAGGAGATCCTGGAGCAGTCGCGCCGCACCTACTGCGAGGTCCTCGCGGATCCAAACTTTGGCGAGCTCTATGTCGACGGCGCTCGGCCCGAGCGGTGGAAGCACGTGTTCGCAAGCATCCAATCGCTCAACTCCTACGGAGTGAAGTCGCTCCCGCCCGACGCCTTCGACATCGTGGTTGTCGACGAGTTCCACCACGCTGCTGCTGCGACCTACCGTGGGCTGCTCGAACACATGCAGCCCAAGGAACTGCTAGCGCTCACCGCAACACCTGAGCGCACAGATGGGTTCGATGTGCGTGCGTACTTCGGTGGCAGGACTGCCGCAGAGCTCCGACTCTGGGAGGCGTTACAGACGGGGATCCTCTCACCGTTCCACTACTTCATGGTCTCCGACGGCACTGATCTGAGCTCTGTGGCCTGGACCCGTGGACGATATGACGAGGCTTCCCTCGAGCAGATCTACACCGGCAACGATGCCCGATCACGAGTGATCCTGAAGGAACTGGGTCACAAGGTCTCCGATGTCCAGGCGATGAAGGCACTGGGGTTTTGCGTCGGTGTCGCCCATGCGGACTACATGGCCCGCACGTTCAACGAAGCAGGCATCACGGCCCGGGCCGTGAGTGGAGACACCCCACGTGAGGAACGGAAAACCGCGCTGGCGGCGCTCCGCGCCGGCACCGTGAAAATTCTTTTTGCGGCGGACCTCTTCAACGAGGGTGTCGACATCCCCGACGTGGACACCCTGCTGTTCTTGCGGCCCACCGAGAGCGCGACGGTCTTCCTGCAGCAGCTCGGACGTGGGCTGCGCTTAAGGCCAAACAAGCCCGTCCTGACGGTGCTGGACTTCGTGGGGAACCAGCGACGTGAGTTCCGGTTTGACGCAAAGCTCGGCGCACTCACCGGTCGGCCACGAGGCCGTCTTAAGCAGGACATCGAGTCTGGCTTCCCATACCTGCCGTCAGGCTCTCAGGTCGTGCTGGATGAGCGGTCTCAGGCCGTCGTGCTGGAGAGCCTCAAGACGCAGATCTCAGCTCGTTGGCGCAGTTTGGTGCAGCAGTTAGCGGCGATGGAGCAAGGCACCTCGCTTGCCGGCTTCCTCGGCGACTCTGGAACAGGGCTGGCCGATGTCCTGCGCCAGGGACAACGGTCCTGGAGCGAACTTCAAGCAGATGCCGCGCGACGTGAGGCTCTGAGTCCATTGGAGGTCAAGCTCGCTCGACGTGCCCGGGCGCTCGCGCACGTGGATGATCCTGTGCGGCATAGCGCCTACAGAGCGTTGTTGCGCGGCACGATGGGACCCTACGAAACCCTCTCGCCGGTCGAGCGGCGTCTGGCCGACATGCTCTTCTTCTCGCTCTGGCCCGACGGGGGAGGGCACGACTCAGTCGTAGAAGGTCTGCGGAGCCTCGACGGAAGCGACGACCTGCGCGAAGACACCCGGGAGGTCATCGACCTCGCTTTCGAGTCTGCCGATCACCCCGTGCGGCCACTCTCCGGCCCGATGGCCGGTGTGCCGCTTCAAGTGCACGCCCGCTATCAGCGGGAGGAAGTGCTGGCTGCGCTGGGCTACGCCTCGATGTCACGCAAGCCCAATTCCTTCCGCGAGGGTGTCCTGTATGCGGCGGACCTCAACATCGACGCGTTCTTCGTCACGCTGAGGAAGACCGAGGATGGCTTCTCGCCCACCACGATGTACCGGGACTACCCGATCAGCCGCGACCTTTTCCACTGGGAGTCCCAGTCGGTGACGACCGTGGCGTCCAAGACGGGGCAGCGATACCTGAGCGGATCGTCCACCGTCATGATCTTTGTCCGCGAGGAGAAGAAGGACGAGTTCGGCACCAGCCCCTACCGGTTCCTGGGGACGGCCAAGTACGTGTCCCACCAGGGGGAGCGCCCCATCGCCATCACCTGGCGTCTCGACACCCCGATGCCAGCGGACATGTTTGCTGCAGGGACCGTGGCGGCCGGATAGCGATCCCCGACGTGCCACCCGACTTACCCTGGCGTCTTGGCACGCCAACCGACGTCGATCGTGACGATCACGGCGCCGGAGATCGCGTTCGAGCTGGGGGAGCTCCTGCTGGACCGCAAGCGCACGCGCCCTCAGAATCCAAGAAACATGACCATGCCGCATGGATTAGATGCATGCCACTCATTGGACGTATAACCCCTGGTCACGGGAGACTGTATGTATGACGACGATGACTCGCACGACCCAGACCATCGGCACCACCCCGACGATCGAGCGCGTGCCGGCCCGCGAGGGCGTTGGCCTCATCCGCCTCCTGCGGGCCATGCGCGCCGAGCTGGCCCAGGACCCCGAGCGCGCCGGGCGCCGCCGGGTCGCCCGCCAGTTCGCCGCCTACCCCGCCACCCGTGGCGTGGGCATGACGGTGCCCTACCGCGACGCCGCCCGCTGACCCTACCTGCACTGATCACCGCGCGCTGACCCACCACGCATCGACCCACCGCGCATCGATCCACCGCCGGGCAGGGAACGGCTCGGCCCCACGCCATACTCGCCCCCAGGTGACAACGTCGCGGGCGGGGGATACGTTGGGTTCCCTCACAGCCGACACAGTTGTCAGGGGGGCCCACGGGTGAGCGCTACGCCGACCACCGAGTCCCAGGAGAGCACGGCCCCGCGCCGAGCCCGGCTCGTCGAGCCCGAGCTGCTCATCCCCTTCATCCTCGTCGTCGCCTGCTTCGCCGCCTGGGGTGCGGCCGCCAACCTCACAGATGTCCTGGTCGGCGTGTTCCGCACCATCTTCGACATGTCGAACCTGCAGTCCTCGCTGGTGCAGTCGGCCTACTACGGCGCCTACTTCCTGCTGGCACTTCCCGCCGCCCTCATCAACAGCCGGTTTGGCTTCAAGGCCGGGATGCTCACCGGTCTCGGCCTGGCCGCCGTCGGCGGCATCCTCTTCCTGCCCGCCAGCCAGATGCTGGTCTACGAGGCCTTCCTCGTCGCGCTGTTCATCCTGGCCGCCGGGCTGTCCATCCTGGAGACCTCCGCCAACCCGCTGATCATCGCGATGGGCTCCGAGGCGACCGCGACCCGCCGGCTCAACCTGGCGCAGGCCTTCAACCCGGTCGGCGCCAACATCGGCGTGCTGCTCGGCGCGATGCTGATCCTGCCGGGGCTGACGTCCGAGGCCGCCAAGACGATCATGTCCTCCGAGGAGCTGCGGGCCAGCCAGGAGGCCGATCTCTTCCTGGTGCTGCGGCCCTACCTCGGCATCGCTGTGGTGCTGATCATCCTCTGGCTGCTGCTGGCGCTCCGCAAGATGCCCGAGCTGCCCGGTCAGGCGGCTGCAACCGAGACCGCGGTCGGTGCCGCGCCCTCCGGCAGAGTCGCGGGCAGGCTCTGGCGCAACCGGCGCTACCGCTACGGCGTGGTCGCCCAGTTCTTCAACGTCGCGGCCCAGACCTGCGTGTGGACCTTCACCATCATCTATGCCCTCGACGTGGTCGGCGTCTCCACCAGCGCCGCGGGGTGGTATCTCCAGGCAAGCCTGATCCTCTTCCTCGTCGCCCGGTTCGTCATGGTGTATCTCCTCGGGATCTTCCGGCCCGCCCGGTTGCTGCTGCTCATGGCGAGCTTCGGCGTGCTCTGCTGCCTGGTCGCCATGTTCTCCCTCAACATGCTCGGGCTCATCGCCGTGGTGGCCATCTCGGCTGCGCTGTCGCTGATGTTCCCCACCATCTATGGCCTGGCACTCGAGGGACTGGGTGAGGACGCGAAGTTCGGCGCCGCCGGTCTGGTCATGGCGATCCTCGGCGGGGCCATCCTTCCGCTGGTCCAGGGCGCGGTCATGGACGGGGTCGGCGGCACGGCCTTCGGCTTCATCGTGCCGGCCGTCTGCCTGGCGATCGTCGCGGCGTATGCCGTGTTTGAGCTGCGCAACCGACCGCACCTGCCGACCGTGCCCGGGACCGCGGTGGAGACCGCATCATGAGCGCTCGTCGCCTCGCCCTGGCTGCCGCCCTCACCGCAGGGCTGCTCCTCACCGCCTGCGGCAGCGAGGAGCCGGACGTCACCATCGGGCTGATCACCAAGCAGGAGGCCAACCCCTACTGGGTGACGATGCGCGAGGTCGCCGAGGCGACGGCTCGCGACGAGAACGTCGAGCTGTTGACCGCGGCCGGCACCAGCGACGTCGACGTGGACAGCCAGATCGCCGCACTGCAGGAGATGACCGCCCAGGGCGCGACCGGCATACTCATCGCTCCCACCGACTCCCAGGCGCTGGTGCCGGCGATCGAGGAAGCGCGGCAGGCCGGCGTCACCGTGATCGCGGTGGACACCCCGACCGATCCCGAGTCGGCCGTCGACGCGGTCTTCGCCTCCGACAACCACGAGGCGGGCGAACTGATCGGGCAGTATGCCGCAGCGAAGGTTGTGGAGCTCGGCCTCACCCCACGCATCGCCCTGCTCGATCTCGCCCCGGGCATCGCCTCCGGTGAGCAGCGGCGTGCCGGATTCCTGGCCGGCTTCGGCCTCGAGGAGGACGACCCGCAGATCGTCGGCTCGATCGACACCGAGGGCGACCAGGCAAAGGGGGAGGCGGCGATGGCCGAACTGCTCGCCCAGGACCCGGGTATCAATGTGGTCTATGCCGTCAACGAGCCGGCGGCCCTCGGCGCGGTCACGGCCCTGGACGAGGCCGGCGTCGGTCCGGACGAGGTGGTGCTGGTGACCGTCGACGGCGGGTGTGAGGCGATCAAGAATGCGGTGCGCCCCGGCGACATCGACGCCACCGCGCAGCAGTTCCCCGAGAACATGGCGCGCGAGGGCGTGACAGCCCTGGCCAAGCACGCCCGCGGTGGTGCCGCACCCAGCGGCTTCCTAAACACCGGCGTCGTGCTGATCACCGGCAACCCGGCGCCCGGTATCGAGTCCCGGGACGTGGCCTTTGGGGTGCGCAACTGCTGGGGTGACTAGCGGTTGTGCACGTTCCTGCCGGAGAGGTCCCTCACGCCTCGTTGCCTCTCGCCTGCTCGACGCCCTCGCTGAGCACATCCTCGTGGCGCAAGACCCAGGAGATGGCCTCGGATCGACCGCGCACGCCGAGCTTGCGATAGATGCTCGAGGTGTGGTGCATGACGGTCTTGGCGCTGATGCCGAGCTGGACGGACAGCTCCTTGTTGGAGGCGCCCGAGGGCAGGCTGGCAAGCACCTCGCGCTCACGTTCGGTGAGGTCTTCGGGGCGCGGGCGCAGGCCGGTGGTGTCTTCCAGCGGCGCGACCATGCGGATCACGGGAGCCGTCGCCAGCGACCGCACATAACGCAAGGCGTCCTCGCCCGCTCCCTGCAGGAGGGCCAGCGCCTCCTGGTGGCTGGACGGCAGCGCCAAGTCGGGCTGCGGTCCACTGATGGTCTCGCCGTAGTCACGCAGCATCCACGGCGGCGGCGCCGGCAGAAGCACCTGGCTGAAGGGGCGCAGGGCACTCCGGAGTCGGGTCGCGACGTGCGCGTCACCACGGGCGTGGGCCAGCAGCAGCACCGTCAGGGTGGGAGTGAGATAGCGCCGCGGGTTGCCCGAGGCACGGGCATGCCGCAGCGCCTCCAGGGCCAGGGTCGCGGCGGTGTCGAGGTCACCGGCGTGCAGTGCAGTCATCGTCCCGCTTGGCAGGATCCAGGACAGCGAGCGGTTGTCCTGCACGAGCCGGGCAGAGTCCAGCAGTTCCGCAAAGCTGGGCACGTCGCTGCCGATCGGCGTGCCCGGCGGCAGGGTCCGCAGCAGCGCCGCCGGCAGCAGCATGACCCGAGGGTTGCGGAGGCGCTGCGCCCGCTCGAAGGCGGCGCGTGCGCAGCGCAGCGCCTCGTCGACGTCACCGCGCTGGTGCGCCAGCATCCCGGCCCAGGCCTCGAAGGACGTCATCGCCGCGACGTCGCCGAGCTGCTCTGCCAGCTCTTGGCCTTGTCGGCACAGCGGCTCCACGGCGCTCCGGTCGCCCATCACGCGCCCGGCCAGCACCGACAGCATCAGCACTCGGGTCAGCAGTTGCTCACCGAGTGGCTCTGCCAGCTCCCGGGCCGCCTGCAGGTCCGGCAGGGCCGCGGCCACGCCTGCGGCATCCGTGGCCAGTTCGGCACCGACCAGCCCACGCCAGGCCAGCAGCATGGCCCGCAACCCCTGGTCGATCTCGTGCTCCTCGGCCAGCCCTAGGACCCGGTCGATCCAGCCCTTCTCCTGGGCAGTCACAGCCTGGCTGAACCAGCACGGCACGATGCCCAGCAGCAGCTGGGCAGCCACCTCGACGTCGCCACCATCGACCGACCGCTGCAGGGCGGCCATGATCTCTGGCTCCAGCTCCGCAGCCAGGCCCAGGGCATCGGTCGTCATGCCTGAGACCGTCAACATGCGGGACTGGTGCGCCACTCCCAACGCCCATTGCGTATGCCGTGCGCTGAGTTCGGCGGCACGCTCCGGCCGGTGCGACAACAGTTGAGCGGCGCGCTCGCGCACCAGCGGCGACAGCCGGTAGGCGCTGCCGGTGTCGTAGTGAAGCGGCTCCACCAGGTGCGAGTCCACGAGCGCGGCGAGGTGGTTGACCAGACCGTCCTGCTCGGTCACCTCCGCGACGGCCTCCAGCGGCACCGATGACGCAAAGACAGCAAGGTCGGCGAGCAGCGCCCTGGGCGCCTCGTCCAACAGGGACTCGCTCCAGGCGATGGCGGTGAACAGATCCCGACTGCCCGACAGCGGCTGCGCGGCGATGACGGTCGACGGGGGCGACTCGGTCAGCAGCTCGCGCAGCATCGCCGGTGGCAGGGTGGGGGTGCGAGCTGCGGCCATCACGATCGCACCGGGGTTGCCGCCGAGGGCGCTGCAGATGGCGGCGATGTCCTCCAACGTCTCCCGGTCTGGCGTGATCATGGCCCCGCTGCGCTCGGCACGGTCGAGGAAGAGACGGACCGCCGGCTGCCCGGCATACGTCTCGGGGTCCTCAGACAGGTCGGGCTCGGGCAGGGCGGGCACGCGGACGACGGCCTCGGCCGGCAGGTGCAGGGGCGCGCTCGCGGTCACGATCAGCTGGGCGTCGCGCTGGGTGGCCAGCGCACGGGCCAGCGCGTGCGCCGCGTCCGGGGCAGTGTCGGCGTCGTCGACCACGACCACGTCAGAGAGTGCGGCAGCCTCGAGCACGATCCGGCACAGCGCGCCCGGCTGGGTCGCGCGGCGAGCGTCCACGAAGGGCACCTCGTGGTGCGGCGGGGCACCGTTGACCAGCGCCCGGGCCATGCTGGTCCTGCCCACGCCCGGCAGGCCGGTCAGCGTCAGGACGCGCGTGCTGTCCTGGGCGAGCAGCCGCCGCGCAGTCCTGAGCAGATCCTCCCGCGCGTGGAGCATCTTGCGCCACGGCATACGGGCAGTATGCCAGTGACCGATGGGGCCGGTGGGGCAACGCGTCCGTCAGTCCACGCCGGCGTCGAAGCCCTGCTCCCACACCAGTTCGGTCGCATCGGCTCCCAGTGCGCGAGCGAAGCTGGAGATGTCCTGCTCGGTGCGCTCCTGCCAGATGTTCGTCACGCCGGGGCGTCGCAGCATGGGGGCGCCGGGTGCGGGCGGCTCGAGATAGCCGTCGCGCAGGAGGACGACCTCGTTGCGCCGGGTCTGCCCGTCGTAGCAGGTGATGCGGGTGCGGCTGCCGTCCCCGTCGGGGACGACACAGATCGTGAGCACGCCCCGATCCAGCCAGGAGCTGAAGCTCTCCATCGACCCACCGCCCAGCACCAGGGCGGCGCCCAACTGCCGCGGCTTGGCGTGGACGTCGAGCTCGGCGGGTGAGCCGAACGCGTCCACCCAGTCGTATTCGTTGCCGAGGTAGTCATCGACGATGACCAACGACGGCACCCGGTGCGCGAGGGCGTCCGCGAGCTTCTCCGGGGCGCTGGAGCCGCCCATGACGCGCAGGTCGAGCACGCGCAGGCGGTCATCGATCCAGGTGTCGTGCGCGCTCGTCTCCAGCAGCGCCCGTGGCGGCAGACCCAACCCACCAGCGCCCACGGCCAACCAGAGCTCCTGCGTGGTCACTGCCCGAGAGGCGATCACCACCGAGAGCCCTTCTCCGGCGCCCCACGCGGCCATCCGGGCGAGGATCTGCAGCCGCAGACTCTGGGGAGCGTGCACGGCCGTCGTCTCAGCGATCGGGATGCCCTCGGTGACGGCGTCGAGCGCGGGCCAGCCGGTGCCGATGCGAGGCCGGGACCGGGTGAACCAGCTGCGCAGCTCGGAGATGCTCGGGACCGGCTCTGGCTCGTGCGGGATCGACATCGACTCAGTGTGGCAGCCCCTTCTGACAGTGACCCGCTGTGCACCAGGCCCCGGAGTCAGCCGTCCTCTGGGACTGGAGGAGATGAGTCGTCCGCGATGAACTCGCGCAGCAGTAGTGCGAAGCGGTCCGGGTCCTCCAGGTGCGGGAAGTGACCGGCTCGCTCAAACACCTCCACCCGACAGTCCGGGACCGCCTTCTGGGCGCTCAGGGCGTGCCACGCGGGGATGATCCGGTCATGCGACCCCCACACGACGAGAGTGGGGACGGCGTTCTCCGGGTCCAGGCGGCCGACTGCCGTGATGCTCTGCCCGCCCACGTCGATGACCGCCCGTGTCGTGGCGAGGAAGGCGCGCCTGCTCTCGCTGTCCGCAAGGGCGGTGAAACCGCGCCAGATCGCGTTGATGTCCGAGCCCGGCCGCCACCCCACCTTCCTCATCCCGTTGCTCAGCGCCATGGCCCGCGAGGTCACGGCCGTCGAGGCCGCGATCCGCAGCACCTGGTCTGCACCGGGGAGCGTGGCGGACCGCAGCAGGGGGTTCACCTCCCGGCCCAGCCCCCCGCTGGCGATCAGCACCACGCGGTCCACGCGCTCGGGGAAGAGGTAGTGGAACTGCATCGTGATGCCGCCGCCGAGCGAGTGCCCGACGAGGGTGACCCGCTCGATCTCGAGGTGGTCGAGCAGGTCGCGCAGCGTCGCGGCGTGGGCACCGAGGGAGTAGTCACCCATCGGCTTGGCTGACTCGCCGTGGCCGAACAGGTCGGGGACGATCACCCGCTGCGTGTCGTCGATCTCGTCGATCAGCCGACGCCACTGCCGCTGGGTCCCCAGGAGGCCGTGGATGAAGAGCACAGGGGCTCCCGACCCACTGTCGGTGTAGGAGAGCTCTTGGCCGTGCAGCTCAACCGTCCTGCTCGCGGTGCTGGGCATGCGTCACTCCTTCGAGTCGTCGGCGACACGTCTGGTCAGTTCATCGTGACAGGTAGCCTCCGTCGACCGGGATGTAGGCACCGTTGGCGAAGGACCAGGAGTCAGCCGAGACCGCGGCGACAACCTCGCCGATCTCAGCCGGCTGACCGATGCGCCCGGCCGGGTGCAGTGCGACGAGGCCAGCCCGGCCCTCATCGTCCAGGTTCTTCAGGATGTCGGTCTCGATGAATCCGGGGCCGATGGCGAGCGTGCGGATGCCTGCAGCGGCATACTCCAGCGCGGCCTGCTTGGTCAGGCCGACCACCGCGTGCTTGGCCGCGACATAGGGACCGGCTCCCGGGAAGGCCACCTGGCCCAGGATCGAGGAGATGTTGACGATCACACCGCCGCCGGTCGCGAGCATCGCTCTGATCTGGGCGCGCATGCCGAAGAAGACGCCGTCGAGGTTGATCGCGATGATGCGTCGCCACTCATCGTCGTCAAAGTCCGCCAGGGCGAGCGGCGCCGGGCCGACTCCCGCGTTGTTGCAGGCCAGGTCCAGCCGGCCGTAGGTCTGCTTCGCGTGGTCGACCAGCGCGTCGTTCTGCTCGGCGGAGCTGGTGTCGCAGTGGAAGTAGGTCGCCTCGCCGCCCGCCTCTGTCACCAGGTCGACCGTCTCCTGGCCGCGGACGTCGTCGATGTCGGACACGACCACCTTGGCTCCTGCGCTCGCGTAGGCCAGTGCGACCGCTCGTCCGATGCCGGTGGCGGCTCCCGTGACGAGTGCGACCTTGCCGTCAAGTGTCATCTTGAGTGCTCCTTGGATAGCTGGGATGTGCTGGTCCCCATGATACTACGGTGTGTAGTAGTTCGAGACTGTGGGGGTGCGCTCGAGCGCATGCTGGTGGAACAGTCGTGCGGCGGGCAGCATCTGGCGCTCCTCGGACCAGGCGAGCCCGATCTCGCGGACGGCGAGGCGGTCGGCGAGCCGGAGGTGGCGCAACCCGGTGGGGGAGGGGTCGGTCCCGGAGGGCGGCGCCGGCGGGAGGATCGAGACGCCGAGTCCGGCCGCGACGAAGGCACGTGCGGTGGCGAGGTCCTCGCACACAAAGGCCAGCTGCGGCGTGAAGCTGGCGCGGCCGGCCAGTTCGTCGGTCCGCTCGCGCAATGCCGAGCCCGGTCGGAACAGCACGAACGGCTCGTCCGCGGCGTCCGACAGGTTGAGCGGTTTGTCACGGTCGGCGAGGGGGTGTCCCGCCGGCACGGCCAGGAGCAGGGGCTCGACCGCCAGCTGCGCCCAACGGGCCGCCCCGGGGTGGGGCCGCATGGTGGACAGCTCGAGGTCGATGCCGCTGCGGGGTCCGACGCTGGTGTCCGCCACCTCTGCCTGCGGTCGCAGCGCGAAGTGCACCTGCGGGTGGTCGGCGCGGAAGCTGCTGACCAGATCCGGCACCAGCCAGGTGCCGAGTGAGGAGTGGAAGGCCAGCGTGACCGTGCCGGTCTCGGAGTCGACCAGCTGGTGGACGGCGGCCAGGCCGTCGTCGAGTTCGTGGAGCAGCCGGTCCACGTGACGCTTGAAGGCCGCCCCGGCATGCGTCATACGCAGTGTGCGCCCCGAGCGGTGCAGCAGTGCGGTGCCGACCTCCTGCTCCAGGCGCGCCAGAGCCCGGGACACGCCCGGTTGGGTGGTGCCTTCCACCTCGCTCAGCTCGGTCAGCGTGATGCCGTCGGCCACCTGCTGGAACCACCGCAGATCACGTGTCTCCATGACATGACTATGACGCATGGATCAGATGTGTGCTAGTCATTCGACGTATGACGTGAGGTCAGAGACACTTGTGACATGACCAATTTCAGGGGCACCCAGACCATCGACAGCGACACTCGCACCGGGTTTGGCACCGTCATCCGTCGCGCGGCACTGGCGGTCTCCGCCTTCCTTGCCCCCAGCGGCGTGGGCCCGACCGTGCCCTATCGCGACGGCTCGCGCTGACCCCAGCTCCCCGGCTGAGTTCGGGCGGAAGCGACCACGCTCGGCGTCGCGAGGGTCGCGTCGGCACACAGTGCCGGGAGTATGCCGAGCAGCACCTCCACAGCCCCCGGCCAGGCGGCTGCCGGTCCACCGCCCAGCAACCCCAGTCCCACGACGCCCGGCAGCGTGGTGGTGTCGTGCTGGGTCAGCCCGCGCGGTCGTCGACCGGCACGTCCCCCTCGGTGTGCTTGGCGCAGTGCGCACAGCAATAGAAACGGCCATCGACCTCCGTGCCGTGCCCGATGACCTTGCAGCCGCAGTGCTCGCAGACCGGCGCCATCAGGTGCACCGCGCACTCGAAGCTGTCGAACGTGTGCGTGACTCCGGCTGCCGTCACCTCGAAGCTCTTGTCGTAGTCGTTGCCGCAGACCTCACAGACCGCCATGACGTCATCCTTTCCGTCAGATGCTGTGCCGGCCGGTCGGATCCGGCCGATACCTTCGACGCTAGGGGTCCGTGCCGCCGACCGCGACTGGACAGCCCTGTCCCGTCGTCCGGTCACCGCGGGGGTTGCGACCGCCGTCGCACTGCGCGACGCAGGCCCCAGAGGCGCGGTCGACCACAGCAGAAGCGCCTCAGCGGATGTTGGCCTGCACGGCGATGATGATCGGCGTCGAGCCCTGGTTGAGCTCGAGGATCTGACGACGGATCCGCGGCTCGTGGAGCAGCGCTGCCAGGGTGGCGGCAACGTCCTCGCGGGTGATCTCATCGTGCGGCTGTGCCGGGCCCAGGGCCACCGTGCCTGTCCCTGGGCGATCGACGAGCAGGGATGGCCGCAGGATCAGCCAGTCGAGGTCACTCTCGCTGACGGTGACGTCGATGAGCTTCTTCACGGCGAAGTAGAACTCCTCGTCCTCGCTGAGGCCCTGCCCGCGCCCGGCCTCAGGAAGCACTGACACCAACGCGAAGCGGTGGACGGCGGCCAGACCGGCTGCCTCGAGAGCCTTGACCACACCCTCACCGTCGATCGCGGCCGTCACCTCCCTGGCACCCCCGTTCGACCCGGCGGTGTAGACGAGGGCATCGACACCGTCGAGCATCGAGGCCAGCGAGTCGGCGGTCAGCCCGGCGAGATCCGCAACGCTGGCATCGACCCCTCGCGCGGAGAGGTCGGCTCGCTGCTGGTCGCGACGCACCAGACCCAGGACGTCGTCGCCGCGATCGATCAGCTGACCTGCCAGCAGCCTCCCGACTGCGCCGCTGACGCCGATGATGAAGACCTTCATGCGCACAACGCCCGTTCGACGCCCCGGAGCCGGACGTCACTCTCCACGAGCTCCATGGTGCTGGCCATGGCCGAGCAGATGGGGTCGTCACCGGCCGTTGTTTCGGTGGTCCAGCTCCTGCTCGTCCCGCGTGCGGTCATGCCGTCAGGTTCGCAGGACCGGCGACAGGTTCGCATCGGTAGAAGCCACCAAGTCTTCGTTGTCCCCCGGGGAAGAGCTCGACGCCGAGCGCGCCGACCCGGTCAGGGGAGCTGCATCTTTGCCAGCTGACGACGAGAGGTGATGCCGAGCTTGCGGAAGATGTTGCGCAGGTGGGCTTCGATGGTGCGTGGGCTGAGGAACAGCTGAGCACCGACCTCACGGGACGTCGCCCCGGTGGCCACCAGTCGCGCGACGTGCAGTTCGTGAGCGGTGAGCGCATCCGTGGGCTGGGCCGTCCGTTTGCGCGGATGCTCTCCGGTGGCGCGCAATTCGCGGGCGGCCAGCTCGGCGAAGGCCTCGGCGCCCATGTCCGACAGCAGTTTGTGGGCCGTGCGGAGCTGGTCTCGGGCATCTCGGCGACGGCCCTCACGGCGGAGCCACTCGCCATAGGCGAGGTGGGTGCGGGCGAGGTAGCCGCCCATCCGGCATTGCTGGAACTGCCCGATCGCCTCGCGGTATTGCTCCTCGGCTGACGATCCGGTGCCGGTCAGTGCCTGTGAGCGCGCTGCCATTCCGAGCGCCCACGGGGTGCCGGTGACGCGGGCTCGCGAGGTGAGTTGCTCGATCGCGGCGGCCGCACGCTCAGGCTCACCGATGCGCCACGCAGCTTCGATGAGTTCGGGATGGGCCAGGTTGCTGTGGTTCAGCTCGTCGGATTCGAAGGCACGCGCCGCAGCCTCGTAAGCCGCGGGGTAGTCGCCCAGACTGTTGTGGAGCACCGCGAGCCCGTATTGCGCCAGGGAGACCTCGTTGTCGTGCCCACGTCTGGCGGCTTCCCGGACCATGGTCGCGTGGATCTCGCCTGTCTCGTCCGAGCGGCCGCGCCAGGCGGCGAGGATGAGCTGGGCATGGAGCACAGGCGCTGCCGTCGTCGAGGCCGCGATCAAGATCTGCTCGTCTGCCCGGGTGAACTCTCCGGAGAGCACCAGCATGACGGACTGGACGAGAAGTGCAGTCGGGAGCGTCGCCAGCGCACCGGCCTCACGTGCCAGCCGCACGTGACGGTCCGCGAGTGTGTGGGCAAGCTCGTCGTCAAAGACGGCCATGGCCGTCCTGCTGACCAGCCACAACCAGCGGTGGTCGTCGCCGTGGCCGGCCGGTCCCACCCTCGGCTCGTGGTGGGTGAAGGCGAGCAGCGCTCGGCGCAGCTCGGGCACGCCTGCCTCGTAGCCGTGCGTGAAGGTCGTGACGAGACCATCGAGCAACAGGTCCGGAGGCCGCGGTGCCCCGCGGGGTGCAGGCGCGGCCCGAGCGGCCATGGCTGCCTCCAGCACGCCGCAGCCGGGGGTTCCGGTCACGAGGGCGGCGTCGAGAGCACGCAGGTAGGTCTCTCGGGCGAGCGTTGCATCGAGCGGGGTGAGAGTCTTGGCGGCGTCGAGCAGCATCCTCGGCGCCTCGCTGTCCCGGCTCTGGTGGTAGGCAATCTCAGCACGGAGCAGGTCGAGGCGTGCGAGTGGTAGGGCGTCCAGTGGCCCCTCGGCAGCGACCGTCAGCATCTTGAGGGCGACCTCGGTCGCACCGGCCTCCTGCTTGGCATGGGCGGCGTCCAACGCCCGCCGCGCACGGTGGGCACGATCTGGGGTCAACTCGGTCGCCCGCTGCAGGAACGCACCGGCAGCGGCCAACCCGCCACGGGCGCGGGCCCGGTCGGCAGAGTGCTCCAGCGCTGCGGCGGCGCCCTCATCGGTGCCCAGCACCCCCTGCCCGCGGTGCCAGGCGCGCCGGTCGGGGTCAACGTGCGGATCGGTTGCCTCGGCCAGCGCACCGTGGGCGCGTCGACGATCCGGTGCGTTGGCCGCCTGGTAGACCGCCGAGCGCACCAACGGATGTCGAAACCGCACGCGGGAGTCGATCTCCACCAGCTTGGCTGCTTCAGCGGGCGTGGCAGCCTCTCGGGCGATCCCCAACTGCTCGGCCGCGCGCCACAGCAGGTCGGCCTCACCGGTCGGCTCGGCCGCGGCGACCAGCAGCAACAGCTGCGTCTCGTCCGGCAGGCTGGCAGAGCGGTGGCGGAAGCTGTCCTCGACACGGCGCGGAACGTCCGTGCCATGGGGCAGCCCGAACCCGCCGGCCAGTGGTGTGTCCTGCGTGCCGCGGGGTAGCTCCAGCAGCGCCAGGGGATTGCCGCGGGCCTCGGCCACGATCCGGGCGCGCACCACCTCATCCAGCGGTGCGCGGACGGTGGTCGTCAGGAGTGCCTGGGCATCGGCCTCGCCGAGCCGGTCCAGACGCAGTTCTGGCAATCCGGAGAATGGCAGGGCGTCGCCTTCGTCAGAGTCGCGCACTGCGAAGACCAGTGCGAACCGCTCAGCTCCTACCCTCCTGGCCACAAATGCCAGGACCTGGGCGGACGCCTGGTCGAGCCACTGTGCGTCGTCCACCAAGCACAACAGTGGCGTCTCCTCGGCGGCCTCGGCCAACAGGTGCAGTGTCGCCAGCCCGACCAGGAACGGGTCCGGTGCAGCACCGGCTTGCTGTCCGAAGGCCACACCGAGGGCAGCCTGCTGCGGGTCCGGAAGTGCCCCGGCCCGGTCCATCAGCGGTGCGCACAGCTGGTGCAGCCCCGCAAAAGCAAACTGAGTCTCGGACTCCGCGCCGTCCGCGGTCTCGACCCGGAACCGCGACGTGACTGCGGTGTCGCGGGCGTAGTCCAGCAGCGCGGTCTTGCCGATGCCGGCTTCCCCGCGCAGTACGAGTGCACCACTGTGCCCGGACCGTGCCCGGGCGAGCAGCTGGTCGACCGCCTCGCACTCCGTGCTCCGGCCCAAGATGCCTGTCATGTGTGCTCCTTCGGGCGGACTAGGCCAGTCTCACCGATCCGAACTACTTGCGCCAGACCCACTTTCGCGGCCCGCGGCACCGTGGGTGATCAGGGATCTCTACCGACGCGAAGACCCCACCCCCGCTGCCAGCCTGGTTGCACAGCAACGACCAGTAACCAACGCGTGGAGGTTTTCGGCATGGGACAACTCACAGACATGACCGCGGCGAGCGACCGCCGGCTCGATAGGGGCCGGCCCTCCGCGCCCGTCATCGAGGTGGAGTCACTGAACGTGACCTACGGCGATTTCCGGGCGGTGAAGGACCTGTCCTTCCAGGTGCAGCGTGGAGAGGTCTACGCACTGCTCGGCACCAACGGGGCGGGCAAGACCTCGGCGCTGGAAGTGATCGAAGGTCACCGCAGAGCCTCGTCCGGCAGGATCCAGGTGTTCGGGACGAGCCCGACGGACCGTGCTGCGGTGCGATCCAGGACGGGGATCATGCTCCAGGAGAGCGGGTTCGCCGCCGACCTGACCGTCGCGGAGTCGGTCCGACTGATCGGCCGGCTCAGCGGTCGCTCCGACACGGTCACGCGGATCCTCGAGGTCGTCGACCTCACCAGCAAGGCCGACACCCGGGTGGCGCAGCTGTCCGGTGGCGAGAAGCGCCGTCTCGACTTCGCCACCGCGGTCTACGGACGGCCTGAGCTGATCATCCTGGACGAGCCCACCACCGGGCTGGACATCCAGTCCCGCGACGCCCTCTGGTCGGCCGTCGAACAGCTCCGGCAGGACGGCTCCACCATCATCCTGACGACTCACTATCTGGAGGAGGCCCAGCAGCGAGCTGACCGCATCGGCCTGATGCACCAGGGCACCTTCCGGCTTCAGGGCACAGTGGCCGAACTGACCGGCACCCTGCCCGCGTCGATCCAGTTCACGCTCCCACCTGGCGCGCCGACACCGCCCCTACCCTCCGGCTCGGCGGACGCGGGGCACGTGCTGATCGAGACCTTCCAGCTGCAGCGCGACCTCAAGCAGCTCCTCGACTGGGCGGAGGACCACCGAGTCGAGTTGATCGACCTGGCTGCCGCGCCCACCCGGTTGGACGACGTCTTCCGCGCCATCGACACCACCCCAGCGCACTCCTGAACTCCCTGAACGATCTGACAAGGACCTCATCATGTTGACCATTGCCTACAGCGAACTGACCCAGATCCTCCGCGACCGGACCGCGTTCTTCACCAGCCTCATCATGCCCGTCGCGGCCAGCATCTATTTCATCTACAACCGCGACCTGTTCCTCGGCGACAGGGGCCTGGGTTATATCGCGGTCCTGCTCATCTTCACCATCGCCGCGTTCAGCCTCTACAGCACGGTGGTGACCACACTGGCCGCCCGGCGACAGAACCTGTTCCTCAAGCGACTGCGATCCACCGCGGCCTCTGACCCAGCCATCCTGTCCGGGCTGGTGCTCCCCGTCAGTCTGATCTCCCTGGCCCAGGTGGGACTCATCCTGGTCGCCTTCGCTGTGGTCACCGACCTGCCGGCCAACATCCCGCTCCTGGTGGTGGCGATCGTTGCCACGTTCATCATGATGCTCGCCCTGGGGATGGCCACCGCTGGGCTGACGAACTCGTCCGAGCGCGCCCAGATCACCACGCTCCCGGTCAGCCTGGGCATCATCACAGTCGGCATCTGGGTCGGTGTGACCGGCACCGAGAGCCTCTCGCTGATCAAGCGGTTGCTCCCCGGAGGGTCAGCGACCGAGCTGATCATGCACGCCTGGAACGGCGGCTCTTCCATCGGCGACTCGCTCCTGCTGCTGGCCCCCACCCTCGCCTGGGTTGTCGCCTCCATCGCACTAGCCGCCCGGCTCTTCCGCTGGGAACCACGCCGATGAACGCCAGCGGCCCGGAGACCATCGTGAGCACGCGGCGAGTCCTGAACGGACGTTATGTGGTGGGCGAGGTCATCGGGTGGGGCGGGATGGCCAAGGTCCACCTGGGGCGTGACCTGTGCTCCGGCCACTCCGTGGCCATCAAGGTCCTGCGCCAGGACCTGGCCCACAACCCCCTGTTCCACCCCAGGTTCCGGCGCGAGGCGCAGGCGCTGGCCGGTCTCCACCACCCCGCGATCGTCTCCGTGCATGACACCGGGTTCGAAGAACTCGACGATGGCTCCGCGACGGGGACCCGCGCCCCCTTCATCGTCCTGGAGTATGTCGCAGGCCGGTCCTTGCAGGATCTCCTCACGGGCGGCAGTCCAGCACTCCGGGAGTCGATCCGATATCTGGTGGGAATCCTCTCGGCGCTCGAGCACAGTCACGCGGCAGGCATCGTCCATCGCGACATCAAACCCGCGAACGTGATGATCACGCCTGCAGATGCCGTCAAAGTCGTGGACTTCGGGATCGCCCACGCACATGGGGATCCCGCCGCGACGGTGACTCAGCACCATGCCTTCCTCGGCACCCCCTCGTATGTCTCCCCGGAGCAGGTCCGCGGTGAGGCCGCAGATCCCCGCAGCGACCTCTACTCCGCGGGCTGCGTGCTCTACGAACTCCTGACCGGGCGACCACCCTTTGTCGGGGATGACCCGGTCTCGGTTGCCTACCAGCACGTCCACGAGGAACCCGACCGGGTGAGCCTCCACCGCTCGGGCCTCACCCCTGCCCTTGACGTCGTGCTCAAGAAAGCCCTGGCCAAGGACCGGAAGGACCGGTTCCGGACGGCACAAGCCTTCAGCGAGGCGCTCCAGTTCACGACGCACGCCATCGTGCACGACGACACCAACCACCACGCGCACTGCGCCTGAATCACGAAAAGGAAAGAGATCGTGGGATACGTCACTGTTGGCAACGAGAACAACACGCCGGTCGAGCTGTACTACGAGGACCGAGGTGCGGGTCAACCCGTCGTGCTGATCCACGGGTATCCGCTGAACGGACACAGCTGGGAGCGCCAAACCCCCGAGCTGCTCGCCGCCGGGCACCGCGTGATCACCTACGACCGTCGCGGCTTCGGCCAGTCATCAAAGGTCGGCACAGGTTACGACTACGACACCTTTGCCGCCGACCTGAACATCCTTCTGGAGACCCTGGACCTGCGGGACGTCGTCCTCGTCGGCTTCTCGATGGGCACCGGTGAACTCGCCCGCTACATCGCACGCTATGGCCACGAACGAGTCGCCAAACTCGCGTTCCTCGCCTCATTGGAGCCCTACCTCATCGCCCGTGACGACAACCCCGAAGGCGTTCCTCAGGAGGTCTTCGACGGAATCGAGGCCGCGGCAAAGAGCGACCGCTATGCCTGGTTCACGCAGTTCTTCGCCGACTTCTACAACCTCAGCGACAACCTCGGGGTCCGGATCAGCCAGGAGGCGGTGGACAGCAGCTGGAATGTCGCCGTCTCCAGCGCCCCCGCCGCGGCCCACGCCGTCGTCTCCTCCTGGATCGAAGACTTCCGCGCCGACGTCGAGGCGGTCCGCGCCAGCGGCAGACCCGCGCTCATCCTGCACGGCACAGCGGACAACATCCTGCCGATCGACGCCACCGCCCGCCGCTTCCGCCGTCTCCTGCCCGAGGCGCGCTACGTGGAGATCGAGGGCGCCCCGCACGGGCTGCTGTGGACGCACGCCGACGAAGTCAACGCCGCCCTGCGTTCCTTCGTCGCCTGAGCCGACGAGGACGCCGCCGCGAGGAGGCAGTCAGACATGGACGAGAAGACGCAAGACATGGACAAGAAGCAGTCAGACATGGATGAGAAGACGCCGGAGCGGGACGATCTGTTGATCGTCGATGACCTCATGCTGCTCCTGCTGGACGATGACGGCGCGTCCATCCAGGCCGCCGGCAGCCTCTACTACACCCTCGGCGGTGCAGTGCTCACCGAGCTCGCGCTGCTCGGCCGGCTGGAGGTCGATGACACCGGGGTTCTGAATGGTCCGCGCGTCACGCCGTCCGAGGATGCTCCGCTGCCCGACCCACTGCTGCAGGCCGCCTACGACATCGTCGCCGCCAAGACCCAGCGTGTGCAACCGCTGCTCGTCGCGATCGGCGCCGACCTGTGGCGCGTGGTGCTCGACCGACTCGTGGCCCGCGGCCTGATCCAGCGCGCTGAGTCACGGATCCTTGGCGTCTTCCGCAGCACGAGGTGGCCAGCCACTGACGAGCAGCACGAGGCGCAGCTGCGAGCTCGGATCCGACGCGTGCTGGAGGACGGTGAGACGCCCGATCCTCGCACGGCGGCGACCATCGGGCTCCTCTACGCCAGCGGGGCCATGCCCTCGCTGCGCCCAGCACTTCCGTGGACGTCGACGACGGTGACCCGCGCCCAGGACCTCGCACGCGGCAACTGGGGATCCGAGGCGGTCGCCACCGCGGTGACCCGCACGGCGGCGAATGTTGCCGCAAGCGTCGCGATCGCCACCCGGTGAGCACCAGCTCCCCGGTTGTCCGGCGGCCCATGGGAGAAGCCGACTCCGACGAGGCCCCGGCTGAACCGCCCAGGTGACCACTCGACATACCCTGTCGCCATGGGACCCCAACCGACGTCGATCGTGTCGATCACGACGCCGGAGGAGGCCCGTGCGCTGGGCGAGCACCTGCTGAACCGCAAGCGCACGCGACCGGTCTGTGTCGTCTCGGTCGCAGACCAGGCGACGACGCCGTTCATCGACGTCGGCGAGGTGGCGCGCGAGCTGGGGGAGGTGTGTGAGTACTACCTGGTCCCAACGGGCCGGCTCACCTTCGCGCTCACCGACCTGCTGCCCGAGGCGGCCGGCGTCTACGGCGGGGCTGGCCGTATCTACGGCCCCGCGGACGAGTGGACCGCCAACCCGTTCACCGGGTGCCCGCTGGTGATGTGCCGTGAGGTGGCTCGGGGACCGGCGGCGACCGACCAGCTGATCCAGCAGGGCCTGCGGTTCGGCGGATCGAGCACCAGCACCGTGGCCCCGACCAGCCGACACAGCACGTTCACGGTCAAGCAGATCTATCCCCCGAGCCGGGCGCTCGCGGTCGACGCCGACGGACAGTTCGCCTCGCTCTGGGCAGAGTCGCTCCTGCCCGGTGTCGACATCGATTCCCTGGTCGTCCCCGGCCAGCGGATCGAGGGGCGGGTCGTCCTCGGTGCCGGGCGGATCGCCCCCGCCGACCTGCCGCGGCCCAGCGCGCAGGCACTGCGGGAGTATGCCGTGGGCTCGGTCGTCCTGGTCCGCGTCGCCGAGGTGCTGGTCGACCGGGCGAGCGTCGAGCTGGTCCCTGGGTTGCGAGCGGTGCTGCACCGCGACGACGTCACCGGCAACCCGATCGACCGGATGACGTCCCTGGTCAGCGAGGGGGAGGTGCTGGGCGCCCGCGTGCTGCGCATCGGCGTGCCGGGCGGCAAGGGCTGGAGGCTCGGCACCCTCGACGTCGATGACGACGAGCCGCTGGTCACTGCACCCGCACTGCTGCCCGGTGGGCCGCCCTGGCTGCGGTCCGAGCAGATCGGCGTGGTTGCCCGGGTGGAGGCCGCGCCGCCCAGTGCCCCGACTGCCCCGGTGGCGGTGCCCAAGCCGGCGCCACCGCCCGGCGTGCCGGTCGCTCGGCCAGTCGCGCCGAAGCCGGCTCCCAAGCCGGGGCCGCCCGGTGTCGTGCAGGCACTTGCTCCCCAGCCCGTGCCGGTGCCTGTCCACAAACCTGCGCCGACCCCACCCCGTCCTGTGCTGCCCCCCGACGACTCCCCGCTGCTGCTGCGGCTGAGCGAGGCGGAGAAGGTCATCGGCGACCTCCAGCTCACCGTGGAGCGGCTCCGTGTGGAGCAGGCGCGGCTGCGCAACACCCTGCGCGACCTCGCCGGCCAGCCACCCCGCCCGGGGCAGGCCGAGGCACTGGCGGCCGCCGAGGAGGCGGAGGCCCTCCGGCAGCAGCGGTCTGACCTGGAGGGCACCGCGCGGTCGCAGGAGGCGGAGATCGATCGGCTGCGGGAGGAGGCGGCCAGCCAGCGGTTGGAGCTGCGTCGCGCCAAGCAGGACGCTCAGCGCGCGAAGCGGGCCCAGCGCGAGAGCGGCGAGGCGCCGACCGTGTGGTCCGACCCCGAGCGGCAGTTCCGCTGGGAGGTGGAGCAGGCGTGGGCCGTGCGGATCCCCGCCGCGGAGAAGCCCTCGCTGCCGCTGCGGGAGTATGTCGTGCTGCCCGGCTTCCTGGACTCCCTCGCCGAGACTGCGGGCATCGACCGGTCCAAGGTGGTGGACGTCGTGGTCGACATCGCGACTGGCCGCGTGCACGACATCCCCGCCCGCGAGACCCACCAGCTGCGGTCCGGCGACGGTGGTGCCCCGGCACGCACCCGGGAGGACGGCGCCACCTGCTGGCGGGTCGCCCTCCAGATCAACACCCCGAGCGCTCGGCGGCTGCACTTCTGGCAGCCACCCGGCCGCCCGCCCGAGCTGTCCTCGGTCCGGCTGCACGACGACTTCCAACCCTGAGGTGACGATGCACTTGCACGTGGACCCCGCGGCGAGCCAGCCCCGTCGTGCTGGGAGGCAGTAGTGGGCCTTGGGTCGAGATAGAAGATGTCGATGTCGTGCAGATAAGGCATCTGCCCGATGCGGTTGCCTACCTTAGACACGGACTCTGGAGGCAGCCGACGGAGGAGCGATCGTGCCGACCAGCCACCCCGGATCCATAGGACTGCTTCAGGCAGCGCGTGAGGTCACGGACCTCGCCTGCCGGCGGGAGCCTGAGCTCTACTTTGCTGACCGCCCGGAGCCGATCGAGCGGGCCAAGGCGCTCTGCGCCGAGTGCCCGATCCGCGAACTCTGCTTGCAGGCGGCCCTTGAGGCGGCTGAGCCGTGGGGCGTCTGGGGAGGCGAGCTGATCGAGCGGGGACGAATCCTGCCGCACAAGCGGCCGCGTGGACGTCCGCGGAAGAACCCGGCAGCCGCCTAATCCCGGAGGCCCGCTCCTACAAGAGATCGTCGTCGTCCGGCGGGATATCGCGCTCGACGTCGAGCACGTCTGCCCCCAGCGTCAGTGCAAAGGAGGAGATGTTCCGCGGGGTGCGCCCCTCCCAGATGTTGGTGACGCCGGCCCGACGGATCAGAGGCAGGTCGAGGCGGGGTTGCTCGAGATAGCCGTCACGCAGCAGCACTGTGCGGTTGCGCTTGGACACTCCCTCGTAGCCGCTGACCCGGGTGCGTGTGCCGTCGCTCTCCGGCACGATGCGGACCGTGAGGGCAGCACGGTCGAGCCAGTCGCTGAAGGTCTCCATCGAGAACGCACCCAGCACGAGAGTGCACCCGAGGCGCCGCGGGATGACGTTGAGGTCGAGGCGACGCTCGACCGGGTCCAGGGCCTCGTCCCACTGATGCTCAGAGTTGGGGTAGTCGTCGATGATGAGCACCCGCGGAGCCTTCCGCAGCAGCTCGGTGGCCACCTCCTCGTGCGCGTCATGACCACCAAAGACCCGCAGGTCCAGCACGCGGAGCCGGTCGTCGATCCACGCGTCGTGTTCGTGGCCTTCGAGCAGGGCACGGGGTGGCAGTCCCAGCCCGCCGGCGCCGACGGCGAGCCACAGCTCCTCCGTGGTGACAGCACGCGAGGCGATCATCGTGGCGTGTCCGTCACCCGCGGCCCACGCCGCCATCCGGGCCAGGACCTGCAGGCGCAGGTGCTGTGGGCCGCGCACCGCCGTCGTCCTGCCGACCGGGATGCCGTCCGTGACCGCATCGATCACTGGCCAGCCAGTGCCGATCCGAGGCTGGTCCGCCGTCAGTTTTTCCCGCAGCTCGGCGATGCTGGGCACGGGCTCAAACTCCTCTTTGCTCGCCATCGACAGATTGTCGCAGCGCGGTCTGACAGAGTTGGCCCACGCCGATCCAGGAAGGACTGATGCCCCATGGCCAGGACCATGCATGAGATGCCGGAGGGACAGCAGTGACCATCGAGGTGATCGACGCACCGGAGCGCACGCGCTATGAGGCCGTCCGCGACGGCACGGTCCTGGGTTTCGCCGAGTATCAGCGCACCCACGAGCTCGTCGTCTTCACCCACACCGAGATCGACCCCGCGTATGAGGGACAGGGCGTCGGCGGCACGTTGGTGCGCGGTGCCCTCGACCACGTCCGTGAGCTGGGTCTGAAGGCACTGCCCGTCTGCCCGTTCGTCCAGGCCTGGCTACAACGACACCCGGACTACGCAGACCTGGACTACCGCCGGGCCAAGGGCTGAGCGCCTGAGGCGACTGATCGGGCGTGCGGAGTCAGGCCTGGTCAGAGACCGACCTGGTCCACGCCATACGTGGCCTGCTCACGGGTGTAGCCGTCGCCGTACTCTGACGAGAGCTGATCGATCAGCCCTTGTCGGGAGAACGCCATGACATCCAGGTAGTTCTCCGCGGCCCTGACCGCCTGTTCGTTGTAGTCGACGTCGATGCGGTCGACGGCCACAGTCGCCTGGTCAACAGTGAACTGGCTGCCGTACTCGGAGGAGAGCTGGTCGATCAGACCGACCCTGGAGAACGGCATCGTGTCCAGGTAGTTCTCCGCGGCCCTGACAGCCTGCTCATCCCAGTCCACGTCGACGGTGTCGGCGGCGAACGTCGCGTCCTCGACGGAGTAGCCGTCGCCATACTCGGACGAGAGTTGGTCGATCAACCCCTGGTAGGAGAACGGCATCACCGAGAGGTAGTTCTCCGCCGAGCGCACAGCGTTTGACTGGCCGGCCGTCATGTCCGGCTCAGCCGCTGCTGCTTCTGCCTCCGCCTGGGCTGCAGCTTCTGCCTCGGCGGCTGCCTCTGCCTCGGCTTGGGCAGCTGCCTCAGCCTCAGCTTCTGCCTCAGCTTCGGCCTGCTCCGCCTCAGCCTCTGCCTTGGCGGCGGCTTCCGCCTCTGCTTCCGCCTGAGCCGCTGCCTCAGCCTCAGCCTCGGACGAGTCGACAGCCTCGGTCTCCTCCGGCTGTGCCTCCGTGGTTTCGGGCTTGGCCGACTCATCATTCGCGGCGGCCTGCACGACCTCTGGAGCGTCGGGATCGTCCACCAGGGCGCCCACGGCGGGGATCAGGAGCAGAGCCCCGATGGGCAGGAGGAACCGCTTCTTCTTGTACCAGGCCCGAGGCTGGTCGGCACTGCCCTGCTCCAGGTCAGGGGACGCGACGTGCTGCCACTGAGGGGTCGGCGCAGCGTCATCGACGAGGAGCTGCCACCCCTGCGGTGCTGGCGGCCACGAGGGATCGGGGGCCCACCCCTCTGGGGGCAGCCACCCGCTCGGGGGCACTGGCCAGCCTGGGGGAGTGTTGAACCGCAAAGCCATGGAGTGACCACGTCCATTCTGCGAATGCCACGTGCCACACGTGGCCAAACTGACCCCGGGCGCATCTCACGGGAGGGATGCCTAGACAATATCCGACCATGACTCACGGCCATGAACTGCTCGCCGGCGCCCACGTCGCCGAGGACGTCTTTGCGCTCTGCCCCGACTACCGCGCGCTGCTCGTCGTGGTCGACGGCATCACCCCGGCTCCCAGCGACGCCGCGAGTGAGGAGCTGCTGCTGGCCGCCGAGGCGCATGCCAACGAACTCCTCGCAGCGCAACCGGTGGATCAGTTGCCCCACGTGGAGGCGTGGCGCACGGCATACCGCGCCTTTGGGGCCAAGCCCCAGCGCACCCGCAACAGTCTCGAGGCCCTGACCCGGCGCGCTCCCGGTGGGTTGCCGCGCGTCAACCGGCTCACCGACGTCTACAACGCGGTCTCGGTGCTGCACCAGCTGCCCCTCGGTGGCGAGGACCTGAGCCGGTATGCCGGGCCCCCGCACCTCGTGCGCGCCACGGGGGAGGAGCCGTTCGACACCGTCGCCGAGGGCGTCGACGTGGTCGAGCGCCCCGAGCCCGGCGAGGTCATCTGGCGCGACGAGCAGGGCGTCACCTGTCGCCGGTGGAACTGGCGGCAGGCCCGCCGCACCCAGTTGCACGAAGGCACCACGACCGCGCTGTTCATCATGGACGCGCTCGGCCCGATGAGCGACGACGCGCTGCAGGCCGCCGCCGAGGATCTCGTCAGCCACCTGTCCGTGGGTATGCCGGTGCGCACCTGGCAGAGGTGGCTGCGCCCGGGCGACTGACGGGTCGGGCCCGGTTGCGCGCTGAGATGAACTTCGGGCGCGTTGTAGGTGTCTGGGCGGCAAACGGGGTACAACGGTGAGATGGCAACCGCGAGGACGCTGTCACAGGGCCACCGGGTGGAGGCCCCGGTCCATGGTGTGCAGCACCGGCGGGCGCGGTTGGTCCTGCCGCTGGTCGTCCTGGTCGCCATCCTGTGGATGGAGAGCGCCGTGCGGATCAGGACCGACGGTCCGTTCTTCGCGGTGGGGTTGGTCTACGCGACCCTCTTCGCGGCCGTCGCCGCCCTCTTCGTCTTCCTGGTCGCGAGCTTCTTCCACCAGGTGGCCCGGCACATCGTTGTGGGTCTGAGTCTGGCCGCGATCACTGTCGTCTTCCTGACACAGGTCCTCTACTACGACATCTTCAAGACCTACTACACGGTCTTTTCCGCGGCCAACGGTGGCCAGGCGGCGGAGTTCCTGGACGTCGTCATCGTCAAGGTCAACGAGAACCTTGCGTTCGTCACGCTCATCGCGCTGCCCCTCCTGCTGTTCCTCGTCCTTCCCAAGAAGGCCCCGTGGGCGCGTTATCGATACAGCTGGCGGGAGCGAGGTGTTGCCGCCGGGCTGGCGGCGGTGCTGTTCGGGGCGGCGCTGCTCTCGATCAACGTGGGGGACAAGGACCACGGCAGTGCCTATGACGCCTACTACCGCAACAACGAGCCGGTCGCGTCGGTCAGCCAACTGGGTCTGCTGACGACCATGCGGCTCGACCTGCAGCGCACCCTGCTCGGGTTTGAGCCTGGCGTCCCACCGCCGCCCCCGATGGCAATCCCGCCAAAGCCCTCCCAGGAGGAGCCGGCGGACAATCCCGCCCCGTCGAACCCCGATGGGGAGCCGGGACCGTCGGGTGACGGGACGGGCGTGCCGGTGGAGGAACCGGTCGTCTACGGCGACAACGCCATGGACATCGACTTCGAGGCTCTGATGGAGCAGGCCGGCGACGAAGAGCTCAAGAACATGCACCTCTACTTCAGCTCGCTCACGCCGTCGAGCAAGAACGAGCACACCGGCATGTTCGAGGGCTACAACCTGGTCTTCCTCACGGCTGAGGCCTACTCGCACTACGCCGTGGACGAGGACCTCACCCCGACGCTCTACCGGATGACCCACGAGGGCGTGAACTTCACCAACTTCTACAACCCGATCTGGGGGGTCAGCACCTCCGACGGGGAGTATGTCGCGACGACCGGGCTGATTCCCAAGAGCGGGGTCTGGAGCATGCTCAAGTCCGGTGACAACTCGATGCCGTTCGCCATGGGCAACCAGCTGGCTGCCCTGGGCTACAAGACGCTGGCCTATCACAACCACACCTACGACTACTACGGCCGCGACGTCTCCCACCCCAACCTCGGCTACGACTACAAGGGCGTCGGCAACGGGCTGGACGTCACCACGTCCTGGCCCGAGTCAGACGTCGAGATGATCGACGTGACGACGGAGGAGTTCGTCCACGACGAGCCCTTCCACGCCTACTTCATGACGGTCAGCGGCCACCTGCTCTACAACTGGGGCGGCAACGCGATGGCCGCCAAGAACCGCGACCTCGTCTCCGACCTGCCCTACAACGAGGCCGGACAGGCCTATATGGCCACCCAGATCGAGCTCGACCGGGCACTCGAGCTGCTCAACGAGCGACTCGAGGAAGCAGGGGTCGCAGACAACACCCTCATCGTGCTCAGCGCCGACCACTACCCCTACGGCCTGGAGAAGGAGGACCTCGACAACCTGGCCGGCCACGAGGTGGACAGCCGCTTCGAGCTGCACAAGTCCAGCCTGATCATCTATGCCCAGGGCATGGAGCCCGAGACCGTCGACGAGCCGGTGTCCAGCCTGGACATCATGCCGACGCTGTCCAACCTGATGGGTGTGGAGTTCGACTCCCGCCTCTTCATGGGCCGCGACGTCTTCGCCGACACCGACCCGCTGGTGATCTTCAACGATCGCAGTTTCATCACCGACAAGGGTCGCTACGACAGCGTCGCGCGGGAGTTCACCCCCAACGAGGGCGTCGAGGTCCCCGACGACTACCGACAGCTCATCTCAGACGAGATCGACCGGAAGTTCTACTACTCCGCCCAGATACTGGATCGCGACTACTACAGCCTCGTCCTTCCTGAGGACTGAGTGAACCGTGGAGTCGTCCACGGCCTGCGGATCATCCGAACAGGAGGATTCGGCAGGGCTGCCGAGCCAGTAGTGTCAGGCCACAGGAGCCGGACCTGCGGCGCCCACGTGAAATGAAGGTGGAGACATGCTCCGGTTCCTCGCGCAGATGGCCCTCGCGGTCCTGGCCAACGCCGTCGGTCTGCTCGTCGCCTCCCTGGTGGTTCCCGGCTTCTCGATGCAACCCGTCGGGTTCGTGATCGCCGTGGTGATCTTCTCGGTCCTGCAGGGCGTCCTGAGTCCCTTCATGCTCTCGATGTCGTTGCGTTATATGCCCGCGATCCGAGGGGGCGTCGCCCTGGTCACCACGCTGGTCAGCCTCGTGCTGACGAACTGGCTGACCGACGGACTGAACATCTCCGGCCTCACGGCATGGGTGCTCGGTCCGTTCGTCGTCTGGCTGGCCGTGCTCCTGGCCGCGGTCGTGCTGCCGCTCTTCCTCTTCAAGCAGCTCCTCAGCGACCGACCGCGCCGCCAGTCCACCATCACCGGGGCCTGACCGTCCCGGCCCGGGCCGTGCTCAGCCCCGACTGGGCCGCACCGGTCTCGGCCGGGCGTCGACGACTGACGCGAGCAGCAGCGCGCCGCCAACCACCAGGGTGGCCGTGAGGTGCTCGCCGAGCAGCAGCACCGCGAGCACCGTCGCCGTCAGTGGCTCCAGCAGCGCCACGACGGTCGCCACCGCGGGGCCGGCGTGCGCCAGCCCGGCGAAGTAGAGCGTCCACGCCAGCGCCGTCGGGAACACCGCGAAGAACGCGACCAGCCCGAGGTTGCGTGCGGTCGGCTCGAAGGCCAGGGGCGCGAACGGCAGCGTGCACGCCGCGAGCAGCAGGCCGCCGAGCAGGAACCCATAGCCGGTCACCATCGGGGCGTCGGTGCCCCGGTGCGGACGAGCCGCGACCATCGATAGGAGTGCAAAGGACGCGCCGGCACACAGCGCCAGGAGTATGCCGACCAGCGCCTCCCCGGGATCCGTCCCGGGAGCAGCCGGGCCACCGACGAGCAGAACTAACCCGACCACTCCCAGGGCGAGCGGTCGCACCTGGGTGGCGGTCGGCATACGGCGTCGGCGCACTGACTGCACGAGCACCACGATCATGGGTGCCGACCCGATCGTGACCAGGGTGGCGATGCTCACCGAGGCCAGGGCCACCCCGCCGAAGTAGGTCGCCTGGAAGACCGCGACCAGGACGCCGGTGAGGGCCACGCGGGTGAGCGCCGGCCGGCCGCGCGGCAGCCACCGGCGCTGGGCCAGGAGGACCAGGACCAGCAGACCGCCGCCGAGTGCCAACCGGTAGGTCGCGACCGCCGGAGCGCTCAGGCCGGAACTCTCCGCCAGGGCGGCCCCCGAGACGCCACCGGTGCCCCAGAGAAGCCCGGCGAGCACGAGCAGGCCGAAGCCGCTGGGGGCGGCATGCTCGTGGTGGGCGGAGGGGTGGGCGGTCACGGGGGACAGCGTGACACGGACCGGCCCGGGTCAGGCGTGCCCGCGTGCGGTCGTTGTCGAGGGCTGAAGCGGAATCGCAACGGGACCCTCACGGGAAGGTATTGGAAAAGTAAAGAATGTGAGGCAGGATAGAGGTAGTTGTACCTTCAATCGCCAGCCAAGGAGCTTTTGTGGTTAACCCTGCCCGCTCACTGTCCAAGCCGCTGCGCGTCGCAACGACGCTCGCGCTCGCCCTCGGCCTGACCGCCCTGCCCACGGTCGCTCAAGCCGACGGCGCGGATGTCACCGCTCCGAGTGTCACAACGGTTTCTGGAACGTCCTACACCGTGCCGTCCGGCAGCGGCTACGAGAAGATCTCCTTCAAGCTGTATGACGCGGGGAAGGTTGACAAGGTCGTCCTCAACGGGGTGGAGAGGGACCTGGCCAACAATGTGTGGTCGGACCTGAACTTCGTCAAGCCGGGGACGTTTGGTGCGGTCCTGGGGCACAACACGCTTGAGGTCTTTGACGTGGCGGGCAATGTCACGACCGTGGACTTCGTGCTCAACACCAAGGCCCCGACCGTCACGGTCAAGGACGGGGACAACTTCACCGCCCGTGACGGCGAGACCTACGAAAAGGTCTCGTTCTCGTTGTTCGACGCCGGCAAGGTCGACAAGGTCGTCCTCAACGGCGTCGTCAAGGATCTCGCCGACAATGTGTGGTCGGACCTGAACTTCGTCAAGCCGGGCGCCTTTGGTGCGGTTCTGGGAGAGAACACCCTGGAGGTCTTTGACGTGGCGGGCAATGTCACGTCGGTGAACTTCGTCCTGAGCGCGACCGCGCCGACCGTGACGGTCAAGGACACCGAGGGCTACACCATTACCGATGGTGACGACTTCGAGATGGTGTCCTTCAAGCTCTTCGACGCAGGCAAGGTGGACAAGGTTGTCCTCAACGGCGTGGTGAAGGACCTGTCGAACAACGCCTGGTCCGACCTGAACTTCGTCAAGCCGGGCGTCTTCGGTGCCGTCCTTGGCGACAACACGCTGGAGGTCTTCGACATCTCCGGCAACAAGACCACCGTGAACTTCACGCTCGTCCTGCCGCGAGTCACCGCCGACACGCTGGGCATCACCTCCAGCCTCCCGCGCGGCTGGATCAAGCAGGGCGCGACGCTGACCGTCGACGAGGGCACCTGGTCGCCGACCCCGCAGTTCAGCTACCAGTGGTTCCGTGACGGCGTGGCGATTGAGTGGGCGACCGGCCAGTCGTTCAAGTTGGCCGGTGCGCGGTTCCCCGAGGGCGTCGTGATCACCGTTGAGGTGACCGGCTCCGCCGAGGGCCACCGCCCGACAACCGTCACGCACTCGGTGACCACGGTTCGCTGACCGACCGGTCCACCACGGACGTCTCCGGTCCACCACGGACGGGCCCCGGCACACCACCAACGGTGTGCCGGGGCCTTGTTTCGCGTGGGCGGTAGATTCCCAGGGATGACGCCCTCACCGATCGCCCGACGCGCGGCCGCACCGGCGAGCGCCGCCTGCCTCGCGATCGGCCTGCTCCTGGCAGGGTGCGGCACCTCCACTGCTCCGGAGGGCACGGGCTCGACCCCCACCTCCGACAGCACGCCGTCCGCGACCGACAACACTCCGTCCACGACCGACGCCACGTCGCCCACGTCCGACGCCACCACCGATGGAGCAACGATGACCCAGACCCCCGAGGAGCCCCTGGGCGCGGGAGCCGTGCTCACTCCCGAGGACGACGGTGCCACGGTGCGCCTGATGGTCGGCGAGGAGGTCTCGGTGCAGCTGGCCCCGCCGTGGGACACGGCGGAGCCGGTGTCCGAGGACGCCGACGTCGTCGAGGTCGTGCGCGTCGACCACTTCACCGACCCCGGGTATGCCGAGTTCACCCTGCTGGCCCTGGGCGCCGGTGAGGCGAGGGTCCAGGTGCAGGCGGAAGGTGAGGAGATCGGCATACACCTCACCGTCACCGACTGAGCCGCACGCGCAAGGGCCCCGCCACCAGGATCTGGTGACGGGGCCCTCTCGTGCGGTGCCTGCTGCGAAGGGTTAGCGGACGATCCGGACGTCGGCGCGGTGCTGGGTGCCGTCATCCAGGGTGAGGATCAGCTCCTGGCAGGTGCCCGCCAGGGCAGTGTCCGGAGTCCAGAGGAGCTGGTAGCGCTGCTGGCCCTTGGCGTAGCTGAGGTTGCGGCCGTCGGCCGCCACCGTGACGGAGTACTGCAGCGGCTCCCGCGTGTCGCAGCTGATCTCCTGGACCATCGGCGAGTGAGCGGCCCGCAGTGGGTCCGCACCCAGGTCGCCACCGAGGTTGAAGCGGATTTGTGTGGTGGAACCGGCCTTGACCGTGGTCAGCGCGGTGTTCGACAGCGGGCTCTGGAAGCCGGAGCCCGGCGCCTCACAGGTCGGCGGCACGTCGAAGGCCTCGGTGTTGTCGTCGCGGTTGGTCGTGCCCTGCACGGCGCTGTAGCCCAGGCCGCGGCGGGCGAAGGCCGCCCACACGTTGCAGGTGTCCTCGCCGCCGAGAGCCTCGGACGCGGCCAGGATGCCGTCGCGGCCGGCCACGAAGCCCGGCTCGCAGCCCTGCATCTTCAGCCCGTCCATGACGTACTGCAGAGCGCGGGTGTTGCCGGCGGTGTCCCAGTCGGTGTAGAGGTTCGACGAGAAGCCGTGCTTGTCGATCAGGTCCCAGTTGAGGTCCCACAGGGTGGCGGCCCACGCGTGGCCCACGCCGTGCGGAGTGGCCAGGCTCGCGCCGTCCAGCCAGCCACCGGTGTGGATCCGGTCGTAGGTGAACGGCTGGATGTCCATGTTGCGCGAGTAGGGCCGCGGGCGGATGCCGTTGCCGTGACGGTCGTCCTGGAAGAGGGCGTAGGGGCCCATGCCGCGGGCTTCCTCAGGGTGGTCGACGGCGGGGTCCATCAGCATGGTCAGGGCCAGGTAGTCGCTCCAGCCCTCACCCATCTGCTCGTGTCCGCGCAGGCAGTTGATGTTGAGACCACCGGTGAGACGGTTGGAGACGCCGTGACCGTACTCGTGGATGATGATGCCGTTCTCGTAGTCGCCGTCCCGGATGCCCGGGTGGCTCGAGATCTTGTGCACCGAGGCGGCGGTCGCACCGTCGGCGACCTGGGCGCGCAGCGCGACGCCGTCCTCCTGGCTGATCGACACCGCGGGGATGCCGACCGGGGTGGCCATCGACCCGCTCAGGCGCGGCGGCACCGGGCTCTCGGGGTCCATCGGCTCGTTGTGGCTGATGACCACGGCCAGGGCACCGCCCGCCTCGGCGTTGCTGACCTGCTGGTTCAGCGAGCAGGCGTTGGTGCGCGCGGTCACCACGATCGCGCCTGGCGCGTCGAAGGCCGAGCAGCTGTCCTCCACGACCACGGGGGTGCCGGGCAGGCCGGCGTTGGTCGGGGCCGGGGTGAAGAAGGCGAAGTTGGCGTCGTAGGTGACTGCGCTCTCGCCCGTGCCGATGGTCACACCGTTCGGCATGCCGAACTGCGCTCCGGGCCAGACATACATCTGCATGGCGGGTGCCGAGCCGTCGCGCGCCGGGGTGCTGAAGTTGGCGTTGTTGACGCCGGCTCCGTCCATCGCGTCGGCCCTGACGGGGTCGCCACCTGTGCCCTCACCGGTGTAGTTGGTCATCTGGAAGTTGCCCGAGGCCTCGTCGAAGCCGTAGCGGTAGAGCACGTCGTGGATGACGTTGTTGGCGTAGAACAGGTTGGTCACCGCGGCGTCCTTGTAGTTCAGCGCGTGCTCGCTGCGGTCCATGTCGAAGTCGAAGGTCAGCGAGGACCCGCCGTCGGGCTGGCTGCCGGGGTCAGGCTGGTTGTTGCGGTCCAGGTCGGTGCCGGCGCTGACGTTGTTGCCCCGGGTGATCGTGAACTCGGCACCGGGGACACCGTCGGTGTCGTGCCAGCCGAAGGGGGAGCCGACGGAGTCCGCCGGGTTGCTCACCAGGGTGTGCTCCCCGTCGTTGGGGCTCTCTCTGGGGAAGGCGACGACGCGATAGCTGGAGCCGTCGTCGACCGGGGTGGGTGTGCCGAACTCGTCCGGGTTGGCGACGCTGGCCGGCAGGAGCCGTGACGCCGCCGCGTCGAAGGCCTGCGGGCTGCGGGCCAGGCCCGCGAAGTCGGACGCGTGGTGGTGGTCGGTCCAGTCCTGCAGATCCAGGGTCTCGCCGCTCTCGGCGTCGACCATGACCTGCCAGAGGTGGTCCGAGCCCTGCTCGTCGATCACCAGTTCCCAGGCCAGGCGCAGCCCGTCCTCGGTCGGCTGCCAGACCAGGCGAGCGGGGATCTCCTCGCCGGAGATCCGGGAGGCCGTCATCACGGTCTCCTGGTCAGCTCCCCGTGCGGTGCTCGTGACCCGCGCCGCCTGCGGGGCGAGGTTGAGCTCGCCCGCTGCGGCGTCGAGCGCGTCGGGCGCGTCCAGGTCGGCAGTCCCACCGGCCTTGCGCAGGTTGGGGACGAGGGACTCGGCCACGTGCAGGACGACGCCGTCCTTGGTGACGCTGACCGTCGCCACGCCGCCCAGGACCTCACGGCCCTGGTGGTGCTGCACCAGGTTGACGTAGGTGACGCCGTTGTGCTCCGAGGTGTGCTGGGACAGCACCTGCAGGTCGGCCAGGTCGGCGGCGGCGACTCCGTAGTCGCCCGCCTTGAGGCGCAGCACATCCATGGCGACCTGCTCGGGGGCCGCACTGCTGGGCTCAGTGAGGAAGAAGGAGGCACCGTCGCCCCCTTCTTCGACCGGGTCGGGGGTGGCTGATGCACCAGGGGTGAGCAGGCTGAGGGCAAGGGGTAGGGCCAGACATGCGGTCAGGACCGGGGTACGTCTCATCGAGCACTCCATCTCAAGGTGGGAGCGACGACGGCCCTGGTTCCAGAGGTCATGGGGCGCGGGGGACGGATCCGCCGGGCACCGGGCGTCGTCGCCAGGTGAAATGACCATATGGCCTGGTAGGCCTGCAGAGAGTTTCCCTTTGGTCAGGACATCGTCAAGACTGGGGCATGACGGCAAGGGCCTCGCGTCAGGTCAGCTGGTGCACGAACGCATAGGCCGCTGCCTCGGTGCGGGAAGCGACCTCGATCTTGCCGAAGATGTTGCTCAGATGGCGAGCGACGGTCTTCTCGCTGAGCACCAATTCCTGGGCGATCTGCGGGTTGCTTCGCCCGGCTGCAACCAGCCGCAGCACCTCGACCTCGCGGGCCGTCAGTCCGTCGGGGAGCCCCGTGCCGAGCAGCCGCTCGACCTCGCGACGGGCGGGCTCGGCCCCCAGCTCGGCAAAGGTCCGGGCCGCGACGGACAACTCCGACTGGGCCGTCACCTCATCGCCCTGGGCGTGCAGCGCCTCGGCGAGGAGCACGCGGGCGCGCGCCGCGTCATACCGCGCGCCGATCCCGATCCACGACTTCCAAGCGGCGCGCAACTGTCCCAGGGCAGATGCCGGGTCGCCGGCGGCGAGGGAGACCTGCCCCGCGGCATACGCGGCCGTCGCGGTCAGCGACACGCACCCGAAGGTGCCGGCGAGGTCGGTCAGCTCTGTGCAGGCAGTCGCGGCAGCCTCGAGGTCGTCGGCCGCCAAGAGCACCTCCACCGCGGGACCGAGTGTGCGGGAGCGGGTGACGGGGTCGGGGGTTTCGCTGAGCAGCCGACGGATGCAGCCCTCCGCAGCCGCAATCCGACCCTGCGCCAGCCACAGCAGGGAGCGACCGGGCTGCGGGTCGTGACCGGAGGCGGCGGCCTCCGCGTAGGCCGCGTCGGCGCCGTCGAGATCGCCGACGGTCCGCAGCACCTCGCCGCGCTCATAGAGCGCCAGGGCGACCGCTGGCTCCATGCCGTTGGCGGCATAGCGCTCGACGGCGCGCGTCAGCTCCTCCAGAGCCTGCGGGAACGACCCGTGCACCCGGTGGATCTGCGCGCGGTGCACGGCGCACTGGCCGGTGAACGGGACGAGCCCGGGCTGCAGGGCGCACCACCGCTCGAGCGTTTGGGTCCAGTCCGCCATCCGCCCGACGTCACCGACCTCCTGGCAGCCGGAGACCATCGCGCAGTAGAGGTGCCCCGCCATGATCGGCGTGACCGCGCTGGTGGTCAGCGCGACCATGGCCTCATCGAGCCGGGCCAGCCCCTCAGGAACCCGCCCGAGCCCGATCAGCGCCTGGCCCGAGATGGTGAGGGAGAAGCCGACCAGGTCGTCGTCGCCGGAGGCCCGACCGATCTCCCCGATCCGCTCGGCCAGGCCCAGGACCACCTCGGGCTGACCGCTGACCAGGGCGCCGAACGCCTCGGGGACCAGCAGGTGGCCCTGCTCGGGCAGGTCCTCGGGCTGGTCCTCCAGCAGGCGGGCAGCGCGGGCGGCCCAGCCTCCACCGACGGCAGGCTCGCCCCGCTCGGCAAAGAACATCGCCAGGCCCAGCGCGTCGCGCGCCCCGGCGCGCTGGTCGCCTGCCGCGAGGTTGGCGTTGTGCGCCTCCTGGAGCGCGCCGATCGCGGTCGCGTGATCACCCACGAGGTATGCCGCGGTGCTGAGCGCGCGCAGGTCCTCGGCTCCGAGGGAGGCCCGGTCGGCGCGGCTGAGGTGACGGTGGGCGCTCACCCAGTCCTGGGTCGCGTATGCCGCCTGGCCTGCAGCGAGTTCGTCGATGCTCATGGGCGCCTCCAGGTTTCGAGACTACTCGCGTGACTGCGGCCCCGGGGTCCACACGTGAACTCTTGACCACGACGGGCAAGAGGCGAGACGCTGTGCCCGTGTCACACACGAGAGCTCGTGGCTCGAGCCGGTTGGTGAAGGTGCTGGGGATCCTCGGCCTCGTGGTGGTCGGGCTGTCCGGGCCCGTGCCGACCGCCCCCGCCACCGCTGCCCCCAGCGTGTGTGACAGAGCGGTGGCTCTCGTGGAGGAAGGGTCGCTCGAGGATGCCGAGACCGTGGCAGAGGCGGTCGGCGGTGACTGCTCGACCCAGATCGGGGAACTGACAACCCAGGCACGTCAGGCATCGGATGCGCTCGTGGATCAGGCGACCCGACAAGCGGATGACACCGAGCAACACCGTCTGGCCCAGTTGGCGATTGACCTGGACTCCAACAACGGGGAGGCCAAGAAGTTGTTGGAGGATCCGGCTGCCAAGCAGGACCCTGGGCTCTGCGGGGAAGCGGATGCCGCGGTCGGCCGTGGACAGTTCGCCCGGGCGGAGTCCCTCTATGCCGCGCTCGACGGGGTTGATGAGGCCAAGGTCTGTCGCCAGGCAGGCCTGGTCAACCTGGCCGACGCCCGCTCGAGCAGCTGGCCACAGCGGATCAGTGATGCCGTGACTGAGGACGGCTTGCTCCTGTTGACCTTCGCCGCAATCGCCTTCGCCATCGGCGTCGCGATCACGCTCTGGAGGCGCCCGACCGCCCTGACGTTCAACCGCCGCAGGGTCGGCACCCTGGCGGTTCTCACCATCGTGGGTCTGGTGGCGTGGCACCTGTGGTCCGGGAACTCGCCAACGCAAGAAGTGCTTGGCCGGGGCAGCGTCAGCACGCTGGTCCTCTTGGTCGTGGTGCTTTCGCTAGCCCTTCTGACTGGCCTGGCCGTCTCGACCTTCTCGCGCAGTCGCGCCCCGTTGTTGATCGAGGTCGGACCCTCACCGGGTGGCGACCCGGAGCAGGCCGTGGCGCGACAGACGGTCACACAGTTGCACGACCTGGCCAACGGCAAGTCGAGCGGCCTCCACGCCATGGTGGGCACCGACCTGCACGACACGGGCATCCGCGGGGTCCTCGGGCAGCTCGACTACCCGTGGCTCGCCGCGATTCTCAAGGTATGGAACGCCGTCGCGCTCCGGTCCGGCGACCGTGTCCTGCTCACCACGGAGGGGCCGGAGACGACCGTAGCCATGTATGAGGGGCCGCGCCTTGCCCAGGTGCGCACGGTGAACGCGACCAACTTCCGGGTGGATGAGGAAAAGGCCACCGACACGGAGGAGGCCCACGCTGTCCGGGATGTCGCCACGGAGGTGGCCGCACACCTGCTCTGGTGGCGCTTGCCTGATCCTGGCGCTGAACCGCGCCTCTACGGGGCGAGCAAAGCCAGCAGCTTGGCACTGGCGTCCATCGCTGCCCAGCGGCTTGGTGATCGACAGTTTGCGGGTGCCCTGTCCATGGCTGCCCGGGCGGTGCACAGCGACCCTGACAACCGGGCCGCCGTGCTGACGCTGGTGAGCGCCAACCTGTTGGGGACACCCACCGCTGAGGAAGAAGACCTCTGTCTACGCCAACTCGAGGGTCTGCTGGAGCGGGAGGAGAGGCGCGCTTCGGGCGGAGACTCGCCCTTGGCATGGCGGATCCGTTACACGCTGGCGGCCGGCCTGGTCAATCGCGAGGTGTCTCGTTTCCCCGACCTCGATGGGGATGCTTGGCGAGGGCCATTCACGCAGGCTTTGCGGCTGTGGGCGACGTTCCTCACTCCCGCCGAGCGAGAAGGTCTGCCACTGGACGGATCTGAGATCAGCGTGACCCTCTCCGAGGCTCCAAGGCCTCACGTGGATGAGCGGGATCTCTGGCGCTACCTCGTCGCTGCGTCCCGCAGCGCAGCTGTCTCGGTGGCGATCGCCCTGGACCGCAAGCCGGGTGACCCGGTTGACACCGATCAACTCGACGGTTGGTCGCTCTCCGCCTCACGGACCGACCACCGCAACCTGGCCTGCGGGTACGCCACCGCATATCACCTCACTCCTGTGACAGAGACCGAGTTGAGAGGGCGGCTGGCCCGCAGATGTGTGCAACGGATCCGGCTGGCTGCTCCCGAGCCCAGGGGTCGTACGAGTGTTCTGGCCGATCCGTTCCTCGCGTGGGTGAAGGATTCCGATCCCTATCGAGCACTGCTGGCCGACTGGGACCTGGCTGATGGCCCTTATGCGGGGATCGGGTCGATCGGCAGGTTCGCTGCGGCGCTGGCTCGGAGCCACCCGCGAGCGGCGGACTTGCTCACGGACCTGGAGAGCATGGCGGGCCGTCAGGCGCTTCGGTCCGAGCACAATGTTGACGCAGAGAGCCTGCGTGCCTGGCACGGGGCTGCGGAATGGCTAGAGGCGGGGCTGGACGGGGGACTGGTGGACCGCTATCAGCGTGCCGGGTTTGCCGACCGGGCCGAGGTGCGGCAGACCCAGGAATCTGTCATCTCGGCGCGGCTCACCGCCAGCGCAGCAGTCAATGGCACGGAGGTGCCGAGCGCAGAGGACCGTGCCGCGATGCGTGGCTGACCGATGCTGAGCAGCACGGCCAGGCCGCTGAAGAAGCGTGGCGGCCCGCGGCTGACTTCGCGGGGCTGGAAGACCTCGTCGAGGTAGTCCCCTGTGTGACAGGAGCACGAAGGACGCATACGCAGTGTCAGATGCGGCCGGTCTCATGAGCCCACATGGCGACCTCGACGCGGTTTCGCGCGCCGAGTTTGCGCATGAGGCTGGCGACGTGGGCCTTGACCGTGCTCGGGGTGATGAACAGCTCGCCGGCGATCTCGTTGTTGGTGCGGCCCTGGGCGACAGGCACGAGGACCTCCTCCTCGCGGGCGGTGAGCGGCTCCAGCGGCTGCCGCGGTGTTGCGGTCTGGGCGTGGGCGAATGCTGCGAGCAGTCGGACGGTCACGCTGGGTGCGATCAGCGCGTCTCCGTCCGCGGCGGCGTGGATGGCCTGGGTCAGCAGGGCGGGTCCGGCGTCCTTGAGCAGGAATCCGCGGGCACCGGCTTTGAGTGCCCCGTGGACATACTCGTCGAGGTCAAAGGTCGTGATGACCACGATCGGCAGGGGATCGGCGACGCCGGGGCCGGCGAGACGTCGGGTGGCCTCGATGCCATCCATCAGCGGCATCCGGATGTCGAACAGACCGACGTCGGGACGCAGCTGGTGCGCCAGGCGTACCGCCTCGCGCCCGTCGGCGGCTGCCCCGACCACTTCGATGTCGGGCTGGGTGTTGAGCAACATCGTCAGCCCGGTGCGCACGATGGTTTGGTCGTCGGCGATGAGGACTCTGATGCTCATCGTGGCACTCCGGTTCGGGGCAGGGCTGCCTCTACCCGCCAGCCCCGCGTGGCGGCAGGGCCTGCGTGGAAGGTGCCGCCGAGCAGCGAGGCGCGTTCCTGCATGCCCACGAGACCGTAGCCCGCTGGGGCGCGGCCACCAGCGTGAGACGAGCCGTCGTCCTCGATGGTCAGGCGCACCCGGTCGGTGTCGCCGATGACGGCGACGGTGACCTCGGTGGCATGGCGGGCATGCCGTCGTGCGTTGGTGATGGACTCCTGGGCCAGGCGGTAGATCGCGGCCCCCACCGCCGGGCTGAGATCCTCGAAGTCGCCAGAGAGCAGCACCGTGACGCAGGGACGCTCCTGACCCTCGGTGGCGAGCTGCTCGACCTCGGCCAGACCGGGCTGCGGCGCGAACTCGGTGTCCTCTGTCGCGCGGAGCACGCCCACGATGGCGCGCAGCTCGGTGAGGGTGCGGGTCGCTGCGTCTTCGATGGTGGCCAGGGCCTCGATGGCACGCTCGGGATGGGAGGCCGCGATGGCACGTCCCGCTTGAGCCTGGATGGCGATGCCCGACACGTGGTGGGCGACGGTGTCGTGGAGCTCCCGAGCGAGCTGTTCGCGTTCGAGGGCCTTGGCCTGGTCGATGTCGCGGAGGCGGACTTTCGAGCGATAGCGGAGTGCGGCGCCGAGCGCAGCCGCGAACAGGAAGAACGCATACGCTCCGACCGTGTCCGCCACGCTGGTGGGATCGGCCACGGTGGTGACCGGCAGCCAGAGCAGTATGACGGCGAGACCGCTGGCGGCTTCCCGACCGGAGCCCCACCGGAACAGGGCGAAGGCCAGGATCAGCGTCCCGGACGTGCTGGATAGCAGCCCGCCCTGTGACCCGGTGAGGATTCTGACGACGTCGACGATCGTCAACAAGCCGAAGCAGACCGCGACTGCGAGCAGCGGGTGCGTGCGTCGCCACAGCAGGGGACCGAGGACCGCGAGGACCACGAGCAGCAGCAGCGGGCGCGGCGCCAGATCCTGACGAAGCGCCGTCTCCGCCAGGGACCAGCAGGCCAGTGCTGCCACCAGGGCCCAGTCCCACGGCCCCCGGTCCGGGGCGCGTGCGGGTCGAGGTTCGGCCCACAGCGAGCGGAGCGCGTTGGGGACCATCTGATCAGACTAGGCACCCCGCGAGATCGGCGTATCAGCTGAAAGTACGAGTGCTCGACTGGGCCAACGGGCAGGTCAGATCAGGCTCGAGGGCTGATGTGCCCGCCACCAGCATCCGTAACGCTGAAGGCACACACCCGATCAACCCAAGGAGCAACCTAATGAGGACCGATCAGTCCCACACCGCACGAGAGAATGTGCCATCCCGCAGCACGCAGGAAGACCTGCGGGTGCCCGTCCAGGCCAAGCTCGCGGCCGCGTGGACCAGTTTCATGTTCCTCTATATCTACGTCGACTACTTCCAGCTCTACAAGCCTGGGGCCCTCGACGACATCCTGGGCGGCGTCGTCTTTACGTTCGATATCAGCCCGACCCTGTTGACCCTGATGCTTGCGTCCGTGGCGATCCCGGCCCTGATGGTGATGCTCTCCATGACGTTGCCTCCCCGGGTGAACCGCGCCACGAACCTCGTCGTTGCCTCGCTCTACATCCCTTACTCGGTGGTCAACGCGGCAGGGGAGTCCTGGGACTGGGCCTTCTTCTACGGCCTCTCCATCGGGCTCGAGGTGCTGCTCCTGGCGTTCATCCTGCGCTCCGCCTGGACCTGGCGGCAGGGGTGACGTGGCCCGCGGTGCCGTCAGGCCCGGACCCGTGCTCGGGTCGGGACCGTGGGCATCGCCTTGCGGCCCATCGGGGTCCTGCGCGTGAGGACGTGCTGCATCGCGAAGAGCATCAGCGGCATCACGACCCTGAGCCGTGGTGAGCTGAACGGGACCGGGATCTGACCGGTGTCCCGTCCGACCAGGATCGTCGGGCCGTCCGACAGCTGGTCGGGACCTCGGTATTCACTGGAGTGCAGCTGCACACGATCGAGGGGTCGATCCGATCGGCGAAGTCGGGCACCTTCGGGGTGGTGCCGAACGTGCCAGTGGCGATCACCACGTTGTCGGCGGTGAGGTGGCCGGCATCGGCCGTGACGGCATACCCGCTGCCTGCGCTCGGCGCGACCCGCAGGACCCGCGTCCCGAGACGGACGGGGAGGGCCAGCTCGTCGGCATACTGCTCGAGGTAGTCGGCGAACTCGTCCTTGCTCGGGAAGTGCCACGTCGGACCGGGGTAGGGGCGGCAGGGCAGGCCGTCGGCCCAGGCGGGAGAGTAGAGGCGCAGGGAGTCCCAGTGGCCGCGCCACCGGTGACCGACGCGGGCGGCCCGGTCCAGGACGAGGACCTCTCGGCCAGCGCGCTGCAGATGGTGAGCGGGGCACGGTGCGCGGCATCGACCGATCCACCCATCTGCGGGGTGCGGACGATGGGTTACGTGACCCACTTCGGGTCAGAGCACGTCGCGGCGTCGGAACCCGGCGAAGCCGACGCCCATCAGCAGGACGAAGGCCCCTGCGAGCCAGAGCAGTCCGGTCCAGTCGGGGGAGGCCTGGGTGACGATCGGCACCTGGCGCAGGGGGCTGATGTCCAGTGCCCAGCCGGGCAGGTTGAAGGTCGGGCCGAGCAGAGTGAGCCCGAAGGTGGCGACCACGCCGAGCCAGCCGACGAGTCGCTTGCTGGGGGCCGCGCCCACCGCGGCCGTGGCCAGCGCGACCAGCACCCAGACCGCAGGGATGGTCACCAGTGCCTGCCAGATCACGTCACCACGAGCGATCGAGTCGTCCCGGGCGGAGGCCACCAGTCCGAGGGTCGTGCCGGCCACCAGGAGTGCGACCGCGGTGGCGACCAGCGCGAGGACCACATTGCTGGCCAGATAGGTGGTCCGGCGCAACGATCCGGCCAGCAGGGGCTCGACCCGGACGTTCGACTCCTCGTCATAGACGCGCAGGATCAACTGGACCCCCATGACCGCGGCGATGATCGCGATGAGTTGCAGCAGGGTCGCCAGGAAGGCGAAGGTCAGGTCGGACAGGCTGGTCACCCCGGCGGCGACGATCGCGGCCAGCGCGGGGTTGCCGGCCACGACCCCACCCATCGTGGTCGCCAGCGTCCCGAAGATCGCGCCGAGCGCCGCGAAGGCCACCAGCCACCCGGTCAGCGCCGAGCGGTGCAGCGCGAGCGCCAGCCCCCAGACGTTGCCGGCCAGACCCGCCTCGGCGGGTCCGGGACGGGTGGCGATCAGACCCTGACCGAAGTCGCGGCGGCCCTGGAGCAGGAAGGCCACCACGATGAGCACCACGGCGAGGGCCAGGGCCGCCAGGAGTGGCCACGGGTTGTTGTCGGTGGCCGGTCGGGTCCGCTCGAGCCAGCCCAGTGGGGTCAGCCAGGTGGTCCACTCCGGTGCTCCAGAGGAGTCGAGATAGCCGCGCAGCAGGAAGGAGATGCCGAGGGTGGCGACCGCGAGGGTGCTGGCGGTGCGGGCGTCCGATCCCAGCTGGGCGGCGACGGCCGCGACCCCGGCATACATCAGCCCGGAGGCGGTGAAGGTCGCGGACAGGATGAGGGTGGGGCCCACCCCGCCACCGCTGATGACGGTGAGCACGAAGCACACGACGCCCAGGGCCACCGAGGCGATGGCCGCGATCGCGACGGCGACCGCCAGACGGCTCTGCCGCGCCATCACGCCCGAGGCGAGCAGCTCGGCCTGCCCGGAGTCCTCATCGGCGCGGCTGCTGCGCACGACGGCCAGGATCGCCATCAGCCCGGCGAAGAAGGCGCCCAGCTGCCCGGCCCGCCAGGCGTTGAACCCGTCGCCGGTCATCAGGTCCCGGGCCGGGCCGAAGATCAGCGACAGGGCCGGGTTGCTGCCCAGCGCCGTCGCGAGCTGCTCACGGTCGGACTGGTCGGGGAAGACCCAGGCATAGGCCAGGATCGAGGAGGCGGACAGCAGGGAGATCAGCACCACCCACGGGGCGAGGTTGCGTGCGTCCTGGGGGAGAGCGGCCCGCAGCAGCGTCGCCGTGCCGGTCAGGGGCCCGGACCTGGGTGCGGTGGCGCGGCGTGCCGTGGCCCGGTGGGCCGGTGAGGATCTCACGGCTGCTGCTCGTCCGCGCTGCTGTAGTGCCGCAGGAAAAGGTCCTCCAGGGAAGCGGGGGAGACCGTGAGGGCGGACATCTCGTGCGGCACCAGGGCGGCCATCGCGGCGTTGACCTGATCTGGCTCGACGGTGGCCGTGAGTCGCTGGTGGTCATCCAGGTGGGCGTCGAGCAGGACGGGCAGCTCCCGCAGGTCAGCCGGGGGCCGGGCGAGGGTCGTGCTGAGGGTGACCCGGGTCTGACCGCGCAGCTCGGTGAGGGTGCCGGTCTGCACGATCGTGCCCAGGCGGATGATGCTGACCCGGTCGGCCAGCGCCTCGACCTCACTCATGATGTGGCTGGAGAGCAGGATCGTGCGGCCCTGCTCCTTCACCGTGGCCACCTCGTCCTGGAAGACGGCCTCCATCAGCGGGTCCAGGCCGGAGGTGGGCTCGTCGAGGATCAGCAGCTCGACGTCCGCCGCCAGCGCAGCGACGATCGCGACCTTCTGGCGGTTGCCCTTGGAGTACTGCCGGCCGCGCTTGGTCGGGTCCAGCTCGAAGCGCTCGATGAGGTCCGTGCGGCGGGTCCGGTCGAGACCGCCGCGCAGGTTGCCCAGCAGGTCGATCGCCTCGCCGCCGGTCAGGCCCGGCCACAGGACGACGTCACCGGGCACATAGGCCAGGCGGCGGTGCAGGTCCACCACATCGCGCCACGGGTCACCGCCGAGCAGCTCCACGGTGCCGGCGTCGGCCCGCAGCAGCCCCAGGAGCACCCGGATGGTGGTGGACTTGCCGGCCCCGTTGGGGCCGAGGAAACCGTGGACCTCGCCGTGAGCGACCTTGAGGTCAGCGCCGTCCAGGGCCGTGAAGGAGCCAAACCTCTTCACCAGGCCGGTGGTGCGGATCGCGGATGTCATGCAGTCACCTCTCAGTCCCGCACGGTGATCACCACGTTGCCGATCTTCTGCCCGGACTCGACGTAGCGGTGGGCCGCGACGATGTCCTCCAGCGGATAGGCGCGGTCGATGAGCGGGCGGTAGGTCCGCGCCGCCAGGTGGTCGCGGATCTCCTCCACGACCGACTGGTTGTGCTCAGGGAAGGGGAAGACCACGCGCTGGCGCCCGCGGCGCACCGTCCCCAGGAGCGAGAGCGGCAGGTTCTGCCAACCGGGGCCCAGCTCGGAGGAGACATAGACGCCGTCCGGACGCAGGATCCGCCGGCACCGACCGAAGGTGCTCTTGCCGACGGCGTCGATGACCGCGTCGAACTGGTGCGGCAGGGCGGTGAAGTCCTCACGGGTGTAGTCCACGATGTGAACAACACCCAGGGAGCGCACCGTCTCCGCATGCTCGCCGGCACAGACGGCGGTCACGCTGCACCCGAGGGCGGCGAGCTGCTGCACCGCGGCCGAGCCGATGCCGCCGGTGGCGCCGTTGACCAGGACATCGTCCCCGGCGCGGATCCCCGCCCGGCGGATCGCGGAGCGGGCGTAGTGAAAGCCTTCCGTCGACGCGGCGGCCTCCTGCTGGCTCACCCCGGCGGGGACAGCGGCGAGGGAGGAGGTCTGCTGCACCACGGCATACTCCGCATGTGCCCCGAAGCGGCCCTCGCAGTAGCCGAAGACCCGCTCTCCGACCGCGAACCGGTCCACGTCTGCTCCGGTGGCAACCACCTCGCCGGCGAACTCGGTCCCCAGGATGGTGCGCTTGGGCCGTCGCAGGCCGGTCAGGGCGCGCATGAAGAACGGGCGGGCGGCGCGGTAGGCACAGTCGGTGCGGTTGACGGTGGTGGCGTCCACCCGGATCAGCAGCTCGCCGGCGCCGGGGTGGGGGACCGGCACCTCGGTGACCGAGACGACCTCGGGCGGCCCGTAGTTGGTGTTCACGGCTGCGCGCACGACTCGACTCTACTCAGGGACGCGTGTTTTGCGTCACATCGGGAGGCGGTCCCATGACCTTGGGAATTCGACCTTCCCTCTTCCTGCACGGGCGTCAAAAGGCGCGGTCGAAAGGGCAAGGTCACCGGGGGCGTTGGCAGCGAGCGCAGAGTCGGACAGTGACGTGTGATTGACAATAGTGTGTGACACACAGTAATGTCTCGGGGCATGGACACAGAGGAGATGCTGGCGACGCACAGCCAGGAGCTGCGCCGGGGCACCGTCGTGCTTGCGGCGCTCGCCTGCCTGGGGGAGCCCCGCTACGGCTACGCCCTGCTGGAGCACCTCGCGGACGCGGGCATCGAGGTGGAGGGCAACACCCTCTATCCGCTGCTGCGCCGACTGGAGAAGCAGGGGCTGCTCACCAGCGAGTGGAACACCGATGAGAGTCGGCCCCGCAAGTTCTATGTCCTCACCCAGGACGGCCGCACCGTCCTCACCGCGCTCTCTGCCGAGTGGCGCGACCTCAACCTCGCGCTGCAGACGCTGACCACCAGGGGATGACCATGAGTTCACTGACCGACCGTTATGTCCACGCCGTGACCGCAGAGCTGCCCGAGCCGCAGCGGGTCGACATCGCCGCCGAGCTGCGGGGCACCATCGAGGACACCGTCGCGGCTGCCCCCGCGGGCACCGACCCCGCCGTGGCTGAGCGGGAGGCCCTGCTGGCACTGGGACATCCGACCGCGCTCGCGGACAACTACCGCGGAGAGGGGCGCTCGCTGATCGGGCAGCGGCTCTATCCCGCGTGGGTGCGCACCCTGAAGGCACTGTTGCTGTGGGTGCCGGCCATGGTCGGCGGGATCACCCTCGTCATCGGGCTCCTGGATGGCGACCCGCCCGGCGATGTCGTCGGCAGCATGGTTAGCGGCGTGCTGTGGTCCGCGGTCATGGTGACCTTCTGGGTCACCGTCGGCTTCGCGATCGCCGAGCGCACCGGCGCCGAGAACCAGACCCTCGAGATCCTCGGCACGCACGGCCAGTGGGACCCGGCTGAGCTGCCCGAGCCGCAGAAGCGTCAGGTGTCCTGGGGCGACGGCATCCTGTCGGTCGTCCTCAACGCCTTCATCCTCACCCTCCTGCTGCTGCCCGGACGTCTCGGTGGATCGGTGGACGACGTCGCGTGGGGGCAGATCTTCACCGACACGGCATACGGCCTGCGCTGGGTGCTCGCCGCCGGCATGGTCGCCAGCCTGCTGGCCTCCGTCTTCGTCCTGGCCCGCGGCCGCTGGACCTGGCCCACCGCGATCACCAACCTCATCGGCACGGTGCTCTTTGTGGGTCCACTGGTGTGGCTCGCCGCCCGCAACACCCTCTATGCCTGGGACACCCTGCCGCTGGAGTGGGTCGGCGACGGCGACCTGCAGGTCAACGAGGGGGCGACCCTGACGGTCACCATCGTCGGGCTCCTGGCGATCGCCCTCTGGGAGACGGTCGACTCCTTCCGCAAGGCCGCCCGGCCCTGACCATGACCGCTCCTGCTGCGCCCGAACCGGTCGCACTCACCGGGCGCGACTGGGGCATGTTGGTGGCGGTCGCCCTGATGTGGGCCTCGTCCTATCTGTTCATCAAGATCGGGCTGGAGGACTTCCCGCCCGCGACGATCGCCTGGCTGCGGATCGCTCTGGGTGCGCTGGCGCTGACCCTGGTCCCTGCCGCCCGGGCGCCGCTGCGACACCGCGAGGACTGGAGGCTGACCGCGATCCTCGGGGTCGTCTGGATGGCGGTGCCGTTCGTGCTCTTCACGCTGGCTCAGCAACACATTGCCTCGGCACTGGCCGGCATGATCAACGGCGCCGCGCCACTGTTCACGGCTGCCGTCGCGGCGGTGTGGTGGCGCCGCTCGCCCGACCGGCGGCTGCTGATCGGCCTGGCCGTCGGGTTCGTGGGGGTGGTGGCCCTCGGGGTGCCCAACGTGGACGGGTCGGCGAGCCTGACCGGGATCCTGATGGTCCTTGCGGCGACCCTGCTGTACGCCATTGCGTTCAACATCTCCGGGCACCTGCAGGCGCGCAATGGGGCACTCGCGGTGATCTGGCGGGCGCAGCTCGTCGCCCTCGTCGTCGTCGCGCCGTTCGGTGTGCCCGGCCTGCTCGACTCCACTCCGACGGTGGGCGGCTGGGCGGCGATGATCGCCCTGGGCGCGCTCGGCACCGGCCTGGCGTTCGTCATGTTCGTGACGCTGGTCGGACGGATCGGTGCCTCCCGCGCCTCGATCACCAACTATCTGATCCCCGTGGTCGCCCTGGCACTCGGAGCCGGCCTCGTCGGTGAGCGGGTCGCCCCGCTGTCGATGCTCGGGATCGTGCTGGCGCTGGCCGGTGCGTATGTCGCGAACTCGCGCAGGCGGACCTGACCGATCAGTCGTGCTCTCGGAGCAACCCGTCGACGTCGGGTAGGTCCGCAAACCCCGTGAACGTGCCCGCCTCGGCGATCTCGCGGGCGACGCCGAGCCACCCGCCCCAGGCCGCACGGGCCAGCGTGCCGCCGACGCTGATCCTCCGCACCCCGAGGGCGGCCGCCTCCGCCACGGTGATGAAGGGGGCGTTGATGAGCAGGTTCACCGGCTTGGGTGCGACCGCCTCGACCACGGCGGTGATCTCCTCGGGCGTGGTGATCCGCGGTGCATACAGACAGTCCGCTCCTGCCTCGGCGAAGGCCTGCAGCCGGCGGACCGTCTCGTCCAGGTCGGGTCGGCCCACGACGAAGCCCTCGCTCCGGGCGGTGAGCAGGACGCCGGTCCCGCTGTCGTCGATCGCCTGACGGGCGGCGGCCACCCGATCCACGGCCAGCGCAAAGTCACACAACGGCGGCTCGGGGTTCTAGCTGGAGTCCTCGACGGAGAGTCCCGCGACACCGGTGCCGCAGGCCAGGGTCACATGGGCGTGCACATCACTCGGGTCCACCGCGTAGGCGCCCTCGAAGTCGGCGTTGACCGGCACGCTCACCGCGGCAACCAGATCACGCAGGTGGGCCAGGGCCCGCTCCAGCGCCAACCCGTTGTCGGGGCGGCCCGCAGCCCATGCGGCCCCCGCGCTGGTCGACGCCAGGGCCGGGAATCCCAGCCGCTGCAGCATGACTGCGCTGCCCGCGTCCCAGGGGTTGGGCATGACGAACGTCCCGGACTCATGGAGCCGGTGGAACTGCGCGATACGTGTCGCTCCGAGGTCCTCAGACATGGGTGCCTCCGCTCGGGTGGGCGTACTCTTCACTGTCAGGTTAGGGCCTCGTCCCACCACCGGGGAGACTGCTCCCAGCACCCGCGCCGACAGGAGCCTCACATGATCAACCGGACTGCCGTGAGAGGTGGCGGTGTGGCGGCCGCCGGACTGCTCCTTGCCCCCGCCCTGGTGCTTCTCGCCCCGGCTGCTGCGATGGCCTGCTCGTGTGCCGTGGCCGACACCGAGACGCTGGTGGGCTATGTCGACACGATCGCCGTGGGGGAGCTCGCCACCATCGAGGCGCCGCCGACGCGTGCGGATGGGGCAGTTGACACCGCTGACCAGGTGACCTACACCGTCACCCTGCAGACCGTCCTCAAGGGTGAGCCCGATAACCCGCTGGTCTTCCGGTCGGCCTCCCACGGGGCCTCCTGTGGACTGGAGGATATGGCGGTCGGCCGGGACTATGTCTTCTTTGTCCGCGATGGTGAGTCAGGTCTGTGTGACGGCACGTCCCGGGCCACACCCACGCTGATCGCCGAGGTGGAGGCGGTGACCGGTCCAGGCCAGGAGCCGATGGCACGAGCCGCTGACCCCGCGACCGGGTCCGACACCGCGCCGGGCTCAGTGGACCAGGCGCCAGCGGCCGAGTTGGAGTCAGGCCTGCCGACCGCACTCCCGTGGATCGCCCTCACCGCCGGCGTGGTCACCGTGGGCCTCGGCTGGTTGCTCTGGACCCGACGCTCCCGCAACGACTGAGACTGCACAGCGAGCGAGCCGGCACAGCAAGCGGCCACGCCGCACCGAGGTGCGACGTGGCCGCTATGAGGTCCTGCGTCAGATCAGCCGATCGTGCCGAGCAGGTCCTTCAGGGCCTGCGTCACGGCGGCGTCTGCTGTTCCGGCCTTGCGGATGGCGTTGTTCAGCTGCGACTTGATGGCCTGCGGGTTGGCCTTGCCCTTGTCCTGGAGCTTCTGGGCAGTGTCGAGGTGACCGCGGACCTGCGCGATCGCGGCAGCGCTCAGGCTGCCCGAACGCTCGGCCTGGTCGACATACGAGTTCGCGACGGCATAGCTCGGCGCGTGGACGTAGCTGACCTGGCCCTGGGGGTTCATCGCCCCCCAGGACACCTCACTGGCTGCTTCGATCTCGTTGTCCGACAACACGGCACCAGGAGTCAGCGCCATGCTGTCGAACCCGCGAGCGATCTCGCTGCCGAAGATGTTGCCGTTGTACCAGTAAGCGGACCAGAAGCCACCGAGGACGAGGTTGGTGGCGCTGAGCGGGCCACGGTCGAAGAACGCGAGCTCCTGCGGGTTCGCGCTGTCCGTGAAGTCGAAGACTGTTACGCCGCCCTGGTACCAGGCCTGGACCATGATGTCGCGACCCGGAACGGGAATGAGCGAGCCGTTGTGGGCGACACAGTTCTCCTGCGCGGTCTGCGGTGCCGGGAGCTTGTAGTAACTGGCCAGCTGCATCTTGCCGTCGACGATGTCGAAGATGGCGTTGGCGCCCCACGTCTCACGGTCGGTGTCGCGGCAGCGCGCACCGGAGCCGCCACCCCACTCGTCCGTGAAGATGACCTTGGTGCCGTCGTTGTTGAACGTGGCCGAGTGCCAGTAGGCGAAGTTGGCGTCCATGACCTCATCGATGCGCTGCGGGTCCGACGGGTCGCTGATGTCGATCAGGAGACCGTTGCCCTCACAGGCGCCAGCCGCAAGACCGATCTCCGGGTAGGCCGTGATGTCGTGGCAGGCGTCGGTGGCCGAGGTGCTCTGCGTGCCGTCGCCGTGGTTGCCGCCGGCCCACAGGCCGTGCTGGTTGCCCGTCTCGTGATTCTTCATGAGGCGCGCCTCACGCACGACCTCCGCATCGGTCGGGTGAGCGACCGGGACCTTGATGACCTCGACCATGAAGCGCGAGGTCAGGATCGGGTTGCCGTCGGCGTCCATGAAGGAGTCGGGGTTGTTGTTGGAGGGGGTGTTCGTGCACCCGGCGAGCTCCGTCGCCGAGCGGACGCCCGCCGTGCCGTTGTTGTAGAGGTAGACGTGCGACGCGTCGCTGGGGTCGGTGACGAGCGTGTGGGTGTGCGACCCACGGCAGGTCTGGACCCCACCGAGGTGCACCGGATTGCTGAGATCGCTGATGTCAAACATCCGGATGCCGCGGAAGCGCTCCGCAGGTGTCGGGTTGGAGGTCCCGCAGTCGATGCGGCCCCGGCTCTCCTCGACCGACATGAAGAGAAGGTCGCCGTGGACTGAGAGGTCACCCTGGCCACCGGGGCAGATGAAGGACCCGGTGAGCTGCGGGGAGGAGGCGTCAGACACGTCGTAGACCTGGAAGCCGTTGTAGCTGCCGACGATGACGTGGTCGTCAATGAAGGCCATGTCGGAGTTGTAGGGGGCTGAGCTGTTGGGTGCACCCTGGAAGGCTCCTGCCTTCTGGACGTGCTCCAGGAGCTCGATGCTGGACGCTGCCTGGCCCGGGTCGTCCCAGCCTGGGGCCAGTCCGATGCGTGGGTCAGTGTCACCCATCGCATTCGAGGGCAAGAGGGTGATGCTGATCGCTGCTGCCCCAAGGACCGCGGCGAGTCGCCGGGACGTTTTTGGGCGGGGTAAGGTTCGGGATTTCATGTCTCGGGTGACCTCTCCATCGCGCTGGCGCGGCAGTCTCAACTGGCTGCGGGGATCGCAGGGCGTCGACCATCGCCTGAGTGGTTCAAAGGGCCACAATTCCCCGATCGGCCCTCCTAATAGCGAGAAAGGTAGCGCACGTCACACCCCTCGCACTAGTGTTTCGCCATAAAACTTTCACCAATTTTGTGAGGATCCCCACGTGCGTCTGCCTGCCCTGATTGCCGTCTCCCTTGTCCTGCTCCTCAGTGCCTGCACCGGCGAGGAGACCGGTGCCGAGCGCGTCGCATCCACTGCTCCGGTGGTCCAGCTGGGAGCCCCGGGCGCCGAGAACCGCACGCTCGACGCAGCTGAGGCTGAGGCGCTGGATCTCACCGTGGAGCACACGGCGGCCGACGTCGACTTCGTGCGCCACATGCTCGGGCACCACGAGCAGGCGATCATCATGACCGACCTCGTCGAGGAGCGCACCGATGACGAGTCGGTCCATCTGCTTGCCGAGCGGATGGCCGTCAGCCAGGAGGACGAGATGGATCAGATGCAGGCCTGGCTGCGGGACCGCGGGGAGCCGGTCTTCGACCTCGAGTCAGGGGGCGGCCACGCGAATCATGGGCAGGGTGACCTGATGCCCGGCATGCTCACGGACGCGCAGCTCGCTGAACTGGAGGCCGCGACCGGTGACGAGTTCTCCCGGCTGTTCCTCGAGTACATGATCATGCACCACGAGGGAGCCATCACGATGGTCGAGGACCTCTGGGCCGCCGAGGGTGGCCAGGAGGTGCAGATCGGCGATCTGGCCCGGCACGTGGAGTCCGACCAGCGCATCGAGATCACCCGGATGCGCGGGATGCTCGAAGAGATGGGCTGAGGTCGGCCGACGACACGGCATACATCGCGCGTGAAAATCCCTGCCTGACAGGGCACCACACTTTAGGCTCGGCCTCACTCGGGGGAGGCAGATCACACCATCAAAGACGATGCGGAGAAACCATGCCCCACCCGTATAGCAGCATCAGTCGCCGCAACCTGCTCGCCGGCGGACTGGCGCTGGCGACACTCGCGGCGGTCCAGCCCGCCCTGGCCGATGGCTCCTTCCCGGAGCCGGGGCCGTTTCCGCCACGCGATGCACTGCTGACCTACGCCGACATGATCAAGGCGCTGGAAAAGATCGAGCGCACCTCGAAGGGCGCGGTCCAGGTCACCACCCTGCGCGAGCTGGGCATCAGCCCCGGTGTCTCCGAGGCGGGGCGCGACCTCTATGTCGCCACGGTCGGCACCGGCGACACCCACGTCTGGCTCCAGGGCCGGATCCACGGGAACGAGCCCTATGGCACCGACACCATGCTGGACGTCCTGAAGTCGGTCGGGTCCAACGGAAACCCCACCTTCCGCCGCATCCGCGACGAGCTGACGCTGCACGTCATCCCCATGTACAACCCGGACGGAAGCGAGCTCTACATCCGGCACACCGTCCTCCAGGACGGATCCGGGAGGCGGATCGACCTGAACCGCGACTGGGCGCCAAATGCTTTCCAGGCCAAGGAGTCGATCGCCTGGTACACCTACTGGAACCAGGTCAAGCCCGACTACGGCCTCGACATCCACCACCAGGGTCTGAAGTATGCCGACGACGGCGAGCCGATCACCATGTCCCTCGGCATCTCGCTGGCTCCCAGCGGGCCGACCCTGCCGGGCGTCAAGGGCGGACTGTATGACGTGCAGACGCGGCAGATGCAGGGCCAGGTCTACTCCGCGCTCCAGGGCTACGGTTTCGTCAACATCGACCGCTACAGCGTCGGCGGCGGCGGCAACTTCTACGAGATTGACATCCGAGGCGGTGTGGCCTCGGCGGTCATGATCGGCCTGAACTGGCAGGACATGAACCCGACCGGTCACTCCCACCCGATGGTCTTCTTCGAGACCTACGGCGGCAGCATCGGACAGAAGTCGCGTGGCAAGGCGATCGAGCAGAATGTGCGCGGCACCGTCGCCCTGCTGGAGGGCCTGGCCACGGGCAGCACCTGGGGCACCGACCCACTGATCTGGCACGACCAGATCCCGCACGTGCCCTTCGTCGGCTACCAGACAGACGGCGGGCTGGTCACGCCATGGCCCGCGCAGGGTCCGGTCACGCCCTGACCCTGAACACGTGCGGTCGGCACTGAGGTGACGGGCCGAGCTGCACGTGTTGGGCACGGGTGGCTGAGTCACAGGATGACTCAGCCACCCGTCTCCGTCAGGCACCGCCTGGGGACAGCCCGGCGGCGCGCGGGGTGAACGGTGTCCTCAGTCCCGGCGACGGGTGCCGGGCGCCTCCGTGTGGGCCCGGTCGAGCACGTGCTGGTGGAACAGCCGCGCGGCGGGCAGCATCTGGCGCTCGTCGGACCAGGCCAGGCCAATTTCGCGGACAGCGAGCCGGTCCGTGAGGGGGAGGTAGCGGACCCGGGCAGGGGATGCGCCGGCCCCGGAGGCCGACGGTGGCGGAAGGATGGAGACGCCGAGTCCGGCAGCGACGAAAGCCCGCGCGGTGGTGAGGTCCTCGCACGCGAACGCCAACTGCGGCGTGAAGCCCGCACGGGCAGCCAGCTCGTCGGTCCGCTCGCGCAGCGCCGAGCCCGGCCAGAACAGCACAAACGGCTCGTCCGCGGCCTCGATCAGGTCGAGCGGCTCGTCACGGTCGTCCAGGCGGTGCCCTGCAGGCACGGCCAGGGACAGCGGCTCCGTGACCAGCCGTGCCCAGCGGTGCGACCCGGGGCGGGGCCGCACGGTGGACAGTTCCAGATCGATGCCGCTGCGGGGTCCGATGGTGGTGGTTGCCGCCTCCTCCTGCGGGCGCAGCAGGAAACGCACCTCTGGGTGGTCGACGCGAAAGCTGCTCACCAGATCCGGCACGAGCCAGGTGCCAAGCGAGGAGTGGAAGGCCAGCGTGACCGTGCCGGTCTCGGGGTCGACCAGCTGATGAACGGCGGCCAGCCCGTCATCGAGTTCGTGCAGCAGCCTGTCCACGTGACGCTTGAAGGCCGCCCCGGCATGCGTCATGCGAAGGGTGCGTCCGGAGCGGTGCAGGAGGGGAGTGCCGACCTCCCGATCCAGTCGCGCCAGCGCCCGGGACACCCCCGGCTGGGTGGTGCCCTCCACCTCGCCCAACTCGGTCACGGTGATGCCGTCGGCCACCTGCTGGAACCAGCGGAGGTCTCTCGTATCCATAACACATAACCATAACGCATATGTTTGATGCGTTGCGCTCATTGGACGTATGAGTCGAGGTCAGAGACACTTGAGCCATGACAAAACTACGCAACATCCAGACCATCGATGCCAGCACCCCCGCGCGCGCTGAGCGTCGCCCGGCCCGGCAGAACCACGCGTCCCCCGCCGCCGACAGCATGGCGATGAAGGTGCGCTACCTCGAGGCGCGCGCTGAGTCTTTGCGGCTGAGCTTCGGCGGCTGACCCCGGCATCGAGCGCCGGATCAGGCGGATGAACCGTCCAGCCACAACTGCTCGGGCACTGGATGACTCAGGAAGTTCGTCATCGCCTGGGTGAAGCCATAGGCCCCTGCCTGACCGAACATCAGCAGGTCACCGGGCTCCAGCGGGCCGAGCTCGGCGGTGCCGATCCGGTCCAGCGAGGTGCACAGCGGCCCCGCCAGGGTGTATGCCGTGAGTTCCCCGGCCGCCCCATCCTCGCTTCCGCTGTCGGTCACCGTCAGCCCGCGCCGGTCCGGGACTGACCGCACCGGGAAGGACTGGCCGGTCATCAGCGGCCGCAACAGATGGTTGATGCCGCCCTGCAGGATCGCGAAGGTGGTGCCGCGGCTCCGCTTCACCCGGACCACACGGGTGAGGTAGACACCGGTCGGACCGGACAGCCAGCGCCCCGGCTCGAGCACGACCTCGCCGGTGAACCACGCGTTGGCAGCGAGCAGCTCGGCGAGCCCAGCGCCCAGGGCGCGGATGTCCAGCTCGGGGGAGTCGTCGGCATACGGGATGCCCAGACCGCCCCCGAGATCGATCAGGTCGAGGTCATGGCCCAGGAGGGACTGCAGGCGCTCGCCGATGCCCAGTGCGGTGCGGTGGTTGGCCAGCAGGGCAGCCGCGTCGAGCTCGTTGCTCGCCGAGAAGACCTGCAGGCCACTCAACCGCACGGTGGGGTACTCGGCACAGGCGCCGACGAACTGCGGCAGCTCCTCCTCGTCCACCCCGAAGGCTGACGGGCCGGACCCGCCGATGATCGAGGCGGTCTCGCTCACACCCTCGAGAGGGTGGACCCGCACGTTGATGGCCAGCGGCTCCGGGCCGTGGTGCCAGGCAGCCAGTCGCTGCACGTCCTCGATGCCATCGACCTGGATCCGGGCGCCCGCAGCGAGGGCGGCCCGCAGGTCTGCCTCGGACTTGGCAGGCCCGGCAAAGACCATCCGGCCGGGCACGGCGCTGGGCCCGGCGGGATGAGCTCCGACCGCGTGACGGGCGGTGCCGACGGCCGCGACCTCGCCCGCCGAGGCGCAGTCAAACCACGCGCCCCAGCGGGCCAGCTCGGCCAGCAGCGGCGGGCCGGGGTTGGACTTCACGGCATAGGCCAGGTTCACCCGTCGCGGCAACGCGGCCCGCAGGTCCAGGAAACGCTCCCGGGCCAGGTCGATGCGGTAGGCGAAGCACGGGGTGTCCACACTGTCTGCGGCCAGCAGTGCGGCCGCGTCGGACAGCGCGAACAGCCGCCCATCGGTGGTGGTCGCAGTGCTCACGGCTCCTCCCAGAAGGGCGCCATCCGCGCCAATCCCTGGCCCAGCAATCTCGGGTCGCCGCCACAGGAGACCCGCACAAAACCCTCGCCACGGGAGCCGAAGGCCGTGCCCGGCACGACGATCACCCGACCCTCGTCACGCACCCGTCGGCAGAACCCGAGGGTGTCACCGATCGCCCACTGCGGCACCGGGATCCACGCATAGAACCCGCCGGCCGGGGTGGCCACCGGGCGCACGGCGGCCGGGCCTGTCTGTGCGATGGACCAGCGCTGGATCAGCTCACGCCGGGTCTGTCGGAGCACCTCCGCCGAGTTGCGCAGCAGCGCGGTCGCCGCCAGCTGGCTCGGTCGGGCGGCACTGGTGGTCATGGCGTTGTGCACCAGCCGGGCGGGCGCCAGCACGGTCGGGTCTCCGACGACCCAGCCGACGCGCAGGCCGGGCGCTGCCCAGCCCTTGCTCACTGATGAGACCACGACGCCGGTGCTCGTGACGTCGCGCAGCGAGGCTGGCCGGGCGCCGAGGTGGACGTCACGGTAGACCTCGTCCGAGACCAGCAGGGCACCTGCCGCCCGGCAGGCTGCGGCGACCGCTGCCAGCGCGGGCAGTGACGCACCCCCACCGGTCGGGTTGCCGGGGTGGTTGATCACCGCCAGGGCCACGTCGCCCTGGAGGGTGCTCAGGAAGGTCTGGGTGTCGAGGTTGCCGTGCTGACCCAGGGCGTAGGGGACCGGGATGCCACCAGCGAGCCGGGCCAGCGTGGCGTAGGCCGGGAAGCCCGGGTCGGGCACCAGCACCAGCTGGCCAGGAGAGACGTGTGCCAGGAATAGCGCGGTCAGCGCCGCCTGGCTGCCCGCGGTGACCATCACCTGATCAGCCGCGTCGTCGTCCAGCAGGTGGTAGTCACCGATCGCCGAGACCAGCTCGGGCACACCGCCGTTGGGACCATATCCGAGCGGCTCGTCACGTGCCGCGCACTGCGCCAGGGCGGCCCGGGCGGGCTCGGGAAGCGCCCAGCCGGGGACACCGAGGCCGAGGTCGATCGACTCCGGCGGGGCGCCGACGGACATCGCCCGGATCAGGCTCGGTGACAGGGAGGTGACACGGGTTGCCGTGCTCATCGCAGGGCCTCCTCGAGGACGGTCGAGGCGTCGGTGGAGCCGTCGCGATACTTCACGATCACGGGGGCATACAGCGAGATCCCCAGCGACGCGGCATAGTCCCCGCGGGCGGGACGCGCGCCGGGCACGACGACCGCACCGGCCGGGACCTCACCGCGCACCTCGCGGCCGTTGACCAGGTCGAAGATCACGGTGCGCGAGGTCAGCGTCACCCCGGGGGCCAGCACCGCACGCTCGCGCACGACGACACCCTCGTAGAGGCCGCACTGTGCGCCGATGAAGACGTCATCCTCGACGACCACCGGGGTGGCGCCGATGGGCTCGAGGACCCCGCCGAGCTGCACGGCGGTGGACAGGTGCACGCGCTCACCGACCTGGGCGCAGGAGCCGACCAGGACGTGGCTGTCGACCATCGAGCCTGTGCCGACCCAGGCGCCGGTGTTGAGATAGCTGGGCGGCATCACCACGGTGCCCGCGGCAAGCCCGGCACCACGGCGCACCGAGGTGCCACCCGGCACGAGGCGTATGCCGTCAACCGGCTCGATCTGTCGCGGCGGGACCAGCGACTTGTCGACGGCGCCGCCCGGCCAGCCGGGCACGGCGACGGTCTCGCTGAGTGCGAAGGCCGCCAGGATGCCGGACTTCACCCAGGCGTTGGCGTGCCAGGTGCCGTCGGTGCTCCGCTCTGCCGCGCGGACCGTGCCGGACTCCAGCGCGTCGAGGAACTCCCCGATGCGCTCCGGCGCAGTGGGGTCCTCCCGCAGCTCGGCGACGGGCCGCGTGACGTACTCGCGCAGCGCAGTGTTGGGGGCGAGGGTGTTGGCGGTCATGAGGCCACCGCTTCCCTGACGACCGGACGTGCGGTGGTGCGGGAATCCACTCCACCGAGCGCGTGGTGTGGCGTCAGGGCGAGCGCGGACAGCGCCGACTGGATCCGTGCCCAGGTGTCGGGGGCGGCCGGCACGAGCGGCAGGCGGACCATGCCGGTGGCCAGGCCGAGGCAGGCGAGCGCGGCCTTGAGCGGCACCGGGTTGGTTTCGGCAAACAGGGCCGCCATCAGCGGCGCCAGCTCGGCGTTGAACTCGCGGGCCCGGACGAGGTCCCCGACCATCGCCGCGCGGACCAGCTCTGCCGTCTCGGCGGGGGCGACATTGCCGCACACCGAGACCAGGCCGGTTGCGCCGACCGCGATCGCGGGCAGCGCCAGGTCGTCGTCGCCCGCGAGGACGGTCTTGCCTGCCGGGGCCTCCTGACAGATCCGCACCATCTGGCGCAGGTCACCGGAGGACTCCTTGACCGCCACGACCTCCGGGATCGCCCACAGCTCGCGCAGCGTCTCGGGGGTCAGGTTCGAGCCCGTGCGCCCCGGCACGTTGTAGGCAATGATCGGCACACCGGGCAGCTCCTCGGTGATCGCCCGGAAGTGGGCGACGATCCCGGCGGGCTGTGGCTTGTTGTAGTAGGGGCTGACCACGAGCAGTCCGTCCGCACCGCCGGCGACGGCGGCGCGGGACAGTTCGACGGCATACTCCGTGTTGTTGTGCCCGGTGCCCACCACGATCGGGACGCCCGGTGCCGCCTCGCGCGCAGTGGCGATCAGGTCCGCGCGCTCGGACTCGTCCACGGTCGCGGCCTCCCCGGTGGACCCCAGGACCACCAGGAAGTCAGCGCCGCCGGCGACGACGTGCTGGACCAGGGTCCGGTAGGCCGCGAGGTCCACGGCCGGTCGCTTGCGGGAGGAACCTCCGCCGCTGGCCGGCTTGGCCGCCCCCTCCGTCCCTGTGGTGAACGGGGTGGCCAGTGCCACGCCGAGGCCGGTGAACTGTGCACCGCTCATGGTTCCTCCTTCTGTGTGGGTGTGGGTGTGTTTATCGGTGTGGGTGAGATCGGAACAGGGGATCGAGGACCTCGGCAGCGAGGTCGTCGAAGGTGAAGCTGCCGCGACGTCCGTGGATCCACCGGATCGCGGTGAGGGCACCGAGGGCGAAGACCTCCCGGCTGTGCGCCTCGTGCGTGAGCGTGATCGACTCGGCGGCACTGGTCAGGTGCACGTCATGGCGCCCGACGACCTCCCCGAGGCGCAGGCTGGCGGTCTGCACGCTCTCCGCCTCGCGCCCCGCTCCCGCGGCGAGGGTGTCGCGCAGCAGTAGCGCGGTGCCGCTGGGGGCATCGACCTTGCGGGTGTGGTGGATCTCGCTGACGGCGAGGTCGGCGCCGGTGCGGGCGGCATAGCCGCCGAGGGCGAGGCTGATCCGGCGCATCAGCGCGACGGTGAGGGAGAAGTTCGGGGCGGTCAGTATGCCGATCGCTGGGCTCTCCCCGCCGCTCCCCAGGGCGTCGCTCGCGTCGAACTCGTGGGTGGTCCAGCCGGTCGTGCCGATGACCAGGTCGGTGCCATTGCGGTGTGCCCAACGGATGCGGTCGGCCACGGCGTCGGCGTGGCTGACCTCGACGGCGACGTCGACGGGGGAGAGGTCCTGAGGCGCTTCCTGCCCGACCAGCCAGGCGACGTGAAGGTCGTCGGTCTGCTCGGCGGCAGCGGCGATCGCGGAGCCCAGGCGGCCCCGTCCGAAGATCCCGATCTGCAGCGGCATGGATCGAGTATGGAGGAGATTCCCGGCGGCACAGATCATAAAACCGCAGGTCAGAGAGGGTGTCCGGTGGGGTGGCGTCGCGACCGGAAAATATCCGGCGAACGCGACGGTCCGCCCGGCTCGCTGCGTCGGCCGGCGCAAAACACGCAGTGTGAGACAGGTCTCATCGTGCTTCTCAGGACGTCACCATCCCCAGAGACCTGGTGTGACGAATCCGACCGGTGGTTGTTGAACTCGCCACTGCCGTGTGGCTGCCCCTAGGGTGATAAAACGCCCACCGGTGGTGGCTGTAGCGAGGAGATCGTCATGGAGGCAATGGAGCCGGTCCACAGCGCAGGGATCCTGCTGATCATCGCAGCGGTCGCGGTGGTGCTGCTGCTGTTCTTGATCATGAAGGTCAAGCTCCATGCGTTCGTCGCGCTGGTGCTGGTGAGCGTGCTGACGGCCGTGGCGGCGGGGATCCCGCTGACGAGCGTGCCCGACGCACTCATGGGCGGCTTCAGCAGCACCCTCGGCTCGGTCGCGCTCCTGGTGGCCTTCGGCGTCATGCTCGGCAGGCTGCTGGAGTACACGGGCGGTGCTCAGGTGCTCGCCGACACCCTGATCAACAGATTCGGTGAGAAGCGGGCACCCCTCGCGCTCGGAGTCGCCGCGCTGATCTTTGGCTTTCCGATCTTCTTCGACGCCGGTCTGGTGGTCTTCCTGCCGATCATCTTCACCGTCGCCCGGCGCTTCGGAGGATCGATCCTGACCTACGGCCTGCCCACGGCTGGTGCCTTCGCCGCGATGCACGCCGTCGTGCCCCCGCACCCCGGGCCGGTGGCTGCAGCGGACCTGATGGATGGCAGCATCGGGCTCACCCTGATCATCGGCATACCCGTGGCTGTCGTGGGCTGGTTCAGCGGCGCCTATCTTGTCGGCACGGCGCTGGGTCGGCGCTTCAACGTCTCGATCCCTGACATCGCCTTCGGCAAGCAGAACGAGGGCCTCGGCGTGGAGGCCGGGCCCGGTGGCGAGACTGGTGCGGGGGAGGGAGGCGACACCCGGGTCGCGGTGCGAGCGCCCTCCTTCGCACAGGTGCTCCTGCTGCTCCTGCTGCCCTTTGTCCTGATCGCGCTGAACACCGGCATCGGAACCCTGAGGACCTCGGGCGCCATCTCCGACGACGCAGTCTGGGCCGACGTCCTGCAGCTGATCGGGCAGACCCCCATCGCGCTGTTGATCACCGTCCTGGTCGCGCTGTTCACGCTGGCCCCGAACCGGTTCAGCATCGCCTCGGCCAGCAACCTGTTTGATGATGCGCTCGGCTCGATCGCCGCCATCATCCTCATCACCGGCGCCGGTGGCATGTTCGGCGGTGTGTTGCGAGCCAGCGGCATCGGCAAGGCCCTGACCGAAGAGCTCGGCTCCCTCGGGCTCCCGCTGCTGGCGCAGGCCTTCCTGATCGCCACCGCGCTGCGGGTGGCGCAGGGCTCGGCCACGGTGGCGATCACCACCACGGCCGGACTGATCGCGCCCCAGGTCGCGGCCGAAGGCCTCGGCGACGCCCGGATTGCGCTGCTGGTCTTTGCGGTGGCAGCCGGATCGACCGTGCTCTCGCACGTGAATGACTCGGGGTTCTGGCTGGTCAGCCGGTTCTTTGGGATGGACGTGCGCACGACGTTGAAGACCTGGACCGTCCTGGAGACCACGCTCGGGCTGAGCATCTTCGCCCTCGCCGCGATCCTGTGGCCGATCTTCTAACGTCCGGCAGCGATCTTCTCAGGTCCGGCAGCGGTCTGCCCGGCTCGTTGTCCGCATCGGGTTCAGCCGCGCAGTGACAGCGAGACCACGTTGAGTAGCGCGATGCCGATCGCCGCCAGGAAGGGGGCCTTGCCCCGAGCTGCCCACGCCACGACGGCCAGCAGCCCCGCAGCGACCACGGATGCCCAACCCCACACAGACGTCCCGCCCTCCGGAGCGAGCGCGAGCAGGACAGTCCCCGCCAGCAGCAGCAGGGGGGCCACCACGCGTGATGCGCGGCCGCCGATGCGGTGTGGGAAGCCGCGTATGCCGGCGCGCACGTCGTCCCCCAGGTCCGGCAGGACGTTGAGCAGGTGTGCGCCCACGCCCAGCAGGGCACCCACCGCGACCGCCCACCACGGCACCGCCCGGCCGACCGAGAGCCAGACGAAGGCGGGCAGGGTGCCGAACGCCACGGCATAGGGCACCCAGGACCAGGCGGTGGCCTTGAGGCCGGCGTTGTAGGCCAGGCCCGAGCCGACCACCAGCCCCACGTGGAGCACCAGCCCGGTCCAGCTGTTGGTGGCCCAGGACAGCAGCACGGTCAGGGACAGGGCCACGACGAGGGCGAGACGGACACTGCGCGGTGAGATCTCACCGCGCGCGATCGGCTTGTCCGTCCGGCCCGCGGCCCGGTCCCGCGCGCTGTCGACCAGGTCGTTGTGCCAGCCGATGACGAGCTGCCCGCAGAGCACAGCCGCCACGAGCACCGCGACCTGGCTCGGGCTGCCTGCGCCGAGGGCGAGCAGCAGCGCGAGCACGGTGACCGCCACGGTGGGCAGCGGATGGCACGCCAGCACCAGGCCGCGCGCCGTGCCGATGGTGCTCACGCCACCGAGCCTAGGGTCCGACGGGCCCGCCGGCCGGGCGGCGCGTGCCCTGCGCTGTGACGGCGCACGCGAGGCCTGCAGTCCGTAGGCTCGCGGACATGTCTGTGATCGCGGCCGTGCGGGGAGTCCTCCCCGACCACCGCTATGCCCAGGAGGACCTGACCGCGGCGTTGGCGGACCTGGTCGGGATGCCGCCTGAGCACCGCACGCTGCTGCAGCAGGTGCACCGGAACGCTGGGGTCCAGCACCGGCACCTGGTGCTGCCGATCGAGGACTACACCGAGGCGACGTCCGACTTCGGTCGCTCCAACGGCATCTTCGTCCAGGCCGCGACCGATCTGGGCGCCCGTGCCGTGCAGGAGGCCCTCGACGCCGCCGGGCTGACCCCACAGGATGTCGACCTGCTGGTCTCCACCACCATCACCGGCCTGGCCGTGCCCTCCCTCGACGCCCGGCTGATGGCCCGGCTGCCGCTACGCGCGGACCTGAGACGCATCCCGATCGTCGGGCTGGGCTGCGTCGGCGGCGCGGCAGGGATAGGCCGGGTGCACGAGTGGCTGGCCGGCCACCCGGACGGCGTTGCGGTCCTGCTCGCCGTGGAGCTGTGCAGCCTGACCCTGCAGCGCGACGACACGTCCACCGCCAACCTCGTGGCCAGCGGTCTCTTCGGCGACGGCGCCGCGGCGGTCGTGCTGGTGGGCGACCGGGCGGCCCAGCGGCTGGCCCCGCACGGGGTCCAGGTGGTCGCCAGCCGGAGTCGCCTCTATCCCGGCACCGAGCGGGCGATGGGCTGGGACGTCGGTGCCACCGGTCTGCGCATCGTGCTCGGCGCGGAGGTGCCCGACCTGGTCCGCACCCAGGTGAGGGGCGACGTGGACGGGTTCCTGTCGGCATACGGTCTGGACCGCGCGCGGGTCGGCTGGTGGGTCGCCCACCCCGGTGGGCCCAAGGTGCTGGACGCGATGGCCGAGGCGCTGGAGGTGCCAGCCGAGGCCCTCGGCGTGACCTGGCGGTCGCTGGCCCGGATCGGCAACCTGTCCTCGGCCTCCGTGCTGCACGTGCTCGCCGACACGCTGCGGGACGCGCCCCCGGAGCCAGGCAGTCCCGGCGTGCTGCTGGCGATGGGCCCCGGGTTCTGCCTGGAGACCGTGCTGCTGACCGCGCCGGGGGAGGCCCGGTGACGTCGCTGACCTGGTATGCCGTGCTGCTGGGCCTGGTCGTCCTCGAACGTCTCGCAGAGCTGGTCCTGTCGAAGCGGCACGCCGCCTGGGCGCTCGCCCGGGGCGGGGTCGAGTTCGGACGCGGCCACTATCCGCCCATGGTCGCCCTGCACTCGGCGCTGCTGGTGGCGTGCCTGGCCGAGGCGTGGCTGCTGGACCGGGAGTTCCTGCCATGGCTGGGCTGGCCGATGCTCGCCGTGGTCGTGCTGGCCCAGGCCCTGCGGTGGTGGTGCATCGCGACGCTGGGTCGGCAGTGGAACACGCGGGTCATCGTCGTGCCCGGGCTGGCGCTGGTCCGCCGCGGCCCCTACCGGTGGCTGCGCCACCCGAACTATGTGGCAGTCGTGGCCGAGGGCATCGCACTGCCCCTGGTGCACACCTCCTGGCTGACCGCGGTGGCGTTCACGGCGCTCAACGCGTGGCTGCTGACCGTGCGCATCCGCACCGAGGACGCTGCGCTCGACACCGTCGCCCAGGCCAGGGGTTGACGTGACGCCCGACCTGGTCGTCATCGGCGGCGGACCGGTCGGCCTGGCGACCGCGCTGCTCGCCGCGCGGGCCGGCCTGGTGCCCGTCGTGCTCGAGCCGCGCACCACCCCGCTCGACAAGGCCTGCGGCGAGGGCCTGATGCCCGGCGCCGTCGGCGCGCTGACGGCGCTCGGCGTGGACGTCGGAGGGCATCCCTTCGCTGGCATCCGGTATGTCGACGGGCAGCGGTCCGTCGAGGCCCGGTTCCGCGGTGGCTCGGGACGCGGGGTGAGACGCACCGAGCTGCACACCGCGCTGGCGGAGGCTGTCGGGCGGGCGGGCATTGCGATCCTGCCCTCGGCCATGACCGGGCTGTCCCAGGACGAGTCGGGGGTCGATGTCGAGGTCGGGGGACCGCGCGGCAGTGCGCCCAGGGTGGTCCGCGCCCGCTTCGTGGTGGCCGCCGACGGGCTGCACTCGCCGACGCGCCGGCTGCTCGACCTCGAGGTGGAGCGACGCGGGGTCCGCCGTTACGGACTGCGACGGCACTTCCGCATCGCGCCGTGGACCGACCTGGTCGAGGTGCACTGGTCGCCGACCAGCGAGGCCTACGTCACCCCGGTCGGCGAGGGGGAGGTGGGGGTGGCGCTGCTCGGCACCCGCCGTGGGAGCTGGCAGGAGCGGCTGGCAGACTTCCCCGCCCTGGCAGGGCGGCTGGCGTGCGTCGAGCCGGCGAGCGAGGTGATGGGTGCCGGGCCGCTGCGACAACGGGTCCGCTCGCGCCGGGCCGGGCGGGTCCTGTTGGTGGGCGACGCCGGCGGCTACGTGGACGCACTCACCGGTGAAGGCCTGGCGGTCGGTCTGGCCCAGGCGCGGGAGGCCGTTGCGGCCCTGGGGAAGGGACGCCCGCAGGACTATCCTCGGGCCGCCGCGCGGGTGAGCCGACGCAGCGGTGCGCTGACGGCGGGGCTGCTGGCAGCCACCCGCACCTCCCCTGGGCGTCGGGTGGTCCTGGGGGCAGCCCACCGGCAGCCGTGGCTGTTCCAGCGTGCGGTCGACCTGCTGGCCCACGACTGAGGCGTGTGACGCCGCCCACTCTGGGGCCGGACCGGAACATGCTTGACCCGACATCTATTGAAGGATGCATGACTTCATTTACGATCGGCATCATCGTCAGCTCGTCGCGTCCGACCCGGATCGGCCCCAAGGTCGCCCAGTGGATCAGCGAGCTGGCGCCCTATGGCAACGAGGTCGACATCATCGACCTGGCCGAGGTTGACCTGCCCTTCCTGGCCGAGCCCGAGCTCCCTTCCGCCGGCAACTACACCCAGCCCACCACCGTCGCCTGGTCCGAGCGCGTGCGTCAGTATGACGGACTCATCGTGGCCCTGCCCGAGTACAACGCCGGTTACCCGGCGGTCGTGAAGAACGCGATCGACACCCTCCACGCCGAGTGGAACGGTCTGCCGATCGGGGTCGTCGGCTATGGCTGGGGTGCCGCCGCCGGGTCCGTCAAGCAGTTCGGTGAGGTGCTCGACCGCGTCCAGGCCGTGCGCCTCGACGGCCCGGGCCTGAAGTTCGGTGAGGACCTCACCCCCGAGGGAGAGATCCTGCAGGCTGCTCCTGAGGACGCCGTGCGCGGTCTGTTCGACCAGATCAACGCCGCGGCTCGCGAAACGGCTGCCGCCTGACTCGCGATCCCGACATACCCCTGCCGATGAGGTGGTGGCGCCTGGTGCGTCACCACCTCATCTGTGTCGGGGCCTAGCTCAACCGGTCGGTGCGATCCCGTGCCGCCGGGCCTGCAGCAGGCGGACTGCCTCGCTGAGCTCCGGGTCGGGCCCGGCCACCTCGATCCCCGGAGCGACGTCGTTCACCGGCAGTGGCAGAACAGGTCCCGCAGGGATGCCCCACTCCTGCCGCCAGGTCCGCAACTGGTCGCTGCTCGCGGCAAAGACGATCCGCCCCAGCCCGACCCAGGCGTGCGCCGCGGAGCACATCGGACAGTGCTCCCCGGAGGTATAGACCGTCGCCTGCGCACGCTCCTCGGGGGAGAGGTGGTCGGCCGCCCACCGCGCGATCTCGAACTCGGGATGACGGGTGCGGTCGCCGCCGGCGACACGGTTGCGGTCGGCATACCTCTCCTGGCCGTGGGCGTCGACCAGCACCGAGCCGAACGGCTCGTCGCCGGCCTCCAGCGCCTCCTGGGCCAGGTCGAGGCAACGGCGCAGGTGAACCCGGTCCTGGTCAGTGAGTTCGGTCATGGCTCCAGCCAATCATGTCCGCGACGCACGACGGCATACGCTCGTGGCGTGAACACACCGAAGGACCCGACCCCCCTCGTCCTGCTGCACGGACTCGGCCAGGCGCCGATGGCGTGGGAGGACGTGGTGGTGCCGCTCTATGGGAGTCGGCGACTGTTGACCCCGTGGGTGCCGGGACTGAAGCCGACCGAGAAGCAGGCGGTGCCGGTGGCCGATGCTGCCGCCAAGCTCGACACCGACCTGATGCTCGAGGGGATGCAGGCGGTTGACCTGTGCGGGCTGTCCTACGGGGCCGTGGTCGCCACCCGCCTGGCGGCGGACTTCCCGGAACGCGTGCGACGGCTGGTGCTCATCGCCGGCATGGTGCGCCCGCCGCGGGCCCTGATGAAGCTGCAGCTGCAGATGCTCAAGATGATGCCGGCCTCGCGCCTGGCCGACTCGAGCGTCTCCAAGGAGCGGTTGCTGCGGACCCTGGACATCGTGCGCGAGGTGGACCTGACCGACGCGCTGCCCAGGATCACGGCGCCGACCCTGGTGCTGGTGGGGGAGAAGGACAAGGCCAACAAGCCGGCCGCTCAGGCGCTCGCCTCAGGCATCTCCGGTGCGCAGCTGCGGGAGGTCCCCGGTGCCGGTCACCAGGTGAATGTTGACCAGCCCAGGGTGCTCGTGGAGATCCTGCGAGAGTTCCTGGACGACGGCCCGGGCACCGCCGAGGCCTGAGCGGAGCAGTCGCTGAGAAGCTGACTGCGTCCCCAGCAGGCTGCTGGCGGCCATGCTGAGCAGGGACGAGACGATCGTCAGCCCTCCCCAGAGGAACGCCAGGACGGCCGCCGCCGTGACCACGCCGGGGCGGGTGGCGCTCGCGGTCTCAGTCGGTGAGGTCGTCATGACGGCCTCCTGTGGTGGGCTGGACCGCGCGGTCCTGTCGGAGGATCCCAGCGGCGAGCACGGCGAGCATCGCGGCGCCGGTGACGGCGACCAGGCGCTCGAACAGGCCGGTGTAGCCCGCCTCCTGGGTCAGCACGGTGGCCACCGTGAAGACGATGGTCAGGGCGCCGACCCAGCGCATCGGGGCCGTCCACCGCTGCCAGGCATCGATGCGCCGCATCGCTGAGGCCAGGAAGAAGAAGGCGAGCACAAGCACCAGCAGGCCGATCGAGCTGATGATGTTGTCGAGCTTCCCGCCGGTGGTGGACAGCTGCCCGACGGGCGTGCAGCCCGGGTCGGCGATCCGGCAGGCCAGCCGCTCAACGGGGGAGAGCAGGTCTCCGAGTCCGACGATGGACAGGGCCAGCAGGACCGATCCGGTCAGGGCCCGCCACCCGGCGGCCCGCAGGGACGGCCATACCGAGCGCAGTGCGAAGCCGATCGTGGCGGCGCCGCACAGTGACAGGAGCACCACCAGGAAGAGTCCGCCTGGTGCGGTGTCGGCATACATGTCGCTGATGCTGTGGGCGAGGGGGCTGTAGCCCGGTCCCTGCCACGAGGCGGCGATCAGGAAGCCGGCGACGAAGGCCACCTGCGCGGCCAGGCCGGCCCACGCCCATCGCCGGACGCTGGCGCGCCCGGCGGGCAGGGTGACTGCCGGGTCGACGCCTGCACGGGTGAGGCCTGGGGCGGCGGAGGTCATCATGACGCCTTCGCGAGTTCGTTGACGCCGAGGGAGACGTCGAAGCTTCCGGAGGAACGGGCCAGACCCATCGTCAACAGGCCCGCGCCCTCGACCCAGTGCGCCATGCTCAGGTCACCGGTGTCGCGGGGGCGCAGTCCGAGGCTCTCGACCAGCGCCGACACGCTCGCCTTGGCGCTCGCGTCGTCGCCGGCCAGGAAGACATCCACCGGACGGCCGCTGCCCAGGACATGGCTGAAGAGGGTGTTGAACCCCTTGACGACGTGGGCGTCCGCCGGCGCGGCCTCGGCCACCTGCTGGGCGACTGACGTGGTGTGCGGCACCGCCAGTCCGGTGCCGGTGGCGTTGAACGGGTTGGTGATGTCGACGATGGTCTTGCCCGCGAGGGACTCGCCGAACTCGGTGACGACCGGGACGATGCTCTGGTAGAGCAGGGCCGCGATGACGATGTCCCCGGCCGGGGCGGCGCCCCACGTGCCCGGCGTCGCGCGGTCTCCCATGGCCTGCGCCAGGGCCTTAGCCTTGGCCTGATCGCGGCCCATGATCTCGACATCGGTGCCACCGTTGACCGCAAGCGTGTCGATGGTGCGGGCCATGTTGCCCGTGCCGATGATGGTGATGGTGCTCATGACGTGCTCTCCTCTGATCGGTGCGGCCGAGGGATTTCAGCCGGTGGTGCTGATCCGGAGGGACGCAGACTCGCTATCGACACCGAATCGTTTACCTAACGTACGCCTGCCGGTGGTCGTCGCGCAAGGCCTAGGTAAACCGAGTTGTATACTCAAGGCATGACCGAGTTGGAGAAGGGCCCCCTGGGCCAACGTCGCGGCAGGGGTGCGCGCGAGCGCATCCTCAGCGCCTCGGAGCAGCTGTTCCGTGAGCAGGGCATCCACCGCACCGGCATGGACCAGCTCGGTGCGGTGGCTCAGGTGTCCAAGCGCACGATCTATCAGCACTTCCGTGGCAAGGACGAGATCGTCGCCGAGCACCTGCGAAGGTTTGACCCCGACCTCATCCCCGGCGTGTTTGACTGCGACGACCTCACGCCCCGCGAGCGACTCCTGGCGGCCTTCGACATGCCTGCGAACCTGCCCCTGTGCCCCTTCCTGGCCGCGGCCGTCGAGCTCCACGACCCCGAGCACCCCGCCTCCCAGACTGCCCGTGAGCACAAGATCGCCATCGCCGAGAGATTCACCGAGACCGCTCGGGAGGCCGGCGCCACCGATCCCGAGCAGCTCGGCGAACAGCTGGCGCTTCTCATGGACGGTGCCTCGGTGCGCACCCGCGTCCTCAGTCAGGACTCGTTCCCCACCGCCAAGGCCATCGCCGCGACCCTCGTCGATCACGCCATCCCCGAGACCCCGAAGGGCAGCGAGGTTCGCTGAGCCCACCGGGCCACAGGCTCAGGGCGTCGCGACCAGGTCGGCCAGGCTCAGCTCTGTGCGACCAGGTCTGCCAGGTAGGCGCCGAGGACCTGTGCGCTCGCATCGACCAGGTCTGGCCAGTCCATCGCGTCGGCGTCGGCGCTGTCCGAGACGTGCTTGATCAGGTGCACCGGGACGCCCAGAGCATCGCAGGCGTATGCCACGGCATAGCCCTCCATGTCGACCAGGTCAGCGCGCTCGGCCAACTGGTCGCGCACCAGCGGATCGGCAACGAAGGTGTCCCCCGAGGCCAGGACCGAGTCGTCGGTGGCCAATCCGCCGTCTCCCACCGCCAGCTCCTCGCGCGGGTCGTAGTCGAAGGCGCGTAGTGCCGCGGCGCTGATGTCGTGGTTGATCACCCGGCCTGGCACGAACAGCCCCTCGCGCTCGGGTCGCAGCGCACCGGCCGTGCCGATGTTGAGGACCATCAGGTCGTCCCGCTCGATCTCCATGAGCGCCCGGGTCACCGCCGTGGCCGCCGCGGTCTTCCCGACTCCGGTGATCACGAGAGGGAGCCCTTCCGGGACATAGGCAGCCTCCGCGCGGGTGGCGCTGACGATGAGATAACGGGTCACGGCAGGGACTCTACGGCGGGATGCGCGGACCCTCGGTGGCTGGCAGCGTCCCACGGTCGACGCTGCGCGGGCCAGCACCACACCGGCCTCGGGGGAGAGGTGGCTCATCGGCATACGGCATCAATGTCGTGGCGGGAGCGGGGTGGACAGCGCAGACTGGGCCCATGATCTGGATCTGTGAGACCTGTGCCGTGGAGACTGCGGACGTGGAGGCGCCGCCGGAGCTGTGCGCCATCTGCGACGACGAGCGGCAGTGGGTGCCCGAGGGTGGGTCGCGGTGGACGACCCTGGACAAGCTCGCGGCCGACGGCACCCGCATCGTGATCGAGCAGGTCGAGCCGGAGCTGTGGGGGATGCGCGCCGAGCCGGCGGTCGGCATCGGCCAGCAGACGATGATCGTGCGCACCCCGGAGGGGACGGTCCTGTTCGACTGCGTGGGATATCTCGACGACGAGGCGGTGGAGTTCGTCCGCGGACTCGGGCCGACGCTGGCCGTGGCGGCCAGCCACCCGCACATGTATGGCGTGCAGACCGAGTGGGCCGCCGCCCTCGGGGTGCCGGTGCTGGTCGCTGAGCGCGACCGGGAGTGGGTGCGCCGAGCCGACCGCGTCGAGTTCTATGACGAGCGGCGCGAGCTCGCCCCCGGCGTGACCCTGCACCGGGTGGGCGGTCACTTCCGCGGGCAGGCCGTCCTCGAGTGGGAGACCGGCAACGAGGGCAAGGGGGTGCTGCTCGCCGCGGACGCGATCTTCCCCAACCCCGACCGCAGGACGGTCAGCTTTATGCGCAGTTATCCCAACCGTCTTCCGTTGTCCGGCAACGTGGTCCAGCGGCTGGCCACTCAGGTTGAGGGAATGCACTTCGACCGGCTTTACAACAACTTCGGCGCGGTCGTGCCCCAGGATGCCCAGGCGATCGTCCGGTACTCAGCCGATCGGCATACGGCCTGGGTCAGGGGCGACTTCGACCATCTGACCTGACCTTGGACGCGGGGCTCGCTGGGGAGGCCGGCGAGGCGTCACGGCCCAGCGTCCTGGCAAACTCGCCGGGAGTGCGCCCCGTCACCCGGCCGAAGTCGCGGGTGAAGTGAGCCTGGTCGGTGTAGCCCAGATCCGCGGCAAGGCCGGCCAGGGTCTGGGTGCCGTGCTTGAGATGGGCGACCGCCTCGTGCAGCCGACGTCGCTGGATCAGCCATTTCGGGGTCAGGCCCAGGTGCCGCTCGGTCAGTCGCTGCAGCGTGCGCTCCTCCACGCCGACCCGACCCGCCAGGTCCCGGACGGTCAGCAGCGCCGAATCGGACTCGACGACCTCGACCACGTGGTTGAGCAGCTCTCCCTCCTCGCTCAGGGGAGGACCGGACCCCAGGCAATCCTCGACGGCACCGATGGCCTGGGCGTGCTGGCCCGGGTCGGCCGGATCGAGGCCCATCAGCTCGCGGACCTGGCCCACCAGCGGTGCGAGGTGCGCGAACTCCGTCAGGTCCACATGGGTGTCGACGAGGCCGGACACCTCACCGCGGGACACCGCGGTGCCGGCCCCGGGCTGCAGCATGACGCCCACCGCCCAGCTGCGCCCGCTCAGGGTGACCGTGGACAGCCCCCGGGCCACCCCGTAGAAGCGTGCGTAGTCACCGGCGACGACGATCAGGCAGGTCGGATACTGCAACACCTGCTCCACCACGGTGCGGTCCGAGGGCAGGTCCCACACCGGCACCCAGTAGTGCCGCACCAGGGTCTCCAAGGCCGCTGACGGTGCGTAACGGTGCACCGGCGGTGCCAACGCGGCGCGCTCGGTCAGACGGGCTCGGTCGATCGGGTGGGAGTCCGGCACTGTCGGATTATTGCAAGCCACGGCATACTCCCGTCCCTCATGGTGGAGGCATGACCGAAACACAGACCACTCACCACGACCTGACCGACCTCTATCGTGACCGCGCCGCCGACATCGGCGAGCTGCTGGGCAGCACGAGCGAGTGGGACCGTCCAACCCCGTGCGAGGGCTGGACCGTCCGCGACCTCGTGGCCCACCTGATCGACACCCAGCGAGACTTCCTGACCGAGCGCGGGCTGGAGGTCCCCGAGGTGTCCGTCAACGACCCACGCCTGGCCTGGGACGAGCACACCGCCGCTGTCCAGAGGTTGCTCGCCGACCCGGAGGTCGGACCCAGCGAGTATGACGGCTACTTCGGTCCCGCGACGGTGGCTGGGACGATGGCGACCTTCTATGGCTGGGACCTGCTCGTGCACCGGTGGGACCTGGCCCGGGCGCTCGGCGCGGACGAGCAGTTCACGCCCGAGGAGCTGGACCAGATCGAGGCCGCGCTCCCGGGGTTCGGAGACGCCCTCTACAGCCCGGGGATCTGCGCGCGCCCGGTGGACGTCCCCGAGACCGAGGCGCGGCAGGTGCAGCTCCTGGCCCGGCTGGGACGCGACGCCCGCTGACGGCGTGCCAAGACCTAGTCCCCGGACCGCGCCGAGCCCTGGTCACCGCCGACGGATGCCTTGGCCGGTGGCTTCGGCAGCGGTTTCGGGTGCTGCTTCGGCGTCTGGGAAGTGTCGGCATCACCGGGTGAGTTGCCGGTGCCACCGCCTGGCCGCTGCGGCGCCTGGGGGGAGGTCCCCGTCGATGGGGACGTCGTCGTCGAGGTGGTGCCGGTCGACGTCGTCGCGGAGTTTCCTGTGCTGGGACCACCCGGTGCCGGCGTCCCAGGCCTCGGTGGTGCAGCCGAGTCGGTGGCATCGGCGGGCGTGTCCGAGCCGCCCAGCTTGAGCCGCTTGCCATAGGGCGCGCCGATCTTGACGGTGCCCTCGCTCAGGTTGATGTCGATGAAGGCGTTGGGCTCGAACTTGTCCGCAAAGGCCTGCAACGACTCGGAGCGACCTGTGTCCAGGGCCAGCTTCACAAAGCTGCTGGGCAGCTTGGAGTCCAGACTGGCTGCGATCGAGGCCGCCACGTCCGGGTTGTCCTTGAGCTTGGCCCGCACCGCCTTATCGGCTCCCTTCACCATCTCCGCCCTGGCCTGGGTGGCGATGAACATCTGGCCCGAGGGGTCGATATTGCTGACCGGGTTGGCGCCCGCGAAGGAGTAGGCCCCGCGCAGTTCCGGCTGCCCGATCACCGCGAGGGGATCCTGTACCAGCAGCGCGTCGGGGGAGTACATCAGCTCGTCGCGGCTGTCGTACCACCGCTCGCCGACCCCGAGCAGGTCGCGCCGCTCGTCGGTGTAGTGCCCGCCGTACTGGTAGGGGGTGCGGAAGACCGTGCTGTTCTCGGCGATCCACACCTCGCCACCGGGGAAGTACTCCTGGTGCTGGAAGGTGTCGCCGCGATAGTCCGAGACGATGTTGGTGCTGCCCTGCAGGTCCTGGTGCAGGAAGTAGCGCTTCAACTCCTCGGCGCCACCGTCGTCGCGCTGCGTGGCGACCCGCTCCTCGTCGATCCAGATGTGTTTGTAGATCTCGGTGCCGTTGCGCACGGTCACCCACGGGTTGACGAAGGCCGTCTCCCCGCCGGGCCCGCGCTCGATCATCCGCTGACCGGTGTCGTCATAGGTGAAGGTCGTCTCGGAGGACGAGTCGTTGACCACCGTCATCCGGTCGGTCGCGTCCCAGGTGAGCTGCCGGATCCACTTGCCCTTGCGGTCCTTGGTGCCCAGCAGGTTGCCATTGGCGTCGTAGTGATAGGTCGTCTGGCCGGCGTTGATGGCCCGCCCCGGTGCGGCATCGGAGTAGGTCCGGTCGAAGGAGTAGGTCGTGTCCTTCTGCACCAGATCCTTCTTGCCGTTGTTGATGACGTCCCGCTGGGTCTTGCCGATCACGTTGCGGTGCTCGTCATACTCCAGCGCCAGGTCATAGATCCGGGTGCTCTTGGCATCCTGGCGCCACTCACCGTGGGCCCCGACCAGCCGGTCGTAGCCGTCCAGCTCATAGGTCTGCTCGGTCGCACCACCGAACTGGCTGGACAGCGGTTTCGGGAGCTCGTTGCGATACTCCAGCACGTTGCCGACCGCGTCATAGGCATAGTTCAGGTCCTGGATCTCCTGGTATGCCGGGTCGCTCACGTTGCGCTGCGGCGAGAGCGTCTCCTGCCGGTCCAGCCACCGGGTCGTCGGCTGGTAGGACCACTCGGTGCTGACCTCGTTGCCGTAGGTCGTGGACCGGCGGGCGAGGAACTCGTCGTAGGTGCGGTTGAGCACGTAGTCGTACTCCCAGGTGCGCGGCACCCGCTCCCAGATCGGGTCACCGAACTCGTCATAGCCGGTGATGATGTCCTCGTAGCCGTCCTCCTCGCCGACCACCTCGCGGACGAGGCCGCCGGAGTCGTAGTCGTAGGTCAGCTCCTCCCCATCGGGGTAGGTCATCGAGGCGATCCGGCCCAGCCCGTCGAAGTCCCACGACGTCGTCCAGGTGAAGTCGGCGGCCCGGGCCGGGTCCCAGTTGTGTAGCTTCATCTGCGCGGCCTGCTCGATGACGGACCCGCCGGCGCTGTAGGTCAGGTCGACGATGCGGGTGCCGTCCTCGATCTGTGTCACCCGTCCGGCGCCGTTGCCCGCAGCACCCGCGCCGCCGTACGTATAGGTCACGTCCGGTGTGCTGGCCGGGTGGTCGATCCCGACCAGCTTGCCGAGCTGGTAGGCATAACTGGTCGACTGACCCGCGCTCCGCAGGGTGGGGCTGACCCGGCTGGTCAGCTTGCCCTCGTCGTCGTAGGTCATGGTGACCAGGCCGCCGTCGGGGGTGTCCGTGGCGGTGCGCCGCCCCAGCATGTCGTAGCCGTGGGTGGTCACCTCGTCCGCGGAGTCGGTGAAGGCCAGCAGCTCGCCGAGCCCGTTGTAGTCGTACCAGGACGTCAGTGTCGCCTCATCCTCGGGAGCGTCGTCGATGCGCAACACCTGCTCGCGCATGTCGGTCCAGGTCGTGGTCGCCCGCCCGCGCGGGTCGGTGGTGGTGGTCGCGAAGACCACGGTGCCGTCGCCGATGTCCTCATAGAGATACTCGGTCGCGGTCACCCGGTCACCCGGCTCGGTGACCAGGTTGGGGGCGTCCCACAGGTCGAGCACCGTGGTGGTCGCCGCCGCGGGGTCCGGGGCAGTCGTGTCGTATGCCGTGGGGCCGGCCGCCTGGTCCGCGTGCGGATAGTGCTCGGTCACCACCCGGCCCAGCGCGTCATACTCCACCACTCCGGTGACCACCCGGGCCGCGACGCCCGGCTCGCCGGTCGCGACGTGCAGGGTGGCGTCCCGCTTGGTCTGCGTGGTGCGGCCCAGACCGTCGGCAAAGGTGATCGTGTCGATCGTGTCGCCGGGGTTGAACTGGTCGGTGTGGTGGGCGATGGCATAGCCGTAGCCCGATGCGCTGGGTGCGTAGTCGAAGGTCACCAGGTCCTGGGTCGAGCCCGGGAGGCTGATCGAGATGATCCGGCCGAACGCGTCGTAGGCATAGTGGCTCGTGTTGTCATTGGCGTCGGTGCGGCTGGCCACCCGGCCCGAGAGCGGGTCGAAGGTCGCCGTCGAGGTCAGGCCGGTGCGCAGAGCGCCGGAGGCGTCGCCGTCGTTGATGAAGGCGTCGACGGCGCCCTGGTCGCCGAAGTCGAACTCGGTGACCTCGGCGATGTCGGAGTGCCGGGAGGCGTCGCGGGTGTAGAGCACGCCGTAGCGCACACCGTCGACCCCTTCGGGATAGACGATCCGGTCATAACTGCCCCAGGCGTCATAGGCCAGGTCGGTCACGGCCACGTCGCCGCTGCTGTCGACCTGCTCCTCCAGGTGGGTGACGGAGGCGTTGTCGCACAGGTCGGCGCGGCCGTCCCGGTGGCGATAGACGATCTCGTCGGCGCCGGTGCGGTTGTTGGTCTCGGTGACCACGGCCGGCAGGCTGACCCAGGTCGCGCAGACGTCCTCGTCCCACAGGGGTGATGAGGCAGCCGGGGTGGTCAGGCACCCGACGCTGGAGGAGATGTCGCAGGTGCTGTAGGTGTTGATGGTGAGGACGTCGTCGGTCGGGTCCTCGAGCTCGCCGCGGTCGACCTGCTCGAGCACGTTGCCGAGCGCGTCGTAGGTGAACGTCGTCTCGGTCTGCTGGCCGATGTCCTCCCAGTCGTAGAACTCCTCGGTGACGGACTCCAGCAGCGGGGCGATCGAGCGGTCCAGGGAGTCGATGCCGCGCAGGTTCGAGATGCTGGGGACCGGCACGACCTCGGCGTGCACGTCGGCGTGGGTCTCGCGCGCGTCGCGGAAGCCCCAGGTCATGGTGGCTCCGCTGAGGTTCTCCTCGCCGGGGGCGGCCTGGGCGTCGGTCTTGATGGTGGACCACTCCAGGCCCGCCACGAAGATGTTGTCGTTGAGGAAGCGGCGGGTCGTGGTGCGGATCGCGGTGTCGGTCGCGGCGTCCATCTCGTGCTCGAGGATCGTAGAGTAGCCCAGGGACTGCCGGTGTGCCCGGTCGTAGTCGAGCCCGTCGTACTCATAGGTCCAGGCCAGCACGTCGGCGCCGTCACCGGCGGTGTCCCGGCCGTCGTCGAGATCGACGCTGCTCATCACCCACACCGAGTCGGGGTGGGCGATGGTGTTGCCGTCGCGCTCGTAGTCGAGCGTCATCGTGCCGCCGAGCGGGTTGTCGACCTCCTGCAGCAGGTTGGTCCTGGCGTGGTTGTTGAGTGAGACCTTGAGCTCCTCGTCCGCGGTCGTGGCGACCGAGTCGGCGAACCCGTCGCCGTTGACGTCCTCCAGGGCCACCTCGGTGCTGCTCAGCGAGTTCTGATAGGTGGCACCGGGGTTGATCACGAGGTAGCAGGCGACGAGGCAGAGCGGTCCGACATAGACGGTGAAGTCGAAGCCACCGCCGATGCCCTGGCTGCGGTCGAAGTTGGAGTTGGGGCCCGTGGCCACGCCCATCGCCGGGGAGGCGTCCTGCATGGCGCCATAGGTCACCGGTGGCGTCAGGCCGCTGCCGGTGCCGAACCGCACCGCGGGGCTGGCGCCGGTGCTCTGCTTGTGCACCTGGTCCAGGATGCCGTCGCCGTTGACGTCGGCCCAGGTGTAGCGGGCCAGGTCGTAGTTCCAGCTGAAGGAGAGGCCGCCGGAGAACTCACCCAGCGGGGTGGTGAAGCCGGCGTTGAGACCGCTGGAGTAGGACTCCATCGCCTCGAAGCCGCCCGTGCCGAGATAGACGGCACCGCGGGTGAAGCCGTAGCCCAGGTTGTAGTGGGCGAAGACTCCCTCGGCCGTCGTGTAGACCCGGTCCGGCAGGCCGTCGCCGTTGACGTCGGCGAGCTCCTGGCTGATCGGTGCGCCCTCCTCCGTGGCCTCGGCCCCGGCCTCACCGACGGAGTCTCCATAGTCCGAGGCTGGGTCGGACATGATGTCGCCGACGAGCGGTGCGTCGCCGCTGCCGGAGGCGTTGGGGCTGGTCCAGCTGGCTCCGATGTCGATGCCGATCTCCACACCACCGGAGCTGTCGCCGGCGTCACCGCCCTTGCCGGCCGCGTTGCCCTTGGTGGCATTGGTGCGGCCCTTGTTGTTGGCGCTGATGTCGACCAGCCCCTGGGACAGCCCGCCCTCGACGGAGAAGGTCAGGTCCTGGTTGGTGACGGCCATCAGCCCGTCGCCGATGCTGGTGGCGCTGTCGAGGAAGGAGCCGCGCTGGGTGGTGTAGTGCACCGACCCGGGGGTGATGACGTCCGGATAGCCGTCCCCATTCATGTCCTCGTAGTCCTGCAGCCCGAAGCTGGGGGACATGCCGAAGCTGGCGCCCAGTGGTCCGGCGCCGATGGCCAGCGCCGCCTGCGGGGCAGTGACCGAGACGCGGGTGACAGCCCGGCCGTCACCACCGGTCTGCGCGAGGTCGATGCTGTCGGCGCCCAACCGGGAGGAGCGCATGCGTTCGGCGTTGGCCGCCAGGTTGTCCCGGTTGCCCTGCCACAGCGGCCCGTCCAGTGGCCCGAACTGCTCATACACCTCGTTGTCCGGCAGGCCGTCGGGCAGCTCGGCCGGCGTGCTCACCGGCAGGTAGGCGTAGGACGGCTCGGGGTCCCCGGCGTCCTCGGGGATGTCATCGAAACCGTCCGGCTTGGAGGTGTTGGCCTGCAGCGCGTCGACGTCGATGACGAAGGCCTCGTGGTCAATGGGCGCCGTGGCCAGGTCGCCGCCGGCGGTGTAGCCCGCCACGCCCCAGCCGCGGTAGGGCAGGGGGAAGATGCCCTGCTGGCCGCTGGCCAGGACCGCGGGTGCGACGGTGACGTCGCCGGTGCCGTCCGAGGCACCGTCGGGGCGCAGCGCGAAGGAGGTCAGGGTCGTGCGCGCGGACACCTGCGGGTCGGTCATCGTGACCTCGACCCAGTAGTCGGTCCCGCTGGTGAGACTGGCGTTGAGGTCGAGGGTCGTGCCGACCAGGCCGCCTCCGCTCGCCGGCAGGGTCCACGGTGTCTGCGCGACGACACCCGTGGCGTTCTTGACCGAGACCAGCACCCGGCCACCGGGGAAGTCGGACCCGAGGCTGAGTCCCACCCGTGCGTCGTAGGTGCCGGACGCCGTCGAGTGCCAGGGCAGTGACGGGCCGGCCTGTGCCGAGGCGGAGGAGGCCAGCTGCTGGGGAAAGATGTCGATGTTGGGGATCAGGTCGACGGTGATGAGCGGGTCACCGGCGTCATTCGTGGTCGCGACCGGGTCGCCGTTCCGGTTGACCGCGCTGGCATAGGTGATGGTCGGGTCCCAGGAGATCGTCGAGATGTCGATGGGGGTGTCGACGGCCAGGTGGGCCTCGACCGTGTCCGGGGCCGCGACCGGCTCGTTGGGGTTGTCAGGATCGGGCAGGCTCGGCTGGGTGACCGGGAAGGTGACGCTGACTGGGGTGGTGCCGACGAAGTCGGCGTCGATGGTGATGTCGGAGCCGGGGACGGCCACCCCGTTGTGCTCCAGCACCAGGTGCAGGTTGTCAGTGGTCACCGCGGTCTTGTCGATGTCGGCGGTGAACTCGACCGTGCCGGTGTAGGGCATGACGACGCCGCTGTCTGGGCGCCCGGCCAGGGTGAAGTCCTCGGTGAGGGCGAAGGTGGTCTGGGACAGGCCGTTCACGTCGGCCGGCACGTCACCGACCGCTGGGAATCCGGCGACGGAGGTGTAGCTGATGGTGGGGGACCACTCCACCTCGTCGCCTGCGCCGTCATTGATCGAGCCGACCCGGAAGTACACGGGGTCCCCGGCGCTGACCGTCGCCGTGAGCGCCGTGCCGAAGGCCGTGTTGCCAGGGGTGAGGAGGTTGGCCTGGCTGATCTCGTCGTCGCCCACCTGGATCGCGACCCGCACACCGTCGAGGGAGTCACCATTCGTGGGGGTGAGCGTCACGGGGGCGTCGATGGAGATGGCGCCCGTGTAGGGGGCGACCCAGCGGCGTACGGTGTCGATCGTCGGGGAGCGGCGCTCCAGCTCGGCCTGCATCTCGTCCAGCAGGTCGTTGGAGGCACTGGGCGTGCCGCCGCTCGTCGGCAGCGGGACCAGCGTCGTGGCGCTGTCTGTGGAGAACGTCGGCCTGTTGTTGGTGTCCAGGCTGTTGAAGTGGACGCTGCCCCCGGACACCAGGTCCGGCAGGCCGTCGGCGTTGACGTCGGTGAAGTAGGTGTCGCCCCAGGCCACCTCCAGGCCCAGGCCGAACGAGGCGGTGACGCCGAGGTTGGCCTCGATGCCACCCTGGACCCCGATGTTGTTGTCGTTGGACAGGGTGCCGATCCCCTCGATCATGTCCAGTTCCGTGAAGGTGGTGCCGGCGGAGGGGCCGGAGGTGTTCAGCCGGTACTTCAGCTGGGTGCCGTCCTTCCACACCTTGTCCGGGAGGGAGTCACCGTTGATGTCCAGCCACTCGGCGAGGGCCTGCGTATTGCCACCGCCGATCTGCAGGGACCCACCAAAGGAGCCGTTCTTGTCCGGGATGAGCGGGTTGAAGCCCAGGTAGGCGTGGCCCTCGGCCGAGTTGGACTCGCTGGCACCCATCGCGCCGGCCTCGACGCTCGCGTCGAGCATCGACCGGGTGCTCAGGTCGTTGCCGGTGTTCCAGGTGCCGGAGGGGCCGAACCCGTCGTAGGAATCTGCCCGGGTGCCGACCTCGTTGAAGTACTCGAGGGTGTGAACGGCGGTGTCCGGGGTCCCGCCGCTCTGGGTGATGGTGGTCAACAGCGACTTTTCGAACGGGGTGGCGCTGCCCTGCTCGTAGTCGAACTCGTAGCGCACCGCGAGGTTGTCGTAGGTGCGGGCGGCACCGCCGTTCGGGGCGCCGTGATGGACCTCGACCTTCGCGAGCCGGGTGACCAGCACGTCGACGTAGCCCAGACTGGCGTCCACCACCGGGTCGGACCGATGGGCCCCGGCCTCAGGGGTGAAGGTGACCCGGTAGGCGGGGTCGGCGGGCTCGCCGGAGACCTCGGCGGCGGCGGTGTAATCGATGTGGTCGAGGAAGATGTGCTTGCCGCACACCGTCGACGTGCTGTCGGTGTCGCAGTCGGAGGTGACGTGCCAGCCGCTGTCTCCGTCGGCATACTCGATCGTCGCGTAGTGGTAGCGGATCACGTTGACGCCGACGTCCCGCTGGGCCGAGAGCAGCCAGCGCACGGCGTTCCCATCCTGGTCGGTGACGATCGCCGAGCGGTCGATCGTGCCCTCCGAGGTCACACCGCCCTCGGGGCCGCCGACGTCGGGGAAGCCGCCATACCAGCGGACGTTGCCCTGCTTGTCATAGACCTCCCAGTAGTAGTCCTTGGGGTTGGTGCCGTGTCGGATGATCCGCTCGTAGGAGGTCTCCACCTGGCGGGTCCAGTCCTCGCGGTCGCCGCTGGAGCGCGGTTCCCACTCCTCACCCAGGGCGTTGGGGACCAGCAGGTCGCCGTCGAGGGTGTAGGACTCGCTCTCATGTGTGGCGCTGAAGTGCGGGGCACCGAAGGTGGTGTCCACGGCGACCTCGTCGACAGACAGGTCCCAACCCAGCCCCAGCCAGCCGTTGTCGCCCGATGAGTCATAGGTCAGGTCCAGCTCCGGAGTGATCCCGCGCCCCGGTGGGACCAGGATCGGATAGGACAGCTGGGCACTGCCCCCGGTGTTGGCCGTCGGCGGGTCGATGAGGGACAGGCCCTCGGTCGGGTCGGCATACTGCAGTCCGTCGATGCCGCCGGTGCCCAGCTGCTCCGGGGTCAGGATCGACTCGCGTCCCACGGCGTCGTCGGCGGCTGCCACGGGGTCAGCGGTGGTGACGAAGGTGCCTGCTGCCGCAGTCACCACCAGCGCCGCGGCCAGAGTTGTCCCAAGGAGTTTCCGTGACGCCCGCATGATCGGCTCCCTCGCCCAGCGTGGATGGACCCGCCGTGCGGGCCCTGGGCCATGCCTACTCCTGGCTGGGGTGGGCCACAATGGGTGGAAGTGCCCATTGCGCGGGGACCACCTGGAGGTGTACAGGCGGAGGCGGTGCCGGGCCGGGTCGGCGCCTGGTCTTCCCGGGGCGGCTGACTCCTGCGCGCCGCGGTCAGAGACAGCGGGGAAGCACTGGTTGGGGGAGCACGGATCAGGTGGGTCGACCGCAGACGTCTATCCGACGGCCGGCGTCTAGCCCGCGACGGCCGACGCCAGGTTGCCCAGCGAGTCCTCGAGCTGCTCCTCGGTCACCAGCGGGAAGCTCACCTTGCTCAGGATCGCCTCGTCCGTGACGGCCGACCAGTCATAGGTCAGGTTCACCGTGGTGGCGTCGTTGCCCTGAGCAGTGAGCTCCCAGACCCACTGCCACCCAGGCGGCTCGGTCCCGGCGGGCGCGGTCTTCCACGCGAGCAGGTGGTTCTCGTCATATCCAACGACGTGATTGTCGGTCTTGTACTCCCCGCCCATGTGCTCGCCCTCCATGTTCATGGTGAACACCTGGCCGGTGGCAGTGATCCGGTCGGAGCGGTCGTCGGAGCGCACGAAGCCTGACCCGTCGAGGTCGGCGTGCCGCTCAGGGTTGGACAGCACCTCAAAGATGTCCTGCGCAGAGGCGTCGATGACCCGGCTGACGGTGATGCTGCGGTCCTGCGTCATGTCCTGCTCCTCTCGTCGGGTGCGGGCTCCGGATCGGTGCCCGGGCCGCCTCCTCGACGTTAGGCGGCTCCGGGCCGCCGCGCATGCTCAGAGGTGAGTGCCAAGGTTCCGCGCAGTGATGTTGGGGTCGGGTGGCAGGTCGGCCGACGCGATCCTGGTCGTCGTGGTGGCAGGATCGGCCCGTGAGTGACCAGAGCCCGCAGCAAGTGCCACCACCGCAACTGCCACCACAGCAGCCATCACCGCCCCAGAGTCCGTCGACCGTGCGCGAGTCCGGACTCCGGGCGGCCACCGCCGTGGCGTGGGAGCTGGGTCTGGGGCGTGTGATGCCCGAGGTCCTGTCCGACCGTGGGTCGCTGATGCTGCGCCTGCCCGGCACCGGACTGGTTGCCAGGGTCTCCACCCACACTGGTGCCCAGCGTGTGGACCCGGGGTGGTGGCTGACCCAGGAGGTCACGGTCGGGCGCCTCGCACAGGAGGCGGGCGCACCGGTCGTGCCACCTGCCGAGCGCGCCGGTCCGCATCACGTCGAAGGTCTGTGGGTTTCCCTCTGGACCGACCTGGGCGACTCAGGTGGCGTCCGGGCGACGCCCGCAGAGTCGGCTGCTGCGCTGGCGCAGTGGCACCACATCCTGGCTGACGTCGGTCAGGACCTACCGGTCATGTCGTTCGCCCACCAGTTGATCGCCGAGCCGCTGGCCTATGCCGCCCGTCGGGGCCACCTGGACCAGCGCACCCACGCGGCACTCACCCGCGAGCACCAAGAGGCGTTGGCCGGCGTCGAGGGCCTGGGCACGAGGCAGGTGCTGCTGCACGGGGACGCCCACCGCGGCAACCTGCTGCGTGACCGGGACGGCCAGTGGCTCTGGAGTGACCTGGAAGAGGCCTGCCGCGGCCCTGTCGAGTGGGACCTCGCAGTTCTGGGGAGCACCCCGGATGAGGAGACAGGCAGGGCTGCGCTGTCGGCATACGCGCAGGTCAGCGGGCGAGCGGTCCCGACGCAGGAAGAGCTCGCCCCCTGGCTGCGACTGCGCACCCTGGAGGGAACCGCCTGGTTGATCGGGTGCGCCGTGACCTTCCCGGAGCGCTATGCCGATCCTGCCCGACATGCCGTCGAAGAGTTGATCCGCGGACTACCTGGGGCCTGAGGTCGTTCGTCGCCTGTGCAGAACGGGCGTTGCATCAGTGGGGCTCTGGCGCCCGGCATGCCGCAGCGTTCGTCGCCTGTGCGTGACACGCAGGACAGGGCGACGAGGAGCCGATACTGGGGGCATGAGGATCGCCATGCTTGCTGCGGGGAGCCGCGGGGACTATCAGCCCGTGCTGGCCGTCGCCCGGGGATTGCAGGCGCGTGGGCACGAGGTGGGGGTGACGGCCACCAGCGACTACCTGCCGATGGTGACCGGCGCCGGGGTGCGCGCCGAGGAGGTGGCGGTCGACGTGATGGGCTACTACCGCGACCACGCCCTGCGCGATGGCATGCCCACCGGTCTGCTGGGCCAGATGGACCTGCTCGGGGAGGTTGCCCGGGTGATGGCGCCGGCCGTCCGTGAGACGCTGACCGACCTCTGGCCGCGCTATGACGCAGTGGTCACCACCGCGATGAGCTCCGCGTGGCCGGGACTCATCGGAGGTCCCCGCAAGCCTCAGGTGCTGATGATGTTTGTCGCGGCGCTGCCCTCGGTCTGGGGAGACGTCAGCCTCTACTCCGAGCGGACGGGCCGCTCGATCCACAATCTGGTCAGTGGCCTGCGGGCCATGGGGCCGTCCGCGCGGCTCGCCACGACGGACGGCTCATCGACCCCGCGGGAGCGCCTGCGCGGCCTGACCCAGCTGGCCACCGCACCGGCCTTCGTGGCCAACAGCGCGCAGATCATCACGCCGCGGCGCATCGGGGGACGGCAGATCCGCTCCACCGGCTATCCCTTCCTGGACCTGCCGGCCGAGCTGGGCCGCGAGGTCGCCGCGTTCCTCGACGGCGGAAGCGCACCGGTCTATGTCGGCCTGGGCTCGCACACCGTCCCGACCGTGCGCCAGGCGCTGGCGCACACGGTCTCGGCCGCCCTCGACCTGGGCCACCGGGCCATCGTGCAGCGTGGCTCGGGGCTGGAGGACCTCGAGCACGGCGACCGGGTGCTCTTTGTCGACGAGGTGCCCCACGAACTGCTCTTTCCTCGCTGCGTGTCCGTGGTGCACCACGGTGGCGCCGGCACCACGGCCCAGGCGCTGCGGGCCGGACGGCCCCAGGTGGTGCTGCCGTTCACCATGGACCAGCCGTTCTTTGCCCGCCGGGTGCACGAGATCGGGGTGGGATCGGCCCCGGTGCCGATCACCGAGGCCACACCGGCGCGCCTGCTGGCGGCCCTGGAGACCGCACTGGACCCCGCCCTGACCCGCCGTGCCCGCAGCGTGGGTCAGGTGGTGCGCGGTGAGGACGGGGTCGGTGGGGCGGTCGCGGTGATCGAGGCGGAGCTGGGGCGGCAACCAGCCAGCCCGAAGGCCGCAACACGCCGCGGGGGCCAGCCCCCGCGGCGTCAGCGGACCAGCCCCTGCGGGGTCAGCGCACCACCACCAGGTTGACCACCTTCGCCACGGTCGTGCGTAGGTCTGGCGCACTGGCCTCAACCCGGAGCGGGTAGGTCCCGGCGTGCTTGCTCGAGGCCGTGTAGGTGATCGTCACCTCGTCACCCGGCACGGGTGGGGAGGTGTTGACGGTCCAGTCGGTGCCCGTCGCGGCTGTGGGGGTCGTCAGCGGCAGCGTCGCGCCACTGCTGCCGTCGCGGTTCTCGGCTCCCATCTGCCACGGGGTTCCGGCTGTGCCTCCGACACCGCCGTAGGCGAAGGTCACCTGCTCGGTGGCACCGACCTGGATCCAGATCTGGAACGAGTTGGTGACCGACGGAGTGCCCCACGGGGACAGCCCGCTCCACTCGCCCACGATCCACGAGTTGACACCGTCGGTGAGACTCCCGATCCGCAGGGCGCCGCCCTGGGACGGATTCAGATCGGTCCACAACGGGGCGAGCACGTTGTTGGGCGGTGCCGCATTGGGGATGCCCGGCGGTTCGAACTGGACGTCTGCTGCGGTGCCGCCACCGACCACGGCATAACCGTTGGAGGTCATGCCGATCGAGGTGTAGGTCTCGCTGCCGTACTGGAAGGCCGGGATGCCGAAGTTGACGATGCTCTCATCGCCGATCCCGCTGATGGGGGTGATGCCGAACAGTTCCAGTGGGAGGTAGCCCGCAGGGGAGCCACCGCCGGTGATCGAGTCGATGATGGGTGCCTGCGCTCCGGCCAGGGTGCCGTCGAAGGTCCATCCGTTGCCGGTGGGCGTCGCCGGTGCCGAGACCGCAGAGATCACGGCCTTCTTCGGAGCGGTGAGTGCAGCGCTGACCTCCAAGTCGGCCGCGCTGTTGTTGGCCAGCGTCGCCGTGCACACGGTTGAGCCCGAGCGACTGATCTGCGTCTGCTCGCACGAGTGATCCAGCATCAGGTCGCCGTCGGCAGCGTTGACCGCCACAGGCAGGACCGCGGCCGCATAGTGCTTGCTCTTCGGGGTCAACGTGATCTGACCGAAGTGCCAGCCGGGCTCCGCCGCCGTCGTGTCGATGGTCACCGTCAGGGTGAGCGATGCCCCGGCCTGGATGACCGGGTTCTTCGGGCTGACCCTTATCACCACTCCGTCGTCGGCGCTGACCAGGGCATCGAAGCGCTGGGTCTTGTCACTGACATTGCGCACTGTGCGCTCCAGCGACACCACCCCGGGGAGCGGGTCGACATAGATGCTGGCCAGGTTGAGGTCCATGGACTCCAGAGAGCCGGCCGCCGCCGCATAGAAGTCCTCAGCGGGCACGTCCATCACGAAGGTGGGATCGACCGCGCGGTTGACCCGCAGCGACCCGGCGCCGCGGTCGAACGGATCGGTGGCGGTAACGCCGTCCTCCTCCAGGACGTCCTGGACCGACGTCGTCATCAGCGCCGACTTGATCTCCGCAGGAGTCCAGTCCGGGTGCGCCGCAGTCAGCAGCGCCGAGGCGCCTGCCGCGTGCGGGCTGGACATCGAGGTCCCGGCGATGGCCTGGAAGAGCTCTCCGGGAGGACCGGAGCTGATGGTGTTGGGGGTGGGCGTGTGACCGGCCAGGATCTGCACGCCCGGTGCGGTCACATCCGGCTTGAGGACCGGCCCCAGCGGGCCTCGGGAGCTGAAGCCGGCCATCACGTCACCGCGGACGTGCCGGGGCTCACCCGGTCCCCAGGTCGCGGTGACGCCCGTGTGCGTCGTGAGGAAGTCCATGAGCTCGGTGTTGGGACCGTCCAGGTGGGCCGTGGGCAGCCAGTGGTTGTCGGTCTGTGTCCCCTGGGTCACCATGTTGAGCAGGATCATGCCTGCGGCGCCGCCCTGCAGGACGTTGTAGCCCTTGTCGACGCGTGCGTTGACCCCGCGCTCGCAGACGACGACCTGGCCGGTCACCGTGCCTGCTGCCAGCGGTGTCTGGCAGAGCGGGTCGAAGGGAGCGACCGAGCCGGCATAGACCACGTCCGCACCGGCAGCAATCCCGTCGGTCACCGTGTCACCGACCTTGGTGTAGGTGTCACCGTTGTCCGCCGTGAGGGTCACGTCCGTGCGGAAGTGACGGTCCGAGGTCGAGGCGGCGACCGTGGTCACCCACGGGCCACCGTGGCCGGCGGTGCCGGCGCCCGGACCCTCGTTGCCGGCTGAGGCGTTGACGCTGATGCCGGCGGCGGTGGCGTCGAGGAAGGCCAGCTCGACCGCGTCGTTGTAGGGGTCGGTGCCACCTCCGATCGAGAAGTTGATGACATCGACCCCGTCCGTGATGGCCTGCTGCACCGCCGCGACCGAGTCCGACTGATAACAGCTGGGCCGGCACACGCGATACATCATGACGGAGGCACCCGGGGCGATGCCGCTGATCGGGCCACGATCGACGCCCAGGATGACCGCCTCCTCCACCGGTGAGCCGGCGGCCGTGGAGGAGGTGTGCGTGCCGTGACCGTTGTCGTCACGGGCGGTGCACTCGGTGCCGGAGCAGTAGTCGTCCGCGAGGTCACCGGTGACCAAGACGTTGGTGTCGAGGAAGGCGTAGGCCCCGAGCAGCTTGTCGTTGCACTCGAAGGGATCACCCAGGTCGGGATCGGTGCCATCACCGAACTCGCAGCCCACCGGGCCGCGGTCGGGACGGTCGATGCCCGGGTCGAGGAAGGAGGGGTGCTCGGGCCAGATGCCCGTGTCCAGCACACCCACGACAACGCCCTCCCCGGCCGTGCTCGAGCCGCCGAGGGAGGGCCACACCTCCGTCGCGCCGATGAACTCCGGCGAGGCGTCTGTCTGGATCTCCTGGGGCTCGTCGGCCTGGACGGCGACCACACCGGGGACCCCGAGCAGCTCCTTGGCCCGGTTGGCGGGCACCAGAGCCGACAGTCCGCCATACGCCACCTCGAAGGAGCCGGTGACCTCGGCGGCCGGCACGGTCTCGGCAACAGCGGCGACCGCGTCTGCCGTCACACCCTCGGCGTGGGCCAGATAACGGTTGACCGCCGCGGGGTTGTCCGCCAGGGCCCTGCCGGTCACCTCAGGGCTGGTCGCAGGCAGACCGGCCTTGCCGCCTGCATAACTGGCGGCACCGTCGAGATCGAGCTTGATCATGACCGGCACCACCTCGGAGTCGGTGCGCGCGAGCAGGCTCTCGTCGCTGCGGGCCATCGCGCCGCTGGCCGACAGGGCAGCGTGGATCACGGGTCCGTCGGCGGTGACCGCGGTCGCCGTCCAGCCGTCCGGGGGAGTGGGAGGGTCGGCCGCGGAGCCTGCGGGTGCGGAGACGAAGGTCAGGGCGAGGGCGCCAGCGGCGAGCAGAGCCAGGCTGCGGGACGGATGGACACGCGACATGGGGTGCCTCCTGGGGAGAGTGGCGCCGCGGGGAACCGGCACCTGAGGCACAACCTAGAGCCACGACAGCCCCGAGGGGAAGAGTTGATCGGTAGGCGGTCTCACCCCACGTCGAGAGCCAGGATGTCCTCGATCGTCTCGCGGCGCACGATCACCCGAGCCTGCCCGTCCCGCACCGCCACCACCGGTGGCCGTGGCGTGTGGTTGTACTGGCTGGACAGGCTGCGGCAGTAGGCGCCGGTCGCCGCGACCGCGAGCAGGTCACCGGCCCGTAGGTCGGCGGGCAACTCGGTGTCCCGTACCAGGATGTCGCCACTCTCGCAGTGCCGTCCGACCACCCTGGCGCGCATCGGCCCGGCTCCCGACGAGCGGTTTGCCAGCACGCACGTGTAGTCGGCGCCGTAGAGCGCCGGGCGGATGTTGTCGCTCATCCCTCCGTCGACCGACACATAGGTCCGCACCGACCCGTCCTCGAGGCTGACCTCCTTGACCGTGCCGACCTCATAGAGCGTGAGCGTGCTGGGGCCGGCGATGGCCCGCCCCGGCTCGACCGAGATCCGCGGGCGGGGCACGTCCCCGAGAGCCGCGAACTCACGCTCCACCACCGCAGCCAGCTCCGTCGCCAACTCCGCGGGAGTCAGGGGCGAGTCGCCGGAGGCGTGGGCGATGCCGAAGCCGCCCCCCAGGTCCAGCTCGGGCAGTCGTATGCCGTGCACCCGGCGGATCTGCTCGTGCAACCCGATCAGCCGCTGCGCCGCCACGGCGAACCCGTCGGTGTCCATGATCTGGGAGCCGATGTGGCTGTGCAGCCCGCGCAGCCGCAGACAGTCGCCGTGCTCCAGGATCCGGGCGACGGCCTGCATCGCCGGGCTCGAGTCGGCGCCGTCCGCCCCATGAAGGCTGAACCCGAACTTCTGGTCCTCGTGCGCCGTGGCGATGAACTCGTGGGTGTGGGCCTCGACACCGACGGTGACGCGCACCACCACGGCTGCCTGGACGCCGAGTTCGGTTGCAACGCAAGCCAACCGGTCGATCTCCTCGAGGGAGTCCACGACAACCCGCCCCACGGCATACTCCATCGCCTGGCGGAGCTCGGCGACGCTCTTGTTGTTGCCGTGCAAGGCAATTCGGTCACCGGGGAAGCCCACGTGCTGGGCCACCGCAAGCTCCCCTCCGGAGCAGACGTCCAGGTGCAGGCCCTCCTGCAGCACCCATCGGGCGACCGCCGAGCAGAGGAAGGCCTTGCCGGCGTAGTAGACGTCGGCCCCGCCGGAGACCGCGGCGAAACGCTCAGCGAAGGAGTCGCGGAAGGCAGCCGCCCGGGAGCGGAAGTCGTCCTCGTCCACGACATACGCCGGGGTGCCGAACTCCCGCGCCAGCGCGACGACGTCGAGGCCGTCGACCCACAGGCGTCCCTGCTCGTCCTGGGTGACGTTCCGTGACCAGAGCGTGGGGTCCAGTGGCATGCGGCGAGTATGGCGTGCGCGTGCTTAGAGGCTGTGGTCGGGGAGTAGGACGTCAGAGACGATCAGCTGCAGGTTGCCGTGCTCGCGCTGGATCCCGGTCACCCAGACGGGGTCCGGGAGGTCAGCCTCCACACCGAGGTCGGCGCCCACGCGGAAGATCGGGTCGGTGAACAGGTCGATGAGCTCGCTCGCGGTCAGGGCAGCTGGCGGCGGCACGACGGAGAAGTTCCAGGCCCGACCGAGGTCCAGGTCGCCCACGTGGCCGAGGGTGCGGGTCTTGGCGCGCCCCAGGAAGCCGGAGCTGCGGCTCACCACGACCGGACGCGCCTTCGGGTCGGTGCCCTGCAGCTCGGTGAGCAGTTGCAGGGAACTGACTCGGGTCGTCTCCTCAGGCAGGATGCGACTCTCCCAGGGCGTCAGGTCCAGGTCGCCGTTGATGATGAAGCCGCAGGGTTGGTGTCTGGCGTCCAGCAGGAAGTCGATCGTGACCAGCTCTGGGACGTCGTCGAGGTCTTCGCCACCGGATTCGTCACTGTCCGGGTCGTCACTGTCCGGGTCGTCATCGGAGTCGCTTCCTGGGGCCTCGATCGGCAGGTTGATCAGTGTTGTCCCCTCTCCGCGCAGATAGGCCCGACCCTCCGGCTGGCTGCCGGACGACAGCAGGCCCAGACCCTCGCGGGTGGTGATGCTGATGGACTCGTCCCCGGCGCGGCAGAAACCTCCGCCGATGGCTCCCACCGGGGTGGCGCCCTGCGCCAAGAGGGTGACCCCGCTGACCTCGTCGCCGGTGAACCAGAAGGTCTGATAGGTGCCCGACACCTGCTGGCCGGTGAAGAGCGACTCCTGGCCCACGAGCGCCAGTTCCCCGGTGAGCTCGACATCCTCACCGCGTTCGACCGTGTGCACCGGCTGGGCCAGGGTGGACCACAGCCGGTCGACGGGGAAGTGGGGGTCGACATAGGCCAGCGCGTCGGGGCGCAGCGTGCGCAGCGTCGGACGGGGCACAGCGAGGGGGGACATGACCACGAATCTATCGGTAGACCGGGCCGGTCAGCCGGTCGGTGCCCGCTCTGCACGAGCCTTCGCACGGACGAAGGGAACCGATGGACGCCCCCCTGCGTCGAAGCCGACATGATGCGCGCGGCTGCGATCCTCACAGCACTACTTCTCGCCGGGACAGGGTGCTCACTCGAGTCCAGCACGGAGCAGCCGGGCACCGGAGGACACCAGACCAGCCCACCGCCAGCGGGGAGCGGCGCGACGGAGGTGACTGGACGGCATACGGCATCGGGAGGGGAGTGGAGGCCGATCGCGCAGTCTCCCCTGTCGCCGCGCACCGAGCCAGCCGGGGTGTGGACCGGCGAGGAGCTCCTGGTGGTCGGCGGCGTCTCCTGGTTCTGTCCCCCGGGAGCGGACTGTCGAGGGCCCAACGATGAGGAGCTCCTGCTCGACGGAGCGGCCTTCGATCCCGCTGCCGACACCTGGCGTGCGCTGCCCGAGATGCCCCGCGCAACCTTCTATGACACCGCGCACTGGACGGGTGAGGAGATGCTGGTCGTGCACCAGCCGTTCACTGTCGAGGGGGCGTCACCCAGGACCCTGCCGGCAGCGGTGACCGCGCTCGACCCGGAGGCCGGCATCTGGCGGACCCTTGACCCTCCGCCCGACGGCCAGTTCACGCACAGTCTGTGGATCGGGGAGCAGTTGGTGCTCTGGTCAACCGATGATGAGTATGGCGAGGCGATCCAGACGCTCGACCCGACCAGCGGGAAGTGGGCCACGCTGCCGGACGACCCGCTGGGGCCGAGTTTTGACCGCGGGCTCGCCTGGCTCGACGGGCGCTTCTATCTCGCGGCGCTGAGCGTGGACGACGACCGCTCGCCCCGTCACTTTGTCGTCACCAGCCTGGATCCCGACTCCGGTGAGTGGTCCGGGCCCGAGCAGACCGACGTCACCTTCTGGGGCCAGGAGTGGTGGGCCTTTGACGGGCAGTTCGTCAACGCGAGCCAGCGGGCCCAGGGGGCCGTGGGGCCCGACACCGTCGCAGGGGCGTTCGATCCCGCGACGGGGGAGTGGAGCGACGTGGCGCAGGTAGACAGCTACGAGCAGCTGCAGGCCGGCTGCCAGCTGCCGATGATCGGTCCGGCCGGTGACTGGCTCGCCCCCGGACGCTCGGTCCTGGTCGCCCTCGACCCGCCTGTCGCGATGGTCGTGCCGGCCTGCCCGGGTCTGTTGGAGCCGTCCGTGGGCGTCTGGACCGGACAGGAGTTCCTGGTGTGGGGCGGGCTCGCGGACCCCGGCGTGGCCAACAGCAACGCAGGGCTGAGGTGGACCCCGCCGGCACCGTGAGTCTGCGTGGAGTCTTGACAAAGTTAGTTAATGAGACATACTAACTCTCATGACACAGGTCACCGGCCGACCGCGAGCCGGACGCCGCCCCACCGGCAAGGTGCTCCCCGGCGACGCGCGGCGCCACCACCGGGCCCTGGTCCTGCAGCAGCTCTTTGACGACGGGCCGCGCAGCCGCGCTGACCTCTCGCGGGAGACCGGGCTGACCCGCGTCACGGTCTCCGACCTGGTCGCCGAGTTGCTTGCCACCGGCATGCTCGTCGAGCTCGGGCACCGTCCCGGGGTGCGACAGGGCAAGCCCGCCACCCTGGTCGGCCTTGCGGACACCGCCCCGGTGGTCATCGCGCTCGACCTGTCGGGCGACCGAGTCCTGCGCGGTGCCGTGGTGGACCTGCACGGAGAGATCCTCAGCGCCGAGTCGGTCGAGCTGACCGAGGGGGAGGGGGCGGTGGCCGAGGTCATGGCGCTGATCGCCCGGGTGCGCGACGGTGTCGACCGGGTCGTCCTCGGCATCGGGATCGGTGCGCCCGGCATCATCTCCCACGCCGGGACCGTCCTGCACGCGCCCAACCTGGGGTGGTCCGACCTGGACCTGGCCGAGGTGGTCCGAGGGGAGACCGGCCTGCCGGCATACGTCGCCAATGACGCCAACATGGCCACGGCGGCCGAGACGAGCTTTGGCGCCGGGGACGAGGCGGGGCTGCTCCTGGTCACGATCGGTCACGGCGTCGGGGGAGGGGTCCTGGTCGACGGGCGGGTGCTCGCCGGGCCGCTGCTGTCCTCGGGGGAGATCGGGCACGTGGTCGTCGACCCGCAGGGACCCACCTGCGCCTGCGGCAACCGGGGGTGCCTGGAGACGATCCTGGCGGTGCCGACGCTGCGCCGCACACAGTCGGGGGCCGAGCTCGCGGCTGCCGGTCAGCGGTTGGGCTCGGTGCTCAGCCCGGTCGTGACCGTGCTTGGCATCGCCGATGTCGTGCTTTACGGACCGGCCGAGCTGCTCGACGGCCAGCTGCTCCGGGCGACGCAGGACGCGCTCGCTCACCAGACCCTTCCCTTCGTTGCCCAACAGGTGCGCGTGCGCGTGGTGCCGCTGGAGAACGAGCTCGTTCTGAAGGGAGCGGCAGCGCTCGTGCGCTATCGCGAGATAGGCGTGGTGTGACCCCTGGGTTCACTGCCGACACACACACCGAGAGAGGTTCAACGATGAAGCTCAGCACCATGACCCGGGCCGCGGTGGTGACGACTGTCGCCGCCACCATGCTGGCCGCCTGCAGCTCCGGCAGCACGACTGGCGACCCCGACGTTGAGGGCACGCAGGAGGACACCGCTGACGCCGGTGCCGACGACGAGGCGACAGACGAGACCGACGAGGCCGACTCCACGGACGCCGCGGCCGACACCGGTGCGCAGGCCTCCGGGGAGACCATCACCCTCTGGCTCGCCGGTGAGACGGACACCCCTGTCGAGCTCGAGGTGGCTGGTGACCGCCTTCGCGGAGGAGACCGGCGCGACGCTGGAGGTCCAGCGGATCCCCTGGGGTGAGCTGCTCGAGCGTGCCAACCAGGCGCTCCCCAACCCGGACAACACGCCCGACGTGATCGAGATGGGCAACACCCAGGTCCCGACATACACCAGCGTCGGTGCCTTTGAGGACCTGTCCGGCCTGCTCGGCGACCTCGGTGACATCGGCCCGGAGGGCTTCATCGAGGCCGGCACCTATGACGGGACGGTCTACGCGGTGCCCTACTACTGGGGCTCGCGCTACATCTTCTTTGACAAGGCAGCGTTCAGTGACGCAGGGCTGGAGCCGCCCACCACTCTCGCCGAGCTCTCCGAGGCGGCGATCACGCTGCGCGAGGCCGGCGACGACGCCTACTCGGGCCTGTGGCTGCCTGGTCAGGACTGGCGCAACGGCATCAGTTGGATCTTTGCGCACGGCGGTGACATCGCGGTGCAGGAGGGTGACCAGTGGGTCGGGGCCCTGTCCTCGCCGGAGAGCCTGGCGGGTCTGACGCAGTGGCAGGAGCTGTATGCCGGTGCCTCCACCGCACCGCAGGACGGCAAGGACGCGGAGGCCTGGGTCCCGTTCAACAACGGTGAGGCCGCGATGTTCATGGCGCCCAGCTGGGCGCGCTGGAGCGTGGAGGAGACCAAGGCCGAGGACCTCGGCGCGTTCGCCCTCCCGGGTGTGGACGGCGGCGTGGCTCCCGTCTTTGCCGGTGGCTCCGACATCGCCATCTCCGCGCAGTCCCAGCACAAGGATCTGTCCGCTGATCTGATGCGGCTGATCTTCAGCGATGACTACCAGACGATGCTGGCCGAGAACGGGCTCGGCCCGGCCAACGCCGAGTTCACCCATCTGATGGGTGACGACGAATTCGCCCAGGCCGCGATCTCCGCCGCCGCGAACGCCAAGCTGACCCCGGCCTCCTCGGAGTGGGCCGCGGTGGAGACCGGGTCGGTCATGGAGGAGTTCTTCGGTCGGATCGCCAGTGGTGAGGATGTCGCCACGGTCGCCGCGGAGACAGACGCTCAGCTGGAGGACGTGCTCAACGGCTGAGCCGCGGGCAGCACGTCGTGGGGCCGGTGCCGCACCGGTGCCGGCCCCACACTGCGCCCGGGGACCTACGAAACCCCTCTCAAAATTCGGGAGGGACCTACGAAACCCCTCTCAAAATGCGCAAGGGACCTACGAAACCTCCCTCAAAATGGGGTAACGAGAAGGGCGGACGATGACCCAGGAGACGGCCCAGGTGCCGCTGACGGGCACGCCGGTGACCGCGCCAGCGCGCCGTCGCCGGGGCCGGCGCGGTGGGCTCGGGCCCTATGGGCTGCTGCTGCCGACGATCGCGGTGCTGGTGGTCGGCGCCGGCTACCCGCTGGTGCGTCAGGTGGTCATGTCCTTCCAGGAGTTCGGCCGGGCCCAGCAGTTCGGGGCGCTGCCGGAGTGGATCGGGCTGGACAACTATCGCGAACTGTTCACCGACGCCCAGATGTGGGGTGTCGTCTGGCGGTCGCTGGCGTTCTGCGCGGTCAATGTCGTCCTCACGATGGTCATCGGCACCGTCTTCGCGCTGCTGATGCTCCGCGCCCCGCGGGTGCCGCGCGTGGTGCTCCAGGTCAGCATGCTGCTGTGCTGGGCGATGCCGGTCATCGCGGCGATGACTGCCTGGCAGTGGCTGTTCGACAGCCGCTACGGCCTGATCAACTGGACGCTGACCACCCTCGGCCTCGGTGACTTCACCCGGCACAACTGGTTGATCGAGCCGCTCTCCTTCTATCTGGTCGCCACGGTGATCGTGGTCTGGATGAGCGTGCCCTTCGTGGCCTTCACCGCCTATGCCGCCCTGACTCAGGTGCCCGAGGATGCCCTGGAGGCCGGACAGATCGACGGTGCCAACGCCTGGCAGCGCTGGCGCTTCATCATCTATCCCTCGATCCGCCCGGCGCTGACGATCGTGCTGATGCTGCAGATCGTCTGGGACCTGCGGGTCTTCGCCCAGATCCACTATCTGCAGGGCGTCGGCGGGATCCCCAGCGAGACCCACCTGCTCGGCACCTACATCTACACCCTCGGCGTCGGTCAGAGCGAGTACGGCATGGCCTCGGCCTTCGCCCTGTTCGTCCTCGTCCTGACCGTGGTGCTCACGGCGGGCTATGTGCGGGCCCTGCTGCGGGCGGAGAAGACATGAGCAACCTGCCGCCCACCACAGCAACCCGCCTGCGGCGTAGCCCCACCACTCGCCTCCGGCGCAGCACGCGCACCCGTCTCTGGGGTGTGGCGGCCGTCATCATCGCCCTGGTGTGGGCCTTCCCGGCCTACTGGATCGTGAACGGGGCGCTCCAGCCGGTCGAGGCGCTGCGCTCTCCGACGCCGGTCTTCGTGCCCACCGACATCACCCTGGACGCCTTCGGCCGGGTGCTCGACGGTCAGTTCTTCGCCTCGCTGCGGCTCAGCCTGGTGGTGACCTTGATCTGTGTGGCGCTAGCGGTCGTCTGCGCGTTCGTCGCCGCCGTGGCGATCTCACGGTTCCGGTTTCGCGGCCGGGTCTCCTTCATCATCGTGGTCCTGACGATCCAGATGATCCCGCCTGAGGCGCTGTTCATCAGCCAGTACCGGATGCTCAACGAGTGGAGCCTCTACAACACCGTCGCGGGCCTGTCCCTGCTCTATGTCGCGGCCGTGCTGCCGTTCACGGTGTGGCTGCTGCGCGGGTTCGTCGACGGGGTCCCGATCGAGCTCGAGGAGGCGGCGATGGTCGACGGCTGCAGCCGGGTCCGGGCGTTCTTCACGATCACCTTCCCCCTGCTGGCGCCCGGCCTGATCGCTAGTGGCGTCTTCGCCTTCCTCCAGGCGTGGAACGAGTACACCCTGGCCGTGGTCGTCATGGAGCCGGACAACCGGACCCTGCCGCTGTGGCTGCGGGGCATGACCACCGTGTCCAACGAGGCGATCGACTGGCCCGCGGTGATGGCCGGCTCGGTCCTGGTCGCACTTCCGGTCATCATCTTCTTCATGATGGTCCAGACGAGGATGACCCAGGGCCTGGTCTCCGGGGCGGTGAAGGGATGATCGACCTGCAGTATGCCGCCAGGAAGGTCCTGCTCGCCGGGTTCGCCGGAGCGGTGGTCCCGTCCTGGCTCTCCCACGAGCTGGGCCAGGGTCTGGGCGGGATCTGCTTCTACGGCAACAATGTTGCGCCCGAGCACGACCTCGCCGCCCTGGCCCGGTCGGTGCGCGCCCTCGACCCGAGCGTGGTGCTGGCGATCGATGAGGAGGGCGGAGACGTCACCCGGCTGCACGCCACCACCGGCAGCCCGTATGCCGGACCCGCCGTCCTCGGCCTTCTCGACGACCCGGTGGTCACCCACCAGGTGGCCGCTGGCATCGGCGCGGAGCTGTCCGCGGCGGGGATCTGGCTCGACCTCGCCCCCTGCGCTGACATCAACTCCGACCCGCTCAACCCGGTCATCGGCACCCGCAGTTTTGGCACGGACCCAGCGCTGGTGGCCCTCCACACGCAGGCCTTCGTCGCCGGCCTGGCATCCTCAGGGGTGGCCGCCTGCGTGAAACACTTTCCGGGGCACGGTGACACGCGCACCGACTCCCACCACGGGGCTGCCGACGATCCGGGCGAGCAAGGAGGTGTTGGGGCTGCGTGAGCTGGTGCCCTTCGCCGCCGCCGTCGTGGCAGGCGCCCCGGCGGTGATGACCTCCCACCTCGTGGTTGAGGCGCTCGACCCCGGGTCTGCGGCGACCTTCAGCCCGGTGCTGCTGAGCGACCTACTGCGTGACGAGCTCGGATTCGAGGGAGTCATCGTGACCGACGCCCTCGACATGGTCGGTGCGCAAGGATCCGGGCCGGGCGCACTCGGTGTCCCCGGGGCCGCTGTCCGGGCGGTGGCCGCCGGTGCGGACCTGCTCTGCCTGGGGCCGGAAAGTGCCACTGACACACCAACGCTCATCCAGCAGGTGGTCGACGCCATCACCGCTGCGGTCGACGACGGCAGCCTTGCCACCGAGCGGGTGCTCGACGCGGCGCGACGGGTGGAGGGGCTGAGGCAGCAATGGGCCAGCCCCCACTCGGCACAGAGTGGTCTTCAGTCTCCACGCGTCGACGCGGGGCGGGCTACGTCCCTGGACGCCGCTCGGGTTGCCTCTCTGGACGCCGCGCGGGTTGCCTCCTTAGGCGCCGCACGGGCCGTCCACCGCGACCTGCCGAGCCTGCCGGGCGCGCGGGTGGTCCACCTGGACACCATCGCCAACCCTGCTGTAGGAGAGACTATCTGGGAACTTCCGGCCGCGTCGCAACCCGACCAACGGCCCAGCGTCCGCCTGAGCCCCGAGGATCTGGCCACCGCCCGTCCGCCCGCCGGCCCGAGCCTGCTCGTGGTCCGGGGCGCCACCCGTGACGCGCGGGTCTGGCAGTGGATCCAGGAGGCGCTGTCGGCCAACGGACAGGCCTGGCTGGTCGAGCTGGGCTGGCCCGACCCCCAGCTGGGCACCCTGGGACGGGTGATCTGCACCTACGGCGCGTCCGCCGCCTCCACGCAGGCGCTGGCCACCGGCCTCGCGGACGCCGCGAGGAGTCAGTCGTGAGCACCCCGGTCCGAGCCCTGGCCGTGTCGAGGGAGGCAGTCATGAACGTGCGGGTCGGCATCGACATCGGCGGCACCCGGATCGACGCCGCAGCCGTCGCGGAGGGTCGGGACGGCGACCACCGGATCCTCCTGCAGCACGCGGTGCCGACCGTCCGCGGGCGGGAGGGCATCCGCGAAGGGCTGCGCACGGCATACACCCAGCTCCTGGAGCGGCTCGGAACCGAGAGGCCCGTGGCGAGCCTGGGCATCGGGGTGCCCGGGATCGTCAGTGGGGGCCGTGTCTCCCACGCGGTCAACCTCGGTCTCGACGGTGACCCGTTCGACCTGGCGGCGGAGGCTGGAGCGCTCACTGCGGTCCCGGTGCGTGTCGACAATGACGTCAAGGCCGCAGCCTGGGGTGCCGCGCAGTGGCTGCGTGCGACCGACGGCGCGGGTGCCGACGTGGACCTGGCCCTGCTCAATGTCGGCACGGGGCTGGCTGCCGGCCTGGTGCTGAACGGCTCGCTGCGGCGGGGAGCGAGGGGACTCGCCGGGGAGATCGGCCACCTGGTCACCGACCGTTCCGGACCACCCTGTCCGTGTGGCAAGCGCGGCTGCCTGGAGCTCTATGCCTCCGGTGGCGGGCTGGCCCGGCGCTGGTCGGGCTCCGCTGCTCAACTGATGGTGGCCGCGGCGGACGGCGACGCCCACGCCCAACTGGTGCGTGAGGACCTGGTGGCCGGGCTGGCCCAGGCGGTGCGGATCCTGGTCCAGGCCACCGACGTGGAGCAGGTGGTCCTCGCCGGCGGTGTCGTCACCTCCACCCCTGCGCTCCAGGGAGCCCTGCTGGCCGAGCTGCGCAGCCACGGTGCCGACTCCGGCTTCGAGCAGCACCTGGCCGTCCATGAGCGGGTGCGCTGGCTGCCCGAGGACTATCCGGCCGGCTCGGTCGGCGCCGCCCTGCTCCCGGGGGAGGGGTAGTCGTGGAAGTCATCGTCACCGACACCCCGCAGCTGGCCGGGAACCTTGTCGCCACCATCCTCCAGCGCTGGGTCCGACCCGGTGGCACCCTGGGCCTGGCGACCGGCTCCTCGCCGGAGCAGACGTATGCCGAGCTGGTCCGCCGTCACCGGGAGGAAGGACTGTCCTTCGAGGGGGTGCGGGCCTTCCTGCTCGATGAGTATGTCGGACTGGGCGCCGACCACCCACAGTCCTACCGGCAGGTGATCCAGCAGATGCTCACCGACCAGGTCGGCCTGGACATCACCGGGCCAGACGGGATGGCGAGGGACCTGCTCGCGGAGGCGGCGGCATACGAGGAGAGGATCCGGGAGGCTGGTGGGATCGACGTGCAGCTGCTCGGGATCGGTGGTGACGGGCACCTGGGGTTCAACGAGCCCGGCTCCTCGCTCAACTCACGGACCAGGGTCAAGACACTGACCACGCGGACCCGGCGCGACAACGCCAGGTTCTTTGCGGACGACCAGGTGCCGCACCATGTGCTCACTCAGGGGCTGGCCACGATCCGCGAAGCGCGACACCTGGTGCTGATCGCGACGGGGGAGGGCAAGGCGGCCGCGGTCGCGGCTGCGGTGGAGGGGCCGCTGAGCGCGTTCTGTCCCGCCTCCGTGCTGCAGTTGCACCCGCACGTGAGCGTCGTGCTGGACAGGCTGTCCGCGGCTCAGTTGGAGCGGGTCGATTACTACCGGTTCGCGCACGACCACAAACCGGACTGGCAGGACTACTGAGACTGCTTGGTCAACTGTCTGCTCGAGTGCGGGTCGGACCGGCTGGTCAACCGTGTGTCGGGACTGCCTGGCTGATCGGGTGTCGGGACTGCCTGGCTGATCGGGTGTCGGGGCGACCTGGTAGGTATGGGGCTCCCAACGGAGGGGAGAGTCCCGTGACCGCACGTTGCCATCCGCCAGCACCGGCCTTCGTCACCCAGTCCGAGGAGCACGTCTGGCGCCAGTTGCGTGAGGAGTTGCCGGACGAGGCGGTGCTGCTGGCAAATGTGCGGTTGACGAACGACGACGGTGACCACGAGCTCGACCTTGTGGTCCTGTTGCCGGATGCCGGCGTCTTCGTGATCGAGGTCAAGGGCGGTGGGGTCTCGATCGACCAGGACGGTCGGTGGTGGCTGCGCAGCAAGGGTGAGGACGTCGCGGTCGATCCGGTCGAGCAGGCGTTGCGCGGGAAGTATCAGCTCCGGACCTACATCGAGGACCACCCTGCTTGGGGTCGGCCGAAGGTGCGCTGGTCACACGCTGTGGTGCTGCCGTTCACTAAGCTCCCGCACGACTTTGCGCTCCCCGACCTGCCCCGCTGGATGGTCCACGATCAGCAGGACATGCCGCACCTCGTCGGCAGGCTCCGGCACCAGGCGACCCGGCAGGACACCAACCGACAGGTGCCTACGGTTGATGACGTCGACAAGATCCTGGAGCTGTGGCGCAGCCACGCCACCGTGTCCCCCAGCGTGGTCTCCGGCGCGAGCGAGCGAGAGGGAGTTGCCACTGACCGGCTCACCCAGGAGCAGGCCATGCTGCTGAAGGTCACCCGCCTGCTGCACCGGGTCGAGGTGCGCGGTGGAGCGGGCAGTGGCAAGACGGTCCTGGCCCTGACCCAGGCGAAGCAGTTGACCAGAGGCAGTGCGGGCGAGGGTCGCCCGGCCCAGCGGGTGGCACTGCTGTGCTACTCCATCGGTCTGGCTGGCTTCCTGGAGCGTCAGGTGGCTCAAGCGCCTCGGAGGAGTCAGCCAGCCTTCGTGGGCGGTTTCCATGCCCTGGGCAAGCAGTGGGGAGCGCCCGACGGGGACCGTGACGACAGTGAGTTCTGGGAGACGGAGTTGCCCGCGCTGATGCTCGACCTGGCACAGCAGCTGCCGGAGAAGGAGAAGTTTGACTCGGTCGTGGTGGATGAGTCCCAAGACTTCGCTGAGTCGTGGTGGGCGCCGTTGCTGGCGGCGCTGAAGGACCCCGACTCTGGTGGCCTCTACCTCTACTCTGACGAGAACCAGCGACTGTTCCCGCGCTTCGGCACGCCGCCGATCGAGCTGGTGCCGCTCGTGCTCGACCACAACCTGCGCAACACCAAGCAGATTGCTGAGACCTTCGGGCCGCTCGCACCGTCGCGCATGAGGCTGTTGGGCGGTGATGGACCTGCCGTCATGTTCGTCCCGGGGGCGGCTGAGGACGCACTTGACGTGGCCGACGACCAGGTCGACAAGCTGCTCGACGAGGGATGGGAGCCCCACCACATCGCCCTGATCACCACGCAGTCACGACACCCACAGCAGCGCGAGTTGCAGCAGACGCGGGGTGACCAGGGTTACTGGGAGAGCTTCTGGGACCAGGAGGAGGTCTTCTACGGCACGGTGCTGGGCTGCAAGGGGATGGAGCGGCGCGCAGTCGTGCTCTGCATCAACTCCACCGACACCGACCGTGCCCGTGAGCGGCTGTATGTCGGGATGTCCCGGGCCACCGACCGGCTGGTGGTCGTGGGCGACCCCGACTGGATCCGTGAGGTGGGTGGTGGGGCAGTTGCCCGAGCCCTCGGGCTGTAGGAGGAGCGGTCCGGTCCAGAGGTGTGTCATTCAGGTGAGGCCGCGTTGGCTCGGGGCCGTCGCCAGGTGGGGTCGGGCTGGCTCGGGGGAGCCGTCGCCAGGTGAGGTCGCGCTGGTCGGAAGGACGTTTCCGCAGGTCAAGTGACTGTCAGACGTATGTTCTAAACTGATTGGAAAGGCATCAGGAAGGGCGCCGTCAACAGCGGAAGGAGGGGAGAGGCGTGACGGTTTTGGAGCGGCAGCTGGAGCAGTGGTTCGCTGCATGTTCCGGTCGCTGTGTGGGGCCGGCTCGGCGGGAGAATGCTCGCTATCGTCGTGCGGGCATGCGGGTGATCACGCCCAGGCGTGACGCGCGCTTTCTCGTGGAACTGTCTGACAGTCCCTCCGAGACCCCCAGCTCGCAGGGCTCTTCCGCCGAGATCCCCTCTGCCGAGATCCTCTCTGCCGAGATCCCCTGTGACGAGGCCCTCACCCCACCAGGCATCCCAGAGGCTGGCAGCATCACTGCAGAGTCACCAACCTCTGCCGAGGATGACGCGGAGATGCGCTTGAGGCAGGCGCTGGCGGACGTGGGGGTGGCTTCCGGGCTGATCGACGACCTGACGAAGGCATCGCTGGCATGTGCCGCAGTCGACGCCGGGAGTGATCCGGACGTTCACGAAGCGGACGGGGCCGCAGCCCTGACTTCGGCTCCGGACCACAAGGCGCGTGCGCAAGAAATGTTGGCGGCGGTTGAGCAGGTCACGGTGCTGTCCTCCCGGATGGATGGGGTGCGGCTGGCCGCGACCCGCCAACTGACGGCTCAGGTGACCAAGATGCTGCTCGCCGAGAAGGGGATGACCGACCCGGACGAGATGTCCAAGACCGCGCGGAAGGCGCTGCTGATCCAGGCGAAGCGCTCCACCCGGCACGAGATCGAGGCCCTGACCGGCTGGGGGTCTGGCGACGTCACCAAGCTGGTCGGTTTGGCCAACGCTCCCGCCTCGGTGCGAGGACCCGTGCACCAATCACTGGCCAAGGGTGAGGCGTCGTGGCCAGTCGTCCGGGCCTACTTTCGCTCGACCTCCGCGATGGAGCACGAGGATGGCGCGGCGATCGCCAATGGACTCTTCGGGGATGACCCAGACGAGTCAGTCACGGAGCGACTCACCCGCGAGGGTGAGTTCGTGGGTGGGCCCTGGCGAGCCAAGGAGTTCTACCGTGCTCTGGAGCGCGAGGTCCACAAGATCAAGAACCAAGACCCTGAAGGGGCCAAGAAGGCTAAGGCCCGGGCCAAGGCGGGCGCAGATGTTCGCGTCAATATCGATCTCGAAGGCACCGCCGAGATCCTGATCGGCACGCGTCCGGCGCACGCGACGGCCGCGGCAGACCGGATCGAGCGAGCGGCTCGTGCCGCCCGCAAGGCCGGCGACAAGCGGACGCTGCGCGAGCTCCGGGTCGCCGTGGCGATGTCTTTGCTGTTGCACGGCACGCTCGACTTCGACGGCATCAGCGACGACCCCAACACGCTCACTGTGGAACAGTCCGACCAGCTCACCAAGATTCTGTATGCCTTGCCAGCGGCAAACCTGCAGGTCATCGTCCCGTTCGGGGCGATCTTCGGTGACACCCTGCCCGGCATGGGGAGCACGGGAAGCCCGCTCGGCTCGCACGGCGTGAACGACGCGCCGGACGTGGCTGCTGACCTTGGCGGCGAGGTGACTACCGGTCTGGTGGGCGGCCCTGCTGCCGCCCCTCCGGGCCCGGCTGAGCCATCCACGCCCGGGACCAGGGGTGATCCCTGCCCGACTCCGCCTGCCAGCCAAGGCAGGACCCCGCCCGCCAGCCAAGGCAGGACCCCGCCCGCCAGCCAAGGCAGGACTCCGCCTGCCAGCCAAGGCAGGACCCCGCCCGCCAGCCAAGACAGCGTCCGGCCGAATGCTGTGGGTGAGGTGATCGGGAAGCGCCCAACCTTCCTGAGCAGCAGTGAGCTGTGGGAGTTGATGTTGACCCCAGGTTCGGCGTTCTACCGCCTCCTGGTCGACCCGGTCACTGGTCGCTGTGTGGAGAAGTCTGCGAAGGGCTACCGGTTCACAGCTGCCCAGCGGGAACAGATCATGGCCGCCGACGGGTTCTGTCGGGCTCCGGGATGCCTGCAGCCGGCCTGGCTCTGCCAGATCGACCACGTCCAGGAGTACGGCACCCCGGGAGGTGACACTTCCGAGGCGAATGCGCAATCGGTGAACGACCAGCACCACAACCTCAAGACGATGAAGTTGTGGGACGCGGTGATCAACAAGCACCGCGATGTCACCTGGACCACCTTGCTGGGTCGGATCTACACGACGAAGGCCCATGACTACACGCAGTACACCAAGCTCCTCACCGCAGCGACGCAGTTCGTCAACGCTCCCGAGGGACCTGACACGACCACGGGTGTCGCACCCGATCGGACCGACCGTCAGGCGGGCGTGTGTGCCGGCCAGGAGGAATCGCGCACCAGAGATGACTGTGCGGATCAGGATCGGGCGGATCGGGCGGATCGAGTGGGTGAGGCTATCTACCGAGCCCTGTCCTACCGGTTCGCGGGGGAGGAGTTGCTCCGTGATGACGACTGGTCCGAGGACGAGGCTGCGTTCTACGGGTGGCCGTTGATCACCTTGACCCACCGCAATGCCAATGGTCGGCGCGTCTTCGAACCTGACCCGGCCACCCTCGCTGAGGCGCGCCGCACCCGCTCCGCCGCGTCAGAGGGCGAGGGGCCTCCAACGGACCGGGACGCCGCACTACTGGACGGCATCGACCTGTCTCAGGCGGTGGATCTCTCCACCATTGATGAGTCGAGGCCAGCTGCGACGGCCCCGGAGATGGCGGCCTCCGACCCCTTCGGCCCCTCCGACTCCTTCGGCCCCAGCAGGTTCCCCGTCTGGGACACCACGGACGACTCAGAGCCGCCCTTCTGATCTCCGGCGGGCGCCACGTCCATCCGGCCACGGCCTTGCCCCTCAGGTGAGAGTCAGGACTGTGTGAACTGCATCAGTTCAGCTAGGGCACCGGCCAGCGGGGTGTCTGGGAGACGGAGCGCGGTGCCTGGAGACGGAGCGAGGTGCCTGGGAGGCGGAGCGAGGTGCCTGGGAGACGGCTAGGAGCGACGAGCGATGTGCGCCGCGACGATGCGGTTGATGAGCTCGACCGGCCAGTCGTCGGCATACCGAAAGTGCAGGGTGCCCTTTCCCTTGCGGTAGGGCTCAAGGTCCTCGGTGAGCGCCGCGTCGGTCCCGGACTCCGGCACCGGATAGATCGCGAGGTGCTCCTCCCACAGCCCCACGTGCAGCAGGACCTTCGCGTCGACGAAGAAGGTCGGCATCTTGTAGGACAGCCGCTCGCTCACGCGAGACGGCGGCAGCTGGGCGTGAACAGCCGAGCGGATCAGCGCATATCTGTCCTGACCCGGGGGCGGAGACTGCTCCAGGTAGGCGCGCACCGCTGTCTCGTCGGCCCCTTCGGAACGCTTGCCTGCCATGAGGATCAGTGTGGCGCCACCACGCCTGGAGCGCGATCCGGACGACAGAACGCGCGTCAGACTTGGTGGAACGGGGCGGACGCGGCTCGCCCGACCGACTACGGGCGCAGTCCTCGTCAGTCCTGGCTGAAGGCTGAGTCGAACGATGCCGTCGCGGGGGAGTAGTCGAACTTCTTCAGGAAGGCCAGGGCCTCGGGTGCGCCCTCGAGACGGTCCATGCCGGCGTCCTCCCACTCGACCGAGATGGGGCCCTCATAGCCTGCGGCGGACAGCGCCCGGAAGCAGTCCTCCCACGGCACGTCGCCGCGTCCGGTGGACACAAAGTCCCAGCCGCGTCGCGGGTCGCCCCAGGGCAGGTGCGAGCCGAGACGCCCGTTGCGCCCGTTGCCGATGCGCATCCGGGTGTCCTTGCAGTCCACGTGATAGATCCGGTCGGCAAAGTCGGTGATGAAGCCAACCACGTCGATGTCCTGCCACAGCATGTGACTCGGGTCCCAGTTGAGACCGAACGCCTCACGGTGCCCGATCGCCTCCAGCGTCTTCACCGTCGACCAGTAGTCGTAGGCGATCTCGCTCGGGTGCACCTCGTGGGCAAAGCGGACACCGCACTCGTCAAAGACGTCGAGGATCGGGTTCCACCGGTCCGCGAAGTCCTGGTAGCCAGCCTCGATGCGTTCGGCGGGCACCGGCGGGAACATGGCGACGTACTGCCAGATCGAGGAGCCGGTGAACCCGACGACCGTGTCGACCCCCATCTTCTGCGCGAGCTTGGCGGTCAGCTTCAGTTCCTCGGCGGCCCGCTGCCGCACGCCCTCAGGGTCACCGTTGCCCCACACCTTGGACCCGACGATCGACTGGTGGCTCTCGTCGATCGGATCGTCACAGACCGCCTGCCCCTTCAGGTGGTTCGAGATCGCCCAGCAGCCCAGGCCATGGCGCCGCAGGATCTCCAGCCGCCCCTCGACATACTCCTCGTCGTCCCAGCGCCAGGCGTCGAGGTGCTCACCGGAGACCGCGATCTCCAGTCCGTCATAGCCCCACTTCGCGGCCAGCTCGGCGACCTCCTCGAGCGACAGGTCGGCCCACTGTCCGGTGAAGAGGGTGAATCGGCGTGCCATGGTCTCTCCTTCGTCGTGCTGTGCTGCGGTGTGGTCAGTCTTGCTCAGTTGCCGGGTGCGGGGCTGGCTCAGTTGCCGGTCTCGGTGCGGGCACCGCCGCGCCCGTCGCTGGTCTCGATCGCGGCGAGCACGCGCTGCACCGCCAGGCCGTCCTCGAAGCTGGCCTGCACCGGGTCACCGGTCGCGATCGCCCGCAGGAAGTCGGCCGCCTGGGAGGTGAAGGTGTGGTCCCAGCCCAGCACGTGACCGGCCGGCCACCAGGCATCGACGTAAGGGTGCTCCGGCTCGGTCACCAATATCGTGGCGGCCCCCGCGGTGCGCGCGTCCGCGCCGGGGGTCTGGGTGAGGATCAGCTCGTTGAGCCGCTCGAGATCGAAACGCAGGGACCCGGTGGTGCCGTAGAGCTCGATGACCATGGCGTTCTTGCGACCCGTGGCCACACGGCTCACCTCCAGGCTCGCGACGACCCCGGACGCCGTATGCAGGGTGGCCCAGGCTGCGTCATCGACCGTGACTGCTTCGGTCCCGTTCGGGCCGGGGCGCTCCGAGACGAAGGTCCGCAGGGAGCCGCTGACCTCCGTGACGTGCTCACCGAGCAGGTAGTGCAGTTGGTCGACAGCATGCGACCCGAGGTCACCGAGCACACCAGAACCCGCGGACTCCTTGCGCAGCCGCCAGGTCATCGGCGCCTGTGGGTCGCTGAGCCAGTCCTGCAGATAGCTGAGCCGGACCTGCTGGATGCGCCCGATCCGTCCCTCCTGCACCAGCTCGCGGGCCAGCGCCAGCGCCGGCACCCTGCGGTAGTTGAAGCCCAGCATGGCGGTCCCGGGGGAGTCGGCCGCGGCAGCGACCAGCGCCTCGCACTCGGCCACAGAGTTGGCGAGCGGTTTCTCCACGAGCACGTGCTTGCCGGCGCGCAGCGCGGCCAGGGTCACCTCCGCGTGGAGGTGACCGGGGGTGCACACGTCGACGATGTCGATGTCATCGCGCTCCAGCACGTCACGCCAGTCGGTCGCAGTGCCTTCCCATCCCAGTTCGTCCGCCGCCTGCTGCACCCGAGAGCCGTCGCGCCCGACCAGGGTCGTCATGCGCGCCGCGGGCACGTCCGGATAGAAGGCAGAGACGTTGCGCCACGCGTTGGAGTGGGCCCTGCCCATGAAGGAGTAGCCGATCACCGCGACCCCCAGCGGCCGGTTGGTCTGCACGGGGGACTCAGAGGCGCTGGTGCTGGCGGCGGTGTCGCCCGTCGCGGTGGCGGTGGTGGTTGCGGTGGTCGCCCCAGTGGTCGAGGCATTGGTCGTCTGATCAGTCATGAGGATCCCCCTCGGTCGGCGCGGTCAGTGAGCGCAGGAAGGCCAGCCCGCTGCTCGCCAGGTCATCCTGGGTCGGGGCCAGCGGCCGCCAGATGGAGGCGGCGGTGGCGATGGAGGCGTTCTCCGCGGTGAAGCTCTCGATGTTGAGCGGACCGGCATAGCCGACCTCGTCAAGGGCGGCGATCAGGGCGGGCCAGTCGGTCTGGTCGTGGCCGGGCGCGCCGCGGTCGTTGCCGCAGACCTGCACGTGGACCAGGTGCTTGCCGGCCTGCCGGATCGCGTCGGCCGAGGAGCGCTCCTCGATGTTCAGGTGATAGGTGTCCAGGGCCAGCCCCACGCCCTGGCCCAGCAGGTCACCCAGCCCGGTCAGCGCCTGGTCGACGGTGTTGATCAGTGAGGTCTCATAGCGGTTCAGCGGCTCGATCCCGAGCTGCACCCCGGACGCCTGCGCGTGCTCAGCGACGGGCGCCAGGTTCTCGCGCCACTGCTCGTATGCCGTGGCGCGAGCCTGTGCCGACAGTCGCCACACGCGGCCAGTCGAGGAATAGAAGGGCCCGCACACGGCACTCGCGCCGATGCCCGAGGCGAGGTCGACGCACGAGCGCAGATAGTCCTGCGTCGTCCGGACCTGCGTCGCCTCAGCATCCACGAGGTCGCGGCCAGGTGCCATCGCACCCACGACATAAGGAGTCAGGCCGGTGTCGGCCAGCACGCGGGAGACGACGGGGACGGTCAGGTCGCCGACCGTCTCCAACGGCAATTCGACCGCGTCAAAGCCCATGTGGGCGATCTGGTCCAGCAGGGCGGGTAGCGCTGAGTCGGTCAGGGGCGAGGTCCAGACCCAGGTGTTGACGCCGATGGCTCGCAACGATGGCTCCTGTAGCACGAAGTGGTCCCGCGGGCCGTCGTCGGCGCGGTGAAAGGTCATGGGGACGTGACACGGTTGGTGCTGGTGCACCGGAGTGTCCCAGGGGACGTGACACTGGGGTTTCGATGCACCATTGTCACGTCCCCCAAGGACTCCTAGAGGTTGCCGGTCAGGGGATGACGCGCTCCTGCCAGACCTGCGGGTAACCGGGCAGGTCCTCGCCACCGAACTTGGCGTAGTGCCCGTCGGGCATGCCGTCGTTGGAGGTCAGGAAGTCGGCGCGCTCACCCTCGGTGATCGGGCTCTGCGGGAGCACCCACTCGGTCGGGATCTCCTCACCGGCGAAGATCTGCTCCACGGCCAGCAGCGGGGTGCGCCACTGGAAGTTGGAGTAGACCGGAGCCAGGCCGGTCAGGCCGGTGTCCTCCCACTTGCGCAGGAAGCTCATCTCGTCCTCACCGGTCATGACCGGGTAGTCCACGCCGGCGTCCTCGAAAGCCTCGATGGCGGCGACGGCACCGTCACCGGCGTCCATCCAGACACCCTGGACGTCACCCTTGGCCAGCTCGTCGCTGATGATCTTCTTGATCTCAGTCGGGTCGGCACCGGTGAAGTAGTCGACCGCGTCGATGCCGTTCTCGGCAAAGATCTTGTCGGCCGCGGCCCAGCGGTGCTCCAGGACGTCGACGCCGGGCAGGATGCGCAGCGCGACGACCTTGTCGCCCTCCTCGAGGTTGTCGACCAGGAACTCGGCGGTGTCGATGCCCCAGGCATAGCCACCGATCGGGTGGATGAAGGTCGTGGCGCAGTCGGTCTCGACGCCACGGTCAAAGACGACGACCGGCTTGCCGGTGTCACATGCCCGCTCGACCGCCGGTGTCATTGCGGCGGTGCTGTTGGGGGAGATGACGAAGGCGTCGCAGTTGCCCTCGGCGATGAAGTAGTCGATGTCGGCGATCTGGGTGTTGTCGTCATCCTGGGCGTCACGGGTCTCCATCTCGGAGATGACACCGGAGTCCTGTAGCACCTTCAGCTGCTCGTTCATCGTGATCCAGCCGGTCTGCCGCCACGGGTTGCCGATGGAGGCGTTGGAGAAGCACACCTTCTTGGCACCCTCGGAGGCGAACTCGGAGGTGTCGGTCATCGGGCCGTCGATGTACTGCAGGTGCGGCGCGGAGGCGTCGCCCTCGAAGGTGGCCGAGCGCTGCTCGTACTGCGTGTCGTAGACGGCCTGGTCGAACCAGTCGTCGGAGGAGCCCTCGTCGGCGGGCTCCTCATCGGTGGCCGTCTCGTCGTCGGCAGTCTCGTCGCCGGCGGGGTCTGCGGCGGACTCGGCCGCCGACGGGTCGTCGAGCGAGTCGTCGGTGGAACACGCGGCCAGCATGGCGAGCGCCGCCACGGCCGCCAGGGGGGCGGTCAGCATCTTTCTGCGCATCAGTTTTCTCCTGTGGTGGTGCCCGGGTCGGGCTGGTTGGGACCGGTGGAGTCCCCGGCTGGTGAGCCGGGAGTATGAGGGGTGGCCAGGTCAGCGGCCAGGGGCGCCGTCGCGCCGGGTTGGGCGGACGGGGTCGCAGCAGGTGGGGTGCGGTCTCGTCGGCGCGGCCGGAGGCTTCCTCGCCAGGCCTTCCCTGCGGCGGCGACGGCGACGATGATGATGAGTCCCTGCACGCTGTCCCGCCAGGTCGAGGCGACCCCGACGAAGTTCAGCAGGGTGAACAGCAGCTCCAGCGCAAAGGCGCCCGCGGCGGCCGACAGGACCCAGCCGCGCCCGCCGCCGAGGACGACCCCGCCGAGGACGACGGCCGTGATCGCGGTGAACTCATAGCCGCGGCCCACGGAGGGGTGCACCCCGGCATACCCGACCAGGATGATCCCGGCGACGGTCGCGGCCAGCGAGGACAGGATGAACGCGCGGGTCTTGACCCACCACACGGGTGCGCCGGCCAGGTGGGTGGCCTCCGGGTTGTCACCGGCGGCGATCAGGGTGCGGCCCCAGGGGCGACGCATCAGGATCACGGCGCCGACCGCGAGCACGAGCAGGATGATCGCGGGATAGGGGATGATCTCCAGGATCGGCACGTCCCGGATCCCGCCGCGGCCGATCTGCCGGAAGGCGTCGACCGGGTTGCCGGTCGCGGCACCTCCGGTCCAGTGCATGACCAGGCCGAGCAGGGCCAGCATCGTGCCGAGGGTGACGATGAAGCTGGGGACCCGCAGCAGGGTCGTGGCCAGGCCGTTGATCAGGCCCACCAGCGCACCGAGGCCGAACATCAGCAGCATGACGGGCAGGATCTTGGACTCGTCCTGACCGATGAGGTTGCCGGCGACGATCACCTGCAGCGTGACGACCGAGCCCATCGACAGGTCGAACTCGCCGGCGACGATCACGAAGTACTGACCCATGGCGGCGATCGCGATGGGCGCGGTCCGGCCGATGAAGCGGATGAGTGAGCCGGGCTCACCGAAGTTGGGGTTGGCCACGATCACCGCGGCGAGCAGCAGCCCGACCAGGATGAAGATGGCCCCGCCAGGGGTGCTGAGGGTGCGGGCCAGCCGCTGCAGTCGGTTGCCCTGGTGCGCGGGCAGCAGGACGCGAGCTGTGTCGTATGCCGTGGTGCCGGTGCTCATCGTGCCTCCTGCAGGGCCGCGTCGGTGAGCGACTGCTTCTCGAACCTGGCCGGACGCCGCCCTGCGGTGCGCCGGGCGTAGACCGCGACCGCGGCCACGATGACGATGCCGCGCACCACGTCCTTGAGGAAGGGGTTGACCTCCATGACGCCCATCACGTTGTCCATGACGGCGAAGATCGCCACGCCACCGAGGGTGCCCAGGATGTTGCCCTTGCCGCCGGCCAGGACCGTGCCGCCCAGGACGACCGCGGCGATCGACATGAGGTCGTAGCCACCCTGGGAGCCGATGGTGGGGCTGCCGACGCTGAGCCGGGCCAGCAGCAGCAGACCGGCCATGCCGGCGAGCACGGAGCACAGCACGTGGGCCAGGACCACCGGGGTGGCCGTGCGCAGGCCGGACATGCGGGCCACCTCACGGTTGCCGCCGACGGCATACAGGTGGTGGCCCACCCGGGTGCGGCGCAGCAGCAGCATCACCAGCACCGCGCAGACGAGCATGATCACGGTGGACAGCGGCACCGGACCGATGTTGGTCGCGCCGATCAGGCGGAAGTCGCGGGGTGCGGAGCCGGCCGAGCCCTTGTAGTTGGTGCCGAGGTAGCCGGCCAGGATGAGCCCCATGCCGAGCGTGGCGATGAAGCCGTGCACGTCCAGGAGCGTGACGATCAGGCCGTTGGCCAGCCCGATCAGTGCCGAGACGCCCAGCGCGACCACGATGCCCAGGACGATATTGCCGGTCTGTCCGGCCATGGTGGTGCCGGCGAGCAGGCTGGCCAGGCTGGTGACATAGGGAACCGAGAGGTCCAGGCTGCCCGCGAGGATGACCAGCGTCTGCCCGATCGCGATGAAGCCCAGGATCGAGGTGCCGGTCAGGATCGCGGAGATATTGCCGGGGCTGAAGAAGTTGCGCCCGGCCATCGAGGTCAGGATCGTGCCGGCGACCAGCGTGAGCGCCAGCACGATGAAGACGATGCCGGTCGAGGTGACCGGGATCCGGCGCCGGGTCGCAGACGTCGCCGCAGGGTTTGTCGCGGGGGCTGGCGTGCTCATGCGGCATCACCTCCGGGGTGGGTGGTGGCGGCGTCCGCACCGGTGGCCAGGGCGAGGATCTCCTCCTCGGAGGAGCCCGCCGGCAGCTCGCCGGTCAACCGTCCCTCGTGCATGACCAGGATCCGGTCGGACATGCCAATGATCTCGGGCAGCTCGCTGGAGACCATCAGGATGGCCTCCCCGTCGGCGGCCAGTTGGCGCATCAGCTCGTAGATGGCGTGCTTGGCGCCCACGTCGATGCCCCGCGTCGGTTCGTCCATCAGCATCACCCGCGGGGCGGTGCTGAGCCAGCGCGCGAGGACGACCTTCTGCTGGTTGCCGCCGGAGAGGAACTGCGCCTCCTGGTCCATCCCGCGGGCGGAGACGGACATCGACGACAGGACCTGCGGCATACCGCGTCGTGCGGTGGCGGTGCGCCCGGGGAAGACGGCGCGCACCACACCCAGGGCGTTGTCCAGGATCGACTGGTTGAGGGCCAGACCCTTGGCCTTGCGGTCCTCGGTGATCAGGGCCAGGCCCTTGCGGATGGCCTGCCGCGGCGAGCTGATCCGGGTGGGGGCGCCCCCGAGCGAGAGCTGTCCGCGGGTGAACGGTTGGGCGCCGAAGATGCCCTCGACCAGCTCGGTGCGGCCCGAGCCCTGCAGGCCTGCCAGCCCGACGATCTCACCGGCGCGCAGGGTCAGGCTGACGCCGTCCACATAGCCGTTGCCGCAGTGGGTGAGGGTGAGCACGTCCGCTCCGGCCGCGGTGCCGGGGACGGGGTCGGGGAAGAAGGCGGACATCTCGCGGCCGACCATCATGCGCACCAGGGACGACTCGGTGAGGTCGGCGGCGCGTTGGGTGGCCACGTGCCGGCCGTCCTTGAGCACGGTGATCGTCTCGCAGAGGTCGAACAGCTCGGTGAGGCGGTGGGAGACATAGAGGATGGCCACGCCGCGCGCCTGCAGGCGGCGGATCATGCTGTAGAGCAGCTCGACCTCGTGGTCGGCCAGCGCCGCGGTCGGCTCGTCCATCTGGATGATCTGCGCGTCATAGCTGACGGCCTTGGCGATCTCGACGATCTGCTGCTCGGCGACCGACAGCGTGCCCACGATCGTGCTGGGGGAGAGGTTGTCCACCCCGAGTCCCTCAAGGAGGGCGGCGGTGTCGCGCTGCATCTGGCGGGTGTCCACCAGGAGACCGCGGCGGGGCTCGCGGCCCAGATAGATGTTCTCCGCGACGCTGCGGTCCGGCAGCAGGTTGAACTCCTGGAAGACGGTGGCCAGGCCTGCCTCCTGGGCCTGCACCGGGTGGCCGAACGTGCGGCGCTCGCCGGCGATCTCCACGGTGCCACCGTCCGGCTGGTGGACCCCGGCCAGGATCTTCATCAGGGTCGACTTGCCGGCGCCGTTCTCGCCGACGAGCCCGTGCACCACTCCGGCCCGCAGCTCCAGGTCGACGTCCTGGAGCACCGCGTTGCCAAAAAAGCGCTTGGTCAGGCCGACCGCTCGCAGCAGTGGCTGGGAGTGGTCGGCGTCCTCGCTGAGGTGTGGCCCGGGTCGGGCGACGTCGCTGTCGTTCGGCACGGCCTGACTATGACACGGTTCACACACTTTTGTCGAGTACCTGACGAAAGTTGCCTATTGATTGTTACTAAGTCGTCATGGTTCACTTCGGGGCGTGCGCACCAGCGACGTCTTCGACCTGCTCCGGGATGGCCGGCCCAGGACCCGTGCCCAGTTGGCCGAGTCCACCGGCCTGGCCCGGTCCACGGTGGCCGCGCGGGTCGACGTGCTCATGAGGCTCGGGCTGGTCGCTCCCTACGGTGACGCCCGATCCACCGGTGGCAGACCACCCTCGCTCTTTGCCCTCAACCCCGCGGTGCGGGTGGTGGCCGGCATCGACGTCGGTGCGACCCACGCGGTCGCGGTGATCTGTGACCTGTCCGGTGCCGTGCTCGCCGAGACCCGCGCCGCCCTCGACATCGCCCAGGGCCCGGACGTCGTCCTCGGGTGGGTCACCGACACGGTGGGCCAGCTGCTCGCCGAGGCGAACCGGCCGCCGGGGGACCTCGCTGCCATCGGCATCGGGCTGCCCGGTCCGGTGCAGCACTCCACCGGACGGCCGATCAACCCGCCGATCATGCCGGGCTGGGACCGGTATGACGTGCCGGGTCACGTGCAGCGCACCTATCCGCTGCCGGTCCTGATCGACAACGACGTCAACATCATGGCGCTGGGTGAGCAGCAGACCCACCTGCGCGACGTCGACGACCTGGTGTTCATCAAGGTGGCGACCGGCATCGGTGCCGGGATCATCAGCGGGGGCATGCTGCAGCGTGGCGCCCAGGGAACGGCGGGGGACCTGGGCCACGTGCGGGTGCTGCGAGGAGCCGGGGTGATCTGCCGCTGCGGCAACGAGGGCTGCCTGGAGGCTGTGGCCGCCGGACCGGCCCTGGCCGCTCGGCTGCAGGAGGGGGGGCACACGGTGTCCTCCACCCAGGACGTGGTGAACCTGGTGCGTGGTGGCGACCCCGGCGCGATCCAGGAGATCCGGCAGGCCGGGCGCGACATCGGCGAGGTCGTCGCCACGATGGTGAACCTGATCAACCCCTCGGTCGTGGTGATCGGCGGTCGTCTCGCGGATGCCGGCGAGCACCTGCTGGCCGGCATCCGCGAGGTGGTCTATCGCCGGTCCCTGCCGCTGGCCACCGAGTCGCTGCGGGTCATCTCCTCGCAGGCCGGCGTCGAGGCCGGCGTGCTCGGCGCGGCGTCCATGGCGATCACGCACGTGCTCTCGCCGGAGGCCATCGAGGCCGCCAGCGCCACCGTCGGCTGACCCTCGCGTCCTGGCGATCGAGTGCATCGGGTGGTGCTCTCAGGAACGACCGGGCGTGTGGGGCGGTGCTCTCAGGACCGACCCGGCGTGTGGGGCGACGTTATGGCCGCAGCAACCTCAGCTGGTTCTGGACCCCGGTGGAGACCACGCTGGAGCCGCCCAGGACGACGACCGATGCCGGGTTCAGCCGGTCCAGCTCATCCCAGGTGACTGACGGGATCAGGTCGTGCTGGACCAGCAGCACCGGCGCGTGGGCCGCTCCTGCCGCAGCCGCGCCGGCCAGGGCATCGGGCCAGTCCAGACCGGTGGCGAGGAAGACCGACGTCGGTGCGCTGTAGTCCTGGCTGATCTCCACAGCCGTGGCATAGCGGTTTGCTCCGGAGAGGCGGGTCACCGGGGCGTAGCTGCCGAGCTGGTTCATGACCGCGGGAGACACGACGGTGGTGCCGCCGAGGACGTAGATGTGATCTGGAGTCAGTCGCTCCAGCTGCTGGCGGCTGGCCTGGGGGAGCAGCCCGGGCTGGGTCAGCAGCACGGGACCGTCCACCGCCCCGGCGCGGGCGGCCCCGGCCAGGGCGTCAGGGTAGTTCTGCCCGGTGGCGACATAGACCACGTCTGCGCTGCTGAACTGCTGCGCGATCGCGGCTGCGGTGCCATAGCGGTTGTCTCCTGACAGCCGGGTCACTGTGGCGCCGGTGAGGTCAGCGACCTCCTCGAGCGTGGCCTGGGAGATGGCGGTGGTGCCGCCGAAGAGGAACACCTGGTCCGGGGCGAGCCGGGTGAGTTCGGCCCGGGTGTCGAGGGGGAGACCGTCTGGCCGGACGAGCAGGACCGGTGCGCCCCGGCTGCCGGCCAGCGCGGCCCCCACCAGGGCGTCCGGGTAGTCGAGCCCGGTGGCGAGGAAGACCGTGCTCGCACCGCTCGGGTGGACCGCGGCGGAGATGGCAGCGGCGGTGGCGTAGCGGTTGCCGCCGGAGAGTCGCTCAACGTCCGGCCCGGTCTCGACGAGCGCGAGGGCGTCGAGGCGGCCCTCACCGAAGACGTTGTTGTTGGCCGCCGTGCCACCACACTGGGAGTTGGCGGTGTCGATGGCGGTCCCATCGAGCAGAGCGCGCGTGCGGCTGAGGTCCCCGACCATGCTGGGGTGGGCCGACCAGAGCAGCGCGACTGCCCCGGCGACGTGGGGGGCGGCCATGGAGGTCCCGCTGGCGGAGGCGTAGGAGCTGCCTGGGTAGGCCGATCGCACGTTGCTGCCAGGTGCTGAGATGTCCGGCTTGATGACGCCGCCCTGGCCGGAGCCGCGACTGGAGTCAAAGGCGATCGTGTGTGACTGGGTGTAGTTGCCGACCGAGTAGTTGATGGCCCGACTGCCGGGGGAGCCGGAGGTGTTGCACGCAGGGCCGTTGTTGCCGTTGGCGAAGACTCCGAACTGGCCCGAGGCTGCCCACGCGATCGAGACGTCCTCCATGAAGGGGGCGTTGGAGGGGATGGTGGTGCCCCAGGAGTTGTTGATGATGTGGGGGCGCAGGTCCGGCCGGGGGCTCGTGCCGCTCAGGTTGGTCGGCGCCAGTGTCCACTCCCCGGAGGAGATCAGGGCGAGGTCGCTGGGACAACATCCGTTGGCCGCGATCCACCTCGCTCCGGGTGCGACGCCGATCTGGTTGGCTCCACCGTCGTCGCCGACCATGGTGCCGGTGGTGTGGGTGCCGTGCCCGTTCGGGTCGTTCGGAGCGCTCGGGCTGCCGTGCCCGGCGTTGAACCAGTTGTAGTTGTGGTTGACCGTGCCACCGGTGTTGCCGCGATAGTGGTTGATCAGGGCGGGGTGGTCCCACTGGACCCCGGTGTCGATGCTGGCGACGACGATGCCCTCGCCGGTGGCGCCCGTGGCCCACACGTCGTTGGCATTGATGTCGTTGATGCCCCACTCGATGGCCTGTGGGGCCAGGTCGCCGGCCACCGTGAGGTCGACGTCGGGCGGGGTGATGGTGACGGTGGGATAGAGCTGCGCGACGCTGGGATCGGCGGCGAGGGTGGCCACCAGTGCCGCGTCGCCGTCAGTCACGCGGATGGCGTTGGTGATGTGGAAGGCGTGATAGTCCACGTCGGCGCGGTCGAGGTCGGCGCGCACCGCAGCCTGGCTCTCGGTGGCGGTCGCGGTCAGCGCGTCATAGACCGCCTGGCCGCGGGCGTCCCAGTCCGTGATGGCCGCCGCTGCCGACAGGTCGGCCCGCGCCGTGAAGTAGATCCAGAAGTCTGCGGCGCCATCGGTCTCCAGGTCGGCGAGGACCGTGGCATCGACGCGGTCGTCGGTGTCCTGGGCCAAGGCTGGTGTCGGTGTCGGTGTCGGTGTCGGTGCCGGTGTCGGCGCCGGTGGCGGTGCCGCTGCCATGCTGCCCTGGGCGGCGAGGCTGCCACCGAGGACGAGCGAGAGGCCCGCGAGCCCGGCGAGGAGACGGTGGATGGGGGGTGACGTGCGCATGGGGACCTCCGAGGCGAGAACCTGCAGCGGTCCAGGGGAGTGCCGCTGAGCACAGGCTAGGGCTCCACCCCGCCCCGCAACAGGGCCTGCAGATGTATCTTTACCGGCGCAGGTGGCGTCAGGGCAGCAGGCGCAACCTGTTCTGCACCCCGGAGGAGACCGCCGCCGTGCCACCGAGGACATAGACGGTCTGTGGCTCGAGCCGTCCCAGCTCGCTCCAGGTCACGTTGGGGATGTCCTCCTGCCGCACGAGCAGCACCGGGGCGTGGACCGCACCGGCCCGGGCGGCCCCGGCCAGGGCGTCGGGCCAGTCCAGGCCGGTGGTCACGAAGACGGTGTCCGCCTCGGCGTAGTCCGCACTGACCGCGACCGCCGTCTCATAACGGTTGGTCCCGGAGGTGCGAGTGACCGAGCCATAAGCCCCCAGCTGCTCCACCACCTGCTCGGAGACCGCCCCGGTGCCACCGAGCACGACGATGTGCTCCGGGGTGAGCCGTTCCAGCTGGGCGCGCGTCGCCTGCGGGAGCAGACCGGGCTGGGTGAGCAGCACCGGCCCGTCCAGAGCGCCGGCCCGGGCGGCGCCGGCCAGCGCGTCGGGATAGTTCTGCCCGGTGGCCAGATAGACGACGTCCGCCGCGGTGAACTCCTCGGCGATCACGGCCGCAGTGGCAAAGCGATGGTCACCCGAGAGGCGGGTCACCGTGGCACCGGTCAGTATGCCGACGGCCTCACCCACGGCGTCCGAGACAGCCCCCTCGCCCCCGAAGAGATAGACCTGGCTCGGGGCGAGCCGGGACAGCTCGGTCCGGGTGGCGATCGGCAGCGTGTCAGCCCTGGTCAGCAGCACCGGGGCACCCCGGCTGCCGGCCAGTGCCGCGCCGACTAGGGCGTCGGGGTAGTCAGATCCGGTGGCCAGGTAGACGGTGTCCGTCCCCTCCGGGTAGGCGGCCTCGGAGACTGCCGCCGCCGTGGCATAGCGGCTGGTGCCCGAGAGCCGGACCACGTCAGGCCCGGCCTCGAGCAGGGCCAGGACGTCCAGGCGCCCCTCGCCGAACATATTGTTGTTGCCGAGGCTCCCGCCGCACTCGGCACCGTCGGTGTCGATGGCCGTGCCGTCCAGCAGCGCGCGTGTCACCCCCACGTCACCGACCAGCGAGGGTGCGGCAGACCAGAGGAGGGCGACCGCACCGGCGACGTGCGGCGCCGCCATGGAGGTGCCCGTCCCCTCCGCATAGCCATCGGTGGGGTATGCCGAGCGCACCGCCGTGCCCGGAGCCGAGATGTCGGGCTTGATCGCCCCGGCCTGCCCGGCTCCGCGGCTGGAGCCCGGGCTGAGGGTGTGCGAGCTGTCGTAGTTGCCCACCGAGTAGTTGATGATGCGGCTGCCCGGGGCCGTCGAGGTGCGGCACGCCGAACCCTCGTTGCCGTTGGAGAAGACCGCGAACTGTCCCGAGGCCTCCCACGCCTCGGACACGTCGTCCAGGAACGGGGAGGTGCTGGGTCCGGTCGTGCCCCAGGAGTTGTTGATGATGTGCGGGCGACGGGTCACGTCGGGGTTGGCGTTGTTGAGATCCCTCGGGGCCAGGGTCCACTCGCCGGACATGATGAGTCCGGCGATCGAGCGGCAGCACCCGTTGACCGCGATCCACCGGGCCTGCGGCGCGACGCCGATCTGGTTGGCTCCACCGTCGTCACCGACGATGGTGCCGGTGGTGTGGGTGCCGTGTCCGTTGGTGTCCGCGGGGAAGTCGGGGCTCTGCCCGGCGACGTCATACCAGTTGTAGTTGTGGTTGACCGTCTCAGTGCCGCTGCCGCGGTACTGGTGGACCAGGGCCGGGTGGTCCCACTGGACGCCGGTGTCGATGCTGGCCACGACCATGCCCTCGCCGGTGACACCCTGGGCCCACGCCTGGTCGGCGTGGATGTCCGTGATGCCCCACGGGAGTGCTGCGGGGGCGAAGGTGGAGGTCGGCACGAGCTGCTCGGGAGAGGGGGGCGTCAGCTCGGGGTCGGGATAGAGGTAGGCCACGCCCGGCTCGGTCGCCAGGGAGGAGACCAGGGCCGCGTCCCCGTCGTTGACCAGGATGGCGTTGGTGATGTGGAAGGCCTGGTAGTCGACTCCGGCGGCGTCCAGGTCAGCGCGCACCGGACTCTGGCTCGTCCGGGCGGTCGAGGTCAGGGCCTCGTAGACCCACTGCCCCCGGACGTCCCAGTCCTCGATCGCGGCCGCCGGTGCCAGGTCGGGACGGTCCTCGAAGTAGACCCAGAAGTCGGCCGAGCCCTCTCGGGCCACCTCGGCGAGCACCCCGGGGTCGACCCGGTCGGCGGAACTCGGTGGTGCCGGCGAGGACGGCAGGGACGCGCCGCCCTCGGCTGCCGGACCTCCCGCCAGCACGAGCGAGACGGCGGCGAGGCCGCCGAGCAGACGGCGGGCGAGAGCGGGGGCGTGCCCCATGGGTGACCTCCGGTGCTAGTCGCGGGTGGCGGCATACTCCGCGCTCATCCGGTCCAGGGTGGCCAGGATCCGTGCCCCGTCCCCCTCGTCCGGATCGAGCGCCTTGGGGAAGCCGTCCTGGATGATGATCGGGGTCCACTCGTGCTTCGTGACACCCTCTGGTCCCAGGGTCAGGTGCAGGATGGCGGAGTCGGACTCGGGTGTGCCGTCGGGATAGTCGAAGACGAAGTTGCCCATGCTCCACGCGACGAAGCTGCCGTCCTCGTCGTGGTGGGCCTGTAGGCGGTGCGGGTGGGCGCCGAGCACCGCCGTGGCGCCGGCCTCCAGGGCCGCCTCGCCGGCGGCCTGCTGCTCGGGGCTGAGGGTCTCAGTCTTCTCCCAGCCGCTGTGCAGGAGCACGATGACGTGGTCGGCCTGGGACGTGGCCGCCTCGACGTCCTCGGTGATCACCTCGGGGGTGGCCCACGGCAGGCCGGGGGAGTCCGTGGTCGCTGTCCAGGTCCGGGAGTCGAACCCGCTGCGCTCGACCGGCATCTGCAGATAGCTCAGGAAGGCGATCCGCATGCCCTTGCTCTCCACGATCAGCGGCTCGCGGGCCTCATCGATCGAGGCTCCGGCACCGACGTGATCGATCCCGGCGTCGTCGAGCAGCTCGATCGTGCTGTCCATGCACTCGGAGCCGTAGTCCAGGATGTGGTTGTTGGCCAGCGACAGCACGTCGAAGGAGCCGTCCTCGAGCACCTCGAGGCCGACCGGGTCAGCCTTGAGCGTGAACCTCTTGGGCGCCGGCGTGCCACCCTCGCAGAGCGGACTCTCCAGGTTGCCGATCGTCAGGTCGGCGTCGCGCAGCTGCTCGCGCACGCCGGCGAGCACCGCCTCGGTGCCGTCGCTGTCCATCCGCTCGCCGACCGCGCGGGAGAGCATGATGTCGCCGACCACGGCCAGGCTGACCTCGGTGTCCGGGTCGAGGGTGGGGGCGTCGTCCCCGCGACCCCGGTCAGCAGCCTCGGAGTCCCGGGCTGCGGACGGGTGCGCGCCGGTGTCCCCGCTGGTGTCCCCGCTGGTGTCCCCGCTGGTGTCCCCGCTGGTGTCCTCGACGGTGCGCGCGGTGTGGTCGGCCACCTGACCGGGGTCCTCGTCGGCGGTGAGACTCCCGACCGCGAACCAGCCGCCGATCACGGCCGCCAGCAGCACCAGGACCCCCAGCAGCGCCAGGACCCCCGGCAGCGCAGCGGCGCCCGCGGGCCCGCGCGCGGCATCGTCACGGTGCAGTGCCATAGCGGTGTTCCCCCTCGAAAACAGTGCCCGCCAGACTAACCGCACGTCATGGACGGGTCCAAGTTGAGATGGGGAGCGCTCTGCGGGTCACCGCTGTGACGACTGGCCCTCCCACGTCGGCCGCAGCGGCCACCGCGCGTCGCCGTCCGCGGACGTGCGCACGCCCAGCACCTGGTGCAGCTGGATGACGTTGTGCTCGAAGTTGACCCGCGACCCCGCCAGGTAGACACCCCACACCCGCGCCGTGCCTCGTCCCGCCTCGGCGACACAGGCGTCCCAGTGCGCGGACAGGTTCTGCGCCCAGGCGTCGGTGGTGCGGGCATAGTGCTCGCGCAGATTCTCCTGGTGGCGCACCTCCAACCCGCTGTCCTGCATGACCGAGACGATGTGCCCGACGCCGGCCAGCTCGCCGTCGGGGAAGGTGTAGCGATTGGTGAACGGGTCCTTGAGCAGGCCGTTGTGCCGGTTGTCCGGCCGGGTGATGCAGTGGTTGAGCAGGCGCCCGCCGTCCCGCAGCCGCTCGCGCAGGAAGGTGAAGTATGCCGGATAGTGGCGTACCCCGATGTGCTCGGTGAGGCCGATGCTCGAGACCGCGTCGAATCCCCGCTCGGCCACGTCCCGATAGTCACCGTGCCGGATCTCGGCGCGGCCGGTCAGCCCCTCGCGCTCGATCATCTCCTGACCCCAACTGGCCTGGTGGGCGGACAGCGTCACCCCCAGCGCGCTCACGCCATAGTGCTGCACGGCGTGCCGGACCATGCCGCCCCAGCCACAGCCGACGTCGAGCAGTCGCATGCCGGGAGACAGGCCCAGCTTGCGGCAGACGAGATCGAACTTGGCCTCCTGTGCCTCCTCCAACGACGCCTCGGCGTGCGGATAGACCGCGCACGTATAGGCCATTGAGGGCCCCAGCACCATCTCGTAGAACCGGTTGGAGACGTCGTAGTGGTGCGCGATTGCTGCGGCGTCGCGCGCCCGACCGTGCCGCAGGCCGTACGCCAGGCGGCGCCACGGGGCGGGCGCCTCCTGCGGTGGCAGGTCGGGCACGTGCAGACCGATCTCCCGCACGAAGCGCGCCAGCTCGGGCAGTTCGCGGACCGTGGGCCGACGGGCGTGCAGGCGGTTGAGGACGCTGACCATCACGGGATACGGATTGCCCTCGTCCATCCCCACGAAAGTCAGCTCGTCCGCCAGATAGGCCCGCATCAGCGCCACCGAGCGGTGCGCGGTGAGCAGGTAGTTTAGGGCGCGCGGGCTGTGCACCTGCACCACCTGCCCGTCCGGGTCGCCCCCGGTGGATCCGTCATACGCCTCGACCCGCAACCCGGTGCCGGGACCGAAGAAGCGGTCAAAGGCCTCCCCGACGCTCATCCTCGCCGGACTCATCGCGCACGCACCGCCTTGTCATAGAGCCTCGGGAATCGTCCCTGCGGGTCATAGCGCTCCTTGACCCGGTCATAGGTCGCGCCGCCATAGAGCGCCGCGAAGGTCTGCTCGTCATAGAACGACTCGGAGTACAACCCCTTGTGCCCACCGAGCTCGGTGACCTTGGCCTCGATCGCCTGGTTGACGTCGCCGCGGGTGGCGCCCTCGTGGATCGGCACGGCCGACCAGAAGCCGACGTTGACGTAGGGCGTGTCCGGCCGCATCGGATAGAGCGGCCACGGGGTCTCCCCAATTTTTTGAGGGGTTTTGTCTGCCCCACCCGGATTTTTGGAGGGGTTTTGTCGGCTCTCCCGCAGCTGGACCGGACACAACCAGAGCGGCTCGATCGGGACGTGCGTGAGGAACCAGGTCAGGAACTCGGCCGTGTGCTCGAGCGGGATCTCCACGTCCTGGACGACACGCTCCTGGGCCGGTCTGCCCCGCAACCGGTCGAGGCCAGCGACGATGCCGTGGCGCGCCTCGAGATCCTGGATCCGCCAGTAGACGTCGCTGCGCAGCAGGCGTCGGGGCCAGAGCCGGCGGATCGCCGGCACCTGAGCGCCGAAGGCCCGCGAGCACCAGAACCAGTCGGTGTCCCAGCGCCACAGATAGTCGCGGACGCTCAGCAGGTCCTGACGCTTGTGCTGGATCGAGCGGTAGTAGATCTGAGAGCCGGTGTAGTCGCTCGGGACCACTCCCTGTGGATCCGCTGCCCACCGGCCCAGGGTCAGATAGGTCTCGCTCGGCCCGAAGACCACGCCGTCGAGGAAGTCGACGTCCGTGCCCGCCCAGGTGCGGCTGGCCATGATCTGTCCGATCGCGGCGAGGGCGTCCTCCAGGTGGGTGAACCGCAGGTGCCGCAGCGCGACATACGGGCTGGTGGGGGCGGTCTCGATGGTGAGGGTCAGGGCGTAGCCGAGCGACCCATAGCTGTTGGGGAAGGCCCGGAACAGGTCCGCGTGCTCGTTGTCGGGGGTCGCGGTGATGACCTCTCCGGTGCCGGTGAGCACCTGCAGCTGCGTGACCGACTCGTGGGGGAGCCCGTCACGGAAGCTGGTGGACTCGATGCCCAGTCCGGTGACGGCGCCGCCGAGGGTGATGGTGCGCAGCTGGGGGACCACCCGTGGCATCTGCCCGTGGACGAACAGCTCATCGACCAGCTGCTCGTATGTCGTGAGCCCACCGACCGTGGCCGTCGCCGGCTGCCCCTGGGTCGCCTCCGTCCGGGACAGGACCCCGGTGAAGGCGGACAGGTCCAGTCCGTCGCGGCTCCTGGCGCGGGAGCGAAACAGGTTGGAGGTCTTCTTGGCCAGCCGCACCTGAGTCCTGGAGCGCACCTCGGCCTGCGCCCGGGACATCGCCCGGGCCAGCTCGGGCTGGACCGTGGTCACGGTCCTATCTTGGCCCACCACCGAGCCCGCCGCAGCACTGTTCTGGCAGACGGGGATCGCCGACGTCGTAGCATTCCGCCATGACCCCAGGGGAGGAGCCCACCGAACGGGCTGACCAGGCCAGACCTGTGTCTGCGGTGGCCGCGCCCCTGGCCGGTCGGGCCCGCACCTGGGCCACCGCCACGCCCTACCGCCTCCCGACGGCGATCGCCGTGGTCGGTCTGGTCCTCAGCGCCCCGTTCGGTGGTTGGCGGACCGCGCCGTCGGAGGCGACGCCGGTGGTGCCGGCCGAGCAGGTCGCTGAGGCCGCACCCTTCGAGGTCACCCTCGACCGGGCCTACTTCGCCGCTCGGCCGAGCGAGAGCTTCAGTGAGCTCGACCCAGGGCAGCAGTATGTCGTGGTGCTGGGCACGGTGACCTCGCGCCACGACACGAGCGTGGACGCCCCCACCCTGCAGGCGGCGATCACGGTGCTGGACCTGCCCCAGCCCGTCGATGCACTCGGTGCGGCGCTCGAGGGGGCCGCCCCCGTCCCGGAGATCTACTCCGCCGCGGACAGCACCCAGCTGCGTCGGCTGGGACCGGACCTGACCTATGAGGTGGGGCTGGTTTTCCGCACGGCTGCCGCTGAGCTGCCGGACGCGTTGACGCTGCAGGTGTCGGGACACACCTGGCGTCCGGACGCCTTCACCCGCGAGGAGCGCTGGCTCGACCCGGCCGTCGCGGCCGAGATCGTGGTGCCGCTCGCGCCGCAGGACACGTCTGGGGGCGAGTCGTGACGTTGCCGTGGAGGCGGCTGGCCCGGGTCGGCTTCGTCGTGCTCGCCCTCGTCATCGGCAAGGAACTGGTCTCCGGCCTGCCGGAGGACTCCGTGGCCGCTCGGCCGTTCGAGATGGCCGGCCACCTGGGTGAGGACGTGGAGCTGCGAACCGGCACGGTCCGGGTCAACGACGTGCGCCTGGCGTCCACCGTGCTGACACCGACGGCCGGATACCGCACGCCGGGACTGTGGGTGGTGATGAGTGTCTCCCTGGTGCCTGGGGCCGAGCGGGAGACGTTGGCCTACACGGCATTTCGCTCCCAGGACGGGGCCCGCACCTGGCAGAGCCGCTCCCGGCAGCAGGAGACCTGCCCGGTGACCCCACCGGGGGTGCCGGTCACCTGTGAGGTCCTCATCGAGGTGCCGCCCGAGCAGCTGCCCGGTGGGACGCTGCTCGTCTCCACCGAGGACGACCACCGCTATGACTCCCTGGCGGTGATCGACCTGGCGATCGATGCCGACCAGGTCGCCGCGGCCGAGCAGGTCGAGGAGCCGCTGGAGAGCGTGCGGGCAACGGTCGGGACACTCACGCAGGCTGACCATGGGTGAGGTGGAGCTTGGCTGAGGTGGAGCATGGGTGAGCCGCACGCGGGCTGGTGGCGGCGCAACCGGTGGGCACTGCTGGCGCTGCTGCCCGTGCTGGCTCTCGTCGCGGTCGCGGGGGCGGGCAGGGCCGCGACCTTCTGGCTGCCCTACCAGCTCAGTGACGAGGTGACCGGTGAGTTCGGCCAGGCGACCACCCTCACCGACGACTACCGGGATGCCGGTGGAGAGCACACCCGCACCGTGGAGGTGACGGTGCACGCGGTGACCCCGGACCCGGCACCGGAGACCAACCGCGAGGAGCCCGTCGCAGGGGTCGAGCTGCCGGAGGGGACCCGGCTGTGGGAGGTGGAGCTCGGCTTCGAGGCGGACCCGGACACGGTGCTGCAGGGGTGCCTCATCGCCCTCGTCGACGCTGCGGGGCGGGTGACGCAGCGAGAGACCAGCCTGCTGCACTGGGACACCGGCTTCGACGACTGTCAGCCGGTCGACACCACCAACCCGCAGGCGGAGCTCTTCGTCGGTGACGAGCAGGTCGTCTCGACCCGCCCCCCGGCATACACCCGCGTCGTCCAGCTGCTCGCGGCCGAGGACTTCGAGCCGACCTCGGTCAGGGTGTGGTGGGAGCCACCGACCTATCTGTCTGTGCCGCTTCCTGACGGCGCGCCGTGATCAGCAACCGGTCGACCGCCGCCGCCACGAGGCTGACCTGCACCAGCATCGACACCGACGTGCCGGCGATCCTGACATAGGTGTTGAGCGCCACCATCTGGTCGGTGTCGCGTGGACCCACGACCCAGCGGATGACCTCGGCCGTGGCGACCTCGGCGTAGTGGGAGAGCAGGAAGGCCAGGCAGAACAGGATCATCGGCGCGACCCCGCCGACCGCCAGGGTGCGCAGCCCGGCGAGCAGCGTGCTGAATCGCCCGAACAGGGCCTTCCACACCGACCGGAGCCATCCGTTGATCGGCTCGGGCAGCACCGAGACCCGCTCCCGGACCAGGCTGACCTGCTGGGTCGACCACGCCACCGATGCGCCGACCGGAGCCTGCAGTGGTGTGGACAGGGACGTGCCGAGCGCCGCGGCCGTCGTGCTCAGTCCCAGGTGGCGGGTGGCGAGCGTGCCGCCATAGACGACCGCCCCCGTGGTCAGCCACGCCAGGGGCACGACGACGAGCGCGTCGATGTCGGTCAGCAGGGTGCCGATCCAGTCGGTGATCCAGGTGACGACGCCAGCCAGGGGCCCGATCAGGCTCAGGAACTGGCCCCAGGCGTCCAGCGACCAGTCGATGAAGACCCGCTCCTCCATCCACCCGCGGAAGGTCTCGATCTCGGCCAGCAGCATCGAGGCCAACCAGGTCAGCCAGGCGACCTCGAGCCAGGCCGCGAGCAGCCGGACCGGCTGGTTGCGCGCGGTCAGCCCGCTCCAGTCCAGGGCCCGCCGGAGCAGCAGCACAGCGAGGACCACGATCATGACGGCCACCGTGTCGACGTCGGCGATGGTGCGGCCCTGGACGCTCGCGGGGTCGAAGAGGTAGGAGTCGTTGAGATATTCGTCGGCGACCGACTCCTTGAGGAAGCGCTGCCGGTCCTCGCGCAGGTAGCCCTGCGCGGAGTAGACGGCCAGGAACGGGATCAGCGCCCCCGCCAGCAGGGTCAGCTTGTCCTGGCGGACCGGTCCGTGCCACAGCGAGGGAGCGACCGCGTCGAGCATCAGCAGGATGGCGATCATCAGGGACAGCGGAGCGAAGGGCAGCAGCGCCGCACCCAGCCACACGTTGGCCCCGCTGCCCTGCACGGCGAGGTAGATCGCGATCTCGCGGCCCGCCATACCGAGCAGGTAGAGGACCAGGAGGACCGGCCAGTGTCGCCAGAGCAACCGGCCGGCGTCACGCACCACGACGAGTCCGTCGCGCAGCAGGGCGCCGAGGCTGTCCACCGGGGCAGTGTAGAGCGCGTCTAGCGCAACCGGTGCTCCACCCGGTGGGTCAGGACGACGAAGCCTGCGGCGGTGGCCAGGACCATGCCCCCAGCGATCAGAGCCGGCACGGTGCCGACGACCAGGTCAAAGATCAGCACCGTCGTGCCGACGAGCATCAGCACCACCCCGACCAGCACAACCCGCAGGATGCGGTGCCCCAGCTCGACGGTGGTCTGCTTGCGCCCCTGCCGAAACAGGGTGCGGTGCAGGCTCACCGGCGCCAGGCCCAGGGCTGTCGTGCTCACCCCGAGGCAGACCAGGACGAGATAGACGGTGAGCTGAAACCCGTCCAGGTCAGCCATCCGGTCCTGGAAGGCGGCGGCCAGCAGGAAGCCGGTCATGATCTGGGTGCCCATCTGGGTGACCCGGATCTCCTGCAGCAGCTCGTTCCAGTTGCGGTCGTAACGCTCCTCGTCGGTCTCGTGCCGGGCGGTGACGCGCCGATCTGATGCGTGATCTGATGCCCGGTCTGATGCCTGCTCTGATGCCGCGCCCGGTTCCGGCCGCTCCTGGGTGCTCACCGGCGGGGAGTGAGCAGGACGAGGGTCGTCGGGGTGGCGCGTCCCGCGGCGCGGGCGTCAAGACCCCGGATGGCGTCCTGCCACAGGGTCCAGAGCCGGGTCGCCTCCTCGCCGGAGGCAGTCCTGGCCCGCACTGCCCGGGCGCCCTCGCGGGTCTCGACCAGGGCGTCCGGCTGGGTCTGCAGGTTGAGCCACCAGCTCGGCTCACCCTCCCTCCAGCCGTTCATCGCCAGCGTCACCAGGTCGGCTCCGTCCTCCAGATAGCCCAGGATCACGCTGCGGTCCTGCCCGGTGCGCCGACCCGTGGTGGTGACCCGCAGGGTGCCCCAGCCGCCGCGGCGGGGACGCCACAGTCCCAGGTGCCCTCCGGTGAGCCGGTGGATGTTGCGGTGGGTGGCCCAGGCGCGGGTGGCGAACCAGCGTGGACTCACGCGGGGGGCGTTTCGAGGGGTGTTGTGGGGGGTGATGTGGTGGGCGTTGCGGGCAGGGGGTGTGGGCGCCCTGCCGGTCAGGGCCGACGGCTCGGCCGGGGCGTCATGATCCGACGATGCGTGCTGCGTCATTGCCTGCTCCCTCGAGGCGGCGTCTCGCCGCCCACGTCCCGACGCTAGCGCAGGGCGGTCCGCAGGCCAATGACTGACATGGCCGGGTCGCCACGATCCCTGCTGTGGACCGCAGCAGGTCCGGACGGCTAGCGTGACGGGCACTGGCGCGACGGCAGGAAGGCACGCGGTGAAGATCACCAGGATCGAGGCGATCCCTTTCGCCATCCCCTATGTCAAGACCCTGAAGTTCGCCAGCGGCGAGGTGCACACCGCCGACCACGTCCTGGTCCGGGTGCACACCGAGGACGGGCTGGTCGGCACCGCGGAGGCGCCGCCGCGGCCCTACACCTATGGGGAGACCCAGCAGTCCATCGTCACCGTCATCGACACGATCTTTGCGCCACAGGTCATCGGCCACTCGGCGCTGGAGCGGGAGCAGATCCAGGCGATCCTGCATCGCACGATCGGCAACCCCACCGCCAAGGCGGCCCTGGACATGGCGATCTGGGACGTCATCGGCCAGGCGCTCGACGTCTCGGTCAGCCAACTGCTCGGCGGCTGGACCGACCGGATGCGGGTCAGCCACATGCTCGGGTTCGACACCCCGGAGCAGATGGTGACCGAGGCCCAGGCCATCCACGAGCGTTATGGCATCGCCACCTTCAAGGTCAAGGTCGGGCGCCGCCCCGTGACCCTCGACGTCGATGTCGTCGCGGCCCTGCGCGAGCACTTCGGCGAGACCGTCGAGCTCTATGTCGACGGCAACCGCGGCTGGACCCCCTCGGAGTCTGCCGATGCCCTGCGTCGCATGGCCGACCTCGGACTGACTCTCGCCGAGGAACTCTGCCCGGCTGACGACATACTCGGTCGTCGGTGGTTGGTCGGTCAGTGCCCGGTGCCGTTCGTCGCGGACGAGAGCGCCACGAACCCCGGTGAGGTGACCCGGGAGCTGCTGGGGGGAAGTGCCACCGCCGTCAGCATCAAGACGGCACGCACCGGTTTCACTGTCTCCCAGCGGATCCTGGGCCAGGCAGAGGGCCTTGGGGTCGAGGTGGTGATGGGCAACCAGATCGACGGCCAGGTCGGCACGCTCTGCTCGGTCGCCTTCGGTGCGGCACACCAGAGCACGTCGCGGCGAGCGGGGGAGCTGTCCAACTTCCTGGACATGAAGGACGACCTGTTGGCCGAGCCGCTGCAGATCAGTGACGGCACCCTGAGCGTGCGGCGCGGCGCCGGGCTGGGGCTGCAGATCGACGAGGACAAACTCACTCATTACCGCCAGGACACCTGACCACCCACGAGTTGCCACCACTAAGACAGCGACCATCCGAGCCATAGGAGTCACCATGACCGAGCAGACCCCCGCCGAGATCGAGGCCCGCGCAGCCGACTCGGGAGCCGGTGCGACTGCTGCCTTCCGGAGCAAGCTGCAGACCGAGGGGCTGGAGGATGTGACGCCTGAGCGCGTGAACACCCTGGCGAGGGAGGTGCTCACCGCCGTGCACGACACGATCCGTCGGCACAAGGTGACCTATGCGGAGTATGACGCTCTCAAGGCGTGGCTGATCCAGGTCGGTGAGGACGGGGAGTGGCCGCTCTTCCTCGACGTCTGGGTCGAGCACGTCGTCGAGCAGGTCGCCAACGAAAACCGCCACGGCACCAAGGGCAGCATCGAGGGGCCCTACTACGTCCCGGACGCCCCGGGCCTGCCCGCCGACGCGACGCTGCCGATGCGCGAGGACGAGTCCGGCACGCCGCTGCTCTTCCAGGGTCAGGTGACCACCGTCGGTGGCGACCCGATCGCTGGCGCGAAGGTCGAGATTTGGCAGGCCGACGCGCTCGGCTTCTACTCCCAATACGCACCAGGCCTCCCGGAGTGGAACCTGCGCGGCACCGTCACGGCCGACGAGCAGGGCGGCTACCGGATCCACACCCTGCAGCCGGCGCCCTACCAGATCCCCACCGACGGCTCCTGCGGCAAGTTGATCGCCGCCGCCGGTTGGCACGCCTGGCGCCCCGCCCACCTTCACCTGAAGGTCTCCGCGCCCGGCCATCAGCTGATCACCACCCAGCTCTACTTCCCCGGCGACGCGCACAACGAGGACGACATCGCCTCGGCCGTCAAGCCGGAGCTGATGCTCGACATCGTGCCCGCGGAGTCCGGCGAGGGCGAGCAGACCACCTACAACTTCGTGCTCGACCCGGCCTGAGGCCGGCGACCCGGAAAGGAGACGGCCAGTGCTCTATGCCGTGAAGATGGACGTGGCGATCCCGCGTGACCTCGACCCGCAGGTCCGCGCGGAGACCCTCGCGCGCGAGAAGGCCTACAGCCAGGACCTGCAGCGTGGCGGGGAGTGGGCGCACATCTGGCGGATCGCGGGGCAGTACTCCAACATCAGCATCTTTGACGTCACCGACAACGAGCGGCTCCACGAGATCCTGTGGAACCTGCCGTTGTTCCCGTTCATGACGATGGAGATCACCCCGCTGGCGCAGCACCCGTCCGACATCGCGGTGGAGACGTGAGTGCCGGCGCGGGGCAGGCCGCGGGGACCGACATTGTCATCTGCTCACCGTTGCGCACCCCGGTCGGTGCTTTCCTCGGCGCGTTGTCGTCGCTGACGGCGGACCACCTGGGCACCCAGCTGCTCACGGCCCTCGTGGAGCGCACGGGCCTGGGGGAGGGCGACGTCGACGACGTGATCGTCGGCAACGCCAACCCCAGCGGCGAGTTCCCCGCCCTGGGCCGGGTGATGGCCCTGGACGCCGGGCTGGGCATCGGAGTGCCCGGGGTGCAGATCGACCGGCGGTGCGGCTCGGGACTGCAGGCGGTGCTGTATGCCGCGATGCAGGTCAGCAGCGGCGGCTCCGCCCTGGTGGTGGCTGGCGGGGTCGAGTCGATGAGTCAGGTCGAGCACTACGCCACGCTGCGGCTCGGCGTGCGCAGCGACGTCGACCTGCAGGACCGGCTCGGCCGTGCCCGCGTCACCGCCGGGGGCCGGTCCCACCCGGTGCCCGGGGGCATGATCGAGACCGCGGAGAACCTGCGCCGGGAGTTCTCGATCAGTCGGGAGGACCAGGACGCCCTCGCGCTGCGATCCCAGCAGGCGTATGCCGCGGGGCTGGCTGCGGGCAACTTCGCCGCGGAGCTCGTCCCCGTCGAGGTCACCAGCCGCAAGGGCAGCGTCGTCGTGGACTCCGACGAGCACCCCCGTCCGGACACCACCTTGGAGGTCCTTGCCGGACTCCGCCCGATCATGGGCCGCACCGACCCGGACGCGACGGTGACGGCAGGCAACGCCAGCGGCCAGAACGATGCCGCTGCCCTGTGCGTCGTCACCACGCGTGCCGAGGCCGACCGACGCGGCCTCGAGCCGCTGCTGGCCCTGCGCGGCTGGGCGGTGGCCGGTTGCGGGCCCGAGGTGATGGGCATCGGCCCGGTCCCAGCGAGCGCTGAGGCGCTGTCTCGTGCTGGCCTGACGATGGCCGACATGGACCTGATCGAGCTCAACGAGGCGTTCGCCGCGCAGGCGCTCGCCGTCACCCGGCAGTGGCAGCTGACCGAGGCCGACTGGGAGCGGGTCAACGTCAACGGCTCGGGCATCTCGATGGGACATCCGGTCGGGGCGACCGGGGCCCGGATCCTGGCCACGATGGCCTATGAGATGCGCCGTCGGGGCAGCCGCTATGGCCTGGAGACCATGTGCATCGGCGGTGGCCAGGGCCTGGCCGCTGTCTTTGAGGCCGCCTGACCGACATCCGCTGCTGCTGGCCACGTGCTGACCCTTGCTATCCTGAGCAGTGGTGCCCCGCACCCCGGACGACGGTTCAGTACCCGGTGACGACAAGACTGGCCAGCCCTGTGCTCGTCTCGTTCGTCAAGGAGCAGTGAATCGTCATGGACTGGGTGATCCTCATCAGCGCGGGGGTGCTCGAAGCGGTCTGGGCGACCGCCCTCGGCGCCTCGAACGGGTTGCGACGGCTGCGCCCCAGCATCGTCTTCCTCGCCGCCATGATCGTCTCGGTCTGGGGGCTCGCGGTCGCGATGCAGACCATCCCCACCGGCACCGCCTACGCGGTCTGGACCGCCACCGGCGCCAGCCTCACCGTGGCCTGGGCGATGCTGCGTGGCACCGAGCCGGTGACCGTGCTGCGCATGCTGCTGCTGCTCGGGATCGTCGGCTGTGTCGTCGGTCTCAAGGTGGTGTCCTGACATGGCGTGGGCAGTGCTCCTGGTCAGTGCGGTCTTCGAGGCGGTCTGGGCGACGGCGCTGGGGCAGTCCGACGGGCTGACCCGTCTCGTCCCGACGGTGGTCTTCGTCGTCTTCTCGATCGTCAGCCTGGTCGGACTCGGCTGGGCGATGAAGTCCATCCCGACGGGCACGGCATACGCCGTGTGGACCGGCCTGGGCGCAGTGCTCACGGTGGTCTGGGCTGCCAGCACCGGTCAGGAGGCGCTGACCCCGCTCAAGGTGATCTTCCTGCTGGGCATCATCGGCTGCGCGGTCGGCCTGAAGTTCGCCACCGCGCCGGCCGAGCACGACCCAGGCGGCGTCACGACCGGCCAGCGGACTCCAACAGAGGGCTAGGCACAGTCCCCTCGTGCGCGAGGCAGTCGCGGTGGGCAGCGACATCGCGGAATGGTCACAGGACGTGGACAAAGATCACAAGTCCACCAAGGGCCACCCAAGGTTTCGCCAACTCCCTTCCGGGTCGGAGGGCGTCGGACTACGGTCCCTAAGCGATCCTGAGCGTGTGCCGGAGACGGGCGTGCGCCCCTGAAAACGACCCTGGAGTAGCAATGGTGCTGCACACGTCCTGGTCCCGCCTGATGGCCTTCATGCTCGGTTGGGCGCTCGTCCTGAGCCTCCTCGGAGCGGCCCCTGGTATGGCGGCAAGCACCGACTCCCTGACCGGCACCCGGGTCGGGGGACCCGTGGCTGCGACCGGCGCGGAGCTCGAGGGGGAGTCCACCTCCCTGCTGGAGGGACTCGACGTGCCGGTGGCCGACGTGGACCCGGCAAACGCCACGACCACCGGGCCCGCTGCGGAGGCCGCCAGTGAGCGTGCGGACGCCATCGACGGCTCCGGTGAGGCTGGCGCCGGTGAGGCTGCGCAGAGCCCGGTGGTCAGTGACCTGACGGCGGCACTGCTGCGGCACCCGTCGGCTGCAGAGGCGAGCACAGTCGACCCGGCGGTGAGTGAGGCACTGGCCGAGCACGGGCAGGTCACCGTGGTCATCGAGATGACCGGCTCGGCCGACCTCGCCGAGCTCTCCGCCGCGGCGGACAGCGCGGGGCTGGAGGCCGCTCGTGAGGTCCGTGACAGCGCGAGGTCCTACTCGGTGGAGACCGCCGAGCGGGCCGCAGCGGCCGCGGACACCGCCCGCGGACACGTGGTCGTGGACACGCTGCGCGGGACCGGCGCGGACCAGCGTGCGGCACTCATCGCCGAGCTGGGAGGTGCTGCCGCCGATGCCGAGAGCACCGAGGCAGCCACCGCTCCCGTCGACCTCTGGATCGTCAACAGCGTCGGAGCCACCATCGACGCCGAGACCCTCGCCGAGCTCGAGGCCCGCGAGGACGTCGCCCACGTGCGCGTGGAGGAGCAGGTCGAGCTGCCCGAGATCCTCAGCGAGCCGGCCCTGCCGACCTGGTCGCTGGAGAAGGTCCACGCACCGCAGACCTGGGGGGAGTACGGCTATCGCGGTGCGGGCGTCACGGTCGCCGTGCTGGACACCGGCGTCGACTTCGAGCACCCCGCGCTGCACGGCGCCTACCGGGGCAACGACGGCGACCACTCATCCTCCTGGTTCGTCACCACGGGGGAGAACTATCCACTGCCCGGCGACGGCAACGGTCACGGCACCCACGTGACCGGGTCGATCGCCGGCGGTGCACCCGGCGAGATCATCGGGGTGGCCCCGGAGGCCGAGTGGATCGGCGTCAAGATCCTCAACGACGCCGGTCGTGGCGGTGAGGTCGGCATCCTCAACGGCATGCAGTGGGTCCTGGCGCCCGGCGGCGACCCGGCGAAGGCCCCGGACATCGCCAGCAACTCCTGGGGCAGCGGCCCGGGCAACAACCGCACCTTCTGGGACGCGGTCGCCGCTTGGCGCGCGGCCGGCATCGTCCCGATCTTTGCCAACGGCAACGACGGCCCCGCCAGCGGCACGGTCGGCAACCCCGGCGGCTATCCGCACTCGATCGGCGTCGGCGCCACCGACAGCAACGACCAGGTCGCTGCCTTCTCCAGCCGCGGCCCCGTGGTCTGGGACGGCGTGGAATATGTCAAGCCCCAGGTGAGCGCGCCCGGCGCCGCGATCTACTCCGCCTGGCCGCAGGACTCCGGGCAGGACTATCACACGATCTCGGGCACCTCGATGGCCACGCCGCACGTCAGCGGTGTCGCCGCCCTGGTCCTCTCCGCCGCGCCCGGCCTCGGCGTCGACGAGCTGCAGGACCTCCTCGAGGACACCGCCCGCACCGAGCAGTTCATGGGCCAGCTGCCCAACAATGCCTACGGCCACGGCATCGTCGACTCGTATGCCGCCACCACCCGGGCCGCCCACGCCGGCCTGATCACCGGGCAGGTCAGCGGACCCGACGGTCCCGTCGCGGCGACCCTGACCATCGTGGACGGCAACTCCACCACCGCCGACCCCGCCACCGGTGACTACGAGCTGTATGCCGCCGCCGGCACCCAGACCCTGCGGGTCAGCGCCTACGGCTATGCCACCCAGGAGCACCAGGTCGAGGTGAGCGAGGGTGGCCTCGTCGAGCTCGACATCACCCTGGAGGCCGTGGCCGAGGCGACCCTGTCCGGCACGGTGACCTCCGACGGCACCCCGGTTGTCGGCGCGGCCGTCCAGGTGGTCGGGCAGAGCGGCGCCACGGCCTACACCGACGACGCGGGCGACTATGCCCTGACCGTGCCCCACGGCACCCACGAGATCCGGGTTCAGGCCACCGGCCACCGCGCCTGGACCGGTGCGGTCACCGTCGAGGGTGACGTCGTGCAGGACGTGACCCTGGAGGCGCTGCCGCTGGCGGGCACCGACACCTGGCGCGAGCTCAAGGCCAACCCCGCCGGGCACGGCCTGGCCGACACCGGCCTGCACGCGCCCAGCCTGCGACAGGAGTGGAGCACCCGGCTGGGGGCCGCCCTGTTCAACTCCCCGGTCGCCGACGCCACCAGCGCCTACGTGCTGGACAACACCGGCCGGCTGACCGCCGTCGACCTGGCCACGGGGCAGACCCGCTGGCAGGTCCCGACCGGCGGTGGCCAGCGCGCCACCCCGGCGATCTCCCCGGACGGCACGACCGTCTATGTCACGACCGGCAACAGCGCGACGATGCTGGCGCTGAGCGCCGCGGACGGCTCCACCACCTGGAGCTACAGCTTTGACGGTGACGTGCCGACCTATGCCACCCCCACGGTGGTGGACGGCACCGTCTATGTCGCGGCAGGCAGCGGTGACGCGGGCTCTGTGCACGCCGTCGACGCCGCCACCGGCGAGCGGGTCTGGCGCACACCCATCGGCGGGGGCGTCTTCTTCGGACCGTCCGTGGCCGACGGCGTCGCGGTCGCCGCAAGCACCGGCACCGGCACCGTCGTCGGTCTGGACACGACCACTGGCGAGCTGCTGTGGCAGCGCTCGGACACCATCTCCATCACCCTGCCGGCCATCGACGCGGGCAAGGTCTATCTCGGCACCACCAACCCGGAGTTCACCAACGGCACGCTGCTGGCACTGGACCTGCAGACCGGAGCCCAGCTCTGGCAGGCCGAGGGCCACGGCGACAGCCAGGGCAGCAGCCCGGTGCTCTATGGCGACCTGGTGATCCTCGGCTCGCACACCGCGGGTGCGGTCAGCGCCTACGACGCCACCTCCGGTGAGCTGGTCTGGAACCACTTCGTGGGCAGCGCGGTGACCTCCTCGGTCGCGGTCACCACCAGCGGCGTGGTGCTCGGCGCCTCGCAGAACTGGGGCGTTTATGCCCTGGACGCCACCAGCGGCGAACTGCTCTGGGAGGACCAGATGCCCGCCCCGGTGCTGGCCTCCACCGCGGTCAGTGACGACGCCGCCCTGTTCCTGTCCCGCGACGGCACCCTGGCGGCATACCGCTCCTCCGGGGTGATCACCGGCACCGTGACCGGACCGGACGGCCCGGTCGAGGCGACCGTCGAGCTAGTCGGAACCGACCACGAGACCACCACCGACCCGGCGACCGGGGACTACGAACTGCGTGCCCCGGCGGGGGACTACAGGCTGCGGATCAGCAGCTACGGCCTGTCCACGTTCAGCCAGGAGATCACCCTGCGGCCCACCTCCGACCTGGTCGTCGACGCGACCCTGACCTCGGTCGGCTCGGGCTCGTTGAGCGGCACCGTGGTGGACGAGGCCGGTGAGCCGCTGGAGGGGGCCACGATCACGTTGACCGGGGTGCCGCTCGACCCGGCCACCACCGGTGCCGACGGCACCTTCGCCTTCGAGGTCGTCGCCGACGGGCAGTGGGAGCTGATCGCCGAGCTGCCCGGCTATGCGACGGTGACCCAGGACGTCACGATCACGGCGGGGGAGAACACCACCGTGGAACTCACCCTCGGCGGCTTCGACCTGGCGGTCGTCGCCGACTACAACGGCCGGCTGTCCGCCATCCTGCGCGCTCAGGGCTGGAGCGTGGACGAGCTGACCTTCGCCCAGGCCGCCCTGGCGCCGGAGCGCTATGACGCGATCGTGCTCAACGGCCGCAGCGGCGACTATGCCCGCGACAACAAGGACGCCCTCGAGACCATCCTGACCGGCGCCGACGCCGCCGGGACGAGCATCATCGCCCTGGACAGCTGGGGCGCGGTCGGCGGCAGCGTCGACGAGGTCCTCGAGCTGCGTGACAGCGCCGGGCACCTGGAGTCCGTCTATGGCAACCAGGGCCCGGTCTGGCTGACCGACCCCGTCGAGCACCCGATCACCGCGCCGATCGACCAGACCCGCTTCCAGATCCTCACCGACGACAGCCACGCCTGGCTGGTCGGCTACGAGGGCGGCAACCTGGCCACGATCGGCAACGACAGCGACGGGGCACGCGGCTCGGGCATCGGCTACGAGCGCACCTCCACCGACTCCGTGCAGGTCCTGCTGCCCAGCCACGGGGCCAGCATCCTGGTCGGACCGGGTGTGCACTGGACCGCCGGGGCGCAGGAGATCTTCGTCGCCGCGGTCGAGCACTCGCTCGATGCCGAGTTCGGCACCGTCGCGGCCACCGTGACCGGCCCGGACGGCGCCCCGCTGGACGCCGAGCTGTCGGTCGTCGGCTCCTTCGAGCACGCGGACCTGCCGGGTGGGACCGGGGAGCTGATCCTGCCCGCCGGCACCCACACCCTCCGCGTCAGCGCCGCCGGTATGTCGGCCAGCGAGCACGAGGTGTCCGTCACCGTCGGTGAGACCACCACCTTGGCGGTGACCCTGGAGGCCTCCGACGCCGGCGCGATCGGCGGCACCGTCCGCGACGGGTCGGGCGCCCCGATCGTGGGGGCCGAGGTCAGCGTCGAGGGGGCCGAGCCGGCCACGACCGGCACCGACGGCAGCTATCTGATCAGCGACCTCACGGTCGGCAGTTACACGGTGACCGCCTCCGCCGACGGCTTCACCGCCGAGAGCGTCGAGGACGTCGCCGTCACCGCGGGCACCGTCACCACGGTCGACTTCGCGCTGGTCAGCGCCCCCAACGTCGCCGTGGTCGGGGACTACTCCGACCGCCTGACGGACCTCTTGAACGCCGCGCAGATCCCGGCTACCGCGGTGGGCTGGGAGGTGATGGATGACCTCGCGTCATACGACGTGGTGATCCTCAACGACCCGGCGGCCATCCCGGACCTGCAGTGGCTGGCCAACCTGGCGGCCTTCGACGCTGCGGGCGTCAGCGTCATCTTCCCGGCGGCCAACAGCGCGACCGGCACCAGCGCGGTCTACGAGCTGTCCGACCTGACCGGCAACCCCGCCGACATCGTGCGGCACGGCGGCTTCAACAGCGACCCCAAGGAACTGACCGACATCGTCGCCCACCCGATCACCGCCGACCTGGGCGAGGAGCCGGTGATCTATCTCAACGCCGACAGCGACGCGCCCCACTTCGTCGACTACCAGGGCACCGTCCTGGCCACCGTCGGCATGAACGGCACGCCCGCCGGTGCCGGCATCGCCTATGACGTGCGCACGCCCGAGAGCGTCCACGTGCTGCTCAGCGGGCTGTTCGTCGGGGCCGGGACCGAGACCGACGTGGAGTGGGCCCCCGAGGGGCGCCAGCTCTTCCTCAACGCGGTCCGTTATGCCGGCGACCCCGGCCTGGCGCAGGTCACCGGCTCGGTCACCGACCCCGAGGGCGCCCCGGTGTCCGGCGCGGAGATCAGCGTCTGGGGCCAGACCTGGAGCGCCACCACCGGTGCGGACGGGCAGTTCCTGATCGGTCTGCCCGACGGGGACTACACCGTCCAGGACAGCGCCTTCGGCTATGTCACCCAGACGCAGGAGATCTCCGTCGTCGACGGCGCGGCCCAGGACCTGACGTTCGTGCTGGCCCACGGTGACGTCGGGGCGCTCAGCGGCACCATCACCGGTGCCACCCTGCCCGGCACGGGTCTGGGCACCCAGGCCGACGGGGTGCCGCTGGAGGGTGCGGCCGTGCGCGTTGTCGGCACGCCGCTGGAGACCGTGACCGACGACACCGGTGCCTACTCCTTCGGCCTGGTCGAGCTCGGCGAGCAGGAGCTGGAGATCGAGCTCGACGGCTACATCCGGACCCTGCACCCGTTTGAGATGACGGCGGGGGCGCACACCGAGGACGTCGAGATCCTCGAGTCCGCGACGGTCGGTGTGGTCGCCGACTCCACGTCGGGTGTGCACGAGGGCCGGCTCACGGCCTTCCTCACCGACTGGGGTTATGAGGCGGTCGACATCGACTGGACTGACCCGGGCGCCACGGCCGGGCTGGACATGGTGCTGGTCAACGACCCGTCCTACGCCAGCCGCGACCTGCCCGCCTTCCTCGACAGCGTCAACCGCGCCGACCTGCCGGTCGTGTGGGCCGGCAACCGGGACCGCGGCGCGATCGAGGAGATGGTCTCCCTCTATGGCAACCCGCAGACCTGGGTCGAGGGCTCCCTGGACGGTGCCGTCACCACGACCGTCACGGCCGACCATCCGCTGACCAGCGGCCTGCCGGAGAACTTCGCGACCACCGACGAGGGCCGGATGTATGGCGGGTTCACCGGCTACACCGGCACGACGCTGGCCACCATCGCCAGCGACGACGGGCCGGCCGGTGACTCGATCGCCTTCGACGGGCGCACCGCCGGCTCGGTGGACGTCCTGCTGTCCACCAACGGCGCATCCTCCTACGGCGCGGTCGGCACGCGGGAGCTGCCCGAGTTCTACTTCTCGACGCACACCTCCCGCTCGCTGACCAACGCCCTGCAGTGGGCCCTGACGGCCGACGGGCTGGGCTCGGACACCCGCGGGACCGTCGTGTCCTCGGACGGCCACCCGCTGGAGGCCACGGTCACCGTCGAGGAGACGGGACGCACCTACCCGGCGCGGGAGGGAGACGGCAGCTACGTCATACCTCTGGAGCCGGGCACCTGGACGCTGACCGCCTCGACCTTCGGTCACGACACCGCCTCGAGCAGCGTGACCATCGTCGAGGGCGAGTCGGTCACCTCCCAGATCGTCCTGCCGGTCTCGGCCGGCGGGCCGATCACCGGCACGGTCAGCGGGCCGGACGGCGCCCCCGTGGCCGGGGCCGCGGTGTCCGTGGCAGGCACGGAGTATGCCGCCACGACCGGTGCCGACGGGACGTTCACCCTGCCGCACCTGCCGTCCGGCGACTGGGTCGTCGTGGCCCGGGCCGAGGGCCTGGTCACCGACTTCGTCGACGTGACGGTGACCGACGGTGCGACGGCGACCGCGCAGGCCCGGCTGGGTGCCAGCAAGCACCTCGCCCTGGTCGGTGACATCGGCAACGGCTCGATGGGCACCTTCCTGACCGACAACGGCTACACGGTCGACCCGATCGCCTACCGGGACCTGGACACCGTGGATGTCACGACCGGTGCCTACGACCTGGTCTTCCTCAACGGCAATGGTGTCGCACCGACCGCCGAGGTGTTCACCGCCTTCCTGGAGGCCACCACGGCCCACGACGTGCCGGTCGTGCTGCCCTCGCAGTACAACTCCGGCTCGATCCGGCACCTGTCCTCCTACCTGGGCGACCCCGCGTCGGTGGACAACGACTTCGAGCCCGACGCGATGGGTCTGCGGGTGGGTGCCGAGCACCCGGTCTTCGACGGCTATGACGTCGGGGAGACCGTGACGCTGCTGAGCAACCCGGGCAGCAACCAGCAGTTCCAGTCCTTCGCCGGCTACACCGGCACGGTGCTGGCCGACACGGTGCATCCCGGCACCGGGACCGTCTTCGACCAGGCAGTGGGTTACCACTTCGCCTCGCCCGGCTCCGTCCAGCTGTTGCTGGGGAGTCTGGGGTCCAGCTCCTACGGGTCCCCGGTGAACCGGTGGACCTTCGACGCCGAGCGGATCACCCTCAACGGTGTCGACTGGGCGCTGGAGGCCCAGCAGAGCTCGGTCTATGGCACGGTCACCGGCAACGGCGCCCCGGTCGAGGACGCCGAGGTGACCGTGGCCGGGACCAGTGCCCGGGACGTCACCGGAGCAGACGGCGCCTACGAGGTGGGCGTGGCCTCAGGTGAGGTGACCCTCGAGGTGACCGCCGCCGGGTTCGCGCCGTTCAGCGCGACGGTCACCGTCGACCCGCAGGAGAGCCTGCTGCACGACATCGAGCTCGTCCCGTTGGCCTCCTCCAGCCTGACCGTCACGGTCGTGGACGACACGACGGGAGTGGCGGTGGCCTGTGCGGTCGTCGACATCGAGGGCCCGACCGGGGCCTCGGGCGAGACCGGCGCGGACGGCACGGCGCTCTTCGACCCGGTGCTGGTCGGTGACTACACGGTCACCGTCCGCGGGCCGCGCCACGTCGAGGCCGTGGTCGAGGTGACCGTGGGTGAGGAGCCCGCCACCCTGACCGTCGAGGTCTCCCCGATCCAGGTCGCGGTCCTCGGAGACGTGCGCGGCGACCTGACCGAGTTCCTGGTGGCCGAGGGCGTGGCCTCTCAGGAGATCAGCTGGGCCGACGCGGCCGCGGACGTCGCGGACTACGGCGTGGTCGTGGTCAACGGCGGCGACGCTGCTGGGGATCCCAGCGAGGCCGAGTTCGACGACCTGGTCGAGGCCGCCGACGAGGCGGGCGTCGACCTGGTCTTCACCGGCACCTATGGCGTGAGCGAGGGTGGCATCCGGCTGCTGGAGCAGCACGGTGAGGGTGTCACTGTCGGTGGCCAGGGCTACCGTGACGGCGCAGTGGGACTGACTGAGGTGGCCGACCACCCGATCTTCGCCGACCTCACGGCCGATGCCCTCGACCACATCGTGGGTGACGACGGCTACTACAGCTGGCTGTCGGCATACCAGGGGGAGTCGCTGGGGACCCTCACTGTCGGCGGTGCCCCGGTCGGCACCGCCGTGGCCTTTGAGGAGCGGACCGCGCAGAGCGGGCACCTGCTGCTCAGCTTTGCGGCGGTCTCCGACTACATGGGGCCCGACCGCGGCTGGACCGAGGGCACCGAGCAGGTCGTCCTCAACTCCCTGGACTGGCTGCTGGTGCCCACCGACACCACCGCGCCGACGCTGGAGTGGACCCCGGAGGACGGCACCGCGGTGCTCGACCCCGAGGTGCTGGTCAGCGGCACCGTCTCGGACGACTCGCCGGGACCGGTCAGCGTGACCGTCCAGGGGCAGGACGTCGAGGTCGGCACTGATGGGACGTTCGAACTGGTCGTGCCGCTGGAGGAGGGCGTGAACGACCTCACCGTGGTGGCGACGGACGCCTCCGGCAACGAGACCGCGCAGACCCGTCAGGTGGCCCACCAGGACCTCGACGTCACCTGGCAGATGCCGGACACCACCTCCCGGGCCAGGGCGGTGCGGGTGATCCTCACCGACTCCAGCGGCGAGACCGTGCTGGTCGACGGTGCACAGCTGCAGCTGCGGCAGGACGGGGAGGTCGTCGAGACCCTCCCGATGCGCAGCACGGGCGCCGGCTACCTCGCCGTGGTCCGCGGTGTGCCGCGCGGCACCTACGAGTTGCAGGTGGCGCTGGACGTCGACGGTTTCGAGGCACTGGTGCTCGGACCGGAGCTGCGGATGTAGGCCCGGGCGACGCTGCGGCGCGGCGCGACCCCTTACGCGGACGGCGGCAAACCGCTACAGTGCCAACTCCCCATCAGCGTTGAGCAGGGAGTGTCATGGCACGCGTGAGAGCAGCAATCACCCAGACCACCTGGACGGGTGACAAGGAGTCGATGCTCGACAAGCACGAGCAGTTCGCCCGCGATGCCGCTGCGCAGGGTGCGCAGGTGATCTGCTTCCAGGAGCTGTTCTACGGCCCCTACTTCGGCATCACCCAGGACCCGAAGTACTACCGCTATGCCGAGCCGGCCGACGGTCCGATCGTGCAGCGCTTCGCCGACCTCGCCAAGGAGCTGGGGCTGGTCTCGGTCCTGCCGATCTACGAGGAGGAGCAGACCGGCGTCTACTACAACACCACCGTGGTGGTCGACGCCGACGGTAGCGTGCTCGGCAAGTACCGCAAGCACCACCTGCCGCACCTGGACAAGTTCTGGGAGAAGTTCTACTTCCGGCCCGGCAACCTCGGCTACCCGGTCTTCGACACCGCGGTCGGCAAGGTCGGGACCTACATCTGTTATGACCGGCACTTCCCCGAGGGCTGGCGCGAGCTCGGCCTGGGCGGCGCCCACCTGGTGTTCAACCCCAATGCGACCAAGCCGGGGCTGAGCAACCGGCTGTGGGAGGTCGAGGGACCGTGCGCGGCGGTGGCCAACGGCTACTTCGTGCTGCAACCCAACCGGGTCGGCCGCGAGGACAACGAGTATGGCGACGAGGCCGTCACCTTCTATGGCACCAGCCAGGTCATTGACCCGCGCGGCAACTTCGTCGGCGAGCGCGGCTCCTCGGAGACCGAGGAGGTGCTGATCCGCGACCTGGACCTGGACATGGTCCAGCAGATGCGCGACGACTGGCAGTTCTACCGGGACCGGCGCCCCGACTCCTACACCCGCATCGCCCAGCCCTGACCCAGGAGACCCCAGCATGAGCACCACCCTCATCAGAGGCGGCACCGTCGTCTCGTCCACCGGTCGCACCGACGCCGACGTGCTCATCGACGGCGAGTTGGTGGTCGCGCTGCTCGCCCCGGGATCCACCCTGCTCGGCCATGACCTGGCCAGCAGCGTCGGTGCGGTGATCGACGCGACCGGCAAGTACGTCATACCCGGGGGCATCGACGCACACACCCACATGCAGATGCCGTTCGGCGGCACGGAGGCCTCCGACACCTTCGAGACCGGCACCCGGGCCGCCGCCTGGGGCGGCACCACCACGATCATCGACTTCGCGATCCAGCGATATGGCGAGCGGGTGGAGGAGGGGTTGGCCGCCTGGCACGACAAGGCGGGCGGCAACTGCGCCATCGACTATGGCTTCCACCAGATCATCGGCGGGGTGGACGAGTTCTCCCTCAAGGCGATGGAGACGCTGGTCGATGAGGGCATCACCAGCTACAAGCTGTTCATGGCCTATCCCGGCGTCTTCTACAGCGACGACGCGCAGATCCTGCTGGCCATGCAGAAGGCCGCCGACCTGGGGCTGCTGACGATGATGCACGCCGAGAACGGCCCGGCCATCGACGTCCTGGCCGAGCAGCTCTACAACCAGGGCAAGACCTCGCCCTACTACCACGGCATCGCCCGGGCCTGGCAGCTGGAGGAGGAGGCCACGCACCGCGCGATCATGCTCGCCGACGTCACCGAGGCCCCGCTGTATGTCGTGCACGTCAGTGCCAAGCAGGCCGTCGAGCAGCTGGCTGCGGCCCGCGGTCGCGGCAAGAACGTCTTCGGTGAGACCTGTCCGCAATACCTCTACCTCTCCCTGGAGGAACAGCTGGGGGCGCCCGGCTTCGAGGGCGCGAAGTGGGTCTGCTCGACGCCGCTGCGCTCGCGGGAGGAGGGCCACCAGGCCGCGATGTGGCAGGGGCTGCGGACCAACGACCTGCAGATGGTCTCCACCGACCACTGCCCGTTCTGCATGAAGGACCAGAAGGAGATGGGCATCGGCGACTTCCGGGCCATCCCCAACGGCATCGGGTCGGTCGAGCACCGGATGAACCTGATGTATCAGGGCGTGGTCACCGGTGAGATCAGCCTCGAGCGTTGGGTGGAGCTGACCTCGACCACCCCGGCCCGGATGTTCGGCCTCTATGGCACGAAGGGGCTCATCGCGCCCGGCGCCGACGCCGACATCGTGGTCTACGACCCGGCCGGCCACACGTCCATCGGGCTGGACAAGACCCACCACATGAACATGGACTATGCCGCCTGGGAGGGCTTCGAGATCGACGGCCACGTCGACACCGTGCTGTCGCGGGGGAGAGTGATCGTGGACGACGGGAGCTATCACGGCTCGGCCGGGCACGGGAGCTATCTCAAGCGCGGGCTCAGTCAATACCTGATCTGAGAGGATCCCCATGGACTTCGGAGTCGTCCTGCAGACCAACCCGCCCTCGAGCCGGGTCGTCCAGCTCGCCCAGTTGGCTGAGCATCATGGGTTCAGCCACGTGTGGACCTTCGACAGCCACCTGCTGTGGCAGGAGCCCTATGTCATCCACTCGGCGATCCTGGCGGCCACGCGCAAGGTGATGGTCGGGCCGTTCGTCACCAATCCCTCGACCCGCGACTGGACAGTCACCGCGAGCGTCTTCGCGACGCTGAACGAGATGTATGGCAACCGCACCGTGTGTGGCCTGGGCCGCGGCGACTCGGCGGTGCGGGTGACCAACGGGGCGCCGGCGACTCTGAAGACGCTGCGGGACAGCCTGCGGGTCATCCGGGAGCTGGCCAACTCCCGGCCGGTGGAGTACCAGGGGGCCACCCTGCAGTTTCCCTGGTCGAGCGGCTCATCCCTCGAGGTGTGGGTCGCGGCCTACGGCCCCAAGGCGCTGGAGCTGACCGGTCAGATCGCCGACGGCTACATCCTGCAGCTCGCCGACGTCGACATCGCGACCTGGATGATCAAGGCCGTGCGGGACGCCGCCGAGGCTGCCGGCCGCGACCCGATGTCGGTCAAGATCTGTGTCTCCGCGCCCGCCTATGTCGGGTCGGACGTGCAGCACCAGCGGGAGCAGAGCCGGTGGTTCGGCGGCATGGTCGGCAACCACATCGCCGACATCGTGGACCGTTATGGGACGACAAGCGCGATCCCGCCGAGCCTGACCGACTACATCGCGGAGCGCACGGCCTACGACTACAACACCCACGGCCGGACCGACAACGACCACGTCTCCTTCGTCCCGGACGAGATCGTCGACCGGTTCTGCGTGCTGGGGACGGCGCAGGACCACATCGACAAGCTCACCGCGCTCAAGGACCTCGGGGTCGACCAGTTCGCGGCCTACGTGATGCACGACAACAAGGACGAGACCCTGCGGCAGTACGGCGAGGTCATCATCCCCGCCCTGCGGGAGCACGTTGTCGCCAAGTCCTGAGCAGGTAGTGCCACGATGGCTGCCATGAGAGCAGTCGTGTGGGACGGACCTGGCACACCGATGACGGTCGAGGAGGTGCCGACGCCGAGCCCCGGGCCGGGGGAGGTCCTGGTCAGGATCGCCGCGACCGGCGTGTGTCATACCGACCTGCACGTGATCAAGGGCGAGGTGGCCTTCCCCGCGCCGGGGGTCCTCGGACACGAGATCTCCGGTCACGTTGAGGCCCTCGGGGAGCGCGTCGAGAGCTTCGCGGTCGGCGACCGCGTCGTCGGGGCGTTCATCATGCCGTGCGGCACGTGCCGGCAGTGCCTGGTCGGACGCGACGACATGTGCGAGCCGTTCTTCGAGCAGAATCGCTTGCGCGGCAACCTCTTTGACGGCACCTCCCGGCTCACCCGCGGCGACGGATCGCGGCTGTCGATGTACTCCATGGCCGGACTGGCCGAGTATGCCGTGGTGCCCGTGACCGCCCTGACGCACCTGCCCGAGAGCCTGCCACTGGAGGAGTCGGCGGTGCTCGGCTGTGCCGCCTTCACGGCATACGGGGCACTGGCCCGCGCCGACGGAGACCTGGCCGGTCGGTCCGTCGCGGTCGTCGCGGTGGGTGGGGTCGGCTCGAGCATCGTCCAGTTTGCCAAGCACCTCGGGGCGGACCCGATCATCGCGATCGACGTCGATGACGCCAAGCTCGAGGTGGTCCGCGGGCTGGGCGCCACGGTCACGGTCAACTCGGCCACGACTAACGCGCGCGAGGCTGTCCTCGAGGCCACCGACGGTGCAGGTGCCGAGCTGGTGCTGGAGGTGATCGGGCGCCCGGAGACCGTGGAGCTGGGTCTGTCGCTGCTGCGCGAGGGCGGCCAGCTCGTCCTCGTCGGGATCGCCGCCGGTGCCGCCACCGCAGCAGTCCCGATCACCGCCGTGGTCCGGCGCGGGCTGACCATCACCGGCTCGTTCGGTGCCCGCACCCGGCGCGACCTGCCTGAGGTGGTCCGGCTCGCCGCGGAGGGCGCCTTCGACGTGCGGCGCGCCGTCACCCGCCGGTTCACCCTCGACGAGGCACCCAAGGCCTACGACCTGCTCGACCGTGGGCAGATCCAGGGACGCTCGATCATCGTCATGGAGTGACTGCCCGACCCTGTCGAGGGCGGCCCTGCGGTGCCGCCCCATCGGTCACCCTGGCCACACGCTGTCAGGCACGAGGACGGGAACTGCCGCACGGCGCCCGGGTTGATCAGCCCTGTCACCGGCGGATGTCATGGTGAGGGCATGCACTTGATCGACGGGCAGCTGCGGCTGAGCGCCACCGACCTGACCACGCACCTGGCGTGTGCGCACGCCACGACGCTGGACCTGCAGGCAGCGCGGGGTGAGCGGGAGCAGCCGGAGGGCGGGTTCGACGAGCAGGTGCAGCTGGTCTTTGACAAGGGCCTGTCCCATGAGCGGAGCTATCTCGCTGAGTTGGAGCGTCGCGGCCTCGAGGTCGTGGTGATCCCGGGGCGCGGGTCGGCCGCCGAGCGCGAGGCTGCCACGGTCGAGGCGATGTATGCCGGGGCGCAGGTGATCTATCAGGCCGCCTTCACCGACGAGACCTGGACCGGCTATGCCGACTTCCTGCTGCGGGTGGAGCGGCCCAGTCGGCTGGGGGTGTGGTCCTACGACGTGGCCGACACCAAGCTGGCCCGTCACCTGCAGACCGCTGCCCTGCTGCAGATGGCCTCCTATGCCCAGCACCTGGAACGCATCCAGGGGGTGGCCCCCGCCCAGCTCGTCGTGGTCACCGGCGACGGCGCCGAGCACGCGTGGCGGTTGGTGGATGTGGAGTCCTATGCGCGGCGCACGCGCGAGCGGCTCGAGGGGTTCGTGGCCCAGGCTCCGGCAACCCGCTCGACCAAGGTCTCGCACTGCGGCAGATGCCGCTGGCAGGCGGTGTGCGAGCAGGAGTGGCACGACCGGGACGACCTGGTCCAGGTCGCCGGGCTGCGCTCCGGGCAGCGTGAGCAACTCGAGGCCGCCGGCATCACCACCGTGGCACAGCTGGCCGGGGCGACCGATGCCGAGTTGTCAGGTGTCCTCGCCAGCCGGACCAGGGAGCGGGTGCGCACCCAGGCCCGGCTCCAGGTGAGCGAGCGGGACAGCGGCGTCCCGTCATACGAACTGTTGCCGGTGCGCAGGGGTGAGGGTCTGGAGCTGCTGCCCGAGCCCGACCCGGGTGACGTCTATCTGGACTTTGAGGGCGACCCGTTCGCCGAGGACGGCGCCGGGCGGGAGTACCTCGCCGGTGTCTGGACCCGGGAGGAGGAGTTCCTGGCCTGGTGGGCGCACGACCGCGACGAGGAAAAGGTCCTGACCCGTGACCTGCTGACCTGGTTGGATCAGCGGTGGCAGCAGTTCCCGGGGATGCACATCTATCACTACGCGGCCTATGAGCAGACCGCGCTGAAGCGGATGGCGCAGCAGCACGGCACCGCCGAGACCGAGCTGGACATGTTGCTGCGCGGCGAGCGTTTCGTGGACCTGTATGCCGTGGTACGGCAGAGCCTGCAGATCAGCAAGCCGAGTTATTCGATCAAGAAGCTCGAGGCGTTCTACTGGGAGCACACCCGCACGGGTCAGGGTGATGAGGTCGCCGACGCGATGACCTCGGTGATCGAGTATGAACGCTGGCTCGCCCAGGGCGGGGTCGACCAGTCCATCCTCGACCGGCTGGCGGCCTACAACCGCGAGGACGTGCGCTCCACCCACGCGCTGCACGAGTGGTTGGAGGAACGGCGCACGGAGCTCGAGGGTGCCACCGGTGGGGTGCTGCGGCGTCCCGGTGAGGGGGTCCGCGAGGAGGCCACCGACTCTGAGGCGATGCAGGTCGAGACCGCTCTGGCCGAGCGGCTCGTCGCGGCCGGGCAGGAGTTGCTGGCCGGCTGCGTGGGCTTCCACCGGCGCGAGGCCAAGCAGAGCCACTGGGACTATTTCCGCACGAAGGAGATGAGCGACGAGGAGCTCATCGAGGACAAGGGGCTGACGCTGGGTGGGCTCGGCGCACCGGCCCCGGCAGGAGCAATCCAGCGGTCTCTGTTGTGGCGCTACGAGTTCCCGCCTCAGGAGACGGCCATCGGGGTCGGTGACACGGTCGACGATGCGCGTGAGCACAGCACCCGGGTGGGGACCGTCGTCGACATCGACGCCGAGGCTGGTTTCCTCGTGCTGAAGCTGGGCAAGAGCAAGGAGCCGGTCCACGCGCAGGGGCTGGTGGTGAGCACCAATGTGAGTGCGCAGGCCCAGCAGAAATCCCTGAAGCGGCTCGCCGAGGCCAGCCTGTCCGGGCGCGACACGCTCGGTGCCGCGCTGCTGGAGCGCCGGGTGCCGAGTGGTCTGGATCCTGTCGGTGACGAGGCCCCGACCGACGTGGTGCGCCGGGTGGGTGCTGGGCTGGACCGGCAGGTGCTCGCGGTGCAGGGACCGCCTGGGTCGGGCAAGAGCTTCTCGGGCAAGGCCCTGATCCGCGACCTGCTCGACGCCGGGCTGAAGGTCGGCGTCACCGCCAACAGTCACTCGGTGCTGACCGAACTCATCGAGGGCGTGGGTCGGCCTGGTGTGCGCAAGGGGGTGCCCCGTGCCCACGACAGCGGCATGGTGCGCGTGGTCAGCGGCAACCCGGACCTCGACAAGGCCGTCGCCGACGGTGCCACGCTGATTGCCGGCACGGCCTGGCTCTGGGCGCGCGAGGAGTTGGCCGATGCGGTGGACGTGCTCGTCGTGGACGAGGCCGGACAGTTCTCCCTGGCCAACGCCCTAGCCGTGGCGCAGGCCGCCACCCGGGGCATCGTCCTGCTGGGTGACCCGCAGCAGCTGCCGCAGGTCACTCAGGGCACGCACCCGCACGGGGCCGGCGTCTCGGCACTGGAGCACCTGATCGACGGAGCCGACACCATCGCTGCCGACCGCGGCATCTTCCTGGACCGCACCTATCGGATGCATCCGGAGATCACCCGGTTTGTCTCGGACCTGTCCTATGCCTCCCGGCTGGAGTCGGTCGAGGGGCTGGAGCGGCAGCGCGTCGACGCCCCGGGCGGGCTGGCCGGCTCGGGACTGCGCTGGGTGCCCGTCGCCCACCAGGGCAACGTGTCCGAGTCCCCGGAGGAGGGGGAGGCCGTGGCGGCTCTGGTCGAGGACCTGCTGCACGGCACCTGGACCGACAGCACCGGAGCTCAGCACCGCCTGGGGCTCGCGGACATCCTCGTCGTCTCGCCCTACAACGCCCAGGTCAGGCTCCTGCAGGAGCGCCTTCCGGAGGGCATTCAGGTCGGCACGGTCGACAAGTTCCAGGGCCGCCAGGCACCGGTGGTGATCTTCTCGATGGCCAGCTCGAGCGGACAGGACGCCCCCCGTGGGGTGGGCTTCCTGCTCGACAGCCACCGGCTCAATGTCGCCGTCTCGCGCGCCTGGGCGCTGGCCGTCGTGGTGGGCAGCCCCACGCTGCTGGAGTCCCCGGTGAGCTCACCTGAGCAGTTGCGTCTCGTCAACGCGTTGTGCCGGTTTGTCGACCTCGCGGAGCAGGTGGTCAGCCAGGGGTGATGGTCAGGCAGACGTGCTGGTCAGCCGGGGCTAATGGTCAGCCAGAGGTGATGGTCCGATCGCCCAACCGCCCTGGCGCCTTCAGCTTCGCGGTCGCGGCCTTCGCCATGTTGGCACCCTCGACAGGGGCGGCGACCTTCAGCTCGTACCACTGGTCGCCGAAGTGCAGAACGGCCCCTCCGCTCGTGAGCGACAGGCGGTCCACGACCGTCGGTCCCTCAGCGGTCCCCAACGGGAACGCGACGTCGATCGTGCGGACCTCGCCGGGAGGCAGCTCCAGGGCGATGAGGTGTTGGTAGGTGCTGCGGAACCGGCGTCCGTCCGGCCGGTGAGGCGTGTCCCGATCCCGCATGCCGGGGTGGCCCTGGTTGTCGCCCACGTCCTCGAGGGTGAAGTCCAGGTGGTGGATCGTCCGCGGCTCGGACTCGTGACCGGTCAGCGTCACCCGGGCATAGATCACCTGGTCCGCCCAGTCGAACTTCTTCGGTGCCTCCAGGCCGACCTTGATGCCGCCGGTGTTGAAGGTCTTCTTGATCTTGTCGAACAGGCCCATCGTCTGTCTCCCTCGTGACGGTCTGTGCGCAGCGCATGCTGGCGCGGCTCTCCTCGTCGTGTGTCTCGACCCTAGGAGTGGCGCGAGCCTCGCGGCATCCGTCCTCAGGATGACTTCCCCCGCCGTAGGTAGGTTCTGATGTGCTCTCTCACGGCCTCCGGACCGAAGTCGTCTCCCAGGAGGTGGCGGTCGGCACCCTTCAATAGCATCAGCGTCAGATCGGCTCGTCCCCGTGCCGACCAGCGCAGACGTGGATCGTCCCCGCTCCCGGCCGCGCTCCTGTGAAAGGACCGATGGTGAATAGAACGCTCCGGTGGACCCTGTCCATAGCGGCGACCGTGGCGGTGGTTGCCGCACCCGCCGCAGCATCGACCCCGGTCCCTCCAGAGGACGCCCACGTCGTGGTCGACCGTCTCGCCGGCGCTGACCGCTACCAGACGGCTGCCCTGGTGAGTGCGCAGTTCCCGGACGGCGTGGACACCGTCTATCTGGCCAATGGTGAGGACTGGGCCCAGGGAGCCGACGCCGTTGCGGCAGGTGCTGCAGCCGGAAGCGGCACGGTGCCGCCGCTCGTCGCTGACCCCTCCGGTCGTCCGGCTCCCATCCTGCTGGTGCGGGCGGGCGGCATACCGGCGGCGACGCGAGTGGCGCTGGAGGAACTCGCGCCGACCACCGCGGTCATCCTGGGCGGCCCGCTGGTCGTGAACCCGTCCGTGGACGAGGCTCTCGTGGCAGCCGGCATCGAGCCGATACGAGTGTTCGGGCAGGACCGCTATGGCACAGCAGCGGTGCTCGCGACCACCTTCGAGCCAGGATTCGACACCGTCTACGTCGCCTCTGGTCAGCCGCTGATCCCCAAGCCTCCGTTCGTGCCGATGATGCCTGATGCGCTCACCGCCTCGGCGCGTGCCGGCGCTGAGGGGGCACCGGTGCTGCTGACCAAGTCGTCGAGCCTGCCTGTCGTGATGCGCCAGGCACTGGAGGCTCTCGACCCGCCGAGCATCACGATCGTCGGAGGACTGGGGACCGTGTCGGCGTATGTGGAGAGCGAGCTGCGACAGATCGCACCGGTCAGCCGGATCAGTGGCTCCACCCGGTTCGAGACGGCCGCGAAGTTGTTTGAGGACTATGAGTCGGGAGCACCGACGACCTATCTGGCCTCGGGAGAGTGGTTCGCCGACGCACTATCGGTGTCGTCCCTGGCCGCCTCGCAGGGGGCTCCCGTGCTGCTGGCCAACCAGTCCCGCCTGCCAGGCGCAACGCGTGACGGGCTGGTTTCGCTCGACCCGGACACCGTCAGGTTCGTCGGTGGACCGGGTGTGCTGAGCGACGACTTGATGCTCGAGGTCGAGGAGCTGCTGGCTCCGACTCCCTGACGCGGTCGCCCTGACGCGGTCTCGCTGACTCAGGTCGCTGGCTCGGGCTCCCTGACTTGGTCTCCCTGGCTCGGGCTCGATGGCTCGGGCTCGATGGCTCGGGCTCGCTGGCCGCGCTGGCCATGTCACGCCCGTACCCTAAGGGCCGGAGTTGTCGGCCGGGGCAGGCCCGGGGCGGAAGGAACCAGATGAGCACTACCAGGAGTTCACTCCCGTGATGGCGACGGCGACCGCAGCGCGTTCCTCCCTCGCGTTCGGTGCCGACGACGCGGCGCGGCGCGCCAACCTGCGACGGATGCGCTGGCTGGCCACGAGCTTGCTGGTGCTGGCCGCGATCGTCTTCGTCCTCACCCACGGGCGCGACGGCGCCTGGGGCTACGTCAACGCAGCCTCCGAGGCGGCGATGGTCGGGGCGGTGGCGGACTGGTTTGCGGTGACGGCGCTGTTCCGGCACCCGCTCGGGATCCCGGTCCCACACACAGCCATCATCCCCCGACGCAAGGACATGCTCGCCCGCAGCCTTGAGCAGTTCGTCGCCGAGAACTTCCTGACCGAGCAGACCATCCGGGAGAGGTATCTGGACGCAGAGGTCACCCGGCGGGCGGGGGAGTGGCTCAGCGACCCGGTCAATTCCGAACGGGTCATCCAGGAGGCCGCACCCCTGGCCTCACGCGTCCTGGAGCGCGTGGGCGGGACGGACCTGCAGGAGTTTGTCGAGCAGACCTTGCTGCCCAGGGTGCGCCGCGAGCCGCTCAGCCCCCTCGCCGGTCACCTGCTCGAGCAGGTCGTCCGCGACGACGCCCACCGCGGACTGATGGACATCGGGTTCCGGGAACTCCACTCCTGGCTGGTGGCGCACCCGGGGGACGTCACCCGCATCATCGGCGCCCGAGCGCCCGCCTGGTCGCCGAAGTGGGTGGACGACATGGTCGCCTCCCGGGTCTATCAGGAGCTTGTCGCCTGGGCCAAGGACGTCAACGACGACCCGCAGCACCGGGTCCGTCAGGCCCTGGACTCCTACCTGGCTGACCTGGCCCGCGACATGCAGCACGACCCGGACACCATGGCCAACGCCGAGCGGCTCAAGGATCGCCTCCTCGACCACCCACAGGTCGGTCCGAGCGTGGTCGCGGTGTGGGACGCCGTCAAGATCGTGCTGCTCGAGCAGCTCGCCGACCCGCTGGGCCAGCTGCGTACCCGGTTGGCACGGGAGCTGGAGGATCTGGGCGGGCGGATGATGACCGACGACGTGCTGCGGGGACGGCTGGACGCGTGGGGTGCAGACGCGGCAGCAGTGCTCATCTCGCGCTACGGCTCAGAGTTGACCACCGTGATCAGCCACACCATCGAGCGGTGGGACGGCCGCGACGCCTCCGACCGGATCGAGCTGCACGTCGGCCGTGACCTTCAGTTCATCCGGATCAACGGCACCGTCGTCGGCGGCCTGGTCGGGTTGCTGATCCACACGGTCTCGCAGCTGCTCTGAGCCGGCTGCCCTGAGCCGGCCAGGAGCTCCAGCAGATCAGGCTGCCCGACTCGCGGTCGGCAGCACGAGGGCCCCGTCCAGGGTGACCAGGTGCATGCCGATCAGTGGCACCTCCGCCTCCGCGCAGGCCTCCAGCGCGACCTGGTGCCAGGCGCGGTCCTCGTCGCTGACCGGGCCGGTCTCGCGGACCATGGCCATGACCAGACCGAGCGGTCCGCTGTGCTCGTCGCTGACCATCTCGCAGAGGGCAGTCGCCCAGCGTATCGCCGTCCAGCGCTGCTCCTCGCTGGGCGGGTCGGGCACGTCGGCCACCAGGACGGGCTGCAGCAGCCGCCCGTCGGCGTCACAGAAGAGGAAGGCCAGGCCACCGGCGAGGCGATCGTCCGGCTCGACGAACGCCTCCAGGGCGTCGTTGGCCACGTCAGGGTCGTAGAGGGAGGGCATCTGGGTCCGGGCATCGAGGTCGAAAGTCTTATTGCTCATGGGGTGAATCTGAAGCAAACCCCTCGATCGGCGCTGAGGTTTTCCACAGCACCGTAGTGACCTGCGCATCTGTGGCGACGATGACGTCGTGGGCCGCCGGTCCCGGGTTTACGCTGAGGGTATGGCGGGCGCTCACCGAGGAGCCGAGGCCGTGGCGGTCTTCGCCACGGTCCTGGCGCTCGCGGCCTGCGGCACTCAGATCGAGCAGGACGAGTCGATCACGATCGGTCCGACGGCACCGTCCGAGGCGACCGACTCCGCGGAGGACACCGACACGCTGGACGACGCGGACAGTACCGCTCCCACCGCCACCCCACCTGCACCCGCCCCACCCGCACCCGCCCCGCCCGGCGCCACTGCCGAGCAGGACCCCTCCGGCGGCGGGAGCACTGCACCCACCACGACCGAGGGCACGGCCGGTGTCGCAGACGGCGACGATGCCACGAGCGCGTTGCCCGACTTTGCCGCGCCCGGAACGCTGCTCACCCGCGACCCGGCGGCAGGGGTGCAGCTCCTGGTCGATGACGTGCGCCTGGGCGTGCAGGACGGCTACGACCGCGTGGTGCTCGACCTGTCCGGGACCGGGGAGGTGGGCTGGCGGGTGGAGTATGTCGACGACCCAGCCCTCGACGGCAGCGGGACCCCCGTCGACCTCACCGGCCCGGCCGTCCTGGTGGTCACTGCCCAGGGCATGGCCTACCCGGAGCCGGACGACCCGGCCTACGACGACGGGCTGCTGCTCGTCGACGGAGGGGAGCTGCAGACAGTCACCGAGGTGCTGCGCGGCGTGCCCTTCGAGGGGCAGCTCCAGGTGTATGTCGGGCTGGAGACCGAGACGCCCTTCCGGGTGTTCCGACTCAGTGGTCCCGAGCGCCTCGTCATCGACGTCCAGCACTGAACACCCCGCCGAGGAAACGGATCCTTCGGCGCGCCCAGTCTGTGTCTTGACTTTGCCGAAGATCCTGTGATTGTCTGGGTCCACCCATCCAGAGCGGCCGAGAGATCTGGCTCGTTGACGCCGCAGCAACCATCCACGTCCGGACAGGTGCTCACGCCAGGATCGATGGAGGCATCGTGCACCACCGCACCACGCTCGGCCCGGCCGAACCACCACTGACCGTGCACCGCCCGCACCTGCGTCGCGACGTCGACCTGATGCGCCGGGCGGTCAGCGCCTGTCGCTCCTGACGCGCTGCCCGCCGAACTTTCTGCGCGTCCGCCCGACGCACCCGCTGCCCAACCCCGCTCGCTGACCCGCGGGCCGAGCCGGCCAGCACACCCCACACACCTGCGGTCCGGCATACCGGACCCTGCTCGAAGGAACCTCATGTCCGCACAACCACTCACCCACCCCACCGTCCCTCCGGACGTCCACCTCGACCTGCGCACCGCGTTCGGGCAGGCCGCCGCCAGCACCTGGGTCGTCACCGGCTCAGGGGAGCGCGGCCCGGTCGGCTTCACCGCGATCTCGATCATCTCGGTCTCGCTCACCCCGCCGCTCGTCTCCTTCAACATCAGCAAGAACTCGTCCTCGCTGGTCACCCTCGCCCACACCGGCCGTGCCGCGCTGCACCTGCTCGGGGAGGGCCAGGAGGCACTGGCCCAGCGCTTCGCGCGGGACCGCAGCAAGCGGTTCGTCGACGACGACGTGTGGGCCTATGACGACCACGGTCTGCCGCGGCTGCGTGACGTCCGGGTCCGGCTCATCACCCGGGTCCAGGACCTGGTGGACGCCGGCGACAGCTTCGTGACGATCGCTCGCGTCGAGCACGCGACGACTGTCCCCGGACGCCCGCTGCTGCACCACGCCGGCGCCTACGCCCCGCTCGCCACCCCGACCACCGCAGGAGCCTGACTGATGACGACCTACGACCTGACCACGCCCGAGGACCTGTCCTTCGCCTACTGGGTGCCCAACGTCTCCGGCGGCCTGGTGGTCTCCACCATCGAGCAGCGGACCAACCACACCCCGGACTACAACCGGGAGGTGGCGCAGACCGCCGAGCGGGTCGGTTTCGACTACGCGCTCACCCAGGTGCGTTACCTGGCCTCGTATGGCGCGGACGCCCAGCACGAGTCCGTCTCGTTCTCGCTCGGGTTGCTCGCAGCGACCGAGCGGCTCAAGGTGATCGCCGCCGTGCACCCCGGGCAGTGGCCACCGACCATCCTGGCCAAACTCGCCGCCACGGCGCAGGATCTGCACAACAACCGCCTCGCGCTCAACGTCGTCTCCGGCTGGTTCAAGCGGGAGTACACCGACCTCGGCCTGCCGTGGCTGGACCACGAGGAGCGCTACCGCCGCGCCGAGGAGTTCATCGAGGTGCTGCGCGGGCTGTGGACCGAGGACGACTTCACCTACCGGGGCGACTTCTATCGCACCCGCGACGTGACCTTCCGGCCGCAGCCGAAGCTCCAGCCGGAGGTCTTCCAAGGGGGCAACTCCACCTCGGCCCGGGCGATGGCGGGGCGGCTGTCCGACTGGTACTTCATGAACGGCAACACCCTGGACGGCGCCGCCGAGCAGATCCAGGACGTGGGCGCCCAGGCGGCCGCCAACGGTCGCCGGGTCCGCTTCGGGCTCAACGGATTTGCCGTCGTGCGGGACACCGAGGCGGAGGCGCGGGAGGTGGTCGAGGAGATCATCGCCAAGGCCGACGTGGACAAGGTCAACGACTTCGGCAACGCGGTCAAGCAGGCCGGTGCGGCGACGGCGGACAAGAAGGGCATGTGGGCCGACAGCGAGTTCAAGGACCTCGTGCAGTACAACGACGGCTTCCGCACCGGACTGATCGGCACGCCCGACCAGGTGGCCGAGCGGATCGTGGAGTTCAAGAAGGTCGGCGTTGATCTGCTGCTGCTGGGCTTCCTGCACGTGCGGGAGGACGTCGAGCGGTTTGGCACCGAGGTGATCCCACGGGTGCGGGAACTGGAGCGACGGGCCGGGCTGCTGGCATCATGACGACGGTGGAGACTGACTTCGACGTGGCCGCTGCGGCCGCCGCCCTGCGAGACCGGCAGAAGTCGATCAAGGCGGGCTACCGTGAGGATCCGGCCACGGCCCTGACGCCCAGCACGGCCACGGCCCGAGTCGACCAGGCGGGGCTGACAGCGACGGTCGGCACCTGGGCCGGAGACGTGGTGGCCGGGCTGCACCCAGCGGCCGGCGGCGACGGCTCCCAGGCCTGCTCCGGTGACATCATCCTGCAGGCACTGGTCGCCTGTGCCGGGGTGACGCTGTCCTCGGTCGCGACCGCGCTCGGCGTGGAGCTGCGCTCGGCGACGGTGACCGCCAACGGCACCTGGGACGCGCGCGGCACCCTCGGTGTGGACCGCGACGCGCCCGTCGGCCTGGGCGACATCGAGCTGGTCTTCGACCTGGACACCGACGCCGACGACGACAAGGTCGCCCGGTTGCTGGAACTCACCGAGCGCTACTGCGTCGTGGCCCAGACCCTCACCCAGCCCACGGGGGTGACTCTGCGTCGGCGGTGAGCGGGTCGGCTCAGAACAGCTGTCGCAGATTGGCTCGCGCCAGGTCGAGCAGCTCGTCACCGCGCCCGGAGAAGACGGTGCGGAGGGCATAGAGCGTGAAGCCCTTGACCTGCTCGGCCTGGATCGCGGGCGGGATGGTCAGCTCCTCCCGCTCGGTGACCACGTCGAGCAGGGCAGGGCCGTCGTGATCCAGGATCTCCTGCAGCGCGCCGGGCAGGTCCTTGGAGCGCTCCACCCGGATGCCCTTCAGGCCCAGGGCGGTGGCCACGGCGGCCAGGTCGGGGTTCTCCAGGTCCGTCGCATAGGTGACATAGCCGGCGGCCTTCATCTCCAGCTCGACGAAGTTCAGCGAGGAGTTGTTGAGCACCACGACCTTGACCGGCAGGTCGTTCTGGGTCAGGGTGAGCAGCTCTCCGAGCAGCATCGTCAGGCCCCCGTCTCCCGAGAGCGTCACGATCTGCCGCTCGGGGTATGCCGACTGGGCGCCGACCGCCTGCGGCAACGCGTTGGCCATGCTCCCGTGGAGGAACGAGCCGATGATCCGGCGGCCGCCCCCACCAGTGAGATACCGGGCGGCATAGACGACCGGTGACCCCACGTCGGGGATGAAGACCGCGTCAGGTGCGGCGAGCTCGTCCACCAGGCGCGCGACATACTGCGGGTGGATGGCCCGGCCCCGCTTGCTGGGGGCCGCCAGGTCGTCCAGCTTCTCCCGGGTCTTGCGGTAGTGCTTGAGCGAGTCCTGCAGGTGACGGCGCTTCTTCTTGTGCTGCAGCATCGGGTGCAGGGCGCGCACGGTGTCGGCCACGTCGCCGACCAGGCCCAGGTCCAGCGGGACCCGTCGGCCCAGCTGCTCACCCCGCAGGTCCACCTGCACGATCCGCGCCTGTGGCGGATAGAACTGCTGGTAGGGGAAGTCGGTGCCGAGCATCAGCAGGACGTCGCTGTCCATCATCGCCCGATAGCCGGAGGCGAAACCGAGCAGACCGGTCATGCCCACGTCGAAGGGGTTGTCGTGCTCGATGAACTGCTTGCCGCGCAGGGCGTGGACGATCGGGGCACCCAGCGTGTCAGCGAGAGCGATCACCTCGTCGTGGGCGTCCTCGACGCCCGCGCCCGCGAGGATGGTGACCCTGTCGCCGCCGTTGAGCAGCTCGGCCGCGGCCCGCAGCTCGTCCTCGGCGGGGGTGACGTGCGGGCGGGCACGGGTGATGACGCTGACCCGCTCGTCCTCGATCTCCTGGAGGGCGATGTCACCGGGGATGACCACGACCGCGACGCCGCGCTTCTCGATGGCGGTGCGCATCGCGATCTCCATGACCCGCGGCATCTGGGAGGGATGGGCGACCAGCTCGGCATACACACTGCACTCGGAGAAGATCTGCTGGGGATGGGTCTCCTGGAAGTAGCCGCTGCCGATCTCGTTGCTGGGGATCTGCGCCGCGATCGCCAGCACCGGCACCCGGGTGCGGTTGGCGTCGAAGAGTCCGTTGATCAGGTGCAGGTTGCCCGGCCCGCAGCTGCCCACGCAGACAGCGAGATCGCCGGTCAGCTCCGCGTCGGCAGCGGCGGCAAAGGCGGCGCCCTCCTCGTGGCGCACATGGATCCACCGCAGGGTGCCGTCGGCGCGCAGGGCGTCGGTGAAACCGTTCAGCGAGTCACCGGGCACGCCATAGACGCGACGAACCCCGTTGGCGACGAGCTGCGCGACCATGTTCTCGGCAATGGACGTGGGCACGGTGACCTCCCGGGTGAGTGGGTGCGTGTCTCCTCGACGCTAGCGCTCCGGTGACGCTCCTGCCCGCCCGCGGTCGTGCACGGCTGCGGGTCACCTGGCAGGTTGATGGAATGGTTCCGGTGTCGGCCCGGTTGGCACGTATACCCCATACGGGTATCAAGGAGGCGTGATGACACAGCACGACGTCGGGCACGAGCACGGCGATCACCAGCAGAGCGACCACAAGGGTCACGGGGCGCACGAAGGTCATGGCGGCGGTGGGCACGACCACGGTGACCACGGTGACCACGTGGCCATGTTCCGACGTCTGTTCTGGATCATGCTGGTGCTCGCGGTCCCCACCGTGCTGACCAGCCCGATGTTTGCCGACCTGCTGGGGTATCAGCTGCCCGATGTGCCCGGCATCGGGTGGGTCGCACCGGTGCTCGGCACCGTGATGTTCGTCTGGGGCGGCCGGCCCTTCATCACCGGGGCGATCGAGGAGATCCGCTCCCGCGCTCCAGGGATGATGCTGCTCATCGGCATGGCGATCACCGTCGCCTTCGTGGCCTCGCTCGCGGCCAGCGTCGGACTCATCTCACACACCCTGGAGTTCTGGTGGGAGCTGGCGCTGCTGATCGTGATCATGCTGCTGGGTCACTGGATCGAGATGCGGTCCCTGGCGCAGACGTCCTCGGCGCTGGACTCGCTGGCGGCGCTGCTGCCAGACGAGGCGGAGCGGGTCGAGGGCGACGAGATCGTCGCGGTCGACCCCGCCGAGCTGGTGATCGATGACGTGGTCGTGGTCCGTCCTGGTGGGCGGGTCCCTGCGGACGGCGTCGTGACCCAGGGCGCGGCCGCGATGAACGAGTCGATGATCACTGGTGAGTCCGCCGCAGTGCGCCGCAGTGTGGGTGATCAGGTCGTGGCTGGCACCGTGGCCACCGACTCCGGCTTGCGCGTGCGGGTGTCGGCGGTGGGCGACGACACGGCACTTGCCGGCATACGTCGTCTGGTTGCTGAGGCGCAGGGGTCCTCGAGTCGCGCCCAGCGTCTTGCTGACAGGGCAGCCGCCTGGCTGTTCTGGTATGCCCTCGGTGCGGCGATCATCGCTGCGGTCGTCTGGCTCCTGGTCAGTGATCCCGCCACCACGCTGGAACGCGTCATCACCGTGCTGATCATCGCCTGCCCGCACGCCCTCGGACTGGCGATCCCGCTGGTCGTCTCCATCACCACCGAGCGCGCAGCCCGCGGTGGCGTGCTGGTTAAGGACCGGCTCGCCCTGGAGCAGATGCGCACGGTGGACACCGTCCTGTTCGACAAGACCGGCACCCTGACCCGCGGCGAGCCTGCTGTGACAGGCGTCCACAGCGTCGGTATGCCGGAGGGCGAGTTGCTCGCCCTGGCTGCGGCTGCGGAGACCGACAGTGAGCACCCGCTGGCCAAGGCCATCGTCCGTGCGGCCCGAGAGCAGGGGCTCGACGTGCCGGCGGCGACGAACTTCAGCGCCTCGCCAGCCGTCGGTGTGCGTGCGACCGTCGGCGGCGCCACCGTGCGGGTCGGTGGCCCCTACCTGCTCGAGGAGGAGCGGCTGGACCCGCTGCCGCAGACCGAGCCGTGGGCCGGTGCGGGTGCCACGGTCCTGCATGTCGTGCGTGACGGGCAGGCCATCGGAGCGCTGTCCGTCGCTGACGAGATCCGGCCCGAGTCGCGTGAAGCCGTCGAGGCGCTGCACCACGCCGGGCTGCAGATCGTGATGATCACCGGCGACGCCGAACCGGTGGCCCGCGCCGTCGCCGCCGAGCTGGGCATCGACGAGGTCTTCGCCGGGGTGCGTCCCGAGCACAAGGCTGACAAGGTCGCCGAGCTGCAGGATCGTGGCCGGACGGTGGCCATGGTGGGCGACGGTGTCAACGACGCCCCCGCCCTGGCCCGCGCCGACGTCGGCATCGCCATCGGTGCCGGCACGGATGTTGCCATCGCCTCCGCCGGGGTGATCCTGGCCAGCGACGACCCGCGCTCGGTCCTGTCCATCATCCGGCTCTCGCGGGCTGCCTACCGCAAGATGACCCAGAACCTGTGGTGGGCCGCCGGCTACAACCTGGTTTCGGTGCCCCTGGCCGCGGGAGTCCTGGCGCCCGTGGGCTTCGTGATGCCGATGGCCGTCGGTGCCATCCTGATGTCGCTGTCGACCGTCATCGTGGCCCTCAACGCCCAGACCCTGCGCCGCCTGGACCTCAGCCCTGGGGCCGCGCCTCGATGACCATGGTGAAGTCGTTCTCGGCGGCCCGCCGGATCGTGCCAAAGCCCGCCTCGGCGAGCGTCGCGCGCAGCCGCTGCTCCCCGGACAGGGAGCCGAGGCCGAGTCCCACCGGCTGGGACAGGGAGTTCGGGGTGCACAGGAAGGTCGAGGCCGCGAACCCCAGGGCGGCCATCGGTATCGTGCCGAGCGTGGTGGCCAGGTCGTCGGCGGCCCGGGGCTCGACCAGCACCAGCGTGCCGTCCGGCGCGAGTGACCGGCGGGCGTGAGCGGCCGCTCCGACCGGGTCGCCCAGGTCGTGGAAGGCGTCGAAGAAGGTGATGACATCGACGTCGCGGTCCTGGTAGCCGTGGCAGAAGTTGACCTCGAACCGCACCCGGTCGCCGACCCCGGACTCCGCAACACGTTGGGTCGCGATCTCGATCGACTCGGGGTGCATGTCATAGCCGATGAACTGCGAGGCGGGATAGGCCTGCGCCAGCAGGATCAGCGGTGCCCCGCGCCCGCAGCCGACGTCGAGGACCGTGGCCCCGGCCTGCAGTTTGTCGTGGACGCCGTCGAGGGCCGGGATCCACTCGCTGACCAGGGCATTGCGATAGCCGACCGCGAAGAACCGTTCGGTCGACTCGAACGTCGCGGGGTCCTGGTCGGCCCACGGGATGCCAGCGCCGGTGCGAAAAGCCTCGACCAGCTGGTCGGTCCGGCGGTGCATCCCGCTGACCAGCGGGGCGGCGCCGATCATCGCGGCGGGTGACTCGTCGAAGGCCAGCACGGCGGCGTGCTCGGGCGGCAGCGTGAACGTGCCGGCCCCGGGGTCGTAGGTCACGAAACCGACCGCGGCCTGCTGCGCGAGCCATTCGCGCACATAGCGTTCAGCGGTGCCGGTCTGCTCGGCGAGCTGCGCGGAGGTGAGGGGCCCGCCTGCTGCCATGGCGGCATACAGGCCGGTGCGGTCACCGACCACCATCATCGCGGCCGTCGCGCCGCCGGCGAGCATAGCGCCGACCTGCTGCGCAAAGACTCCGACCCGTTCGAGGTCGAGGGTTGCTGTGGACATGGTTCCTCCTGGTGGAATGGGAACCCCAGCGTGCCCGGCGCGCATTTCACGGGAGTTTCACCGCCGCCTCGGGCATAGTTGAGGTGATGCCAGAACTGCGATTCGGCGTGCTCGGAGCGTTGGAGGTCCACGTCGACGGCCACCTGCGGCACATCCCGCCGGGGCGTCAACGGGCGGTGCTTTCCTGCCTGCTGGCCCACGGCAGGCACCCGGTGGGAGCGGACTCGCTCATCGAGGCGGCGTGGCCACGTGACCTGCCGGACGACCCGCCGAGTGCGCTGCGCACCGTGCTCTCCAGACTGCGAACTCGCCTGGGGCACACCGCGATCGAACTGGACCCAGCGGGCTACCGCCTCGTGGCCGGGGTCGTGGATGCCGATGAGTTCGTCACGCTCCTCGACTCCTCCCGCTCCGCCGAGCCCGGGGTCGCCCGGGACCTGCTGAGCCGCGCCCTGGCACTGTGGCGGGGTCCGGCACTGGGGGAGTATGCCGACGCGCCCTTCGCCACCGACCTCGCCGGGCACCTCGAGCAGTTGCGCGCAGAGGCGCGGGAGGGGCAGGCAGCCGCACTCATCGAGACCGGGGAGCCGGCTGCGGCAGTCCCGGTGCTGGCGCAGCTGGTGACCGACGAGCCGTTCCGGGGGCGGGCGGTCGAGTTGCTCGCGACGGCGCTCTATCACTCCGGACGGCAGACCGAGGCGCTGCAGGGGCTGCGAGAACACCGGGCGCTGCTGGGTGGTGAGCTCGGGCTGGACCCCTCACCGGACCTGGTCGAGCTCGAGGAGCGCATCCTCGGGCACGAGCTCGCCGCGCCACGTCGGCGGCCCTCCGGGTCCTCGTCGTCCGGCCTTCGGGTGTGGCTGGACACCTCCACCCCCTTCATCGGGCGGGAGGAGGAGCTCGCCGACCTGGCCGGGGCGGTCGTCGCGAACCACGTGACCGTCGTGACCGGTCCGGGTGGTGTGGGGAAGTCGCGGCTGGCGGCCGAGTCGCTTCCTGGGTTGCACGAGCGGCTCAGACTGCCGGTCGTGGTGTGCGAGCTGGCCACCGTCTCCGCGGGGCGCGCCGCCACCGCGCTGGCCGACTCACTGGGGCTGCGCACCGAGCCCGAGACCGTGCTGAGCGACCTGGTGGACTACCTCGGCGCGGTGCCGCACCTGCTGGTGCTGGACAACTGCGAGCACCTCGTCGAGGAGGTGGTGCCGGTGGTGACGACGCTGGCCCGGCGCTGCTTCCGGGTGCGGGTGCTGGCCACCAGCCGCCGGCGGCTCGGGGTTTTGACCGAGTTGCAGGTGCCGCTCCAGCCGCTGCGGCTGCCCGACGCCACGGAGCCGGTGAGCACCCAGGGGTCCGCCGCGTCGGTACGCCTCTTCGGCGATCGGGTGCGCCGGCTGCGGCCGTCCTTCGCCGTGACGGCCGACAACACCGCCCAGGTGGCCGAGCTCTGTCGGCGCTGCGACGGGCTGCCGCTGGCGCTGGAGCTGGCGGCCTCCCGCACCGCCACCTCCTCGCTCGGCGAGGTCCTCGCGCAGATGGCGGCGCGAACGCATGTCGGGCTGAGTGCCGTCGTGGCCTGGTCCTACGGGCTGCTCACCTCCGAGCAGCGTGCGTTGCTGGACCTCGTGTCGGTCTTCGGTGGCGACTTCACCGCGGAGGACGTGCGCGGGCTGACCGCTCACCTGCCCGGTTGGGAGGCGGACACCACGTCGGCGCTGGCGGAGATCGTCGAGTCGTCGCTCGTGGCGCACCACCTGGTGGGCAGCGGGGCGCGGTATCACCTGCTCGAGATGGTCCGGGACTTCGCCGGCCGTCGGCTGGCCGAGTCGGGTCGTGCCCAGCAGGTCTGCCGGGGCCACGCCGAGTGGCAGCGCGAGGTGGTCACGAGGATCCAGGATGACTGGGCGAGCGCCGACGGCCTCGAGCTGGGTGAGCGGATGTCCGCGGCCAGCGCGGAGGTCGTCGTGGCATTGCGCTGGTCCCTCGACGCGCAGGAGAGGGTGCTGGCCTCGCAGATTGCCCATGCGGTGGTCCAGTGCTGGCACTGGACGCCGGGGCCGACGCTGCGGGACCTGATCATCGAGGTGGCGGAGGACGGGGTGCGTCACCCTGGCCCGCACGTCGCGGCAGGGGTCGCTGCCGGGGCGTTCTTCGCGGGGGAGCGCGGCGAAGTGGGTCGCGCCGTCGAGCTCGCCACCGCGTCGCTGGAGATGTCGCAGGACCCGCTGGCGGCCTTGACCGCCGTCCTCGCCCTGGCTGTCGCGGCGATGTACTCCGGGGACCATGCCGAGGCGGTCCGCCGGTTTCGGCAGTTGGCCGAGTCACCGGGCTTCGTCGGCGAGGCCCACACGTCACTGGCCCTGCTCGCCTGCTACGCCGACGACCTGGCGACCGCCCGGGAGCACGCTGAGGTCGCGCTGGCCGCGGGAGCGGCCGGGAGCGACCACACGCTCGCCTTTGCCCGGTATGCCGCCGGGGAGGTGGCGGCGCGTACTGACCCGGAGCGCGGCGTGACCCTGCTGAGGCAGGCGGTGAAGGAGGCCGACCGGGTCGACGCCGAGCAGGTAAGCCGGGTCGCCCGGGTGGCGATCTTCGCTCTGCTCGTGCGCGGCGGGCGGTCTGAGCAGGCCGTCATACTGGGGCTGGACCTGGTCGTCGAGCTGCGCCGGTTGAGCGCCTGGGCCCAGATCTGGACCCTGTTGCGGATGTTCGCCGAGTTGCTGGCCCTCCTCGACCGCTGGTCGGACGCCGCCTTCTTCCTGGGGGCGGCGGCGGGTGCTCCCTCCGCCCCGCCACCCGTGGGTGCCGACATCGAGCGGTATGCCGTGCTCCAGGCCGCCCTGTCAACTCACCTCGGTGATCGGGTCGCCGAGCAGATCGCGTCGCTGGCCGCGGTCACGCCCCGGACGCAAGTGCTCGGCCGGGCCGAGCGTCTTCTCGAGGATCTCAGCAAGCAGCCGTAGCCGCTTGGCCCGCGCGCCGGTCGCGACTCATCAGCTGCAGACATGGTGCGACGCAGTGGTGCCGATGAGGGCGTCATACGTCGCCCAGCACACTGGTGTCGCACGCAGTGCTGTGGATCCACCGACAAAACCTCTCCAAAAACGCGTGGCGCGCCAGCGAAACCTCTCCAAAAATAGGAACTGGCGTGCAATCCGGGACGCGATTTGTGACGATGTCTCTCATGCCCACCGAGCGCGCCAACCCACCTCGGCGTGCCCGCGGACAGCAGCAAGGGGATCAGCGGCGCCGCCCGGGCCGACGTGGCCCGCGGCAGGAGCCGGGTCCGCAGCAGCGCGCCCCGCGTGCCGCCGCTCGCCAGGCCATGCTGCCAGCGAAGATCAACTATCCGCCCGACCTGCCGGTCGTCGAGCGCCGCGCGGACATCGCCGCCGCCATCCGGGACCACCAGGTCGTGATCGTCGCGGGGGAGACCGGCTCGGGCAAGACCACCCAGCTGCCCAAGATCTGCCTCGAGCTCGGCCGGGGCATCCAGGGCACGATCGGGCACACCCAGCCGCGGCGGATCGCAGCCCGCTCGGTGGCCGAGCGGATCAGCGAGGAGCTGGGTGTCGAGCTCGGCACGACGGTCGGCTATCAGGTCCGTTTCACCGACAAGTCCACCCGGGACACGCTGGTCAAGGTGATGACCGACGGCATCCTGCTGGCCGAGCTGCAGCGAGACCGTGACCTGCGCCGTTATGACACGCTCATCATCGACGAGGCCCACGAGCGCAGTCTCAACATCGACTTCATCCTCGGTTACCTCAAGCAGCTGCTGCCGCGCCGCCCCGACCTGAAGGTGATCATCACCTCGGCCACCATCGACGTGGCCCGCTTCGCCGAGCACTTCGCCGACGCCGACGGGCGGCCGGCGCCGGTCGTGGAGGTCACCGGGCGCAGCTATCCCGTCGAGATCCGCTTCCGCCCGTTGACCCGGCCGGGGCCGCCGACCAAGGACGGAGTGCCCCGCGACGTCGAGATCGACCAGGTCACCGGCGTCTGCGAGGCGGTCGAGGAGCTGTGGACCGAGGATCCCGGCGGTGGCCCGGCCGACATCCTGGTCTTCTGCTCCGGTGAGCGAGAGATCCGCGACGTCGCCGATGCCCTGGACGGGATGAACCTGCCGGGCACCGAGGTGCTGCCGCTCTATGGTCGCCTCTCCGCCGCGGAGCAGCACCGGGTCTTCAGCCGGCACTCGGGCCGCCGGATCGTGGTGTCCACCAATGTCGCTGAAACGTCACTGACCGTCCCGGGCATCCGCTATGTCATCGACACCGGCACAGCCCGCATCTCCCGTTACTCCCAGCGACTGAAGGTGCAGCGCCTGCCGATCGAGCCGATCAGCCAGGCCAGCGCCAACCAGCGCTCCGGTCGCTGCGGGCGACTCGCCGACGGCATCGCGGTCAGGCTCTACAGCCAGGAGGACTTCGAGGCCCGGCCCGAGTTCACCGAGCCGGAGATCCTGCGCACCAACCTGGCCTCCGTCATCCTGCAGATGACCAATCTCGGTCTGGGAGACATCGCCGGCTTCCCGTTCCTGGAGCCACCGGACTCACGGCAGATCGCCGACGGTGTGCGCCTGCTCGACGAGCTGCAGGCGATCGACCCCGACGCCCCGGTGCACGTCCCGCGCAAGCGACTGACGCCATACGGCCGGGCGATCGTCGCGCTCCCGGTGGACCCGCGCCTGGCGCGCATGGTGATCGAGGCCGAGCGCAACGGTGCCCTGCGGGAGGTCTCGGTCATCGTCTCCGCACTGTCCATGCAGGACCCGCGTGAGCGACCCGTCGACGCGCAGGCCCAGGCCGACCAGTCGCACGCCCGGTTCAAGGACGAGCACTCCGACTTCATGACGCTGCTCAACCTGTGGCGCTATCTCAAGGAGCAGCAGAAGGCGTTGTCCGGCAGCGCCTTCCGGCGGATGTGCAAGCGTGAGTACCTGCACTATCTGCGGGTGCGCGAGTGGCAGGACCTGCACTCCCAGCTCACGTCGGCGACCAAGTCCCTGGGGCTGCAGGCAAACTCCAACGAGCCCAGCGCAGACCAGATCCACCAGTCGCTGCTGGCCGGCCTGTTGTCGCACGTCGGGCTCTATGACCGGGACAAGCGGGAGTATGCCGGGGCGCGTGGTGCCCGGTTCGTCATCCAGCCCGGGTCGGTCCTGCACCGCAAGAATCCCGACTGGGTGATGACGGCCGAGCTGGTCGAGACCACGCGGCTGTGGGCGCGGGTCAACGCTCCCACCGACCCGGCGTGGGTGGAGCGGGCCGCCGCGCACCTGGTCAAGCGCTCCTACTCCGAGCCGCGCTGGTCCCGCAGTCGCGCCTCGGCTGTCGCGACCGAGCGGGTCACCCTCTATGGCGTGCCGCTCATCGCCGATCGGGCCGTTCCCTATGGGCGGATCGACCCCGAGGTGGCCCGCGACCTGTTCATCCGGCACGGGCTGGTCGAGGGGGACTGGGACACCCGGCACGACTTCTTCCACGCCAACCGGCGGCTGATCCGCGAGCTCGGCGAGCTGGAGGCCCGGGCCAGACGGCGCGACATCCTCGTCGACGACGAGACGCTGGTTGACTTCTATGAGGCACGGATCCCGCCCGAGGTCGTCTCCGGTGCCCACTTCGACACCTGGTGGAAGAGCGCCCGCCGCCAGGACTCCCAACTGCTCACCTTCACCGAGGACCTGCTGGTCAGTGACGATGCCTCGCTGGTCAGCGACACCGACTATCCGGGCACCTGGCGCCAGGGTGACCTGGAGTTCACCGTGACCTACCAGTTCGAGCCCGGGTCCGGCTCGGACGGGGTGACGGTGCACGTGCCCATCGAGGTGCTCAACCAGGTGCGCCCCGACGGCTTCGACTGGCTCGTGCCCGGGCTGCGCGAGGAGCTGGCCACGGCCCTGGTGAAGTCGCTGCCCAAGGACCTGCGTCGCAACTTCGTGCCGGCCCCGGATCACGCCCGGCGGGCCCTGGCCGCGATCGGTGCCCCGCGCGATGAGCAGGAGACCTTCGTTGAGGCGCTGGCCGACGAGCTCGATGCCCGCCGGGTCGTGCCCGTCAGCGCGTCGGACTTCGACGTCGACCGGGTCCCGGACCACCTCAGGGTGACGTTCGCGGTGGAGCGGGCACCGCGGCTGGGGTCGCGGCGTGGCCGCAGCCGGCCCCGGGTCGAGCTGTTGGGGGAGGGCAAGGACCTCGCGGCCCTGCAGGCCGAGCTGGCCCCCGCGGTGCGGACCACGATGGCCCGTGCGGCAGCCAGCATCGAGCGGACGGGACTGACCTCGTGGACCGAGGCGATCGGCATACTGCCCGAGACCTTTGAGCAGCAGGTGGGCGGCAAGACCGTGGTGGGTTATCCGGCCCTGGTCGACACCGGCAAGGCGGTCGACGTGCGGGTGCTGGGCACGGCCTCCGAGGCCGATCGGGCCACACGCGTGGGGGTGCGACGGCTGCTCCTGCTGGGCACGACCCCGCCGTGGAAACGGTTGCTGGCGCTGCTGACGAACCAGCAGAAGCTGTCGCTGGGGCACAACCCGCACGGGTCGGTGCCGTTGCTGCTGCAGGACGCCCTCGCCTGCGCCGTGGACTCAGTGGTGGCGGAGATGCCGGGAGCTCGGGTGCGCAGCCCGCAGGACTTTGACCGGGCGCTGGCGATCGTGAAGCAGCAGGCGGTGCCGCGGGTGCTGCAGATCGTGGAGTCCCTGGCCCCGATCCTGGACACGTCCCGGGAGGTGACGCTCGGGCTCCAGCGGCTCACCGCACCGGCCGCCGCCGAGATGGCTACCGACCTGCGCCGACAGCTGGACCTGCTGATCCGGCCCGGCTTTGTCGCCGCCACCGGGTATCAGCGGCTGCCGCACCTGCGCCGCTATCTGGCGGCGATGGCCGAGCGGCTGGAGAAGGGCGCGCTCGACCTGGCCAAGGACCGCGACCGGATGGCGACGGTGCACACGGTCGAGGAGGAGTTCGCCACGTTCCTGGCCAAGCTGCCCCCGCACCGGCGCCGGGACGAAGACGTCGTGGACATCGGCTGGCTGCTGCAGGAACTGCGGGTCAGCCTGTTCGCCCAGCGCCTCGGCACCCCGCAGCCGGTGTCGCCCAAGCGGATCTATGCCGCGATGGACCGGGCCGAAGACCTCTCATTTTAAGAGAGGTTTTGCAGGTCCCTCCCGCATTTTTGGAGGGGTTTTGTATGTACCGAATCACCCCAAAAATGCGGACCGGGCGTGCACAACCTCCCCAAGAATGGGTGGGCCTACAGACCGAGGGCCGCGGCGAGGCCCTCCGGCGTCTGCTCGCCGTCGAAGCGCTCGCCCTCGATGAGCACCGTCGGCGTGCCGAACCGGCCCGACGGCCCTGCCAGGTCCGGGTCGGCCAGGGCGCGGTCGGTCGCGTCACGCACCCACCCGTCATACTCCCGGTCCAGGATGCAGGCCCGGGTGTCGGAGGAGTCGGCGCCCGCCTCGCTCACCGCCTGGGTCAGCACGTCGTCGTTGACGCTGCCCTGCGCCGCGGCCTGCTGCAGGTCGAACAGGCCCTGGGTGACGTCCAGGAAGGTCCCGGGCTGGTGCGTGGCGACGCACGCGGCGGCGTTGGCGGCGCGGCTGGAGAACTGCGTGCCCTGGCTCGCGTTGTCCATCAGCGCCACCGGGTGCACCGCCACCGTGATGGTCCCGGCCTCGACCTGCTCGCTCAGGAACGGCATGTTCGTGTGCTCGAACGTCAGGCAGTGCGGGCACTGGAAGTCGACGTAGAGGCTCACGCCAGGGACGTCACCGGGCGCCCCGGCCGGGTCGTCGGCCGAGATGCTGCCGGCCTCCCCGGCCAGCAGTATGCCGTCGTCCGTCATGTTCGCAGGGGTGGCGGACGCGCCACCGCCCTGGTTGAGCGCGATGGCGGTCACCACCGCGGCCATAGCGAGGACGGCCACGCCGATGAGGGAGCGAAACACGATCGTCATCCGCTGGTTGCGCGCAGCCGCCTGCTGCTGTTGCTCTCGGATGCGCTCGCGCGCGGACTGGGGTTCGGTCTTCTTCTTCCGTGCCATGTCGGTCACGTCTCCTTGCAGAGTGGTCAGAGGTAGCGCAGGACGTCCAGCCGCAGCTGGGCGAGGAGCGCGATGATGAGGTAGCTGCCCAGCGTGAGCGGGACCAGCCAGGTCAGTAGGTAGGCACCGGCGCGGCGTGGGCCGTCCCCGAGGATCCCGGCCGCGGCGTTGCGCAGGGTGGCGGTGAGGAAGATCGGGATCATGACGGCCCACACGACCATGCACCAGGGGCACAGCGTGCCCAGGACGTAGATGCTCTGGTGGATCAGCCAGAGGACGAACGCCAGGCCGGCGGTGATGCCGGCCTGGAAGAGCAGCCAGAACCAGCGGGCGAAGGTGGCCCCCGCCAGGAGGGCCACCCCGACCGCCACCGGCGCCACGAACCCCGCGAGCCCGAGCAACGGGTTGGGGAACCCGAACACCTCGCCCTGGTCTGAGGTCAGGTTGGCGCCGCACTGCACGACGATGCTGAAGTCACAGCCCAACGCCGCTTCGGGGTCGTCGAGGCTGACGAACTTGGCGAGCACCAGCTCGAACGAGGCCCAGAGTCCGACCAGGCCGGCTGCCACCACGAAGGGTGCGAGCAGTCGCCGGTCGCCGGACTGTGTCTGCACGACGTCTCCGTCCGTCACCGGCGCCGTGTCGTGCGCATCAGCGGTCGCCGCCCTGCTCAGGGGCGCCGCGACGCATGACCCGCACCACGACATACGCCAAGGTCGCGAGGGCCACGACGATCACGACCGGCAGCCACGGGAATCCGCCGGAGGCCTCGTCGGCCTCGTCGTCGGTGTCCTCCGCCGCGTCCGCCGTCGTGGGCGCCGGGTCGGTCGTCGGCTCGGTGGCCGGTTCCGTTGTCGGCTCCGTGGTCTCCGAACCGGTCGTCGGTGCCGGCTCCGTGGTGGTCGGCTCGGTGGTGGTCGGCTCCGCGGTCTCCGGCTCGGGCGCGTCCACCGTGAACGGGGTCACGCCGGAGATGGGGTGCCCGTCCGAGGAGGTGACGCGCCAGGTGACCTCGAAGGAGCCGTTGGGCAGGCCCTCCCGGAGGGGGACGGTGACGTCCCGGCCGTCGACGGTGGGCTCACCCGCCTCCCAGGAGCCACCGTCGCTGTCGGTGACGACCACGGCCGCGCCCATGTCGAGCACCTCGGCGGAGAAGGTCAGCTGCACCTGCGTCGGTGGCTCCTGCAGGGTCTCGCCCTCGGCGGGGCTGCTGTCGGTGAGGGTGTCGTGGGCGTATGCCGCTGAGCCGGTGCCGAGCAGCACGGCGCCCACGAGCAGAGCCGCCAGGGCACCGAGGATGAGATGCGGGATGGATGGAACTGGGCACGTCACAGCGCGCCGGAAACGGGTATGCATGGGTTGTCCTCTGGGCAGGCTCCGCCCGATGGAGGCAACTGGTCGTCACCTCCGGTGCGGAGACGTCGAAGGGCGCCGACGGTCCCGGCAACAACAGGCACCGGCCGCGACGCTAGGGAGTCGGAACTGCCAGAGGAATCGGTGGTCCGCGACGCACGAGGGAGGTGTGCACCGCCAGGTGGATGGTGGGCACCCAGGCCTGCTCGTCGACGAGCCGGGCCGCGGGTGTGGTGGGGCGCACGGGCAGGGTCGTGACCGGGTGCAGGAAGCGCCACGCCAGGTGTCGCACCGCGGAACTCAGGCGAGCGAGGATCAGCTCACCGTGCCGCAGAGCCGCCGCAGTCAATAGTGCCGCTGCCAGGTGGGCCACGACCATCCACACCGAGGTGCCGGTCTGAGTGGCCGCTGCCCCGGTGGCATGGTGCGCGTGCGCTTCCGCCGCGTCCGCGTCGGTGGCGCCGAGCATGAAGAGATTGTGGAAGAGCAGCTGGCTCGCGCCGACCGACAGCAGCAACCGCAGCGACGGCAGGCGCACCCCGGCGAGCAGGATGCAGACGCTGATCGCGAGGAGCAGCGGGATGACAAGGCCCGGCAGGGCAGGCATCGCGCCGCCGGCCATGAGGTGGAAGAGCAGCGCGATCGTCGTGGCGACGGCGGCCGCCAGCCCACCGCGCACGAACGCCCGACGCTGGGCTGCTGCCCAGGGGGTGCGCGCCTCGTCCATGGCTCCATGCTAGGCACGCCGGCTGCGAGGGTGCCCAACGGCACCCCGCAAGACCAGGCGATGACTTCGCCCCACCAGCGTGGTCAGCACTGATGAGGAGCCGACGACCGGCCCCCACGACGAAGGAGCACTCATGACCACCCTTGGCAGCATCATGCTCGGCACGACCGACCCGGACCGGTTGCACCAGTGGTACACCACGGTGCTGCCACCGGACAGCGACGACCGACAGGGGGACTACCGGATCCTGGGGTATGGCGGGTTCTACCTCTTCCTCGACGGTCGCGACGACGTGCAGGCCAGCCACCCCGACCCGGCCAGGACACTGCTGAACTTTGACGTGGACGACGCCCGCGCCGTCACCGCACGGATGGAGGCGGCGGGCAGCACCTGGGTGGCGCCCCTGGAGGACCGTGAGGGCAGTCTCTTTGCGACGGCCCAGGATCCGGACGGCAACCACGTCCAGGTGATCCAGCTCTGCGCGGAGCACCTGGCACAGATGCAGACCAACGAGACCGGCACCGCGCCCGCACATGGGGTGGTGGCCGACGAGGCGTTCGGCGGCTTCTCCGCCGACGACCTGGCGACCGCCCGGTCCTTCTATGCCGACACCCTCGGCCTGCGGGTGGTCGACGGTCCCGAGCAGATGCCCCTGCTCTTCCTGGATGCTGGCCGGCACAAGACCCTCGTCTATGACAAGGGGGAGGCGCACGTCCCGGCCACCTACACCGTGCTGAACCTGCCGGCGCTGGACGTCGAGGCCGCGGTCCGCGACCTGACCGACCGCGGTGTGGAGTTCCTGCGCTACGACGGCATGGAGCAGGACGAGCTGGGCATCCAGCGCGGGGGCGGCCCCCTGATCGCCTGGTTCAGCGACCCGGCCGGGAATGTGATGTCGGTGATCGAGCGGGACTGAGCCCGTGGTGTCCGCCGTGCACCGGTGACTGCGCCAGACTGGACCCGTGATCAGCGTCGACACCGCCACCCTGGCCGCCAGACTCCGCGCCCTGCCCGACCATCCACGGGTGGTCGTCTCCGGCAACCACTGCGTGCCGTGGGAGCTCGTCCGTCTGCTCGACGAGCAGGTCGAGAGCTACACCCTGCACCTGCTCAACGCACCGCCCGGCATCCCGGAACGCGACGGTGTCGTCGCCGAGACCTGCTTCGTGGGGGCCGGGCAGCGCCGACACCCCGACCTGCGCTACATCCCCTCCCGACTCTCCCTGGTCCCGGTGCTGTTCCGCGAGGCGCTGCCGGTGGACGTGGTGCTGCTGCACTGCGCACCGCCGCGCGATGGGATGGTCTCCCTGGGCATCGAGGTCAACGTCCTCCCGGCGGCCATCGAGGCTTGCCGGGCACGTGGCGGGTTGGTGATCGGGCAGGTCAACGACCAGATGCCCTTCACGTATGGCGACGCGCTGGTTCCCGTAGACCACCTCGACCTGGTCCTCGAGGCCGGCAGCCGACTGCCCTCCCCGCCGGATGGCATACCCCTGGGTGAGGACGCGCTCGCCATCGGTGAGCAGGTGGCCGCGATGGTGCCGGACGGCGCCACCCTGCAGATGGGCATCGGGGCGGTGCCCGACGCGGCGCTCGCCGCCCTCACCGGGCATCGTGGGCTGCGGCTGTGGACCGAGATGTTCTCCGACGGAGTGCTCGACCTGGACGCTGCCGGGGCCCTGGACGCAGAGCATCCGCTGACCACGTCGTTCCTCTTCGGCTCGCCCGAGCTCTATGCCTGGCTCGACGGCAACCGACGCGTGCACCTGCAGCGCACCGAGCGCACGAACGACCCCGGACTCATCGCCCAGCAGCGGCTGATGACCTCGATCAACACCGCTCTCGAGGTGGACCTGTTCGGCCAGGCCAACGCCTCACGGATCAACGCCCGGATCCACAGCGGCATCGGTGGGCAGACCGACTTCATCGTCGGCGCGCTCCACTCGCCGGGCGGGCAGGCGATCATGGCGCTGCGGTCGTGGCACCCCAAGGCCGACGTGTCCACGATCGTGCCGTTGCTGGACGAGCCGGTCACCTCGTTCCAGGCCTCGGCCATCGTCACCGAGCAGGGCGTGGCCCCCTTGTTTGGGCGCAGCGAGCGGGAGCAGGCGGCCAACCTGATCGAGGCCGCCGCCCACCCGCGCGTGCGTGACGAACTGTGGGAGGAGGCGCACCACCTGGGCCTGGCCTGAGCCTGCGGGCTTTCGATCCTGGCGTGCGCGGGTCGGCCTCCTGCCTGTGGGGTGCAGAACCGGTCACCGGTGACCGCTTGTGCACCCCACAGATCACGCAGACGCGGCGCTCCCTCAGGGACCGGTCGTGACTGTGGCCTCGTCGCCGAGCTGAGCCGGATCGTCGGTGCCGCCCATCACGAACTCGCCGATCACCGTCTCCCCGTCGGACTCATAGACCGGCACGCTGACGGTCTGTCCCGCGCGCTCCTCCTGCATCTGCAGGGCGTGCTCGGGCGAGGTCGGTTGCGGGCCCCAGGCGGCATTCATCCCCGCCACATACGCGTAGCCGGTCTTGCCGTTGGTCGCGATGACAGCGAGGAGGTCGGGGGAGCCGTTGACGTTCTCCACGCCGAAGGTCTCGCCCTTGGCGTTGACGCCCCACTCGGTCACCTCAGTGCTGACGTAGGACGCCGTCAGCCGCCAGGACGAACCCTCGGTGGCCCGGATCTTGATCGCCTCGGCACCCTCGGGGAGGCTGACGACGTAGGCCGCGGACTCGAAGTCCTCCGCCCCGGTGAGTTCGGTCCCGGCCTCCGCGCTGTCGCAGATCATGCCCGCGCCGTCAGGATAGGTGAAGTCACCGGCGCTCAGGCAGTCCAGCACCATCCCCACACCGCTGGCACCCTCGGGTCGATCACCCAGCTCCACCGTCACCGTCCCGGTGCCGGTGATCGTCACCGGGATGCTGAGGTGTGTCACCTCCGTCCCGCCGTAGCCCCTGTCCTGTGCGTGGGTGTCCGTCGGTCCAGTGGTCTCCACCACTCCTCCGCCGGGCATGATCTCGGCGGTCTCGGGCAGCAACTGGGCCGCGACGGGCACCGCCAGGGCCACGGCCGCCACCACGCCACCCACCGCAACGGCCGTCTGCCGACCCCTCCGCCGCTGCACCCGCTCACCGATCCGTTCGAACCGGTCGATGGGGTCGATCAGGTCAGGGGGGAGGCTCTGCAGCCGGTCCCTGATCTGCTCAACCTGCACGCGCTCCGTCTCATCCATCACAAGTCCCTTTCACCAGGGCGTCCTCGCCGATGACCTGCCGCAACCTGGTGAGCCCCTTGGACGTCTGGCTCTTCACCGTCCCGGGGGAGCAGGTCATGATCTCGGCGACGGCCTCCACCGACAGGTCGTCGAAATAGCGCAGCACCACGGCCTGGCGCTGGCGCACCGGCAGCTGCGCCAGTGCGTCCAACAGGACCAGACGGTCGGTGACGGAGTCGCTCGGGTCCGGGTCGGCATACGCCTCGGTCGGTATGCCGGCACCAGCCACGGTGAGGTCCGTCGGCTTCTCGCGGGTCCAGAAACGGGCGCGCCAACTCGCGTTGGTGCGCACCATCACCTGGCGCACATAGGCCGTGGGGTGGCCCTGGCTGACCCGTGACCAGTGCGGCCAGGTCCGGGCCAGGGCTGTCTGCAGGAGGTCCTCGGCGGCCGCTGCGTCACCGGTCAGCATCCAGGCGGTCCGCAGCAGGGACGGTGACCGTCCCTGCACGAACTCCCGGAATCCGTCCGGCTCCCGCATGTGGCCTCCTTGCTCCTGACCATCAAACCGGCTGGGGCCACGGATCGGTTGCTTCTGGGGTGCAGGGGCGTACCGAACCTCCCCAAGAAGGCGCGGCAGGCGGGCAAAACCTCCCCACACCTGGGTCAGCGCAGGTGACTGGCCCCGTTGAAGTCGACGACGGCGCCGGAGATCCACTCGGCACCGGGCTCGGCCAGCATGCGGACGGCTTCGGCCACCTCCTCCGGGGTCGCGACCCGACCGAATGGGCTCTGCGCGCGGATGGCGTCGCCGGTGGCGCCCTGCAGCAAGCCGGCGGCCATGTCCGTGGCGATGAAACCCGGCGCGATGGAGACGACCCCGATCCCGTGCGGTGCCAGGGCGATGGCCATCGACTGGCCGAAGGCATGCAGCCCGGCCTTGCTCGCGCCATAGGCAGGGACGTCCGGCTCGCCGCGATAGGCACCGCGCGACCCCACGTTGACGATGCGCCCGGCGGGGCTGCCCTCGGCGGGGGCGACCTCCAGCATGTGCCGGGCCACGCAGAAGGTGAGGTTGGCCGGCCCCATCAGGTTGGTCTCCAGCGTGGTCCGCCAGGCCCGCACCCAGCTGTCATAGTCGGTGTCCGTCAGGCGGTGGTCCCCACGACGGCTGCCGCCTGCGCCAGGGTCGAGGAAGAGCGCGGCATTGTTGACGAGCACGTCGATGCGCCCGAGGATCTCGACGCCCTGCGCCGCCAGTGCCTGCGTCTCCTCCGGTGACGCGAGGTCGGCGCGCACCAGGCCGTGGCCCTCGCCGGGCAGGGACTCCAGCACCTCCCTGGCGCGCTCCTCCGCGCCCCGGTAGTGCACCACCACCCGGTCGCCGCGCTCGGCGAACGCCCGGGCGGTCGCCGCCCCCACACCCCGTGAGGCCCCCGTGACGAGAACTCCTCTGCCCGCGTGCTTTTCCATGGGGCAACCATAGGCGGGCTGCGAGCGGCTCAGGGCACCCACTGCTCCTCGACGCTGGTCACCTCGCCCCCGGACGTCTGCACCCAGATCCCGAACGGGATGCCGCGATCGTTGAGTATGCCGCGCCAGGCCGGCACGTCGCCCTGCACCTCGGACGTGGGGTCGCCTGAGAGATAGAAGGTGACCTCGGCGTCCTGGGCCACTGGCAGCTCGCGGGTGAGCTCGTTGTTGTTGCGCACGAAGTAGTCGTTGGGCGGAGGCTCCTCGCCGGCACTTTCTGCGGCGGCGATGGCGGCGTCGCCCGTGAACCAGCACGCCAGATCGAACTCAATCGAGGACTCGGTCGTCGAGGCGACCAGCCCGAACCAGCGTCCGTCGGGCAGCGTGGTCTCGGAGGTGGGCGTGCACCCCGAGCCCTGCGCGCCGTCAGCAGCGGTGGGTGGGCCCTCCGTCTCAGTGCCGGGGTCGACCGGTGCACCTGCCTCGGGGCTCGGGCTGTCCGGGGTCGTCGCGTCCGGGGGCACCGGCTCGGGTGAGTCAGAGCCGCAGGCGGTCAGGAGCACGGCGAGACCGAACAACGGGGCAAACTGCTTCGCCAGCATGGCGCACCACTTCCCGTGGGGACCGACAGAACTCAATGTAGTGCGGGAATCCTGCGGGCACCACGTTCGTTAACCTTCCCGAAGCGAGGACCGCCGTCCTCGCGCCGCACGAAACGGAGCCGACCTTGGCACACGCTGCACGCCGACCCCTGCGCTGGGGCGCCCTGATGGGCGTCGCCACCGCGATTCGTTCTGCCAGCCGCCCCGGTGCTCCTGGCCTGGGGGAGCGGCTCGCCGCCCTGCCGCGAATGATTCGCGCCATCATGACCAAGCGCTACGCCGGCGTCGACGGCTCTAAGCTGCTGATGATGCTGGCCGCCGTCGGTTATGTCGTCAGCCCGATCGACCTGATGCCCGAGGCGATCCTGTTCCTCGGCGGCCTCGGTGACGACGCCCTCGTGGTCGGCTGGCTCGCCGTGACGATCGTCAACGCGACCGACGACTTCCTCGACTGGGAGCGCAACGGCGACGCGATCCCCGGCCAGGTCTACGACACGACCTGGTCCAACCGCCAGTACTCGTAACTGCCAGTACCTCTAACTGCCAGAACTCTTGACTGCCAGAACACTTGACTGTTGGTACTCCTCACCGCCGGTACTCGGCGCAGTCCGGCACCGGCCGCCGGGCGACCCGCCTACGAAACCCCTCCTAAAAGACGTGACCTGCCTACGAAACCCCTCCCAAGAGACGTGATCCGCCGACGAAACCTCCCTTAAAATGGGTGGGCGGCGAGCGATAATCGTTTGCTGTCGGCGGCCTCGGGGGGCACCATCGAGGGGACCGCCGATGAGTGCGGCACCCGGCAGTGGTCAGCACTGCTGTGAGCACCACCCCACCCATCCATGACAAAGGAACCACTATGTCTGCGCGCAGGTCTGCCGCACCCGTATCAGTCTCGGCGGAGCGCACCCCGGCCGTGGTCTTGTGGCTGGTCGCTGCCGCCTTCGTGGTGATCCTCAACGAGACGATCATGATGAACGCGATCCCGCAGCTCATGGTCGGACTCGACATCGACGAGGCCGCGGCACAGTGGCTGTCCACCGCGTTCCTGCTCACCATGGCTGCGGTGATCCCGGTGACGGGGTGGTTTCTGCAACGGGTGAGCACCCGAGCCGCGTTCGCGACCGCCATGACCGTCTTCATCCTGGGCACGACACTCGCAGCCCTCGCGCCGACATACCCGATCCTGCTCGGGGCCCGCATCGTCCAGGCCTCCGGCACCGCCGTCATGATGCCCTTGCTGATGACGACGCTGATGACGGTCGTGCCAGCGGCGAACCGGGGCCGGGTCATGGGCAATGTCACGCTGGTGATGTCCGTCGCCCCAGCGCTGGGACCAGCGGTGTCGGGTCTGCTGCTGGGCCTTGGTTCCTGGCGCCTGATGTTCCTCACCGTGCTCCCGATCGCCGTGGTCGTCACCGTCCTGGCACTGCGCAAGCTGCCTAATGTGGGTGAGCCACAGCAGGTTTCCATCGACTGGCTGAGCGTCGTGGTCGCAGCCGTCGGCTTCGGCGGGCTGGTCTTTGGCCTGAGCAGGTTTGGTCAGGGGCTCGGTGCCCAGCCGTGGCTGATGGTCGGCGGGAGCGTGCTGGCCATCGTCCTCTTCGTGGTGCGCCAGCTGGTGCTGCAGCGGCGCGGCAACCCGCTGCTGGACCTGCGCACCTTCCGGCACCCGGTGTTCACCCGGGCCGTACTCCTGCTGTCGGTGAGCTTCATGGCGATGCTCGGGGCGATGATGCTGCTGCCGCTGTATCTGCAGCAGGTGCGGGGGCTCACGGCACTGGAGACCGGTCTGCTCGTGATGCCCGGTGGCATCGCGATGGGTCTGCTCGGACCGCGCGTGGGCCAGATCTTCGACCGCTACGGCAGCCGGATGCTGATCATCCCCGGGGCGATCGGCGTCGCGCTGGCGATGGGATCGCTGACGCTGATCAGCACCAGCACGCCCTACTGGCAGATCCTGACCGCCCACCTGGTGCTGATGGTCAGCCTGGCGGCCGTCTTCACCCCGACGTTCACCCTGGGCCTGGGCGATGTCCCGGCCCGCCTCTACTCGCACGCGAGCTCGCTCCTGGGCACCCTGCAGCAGGTCGCCGGTGCGCTGGGCACGGCCATCGTGATCACCATCATGACCGCCCGCGCGAGCCGTCTTGTGGCCGACGGCACCGCACCCCTGGAGGCCACCGTGGAGGGCATGCGCTGGGGTTTTGTCTTCGGTGCGGCCACGGCACTGGTCGTCGTGGGCCTCGTGCTGCTGATGCCGAACCGTTTGCCGGAGCGGGTCGAGACCGGGCCAACGGAGCCCGCCGAACCGGTCCAGGATTCCGCACCCGCGTCCGACCTCGTCGGCGATCGATTGAGCCCCACCAGCGCCAACTCAGGGACCTGATCAGGAAATGTGCTGCCGCACAGGCCCTTCCCCTAAGCGGCGATCACCACTAGGCTTCGCGGGAGTTGCGCCCAGGCGGCGCGATCGACGCGTCCCTCCTGGAACGCGGGGGCGTCCCGTGTCAAGTTCAGAGGTGCTCTATGTCTGACCCTGTGACCCCGCCCAACCAGCCCCACGGGGCACCACCGCCGCCGGGTGGCTACCAGCAGCAACCGGGTGATCAGCAGCAGCCGGGCGGATTTCCGCAGGGGGGCTCCCAGCAGCAACCGCCCGCAGGCGGCTATCAGCAACCCCCCGCAGAGGGCTACCAGCAGCAACCCCCAGCAGGTGGCTACCAGCAGCAATCGGGCGGATACCAGCAGGGACCGCAGGGCGGGTACCCGCCGGCGGGCGCCTATGGGGGCGTGGCCAGCGGGGTGGGCCAGCCGGGAAACCTGACCGACCGGTTCCTGGCCAAGCTCATTGACTTCGTCATCCTCGTCGTCGTCAACATGATCCTGGTCTCGTTCCTGATCGTCGGTGTCCTGATGAACAGCTCCGGGGGCATGTATGGACTGGGCGGTGGCAGCTTCCTCGTCGGGGTGGTCAGCTCGGTGCTGATCGCCGCGATCTACCTGGGCTACTTCGCCTTCATGGAGTCCAGCCGCGGACAGACCATCGGCAAGATGGCGATGAAGCTGCAGACCCGGGGTCAGGGCGGTGGAAACCCGACGATGGAGGAGGCGCTCAAGCGCAACGCCTGGGTCGGTCTGAGCGTGCTGGGCATCATCCCGCTCGTGGGCGGCATCGTGGCTGGGCTCGCCCAGCTGGCGGCGATGATCCTCATCGCGGTCGGCATCAATGGCGACGCGGTGGGACGTCGCGGCTGGCACGACCAGTTCGCCGGCACGCAGGTCATCAAGATCGGCTAGTTCTCAGCACACTCCCTTCGGGCCCCGACTCGGCCTCACTCCGTGAGGCGTCGGGGCCCGAAGTCGTGGGCCCGAAGTCGTGGGCCCGAAGTCGTGGGCCCGAAGTCGTGCTGCCCGCCCCACTGCTCGCCCCACTGCTCGCTCAGCGCCGCTGGTCACTCAGCTGCTCGCTGCGGACCCGTCCTGCCTCTCGTCCTCCTCCTGGGCGGCGGCCGCCGCCCGCAGCTGCTTGGCGCTCGGTGCCGACCGGCCCAGCTCCACCGGCAGCTCCCCAGCCTCGTCGCCGAGGACGTGCTGGGCCAGGAAGTTGGAGACCACCTGATACCAGACCTTGGCGTGCTGGGGGGAGAGGATCCAGTGGTTCTCGTCGGGGAAGTAGAGGAAACGGTGCACGGTCGAACCGTCGTCCCCGGCCGGCAGACCGGAGTGGGCGAGGAGTTCGTACCACAGCCGCAGCCCCTCGCCGATGGGCACCCGGTAGTCCTTGTCGCCATGGATCACCAGCACCGGGGTGACGATCTTGTCCACGAAGGCGTGCGGGCTGTTGTCCCTGCCCATCTCGGCCGTCATCTCGCGCTGCCAGTAGAAGGCCGCATCAGTCGTGGGGCCGAACTGGTCCAGCGCCCACAGCGAGGCGTGCGTCACGATCGCCGAGAAGCGATCTGTGTGGCCCGCCACCCAGTTGGCCATGTAGCCACCGAACGACCCGCCCATCGCGGCGGTCCGTGACTCGTCGATATCCGCCCGGGCGACGACCTCGTCGGTGATCGCCATCAGGTCCTCGTAGGGGGCCACGCCCCACGAACCCCACCCGCGCTGGATGAAGTCCTGCCCGTAGCCCGTGGACAGCGCCGGGTCCGGCAGCAGCACGGCATAACCCTGCACCGTCATCAGCCACGGGTTCCAGCGCCAGGTCCAGGCATTCCAGGAGCCGAGCGGCCCACCGTGGATCCACAGCAGCAACGGGTGCGGTCCCTCGCCCTCGGGCAGGGCGAGCCACCCGCGCACCCGGGTGCCGTCCTCGGTCGTGGTCTCCACCTCCTCCAACCGGCCAGGGATCTCCGGACGCTCCACCGGTCCGGGCAGCGGGGTCACCGCGCCGGTGGACAGGTCGATCGCCACGACCTCGGAGGGGAAGAGATAGCTGGAGCGCACGGCATAGGCCCGGGTGCCGTCGGGGGAGACGATCACCTCGCTGTAGGCCGCGTCGTCCGCGGTCACCTGACGCACCGCACCGGTGGCCACCTCGATCGAGAAGATCGGGGACCGGCCGTTGTCGTCGGCGATCACCAGCACCGCGCTGCCATCCGGCAGCCACGCGGCGGGAGTGGCCCAGCGGTCCCAGTCCCCGGCCAGCAGGGTGCGCTCGCCAGTGTCCAGGTCGAGCAGGTGCAGCTGCGGGTGCGGCGCGCGCTCCGGGGTGCTCTGGGGATCGACCACGATCACTGCCCGCGTGCTGTCCGGACTGATCAGCGGGGCAGAGAACTCGTGCCCCGGCTCATCGGCCAGGACACTGCGCTCACCGCTGGTCAGGTCGATGCGCACCAGCTGCGTTCGTTGGTTGCCTCGTGCCTCGGGCACCGTCAGGGAGACCACGGCAAAGGTGCCGTCCGGGCTGATCGCGGGAGCGTGGTCGCGCATCGTGGCCCCGACGCCCTCACTGACCCAGCGCAGCCGCAGTGGTGGGACGTGGTCGGTCGTGGTCGGCCGCGCGGGCGTCTCCTGCTCGGCGGGCTCGGCCACGAACAGCTGGGGGGCGCTGGGTCCGAGGTCCGCGTCCCAGTGCCGCACCGGATAGCGGTCGTGCAGGATCGCCTGGACGCCGGCGTCCTTGCGGGCCTTGTGGATCGCGGCGTGCGTGGCCTCATCGGTGGCACCGGGGAGCTGCCCGGCCAGCACTACGGTCACGTCGGCGTCGTGGGCACACAGCACCTGACCGACGCCGCCGGGACGGGAGAGAACCACCCGGGCCTCGCCACCGCCGGCCGGGATCTCCCACAGCGCGGCCTCGGGGGAGTCGTCCTCGGCGTCCGGGTCGGGGCGCGCCGAGGTGAACAGCAGCGACCCGGTGCTGCTGAAGGCCGCCCCTGCCTCGCCCTTGGCGCTGCGCGTGATGCGGTATGCCGGGCCCTCGCCCTGCGGGTCGACTCCCCAGAGTGCCGTGGCATAGCCGGTGCCCGCCGCGGTGATCGTGCTGACGGTGGTGACCAGTCGGGTGCCGTCCGGACTCATCGCCAGCCCACCCAGCCGCGGCATCGCGACGTAGTGGTCGAGGTCGTGGAAGATGGTGCCGGTCGCCGTCGACGCTGAAGTCATGCCATCTTTCCTATCACCCGACCCCGACAGGGCGCGCGGTCAGGTGCTTGTTCTCGACAGGGCCGACACCGGAGGGCGTCAGCGTCGGTACCGGACGGCATACTGCTGGGAATCCCGCGAGGACCTGCCGCGTTGTGCGGTGTGAAGACCTGAGGAGGACTGACGTGATCGAGCCAAGTTCGCTCTACCACCTGGAAGCCGAGGCTGCCCAGCAGCCCCAGCACGCGCCCTTGCTGCACGTGTCACTCGAGGGATTTATGGACGCGGGCAATGTGCGCAGTCAGGTGACCGAGCACCTGCTGGAGCACCTCGAGCACACCGTCGTCGCCTCGTTCGACATGGACAGCCTGATCGACTACCGCTCGCGACGCCCCCTGATGACCTTCGACCGGGACAATTACAGCTCGTTCGAGGAGCCGTCGCTGACCCTCTACCGCGTGATCGACCGGTCGGGACAGCCGTTCCTGCTGCTCGACGGCATGGAGCCGGACTTCCACTGGGAGGCGTTCACCAAGGCCGTGCACCAGGTGTGCCTGGGCTTCGGAGTGCGTCGGATGGTGTCCGCCCACGGCGTGCCGATGGCGGTGCCGCACACCCGACCGATCGGCGTGACCCGCTTCGCCAGTGACCGCGAACTGATCGGTGACGTGGAGCCGCTGTTCGGGCAGGTCCAGGTCCCCGGCAGCGCCGAGGCGCTGCTGCACCTACGGCTGGGCGAAGCCGGTGTCGACACGATGGGCGCAGCCGTGCACGTGCCCCACTACCTGGCCGAGGCGCGCTTCGGTGACGCGGCAGTCGCTGCGCTCGACACCCTGGCGGGCTACACCGGTGCAGCCCTGCCGCGCGAGGAGCTCGTGGCGGCCGCCGGCCTGAACCGGGCCGAGATCACCAAGGAGCTGGCCGAGAACCACGAGGCCGCGGAGGTTGTGTCCGCCCTCGAGCAGCGCTATGACCGGTTCGTGGAGGGGCAGCGCAAGCGCAGCCTCCTCGCGGCCGAGGCCGCCGAGCTGCCCAGCGCCGACGAGATCGGCGCCCAGTTCGAGGACTTCCTGCGCGAGGTCTCCGACGAGGGTTCACCCGAGGTCTAGGCGGGCGACCCGGGTGCCTCACACGGGGCAGCCGGGCACACGAGAGGGGCCAGTCGAGATGTCGACTGGCCCCTCTCGTATGCCGTGGGGAACCTCGGTGGAGGTCCTCAGGCGTTGTTGTCCCACCGCGGCGGCGGGGGCGGGAACTGCTGCGTAGCCTGATCCGCGTCGCCCGGGTCGTCTCCGCCCGAGTCGTCTCCGTCGGAGTCGGACTGGCCCTCGCGTGGCTGGTCACCCTCCTGGCCGGTGTCCTGCGGCGGGGTCGACGCCTCGTGACCCTGACCCGCCTCGTCCGGCGCAGGACCGGGCACCGGCTGACCCGGGCTCCAGGCAGTGGCGCCGGAGGAGGGAGAGCCCTCGGTGCTCGGGGCACCTGGACCCTCTGTCTGCCCTCCCGGTCCCTGCTGACTCCCCGGTCCATGCTGGCTCCCCGGTGCCGGAGCCGGCTGGCCGGCTCCGGGGTCGTAGCCGCCCTGCTGCTGCCCGTAGCCAGCCTGACCCTGCTCGGTGCTGTAGGGCTGCTGGCCGTAGCCACCCTGCTGGCCCTGGTCCTGGCCACCGGCATACGGCTGCTGGCCGTAGCCACCCTGCTGGTCATAGCCCTGGGCGGGCGGGTAGGCCTGGGTCTGGTCGTGCTGCTGGGCGTAGCCGCCCTGGCCGTAACCCTGGGTCTGGTCGGTGGAGTAGGGCTGCTGGCCGTAGCCACCCTGCTGGTCGTAGCCCTGGGCGGGCGGGTAGGCCTGGGTCTGGTCGTGCTGCTGGGCGTAGCCGCCCTGGCCGTAACCCTGGGTCTGGTCGGTGGAGTAGGGCTGCTGGCCGTAGCCACCCTGCTGGCCCTGGTCCTGGCCACCGGCATACGGCTGCTGGTCGTAGCCACCCTGCTGGTCATAGCCCTGGGCGGGTGGGTAGGTCTGCGGGTGATCCGGCTGGGCATAGCCCGCAGGGGCGTAGCCGCCCTGCTGATAGCCGCCCTGCTCGTAGCCGCCCTGTTGATAGCCGCCCTGCTCGTAGCCGCCCTGCTGGTAACCCGCCTGCTGGTGACTCTGCTCCGGGTAGCCGGCCGCGGAGCCGGTGTGCGAGCTGTACTGGTAGGCGCCGGCGTCGGCCGGGGTGGCCTTCTTGCGGCGTGTCAGGAGCGCACCCAGGCCCAGCAGCGCCGCGACGCCCAGGGTGATAGCTCCGATGAGCAGGCCGAGCTGGCCGATCAGCCCGGGTGCGGTGGTGCGCGCGGCGTTCGGTCCGACATACACCGCCGCGTCGCTGCCCTGGCAGGTGACGACGTGGCTGTCGGCGTCCAGGTCGGACGGGGTGCGGGCCACCTCGAAGAACTCGCGGTCGCCGACCATCACCGAGTAGGTCGAGGTCGGTCGCTCCATGGTGGCGTCACCGGCCTGGCAGACGATGTCATCGCGGATGTCCTCCTCGGCCCACAGCGACATGCCCGAGGCGGGGACCGAGACGGTCTGCCCAGAATTGATGCCCTGCATGTTCGGCGTGGCGGTGTTGAGCACCCCGTAGAGTCCGAGGCCCACGAGGACCAGACCTGCTACGGCGAGCAGGGCCGCGAGGGCCCCCAATGCCTTGGACGGACCGGCAGACGATTTCTCCCCATTACCCATGCCGGGAAATCTAGCGCACGGCACGGTCAGCGCGAAGGCCGCGTGTTGGCCCCGCGGGTGGCAGGATGAGTCGCGGAGCGCCGCGGGCAAGCAGCGGCCGAGACGCACAGGAGGGCCTGTGGGCCTGTTCGGGAGCGACAAGAACGAGCCGGAGACAGCGGAGGCGCTGGAGGAGAGCGGCGTCACCGCCAAGACCGCCAACGCCCTGGTGGGCAAGTTGATGGACGTCGGGATCGACGGACTCGGGCCGCTGGACTCCGTCGCCCGTGTCGTCGAGGAGGCCCTTCAGGACAAGGGTGGGCATCCTGAGAAGGCGATCAACAAGATCGTGCGCAGCCACATCAAGATGAGCGCCGTCGGTGGGTTCGTCACCGGCGTGGGAGGCATCTTCACCCTGGTCGTCTCGCTGCCGGCCAACATCATCGAGTTCTATGTGCTGGCCACCCGCATGGTGGGCAGCATCGCCACGATCCGCGGCTACGACCTGGAGCGGCCCGAGGTGCGTGCCGCCGTCCTGCTGACCCTGGTCGGCGCGGACAGCCAGGACCTGCTGTCCAAGGCCGGGGTCGCCGGCACTGGACGGCTGGCGCAGGTCGCGATGCAGCGCCTGCCCAAGGCGGCCGTCATGGTGATCAACAAGGGCGTCGGCTTCCGTCTGGCGACCAAGATGGGCGCCAAGTCCGTGAGCCGGTTCACCCGTGCGGTGCCGGTGGTCGGCGGCGGGATCGGCGCCGGTCTGGATGCCTTCCTGATGAACCGGATCGCGGACCAGGCCCGCACCGAGTTCCCCGAGATGGCCACCGCCCAGCTCGAGGCCTGAGCACCGGTTATCCACCGGGTCCGCCAGGCTGCGGACCTGTCCACAGAGTTGCTCGCCACCCTTTCGACGGGGTCGACCCGTCGGAAGGGTGGCTCTATGACGACCACTGATATCCGAGTCCGCGGCATGGCCGAGCTGATCGCGACAGTGCCTCTGCAGCTGGGCTACCGCCCGGAGCGCAGTCTCGTGCTGATCTTCCTGGAAGGTCCGGACGAGGGGTCACCCTCGGCCCGACCCGCGGGCCGCATCAGGCTCATCTGCCGCATGGACCTGCCCGAGGACGCTGGGGCCTTCGAGGAGACCCTCGAGGCGATCCACCAGATCGTGTGGCAGCACCAGCCCGGCCTCGTCGGGGCCCTTTCCTATGAGGCCGACGAGGACGCGACCGCGATCCTGGCGGCCGTCGCGAGCACCTGTGTGTCCCTGGGGTCCGGCGTCTATCAGCTCGCGCGGGTTCGCTCCACCCGTTGGCTCGCCCTGTGCCCCGGCCAGGATGACCCTGGCGTATGGCGTGAACTCCCCTCCACAGACCGGGTCCCGGCTGCGGCCGAGCTGATCTGGCACGGGGCCTGCACCGGACCCTCGCGCGAGGAGCTGACGGCTGTGATCCGTGGCGGTGATGCGACCGGACAGGCGAGCCTCGCGGAGGAGATCGAGGCCTACCTCACCCGCTTCGCCGCCGCCCTGCCTGACGACGGCTCGGCCGGCACCGGGCCCCGGTCCGGGCCAGCGGGGAAGCCCCAGGTCGCTGATCGCTTCCTGGAGCGGGCAGCGCTGGCCTGGCGCCGACTCCTGGACCCCACGCCCGAGGGACCGGCGGTGACGGACCTGCCGCCGGCGGTGGTCGCGCAGGGACTCGTCTTCCTGTGGGACCGGGGATTCCGCGACGCCCTCATCGCGTGGGTGGCCCCCGGACAACTCGGTCCCGGGCTGCTGCCACCCGACGTGCTGGCTGCCTTTGTCCGGCACCTGCCGGTGTCCCGACTGCGGGACCGGGCGCGGCTGGACCGGCTCGTCACGCTGTGCGGGCTGGTGCGGGACGACTGTGCCGCTCCCATCCTCACGGTGACGGGTCAGGTCGCCTGGGCCATCAACCAGGGCACGGTCGCCAATATCGCGATCGAGCGGGCACGGGAGGTGGATCCGGACTATCACCTGGCGGTCCTGACCAACGACCTGCTGCGCGCGGCCATCCCACCGCCGCCGGGACCGTTTGTCCGCGGGGCCTGACCTGGCAGGTTGCCTGCACCAGCTGGTCCCGGTGCGTGTAGCCTCCTCGCAGAAGGCCGCACCACTGACAGGGAGTGATGACATGACGATCATCGTTGGATATGTGCCCACCAAGGAAGGACGGGCCGCGCTGCGCCGCGCGGCTCAGGAGGCGTCGCTGCGGCACCTCAAGCTGATCGTGGTCAACTCCCACCGCGGGGGCCGTGACTTCGACGCCAAGGAGGCGCAGCGCTTCGAGACCGAGCTCGGCCGGGTCCAGGAACAGTTGGACGCCGAGGGCATCGAGCACGAGGTACGGGCACTGGTCCGTGGCAACGAGCCCAGCGAGGACCTGATCGCCATCGCCGAGGAGTCCGGCGCCGAGTTCATCGTCATCGGGCTGCGCCGCCGCACCCCGGTCGGCAAGCTGATCCTGGGCTCCAACGCCCAGCGGATCCTGCTCGACGCCTCCTGCCCGGTGCTGGCCGTCAAGGCCGAGGACGTCGACGAGTGAGGCGCTGACCTCTCCCTGACCACCGGGACGGCCCGGGTGCACTGCGGTGTGCCCGGGCCGTCCCGTCTGCCGCCCCTATCGCGCCGGTCACCGACCGTCCTAGACTGGCGGCACTCTCCTGTGACGACGGAAGTGGTCTTGCATGAGCAAACCCGCCATTCTGACCGTTGACGACGACCCCATGGTCTCCGCAGCGATCACCCGTGATCTTCGCGAGCGCTACGGCAAGGACTACCGGGTGCTCGGGGCGACCTCCGGTGCGGAGGCGCTCTCCGTCCTGGACCGTCTCGCGCTGCGCGACCAACCCGTCGCCCTGATCGTCACCGACCAGCGCATGCCGGTGATGACCGGCATCGAGTTCCTGGAGCGGGCCCAACCCCAGGCGCCGACGGCCAAACAGCTGCTGCTCACGGCCTACGCGGACACCGACGCGGCGATCCGCGCGATCAACGACGTCGGCCTGGACCACTACCTGCTCAAGCCCTGGGACCCGCCGGAAGAACGGCTCTACCCGGTCGTGGACGACCTGCTCGAGGACTGGCGACGGGCCCACCCGAGCCCGACGTCCGACCTGCGCGTGGTGGGCCACCGGTGGTCCGAGAGCGCGCACGCGACCAAGACCTTCCTGGCCCGCAACCACGTGCCCTATCGGTGGGTCGACATCGAGGAGGGTGAGGAGGGGGAGCGGCTGCGTCAGGCTGCCGGTGCCTCGGTTGAGGACCTGCCGCTGGTGCTCGTGCCGGACGGTGCCACGCTGCGCTGCCCCTCGAGCATGGAGTTGGCCGACGGTCTCGGGCTGCGCACCCGCGCCGAGCAACCGCTGTATGACGTGTGCATCGTCGGTGGAGGACCGGCCGGTCTGGCGTCGGCCGTCTATGCAGCCTCCGAGGGACTGCAGACCGTCATCGTCGAGCGTGAGGCGCCGGGGGGACAGGCCGGGCAGAGCGCCGCCATCGAGAACTACCTGGGTTTCCCGCGGGGCCTGAGCGGCTCGGACCTGACCCAGCGGGCCGTGGCCCAGGTGGTCCGGTTCGGCGCCGAGATGGTGGTGGCTCGCGACGTGACCGGCCTGGAGCAGCGCGGACCGGTGCGGGCGGTGCTGCTGGACGGCCAGGGTGAGATCGAGGCCCGGTCGGTGATCGTCACGACCGGGGTGTCCTATCGCCGGCTGGGCGCCGCCGAGGTGGATGAGTTCACCGGGCGCGGTGTCTACTACGGCGCGACGGCGAGCGAGGCGATCCAGGTCGCCGGTGAGGAGGTCTTTCTCATCGGGGCCGCCAACTCGGCAGGCCAGGCGGCGCTCAACCTGTCGCGGCACGCCGCGCACGTCACTGTCCTGGTGCGCGGCAGCGACATCCGCAGTTCCATGTCGCAGTACCTCGTGGACCGGATCCTGGCCGCCGAGAACATCACCGTGCGCCACCGCACCGAGGTGGTCTCCGCGCGCGGTGACGGACACCTGGAGTCCCTCACGCTGCGTGACCGGGACTCCGGGGAGTTTGAGGAAGTGGCCACGAGCTGGCTGTTCGTCTTCATCGGTGCGGTGCCGCGCACCGAGTGGCTGGGGGAGCTGGTCGCCCGAGACGACAAGGGTTTTGTGCTCACGGGCCCCGAAATGCTCCACGCGGTCGACGGTGCGTGGACCCAGCCGCGCGGCCCCTTCGCCCTGGAGACCAGCCTGCCGGGCGTGTTCGCCGCAGGCGATGTGCGGTTGGACTCGATGAAACGCGTCGCCTCCGCCGTCGGCGAGGGTGCCATGGCGGTGCACTTCGTCCACCGTTATCTGGCCACCATCTGAGGACCCCGTCACCACCGGAAACATCTCACCCCCTGAGGAGCAGCTCGTGGACGCCGCTGACCTGCAACCGATCGAGCTCTTTGACGGCCTGAGCACCGAGCAGCTGAACGCGCTGCTCGCCGCGGGGGAGGAGGTCGCCTTCGGCCCTGGCGACCTGCTGTGGGCCGAGGGTGCCCGCGCCGACGACTGGTGGGTGCTGATCGACGGGGTCGTGGAGCTGGTGCGGCGCACCGAGCGCGAGGACATGGTCGTCGGTCTGATGGACGCCCCTGGCCGGTGGGCCGGCGGATTCCGCGCCTGGGTGGAGACCGGCCGCTTCCTGGCCAGCGCCCGCGGCCTGGAGGCCGGGCGGATGCTGCGGGTGCCGGCGACGTCGCTGCGGGACCTCACCGCGCAGTGGTTCCCGTTCGGCAGTCACCTCATCAAGGGCGTCTACGGCATGGCGCTGTATGTCGAGTCCACGGCCCGGCAGCGCGACTCCCTGGCCAACCTGGGCAAGCTCGCCGCGGGACTCGCCCACGAGATCAACAACCCGTCCGCGGCCGCGACGCGAGCCACCGCAGCCCTCGGTGCCGCCGACGAGACCCTGTTTGCCTCGCTGAGCCAGCTGGCCGCGCACGGGATCGCCCCGGAACAGTTCACGGCCCTCGACGAGTTGCGTCGTGAGCTGGCCGCCCGACCTGCTCCGGCGTATGTCGACCTGTCCGAAATCGAGGACAGCCTCGCCGAGCGGCTGGAGTCCGCCGGCGTCGACCGCACCTGGTCGCTGGCCCCAGTGCTCGCCTCGGCCAATGCTGACGAGGAGTGGTGCGACCGCCTCGGCAGTGCCGTCGACCGGCGCTCGCTACAGGCCGGCCTGGACTGGATCGTGGCCAGCCTGCAGTCCACGGTGCTGCGCGCGGAGATCACCGAGTCGACCCGGCGGATCTCCGAACTCGTCGCCGCCGTGCGGTCCTACTCCCAGGTGGACCGCGCCGCCCTGCAGCCGCTGGCGGTCGCCGAGGGTCTGGAGAGCACCCTGCTGGTGTTGGGGCACCGCCTGCGGGAGGGCACCTTCGAGGTGATCAAGGAGTATGCCGACGTGCCCCGCATCGAGGGTTATGCCGGTGAACTCAACCAGGTCTGGACCAATCTGATCGGCAACGCCCTCGACGCGATGGGGGGCACCGGGACCCTGCGGCTGACCACCCGGGGCGGCGCCGATGGTGGTGTGGTCGTCGAGATCGGTGACTCCGGGCCAGGCCTGCCCAGCGCCGTTGCCGAGCGTGCGTTCGAGGCCTTCTACACGACCAAGCCGGTGGGGCAGGGGACCGGCCTGGGACTGGACATCGCACGCCGCATCGTCGTCGAGCGCCATGGCGGCACCATCGAGATCGAGTCCGAGCCGGGGGACACGACCTTCCGCGTCAGCCTGCCCGCCGCGCCGCCGACCACCTGAGCGCCCGACCGCCTGAGCAGCCGACCACCTGAGCAGCGGGCTGCTCAGGCCTGCTCGCAGACCCACCCCTGCGGCATGGTGCCCTCCAGGATCCAGTCGTGCAGATCCGCCTTGACGTCCGGGGCCAGCACGATGTCTCCCTGGGGATAGATGATCGGCTCTTCCTTGGCGTTGTGCTCGGCCAGGATCTCCAGGAGGTCGTGGCAGTGGTCCGCCGCGGCACCTGAGCCGGGGAGTGGATGCGCGCCCGTGTCAGTGCCAACGCCCTCGCCAGTGCTGCTGCCAGCGACTGTGCCCGTCTCAGTGCCCGTCTCAGTGCCCGTCTTAGTGACCGTCTCAGTGCCAGAACTTGCGGCCGAACTCGCCTTGAGGATGGCCACCTCGTCCTCTAAGGCGTCGAGCGTGCGCCAGATCTCACCGTGCTCGCGCAGCATCACCAGCACCGGCGGGAGCATCCCAGCGGCCCGCAGCGGTGGAAAGAGGAAGGTCTCCTCGAGATAGATGTGCCGCCGCAACGCCTGGGCGGCCCGCGTCAGCTCGTCCTCCCGGAAGTTGCCGGCATCGAGGCCCTCCCCAAAGGCCTCGAGCCCCGCGTCGATCTCGTCGTGCTCCCGCTCAAGCGCCTCGGTCAGGGTGTTCTCCATGGTCCATGCTCTCCGATCGTGTCCGAACGCACCAGACTCTTGTTTCTCCAAAACTTATCGTGAATAGTGGGAGGAGTGAAGAGTCGCCGTGAGGAGGTCGTCCGATGACCTATGTGATCGCCCAGCCCTGCATCGACGTCGTGGACCGCGCCTGCGTCGATGAGTGCCCGGTGGACTGCATCTACGAGGGGGAGCGCGCGCTCTATATCCACCCCGACGAGTGCGTGGACTGCGGCGCGTGCGAGCCGGTGTGCCCGGTGGAGGCGATCTACTACGAGGACGACCTGCCGACCGAGTTCATGCCCTATCTGCAGGACAATGCCGACTTCTTCTTCGAGACGTTGTCGGGGCGCGAGGACCCGCTGGACTCACCGGGCGGAGCGGCGAAGTTCGGGGCCATCGGTGCCGACACCCCACTGGTCGCCAGCCACCCGCCCCAGGTCTGAGTCTCGCGCCGGTCAGGAGGCGGACCGGGTGAGCACGGCCAAGCAGGTGGTGTCGGTGTCGAACGGGTGCAGGGTCACCGTGGCGTCCTCGCCGGCAGCCTCCAGCGCTCCCTCCATCAGCCCCAGGTGAATGCCGCAGGGCACGACCTGGTCCTGCCGTGCCAGGGTCAGGAACGGGCAGTGGTGCACGCGCACCGCCACCTGCTCGGCGTCGCGCTCCCCGACGATCTCGGGGCTGAAGCCGGCGCCGTCGAGAGTCTGGGTGAGCCCCTCCAGGGCGGGCTCCCACCCAGGGTCAGGTATGCCGGGACGCGCCCAGCTGCGCCCCCACGCCCTCCCCGCCTGCCGGGCGAACTCACCCGGGTCCTCGCGCTGGGACTCCAGGTGTCCGGCCAGCACCCGCGCGATCAGCTCGTAGTTCTCCCGGCCCGTCTCCGGTCGGGCCACGAACCGCAGCGGCGGGCGACCAGGCCCGCCGGAGGGAGCCGCTCGCCGCTCCACCTGACCGTCGTCGACGAGCCGGTCGAGGTGGAAGCGGACGGTGTTCTCGTGCACCCCGGTGCGGTCGGCCAGTCCCTTGATGCCGATGCCCCCCGGGCTGGACCGGATCACCTCGAGCAGGTCCCGGCGGCGCGCGCCAAACCGTCGACGTGTGCCGGGGGAGGACCCTGCTGGGCCGTCACTCTCCGGTGCCTCATGAGATCCTCGACCAGCCATTTCCACAGGATACGCGGTGGAAAGCGGAGGGCTGCTGCCCAGGACAGGCCGCAGCGGCGACAGATGGCGGCAAAACCGCAGGTCAGGCGGGATTGACAGCGGCCGGGAACATCGCTACGCACCTGCTGGTTCTATAATGGTGAGCAGGCAACCGTCCCGTTCGACAGAATGGGTCGCCTGGACCACCAACCATCACAGAGTCCCGGGTGCTCAGTCGTGCCCGTCAGTTCCTCCGAGTCAGCCCTGAGCGCCCCTTGAAAGTAGCTGGTGCAACCCGTGACAGCAAAAAAGTCCGCCGCCGAGACCGTCGACCTTCCCACCGAGTTCAGCAAGCCAGAGTTGGAGACCCTGTTCAAGCGTGGCAAGCAGTCCGGTGAGGTCAGTCTCTCCGAGGTCCGCGACGCGCTGGAGTCTGCCCAGCTGCCCAACAAGCGGACCATGACCAAGGTGCTCAAGGTCCTGTCCGACAACGCGATCCACGTCGCGATGGATGGCACTGAGGCCACTCCCGTCAAGCGCACCACGCGCAAGACCGCCGCCAAGTCCACGGCCGCGAAGAAGACCGCTGCCACGACGACCACCGCCAAGACTGCCACCGCCAAGACTGCCACCGCCAAGACCACCACGGCCAAGACTGCCGCCAAGGCCACGACGAGCGGGACGGCTGCGAAGACGACGGCTGCGAAGACGGCAACTGCGAAGGCTGCCGCGGCCGGTGCTGACGCCCCGGTCAAGAAGGTCGCGGCACAGAAGGCGTCGACCGCCACCAAGGCCGCGGAGACGGAGGCGACCGAGGAGGCCCCCGCGCAGAAGACCGCCGCCAAGAAGGCCCCCGCAGCTAAGGCTCCGGCCAAGAAGGCTCCGGTCAGGAAGGCGGCCACCACGCGCGCCGCGGCCAAGACCGCCGCGGCCAAGACCGCCGCGGGTGAGACCGCTGCCGCCAAGAAGGCGACGGCTCGCAAGACCGCCGCCGCCAAGAAGGCTGCAGCCGAGCCCATCTCCGATGTCGACGCCGAGGTGGAGGACGAGGAGGACGAGGACGAGGAGCGCAAGGAGGGCGAGGTCGTCGCCACGCCCAAGCCCGCCTCGGCCAAGGACTCCGAGGACACCGGCTTCGTCCTGAGCCAGGGCGATGACGATGACGCCCCGGCCCAGCAGGTCGTCACCGCCGGCGCCACCGCCGACCCGGTCAAGGACTATCTCAAGCAGATCGGCAAGGTCGCCCTCCTCAACGCCGAGCAGGAGGTCGAGCTCGCCAAGCGCATCGAGGCCGGCCTGTTCGCCGAGGAGCGGCTCAACTCCGGCGACAAGATCGAGGCCAAGCTCAAGCGTGAGCTGTGGTGGATCTCCTCCGACGGCAAGAACGCCAAGAACCACCTGTTGGAGGCCAACCTGCGCCTGGTGGTGTCGCTGGCCAAGCGCTACACCGGTCGCGGCATGCTCTTCCTGGACCTGATCCAGGAGGGCAACCTCGGTCTGATCCGTGCGGTCGAAAAGTTCGACTACACCAAGGGTTACAAGTTCTCGACCTACGCCACCTGGTGGATCCGGCAGGCGATCACCCGCGCGATGGCCGACCAGGCCCGCACCATCCGCATCCCGGTGCACATGGTCGAGGTCATCAACAAGCTGGCCCGCGTGCAGCGCCAGATGCTTCAGGACCTGGGTCGCGAGCCCACCCCGGAGGAGCTGGCGGCCGAGCTGGACATGACGCCCGAGAAGGTCGTCGAGGTGCAGAAGTACGGCCGCGAGCCGATCTCCCTGCACACCCCGCTGGGGGAGGACGGCGACTCCGAGTTCGGTGACCTGATCGAGGACTCCGAGGCGGTCGTGCCGGCCGACGCGGTCAGCTTCACGCTGCTGCAAGAGCAGTTGCACTCGGTGCTCGACACCCTGTCCGAGCGGGAGGCCGGCGTGGTCTCCATGCGCTTCGGGCTCTCCGACGGCCAGCCGAAGACTTTAGACGAGATCGGCAAGGTCTACGGCGTCACCCGTGAGCGCATCCGTCAGATCGAGAGCAAGACCATGAGCAAGCTGCGACACCCGTCGCGCTCGCAGGTGCTGCGCGACTACCTGGACTGATCGGCACACCTGCCGCACGGCATACGCCCCTCCTGTGCCCTGTCCCGACCCTCGGGACAGGGCACAGGTGCGTTCAGGGGTCGTCTGCCGTGCCGTGTGAGCCAGGAGCGGTCGCGGCTCACCACACGTCCAGCGCGGTCAGTCGGTCGGAGGGCGCGACGCCGAGCTCGCGTTGCAGGAGAGCGCTGCAGACTCCAAACTGACGTCGCGCCTCCGCGACATTCCCCTCCGCGAGATGGACGCGGATCAGGGCAGCGTAGGCGGACTCACGCAGCGGCTCCGCCTTGACCGCCTGCAGCGCCAGGTCAAGGGCGACGTCAGGTTCCTGGGCCCGGAGGAGGACCTGCACGGACGACTCCAGGGCCTGCAGGCGCAACTGGCGCAGCCGCTCGCGCTCGAGGGTGACCCACTCGTCATCCCAGCCAGGCAGCAGATCCCCAGCCCGGAGCAGCCCCAGGCCGTCCAGCAGGGCCGCGGTGTCCGTCAGCGTGTGGTGCAGCAGACTTGCCGCGAGGGCATCCAGCGCCTGGCTATCCACCCAGGTCTCCGCCCCGAGTGCCACTATCTGGCCGTGGGTCCGCAGGGCCCTCGGCAGGCACTTGCGGATCCGCCACACTCTCGTGCGCAGGTTCGCCAGCGCCCGGACCTCGGTCACCTCCGGCCACAAGGACCCGGCGACAGCGCTGCGGGTGCTGGGGCCGTGGAGCGCGAGGAAGGCCATGAGCTGCTGGGCACCGAGCGGCAGGTCGACCTCTCGGCCCCGGTCGCGGCAGGTGTAGCCGCCCAGCAGGCACAGCGACAAAGCTGCAGGGCGGTCGGGGCGTGATGTCGCCCACGGGCGCGGTTCCTGATCGGGCGTGATGATGGACAGTGCCGTCATGGCGACCTTCCTGTGACGCCTCCCTCTGGCGGCACTACCTTCGACGATACGGGTCTGCGGGAGGCAGCGAAATAGGCACAAGTACGCACGGATCTGGCCGCGAACTGGTCCTGCAGACCGATGCGGTGGGGATGCGCCGGCGGTAGCCTGGCAACGTGACTCAATGTGTGCTGACCGACCCGCCGGACGGGTCCAGGGTGGCGGTTGCGACGGCCGACGTCATCGAGCTGGTCATCCCACAGAACGCCGGCACCGGCTATGTGTGGAGTCTCGTCGAACACGGTGAAGGGCTCGAGGTGGCCACGGAGCAGGACGCTGTGGCCCGGGGCGAGGACGGTGCCGATGCCGCTGTTCCCGGAGGGGCAGGACGGCACGAGGTGCGACTGCTGGCCGTGCGGTCCGGGACGTGGACCGTCCGGCTGGTGTGCCGGCGCCCGTGGGAGGACACCGCCCTCGACGAGCGGCGCCTGACCGTGGTCGTCACCTGAGCTGCGCACGGGTCGTCACCAGGCGCTGACCGACGCAGGCACCCCTCGCTGCACACGCCCATGACCAAGGGCCCGGTCCCGCACCGCAACTCGGTGGGGGCCAGGCCCTCGGTGATGCCGTCAACGGCGCGAAGTCACCAGAGGTAGATCTCGTAGATCATCCCGTCGGACTCCTCACGGATCTGTGCTGTCCGGCCGGTCTGGCGTGCCTGGCTCGCCAGCGTGACCAGCGCCTGGAAGGAGCCGTCACGTCCGTTGTAGATCCGCTTCCAGGCCCCTCCGGCGATCCGCAACCAGGCGTTGCGGGTCTCCTCGATCGACCACAGGGCGTCGATCTTGACGCTGTGCCAGGTGGCGGCCGTCACCCCGTCGTCGTCCGCACCCGCCGCCAACGCCTCGGGCGGCTGCAGGGACGGTCCGCTGTCGACCTCACCGACGGTGAGGCCGGGCTCGTCGAACTCGGTGCTGGGGGCGCTGTCGCTGCTGGTGCTCGTGCTCGCCCCCAGGGCGTCCACGGGGGGCAGCATGTCCGGGCTTCCTGTCAGGTTGTCCAGTGTCATTGTCGTCTCTCCTACCATGCGTAGATCTGCTTGACGCTGCCGTTGTCCTCGAACAGACCGACCGGTGTGCCGAGCGCCTTGGCCGCAGCCAGTTCGGACAGCATGCCGTGGCCCGTGGCGGGGACACCGCCATCGAGTTTGAGCCACCCGCGCTGTGAGCCGTAGGCCCACATGTTCGCGTCGTACTCGTTGCTCCAGAGACCCAGGACCGTCTGGTTGGGCAGCCAGGCCTTCACCGCGACGCCGTGCACCGAGCAGGTCTGATAACTCTCGATGCCGCACTCGCCGTAGGCGATCCGGAAGTAGCCCCCGTCGCCCCAACCTGCGCCCCAGCTGTTCCGGGCGATCCAGCAGCCCTGCGCGTCGTCATACCCGATGAGGGTCACGCAGTGACCACCGGCCAGCGACCCCGAGACATGACGGTAGATCCCGGACCGATAGCTGAAGAAGTCCTGGTAGATGTTCAGGCAGGCGGTCACGGCGCCGTAGGTCGAGATCCGTTCCTTCATCAGCCCGGCGTTGCCGGTGATGTTGGCCCAGCCGGTCACCTTGGCGTGACGGCTGGTCCAGCCCGCGTTGAGGTTGCTGTTTCCGTCCTGGTCGCCGGCCGAGTAGGGATACATGTCCTCGAAGGCGACCCCGGTGTTCTGGGCGTGGGGGAGTGCCCGGTCGGGCCACCAGCCGTTGCCGCAGGTGCGGCCCTCGGACCTGCCGTAGACGTAGAACAGGTGCGCCTCGGACAGGTCGAGCGCTGTGGTGGTGCGTCGTGAGTAGCGGAAGACCACCTCCATCGCCCCGGCCACGCCGAAGGCGACGCAGGAGCCGCAACTCCCCTGGTCCTTGACCGCGGTGTCATAGTTCACGCCGCCCGCGCTGCGGACATCGAACGACGCCGGTGCTGCGACGCCGTCCCCCGACGCCGCCTGTGCGGAGGCGGCTGCCGCCGACTCCGTGCCTTCGAGCTCGGGGCGGGGTGGGACGCCGAGGCGCAGGGTGCGCTCGTCCTCCTCCATCCCCGTCATCGTGGTGTATCCCCACTCCCACGACTCCTCGCTGCTCTTCAGAGCTGCGTCCAGGACCTGTAGGTCCAGTGAACGCTGAGGCTTGTCTGTCATCACTTTCCTCCCTCGAGTCGTCCCCAGCCGTGTGACTGGGGGCGAAGGATCACGCTAGGAGTGCAACGTCACGCCCGCGTCACACCAGGGCGGATCCACGGCTGGGCAGGCGTCTGGATCGGTGCTGGTGCGCCACCGTGTCACGGGTCTACGCTGAAGGGTGGCCTTCACCGCAGCGGACTTCTATGACAGGTTTATGGGTCGGTTCTCCCAACCCCTCGCCCACGCGTTTGCGGACCGTGCCGAGGTCAGGGCAGGCCAGCGGGCACTAGACGTCGGGTGCGGTCCGGGGGCCCTGACGGGCGTCCTCATCGAACGGCTGGGCATCGACAGCGTCGAGGCTGTCGAACCGTCACCGCAGTTCCGCGAGAGCGTCACCCACCGCTTCCCGGGCCTGGTCGTCCGGGACGGGACGGCTGAGCACCTGCCGCACCCAGACGACACCTTCGATGTTGCGCTGGCCCAGTTGGTGGTGCACTTCATGACCGACCCGGTTGCTGGCATCGCAGAGCTGGCCCGGGTGACCCGGCCCGGCGGCACGGTCGGTGCGGCCGTCTGGGACCTGACGGCCGGAGCGCACGGCCCGGTCTCGGCGTTTCACGCCGCGGTCGCCGAGACCCAGCCGGAGTGGGTGGCGAGCCAGCTCAAACCCGGCGGTGCGCAGGGTGATCTGGGGCGGATCTTCCGGTCCGCGGGGTTGGGTCAGGTCCGCGAGAGTGTCCTGACCACCCAGGTGGCGATGGCCTCCTTCGAGGACTGGTGGGAGCCCTTCCTGCTCGGCGCCGGACCCGCGGGGGACTATGTGCTCGGTCTGACTGAGCAGGCTCGCGATGACCTGCGAGAGCGCGCCCGCAGGTTGCTCCCGGAGGGCGCCTTCGACCTGCGGGTGGACGCCTGGTGCGCCATCGCCACGGTCTGATGCGGGCGGTCTGAGTGCGGCTTAGCCAGTCTGCTCTGAGCCCGGGGCAGCCAGCGGGAAGACGAGCAGCGAACTGCTCGCGGTCGCCACGACCTTGTCGTCCTTGTCGCGGACCTCACCCTCGGCGAAGGCCATCCGACGACCGGGCTTGATGACCCGCCCGATGCAGCGCAGCGGGCCGCTGTCCTTGCTGACCGCGCGCAGGAAGTTGACCTTGATCTCGACGGAGGTGTAGCCGACGCCGGCCGGCAGAGTGGTCTGCGTCGCGCACCCCAGGGCGGAGTCCAGCAGCGTGCACACCAGTCCGCCATGCACTGTCCCGATCGGGTTGTAGTGCGACTCGTCCGGCTGGCAGGTGAAGGTGACCGTGCCCTCCTCGACCTCGACCAGGTCCATCCTGAAGTGGGCCGCGATCGGTGCCCCTGGCAGCTCGCCGGAGGCGATCTTGCGCAGATAGTCCAGGCCGGACATCGTGGGCAGGGCGGTCAGTCCGGGTGCTGGGTCGTCCCACCTGACGACGGTCTCACGTTCTGTCATGGGCGGGACGCTACCGTCCGCTCGACGTCGCTGAGGTGCCGGGCTGTCCGCTCTGCGTCGCTGAGGTGCCGGGCTGTCCGCTCTGCGTCGCTGAGGTGCCGGGCTGTCGAGATGCAGCGAGAAGATGAGGAGCGGAGTCGATCCGCCAGGCCGTCAGCCCTCTACGGCTGGTTTCGGAGCCCACGATCGCCGAGTGCACCGGGTTTTCGCGCTCTGGGAGCGCGAACCGCGAATATCCGCAGCACTCGTCGACCCGGGAGGTGGGCTGTGCAGGGTCAGTGGCGGTCTGCCCGGCCCGGCACTGGGACCGGCCGCAGCGGGTCGGGGTGGGAACGATCGTCGCCGGTGGTCAGCCTATGTCGCTCGCCCGGCCCCCGGTGCGGTGGCGCCGGGCGAGCGTGGGCAGCGACGGCGGCTCAGGGCTCCCCGCACAGGCTCGGGTTGGCATACGTCTTGAGGTTGGTGAAGATCGTGGGGTTGACCGCCCCGGTGCCTCCCATGACGTGGATGAAGCAGGGCTCGAGCCGCGTCAGTTCATCTCGGGTGGCTTTTGGGATGCCGGTCTTGGACACCAGCAGCAGGGGCCCGTCCATGAAGTGGCTGAGCCCGATCGCCAACGCATCCGGATAGTCGGCGCCGCTGGCGATGTAGACGGTCCCGGTGTTGTCGAAGGTCCAGCCGTAGGCCTGGCTGATGGCGGCTGCCGTCCCATAGCGGTCGACGCCAAAGATCCGGCTGACCCCGTCCTCGGTGATCACATCCTGCGGCAGGTGGGTGGCGGAGAAACTGCGGGCCGCTCCCTTGCCGGGGGTGTCGGCGAGGTCCTTGGTGTTGATCGTGGCGACGGCCACCGCCCCTCCGGCGATCAACGATGCGGTGAGTACGCCGGTCGCGAGTACACGCTTCATGGTCTGGTTCTCCCTCGTGAGGCTGAGGGTCGACACCAGTGCGTCGACCCGCACGAGGGTGTTCGGCTGGTGCGGACTTCCCCCTTGTGCTGGATGCAGCATCCTCCCTGGTGAGCGGGCTGTCAAGAGGCAGTTTGAGGGGCCGCTCACGGGGGCCGGAGCGAGGGTGCGGTGACGTTCTCGCCGTGGGTTGGTGAGAAGACCTGTTGACTGCACTGCAGGAGGCTCTTCGCCGAGGGCCGCGACGGAGGTGGATGCGGTGGACGAGGTACGACAGGCGTTGCTCGACGGGTGCAGGCAACTCCCGCGCATTGGCGCGGTTCGCGCCGGAACGACGGCTTCGTTGCCGTTTTGTCGTGGTCGATGAGCACAGCGAGGAGATCGAGCCGTTCTCGACATTCTTGCGGGATCTGATGTTGACCGACATGAGTCCGTTGACAGCCCGTTCCTATGGCAACGACCTGCTGCGCTGGTGGCGGCTGCTCCAGGTTCTCGGGGCAGAGTGGGACCTCACGACGCGGGCCGACGTTGAGGTGCTTGTCGGTTGGATGCGGTCGGCGGATAATCCGCAGCGGCGGCGCCGTTCAGCGATTCCGACGCCGGCAGGGTCGGTGAACCAGCGCACCGGCAAGCGGGCGCTACGACCTGGCTACGCGCCAGCGACGATCAACCATGCCCTGTCGGTGGTCTCGGCGTTCTACGCCTACTTCGCCGCCTGTCGGGTGCTGCAGCGGGCCAACGGCCTGCTGGGCACGGACTGGACTTTGCACGATCTGCGTCGCACCACAATCGAGCGCATGACCGCGGGGGGGGCCCTCCACCTTGCACAGGCCAGCCGGCGCGGGATCGTGAACCGCGACAAGAGAGTGAGATTCACTGCCCGCAGGTGCCGTCGATGCCACGAGTCGAGGGCCCGTCGGTGATCCACCGTTGGACGGGCGTGCTGCCGGTGTCGAGTGGGGCTTCCGGGCCGATGATGACGACGAGGTCTGCGTGGGCAACGGCCTGTGGGTCGACCGGCTTGGGGACTCCCCATCGGTGCTGGCACCGACTTCCTCGAGGACTGCTGCGGACTCCGCATTCAGGTGCTGACCCGGGCTGGTGCCCGCGGACAGGACGCGCATCGCATCACCGTCGTGCTGCCGAGCCAGGGCAGCCGCCAACTGGGACTTGCCGGCGTTCTTGACACAGACGAAGAGCACGGTGGGTGGTTCCGTTACCAGTTTCCTCAGGACTTATCAGTCGTGAGGAGGTCGGTCACGAGCGTCTCTACACGGTGTCGGATGGCGTCGCGAATCGGTCGGACCGTGTCGATGCCTTGCCCGGCCGGGTCCTGCAGCTCCCAGTCCTCGTAGCGTTTGCCGGGGTAGATGGGGCAGGCATCCCCGCAGCCCATGGTGATGACCACATCGGAGGCTTGCACGGCCTCGTCCGTCAGGACCCTGGGCTGGTTGGCCGAGATGTCGATGCCCTCCTCTGCCATCGCCTCGACAGCGATGGGGTTGACCGCTGCACCGGGCGCTGAGCCTGCCGAGCGGACTTCGACGCGACCGTTGCTGAGGTGGTGCAGATAGGCGGCGGCCATCTGGGATCGGCCGGCGTTGTGGACACAGACGAACAGGACGCTTGGCTTCATCACGAGTTTCCTGGCGCAGGTTGATGAGGGGTGTCAGATGTCGAGGTCTCGCAGGAGGGCGCTGACTCGTTGCTGCACGTCGTCGCGGATGTCACGGACCGTTTCAAGCGGCTGGCCGGCTGGATCGGCCACGTCCCAGTCGAGGTATCGCTTGCCAGGCAGGACAGGGCAGGCGTCGCCGCACCCCATGGTGACGATGACGTCGGCGGCGCGCACCACGTCCCCGGACAGTGGCTTGGGGTAGGCGTCCGTGAGGGTGATGCCCCGCTCGGCCAGCACCTCGATGACAGCGGGGTTGAGTTCCCCGGTGGGTTGGGACCCGGCTGAGCGGACATGCACCTTGCCGGGTGCCAGGTGGCCTGCCAGTGCGGCCGCGAGCTGAGAGCGACCGGCGTTGTGGACACAGACGAACAACAGTTCGGGGACGACCTTGGCGATCTGACCGTCGGCCTGGGCTGCTGCGGTGAGCCGCTCGCGGGCCATTCGGGCCACCAGGACCGGCAGGAAGTCCTGGACGGTGGACACCGTAGCCAGTTCCCGGTGCGCCGTGACGACGGCCTGCTGCACCTGGTCGTGGCTGAACGCATCCCCGAACGTGTAGGCCAGGTCCGCAACGGCCGTCGCTATGTGCGGCGGGACGTCGTCAGGACCCTGTTCAGGTTGCGGCTGGGGCTGGGTCATGGGATTCCTCCTGGTGTGGGAAATGGCGACGCAGTGCGAGAGAGACGTAGACGAGTCCGACGAGGACGGGCACCTCGATGAGCGGCCCGACAACACCGGCCAGGGCCTGACCGGAGGTGACTCCGAAGGTGGCGATCGCCACTGCGATCGCGAGCTCGAAGTTGTTGCCCGCGGCCGTGAACGCCAAGGTGGTGGTGCGCTCGTAGGACAGGCCCAGTCCCTTGCCGACCGCGAAGCCGACACCCCACATGAGGGCGAAATAGATCAGCAGCGGCACCGCCATCCGGGCCACGTCCCAGTGGCGGGAGGTGATCTGCTCACCCTGCAGGGCAAACAGCAGCACGATGGTGAACAGCAGCCCGCGCAGCGCCCAAGGGCCAACGAGGGGCAGGAACGTCTCCTCATACCAGGTGCGACCCTTAGCCGTCTCTCCCCAGACCCGGGACAGGTATCCAGCCAGGAGGGGGATGCCAAGGAAGATCAACACCGACTTGGCGATCTGCCAGGGACTGACGTCCAAGGTGGCTTGATCAAGACCGAGCCACCCGGGCAGGATCGAGAGATAGAACCAGCCCAGCGCCGCGAAGGCGATGACCTGGAAGATCGAGTTGATCGCGACCAGGACCGCGGCAGCTTCCCGGTCGCCGCAGGCCATGTCGTTCCAGATGATGACCATCGCGATGCACCGGGCCAGGCCGACGATGATCAGGCCGGTGCGGTATTCGGGAAGGTCGGCCAGGAAGACCCATGCGAGGACGAACATCAGCGCCGGGCCGACGATCCAGTTCAGCACGAGCGAGCTGCCCAGCAACCGGCGGTCACCGGTCACCGTGCCGAGTCGGTCATAGCGGACTTTGGCCAGCACGGGGTACATCATCACCAGCAGCCCCAGTGCGATCGGGAGCGAGACCCCGTCGATCTCGACCGCTCCCAACCAGCCGCCTAGCCCCGGGATGAGCCGGCCCAGCAGGAGACCGGCGACCATCGCCACACCGATCCACACCGGCAGGTATTTGTCTGTCGTCGACAGTCGCGCCGGGGTCGTCGCGGCCCGGCTGACGTGCTGGTCGGTCACCGGGCAGTCACCGTCAGCGTGAGCTCCTGCAGGCCCGCAGGGGTGCCACAGCAGCCGCCGGCCGAGGAGTCCTCGTCGAACAGGCCAGCGCCACCACACACGCCCGTGTCGGGCAGTTTCAACTCGATGGCCCGGGCTGCGTCCAGGTCTCCAGCGATCGCCGCGGCGATCGATCGGACCTGCTCATAGCCCGTCATCGCCAGGAAAGAAGGGGCCCGGCCGTAGGACTTCATCCCGGCCAGGTAGAGATCGCCCTCGGGCTGGGCCAGCACGTCATACCCGTGCGGCTGCACCGATCCGCAGGAGTGCAGGTTGGGGTCGATCCCAGGTGCCAGCAGCGTGGGTGCCTGCAGCCGGTGATCCAGGTCGAGACGGACCTCGGACAGGAAGGACAGGTCCGGGCGGAATCCGGTGGCCCCCACGATCTGGTCTAGCCCTTCAACGCGACGGCCGTCGGTGGAGACCAGGGTCAGACCTGGCTCCTGCTCCTGGACCGCGGCGACCCGGAAACCGGTGACCACCTCGATCAGTCCGGCGTCAACGGCAGCACGGACCCGGGTGCCCAGCGCCCCACGGGCGGGCAGTTCATCCAACTCGCCCCCGCCAAAAGCGTTCCCCACGGCGCCACGGCGCACCACCCACACAACCCGGGAGTCCGAGGTGCGCAACGGGGCCGAGGTGAGCGCGATCAACGCGGTGAGCGCGGAAGCGCCGGAACCGACCACCGCAGTGGCCGAGCCAGCAAACCTGGTCCGCGCGGTGTCCGCGTCGGGCATGCCGTACAGGATCCGGTCGGCCGCCGCGCTCTCCCCTGCCGCGGGGTAACCCTCGGCGCCGAATGGGTTGGGCGAGCCCCACGTCCCGGAGCAGTCCACCACAGCACGTGCCGGCACACGCCGGGTCGACCCCTGCGAGTCCTGGACGTGCAGCACCAAAGGCTGGTCAGCCCGCCCAGAGTCCACGAGCAGGTCCCGCTCCGCACGGGCCACGCCGGACACCCGGCGGCCCGTGAGCACCCGCTCGCCCAGGAAGGCCGCAAGCGGATCGAGATAGTCACGCACCCACTCCGCCCCGGTCGGATAGGCCACCGGGTCGGGGTGGGCCCATCCTGTGCCCTCCAACAGGGCCACAGCCGCTGGTGAAGTCAACTCGGACCACGGCGAGAACAACCGCACGTGCCCCCACTGCCGGACCGCTGCCGCAGCAGTCTCGCCCTGCTCCAGGACGACCACCTCCTGGTCTCGACGGACCAGCTCGGCGGCTGTCGCCAGGCCGATCGGACCAGCGCCGATGACGGCCACGGGCAAGGTTGCGGATGCCACGAGAGAACTCCTCTGCTTCGATGGTTGTCGATGGACATACTTGCAACCTCTTTAGATAGTTGTCAATATAGAGAGGTGCCGACGACATCTGACCTCGCCACCGGCCTGACCGCAGCCGCTGCCTGTGCTGCTGGCTGCGCCCCGGCCGAGGGACTGCCCACGGCACAGGCCGAACAGTTGGCCACCCTGCTCAAGGCACTTGCCGACCCCGTTCGCCTCCGGCTCTACACACGGATCGCAGCCACTACGGGGGAAACCTGCGTGTGCGACCTGGGCGACTTCGGGGTCTCCCAGCCGACCGTCTCCCACCACCTGCGCAAACTCCGCGAGGCTGGGCTCATCGACAGCGAACGCCGCGGGACCTGGGTCTACTACAGCGTCGTCCCCAGGGCTCTAGCACCCCTCACGCCACTGCTGAACGGCTAGCCCGTACCCGCTGCGGCTCGATCACCGCGGAGGACGCACCCATAACTGCTCCTATGGAACACCCGGTGCTGGGGCACTTTGTCGAACGACGGCAGGCGGCCCCTGGCGGCGAACAACAGCCATGAAGCCGACATAGCCGACTCTGCCAGCGAACTGACTTGCCAAGTGCAGAGAAGCGTGCGCACTGCTCGCAAAGTGGCTATGGTGACCTTCGTCACACCGTGGGTCTCGGGGATTTCCACGGTGCTCGGGACATCAATGGTCTGCGCAGCCCCGCCCAGACCACGTGACGAGACAAGGAAGTCTTCATGAGTTCATCGACGCGTGCCCGGCGCATCCTGGGCACCGCAGCAGCCGGAGCCCTCATCGGCTCCACCTTCATGGCACTGCCCTCGGGTGCCGCCCCCTCGCAGAATGGTTGTGACAACCGGACCAACAACACCTACGACAAGCTCTTGGAGTGCGTGCGCCTCGATGGCGTCATGGAGCACCTGGAGGAGTTCCAGGCGATCGCGGAGGCCAATGGTGGCAACCGTGCGGACCAGACGCCCGGCTATCAGGCCAGCGTCGACTATGTCGTGGAGGTGCTTGAGGGAGCCGGCTGGTCCGCCGAGGTTGTCCCGTTCGAGTATTCCGTCCGGACCACCCGCGGGGTGCAGCAGCTGACCCCGACCCAGGCGACCCACAGCACCGGCAGCATCACGATGAGTGGTGGGGGTCAGGTCACCGGCGCCGTCATCCCCGTAGACCTCTGGCTGGACGACCGGGTGAACAGCACCAGCGGGTGCGAGGAGTCCGACTTCGCCGGGCTGGATTTCAGCGGACCGGCGGACATCGCCCTCATCCAGCGCGGCAGCTGCACCTTCGAGATCAAGGCCAGCAATGCCGAGGCGGCCGGTGCAGAGGCGGTGATCCTGATGAACACGGGCACTCCTGGCAACACCGGAGTGCTGGCCAATGTGACGCTCAACAGGCAATTCGACATGCCGGTCGTCGGGGTCTCGTTCGCCGCGGGACAGGCGTTGTCCGCACCCGGGTCCACCGCCACGATGTTCGTCGAGCACGAGTACGCCACCTCCTACAACGTCATCGGTGAGCTCGCGGGCAAGACAGGCGGCAATGTCGTCATGGCTGGTGCCCACCTCGACTCCGTCCGAGCCGGCTCCGGGATCAACGACAACGGCACCGGATCGGCCGCGCTGCTGGAGATCGCGCAGCAGATGACCAAGTCCCGCCCGCACAACACGGTGCGCTTCGCCTGGTGGGGAGCCGAGGAGCTCGGGCTCCTCGGGTCGACCCAGTGGGTCGCTCAGCGCACCCAGGCCGAGTTGGACGAGATCGCCCTCTATCTCAACTTCGACATGATCGGCTCACCGAACTACTTCTTCGGTGTCTATGACGCCAACGAGTCAAGCTATGCGGCGCCGGTAGAGGTCCCGGCCGGGTCGGAGCACATCGAGTCCACCTTCGAGTCGTTCTACACCCTCAAGGGCGAGCCCTACGACGACACGGAGTTCAGCGGACGCAGCGACTACCAGGCCTTCATCAACAACGGCATCCCCTCCGGCGGCCTGTTCACCGGCGCGGAGGTCCGCAAGAACGCGGCCCAGCAGGAGATCTGGGGTGGCACCGCCGGTGCCTCCTTCGATCCCTGCTACCACCGGGCCTGTGACGACCTGGCCAACCTCGACCTGCACGCACTGGACGTCAACTCCGACGCCGTGGCCTTCGCAGTCTTCACCTATGCCGCCTCGACCGAGGGCGTCAACGGGGTCCGGGGCGCCAAGATCCCGGGCAACTTCACGATCCCGGCGCCGGCCGGTCCCGAGCACACCTTCGCCGGACCCCTCGGCGGTGGAGAGCACGACCACGACCACGGAGATGAGGCGACTGAGTGACGGGGCGCTGACGAGCGCACAGCGTCGCTGACGAGCGCACATCATCGCTGACGAAGGGGCGGGTGGACCGTGCGGTCCACCCGCCCCACTGTGCTACGAGCTCAGGGCAGTCGTGGGGAAGGTTGAGGTCGCTCTAGGTCGCTGGTGTTTTTCGCGTGGCGGTGCCCTGGCCTGGGCGGGCGAGCCGAGATGATGGCTGCATGCGATGTGGGAGCGATCGATGACGTTGGGGCTGGCGCCTACGCAGGGTGATCTGCTGCGGTCCACGGTGACCTACTGCGAGGGTCGGGTCGGGGAGGACTCGATCTACGCGGTGCTGCACCGGGAGTGCTTCAACCTGTTTCCCGATGAGATGTTCGCGGACCTGTTCACCGATGTCGGGCGCCGGTCGGTGCCGCCGATGATCGTGGCGGTGGTGATGGTCCTGCAACGCATCGAGGGGTGCAGCGACCGTGAGGCGGTGGACCGGTTCTGCTTCGACGCCAGGTGGAAGTACGCGGCCGGTGGCCTGGACTTCGACTACCCGGGGTTCGTGCACACGGTGCTGGTGGACATGCGCGCTCGGCTGGCTCGTTCGGAGCGCCCGGACCGGATCTTCGAGGCCACCCTGGACGCGGCGAAGCAGGCGGGGCTGGTGGGGCGTAAGCGGGTCCTGGACTCCACCCCGTTGTACGACGCGGTCGCCACGATGGACACCGTGACCCTGATCCGCTCGGCGATCCGCGGGTTGCTGAAGGTCGCCGACACCGCCCTGGAAGCCCGGCTGCGGGCAGTGCTGACGCGGGAGGATGACTACGCCGGCGCGGGCAAGCCGGTATGCGACTGGGACGACAAGGCCGCCCGCACCTTGCTGGTCGATGCGCTGGCCAAAGACGCCATGGCGGCCCTGACCGTGCTCGAGGGTGACCAGCTCCTCACCGAGGCCGTGGCCAAGGCCGGGGAGCTGCTGGCCACGGTGATCGGGCAGGACCTGGAGACCGACCAGGCCGGGGTCTTCAAGATCGCCCGGCGAGTCGCCAAGGACCGGGTCATCTCCACGGTCGACCCCCAAGCCCGGCACGGGCACAAGACCTCCGCCCGCGGATTCGATGGTTACAAGGGGCACGTCGGGATCGACCATCACCACCGTCACCGCCGGGAACACCGGAGACGCCGAACCCGCCAAAGACCTGCTCGCCGCTGACCTGCCCGCCCCGCCCGATCCCCGGGAGCAGGACGAGGGCGAGCGTGCGAGCAAGAGCCAGGACAGCCAGAACCAGGACAGCCAGAACCAGGACAGCCAGAACCAGGACAGCCAGGAGCAGAACGGTGAGAGCCTGGCGGTCTACGGCGACGCCGCCTACGGCTCCGGCACCCTGATCGCCGACCTGGAGGCCGCGGGCGCGCAGGTGCTGGTCAAGGTCGCCCCGCCGACCGCTCCCGGGGGCCGGTTCGCCAAGGACCGCTTCCTCATCGACACCACCGCTGCGACGGTGACCTGCCCGGCCGGTGCCACCGCGGTGATCCGCCCGACCAAGGGCGGCGGGGGCGCCGCCCGGTTCGGGACCACCTGCGCCACCTGCCCGCTCGCCGGGCAGTGCACCAGCTCCAAGGCCGGGCGCACCATCAAGACCACCCGATATGAAGCCGAGCTCCTGCGGGCCCGGACCACCCAGAGGGACCCTGCCTGGCGCGCTGACTACCGGGCCACCAGACCCAAGGTCGAACGCAAGATCGGCCACCTCATGCGCCGCAAACACGGCGGGCGACGCGCCCGCGTCCGCGGCACCCCCAAAGTCGCCGCCGACTTCTCTCTCCTGGCCGCCGCGGCCAACCTCGCACGCCTCGCCGTCCTCGGAATCACCCGGACCCCGACCGGTTGGGCCGCCGCCACCGCCTAAGAACCCCCGGAAGGGGCACCCCGGGTCCAGTTATCGGGTCCACGACGCGCTCAAGGGCCCCAGCACGCTCACAACGGACCCCGACCGCCCCAGCCGACGGCAACCCGTCAACCGCGAGCACCAATCTTGATCGGCCCACCGACTGCCGACGGGCCAGAATCAGCCCCCACACGACCTGTTCGACACCGCCCACCTAGGGCGCCCGGTTGACCCACGAGATCGAGAAGCAGGTTCTCAGGGCAGCCAACGGCGCACGATCGAGCGGATGTAGTGCACGCCGGAGCGGGGGAAGAGCTTGGCGCTGGCCCGGATGTTCCAGGGCAGCGTGGCGGACACCGAGTCCAGCACCCGCAGCACGTCGTGGTGCATCGTGGCGTCGTCGGACTCCTCGGTCCGCTCGGTGGGGGCATAACGTGCCCGTTCCAGCGTCGCGGTCGCCCGCCCCATCGCGTCGGTGGTGGGCCGGTCCAGGCGGGCCGTGCTGGCGTAGTGCTCACCCATCTCCCGCGGACTCTTGTCCGGCGGCGGGTCGAAGCCGTAGTCCTCCAAGGAACGCTTCAGCAGCTCCCACTGGCCCTCGATCCGCTCCTGCGGGGTGTCCGCCTGGCGCAGCAGCGCCTCGCGGTGACGACGGCCCGCGATCGCCACGACCGACATGAGCAGACCGATGACCACCACCACCAGCAGCGCCCGGAGCAGGATCGGACCAGCCTCGCGCAGGCTGTCCAGCAGGCTCGACCACCAGCTCTCGTCCTCTTCCGCACCGGTGGGCTGCTGGGTCGGGACAGCGGTTGGGGTGCTGGAGTTGGTCATCGTCGGGTCGGCCTCGGGCGCGGTCGTGTCGAGCTCGGTGTAGGCCGGGGGAGGACCGGTGCGGATGCCCGGGGTCGGCTCGAAACGGGTCCACCCCATCCCATCGATCCACAGCTCGGGCCAGGTGTGGGCGTCGGCCGCGATCACCGAGTAGGAGCCATTGGCCTGCAGCTCACCGGGCAGGAAGCCGACCGCCATCCGGGCCGGAATGCCCTCATGGCGGGCGGCCATCACCATCGCGGTGGCGAACTGCACGCAATAACCCTGCCGGGTCGCCACGAAGTGGCCGATCGGGTCGCCGCTGGAGGCTGCGCCGGGGGCCAGCTCGAGGTCGTAGGAGTAGAGCCCGCTGCGGAAGTGCTGCTGCAGCAGCGAGGCGACCTCGAGGTCGTTGGTGGCATCCCCGACGACCTGCTCGGCCAGTGCCGCGACGGCCTGCTCGCCGGTCTCGTCGACCTCCAGATAACCCGCCCAGTCCGCGGGATCCGCCTCGGCCGCACCGACGTCCTCGGGGATGCCACCGCGCGGCGCCAACTGCAGGAACTGGGCCTGATAGGTCTGTGCAGGGTCCTCCAGGCGCACCGAGTCGGTCGCCTCGTCCCAGCGCAGCGTCGAGTTGTCGGTCCGCACCTCCAGGACGGGGGCCGGGGTCGCCAGGTGCGGGGGGCGCAGCCCGTTGCTCAGGACGGAGATCTCACCGGGCTCGACGGGCACGTCCTCGCGCAGCGCCTGCGGCTGGCCGGCGCCGGGGGTGAGCACCGGACCCTGGGGCGGGCCGGGGTCATAGTCCGGCGGCTGCCAGCGCTCGCCGTCGAACACATTCGAGGCGGTCACCCGCAACGGCTGCAGGGGTCGACTGGAGCTGCGGAATCGCAGGACCGGCTCCTGGGACTGGTTGTGCAGGTCGGCGGTGACATCCATCGTCTCGGTGAAGCTGACCTGCCCGCTGTCGCCGCCGACGCTGCGCCCGTCGGGGTCGCGGGCCAGTCCGTCGGCAAAGAAGGTTGGTGGCAGGTGCGGCACGAGGGAGGCGATCACCAGCGCGCCGAGCACGGTGACCACGGCGAGGACCCGGGCGACGGTGCGGTGCCCGGAGGGGCCGTGGGAGACGTCATGGGAGCCGACGCTCTCGCGCCGGTCGGCCGAGCTCCACCCGGAGACCAGCCGGTTGCCCTGGGCCGCGACCATGAGCAGCCAGGCGAGCGCGGCTGCGGCGAAGAACCACGGCTGCATCGCCTTGCCGCTGTTGGAGACCGACACCAGGAAGGCGGCGGCCAGGGGGATGCCCGCCGTGGCCGGCGCCCGGCCGGTGACGCCGATCGCGTCGACGGACACGGCGGTCAGGGCCAGCACGGACACGATGAGGAACTCGACGCCCTCGTTGGTGGGGGCGGGTGCGGCAAACGTCTGCAGGGTGCGTCCCGCCTCCTGCAGCAGACGGGTCGCCTGCTCCAGCGTGTCCGAGCCCGGCACCACCGACCACAGCAGGGTCTCGCTCAGATAACGCCAGGTCAGGGTGACCAGCACCGCCAGTGCCTGTCCGATCACGATCAGCGTGGGATCCAGGTCCAGGCAGCGCAGCAGGCACCCGACCAGGGCCACGAGCAGCACCAACAGGATCGCGGGGCCAACCCAGGTGGCCTCGCGCAGCAGCCCGGTCAGCGGCCAGGCGACGGCCAGCGTCGCCAGCGCCGCCAGCCCGGCCTCCGGCCACAGTCCGCGCTCGAGGTTGAACCTCATGTCAGCGACCCCACCCTGCGGCTGGCGCGCAGCGTCTGCCAGGCACCGGGGACCGAGTCCGAGGGCCCCACCAGGACTGTCTGCCAGCCGGACTGCGTCAGCACCTGCGTATGTCGGATCGCGGCGGCGCCCTTCGTCTCACCCGAGCCGGGCGAGGCAAAGGCGTCGGGGTCCAGCACCATGGCCATCGCCGCAGAGCCGGGCTCGCGCACGGCAGCTAGGTTGGCGAGCTCGTCCTTGTCGTGCGCGACGACGACCGAGATGAGCAGCACACCGCCGGAGGTGAAGGAGTGCGCGGCCGCCGCCAGCGGCTGCAGGCTGGTGTCCTGGTCGGGGTGCGCGCGGGCCAGGGTGGCCAGCGCCTCGGGGAGAGCGATCTGCACCCCAGCCGACCCGTCCTCGACGGTGCGGTGGGTGAGCAGGTGGATGACGAACCCGTCCTTGACCAGGTGCCGTGCGAGCGAGGCGATCGCGCTGACCGCCCACTCGAAGGAGGGGCGGTAGCCACTGCCGGGGTGCGCACCGGCGCGGCAGTCCAGCAGCAGCACCGCGCGGCGGCGCGCGGGACGGTCCTCCTGGCGCACCATGATCTCGCCCCGATGGGCGGTGGCGGGCCAGTGGACCCGGCGCAGCTCGTCGCCGTCGCGATACTGGCGGATGGAGACGTCGTCCTCGCCGTGCAGCGACACCATCTGGGGCAGCTCGCCCTCGGTGCCCCGGCCCTGCCCGGCGACCCGCCGGTCGCCCAGGTCCCAGACATAGGGCAGCACCAGCAGCTCGACGGTCGCCGGCAGCTGCAGGGCCACGTGGGTCAGGCCGAACGGGTCGCGGCGGCGCAGCGTGATCGGACCGACGTTGAACGCCCCACGGTGCCGGCTGCGCACGGTGTAGCGCAGGCGTCGTCCCTCCCCGGGCACCATGCGGGGGAGCAGGAAGCGCGGCCGGTCACCGAGGCTGTAGTCGAACTGCTCCTCCGCCAGGAACATCGGGGTGGGGCGCCGGCCCACATTGGTGAAGGCCACCTCGACGGCGCCCTGCTGGTCGGGCTGCAGGCGGGCGGGGGTGACGACCCGTTGCACGCGCAGGCTCGGCGGGTTGGGGCGCACCAGCAGCAGGGCCAGCAGGGGCAGAATCACCAGCAGCAGACCGACCCTGGTCACGTCCCGATAGCCCAGGACCACGCCGGCGAGTGCCACGACAGCACCCAGGCCCAGGAACATCTGGCCCCGACTCGTGAGCACCCCCGGAGCACGCACGACGCGCCTCAGCGGCGACCGGAGGGGACCGGGGTCCGCTGCAGGATGTCGGCCACCACGTCGCCGGTGCTGCGTCCGCTCAACTGGGCCTCGCCGGTGAGCATCAGACGGTGGGTCAGCACGGCCGGGGCCAGTGTCTGCACGTCCTCGGGGAGCACATGGTCACGGCCGGCGAGCGCTGCATTGGCCCGGGCCGCCGCGAGCAGGTGCAGCCCGGCGCGGGGGGAGGCACCCAGCCGCAGCGAGGAGTGGTTGCGGGACGCGGTGACCAGCGCCACGACATACTCCCGCAGGGCGGGCGCGGTGTGCAGGCGACGCACGGCGCTGATCTGGCGCTGCACGGTCGCGCCGTCGGTGACGGGCTGGAGGGCACCGAGCGGGTCGTGCTCGCCGTGGCTCTGCAGCATCGCCAGCTCGGCGGCACCGGAGGGATAACCCATCGAGATGCGCGCCATGAAGCGGTCGCGCTGGGCCTCGGGGAGGGGATAGGTGCCCTCCATCTCGATCGGGTTCTGGGTGGCCATCACCAGGAACGGGCCGGCGAGCGGATAGGTCGTGCCGTCAACGGTGACCTGACGCTCGGCCATGCACTCCAGCAGCGCGGACTGGGTCTTGGGGGAGGCGCGGTTGATCTCGTCGCCCACCACGATGTTGGCGAAGATCGCGCCCCGGCGGAACTCGAAGGAGTGGGAGTTCTGGTTGAAGACGTTGACCCCGGTGATGTCGCTGGGCAGCAGGTCGGGGGTGAACTGCACACGGCTGACGTCGCAGTCGATGGACTTGGCCAGCGCCTTGGCGAGCATCGTCTTGCCGACCCCGGGCACGTCCTCGACCAGCAGGTGGCCCTCGGCCAGGAGCACCGTGACGGCCGTGCGCACCGCCGCCTCCTTGCCCTCGATGACGGTGCTGATCGCGTGGTGGATCGCGCTCGCCACGGACTGCACGGAGTCCAGATCGGGTGCGGTGCCTGCGTTGGCGGTCATGGAGAAGATCCTGCCTCAAGTCGACGTCATTCCACGGGTTCTCTGCAGAACCCTACGTGCCGAGGCGGCTCGGACGATGGTTCGGCTGCAGAGCAGACGTGCGTGGGGCGGAAATGGTGGCGTCTCTCCGCTATGTCGACCGAGGAGCGCGGTGGGGGAGGCAACACGGTGCGTCCGGTCGGGAAGGGGAGAATTCCCCCCCACTTTCCCCCCACCCCCAGTGACCTGGGAAAACGTGTGTCTAGGATCACAAATCGCCCTCGTTTTGCGTTGACAGTGGAGCAAAGTGGAGTACTGTGGGGCACATTGGATGGCCAGGGAGTAGCCAGGTGCATGGGAAGGGGTGGTCACGGTGTTGTTGCTCGGCACCTACTCGCCCCGCCTGGACGACAAGGGCCGGATGTTTCTGCCGGCCAAGTTCCGGGACAAGCTCGCCGGGGGACTGGTCATGACGCGGGGGCAGGAGAGGTGCCTCTACGTCTATCCGATGGCTGAGTTCGAGAAGGTCGCCGAGCAGTGGCAGAACGGCCCGACGACCAACGCCGGGGTGCGCGCCTACCAGCGGCTTCTCCTCTCCGGAGCCTCCGACGAGATCCCCGACAAGCAGGGCCGGGTCACGGTGCCGGCGATCCTGCGGGAGTATGCCGGGCTCTCCCACGAGTGCACCGTCATCGGCACCGGCAACCGCATCGAGATATGGGACGCCACGGCGTGGGAGGCCTATGTGGCCGAGCACGAGGACGGCTTCGCCAACCAGAGCGAGGAGGTGGTCCCGGGGCTCTAACAGCTCCCTCCACTTCGCTCCACCCGGACACTCCACGTCGCCCCACCGGACCAACCAGCCAGACAGCACGACAGCAACACCCAGACAACAGCAGCTACCACAACAGCAGCCACCACAACAGCAGCCACCACAACAGCAGAGAAGCACCGTAGGAACCCGGCCCTGACGCCTGGTCTCCAGCCGCACCGTCCGCACCCGACTCCACTTCCCCGGAGCCGGGCGCACCACGAGCAGGACCATCCCGACTCCACTTCCCCGGAGCCGGGCAGGGCCATCTCAGGCGGGGCGGAGGGGGACCAGGTCCCAGGGCCCAAGGAAAGAACCACTCATGGCGCCACGCGGCGCTGGGACCACCAACACCCGCAGTTCACAGGCAACCACCGACCACCGACAGTCGCCCGAGGCAGCCAGCCCCACGGCATACGACACGCAGACCCGAGAGGAGGAGCAGATGACGCAACGACCGACCGCCGAGCGGCACATCCCGGTGATGCGCGAGCGCATCGTCGAGCTCCTCGCCCCCGCGCTGCAGCACGAGGGCGCGGTCTATGTCGACGGCACACTCGGGATGGGCGGCCACACGGAGGCGATCCTGGCCGCCTGCCCGGGAGCCATCGCGGTCGGCATCGACCGGGACACCGAGGCGCTGACCCTGGCGGGGGAGCGCCTCGCCGGTTTCGGTGACCGTTTCGTCCCGGTGCACGCGGTCTATGACCAGATCCCGCAGGCGCTGGCCGAGCGCGGCATCCGCGAGGCCCACGCGATCCTGTTTGACCTGGGTGTCTCCTCGCTGCAGCTGGACGAGAGCGAGCGCGGGTTCGCCTACCGGATGGACGCGCCGCTGGACATGCGGATGGATCAGTCTCAGGGGCAGACCGCGGCCGACGTGCTCAACACCTATGAGCTGCGTGATCTCGAGGTGATCCTGCGCGACTTCGGCGAGGAGCGCTTTGCGCGCAAGATCGCTCGGGCCCTGGTCGCCGAGCGTGACAAGGAGCCGTTCACTAACTCTGCCCGCCTCGTCGAGCTGCTGCAGCGGGTCGTGCCGGCGGCCTCGCAGCGCTCCGGCGGGCACCCGGCCAAGCGGACCTTCCAGGCGCTGCGCATCGAGGTCAACGCCGAGCTGTCCGTGTGGGCGGACGCGCTGCCCGCCGCGCTGGGCCTGCTGCCGGTGGGCGGGAGGATCGCGGTGCTGTCCTATCACTCGCTCGAGGACCGGATCACCAAGCGCGCGCTGGTGGCGGGGTCGACCAGCTCGGCGCCGCCGGAGCTGCCCTTTGAGCTGCCCGAGCACCGGCCGTGGCTGAAGCTGCTGACCCGCGGGGCCGAGAAGGCCGGCGAGGCCGAGACCGCGCTGAACCCGCGGGCCGCGTCGGTGCGGCTGCGCGCTGCCGAGCGGACGCGGGACACGGGGGCGGGTGCTGGCCAGGAATCTGCGAAACCCCTCCGAAAAGGCGGGGCGGACCGACGAAACCCCTCTGAAATTGCGGGAAACACCGACGAAACCACGACAAAAATGGGGGAGAACCCGTGAGCCAGATGACCCTCGCCAGGACCGCGCCGAAGGTGGCCCCGCGCGCCCGTGCGGCGCTGCGGGTGGTCGACGCCACCCCCAAGACCCAGAGCCACACCGGCTTCGTGCTGCTCTGCATGGCCCTGGTCGTGCTCGGGTTGCTCAGCGCGCTGCTGCTCAACACCGCCCGTGCGGAGAGCTCGTTCACGCTCGCCGACCTGCGCAAGGAGCAGACCCTGCTGCACGACACCCGGGTCACCCTGGAGGCTGAGCTGAGCGCCAAGCGGTCCCCGGAGACGCTGGCCGTCGAGGCCGAGCGCCTCGGTCTGGTCCCCTCGCCGTCGACGGCCGTGCTGCGGCTGTCCGACAACACGGTTCTCGGCGTGGCGGCGTCGGTGGACGCCCAGGACAGCTTTACCGTGGTCACACCGTTCGTGACCAAGGCCGACCCCGAGGTCAAGCGCATCGAACGGAGCATCGAGGGAGCAGTCCAGGGAGGTTGAGCAGCATGGCCACTCGCCGACCCAACGACCGTCGACCCAACGACCGTCGACCCCTGACCCCCCGAGGCACCCGAGGCGTGGTGCACCCGCAGCGCCGGATGCGCATCATGCTGTTCGGCATCCTGGTCGTCTTCAGCCTCTTCGCCGCCCAGCTGGTCAAGCTGCAGGGACTGGAGGCCGAGAGCGTCTCGGCCGCCGCGATCGACCGGCGCCTGCACGAGGTCACCATCCCCGCCTCCCGCGGCACCATCTATGACGCCAAGGGCGTGGCGCTGGCCGAGTCGGTCGAGCGGCGCGACATCGTCGCCGACCCCACCGCCGTGGTGACGTACACCAAGCGCATCGACGGCGAGCGCACCGAGGTCGGCTATGCGGGGGCCGCCGAGGAGATCGCCGAGGTCACCGGCGCCAGCGCCGAGGAGCTCGAGCAGATCCTGACGGACAAGCACGGTGCCCGCTGGACCCCGCTGGTCAAGGACGTCTCGCCGCTGACCTGGCAGAAGGTCCAGGCGCTGGGCATCCCCGGCATCTACTCCGAGCCGTTCAACAAGCGCACCTACCCCCTCGGCTCCTCCCTGGCCCCGCTGGTCGGCTGGGTGGGCTCCAGCGGGCTGCCCGCCAACGGCATCGAGCTGATGTTTGACGAGCGGCTCAACGGCAAGCCCGGCACCATGACCTACGAGCTCGGGGGCCGCGGCGAGATCATCACCACCGGCACCAGCAGCGAGGTCCCGGCCGTGCCGGGCGAGGACGTCCACCTCACGATCGACAGCGATCTGCAGTTCGTGGCCTACAACGCGGTCGCCACCGAGGTGCGCCGCAACGGCTCGCTGTCCGGATCGGCCATGGTCCTGGACGCCAACACCTGCGAGATCCTCGCCGCCGCGACCTACCCAGCCTTCGACCCCGCGGAGGCGCAGCAGACCTCCGAGAGCCTGCGCAACCCGCTCTTCGAGGATGTCTACGAGCCGGGCTCGACGTCCAAGGTGATCACCGCTGCCGCGGCGCTGGAGGAGGAGATCGTCGACGTCGAGACCCCGTTCGTGGTCCCCGACCGGCTGCCCCGCGGCGGCACCCGCTTCAAGGACTCCCACGACCCGGACACCCCCTACCTCACCTTCGCCGGGATCCTCGCCACCTCCTCCAACATGGGCACGATCATGTATGCCGAGCACCTCCCGGACGAGGTCTTCTACCAGTACATGCGCGACTTCGGCATGGGCAACGCCGCGACGTTGGGCTTCCCCGGCCAGTCCGCCGGCTCGGTCCCCAAGGTCGAGGACTGGAGCGTGACCAGCAAGTACACGATGTACTTCGGGCAGGGCCTGGCCAGCACGATGATCCAGCAGATCGGCGTCTTCCAGACCGTCGCCAGCGGCGGCGTGCACTGCGACCCCAAGATCATCAAGGGCACCACCGAGGAGGGCGGACGCTATGTCGCGGAGGGCTCCGCCGACAGCGACCGGGTGATCTCCGAGGAGACTGCCGCCGAGCTGACCTCGATCATGGAGTACGTCCCCAGCGAGGAGGGCACTGCCCGCAAGGCCGCCGTCGAGGGTTACCGGGTGGCGGGCAAGACCTCCACCGCGGACCGCTATGACCAGGACAAGGGCCGCTACTCCGGGGTGACCTCAGGATTCATCGGCTTCGCGCCGGCGGACGACCCCGAGCTCGTGGTCGCCGTCGTCATGCAGCGACCGACGCAGGGCAAGTGGGGCGGCGAGTTGGCCGGCCCCGTCTTCTCCGAGATCATGCGCTACGGCCTGACCTCACGGGGCGTGCAGCCCAGCACGACCGAGTCCCCGGACGTCAAGCTGGACTATGATCCCGACGCTCCGGCACCCAGGGATGTCGGTCCTGGTGCCACACTGGGCGACATTGCTATCCGAGACGAAGGGACGCCTCAGTGATCGAGTTGTCACTCGGCGAGATCGCCGAGGCAACGCACGGGCAGGTGCACCCACCGCAGGCCGCCGACACCCGCATCACCGCCACCGTCGTGACCGACTCTCGCGAGGCGCAGGCCGGGAGCCTGTATGTCGCACGCCGCGGTGAGCACGCCGACGGTCACGCCTACGTCGCGGCGGCTGCCGCCAACGGTGCCGTCGCCGCGCTCACCGAACGGGTCGTGGACGGGCTGCCGTGCGTCGTGGTCACCGACACCACCGACGGCTTCGCGGCACTGGGCCGCGAGGTCGTCGACCGCTGCACGGCCGCCGGGGGACTGCAGATCGTGGGCATCACCGGCTCCTCGGGCAAGACCTCCACCAAGGACCTCGCCGCGCAGGTCATCGCCCACCTGGGGGAGACGATCGCCCCGATCGCGTCCTACAACTCCGAGGTCGGGGTGCCGCTGACCGTGTGCCGGCTGACCGAGAGCACGCAGTATCTGGTTGCTGAGATGGGCGCCTCCGGCGTCGGTCACATCGAGTTCCTCACCGCGGTGGCCCCGCCGCGCATCGGCGTGGTCCTCAACGTCGGCACCGCCCACCTGGGTGAGTTCGGCAGCCGCGAGGCGATCGCCCACACCAAGGCCGAGCTGATCCGGGCGCTGCCCGCCGACGGCCTGGCCGTCCTCAACGCCGACGACCCGGTGGTCGTGGCGATGGCCGAGCAGAGCTCCGCGCGCGTCCAGACCGTCGGGCTGAGCCCGGACGCCGACGTGCGCGCCGACGACGTCGAGATCAACGTGCGCGGACAGGCCAGCTTCACCCTGGTGGTCCCGGGGGAGCGGCCGGTGCCCGTCGCGCTGCGACTGCACGGCCCGCACCACGTCGGCAACGCCCTGGCCGTCGCCGCGGTCGCCCACGAGCTGGGCCTGTCCGTCGAGGAAATCGCCGCCGCCCTGGGCGAGGCCGGTGCGGTCAGCCGGTGGCGGATGGAGGTCCACGAGCGGGCCGACGGCGTGACGATCGTCAACGACGCCTACAACGCCAATCCGGACTCGATGCGGGCCGCCCTGCGCTCCCTGGCGGTGATGCGCGGAGCCGGTCGGACCGTCGCCGTCATCGGGGCGATGCGCGAGCTGGGGGAGGACTCCGAGCGTGAGCACCGTGCCGTCGGTGAGCTCGCGGCCAGCCTGGGCATCGACCGGGTCGTGGCCATCGGACCGGATGCCGCCGCGGTGGCGACCGGCTTCGAGGCGGCGGGTGGCCGGCATACGCACACCTGCGCCGACACCGACGAGGCCCGCGAGCTGCTCGAGTCCATCCTCGAGTCCGGCGACATCGCCCTGCTGAAGTCCAGCCGCGACTCCGGGCTGCGCTTCCTCGGCGACGCGCTGGTCGGGGAGGACCCTGCCTGATGGTCACCCTCGTCCTGGCCGCCGGCATCGCCATGATCGTGGCCCTGGTCGGCACGCCGCTGTTCATCAGGTTCCTGGTGCGCCGGCAGTATGGCCAGTTCATCCGCGACGACGGCCCGACCAGCCACCACACCAAGCGTGGCACGCCCACGATGGGTGGTGCGGTGATCATCGGTGCAGCGCTGATTGGCTACTTCGGGGCGCACCTGCTGCTGCAGCTGATCTCGGCGGCCGGGCTGATGGACTTCGGCGGCAACACGATGAGCATCAGCGGACTGCTCGTGCTCTTCCTGATGACCGGGATGGGCCTGGTCGGCTTCGCCGACGACTTCACCAAGATCTCCAAGGAGCGCAGCCTGGGGTTGCGCTCCCACGAGAAGCTCATCGGGCAGACGGTGGTCGCCGTCGCCTTCGCGGTGATGGCCCTGCAGTTCCCCGGCGACGCCTTCCGCACCCCGGCCAGCACCGCCGTCAGCTTCGTGCGCGACCTGCCCCTGGACTTCGCGGTCTTCGGCACGGTCGGCGCCCTGATCGCGTTCGTCATCTGGGCCAACATCATGATCGCCGGGGCCTCCAACGGGGTGAACCTGGTCGACGGGCTCGACGGGTTGGCCACCGGTGCCTCGGTGATGGCCTTCGGCGGCTATGTCCTGATCGGCATCTGGCAGTTCAACCAGAACTGTCAGGTCATCCCGGGTCCGAACTGTTATGACGTGCGCGACGCCCACGATCTGGCCGTCGTCGCCGCCTGCATCGCCGGCGCCTGCTTCGGCTTCCTGTGGTGGAACGCCTCGCCGGCCAAGATCTTCATGGGCGACACCGGCTCGCTGGCCCTGGGCGGCGCCCTCGCCGGCCTGGCGATCACCACCCACACCCAGCTGCTGATGATCTTCCTCGGCGGGCTGTTTGTGATCGTCACGATGTCGGTGATCATCCAGGTGGCCTCGTTCAAGATGACCGGCAAACGCGTCTTCCGGATGGCGCCGCTGCATCACCACTTCGAGCTGCTGGGGTGGCACGAGGTGACCATCGTGGTCCGCTTCTGGATCATCCAGGGCCTGTGCGTGGCCGCCGGCCTGGGCATCTTCTATGCAGAGTGGGTGGTCTCGCTGTGACGAGTCAGAGCGACGCAGGCGGGGGCCGGCTCGCCTCCCTCACCCACCGGGACGCCGACTGGTCCGGGCTGCGGGTCGTGGTGACCGGCCTGGGCATCAGCGGTTTCGCCGCGGCCGACGCGCTGCTCGAGCGCGGGGCCCGGGTCATCGTAGTCGACGCCGGCAATGGCACCACCGAGCAGTCGGAGCGGGCCCGCATCCTGGACATCCTGGACGCCGACGTGCGCCTTGGCCCCGAGCACGTCACCGACCTTCCGACGTATGCCGACGGGCCAGTTGACCTGGTCGTCACCTCGCCCGGCTGGCGCCCCGACCACCCGGTGCTGACCGAGGCCGGGCGGGACGGCATACCGATCTGGGGGGAGGTGGAGCTGGCCTGGCGGATGCGACCGGCCACCGGCGCCGCCCCGTGGCTGACGGTGACCGGCACCAACGGCAAGACCACCACCGTGCAGATGCTGGAGGCGATCCTGCGCGCCGACGGGCTGCGCGCCCTGGCCGTCGGCAATGTCGGCACCCCGATCATCGAGGCACTGCTCGACCCTGAGCCCTATGACGTGCTGGCCGTGGAGCTGTCCAGCTTTCAGCTGCACTGGTCGGAGTCGATCTCGGCGATGGCCTCCTGCGTGCTCAACGTGGCACCGGACCACCTGGACTGGCACGGCGGCGAGGGGGCCTATGCCGCGGCCAAGGCCAAGATCTATGAGCACACCCAGGTGGCCTGCGTCTACAACGTGGAGGACCCGGCGACCGAGGCGATGGTCGAGGAGGCCGACGTCATCGAGGGCTGCCGGGCGATCGGGTTTACCCTGGGCACCCCCAACCTGTCGATGCTCGGTGTGGTCGATGACGTGCTGGCCGACCGGGCCTTCGTCGCCGAGCGCACGAGCTCGGCGGCCGAGCTGGCCACCCTGCGCGACCTGACCGGTGGGGACGAGAGCCTGGCCCCGCCGCCACACCTGGTCGCCGACGCCCTCGCCGCGGCCGCCCTGGCCCGGGCCTATGGCGTGACCTCGGCCGCCGTCCAGCGCGGGCTGCGCGAGTTTCGTCCCGCCGAGCACCGGATCACCGAGCTGGAGCCGGTGGACGGGGTGCGCTTCGTCAACGACTCGAAGGCGACCAACCCACACGCCGCCGCGGCCTCGCTGAGCGCCTATGCGCACATCGTGTGGATCGCCGGTGGTCAGCTCAAGGGTGCCGACGTCGATGCCCTCGTGGCCGGGGCGGCCGGGCGGCTGCGCGGTGCCGTGCTGTTGGGCCAGGACCGGGCGCTGATCGCGGCCGCGCTGGCCCGACACGCGCCCGACGTCCCCGTCGTGGAGGTGCCCAGCGGAGACACTACAGATGTGACTGCTGTGATGGATGAGGCGCTTGAGGCTGCCGTGACCATGGCCGCGCCGGGTGACGTGGTGCTGCTGGCGCCGGCGGCCGCCTCCCTGGACATGTTCGTCAACTACGGGGCCCGGGGTGACGCCTTCACCGAAGCGGTGCAGCGGAGGTCGACCGGGGACCGGTCATGACCACCTGGCCCATCCGCCGGGAGGAGCAGGGGCAGGAATCGGCGCTCGCCGAGTTCGGCGCGCGGCTGCGCTCACCCGTGGCGCCCTACTATCTGATCCTCGGTGCGACCGGGCTGCTGGTCGCGATCGGCCTGGTCATGGTCCTGTCGGCCAGCAGCGTCAGCTCCTTCCAGCAGGACGGCAGCTCCTACAAGGTCTTCCTCCAGCAGGCCATGTTTGCCGGGGCCGGCGTCGTGCTCCTGCTGATCGCCAGCCGCATCCCGGTGCGCGTCTGGAAGTGGCTCGCCCCCTGGGGCATGCTCGCCGCGATCGGCCTGCAGTCCCTGGTCTTCACCCCGCTCGGCGTGCCCTTCCAGGGCAACCGCAACTGGATCGCCATCGCCGGCATGTCCGTGCAGCCGTCGGAGTTCGGCAAGGTCGCACTGGTCGTCTTCGGCGCCACCATCCTGGCCAAGAAGCGCAAGGTGCTCGGCCGGATCAGCCACGTGCTGATCCCGTTCGTGATCCCCGCCGCGGGCACCCTGATCGCCCTCGTCCTGCTCGGCAACGACCTGGGCACGGTGCTGATCCTGGTCGCCATCACCGGCGGCATGCTCTTTGGTGCCGGCGTGCAGGCCCGCTGGTTCGTCGGCGTCGCGGCTCTGGCCGGAGTCGGCGCGGCCTATCTGGCCGCGGGCAGCGCCAACCGGATGGAGCGCATCCAGGCTTGGATCGGTGACATCTGCGTCAACCCCGACGTCAAGGGCTGCTTCCAGAAGGTGCACGCGGAGTATGCGCTGGCCGACGGTGGCTGGTGGGGCCTGGGCCTGGGCGGCAGCCGCGAGAAGTGGGGCCTGCTGCCCGAGCCGCACAACGACTTCATCCTGGCGATCATCGGCGAGGAGCTCGGCCTGCCCGGCACCCTGACCGTGATGGCGCTGTTCGTGGTCATCGCCTACGCCTGCTACCGCATCGTGGTGACCAGCACCGACTACTTCGTGCGCATCGCGGCCTGCGGCATCATGGTCTGGCTCGTCGCCCAGGCGATGCTCAACATCGGCTCGGTCATCGGCATGCTGCCGATCATCGGTGTGCCGCTGCCGCTGGTCTCCTCCGGTGGCTCGGCCCTGGTGGCGGCCCTGATCGGCGTGGGCATCCTGCTGTCGCTGGCCCGCTCCCTGCCGGGCTGCTCGGAGTCGTTGGCAGCCAAGCCCTCGATGCTGCGGCGTACCCTGGCAGTGGTGCCGGCTCCCCGGCTCCGGCGACGCTGATCGGAGCTGCTCCTCATGAACAACTCGACCGACCCTCTCTCCGAGTCCGCACAGCACCCACCCACCGCGACCGGACCAGCATCGCTGTCCGTGGTGCTCGCCGGTGGTGGCTCGGCAGGCCACGTCAACCCGTTGCTGGCCACCGCCGACGTCCTGCGGGCGCTGGTGCCGGACGTGCGGATCACGGTGCTCGGCACGGAGGAGGGCCTGGAGGCTCGCCTGGTGCCCGAGCGCGGCTATGACCTCAGGTTCCTGCCCAAGGTGCCCTTCCCGCGCCGCCCCAACGCGGCTGCGCTGAAGTTCCCCGGCTCGATGCGCGCGGCGATCACCACCGCAACCGACGTGCTCCGCGAGGTCGGTGCCGATGTGGTGGTGGGCTTCGGCGGCTACGTGGCCACCCCGGCATACCTCGCCGCACGGCGCACCAAGACCCCCCTGGTGATCCACGAGGGCAACGCCCGCCCCGGCCTGGCCAACCGACTCGGTGCGCGGTTCACCGAGCACGTGGCGACCACCTTTGCCAGCACCCCGCTGCGGGGTGCGGAGGTGATCGGGCTGCCGATGCGCGCGGAGATCACCGACCTGGACCGGGGTGCGCTGCGCGGCGAGGCCCTGGAGCACTTCGGGCTGCGCGGGGACCGCACCACCCTGCTGGTCTTTGGCGGCTCGCTCGGGGCGCAGCGGCTCAACGACAGCTTCCCGGCCGCGGCGCCGGACCTGCGGGCCGCCGGGGTGCAGGTGCTGCACCTGACCGGTGCCGGCAAGCCCGTGCACGTCGAGCCGGACGAGCAGTGCCCCTATGTCGCCCGCGACTACACCGACCGGATGGACCTGGCGTATGCCGTGGCCGAACTGGCCGTGGGCCGCGCCGGGGCCGGCACGGTCTGTGAACTGACGGCCGTCGGGGTGCCGGCGATCTATGTGCCGCTGCCGATCGGCAACGGGGAGCAGCGCCTCAACGCCCAGGATGTGGTGGCTGCGGGCGGCGGGATCCTCGTCGACGACGGCGATGTCACCCCACAGTGGGTGCGCGAGAGCGTGCTGCCGCTGCTGGCCGACCGGGACCGGCTCGCCCTGATGGCCGATGAGGCCGCGGTGATGGGCAACCGGGACGCGGCCGAGGTGCTGGCCACGATGGTGCTCGCGGCCGCTGGCCATGACGCAGGCGCCGCCGGGGGCGCGCCGACGGGGAGCCCCACGGCATGACGGCCGGGGTCAACGACCGCTTCGACTTCACCGCCCCGGTGCCACCGGTGCACCAGCTCGGAGCCGTCCACTTCATCGCGATCGGGGGCGCCGGCATGTCGGGCGTCGCCCGGCTCTTCCTGGCCGCCGGGGTGAGCGTGTCCGGCTCCGACGCCCGCGACAGCGCCACGCTGCGGGCCCTGGAGGCCGAGGGGGCGACGGTCTTCGTGGGTCAGCGCGCTGACAACCTCGGCGCCGACGTGCAGACCGTGGTGATCTCCTCGGCGATCCGGGAGACCAACCCGGAGCTGGCTGCCGCCCGGGAGCGCGGCCTGCGGGTGCTGCACCGGGCTCAGGGCATCGCCGCGCTGCTGCCGGGCCGCTCGGCTGTGGCCGTGGCTGGGGCCAACGGCAAGACGACGACCAGTGGCATGCTGACGACCGCACTGCAGCACAGTGGGGCGGATCCGGCCTACGTCCTGGGCTCGGAGCTGACCACCCCCAGCGGGCGGGGCACCAACGCGGCACCGGGCAGCGGACCGTTCGTCATCGAGGCGGACGAGAGCGACGGGTCGTTCCTGACCTATCGCCCGCAGGTGGCCGTGGTGACCAACATCAAGGCCGACCATCTCGACTTCTATGGCGACCTGGCCACGATCGAGGCCACCTTCGCCACCTTCGCCGCCACCATCCGCCCGGGCGGGCTGCTGGTGGCGGCCGCCGACGATCCGGGGGCGGTGGCACTGGCGGACAGGCACCGGGCTGCCGGGGGAGCGGTGGTGACCTTCGGGACGTCCGAGGCCGCCGACGTGCGCCTGGGCGACCTGGCGCCGGACGCGATGACCGCGACCGCGCAGCTCACCTGGCAGCGGGACGTCGGCGACGTCTCGGCCGGCACGACCCGCACCCTCACCGTGCCCATGCCGGGGGCGCACAACCTGGCCAACGCCGCGGCCGCACTGGTGGCGGCGACGGCCGGACTGGGGCAGGGCCTGGACGCCGTCCTGGCCGGCCTGGCGGTCTATCCGGGGACCCATCGCCGGTTCGAGCTGGTCGGTGAGGCCGGCGGCGTCCGGATCGTCGACGACTATGCCCACAACCCCGACAAGGTCGCTGCCGTGGTCCGCGCCGGGCGCGGGCTCGTCGACGCGAGCGACGACGCGGGCGACGACGCGGGCGACGACGCGGGCGCCACCGACTCGACCGCTCCCACCGGCATCGCTGCCGCTGTCACGGACGTCCCCGCTGCGCCCGCACGCAGGTTGGTCGTGGTCTTTCAGCCACACCTGTTCACCCGCACCCGCGACTTTGCCCGCGACTTCGCCGAGGGGCTCTCGGCCGCCGACGTCGTGGTGCTGATGGACGTCTATGCCGCCCGGGAGGACCCGCTGGAGGGCATCAGCGGTGCCACCATCGCCGACCTCGTCCGAGGTCCCGAGGTGCACTATGTCGCCGACCGGGATCAGGTGGTGGCCCACGTGGCAGACCTGGCCAGGCCGGGGGACCTGCTGCTGCTCGTCGGGGCTGGCGACATCACCGAGCTGGGCGCTCCGCTGCTGGCCCGCCTCGCTGCAGTCACCGGCGCAGACCGCGACCTCGAGGAGAGGTTGACATGAAGGAGACCGTGAAGACCGCTCCCAAGAAGTCCACCCGGGCGACCGAGCAGAAAGCCGCGAGCACCAAGACGTCCCGCTTCCGCTTCGGCTCCCGACGCTCGGGCACGGCCCATCCCAAACTACGGCAGCGAGCCGCCGAGGTGCGCCGCCGTCCCTGGCGTCTGGCCGGCGTGCTGGCGCTCATCGCCGCACTGGTGGGCGGAGTGATCTATCTGTTCGGCTTCTCCACGGTCTTTGCCGTCGAGGACGTCACCGTCACCGGTGCCAACGGGGAGATCGCCGACGGCGCCCACGACCTGGCCGCACAGCACACGGGTCGACCGATGGCACGAGTCAGCACCGAGCACCTGGAGAGCCAGGTGCTCGAGGATCTGCGCATCGCCTCAGTCGACGTGGGCCGCTCGTGGCCCTCGACCATCACCCTCGACCTGAGGTTGCGGGAGCCGGCGCTGGTCCTCAACCAGAGCGGCGTGCAGGGCCTGTACCTCGTCGACGCCGAGGGCGTCATCTATGACACGGTCGCCGAGGCCCCCGCGGAGGTGCCCGTGGCGCGAGGCCCCAAGGGCGACGTGGACCCCGAGGACCTCCGGGCGCTGCAGGCCGTGCCCGCCGCGCTGCCGGCCACGGTGGCCGACCACGCCGAGGGGCTCCGCCTGCGCGACGGTGGCCAGATCACGTTCACCGTGGGCGCCATCGAGGTCATCTGGGGCGACGGCGCCAACGCCGAGCTCAAGGGGCGCGTGCTCGAGGGACTGCTGGCGCAGGACGGCCTGGACCCCGGCTTTGACACCGGCCTGGAGAGTGGCACAGAAGACGACGAGGACGTTGTGGAGGCGGGCGAAGAGCCTCTCGTGATCGACCTGAGCACACCGTCCACGCCTGTTGTGACCGGTCTGCAGACTGCCGAACCGACCGAATGAGGGAACCCTGAGATCGTTTGACCTCAACTTGAGGTGTAACGGGCTGGGCGTGTGCGGGGTGAGGACGTATGCTCGCACAGAAGTAACAACCCCCTGCAGGGCAATTTAGGAAGGGTCCACCTGTGTCCTCTGCGCAAAACTACCTGGCCGTCATCAAGGTCGTGGGCATCGGCGGCGGTGGCGTCAACGCCATCAACCGGATGATCGATGTCGGTCTCAAGGGCGTTGAGTTCATCGCCATCAACACCGACGCCCAGGCGCTCCTGATGAGCGATGCCGACGTCAAGCTCGACGTGGGTCGTGAGCTGACCCGCGGTCTCGGCGCAGGTGCGGATCCGGAGGTGGGCCGTCGCGCCGCCGAGGACCACATGGAGGAGATCGAAGAGGCCCTGCGCGGCGCCGACATGGTCTTCGTGACGGCAGGCGAGGGCGGCGGCACCGGCACCGGTGGCGCACCGGTCGTGGCCAAGATCGCCAAGAGCCTCGGCGCGCTGACCATCGGTGTGGTCACCCGTCCGTTCACCTTCGAGGGTCGTCGCCGGGCCAACCAGGCCGAGACCGGCATCGGCAGCCTCCGTGAGGAGGTCGACACCCTGATCGTCATCCCCAACGACCGGCTGCTGTCGATCTCCGACCGCCAGGTCTCGATGCTGGATGCCTTCCGCTCCGCCGACCAGGTGCTGCTCTCCGGTGTCCAGGGAATCACTGACCTGATCACCACACCGGGTCTGATCAACCTCGACTTCGCCGACGTCAAGTCGGTCATGCAGGGCGCTGGCTCGGCCCTCATGGGCATCGGCTCAGCCCGCGGCGAGGACCGCGCCGTCCAGGCCGCCGAGCTCGCAATCTCCTCGCCGCTGCTGGAGGCCTCCATCGAGGGCGCGCACGGTGTCCTGCTCTCGATCCAGGGTGGTTCCGACCTTGGTCTGTTTGAGATCAACGAAGCCGCCCGCTTGGTGCAGGAGGCAGCTCACCCCGAGGCCAACATCATCTTCGGTGCGGTCATCGACGACTCCCTCGGAGACGAGGTCCGGGTCACGGTCATCGCCGCTGGCTTCGATGGAGGAGCGCCGATGCAGCGCTCTGACGAGCGAGCTCTCGGCCAGGTGCAGGCTGGCGGGACCAACCGTCCGCCGGCCCAGCAGGCTCAGCCGCAGCAGCAGGGTGGACAGCAGCAACAGCGTCCCGCGCAGGCACCTCAGGGGCAGCCGGCGCGTCCGCCGCAGCAGGGTGCTCCCGGTGGGGGCCAGCCTCAGGGACAGCCGCAGCAGCGCCCCGCGCAGGCGCCCCAGGGTCAGCCCAGTTCCGCTCCGGCACAGGGACAGCCGCGTCCGCAGGGTCAGCCGCAGCAGCCGCCCCGTCAGCCGCGTCCGGTGACGTTCGACGACTCCGACGACCTGGACGTGCCCGACTTCCTCAAGTGACACGAAACCTGATGAAGCTTGCGTAGAGCGCCGGCAAGAGTTAGTGCACGACATGCGAAGGCCCACGACCGCCCGGTTGTGGGCCTTCGCCTGTGCGTACAATCCCTCCAAGGACCTCCCGTCGACGCCACACGCGGATCTTGGGAGAGGGATACGTCGGTGTCTCGGTAGGCTGCGGGCGTGTTCAGGTGGCGTGAGCGGGAGCCAGGAGTCGGCCCGCGGTATGGCGTGGACTGGGCGATCACCGATCGAGCGGGAGGCGTCAGCCTCGAGTCGTATTCCAGGCTGAACCTAGGCGCCCACGTCGGTGACGATCTGGAGGCCGTGTCCCGCAACCGTTCTCGAGTTGCCGAGGCGTTTGACCTGGACGTTGCGGACCTGCGCTTCATGCGGCAGGTGCACGGGTGCGACATCGCCACCGTGGACCGCCAGAGAGACGGCAACGGGCGCGACGCCGACATCGTGATCACCGACGACCCCGACGTGGCTCTCGTCGTCCTCGTCGCCGACTGCACGCCGGTCCTCCTCCTCGACCGCACGGAGGGGCTGGTGGCCGCTGTGCACGCAGGCAGGGTCGGCTTCACCACCGGAGTCGTAGACACCGCAGTGAGTGCCCTCCGAGAACGCGGGGCGAAGAATCTGGAAGCGGTCGTTGGCCCATCGGTCTGTCCTCGATGCTATGAGGTCCCGGCCGACTTACGGGAGGCGGCTGCGGAGGCCAGCCCGGCGGCATACTCCGTCTCCAGCACCGGCACGCCGGCGATCGATGTCGCCGCTGGGGTGGTGGACCAGTTGCAGGCCGCGGGTGTCTCGGTGACCTGGCTGCCCGGCTGCACCAGGGAGGACGAGGACCTGTTCTCCCACCGGCGGGACGGGGTCACCGGCCGGTTCGGTGGGGTTGTGAGGTTGCTGCCGCCGGAGGACGTGGCCTGACGCCGGTGCTCGCCCATGGCACCAAGGCGGCGCTGGCAACGGTGGCGTCCGATACTGCGTGCTCATGGTGAGGACGACGCGGGCAGGCTGAAACTCAGGGCGGATCGAGATGAGCAGCACGCCCGAACCCTCGTCCAATGGCCCGGTGAAGAAGGCTCTGCCGACGTATCGAGGAACGCTGGTGGTGTCTCTGGAGTCGTCGGGCCGGGAGCCCAGCGGTGTGCCACCGGCCGTCTCGGCATAGTGCCGCTCGTGCCCATAACGAGGCCACCGCCGCACGATCCAGTCAGTCATCGCGCCTCCTTGAGGGCAGATCTTGTCAGCGCCGTGCCCGTCGGTCCAGCCCCTTGTCTGCCCGGCTGGGTCCACGCTCGGGGTTGGCCCACACAGTGCCTGGTCACGGGCGGATGGCCGGCCCCACGGCATACGAAAAGAAAGTCGCCAAGAACGCTCCCAAAAGTCCCTGCTCTGGTGCACACTGTCCTGCAACTCTCCGTGCCGTGACGGGGGGTCAGCTGGAGGGAGCGCGCATGGTCGAGCGCGATTGGGGCCAGGCGTCGTGGTTGCGTCTGGTCGAGGACCCGCGTCGGGCGCTGGACGTGCTGCTCGACGCACTGCGCGACGGCACGGAGCTGTGGGTCTCGATCACTGTCGCCGCACTTGACCTCGTGCCGGACGAGGATCTGCCACAGCTGGTCGAGGCGGTGATCGCGCGGCTGCCCGCCGAGCTCGCCTCCGACCTGGGCATCCTGCTGGGGCTGCAGGTCCCGGAGCTGATGCGCGAGCACGCGGAGGCGATGCGTGCGGCTGATCCCTACTTCGAGCTGGGCAGCGAGTCCCGCGCCGGTGAGCGCTCGCTGGTCCTGCTGCCCGCCCACCACCTGGTCCTGCCCGAGGAGGCGGTCACGGCACGGGCGTTGTATGCCGTGTCCCTCCCGACCCGCACCCCCACCTGGGCGCCACGGGGCGAGCCGGTGGGCACCGCGGCGATCGGCGGGGAGGCGCCGGGGGAGTGTGCGACGTGCGGGGGGCCGCTGCACGTGCTGCTCGAACTCAGCGCACTGCCTGCACTGGGTGAGGTGGAGCTGCCGTCGCTGCTGGTGACCTGCGGGCGGTTCGACTGCCTGTGGGGTGAGCAGTTCTTTGAGCACCGGGATGCTGGGCCGCCGCGCTCGCTGGCGCGGGCGCCTCGGGTGGAGGCGGGGAGTGGTGATCCCTGGAGCAGTATGCCGACGCATCCCTTGCCCTCCGCGCTGCCGGTGATGAAGGTGGCTGTGCACCGCACGCCGGCCCGGTGGCAGTTCCAGGACTGGGCGCAGGCCAACGACATGCAAAATCTGAATCGTCTTGGTGGGGAGGGCACCTGGATCCAGGGTGCCCGCCACCCGGAGTGCCCCGGCTGTGGGCTCACCATGCCGCTGCTGGCGCAGTTTGATGGTGCGACCCCGTTTGTGGAGGGCCCTGGCTGGGGGGCGTTCACGGAGGGGATCCTCTACTGCTACTGGTGTGTTGACTGTCGGGTGAGCGCGACGGCGACGCAGCAGACGTAGTGGTGCTACGCGGCCACCATGGCCATCGGCCTGGGCGTGCTGTCTGCGTCTGGTGGTGAGGCGTCGCGGCACGCGGGTGTGGACAGACCTTCCGTTAATCGAACAAATGTGCTAATCTTGTGGTAGATGGGGAGCCCGGGAGGAGGCGCGACGTGACGACAAGTGTGTTGGAGATGCACCTCGACACGAGGCTGCCTCCCAAGGCTGTCCGCCGCATGCGTGACCCGGAGCAGGCTCATCTGCGGGTGGCGAAGTACTGGCCGATGGGGGAGCTGGTTTTCGAGCCGTCCTCATCGATCTTCGCGGACCGGGCCAAGGCTGCACTGCGGACCGCCATGCAGCGGATGGGCGTCGGGGACCTTGCTGACTCACTGGTCGACGTCGTCCTGGCCTGCGCGACCGTGCAGCAGCGTGACTGGGCGACGGGCGCCAAGACAGAGGGTGTGCCGAGCGGAGCAGAGTTCCCGGCTGACGCGCTGCCGCCGACGACGGAGCGGCGTCAGGATCCGAGCGACCTGGCGCGCTCCAAGGCTCTGCTCGGCGTCGTGGAGTCGGTCAACAAGGTCTCCAACAAGCTCGACGGGGTGTTGTTCTCGGCGACCCGCCAACTGACTGCCTCGCGAGCAGCCCTCCTCCTGCGTGAGAAGGGCGCAGAGTCCACCGATGACCTAAACAACAGTCAGCGCGAGGCGCTGCGCAAGAGTGCCAAGTCCCAGACGCGCAAGGAGATTGAGGCCGCCATCGGTTGGGTCCCGGGCGAGGTCACTGACCTGGTCGCCGCAGCCAACACGCCGGTCGCGGTCGCTGGGCCCATGCTCAGCTCGATGATGAGCGGCGAGTCGTCCTGGCGTTATGTCCGTCGGTGTTACCGCGAGTCCCGCGGGCTGGCCCACGAAGACGCGGCCGCGATCGCCAACGGACTCTTCGGCAACGATCCCGAGACCTCGGTGACCGAACGCCTGGACTCCTCAGACTCGTGGCTCGGTGGTCCCTGGCATGGCAGCAAGTTCAACCGGGCGCTGGAGCGCGAGGTAGCCAAGGTCAACTCCCGCGACGAGCAGGCGAAGCAGGAGGCACGAGACCGGGCAAAGGCCAACAAGGATGTGCGCGCCGTTCTGGACGAGATCGGCACGGCGGTGGTGACGCTGGGCTGCTCACCGCTGCAGGCCGCGGCGATCGCTGACCGTGTCGAGCGGGCTGCTCGCTCTGCCCGCAAGGCTGGTGCTCCCGAGACTCTGCGGGAGCTGCGCACTGCGATTGTGACGGCCCTGTTGCTCCACGGCACCCTGGACATGGACTCCCTGCCTGACGACCCCAACCTGATCACGGTCGAGCAGTCCCTGCAGCTCAAGAAGGTCCTGGAGGGACTGCCGGCCGCGGAGCTCAACGTCATCGTGTCCCTCGAGACCTTGCTCGGAGTCGACCTCGGGGGTGCTGCCGCCACTGTCGGCCAGGGGGCGACCCCCACGACAGAGTCCGGTGAGCCGATCCCCGCCTCCTTCCTGAACTCAGACTCCTTCCGGAGCTCAGACTCTTTGCAGAACTCGGATGCGAGGGGAGCCGCTGGCTCCTGCACCTGTCTGTGCACGTGCGGTGCCACGAGTAGGCAGAGGGCCTCCGCGTCAGTGTCGACGGGTGAGCTCTGTCCGACAGGTGAACCCTGCCCACCTTCTGCCGGTGCCTCCGCGGCGAGCGGTGCCTCCCCGGCGAGCGATGCCTCCCCGGCGAACGGCGTGTCCGCTTCCAGCGACGCCTCCGCGACCGGCGGCAGAACGGTGCAGGGCGGTGTCGGTGCGGTTATCGGGCGGCACCCCACGTTCCTGAGGCCCGACGAGGTCCGATTGCTGGCGCTGATGCCCGGCTCGACGCTCTACCGGTTGCTGACCGACCCAGCGAGCGGGAGATGCGTGGAGCGTTCGATCAAGGCCTACCCATTCGACGCGGCGATGCGGGCACAGATCATTGCCTCGGATGTCTTCTGTCGAGCGCCCGGGTGTCTCAAACCAGCGCGGCTGGCACAGATGGATCACGTGCAGGAGCACGGCACGCCAGGTGGCCACACATGCGAGGCCAACGGGCAACCAGTGTGCGATCCCCACCACGATCAGAAGACCAAGAAGGCCTGGGACGCGGTCCTGGAGTCCAACCGCGACGTCACGTGGACCACGATGCTCGGGCGGATCTATCGCACCAAGGCCCACGACTTCCGGCAGTACACCAAGCTCCTGACGGCGGCCACGACCGAGATCCATGAGGCGATCAACAGCGGTGCTGACCGCGAGGAAACCATCAATGCAGCCATCTACCAGGCGATGTCCTATCGCGACGACGGGGACATCCTGGAGGCCGACGAGTCTGACGACGACTACTTTGGCTGGGACCTGGTGAGTCTGGCTCACGTCGCAGGGGACGGGCGCCGGAGCAACCGTCCCCACCCCGACGTCCGGCAGGCCGAGATGGACCGCCACCGTGCCACCCGCTCCGAGGACGGGGACGTGGACGGGGGCGGAGAGAGCGAAGCCGGCCGGGGCACAGGCAGCGACGCCGTTGATGGTGACACCGGCGGCAGCTCTGAGAAGAGCACCGAGGGGGGCCGGGGTCCGAGCAGCGCACCACAGACGCCGTGGTCGCAGACCGAAGATGAGCCCCCGCCATTCTGATCCGAATTGGTCCTCCATGCGGATGCGGATCGTCCGCAACGGGTGCGACGATCGCAGAATGACCGACACCACGAGCGCAGCCCAGCGTCTGACGGCCAAGCAGTTCCAGGAGGCCGAAGGCACGGGGGACTGGAGAGTGCTGGGTCTGGGCGCGGGCGCCTGGTTCGGGGCGGACTCGCACACCGCAGGTGCCGAGTTTGCGGCCCGTGCTCAACGTGTTGCGTCGTCAGCAGGAGGACAGGGCACTGCCAGCCCGGCGCCCGAGGTGAGCGCCCCAGTCCAGGGAGTGCCACTCGAGATCAGTGTCCGAGGTCAGGGTGTGCAGGTGCGTCTGCCGCTCGGCCCCAGCGACGACGGGCTGATGTCAGCCCACGTCGACGTGGCGCGGATGATCTCGGCGGCGGCGCAGGAACTGAGTCTGGTGGCCGAGCCGACCGTCCTCCAGGACGTCCAGCTGGCGATGGACACCATAGATCAGGCGGCCGTCCTGCCCTTCTGGCAGGCCGCGCTGGGCTATGACCCGGTCGGTGAGGAGGATCTGCTCGACCCGCTGCACCGCCACCCCCCGATCTGGTTCCAGGATCAGGATGCCCCGCGGCCGCTGCGCAACCGGATCCACCTGGACTCCGTGATGTCCCAGGAGATTGCGGTGGCCACCGTGGAAGCACTGCGCGACAGCAGGGGGACGGTCAACGATCACGGTTACTACGCGACGGTCGCCGACGTGGAGGGCAATGAGGTCGACGTGCTGCCCCTGCAGGACGGCAGCGACCGGTGGCAGGGCCCGGACACCGAGGACTGGCGCCTCGTGTTCTCGGCGATCGCCTGTTATCCGGTCACCTCGCCGGACCAGGCGGGCCAACTCGTCCAGGCGGTCGCTGCGCTCGCCGACGAGGCCGACCTACCGCTGAGTATTGACGTGCGCATTACGGGGACCGGCCAACCGCTGGTCATCGTGGACAGCGGCAAGGACCGCTGGGAGATGACCGAGGGATATGAGGCGCTCGCGGCCCGCGTGCAGGAGGCAGCGCGGGGGATGGGCCTGACCGCAGACGTCAGCGCGCCCCGCTTCGTCCAGGTCGGCATCGATGCCGTCGACATCCCTGCGGTCCGAGAGTTCTGGCGCGTGGCCCTTGGCTATGAGCAGGACCCCCGCGACGGCGTCACCGACATCGTGGACCCGCGCCAGCTCAACGTGCCGTTCTTCCTCCAGGGCCTCGATGCCACGGACGAGGCCCGACGCGCCCAGCGCAACCGGATTCACGTCGACCTGTTCCTGGCCCACGACCAGGTCGCCGCCCGACTTGAGGCAGTGCGTGCTGCCGGTGGCACCGTCGTGCGTGACCAGGCCCCCATCTGGTGGACCGTCGCCGACCCCGAGGGCAACGAAATCGACATCACGACCTCCTTCGGACGGGAGGAGCACTTCTCGACCGAGTAGGACCTCCATCGACCTCCGATCTCTGACCCCCGATCTCTGGCCCACGATCTCTGGCCCACGGTCTCTGGCCTCCGACCTCCAGCCACGGCGAGCTCCTGTCCTTGCAAGCGAGGTCCGGCACGACTTCTGCGACTAGCACTGCCACCATTCCTGCGCCACAAGGGTGGCGTCACGGAGGCGGCTTGGCGTGCGGAGGCCACCCCGCGGCATACCGAATGCGTGGTGACGGGGCACTGCCGGGGGGCGCCGCGGACGGACAACGTCCTGGTCACTCCCAGGCCAGACTCGTGACCCGCGAGTAGGGTGTCATGGATGGAAGGCTTTTCGGCCCTGTCGGGGGGTCTTAGCACCGCGACGCAGGCGACTCTGCGCGCGACGAACCTCAGGGTCGTCCTGCGCGAAATCCTCAGCGCCACAGAGCCACTGTCGCGGGCAGGGGTGGCCAGCAGGACCGGGATGACCCGCTCGACAGCATCCCGGTTGGTCGATGAGTTGATCGCCGGCCGACTGGTGCACGAGGGCATTCCACAGCTTTCCGGCCCCGGACGACCCGGGGTGCCGCTGGAGGCGGCCCGCGGGACGGTCGGCGCGCTCGGGGTGCAGATCAACTCGGCTCGCGTGGCGGTCCGACTGGTCGATCTCAGCGGTGCGGTGGTCGCCGAGTGGGAGGGAGAGCACCCCCCGCAATGTGAGCCCGAGGAGTCCCTCGTGGTGCTGCGGCAGGGAGTGGGAGCAGTCCTCGACGAAGCGCCGAAGGGCCTGCACCTGGTCGGCGCGGCCCTGGCGCTGCCGGGCATGGTCGACACGGACGCGCACCGCCTGCTGCATGCACCGCACCTCGCCTGGCAGGAGCTTGATCTGGCGGTCCTGGCCGGCGAGTTGGGTCTGGACGTGCCCTGGGATGTGGGGAGCGAGGCTCACTACGCGGCACGCTCCGTGCTCGAACCCCGCCCGGGCGTCGTCGGGCCCCACCGGGACTTCATCTGCCTCTATGGTGACGTCGGCCTCGGCGCGGCGCTGGTGACCGACGGGGTGGTGCGCAGTGACGCCCACGGCTTCGCCGGCGCGATCGGCCACGTGCCCTACCGCACCGACGGACCCACCTGTGCCTGCGGCGCGAGCGGCTGCCTGGAGATGTATGCCGGACCGCGAGCTCTCCTGGAACGCGCCGGTCTGCCACCGGGGACGGATCTGGCTGACCTCGCCGAGCGGGCGGCTGACGGTCAGGCCGGTAATGGACAGACTGCTGACGGACAGAATGCTGACGGACAGAATGCTCACGAGCGGGCAGCTGACGGACAGGACTCTGCACTGGAGGCGCTCAGCACAGCTGGGACAGCGCTGGGCACGGTGTTGTCCGGCGCGGTCAATCTGGTCGACGCCTCCACGATCATCATGGCGGGGAGGCTCGGACAGGTCGCCTCGGCGCTGCGGCCAGCCCTGGTGGCGGCGCTCAGTGCCCGGGCGGTCGCCGGTGACAGCGACGACTATCAGGTCGAGGCGGCAGTGGACAGTCTGCCGGCGGTCTCAGGTGCGGCGATCTCGATGTTGCGGCCCGTCATCGATGACCCTGCGGGCTATCTGTCCGGTCACTCCGGCGAGAGGCGACTCGCCTGAGGCGGTTGTTGAACGGCGACTCGTCCCACACGGCTGAACGAGGTTGAGAGCAGGGGACCGGCCGCGACGGAAGGAGGATCGTCGCGGCCGGTCCAGATCTGCTGTGGTGCTACGTGCTGTGGTGCTACTTGATGGTGGTCTTGTTGTAGTTCTTGCCGTTGCCGTCAGGGCGGTAGTTCTTCTCGACATTGCCGGCGGCGTCGACCGAGAACCAGTGGACCTTCGTGCCCTTGGGGACGGTGAGCGTCTCACCGTCCTCGCGGAGGCCGGCGGAGGCATACATCGCAGACTCGTAGGTCGGCGCTGAACCGTCGAGGGTGTAGAAGACCGATGCCGGCTCGGAGACCTCGAACATCAGGTCAACCATGCCCGCCTCGCTGCTGCTCGAGGTCACGACCGAGCTGGACGGCTTCTTCTTGTCCTTGTCGAAGTCGTAAGCGACCCGGAAGAGCTCGACGAGCCCGTTGGCGAACTCCTGCGACTCCGCGTGAGCAGAGGCACCAGTGGGGTTCTCGTTGCTGAACGGGGGCTGGAACGTCGTTCCGACCTCGAAGTTCCAGGCGTAGATCCCGTACTTGTACCAGAGCATGTCACCGGAGTTGCCGGCCGCCGAGTACAGCACATCCGAGATGGGGCCGGTGCGCGCCGGGGTGACCGACAGCCCGCGGTGACGCTTGATCTCGGTGAGAATCCGAGAGGAGGCGCCCCAGAAGTAGGACTCGTCCTCCAGGGAGGGGCGCGGTGCCGAGATGCGTCCGGGGGTGATGTAGGCACCCGGAGACCACATGAAGTAGTTGCCAGAGCTGTGCAGGTTCATCGCGAACTTGATGTTGGGGTTGGTTCCCGCGATCCAGTCGATGTTGCGGTTCTCCGGCTCGCTCAGCTCCGAGGGGCCCGCATAGGTGCCACTGGTGCAGCTGCTGCTCGCACCGTTGTAGCCGTCGAACAGGCTGTAGACGTCGTAGTTGCGGTTGTTGTCCACGCCCCAGGTGTTGCGGGCTGAGAAGTCCGCGTTGCCGGTGACATCGCAGTGGTTGGTCATGTTCTTGCGCTGCGAGGCGAAGTCGTAGAACGAGTAGTGCCCGCCGTCGGGGTTGACCGACGGGACGATCCAGATGTCCAGGTTGTTGACCATCTGCTTGGTGCGTCCGTCGTGCTGGTAGTTACGCAGGAGGCGCTCAGCTGCCTCGATGCTCACCAGCGGCGGGACCCACTCGCGGGCGTGCTCCTGGGCGTAGGCCAGGACACCCGTCTGGGACCCGTCGCGCTGCTTGCCGATGCGGATGGCGTAGACCGGGTGAGGATCCCGGGAGACGGAGTTCGGTGCTGATAGTCCGTCGGTGAGGGCAGCCGAGGTGGCCGGCACGACACCGCTGCCCACATTGCCGCGGTAGGTGTAGGCCACAACCAGCTCGCCTGCTGCCGGTGAGGCGTTGATCGCGTCCACCACCTGCCGGGCGGTGCTCGTCGCGGTGCCGTTCGCGTCCGTGGCCAACGACACGGTGATGACCGAGCCGTTGACGGCGACGCTCAGCGGAGAGTTCGGCGTGCCCGGGTTGACAGTCTCGACCGACAGGTCGTTGCCGCCCTCGTGGCCCCAGGCGTGTGAGTCGATGCCCACTCGGTTGGCGTTGCTGTTGCCCAGCAGTGCCTGAGCCGCGCGGCGATAGCCGTTGGTCTGGTAGGGCAGCTCGACGATCTCGGCGATCTCCGGGAACTCCGCAGCGAGGGAGTGGATCCGCTCATAGAGCTCGGTGGGCGTCAGGTAGGAGTTGATGAAGTCGGTCTCGTAGTTCGGGCCGTAGACGTCGTCACCGTCGATCGGCAACCAGTCGTTGACCGTGGCGATGACCGTGTCACCCGTGGGGCTGGTGACCCGGATCTGGTCCGGTCGCGTGGCCACGGTCGCTGATCCGCGGTGGTACAGGTACTCGCCCGCGTCGACGAAGCGGGAGATGTTCTGCGTGCCGCCCGAGCCGATCTCGGTGCCGGCGCCGCTGTCACGCTCGACGACCAAGGCCGAGTTGACGTTCTGACCGTTGGCGAACTTGGCCTCCACGGACAGGTAACCCTGGCCGAACGAGGTGTAGTAGTCGGCCCGGATCACCTTGACGTCGGACACCGAGGTCGAGGCGGCCGCAACGGCAAAGGCCTGGTTCTCCGCGCGTGCGGTGGCGATCGTCGCGTCGCGCTCGGCCAAGGCTGCCTCGGTGTCGCCCTCGTCGTGAACCGTCGAGGCGAGAGTGAAACCCCGGGCGGTCAGGGACAGCTCCTCGGAGGGACTGGCGACCACGTGGGCCGTCAGGGTGCCGTCGTCATTGACGTGCACGGCATGGTCAAGGTCAGCACCGGTTTCCACCAGTCGGTCGAGTTCGGCGGTGTCGGCCACAACCACCTCGACGATGCTGACGGTCTCATCCGCTTCGCGCATGAGGTCGGGGAGATTCTCGGTGCCGACAGCTACCGGCACGGAGAAGGAGGCAGTCACGACAAGGGCGGCCCCGCATGTCAGGGCGGTCACCCCTCCGAGAGCCTTGGAGCGCAAGAGTCTGGACATACTTCGGTGTATCTCCTTGCCGGGGAGCTGCTCCCCGTGGTGGGGTCGCGGCCCATCCCGGCGGGGGCCGGGAGGTGGGCCGTCGGGGCAGGGGTGTCCGGGGTAGACATGCCCGCGATGGGATATGTATAGCGGCACAACGAACCCCGGTCAATCCCTTGCGCAGGCCCCACGTGACGCCCTAGGTGAGAGACCCTGCGTAAATGTCAAGAAACGTCTTGACCGTTGATGTGCGGATCGATACATTCCGCGAATATCGACGGACCCACCCTCCCAATAGAGGAACTCTCCGCTGGTCAGCGGGGTGGGGATCGTGACGATCAGCGACTCCCGTCTCAAGCAGATCGCAGCCCAAGCGGCCACGTGCTCTCGGATGGCGTGGGCAGACACCTGGTCTGCGACCCCCTGAGCGCCGCCATGGTGCTGTGCAGCGTCCTGCTGTCCAGGATGTGCGATGCCGAGCCCGCCTAGGTGCAGCAGCGCCTGGACAGTTTTGAGGTCCTGGCGCGGGAGAGCGACCTGTTCGCCGACTGAGCAGCGGGTCGGGTCTGACGAGCACCGACCACCAGGGTTGGGTCGGTCGAGCACAGACCACCAGGGTTGGGTCGGTCGAGCACCGACCAACCTGTCCGGGCAGTGGAGTTACGTCACGGTCGCGTGCTTGGCGGACAGCACGTGCGAGCGCATCACGGCTTCCGCCCATTCACCGTCCCCCGCGCGGGCCGCCTCGACCAGCTGCTGGTGAGCCTGCATCGACCGCTCCAGCGAGCGGGGGCTGTACTGCCGGAAGGTGCGGGTCACCACCGCGGGGCGGAACAGCGCCTGGAGGGCGATGGACAGGTGCCGGTTGCCGCACCGCTCGACGAAGATCGCGTGGAAGGCGTTGTTCAGACCGGTCAGCTCGGCCGGGTCACGCCCTTGGGTGACGATCTCCTGCATCCGGGCGTCCAGCTCCTCGAGCTCGGCCAGGTCCGCCTCCGCCAGGCGCGGCACTGCGAGCCGGCAGGCGACCGGCTCGAACTGCGCCCGCAACTCGTAGAGCGCGAGGGCGTCCTCGGCGGTGAAGGAGACGAGCTGGGCGCCCTTGTTGGGGGTGATGTCGACCAGCCCCTCGGCGGCCAGCCGTTTCAGCGCGTCGCGCACCGGGGTGCGGCTGACACCCAGGTCCTGGGCCAGCGCCTGCTCATAGAGACGCTCACCCGCCGAGAACCCGCCCTCGGAGATCCGGGCGAGCAGCTCGGCATACACCCTGTCGGAGACGTCCCCGGAGGCTGGTTCGCTCGCCTCGGCCGGATTCCGGTGCCCCATCGGTCCCCCTGCGTGAAGGTCGAGTATGTCGGTCAGCCCGGCCAGCGGGCCGTGGCCAGGTCAGCGCGGCTGCCGCCGCGGGTGACGAATGAGGTGGATGCTATGCCAGTCAGTTCGACACTGCGCTCCACCACGCGCAGGTAGGCCGCCAGGTCGATGCCGGTGCGCACCCCCACGCTGTCAAAGAGGTGGATCAGGTCTTCCATGGGGGCGTTGCCCAGCACGGTCGGGTCGCCGGGGAACCACAGGTCACCGCCCAGCCCGGCGAAGGAACCCTCGAGCCAGCTGGCCCCGGCCTGCACCGCGGCCAGCGCGTTGGCCGGCGCCAGACCGTTGCGGTTGTGCAGGTGGACCCCGACCGGCAGCCCCGGGTGACGCGCCAGGGTCTGCGTGACCCCGAGGTGCACCTCGCCGGGGTGCTCCTGGCCGGAGGTGCAGGCCAGATAGATCCCGTCGGCGCCGGCGTCCACCGCCGCGTCCACCACGAGCTCGCGCTCGGCGCGCGGCACCGGGCCGCGGGCTGGCGCGAAGAAGGAGCAGGCCACCGCCACGACCAACTGGGCACCTGAGGACTGCACGACACGGGCGACCTCTGGCAGCTCGGCGACCAGCTCCGCGGTGCCCCGGCCCTGGTTGCGCCGGCTGACCTCGTCGTCGGCCGAGACCACGACGACCACTTCGTCCAGGCCGCACTCCGCCGCGCGCTGCGCCCCGCGCAGATTCGGTGCCAGACCCCGATAGCGCACGCCTGCGGGCCGGGGGACGGTCGCCATCACCTCAGCGGCGTCGGCCAGCTGGGGGAGCACCTTGGGGTGGGCGAAGGAGACCGCCTCGATCTCCGTGAGGCCCGCCGCGATGAGCAGAGTGACCAGCTCGACCTTGTCCTCGGTGCGCAGTGGCTCGGGCACCGCCTGCAGGCCGTCGCGCAGGCCGACCTCGACGAGTCTCACCGCCTCCGGTAGTCCCAGCGACTGACGTCCGGAGTCGGTGGTGGTGGTTGCTGGATCCGTGGTCGAAGCGGCGGGGTCCGTGGTCGGAGTTGCTGCGTTCGTGGTCGTGGCTGCAGTGTCTGTCATGTCGCCCTCAGGCCAGTCCGCGCTCGCGCAGCTGCGCCAGGCGCGTCTCGTCCACCCCGACCTCGGCGAGCACCTCGGCGGTATGTGCGCCGAGCTCCGGACCGGGCCAGCGCACCGTGCCGGTGGTGCGGGACAGGCGCGGGAAGACGTTCTGCATCTGCACGTCGCCCAGCACCGGGTGCGGGACGGTCGTGATCGTCTCGCGGGCCTGGAAGTGAGGGTCGGCCAGCATCTCGACCGGCCGGAAGATCTTGCCGTGCGGCACCGCATGCTCGATCAGCAACGCCTCCAGCTCCTCCACCCCCTGGGTAACTGTGAACTCGGCGATGAGGTTGTCCAGTTCGACCTGCCGGTCACCGCGGGCCACGTGGGTGGCATAGCGCTCGTCGGTGGCCAGCTCGGGCTGCCCGATCGCCGCGGCGAGTCGGCCGAAGACGGTGTCCTGGTTGGCGGCGATGAGCATCCAGGTCCCATCGCGGGTCGGATAGATGTTGCTCGGTGCGATATTGGGCAGCACCGCACCGGTGCGCTCGCGCTGATAGCCGGTGAGCTGCCACTCCGGGATCAGCGACTCCATGACCCCGAGCACCGCCTCGTAGATGGCGGAGTCGACGATCTGACCGCGGCCGCTGACGTCGCGCTCGCGCAGGGCAGCCAGCGCGCCGATCGTGGCGAACATGGCGGCCAGGGTGTCTCCGATCGAGATGCCCATCCGGGACGGGGGCGTGCTGGGGTCCCCGACGACATAACGCAACCCACCCATGGCCTCGCCGATCGCGCCATAGCCGGGGCGGGCGGCATACGGACCGTCCTGCCCGAACCCGGAGACGCGCACCATGACCAGGCCGGGGTTGAGCTCGCGCAGCGCCTCGTAGCCCAGGCCCCAGCGCTCCATCGTCCCGGGACGGAAGTTCTCGACGAGGATGTCGGCCTCGGCGATGAGTGCCCGGGCGAGGTCCTGGCCCTCGGGCTCGCGCAGGTTGAGCGTCACCGAGCGCTTGTTGCGCCCCACGATCGACCACCACAGCGACTGGTCCTTGGGGCGCTGCCGGCCCCACATGCGCAACGGGTCACCGCGCGAGGGGTCCTCGATCTTGACCACGTCGGCACCGAGGTCACCGAGCAGCTGACCGCAGAACGGCCCGGCCAGCAGCTGCCCGACCTCGACCACCCGCAGCCCCTGAAGGGGGCCGCCGGTGGTGCCTTCGGCGCTGGTGGTCGGGTCGGCGCCGGGGGTGCCGTCCGCGCGGTCGGTGTCGGCGGTGCTGGTGGACGGGCCGGCGGACCGCGGTGGCGCTGGTGTCGTCACAGTGAGCACTCCTGGTGGGTGAAAGGGAGGGTCGCGCAGGACTCCAGTTGTATGCAATCTCGCAGAAATAGCGCACTCTCGCAACCCTGGACGACGCAATGTGGATGGATTGCATGCAGACCTCTTGACGTGTCCCTGTCGGCATGCCAGTGTTGAGCAGCAGTCGACAACCCGTGACACAACGACGTATCCGTGGCGCCCCGGCGCTCCCTCCAGGAGGACCCATGACCTTTCGGCTCGGCGTGGACGTCGGTGGCACCTTCACCGACATCTTGCTCATCAACGAGGAGACGGGGGAGACGTTCCGAGAAAAGACCTCCTCCACACCCGAGGACCAGTCCATCGGGGTGCTGCGGGGGATCGAGGCCGTATGCCGCTCGGCCGGGGTGAGCACCGACCAGGTCCGTGAGGTGCTGCACGGCACGACGGTGGCGACCAACGCGATCCTGGAGAAGAAGGGCGCCCGGGTCGGTCTGGTGACCACCCGCGGATTCCGGCAGATCCTGCAGATCGCCCGCTCGTTCGTCCCCGGCGGTCTGGCCGGCTGGATCATCTGGCCCAAGCCCGAGCCGCTGGCCGCGCTGGAGGACACCGTCGAGGTCACCGAGCGCATCGGCAGCAACGGCGAGGTCGTCACGGTGCTGGACGAGGACGACGTCCGGGCCCAGCTGGCCACGTTGCGGGACCAGGGCATCGAGGCGCTGAGCATCAGCTTCATCAACGCCTACGCCAATGACGCGCACGAGGTCCGGGTGGCCGAGATCGCCGCGGAGGTGCTCGGTGACATCCCGGTCTCCCGCTCCTCGGCGGTCCTGCCCGAGCTGCGGGAGTATGAGCGCACGCTCACCACCGTGGCCAACGCCTATGTGCAGGGGCAGGTCCTTCGCTATGTCGGCAACCTGGAGCGCCAGCTGCACGGCTCCGGCCTCGACGCCGACCTGTCGATCCTGCGCAGCGACGGCGGTCTGGTCTCGGCCGGCATCGCCGCCGACAGCCCCGTCTCCCTGCTGCTCTCCGGACCGGCGGGTGGGGTGACCGGTGCCGCCTGGGTGGCCGAGCAGGCCGGCTTCTCCGACATCCTGACCTTTGACATGGGAGGGACCTCCACCGACGTCGCCCTGGTGCAGGGGCTGACGCCGCGGGTGGGTCGGGAGACCACCGTCGGCGACCTCACGGTGCGGGCCACCTCCCTGGACGTGCGCACCGTCGGCGCCGGCGGGGGCTCCATCGCCCACGTGCCGCAGCTCACCCAGGCCCTGCGGGTCGGCCCCCAGTCGGCCGGAGCGGTCCCCGGCCCCGCGTCATACGGACAGGGCGGTGCCGAGCCCACGGTGACGGACGCCGACGTGGTGCTCGGCTATCTGCCCCCCGCGCTCGCCGGTGGAGAGATCACCCTCGATGTCGACGCCGCCCACACCGCCGTGCAGACGATCGCCGACGCGACCGGGCTGCCGTCGGTGCAGGCCGCTGCCGAGGGCATCTACGACATCGTCAACGAAAACATCTTCGGGGCGCTGAAGCTGGTCTCCACCCAGCAGGGTTTCGACCCGCGCGACTTCGCGCTGATGGCCTTCGGTGGCGCCGGTCCGCTGCACGCCAACGCCCTGGGGATCCTCACCGGTGCCTGGCCGGTCATCATCCCGCCGTCACCCGGTGTCCTCGCCGCCTACGGCGACGCCACGACGACGATGCGGGACCAGTCGGTGCAGACCCTGATCCGCCGGTTCGGCGAGCTCACCGACGAGCAGGTGCGCGACCTGCTCCACGGCCTGGCCAGCACCGCCCGGGAGTCGCTCCTGGAGTCCGGCCTGAGCGAGGACGACCTGACCGTCACCTACTCGGTGGACCTGCGCTATCACGGTCAGGGCTTCGAGATCCCGGTCACCATCGAGGCGAGCGATCTGGAGGGCTCCGCCCTCGACACGCTGCGCGCGGCCTTCGACGCCGAGCACGACCGGCTGTTCAACTTCCTGCTCACCAACGAGCACGAGCTGGTGACGGTGCGCGCCACGGTCAGCGGGCCCCGCCCCGAGGTGGCCGCCACCGTCCTGGCCGAGGGTGGCGAGGATCCCTCCGGCGCGATCCGGCGCACCCACCCGTTGTGGTTCGAGGGCGAGCAGATCGAGGCCACCATCTATGACCGGCACAAGCTGCTGGCCGGCAACGTCCTGACCGGACCGGCCATCGTCGCCGAAATGGACTCCACGACGCTCGTCCTGCCCGGTCACACCGCCACCGTGCACGCCAGTGGCAGCCTCCTCATCCGCCCGACCGACATCCGCACCGACGCCCCCGCCGACTCTGGTTCGAAGGACTGACCCATGGCTGAACTGCTGCAGACAAACACTGAGGACTTCGGCACGGTCGAGGTCGACGTCATCACGCTCGACCTCATCGAGAACGGGCTGCGCAGCGCCCGCTACGAGATGGACGAGGTGCTGTTCCGCACCGCCCTGTCACCGGGCATCCGCGAGCAGCACGACGAGTTCCCGCTGATCGGTGACCCCGAGGGCAAGATGGTGGTGGGCCAGTTCGGTCTGTCCATCCCCGACTTCCTCGCCAACTTCGAGGGCACCATCGAGGAGGGTGACGTCCTCTTGACGTCCGACCCCTACTCGTGCGGCGCCGCGATCAGCCACGCCAACGACTGGCTGGTCGTCATGCCGATCTACTTCGAGGGTCGGATCGTGGGCTGGGCCTCCCAGTTCGGGCACATGTCGGACGTCGGCGGCAAGACGCCCGCCTCGATGCCGACCGACGCCCGGACGATCTTCGAGGAGGGTGTGGTCATCCCGCCCTTCAAGCTCTACAAGAAGGGCGTCCTCGACGAGGACGCGCTGCGGATCATCCTCAACCAGGTGCGCAAGCCGGACTGGAACCGCGCGGACCTCAACGGGATCGTCGCCGCCTGCCGCACCGCCTCGCGGCGGGTGCAGGAGATGTGCACCCGGTTCGGCGCGGACACCTACACCTCGGCCTTAGATGCGTTGCTGGACCGCAACTACCGGGCGATGAAGACGCTGCTGGCGCTGGTCTTCGAGGAGGGCAAGCCGCTGTCGTTCACCGACTACATCGATGACGACGGGCGGGGCAACGGCCCGTTCGAGCTGGTCATGACGATCACCCGCACCGGTGACAAGGTGCTCATCGACCTGGACGGCAGCAGCCCCCAGGCCGAGGGGCCGATCAACTACTACATCAACGAGAACCTCATCCGGATGTTCTTCGGCATCTACATGATCACGGTGGCCGACCCGCAGATCCTGTGGAACGACGGCTACTACCCGTTGGTGGACGTCAACATCCCCGAGGAGTCCTTCTGGAAGCCGAAGTATCCGGCGGCGCTCAACGGCCGCAACCACGGCATCGGCCGGCTGTTCGACCTCTTCGGCGGCCTGCTCGGCCAGTCCAACCCGGACCTGCTCAACGGTGCCGGCTTCTCCTCCTCGCCGCACTTCATGTACTCGGGCAACTACTCCGATGGTGAACGCAAGGGGGAGTGGTTCCAGCTCTACTCGATCGGCTTCGGAGGCATTCCCGGCCGCCCCGTCGGCGACGGCCCGGACGGTCACTCGCTGTGGCCCTCGTTCGTCAACATCCCGTGCGAGTACCTCGAGTCCTATTATCCGCTGCGGATCGACCGCTGGGAGACCGTCACCGACACCGGCGGTGCGGGCCTGCACCGTGGCGGCAACGGTGTCGATGTCACCTACCGCTTCCTCGAGCCGGGCACCATCGCGATCCACGACGACCGGTGGCTGACCTATCCGTGGGGCGTGCTGGGCGGCGAGCCCGGTGCGCGCGGCACCAAGTGGATCGAGCGGGCGGACGGCACGACGGAGGTCCTGCCCAGCAAGGTGCATGACGTGGACGTCCACCGCGACGACGTCCTGCACTTCGTCACGTGGGGCGGCGGTGGCTGGGGCGACCCGCTGGAGCGAGAGGTCGACCTGGTGACCCTGGAAGTCAAGCGAGGTCTGATCTCCGCCGAGGGTGCACGTCGCTACGGCGTGGTCTGTGACGAGGCAGGGGCCGTCGACCACGAAGCGACGGACGCGCTGCGTGAGCAGGTCCGCTCCGGACGATCCGGCGAGCGACCGCTGTTTGACAAGGGCCCGGACCTGGAGACGATCCTGGCCAACGCGCTCGAGGAGACCGGGCTGCCCGCACCCACGGCCCCGAAGCCGCTGTGACAGAGGAGACCTCGCCGTCATACGAGGACGCCCAGGACGCCCCGGGCTTTGCCCAGGGGTTTGCGGGCTCCCTCGCCCCGGGCGCCCGGCCCGCCCTCCTCGTGATCGACATGATGCGTGCCTACTACGAGGAGGGCAGTCCCTTATGTCTGCCCGACGACGACTCCCTCCACGCTGCCGCGGAGCTGCTCACCGTGGCCCGCGCGGCGGGGGTCCCGGTGCTGCACACCGTGGTCCGCTACGGACCGGACGGGGTGGACGGCGGGGTCTTCCTGCGCAAGGTGCCGGCGCTGCGGCTGCTCATCGGCGACAGCGAGCTGGGGGAGCCGATGCCCCAGGTGGCTCCGTTGCCGAGCGAGCCGGTCCTGGTCAAGCAGTACGCCAGCGCCTTCTTCGGCACGACCCTGGCCTCGACGCTGCAGTTCCTGGGCGTCGACACGGTCGTGATCCTCGGGGTGAGTACCAGCGGGTGCGTGCGGGCCAGCGCCGTCGACGCGCTCCAGCACGGCTTTGTCCCGCTGGTGGTGCGCGAAGGGGTCGGTGACCGGGAGTCCGCGGTGCACGACGCCTCCCTCTATGACCTGCAGGCGAAGTATGCCGAGGTGGTCTCCCTCGCCGACGCCACGGCATACCTGGAGTCCCTCGGGCTGCCCAGCTGAGTGGGGCTGCTCCCGGGTAGCCTCACAGGCATGAGCCGGCGCGAGGAGATCGAGACCAACCTGGCAGCGGTGCGTGAGCGGATCGCGCGGGCGTGCGCCGACGCGGGCCGCGACCCTGGTGCGGTCACGCTGATCGTGGTCACCAAGTTCCACCCGGTCAGCGACCTCGGCCATCTCGTCGACCTCGGTGTGACCGACATCGGCGAGAACCGTGACCAGGAGGCCGGCGCCAAGATCGCCGAGCTCGACCCCGCGACCCGGGCCGCGCTGACCGTCCACTTCGTCGGCCAGCTGCAGACCAACAAGGCCCGCCACGTCGTGCGGTATGCCGACGTCGTCCAGTCCGTGGACCGCGCCAAGCTGGTCGGCGCCCTCGATCGTGCCGTCGCGGCGCGTGCCGAAGCTCCCCACGAAGTGGTGGAGGGCGTTGCCGAACCTCCCCAGAAGTTGGCGGTCCTCCTGCAGGTCGACCTGGGGGAGGGGGAGGACGCGGGGCGTGGGGGCATCCTGCCGGCCGACCTGATGGCGCTGGCCGACCAGGTGGAGCTCACCGAGCACCTCACCCTCAAAGGTCTGATGGCGGTGGCACCGTTCGGGCTGGGCGAAGCCGGGACCACCGCGGCCTTCGGACGGTTGACCGACCTCGGCGCCAGGGTCCGCGACACCCACCCCGACGCGACCGTGCTCTCCGCGGGGATGAGCGGCGATCTGGAGATCGCGATCAGATCCGGTGCGACACACCTGCGTGTCGGCACCGCAATCCTCGGATCACGGCCAGACCCCCGGTAGCGTCGGGAACGACCACACACGGACGCACAAGGAGCTCACACACATGGCTGGGGCGCTGCGCAAGACCATGGAGTATCTCGGACTCGCCGAGACCGATGAGCGCTATGAGGACTATGACTACGACGAGCCCGAGGGCACGCCGGAGCGGGAGAGTCCCCGTGCCGCCGAGCCCGAGCGCGCCCGCACGGCGGAGGTCACTCAGCTGCCGCAGCGCACCGTCGCCCCTGAGCAGAAGCGCACCCCCGTCGCCCGGGTGGTCCGCGAGGCGGAGGTTGAGCCGATGAACCGCATCACCACGATTCACCCGCGCACCTACAACGAGGCCAAGAACATCGGTGAGGCCTTCCGTGGCGGCATCCCGGTGATCATGAACCTGTCCGACATGGACGACGCCGACGCCAAGCGCATCGTCGACTTCGCCGCCGGGCTGGCCTTCGGTCTGCGCGGCTCGATCGAGCGCGTCACCAACAAGGTGTTCCTGCTCTCGCCGTCCCACATCGAGGTCGACGGCTCCGAGCCCGCCGCTCCCAAGCAGACGCTGTTCAACCAGAGCTGAGGCCCCGGCGCCCCACCGGGCTGGCCCGGTGCCGCGGCGCCGACCACACGACATACGCACGACGGCGTCGCCGACCCACAGCGGGTCGGCGACGTCGTTCATTCCACCCGCGCCACGTAGTATCTGCACCGTGATGAACAGGAAGGCCACTCGATGATCGGCGACATTCTCTCCTGGGTGCTGTCGCTGTACTTCCTGGTCCTGATCGTGCGACTGATCCTGGACTGGGTGCAGGTCTTCTCCCGTGACTGGCGTCCCTCAGGCGTCATGCTGATCGTCGCCGAGACGGTCTACAGCCTGACCGATCCGCCGATCCGGTTCCTGCGTCGTTTCATCCCGCCGCTGCGTCTGGGCGGCGTCGCCCTGGACCTGGCCTTCCTCGTGCTGATTCTGGGCGTGAGCATCGCCCGCAGCTACGTCTCGCTCCTGCCGTTCTGATGCGGGTAAGACTCGCTCCAGCGGTGGGGCGAGCGGGCTTTGGTGGGCTATGGTGTGCCCTGATACTGCAGTTGAGCTAGTGCCAAGTGGGTCCCGTGCGCCGTGAAGGCAAGGGCTCCACGCGGATCTCCAGAGCGAGGTGAACCCATGGCGTTGTCCCCCGAGGACGTCATCAAGAAGAGCTTCAGTGCGACCCACTTGCGGCGGGGTTACGACGAGACCCAGGTGGATGACTTCCTGGACGAGGTTGTCGTCGAACTGCGTCGCCTCCTGGCCGAGCAGGACGACCTCACCGGCCAGTTGGATGACTGCCGCTCTGGTCAGTATGACGGGGGTTACGCCGGAAGCGCCGCCGCCTTTGCCGGTGGGGCCAGCGTGGACGAGGAGCAGCTCGAGCAGGTCCGTCGCGAGCGCGAGCAGCTCGTCGCCGAGATCGAGCAGCTCTCCGGTCAGCTGGACAGCCGTCGCGCCGAGGTCGACGAGTTCGAGGGTGACGCCGAGCGTCGCGTCGAGGCGGCCCGGCTCAAGGCCAGCGAGGCCGAGTCCCAGGCCAACGAGGAGCTGGAGGGCCGGCTGCAGGGCGAGTTGCTCGAGCTGCAGCAGAAGGTCGAGTCCACCCGCGGTGAGGCCGAGGCAGCCGAGGCCCGTCTGGCCGAGCTGCGTCAGCAGGTCTCCGAGGCCGAGCAGGCCGTCAGCCAGGCCCAGGCCCAGCAGGACGTCAGCCAGGCCCAGCAGGGCGACGGGTCGGGCTCCGGTGCCGCAGCCGTGGGCGCCGTCGCTGCCGGCGCAACCGTCGCGCGCGTGCCGGCCGAGGACCCCACCAAGATCATCGAGCTGGCCCAGCGTCTGCACGACCAGCACGTGGCCGAGGGGCAGGAGACCAAGGAGCGCCTGATCAGCGAGGGCGACGAGTATCGCGAGCGCGTCGTCACCGAGGCCGACACCACGGCCCAGAACCTGATCCGGGAGGGTCAGGAGAAGCACGACGAGCTGGTCGCCACCGGCCAGGCCGAGCACGACAAGTTGGTCAACGAGGGACAGGCACGTCACGACGAGCTGATCAGCACCGGTCAGGGCGAGCACGACCGGGTGGTGGCCGCTGCCTCGCAGCAGCGCGACTCCCTGATCGGCGAGGCCGAGACCAAGCGCACCAACATCCTCACCGACCTGGAGAGCAGGCAGTCCAGCCTCTCGGGTCAGATCGAGGAGCTGAAGACCTTCGAGTCGGACTACCGCACCAAGTTGCGCGGTTATCTGGCAGACCAGATGGACTTCCTGGACCGCAATGGCGACGGGATCGACGACCGCCTGCAGTGACTGACTGAACGGGCTCAGCCACGGGAGCATCCTCTCGCCTGACCCGCCCGCGACCCCCGTGACGGACTGACCGTCACGGGGGTCGCGTCGTCGGGGTGGGGAGTCGTTGCCTGAGAGTTCATCAAAAGGCTTGTTATTCACCACGTGCAGCCCCTATCCTTCGGCCCACACGTCCCGTTCGGGAGGTTGTGAACACTCAGACACAAGGGGTCGCATGGCAGGCAAGGGTGACGCTGGGGCGCGCACGAACACGACCACCTCGGACACCGCGAAGAAGGCCGCTGCTCCGGCAGCGCAGAAGGCCGCGTCCGCCACCGGCGCAGCGAAGAAGACGGCTACTGCGGCGACCGGGAAGACAGCGGTCCCCACCAAGCGCGCCACGCGCCAGGGTGGCACGCCCGGCCTGCCGGTCCTGGAGAAGGAGGACCCTTGGACCCCGGCCGAGATCGCCGAGGTGCAGGCCGAGCTCGAGCAGGACCGGGATCGCCTGCAGGCGGAGGTCGATGAGGCCGAGGCTGACCTGGCTGAGCTGATGCGCGACAGCGGCGAGGGTTCAGGCGACGACCAGGCCGATGCTGGGGCTGCCACGTGGGAGCGCGAGCACGAGTTGTCGCTGACCAACAACGCCAAGGAACTGCTCGAGCAGATCGAGCACGCCCTCGAACGGATCGGGGAGGGAACCTACGGCACCTGTGAGTCGTGCGGCAATCCCATCGGCAAGATGCGGCTGCAGGCCTTCCCGCGTGCGACGCTATGCCTGTCATGCAAGCAGAAGCAGGAGCGCCGCTGACCTCCCAGGCCGGGGACGACGCCACCAACTCCACCACAGGCCGGCCTCACCGACGATCCCTCTTTTGGCTGGTCCTGGCGATCGCCGCCGTCTGGGTGAGCGCCGACCAGATCTCCAAGACCATCGCCGAGGACGTCCTCTCGGACGGCTCGACCCGACCCTTCATCGGCGAGCTCCTGCAGTTCCACCTGACCTACAACCCGGGTGCCGCGTTCTCCATGGGCACCGGCTCGACCGGACTGCTGACCATCCTCGCGGTGGCCGTCTGCAGCGTCATCGTCTGGAACGCCCGCCGCCTCGGCAGCCTCGGCTGGGCCATCGGTCTCGGCCTGCTGCTGGGTGGGGCCCTGGGCAACCTCATCGACCGACTGACCCGTGAGCCAGGCTTTGGCAAGGGACACGTCGTCGACTTCCTGATGCTGCCGAACTTCCCGATCTTCAACATCGCCGACGTCGGCATCACCTCCGCCGCCGTGCTCATCGGACTGCTCGCGCTGCGCGGCACCAACCCGGACGGCACGCGCGGGGACGGTGTGGACGACGGCGCGACTGCCGTCGAGGACCACGTCGCGACTGCCGTCGAGGTCGACGACACCGAGGCCGTCGAGAACGGTCCGGATCGGCCCGGTGACGGGACGACGGACGCTGCCGCCCGGCATACCGACGAGGAACGCCGATGACCGGCAGCCGCACGATCAACGTGCCCGACGGTCTCGAGGGCGAGCGGGTCGACGCCGGTCTGGCGCGGCTGCTCGGCCTCTCACGCAGCCGGGTGGCCGATCTGGCGGGGGAGGGCCACGTGACCATCGGGGGGCGCAGCGTCGGCAAGTCTGACCGGCTCCAGGCCGGCGACTGGGTCGAGGTCGTCCTGCCGCCGGTGCGCGAGCCCGAGGAGCTGCAGGTGCGTGCGGAGGCCGTCGAGGGGATGCGCATCGTCCATGACGACACCGAGATCGTGGTTGTCGACAAGCCGGCCTATGTGGCAGCCCACCCCAGTGTCGGGTGGAACGGCCCCACCGTGGTCGGTGGCCTGGCAGCGGCCGGCTATCGAATCTCCACCTCCGGTGCTCCCGAGCGGCAGGGCATCGTGCAACGGCTCGACGTCGGCACCAGCGGCCTGATGGTCGTGGCCAAGTCGGAGCGTGCCTACACCGTGCTCAAGCAGGCGTTCCGTGACCGGGTGGTCGACAAGACCTACCACACGCTGGTGCAGGGGCTGCCGGATCCGCACGAGGGCACTATCGAGGCTCCGATCGGACGCCACCCCGGGCATGACTACCGGTTTGCGGTGCGCACCGACGGCCGTCACTCGGTGACGCACTATGAGCTGCTCGAGGCCCACCGCCGCGCCAGCCTGCTGCAGGTCCACCTCGAGACCGGACGCACCCACCAGATCCGGGTGCACTTCTCCGCCCTGCGCCATCCGTGCTGCGGTGACCTTACCTACGGTGCTGATCCCAAACTGGCTGCGGAGCTGGGTCTGCAGCGCCAGTGGTTGCACGCGGTCAAACTGGGTTTCGAGCATCCCGGCAGCGGTGACTACGTGTCCTTCGACAGCCCCTACCCCGATGATCTGCGCGTGGCTCTGGACAGAATCGCCTCCTAACGGGAGTCTTGTGCCATGAAGGTCACTGCAGGGCTGATCTCGCCGCACCAGCGGCACCGCACCTCGCGCTGGCCGGGGACCACCATCGCGGTCCTGATGATGCTGGCCCTGAGCGCCTGCTCTGTCACCGACGGGCCCGCCGGAATCGGGATCCCACCGAGCGATGACCGAGCGGATGACGCCGGGACGACCGACACCGCAGCCCCGACTGGGGGCTCCGAGCTGGACACTCGGACGTTCGTGTCCACCAACATCACGGGACGCGAGCTGGTTGAGGGATCGGCGGTGCGGATGACCTTTGACGCCGGCCAGGTGAGCGTCCAGGCCGGGTGCAACACCCTCTTCGGCGCGTATGCCGTGGAGCAGGGCACCCTGCAGGCCGCCGAGCTCGCCCAGACCGAGATGGCCTGCGCCTCCGAGCTGATGGACCAGGACGAGTGGCTGATCGGGTTTCTCCAGTCCGGCCCCGAGCTCACGCACAGTGCAGACGGCTTCGTCCTCAGTGCGGATGGCGTCGAGCTAGAGCTCACCGACCGTCAGGTGGCATCGCCCGATCTTGGCCTGGAGGGGCCGACCTGGGTGCTGACCACTTCCTACACCGACACCGCCACCACCAGCATCGCGGGGATGGAGAACGCCTCCGTGACGTTCGCCGACGGTGACGTGCAGCTGGACACCGGGTGCAACACCGGGGGAGGCTCCTACACCCTGGACGGGGACCACCTTGCTCTCGGCCCGCTGAGCCAGACGCTGATGGCGTGCGGGGACACGGCGATGGAGGTGGAGCGCGTCATGACCGCAGTGCTCAACCAGGAGGACCTCACCGTGGAGATCGAGGAGGCCAGTCTGAAGCTGATCGCCCCCGACGGCACGGCCCTGGGCTTCACCGTCGAGAACGGTGCCGGCGCGGAGACGAACTGATCCACGGAGCGGAGGTGAACTGAGCCGAGGAGCTGAGCCGAGGAGCGGAGGCGAACTGAGCCGAGGAGCGGAGGCGAACTGAGCCGAGGAGCGGAGGCGAACTGAGCCGAGGAGCGGAACCGAACTGGGTCACGGCGCGGAGGTCCGCTGAAGCCTCCCGAAGACCGGCTCCCAGGCGGCCTACCTGCACAGATGACCTGGACTTGGGCCACCGTTCACCCGGAGTTGGTCACTGCCCGGGAGTGGTGCTAGAGTAACAACTCGCCGCTGCAGCCCAGCTGCGCGGCAACACTGAGTCGAAGGACCTGGCCAAGGCCCCCCACACACGGGGAGAGCCGATTTGGACAAGCGAGACAGGCTCAGTTACAGTAGTCAGGTTGCCCCAAACGCCTTGCAGACTGGTTGGTTTGTGTGGTGGGTGGTGTGTGTCCGATTCTTGAGAACTCAACAGCGTGTCAGTAATCGATGCCAATTTTAACCCTGTCCTGGGGCATGGTGTGCGCTCTTTTGTGGGTGTGTGTTGTGTTCTGGTGGCAAGGATTTCTTTGAATTGATGGATTGAGTCAGTTGACTCGTTTCTGTCTGCTAGTGATTGTGCCCTTCTTTGGGTCAAAGTTTGCCTGGCTGTGTTCCTTGTGCCTTTTGGGTGTGGGGGGTGTGGTTGGGTGTTTGATTTTAACGGAGAGTTTGATCCTGGCTCAGGACGAACGCTGGCGGCGTGCTTAACACATGCAAGTCGAACGATGAAGCCCAGCTTGCTGGGTGGATTAGTGGCGAACGGGTGAGTAACACGTGAGTAACCTGCCCTTCACTCTGGGATAACTCCGGGAAACCGGTGCTAATACTGGATATGACCTCCTTCCGCATGGTTGGGGGTGGAAAGTTTTTCGGTGGGGGATGGACTCGCGGCCTATCAGCTTGTTGGTGGGGTAATGGCCTACCAAGGCGACGACGGGTAGCCGGCCTGAGAGGGCGACCGGCCACACTGGGACTGAGACACGGCCCAGACTCCTACGGGAGGCAGCAGTGGGGAATATTGCACAATGGGCGAAAGCCTGATGCAGCGACGCCGCGTGAGGGATGACGGCCTTCGGGTTGTAAACCTCTTTCAGTAGGGACGAAGCTTTTGTGACGGTACCTACAGAAGAAGCACCGGCTAACTACGTGCCAGCAGCCGCGGTAATACGTAGGGTGCGAGCGTTGTCCGGAATTATTGGGCGTAAAGAGCTTGTAGGCGGTTTGTCGCGTCTGCTGTGAAAGCCCGGGGCTTAACTCCGGGTCTGCAGTGGGTACGGGCAGACTAGAGTATGGTAGGGGAGACTGGAATTCCTGGTGTAGCGGTGGAATGCGCAGATATCAGGAGGAACACCGATGGCGAAGGCAGGTCTCTGGGCCATAACTGACGCTGAGAAGCGAAAGCATGGGTAGCGAACAGGATTAGATACCCTGGTAGTCCATGCCGTAAACGTTGGGCGCTAGGTGTGGGGCTCATTCCACGAGTTCCGTGCCGCAGCTAACGCATTAAGCGCCCCGCCTGGGGAGTACGGCCGCAAGGCTAAAACTCAAAGGAATTGACGGGGGCCCGCACAAGCGGCGGAGCATGCGGATTAATTCGATGCAACGCGAAGAACCTTACCAAGGCTTGACATATACCGGAAACATTCAGAGATGGGTGCCCCGCAAGGTCGGTATACAGGTGGTGCATGGTTGTCGTCAGCTCGTGTCGTGAGATGTTGGGTTAAGTCCCGCAACGAGCGCAACCCTCGTTCTATGTTGCCAGCACGTGATGGTGGGGACTCATAGGAGACTGCCGGGGTCAACTCGGAGGAAGGTGGGGATGACGTCAAATCATCATGCCCCTTACGTCTTGGGCTTCACGCATGCTACAATGGCCGGTACAAAGGGCTGCGAAACCGCGAGGTGGAGCGAATCCCAAAAAACCGGTCTCAGTTCGGATTGGGGTCTGCAACTCGACCCCATGAAGTCGGAGTCGCTAGTAATCGCAGATCAGCAACGCTGCGGTGAATACGTTCCCGGGCCTTGTACACACCGCCCGTCAAGTCACGAAAGTCGGTAACACCCGAAGCCGGTGGCCCAACCCCTTGTGGGAGGGAGCCGTCGAAGGTGGGACTGGTGATTGGGACTAAGTCGTAACAAGGTAGCCGTACCGGAAGGTGCGGCTGGATCACCTCCTTTCTAAGGAGCACTTACCCGCTTCCACCTTTTGGGTGGGGTGGGTTGGTCTGGTCTTTGCACGAACGAGTGTTTCGTGGAGGCTAGCTTCGGGTGGAACATCGATTATGGGCCTGTTCGTGGGTTCCTGACTGTTTTTAGTACGACTCCCTTGTGGGGTGTGGAACAGAACTGGTTGGGGTTGCTTGCGGGTGGGTGTGACACGTTGTTGGGTCCTGAGGGATCGGGCCCCAACCCTTGCTGTGATGGTGGGGTTGGGTTCTGGTTGCTCTGGTTGTGCAGGGCCCTGGTCGTTCCCAGACCGCCGCAGGTGACTGTGGGCTGGTGGGGGCAGTGGCTGGGGTTGGCCTGTTTGTATGTTGAGAACTACACAGTGGACGCGAGCATCTTTGTGGCTTTAAGTTTTTAAGTGCACATGGTGGATGCCTTGGTACCAGGAACCGAAGAAGGACGTAGGAATCTGCGATAAGCCTCGGGGAGTCGATAACCAGACATTGATCCGAGGATTTCCGAATGGGGAAACCCGGCTGGCTTCATCGCCAGTCACTGCCACCTGAATATATAGGGTGGTTGGAGGGAACGTGGGGAAGTGAAACATCTCAGTACCCACAGGAAGAGAAAACAACATGTGATTCCGTGAGTAGTGGCGAGCGAAAGCGGATCAGGCTAAACCGGGCGTGTGTGATAGCTGGTAGGCGTTGCACGTTCGGGGTCGTGGGAGCGGCCGTTTCAGGGCTACCATCCTGGACTGGAGTAAGAAATTCTTGTTGTAGGCGAAAGGCTTGGAAGGGCCTGGCATAGTGGGTGAGACCCCCGTAGCCGAAACGATGAGGACTCCAGGTGTTGTTTCCCAAGTAGTACGGGGCCCGAGAAATCCCGTACGAATCTGGCAGGACCACCTGCTAAGCCTAAATATTCCCTGGTGACCGATAGCGGACAAGTACCGTGAGGGAAAGGTGAAAAGTACCCCGGGAGGGGAGTGAAATAGATCCTGAAACCGTGTGCATACAATCCGTCGGAGCCTCTTTGTGGGGTGACGGCGTGCCTTTTGAAGAATGAGCCTGCGAGTTAGTGCTCAGTGGCGAGGTTAACCCGTGTGGGGAAGCCGTAGCGAAAGCGAGTCCGAATAGGGCGATCATAGTCGCTGGGTCTAGACCCGAAGCGGAGTGATCTACCCATGGCCAGGTTGAAGCGCCGGTAAGACGGCGTGGAGGACCGAACCCACTTAGGTTGAAAACTGAGGGGATGAGCTGTGGGTAGGGGTGAAAGGCCAATCAAACTCCGTGATAGCTGGTTCTCCCCGAAATGCATTTAGGTGCAGCGTCACGTGTTTCTTACCGGAGGTAGAGCTACTGGATGGCTGATGGGCCTCACCAGGTTACTGACGTCAGCCAAACTCCGAATGCCGGTAAGTGAGAGCGTGGCAGTGAGACTGCGGGGGATAAGCTTCGTAGTCGAGAGGGAAACAGCCCAGATCACCAGCTAAGGTCCCAAAGCGTGTGCTAAGTGGGAAAGGATGTGGAGTTGCTGTGACAACCAGGAGGTTGGCTTAGAAGCAGCCACCCTTTAAAGAGTGCGTAATAGCTCACTGGTCAAGTGATTCCGCGCCGACAATGTAGCGGGGCTCAAGCACACCACCGAAGCTGTGGCATTAACATTTTGCTCGGCATCATCCCTTTGGGGGTGGTGTCCAGGCGTGTTGATGGGTAGGGGAGCGTCGTGTGGCGAGTGAAGCGGCGGAGTGATCCAGCCGTGGATGCCACACGAGTGAGAATGCAGGCATGAGTAGCGAAAGAGGAGTGAGAAACTCCTCCGCCGAATAACCAAGGGTTCCAGGGTCAAGCTAATCTGCCCTGGGTAAGTCGGGACCTAAGGCGAGGCCGACAGGCGTAGTCGATGGACATCCGGTTAATATTCCGGAACCGGCGAAGAACCGCCCAATACCGAATCAGTTGATGCTAACTGCCTGAAGCGCACCAATCGCTTTGATCACCTTCGGGTGTGATGAGTGGGTGTGTGGAACGCGGGACCCAAGACTGTAGTAGGTAAGCGATGGAAGGACGCAGGAAGGTAGCCTCCGCGTGGCGATGGTTGTCCACGTCTAAGAGTGTAAGGCGGGGTGTAGGTAAATCCGCACCCTGATGCCCCAGGCTTGATAGTGACCGCGTATGCGGGAAGAGGGTGATCCTATGCTGCCTAGAAAAGTTCCTAGCGAGGTTCGAGCCGCCCGTACCCCAAACCGACTCAGGTGGTTAGGTAGAGAATACCAAGGCGATCGAGTGAATCATGGTTAAGGAACTCGGCAAAATGCCCCCGTAACTTCGGGAGAAGGGGGGCCCGACCGGTCACACACCCTCGCGGTGTGGAAGCCGGGACGGCCGCAGAGACCAGCGAGAAGCGACTGTTTACTAAAAACACAGGTCCGTGCGAAGTCGCAAGACGATGTATACGGACTGACGCCTGCCCGGTGCTGGAAGGTTAAGGGGACGGGTTAGCCGTAAGGCGAAGCTCTGAACTTAAGCCCCAGTAAACGGCGGTGGTAACTATAACCATCCTAAGGTAGCGAAATTCCTTGTCGGGTAAGTTCCGACCTGCACGAATGGCGTAACGACTTCTCGACTGTCTCAACCATGAACTCGGCGAAATTGCATTACGAGTAAAGATGCTCGTTACGCGCAGCAGGACGGAAAGACCCCGGGACCTTTACTATAGCTTGGTATTGGTGTTCGGTACGGCTTGTGTAGGATAGGTGGGAGACTATGAAGCGGGCACGCCAGTGTTCGTGGAGTCAACGTTGAAATACCACTCTGGTCGTTCTGGATATCTAACCTCGGTCCGTGATCCGGATCAGGGACATTGCCTGGTGGGTAGTTTAACTGGGGCGGTTGCCTCCTAAAGAGTAACGGAGGCGCCCAAAGGTTCCCTCAGCCTGGTTGGCAATCAGGTTTCGAGTGTAAGTGCACAAGGGAGCTTGACTGTGAGACAGACATGTCGAGCAGAGACGAAAGTCGGGACTAGTGACCCGACGGTGGCTTGTGGAAGCGCCGTCGCTCAACGGATAAAAGGTACCCCGGGGATAACAGGCTGATCCTGCCCAAGAGCTCATATCGACGGCATGGTTTGGCACCTCGATGTCGGCTCGTCGCATCCTGGGGCTGGAGTCGGTCCCAAGGGTTGGGCTGTTCGCCCATTAAAGCGGTACGCGAGCTGGGTTTAGAACGTCGTGAGACAGTTCGGTCCCTATCCGCTGCGCGCGTAGGAAACTTGAGGAGAGCTGTCCCTAGTACGAGAGGACCGGGATGGACGAACCACTGGTGTGTCAGTTGTCCTGCCAAGGGCACCGCTGATTAGCTACGTTCGGACGTGATAACCGCTGAAAGCATCTAAGCGGGAAGCACACTCCAAGATGAGGTCTCCACGCGACTTAGTCGCGAGAGGCTCCCAGCTAGACTACTGGGTTGATAGGCCGGACGTGGAAGCACAGCAATGTGCGGAGCTGACCGGTACTAATAAGCCGATAACTTAAACAACAAAGATGTTACGCGTCCACTGTGTAGCTCCCGAGATACAAACACCCCGGGACACCACCACACCACACACACCACGTGTGGAACGGCGAAGACCCCGAAGGGAAACCAACACGCACAACCACGTTGGGATAACTGATATCTCCATAGAGTTACGGCGGCCATAGCGAGAGGGAAACGCCCGGAAACATACCGAACCCGGAAGCTAAGCCTCTCAGCGCCGATGGTACTGCACTGGTGACGGTGTGGGAGAGTAGGACACCGCCGGACAAACATTCACAAAGGGCCCCTGACCGCCATGGTCAGGGGCCCTTTGGCATGCCCTGGGGCTCTTTGGCATGCCCTGGGAAGCGTGTGTCGAGATGACCGTCCGTGACCGTCCCTGGGTCACGCGCAGCTCTCTCAGGGCGGCGGACGGGAGGGGCTCGTGGGCGCTCGTCAATGGAGTTCCGTCGTGGCGTTCGGGCTCGTCGCGACGACCTCCGGGAGCGTTTGTGCTGGTGGCCAGCGCGCAGTGGGCTGGGGTCGGGGAGCCGGGTAGGGACTGTCGGTGGGGCGACCTAGAATCAACTCGATGTCCACCTCAGCCGCCTCCGCCAGCAACTTCGTCCACCTGCACAACCACACCGAGTACTCCATGCTCGATGGTGCTGCCCGGATCAAGGACATGTTCGAGCGTGCCGCTGAGCTGGAGATGCCGGCGATCGCGACCACCGACCATGGCTACATCTTCGGTGCTCACGAGTTCTGGAGTGCGGGGCAGAAGGCCGGTGTGAAGCCGATCATCGGCCTGGAGGCCTATGTCACCCCGGGGACCCACCGGACAGACCGATCGCGGGTCAAGTACGGCGACGGTGGGCGCGATGACGTCTCGGGGTCGGGCGCCTACACCCACATGACGATGTGGGCGCGCAACAACAACGGTCTCAACAACCTCTTTCGGATGGCGTCACTGGCGTCCCTGGAGGGCTACTACTTCAAGCCGCGCATGGACCGCGAGCTCCTGGAGACCTACGGGCAGGGCATCATCGCCACCACGGGCTGCCCCTCGGGTGAGGTGCAGGTGCGGTTGCGTTTTGGTCAGTATGCCGAGGCGCGCCAGTACGCCGCCGACATGCAGGACATCTTCGGCAAGGAAAACTATTTCCTGGAGTTGATGGACCACGGCATCGACATCGAGCGCCGCACCCGCCAGGACCTCCTCAAGCTGGCCAAGGACCTCGACCTGCCCCTAGTAGCCACCAATGACCTGCACTACACCCGCAAGGAGGACGCCCAGAGCCACAGCGCGCTCCTGTGCATCCAGACCGCGGCCACGCTGCAGGACCCGACCCGTTTCAAGTTCGACGGTGACGGCTACTACCTCAAGTCCGCCCAGGAGATGCGCGAGGTCTGGCGCGAGCTGCCAGAAGCCTGCGACAACACGCTGCTGATCGCCGAGCGCTGCGAGGTCTCCTTCACGGAGGGGGAGGGGCGCTTCATGCCCCGCTTCCCCGTCCCGGAGGGCGAGAACGAGACGTCGTGGTTCGTCAAGGAGGTTGAGGCGGGCCTGCTGCGCCGCTTCCCCGAGGGCGTGCCGGACTACGCCCGCAAGCAGGCGCAGTATGAGACGGAGGTCATCCTCGGCAAGGGTTACCCCGGCTACTTCCTCGTGGTCGCCGACTTCATCAACTGGGCCAAGAGCCAAAAGATCCGGGTCGGGCCAGGGCGTGGCTCCGGTGCGGGGTCCATGTGCGCCTACGCGATGGGGATCACCGACCTTGACCCGATTCCTCACGGCCTGATCTTCGAGCGCTTCCTCAACCCGGAGCGCATGTCGATGCCCGACTTCGATGTCGACTTCGATGACCGGCGCCGCTCTGAGGTCATCCAGTACGTCACCGACAAGTACGGCGACGACCGGGTCGCGATGATTGCCACCTACGGCACGCTCAAGGCCAAGGCAGCGCTCAAGGACGCGGCCCGCGTGATGGGCTTCCCGTTCGCGATGGGGGAGAAGCTCACCAAGGCGATGCCACCAGCCGTGATGGGCAAGGACATCCCGCTGTCCGGCATCCACGACAAGGATCACCCGCGGTATGCCGAGGCCGGCGAGTTCCGCGAGCTGCTGGTGAACGACCCGGAGGCTCAGCAGGTCTTCGACACCGCCTCGGGTCTGGAGGGGCTCAAGCGCCAGTGGGGTGTGCACGCGGCCGGCGTCATCATGTCCAGCGAGCCGCTCCTCGACGTGATCCCGATCATGCGCCGCGAGCAGGACGGCCAGGTCATCACCCAGTTCGACTACCCCACGTGTGAGCGCCTCGGGCTGGTCAAGATGGACTTCCTGGGTCTGCGCAACCTGACGGTCCTGGATGACGCGATTGCCAACGTCAAGCTCAACCGAGGCGAGGATCTCGACCTGGACGTCCTGTCCAAGGACATGACCGACCCCAAGGCCTACGAGCTGCTCGGTCGTGGTGACACCCTCGGGGTCTTCCAGCTGGACGGCTCCGGCATGCGCCAGTTGCTGCGGCTGATGCAGCCCGACAACTTCGAGGACATCTCCGCGGCCCTCGCGCTCTATCGCCCCGGCCCGATGGGCGTCAACGCGCACACAAACTTTGCCCTGCGCAAGAACAACAAGCAGGAGGTCGTCCCACTCGACCCGCAGTTGAAGGGCAAACTCCAGCCCGAGATGGTGGAGGCCCTGGAGCCGATCCTGGGCACAACTTACGGGCTGTGCATCTACCAGGAGCAGGTCATGGAGATCGCCCAGAAGCTTGCGGGCTACACGCTGGGCAATGCGGACTTGCTGCGACGCGCGATGGGCAAGAAGAAGAAGGAGGTCCTCGACGCCGAGTACATCCCCTTCTCGGACGGGATGAAGGCCAACGGCTACAACGAGGCATCGGTGGCGGCGCTGTGGGGTGTGCTCGTGCCGTTCTCCGACTACGCCTTCAACAAGGCGCACACCGCGGCCTACGGCGTCATCTCCTACTGGACCGCCTACCTCAAGGCCAACTACCCGGCCGAGTACATGGCTGCGCTGCTCACCAGCGTCCGCGACGACAAGGACAAGACAGCCCTCTATCTCAACGAGTGCCGACGGATGGGCATCGCGGTGCTGCCGCCGGATGTCAACGAGTCGATCGCCAACTTCGCCGCCGTCGGCAAGGACATCCGCTTCGGGCTGGCCGCGATCCGCAATGTCGGCACCAACGTCGTCGACGGCATCGTCGCCACCCGTGAGGCGAAGGGTAAGTTCACCTCCTTCGAGGACTTCCTGCGCAAGTGCCCGGCGGTGGTCTGCCACAAGCGCACCATCGAGTCGTTGATCAAGGGCGGCGCCTTCGACGAGCTCAACCACCCGCGACAGGGTCTGGTCACCGTCCACGAGCGCTATGTCGACGCACTCGCAGAGGAGAAGAAGCAGGAGGCGATCGGCCAGGACAGCCTATTCGGTGGCTTCGGCGGTGAGGAGGCCGACGTCCAGATCGTCACGCTTCCACCGGTGCCGGACATCGAGTGGGAGAAGCAGATCAAGCTGGCCTTCGAGCGGGAGTATCTCGGCCTGTATGTCTCCGACCACCCGCTCAACGGCATCGAGCACATCCTGACCGCCAATGCCAGCGCCACGATCGGTGCCATTGTCAGTGAGGACGGCCCGCAGGACGGGGAGTTCGTCACCGTCGCCGGCCTGATGACGTCTGTGCAGCTCAAACGCACCAAGAACGGCGATCCCTATGCCCGGGTGATGCTCGAGGACCTGGTCGGCTCGATCGAGTGCGTCTTCTTCCCCAAGTCCTATATGACCGTCTCGACGATGCTGGCGCCGGACACGGTGGCGGTGATCCGGGGCCGTTTCAAACGCAGCGAGGACACCACAGAGATCCTGGCCCAGGAGCTCACCCTGCCGGAGATCAAGGAGGGACCGCGGGGGCCCGTGCTGGTCACCCTCCCGCTGACCCGCGCCACCGACGGGCTGGCCCACAACCTGCGCAAGGTGCTGGCCGATCACCCCGGATCGACCGAGGTGCACGTCAAACTCACCCAGCCCGGGCGCCAGGTGCTGCTGCGCCTCGATCCGACGCTGCGCGTGACGGCCTCACCGGAGTTCTTCGGCGACATCAAGGCCCTGCTCGGGCCGGCCGCGGTCGGCAGCTGACCGTCTGAGGGCAGCCCCCCGTCCTCGGTGAGGGGCCGTCGAGCAGGTTGCGCGTCGGCCGAAGGTTCGGCGTCGGCGGGTGCCGGTTGTTAACGTCGGAGCATGACTACCGGACAGAACGCGCCCATCCTGATGGGTGTCTACCGCTTCCCGAAGCTGCTGACCTCGAAGTCTGAACCGGCCATCCTCGGCGTTCTGCCGGGACGCGTGTGGCTGACGGGGCAGGACGGCGTCTTCTTTGACGCGCCTGCCGACCAGGTCTCGGCCAAGGCCAACTCGACCGTGGGCCATGTGACCCTTGAGGCCGACGGCACGAAGCACATCGTCGCCGGAGTCGGCAGCGCCAAGGGCGGCCCCTTCAGCCCCGAGCAGATCCAGGAGCTGCAGCAGTCCCGGCAGGCGACCGAGGCCGACGCGACCACGCAGTCACTGATGGCCGGCCGCAACCTGTTCATCGGCACCCCGGGCAAGGTTGACGGCACCTATCACGGAGGCCTGCAGTCCATGATGGGCCGCGAGATCGGCCAGCAGCGCGACTTCGGTGCTGCGATGCGCGAGCTGCTGACCGCGGTGGGCGTCACGCTCTGAACCTCGTCACGTGAGTCCCGTCAGGTGACTCCAGTCAGGTGAGCTTCGTCACGTGAGTCCCGTCAACCGAGCCCCTGGCGCGCCTCGAGAGGCCCCGCTCGCCAGGGCCTCGCGCAGCACCTCGGCCACGTGGTCCGGGTGCGTGATAGGCAGCAGGTGAGTGGCCCGCGGCACCGTGATGACGTGAGTGTCCTCCCCGGCCTCGGCATAACGCCGTGCGTGGATCCGCATCTGGTCGAACTGGCCGTTGACCAGGAAGACCGGGCACTCCACCTGCTCCAGCAGGCTGGCGCGGCACTCGTCAAAGACGACCTGCCAGGCGGCGGGCAGAGACGCATAACTCTCGGCTCCGGGCAGTGACTGCTCACCGGCTCCCAACCGCCGCATCACCGCGTTGGAGGCCCGCGCCATCCGTTCGGCACCCACGAGGGGGAGCAGGTCGGCGAACCGACGGTAGACCCCTGCCAGCGCACCCACGGGCTCCGCGCTTGCCCCGATGAGGACCAGAGCGCGGAGGGTGCCCGGGTGCCGGTCGGCATACAGCATCGCCAGGTAGCCGCCCAGGCTGTGACCGGCCAGGATGACCGGCTGACCGGGGCGCGCGCCGTCAACGGCCAGCCGGATGGTCTGCACCGCCGCCTCGCCGGTGAACTCCTCCGCGAGTCGTGAGCCATGACCTGGCAGGTCAACCGCGACGATCTCAGCCTCCGGCAGCATCGCTGGATAGGCCTGCCACTCGGAGGCGTCCATGCGGGTGCCGTGGACCAGCACGAGGCGGGGCGCGATCGCGGACTCACTCACCCCTGCACCTTAGGCGCACCGTGGCTCGTCCTCGCCTTGTGCAAGCCGACGACGGAAATGCCACTAACCTTGGTGCTTGTGTCGACGACAATCCTGCGTGCAGCCAGCCCGACAGCCCTGACCCGGGCGGGGGGTCACTGATGGCTGGGGGCCTCGTCGCCCTGCTGGACGACATCGCCGCGATCGCGCGGATCGCCGCCGCTTCTGTCGACGATGTCGCCGCTGCGGCAGGGCGGGCGGGGGTCAAGTCCCTCGGTGTGGTCGTCGACGACGCCGCGGTCACGCCGCGTTATGTGACCGGGGCGAAGGCCGCGCGCGAACTGCCGATCATCAAGAAGATCGCGATCGGCTCGATCCGCAACAAACTGTTGTTCATCCTCCCGGCCATCATGCTGCTCAGCCAGTTCGTGCCCTGGACACTGACCCCGATCCTGATGCTCGGTGGCTCCTACCTGTGCTTTGAGGGGGCAGAAAAGGTCTACGAGGTGCTCGCCGGACACCACAAGGACAAGGCCGACGTCCCCGCCGCTGAGCAGGGGCCGGAGCAGGAGGACAAGATGGTGCGCGGCGCCATCACGACCGACTTCATCCTGTCTGCGGAGATCATGGTCATCGCCCTCAACGAGGTGGCCGACGAACCTTTCGTGAGCCGCCTGATCATCCTGATCGTGGTGGCGCTTGGCATCACTGCCCTGGTCTATGGCGCCGTCGCCCTGATCATCAAGATGGACGACATCGGGCTGCGACTGGCCGAGAACGAGAGCGAGTTCTCCACCAAGCTCGGGATGGGTCTGGTCAAGGCCATGCCGGTCGTGCTCAGCGTGCTGTCGAGCGTCGGCATCGTCGCCATGCTCTGGGTCGGTGGCCACATCATCCTGGTCGGCATGAACGATCTGGGCTTCTCCCCGATCTATGACTGGGTCCACCACCTCGAAGGCATCGTCGGCGGCTGGGTGCCGGCGATCAGCGGTGCGCTGTCCTGGTTGACGAACACCTTCTTCTCCGCGCTCCTCGGACTGCTGTGGGGTGCAGTCCTCGTGGCGGTCATGCACCTGCTGCCGATCGGCCGCAAGGATCCCGTGCACTGAGGGGGTAGCGCGGGAACGTGGCCCGGCACGCGTTGGGTGCCGTCACCCTCGACAGGTAGCCTCGGCCCGTGACTGAAACCCCGACCCCTCCCGTCGCAGCCAGGATCGAGCATGTGCGGGAGCACCATGGTGACAACGTCAGCGACCCCTATGAGTGGCTGCGTGAGAAGTCCAACGCCGAGGTGATCGCACACCTCGAGGCTGAGAACACCTATACCGAGGCGATGACCAGTCATCTGGGTGACCTCACGGAGGCAGTCTTCACCGAGATCAAGACCCGCACCCAGGAGACCGACCTGTCAGTGCCGGTGCGGCACGGCGACTGGTGGTACTACTCGCGCACCGTCGAGGGACAGCAGTACGCCATCCACTCCCGGATCGCCGTGGCCGACAGTCCCGACCGGCCCGAGGTCGCCGCTGACGGGGTCCCCGCGCAGGAGCAGATCCTGCTGGACGGCAACCAGGAGGCACAGGGCGAGTCCTTCCTGTCCTATGGCGGCTTCGAGGTCAGCCACGACGCGATGCAGCTGGCCTACTCCGTGGACACCAGCGGCGACGAGCGTTTTGACGTGCGGATCAAGGACCTGAGCACCGGCCAGGTCACCGAGCCCGGCATCACCGGGGTGGGCTACGGCCTGGCCTGGTCGGCCGACGGGCGCTACCTGTTCTACACCCGGGTCGACGACGCCTGGCGTCCCTACCAGGTGTGGCGCCACGAGATCGGCTCGCAGGACCCGGCGACCGCCGATGTGCTGGTCTTCCAGGAGGACGACGAGCGCTTCTGGATGGGCCTGGACACCTCCCGTGACGAGACGCACCTGCTCATCGGTCTGGGCACCAAGAACACCACCGAGTACCACCTGCTGCCGACCAGCGACCCGCTGGGTGACTTCCAGGTGGTCGCCCCCCGCGAGGAGGGCGTGGAGTATGCCGTGGAGGTCGCCAGCGACACCCTGTGGATCGTGCACAACCGCAACCACCGCGACTCCGAGCTGGCCCGGGCACCGCTGTCGGGGAGGTCGGCCCAGGACTGGAGCACCGTCATACCGGGCAGGGACGGGCAGCGGATCGCGGCAGTCGAGGCCTTCGCCACCCACCTGGCCGTCTCGCTGCGCACCGACGGACTGTCCCAGGTGCTGGTCCTGCCGCTGGACGCGACCAGTGACACCGGTGTGGGTGCGGGCTACCAGGTGCCGGTCGAGGAGGTTGTCTACAGCATCGACACCGGCAGCAATCCGGCCTACGACACCGGGACGCTGCAGGTGGTCATCGAGTCTTTGGTGACGCCTCGCTCGGTCTTCGACCTCGACCTGGGCTCGGGTGAGCTGACGCTGCTCAAGAGGCAGCCTGTCCTCGGTGATTTCGACCCGGACGACTATGTGCAGCACCGCCTCTGGGCGACCGCCGCCGACGGCACTCAGGTGCCGATCTCGCTGGTGGCGCACAAGGACGTGGTCGCGGACGGGACCGCGGCCGGCGTGCTCTACGGCTACGGCTCCTACGAGATCTCCATCGACCCCTACTTCTCGGTGTCGCGGCTGTCCTATCTCGACCGCGGCATCGTCTACGCCATCGCCCACATCCGCGGCGGTGGGGAGATGGGTCGGGGCTGGTACGAAGCCGGTCGCATGGAGAACAAGAAGAACACCTTCACCGACTTCATCGCCTGCGCCGACGAGCTGGTCTCCTCGGGGTGGGTCGCCCCGGACCGGCTCGGTGCCGCCGGTGGCTCGGCAGGTGGCCTGCTGATGGGTGCCGTGCTCAACCTGGCGCCGGAGAAGTTCCGCGCGGTGCACGCTGCGGTGCCCTTCGTCGACGCACTGACCACGATCCTGGACCCCTCACTGCCGCTGACGGTGGGGGAGTGGGAGGAGTGGGGCAACCCCCTGGAGCATGCCGATGTCTACGAGTACATGCGCTCCTACACCCCCTACGAGAACATCAGGGCGGTGGACTATCCGGCGATCCTGGCGACCACCGGTCTCAACGACACCCGGGTCTTCTATGTCGAACCGGCCAAGTGGGTGGCGCGACTGCGTGAGACGGTCACCTCCGACCCGGCGCACCGACCGATCCTGCTCAAGACGGAGATGGTCGCCGGCCACGGTGGCAAGACGGGCCGGTATGACGCGTGGCGGGAGACCGCTTTTGAGATCGCCTTCTTGATCGACCAGCTGGGCGCCGCCTGAGCTCGCGCCGCCTGAGCTCGCGCCGCCTGAGTTCGCGCGGGCTGAGTTCGCGCCGCCGTGCGGCACGACGCAACTGTGCTCAGCTGCAGTCGATGGTGTTGCCAGACTCCACACCGTCCCGGAGCCAGTAGCCGTAGCCGCCGACGGACTCGGCGACCTCGCAGACTGAGTCCGTGTCATAGCCGACCCAGTGGTAGGTCGCGTAGATGTTGGCTGCGCCCGTGGAGGCCGACGGACGGTTGAAGTTGTCGCACGACAGGTCCGTGCGCAGGTAGGCAGACCCAGGGTGCGCGTCCAAGGATGCCTGCACCTGGTCGGCGACATCAGAACCCACAAAGCTGTCGATAACCACCACACCAGCGCCGTCACAGTCGGGATAGGAGATCTGCTGGCTCACGTCGAGATCACCGGGCCGGAAGCTGCCGAAGTCTGAGCTGTCGACGAACGTGTGGACGGGTTCACTGGCCAGCACGGTGCTGCCCTGCATGACCCGCACCTCCCCGGAGGAGACGTCATAGGAGCCACCCCCGTCGACCACGCCCGACCAGCCGTAGGACGTCGCGACCGCGGGGGTGGTGATGGTCAGTCCGTCCCCGCGATTGAGTCCGTGATAGGTCAGCGAGCCATAGCTGTCGCAGATGATCGCGCGGAAGGAGTCGGTGTCGGCCAGGGCCACGAAGGAGCCCCGGTCGCGACAGTATGCCGAGTCAAAAGCGGCCGCGTCCGTGCCAGGGGCCGGGTTGGTCGACGAGCCGCCCGGTGGGGCGGGCGTGGTGCCAGGCGTGGTGCCTGAGGAGCCGGAGCCCGAACCGCCAGAGTCTGAGCTGCCGGTGTCTGAGCTGCCGGCGCCGGTGCCGTCCGAAGCCTGATGGCCTGAGCTGGATCCTGAGGCGCCCGACCCGGTGTCGGGGCTGTCAGCCAGCGGTGCCTCCGCGAGGGGCTCGCTGTCGTTGGTCGGAGTCGGCTGCACGGCTGGCTCGACGGGTGCGGGCTCCTCGTCGGTCAGGGCAGCCTCGTCGGCAACGGCACCATCCTCGGAGCCGAGCAGGTCCTCGCGTCCACCCGCGCTGTGGAAGGTCGTGGGGGTGTCCTCTGGCTGGTTGAGCCACCAATAGGTGCCGCCGGCAGCGGCGGCGACCACCAGGGCACCGACGAGTCCCAGGACGACCGGAGCACGGCGAGCGCCGCTGTGCGGTGGCTGCGAGGACGATGCTGTCATCGCTGCGGCAGGTGCCACCGGGGCCGTGTCGTGTGCACTGGCGGCCGCAGGCGGGACGGACGCTGGCGCCATCGAGGCGGCAACGGGCAGCGGCATGGTGAGTGGCCCGGGGTCGCTGGGTGGGGCTTCCCCCAGCGCCTCCAGCACGTGCTGCAGGGTGGGGCGACGGGACGCGTCGTCGGCGATCATCGAGGTCACGATCAAGGGCAGGGCTGACGATGGTCCAGAGGTGGTGTTCCGGCCCGTGTAGCCATCCAGTGCTCGCATCAGCTGGCCCAGACTGTAGACGTCCTCGGGCGGCTGGGGCGCCCTGACTCCATGCTCCGGTGCTGCTGGCCAGTTCGACGGTCGTTCTTGGGGATGGGGGCCTGCGAGGGTGACGGCGCCGACCTCGTTGTGCTCGGACACCGTGACGAAGACGGTGTGCGGCCCCACGTCACCGTGCGCAATGCCCTGGTCGTGCGCCGCGACCAGCTGATGGGCGACGGCCCGACCGACCGCCACCGTCGCCTGTGACCGCAGAGGCACACCGGAACTCATCAACGCCACGATGGACTGTTCACTCATAGGGACCCCTCGAGCAGGTTGAAGTTGAGACGCAGGGACACGGTCCGTGGACACTGGCCCTGACAGAGCACCACATCCGTGTCGCGTTGCAGTCGCGCTTGTGTCGCGACCCGGCCCCGCGCGGTCCAGGCACGACGCTCGCGCGACACAAGCACGACACTCGCGCGACAGTGATCTGGTGTCATCCGCCACGTGCCTATCGAGGGGAGCCAGCCCACCATGAACTTCTGCACCTCCTGCGGATCGCCGGCCGGTGATGGCCGGTTCTGTGGCAACTGCGGCTCGCCGCTGACGGCCGCGACCGACCAGCAGCCGACCGACCAGCAGCCGACCGACCAGCAGCCGACCGACCAGCAGCCGACCGACCAGCAGCCGAGTGGACAGCAGCCGGGTGGACAGGCACCAGGCGGGGCGCACCACGACTCGGTGCAGCCGCAGAACCCCCAGCCCTGGGACCCGGGGGCTGCGGTTTCCCAGCAGCTTGCACCGGACAGTCCATCTGGGGTGAGCGCCCCGGCAGTGGCGGGGAACGAGTCGCACGAGCACTGGGTCTCGCTCACGACACCGGCTTCCTCCGCAGAGACGGGCCAGCTGGCCACGCCGAGCACCTCCCTGGCCACGCCGAGGACCTCCCTGGCCGGGTCCGGAGACCTCGGGGACGTGATCCGGTCCAACCCCGGACCGGCGTTGCGGGCCGGTGCTGTCCTGGTGCTGGTGATCATCGCGCTGATCAAACCGTGGGAGCTCACCGCCCTCGGACTGTGGGGGGCCACCGAGAGCAACGCCGCGGCTGGCAACGGCTGGGCGCTGCTGGCGCTGCTGCTCGTGGCCGTGGCCGCCGCGATCGGTTTCTTCGCCGACAACGTCAGGACGCTGGAGCTGCCGATCGAGCCCCGCGTGCTGCAGGCGGTGCTCGTCGCACCCTTGGCAGTCCTGGCTGTGATCGCCATGATCCGCATGCTCGCCGAGGAGTCGGTGATGGGGCCATCAGTGGCGATCGGGCTGGTGGCGGCCATCCTCGCGGTCCAGATCGGTGCGCCGCTCCCGGAGGCGAGCACCGCCCGTCAGACCGCGATGGTGCTGCTCGTCTTCGGTGCCGTGCTGACCCTGTGGCAGCTGCGCGGGATCGTGGAGCTCGGACGGGTGGACGGGATGCTGGCAGTCATCCTGTTCATCACCGTCGGGTGGATCCCGCTGCTGGCAGCCTGGTTCGTCATGGGCCTGCGCGAGCACAAGCCGGCGGAGTGGGCGGCGCTGATCGTCTTTGGGGCGGCCCTGCTGGCGGCGATGCTCCTGGTGTCCGGGGGTGCCGACGTCGGGCTCACCCTGCTGCTGGCAGGCGCCACCGTCGCGACCGCTCCCGGGCTGGCGAGCCTGATGCAGATGTCCCCGGACCCTGCGGACCGCTGGTTGCAGTGGGCCGCCGGTGTCATGGTCCTGTGGATGGTCGGCGGTGCGGTCATGTGTGTGATCGGGCTGTTCGGGGCGATCCAACTCAGCGGCTCCGGCATCGGCGTCGGTGCTCTGGTCTGGATCGGGCTGTGGGGCGCGGCGACAGCCATCGTGGCCGGTGTCGCCCGCAACAAGCTCGTGGAGGATCCCGCGGTGGGCCGCATGATCGCCGTGATCTTCGCGGCCGTCTCGGTGCTGATCTATGTCGTCTCGTTGGCGGCGATCGACGCTGACCTCACCGAACCGGCCACCCTCCTGGTGGGACTCACGGTGCCGGTCGTCATCGTCCTGATGCTGGCGGTCCCTGGCTCGGTGAACCGGCGCTATGGCAACCTGCTGCCGACGAGCACCTCTGGTCGCGTCGTCGACTAACCAGGTGCTCCGACTGACGTCAGGCGCGGGTCGCGACGGTGAGCAGGACCGCTGCGTCGGAGAGAGCGGCCAGATCGTGTCGGGCCGCCGGGATCACCAGAAAGTCGCCGGCGCTGCCCTCCCAGACGTCATCACCAGCGCCGAGGCGGACCTGACCGCGCAGGACCTGCAACGTCGCCTCGCCTGGTGTCTCGTGCTCATTGAGCGATCTGCCCTCGACCAGCACGATCAGCGTCTGTCGCAGGTCGTGGTCGTGTCCGCCATGAAGTGTCACCGCCGCCCGCCCACTACTGGCCGCGTGTGCTTTCGCGAGCTGCTCGTCGATGAGCTTGACCACAGAGGTGGACTCCATGGTCGCACCCTACCAATCGTCCTCGTGCTGGGTGAGCGGCGTGAGTGCCGCCCAGACCACTTCGCGTCGCTGTCTGCCATGCTGGGCAGGTGCCGGAACGTGCCTGCCAGTTCTGCGCGATCATCCGCGGTCAGGAGCCTGCGGAGATCGTGCTGGACACCCCTGAGGTGCTGGCCTTCCTGGACCGGCGTCCCGTCTTCAAGGGCCATCTCCTGGTGGTGCCGCGGGACCACGTCGAGACGTTGACCGACCTGCCCGACCCATTGCTCGAGCCGGTCTTCTCCGCAGCCCGTCTGATGGCCGCGACTGTCAAGACAGCGCTGGGCTGCACGGGTTCCTTTGTGGCGCTGAACAACACGGTCAGCCAGTCCGTCCCGCACCTGCACGTGCACGTGGTGCCCCGCACCAAGGGCGACGGGTTGCGTGGATTCTTCTGGCCGCGGACGACCTATGAGGACGGTGAGATGACCGAGTATGCCGACCGGCTGCGGGCCGCCCTCACCGACCAGACCGGGGCGGACGGCATACGAGAAGGAGATCAGCGTGAGTGACGTGCGCCCGCCGGACCCGGTCCCTGACGGCGTCGCCGCGGACCTGGCCGGGCTGCGGAGCGCGCTCGAGGCGCAACTGGTGCCCCGCACCCCCGACAACCTGTTGATCGGCACCTGGAACATCCGCCACCTGGGTGGTTACACCGACAAGTGGACCGCGACGGACGGCGACTCACCGAAGCGGGACTGGCACTCCATGGCGGCCCTGGCGGAGGTGATCCGGCGTTTCGACGTGACCGCGATCCAGGAGACCCGGCGGGACACCTCCGCGCTGTTTGCGATCCTGTCCCTGCTGGGGGACGACTTCCGGGTGATCGCCTCGGACGTGACCGAGGGCGACAAGGGCAATGACGAGCGGTTGGCCTACATCTATGACGCGACCCGGGTGCAACCCTCCGGTCTGGTCGGGGAGATCGTGCTGCCCGCGGACGCTGAGGGCGAGGTGAAGCAGTTTGCCCGCACCCCCTATGCCGCGGGGTTCGTGCGCAATGGGGTGGAGTTCATCCTCACGACCGTGCATGTGCTGTGGGGCAAGCGACCTGACGACCGGCTGCCGGAGCTCACTGCGTTCGCGGAGTGGATGCGCAGCTGGGCCGACCGCCCCAAGGACTGGAACCGCAACCTGATGGTGCTCGGAGACTTCAACATCGACCGCTACGAGGACCCGTTGTGGCAGGCGTTCTTCGCCACCGGGCTGTCCCCGCCGGCGGTGCTGCACGACGTGCACCGGACGATCTTCGACAACGACTTCGATCGGCACTTCTATGACCAGATCTCGTGGTTCACGCCGACGCTGGCGGACGGCACGACGGTCTCGCGGCTCGAGGGGCTGGAGTTCGACCAGGTCGGTGGCAATGTCGACTTTCTGCCCCATGTCCTCACCGGGTCTGGGTTGGACAAGCAGCAGATGTCCTGGCGGATCAGTGACCACTACCCGCTGTGGCTGGAGTTCCTCGTCAGCGAGTGACGGGTGCCGGGACAGTTTCCGCCTCAGCGGGCGACCGGCAATGTCCTGCAGTGCCAAGGTGTGAAGGGACCAAACCTCCCCACACAGAGGTCAGGCGATGAAGACCGTGGTCTGCGTCCCGACGAACTCATAGCCCAGCACCTGCGCGAGGCGCTTGGACGCCTCGTTGTCCCACCGGGCCCGCCACTGCGGGACCAGTCCGGCGTCGAGCGCGGCGTTGGTGCCGGCCGCCGCGGCCAGCACCCCATAGCCCCGGCCGCGCGCCTTCGAGCTGGTCAGCACGCCCATGTGGGCCAGGGCATCGGCCCACACCAGATAGCCGGACCCGGCCAGCGGCTCGCCGTCGGGAGCGTCCAGCAGGATCCAGCGGTGCGGCATGCTGCTCAGCCCGACCTCCTCGACGTCCTCGTCAGAGCACGCCGCCTCCAGGGCGGCGACGGCGGCCCCGTCCTGGCTGATCGGCAGGTCCGCGTGCTCGACCCGGTCGTCGGTGTAGGACAGCTCGGCGGACCCCAACGGTCGGGCGCCGTGGTCGGCGGCGAGGCTCATCAGGACCGGGAGCAGCGCGAGCTGGTCGTCGGGCACGGTGCTCGCCCGGTCAAGTGCCCACCGCGGTCCGCTCAGGATGCCCTGACCGAAGACTCGCACGAAGGAGACGGTCTCCGCCTCCGCCACCTCACGCACCAGCCGTGGGAACGTGCCGGACGTCGGGACAGCGGAGTCCGCGCCCGACTCTGCGGCTTCTGCCGGCCCGGTGCCCAGTTCAGCGACGCCGAGCAACTGGGCCCAGGCACGCCGGATGGTCTGTTGTGTGCTCCCTTTCACACCCCCGAGGCTATCGGCACCCCGCCTGGCCGAACCGGGCACCAGTGGATAGCCTCGCAAGCATGAGCCTCGATCGACCCGTCACGCCCGATCCCTACGACCTGCTGCCGGCAGTGCCCTCGTTCACGGTGACCAGCGCCGACGTCACCGACGGGCAGCCGCTGAAGGACGACCAGGTGGCCGCACTGGGCAACAACATCTCACCGCAGCTGAGCTGGTCCGACATCCCGGAGGGCACCAAGTCCTTCGTCGTGACCTGCTTCGACCCGGACGCGCCGACCCCGTCGGGCTACTGGCACTGGGTGCTGGTAGACCTGCCGGCGGACGTGACCGCGCTGGAGACCGGAGCTGCCGCGGGCGAGCTGCCGGGCAGCGCCTTCCACGTCCGCAACGACGGCGGCGAGGCTGGCTTCGGGGGTGCTGCGCCGCCAGAGGGTGACCAGGTGCACCGCTACTTCTTCGTCGTGCACGCCGTCGGCGAGGAGTCCCTGGGCGTCACCGCCGACGCCTCACCCGCGGTCGTCTCCTTCAACCTGGCGTTCAAGACCCTCGGCCGGGCGATCATTACCGGCACCTACCAGCACTGAGGGCACGGGCCTGCCTGCGAGATCAGCCGGTCAGGTCCCGCAGCGCCCCGTCCAGGGTCGGGTGGGTGAACTCGAACCCGGCATCCGTCGTCAGCGCGGACGTCGCGTGCCGACCCGTCAGGCCGAGTGCGGGATCGGTGCGCAGCACCACCCCGCCGACATGCACCAGCGGCGCCGGTGTCGGGGGAGCCGTTGGACGGCGCAACCGTTTGCGCAGGGTCGCCATCAGTTCCTCGTTGCGCACCGGGTGTGGGGCTGCCGCGACGAGTATGCCGTCAGGCAGGTCCACCTCCGGCTCCAGTGCGAGGCTGGCCCGGACGAGCGCGAGCCAGTCCTGCAGGTGGATCCAGCTGAACCACTGCTGACCCGAACCGACCCGCCCGCCGAGACCGACCCGGGTCAGCTGGGTGAGGCGGTCCAGGGCGGGAGAGCCGTCCTGCAGGACGATGCTCGTGCGCAGCACTGTCATGTGCTCGGCGTTGGCGCCCTGCACGGCCCCCTCCCACGGCTGGGCGACGCCGGTCATCTGCGGCAGGGCTGCCGCTCCCGTCGGCAGCGGTGAGCGCTCGGTGAGCCGCGCCTCGCCGGCGTCGGACCAGATCGCGGTCGTGGACCCCTGCAGCCACCGGGCCAGGGGAGTGGCCAGCTCCTGGCTGGCCACCACGAGAGCCCGGGTCGCCTGGACCCGGGAGTCCCGCAGGTCGGCGATGTTGGCCGCGGTCGGGCGCACGTCGACGAGACGGCCGGCCAGGTTGACCACCGCGGTCCGTGCGGGGTCGTCCGCAAGCTCGTGCACCCACGGGCCCAGGGTCAGCCCGTCCCACTCCACCTGGCGGTGGGGCAACCCGGGATCGACCCGCCGGGTCAGGACCACCACGTCGTGGCCGCGGGTGGACAGGTCCGCACACAGGCTGCGCCCCAGCGTGCCGGACCCGCCGGCGACCACGACTTTGAGCAGCTCCGCGTCGGGGTGGGGACGCAACAGCCGGTGCAGCCGGGTCACCGCCTGCGGCCAGTCAGCGATCAGGTCCTTGCCGATGCTCGCCACGATGGCGGCAGTCGCCGGGCCGGACACGGTCACCTGCTGCTCAAGGGTGGTGCCGCCCTCCTCGTGCGGGTGCAGCGTCCAGCGCACCCGGGTGCCGCCACGGGGGGCCGGCTGCTCGAAGGCCAAGGACCTGCCGTCCGTGACGTCGGTGATCCGCAACGGACCGGCAGTGCGCCCGTGCAGGGCCGCCGCCCAGCCGCGGGCAGGCAGGTAGTGACCCCGGCGTCCCGGGGTGACGCGCGCCGCCTGCGTCTCGACGACGGCGACCGTGTGGGAGACGGGCGCTCCGTCATACGTGTGCGGCTCGTCGGGCTCGAGGGTGAAGGAGCTGATGGCGCGGCTCCAGGCCGGCCAGCGTGTCGGGTCACCCACGACACCCCACAACTCATCGGCCGGGATCGCGAGGTAGTGGCGGAGGGTGCGCTGCCAGGTCATGGCCCCAGCCAACCACGCCCGGGGGTGCAGTCATGCACTCGATGCCGGGTGCATGGCAGGCTGGAGTCATGACGTTCGAGAACGGGCAGGTCCCACCGCCGCCTCCGCAGAAGAAACCGACCCACAACAAGCGCAACGGCTGGCTCTATGTCGGGCTGGGCGTGCTGTTCGTGCTGCTCGGTGTCCTCGGCTTTGTCGGCGACACCCGTGGTGATCTGTTCAACTGGATCTTCATCGCGCTGGGAGTCGCCAACGCAGTCATGGGAGTGTCGGCGATCCGGCAGTCCCGCAAGACCCTTGACCCCTTTGCCAACCAGGCCAGGAGGACCCCGTGACCGACACCCCCGATCCGCAGCCCGAGCAGGAGCCGGTGACCCTCACGCGGCAGCAGACCGCCCGCAACAAGCGCCAGGCCTGGCTCTACATCGTCATCGGCGTCGCGCTGGGAGTCGTGGCCGTCATCGGTCTGCTCGCCGACGACGCCGGCTTCCTCGACTGGCTGCTCCTGGCCCTGGCCATCATCAACCTGACCATCGGCGTGATGGCGTTGACCCGTCCGCAACCGCGGCTGGGCAGCCCCGACGACAGCTGAAGATCACCCGGCCAGCAGGTCGCGGACGTGCTGGGCCAGTCGCACGGTGGCCTCGATCTCGACGCGACGGTTGGACACGCTCTCGATGTTGAAACCAAACGGCACGTCCAGCCTGCGGCAGAACTGCGCCAGCTCGCGTGCCATCCCGGTGCACTGCTCGTAGGAGTCGCTGAGCGGGTCCTCGGCGTGCTCCAGCTGGTTCTGGAGCCACCGAGGCACGTGCACCCCGAGCCACTGCAGGAACTCCAGGGTCCGGGTCGAGCCGCACACCGACAGGGTGAAGACCACGTGGGCCGGCTCGCGACCCTGCCCGCGGCAGGCATAGGCGTAGTCGGAGACCAGGTCCTTGGCCCAGGTCAGGTCATAGACCACCTGGGTCACGAAGAACGAGGTGCCCAGGGCCTGCTTGGCCAGCATGCGGTCGTGCTCATCGTTGTGGTGGGCGTGCCTCTCGGGGATCGCCACGGCGCCCAGCGGCACGACGCTGCCGGTGTCCCGCCACAACGACTGGGCCTCGGTCAACCGCGTCCGGACGGCCGAGTCGCGCGAGGAGGCACCGACCAGGACGGTGGCCACCAGCGCGGGGTCCTGCCCGGCGAGCCAGCCCTTGAGCTCGGTGGGGTCGTACTTGCCGACCGAGCGATAGATGATCACCGGGCGGTCCCACCGGCGCAGATAGTCGGCGTGGAAGCGTGCCGGGTCCAGGCTGGCGACGAAGGGGAAGGGGCGCAGCGCCGGGTTGCGGTCCGACTCGTCCTCGATGTCATAGAGGACCAGCGCGTCCAGCTCCAGGTCGCGCACCCGCTCCAGGGTCACGTCCGCGATGCGGGTCAGGTCCTCCGGAGTGGTCGCCCGTCGGGGCGGGGTGATGCTGAAGAGGCGCAGCGGACGGCTCCGCTCGCTCAGCCGGTCCCCGAAGCCACGCGCTGGATCCTGCTCCCTCACCGTCGCCATACCTGTGCCTCCTTCGGAGGGCCACGCTACTGCGTCGCCGGGCCGCCCCAGCACGGAGGCCAGCGGTCCGGCGCCGACACAGGACCGCTGTCTGCCACCTGCGTGTGGCGACCGACTGTTGCGCCCCGACTGACTGGAGGGCTCAGATCCGCGGTGGGGTGGCCGCGCTCACCGGGGTGCGCCGGGCAACCTCCACGATCTCCTCGTGCGCCGGCTCGGGCACCCGGGCCGAGATCATCACGAATCGTTGTCCCGGCTCGCAGGTCCGGCGGATCCGCTCCTGCTCGTCGTGGGAGGCCACCACGATGAGGGTCCGGGCCAGCGCGGTGCGGATCTGAGCTGTGATGGCGCTCGCCGTGGGACAGATCACGGCGATGAGCTGGCCCCGTCGAGACACCGGGACTCCCCAGGCGTATGACGGCAGGGACCGCCCTGCGTGCACGTCCAGTCTCCCCGGGGTGCTGAACATCTCACGGGTCGGTTGCACCAGGGCCCGCCTGCGGTTGCGGGCGCGCAGGATATTGCGTGCCCGCTCATAGGCCTCGTGGACCGCCACCTCGCGGGCGGTGGCCCGGGCGATCGCCGCGTGGGCGGCATCGACGATGACCGGCGCTATCGGGGAGGTGTGCAGGTCCACCCGTGGGGGCGGAGGCATCGTGGCGGTCTCTGCCGACTCAACAGAGGCCGACGGCTCGTCGGACTCAGTGGCGGACGCAGACATGGGAGCACTCTGGCAGATGACACCGTCAGTGTCGGAGATCAGGGCTCAGCGCGTCGACCCAGTTCCGCTCCGTCACCAGGTCGGCGGCATCCACAGACGGCCTATGTCTCCATTGCCTACACCGCGCGCATCGTGGCCCCGCTGCCGACGCCGGACGGTGAGGAAGTCCGACTGTCGCTGGTTCACCCGGCAGGAGTTGGCGGAGTCGGCATCGGTGGGCGACTTCGCCCGGGAGAGCTTTCGGGCGCTCGGCTGGATCTAGCCGCAACGGCATTCCGCGCGTGCGCCGCGACGCCGCTGCGCAGGAGGCCGACCACGCGCACCCGCGGTAGTGGTTCACCGCCTCCCACTGACCGACGAGAGCGCACCAGCGACAAACGCACGTGGCCCCTGATTGCGATGTTCGCAGGTCAGGGGCCACGTGCGTGACGGGCAAGGCTTAGATGTCGAAGTACATCTCGGACACGTGCCGCATGATGTGCTGGGATTGGCTGGAATGGGCGAAGGTGGGTTGACCTGCGGGTTTGCGGTCGGGGAAGGTTGGCACTGATTGGCCTCTTGCGGACCTCTTGCGGACTTTTTGCGGACTAGAACAGTCCCCTCCAGGTGATCCCTGGAGGGGACTGTCGTCGGCGCTGGCAGGGTCTCGGGGTAGGTAACCTAGCCTGCCATCCTTCCCATTGGTCTGCCCAGCATCATGGTGAACCTAGGCAGGGGTGAGGTTGACGCCGGTCTAGGTGCCCGCGTGTTCAGCGATGCACTGTCGGGCGACCGACCAGGCATCGACCGGAGCGTCGGAGATCCGGAAGACCGGACCGACGACCTCGGGAGCGTCCGGGGAGCTGGTCACGTCGAAGACGTAGCCGATCTCCACGCTCGTCCCGGCGGGGAACACGACGGTGTAGCGGGCGATGGGGACCGAGCTGCCCACGACCTCGACGACTCGGGCGTCCCGGTCCGCGGGATAGATCAGGCAGCGGCCCTCGTAGCGCGTCTCGTAGATGGTGATGGGGAAGCCGTTGTCGTCGCTGCCCACGCCCATGACCTCCCGGAGCCGGCCCTCGCAGGCCATGACCGAGTCGACGAACCGACGTAGCTCCCGGTGTCTCACTGTGCCCTCACCCGGTAGCGGTGCAGGACGGCCAGCTCGGGCAGAGTCCAGCCTCCGAAGGTCCCAGGTGTGGTCTGGAATGGCCCTACGGTCTGCGTGCGGTCGACCGAGGGGTTCCGGTAGGACCGAGCAGCGCAGGAGATGATGACCGCGGCGATGTCGTCGGCCGGCTCCCCGGTGACGGTGTCGAAGCCACCGTCGCGGGTGTAGGCCTTGACCATTGCCGTGGCCGTCACCAGGTGCGCCTCGATCTGGTCGAGGTCCTGACCCGGCCCGGCAGGTGTGATGCCGAGCCAGGTCAGGACGTCGACTGGCAGGACCAGCATGCTCAGACCGTGATCCCCGTGAGCTTGACGATTGCGTCGTCGTTGAGCGGGGCCACGTCGTACCGGGCGGTCACGCGCAGGGCCATCTGGTCGTAGTCACCAAAGGTCTGGTCGAGCAGCTTGACCGTGGGGTTCTGGTCACGGGCCACGACGATCTGCGAGAAGTCGGCCAGGACCAGGTTCCCGGTGTCCGGGGCGCCGGTGGTGTCGGGGAGGCGGTTGGTCACGATGACCGGCTTGCCGAAGATGACATAGCCACCGGCGCGGGTCGGGTCCGGCTGGAGCACGTACTGGTTGGAGCCGGTGCCCTGCTTGACCTTGCGGAGCGCGGTCAGCTCGCGGGACGTCATGGCCCACTTCAGATTGGCCGGGTTGACGTTGGCCGCCAGGGCGAGGGCCTCGGCGTCGAGCAGATGGTCCAGGGTCAGCGCGCCCACGGACGTGATGGACTGGCCGGCGTAGTTCAGGATGCCCTTGGGCATGGTCGCGGTCGCGCCGTTGGAAGCGGACCAGAACTGCGCGTCGATGGTGTCGGCCACGTCCTTGACCAGACGCTCCTTGAGCGCGGCGTCCAGGGAGATCACCGACTGACGCGCCAGCTCATTGGAGAAGCGCGTGAGGGTCTTGACGCTCTTGATGGTCGAGGGCAGAAGAGCGACCTCGTCGAACGTGGGGTCGACCTCCGGGGTGATGAGCGCGTTCTCGGCGAACCATGCCGGCGAGGTCGCGGCTCCCAGCTTGGGGAGGCGGAGCGGGCCAGCGGTGTCGACGATCCGGACGCCGGAGGCAAGGAAGGTGGAAGCGGCCTCCAGGGGCTTGACCAGAACAGTCTGGACCTGCTCGGCGGTCAGCTCGGGGGCGGTGGTGGTGGAAACGGCCATCAGGGACTCCAGGAGTGAGTGCGGAAGTTGTCACGCGCTCGTCTGGAGCCACGAAGGGGAGCCGCGCCAGGCGACTCCCCTTCATTATACCCTATGGGGGTATCTACTTGTTCATCCCCTGACGGTCAGCCATGACCGCCACGGCCCACGACAGGTTGGCGACCGCCTCAGCCAACTTGGCTTGCGCAGCGTCACCCTTCAAAGTGAATAGTTCCCTCGCCTCTTCAGCCTCGGCTTGCGCTGCTTGGGCGAATGCGACGGGGTTTCCATTGAGTGCCATTTTTCTGCTCCTAGGCTCGTGACCGGAGGATTCCGGCCAGGTCGACCGTATCGGTGGCCCCGGACATGCCCTGTCCCACGTCCCCTCGGGGCGTGCGGCTCGCAAGGTGTGGCTTGCGGTTCAGCAGGTCGTCTATAGCGGCGTTCAGTCGTCCCAGGTCGTCGAGGTGGCCCTCGTCGAAGTCCAGGTCGCTGGGGTCGGCCAGACGGCCTGTAGCGGCCACGCGGGCGGCGTGCAGCTCGCGGGCGTAGTCCTCGGCCTTCTTGGCCTTGTCCCGGTAGGTCGCGCTCTCCTTGCGGAGCTTGACGACGTACTCACGGGGGAAGGTCTCGGGGTCGTCCTCGTCGACCTCGACCTCGGGAGTCTGCTCGTCCTCGGGCGGGTCGGTCTGCTCGGTGTCGAGGGGGATCTCGACGATCTCCTCGTCGGTCTCGACCTCGGGGTTCTGCTCGGTGATCTTGTCAGTCATGATGTTCTCCTTCTCTTAGCGGGAGACCGGCTTGACCCGGTCGACCAATATGGGGGATTGGGTGCAGTCACAGCCTTTGTGACGGGGCATGGTGTGGGTCTTGGGCCAGACTCGACCGTCGCGGTGCCACCAGGTGCAGAGCTGGCAGGTGTCGCCGTTGAGGTTGCGTGTCCAACCCTCGACCTGCGGGGAGCGGGAGATCGCCTCGGAGCGTGCGTCTGAGGCCTTCTGTAGCGGCTCGGAGCGTCCCAGGCGGCGTGCTCTGGCCTCGGGGTCCGGTGTGTCCTCCAGAGCGTCCAGCAGCGTCCCAGCGGCCCTGTTGAGCCGTGCTACGTCATCGGGTGCGCTGACCCCGACCGCGGGCACCGGGGACCGCGTGCCCACGGTGATGGTCGCGGCGACTGATAGGTCTCCCAGGGCGGTGGCGCGTCGGTTGGCGACCGCGATGATGGCGGCGATCAGGGCGGATGCCTCGGCACGGTCGATCTCGTGGTTCTGCCAGGACTGGACGACGGTCCAGACCTTGTCCTCGGTGTCGGTTGCGAGGTCGTGCAGCGTGTCCAGGTAGGCCATCAGAGCAGGGCCTCCAGGTCGACCCCGGCGGTGTCCAGGGCCTCGGCGCGGCGGGCGGTGCGGATGGCCTTGATCTCGGTTGAGTCGTAGCCGAGCCGCTGGAGCGCGTAGGTGGTGGGCAGCAGACCAGCAGCGTGCAGCTTGACGATGGCGTCGGCCTCTTGGGCGACCGAGCGGGTCGAGGGGTCGGCCCAGGAGACCGAGACCTCGACGCTCGCGGGGTCGACGCCGTGCCGGACTCCGGCCATCAGTCGGGCGACCTGTGACCAGGCTTTGCCGTAGGTGCCCTGTCGGGCCTCGGCGCGGGCGGTGAGCGCTGCCTCGGAGGCACGGATGCTGTCGGCGGAGGTCGGGTTGTCGCCGCCGATGCCGAGCAGGTGCTCGGGCAGGCCGGAGACCGCGCTGATCTGGCGCATGATGACGCCGACCGCGTTCTCGTATCCGGACAGGTCGGCACCGGGGAGCTGACCGAACTTGGTTTCGTGTTCCTCGCTGATCATCATGCGGTCGGTCTCGGGGAACGGGTTGACGACGTTCCCCTCGGCGTCCTCGGTCAGCTCGACGCCGGATGCCCAGCGGCGTGGGCGGGCGGCGTACTCGGAGGCGGTGAGCATGTCGGTTGTGAGCTTGACCAGCGCGTCGGTCAGGGAGAGGACGTCGGTCATCTCGGAGATCCCGCGGTTCACCAGACGGTCCCCGTTGCGCAGCCACACGACCGGGACCACGCCCAGCGGATTGGGGAGCGTGTCGACCTTCCGGAATCCGGTTGTCGCGCCGGTGCTCGGGGAGGTCCAGCGGGTGATCTCATCGGCTCCGTACAGGACCGCGTGGGTGCCGGTGGAGTCCTCCCAGCGCTTCACCGCTCCGGTGACCTGACGGGTCGCGGGGTCGGTCGTCACGCCCATCTGCGTGGCGGACTCGACGGTGACCCTCGGGGAGCCGTCCGGGGCGGCCCAGACGATCACGAACGTCTCACCGAGCAGCAGGGCTTCCCGGTGGGCGATGCGGTGCATGGTGTCCAGGCCGTTGGCGGTCCAGTCGGCCCAGGTGTCGGGCCGGGACAGGCCGGTCACGCGGAGCCGTTCAGCGATGGAGTCGACCAGCAGGCGGGGAATGTTCACGCTGACCGCGGAGAGTCGGTTGTTCAGCGCGGCGCGGGCCTCGGGGGATAGGAAGGTCAGCGGTTGCCGGCCCTCGTAGTAGGCGGTCAAGGTCGAGTAGGTCGCGGCCTTCTCGTCGACGCGCTGGAGCATGGGAATCAGGGCGAGGTTGGTCATATGGATCTCCTAGTTGAAGCTGGCGACACGTCGCCGGGTGGGTTTGCGGGTGGCCCTCCAGGTGGCTCTGGAGTGAGCCATGACTAGGCAGGCCGCTAGATCGATCTTTCGGGCGTTGCGGGACCGTGAGGCCTTGGACAGTCGGATGCCGCGGGCGTCCTCGGTGATGACCGCAGCGCCGACGTGAGCGGCCAACCGGGGATCTCCGGAGTGGGTCATCCGCTGGTTGATCGCGGCGGAGTACAGGTCACCCGTTGCAGCGGTCAGACGGGCGGGTGAGTGGGGGAACTCCACGACCGGCAGGCTCTCGGCCTCCAGTGCTTGCAGGGTCCGGGTCCACCGGAACGGGTCAGCGATGATCTCGACGACGTTCCACCGTCGGCAGGCGTCCCGGATGGCCTGCTCGACCTCGGAGACCGGCACCCGGTAGGAGTCGTCACCCGGTGGCCGCTCCCAGACGGCCAGCACGTCGAAGTGCGGCTCAGTGGCGACCGTGCCGAGCAGGAGAGCAGTGGTGTCGTCGGAGAAGGACCCGTCGAGGGCGAGCACGACGTCTGTGCCGTCCTCGATGCCCTCGCGGACCTCCAGGGAGTCCCAGGTGCCAGCGGGGAGGAACGCGCCGTCGGTGTCCGTGACGAACTGGCAGAGCCGAGCACGCCGGAACGTGGCCTCGCGGGTCTTCGGCGGCAGCAGAGCGACCAGCGCGTCCCGGTGCAGGAATCCGGCCTCGAGCGCGGGGTTAGCCAGGTCCCAGCAGTGCGAGCAATCAACGGGATGATGCTCGAAGCCGGCCGCGGAGAACTCTCGGAATCTCAGCGATGCATCGTCGGGGTTCTGCTCGGCGTACAGCCGGAGATCCGCTAGCACGTTGTTGTGCGGGTCCGGTCCGGGCGTGCCGATGGCGACCACGACGGACCGCTCCCGCTTGCCTTGTGCGAGCTGGACGACCTCGAAGACGTCACGGGAGATGACGCCGCTTTCGTCGCAGATTCCCATGACGATGTCAAGGCCCTCAAGCGCGGCAGGGGACGCCGGGAGCGTGCGGAACGTGGAGTCAGTGAGCGGCAGCTCCAGGCGGTCCCGGTAGACGTGGACCCGGCTGGAGAGGTCGTCGTTCAGCTCGACCATCCGGCGAGCGGCGTTGAACGCTAGACCGGCCTGCCGCTCGTCGACGGCCACGACGACGACGTTGGCACCCTCTCCCCAGCAGAACAGGACGTATAGCGCGATAGCGGCGTTCAGCGTGGTCTTCCCCGAGCCTCGGGGCAGCATGACGCCGACGGTCCTCGCGCCGGAGTCCAGGACGTCCGAGACGATGCCGCGCTGGAACTCGTGGATCTTCAGCGGCATCTTGGCCCCGGTGCCCTTCGGGGTCAGCAGGAACTTTCGGGCGAAGGCATAGAACCGTTCGGACTCGACCGCTGACCGCGGCTTGAACGGGAGCGGCACGTCCCCGTTGGTCAGGTTGCCCTTGCGGCCCACCTTCATCCCGGTACTCACCGGATCTCCTCCGATGTGAGAGCCATTCTCAACTCTGTGTGCGGCTTCGCCGGCGGTACTTGGCCCTCCGGGGCGGGTCTCCTCCGGGTGGTGTCGTCGTCCGGTCGCGCCCAGCGTCGCTCGTTCGCTCGGCCGACCGTGCATGTCATCGCGCTGCTCCCTTCTGTGAGTTGTGGGACCGACAGAGCACTTGGACGTCCTCCAGGCGGACCTCCAGGCCGATGTCGTGCCGTGCCCAGGCCTCCGGGGTGTGGTCGACGGTGAGGTCGGTGTCCGCGCATCCGGGGACCGAGCAGAACGGTTGGAGTCGTCGTGCTCGTCGGGAGAGCCGGGACCAGGCGGCGTCATAGCCTCGGGCAGATGGGGGCAGGTCGTGGCTCCTGTAGGTGGTGTGCTCGGGGCAGCGGTCGGCCTCGGTGGGGACGCCGCAGTCCAGGCAGGGGCGGAGGCTCACACGTCCTCCAGGCTGGTGGCTTGGGCCAGGAACCGGGCGAGGAAGCCGTCCACGATGTCCCGGTGTCCGCCGGCCTGGGTGAGTAGTCCTGACAGGTGGAGTCGGACCAGTGCTTGGAAGGTCATGGCGATGTCGGCGTTCTCGACGATGGCGAGGAGTCCGGGCTGGTCGTCGCGGAGTGTGGCGCGGCAGATGGCCACGGCGTCCCGGTAGTGGTCGAGGGTCATGTCGGGGCGGGGGTCGTTCATGAGGATGCCTCCTTGGTCTTGTAGTTCGTGGGGGTCCCATAGGTATGGCGGGGGGTCCCATAGAGCGCTAGGCAGCGGGGGTCCCATAGGTCTGGGCAGGGGGTCCCATAGGCCGGGTTCCCCGGCACATAGAGGGGGTGGCTGTTGCAGGGGGTAGGCCATAGAGGTTGGCTCGTCTCTTGCCCTCGACGGGTGAAGCCTTGCCAGCGACCTCTAGGACGATCAAGCCCTTGCGCTCGGCGTTGCGGATGGCGTTCTTGGTCGCTCGTTCCCCAAGTCCAAGGGCTTCTTGCACGGACCTCCAGGGCATCGGCACCCGGAGCAGTCCGCGGGCGCGTGTCTCCTCGATCGCGTAGGAGACGACGGCACGCTCGTTGTCCGTGAGATCGCGGCTCGCGTCGGCGATGACGTCCTGGAGCGCGTCTGCGCGCCGGTTGGCCTCCTCGGCCACCTCCTCCTTGTTCCAGGCGTCCGGGCGGCTCGTGCGCCACTCCCAGGCCTTGTCCCAGGCGTTGTCCATCGTGCGCTGGACTGTCTTCTTGGCGATGGGCTTGTGGCCGTCGCGGAGCCGCATCTGTCGACCCAGGTGCGACTTCGGCTCGTCGAGTAGCGCTTGCCACTCCATCGAGTCCCAGCCGCGGAGCTGGGCGCTGATCGCGGTCTTCATCAGCGCGGACCACACCGCCTTGTTGCCCTTGGCCTTGAGCGTGGCGGGGTGTACGCCGTCCCGGATCAGGTCGATCATCCGACCGGGGAGGGCGCGGTCCACTAGGCGATCCGGGGGTCATCGGGTGCGCGTCCGTCGTGGTGCTGGATACCCTCGCGGGGTATGCTTGCGGTAACGTCGCCGTCGACACCTGCGTCCAAGTAGTTGTCGCTGCCCTGGCTGGAGTTCCCGCTCCGGTCAGGGCCTTTTGCATCCTCGGTCGTCACGCGCTTGATGACGTAGCGAGGGAGAAGGTGCTCGGTCTGCCACGCCTCGGCCTCGCGTCGGGTCATCGGGACGGTGATGAAGAAGCGGTCCTTGCGGTCCCAGATGGCCCACATCAGACGGCCTCCTCGGCGTTATATTGCGCCTCCATCCAGGCGAGGACGTCCTCGCGCTTGTACATCCGGCGGCGAGGGCCAAGTTTGAAACTGCGCGGTCCGGTGTCGCCCCGGTGGATCCAGTACCTGAGTGTGGCCTCGGGGATGTGCAGGACCTCGGCAGCCTCCGGCACGGTGAGTAGGTCGTTCATGGTTCCATCCTCGTTGCTAGTCGCGGGTAACTTCGATACGTAGTCAACCACAACATCTAGTGGACATCAACTACCAACGCGTGTAGCGTGTTGGTTATGGTGAACAAGGAACGAGACCCCCGCGAGGAGACGGTCGGACGCAACGTCGTTGCTATGCGAGGGAACATGAGTCAGCAGGCGCTGGCCGAGGTCATGCGCGACCGCGGTCACAAGTGGTCGCAGGCAACCGTGTGGTCAGTGGAGAAGGGGGAGCGGCCGCTCAGGCTCATGGAAGCCAAGGATTTGGCAGACATCTTCGGCTCATCAGTGGTCAGTCTGTTCGCGCCATCGGAGGAGCGCGAACTGATCGACCAGTTGTTCCAGGAACTCGTCTCAGCGCAGAAGGTGCGGAACAATCTCGGACTCAACGTGGAGGCGTTCGTCTCGGTGAAGGGGAACCTGAAGATGCGGCTCAACCGGGCACGCGCTTTCGGTTTGGAGCGGCTGGAAGAAGCGCTCCCCGGATTTCACGTCACCATCGCGGAGGCGGATCGCATCGCGAGTCAGCCCTACAAGGACGCGATCGAGGAGTACATGGAGGAGCGATTTGGCGATTCGCATTACCTCTTGAAGGGGTTGGGCGAGGATGAGTCGCCAACTGACAACGCGCCGGGGGCGGTCGTGGGGGATCGTGCGGCGAAGTCCGGGCGGTTCGGCAAGAAGGGCGGAGCGGGAGGAAGGGCCAGCAGTGGCGAGCATCCAGAAACGTCCTGACGGGGTCTGGCGCGCCCGCTACCGGGACGACGCGGGCAAGGAGCACGCACGGCACTTCCAGCGCAAGGTCGACGCGCAACGGTGGCTGGACGAGGTCACGACGTCGGTCGTCACCGGGACCTACGTCGACCCGAAGACGGCCAAGCTGACGGTGGGGGAGTGGTGCGACCTGTGGCTAGTCGGCTACGGCACCAGGCGGGCATCGACCGTCCGGCAGGCCACCGTTCACGTGAAGGTCATCAAGGAGCACTTCGGCACGACCAGGCTCTCGGCGGTGAAGCCGTCAGACGTCAAGAGCTGGACGGTCCAGCTCCGACAGACCTACGCGCCGTCGACGACGTATGCGATCTATCGGCGGCTGGCCCAGGTCATGGGTGACGCCGTGCATGACGGCATCATCCCGCGGTCGCCGTGCTCCAGGAGGACCGCGCCGGCCCAGGGTCAGCAACGGCCCTACGTTGCCACCACAGATCAGGTCTGGGGCCTCTATGACGCCTTCCCTGCTCACCTGCGGCCCGCGGTGCTCCTCGGTGCGTTCGTCGGTCTGCGGGTCTCGGAGGCCGCGGCCCTACGGGTCTCCGACGTCGACTTCATGCGCGGCATCGTGTCGCCGGAGATCCAGTATCCGAGCGAGCCGCTGAAGACCGAGATCTCCAGGACGCCGGTGCCGATCCCCAACGAGCTGGCGCTGCTGCTGTCCAGGAATGTGGAGACCTTCGGTGCCACGACGGTGGTCACCAACGAGATTGGACGGGCGACCTCACCTTGGGCGATCGAGCGGGCGATGCGTGCCCACCGTGGCGACGTCGAGGGCCTGCCGGACGGGTTCAGGTTCCACGACCTGCGGCACTATCTAGCAAGCCTGCTCATCGGCAAGGGGTTGGACGTGAAGGTCGTTCAGACGCGCCTCCGGCACGGCAACGCGACGACGACGCTCAACACTTACGGTCATCTGTGGCCGGATGCAGACGAGTCCGCACGCTCTGCCGTCGCGGACGTTCTGGCAGCTCGTGCGGACTCGTTGCGGACTCTGGAGGCCTGACAGGCCTCTGACCTGCGAGTTTGCTTAGATGTCGAAGTACATCTCGAACTCGTGCGGGTGGGGACGCAGACGGATCGGGTCGATCTCGTTCTTGCGCTTGTAATCGATCCAGGTCGCGATGAGGTCCTCGGTGAAGACGTCGCCCTCGGTGAGGTAGTCGTGGTCGTTCTCCAGCGCGATCAGCACCTCCGGCAGGGAGGTGGGCAGCTGCTCGATGTTCTCCATCTCCTCCGGGGGCAGCTCGTAGAGGTCCTTGTCCACCGGCTCCGGCGGCTCGATCCGGTTGCGGATGCCGTCCAGGCCGGCCATCAGCTGCGCCGCGAAGCACAGGTAGGGGTTGGCCGACGGGTCGGGCACGCGATACTCGACCCGCTTGGCCTTGGGGGAGTTGCCGGTGATCGGGATGCGCACGCACGCCGAGCGGTTGCGAGCGGAGTAGACCAGGTTGATCGGCGCCTCATAGCCGGGGACCAACCGGTGGTAGGAGTTCATCGAGGGGTTGGTGAAGGCCAGCAGCGAGGGACCGTGTGAGAGCAGGCCACCGATATACCAGCGGGCGATGTCCGACAGTCCGCCATAGCCGCTCTCGTCATAGAACAGCGGCTCGCCGTCCTTCCACAAGGACTGGTGCGTGTGCATGCCCGAGCCGTTGTCGCCGAACAGCGGCTTGGGCATGAAGGTGGCGGTCTTGCCCCGCGCCCAGGCGCTGTTCTTGATGACGTACTTGAACTTCATCAGGTCGTCGCCCGCGTGGAGCAGCGTGTTGAACCGGTAGTTGATCTCCTGCTGGCCCGCCGTGCCCACCTCGTGGTGCGAGCGCTCGACCTCCAGACCGACCTGTGCCATCTCCAGGCACATCCGGTCGCGGATGTCGGCGAAGTGGTCCACCGGAGGGACCGGGAAGTAGCCGCCCTTGTAACGGGTCTTGTAGCCGCGGTTGCCACCCTCCTCGGCACGGCCGGTGTTCCAGGCTGCCTCGATGGAGTCGATGTGGTAGTAACCGCCCGAGGGGCCGGTGGAGAAGCGCACGTCGTCAAAGACGTAGAACTCGGCCTCGGCGCCGAAGTAGGCGGTGTCGGCGATCCCCGTGGAGGCGAGGTACTCCTCGGCCCTCGCCGCGATCTGGCGCGGGTCGCGCTCGTAGGGTTCGTCGGTGAAGGGGTCGACGATCGCGAAGTTCATGATGAGGGTCTTCTCGACCCGGTAAGGATCGATGTAGGCCGTCTTCGGGTCCGGGATCAGCTTCATGTCCGACTCGTGGATGGACTTGAAACCGCGGATGGAGGAGCCGTCGAACATCTGGCCGGCGGTGAAGGCCTCCTGGTCGAAGGAGACTGCTGGCACGTTGAAGTGCTGCATCACGCCGGGCAGGTCACAGAACCTGATGTCAATGAACTTCACATCCTCGTCCTTGATGAAGGCGAGGACCTCCTCTGCACTGGTAAACATCCATCCTCCTGGTTGCCGCGCGGGGTGTCGGGATCCCGCATGCGCTTGACGATAGGTCGGACCGGTTTCCTGGCCGTCACCCGGATGTTTCGCCCGTGTTACGCGGGTTACGCTGCTGGGATGACCGACACAGCCTATCCGGGTGACACCCTGGGACTGCCGGAAGACGGGCCGGGATCGGTCGGGACCTTTCCGCGACGGCTGGTCGCGATCCTGATCGACTGGCTGGCCTGCACCTTTATCGCGCTGGCAGCTCTCGGGGTGCGCTGGGGCGAGCTGACCGGCACCGAGTCCCTGCTCCCGCTCGGCCTCTTCGCCCTCGAGAATCTGCTCCTGGTCGGCACCGTGGGCTACACCCTGGGTCACCGGATCCTCGGGCTGCAGGTGCACCACCTCGAGGGTCTGCGTGCCGGACGACCGAGTATGCCGGGACCCAAGGCAGCGCTGATCCGCACCGTCCTGCTGTGCCTGGTGGTGCCCGCCTTCATCATCGACCGCCACGGTCGCGGCCTGCACGACCGGGCGGCCGGCACCGTCATCCTGCGGAGCCGGTAGCCACCGGACCGGTCCCTGGTGCCTCCTGCTCGGCCGCCGTCATCCCCGACCCTGTGCACGGGGTTGAGAAACTCAGCGGCCGCGCAGCGCCCGCCGGTCCATCCGTGCCTTGCGCGGGTCGACCCCGGCCGGCAGCGGAGGCTTGGAGGCACCAATCGCCTTGAGGCGCTTGTGCACGACGACCGCCTCCTCCTTGGTGATGCTCTTGTCGAGCTTCTTCATGGCCTTGACGATCTTGGACAGCCGGATCTCACCCTCGCCGCGACCGATGCGCAGGACGTGGACCGGCACCTCATCTCCGACGATGCGGGTGACCCTGCGGCGCTCGCTGTCTACGAGGCGCTTGGCGCCCGCTGATGGACCCTCGCTCAGCAGCACCACGCCGGGGCGACCGACGGCGCGAAAGACCATCGCCGCGTTGTGCAGGTCGCGCATGCCGCGCACCTTGCCGCTGGCCTCGGCGGCGACCGGCTCCTGGTCGTAGTACCAGCCACGGCGCAACGTCCCCATGACCGCTGAGGTGGCTCCGGGCTGGCCCTCGATCTGACTGAAGGCAGCTTGCTCCGCCTTGCGGGCGAGCACGAAGAGCGCGGCCAGGAGTGCCAGCGGCAGGCCGATGATCATGCAGTAGATGACCATGTTGAGCCACAGGCCGACCAGCAGTGCGAGGAGCAGCACTGCCAGCCCCGCCAGCAGCATCCACCACATCGCGGCGGGGTCCTGCTTGCGGGTCATGGTCCAGACCTGCTTGAACTGTGCCCACCTCCCGGGGTTGTTCGGGTCCCGGGGCTTCTTGTTCTTGCGGCCGAACCGTCTCTTCTTGGGTTCGGTGGTGCTGTTCTTGGCGGACATAGGGATCAGGATACGTTGGCTTGCGCCCGGGACAGCAGCGACGAGGCCTCCTGCCGGGCCGGGTCGCTCGCTGCCTGGTCCAGGTGCGAGAGGTGCTCGGGGATCGGGCGGCCCCACTTGTGCATGGCCTGGGCGTACAGGCGCCCCGCTCGGTAGGAGCTGCGCACCAGCGGACCAGCCATGACGCCCTTGAATCCGATCTGCTCGGCCAGGTCGGACCAGTGCACGAACTCCTCGGGCTTGACCCACCGGTCGATCGGGTGGTGCAGCTTGGAGGGGCGCAGGTACTGCGTGATGGTCAGGATGTCGCAACCCGCGTCGTGCAGGTCGTGCAGGGCCGCCTCGACCTCGTGGTCCTCCTCGCCCATGCCCAGGATCAGGTTGGACTTGGTGACCAGGTCGGCCTCACGGGCCATGGTGAGCACGTGCAGCGACTTGTCGTAGGTGAAGGCCGGACGGATCCGCTTGAAGATGCGCGGCACCGTCTCCAGGTTGTGAGCGAAGACCTCGGGGCGCGCGTCGAAGACTTGGGAGACCAGCTCGGGGACGGCACCGAAGTCCGGCGGGAGGATCTCGACCCCGGTGTTGGGGTTGAGGAGATGGATCTGACGAATCGTCTCGGCATACAGGCTGGCAGCGCCGTCGGGCTGGTCGTCACGGGCGACGCCGGTGACCGTGGAGTAGCGCAGGCCCATCTGCTGGACCGACTCGGCCACGCGGCGCGGCTCGTCGAGGTCCAGGGCGCGGGGCTTGCCCGTCGCGATGTCGCAGAAGTCGCAGCGGCGGGTGCAGATGTCGCCACCAATGAGGAAGGTGGCCTCCCGGTCCTCCCAACACTCAAAGATGTTGGGGCAGCCAGCCTCCTGACACACGGTGTGCAGCCCACCGGACTTCACCATGCTGTGCAGTTCCTGGTACTCCGGCCCCATCTTGGCGGTGGTGCGGATCCACTCGGGCTTGCGCTCGATGGGAGTCTCTGCGTTGCGGGCCTCGACGCGCAGCATGCGGCGACCTTCGGGTGCGACAGTCACTCGTTCCCTTTCTGTGCAAGCAAACAGGTCTTGCAGACGATTGGTCCGGTCAGCCTAGTCCCGGCCAGGACCGGGGGCACGGTCGGCCTCGTAGTCCTCCGGGTCGAGCGTCGTCACCCCGCAGCCGGGAGTTGCCCGGCATTGGGGGAGAGACAATTGTGGTCGTCTCGGATTTGTTATAGAGCAAGTAGAACTATATGATCGGGTGGTGCTCATCCGCATCGACCCCAGAGCGACTGAGCCGATCTATGTCCAGATCGAGCGCGAGGTCCGGCGAGCGATCGCGGCCGGCGAGGTCAGTGCGGGGGACCGGCTCCCGGCTGCCCGTGACCTGGCGTCCTCGCTCGAGGTCAACATGCACACCGTGCTGCGGGCCTACACCGAGCTGCGCGAGGCCGGCGTGATCGACCTCAGGCGAGGCCGCGGTGCCGTGGTCCTCCCGCAGGAGGCCACCGCCCCAGAGGTGACCCGAGCGGTCGCCGACCTGATCGAGACCGCGCGGCGGCACGGCATACCCCTGTCCCAGCTGCACCAGGCCCTTGATGAAGGAGCACAGCCATGACCATCTCAACCACCGACGAGCGGCGTGTCGCCCGCGCGCACCTGACCGCGACGATCCTGGTCACTGCCCTGAGCGCCGTGCTCCTGCTGAGCATCATGCTGCTGGTCGCCGGTGACCTGCCGGACCGGCTGGCCACCCACTTCGACGTCTCGGGAGTGCCTGACGACGACATGGCGAGCGCGATGGCCATGGGGATGTTCGCACTGGTCGGGATCGGGCTGCCGGCGCTGCTGATCGGCATCTTCGCCACCACCCAGTGGTGGCGGGGTGACGGGGCGCGCGCGTTCAGCGGGCTCCTGGCCGGACTGCCCGTCGGGCTGACCACACTCTTTGTCGGCCTCGTGCTGGCCAACCGCGGTGCCGCCGCCCCGGACGAGGTGCGGCTCAGCCCGTGGCTGATGCTGCTCTCGGCCCTGCTCGCCATCGCGGTGGGCATGGTCGTGGCGTGGGTGGTGCCGCGCGGCCTCCCACGCCCCGCTCCGGAGGCTGTGACACCGGTGGTCCTCGCACCGACCGAGCGGGCCTCGTGGTTCGGTCGGGTGGAGATGGGGCGGCTGCCGCTGCTGGCGATGTTGGGTGCGGTGGTGGTCCTGGGGATCGCCACGCTCGTCAGTGGGATCTGGTGGCTCTGGCTCATCACGGCTCTCGTCGCGCTCCTCATGGTGGCGGTGACCAGCTTCGTCGTGACCGTCGACGGCTCCGGGGTGACCTGGCGGTCCGCGGTCGGCCTGCCACGGGGGCATATCGCTCTGGACCGGATCACCGACGCCGGTGTGGTGGACGCCTCCCCGGCCGAGTTCGGCGGGTATGGGCTGCGGATGCGGCCCGGTGCCCTCGGCCTGGTGACCCGCAGTGGCAGCGCCCTGCAGGTCACGCACGGTCGCCGCCGGTTCGTCGCCACGGTGGACGATGCGGCGACCGGCGCGGGCCTGTTGCTGGGCTATCTGGAGATCGGCCGACACGCCACTGACCAGCACTGATGCCAGGCCGTGGAACAGCGAGCCACAAGCACCTGTTGTCGCCAGTGAACCCAACGACTCACCTGACGGAGGTTTTGCATGTCCCGCATCGCAATCATTGGTGGCCACGGCAAGGTGGCGCTGCACCTGGCGCGCCAGCTCAGTGACCGCGGCGACGAGGTGACCTCGATCGTGCGCAACCCTGACCATGAGGCTGACGTCACCCAGACCGGAGCCACTCCGTTGGTGCTGGACATCGAGAAGGCGGACGTGGACTCCCTGGCCCAGGCGCTGCAGGGCCAGGACGCGGTGGTCTGGTCGGCCGGTGCCGGCGGGGGCGACCCCGAGCGCACCAAGGCCGTCGACCGTGACGCCGCGATCGCCTCGATGGACGCCGCGGCCAAGGCCGGGGTCTACCGCTACGTCATGGTGTCCTATCGCGGAGCCGGCAAGGACGAGATCCCTGCCGACAACCCCTTCAGCACGTATGCCGAGGCGAAGGCTGCCGCGGACGCTCACCTGCGCGCGACGGGCCTGCAGTGGACGATCGTGGCGCCCGGCGCGCTCGACCTCGAGCCGGGGGCCGGGACGATCCACCTGGACCGCAACTATGACCGGGCCAACGACGACACCAGCGTCTCGCGGGAGGACGTCGCCAGCGTGATCGCGGCCCTCCTGACCGACGAGCGCACCGTGGGCAGCACCTACGAGTTCGTCGGTGGCAGCACCCCGATCGGCGAGGCGCTCGGCACCCACTGACCGAGTGGCGCCGTGTGGCGCCCCTGCGGGTGACTGGACGCCTGGGTCTGGGGTCAGTTGACGTCGCGGCGGCGGAAGACCAGCCAGGACGCGAGGATTATCACTGCGCCGACGACACCGATGACCAGGGCGCCCTGCTCGAGCGAGATGCGCGTGATCACCTCGCGGCAGTTGCCCTCGAATCCCTCGTCGCACACCCAGGTGTGCATCTCGTGGCCGTCGTTGACCCAGGCGATGAGGTTTTCACTGAGCAGATACTTTGCCCAGTCCGGGAACAGCGCGCGCACCATGTTTTCCGCGACGAGCATGTAGCCGATGACGATGCCCAGCACCGCCCCCGTGTGCCTCAGGAGCAGGCCGGCAGCAGCGCCGACCATGCCGAGGAAGACCGCCAGCAGCACGATCCGCGCGCTCATCCACCCCAGGTCGGCCCACTGGGCCGCGGTGACCGCGTCGTCCACGCCCCTCATCCGAAAGATGAGGGGGATGCCGCCGAGGATCAGGGCCAGGAAGAGGGCGGTGATCGGGATCGCGACCAGTCCCGAGGCGAGCACCTTGCTGCCGAAGACGCGATCACGGCGCGGCTCAAAGGTCAGCCAGGTGCCCAGGGTCCGGTGGGCCAGCTCGGCGGCGGTCGCGGTCGAGCCACCGAGGAGGACGAGGAAGAACACCAGGGTCCCGGTCTGCTGCAGGTTCATCGTGTAGAGGTCGACCATCGACGGCGGCCCGTAACTTGCCAGCATCTCCTCGAAGGTCGGCTCGGGCCACTCACACCCGAAGTCGAGGGTGGCGTCCCCTGTCCGCTCGCGCTCAGCCTCCTGGTCCTCAAGACACTGGGAGATGAACTCCTCGTCGTTGAACTCCTGCTGGGACTCCCAGTCCTCGTGTGCCATCTCGAAGTCCGCGCGTGCCCGGTCCTCAAAAGCAGACAGCGGCTGGACGCTCTGCCACAAGCCCCAGAAGACCAGGGCCGAGACCGCCAGGATGGCCAGCACCGACAGGTGCACGATCTTGCGGGAGAGGATGCGCCGCAGCTCGACGCGGGTCAGCTGGGTCATCGGCCGCCCTCCTCGTCTGCGGAGTGAGGGGTATGCCGTGCGTCAGGTGGCGGTGGAAGGCCGCCACCCGGTGCGCTCGGCGGGGGTGGGAGGCCGCCACCCGGTGCGCTCGGCGGTGGTGGGGTGGAGGCGCCGAGCTGGTCGTCCTGGGTCAGCTGCAGGAAGGCGGACTCCAGGTCGCGGCGGGCGGGGACGAGCCGGTCGACATACAGACCTTGGGCCGCCAGGGCGCGGGTGATGTCGGCGGGACGGTCGACGCCGCTGACGCGCAGGCCATCGGCGGTCAGGTCGGCGGTCATCCCGACCCGACGCAGGACGGCGACCGCGGCCTCGGGGCTGTCGATGCCGACGTCGACACCGCCGGCGCCGGCCTCGTTGATGAGATCGGCGACCGCGCCCTGGGCCACCACCTGGCCGCGCCCGATGATCGAGACTGTGTCGGCGATCTGCTCGATCTCGGAGAGGATGTGACTGCTCACCAGCACGGTGCGGCCCTCCGTGCCCAGGCGGCGCATCGTCTCGCGGATCTCCCGGATGCCGGCCGGGTCCAGGCCGTTGGTGGGCTCGTCGAAGATCAGCAGATCGGGGGACTTCAGCAGTGTCGCGGCGATCGCCAGACGCTGCTTCATGCCCAAGGAGTAGGCAGCGAAGCGGTCGTCCCCACGGTCGGCCAGCCCCACCTCCTCCAGCACCTCACCAACGCGCTGCTGAGGGGTGCCGATGGCGTCGGCCAGCAGACTCAGGCTCTTGCGCCCGGTGAAGGTCGGATAGAACTTCGGGCTCTCCACGATCGCGCCGACGCGGCCGATGACGTGCGGCAGGCGCTGCGGCACCGGCTGGCCAAAGATGTGCATGGTGCCGCTGTCCGCCCGCAGCAGCCCCAGGAGCATGCGGATGGTCGTGGTCTTGCCCGAGCCGTTGGGCCCCAGGAAGCCGTGGACACCTCCGGCGGGCACGTCCAGGTCCAGGCCGTGGATCGCCACCCGGCGGCCACGGACTCCCGCGAAGGTCTTGCGCAACCCCCGGGTCGCGACGGCGAGCCCATCATCGGCAGCCAACTCCACGGCATACTCCCCTCGGCGCGCGGCCGCACGAGAGGGGCCGACTCAGGAGAGTATGGCGGCGGGTGAGGTGGTAGACAGGTGCGACACGCGTGACTCGATGCGGGGGAGCACGTCCTGGACGGTGACCGGACGGCCCAGCTCCAGGGACAGGGTCGTCACGCCGGCGTCGGCGATGCCGCAGGGGATGATCGCATCGGCCCAGGACAGGTCGCAGTCGGCGTTGAACGAGAAGCCGTGCATCGTCACATCCTGACTGACCCGAATGCCGATCGCGCCGATCTTGCGGTCCGGCCCGCGCTCGTCGGCCAGCACCCAGACGCCACTGCGGCCCTCGACCCGGGTCGTGTGCACCCCGAAGTCCGCGCACACGTCGATGAGCAGGTCCTCCAGACGGCGCACGTGGGCGACCACGTCGACCGGGGAGGGCAGGTGCACGATCGGGTAGCCCACCAGCTGACCAGGGCCGTGCCAGGTGATCTTGCCGCCCCGGTCGACGTCGATGACCGGGGTGCCGTCGGTGGGACGCTCGTGGTCCTCGGTGCGCTTGCCGGCGGTGTAGACGGCCGCGTGCTCCAGCAGCAGGATCGAGTCGGGCAGCTCGCCGCTGACCACCTGGGCGTGCACCTCGCGCTGGTGCGCCCACGCCTGCTCGTAGTCGACGTAGTCCGGGGCGAAACCGACGTGCTCGATGCGCATGGCTGCCACTGTACGCCTCGCGACCGTCACCGCCGGAGGGGCTGTGGACGGGCTCAGGGGCAGGTCAGCGCCCCCCTGTGGACAACATCTGCGCGAAGGGGGCCGGGAAGTGCAGGGTGCCGGGCATGGATGTTCCGCAGATTCCCGGGTATGACGTGCTGGGCCGGATCGGCGTTGGCTCCAGCGCCCAGGTGTGGCGGGCTCGGCGCCGGGCTGATGACCTCGCCGTCGCCCTCAAGGTGCTGCCGACCGAGCCTGAGCAGGTCACGGCAGCGCTGCGGGAGGCTGGGGTGCTGGCCCGCGTGCGGCACGAGCACGTCATCCACCTGTATGACGTATTGCCAGTTCCCGGAGAGGGTGGCCGTCCCGGTGGGATCGCGCTGGCGATGGAACTGGCCGATGGTGGGTCCCTGGCCGAGGTGCTCGGAGCACGTGAGCACCTGACGCCAGGCGAGCTGGTGACCGTGTGCTCGCCACTGGCCGGTGCCCTGGCCGAGCTGCACCGCGCCGGTGTGGTCCATGGCGACGTCGCCCCCGGCAATGTGCTCTTCCGGGCAGACGGGATGCCGCTGCTGGCCGACCTCGGGGTGTCACGCATCGCCGGGGAGGTGCGCACGCAGACCTACGGCACCGACGGGATGGTTGCCCCGGAGGTGCTGGAGGGATTTGCACCCTCGGCGGAGTCCGACGTCTATGGGCTGGGAGCGCTGGCGTGGCGCTGCCTGGTGGGGGAGCCACCAGGATGGGTGGGCACCCGCAGCGCGCTCGCCGACCTGCGCCCCGAGCTGCCGGCACCGCTGGTGGCCCTGGTCACCGCGTGCCTGGCGGCAGAGCCCTCGGAGCGACCGGAGGCCGAGGAGGTCGCGGTGGCGCTGTTTGCCGCGGCCCGCCCCGAGCCGGTCGAGCTGGCACCTGGAGCAGACCCCGCTGCCGGGCTGACCCAACGGATCCGCGTCGAGGACAGCCTGTCGGGCCCCGATCCGGAGAGAGACGCCGATGGCGAAGCCGGCCGGGCGAGGGAGACCACCGGTGCCGTCGGCAGGGGTCGGACCCGCGACCGGGGAGCGATCCTGGCTCGAGCCGGAGCGCGTGAGGTGCACCCGCGAGCGCTGCACCGGGCGGCCACCGAGCCGACGGGGCGCGGGTTGCGTGCCCGGGTGTCGGCGGTGTCGGCGGCGTCGGCACGGACCCGCGCCGGCTGGATGCTGGGCGGCGTCGTCGTGCTCCTGGTGGGAGCCCTGCTGCTGGTCCCGGCGGTCCGGTCACTGCTCCCTGGCGCGGGACCGGATGAGGGCGGCACTCCGCAGGCTCCGGGAACCCTGGAGGTCGCCGGGGCCTCGGTGCTGGCGGATGCCGCTGCTCCGGTCCCGGACACCGATGACGCGACCAGCGCCACGGCTGCACCAGGCACGGCTGAGGCTGCACCAGGCACGACTGAGGCTGCCCCGGTCCCCGGCACGGCTGGGCCGGGTGCACCTGAGGCCACCACCGAGGCGTCCGCGCAGACGGTGGGCCAAGGTCTGACCGATCCGGTGGACGACCCCCGAGGCGTGGCGCAACAGCTGCTTGACGCCCGTGCCACTGCCTGGAGCTCGGGCGATCCCGCTGATCTGGAGCGGGCACACCTGTCCGGCTCGCCGGCCTACGAGCAGGAGGTGGACTCCCTGGACAGTGCGCGTGAGCAGGAGGTCGCCTACCGAGGGCTGGAGTTCACCGTCACACGCGCCTCAGTGCTCGAGTCCGAGGCCGACCGGGTGCGGATGGAGCTGGACGTGGAGCGCTCGGACTATCAGGTGGTCACGCCGCAGGGGACGATGACCCACCCGGGCAGCACGGCGGTCGTTGAACTGGAACTGCACCGCTTCGAGCATGGTTGGCGGATCTGGGGGTGGGGCTGACGGACCCGGGTCAGTGCTCGCGCCGCCGCCGCAGGAGCACACCCAGCCGCCCCCGTGAGGAGGAGGTGACAGCGCCCTCGGTGGGGATCTCGTCGTGTCCCGGAGCGCTGCTGGGCGGCTGCACCGGGAACGCAGGCAGCGCAGCCACCAGGTGGAAGGTCCGCTCCCAGCCCGAGATGGACAGTGGCTCGGCGTCGTTGAGGTCATAGGTGATGAACCACTCGCCCACCACCTCAGCCTGGCGCGGCTGGTGCACATTGGTCAGCAGCCGGGTCACCCGCTCGGAGAAGAGCGCCTCGACCCACTGCTCGGCTCCCGGCTCCACCCGGATGCGCGGGTCGCGGGCGCTGGGCGCCAGGCTCAGAGACGATCCGGCCGACCTGCTGTCCACCTCCTGGGTGGTGGCGACTGCCGACTCGTCCGCACCGAACGCGTCGAACTCGGCGCGGGGGAGAGCCTCCTTGCCGATCCGGACCGCCAGATAGCGGCAACTGCCCTCGTCCTGTGGCGTGCCTCGGGGTCCGGTGTCGTCGCCAGAGCTCCAGCACTCGGTCCCGACGTGACATTGACGGCCACCCTGCACCCACGCGACCACGTCCAGCCGCACCCGGTGCTCCTCCAGCCCTCGGTGGAAGATCCGACCCGGAAGGTCGGCAGGATTTGCCACCGGCACCGCATGGAAACCGTTGGCGTGGGCGAAGGTCATCAGCCGGAACGGATCACGCCATCCCTCGGCCTGCTGCCGCACCTGCTTCTGCATCAGCGCCCAGAGCACGGCCGAGCCGGACGTCGCCAGGACGGCGACCACCAGGGGGCCGGCCTCGGTCATCCGGTGCGACAGCAGGAGCAGCACGATGAGGCCGGTGAGCGCGCCGAAGAGCACCGTGAGCAAGGCGGCCACGACAACCCAGCGCGAGGCGCGCAGCACGGGTGCCGCAGAGGTCTCGGGGTGCTCGCGAGCCTCCTGCAGCAGCACGCTCTCGCGCCACGCGGCGACCCGTCGGGGTGAGGCCTTCGCCCGCAGGGGGCCATACCTGATCGGTCCCATGATCAGCCCGCTTCCGGGACGCGGGATCCCGCAAAGCAGCGATCGAGCAGGCGGGCAGGAGCTGCAGGGTCACGGTCTGCAGCGTGAGTGATGAGGCCATGGGCGCACATGGCGAAAGCCTAGCCCCAACAGTCACACCAGTCACGTGCGCCACACGGGCCCGAATAGGGGGAGCGCAGCACATCCCGCGCTGAGAGCCCGTCGGCGACGAAGTCGGTCACCGTCCGGGCGAGCCGCGGCAGGAGATGCTCCGACACCCTTAGTCGGTGGTCGCGGTGACCCAGGCGGCAGCGCTCTGCAGGTCCGGGTGGGTGAAGGTGAAGCCGTACTCCTGCAGCACGGTCGGCAGCACCCGCTGGCTGCCCAGCACCTCGCTGGCCATCTCGCCGAGGGCCAGCCGCAGCGCGATGGTCGGCGCCGGGATCAGGGAGGGCCGGTGCAGCATGTCGGCCAGGGCCGTCACGACCTCGGTCTGTGGAGCAGGCGTGGGTGCGGTCAGGTTGACCGGACCGGTGACCTCGGGGTGGTCGATCAGCCAGATCATCGCCGCGATGTGATCGGGCAGGGTGATCCACGACCAGAACTGGCGGCCGCTGCCCATCTTGCCGGCCAGGCCGGCACGGACCAGGGGCAGCAGGCGGGCCAGCGCACCGCCCTTGCGGCTGAAGACGATGCCGGAGCGGATGTGGGCGACCGGCAGGCCAGCCTCCTCGGCTGCCCAGGTCGAGTGCTCCCAGTCGCTGACCAGACCGGGCACGAAGCCCGTGCCGGCGGTGCTCTGCTCGGTCAGCTCGACATCCCCGCGGGTGCCGTAGAAGCCGATCGCCGACCCGGAGACCAGACGCGGACGTTGCGGCAGGCGGGCCAGGATGGCGCTGAGGGTGTTGGTGTTGATGACCCGTGACTCGACGAGTTCGTTCTTGTATCGATCGGTCCAGCGCCGGTCACCGAGTCCGGCACCAGCCAGGTTGACCACGGCGGTGACCCGGTCGAGCGCCGCGCCGTCGGCCAGGCCGGTCTTCGGGTCCCAGCGGACCTCGGTCACGCCCTGCGGGAGCTGGTTGCCAGGATCGCGACGCACGAGGTGGATGACCTCGTCGCCCCGTTGACGCAGGGCCTGGGACAGCGCAGAGCCGAGCAGCCCACTCGAGCCAGTGATGGCGACGAGATGATCCGGGCTGCTCGGCTCCGTTGTCACAGTGCTGCTGTCTGCTCAGACCTCGAAGGATCCCTCCTCGAGGCGCTCCTTGACGCTGGTCAGGAAGCGGGCAGCATCCGCACCGTCGACGATGCGGTGGTCATAGGTCAGGGCCAGGTAGACCATGGACCGGATGGCGATCGTCTCGCCACCGTCCTCGTCGATCACCACGACCGGGCGCTTGACGACCGATCCGGTGCCGAGGATGGCGACCTGCGGCTGGTTGATGATCGGGGTGTCGAACAGCGCGCCACGGCTGCCGGTGTTGGTGATGGTGAAGGTGCCACCACCCAGCTCGTCCGGCAGCACCTTGTTGGTGCGGGTGCGCTCGGCCAGGTCCGCGATCTTGCGGGAGATGCCGGCGATGTTGAGGTCGCCAGCGTCCTTGATGACCGGGACGATAAGCCCCTTCTCGGTGTCCACCGCGATGCCGACGTTCTCGGTCGGGTGATAGATGATCGACTCATCCTCGAGGCTGGCGTTGACGTTGGGGTGGATCTTCAACGCCTCGACCGCCGCGAGCACGAAGAACGGCATGAAGGAGAGCTTGACGCCTTCCTTGGCCAGGAAGTCGTTCTTGGACTTGTTGCGCAGCCGCGCGATCTTGGTGACGTCCACCTCGACCACGGTCGTGAGCTGGGCGCTGACCTGCAGGGACTCCACCATGCGGGTGGCGATGACCTTGCGCAGACGCGACATCTTCTCGGTGGTCCCGCGCTTGGGGGAGGCCGCCGCGGGAGCGCCAGAGGCGCCACCGCCTGCTGCGGGCGCTGCTGGTGCCTGGGCAGCGGGCTGCTCGGTCGCCGGCTGCTCGGCGGCCGGAGCCGCTGGGGCCTTGGCAGCCTCCTCGGCCTTGCGTGCCGCGTCGAGGACATCCTGCTTGCGGATGCGTCCGCCGACACCGGTGCCGGTCAGCGAGTTGAGGTCCACCTTGTGCTGCGCTGCGAGCTTGCGCACCAGCGGGGTCACGTAGGCGCTGACGTCGTCACCGGAACTGGACGCGGCCGGTGCCTCGGACGCGGGTGCCTCGGCGGGCTCGGGGGCCGGTGGTGCCTCGGTGGGAGGCTCCTCCGCAGGGGCGCCGCTCTTCTCGGCAGACTCCTGAGCTGCCTCCTCATGCAGCTTGTCGTCCTCGGCCAGGTCCGCGGTGTCCTCGCTCGGCTCGGGAGCGGACTCCTCGGCGGCGGACTCCTCGGCGGCGGGCTCGTCCTCGGCGGGAGCAGACCCACCGCCGGAGCCACCGATGACCGCGAGGTCTCCGCCGACCTCGACGGTGTCGTCCTCCTGGGCCAGGATCTTGGTGAGCTTGCCCGCGACGGGGGAGGGGATCTCGGTGTCGACCTTGTCGGTGGACACCTCCAGCAGCGGCTCGTCGACCTCGACGTCGTCGCCCTCGGCCTTGAGCCAGCGGGTGACGGTGCCCTCGGTCACGGACTCGCCGAGCGCCGGCATGGTCACGGTCTCACCGCCGCTGTCGCCACCGCCAGCATCGCTGCCGCTGTCGTCACCGGAGGACGGGGCCTCCTGGGGCTCCTGCGGCTCCTCGGCGGGTGCCTCCTCGGCGCTCTCCTCCGCGGGAGCCTCAGCCTCCTCGGCGCTCTCCTCCGCGGGAGCCTCAGACGAGGCCTCGGAGTCGCCGTCACCGGAGCCACCACCCTCGGAGCCGTCACCGATGACGGCGAGGTCGCCGCCGACCTCGACGGTGTCGTCCTCCTCGGCGAGGATCTCCTGGAGCACCCCCGCGATGGGCGATGGGATCTCGGTGTCGACCTTGTCGGTCGAGACCTCCAGCAGGGGCTCGTCGACCTCGACGGTGTCACCCACGTTCTTCAGCCAGCGGGTCACGGTGCCCTCGGTGACGGACTCACCCAGGGCCGGCATGGTCACGCGTTCAGACATTCGACGTCTCCTCGTCCGGGGCCTTGCAGTCTACGGATTCTCCCGCCATCTGGCAGGACGTGCGCGGTGTTGCGGTGGTGCGGTCAGGCATGAGCATGCAACGGCTTGCCAGCGAGAGCCAGGTGGGCCTCGCCGAGAGCCTCGTTCTGGGTGGGGTGTGCGTGGATCAGCTGCGCCACCTCATCGGGCAGTGCCTCCCAGTTGTAGATCAGTTGTGCCTCGCCAACCTGCTCTCCCATCCTGGCACCCACCATATGAACACCGACGACGGGGCCGTCGGGCAGACGCACCAACTTTACGAAGCCAGCGGTGCCCAGGATCTGGGACTTGCCGTTGCCGCCGAGGTTGTACTCGTAGGTGCTGACCTCGCCGTGCTTGTCGCGGGCCTGGGCCTCGGTGAGCCCGACGGAGGCGATCTCGGGGTCGCAGTAGGTCACGCGTGGGATGCCCGCCTCGTCGATCGGTGTCGGCTCCAGGCCGGCGATCTGCTCGGCCACGAAGACACCCTGGGCGAACCCGCGGTGCGCCAGCTGGAGGCCGGGGACGATGTCTCCCACGGCATACAGTCCCTCGACGGCGGTGCGGCACCGCTCGTCCGTGGTGACGAAACCGCGGTCGAGGCTAACGCCAGCCTCCTTAAAGCCGAGCCCGTCGGTGACCGGGCCGCGACCGACGGCCACCAGCAGCAGGTCGGCCTCGATCGTGTCGCCGGACTCCAGAGTGACCTGCACGCTTGTCTCGTCCTGGGTGGCCCCGGTGAACTTCACGCCGGTCTTGGCGGTGATCTTGCGCTTCTTGAAAGCCCGCTCCAGCGCCTTGGACACGGCCTCGTCCTCGGCGGCCACCAGGCGCGGGAGGGCCTCGACGACGGTGACCTGCGCGCCGAAGGAGGCAAAGACCGAGGCGAACTCCACACCGATCACGCCACCACCGAGCACCACGACACGCTCTGGCAGCTCGGCCAGCGTCATCGCCTGGTCACTGGTCATGATCCGGCCGCCGATCTCCAGGCCGGGGATGGTGCGGGCGTACGAGCCGGTCGCCAGGACCACGTTCTTGCCGGTCAGGGTGCGGTCGCCGACCTGCACGGTGCTGGGGGAGGTCAGCTGACCGTGCCCCTCGACATACTCGATAGTGGCCGAGCTGACCAGGCCCTGCAGGCCCTTGTAGAGCCGACCGACCACGCCGTCCTTGTAGGAGTGCACCGTGGCGAGGTCGATCGAGTCGAGCGTGGCGTTGACGCCGAACTTGGCGCCGGTGCGGGCGGAGTCGGCGACCTCGGCGGCGTGCAGCAGGGCCTTGGTCGGGATGCAGCCGCGGTGCAGGCACGTGCCACCGAGCTTGTCCTTCTCGACCAGGGCCACGCTCAGGCCCAGCTGCGCAGCGCGCAGCGCGCACGAATAGCCACCGCTGCCACCACCCAGGATCACGATGTCGTAGGTGCGCTCTGCATCGGGTGGGGTGTCTGCCATGTGAGCATCTTGTCAAACACTGGGCCAGCGGACCACCGAGGGTAATCTCCCTCCCATGGCGTGGTGGAGACGACGAAAGAATCAGGGTGCTGCCGGGGGCGGCTCGACGGTCGATGGCCGCAAGGACGGTCCGGCCATGGCGATCGACCACAAGGCGGTGCGTGCCTATACCGAGGGGTGGGTCGCCAGCCACAAGGGCGTCGAGGCGTATGTCGAGCCGGCCACCAACGTCAGCACCACCACCTTGATCCTGATCGCGACCGACGGCGAGTGGACGCGCCGGGCCGTCGGCACGCCCAAGGCGGGGTTTGAGCTGGGCCGACTGCTCGGCATCCCGGTGTATGACGTGAACCAGACCGGCTATCCCGCCCGGATGCGCGAGTGGAACCGCCGTCACAAGAAGTCCTGAGGCGCGTCCGCGGATAACGAGTCGTGCGGGCGCCCAGTCCATGACAGGCTGACGGCACGCAGCAACCACGGGAGGTGGCCCATGACTGACGACAAGTCAGCAGATCAGACCAGCGGCAGTGACCATGTCGAGGACGACGTCAAGCGCAAGTTCCGCGAGGCGCTGGACCGCAAGCAGGGGCACGGCGGCAAGGACGTCTCGGACCACTCCGAGCACGGCAAGGTGGAGAACGCCGCGCGTGCCAAGACCTCCGGTGCCCAGCAGATGTTCCGTCGCAAGAGCGGCGGCTGAGCCCGCAGCCACGTGACACAGCACCCCCGGTCCAGCAGGACCGGGGGTGCTTTGTTGTGCGCAGGAGCGGGCGCTCCCAGCGATCAGGCGTAGGACTCGGCCAGGGCGATGAGGGCCCGGACACCTGAGCCTGTGCCGCCGGTGGGGGTGTAGCCCCACGCGGACTTCTCGTTGAACGCCGGGCCGGCGATGTCGATGTGCGACCAGTCGATGGCGGTGCCGGCGTCGTTCTTGCCGACGAACTCCTCGAGGAACTTCGCGGCGACCATCATGCCGCCGGCGCGGTCACCGGTGTGCTTGAGGTCTGCCACGGGGGAGTCCATCGAGCCGCGGATCTCCTCCGGCAGCGGCATGCCCCAGGCGGACTCGCCGACCTGGTTAGCGGCCTCGGTGACCCGCTCCCGCAGCGCGTCGTCGTTGGCCATGACACCCATCGTGCGGTTGCCCAACGCGATGACGCAGGCGCCGGTGAGGGTGGCGATGTCGACGATGGCGTCCGGCTTCTGCTCCGAGGCCAGGGCGATCCCGTCGGCCATGACCAGGCGGCCCTCGGCGTCGGTGTTGATGATCTCGACGGTGCGTCCACCGCGCATCGTGACGATGTCGCCGGGGCGCTGGGCCAGGTCACCGGTCATGTTCTCCGCCAGGCAGAGATAGCCAGTCACCGCGACCGGCACCTTGAGCTCGGCCAGGGCCAGCACCGAGGCGGCCACGGCGGCAGCACCGGCCATGTCGCACTTCATGGTCACCATGCCGGTGCCGGGCTTGATGCACAGGCCGCCGGAGTCGAAGGTGATGCCCTTGCCAACGAGGGCCAGGTGAGCCTTGGCGCCGCGCGGCTTGTAGGTCATCGTGACCAGCCGCGGCGGGCGACCAGAGCCCTGCCCGACGCCCAGGATCCCGCCGCAGCCCTCGGACTGCAGCTTGTCGGCGTCCCAGACCTCGAGGCTGACCTTGCTGCCCTTGGCCCGGTTGCTCACCGACTGCGCGAAGGTCTCGGGGTAGAGCACGTTGGGCGGGGTGTTGACCAGGTCGCGGGCATAGCGCACCGCGTCGGCGACGACGGCTGCGCGCCCGGCGACGTCACCCTTGTGACGACCCTTGGCGTGGATCTGCGCGGAGGCCAGCGGCGCCTTGGCCTTGGCCGCCTTGCCCTCTCCGAGGAAGGTCTGGAAGGCATAGCCGCCGAGCAGGACGCCCTCGGCGACGGCCCCGGCATACTCGCTGCTGCCCAGGGCGAAGACGGCCGAGTCCTTGCCGGTCAGGGCACGCACCCCGGCCCCGGCAGCGCGGCGATAACGCTCGGCCGGGTCCGGCACGCTCGCGTCGGCCTTGCCGGTGCCCACGACCAGGACCAGCTTGGCGCCGACACCGGGCACCCCTGCGAGCTTGACGACCTCGTCGGCCTTGCCGCTCGCCCCGGTCGTGCTCAGGTGCTCGGTCACGTAGGCCTGGGTGTTCTTGGGCAGATCGGTGCCCTCAGCCAGGACCGCGCCGTCCTCCCCGGTGGTCGAAGCCAGGACGAGAGCGTCAACCTTGGCGCTCGCGAACTTGCCGTCAGTCAGTGTGATGGTGGTCATCGGTGTCCGTTTCAGTCGTCATTGACAGGTCGCAGGGTGCATTGAGCCTAACTGCACGGGGGACTACGGTGTGACGCATGGCAGCCGACTCGCACAAGACCTCGCCCGTCCATGATCGTCACCTGGCCCTCGGGGCCAAGATGGCCGACTTCAGCGGGTGGCAGATGCCCATTGAGTATGCCGGGGTGAAGGCTGAGCACACCGCCGTCCGTGAGCGGGTGGGCCTGTTTGACGTCAGCCACCTCGGCAAGGCGCTGGTGCGGGGTCCGGGGGCGCGGGACTTCGTCAACAACTGCTTCACCAACGACCTGGGTCGGATCGAGGTCGGCCAGGCGCAGTACACGATGTGCTGCAACTCCGAGGGCGGCGTGGTCGACGACCTGATCCAGTATCTGCGCTCGGACGAGGAGATCTTCCTCATCCCCAACGCCGCCAACAACTCCGAGGTCGTGCGGATGCTGACCGAGGCGGCCCCCGAGGGCATCGAGGTCATCAACCAGCACACCGACTACGGCGTCCTGGCGGTCCAGGGCCCCCAGAGCGACGAGGTGCTCACCGCCCTCGGTCTGCCGGTCGGCCACGACTACATGACCTATGTCGAGGCGACCTGGGAGGGGCTGCCGGTCATCGTCTGCCGCACCGGTTACACCGGCGAGCGCGGCTATGAGTTGCTGCCGGCCTGGGCCGCGACCGGCGACTTGTGGGACGCCCTGGTGGTCGCGATGAAGCCCTATGACGGAGCACCTGCCGGCCTCGGCGCGCGGGACACGCTGCGCACCGAAATGGGTTATGCGCTGCACGGCAACGAGTTGTCCACCGAGATCACCCCGGTCATGGCCCGCACCGGGTGGGCCGTGGGCTGGAAGAAGGACACCTTCTGGGGCAAGGACGCGCTCGAGGCTCAGAAGGAGGCCAAGGACACCCGCATCTCCTGGGGCCTGGACGTCACCGGCCGCGGCATCCCGCGCCCGGGCTGCGAGGTGCGGACCGGCGACGGGACCGTCATCGGCACCGTCACCTCGGGCACCTTCTCGCCCACGCTCGGCAAGGGCGTGGCCCTGGCGCTGCTGGACCGCTCGGCCGTCGAGGGCGACGATGTGGTCATCGACGTCCGTGGCCGCGACGTGACGGCGCAGGTGAAGAAGCCTCCGTTCGTGGACGTCGGCGTCCGGGAGTGACCCCACGCTGCGACTGAGCAGCCGGGCTCGGTGTGAGGGGTGAGATCGCGACAGCCGGCCGGGCAGTGCGATCAGGCGCGTGCTAGCCAGTCGCGGACGGCGCGAGCGGTGACCTCTGTCAGGCTCGAGGCCGCGTCGTGCAGTGCAGCGTCCGCGCCGAGTTCGTCGACTAGGGACCACACGGCGGCGAAACCCGCCTCGTGATGATGGGTGTCCGGGACGGCATCGACGGCCCCGGCGACGGCGATCGTGGGCACGCCACAGGCGGCAGCGAGCTGTGCGAGCGCGACAGGCCCCTTGCCAAAGCGGCTCTGGGCATCCAGGGTGCCCTCTCCGGTCAGCACCAGGTCCGCCCGGTCCAGCGCTGCGGGGACACCGATCAGGTCCATCACCAGCTCCCCGCCGGACCGGATCGAAGCGCCCAGGAAGGTCACCAGACCCCAGCCGAGGCCGCCCGCAGCGCCGGCCCCCGGGAGATCTCGGGCACGGAGGGTGCTATCTCGGGCACGCAGGGTGCTGTCTCGGGCACGGAGGGTGCTGCCTCGGGCACGGAGGGTGCTGTGGTGATGGGTGGCAGCCTCCACACGTTCCGCGACGGTGCGCAGACCCCGCTCCAGCAACTCCACCTCGTGCGGCCCGGCACCCTTCTGCGGCGCATAGACCGCGGCCGCCCCGGTGGGCCCGAGCAACGGATTGGTGACGTCGGTGGCGGCCACGAAGGTGGTCTCATGGACCCGTGGATCCAGGCCGCGCAGGTCGATCGCCGCCACCTGCTCGAGCTCGCCGGGCGCCACAGCGATGCCGCGGGCATCCACGAAGCGCACCCCGAGCGACGAGGCGAGCCCGACCCCGCCGTCAGTGGTGGCGACGCCGCCCAGGCCCACGATGATGCGGGTCGCTCCCGTGGCCCAGGCCTGTCCGACCAGGGTGCCGAGGCCGGCGCTGCTCGCCCGCAACGCGGTCTCGGGTCCGGGTGTCGAAGCACGGGTGGCTGAGTCACCAGATGACTCAGCCACCCGTCTCGGGACAGGGCCACCTCGTGCAGTCACCCCTGCGAGCAGCTGCAGGCCGCAGGCCTGGGCGGACTCCAGCACCGCGGTGTCCCCGAGGAGGGCAAAGGTCGCCTCGACCGGGTCACCCAGGGGGCCGGGCACGGTGCACGTGTGCCGGGTGGCCCCGGTCGCCAGGACCGTCTCGACCGTGCCCTCCCCGCCGTCGGCGAGAGTGAACTGCTCCACGTGAGCTCCGGGAGCCACGGAGAGCACCCCGGCGGTCATGGCGGCGGCCGCCGCGGCGCCGGTGAGGGTGCCCTTGAACTTGTCCGGCGCGACGAGGATCCGCGGCGTCTGCGAGTCCGGCGCGACGAGGATCCGCGGCACCTGCGAGCTGGACACCCGGCGATCGGCTGGGGGCACCTGACCTCCTCCGTCTGTGAGGGCCAAACCTAGTCGCTGTCAGCGGGACAGCTGCGCCGCGTCCCCGTGCGCATGGGCCAGCTTCTCGGGGTTGCGCACCAGATAGAGGGCGGTGACCAGACCGCCCTCGACCCGGATGGTCGCCACCACGTCAAGCACCCCGTCACCAAAGAAGCGCAGGGCCGGCTGCCCGTTGACCATGGCGAGGTCATAGGTCATCAGGTCCGGATACTTGCCGAAGACCGCGGCCATCCAGCGCAGCGCCTTGTCCGCCCCGTGGATCGGCCGCAAGGCCGCCTGCTTGAGGCCGCCGCCGTCGGAGAACAGCACGACGTCCGGGGCGAGGACCTCCATGAGCGGCTGCAGGTCCCCACCCGCAGCGGCGTCGAGGAAGAGTCGCATGACCTGCTCGACCTGCGAGTTCGCGGCCGGCTCGGGGCGTCGGCTGCGCACCGCACGCCCGGCCCGGCTCGCGACCTGACGCACGGCCGCCGGCGACTTGTCCACCGCCGCGGCGATCTCGGCATACTCAAAACCAAACACCTCACGCAGGACGAAGACGGCCCGCTCGGTGGGGGAGAGGGTCTCTAGGACCATCAGCATCGCCGTGGACACCGAGTCCGCCAGCTCGACGTCGTCGGCCACGTCAGGCCCGGTGAGCAGCGGCTCGGGCAGCCACGGACCCACATAGGTCTCGCGGCGGCGGTGGAGGGTGCGCAGCCGGTTGAGCGCCTGCCGGGTGACGATCCGCACGAGATAGGCACGCGGGTCACGGACGGTGGAGCGATCCACGTCAGCCCAGCGCAGCCAGGTCTCCTGCACGACGTCCTCGGCGTCGGCGGCCGAGGAGAGCATCTCGTAGGCCACCGTGAAAAGCAGGCTGCGGTGATCGTGGAAGGGGTCGCTCACTGGGCCAACGGTGCCAGGTCGCAGGAGTCTGCAAAACCCTGGGAGGACAGGCCCATCGCCGAGTTGGCGCGGGACCGCATGTTTTCCACCGCGATCAGCTGGGTGAGCTCCACCAGGGCGGCCGAGCCGAGGCGCTCGTGCAGGGAGGTGACCATCTCATCGGTCACCTCCAACGGGGTGCGGCTCATCGCCTCGGCATAGGCCATGACGTCGCGCTCGAGATCGGTGAAGACGCTGCTCTGCCGCCAGACCGGGACCTGGCGGGCCTTGTCCTCGTCCAGCCCGTCGGTGTGGGCCATGAAGTAGCCGAAGTCCAGGCACCAGGTGCACCCGATGGTGGCCGCGGAGGCCATGACGGCATAGGTCTTCAGGTGCGGGTCGCACGCGGACAGCTTAGCGACCCGGCGCTCAAACCCCAGCAGGGCACGGGTGAGGGGGCCGTGGTGGAGCAGGACGTAGGCGAAGTCGGGGACGGCGCCGTAGGTGCGCCGGGCGTAGGCGCTCAGCGCCCTGCCGACCAGGGTGCTCAGGTCGGCCTGGGGGATGCGGAAGGTGCTGGATATGCGGTGCTCCTCAATGCTCGGACGCCCCCGGGTGGGGCGGCTGACCATGAAGACACCGTGCGGTCCCGATCTGTGACACCGCGGTCGGCGGAGCTGTGACCTGGCGCGCCCTGGCGCGCCCTGGCGCGCCCGGGGTCAGCGGGACAGTGCGGAGCTGTGCGTGCTGCTGAGCACGGACGGGGCGTCGCTGAGGTCCACGACCCGGCCACCGACGATGAGGTGGACCCGCTCACTCACCGCACTGAACCTGTTGTTGACGTAGGACAGCGCATGTCGGTAGGTCGACTCGCGTCCGGTCATTGCCTCACCGCCCCAGCCCACCTCGTCGGAGATCGCGACGACCTCCTGGGGGAGTGAGCGATAGACCACCAGCAACTCGTCGATCACAGGCTCCAGCGTCCCAATCGCCTGCTCGTCCGAGCGCCACAAGTCCTGACTGTCGAGCAGCTGCCACACCCAGTGCGACAGCGTGTCGATGAGCACCGGTTTGCGGGACTGCAGCAGGGCTCGCGTCAGCTGGGTCGTCTCGATCGTGTCCCAGCCCTCCGGACGCTGGGCGCGCAGCTCGCGCACCCGCGCCGACCAGGCCTGGTCCGGGGCGTCTGCCACCTTGGGGCCAGTGGCGACGTAGGTGATCGAAGGGTGAGCGGCCAGCAAGGCGGCTGCGTAGTCGGACTTGCCATTGCGTGCTGCACCCAGCACGAGCGTTGTTGACATGTTGCGAGACCTCTAATGACGGGGGTGAAGCACACCTTAGTGGACGCGATCTTCCCCCGAATGGTCGCGGGTGCCGTGACTGGGCAGTCCTGTGAAAACTGCTGGTCGCGGGTTGTCAGGGGCGTGGCGGACCGCCCTGGTCGTCGGGGTAGCCCTGGTCATCGGGGTGGTGCCCGTCGCCGGGGTAGCCCTGGTCGCCGGGGTAACCCTGGTCGTCGGGGTAACTCTGGTCGTCGGGGTAGCCCTGGTCGTCTTGGCGTTGCCCGCTGCCGGGGTAGCCCTGGTCGTCGGGATAGCGGACGTCGCCCTCGCCGTAGCCGTCCTCGCCCAGGGCGTCCTCGCCGCGCCGGTTGCGGGCCGCGGTCGCGACCCACGCGAGCAGGCCCACGATGGCGACGACCCCAACGATCCAGACCCAGGGCGGTATGCCGCCAGATCCGTCCTCGACATCGCTCGCCTCGTCGGGGGTCGGCGCGGCCGAGTCCTCCTCGGTCGCCTCATCTGTCGCCTCGTCCGTGGCCTCCTCATCGGTGGTGGCGTCCTCGGTCTCCTCCCCGGTGCCCTCGTCCGTCGCCGCGTCATCGGTCATTGCGTCATCGGTCGTCGCGTCGTCGGTGGCGGCCGGGTCGGTGGTCTCCCCGCCGGTCTGCTCGTCGGTGGGATCCTCCGTGGCCGTCGGCTCGTCGGTCGCCTCCCCGCCGCCCTCACCGGGAAGGGCGATGATCGGCTCGCCGGCAGCAATCACCGGGATCTCGATCTCGTCGTCCTCGGCGAGTTGCTCCGGGGTGGGCTCGGCGATCTCGTCGCCACAGCCGCCGGCGGAGGGGAAACCGCCGATGCCACAGATGAAGCCGCCGTCATCGGTGCGCAGGTCCTGGGCGGCGATCTCCAGCACCTGCTGGGAGGTGGCGTCCGTGTCGGCCACCACGCACTGCGCGCCGGGGTCGAACGGGGTCTCACCCTCGGGGGCATCGACGTCGCGACCGGGGTCGACGACGACGCCGATGCGCTTCATGCCGTCCTCGGCCGGGGTGTCCGCGCAGATCTCGTCAAAGGTCAGGACCCCGCGCGGCACCCGCACGTCGTCGTCTGCGGACACCGCGAACCGATAGCCCTCGACCGTGCCGTCGTCGGGCACGAAGGTGCCGGCCCCCTCGGAGGCGAAGCCCCACTCGTCGTCGGTGAGCTGGAAGAAGCCCCAGAACTGATAACCCACCGCGTGCGCGGCGCCGGGGGCCATCAGGGCCGCGACGAGAGCCAGAGCGAGGGCGGCAGCGAGCCGACGAAAGCGCGTCATGGGCCAACCTTAGTCAGGTGGCCCATGACGCGCCTGGATGCTGTGCCGGGCCCCTGCCAGTGCAGCGGCCCCCGACGTTACTTCTTGCCGCCGAGCAGCCCGCCCAGCAGGTCGTCCAGGCCGAACCCGCCCTGGCCTCCCTGGCCCTGCGGGCTCTGGCCCATCGCGCCGCCGAGCAGGTCGCCGAGCAGGTCCCCGACGCCGCCCTGACCGGCCGGAGCCTGCGGCGCCGCGTCCGACTGGGTCGGTGCCGGTGAGCCACCGGTGGCTCCGCCGAGAATGTCACCCATTGCTCCGCCCAGGCCACCATTACCGCTGAGCTTCTTGGCCAGGAAGGAGAGCACGATCGGCGCGAGGATCGGCAGCAGCTTCTTGATCAGCCCACCACCGGCGCCGCCGCCGAGGCCGCCCAGCTGGTTGACCACGGCGTCACCCTGGCTGCCGAAGATGTGGTTGACGATCTTGGCGCCGTCGTCGGTGTTGACATTGCTCAGGTCACTGAGGTCGCCCTCTGTGTGGTCGCCCAACGCGTTGGTCAGTGCTGCGGCACCCTCTGGCTGACGGGCGTTGGCGCTCAGGCCCCCCACCAGGGCGGGCAGCACCTGCTGGACTGCTGCCGAGACCTCTGCCTCGTCTGCACCCACCTGCTGCGCGAGCTGGGAGACGGGGATCGCGGACAGCAACTCGTCGTACTGGCTCATCTGGTGTGGTCCTCTCATCCGTGCGTCGGCCCCTTCTGGACCGGCCCGGCTCGACTTTAGGCCACCACGGCGATGTGCGTAGGGTGAACGGATGAGCGATGTGTTCACATGGCAGTACGGCGACGCACAGGGAAATCCGATCCCTGACCTGGGGCTGACGGGGGTGGCGTTCCCGAGCCAGGCCGAGGCTGAGGCGTGGCTGTCCGAGGAGTGGCACACCCTGGCCGACGCCGGGGTGAAGTCGGTGACGCTGCTCAGCAGCGACCAGGAGGTCTACGGGCCGATGAGTCTGAGCCCGGCCGACCTGGAGTGATCCTCAGCGGCGGTGGGCCACGACGGGCTCGCCGCGCTTGATCTGGGGTCGCGGCACGCGCGACATGCGCATCTGCAGGGAGCGGAGCGCGACATACCACCCGAGCCCGCCGGCGGCGCTCTCGCCGAACTCCTCGGTGACGCGCTTCTTGACCCGGCGGGTGAGGAACCAGGCGTCCAGGACGCCAATGGCCATCACGCCATAGACCAGCGGCAGGATGAGCAACTGCATCCGCGGGTTGGTCCCGGCAAAGAGCATCAGGGCCAGCACGATCAGCATCAGCGGCAGCAGGAACTCACCGATGTTCCAGCGGGCGTCGACGATGTCGCGCGCCAGCCGCTTGGCCCCGCCCTGGTCCCGCTTGGGCAGATACTTCTCCTCGCCGCGCAGCATGCCCTGCCGGACCTGCTCACGCTCGGCCCGCTGACGGGTCTTGACGTCAGCCTTGGCCGCCTTGGCGTTGCCGACGAGGGGTCGCTTGTTGGCGGCCTCCTGGTCCCTGCGCTTGGGCGTCGGACGGTTCTTGGCGCCCGGGCGCTCCTGGATCATCGGAGTCGGCTCTGGCTCGGGGGCGGCTTTCTTGCGGAACACCCCACCACTGTATGTCGTGCTGCGGCTATCGTCGGCCACGTGACTTCCCAAAACCCCACTGCAGCGACGAGTCCCGACCCCCGCGCCGCCGAGCTGGCCGCTCGGGTGGCGGACCTGATGCCGGCGGTGCGCGCCGACCTCGAGGCGTTGACCCGCATCCCGTCGGTCTCCCTGGACTCCTTCGACCAGCAGCACGTGGACGACTCCGCCCAGGCCGTGGCCGACCTGCTCGCCGCAGAGGGCATGGAGGTGCGGATCGTGCGCGAGGGTGGCCGCCCCGCGGTGATCGGGCACCTGCCCGGACCCGAGGGCGCCCCCACGGTGCTGCTCTACGCCCACCACGACGTGCAACCCCCCGGTGACGAGTCCGACTGGAACACACCGATGTTCGAGCCGACCGAGATCGACGGACGGCTCTATGCCCGCGGCATCGCCGATGACAAGGCCGGCGTCATGGCGCACGTCGCCGCGCTGCGCGCCCACGGGGGCAAGCCTCCCGTCTCGGTGACCGTCTTCGTCGAGGGCGAGGAGGAGATCGCCTCCCAGTCCCTGCCGGCCATCCTGGAGAAGCACGGCGAGAGCCTGCAGGCTGATGCGATCGTGCTGGCCGACAGCCAGAACTGGAAGATCGGCGTCCCCGCGCTGACCACCACGCTGCGCGGACTGGTCCGTGTCGTGGTCGAGGTCAAGGCACTCGAGCACGGGGTGCACTCCGGCATGTTCGGTGGTGCGGTCCCCGACGGGCTCACCGCGCTGGCCCGCCTGCTGGCCACCCTGCACGATGAGGAGGGCAATGTCGCTGTGGCGGGGTTGCAGACCTCTGAGGCCGCCGACCTGGACTATCCGGAGGAGGTGCTGCGCACCGACTCCGGTCTGGCCGAGGGTGTGCAGCCCATCGGGTCCGGGTCGTTCCTGTCCCGCCTGTGGACCAGGCCGTCGATGACCGTGATCGGCATCGACGCGCCGAGCGTGGCCAAGGCCGCCAACCTGCTCACCCCGGTCGGGCGTGCCAAGCTGTCGATGCGCATCCACCCTGCGGAGGTGCCGGACACGGCATACGAGCTGCTCAAGAAGCACCTGGAGGACAATGCGCCCTGGGGCTGCCAGGTGACCGTCACCCTCGATGACCAGGGACAGGGCTTCGCCGCCGATGCGCAGGGACCCGTCTATGAGCAGGCACGTGCGGCCTTCCGCGACGCCTGGGACGGCACCGAGCCGGTCGACATCGGCGTCGGCGGGTCGATCCCGTTCGTCGCTTCGTTTGCCGAGCGGTTCCCGGACGCGGCGATCCTGGTCACCGGTGTGGAGGACCCCGACACCCGCGCGCACGCCGCCAACGAGAGCCTGCACCTGGCCGAGTTCGAGCGTGTCTGCCTCGCCGAGGCGCTGCTGCTCGAACGGCTGGGCGCCACAAACCTCTCACCGAATGCGCCGTGTGGCGCTTCCAACCCCACCGAACGCATGGAGTGATGATGGCTGGCCAAGGCACATATGTCGAGGAGTCCTTCGAGCGGGACACCCGCTACATCCCGACGCGGATCACCGCTGACGGACGCGACGGCTTCCCGGTCGAGGCGGGCCGTTACCGCCTCGCGGTGAGCCGGGCCTGTCCGTGGGCGCACCGCACGACGATCGTGCGCCGCCTGCTCGGGCTGGAGACGGTGCTGTCGATGGCGGTCGCCGGACCGACGCACGACTCGGACAGCTGGACGTTTGACCTCGACCCCGGGGGAGTGGACCCGGTGCTCGGCATCGCCAAGCTCAAGGACGCCTACGAGGCCCGGCCGGACGGTTACAAGCCCGGCGTGACGGTGCCCGCCATCGTGGACACCACGACCGGGCAGGTGGTGACCAACGACTTCGCGCAGATCACGCTGGACTTCTCCACGGAGTGGACGGCCTTCCACCGCGACAACGCGCCCGATCTCTATCCCGAGGCGCTGCGCGCGGAGATCGACGAGGTCGCCGAGCTGATCTATCAGGACGTCAACAATGGCGTCTACCGCTGCGGTTTCGCGGGAAAGCAGGAGTCCTACGAGAAGGCCTATGACCGGCTCTTCGCCCGCCTTGACTGGCTGGAGGAGCGACTGGCGACGCAGCGCTATCTGGTGGGGGAGACGATCACCGAGGCCGACATCCGGCTCTTCACCACGCTCGTGCGCTTTGACGCGGTCTATCACGGACACTTCAAGTGCAACCGGTCCAAGCTCTCCGAGATGCCGGTCCTGTGGGCCTATGCGCGCGACCTCTTCCAGACCCCCGGCTTTGGCGACACCGTCAACTTCGAGCACATCAAGGCGCACTACTACGAGGTGCACACCGACATTAACCCGACTGCCATCGTGCCCAAGGGGCCGGACCCCTCCGGGTGGCTGACCGAGCACGGGCGCGAGGCCCTCGGCGGTATGCCGTTCGGCCAGGGCGCCCCGCCCGGCTCGGTCGCCGCCGGTGAAGAGGTCCCGTCGCTGGAGCAGGACCGTGGCTGACACCAGGGCCGGTGACCGCAGCGACCTGACCTGGGTCGTCGCGCTCGCGGCGTGCTTCTGGGGCACCTCGGCGCTGCTGCGTGAGCCGCTGGCGATGGTGCTGGATGCCGCGACGATCGTGATGTATGAGCACCTGGTCCTGGTCCTACTGCTCCTGCCGTGGCTGATCCCGGCGCTGCGGCGCTGGTCGACGGCACCCCCGCGGGTGCGCGTCGGTGCCGTGGTGATCGGTGCGGGCTCCTCTGCGCTGGCCACGACCCTGTTCACCGCGGCCTTCCGCCTCGGTGACCCGATCACCCCGCAGATCCTGCAGAAGCTGCAGCCGTTGGTCGCGATCCTGCTGGCTGCGGTCATCCTGGGGGAGCGGTTGCGGCCGCGGTTCTGGTGGTTCGCGGTCCCGGCGCTGGCCGGGGCCTGGCTGATGACCTTCCCCGAGCCGTTCTCGGTGCGCATCGGTGACGCCACGGCGGCCCTGCTGGCGCTAGGTGCGGCGACCCTGTGGGGTGCCGGCACGGTGCTCGGCCGCCTAGTCGACGGACACCTCGGTCCCAAGGACACCCTGGCCCTGCGGTTCGGCTTCGGGCTGCCCGCGGCTGCCGTGATCGTGGCGGTGTCCGGGTCAGGATGGACGATGCCGATGGACCGGGTGCCGCAGTTGTTGGTGCTGGCGTTGATCCCCGGGGCGCTGGCGCTGGGGCTCTACTACATCGGACTGCGCCGCACGGCGGCGTCTCGGGCCACCCTGGCGGAGCTGATGTTCCCGGTGACCTCGGTCCTGGTCGGCGTCACCCTCATGGACACGACCCTGACCTGGAGCAGGTGGCTCGGGGTCGCGATCGTGGTGCTCTCCGTGACGGGCCTGACGCTGCACGAGGCGCGTGCGTCGCGGACCGGCGTGGTCCAACAGCCCTCGGCTGTGTCCGCGCACTGACGTCCCCTGTCAGTTCTGGTCCGCTGTCGGCTCGGGTGTCGGGTCGGGCACGCGGTGCCCGTTGGCCAGATCCTCGGCCCGCCCTGCCTCGCGCACCTCGTGCACGGTGCCGGGCACCGATGCGGCATAGAGCAGCACGAGAGCCACGGCCGCGCTGATGGCGACGGCCAGGATGGGCCCGGTGAGCACGTGCATGCGCCAGGATCCGGTGAGGAAGAACGGGAAGATGACGAGCGTGACCACGGCGGACCCCAGCGCGGTCCACGACCAGGCCAACCACAGGCCATCACCTCGCCGACCCAGGCGCCACCAGTCAAAGATGGTCCACACCTGACCGATGACACCGGCCGTGGCGCAGAACAGCGCCATGGTGACCAGGGTGTCGCCCCGGAACCCGTCGGACTCCATCACCGAGCGCATGCCGCCCCCGCTCCCGTCGATGCCCGGGTTGCCGATGGGCAGCAGCATCATCCCGAACGGGGCGACCAGTGCGACGGCCTTGAGGCAGCGCAGCGCCATGGTCGAGTTGGTGAAGCTGCTCGGCATGCTCCGCCGTTCGGATCCGGCGGACCCCTCTGCGGCGAGACTTCGACGGTAGGGCCCTCGTGGCTTGTCTGTATCCAGGGTCCACCAGTCACCGAGGGGCAGGGCCGCGGCACGGTCGGCGGTGGCCTGGTCGATGAGTTGACGCGTGCGCAGCACGTCGAGGACCTCACGACGCTCTGCGATGAGGGACTCCTGTTGCTCCGGGGGTAGGACCCGCATCAGCGCGCCGCGCGCCTGGGCACGGACGGAGTGCACGGTCCCCGGTCGCGAGGCGAACAGTTGCGCTCCGAGGGCCACCGCTGCGAGGACGACGGTGGCCACCACCGGGGGCCGCACCACGTCCGGTTGCACTGATCCCATTGCGGGTGAGGGCGACAGCCACGCAAGCCACAGGACGCCGACCAGAAGGGCGATCACCGAGGAGATGATGCCCAGCAGTTCACGGCGGCGGCCGAGATGCCACCAGGAGAGCAGGGTCCACGTCTGTGCGCTCAGGGCCAGGAAGAAGCAGACGATCACGACCCTCTCGAGGGTCTCGCCAAGGATCAGCCAGGGCACCAGACCGGGTCTCCCGATCCCGAGCTGGTCCGGCCATCCCAGGGGAGCCAGGAAAGCGATGACGGGCGCAGCGCTCAGCAGGAGTCGCGCGACGCGCTCGATGCCCTCTCCGCGGATCCGTCCACGCACCGACGGGACATCGCGGCCCAGCGCGGCCTCGAGGTCGGTGAAGGACACACCCTTCTCGGATGGAGCGTCCGTCGCCATCCGCACCGCGGCGCCAGTCTTGGACTCAGACACTAAGAATCTCCCCCGTTGGCCACCGCAGTAGTGTTGCATCTGGCGGACGGCCCTGATGCCCACGACGGAGTGAGGGGTGCGATGAGATGGTCGGCGTTGGTGGCGGCGGGTGCTGTGACGATGGCTCTTGCTGGGTGCGGCTCGGAGACCGCACCACCGGCTGGGGATCGGTCGACATCGACGGGTGATGGCGCGTTCACCACGACGGGGTCAGCGAGCAGTTCCTCAAGCCCGGTGATCGATCCCGGTGTGGAGCTGGTGGCACACGGCATACTCATGCAGCGGGAGCCGTCAGCCGACGTCGAGATCTGCATCGGGGGAGTGGCTGAGTCGCTCCCGCCCCAGTGCAGCGGCCCGACGCTGGAGGGTGAGTTCGACTGGGACACAGTGGAGGCACGGTCACAGAGCGGGGTCACCTGGACCGACGAGTCCTACTTCGCGGTGGGGCACTACACCGCAGGAGAGGCCGATGAGGGCACGATCGCGTTGACCCGGCCGGTCAGTGCTGACCCGCCCGATGGTTTCACCCCGCCAGAGTTCGAGGACACGGGTTTTCCGCAGCTGTGTGACGATCCCACGGCGGACATCGCCGATGTCGACCAGGCCGCGCGGACAGAGGGAAGCGGAGGTTTCGACGAGGAACAGGCGCTCCAGGAACGGCTTCACACCCTCGACGGCTATGTCACTTCGTGGGTCTCCGATGGTGGCCCACTGATGAACGTGGTGGTCAACTCCGACCCGGAGACCGCGCGCGCGGCCTTGCGTGAGGTCTTCCAGGGGCCGCTCTGCGTCGTCCAGCGGGACCTGCCCTCAGAGGAGGATGCGCGGGCTGCGCAGGAGGCGCTCAGCGCTGAGTGGGACGAACTGCAACTTCTAGGAGCCGGCAGCGGCGGAGTGACCGGCGTGCCGAGTGCCTATGTGACTCTCGCGGACCAGGCGACCGTCGACCGGATCCACGAACTGGTCTCGCCCTGGCTGACTCCGGACCAGATCGTGATCAACAGCGCGCTACAGCCGCTGGAGTGAGCCCGTGGCGTGGGTTTCGGCTCGCGCCGCGCGGGACACAACAAAGGGCGCTCCCCGCGTGGGGAGCGCCCTTCGTGTGAACTCGACGTCAGTTGTTCTCGGTCGACTCGTCTGTGCTGACGTCGGGAGCGGAAGTCACCTCAGCGGTGTCCACCGTCTGCTCCTCGACCGGCTCGGTCTCCTCGACTACGGGTGCCTCCACTGCGGGCTCCTCAATGGCAGGTGCTTCGACAGTTGGCTCCTCGACGGTCTCGATCGGCGTCTCAGTCTCGACAGCGGGCTCTTCGGCCACGGAACTAGGCTCTGAGATGGAGTCTGTGCAGCCAGGAGGCGAGACGGCAGACGTCGTAACGCCTTCACGCTCCACCATGCAGTCGCTCTTCCGGATCCACTCCCAGCCGATGGCCTGGCCTTCATTCGGACTGCTTCCATAGCCTCCCGACGTGACGTAGAAAGTCACTGAACCAGCCCCCGCAGGGATGCAGACGGAATTAGTGCTGGTGGTCCCGCAAGTGCCAACGGTGCACCCTGTGTTTACTGGCGCACAGGTAGCGGGATTTGTTACAACGCTGTGGACGCCAACCGGCGTCGTCCCGATCGTGTACGACGTGAACTTTATGTAGAAGTCCTCGTCAGATGGGTTCGCCACCGTCACCGGCACCCCGTAGGACTGCTTGGGAACACACGAGGTCGTGCAACTATTGCCCGGATTCTTGTACGCGTTGGAGAAGTCGAAGACCGGCGGCGGCGGTACGGACGAGGCGGCCATCGCCGGTGCGGCAGAGGCCACCACCACGGCAGGCACTGCCCAGGCGGCGCCCTTGACGATAGTGCGGCGAGCTGGGCGCGATCCCGACGTGTTGGTCTCGGTGGCCATGCGGTGGTTCCCCTCTAAATGTGGACAGGCAGGAGCTTCAGCGCAAGGATACCCGGGATAGTGGAAGCGTCAAGTTGACACCCCCATTTGGTCAAGGTTAGGCAAACGAAAGGAAGAGGCACCGCGTGAGGCGTCAGCCGACGGTGAACTGCACTTCTTCCTTCTCCACCGCGGCCGGCTGGGTGGTCGCGACTTCCGGGGACGCATCTTCGGGCGATGCAGTCTGTGCGGCCGTGTCCGTGTCCGTGGCAGCGCTCTCGGCGTTCGCCTCGGCGTCCGGCTCAACCTTCTCGTAGTACACAACGTTGCTGGGGAAGCTCACCTCACGGGTGAAGGCGATGGTCTCGCCGTTGATCCCTACCGAACGCGTGATCTTTTGTCGCCGGTTGTTCGGGCAGGAGCCGTTGCTTGTTCCTACGAAGTGTGGCCGTCCGTTCAGCACGACCTCAGGAAGCCCGTCTGAGCCGGTGCCATTGCTGTACGAGCCACTGTAGGTGGATCGATACAGGTAGAAGCCCTCCGAGTCGGTGCCGACAGAGGTCGGCGTGGACCAGCCGTTGTTGCCCGTGTCTGTCTGCCAGGAGACCTGATAAGGAAGGTGAATTGTCAGACTCGGAGCAGTCGTGATCTGCGAGCTGGTCGCGTCCCACACCCACAGCCCGAGCCTTGTCCCGTTGTAGTAGCCGGCGCCGTCGTGGTACCCGTCGTAGCGGACCCGGCAGGTGGAGAAGGGCCACCCGGTTGTCCCGCGTGAGATCACGACCCACCCGTTGAGGCCAGGCTCAGGGGATGCGGCCATTGCGGGTGCCGCGGCGGCTAGGGTGACGGCGGGCACAGCCCAGGCGGCACCCTTGACGATGGTGCGGCGGCTGGCGCTGCGTGGAGCCGCGTCGGTCTGAGCGTCGGGCATCAAGAATTCCCCTCCGAGAGTTTGAGATTCACCACAGCCTTACGGACGGGCAAAGGTTTGGTCAAGGAAAGTTCATGAATTGACAGTGTGATGTGTGCCACATCCAGCTGTCGGCCTCCGCGTCAGAGCCAGCGAACGACAGCGCTAGGATGACGCCATGACAACGCGCGCTGCCTGGTGGCCGTCCACACGACGGCCCTGAGCACGCACCCAGACCTGCACACCAAGGCCGTCCGAATGGGCGGCCTTGACCTGTGTCCGGGCAGCTCCCGGGCGGCGGAAAGGCGACCATGACCACGCAGACCGACCCCACGGCATACGAGAACACGGAGGATGCCGGCGTCGGTGACGCCCTCGCCGCGTCCACCTCCGACGCCTCCCTGGCCCGCACCATCGCGCGCTCCACCCAGATCCAGACTGAGATCGACAAGGACCCGAGCCGGTTCCGGGTCCTCACCGGTGACCGCCCCACGGGCAACCTGCACCTGGGCCACTACTTCGGCACGCTGCGCAGCCGAGTTCGCCTGCAGCAGCGTGGAGTCGAGACCTGGATCCTGATCGCCGACTACCAGGTGATCACCGACCGGGACGGTGTCGGACCGATCCGCGAGCGCGTCTACTCCGTGCTCGCCGACTACCTGGCCGCCGGGCTGGATCCCGACAACACCACGATCTTCACGCACTCGTCCGTCCCGGCGCTCAACCAGCTGATGCTGCCCTTCCTGTCGCTGGTCACCGACTCCGAGCTGCGCCGCAACCCCACGGTCAAGGCCGAGTTCGAGGCCACCGGCGGGCGTCCGATGTCGGGGCTGCTGCTGACCTATCCGGTGCACCAGGCCGCGGACATCCTGTTCTGCAAGGCCAACATCGTCCCGGTCGGCAAGGACCAGGTGCCGCACCTGGAGCAGGCCCGCGTCATCGCCCGCCGCTTCGACGAGCGCTATGGCCGCGCCGACGCCGCGCAGCCGGTCTTCCCCGCACCCGAGGCACTGCTCTCCGAGGTCACCAACCTGCTCGGCACCGATGGCACCAAGATGTCGAAGTCCAAGGGCAACACCATCGAGCTCGGCATGGACGCCGACACCACCGCCAAAATCCTCAAGAAGGCCGTCACCGACGCCGACCGGACCATCACCTATGACCCGGTGGGGCGCCCGGAGGTCTCCAACCTGGTCATGCTCGCCGCGATGGCCAGCGACCGAGACCCGCATGAGGTTGCAGCCGAGATCGGGGACGGCGGCGGTGGCACCCTCAAGAAGGTGGTCACCGAGGCCGTCAACGAGCACTTCGCCCCGATCCGGGAGCGGCGGGCGGAGCTCGCGGCCGACCCCGGCTATCTCGAGCAGGTCCTCGCCCGCGGCAACGCCCGCGCCAACGAGGTCGCCGAGGCCACCCTGGACGAGGTCCGCACCGCGATGCAGATGACCTACTGACGTGCGGGTCGTCCTCGCCGCCGGGCAGTATGCCGAGTGGCCCGGCCCCCTCGCCGCCTCCGAGAGGCTTGCGGCGGGCTGGGCACGGCATGCTCCTGACGACCAGGTGATCCTCGCGCCGGTGTCGGACGGCGGGTCCGGCTTCGTGGAGGTGCTGGCGCACGCCCTCGACGCCCAGCCGACCCCCGTGGTCGTTTCTGGCCCCTCGGGCCAGGAAGTGCCGGCACAGTTCCTGCTGCACAACGACACCACCTATGTCGAGGCCGGTCAGGCCGCCGGACGGCACCTGGCTCCCGACGTGCTCGAAGCGGTCGCGGCGCCGCCGGAGGGCGGGGCTGCAGCGGCCGTGACCGCTCTCAGCGCACTCACCAGCAGGGGCGTCGGTGAGCTCATCAACGCCGCCCTGGACACCGGCGCCTCCCGGATCGTCCTCGGCTGCGGCGACCTGGCCAGTCACGACGGGGGCGTCGGCCTGCTGCAGGCCCTCGGCGCCGGCGAGGACCTGGCCGATCTGCCAGCCGCCCGGCAGCGCCTGGCCGGCACGACCCTGGTCCTCGCAGCCGCCACGGAGCTGCCCCTGACCGGCTTCCACGGCGCCAGCGCTGCCCTCGGCACCGAGCACGGAGTGCCCCCGGAGGTGACCCAACGGCTGGAGGAGACGCTGGGGCTGCTCACCGAGCGGGTCAACCGGATCCTGCCGCAGCGCAAGGACCTGCTGACCGGCCAGCGGATCCGCCCCGAGCGCACCGACGGAGCCGGGGTCGGCGGGGGAGTGGGCTATGCCGCGATCCTGCTCGGCGCCCAGCCGGTCGTCGGAGCCCGGTTCGTGATCGAGGAGATCGGCCTGGCCGACGTGCTCCCCGGTGCGCTCGTGGTGACCGGCGGGGTGGCATACGACTGGCAGAGCGTGCACGACGGCGTCATCGCCGAGGTCGCCCGGGCGGCGCTCGAGGTCGGCGCGCCCAGCATCGTGCTGGCCGAACGGGTCGAGGTCGGCCGGCGCGAGGGGATGTCGCTGGGCATCTCGGGCGCCTATGACCCGCGTCAGGGCGAGGACCTCGCGGGCCTGGCCGAGCGCGTGGCACGCACCTGGTCACCACGAAGGTGACGATGGCGGTGACGATGGCGGTGACGGCTGGCCGCGGCCGGTGGTTGTCCTTTCCGCGATGAGTCGTACCCTGGGATGCAGGGAACAACACCGCCGGAGGTGGCGTTGCGCCCGACGAGCAGGCTTTTTCGACAGACAGGACGGACACCATGAGCGTTCAGGACACTGAGACCGAGACCACCACCGCAACCACGGCGGAGCACGGCGTCGTCCTGACGGCCGTCGCAGCCGAGAAGGTCAAGTCCCTGCTGGCGCAGGAGGGTCGTGACGACCTGCGCCTGCGCATCGGCGTGCAGCCGGGCGGCTGTTCCGGCCTGATCTACCAGCTCTACTTCGACGAGCGCACCCTTGACGGTGACCTCACCTCCGACTTCGACGGTGTCTCCGTCGTGGTGGACCGGATGAGCGCTCCCTACCTCGACGGCGCCAGCATCGACTTCGCCGACACCATCGAGAAGCAGGGCTTCACCATCGACAACCCCAACGCCGGCAGCTCCTGCGCCTGCGGCGACTCCTTCGGCTGAGCCGACTCACGCACGAGCGCAACGAACGGCCGGTTCCCCACGCGGGGACCGGCCGTTCGCCGCGTGGGGGGCGTGAAGCCGGGCCGGTAGTTCTGGGTCGTCGGCCTGCAGGTCTGGCTCTTCGAACTGCATGTGCAGAACCGGCGCCCTGACACCCGACACGCCGCAGCGCTCGTGGCACGGTGCGCAACGCGCGGGGGACGTGTGCGCGGCACGCGCACGTCGAGCCGAGCCGGGCGCGCAAGACGGCGCGCTCGGTCGGGGGTCGGGTTCCGCGATAGGTTGCGGCCGTGAAGATTGCTGTCTGCGGGTCCATCGCCACCGACCACCTGATGACTTACCAGGGACGATTTGCCGACTCCCTGGTGGCCGACCAGCTCGCCAAGATCTCGGTCTCCTTCCTCGTGGAGGACCTGCAGGTCCGCCGCGGCGGCATCGGCGCCAATATCAGTTTTGGGATGGCCCGCCTCGGACACCACCCAGTGCTGGTCGGCGCCGTCGGGGAGGACTTCGCCTCCTATCGGTCCTGGCTGGAGCGGCACGGCGTCAACTGCGAGCACATCCACGTCTCCGAGATGCGTCACACCGCCCGGTTCGTGTGCACCACCGATGAGGACATGGCCCAGATCGCCTCGTTCTATGCCGGCGCCATGAGCGAGGCCCGCCAGATCGAGCTCGGCCCGATCGTGACCAGCGTCGGCGGCATCGACCTGGTGATGGTCAGCCCGGACGACCCCGAGGCGATGCTGCGCCACTCCGACGAGTGCCGCACCCGCGGCATCGCGTTCGCGGCCGATCCCAGCCAGCAGCTGGCGGTCATGGACGGGGCCTCGATCCGCCAGCTCATCGACGGCGCGACCTACCTGTTCACCAATGAGTACGAGGCGGCGATGACCGAGCAGAAGACCGGCTGGTCGGCGCAGGAGATCCTCGAGCGGGTCGGCACCCGGGTGATCACTCGTGGGAAGGACGGGGCGAGCGTCCTGCGCCTTGGACAAGAGCCCATCGAGGTGCCGATCGCCACCGACGTGCACCGGGTCGACCCCACCGGGGTGGGCGACGCCTTCCGCGCCGGATTCCTGGCAGGCCTGGCCTGGGAACTACCGCTGCGGCGCTGTGCCGAGCTCGGCTCGACCCTGGCCGGCTATGTCCTGGAGACCGTCGGCACCCAGGAGTACACCTTCGACACCGCCCACTTCCTCGACCGGTTCACCCAGGCCTACGGTGACCAGGCCGGGGCCGAGGTCGCCGCGCGCATGGCCTGAGCAGGATCGACCGTATGCCGATCGAGCCGCCACTGTCTCCGTGGAACCTGGACCTCGGGCAGGCCCAGCCGGGGGAGGACCTCGTGGGAGTCGGGGCCGACCTGGCGCCCGGCACGCTGCTCAGCGCCTACCGCTCCGGGCTGTTCCCGATGGGGCTGGGTCCCCGCGGCGGCGGGGTGCTCGGGTGGTGGTCCCCGGACCCGCGCGGGGTCCTCTTTCCCAATGACCTGAGAGTCAGCCGCTCGCTGCGCCGATCCATGACCCGCTTCGAGTTCCGGGTGGACACCGCCTTCGAGGAGGTCGTGGACGGGTGTGCCGCGCCCGGACGCGCCGGGCGGTGGATCACCCCCTCTATCGCCCGGGCCTATGCCGAGCTGCACCACCTGGGGTGGGCCCACTCCGTGGAGACCTGGCAGGACGGCGAGCTCGTCGGTGGTCTGTATGGCGTCGCCATCGGTGGTCTGTTTGCGGGCGAGTCGATGTTCCACCGGGCCACTGATGCCTCCAAGGCGGCCCTGGTGCACCTGGTTTCCCTGGTCTCCGCGACCGACGGGCTGATCGACGTCCAGTGGTGGACCGAGCACCTGGCCACGCTGGGGGTCACCGAGGTGAGCCGCACGGCATACGCGCAGCTGCTCGCTGACGCCCGCCGGCAGCCGCTCCCGCCGGCCTTCGGGCGCCCGTGACCACGCGAATCCCACCAGCCCCACGCCGCGCAGGGGCCACCTGGAGGTGAGACACAACTTCGTGTCCCACCCTGCCCTCCCCTCGGGCGTCCAAGGGGGTAGGCTCTGCACGGTAAACACGGTTCGATAGTGAGGTGCGCATTGCAACGGCAGACTGCCCCTGCCCCCGCCCGTCGCCGCAGGACAAGAGTCGGTGGCCTCGGGGCCATGGCTGCGCTCGTCCTGTTGCTCAGTGGGTGTGGTGCCGAGTTCCGGCGTGGTTACCTCCCCGAGCCGGTCACGGAGATCGGCCCCAAGGTCGTCGCCTTCTGGAACTGGACCTGGATCGCGGCACTGGCGATCGGTGTCCTCGTCTGGGGACTGACACTGTGGTGCATCGTGGCCTATCGCCGCAAGAAGGACGAGAAGGGTCTGCCGCCGCAGATCCGCTACAACGTCCCGATCGAGATCGTCTACACCGTCGTGCCGGTGATGATGGTGCTGGTCCTGTTCGGCAAGACCGTCGAGCTGCAGCACGAGATGGTCGACACCTCCCAGCCCGCCGACGTCACGGTCAACGCGATCGGCAAGAAGTGGTCCTGGGACTTCAACTACGTCGAGGCTGAGGCCCACATCGCCGGCGAGCAGGCGTTCGAACTGCACACCGGTGAGCCCGGTGTCATGGAGACGCTGCCCACCCTCGTCCTGCCGGTCGACAGCCGCATCGAGTTCGTGCTGACCTCGCGCGATGTCATCCACTCCTTCTGGGTGCCGCAGTTCCTGACCAAGCTGGACATGCTGCCCGGACAGGTCAACACCTTCCAGGCCGTGACCACGACCGAGGGCACCTTCCAGGGCAAGTGTGCGGAGTTGTGCGGCGCCTACCACTCGCAGATGCTGTTCCAGGTGCAGGTCGTCTCCCAGGAGGAGTACGACGCGTTCATCGAGAACCTCAAGGCGACCGGCGGCGATGGCCTGCTCGGCAACGAGTACAACCTCTACGGTCTGCACGAGGGTGAGCCCGAGAAGCTGCCGCCGGCCCTGCTTGAGGACTACAACGCCACGTCCGAGGAGGAGAACTGATGGCCATCACGACGACACGGCCCTCAGACGAGATGGTGCCGGCGCGTGAGCCCGGCGCGCCCAAGAGGAGTCTTGGCAAACTTTTCGTCAGCTGGATCACCACCACTGACCACAAGGTCATCGGCAACCTCTACTTCATCACCACCGTCGCCTGGTTCATGTTCGGCGGACTGCTGGCGCTGATCATCCGCGCCGAGCTGTGGACCCCCGGTCTGCAGGTCGTGGACAACCCCGAGCAGTTCAACCAGATGTTCACCATGCACGGCACCATCATGCTGCTGCTGTTTGCGACACCGCTGTTTGCCGGCTTCGCCAACGCGCTCATGCCGCTGCAGATCGGTGCGCCTGACGTCGCCTTCCCGCGGCTGAACATGTTCGCCTTCTGGCTGTTCCTGTTCGGCGGTCTGATCGCTGCTGCCGGGTTCATCACGCCCAGCGGCGCCGCAGCCTTCGGTTGGTTCGCCTACCAGCCACTAGCCGGTCCTGCGCACAGTCCTGGGCTCGGCGGTGACCTCTGGGTGATGGGTCTGGCTCTGGCCGGCTTCGGCACGATCTTGGGTGCGGTCAACTTCATCACCACGATCGTGTGCCTGCGGGCGCCCGGCATGACGATGTTCCGGATGCCGATCTTCACCTGGACCGTCCTGGTGACCTCGATCCTGATCCTGATGGTCTTCCCGGTCCTGGCAGCCGCCATGTTCGGCATGGCCGCAGACCGGATCACCGGTGCGCATATCTATGACCCGGCTCATGGCGGGGCCATGCTGTGGCAGCACCTGTTCTGGTTCTTCGGCCACCCCGAGGTCTATATCATCGCGCTGCCGTTCTTCGGCATCATCTCCGAGATCCTGCCGGTCTTCAGCCGCAAGCCGATCTTCGGCTACAAGACGCTGATCTTCGCGACGGTCGCCATCGCGGCCCTGTCGGTCAGCGTGTGGGCCCACCACATGTACGCCACTGGCGCGGTGCTTCTGGAGTTCTTCGCGATCATGACGATGCTGATCGCCGTGCCGACCGGAGTGAAGTTCTTCAACTGGGTCGGCACCATGTGGGGAGGCCATCTCACCTTCGAGACGCCGATGCTGTGGTCCTTGGGCTTCCTGGTCACCTTCCTGTTCGGTGGTCTGACCGGTGTCATCCTGGCCAGCCCGGTGCTCGACTTCCACGTCACTGACTCCTACTTCGTCGTCGCGCACTTCCACTACGTCGTCTTCGGCACCGTGGTGTTCGCGATGTTCGCCGGCTTCTACTTCTGGTGGCCGAAGTTCACCGGGCACATGCTCGACGAGCGACTGGGCAAGCTGCACTTCTGGATGTTGTTCTTCGGCTTCCACGGCACCTTCCTGATCCAGCACTGGCTGGGTGCGATGGGTATGCCGCGCCGCTATCCCGACTACATGCCGGAGGACGGCTTCACCTGGATGAACCAGGTGTCGACGGTGTCTGCCTTCCTGCTGGGCGCCTCCATGCTGCCCTTCCTGTATGCCGTGTGGAAGAGTTTCAAGACCGAGAAGGTCACCGTCGACGACCCCTGGGGTTGGGGCGCCTCGCTCGAGTGGGCCACCTCCTGCCCGCCGCCGCGGCACAACTTCAACTCCATCCCGCGCATCCGCTCGGAGCGCCCGGCCTTCGACCTGCACCACTCCAACGTGGCCACGCTCGAGTCTGCCGAGCCCGACAAGGGCGTCCTGGAGACACTCCTGGGCGGTCCGGACACGGACCCGGAGGGACGCGACGGCACGGTCACCGGTGGCACCAAGGGGTTCGGTGACGAGGATGAGCACGGTCCGACTGATGGAGGCACCCGATGAAGGTTGAGTACAAGCTTTTCCTCTACCTAGTCGCCTTCTTCGCCATCGCGGCGTCGATCTACAGCTACTGGACCATCTCCACCGGCCGGGACGAGTGGGTCGGCATCGTGGGGCTGACCCTGACCTCGATCATGTGCGCGCTGGTCGCGTGGTACCTCCACAAGACGGGCCGCAGCCTGGACGCGCGTCCGGACGACGACCCCGAGGGCGAGATCGCCCAGCAGGCCGGCCCCTACGGCCACTTCAGCCCGCACTCGTGGTGGCCGCTGTGGCTGGGGCTGTCGGCCGCAGCCGTCTTCCTGGGCGTGGCCATCGGATGGTGGATGGTGCTCATTGCCGCGCCGTTCCTGGCCATCGCCACCGTCGGCTGGGTCTTCGAGTACTTCCGCGGAGAGCACGCCGTCTGAGATCCCTGACCTCTCCCCATCGGCCGTCGCACCAACACTGGTGCGGCGGCCGTTGTCATCTTGGCTGGGCCACTACGGTCGGCGCTGCGCGCGCCGTGCTGGCCGTGGACGCCTCTGTGGACGCCGTACTGGTCCCTCGGCCCTCCCTACCCCCTGATCGCCCGTCAGGATCGCTCACAGGCACTGTGGGAGACCTCTCGCGCGCTGCGACCGTGTGGGACGGCGTGACGCTGAGGTGAACCCAGCCCGGCGCTGAGGTCAACCCCAGCCGAGGGCGTGGAGTTTCTCGTCGTCGATGCCAAAGTGGTGGGCGATCTCGTGGACCACGGTGACGGCGATCTCCTCGATCACCTCGTCGCGGTCACGGCACATGCGCAGGGTGGGTCCGCGGAAGATGGTGATGCGGTCAGGCATCTCCCCGCCCCAGTCGCCGCGCTCGGTGAGCGGGATCCCGTCATACACACCCAGCAGCTCAGGGTCGTCGGCAGGAGGCTCGTCTTCGACGAAGAAGACCACATTGTCCAGCAGGTCCATCAGCTGGGCAGGGACCTCGTCCAGGGCGTCCCCGACGGCCTCCTCGAACTCCTCCCGGCTCATCTCCACCGGCTCGGTTGGGAGGTCGCCCTCGTGGGTGTGACGGTGCGGGTCGGCGGGGTCGGGGGAGGCGCTCAGCGGGTCGTCATCGGGCACCTGGCCAGTATGCCGCAGCGACGTCGCCCGACTCCCAAAGAGTGATGGCCGTGGTGCCCGTGGGCACCACGGCCATCAGCCGTGCGGTGTGGAGCCGGGATCGGCTCCGTCAGCGATTCAGCGCTGCTGGTCCGAGCGTCGGCCAGCAGTCACGTCCGCGCGGTCCACCGACTCCTCGATGGACTCGGCCTGCCCGCCGGGCAGGGACTCCTGAGACACGGCGTCGTGCTCACCGTGGTGGTGGGCGGCGGCCAGCTCCGAGGGAGTGACCGGCTCGACGCGGTCCTTGAAGTAGAACTCCGACAGCTTGCGGCGCACCGACTCGAGCATGCCGTAGGGCTTGTCCACGCCGTACTCGTCCGTATCCGGTCCTGCGGTGAGGGACAGCGGTCGCTGGGCATCGTGCTGGACCAGGTGCCAGCGGTCGTGCTCGCTGAGCTCCTCGTGCACCTCGTAGAAACGTCCCTCCGGGGTGCGCATGATCCGGCCGGTCTCGGTGCCGTGCAGCACCAGGTCACGGTCGGCCCGCTGCAGCGACAGGCACAGTCGCTTGACCAGCATGAAGGTGACGACCGGTGCGAGGAAGAACAGGACCCGCAGCGCGACCGTGATGTCGTTGATCGACAGGTGGAGCTTGATCGCGATGATGTCGTTGATGGTGGCGATCGCCAGCACCAGGTACATCGAGATCGCGGCCGCTCCGACCGCGGTACGGACCGGGGCGTTGCGGGGCCGGTCCAGCACGTGGTGCTCACGCTGGTCGCCGGTGATCCATCGCTCGACGAACGGGTAGACGCCCATGATGACGAACACCAGCGGCAGCAGCACCAGGGACCCGAGGAAGATCTGCGGGGCGAAGGTGTAGCCGAACAGGTTGAACTCCATCCAGCCAGGCAACAGTCGTAGCGCTCCGTCGGAGAACCACATGTAGAAGTCTGGCTGCGATCCGGCCGTGACCTGACCCGGATCGTAGGGGCCGTAGGCCCACACGGCGTTGATCGTGACCGTGGCCGAGATCAGCGCAGTGATGCCGAAGACGATGAAGAAGAAACCACCGGCCTTGGCGGTGTAGACCGGGAGCAGCGGGAAGCCGACCACGTTGTTGTTGGTGCGTCCCGGGCCGGGGTACTGCGTGTGCTTGTGCCAGAACACCAGGAAGATGTGGACGGCGAACAGGCCGACCAGGAGGGCTGGCAACAGCAGCACGTGGGCGATGTAGAGGCGCGGGATGATCAGCTCGCCGGGGAACTGTCCGCCGAAGATGAAGAAGGTCATGTAGGTGCCGATGACCGGTGCGGAGGAGACGAACCCGTTCATGGCCCGGATGCCGGTGCCGGAGAGCAGGTCGTCCGGCAGGGAGTAGCCGGCGAAGCCCTCGACGATGGCCAGCAGGGACAGGACCGTGCCGATCACCCAGTTGAGCTCACGCGGCTTGCGGAACGCGCCGGTGAAGAAGACGCGGGCGACGTGGAGTGCGATACCCACGATGAAGATCAGGGCCGCCCAGTGGTGCAGCTGACGGATCAGCAGACCACCCTTGATGTCGAAGGAGATGTCCAGGGTGGAGGCATAGGCCTCACTCATCCCGACGCCCTTGAGCGGCACGAAGGACCCGTCATAGATCACGTGTCCCATGCTGGGCACGAACCAGAACGTTAGGAACGTTCCCGTGATGAGGCAGATGATCATCGAGTACATCGCGATCTCGCCGAGCAGGAACGACCAGTGGTCGGGGAAGACCTTCTTGAACAGACCGAAGCCCTTGGCGACGCCAAGGCGCTCGTCGGCCCAGACCAGGGGAGGGGGCAGCTTGGGGTCGGCAGCGTCTGTGGCGGTCTCGGTCTCGACCCCGGACTGCTCGCGCACCGCGTCTGCGCCCTGCGGAATTGTCGTCATCAGCCACGCTCCCAGAAGCTCGGGCCGACTGGCTCGGCGAAGCCGTCAGCTGCCACGAGATAACCATTCTCGACCGTGATGGGGAGCTGCGGCAGCGGCCGCTTGGCCGGACCGAAGATCACCCTGCAGTCGTCTGTCATGTCGAAGGTCGACTGGTGGCAGGGGCAGAGCAGGTGGTGCGTCTGCCGCTCATACAAGGCCACCGGGCAGCCGACGTGGGTGCAGATCTTGGAGTAGGCCACGATGCCGTCGACGCCCCAGTCGCGCTGCTTCTGGCTCTTGATCAGGTCGGGGTTGAGGCGGACCAGCAGCACTGAGGAGTGCGCCTTGACCTCCATGACCTCCAGGGCCGAGGGGGCGTCCTCCCCGTGGGTTGCCTCCCCGACGAAGCCCTCCGGGAGCACGTGGATCACAGATCCCTGCGACACCATCTCCGGGGTGATGGGCGTGCCTGACGGGTCGATCATCAGCCTCAGCCCCTTCTTCCAGGCCGTGTGCTCCAGCGTGTCACCCGGGAGCGGACCGAGCCCGCCAACCACCTGCAGGGCGAGCGGCAGCGCGAACAGACCCAGCGCACCGCCGGCGGTGAGCAGCAGCATCGGACGGCGGTGCAACTGCGCACCTCGGTAACCGTCGGAGAGGATCGTGGCGGCCTCGTCCCGCGCGGCCTTGTCGGAGGCCTGCAGGTGACGCTCCTCAACCACCTCGGTGTCCGACATGAGCGTCTTGGCCCAGTGGACGGCGCCCAGACCGATGCCCAGCATCGAGGCAGCCAGGCTCAGCCCGAGGATCAGGTGGTAGAGGTTGATCGGCCCGATGAGGATCAGCTCACCGCGCAGGTTGGGGTCAACCACGAAGTAGGCCACCAGGAAAACCAGTGCGCCCAGGATGGACAGGGTGAACAGCGCGTTGACCTGGTGCTCGGCGCGCTTGGCGGCGCCCTCGTCAAGGTCGGCACGACGCGGCCGGTGTGGGGGCAGACCGGGGTTCTCGAACCGGTCGGCGGGGCCCGCCTCGACGTAGGTCGCGGGCTTGCCGTGCGTGTCGCGCACAGCGATCTGGTCGTCACTCATCACTAGGCCGCCTTTCGTCCCAGCCAGACGGCAGCGGCGATGAACAGGCCGATGCCGAGGGTCCAGATGAACAGGGCGTCACCGGCGGGTCCAAGCGACCCGAGGTCGTGACCTCCGTGCGCGTTGCCGCCTTCCTCGATGTTGTTGATGAAGGCGATGACGTCTTCCTTCTCCTGCGGAGTGATCGTTGCGTCGTTGAAGACCGGCATGGACTGCGGACCGGTCAGCATCGCCGAGTACATGTGGCGGTTGTCCACGTTCATCAGGCTCGGAGCGTACTTGCCGCGGGTCAGCGCACCACCCTGGGCTGAGGAGTTGTGGCACATGGCGCAGTTGGTGCGGAAGATCTTGCCGCCGTTGGCGATGTCGGCGTTGACCAGGTCGAGGAACTCCGCGTCCGGCAGGCCGGGACCCGGGCCCAGGGAGTCGATGAAGGCCCCCATCTGCTCGATCTGCTTGTCCGAGAAGTTGACCTGGTTGGGGTTCGCCGGAGCCTGCACGCCCGGGGAGGCCAGCGGCATACGCCCGGTGCCGACCTGGAAGTCGACGGCGGCGGAGCCGACGCCCACCAGCGAGGGGCCTTCCGTGCCGTTGCCCTCGGCGTTCTTGCCGTGGCAGCTGGCGCAGTTGGCCAGGAAGAGCTTTTCACCCTCCTCGGCATCGCCAACCGCTCCCGTGCTGTTCGATGCTGCAGAGGCATTAACGGGGGCGGTGGGCTGCAGGGCCGCGTAGGCGGTGCCGGTGAAGGTCAGGCCCAGGAAGAGCAGGACGATCAGGGCGATCGGGCTGCGTCGGTATGCGGCGAGCTTGCTCACGCGGCACTCCTCGGTCGGGGGTGGATCAGGGGACGGGGCAGTCTGGCGGTCATTGGAGGATGTAGATGATGAAGAACAGGGCAACCCACACCACGTCGACGAAGTGCCAGTAATAGGAGACGACGTGCGCGCCGACCTTCTGGGCGTGGGTATAACGCTTGGCGGTGAAACTGCGGCCGATGATCAGCAGGAAGGCGATCAACCCTCCGGCGACGTGGATGCCGTGGAAGCCGGTGGTGATGTAGAAGACCGAGCCGTAAGGATCGGAGTTGAGCATCACGCCCTCGCTGATCAGGGTCGCGTACTCCCAGATCTGGCCGGCGACGAAGGTCATGCCGAACAGATAGGTCAGGACGAACCACTCGCGCATGCCCCAGCCGCGGATGTCGAACAGGCGTCCCGACCGGGAGACCTTGCCCTCCTCAGCCTTGAACACCCCGATCTGACACCAGACGGAAGAGATCACCAGGATCGAGGTGTTGGCCAGTGCGAACGGCACGTTGAGCATGGCCGTCTTCTCGTCCCACAGCTCGGTGGAGACCGCGCGGATCGTGAAGTACATCGCGAAGAGGCCCGCGAAGAACATGACCTCACTGGAGAGCCACACGATCGTGCCGACCTGGGTCATGCTCGGACGCGTCGCCGGAGCCTGCGTTGCCTCGAACGCCCGGCCTGGTGCGCCTGAAGTTGCTGCTGTTGTCATCGCCACGCGCGCTATTATTGCCTACGTAGCAACCGAAGGGACAGTGCCCCTCCGATCCGGCGTGCCCCCGACCGTCGGTGAGCACGGCTTGTGGCTGAGGCCGGGAGCCCTGGGGTCGGGCGACACCCGCACGGCGCCCTCGACGGCACCGTGCGACCGGACGTGGGCGAGCGTGGGTACGATTCGGGTATGACCGCCGCGACCGAAGCCAAGTCCTCCGTCACCAGCGTCTCGGTGCTGCTCTTCAGCAGCGACCGCGCCACCCGCGATGCCGTGCGCATGGGTGTGGGCTCACGCCCGGCCGAGGATGTGGCCATCGGTGCGTGGCACGAGTGCGCGACCGCCGACGGGGTGATGCTGACCCTCAAGGAGGAGACGGTCGACGTGATCATCCTCGACGGGGAGTCCCAGCCCTATGGCGGCCTCGGTGTCTGCCGGCAGATCAAGAACGAGGTCTATGACTGCCCGCCGATCATGGTCCTCATCGGTCGACCCGGTGACGGCTGGCTCGCCGCGTGGTCACAGGCCGACGCCGTCGTCCCGCACCCGCTGGACCCGGCCACGCTGGCGCGCGGCGTCGCTGATCTCGCACGCCTGTGAGTCAGGAGCCCACCACCTGGTCCGACCTGTTGACCACCCTGTGCACGGGTGGTGACCTGACGACCGAGGAAGCGGCGTGGGCGATGGACCGCGTCATGCGGGGGGAGGCCTCTCCGGCGCGGCTGGCCGCCTTCCTGACTGCACTGCGGACCAAGGGCGAGACCGCGGCCGAGATGCAGGGTCTGGCCGACACGATGTTGGCGCACGCACTGCGCTTTGCGGTCGATGGGCCCAGCCTCGACATCGTCGGCACCGGTGGCGACCGCGCCCACACCGTCAATATCTCCACGATGTCCTCGGTCGTGGCGGCCGGGGCCGGGGTGCCGGTGGTCAAGCACGGCAACCGGGCGGCGTCCTCATCCTCCGGCTCGGCCGACGTGCTCGAGGCTCTCGGTGTCCGTCTCGACGCGACACCCGAGCAGGTCGTCTCGATCTTTCGCGAGGTCGGCATCACCTTCTGCTTTGCCCTGACCTTCCACCCCTCCTTCCGCCACTCGGCGGAGGTGCGCCGGGATCTGGGGATCGCCACGGCGTTCAACTTCCTCGGTCCGCTCACCAACCCCGCCCAGCCGCAGTATGCCGCCGTCGGGGTTGCCGATGCCCGCATGGCGCCGCTGGTGGCCGGCGTGTTCGCCGGACGTGGCAAGGACGCCGTCGTCTTTCGCGGGGACGACGGGCTCGATGAGCTGACCACCTCCGGCAACTCCCACGTCTGGTGGGTGCACGAGGGACGCGTGCAGGAGTTCGACCTGTCCCCGGAGCTGGTCGGCCTGACCGTCCACCCGGTCTCCGAGCTGCGTGGCGCCGACGCCCAGCACAATGCTGACGTCGCACGACGCCTGTTTGCGGGTGAGCAGGGAGCGCCGCGCGTCGCGGTCCTGCTCAACGCCGGCACCGCCCTGACGCTGACGGCCCACCAGCCGACGTCGCAGGAAGAGTTCGTGGCAGCGGTCAGCGACGGGGTCGCTCGGGCTGCCGAGTCCATTGACTCTGGCAAGGCCACCAGCCTCATCGAGCGTTGGGCAGCTGCGACCGCCTGAGCGTGCTGCGGTGGAATTTCCTGTCCCCCAACACGACAGGGAGTGAGGCAACACCCTTGAGTCAGTCAGAGTTCATCCTCCAGAGGTATGACGAGGCGCGCGTCTGTGGCTAGGTTCCTTGGTAAGCCCATAGGTTGCTCTTGACCTCCGGCTTAACGCCAAGCCCGTGCCGCTCACTCGGTTTCCTCGGGTAGCCGCAGGGGTCGACCACCACTGAGGGGTTCCACCGTGTCACGAACGCACCATCCAACCCACCGCTATCGACTCGGCGCTGCCACCCTGGCGGCGCTTTTGATGACGACTGGGCTCACCGCAGCCCACGCCACTCCGTCCGAACCGTCCGGCCCCGAGAGCAATGCTGCTGCGGCGACCGACAGCAGCTCGGACTCCCACAGCGCCTCGCTGTTGGCCGAGCCGCAGCGGCACGCACCCAACCACTACGGCAGCTCCCCGTTTACCCCCCGCGAGGCGACCGACAGTCTGTTCGTCGTCGATGAGAGTCCCGGTCTGGACACCGGCTGCACCTTCCGCAACGGTGGCCCGCTCGTCTTTGACATCGAGGTGGACCGGGTCCTCGGTGTCGTCGCGGAGGACGGTAAGCCATCCGAGCGCGACCGACTGTTAGAGGCTGGCCTGTTGTCGCAGTTCGCAAGTCTGCGCATGCCCGCCTATGACGTGGACTTCGACGCTGTCGTCCCGCCATACAACCCCGAGCGTGACCGTGTGCTGTTCAACGGACAGGTCGTGCAGGAGGAGTGGCTGACCGGCGAGAACGATGTCTGGAAGATGAACCAGTTCCTCGTGCCGATCGAGTGGGTCAAGTTCGCCGAGGATCCCGGCAAGGGAGGAACCCCTGAACCGGCGATCAACACGATCACCATCGAGATCGACACCGCGAACACCATTGAGGCGTGGTGCACGTCCATCGATTGGGCCGAACTGTCGTTCAGCATGCCGCGCCCGACCGTCTTTGCGCACGGCATCATCTCCGAGTCGAAGATTTGGAGGGACCTGTGGTCACCCAGACTGCAGGAGGTTGGCATCTACACCCATGACACTCTGGACATGGGTTGGCTCGACTCGATCGCCAACAACGCCGCCGAGATCGGTGGTGCGGTCGAGGAGACGCGCGAGCGTTATGGCGTCGACAGCGTCAACATGGTCGTGCATAGCAAGGGGGGTCTCGACTCGCGCCACTACGTCGAGAACAACGAGGGCGTTGACCGCATCGTTCAACTCGGGACACCGAACGCTGGCAGTCCACTGGCTGACCTGGCCCAGGTGATTCTGCTGAAGGTCGGTGGCTTGGGCGGGAGCCTGATCGGAGGGCTCGCTGCCCCAGCCGGCGTCCAACTGACCACGCCCTACATGTGGCTCTACAACAACACCCACGCGCTGAGCCCCGAGGTGGACTTCTCAGTGATGGCCGGTGACTACGACCCCGCCGGATGCGTCCTGGCCTGCTTGGTCGACCGGTTCCTGCTCCAGGTGACCGGGCAGGGCGACACCATTGTCCCACTCTGGTCCGCCCACCGATTTGCCAGCATGCTCCCCTACACCCACAACTCTTCAGGAACCACCAAGGACGCCACCCACAGCGGCCTGCACAAGTCCACCGCGATCCTGCAGGTGATGCGCCCCACCGTGGAGCAGCCGGGACTCGACGACGCCGGGGTGGTTGCGTCGACACCGTCAGCCTCATCCGCGCCGGCTGCGGAGGGCCCAGTGGCCCAACTGCCGCAGCACACGGCGACGGTGGGTGGACTGGCCTCGGGGGGGTCCGGCGATCATGAAGTGCCGATTGACGCCTCCTCACCGACCTTCGTGTCGGTGCTCTACACGGCAGGAACCCCGCTGACCGTGGAGCTCCTCTCGCCGTCGGGTGACCGGGTTACCCCGAGCACTCCCGGGGTGGAGTTCGAAGACCGCGAGGTGGAGGGCACCCGCCTTGCGGTCTACCTCCTCCCCAGCCCCGAGGTGGGGGCCTGGACCGTGGAGGTCGGTGGTGGTGGTGCTGACACGGCATACGCCATCCACGCCTGGCCTGTCGACAGCAGTGTCTCCCTCACCGTCGACCTGCCCGAGCCCAGCGTGGCCTCGGGCGCCGCGGTGCCGGTGCACGCCACTCTGGTGGACGGCGTCACCCCGCTGACTGGCGCCGAGGTGTCGGCTCACGTGCTGCGTCCGGACGACAGCTCGGTCGAGGTCTCCCTCGTCGACGACGGAACGGGCGCTGATGAGACGGCGGGCGACGGGGTCTACTCAGGCACGCTCACCACGGCGGCCGTCGGCATGTACCGCGTCGGCATCGACGCCTCCGGCGACACAGACGAGGGCACACCCTTCAGCCGGGAGGCCTTCGCGCTGGTGACCGCGAGTAGCGGCGAGGCCACGGTGAGCGACTTCGCCGACCAGGGTGTCGACACCAACGCCAACGAGCTGTATGACCAGCTCCAGGTGTCCCTGCAGGTGGACGTCGAGGCGGCCGGCACCTACCGGGTCTTCGGTGAACTGACCGACAGCGACGGGAACAGCCAGACCAGCAGCACGGTCGTTGACCTGCCAGCGGGCAGCTCGCCGGTGGCCTTCACCTTCGACGGTGCCACGATCTATGACGCCGGTGTTGACGGGCCCTACACCCTCTCGGAGCTGCGCATCACCGAGGAGTCTGACCTGGCCCTGATGCCGGTGACCCACCTGACGGATGTGCACACCACCAGTGCCTACGGTTTCGGGGAGTTTGAGCACTCTGGGCTACGGCTGACCGGAGTCGGGACCGCCGAGGGTGTGGACTTGGACGGCAACGGCCTGTTCGACCAGCTGGCCGTCACGGTGCAGGTGCATGCTGACGCCGCGGGCTACTACGAGTGGTCTGGTCAACTGCGCTCACCCGAGGGGACCGAGCTGGACTTCGAGTCTGGTGCCGCGAACTTCTCCGTGGGCAACAACGACCTGACCTTTGTCTTCGATGGCTGGGCCATCGGTGAGAGCGGTGAGGACGGCCCCTACCGCATCACGGATGTCCTGGTCTTCGGCGCGGGACACAACCTGGTCGCGGGCGAGGCCTACCAGACACCCGACTTCACCGCCGACCAGTTCGAGGGATATCGCGGCGAGGTCGAGCGCATCGCTGGGGCAGACCGCTACGAGACCGCCGCCTTGATCGCCCAAGAGGCGCCGGCGAGTAGTGCGGAGGTGCTGGTCGCCAGCGGGCAGAACTTCCCGGACGCCCTGGCAGCCTCCGGGGCCGCCGGAGCAGCTCCTGGACCGTTGCTGTTGGCCAAGGCCGACGCCGTGCCAGCAGTGACCCGTGCCGAGATCCAGCGGCGTGTCACGGAGGGCGGCCCCCAGGCGCTCAGCGTGGCAGGCGGGTCCCTGGTGATCCACCCGAGCATCGTGGCAGCGCTGTCCGCTCTGGCCGGCACCCAGGCCGAGGTCCACTCGGGCATCGACCGCTATGCCACGGCCGCGGCCATCGCGGCGGCGACGGTTGATGAAGGTGCCACGGCCTATGTGGTCAGCGGCCTGGACTACCCCGATGCCCTGACAGCGGCGACCCTTGCTGCTCCTGAGCAGGGCTCGGTGCTGTTGACCCGTCCGGACAGGCTGCCGAACGCCACGGTGGCCCAGTTGGAAGCCCAGGCACCGGAGCGGATCGTCATCGTCGGCGGCACCGGAGCCGTCTCCCATGACGTGCTCGAGGCCTTGGAGGACTATGCCCCCACGGTCGTGCGGGTCTCCGGTGGAGACCGGTATGCCACGGCTGCCGCGGTGTCCGACAGCTTCGACACCGGTGTCGACGTGCTCTACGTCGCCACGGGTGAGAACTACCCTGATGCCCTCACGGTGGCGGCACTGGCCGGACAGCAGGGCGCACCAGTCCTGCTGGCGCAGGCGGACAACCTGCCGGCCGTCTCCGCGGCGGCGGCGGACCGGCTGCAGCCAGACCGGATCGTGGTCGTTGGCGGCACCGGAGCCGTGTCTGATGCGGTGCTGGAGGAGTTGGAGGCCTACCTGAACTGATCCGGTCCACGCATTCGCCCCCGCCCGAACCTTGGCGGGGGCGAATGCGTGCGGGGGACTACTCGTCCAGGCCGATGGAGAACGCGGCCGCGAGGTCCTGGCTGGAGTAGGTGCGGAAGGCGATGTGCGTCTCGGTCTCCTGCACGCCCTCGATCTTGTTGAGACGGTCGGCGATGACGTCGGCGAAGTCCTCGTGCTTGGAGACACGGGCCACCGCGATCAGATCGACATTGCCGGTCACCGAGTAGACCTCGGAGATCCCCTCGATCTCGGCGATGGCCTGAGCGGCCTCGGGGATGCGGGCTACGTCGGCCTTGATCAACACGATGGCGGAAATCACGGCACCACTCTAGTGGGCGGCACGCAGCGCCCCCGGCGGGCGCTCCAGAGGAGAGGGCGCAACGTCGCCCCAGGGCTCGGAGAAGTCGCTCCAGCGCCGCGCCATCGGCTCCAACTGGGCCCGCGCCGCGCCGGCGCCACCGACCGGGCAGGTCCACTCTCCGTCCATCGTGACCAGCCTGGTGCCCGGGGCCTCCAGCCACTTCAGCACCAGCTCGGCCTCCTCCGGGTGGGCAGCCGGAGCCGGGGCCGTCGGCTCCGGCACCACCTCGGCGGTGGCCCGCACGGCCTCGATGAAGGGCATCGGGTCGGCGCCGCGCGGGGTCACGGTGGTCCCGGCGAGTCGGCCATAGCGCACGCACACCACCTCCCAGCCCCCAGCATCCCGGCGGCGGGCCGCGACGATCTCGGGGGCGGAGGACAGCGGTGCCAGGCGTTGAGCCCGGGCGGTGGCCCGGACCAGGGCGAGCATCCGGTCGCGCAGGCTCGTGGCGTCCTCAAACCGTTCCTGCTCGGCCAGGGTGTCCAGCTTGGCCCGCAGCGATGAGAGCAGATCCCGGCCATCTCCGATCAGGGCAGTGGCAGCCTGACTGGCGACATCGGCATACTCCTCGCTGGTCTGCTCCCCGATGCAGGGTGCGCCGCACCGTCCCATCTCGAAGAGGACACACGGGCTCTTGCGCGAGCGCGCCGAGAGGGACTGGGTGCACTGGCGCAGGGGCACCACCTCGTGCACCGCGAACACGGCGGCCTCGGCGCTCTTGCGGGACCCGAACGGACCGGCGTAGTGCGCCCCGTCGCCACGGACCTGGCGCACGATCGACAGTCGGGGGAACGGCTCGACGGTCAGCTTGACCCACAGCGCCTTCTCCGGGTGGCGCGAGCGGCGGTTGTAACGCGGCTTGTGCTCAGCGATCAGCCGCAGCTCACGCACTTGCGCCTCCAGTTGGGTCGCGCAGACGATCGGGGTGATCGACTCAGCGATGCCCACCATCTCCGCCATGCGGCGCCGCGACTCCGAGGCGGTGAAGTAGGTGCGGGTGCGCCGGCGGATGTCGACGGCCGTGCCGACATAGAGCGGCTCGCCACTGCTGTCCTTGAAGACATAGACCCCGGGGGCCGAGGGCATCGCGTCCGCCAGGAAGCGCTTGCGGCGCTGGGCAGTGGTCACCCGGCTGGTGTAGCTCTGCAGCTCCTCCAGGGTGTGGACCCCGAGGTTGCCCACCCGCTCCATGAGCCCGTGCAGCACGTCAACGGTCGCGCGGGCGTCGTGCAGCGCACGGTGGTCCGGGGTGGTGCTGGCTCCGAAGAGGGTGGCCAGGCTGGACAGCTTGTGGTTGGGCGCCTCGTCACGGTGGACCAGTTGGCGGGCCAGGCGCACCGTGTCCAGGACCGCGAACCCCGGCCACGGGTGGCCGGTCTGCCGCGCGGCCGCCTTGAGGAAGGAGATGTCGAAGCCGGCGTTGTGGGCCACCAGGACCGCGCCGCGCGCGAACTCCAGGAAGGCCGGCAGCGCCGCGTCGATGCGCGGGGAGTCCGCCACCATCGCGTTGGAGATGCCGGTGAGCACGGTGATGAATGCCGGGATCGGGGTGCTCGGCCGGACCAGCGTCTGGAACTCACCGAGGACCTCACCGCCGCGCACCTTCACAGCACCGATCTCGGTGATGCCGCAGTCAGCGGGGGAGCCGCCAGTCGTCTCGAGGTCGACGACCACGAATGTGACATCCGACAGGGGGACCCCCAGGTCGTCGAATGTCTCCTGCACCATCTGCATGAGACGAACGTAGGACGCGGCACTGACACTGGGCCGCAGACATCCCGGAGCAGGACGTTTCACCCGCCCCGGCCGAGACCGGATCGACACCGGTGATCCCGGGCGTGTCGCGGCGTCGACCCCGTGGACCCGGTGCGGGCGGCAGGGTCCGCTGCCAGGTCGGTGGCAGGGGTCTGTCACACCCTCCCCCTAGCGTTTTTGACAACAGGTGGAGACGACTCAGATGGAGGTGAGATCAATGAGCGTGACCATTGATTGTGAGAGCTGCCCGGTCCGTGGGCGGCACTGTGGTGACTGCATCGTGCCGGTGCTCGGGCGGGTCTGGTTGGCAGACCCACAGCCGGTGAGCCAGCCGGTGACCCAGCCGCAGGAGCGGGCGGCGACCCTGTCGTTGGACTTTGAGGAGACCGAGGCCCTGGAGTCCTTCGTGCGGGCCGGACTGGTCAGTCGGGCCGAGGCCAGCCGGGTCCGGGCACACAGCACCGCCCCATCGATCGCGGCCGGCTGACCGAGGGCCTGGTCGCCTGCCAGCCCCGGCCGTTCGGTCACCTGCGCCTACCCTGATCGGGTGCGTATGACGGGTGCCCGGGCCAGTGCTGCCCTGCTGGCCCTGACCCCCCTCCTGGGGGTCGGTGGCTGCTCGGTGGCGACACCGCGTGCTCCCGCAGAGGCCAGCGTCAGCAGCGGTGCCGGAGACGCGGGGCAGAGCGCAGACCTGACCGAGCGGGTCGAGGTCAGCGGGAGCGCGGGACCGGAGCGGATCGCGGCCTACCAGGCGATGACGGTCACGGCGCTGGAGCGGGTCGAGGACCTGTGGGGACAGGGTGCGGTGCGCTGGTCGGTGCGGGTGGAACTGCCCGCCACCGCTGCGGAGTTTGAGGAGTTGACCGGAGCCGCAGCGGGGGCGCAGGTGCCAGCCACCACGGTGGGCTCGATGGGGCAGGCCCACATCGTGGTGCACCCCGACTCCTGGGACCTGCTCACACCCCAGGGGCGACAGGCCGTGCTCACCCACGAGGTGACCCACCTGAGCCAGCAGGGGGACGGGTCGGTGCCGAGCTGGCTGGGCGAGGGTCTGGCTGAGTACACCGCCCACCGCGACTCCGACCTCCCACCCGCCAAGATCGCCGGGTCAGCGTTGGAGGACGTGCGCGCGGGGCCGGTGCCCACCACCTGGCCGGACCCGACCACACGGTCACGTGGGACGGACCCGGCGTGGCGCGACTACGCGCTGTCCTGGCTGGCCTGTCGCTACATCGCTGAGACATGGTCGGAGGAGGCGTTGCTGGAGCTCTCTGCGACCGTCGCCGGCGGGTTGACCGTGAAGGAGGCGATGCCCGAGGTGCTGGGCACCACCGAGACGAACGCCCTGGCAGGGTGGGGAGTGTGGCTGCGCGAGATCGCCGGCTGATCACGAACCCGCCTGTGACCAGGAGCCCGCCACAGCACGCTGGTGCACCGACCCCGCTGAAACCCCGCTGAAATCCCCTCGCACACAGGCGGGCTGGCCTCTAACCTCGACAGGCGTCCCTCCGTCCGGGAGGGCGCTCCCCAGAAAGAGACAAGGACCATGGAAAGGATCTCCCCGACCCTCGTGAGCTGGGCGTCGATCATCGACCCCGTCACCCGCGAGCAGGCGGAGCGCACCGCGCGCATGCCGTTCATCCACCCGCACCTGGCGCTCATGCCGGATGCTCAACTCGGCAAGGGGGCGACGGTTGGATCGGTCATCCCCACCGACGGCGCCATCATGCCTGCCGCAGTGGGCGTGGACATCGGCTGCGGCATGGTGGCCGTGCGCACCCAGCTGCACGAGAGCGACCTGCCCGAGGACCGCTCGAGTGTGCGCAGGGCCATCGCCTCAGAGGTGCCGCTGTCCGCAGGGGGAGCCAACCGGACGATCGGACGCGAGCACACGATCACCCGACTCGACCAACTGACCGGTGGGGCGCAGGAGATCGAGCTGGACCCCACGGCATACGCCAAGGCCTGGCGTCACCAGCTGGGAACTCTCGGCTCGGGCAACCACTTCCTGGAGGTGACCCTGGATGAGTCGGGCATGGTGTGGCTGTTCCTGCACTCAGGCAGCCGCGGGGTCGGCAACCGGATCGCGACCCACCACACGCAGGTGGCGCAGGACTACTGCCGGCGGCACTTCATCAGCCTGCCGGACGATGACCGTGACCTGGCCTACCTCGTCGAGGGCACGGCAGAGTTCGACGCCTATGTCCGCGAGATGCGGTGGGCCCAGACCTATGCGCTGCTCAACCGCGAGGAGATGATGGACCGGATGGTCGCCTGCCTCCAGGAGTGGGTCGGCGTGGAGGTCCAGCGGGTCGAGGAGATCAACTGCCACCACAACTACACCGAGCCGGAGCGGCACTTCGGCCGTGACGTCTGGCTGTCCCGCAAGGGGGCGATCTCCGCGCGGGAGGGTGAGGCCGGTCTCATCCCGGGCTCGATGGGCACCGCGTCGTATGTCGTGGAGGGCCTGGGCAACCCCGTTGCCCTGCACTCAGCACCCCATGGCGCGGGCCGGGTGTACTCGCGGACGAAGGCCCGCAAGACCTTCACCCTCGAGCAGTTGGCGCAGGCCATGGAGGGCATCGAGTATGAGCACTCGGCGGCCTTTCTGGACGAGATCCCCGGGGCCTACAAGGACATCGACCAGGTGATGGCGGACGCGTCGGAGCTGGTGCGGGTCCGGCACACGCTCCGGCAGATCGTCAACGTCAAGGGGACCTGAGGCGCTCGCCCCACCGTGCGCTCGGCCGGGGGAGAGGGGTCAGCTGTAGAGCGCCTCGATGTTGGCGGCGAAGTCCTTGGTCACCAGGTTGCGCTTGAGCTTCATCGACGGCGTCAGATAGCCGTTCTCCTCGGTGAAGTCGTCCTCGAGGAAGTCGAACTTGCGGATCGACTCGGCCTTGCTCACCGACTGGTTGGCGGCGTCGATGGCCTTCTGGACCGCGGCCCGCAGCTCCTCGTTGGCGTGCAACTGCTCGGTGGACAGGTCGGTGAGGTTGTGCCGCTCCAGCCAGCCCGGCATCACCTCGGGGTCGAGGGTGATCAGGGCGGCGACGAACGGCTTGCCCTCGCCCACGACCAGCGCCTGGGAGATCAGCGGTGTCGCGCGCAGCTGGTCCTCCAGCGGGCCGGGGGAGACGTTCTTGCCGCCGGCGGTCACCAGGATCTCCTTGGCGCGACCGGTGATCTTGATGAAGCCCTGCTCGTCGAGCTCGCCGAGGTCACCGGTGTGGAACCAGCCGTCCTCGTCGATCGCGGCGGCGGTGGCCTCGGGGTTGTTCAGGTAGGAGCTGAAGACGTTGACACCGCGGACCAGCACCTGCCCGTCCTGGATCTTGACACCCACGCCCGGCAGGGGGCGGCCGACCGTGCCGATCTTGATCAGCTCGGGCGTGTTGACCGACACCGGTGCCGTGGTCTCGGTCAGGCCATAACCCTCGAGGATGGTGATGCCGACGCCGCGATAGAAGTGGCCCAGCCGCTCGCCGAGCGCCGCCCCGCCGCTGACCGCGAACTGCACCTTGCCGCCCATCGCCTCGCGCAGCTTCTTGTAGACCAACCGGTCGAAGAGAGCATGCTGGGCCTTGAGCAGCAGGCCCGGCCCGTTGGGGGTGTCTTGGGCCCGGCTGTGCTTGCCCGCCACCTCAGCGGCCCGCAGGAAGATCGCCCCACGACCGCCGTCGATGGCCTTCTGCACCGCCGAGTTGTAGACCTTCTCGAACACCCGCGGGACAGCCAGGATGAAGGTCGGCTGGAAGGCGGCGAGGTCAGGCAGCAGGTTCTTGACGTCCGGGGTGTGCCCCAGCTGGACCCCGGCCTGCAGCACGAGCACCTGGATGAGCCGGGCAAAGACGTGCGCCAACGGCAGGAAGAGCAGGGTCTTGGCGCCCTCGACCCGCAGGACCTGCTCGAGACGCTCGATGGCGTTCTCGCCCAGGGCCAGGAAGTTGCCGTGGGTCAGCTCGGCACCCTTGGGCCGCCCTGTCGTGCCGGACGTGTAGATGATCGTCGCGGTCGAGGAGCGGGTGACCTGGGCGCGGCGCGCCTCGACGTCCTCGTCGGCGATGTCCTTGCCGGCGGTCACCAGCTCCTCCAGGCCACCACCGTCGATCTGCCACACGTCGTGCAGGTCCGGGGTCTCCTCACGGATGCCGGCCACCAGCTGGTGGTGCGCCGGTGCCTCGACGACGATCGCCACCGCACCGGAGTCCTGCAGGATCCACGACGCCTGCTGGGCCGAGGAGGTCTCATAGACCGGCACGGGCACCGCCCCGGCCGTCCACAGGGCGAAGTCGGTCAGCGTCCACTCATAGCGCGTGCGGCTCATCACGGCCACGCGGTCACCGATGTTGATGCCGGCGGCGATGAATCCCTTGGCCAGGTCACGCACCTCACGGTTCCAGTCCGCGGCGGTGACATCGCGCCATACGTCCTCGACCTGGCGGGCCAGCAGCGGACGGTGCGGCTCGGCGGCCGCCCAGTCGTGGGGGATGTCGGACAGGTTCCCGTCCTCGCGTGGCGCAACCAATGGGGGAACTTCAAACTCCTGCACGGGCGCTCCTTCGCAGCGGTGGTCGACGGACCCCACTTTAGCCGCGGCGGTATACCCTGCCGTGCATGGCCGACCGCACTGAATCCTCCATCCTCATTCCCGCACCGCCGAGTGCGGTGATCGATGTGATCTCCGACTTCGAGGAGTATCCGCAGTGGGCCGATTTCAAGGCGGCCCAGATCCTGTCCGAGGACGACGGCGGCTGGGCCGACGAGGTGGAGTTCACCCTCGAGGCCGGCATGATCAAGGACACCTATGTCCTCGGCTATGACTGGGAGATCACCGAGAGCGGAGAGGGACAGGTCTCCTGGCACCTGGTGCGCGCGAGCGTGCTGAAGGCGATGACCGGCTCCTATGCCCTGTCCGCGGTCGACATGCCGACCGCGCCCGACGGGGTGGGCACGCAGGTGCGCTATCAGCTGCAGGTCGACGTCAAGATCCCGATGCTGGGCGCGATGAAGCGCAAGGCGGAGAAGATGATCGTGGACACCGCCCTGAAGTCGCTCTCCGAGCGAGTGGTCGCGCGTGGCTGAGTCCGCCGGGTCTAACTCCGCCCGCGACACCTGGGGGTCCGGCCAGGTCGAGCACGAGGCACGCCAACTAGTCGAGGCCGCGGCGCGCTGGCTCTCCGCGGTGCCCGACAGCCGGGAGTATGCCGACCGCTCGGTGGATCGCGAGGCGGAGGCCGAGGCGGCGGCCGGGTTGGGCGACGCCGACGGTGACGGGGCAGGGCCGGGCGGCGCTGAGGAGTCTGCTGCCGCCGGCGCGTCAGGAGAGCACCTGTGTCGCGGCTGCCCGTGGTGCCGGGCCAAGGCCGCGGCAGCCGGGCCGATCGGGGCGGACGCCCTGGAGTCCCTGGCGCACCTGCTGGGGTCGGCGGCCGAGAGCCTGGCGCTGTTTGCCCAGTCGCGTCGTGAGACGGCCGAGCAGATGGCACGTGAGGCTGAGCGTGCTGCTGAGGACGATGAGTCTGCTGACCATCCGGATCACGGTGACGCGGCAGCGTCGGAAAATCACGGTGACGCGGCAGCGTCGGAAATGGGTTGAGCTCGTGGCGGTCAACATCGGGATCGATGTCGGTGGCACCGGCATCAAGGGGGCAGCGGTCGGCGAGGACGGCACCCTGAGCCACCGCAGTGAGCGGGTCACGCCCGCGCAGGACGTCGACGCCATCAGCGGGGCCATCGCTGACCTGATCCGCGAGATCGCCTCCGCCGCCGAGCGAGAGGGCCAGCAGGTCGACGCCGTCGGGGTGGCCTGCGCCGGCTTCATCGACTCCGCCGGTGGCACGGTCCTCTTCGCGCCCAACCTGGCCTGGCGCGACGCACCGCTCAAGGCACGCCTGGAGGCCTCGGTCGGGCGGCCCATCTTCTTGGAAAACGACGCCAACGCCGCAGCCTGGGGGGAGTTCCGGTTTGGCGGGGCGCGCGAGGCCGACGACATGCTGCTGGTCACCATCGGCACCGGGGTCGGCGGTGGCATCGTCAGCGACGGTGAGCTGCTGCGCGGCTCCGAGGGCGTCGCGGCGGAGATCGGACACCTGAGGGTGATGCCCGAGGGCGTCCGCTGTGGGTGCGGCAACCGCGGCTGCTTGGAGTCCTACGCCTCCGGCACCGCCCTGGTCCGCGAGGCGCGCGAGCTGGTCAGCGGCGGCAGCCCGCACGCCGGGGCGCTGAGCGACCTGTGCGGTGGGGACCCGCAGTCGCTGACCGGCCAGATGGTGACCCAGGCGGCGACCGCGGGCGATCCGGCCGCCACCGAGCTCTTTGCCGACCTGGGCCGCTGGCTCGGAGAAGGCATCGCCAGCATGGTCGCGATCCTCGACCCCGAGCTCATCGTCATCGGCGGCGGTGTCAGTGAGGCCGGTGACCTGCTGCTCGGCCCGACGGAGGTGGCCTTCGCCCGCCAGCTGACCGGCCGCGGACACCGGCGGCAGGCCGACATCGTCCTGGCCGTGCTGGGCAATGACGCCGGGATGATCGGGGCGGCCGACCTGGCCGCCCGTCGGGCTGGCGCGACCGGTGCTCCGGTCGGTGACTGACGGCATACAGCCGTGTCCGTGACGCAGGACGCCCTCGACGACGCGCTGGCGATCGGTGTGGATGTCGGCGGGACCAAGGTCATCGCCGGACTGGTTGACGCCGGCGGCAACGTCCTGGCACGAGCCCGGCGCGACACCCCCGGGCGGACCACTGAGGCGTCGGTCGTCGAGGACGTCATCGTGGACACGGTGACCGAGATCCAACGCACGGCGGCCGTCGAGCACCCGAGTCGTCCCGTGCTCGGGGTCGGTCTGGGAGCCGCCGGGTTCGTCTCGGCGGACCGCAGCACCGTCGTCTTCGCCCCGCACCTGGCCTGGCGCGACGAGCCGATCCGGGACCGGCTGGTCGAGCGGCTCGCGACACCTGTGGTGCTCGACAACGACGCGAACGCGGCCGCGTGGGCGGAGTTCCGCTTTGGTGCCGGGCAGGCAGAGCCGCGGCTGCTGCTGGTGACCCTGGGGACCGGCATCGGCGGAGCACTCGTGCTGGACGGGCGGGTCGAGCGGGGCCGGCACGGGTTGGCGGGGGAGTACGGCCACATGCAGGTCGTCCCGGACGGGGAGCGTTGCGAGTGCGGCAACCGGGGCTGCTGGGAGCAGTACTCCTCGGGCCGGGCCATGCAGCGCGAGGCCCGGGAGATGCTCGAGCAGGACAGCCCGTATGCAGCTGGGCTGGCGGCATACTGCGACGGCGACCCCGCGCGGGTGGAGGGTCACCACGTCACCCGGGCGGCGCGCGACGGGGATGTCGCGGCCCTGGAGCTGCTGGGTGACGTGGGCCGGTGGCTCGGTCTGGGCCTGGCCAACCTGGCCGCCGCCTTCGACCCGGGACGGATCGTGGTGGGCGGTGGGGTCAGCGAGGCCGGAGACCTGCTGCTGGAGCCGGCCCGCGAGATGTTTGCCCGCAGGCTGACCGGACGTGGGCACCGGCCGGTCCCGCCGATCCTGGCCGCACAGCTGGGGCCTTCGGCCGGGATGGTGGGTGCCGCCGAGATGGTGCGCGAGGAGCACCGGGGATGACGTCACGGATCCGGGTGGCCAGCTACAACCTGCGGGGGCTGAAGGACGACCCGGGGGCGGCTGCCGAGGTGGTGCGCCGCATCGACCCCGACGTGCTCCTGCTCCAGGAGGTGCCGCGGCATCCCTTCTCCGGGGTGCGGATCTGGCTCTTTGCCCGGCGTTGCGGGTTGAGGTGGTCCGGGCGGACGCGACGCCTGTCGGGCACCGGGATGATGACCAGCTATCGGGTGGCGGCCACGGACTCTGTCGACATCAAGCTGCCCGTGGCCCCGCGGGGCAACCCGCGCAGCTACTCCGCCGCCCAGGTGCGGATGCGCGGTGGCCGGGCCGTCACCGTTGTCTCCCTGCACCTCTCGCTCCTGGAGGACGAGCGGGTCACCCATGCGACGCGGATCCTGCACGAGGTGACGACCGGGCAGGCATTGGGTGGCACGGGCCTGGGTGGCAAAGGCCTGGGTGGCATAGGTCTGGGTGGCCGCCTGGGTGGCCGCCTGGTGCGGGTGCTCGCCACCGGCCCCCACCGGGTGTCCCGGCTGATCCGCGGCATCCTCGGACAGAGCGGTGCTGACGACCGGCGTCGGGGCTTGCGTGCGGACGACCGGCTTCGGGGCTGGCGTGCCGACGCGCCGATGATCGTGGGCGGTGACCTCAACGAGGACTCGAGTGGCCGCGCGTGGGGGCTGCTAGCCGACCGCCTGGCCATGGTCAGTTCGGACCGGCCGACCTTCCCTGCCAAGAGCCCGCGTCGGCCGATCGACGCGATCTTTGCCACCAGCGAGCTCACGGTGCTGCCGCACGAGGAGGTGGAGTTGGAGGCGGAGCTGCTGTCGGCCGCCACCGACCACCTGCCGGTCTGGGTGGACTTCGACAGTGCGCCCAACGGTGGGGACCCGGCAGCGACCCAGTGAAGTGACGGCGGAACCGCACGCGACGGACGCAGCGTCGACCACGCGGGACCACACGCCACGGACGCAGCGTCGACCACGCGGGACCGCACGCCACGGGTGCCGTACCGACCGCGCGGGACCGCACGCCACGGACCGTCCACCCGGCCTCCGCGAGCGATTGGGGTGCAGAAGCGGGCACCGGTGACCGGTCTTGCACCCCAGAACGTTGATGGCGTCAGTTGGCAGGCGCGACCGGACCTGATGCAGGGTGCTGCCTGTGCTGCAGCCGGTCTAGACCTGGGCCCCGCCGGATGAGTCGGTGTAGTCACGGCTCTTGGGCAACCGCAGGAACAGCAGCACGACACCGGCCACCGACATCAGGATGCCCAGCGGTGTCCACCAGTCGGCACGCAGGACGTTGAAGACCTCGCTGAGGATCACCAGCAGCGGCCCGCCCAGCAGGCCGGCCACGATCGCCCACAGGTGGAGATCCCCAGCGGGAAGCGGAGGGTTGGGCTGGATGAAGTGCTCCTCCTCATCCGACTCCTCCCAGCTGCGCCACGCATCGGTGGGCGGGGGGGACTCGTGATGGGGCGGCTCGTCGTGAGGAGGCCGTCGATTGGACGGGACCTGCGGGCGGGCGGGCTGGTCCGGCGTCGGCGAGACGGGAGGCGGCGAGACGCGAGGCGGCGGCTCGGACCAGGGCGGGTTGGTGCCGTCGGCGTCAGCGTGGTGGGAGCCCGAGCGTGCGTCGTCGCCACCGGGGGAGCCAGCGGCAGGAGGCTCAGGACGGCGGGGCGTCGGTGGCCACGGGTTGGGGTCGTCAAAGCCCTCGAGAGGTCGGGTGGCTTCGCGACGATGCTCCCGGGCGCGACGAAGCGCCTCCTGTCGACGTTGCTGCGACTCGGCGTGCTCCGCGCGCAGGCCGGCGACGATCTCGTCGAAGCGTGCGTCGATGTCGGCCCCGTCGTCCGGGCGGTCCTCGCGACCCAGTCCGTCAGTCACCACGCGCCACCTTGTCCACAAAGTCCAGTGTCGCAGCAATCAGCGAATCACCATCATGGTCCAGCGTGGCCACGTGGGCAGACTCCTCCAACCACTGCACCGTCACGTCGGTGCTGCCGACCTCGGCAAGGAAGGTCTCGGCCGACAAGGGCGGGACGATCTTGTCGTGCCGGGAGCGCATCAGGAGCACCGGTTGACGCACCTGGGGCAGCTCACGCACCAGCCGCGGCCACTGCTCGGTGAAGGAGTCGAAGGCTCGCAACGGGGTCCACTTGTAGGCCAGCTCTCGCGGCGGACCCTCACGCAGGATGTCGTCGGCGAGGCCCTGAGCCACCGGCACGACGTGCTTGAGGGTCGGGATCACCCGCAGCCGCCAGTCGGTTGCCGCGAAGGCCGGGTTGACCAGCACCAGGCCGTCGACGAGATCGGGCCGGTGGGCAGCCACGTCCGTGACCAGGGCACCGCCCAGGCTCAGCCCGAAGCAGACGACTGTGCGGTGCCCGGCGCGCAACTGCTCGGCGGCGGTGACGGTGGCAGCCAGCCAGTCGGCATACCGCGTCCGGGCCATGTCCTGCCACCGCGTGCCGTGGCCGGGGAGCAACGGAGCGGACACCGTGAACCCCTGCTCGGCGAGGTGCTCGGCGACCGGCCGGACCATCTGCGGGGAGGACGTCATCCCGTGCATCAGCAGCACTGCGGTGTCGGCGCGTTCGCCGACACCGGCGGAGTGGATCGGCTCGGCGCCCTCAAGGATCTGCACAGGACGATCTTGTCATGACAGACTTCGAGCCTGGTTGGTTGTCTCCCGTGCCCCAGCCAGGAAGTGCCCTAGCATGTCCGGGACCTGCGAGGAGGCTCTGGTGCTCTATTGGCTGATGAAGAACGTCCTGATCGGGCCGTTCGTCAGGACCCTCTTCAAGCCGTGGGTCGAGGGTGAGGAGAACGTCCCCGAGCACGGCGGTGCGATCTTCGCCAGCAACCACCTCAGCTTTTCGGACTCGGTCTTCCTGCCGCTGGTCGTCGATCGGCGGATGACCTTTCCGGCCAAGATGGAGTACTTCACCGGCACGGGTGTCAAGGGCTGGTTGACCAAGAACTTCTTCAAGGGCATGGGCCAGATCCCGATCGACCGCTCCGGTGGCGAGGCGAGTATGGCGGCACTGAACTCCGGCCTGAAGGTCCTGAAGCGTGGGGAGTTGTTCGGCATCTACCCCGAGGGCACCCGCAGCCCGGACGGCAAGCTCTACAAGGGCAAGACCGGTGTGGCGCGGATGGCGCTGGAGGCGAAGGTGCCGGTCATTCCGGTGGCCATGATCGACACGGACAAGGCGCAGCCCACCGGTCAGGTGATCCCCAACGTCAAGCGGGGCCAGGTCGGGATCCGGTTCGGAAAGCCCCTGGACTTCTCCCGCTACGAGGGGATGGAGGACGACCGGACCGTCCTGCGCTCGATCACCGACGAGATCATGTATGAACTCATGCAGCTCTCGGGCCAGGAGTACGTCGACGTGTATGCGGCCTCGGTCAAGGACCGCATCGCAGCGCGCGCCAAGGCTGCGGTGGAGGGAGCCCGGGTCGCCGTGGACAAGGCCGTGGACCAGACGAAGGTGACGGCCGAGCAGGTGCGCAGCCAGGTCGAGGGGCGCGTGGAGACCGCACGGACCCAGATCGAGGGGGGCGTCCAGTCGGCTCGGACCCAGATCGAGGGGCAGATCGAGACCGCCAAGACCCAGTTCGAGCAGGTAGGGGAGCAGCTGCGGTCCCGGCAGGCCAAGTCCGACGAGCCCACGGGCGAGGACGACAACCCGGCAGCCGGCGACGAGAGCCCTGCCGAGGAGAGCTCTGCCGACGAGAGCCCTGCCGACGAGCGCTCTGCCGACGAGAGCCCCGTCAACGAGAGCCCTGCCGAGGAGAGCCCTGCAGACCAGAGTGCTGCGGTGGAGAGCGTGCCCGCGCAGGCGGGTTCCGGCATACCGCAGGACGGCGACGAGCAGCACCGGTGAGGTCGGCGCGCGCCGTGGCTCCTACGATGACCTGGTGACCACGGACGTGACCGAACAGCCCCCCATCGGGCACCACTTCGACTGGGGCAATCTGCCGGCCAAGCAGCAGCCCACCTGGAGCGACGCCGAGGCGTTGGACCAGGCGGTGGCCCGGCTCAAGGGATTTCCTCCGCTGGTCTTTGCCGGTGAGTGCGACGTGCTGCGCGAAAAGCTCGGGGCCGTGGCGCGCGGCGAGGCCTTTCTGCTCCAGGGTGGGGACTGTGCCGAGACGCTCGAGGGGGTGACCGGGCCCAACATCCGCAACCGGATCAAGACCATCCTGCAGATGGCGGTGGTGCTTACCTATGGCGCGGGCATGCCGGTGGTCAAGGTCGGACGGCTCGCTGGTCAGTTCGCCAAGCCCCGGTCCTCCGACACCGAGACCCGCGACGGGGTGACGCTGCCGGCTTATCGCGGCGACATGGTCAATGGCTTTGAGTTCTCCCCCGAGGCCCGTGCGCACAACCCCGCCCGCATGGTTGACGTCTATCACGCGAGTTCCTCCACATTGAACCTCGTGCGGGCCTTCACCAGTGGTGGCTATGCCGACCTGCGCAGCGTGCACACCTGGAACAAGGGTTTCCTGTCCTCACCCGCTCAGGCGCGCTATGAGCAGATGGCCACCGAGATCGACCGGGCGGTGCGCTTCCTGGAGGCCTCCGGGGTGGCCGACGCCGAGGAGCTGCGCCGCGTCGAGTTCTACTCCAGCCACGAGGCGCTGGTGCTGGACTACGAGCGGGCCCTGACCCGCCGGGACTCACGCACCGGGCTGCCCTACAACACCTCGGGGCACTTCATCTGGGCCGGGGAGCGCACCCGCGACCTGGACGGGGCGCACATCGACTTCCTGTCCAGGGTGCACAACCCGATCGGGGTCAAGCTCGGCCCGACGGCGACGCGCGACGACGTGCTCGGGCTGCTCGACAAGCTCGACCCCGAGCGCACACCAGGGCGGCTGACCTTCATCACCCGCATGGGTGCCGACAAGATCCGTGACCTGCTGCCCCCGCTGCTGGAGAGCGTCGGCGAGGAGGCGGGCAAGGTGGCCTGGGTCTGTGACCCCATGCACGGCAACACCTTTGCCTCGCCGAGCGGGCACAAGACGCGCCGCTTCGAGGATGTCATCGACGAGGTCGCCGGCTTCTTCGAGGTGCACCGTGCCCTGGGCACCTGGCCGGGCGGCATCCACATCGAGCTGACCGGCAACGACGTCACGGAGTGTGTCGGGGGCTCGGGCGCCCTGGACGTGCAGGACCTGGGACTGCGTTATGAGACCGTCTGCGACCCTCGTCTGAACCACCAGCAGAGCCTGGACATGGCCTTCCAGGTCGCTGCGATGCTCGAGGCCGGCCGGTGAGTGGAGGGGTGAGCGCCGTGCCCGACAAGGTCGAGTCGGCGGGGCCCGGGGTGATCGCCGACCTGCGCTCCGACACCCTCACCCGCCCCACCGAGGCGATGCGGCAGGCGATGGCCTGGGCCGAGGTCGGCGACGACGTGTATGCCGAGGACCCGACCGTTCTGGCCCTCCAGCGCCAGGTGGCCGATCTGCTCGGTCACGAGGACGCGCTCTTCACACCCACCGGGTCGATGGCCAACCAGCTGGGAGTGCGCCTGCACGTGGCGCCCGGCCAGGAACTGGTCACCGACGACCTGGCGCACGTGCTCCGCGCCGAGATGGGGGCTGCTGCCGTGCTCAGCGGCATCTCCGCCCGCAGCTATCCGACGGTCGGTGGCCTGCTGGACGTGGACGCCGCGATGACCCTGGCGGTCACCGACGGCGGCGCCTATCAGGTCGGCACGTCCTGCGTGGTGGTCGAGAACACCCACAACTTTGGCGGTGGCACCGTCCAGCCGCTGGAGTCGATGCAGGAGCTGCACCGGCGTGCCCACGAGCGCGGCATGGCCGTCCACCTGGATGGTGCCCGGCTCTGGAACGCCCACGTCGCCACGGGCGTCCCGCTCGCGGACTACGCCGCGTGCGCCGACACCGTGTCGGTCTGCCTGAGCAAGGGGTTGGGTGCCCCGGTCGGCTCCCTCCTCGTCGGATCTGCCGACCGTATGGCGGAGGCCCGGGTCTGGCGGAAGCGTTTCGGTGGTGGGATGCGCCAGGTGGGGATCCTGGCGGCGGCTGGCCGGTATGCGCTGGAGCACCAGCTGGAGCGGCTCGCCGAGGACCACGCACGGTGCCAGCAGGTCGCGCAGGCTGTGGTGGCGGTGCGTCCCGACGCAGTCGACCCCACCGCGGTGCACACCAACATCCTGGTCCTCCAGGTCGCCCCGGCCGGCTGGACCGGCGCAGACTTCATCGCGGCCGCGGGGGAGCGGGGCGTCCTGGGGTATGCCACAGGGCCGGGCAGCGTCCGTTTCGTGTGGCACCTGGACGTCGACGACGCCCAGACCGACCACGCAGCCGCTGTCCTCGGCGAACTGCTGTCGTCGCGCGACTGATCAGACGACCTCGAGGACGATCTCGGTGCCCTTGGGCACCATCTCGCCGGGCTCGATGCTCTGGCGCCGGACCGTGCCGAAGTAGCCGCCGATCAGGTCCTCCCGGGTGACCGTGAACCCGGCCTCGGTGAGCACCTCCTCGGCCTCGGAGAACTGGTCGCCCACGACGCTGGGGACCTCGACCAGCTCAGGGCCCTTGGAGATCGTCAGCGTGACCGGGTCGTTGCGGTAGCCGGTGCCCGACGCGGGACTCTGGGAGACCACGTGGCCCTCGTCGACGGAGTCGCTGAAGACCCGGTCGGGACTGACCGACACGGTGAACCCGGCGTCGTTGAGCGTCTCCTCGGCGTCCTCCTGCGGCTGGCCGGTGACGTCACTGATCTCGATCGGCTCGCGGCCCTTGCTGACCGTGAGCGTGACCTCGGCCTCCGGCTTGAGCTCGGCACCCTCCTGCGGCTCGACCGAGATGACCTGGCCCTTGGGGATCGACTCGTCAAAGACCAGGTCCGGCTCGGCCATCGTGAGGTTGGCGTCGGCGATCATGGGCTCCGCCTGCTCGAGCGTGCGACCGATGACGGGCGGGACGGCATACCTCTCCGGCCCCTGGGAGACGGTGAGGGTGACGTCGGTGCCGTGCCGCAGCGAGGTGCCGGGCTCGTGCGAGGCGGCCATCACCACGTCCGCAGCCATTGTCTCGGAGTAGGCCAGCTCGACCACGGTGTCCAGCTCCTCGGCGTCCAGCGCCTCGGTGGCCTCGGTCTGGGTGAGGCCGACCAGCGTGGGGACGGGGGAGTGCACCCCGGGACCCTCGGTGAAGTACCAGGCGGCCCCGGCACCGCCGGCGCCGATGAGGACCAGGAGTATGCCGAGCAGCCAGCCAGCGACACTCAACCGTCGGCGGGGGCGCCGGGGGGCAGCGCTGGCGCGCACCGGCCTGGCGGGGCGCGCGGGCCGGTTGCCGTGGGTGCGCGCGTAGTGCTCCGGGGCGGCGCGGGGCACCGCCATGGTGTCGGCGGCCCGCAGCGGGCGGGTGTGGTCAAAAGCCTGGGTCAGGTCGCCGTCGTCCGGCAGCCGCTGCCCCGGCAGGGCGTCCAGCTCCCCGTCGGACAGCTGACCGACGGAGTGACGCAACTGGGTCAGCGCCGCGGACCCGTCAGTGGGCCGGCGCTCGGGATCGGTGGCCGAGGCCCACTGGATGAAGGCGTCGATTTCGGCGGGGACGGTGGCGACCTGGTCCGCGGCGCGGGGGACGTCGTGGTGCACGTGGGCATAGGCCACCTGCACCGGGCTGTCACCGGGGAAGGCCTTGACACCGGTGAGCAGCTCATAGAACAACAGGCCCGCGGAGTAGATGTCGCTGCGCTCGTCCGTGCGGCCCCGCTGGACCTGCTCGGGTGCCAGGTAGGCCGCTGTGCCCCAGACCAGCTCGTTGCTCTGGCTCGCGGTGGCAGCGGTGACCGCCCTGGCCAGGCCGAAGTCGGCGACCTTGACCATGCCGTCGGTGCGGATCAGGACGTTCTCGGGCTTGACGTCGCGGTGCGCCAGGCCTGCCTCGTGGGCCGCGGCGAGCGCCTGCAGCACCGGGTCGAGATAGGCGGCGGCGTCCCGCACGCTGTGGGCACCGTGCTCCTTGATGACCTCGCGCAGGGTGTGGCCCTCGACGAGCTCCATGGCGAGGAAGACGTAGCCGTCGTCCTCGCCCTGGTCGAAGACGGACACCACGTGCGGGTGGGACAGCCGTGCGGCGGTGCGGGCCTCCTGACGGAAGCGCGTGACGAACTCGTCGTCACCGGCGAGGTGGGCGTGCATGATCTTGAGCGCGACCTTGCGTTCCAGGCGCAGGTCGGTGGCGCTGTAGACCGAGGCCATGCCGCCCTTGGCGAGCAGGGACTCGACGCGGTATCGACCGTCGAGGACGCGGTCGATCACGGCGGAGGTCGCAGTGCTCACTCCTTGAGGATACGGAGCCTGAGCAGGAAAACCGCGGAGGCGGGCGCTGCGGGCGGGCGGTGGCACTGTCGTGCCGGTGCTCGAGCGCGCTGTGACACACTGACGCCGTGGTGAATGTGAGCAGTGAAACCTCCGGTTCCACCCCGGAGACAAACCCTGACGACCTGACGAACTGGCTGGCCGTGCCGGACATCATGGAGTTGACCGGCGCCTCCCTGGCGCAGGTGAAGACCTGGCTGCAGGAGCGCGAGCTCATTGGTGTCCGCCGTGGCCCCAACAAGGCGCTCTATGTGCCCGCCTCCTTCCTCACCGAGGAGGGTCCGCTCTTCGCGCTGCGCGGGACGGTCACGGTGCTGAGCGACGGCGGCTATCGCGATGAGGAGATCATCGCCTGGCTCCACGAGGCCGATGACACCCTGCCCGGTGGCAGCGCCATCGAGTCGCTGCGGGCCGGCAGCAAGACCGAGGTGCGCCGCCGCGCGCAGGAGATGGCGCTCTAGTCCTCAGCCGGTCAGGACCCAGCGCAGCGCGGTTGTCCGGGCTCAGCGTGAGGAGTCACCGGTCCGGGCCACGAGCTCGATCTCGATCCGCGCACCCAGCGGCAGCTCCGCCACGGCCACCGTGGTGCGTGCCGGGTAGGGAGCCGTGAAGATCGTGGCATAGACCTCGTTGAGGTCGGCGAAGTCCGCCATCGACGTCAGATAGACGTTCACCTTGATGACGTCAGCGAAGGTGGCGTTCGCGGCGGAGAGCACCCGTTCGAGGTTGGCGAAGACCCGTCGTGTCTGGGCAGCCACGTCGCCGTCAACGAGGGCGCCCGTCGCCGGATCGATCGGGGTCTGCCCGGACAGGAAGAGCAGGCCGGACGCCTCGTCCCGAGCCGCGACCGAGTACGGTCCGATGGGTTGCGGGGCATCGGCCGCTGAGATGGGGGTGTGGCCCACGGGGTCCACCTTTCGTCGAAGGTGCTCCCGAGGGTAGACGGCACACCCTTAGGGTCCTGCGTGGCCCTCCGCCGCCCCAGCACCCCCAGTGCCGCCGACCCGCAGCCGGCCTCGTGCCGAGGGCGTCGTCAGGTCGCGCGGGCGGTGCTGATCTCCACGAGGTCGGCCAGGGCAGCGCGGCCCTCCTCGGTCAGTCCGGGAGTCTGGGACAGGGCGTTGCGGGCGGCGTCGGCAGCCTGCGCGATCATCGTCTCGGTCGCGCTGACGGCACCGACGCGCTCGAGGAGGTCACGGCATACAGCCACCTGCTCGTCGCTCAGATCTGGCCGACCCAGCAGGTCCAGCAGGGTGTTGCCGTCCTGCTCGCTGCCCAGTCCGAGAGCGTGGGCGATCAGCACGGTCCGCTTGCCCTCGCGCAGGTCGTCGCCGGCCGGCTTGCCGGTGGTCTCCGGGTCGCCATAGACCCCCAGGACGTCGTCGCGGATCTGGAACGCCTCGCCGAGAGCCAGACCGTATGCCGACAGGCCGGCAAGCGTGTCCGCCCCCGCTCCCGCAGCGTGTGCACCGATCAGGAGAGGCTGCTCGACGCTGTATTTCCCACTCTTGTAACGGATCACGGTGCGGCAACGGGCGAGACGCTCGGTGTAGTCCAGGTCTTCCCAGCCCTGGGCGGCGTCCAGGACGTCGAGATATTGACCGCCCATCAGCTGGGTGCGCATGGTGTCGAATTCATCTCTGGCAGCAGCGATCTCACCTGCTGGCAACCCCGAGGTCGCAAAGGCGCTGTCGCACCAGGTGAGGCAGAGGTTGCCGGCCAGGATCGCGGCGGCGTGGCCGAAGCGGTCGGACTCCCCGGACCAGGACTGCTGTTGGTGGTCGGCGGCAAAGGTGCGGTGTGCGGTGGGTCGACCCCGCCGCAGGTCGGAGTCGTCCATGACGTCGTCGTGCAGCAGGGCGGCAGCCTGGAACAGCTCCATCGAGCTCGCGGCGCGGATCAGTTCGGGGGAGTCGGCGCCACCCAGTGCGCGATAGCCCCAGTAGAGGAAGGCCGCGCGCAGCCGCTTGCCGCCGCTGAGCAGCGCGGCCACCTCGTCGATGAGACGGGTGACCTGGGGGCCCAGCTCAGTCAGGATCTGACGCTGGTGGACGAGGTCCGCGTCGAGCGCCTCCTGCACGCGCTCGCGCAGACGCGGCACATCGATGGGATGGGGAGTGGGCACGGGATGAGCCTACGGCGTCGGCATCGCGAGGGGCTCAGGGGTTGAGGACTGTCGGTGGCATGTCGTACATTCGTTCTATCGAACAAAGATGCGATATGCCGGGTGGAGATGTCGCTCTGGGTGGTCTTGAGAGGGCCATCGAGGAGCAGTCAACCAGTCCGGTCCGACAGTGCAACGAGCTTTCTGGAGGTGCGATGAGCCGACGTTATGCAGACCCGGTTGAGGTGCGGGTCGGTGGACTGCAGATCGGACGGTTGCCGGTGCTTCCCGCCGGGGTCGACGCGAGCGCTGCGCCCACCGCGTTTATCTGGCGTGGGCGGTTGCACGTCGTGCAATCCGTGCTGGATCACTGGACCCAGCGGTTGTCTTGGTGGCGCGCGCCCTCGGGAGAGGACCCGTCGGGGCAGGAGGACTCTGCCGCTCTGGGCGAGGACGCAGACGGCCACCGGGACGAGGCCCGTGAGCGGTTTCCGGAGTTGGAGCGTGAGGTCTGGCGGGTGGAGGCCAGCGCGGGACGACTGATGCAGACCGGGATCTATGACCTGACCAAGGACGACCGGTGGCGCCTGGTGCGCGTCGCCGACTGAGGAGGAGCGATGACCACAGTGACCGAAGGCACGAGGTCCCAGAGTGTGAGGTCCCAGAGTGTGAGGTCCCGGGGCGGGAGGGCCCGGGGTGTGGCGTCCCAGGGAGCGGTTTCCCAGGAAGCGGTGTCCCAGGGGGCGGTGTCCGAGATGCCGCTCGCATCGTCAGCGAGCACCGTGCTGGATCTGCTCGACCGGTCCCGGGCGGGGCTGGTCCAGGCCTGCCAGAGCCAGAGCACGGCTCAGCGCTACACCGAGGCGCACCTGGCTGCGCTGCGGGCGGCCGCTGCACTGATCGCGGCCCGCACCGTCACCACGGGCCGATCCCGTCCCCGCAGCGTGTGGGAGGTGCTGCCGCGACTGGCGCCGGAGCTCAGCGAGTGGGCGACGTTCTTTGCCTCGAGCGGTCGCCGGCGGCTGGCGCTGGAGCGTGGCTCCGGCATGGTCAGCCCGCGGGAGGCCGATGACCTGGTGCGCCAGTGCGAGACCTTCCTTGAGCTGGTCCGCGGCGCGCTGCACCTGCCGTTTGCCGAGCCGCTGCCCGGTGAGCTGGCTCCGACCACACCCTGGTGACCTCCATGACACAAGAGTTTGTGCACCTGCACGTCGCTTCGAGCCACTCGATGCGTTACGGCGCCTCGACACCCGAGGCGTTGGTGGAGCGTGCCGTCCAGGAGGGACAGTCGATGCTCGCGCTGACCGACCGGGACGGTGCCTACGGGGCGGTCCGGTTCGTGCAGGCGTGTGCCCGGGCGGAGATCTCTGCGGTCCTGGGTGTTGACCTGGCTGTCGTCGAGCCTGCGGCCGGGCCCGGTGCCGGGTCGCCCGACGGTCGGGGAGCCCGCTTCCCGGACCGGCCGTTGGATGGCCGAGTCCAAACCGCCGGGATCCGGTGGAACGGAGCGGAGGCGGCTGGCGATGGCCGTGCCACCGGAGCCGACGGGTTCACCGGACTCAGCAGGTCGGGTGGGTCGGGCGTGACCCGCCCCACCCGCGCCCAGCCGGTCAAGGGGGGTGCCCTGGTGGATGACCAGCACCCGCGGGTGACCGTGCTGGCCCGGGGACAGGCGGCCGGTCTGGAGCCCGGCCTGGGTTGGTCCCGGCTCTGTCGCCTCATCACCCACACCCACTTGGCAGGGGAGCGTGGCAGCCCTCGGACCCACCGCGGGCTGCTGGCCCGCGCCGCGGCGCCGGTCGGCGAGCGGGAGGAGGCTGTCAGCCCGGTGGTGGTGCTGCTCGGACCCGACTCCGACGTGGGCCGGGCCCTGCTGCGCCGCAGGGTCGGACTGGCCCGTGAGCTGCTGCACCGGTGGCAGCAGTCGTTGCCGGCCGGGGCACTGGCGATCGAGGTCGTGTGCCACGGCGGCCCAGAGGACAGCCCGGCCAGCCTGCAACACGCTGCCCGGTTGTGGTCGCTGGCCCTGGAAGCTGGCCTGCCCGCGGTGCTGACCGCCGCAGTGCGGCACGCCACCGCGGAGCAGGCGCGGGTCGTGGACATCCTCGACGCGGCCCGCCGCATGGTCGCCCTCGACGAGCGGCACCTGGACCGGGTCAGCACCGCCGGCCACCTGGCCGGCACGGGAGCGATGCGTGCGATCGCAGAGCGGGTCGCCGACGCGGTCGGCCCGTCGGTCCGGGCGGCCGACCTGTTGGCGGCCACCGACGCGCTGGCGCGAGAGTGCGTGCAGAGCCCGCGCAGCGACCTGGGCATCGGGGACGTCCATCTGCCCGAGCCTGAGGTGGTCGGGGTCAGCGGCACCGGGGAGGCCCAACAGGTCCTCACCGAACGCGTCCGCGCGGCGATCACCGACCGCTACGCAGGACACCCGTCGGCATACCTCACGCGGGTGCACGACCGGCTTGATGAGGAGCTGCGGGTCATCGCGGGTCTGGGCTACCCGACCTACTTCCTGACCGTCTCCACGGTGTGCGACCTGATCCGCGAGATGGGCGTGCGGGTGGCCGCGCGCGGGTCGGGGGCCGGCAGCCTGGTGAACTATCTGCTCGGCATCAGCGGTGTTGACCCGATCCGGCACGACCTGCTGATGGAGCGGTTCTGCTCCCCGTTGCGTGCTGAGCTGCCGGACATCGACATCGACGTGGAGTCCGCCCGCCGCACCGAGATCTATGAGCAGATCCTCGAGCGGTTCGGCTCCGAGCGGGTGACCTGCGTGTCGATGATGGAGACCTACCGGGTGCGGCACGCGATCCGCGACGTCGCCGCCACGATGGGCCTGCCGCCGGGGGAGATCGACGTGATCGCCAAGGCGTTCCCGCACATCCGGGCCAAGGACGCCCGCGCTGCCATCCGCGACCTTCCCGAGCTGCGCAGGCACGGGTTCGACGCCCCGCGGATGCAGATGATGTTCGAGATGGTCGAGAGCCTGGACGGGCTGCCGCGGCACATCGCGCTGCACCCGTGCGGGGTGATCCTGTCCAACACCGCACTGCTGGACCGCACGCCCGTGGAGGCGAGCTGGCTGGGCTTCCCGATGAGCCAGTTCGACAAGGACGATGTCGAGGACCTGGGGCTGCTCAAGCTCGATGTGCTCGGCATCCGCATGCAGTCGGCGATGGCTCACGCGGTCGCCGAGGTGGAACGGGTCGACGGGGTGCACATCGACCTGGATGACCAGCAGCAGGTGCCCTACGACGACATCAAGACGTTCTCGCTGATCCAGTCGACGCGCACCCTGGGCTGCTTCCAGATCGAGTCGCCGGGGCAGCGCGAGCTCATCGGCAAATTCGGCCCCGAGACCTTCGGCGACATCATCATCGACATCTCACTGTTCCGGCCCGGGCCGGTGAAGTCCGACATGGTGCGGCCCTTCCTCAACGCACGGCAGGGGTGGGACGAGCCGCACTACCTGCACCCCTCGCTGATTCCCTATCTGGAGGAGACCGGCGGGGTCGTCGTCTTCCACGAGCAGGTGCTGCACCTGGTCGCCGAGACCACCGGCGTCACCCTCGCGCAGGCCGACGAGGTCCGCCGGGCACTGGGCACCCCACAGGGGCAGGCCGAGGTCGAGTCCTGGTGGCGCCCCGCAGCAGCAGCCCGGGGCTACTCAGCGCAGGACATCGACACGATCTGGGACGTGTTGGCGGCCTTCGCCTCGTTCGGGTTCTGCAAGGCGCACGCGGCGGCCTTCGCGGTGCCGACCTTCCACTCCGCGTGGCTCAAGACGCACCACACCGCGGCCTTCCTGGCCGGGGTGCTGACCCACGACCCCGGGATGTATCCCAAACGGTTGATCCTGGAGGAGGCCCGCGCCATGGGCGTGCACGTCCTCGGGCTGGACGTCAACGCCTCGGGGGAGAACTATCGAGTCGAACGGGTCACCGACGAGTGGTCCTCTGCCAGCGAGAGGCCAAGGCGACCGCCTCGGGCTGGACGCGGAGACATCGTCGACGCGCACATGGCACAGGTGGAGCAGCGGGCCTCGCGTTATGGCGTCCGGCTCTCGCTCGCCGAGGTCAAGGGCATCAGCAACGACGAGGTCGCCCGGATCATCGCCGGTCAGCCCTACCACTCGCTCGGTGACCTCTGGCAACGGGCCCGCACCAGCCGTCCGGTCGTGGAGCGGCTGGTGCTGGCCGGAGGGTTCGACGAGCTGCACCGGGTGGGGACGGCCCGGTCCAGCACTGTGCGGCAGGGACCGACCCGGCGGGACCTGCTCCTGCACGTGGCCGAACTGGACCGGTGGAGCCGCCCCACGGTGTCCCGGGGACGCTCGCGGGCACGACAGGTCGCGCCTGTGCTGCCTGGATCATCGGCGTCATCGGCGTCATCAGGATCATCGGCGTCATCAGGGTCATCAAGGCCGGGGGAGGGGGCAGGTGAGATCGCGGCCCGCACCGGTGCCCAGGCCAGGGGACGCCGGAGCTGGCACCCCCGGCAGGCAGATCCGACCCAGCTGACCCTTGACCTCGGCGATGAGCCGGTGCTGCGCTCTGGCAGCGGGTTGCCGGAGATGACACCCCAGGAGCAGATGCTGGCTGAGCTGGAGGTGCTCGGCATGGACGTCAGCTCTCACGTGACCACCACCTTCCAGCCGATGCTGCAGGCGCTCGGGGTGGTCCCGGCCAACCAGCTGCTGACCCAACGCAGCCGCAGCGAGGTGCTGATCGCCGGAGCAAAGGTCGCCACCCAGACACCTCCGATCCGCTCGGGGCGACGGGTCGTCTTCCTCACCCTGGAGGACGGCACCGGCCCCAGTGACGCCACCTTCTTCGAAGACGTGCAGGGACCATTCGCCGAGACCGTCTTCCACTCCTTCCTGCTGGTGGTGCGCGGCATCACCCGGCGGACCGGTCCGCGGGGCATCTCGGTGCGTGCCACCGGTGCCTGGGAGATGACCGCGCTGGGTCGTGCCTTCGACACCGGCGGCATCGAGGCAGTGCGTGAGCTGATGGACTCTGCCGAGCACGATGCCGTGGCCGGGGCGGAGCAGGCAGAGGAGGACGCGCGCCGGGCGGACCAGCAGCAGGGCCGCCGAGTGCTGCTGCACGCCTCCGGGTTCAAGCAGTCGCCCTATGCCGACACCAAGCCGGCCGGCCCGGGCAGCAAGCTGTGGCACTCCAGCCCAGGCAGCGCGGGGTGGTGAGCGAGGTGGTGGATGACCGCGGGTGCACGATCCTGCACGTCGACATGGACGCCTTCTATGCCGCAGCGTCCCTGATCGACCGGCCCGAGCTGGTCGGCAAGCCGGTCGTCATCGGTGGTGGGATGCGCAGCGTCGTGCTGTCGGCGACCTACGAGGCCCGTGCCTACGGCATCCGGTCCGGCATCCCGATGGCCCGGGCGCGGCGGCTGTGCCCGCAGGCCGAGATCGTCCGGCCCGACTACGACCGCTACAGCGCGATCTCCTCCGCGGTGATGGCCGTCTTCCGCGAGGTCACCCACCTGGTGGAGCCGGTCTCGATGGAGGAGGCCTTTCTGGACGTCTCCGCCGCGCGACGGCGTCTGGGTGGTCCTGCCCAGATCGGGCAGTGGATCCGCGACACGATCGCCGACGAGCAGCAGATCACCTGCTCGGTCGGCGGGGCCCCGACCAAGGTGGTGGCCAAGATGGCCTCCCGCGCGGCCAAGCCCGACGGGATGCTCATGGTGCCGCCGCACAAGGTGGTGGACTTCCTGCACCCGCTGCCGGTCAGCGCGCTGTGGGGAGTGGGGCAGAGCACCGAGGCCGCGCTGCACCGGCTCGGGTTGCGCACGGTGGCTGACATCGCGCACCTTCCGATGGCCACGCTGACTCGGGCGATGGGGCACAACGGTGCCGTCCAGCTGCGCGACCTGGCCTGGGGGCGTGATGCGGGGCGGGTCACCCCGGTCCGGACCGAGCGCAGTGTCGGCTCCTCGGAGACCTTCCACCAGGACGTCGACGACCCCGCCGTCCTGAGACGGCAGTTGTTGCGGCTCAGTGACCGCAGCGCCACCCGGATGCGCCACTCCGGGCTGCTGGCCCGCACCGTGGTGCTGACCGTCCGGTTCTCCGACTTCACCACCATCACCCGGTCGCGCACCATGCGAGAGAGCACCGACGTCACCCGCGACATCTTCGCCACGGCCACCGCGTTGTATGCCGCACTCGGACTCCAACGGGCCCGGATTCGGTTGCTCGGGGTCCGGCTCGAGGGACTCACCGAGGCCGAGCACACCCCGGTGCAGGGTCGGCTGGACGAGCCCGAGCACGGGTGGCGGGACGCCGAGCGGGCGATGGACCGTGCGGCGCAGCGGTTTGGCAGCGGGATCGTGCGCCCGGCCAGCCTGGTCGTCCGGGACGAGGCACGCCGCGACGTCGAGGGTCGAGCGCCTCGGACCGAACGGGCACCGGGGGACTCGGCGAGACGGTGGGGCGCGGCGGCCTGGTCTCCACGCGGTGGATCCACCGAGGTCAGCGGGGTGCGGTGAGCGCCACAGCCCGGTCAGGAAACCTTTTTGACTCGTGGAGCGTCTTGAGGGTAGAGCCCCGGCTACCGCTGGAGCGGTTCCGGGCCTATCCTAGAAGAAGGGACGTCGTCGTCAGCACGGCGCCGACGTCACCGCCGTCACTCCACCGTGGCGGACAGAAGTCGACCGTCAGGGAGGTCACCGTGCCGCTCTCCGAGCACGAGCAGCGAGTTCTCGAGCAGATGGAGCAGGCGCTCTACGCCGAGGATCCGCGCTTCGCCACGTCCTTGGTCGGCAAGAGCGAGGCCCGCGCCAGGCGGCGCCGTGCGGCGCTCGGCCTACTCATCGCGATCGCCGGTCTGGCCATGGTCCTGCTCGCAGTCACCCTGCACCAGATCTGGATCGGCGGCCTCGGTTTCGCCGCGATGGTCTTTGGCGGCGTCTGGGCCATGACCTCTCCGCGGACCAAGGGCGCCACCCTTGGCACCGTCGACGCCAAGGGCAATGTCACCCTTCACGCCAAGGCCGGGGGCAAGAGCGGCAAGACCACCGGCGGCAAGACCACCGGTGGCAAGAACACCGGCCACCGGAACACCGGACTGATGGACCGCTTCGAGGAGCGCTGGGACAAGCGCCGCGAAGACGGCCCCTTCTAGACCAAACCCTCACTCGGCTTACGGCACGCCCCACGATGCACCGCGTCGTGGGGCGTGCCGTGCTTTCTGGAGGGGGACCCTCAGGCTGGTCACCGCCACACGTATCGTGCGTCAGAACGACAAGTTCGGAGGTGGCACGCTGACCAGGCAGGTGGATCTCGACCCCTCTGCGGTCGAGGTGCGGGAGTTCTGGATCCCGATGGCAGACGGCGTGCGGCTGCGAGCCCGTGCCTGGCTGCCCAGTAGCGCCGGGCGAGACCCTGTGCCGGTGCTCCTGGAGTACCTGCCCTACCGCCTGGATGACTGGACGTCGGTGCGGGACTCCGAGCGGCACCCCTACTACGCGGCGCACGGTTACGCCTCGGTGCGTGTCGACATACGCGGCAGTGGCAGTTCTGACGGACTGTTCGAGGACGAGTACTCCGTGGCCGAGCTCGACGACGGGGTCGCCGTCGTCGAGTGGCTCGCCGCTCAGCCGTGGTCCACCGGCGCCGTCGGGATATTCGGCATCTCCTGGGGCGGGTTCAACGCCCTGCAGATTGCCGAGCGTGCGCCGGAGGCTCTCAAGGCGATCGTCACCGTCTGCTCGACGGACGATCGCTATGACAACGATGTCCACTACATGGGTGGGGCGGTCCTGGCGGTCGACATGGCGTCCTGGGCGGGAACCATGTTGGCGTTTGCGTCCCGACCGCCGCGGCCGGAGGTCGTCGGCTCCGGTTGGGTGGACCGTTGGCACGAACGCCTGGAGAGGCAACGCCCGCTCGCGCCGGTGTGGCTGGGACACCAGGAACGGGACGACTACTGGCGCCGTGGCAGCGTCTGTGAGAACTACGCAGGTATCCGGGCGGCCGTCCTGGCGGTCGGCGGCTGGGCCGACCCCTATCGAGGTGCCGTGCTGCGGTTGCTGGAGAACCTCGGGTCGCCAGTGAAGGGGATCATCGGACCCTGGTCGCACCAGTACCCCGATCGTGGCCTGGCTCCCGGCCCGGGGATCGACTTCCTGGGGGAGACGTTGCGCTGGTGGGACCGCTGGCTCAAGGACATCGACACAGGGGTGGAGGACGACCCCGCGCTGCGGGCCTGGGTCAACGACCCGGTGGCGCCCGCTCCGTATGTCGAGGAGCAGCCTGGGCGGTGGGTCGGGGTGCCATGGCCCGGGTCGGCTCCCGCCCGGCAGATGTCGCTCGGCACCGACCGGGTCCAGGTGTGCTCGCCCTGGGCCACGGGGCAGGACGCTGGCCGCTACTTCCCATTCGGCAACGCGGCGGACCTGCCCCCGGACCAGCGGGCCGAAGACGGCCGATCAGTGTGCATCGACATCCCGGTCCACGACGAGCCGCTCGACCTGCTCGGACGGGCCGTCGTCAGGTTGCGGCTGAACTCCACACACGACAGGGGGCACGTGATCGTCCGCCTGTGCGACGTCGCACCCGACGGCTCGTCGACCCTGGTGACCCGTGGGGTCCTCAACCTGCTGAAGCGCAATGGAATGGACTCGGTCGCACCCCTGGTGCCGCAGGAGGACGTCGACGTCGAGGTGCCCCTCGTGGCCGTCGGCTACCGGTTCCCACCGGGCCACCGGATCAGGATCGCCCTGAGTAATCACTACTGGCCCTGGGTGTGGCCGCACTCCGTTGAGGACACCCTCGAGGTCGACCTGGCCGCGAGCTCGGCGGTGCTGCCGCTGGCGGCGCCCGACGCTGTCTCCGTCGAGTTCGGTCCCGCCGTCCATGCCAGACCCATCACGATCACCGCCCCCGATGACGCGGGGGACCCCGTCCCGCCTCGCGTCGTCCGCCACGACGTGGCACTCGGAGAGACCACGGTGGAGGTGGACCCCGGATACGGAGACACCCGCGGCTACCCCGACGGGCTGCAGGTCCTGGAGTCCGCCCGGGAGGTGTGTCAGGTGCGCGAAGGGGCCCCGACCTCTCCGCGCACCGAGTCTCACTGGCAGGTGCGACTGGCGAATGACGGGTGGGTCGCCGAAGTGGAGACCCGATCGGTGATCACCTGTGACGCCGACACGTTCATCGTGGAGAACACGGTGCGCGCGACGGCCGAACGAGAGGGCGTGGAGGAGATGGTCTTCGAGCGCACCTATCGTGATCTGGTGCCCAGGACGTCAGCGTGACAGCGCTGCTGTCCGACCGGTCGGCGTGAGCCCCACCACAATTCGGGCGTGAGTCCCACCACACTTCGGCACCAATGCTCCACGATCTGACTCAACCTGCGCTTGACTGCTCGAATGACCGCACGGCCGCAGTCGGCATCCGAATCCGAGACCTCGTTGACCCGCCCGGAGCGCCTTGACCGGCTCCCGTTCACCCGCAAGCACGGCCGGCTCTTGACCGGATCCGGCATCGGCTGGGCCCTGGATGCCATGGACGTCGGGCTGATCTCCTTCGTCATGGCAGCCCTGGCCGCACAGTGGCAGCTGACCCAGACCGAGCAGAGCTGGCTTGGGTCCATCGGGTTCGTCGGCATGGCCCTCGGTGCCTCGCTCGGTGGTCTGCTCGCTGACAAGATCGGCCGCCGCTCCGTCTTCGCGCTCACCCTGCTGGTCTACGGCGTGGCCACCGGGGCCTCGGCGCTCGCGGGCAGCCTGGCCGTCCTGCTGGCGCTGCGCTTCGTCGTCGGCCTGGGGCTGGGGGCTGAGCTGCCGGTGGCCTCCACACTGGTCAGCGAGTTCGCGCCCGCCAAGATCCGCGGCCGGGTCGTCGTCATCCTTGAGGCGTTCTGGGCCGTCGGGTGGCTGCTGGCCGCACTGATCGCCTACTTCATCATCCCGCTGTCCGACGACGGCTGGCGCTGGGCCTTCGCGCTCGGCCTGGTCCCGGCCCTCTATGCCATCGTCATCCGCCGGGGCCTGCCCGAGTCGGTCCGGTTCCTGGAGACCAAGGGGCGCGACGCCGAGGCAGAAGCGATCGTCCGTGACTTCGAGGCCTCGGCCGGCGTCGCGTCACCATCCGTGCTCGAGACCGAGCCGGCGACCGGAGCGACCGTCGCCCAGGCGTCTCAGGCGTCTCAGGCGTCTCAGCCGTCCCAGGAGTCTCAGGCGGCACCAGCTGGCACCACGGCTGAGCAGCTGCCGGCCCCGGGGCTGAGCCACCTGTTCGGCCCTCTCCTGCGCCGGCGCACCGCTGCCCTCTGGCTGACCTGGTTTGGCGTCAACTTCGCCTACTACGGCGCCTTCATCTGGATCCCGTCCCTGCTGCACGACGGTGGCTTCACGCTGGTGAAGTCCTTCCAGTTCACCCTCATCATCACCATCGCCCAGCTGCCCGGCTACGCCCTGGCGGCGGTGCTCATCGAGACCTGGGGGAGGCGCGCCACCCTGGCGACCTTCCTCGCCGGGTCGGCTGTCTCGGCGGTGATGTTTGGTCAGGCGGAGTCCGACACGATGATCCTGGTCACCGGGTGTGCGCTGTCGATGTTCAACCTGGGTGCCTGGGGGGCTCTGTATGCCGTGACTCCCGAGGTCTATCCGACGCAGATCCGCGCGACAGGCGCGGGCTGGGCGGCGGCGTTCGGCCGGATCGCCTCGATCGTGGCGCCCCTGCTCGTGCCCGTGCTGTTCCGAAGCGGGGGACTCGGGCTGGTGTTTGCGGTGCTCGGCGGTACGTTCCTGCTGGCGATGGTGTCGGCACTCTTCCTGCCCGAGATGGCCGGGGAAGACCTCGACGAGTAGCTCGTCAGTCGCGGCCCAGGCCGCACGCCCGGGGGAAAGTCAGGTCCAGAAGATCACGGCGGCCACCCACAGGCCGATGATCAGCATGGCCGTCACGAACTCGATCAGCATGTTCATGCCAACCGCCTTGAGGGCGTGCTTGGTGGCGCCCCAGGCCTGAGCGCGGCCACCGCGTCGGGACAGCTCGACCAGGAAGATGCCCAGCGGGAACCCGATGAAGGCGCCCACGACGGGAATCAGGAAGGCGCACGGAATCGCCACCAGGACACCGACGACCAGGGTGGAGGTCTTGACCCCGGCAGCCTTCATCCGCTTGCCGGGGATCGCGAACTCGAGCACCAGGCACGCGGCGAACAGCGCGCCGGTCAGCGCGAGCACCCACCACGCCGCTGGGGTCTGCTGCTCCAGTGCCCAGACCAGGACCGCGGCGACGATGAGCAGCAGCCCTGGGAGCACCGGGATCACGATCCCGAGGAGCCCCACCAGGAAGACGGGGATGACGATCCACTCAACAGCTGACATGCGGGTCCTCGACGCTCGACGGGTCGCCTGGGGATGACAAACGACCGGTGGCCCGAGGGCCACCGGTCGTCAGTGTGTCAGGTGTGCGGGTCGGCCCGCACATGGACGGTATGCCGTCAGTTCATCCCGCGCCCATCGGCTCCGGGGTGCCGGCGGTCTCGTGCAGTCGGTGGGACTCGTCCTGGATCTTCACGTCGTCCAGGTCCTTCAGCTTCTCTTCGTACTTGCGCCCGTGGTGAGCGCAGAAGAGGAGCTCAAGGCCCTCCCCGAGCGTGACACGGACGTAGGCCTGCGCACCGCAGCGATCGCAGCGGTCCGCCACCGTCAGTTCAGGTGCAAGGGTGGTGTTCACGTCGATCTCCCTCTCTGGTCGCAACGCCTATCTCTCACTGTGCATAACAGTCAAGCACGTCCTGCTGTTCCACAGAGGGCCAAACGCCGCCCACCGCGGCATTTTCGCTCTCGGCACAACGACGGACGCACCTGTCCGGAGCGGCCCCGCCGCGCCTGGTCGGCCGTGTCGGCGTGCGGGGTTAGCCTGCTGGTGCACGTTCCACAGCAGAAGGAGACCCACCCGTGGCGCAGGACTACTCGGCCAGGCACCTGCAGGTCCTCGAGGGCCTGGAGGCTGTCCGCAAGCGCCCCGGCATGTATGTCGGCTCGACCGACTCCCGCGGTCTGATGCACTGTCTGTGGGAGATCATCGACAACTCCGTGGACGAGGCGCTCGGCACCTTCGGTGACCGGATCGAGGTGATCCTGCTGCCCGACGGGTCCGTCGAGGTGCGCGACAACGGACGCGGCATCCCCATCGACGTCGAGCCACGCACCGGTCTGACCGGTGTCGAGGTGGTCTTCACCAAGTTGCACGCCGGGGGCAAGTTCGGGGGCGGCTCCTACACCGCCTCAGGAGGCTTGCACGGAGTGGGAGCCTCGGTGGTCAACGCGCTCTCGTCACGACTGGACGTCGAGGTGGACCGGGGTGGCAAGACGCACCTGATGAGTTTTCGACGCGGGGAGCCTGGCGTCTTCACCGACAAGGGTGAGCCCAGCCCGGATGCGCCCTTCGAGCCCTTCGAGAAGACCTCGGTGCTGCGCACCAAGGGCCGCCTCAAGCGCGGCGTGAGCGGCACCCGCATCCGCTACTGGTCCGACCCGCAGATCTTCCTCAAGTCCGCCCAGTTCTCCTACGACGAGCTGGTCTCGCGGGCCCGCCAGACCGCCTTCCTGGTGCCGGGCCTGACGATGGTGATCCGGGACGAGCGGGGGGAGGAGCCCAGCGAGGAGACCTTCTCGTATGACGGGGGCATCACCGAGTTCGTCGACTTCCTGGCAGCAGACCCGCCGGTCACCGACACCTGGCGCCTGCAGGGCAGCGGCACGTTCACCGAGACCGTGCCGGTCCTGGACTCCAAGGGGCACATGAGCCCCAAGGAGGTGGAGCGAGAGTGCGAGGTCGACGTCGCGGTCCGCTGGGGGACCGGCTACGAGACGACCACCCGCAGTTTTGTCAACATCATCGCCACACCCAAGGGCGGCACCCACGTCGCGGGCTTCGAGCAGTCCGTGCTCAAGGTCTTCAAGAAGCAGCTCGAGAGCAACTCCCGACGGCTCAAGGTCGGCAACGACAAGGTGGAGAAGGACGACATCCTGGCCGGGCTGACGGCGGTGGTCACGGTGCGTCTCGCCGAGCCACAGTTCGAGGGCCAGACCAAGGAGGTGCTGGGCACCAGCGCCGTCCGGGCGATCGTCTCGAGGGTCATGGAGAAGGAACTGACAGGCATCCTCACCTCGACCAAGCGGGACCAGAAGGCCCAGGCCAGCCAGTTGCTGGAAAAGGTCGTCGCCGAGATGAAGTCTCGAATCTCCGCACGCATGCACAAGGAGACGCAGCGGCGCAAGAACGCGCTCGAGTCCTCGACCCTGCCGGCCAAGCTGGCGGACTGCCGCTCCACCGACCACGACAAGACCGAGCTGTTCATCGTCGAGGGGGACAGCGCCCTGGGCACCGCCAAGCTGGCGCGCACCTCCGACTACCAGGCGCTGCTGCCGATCCGGGGCAAGATCCTCAACGTCCAGAAGGCCTCGGTCTCAGACATGCTCAACAACGCCGAGTGCGGCGCGATCATCCAGGTCATCGGGGCAGGCTCTGGGCGCACCTTCGACGTGGACATGGCGCGCTACGGCAAGGTCATCATCATGACCGACGCGGATGTCGATGGCGCCCACATCCGCACCCTGCTGCTGACGCTGTTCTTCCGCTACATGCGGCCCCTAGTCGCGGCGGGCCGGGTCTTCGCGGCGATGCCACCGTTGCACCGCATCGAGGTCAGTGCCTCAGGGCGCCGTCCCAAGGAGATGATCTACACCTACTCCGAGCAGGAAATGCGCAAGAAGGTCGCCGCGCTGACCAAGCAGGGCCGCACCATCAAGCAGCCGATGCAGCGCTACAAGGGCCTGGGCGAGATGGACGCCGACCAGCTGGCCGAGACCACGATGGACCCGCGCTACCGCACCCTGCGCAGGGTCACCCTCGACGACGCGGCGGGGGCAGAGCTGGTGTTTGACCTGCTGATGGGCTCGGACGTCGCTCCGCGCAAGGACTTCATCATCTCCAGGTCCGACGAGCTGGACCGCGACCGCATCGACGCCTGACACCAGGTCCGGCGCCCAGGCGAGTCCAGCCGCGCGCCCACGTCAGGGTGCCACGGGATAGTGGCTGCGGATCGCCAGGCGGTTCCAGGTGTTCATGACGATCGCCAACCAGCTGATCGCGGAGACCTGCTCCTCGTTCAGCGAGCCGTTGTCCCACCCGCGCGGCTCGGGGACCGGCAGACGGGTCACGTCCTCCGCCAGGGCCAGAGCGGCCTGCTCCTGCTCGGTGAAGTACTGCGACTCCCACCAGGCGGCGACGACGGCTAGGCGGTCGGCCGTCTCACCCCGGGCGGTCGCGTCCCGGACATGCATCCGGAGGCAGAACGCGCACCCGTTGAGTTGAGAGACGCGGATCTTCACCAGCTCACCGAGGAGCGGGTCGAGGCCTGCCCGGATGAGTGCTTGGTCGGCGTTCTTGTTCAGTGCGACGACGTCCTGATAGAGCTCGGGGTGCTGCTTGCTGAGGTTCACGATGGTCATCGTCGCGCACCTGCCGCCCGTGGTCGACCGCGCACCAGAGCCAGCGGCAGGGTCGCCAGACAGGTCCCGGCCACGACCATCATCGCGGTGCCGAACGAGGTGCCGGCGGCGACCAGCCCCACCAGCACCGAGCCGAGCCCCGTGCCGGCGTCGAAGCCGATATTCCACACGGCACTCGCCTGGCTGTAGTGGCGACGAGTGACCGCTGCGAAGGTGATCAGCATCGTCAGGTTCTGCAGGCCGCCATAGGACACCCCCACCACCGCCATACCGACTAGGAGGGTCGCGGCCACGGTTGCGGAGGGGTCGCCCACGGCCCAGGCGATCAACACCATCCCCACGGCGCTGAGCACCACCAGCGGCCAGACGAAACGCTCCGGCCCGGACCGGTCCGCCAGGGCTCCCATCCGCCATCGGGCCAGAGCCGCCGTCGAGGAGAACAGCGCCAGGCCGATGACCGTGAGGGTGGTGCTGCTGCTCATCTGCGCGGTGAACGTGATGAGGGCGCCACCGGCCAGGGTCACCGCCAGCAAGAGCAGCATCGGCCGGATCAGTTGTCCGTAGGGTGCCCGACCGCCCTGCTCCTCCGGTGCCGGTCGGGAGTGCACCACCCGGCCGAGGGCGAGCGCCGCGGGCGCGCCGAGGACCGGGACGGCACCCAGTGCGAAGACCACGCCGAACCCGATGTTCTCGGCGAGCCACGGAGCCGCGGGCAGGAGTCCCACCTGGGTCGAGGCGATCGCGAGGCCGTAGACACCGACCGCCCGGCCACGCTGGGCGGCGGGCACCAGGTCGGCGACCACCGCGCTGCCCGTCACGGTCAATACCCCGAAACCGGTGCCCCGCAGCGCGGACAGCCCAAGGGTGATGCCCAGGTCGTCGCTGAGCAGGTGCAGCAGGCTGGGCACTCCGAGCGCGAGCATGCCGGTGGCCATGACCGCGCCCCAACCGAAACGTCGCAGCGCCGCCGGCACGACGAGCTGGGTCAGGACAGTGACCAGCATGAAGATGCCGTTGACGAGGCCGGCGCCGGCCTCGTCGGCCCCCCCGTGCACGGCCCACAGCGGGGCAACCGGCAGCAGCGCGGCATACCCGGCGAAGCCAAGCAGGGTCATGGTCAGCAGGGTCCGCATCCCCGGGACCTGCCAGACGGAGGTGGTCACATCAGCGGACCCTACGCGGTGCGTCGAGCGGCGTGTTTGGTGTGGACCCTTGACAAGTGGTGGCTGTGTGCGTCACTCTCTTGTGAGAGCGCTCTCACAAGTGTTCCGACACCACTGACCGGCGGCAGATCCCGCCATGTGACAAGGGAGTTACACAGTGCACACCACCCGGCGAACGATCACCGCGGCGGTCGCGATGACCGCGATGACCTTCACTCTCGCCGCCTGCGGCGGAGGAGACGACGAGGGCAGCAACGGCGACGACAGCACCTCGGGCAACGCCGATGGCGGTGAGCAGATCACGCTCACCGTCGCGACGTTCAACGAGTTCGGTTACGAGGACCTCCTCGACGAGTACGAGTCCCTCCACGACAACATCACCGTCGAGCACGTCAAGGCGGACACCGCCGACAACGCGCGCGACGCCCTGCGCAACAGCCTGGGAGCCGACTCCGGGGCAGCCGACATCGAGGCCATCGAGATCGACTGGCTCGTGGAGTTCATGCAGTATCCCGACAAGTTCGAGGACCTGGCTGACTCCAGCGTCGAGGGACGCTGGCAGGACTGGAAGGCCGACGCCGCCACCACCGATGACGGCCAGCTCATCGGCTACGGCACCGACAACGGCCCGCAGGCCATCTGCTACCGCGCCGACCTGTTCGAGGAGGCCGGCCTGCCGACGGACCGCGAGGAGGTGGCCACCCTCCTCGAGGGTGACTGGCAGCACTACTTCGACGTGGGCAAGGACTTCGTCGCCTCCTCCGACGCGGCCTGGTTCGACTCGGCCAATGCCACCTGGCAGGGCATGATCAACCAGGTCGAGGTCGCCTATCAGGACGAGAGCGGCGAGATCATCGCCACCACCAACCCTGAGGTCAAGGCGCTCTACGACCAGGTGCTCGCCGCCGCCGTGGACGACGAACTGTCCGCCGGACTCGGCCAGTGGAGCCCGGACTGGTCCAACGGTTTCCAGCAGTCCTCCTTCGCCACCATGCTCTGCCCGGGCTGGATGCTGGGCATCGTCGAGGGCAACGCCGAGGGCATCGAGGGCTGGGACGTCGCCAATGTCTTCCCCGGTGGCGGCGGCAACTGGGGCGGTTCCTACCTGACCGTTCCCGCCCAGGGTGACCACGTCGAGGAGGCCAAGGCGCTGGCCAACTGGCTCACTGCGCCGGAGCAGCAGATCAAGGCCTTCGAGGCCAAGGGGACCTTCCCCAGCCAGGTCGAGGCCCTGGAGTCTGAGACGCTGCTGCAGTCCACCAACGCCTTCTTCAACGACGCCCCGACCGGTCAGATCTTCGTCGACCGGGCCAACGCCGTCACCTTCCAGCCCTTCAAGGGGCCGGACTACTTCTCCATCAACACCGCCCTGCAGGACGCGCTCACCCGCGTCGACGTGGACGGCACCGACGACCCCCAGAGCTCTTGGGACAAGTTCGTCGCCGACGTGGAGGCGCTGGGCTGAGCCGTGAGCACCACATCCACGCTCCGACCCCCGACGGAGCACGCTGAGCCGCCCCCGAAGCGCATCGGCTTCGGGGGCCGGCTCAGCCGGTGGGACCTGAAGCTCAGTCCCTACCTCTACATCTCCCCGTTCTTCATCCTGTTCTTCGTCACCGGCCTCTTCCCGCTGGTCTACACCGGGTGGGTCGCGGTCCACGACTGGGACCTGATCATGGGCCAGGGCGAGTTCGTCGGGACCAAGAACTTCACCGATGTCCTCGGCGGGCGCGACTTCTGGAACGCTCTGGTCAACACCTTCAGCATCTTTGTGCTCTCCTCGGTGCCCCAGGTCATCGCCGCCCTGACGATCGCCGCCCTGCTCGACGCCAACCTGCGGGCCAAGACGTTCTGGCGGATGGGAGTCCTCCTGCCGTATGTCGTGGCCCCCGTGGCCGTGTCCCTGATCTTCTCCAACCTCTTCGCTGACAAGTTTGGTCTGATCAACAGCATGCTGGGCCTGGTCGGGATCGACCCCATCGGCTGGCACTCCCAGCGACTGCCCAGTCACGTCGCGATCGCGACCATGGTCAACTTCCGCTGGACCGGCTACAACGCCCTGATCTTCCTGGCTGCCATGCAGGCCATTCCCAAGGACCTCTATGAGCAGGCCTCGATCGACGGGGCGGGCAAGATCCGCCAGTTCTTCGCGGTCACCGTGCCAATGCTGCGCCCCACGATCATCTTCATCGTCATCACCAGCACCATCGGTGGACTGCAGATCTTCGACGAGGTCCGCCTCTATGACCAGTACGGCCGCGGCGGCGCCGACGGCCAGTGGCAGACCCTGACCATCCTGCTCTACGAGCAGGGCTGGACCCGCGCCAACTTCGGTCGGGCCTCGGCCATCGCCGTGCTGCTCTTCCTGATCATCGTCGCCATCGGCCTGATCAACTACCTCATCACCCGACTGATCTCCACCGCGGAGGTGAAACGATGAGCACCATCACCCCAGTCCCAGGGGAGCCGCTGCTTGCCGAGCAGCCCGAACCCGGCCGACGCTCCAGTGGCCGGTCCTACAGCGACCGCCCGGGCAAGCTCGTCTACGGGCTGCTGGCTGCTGTCGTCCTCGGAGGGCTCTTTCCCCTGTGGTGGTCCTTCCTCATCGCCAGCCACGACTCCACGGTGCTCGCCCGGGACCCGTTCCCGCTGGTGCCCGGCGGCAACTTCGTGAAGAACGCGGCGACGGTCATCGACACGGTCGACTTCTGGAAGGCGACCTGGAACTCGATCGTGGTCTCCACGGTGGTGTCCGCCTCGGTGGTCATCTTCGCCACCCTGGCCGGCTACGCGTTCGCCAAGCTGCGTTTCCGCGGGCGCGGACCGTTGCTGGTCTTCGTCATCGCCACCATGGCGGTGCCCACGCAGCTCGGTGTCGTCCCGCTCTATCAGGTGATGGCCAAGCTGGGCTGGACCGGTGAGCTGGTGGCGGTGATCGTGCCGGGCCTGGTGACCGCCTTCGGCGTGTTCTGGATGACGCAGTACCTCTCCTCGGCCGTCCCGGACGAGCTGATCGAGGCTGCGCGCGTCGACGGGTGCAACATGATCCGCACCTTCTGGCACGTGGGCCTGGTCGCCGCGCGGCCTGCCGCAGCGATGCTCGGACTGTTCACCTTCGTGGCCACCTGGACCAACTTCTTCTGGCCGTTCATCGTCCTCGGTCCGCAGAACCCCACCCTGCCCGTCGCCCTGCAGCAGCTGCAGGCCGCCCACTTCGTGGACTACTCACTCGTCCTGGCCGGTGCCCTCCTGGCAACCGTGCCGCTGCTGATCCTGTTCATCTTTGCCGGGCGCCAACTGGTCTCCGGCATCATGCAAGGAGCCGTCAAACAATGACCACACCACTGACCTTCCCCACCGGCTTCCTCTGGGGATCGGCCACCGCCGCCTACCAGGTCGAGGGCGCGGCCTGGGAGGACGGGCGCGGTGCCTGCATCTGGGACACCTACGCACGCACCCCCGGCATGGTGCACGAGGGACACAACGGTGACGTGGCCTGCGACCACTACCACCGGTATGCCGAGGACGTCGCCCTGATGGAGAAGCTCAACCTGGGTGCCTACCGGTTCTCCGTCTCCATGGCGCGCGTCATGCCGGACGGGCGGACCGTCAACCAGGCCGGTCTGGACTTCTATCGCCGGCTCACCGACGAGCTGCTCGCTCGCGGTGTCGTGCCCTGGCTGACGCTCTACCACTGGGATCTTCCCCAGGCGCTGCAGGACGAGGGTGGCTGGCCCAGCCGGGACACGGCATACCGCTTTGCCGAGTATGCCGGAGCCGTCCACGACGCGCTGGGGGACCGGATCCGGTTCTGGACCACCCTCAACGAGCCCTGGTGCAGCGCCTTCCTGGGGTATGCCGAGGGCCGCCATGCACCGGGAGTCACCGATCCCGTCGCTGCCCTGCGCGCCGCCCACCACCTGCTGCTGGGGCACGGCCTGGCGATGCACGAGCTGCGGGCCCGCGACGCCGACCTGAGCCTGGGCATCACCTTGAACTTTGCCAACATCACCCCCGCCGACCCGGAGGATGCGGGGGACCGTGACGCGGCCCGGCGCATCGACGGGATGAGCAACCGCTACTTCCTCGACCCGCTCTTTCGCGGCGCCTACAGCCCCGACATCCTGGAGGACCAGCGATCCCTGTGGCCCGACGACCTGGTGGTCGACGGGGACCTGGACCTGATCAGTGCCCCGATGGATGTGCTCGGGGTCAACTACTACAGCGGCAGCACGGTCCGTGGCGTCCTGCCGGAGGAGGCCAACGCCGCCGCCGACCGGGCCCGCGCTGCGGGGCAGCTGACCGCCAACGTGGGCTCGGAGCACGTGGAGTATGTCCCGCAGGATGTGCCGCACACCGGCATGGGGTGGGAGGTGCGCCCGCAGGGCCTGACCGAGCTGCTGCTGCGCCTGCAGCAGGACTACACCGGGCCGGCCGGGGTGCAGCTCTATGTGACCGAGAACGGTGCGGCCTACGACGACGTGCCGGATGACCAGGGCTTTGTCCAGGACGACGAGCGCCTCGACTATGTGCGCACCCACCTCGGTGCCGTCCATGACGCGATCGAGCAGGGAGCCCAGGTCCAGGGCTACTTCCTGTGGTCCCTGCTGGACAACTTCGAGTGGGCCTACGGCTACGACAAGCGCTTCGGTGTCGTGCGCGTGGACTACGACACGTTGACGCGGGTGCCGAAGGCGAGCGCCCGCTGGTATGCCGCGGTGGCAGGATCGAACCGGATCGACTGAGAGGAGTTCCGCCATGGCCACCGGTAACGCGCCCACGCTGGAGGACGTCGCCGCCCGAGCCGGCGTCTCCCGGGCGACGGCCTCGCGTGTCATCAACGCCGACCCCCGGGTGCGCGAGGCTGCCCGCCTGGCGGTCCACGCGGCGGTCGCCCAGCTCGGCTACCGGCCGAACCGGGCCGCCCGGCGGCTGGTCACCCGCGCCGCCGACTCGATCGCCGTCGTGGTGCCGGAGTCGGACGAGCGGGTGTTCAGCGACCCGTTCTTCTCCGGCACGCTGCGCGGCGTGACGCGGGCGGTCGGTGACCTCCCCATGCAGGTGGTGCTCGTCATGGGCAAACCCGATGACGGCGACCACCGGATGGAGCGCTACCTGCGCGGTGGTCACACCGACGGTGCCATCGTGGTCAGCCATCACCAGAACGACAACCTGTGGCGGGTCCTCGCCGAGACCCAGCTGCCGTCGGTCTTCCTGGGGCGGCCGTATGCCGAGGAAGCCCGGGTGCCCTATGTCGACGTCGACAATGCAGCGGGTGCTGCACTCGCTGCCCGCCACTTGGTGGAGCGAGGCTGCCGCCGCATCGGCACGGTGACCGGACCATTGGACATGAGCGCCGGGCAGGACCGTTTGGACGGCTGGCAGCGGGTGCTCGTCGAGGCCGGTCTGAGCACCGACCTGGTGGAGATCGGCGACTTTGCGGCAGCCGGGGGAGCCCAGGCGACCCGGCGCCTGCTCGAGCGGTGCCCGGACCTGGACGGGATCTTTGTCGCCTCGGACCAGATGGCCGTTGCTGCGATCGGGGAACTTGCCGTGGCCGGGCGACGCGTCCCCGAGGATGTCGCAGTCGTGGGCTATGACGACTCCACGGCCGCCACCATGAGTCGCCCGGCGCTGACCACCGTGGTGAACCCCATCGCCGAGATGGCTTCCCGCGCAGTGGATCTGTTGCTGCGCGTCATGGATGGTGATGAGGTCGAGCCGGCCATCTTGCCCACCGCCCTCGTCGTGCGCGAGTCGGCCTGAGGGGTGGACCGGAGACTCACAGGCCCGTGGCGTCGACGCCGAAGGTTGCCTGCGACTGCGTGAATCCCTCAAAGATCAGCTGGTCGATGAGTCCTTGCCGCGAGAACCCGGAGAACTCCAGATAGTTCTCTGCAGACTGTGCAGCTTGCTCGTTCCAGTCCACGTCGAGGTGGTTGACGGCGAACTCCGCGTCGGCGGTGGAGAAGTCCTCGAACTCCAGCTGTTCGACCAGCCCGGACTGGGAGAAGGCCGTGAAGCTCAGGTAGCTCTCGGCGGAGCGAACGGCGTTCTCCTGCGACCTGGTCAGTTCCGGCTCGGCTTGGGCGGCGGGCCTTTCCTCGTCGGCCGGCTCTACCTCGTCGGCCGGCTCTGCCTCGTCGGCCGGCTCTGCCTCGTCGGCCGGCTCTGCCTCGTCGGCGGACGGTGCTTCGGGCGTGGACGGTGACTCCGCCACGACCTCGGTGGCGTCGGCGACGGTGGCGGGCTCGTCCTCCCCGCCGACCAGGCTGCCCACGACGATGAGCCCCGCGATGATGAGCAATGCCGTCATGACCTTGTGCCGGCGGAACCAGGACCTCTTCGGTGCTTCAGGGTGATGCTGCGGTGGCACAGGGGGCGCAGGTGGGTGACCGTGACCTGGTCCCCAGCTCTGATGGCCCCCCTGCTGTCCATGAGGAGGTGCGGGCGGTGGATCCTGCCAGGTGGCGCCATAGTGCGGAGGCTGCTGGCCGGGAGAGGGTGTGGTCACGATGACTCCTCGCTGGTCGTGGGTGAGAGCCACCAGCAGACCGTGGTCAAGGCGTGGGGCACATCGGCCGACCAGACAGTCCCTGCTAGCCGATCGGCTACCGTCGCCGGGGCTGGACTCTCCAGGTGGTGGCGCTGCAGTGTCAGTGGTCGGCCCTACCGTTCGGGACATGTCAACGTTGTCGCCGAGCACCGAGGGGCTGTCGTCCGCCGCACCGCTGCGCGTGCCCGCACGCGGCTTCCCGGGTCTCCGCGGCGGTTTGAGTTGGCTAGGCGCACGCGCTCGCTTCCTGGCGATGGTCGCACTCTGTCTTCTGGGGTCCCTGCTCGCCATGGGCACGAGCCTCAACCGCTACGTCGAGGCCTCAGCGACGGGAGAGCTGAGCATCCTTCAGAGCATGTCCATCCTGCTGGCCACGGTCGGTGCCGTCGTGGCCGTGATGGCACTGCGACGGCGTCACACCGCCCCTTACGCTGTGACGCTGGTGACCGCCGCGCTGCCGCTCATCGTTCCTCTGGACGCCACAGCAGCCCTGTTCGCACTGGCGGCGCTCGTGCGGGTGCGAGCTGAGCGTGCGGTGTGGGCGTGCGCCGGACTGGTCGGTCTCGCGACGGCAGCGGCCCTCTTCCGGGATGCCTCTGGTGCCACGACTGACTCGTCCATGCTGAAGTCGATGACCTCCACGCATGCACCGGGCCAGGTGGTCGAGATGGACCTGTCCCTGTGGGTTCCCGTGATCGTCTCTCTGGCGCTGCTGGGCACGTCGGTGGGTGCCGGCCTGTTCATGCGCAACCGTCGAGCGCTGGTGGCTACGCAGGGGCGTGCCCGGGCTGCCGAGCAGAGTCATGACCTCCTCCACAGCCGGCTAGGGCGTCAGGCAGAGCGAGACCTCATCGCGCGTGAGGTGCACGACGTCATCGGTCACCGGCTCTCGCTGCTGTCCCTGCACGCCGGCGGGCTGGAGGTTGCCGCCGATGGTGACACCCGGCTGGCACACAGCGCTGCGCTGATCCGGCAGAGCGCCCAGCAGACGATGGAGGATCTGCAGTCACTGCTCCGAGTGCTGCGCGAGCCCGAGACCACGCCTTACAACCGGACGGCGATGCCGTCACTGGCGGATCTGCCGACCGTGATCGACGAGACCGTGGATGGCGGCATGCCGGTCGTCTCGACTGTCTATCTGTCCCAGGCCGAGGACGCCGACCCGGCCCTGGCCCGCGCGGTCTACCGCATCGTGCAGGAGTTGCTGACCAATGCGCGTCGCCACGCACCGGGTGCTCCCGTGCGGTTGCTGGTCAGGGGTGGCCCGGCCGAGGGCATCCGCATCGAGACAGCCAACCGCCTGACCACCCAGCCCCTGAGGCCGCCGGGCAACGGACTGACCGGGATCTGCGAACGGGTAGCCCTGTGGAATGGCACGGTGCGTCACGGGCTGGACGAGCAACACGCCTTTCGGGTTGCCGTGCACCTTCCGTGGGCGGCTGCCGCTGCCTCACGGGCCGACCGGCAGGAGGTGCAGGTGTGAGACGTGAGTCCCGGCACATGGGTGACACGCCCCTCGGCGGTGGCCCCGGCGCGGACACCCGGGCGACTACAAGCGGTGACGCACGACCGGTGCGTGTGCTGCTGGTGGATGACGACCCGCTCGTCTGCTCCGGGCTGGAGCTCATGCTGTCCTCCGCGGGAGGGATCGCCGTCGTGGCCTCGGTGGGTGATGGTGACCTCGTGGTGCCCGCCGTCCAACAGCACTATCCCGACGTCGTGCTCATGGATGTGCGCATGCCTCGGGTCGACGGGATCACGGCGACACGCGAGGCGCTTGCCCAACCCAACCCTGCCCGGGTGATCGTCCTGACCACGTTTGCCGAGGACTCGGCGGTGATGCGGGCGGTTGAGGCGGGCGCCGCCGGATTCCTGCTCAAGACGGCCGCCCCAGCAGAGATCATTGACGCGGTCCGGCGCGTAGCAGCAGGGGAGGGAGTCCTCTCACCCGCGAGCGTCCCAGAGCTCTTTCAGCATGTTGCCACCCATCCCGTCGTCTCCCGGCGACGGGACGCGGCCACGCGTCTCACGGGACTGACCACCCGTGAGCGAGACATCGTCATCCGGGTCGCGCAGGGCCTGTCCAATGCCGAGGTGGCTCGTGCGCTCTTCGTCAGCGAGGCCACCGTCAAGAGCCACCTAGGAGCAGTGATGGGCTCCCTGGGTTGCTCGAGCCGGGTCGAGGTCGCTGTCCTGGCAGAGCGAGCGGGCTGGTTGCACGAGGACTCGGCCGTCGGGCACGCAGGGTCAGCAATGGGACGGTGAAACTGTCACTGTCCGAGGCAGATACGCGGTCTGCAGGTGGCGATATGTGAGCCTCAGGACGGCGTGAAATGGTCCAGAAGGCCATCTCGGGAGCGTTTCTCGTCCGGCCTGTGAGCGGTTCCACAGCCTCAAAACTGTATGAGTATGCGGTTTGCCGTATATTCTGACCCTTCCGCCAGCCTTCTTGAACGGGAGACTTCGCATGCACCGACTCGACCCGGCTCTTGAGCCGCTCTACGAACTGGTCCTTCAGCGCAATCCCGGCGAGACCGAGTTCCACCAGGCTGTGCTCGAGGTGCTGGACAGTCTCGGGACCGTGGTGCGCAAGCACCCCGCCTACGCCGATGCCCGCGTCATCGCCAGGGTGTGCGAGCCGGAGCGACAGATCATCTTCCGAGTGCCGTGGGTCGACGACAACGGGCGCATCGAGATTCACCGCGGTTTCCGGGTCGAGTTCAACTCGGCGCTGGGCCCCTACAAGGGTGGCCTGCGTTTCCACCCCAGCGTGCTGCTGGGCACCGTCAAGTTCCTCGGCTTTGAGCAGATCTTTAAGAACGCCCTGACCGGCCTGCCCATCGGCGGCGCCAAGGGTGGCTCCGACTTCGACCCCAAGGGTCGCTCGGACATGGAGGTCATGCGTTTCTGCCAGTCCTTCATGACTGAGCTCTACCGGCACATCGGCGAATACACCGACGTGCCAGCTGGTGACATCGGAGTCGGTGGCCGCGAGATCGGCTACCTCTTCGGTCAGTACAAGCGGATCACCAACCGCTATGAGTCCGCAGTGCTCACCGGCAAGGGCATCGGCTGGGGTGGCTCACAGGTGCGTCGCGAGGCAACCGGTTACGGTCTGGCCTATTTTGTCGAGGAGATGCTGCACACCAAGGGCGCCTCGTTCGACGGCCAGCGGGTCGTCGTCTCCGGGTCCGGCAACGTGGCGATCTACGCCATCGAGAAGGTGCACCAGCTCGGTGGCACGGTGGTCGCCTGCTCGGACTCCAGTGGCTATGTGGTGGATGAGCGGGGGATCGACATCGAGCTGCTCAAGGACGTCAAGGAGAACCGACGCGAGCGGATCTCCACGTATGCCGAGGACCGGGGCGCCCGCTTTGTCGCCGGCGGCTCCATCTGGGACGTGCCCTGCAAGGTGGCACTGCCGTGCGCCACCCAGAACGAGCTGGATGAGAACGGTGCCCTGGCCCTGGCCAAGAACGGCTGCGTCGCGGTCGGCGAGGGAGCCAACATGCCCACCACGCCCGAGGCGGTCAAGGTGCTGCGCGATGCCGGGGTGCTGTTCGCACCGGGCAAGGCCGCCAACGCCGGTGGTGTGGCGACCAGTGCCCTGGAGATGCAGCAGAACGCCTCCCGCGACTCCTGGTCCTTCGAGCACACCGAGGGGCGTCTCGCCGAGATCATGCGAGGCATCCACGAGCGGTGCGCGTCCACCGCCGAGGAGTATGACGTGCCCGGCAACTATGTCCTGGGTGCCAACGCCGCAGCCTTTGTGCAGGTGGCCGACGCCATGATCGCCCAGGGTGTGATCTGACCGGACGTCAGTCCATCCGCATCCGACGGGACCGGCGCCACCGCAGGATGAGATCGGCGAGGGCGCCGAGCACCAGCGACAGCCCGACCCCGACCGCAGCACTGAACAGCGGGTTGCCATCGACCCAGGCGGCCGCCAGCAGGCCGAGGCTGAGCATGTAGAACGCCCATACGGTGCCGCCGATGATGCTGATGGGCAGAAACCGGCGGTGCGGGTAGCCGCTGGCGCCGGCGGCGAGGTAGACCGCGACCCGTCCCACGGGCACGAAACGCCCGGTGAGGATCACGGTGGCGGGCCGTCGTTCCAGCTGGCGACGACCGGCGTCCAGGGCGCGGGCGACGCGCCCGGCCCGGAGTCGGTCGAAACGTCCCGGGCCCAGTGACCGCCCGATGGCGAAACTCAGGTTGTCACCCGTGATGGCGCCCAGGGCCGCCACCGCGATCAGCAGGGGCAGTGACGGGGGACCATCGAGGGCAGCCAGGGCCATGACGAGGGCCTCGCTGGGGACCACGGGCAGGATCCCGTCCAGCACAATCAGCAGGTAGGTGGCACCCAGCAGCCAGGGCTGTTCGGCGGCAGCGATGAGTGCCGTGTTCACGGCGTCGAAGAACTCAGACATCGCTGCCCTGTCAGTCGTGCGGAGGTGAGCCCGGCCCCCTGATGAGCGGCCCAGGAGCGAAGACTACGGGACACCCGAAGGCAGCCCTATGGTCAGCCACGTCACCCGATTCGGCAAAGAACTCGCGTGGGTGCTTGCCAGATGGCTGTGATCTGAGTCACCCTGACGCGTAGCCATGGGGCGCAGTCCCAGGGCCTGGAACTCAGGAGGGCGACATGAGTGACGCAAGGGTGGACGAAGCAACCGGTGAGCAGCAGACCGAGCTCAAACGGGTCCTCGGGCCAAAGCTGCTGCTGCTCTTCATCGTCGGCGACATCCTGGGCACCGGCATCTATGCCCTGACCGGCAAGGTGGCCGGTGAGGTGGGCGGTGCCGTCTGGTTGCCCTTCCTGGTGGCCTTCACCATCGCCATCATCACGGCATTCAGCTATCTGGAGCTGGTGACCAAATATCCCAAGGCCGGCGGTGCCGCGTCGTTCGTGCACCGCGCCTTCGAGATCCACTTCATCACCTTCCTGATCACCTTCACGGTGATGGCCAGCGGCATCACCTCGGCTTCGACGGCCTCGCGGGCGTTCGCGGAGAATATGTTCAAGGGCTTCCACTGGTTCGTGGAGACCGGTGCGGACGGCCAGACGGTGGTCAACGCCGGAGCCATCTCGGTCGGCGCACTCTTCTTCATCCTGCTGGTCGCGGCCATCAACTTCCGCGGTGTGGCCGAGTCGGTGAAGGCCAATGTGGTGCTGACCCTCATCGAGCTGTCCGGTCTCCTCCTGGTGATCTTTGTCGGCCTGTGGGCGGTGGCCGGGTTCTCCGGCGCAGAGGTCGACTTCTCAAGGATCACGGTCTTCGAGAGCCCCAGTGGCAAGAACGCCTTCATGGCAGTCACGGCCGCGACCGGACTGGCGTTCTTCGCCATGGTCGGCTTCGAGGACTCGGTCAACATGGCCGAGGAGACCAAGGAGCCGAGCAAGATCTTCCCCAAGGTCATGCTCACCGGCCTGCTGATGACGGCCGCGATCTACCTCATGGTCTCGATCACGGCCGTGGCGCTCGTGCCGGTGGGGGAGCTGTCCCAGGGAGGCACGCCGTTGCTCACCGTGGTGGAACGCGGTGCCCCCAACCTGCCGATCGACACGCTCTATCCGTTCATCGCGATGTTTGCCGTCGCCAACTCCGCGCTGATCAACATGATGATGGCCTCCCGACTGCTCTATGGCATGTCCCGGCAGGGGGTGCTGCCCAAGCCGCTGGGCATGGTGCACCGGGGACGGCAGACCCCGTGGGCGGCGATCATCTTCAGCACGCTGCTGGCCGTCGGCCTGATCCTGCTCGTCCAGTCGGTCGCCAACCTCGGTGACGTGACTGCCCTGCTGCTGCTCGGCGTCTTCAGCGTCGTCAACGTGGCCTGCCTGGTCCTGCGCAAGGACCGGGTCGAGCACCAGCACTTCACCGCACCCACGGCCTTGCCCGTCATCGGTGCCCTGGCCTGCGCCTACATGGTCGGCCCGTGGACCGGCCGTGACGGATCGGTCTATGAGATCGCCGGGTGGCTGCTGGTCATCGGCGTGTGCCTGTGGGCCCTCACCTGGTTCCTCAACCGGGCGCTCTATGCCAAGCCGACCCGGATCAAGGACCCCACGGACCTGACCAACACCGACGACTAGGCGCTGAGGATCAACGGGCCTCGACCCGGGACACGATCTCTGCCGCGACCTGCTCGGGACGCTTCTCGGGCAACCAGTGCCCCGCGTCGAGTTCGACGAAGCGGTAGTCCGACTCGACATACTGCGCCGTGCGCTCGATCGCCGCGCGACCCAGGAACGGGTCACGGTTGCCCCACACCAGCGTCGTCGGCACCTGCACCGGCTCGGCACCCAGCACGCTCGGCTCATCCAGGCTGTGCCACCGCTGCCGTCCACCACCGGGCCGCAGAGCGGCGCGATACCAGTTCAACGGGCCACGCATCGCCTGGGGAGTGCCCAGCCGTGCGGCATACCTGTCCTGATGCTCGCTCGGCACACCCTGACGGACCATGGCGCCATTGGTCATCATGCGTGCCAGGATCCGCTCGGGGGCGACCGGGAGCACGAAGGCCGCCATATACCAGCTGTGTCGGGCCTGGTCGGCATGTCGCGCGGCCCAGGCGAGGGCTCGGGGAAACGGCGTGGAGAGCACCGTGAGGCTGGCCACCCGCTCCGGTGCGTGCTGCGCCAACGTCCAGGCCACCGCGCCACCCCAGTCGTGACCGACGATGTGCGCTCGCTCCAGCCCCGCTGCGTCCAGGAGCGCCAGCACGTCTCCGACCAGATGGGACAGGCGGTATGCCGACACGCGCCGTGGGCGGGCGCCGGGGGAGTAGCCGCGCTGATGGGGTGCCAGGGTGCGCAGGCCGTGCTCGTGCAGGCGCTCGGAGACCTCGGCCCAGGCGCTCGCATCCTGGGGAAAGCCGTGCAGGAGCAGCACGGGCGCGCCGTCGCGCGGGCCGCCGTCGATGACCTCGAAGATCAGACCTTCATGGGTGAAACTGTCCACGCACCCCACGGTAGACCTCCGGAGACGTCGGCGGGCGGTGGTGACGAGCGCCATACTCCGTCAGTTCGCGTCCGAGGGTAGTTGTCCGCTAAAGTTGATCCTTGCCCGCAGGTTGCGCAGACGCACCGGGAGACGGGCTCGCCGGAGGACAAACCGTTCCTCGCGGCCCATCGGGTGCCATCGAGCACCTGGAGGTAGGTCGGTCACGCTCAAGGTAGCGATGAGGCGTCCAACCTCATCGAGTAGCAGAATTGAGCGATTCGCCATGGCCAAGGCCATCGGGCGCGCCTCCGCGCCCTCCCACAAGAAGAAGCCCCGTCACACGGCGGCCCAAAAGAAGGCAGCCGCTAAGACGCGCGAGCTGTCTGACCGTTCGTCGCGCCGCGACGACCGCAGGTCGTATGCCGACAAGCCGGCCCGTGAGGACCGGCCCCGTCGCGACTTTGACAGCCGTGGTCCCCGTCGTGAGTGGAACCGCGATGACCGTCCGGCCCGTGACGACCGTGGTACGCGTCGTGAGTGGAACCGTGACGAGCGTCCGGCCCGTGACGACCGTGGTCCCCGTCGTGACTTCGACAACCGCGGCCCGCGTCGCGAGTTCGACAACCGCGGCCCGCGTCGCGAGTTTGACAACCGCGGCCCGCGTCGTGAGTGGAACCGCGATGACCGTCCGGCCCGCGATGACCATGGCCCGCGTCGTGAGTGGAACCGTGACGAGCGTCCGGCTCGTGACGACCGTGGTCCCCGTCGTGACTTCGACAACCGGGGCCCGCGTCGCGAGTTCGACAACCGTGCCCCGCGTCGTGAGTGGAACCGTGACGAGCGTCCGGCCCGTGACGACCGTGGTCCCCGTCGTGACTTCGACAACCGCGGCCCGCGTCGCGAGTTCGACAACCGTGCCCCGCGTCGTGAGTGGAACCGCGATGACCGTCCGGCTCGTGACTTCGACCGCAGCGCCCCGCGTCGCCACTGGGACCACGACGACCGTCCCCGTCACCGCGACGACGCCACCCAGGCCCGCACCAACCACGACTGGGAGCGTCGCGAGCGTCGCGACAACCGGCAGTTCTCCGAGGACCGGGAGCGCACGCCATACTCCCCGTCCGTTGCTCCGGTGCCCAAGGCCGCGGTGGTCCACGAGGGTCCGAACGAGTTCGGCGCCCTGGGCCTGAACCCGCAGCTGGTCGACAAGCTCACCGAGCTCGGTCTGGTCAAGCCGTTCCCGATCCAGGCCGCGACGATCCCGGACGCGATGGCTGGCCGTGACCTGCTCGGGCGCGGACAGACAGGCTCGGGCAAGACCCTGGCCTTCGGCCTGCCCACCCTGCACCGTCTCGCGGAGGGTGAGCGCGCCAAGCCGCGCAAGCCGCACGCGCTGATCGTGACCCCGACCCGCGAGCTGGCGATGCAGATCCTGGACGCGCTGCGTCCGCTGCTGTCGACCATGCGGCTGCGTCACCAGCTGGTGGCTGGCGGCATGTCCTACACGCCGCAGCTGCGCAGCCTGGAGCAGGGAGTTGACCTGCTGGTGGCCACCCCTGGCCGCCTTGCTGACCTGCTCGAGCGCGGTGCCGCCGACCTCTCCGAGGTCAAGATCACGGTGCTGGACGAGGCCGACCACATGGCCGAGATGGGCTTCGTCGAGGCGATCTCCGAGATCCTCGACCTGACCCCGGCCGATGGCCAGCGTCTGCTCTTCTCTGCAACCCTCGACCACGGTGTCGACCAGGTGGCGAAGAAGTACCTGACCGACCCGGTGACCCACCAGACGGACAGCGCCACCGCGAGCGTGTCGACCATGGAGCACCACGTCTTCCTGATCGACCCGCAGCACAAGAAGCCGATCACCGCGACCATCGCCAACCGGCCGGGACGCACTGTCGTCTTCGTGCGGACCAAGCTCGGTGCCGACCGTGTCGCGCTGCAGCTGCGCGAGTGCGGCGTCTTCGCTGCTGCCCTGCACGGTGGCCTCAACCAGGCCCAGCGCACCCGCGTCCTGGAGGCGTTCAAGTCCGGCGAGTTGCCGGTCCTGGTCGCCACCGACGTCGCGGCTCGCGGGATCCACGTCGACGACGTGTCCCTCGTGCTGCAGGCCGACCCGCCCGCGGACCACAAGGACTACCTGCACCGTTCCGGGCGGACCGCTCGGGCGGGGGAGCAGGGTCGTGTTGTGACCCTGGCGCTGCCGCACCAGAAGAAGCAGGTGCAGCGGATGCTGGACGCTGCTGGTGTCGACGCCGCACCGACCAAGGTGACGCCGCGCGATGCTGAGGTGCTCGAGACCGCTGGCGGTCGTGAGCCCTCGTTCGAGGCCATCCCGCAGTCGGTGCTCGACGACCTGCTGCGCCCGAAGCGGCCCCAGGGCCGCGGCAACTACCGCGGTCGCCCGCAGCGTCGCAACGGTGGTTTCAACCGCGAGCGTTCTTCCCGCGTGGGTGGCGGATACCGGGGCAACCACTGATCTGGCGCTCACGCCAGGCGGGTGATTAACTCTGCCTTACGAGACCGGCCTCACGAGCAACTGCTCGTGGGGCCGGTCTCTTGTGATCCCGTCAGTCGTCGTAGAGCCGGTTCCTCGAGGTCAGCACCTCCAGCGGGTTCAACGGCCCGTCGATCGTTGCGGTGCCGGGGATCGTGCTCCACGCTCCACCGTCCACGCTGACCTCACCGCCGTAGACGACGGTGATGTGCGGGTCGACTGTGGCTGCGTTGGCGTACTCGTGGGTGATGTCGCCGTTGGGGTGCGGCCCTCCCAGTGATGTCGTGGGACCAGCGGAGGTGCCGTCACCGAAGTGGTAGGTCGCGGAGTCAAGGGTCGGTCTGATGCGCACCTCGAAACCGATGATGTCGGTCGTGTCGATCTCGCCAGGCTCGTAGCCCTCGTCAGGCCAGACGAGCTCGTAGAAGACGGGGAGGTTCACCAGCGTGCGCCCGTCCGGTGGCTCGATGGACATGGTCGGCAGCGCGAAATCCGTGCGGTGGAACTGCTCCAGGATCATCGCTTCGGTGAGTTCGGGCGCGGACTCACCGGACCGTGCCGGCACGTCAGTGCGGAAACAGGTGGGGCCGAGGGGCTCCCAGGTGCCCAACGGGCCGGAGTCGTCGGCCACTCGGCGGTGGATGTAGGAGTAGGGGCCAGAACTCCCGGGCTGGAATGTGTCGCAGTAGCTGATCGCGAACTGGCAGTTCACCCGATCAGGAGCATCCGGGCCGTTCCCCCGGCACGCGATCACGGCGACGTACTCAAACCAACGTTCGGGGTTATCCGGACTTGACCCGCTCGGATAGACGTCGGCCAACTGTCGAGTCTCAGACTTGGTCATTCCGACGTAGCCGCCACCGCCCCCCACTCGGCATATCAGGTCTTCGCGTTCACAAGGTTTATCAACTGGAGCGGAGGGTGCCGTAGTCGAGAGCATAAGCGTGAGGAAAAGTATCTGAATTTTGGGGAGCATGGAAGTTATCCGAGTTGAATTTCGGAGATGATCCATCCTTCGGTGGTCGGATTTAGCCGGACCACCATGGTGAACGCTTCAGGAGACCCCTCCTCGCCTACAACATGGCCCTCAGCATTCAGGCGTGCTGGAAAGGCTTGGACTGCTTCAACGTACAAGACCGCGTGATCCCCCGTAAGTGAGCCGGTCGGTTCTGTAAAAGTCAGGATCGGGCCATTGGCTCTCTCGTTCGCTGACGTGTATTCGGCAACGATGTCAATGAAGGCGTTGCACGTCTCGCACGACTCATCACCAAGGGGGTCAAGTAGTCCACTCTCTGGTGTCATTGTCGCGTAATTGAACGTATCTAGGTAGTGCATGACGAATGCTTTGGCGCCTGCCTCAGAGTCCTCCTGAGCTTCCTCGGGCATCACGGGAGGGCCACTCGCCTCGGTTGTCTCGACGGTGTCGGGCGGAGCGGTGGTCTGCTCGACATCATCCCCAGGAGCCTCGGTCGTGGGCGCCGCGTCGGAGGTGGTCGGTGTGGCGGTGGTTGGTGTGGCGGTGGTCAGCGAGTCCTGGCTGCTTGGTGGATCAGCTGGCTCCGAGTCGCCCTGACACCCAGCCAAGAGCACAGCGCCTATCAGCATCACAGGAGCAATGGTCCGCACGGAAGTCCCCTCCTAGTTCGAGTCGCCCGAACGCCCACGGGCCGGTCTGCAAGCCAGTGTTACGCGCGATCAGTGCGCAGAACGTTGTCCACAGGTAAAAAGTCCGTAAGAAAGCAGCGTGCTCGGGGAGGTACGTGTCGCTCTAGAGCACCAGATTGACCCACGAGCACCGGGTCACCGCGCCGCGAGGTCCGTCCCGCGTTCTGCCCGGCGTCGCCCAGGAGGTGCTGGGAAAGGGTGCCGAGCACCCGTCAGACGAACCGCCTGCCGCCCTGCGACTCCCGCATCTCGTGCAGCTGCTGCACGACGTGGTCCGCCAGCTCGGTTCCCGACGACTGCCCAAAGCTGTCCTTGTGCGAGTTGATCTGCACGTGCAGGCGCTCCATCCGCGCGTCCAGGTCGGCCGCGGTCTGTGCAGCGTCCTGCAACTGCTGGAGCAGGTCCTGGGGGACGTCCTCGCGATACTTGTAATAGATCTTGTGCTCCAGGCTGGCCCAAAAGTCCATCGCGACCGTCCGCAGCTGCATCTCGACGGTCACCGGCACGACCCGGTCCGACAGGTGCACGGGCACCCGCACCAGCGCGTGCAGGCTGCGATAACCGTTGGGCTTGGGGTGCTCGATGTAGTCCTTGACCGCCATCACCTCGATGTCCGGCTGCGAGGACAGCATGTCGTAGACCTGATAGACATCACGCACAAAGCTGCAGGTCACGCGCACCCCGGCGATGTCGGTGATGTTGTCGCGGATCGCCTCGAATGACGGGTCGAGCCCCCGGCGCCGGGTCTTCTCCAGGATCGACTCCGGGGTCTTGAGCCGGGTCAGCACGTGCTCGATCGGGTTGTAGTCGTGCAGGTGGGTGAACTCTTCCTGCAGGATCGAGATCTTGGTCTCGATCTCGTCCATGCCGAACTTGTACTCCATCATGAAGCGTGTGAAGTCGGTCCGGATCTGGGACAGGTTGCTGTCGCGGGACAGTGGGCTCAGGTCGGCAGGCGTCGTTGCGGGGTCCACCCGCCCACCGTATGCCGAGTGTCTGGGCCGACCCTGACCGTCACCTGAATGTGTGGACGCCACCTGGGGCGACGGCCCCGGCGGGCGTGATGTCGTCACAGCGAGCGCGCCATGCTGCGTCGCAGCAGCCACGCGCCCACCAGCAGGGCAGCAACTGCCATCGCGGCCAGCACTCCCAGCTGCGGGAGGATGTCCACCAGGCCGCCGCCGTGGCGCTGGACCTCGGCGAAGGCGTCATAGCCCCAGGCATGCGGGGTGACGTGGGCGAGCGTGCGCATGGTGTCGGAGAAGATCTCCAGCGGCATCATCCCGCCACCGATCGCCGCCAGCACCAGGCCGAGGCCGACGCCGGCACCGACTGCGGCGCCCTCGTTGTCCAGGATCGACCCGAGCATCATGGCCGCACCGGCGGCGACCAGCGCAAAGATCGCCAGGATCAGCAGGGACAGGCCGATGTTGCCCCAGTCGACGCCAAAGAGCAGCCAGGTCGCCAACATGATGTAACCACCCTGGAAGAACGCGATTACCCAGCGACCGAGCGCCTGTCCCAGGAGGGCCTGCATCGTGCTGACCGGCGCGGCCAGGCTGCGGGCCATCACCCCTTGCCGTCGCGCGTTGATCAGGGTCGAGGACCCCGCCAGGGAGGTCAGGAAGGAGAACAGCAGCAGCTGGGAGGAGGCCCCGAGGTCGAACTGTCCCAGGCCCTGGAACTCCTGGGCCAGACTGTCGACATTGACCACCTCGAGGGTGGGCTCGTTGACCTGCCCGGCCGCCTCGTCGAGTGCCTGGGCGGCATCGGGCCCTGAGACTCCGGCGTCCTCCAGCGCTGTGACCTGCACCTGCCGCAGATCCAGATTGGTCACGGCCACCCGCACCTGCTGCTGGGCCGCCATGCTCGTGGTGGCGCTGCTGGCGATCATCTCCAGCTCGGAGGTGCCCCCATCGGTGTATGCCGTGGAGGCGTCCTCGTTGACGACCAGTCCGACGTCGGTGCGGCCGCGGGCGACCTGCTCGAGCATGTCGTCGTGGCTGGCATAGCTGACGGAGACCTCCTGCCCCTCGAGCTGCTCGGCCACTGCGGTGCGCAGCTCACTGTCGGGACCGCTCAGGGTGACCCGGCCGGAGCTGCCCGAGCCGCCGAACTGCGAGCCGAGCACAAAGACCAGCATCAGCGGGAAGATGAAGGTGAAGAAGACGTTGCCCTTGTCCTTGACAAAGCGACGCAGCTCGACGGCGGCGATCGCGAGTGCGGCCCTCATGCCATCGCCCCCCGGTCCGGGACGACCCGGGCGATGAGCATCGCCACCGCCGCAAAGCCGAGCAAGATGAGCACCGGAGTGGCGATGTCGGCCAGTCCGCCGCCGCCGCTGGTGATGCCCAGGCCACGGGTCATCGCCGCGACCGGGTTGAGGTCCAGGATCGTGCCGAGGACGCCCGCGCCACTCATCGGGAAGAACGCCCCTCCCGCGATCCCCAGGACCATCGCCAGGATTGTCTGGATGATGCTGGCCTGCTCCGAGGTCTTGGCGATCTTGATCACGATGAAGGTCAGCGACGTCGTCGCGATGACCGCGCACACGATCAGCACCGCCACCGGCAGTGGTGAGCCGAAGCTCACGCCAAAGAGCATCCCGCCGACCGTGAGCAGCAGGCTGGTGGCCACCACACCGAGGACAAAACTGCTCAGCACCTTGGAGATGACCACCAGGTTGGGGTTCATCGGCATGGAGCGCAGCCTGGCCAGCGTGCCGAACTCGCGCTCGGCCAGCAGGCCGAGGACGCCGAAGCTGACGGTGAACATCAGGAACAGTCCGGCCTGCCCGGCCACGAGCGCTCCCTTGGGATCAAGCTGCTGGTCGGAGGCCTCGCCAGCGGTCAGAGTGATCGCCGAGTCGCCGGTGGCGACCTGCTGGGCGACACCGCCCAGTTCTGCAGAGGCCAGCCCGAGGGTCGCGCCAGCGGTGCTGGCGACGGCGGAGGCCCCGGCCCGGTCCAGGAAGCCCTGGACGACCGAGAGCACCACGGTGGACTCGATGCCCGCGCCGTCGCCCCTGATCGCGGTGACCTCGACCGGCTCACCGGCCATCAACGCGGCCGAGAAGCCGTCGGGGATGATCAGGCCGAGCCTGGCGTCGCCGGACTCCGCCCGGGCGTGCACGTCGTCCTGGTCGGTCTCCGTGACCTCGACGTCCAGGCCGATCTCCGGCAGGCTCTGCACCAGGGCGGTGGCGAGCTGGTCGTCCGCAGGTGCCGAGACCGCGACAGTCGCGGTCTCCAGGTCACCGTCCATGGCGTCGCCCATGACCAGGTGCATGGCCCCCATCAGCGCCAGCGGCACGATCACAGCGAAGATGATGACCGACTTGTCGCGCAGGCGTTGGACCAGATCGGTGCGCAGCAGTGTCCCGAGTTGTCGCATGTCAGTCCCGCAACGCCTTCCCGGTGAGATGCAGGAAGACCGACTCCAGGTTGGGCCGGCTGATCTGCACGTCGCTGAGCTGCAGACCTGCGGACGTCGCCGTCGTGACGATCTGCGCCACGGCCGTCGGTGCGTCGTGCACCGTCAGCTGCAGGCGTCCCCGCTCGGCGTCGACCTGGGCGACCGATGACAGCCCTCGGAGCGCCTCGGCAGCGGCAGTCGTGTCACCGGACCCGGTGAGCTGGATGTTGTCGACCCCGCCGGTGAGCTGGATCAGCTCGCTGCGGGTCCCCTCGGCCTGCAGCGTGCCGGAGTCGATGATGCCGATGCGGTCGCACAACCGCTCGGCCTCCTCCATGTAGTGCGTCGTGTAGATCACGGCCATGCCCTCACCGGACAGGTTCTCCACCGACTCCAGGATGGCGTTGCGTGATTGCGGGTCCACGCCCACGGTCGGCTCGTCCAGGATCAGCAGGGTCGGCTTGTGCAGCAACCCGATGCCGATGTTGAGCCGACGCTTCATGCCGCCGGAGAACTCCTTGGTCGGATCCTTGGCGCGGTCGGCGAGTCCGGTGAGCTCAAGGACCTCACCCACCCGGGACTTCAGGTCGTTGCCGGCCAGGCCCTGCAGCTTGCCGAAGAAGGTGAGATTCTCACGAGCGCTCAGGTCGGGATAGATCGCCAGGTCCTGAGGCACGAGCCCCAGGTGCCGTTTGGGCGCGACCTTCGTCGGGCCCATCTGCTGTCCGAGGACCATCACGGTGCCCTCGTCGGGCTCCAGCAGCCCGCAGACCATCGAGATGGTGGTGGTCTTGCCGGCACCGTTGGGTCCCAGCAGTCCGTAGGTCTCGCCGCGCGCCACCCGGAAGGACACGTCGTTGACGGCGGTCAGGTCGCCGAAACGGCGGACGAGACCGTCGACCACCAGGACGTCGTGCCCGTCCTGTGTGGCCTGCTGCCGCTCTGCTGTCTGTGTCATGTCCGAGTCCTGTTCATCGGTGAAATCCCCACGTCGGCCAGCGTAGGCGCCCACCCACCCCAGCGCACAGGGATATCTGTCACAAAGCCGATAGCAGATGTGTCACAAGCGATCCCGTGGTCGTGGTGGGCCCACAGGTATCGCGAGTCACGTGCGCCATCCACGCACCCCGGGTGCGGACCGATAATCTCGGTCGATGAGTCGTGTGATCTTCATGTGCGGCCCCTCGGGGTCGGGCAAGTCCACCTATGCGCGCGAACTTGAGGCCTCCGGGATGCTCCGGCTCTCCTTCGACACCGAGCTGTGGCGCCGCGGGGTCACCCAGGTGCCCCCGCCGCAGGACCTCAACGCGCAGGTCGAGGCCGACCTGCGAGCCCAGCTGCTCGAGGCAGTGGCTCAGGGGCGGGACGTCGTGCTGGACTTCGCCTTCCCGACCCGCGCGATGCGCGAGGACTACCGTGCCCTGCTCGCACCCGCCGGGGTGGTCCCCGAGACCATCTATCTCGCGACGGACCGCGCCACCGTGATGCACCGTCTGGCCACCCGCACCGGCGCCGACAGTGACGATCTCGTGCTGGACGATGACCTCTCCGCGCGCCATTACGACCACTTCGAGGCCCCCACCTCGGCGGAGGGACCGCTGACCGTCCTCACGCACGAGGACCCGGAGCCGGTCACCGGGCCGCGGCCGCGCGTGACACATCAGGTGCTCAACCAGGTGCCGCCACGGGTCGGCGTCAACGAGTTCCGCAGCAACACCGTGCTCTCCGAGGCGGTGTCGACCTTCGGCGCAGGCTGGGCCGTGCCGCAGTTGGAATCGGTCGGCGAGCTGGTCGGCTCGGCCGGGTTCCAGGCGGATGCGCGGGCAGCCCACAGCAGCGCGCCGGTGCTGCGCACCCACGACCGCTGGGGCCAGCGCATCGACCAGGTCGACTACCACCCGGCATACCACCGCATCATCGGTGCGGCCGTGGCGCACGGCGCCCACACCAGCGCCTGGGCCGACCCGCGAGCAGGCGGGCACGTGGCCCGGGCGGCGACTTTCATGCTCTTCGCCCAGATCGAGCCCGGTCACGCCTGCCCGGTCTCGATGACCCACGCAGTCGTGCCCGCGCTGCGGCACAGCCCCGCGCTGGCCGACCGGTGGCTGCCGCGGGCCTACGGGACCGCGTATGACGGCCGGTTGCGCCCTGCGGCGGACAAGCCCGGGGCGCTGTTCGGCATGGCGATGACCGAGAAGCAGGGCGGCTCGGACGTGCGCGCCAACCTCACCCGTGGGGTGCACGTCGGAGGAACTGCGGGAGGAGCGGCAGGGGCGGGCACCGAGGATGAGGATGGAGCGAGCAGCGACGACTACCTGCTGACCGGGCACAAGTGGTTCTGCTCCGCGCCGATGTCGGACGCCTTCCTGGTGCTGGCCCAGACCTCCCGAGCCGGCGCCGAGGAGGGACTGAGCTGCCTGCTGGTGCCGCGCGTGCTCGAGGACGGCACCCACAACGTCTTCCGCATCCAGCGGCTCAAGGACAAGCTCGGCAACCGGTCCAACGCCTCCGCCGAGATCGAGCTGGACGGCACCGTCGGACACCTGGTGGGCGAGCCCGGACGCGGGGTGCGCACCATCATCGAGATGGTCGCCCGCACCCGCCTGGACTGTGTCCTCGGCAGCACGGCCGGGATGCGCCAGTCGGTCGCCGAGGCGCTCTGGCACGTGCGCCACCGCTCGGCCTTCGGCGCCAAGCTCATCGACCAGCCCGCGATGAGCGCGGTCGTCGCGGACCTGGCGCTGGAGTCGGAGGCCGCGACGCTCACCTCGCTGCGGCTGGCCCAGGCCCACGAGGACGACGCCAGCGAGCAGGACGTGCTGTTCGCCCGACTGGCCACGGCCGTGGCGAAGTACTGGATCTGCAAGCGCGGCCCGCACCACGCCTACGAGGCGCTGGAGTGCCTGGGCGGCAACGGCTACACCGAGGACTTCCCGCTGGCGATGCGCTATCGGGAGCAGCCGGTGATGGCCATCTGGGAGGGGTCGGGCAATGTCATCGCCCTCGACGTCCTGCGGGCCATGGGTCGTGAGCCGGAGACCGTGGAGGCGCTGCTGACCGAGCTGGCGCTCGCCGAGGGGACCCACCGCGACTATGACGCCCACCTCGGGCGGGTCCGTGCCCTGCTCGCCGCCACGCGCGGCCAGGACCCGGCGGTGCTGCAGGCCGGTGCGCGCCGACTCACGGAGGCCCTGGCCCTGGCGCTCCAGGCGAGCCTGATGATCCGGCACGCCCCGGCATACTCCTCGGACGCCTTTGTCGCCGCCCGGCTTGGGGAGGACCGCGGCGGCCAGTATGGCGTGCTGCCGGCAGGCGCAGACGTCGCCGCAATCCTGGCTCGCCACTGAGGCGCCTCTCCGGTCCCCGCCGAGTTGCCGACCCCGGCCTGCCTGACGGCATACTTCATCATGGTCAGACTGCGCAAGGTCGCACCCGACGACGCCGGGTGGACCCGCCGACGGGCCGGGACGGGCTTCACCTATCTCGACGAGGACGGTGAACGGTTGCCCGCCGAGGAGGCCCAGCGCCTCAAGGCGCTGGCGATCCCACCCGCCTGGGAGGACGTGTGGATCTGCCCGCATGCCAACGGCCACGTCCAGGCCGTCGGCACCGACGACGCCGGGCGCCGGCAGTATCTCTATCACCCCGACTGGCGCGAGAAGCAGGACGAGCTGAAGTTCGAGCGGATCGTGGAGGCCTCCGAGGTGCTGCCGGACGCGCGGCGCAGGGTCACCCGCGATCTGCGGCGAGAGGGCATGCCGCTCGAACGCGCCTGCGCGACGGCGGTCCGGATGCTCGACCTGGGCTACTTCCGCATCGGGCACGACGTCTACACCGATCTCAACGGCTCGTTCGGGCTGACCACGCTGGAGCGTCAGCACGTGCGATCGGTCCGGGGCGGGCTCCGGTTCTGCTTCGTCGGCAAGGGCGGGATCACGCAGGAGCTGGCGATCGAGGACGAGGACGTCACGACCGCGCTGCGCCAGATGCGGCGCCGGCGCACCGGCTCCCAGCGGGTGCTGGCATACCGCGGGGACAACGGGTGGCACGACCTGGACGCCGACGAGGTCAACGCCTATCTGGCCGAGCTGTTTGACGGACGGCTGACGGCCAAGGACTTTCGCACCTGGCACGCCACCGTCCACGCCGCGGTGGCCCTGGCGAGCTCACCGGAGCCGGGCGACACGCTGGCCTCGCGGCGCCGGGCGGTGAAGGCTGCGGTGGAGGAGGTCTCCGAGTTCCTCGGCAACACACCCACCATCGCCAAGGGCTCCTATATCGACCCCCGGGTCATCGATCACTATGTGGAGGGCGAGACGGTCTCGGTGCCCAGGGCCACCGGGCGCACCCCCGTGCGTCGGCAGCGGGCGGTCGAGGCTGCGGTGCGCGACCTGCTCACGGACGAGGAGGGCTGAGGGCGCGCGGGTCACCGCCGGGAGAAGAAAGCCGTGATCTCCCGCGCCGACGGGCCGGGCTTGCTCGAGGGCTGCTCCGGAGGCATCCGCTAGCTCCTCGTGGTCAGTCGGTCGTGCGTCTCGTACAGCCGCCAGAAGGAGCCCGTCGGGAGGGGCTCGCCGTGCAGGGACGCCTCGAAGTAGGTGAGGTGGGTGATCCACCCGGGCAGGTAGGACCCCGCGAGATCGGCGAGCTCATGGTGCTCCAGGTGCAGGTCCGTGGCTCCGTCCGGCATCGCGTCGTCGGGCAGCACCGTCTCCAGCTCGATGGTGACCCGTGACGGGGGCTCGTCGGGGAACTGCCACGACATGGCCAGGGACCGGCCGTCCTGTGCGACCAGGACGTCACTGCGGCACAGATAGCCGTCCCCGTGGTCGACGACCAGGTGGTCGCCCGCGGTGAACGAGCCGTCCTGGCGCCGCCCGAGCCACTCCGGAAGGCGGTCCACGTCGGTGAGATGCCGCCATACAGCAGCAGGGCGGGTGGACAGCCTCCACGTCAGGCAGACCACCCCCGGTGCGTCCACGCGAGCAACGAGAGGCATGGTCTGATCCTGCCTGACCCGGCTCCGGCCGTCCGCCGGGGGTCGCCAGCGCGCAGTCCGTCCCGGTCGGTGCGACGCTGAGGAGATGAGTGACACGACACCAGACGGGCACCAGGAGCCGGACGAGGCAACGTCCGGCCGTGACGACAGCGGCCAGATCCCCTCCGCGGACCAGGACGTGGCCTCCGGGCAGCCCTACGACCCGCGCCAGGACCCGGAGACCGACGCGAACCTGTCGCAGGAGAAGGCACCCGCTCAGGAGGGAGTGAACCAGCGCGACCCGGCCGAGGGGCCGGATGACGAGTCGGCCACCGACGGCTAGACCGACCCGCTCGCCACCTGCGTGATGGGGACGGTCCCGGGGGTGCCGGAGCCGTCGCGCTTGCCGGTGGCCTCGGGCAGGTCGACGGCGGCCCCGTTGCCGGAGGCAGCCAGCGGGGGAGCGGCGCCCGCCCAGCCGAGCAGGAGGGTGTCCTCACCGCGCAGGAAGCGGTGGCAGCGCACGCCTCCGGTGGCGCGGCCCTTGGCGGGGTACTCGGCATACGGGGTGACCTTGACGGCGCCGGTCTGGGTGCCGGGCAGTGACCCGGAGGAGCCGGACACGGTGACCACCACGTTGTCTGCGGCGGGGTCCAGCGCCCAGAAGCCGACCACGGCCGCGCCGGAGGAGAGTTTGATGCCGGCCACGCCGCCACCGGTGCGGCCCTGCGGGCGCACCAGGTCCGCGCCGAAGTGCAGGAGCTGGCCGTCGTCGGTGACGAAGACCAGGTCCTCGGTGCCGGTGGTCAGCTCGACGGCGCCGACGACCTCGTCACCGTCCTTGAGGGAGATGACCTCGAACTCGTCCTTGTTGCCCGGATAGTCCGGGTTGACCCGCTTGACGACGCCGGCCCTGGTGCCCAGGGCCAGGCCCGGTCCGGCGTCGGAGAGGGAGCACAGCGCCAGGGGCAGGGCACCGGCGGGCAGGTCCACGAACGCCGCCAGCGGTGCACCGCCGGAGAGGGTGGGGGCGCCGTTGGTCGGTGGCAGGGTGGGCAGCTCGAGGGCGCTGAGCCGCACGATGCTGCCGTCGGAGGTGACGATGCCGACCGAGCCGCGGGCGGTGGTCCTGACCGCGGAGACGATCACGTCGTGCTTGCGGCGTGCCCCGCCGGTGCCCAGGGGCTCGTCGGTGGAGGTGCGGGCGAGCAGCCCGGTGGAGGACAGCAGCACCCAGCACGGGTCGTCGGCCACCTCCAGGGGGGTGGTGGCCGCGGCCGTCGCGGAGATCCCGTCGGACTCCAGCAGGACGGTGCGCCGGGGGGTGCCGTGCTCCTTGGCGACCTGGGCCAGCTCGTCGGAGACGAGGTTGAGCAGCAGCTGGTGGTCCTCGAGCAGTGCGCGCAGGCGCTCGATCTCCCGCACCAGCTCGTCGCGCTCGGTCTCCAGCTCGATGCGGGAGAACTTGGTGAGCCGGCGCAGCTGCAGATCCAGGATGTAGTTGGCCTGCAGCTCGGAGAGGTCGAAGACCTGGATCAGCCGCTCCCGGGCGGTGGCCACGTCGTCGGCCGCCCGGATGAGCTGGATGACCTCGTCGATGTCCAGGATGGCGATGAGCAGCCCCTCGACCAGGTGCAGGCGCTCCTCCTTGCGGCGCAGGCGGTAGGCCGTGCGGCGGCGCACCACGTCGGTGCGGAACTCGACATACACCGAGAGGAGCTCACGCAGGCCCAGCGTGCGCGGCTGCCCGTCGACCAGGGCCACGTTGTTGATGCCGAAGCTCTCCTCCATCGGGGTGAGCTTGTAGAGCTGGGCGAGCACCGCCTCGGGGTTGAAGCCGTTCTTGACCTCGATCACCAGGTGCAGGCCCTTGGTGCGGTCGGTCAGGTCGGTGATATTGGAGATGCCCTGCAGCTTCTTGGACTGCACGAGGGTCTTGACCTTGTCGATGACCTTCTCGGCGCCGATGAGATAGGGCAGCTCGGTGACCACGATGCCCTTGCGGCGGGCCGTGATGCTCTCGATCTTGGCGGTGGCGCGGGTGCGGAACGAGCCGCGGCCCGTTTCGTAGGCGTCGCGGATCCCGTCCAGCCCGACGATCCGTCCGCCGAGTGGCAGGTCCGGTCCCGGCACGAAACGCATCAGGTCATCCAGGCTCGCGTCCGGGTGGGAGATGAGGTGGCGTGCCGCGCCGATGACCTCACCCAGGTTGTGCGGGGCCATGTTGGTGGCCATGCCGACGGCGATGCCGGACGCACCGTTGACCAGCAGGTTGGGGAAGGCCGCCGGCAGCACCTCGGGCTGCATCAGCTGGTCGTCATAGTTGGGGACGAAGGTGACGGTCTCCTCGTCCAGGCTGGCCGTCATCAGCAGCGCCGCCGGGGCCGGGCGGGCCTCGGTGTAGCGGCTGGCGGCCGGGCCGTCGTCGAGGGAGCCGAAGTTGCCGTGCCCGTCGACCAGCGGCAGGCGCATCGTGAACGGCTGGGCCATCCGCACCAGCGCGTCATAGATCGCGGTGTCACCGTGCGGGTGGTACTTACCCATCACGTCACCCACGACGCGCGAGCTCTTGACGTGGCCCTTGTCCGGGCGCAGGCCCATCTCGTGCATGCCGAACAGGATCCGTCGCTGCACCGGCTTCAGCCCGTCCCGGGCATCGGGCAGGGCCCGGGAGTAGATCACCGAGTAGGCGTACTCCAGGAAGGCTCCCTGCATCTCGTCCCGGACATCGATGTCGACGATCTTCTGCTCGACGTCGAACAGGTCCGGTCCAGGTGGGGTGCGGCGCGCCATGCTCTGCAGTCTCCGTGGGGGTCTCGGGTGCGGGTGGATCGCCTTCGATCGTATGTCGTGAACGCAGCCGATCAGGGCAGGGCACGCCTCACCCCCCTTTTTAGAGGGGTTCTGTTGCCCGCGCCCGCATTTTCAGAGTGGTTTTGCCGGCGACGAACGCATTTTCAGAGTGGTTTTGCTGATGATTCAGACGCGGTCCCAGTGCAGCAGCGAGGTGTCCAGCGCGAGCTCCTCGGCATCCAGACCACGCTGCACGTCGCGCATCACCTCCTCATCGATGGTGCCCCGGTCGCGCTCGCGGACCAGGATGTCGCGCTGGTGGCGGATCATCTTGCGGCGCAGTTCGAGCCGCTGCTGCTGGGCCGCCCGGTCCAGGCCGCGGTCCTCCTGCTCCTCCGCCCGGGCGTCGTCCTCCTGACGTGCCAGACGCAGACTCATCGAGCTGAGCAGGAGGGTGATGAGCTTGGGGTCATAGTGCTGAGACAGCATCTCCTGGTTGGCCTCGAGGTAGTCCACGCCCTCGGTCATCGTGATGGCGAGCACGTCACGCTGCTCCTGACGGTCGCGCGGCTCCTGCCCGAGATCGCGCACCCCAGGCGGGTGATGACCATCGGCAGCGTCAGCCCCTGGAGCAGGAGGGTGCCGATGGTCACGAAGAACGCGACGAAGACGATGATGTCGTGACCGGGCACCGGGATGCCGGAGTCGGTGATGACCGGCACCGCGGCGGCGGCCGCCAGGCTGACGACCCCGCGCATGCTCGTCCAGGAGATCACCGTGAGCTCGCGCCAGGTCATTTCGGGCTCCTCCACAAGGGCGGTCGGCAGGGCCGACCCGGCACGGCTGCGGCCCCGCCGCCGGGTCCGCGAGCGTGCCTCGAGCCGCTCCCGGCCCCGCTTCCGCCGAGCCTGCTGGGAGCGGGAGGCGTAGTAGGTCGTGAAGATGAACGCCGGCCGGATCAGGATGACGACGACCAGGATGACGACCGCGACCAGCACGGTGCTCCAGACGTCGCGGTCGCTGGCGGCCAGCGACTCGGCGATCGACTTCATCTGCAGACCGATGAGGGCAAAGACGACCCCCTCGAGCAGCAGGTCGATCGCCGACCACACGGGACGCTCGGTGAGGCGCGCGGCATACCCCGTCTTGGGTGAGTTGAACCCGATCCACAGACCGGCCGCCACCACGGCCAGCACGCCCGAGCCGCCGAGCTCCTCCGCGCTGATGTAGGCCAGGAAGGGCACCAGCAGACCCAGCATCGTCTCGGTCACGGGGTCAGTGACGCGCATCCGGATCCAGTGGAAGATGACGCCGAGCGCCAGGCCCACGAGGACCCCCACGACCACGGCCAGGGCGAAGATCCCGAGGTCGTCCAGCAGCGTCAGCGAGGTGCCGCCGACGACGAGCAGGAAGACCTTGAACAGGGTGAGCGACGCGGCGTCGTTGATCAGGCTCTCCCCGGACAGCACCGTCATGACGTGCCGGGGCAGGCCCAGCCGCCGACCGATCGCCGCGGCGGACACCGCGTCTGGCGGGGCGACGATCGCGCCCAGCAGGAGTGCGGCGGGCAGACTCATGTCGGGCACCAGCCAGTATGCCGTCAACCCCACCACCGCGGCCGTCAGCGCCACCAGGCCCATGCCGAGGCGAGTGATGTGCTTGCGGCTGCGGGTGACGTTGATCAGCGACACATCCAGCGCCGCCGAGTAGAGCAGCGGCGGCAGCACGAGCGTCAGGATGACGTGCGGGTCGATCTCGAACTCGGGGACGCCAGGGAGCCCGGCGACGACGAGGGCCACCCCGGTGACGAGCAGGGGCGCGGGCCAGCCGAGCCGTCGCGCGATGGCGGTCAGTCCCACGCACGCCGACACCAGCAGGATCAGGGGGAGAAACTCCATGGCGCGTCCGTTCTGTCCTGTCACAGCGATGTGGCCTAGGGTCACCCTCGTGACCAGGGTGATCCACACCGGCCAGGCCCTCGTCGACCTCGTCGTGGAGGTCGGCGCCATTCCCCGGCGCGGCGGCAACGTGATGGCACAGTCCTTCACCCGGTATGCCGGGGGCTCGGTGAGCGTGCTCGCCGCCGCGGCCCGCTCCGGTGCCCAGGCCGTGCATGCCGGGGCCCACGGGAGCGGCCCCAATGGCGATCTGATCCGTGAGGCGCTCGCCAGCGAGGGTGTGACCCTGTCGGCGGCGCCGGTGGCGGACGCCGACACCGCCGTCTGTGTCGTCATGATCGAGCCGACTGCCGAGCGGACCTTTGTCACGACCCTGGGCGCGGAGCGGCGGATTACCCCGGAGAGCCTGGGCTCCTCGACGCCGGTGGCCGGTGACCTGGTCTGCGTGACGGGCTACAGCCTGTTGGAGCCCACGCGTGACCCATTGCTGGAGTGGCTTGACTCGCTGGACGAGGGCGTGCGCGTGGTGCTAGACCCGGGTGCGGCCTTTGCCGGTCTCGATCCCGCGGTCCGCCAGTTGATGCTCGGTCTCACCAACGTGTGGACCAGCAACGCCGAGGAGGCGCACGAGCTGACGGGGATCGAGGAACTGACGGCCACGTTGCCCGCTATCAGTCAGCTGCTCCCGCAGGGCGCCGTGGTCATCGTGCGCGACGGTCCGGAGGGCTGCTACCTGCACGCGGGTGGCGACGTCGAGCACCTGCCCGGCTATCCGCAGGAGCCGGTTGACACCAACGGTGCTGGTGACGCCCACACCGGTGTGCTGGTGGCCGAGCTCGCAGCCGGGACCGACGCGCGCACGGCGTGCACGCGCGCCAACGCGGCGGGGGCGATCAAGGTGACCCGCCGCGGCCCGGCCACCGCCCCGACCCGCGCCGAGATCGACGCTTTCCTGGCCTAACCCAGGTTATGCCCCGCCCGGTCCCGACCGGCGCCGCGTGAACGAGTCCAGCACCCCGCGCAGCCCCTCCTCGCGATAGACCTCTCGCAGGTGGCGCGCGGCTGTCGTGGCAGCGTCCTGGAGGCCCTCCCGAGAGCGAAGGGTCTCAGGCACCCACTCACGGTCGTGTGGGCCACGCTGTTCGATCTGCTGGGTCACCGTCGTGCCGCGCGCCATCGCCGAGCCGACCCGCGGGTCGTGCTCGACAGTGCGCGCCACGCGTTGGCTCCCCGGGGTCCGGGCAGCCTCCTGCAGTTTGCGGAGATAGTCGTCGGCGTTCCCCCGGTGATACTCAATCTGGGACCCGGCCTCCTGCCTGAGCTCCTGCCACTCGAAGCCGACGACTCGGGTGCCGGTTGCCAGCCCGTGCAGGCCAACACCACCAGTGAGCCACACGATGAGCAGCACGATGGACAGTGCGATGAACAGCTCTGCGAGGTCGACGGCGCCGGGCACCGCGAAGGCCGCGGCGAGGAGCATCCCGACGGCCAGCGCCGGGGCGCCGACCACGAGACCGGCCCGCAGTCCCATGCGCAGCGCGCGCTTGAGGATGGACCTGTGGGCCCGGACGGCTGGGGCCATAGTCGGCTCGAAGGTGTGGTGGTGCCTCGTCACCCGCACCCGCGTGACCACCTTGCCGATGCTGCTGCTGGTCAGCGTGAGACTGAGCCACTCGTAGGCCCAGATGACGAGCGCCTGAAGGCAGACCGTGCTCAGGACCACCGGTTGGAGCCGCTCAAGCGCTGCTCCGATCGAGCCGCCCGGGTCGGTGCCGAGGTCCCACTCGTCGAGGAGGTCTCCGAAGGAGTCGAAGCCGCCGAGCAGGAGCGCATCGGACGCCTGGCTGAAGGTCAACGGCAGCACGACCACGCAGGCCAGAGCGAAGGCGATCGCGGAGTCGATGACGCGGGCGGTGAGCCGGCGCACGAGCAGCGGCGGATAGGTCCGTGTCGGGTCCCGGCTGAAGCGGGTTGTGTCCACGTCCACAGTCACCTCACTCACCTGGATCCTCCCAGTATGCCGTGGGGCAGGTCAGCGCCCCGCCGGCCAAAGGGGGCCGACGGGGCGCTGATCCTCAGACGGTGATCACCTCAGGTCGACACCGCGGCTGGGGTTCACCTCAATGCGCGAAGGTCGCACCAGGAGCACCGGGGCGTCCTGCGAGCCCGCCTGGTGGTGTAGGCAATGGTTCCTGCAAGACCTTGCGCAAGTCTGACATGGCTGGCCCATCGACCATGACCCGACGAAAGACGTTCGGAGAGGTGCCAACCCCGTGCCGCACTGCGGCGTCACACAGACATGAAGACCTTCCGTTCACTGGCGACCGGCGCCGTCGCGATGGCGCTTGTGCTGGCCTGCAGCCTGACCCAGGGGTCGGCCGCAGGCTCCCTGACAGACCTCGACCACGACACCGGTGCGACCCAGGTCGACACCGGCCCGAACGGGTCGGACACCGAGACGGCCCCGCTGGCCGGAGACCTCAACTTCTCGGTCGAACGCCTCGCCGGAGCCAACCGTTATGCGACCGCCACCGCAGTCAGCCGGGAGTTCTTCTCACCCGGGGTGCCGGTGGCCGTCGTCGCAACCGGCGCCAACTTCCCGGACGGTCTGGCGGCGGGCCCGGCTGCGGATCAGCTCGGGGGACCGGTGCTCTTTGTCACGCCCACCGTGGTCCCGGCGGTGACGCGGGCGGAGCTGGTGCGGCTCAAGCCGCAGCGGATCGTCGTGGTGGGCGGCACCGGGGCCGTCTCCTCGGCGGTGCGCGCGGAGCTGGACACCCTGACCGCCGGTGCGGCGATCCGCGTGTCCGGAGAGTCGCGCTACGACACTGCGGCCGCGCTGTCGGCCCATGCCTTCCCAGGCGGCGCCACCATCGCCTATCTGGCCACCGGATCCAGCTTCCCCGACGCCCTCGCCGGCGGTCCGGCCGCCGGGGTGCAGAGTGCGCCGATGTTGCTGACCTCCCGGACCCGGCTGAACGCAGCCACCCGGGCAGAGCTGCTGAGGCTCAACCCCGACCGCGTGATGCTGCTCGGTGGCACAGGCGCGATCTCTGCCGCCGTGGCCCAGGAGGTCTCGCAGTTCGCCACGGTCGAGCGGATCTCCGGCTCGGATCGCTATGCCACGGCCCTGGCCCTGTCGCAGCGGGTCTTTGGCACCGACCGACCCGGAGTCCTGGTGGCGACCGGACGCAGCTGGCCGGATGCGCTCTCCTCCGGGGCGGCCGTGGCGCTGACCCACGGACCGATCCTGCTGTCGACCGGGACGAGCCTGCCTCTCGGGATGCGCAGCGAGCTGGACCGGCTCAGCCCCACCACGGCATACGTCTTGGGCGGGAGCGCGGCACAGAGCAACGAGATCCCGCGCGAGGTCCAGCGCCGGCTTGGGGTCTGCTGGTCCGGGACCCGGCCCGCGGCTGGCTCCCAGCAGGTCATCTCCAGCGTGCCCGGCGCGACCAAACAGCTCGCCTTCACCCTCGACATGGGCGGGCGGCTAGACGGAGCCGACCAGATCCTCGACTATCTGATCGACAACCAGGTGTGCACGACCTTCTTCCCGACCAGCCTGAGCGCCAACTCCAGCGAGGGACGGGCGCTCATCACCAAGATCGCCGCCCACCCGGAGCTCTTTGAGATCGGCAACCACACCGTGCACCACTGCGACCTGGTCAGCGGTGGTGGCGGCTCGCCGAGCGGAGCCCCGTGCCAGGTGCCGATGACCCGGTCCTTCGTCCAGCACGAGCTCACCGATGCCGAGACCGTCCTTGAGGCCCTGACCGGTATGCCGGCAAGCCCCTACTGGCGTCCGCCCTACGGCGCGCACAACGCCACCGTGCGCAACTGGGTCGCGGAGGTGGGCTACACCAAGACGATCTACTGGTCACGCGACACGATCGACTGGGACCCGAACACCACGGCTGCCCAGATCGTCAGTCGCACAACGGTTCCGGCACCACCAGCGGGCACCATCGTGCTGGCTCACCTCGGGGGTTATGCGACGCCCCAGGCGTTGCCGACGATCGTGAACACCCTCCGCTCGCAGGGCTACACACTCACCACGCTGTCCGACATGCGGGACTGACCTCACCAGGCCGCGGAACAGCGCCCCGGACTTCCCCACGAGGATGTGCCGAACCTCAGTGCGGCCCAGCGAGCTCGAGCGGAGTCCCGAATCGACCCGCGTGGGCGACCTGGGGCACGGCGCGTCGGCCCCGGCGCAAACTCGGACTCTTGCGGTCCGGTGCCGGATAGCCCAGGGAGACGACTCCCACCAGGTTGCGGCCGGCCGGGACGTCCAGCGCGGCCGCCACGGTCTGCAGGCTTTCGACGGGGACCCCGAAGAACAGCCCGCCCAGCTCCTCATCGACGGCGGTCAGCAGCATGAGCAGGGCCGCCATACCGGTGTCGATGTCCCAGTAGGGAACTGGCCACCGTGCGGCGTCCCGATCGGTCCAGCCCTTGTCCGGCTCTGCATAACGGTCCAGATAGGCCTCGGGGCTCGAGCAGCAGACGATCAGGCACGGCGCCTTCTGTATGCCGCGCAGCCAGTTGTCCGCCTCCTTGCCCGGGTCGGTGGTCGCCGCCCAGAAGCTCTGACGCTCCTCGTCGGTGCGCAGCACCACGAAGTCCCAGCCCTGGGAGAAGCCGGCGCTGGGAGCGCGCACCGCGTTGGCGAGCACCCGGGCCAGGATGTCGTCGGGCACCGGACGGTCCGGGTCGTAGTTGCGGACCATGCGTCGGGACCGGACCACCTGGGAGAACTCCATGCCTCTATCGTGCCTGGCTGACGCTGGATGTGCCGCAAGGATGTGCTGTCACCGTGCTGCAGAAGTGGTGCCCTGGCCCCCGACACGCCGCAGCGTCACTGGTGGCGTCTGTGGGACCAACCGAGCACCCCGCACCGGCGTCATACTCAGCATGACAGCAGTCCTGACCCCCGCCAGTGCGATCGGAGGCCACGTGCAGCGGAGCGCGGATCCCGTCGAGGACGCCGTCCGTGAGGTCTTCGTGGCGCACTATGGGCAGCTGGCCGGTTGGGCGGCGCACCTCGTGGGTGACCGGGACCTGGGGCACGATGTGGCGACCGAGGCGTTCACCCGTCTGCTGTCGCACTGGGAGCGGGTGGACGACCCGCGGCCCTGGCTGTTTGCCACGGCCGCCAACCTGGTGCGGGACCACTGGCGCAAGCGCGGGCGGGAGGCCAAGGCCTACGAGCGCTTTCAGGGGGGACGGCCCGGGCCCGAGGAAGCGCTGCCGGGACCCGACCAGGCACAGCTGCTCAGTGTCCGCGAGGCCGTCGAGCAGCTGCCCGACCGTCTCCGCCTGCCGGTGCTGCTGTTCTACTTCGCCGATCTGTCGGTGGCAGAGGTGGCCCGGCAGGTGGGCCGCTCCGAGGGTGCCGTCAAACGCGACCTGTATGACGCGCGGTCGAGTCTCGCCGCAACGCTGGAGGAGGCGCGATGAGCAGCGATGAGCAGAGGCCGGGCGACGATGGCCGGCCGGGCGAGGCGCGTCACGACCCGGTGGAGGAGTTCTTCGCCGCTCACCGCGCGCAGGTGCGCGATGAGCCGGCGGACGAGGTCACCTGGCAGCGGATCCGGGACGGGCGACGGCGGGCCAGCTCGCCGCGTCGCGGTGCCGTCGCCGGCGCCATAGTCGCGGCCGCCGCAGCCCTGGCCGTCGTCTTCGGCCCCGGCCTGCTGCCGGATGCCGCACCGCCCGACCTCGCGGGACCCCCGCCCGGCTCGACGGAGCCGGCCAGCGGAGACCCGAGCGGCCCTGAGCAGCCGCAGACAGTCACCACTGAGATCCCGGAGGGCACGCTCGCCTCGGACGGGCGCTTCGCCGACGTGACGACCGCTGACCCCGATCCCGGGGTCGACACGGGGGTGCGTCGAGCCGTGGTGACCCGACCCTGCGACACGAACGGCTGGTGCTCGGTGCTCGCCACCTCTGACGACGGCGGTCTGACCTGGGCGCCCTCGGCCGACCTGGCGGAGCTGGGAATGGTGGACCGGGTGCTCTTTGTCGACCACGAGCGCGGGTGGGTGTGGGGAGGCAAGGCACCGCTGTGGGCCACCGTCGACGGGGGCCGGTCCTGGACCCAGGTCGACGTGGGAGGCGACACGGTCGACGACATCTCGGTCTGGGAGGACGTGCTGCTCGCGACGACGCTCGTGGACGACCCCGGGACGTGCACCTCCGCGGCAGACTGTCCGCAGGTGAGTGGTGCGGCCGTGCTGACCGACCCGGCGGACCGTGACTGGACCGACGACCCGGTCACGGCTCTGGGGCCGGTCGGGAGGGCGGCGGTCATCGGAGCGGGGAACGAGCGCTACGTCCTGGCCCACGGCGACGGCGCCCTGGTGACCTCGCTGCTGCGCCTGCAGGACGGCCGGCTGGAGTCCACCGCCGCGGTGAGCTCCTGCGGGGGTGGCCCGGTCGCGGTGACCGCCTCGGCCGACGACCCGGCCCACCTGTGGGCGTTGTGCGACGACGAGCGTGGCCTGGCGCTGCAGCAGAGCTCCAACGGAGCCCGGACCTGGCTGCCGACCAACCTCACCGTCCCCTCCTTCGTGCTGGGGGAGCGTGCCCCGCTGATGGCCTCGACACACGCCGACCACCTCCTGTTGGTGGGTGAAGGCAACTACGCGCTCACCACCGACGGCGGCCAGACCTGGAGCACCGAGGAGTTCCTGCCAGGCGCGCAGGCCCGCCCCGAGCGACTTGAGGTGACGATGTTTGGTGAGGTCATCGCCTATCCCACGGCAGATCAGGCATCTCCCGAGCTGGCCCTGTGGCGCTCCGGCGATGGCGGCCGCACCTGGGAGACTGTGCTGTCCGGGGGATGAGTGCCCACGGGGATGGCGGCCGCGCATGGGAGAGGGTGCCGTCCGGGGGATGGGTGCCCACGGGGTCGTGCCTGGGAGCGGTGCTGCCCGGCAGATGAGCGGGGCGGCGACACACACAGCGTGGTCGGATCAGGCATGCTGGACCCATGACTGACGTGCCCCCCGGCTATCCCCGCGAGTGGGAGGCCGACGTCGTCCTGACCGACGGCTCGGTGGCGCATGTGCGCCCGATCCGGCCCGGGGATGGCGAGGCCCTGCACCACTTCCACTCCCAGCAGTCCGAGGAGTCCATCTACCTACGCTTCTTCGCGCCGATCCGACGGCTTTCCGACCGTGACGTGCACCGCTTCACCCACGTCGACTACGACAAGCGCGTGGCGCTGGTGATGATCATTGGCGACGAGATCGCCGGCGTCGCCCGCTACGACCGGCTCGAGGAGACCGACTATGCCGCCGCCGAGGTGGCCTTCAACGTCGCGGACAAGCACCAGGGCATGGGCATCGGCTCGGTCTTCCTCGAGCACCTGGCCGCCATCGGCCGGGAGTCGGGGGTCAAGCTGTTCACCGCCGACGTGCTCCCGCAGAACCGCAAGATGATCAATGTCTTCCAGGACGCGGGCTTTGAGGTCAGCCACGAGTTCGAGGACGGTGTCATCGCGGTCAGCTTTGCGATCGAGCCGACCGACAAGTCCCGGGCCGTCGAGCTGGCCCGTGAGCACCGTGCCGAGGCGGTGAGCATGCGCATGGTCCTCCATCCCTCCTCGGTGGTCGTGGTGGGCGCGAGCCGGCGCGAGGGGTCGGTCGGTGGTGCCCTGGTGCGTCACATCCGCGAGGGCGGTTTCACCGGGGACCTGTATGCCGTCAACCCCGCCGCCGACGAGATCGCCGGCGTGTCGGTCCACCCGACGGTCTCGGCCATCGGCCGCTCGATCGATCTCGCCGTCATCGTGGTGCCCGCCGCGGACGTGCCCGACGTGGTCCGGGAGTGCGCCTTCGCAGGGGTGCGCGCGGTCGTGGTGATCAGCAGCGGCTTCGCCGAGTCGGGCGAGGAGGGCGCGGCACTGCAGCGCCAGCTCCTCGAGACCGCCCGGGTGCACGGCATGCGGGTGCTCGGGCCCAACTCCTTCGGGCTGATCAACACCAGCGAGGAGTTCAGCCTCAACGCCTCGATCTCACCGCGGATGCCGATGATGGGCTCGCTGGGCCTGTTTGCCCAGTCCGGTGCCCTCGCGATCGCCGTGCTCGCCTCGGCCGAGCGACGCGGCCTGGGTCTGTCGACCTTTGCCTCGGCGGGCAACCGGGTCGACATCTCCGGCAACGACCTGATGCAGTACTGGATCGACGACGAGGCCACCGCCGCGGTCGGGCTCTATCTGGAGTCGATGGGCAACCCGCGCAAGTTCACCCGCATCTCCCGGCAGCTGTCGGCCGTCAAGCCGGTGATCGTGGTCAAGAGCGGCACCGGGCACCACGGCGTGCCCGGGCACACGGTCCGGGCCACCCGGGAGCGACCGGAGGCATTCGCGCAGATGCTGCGCCAGAGCGGGGTCATCCGGGTGGACAACACCCACCAGCTCTTTGACGTCGCCCAGCTCGTCGTGCACCAGCCGCTGCCGAAGGGCCGGGCCACGGCGATCGTCACCAACTCCGACGCCCTGAGCACGCTGACCGCAGATGCTGCTGTCGAGCGGGGCCTGACCATCGGTCACGGGCCGATTGCCCTGCCGGTGACGGCCACCGTCCAGGAGTTCACGGCCGCCCTGCAGACGGCGCTGGCCGACCCCGGGGTGGACAGCCTGATCGCCTGCTTCATCCCCCCGATCGTCATCCCCGACACCGACATCGTCACCGCCGTCGAGGAGGTCGTCGCCGACAGCGAGAAGACCTGTGTCGCAACCTTCCTGGGGATGCGAGGGGTCGCTCCTGGTGGCTCGCTGCCAACCTATCCGCTGCCGGAGGACGCGGTCAGCGCCCTGGCTGCCGCGACCGACTATGCCGAGTGGCGCGGGCGGGACCGGGGTGAGCGGGTTCGTCCGGGGCGCATCAACCGCCGGCGGGCCCACGACGCGATCGAGAGCGTCCTGGCAGCCAGCCCAGAGGGCCGGGCGATGACGGTGGAGGAGGTCACCGAGCTGCTCAACGCCTATGACATCCCGTTGTGGCAGGCCCACCCGGTCGACGACGCCGAGGACGCCGCTCGGATGGCCCAGGACGTCGGGCTGCCAGCCGTGGTCAAGGCAACCGACCCAGCACTGCGGCATGCAGCGGGCCACTACTGGATCCGCACCGGCCTGCGGACACCCGCAGCCGTCGCAGCGGCCTATGAGGACCTGCAGGTCGTGCTCGCCGAGCGCGGAGTGGAGGGCATCGCAGTGCAGGCCCAGGCCCCCACCGGTGTGGTCGTGGAGGTCACCTCGGCCGAGGACCCGCTCTTTGGCCCGGTCGTCGGGTTCGGTGTCGCGGGGGTGCCCTCAGAGCTGCTCGGCGACGTCAGTCACCGCTTCCCGCCGCTGACCGACACCGACGTGGCGGACATGGTCGCCGGGGTGCGTGCGGCCCCGCTGCTCGCGGGCTATCGCGGCACCGACCCGGTGGACCAGGTGGCGCTGCACGACCTGGTGGCGCGCGTCTCGGTCCTGGCCGACGACCTGCCCGAGGTGGCGCAGCTGCGGCTCAACCCGGTCGTTGCGCACCCCAGCGGCGTGGCAGTCCTGGGGGCCACCGCCCTGGTCCAGCCCGACCCGGGCCGCGCTGACGTCGGCCGGCGCGCACTCAGCCGCTAGGGCTACTGCACGTAGAGCGTGAACTGCGCATTGCCCTCGGGGGCGTAGCAGGCACCGGCCGCCTTGGACTCCGGGTCGTAGGGCGAGACGTAGCACTCCCACCCGGTGGGGGTGATCCACGGCACGTTCCAGGACGGGTCCGCGTTGGCCTCGGCCAGCTCCCACTCGGCGGTCGCGTCGCCGCAGGTGACGGCGATCAGATCAGCGACCGTGTCGCCATACAGGTTGGTCGAGATGATGCAGTCGGGGGCCGGCGGCTCGGTCGGCGGCGGCGTGGTCGGGGGAGCGGTCGGGGCCGGCTCCTCGCAGTCGGGCAGCAGCTTGGCGATCGCCGGGGGAGCACCACGGGAGGTCAGGTCGTCCTTGCAGACGGGGTCGCCGATGGTGACGGCGTGGAACCAGCGTCCGTCCACCCGCTCGGCGATGAACTCCGGTGCCCCGGGAGCATTCGGATAGGCCGCATAGGCCCAGTCGCCGTCGCAGAAGTAGACACTGACGCCCCCGGGGAACCCGAGGATGTCCTCGCTGAGCGCGTCGCCGGTGCAGTCGCTGGGCCCGGCGGGGGCGCTGGTGGGCGCCGAGGGCTGCGGCGGTGCGCTCGGCTCGGCCGGCCGGGGAGCCGGGGCCGGGGCGCTCGGCGCCGCGGTGCCGGTCGCACCGGAGGACGGATCCGGGGAGGACGCCGTCGCGGCCGTCGTGGGGGCTGCGGTCGGGCGCTGCGTCGCGGTCTGCGCGTCGGTGTCGGCCGGGGCCGTCGTCGAGGTCGCGTCGGAGCTGGCGGTGGGCGCGGTCTCGGACGGTGCCGGGTTGTCGGTGTCGTCACCGCATCCGGTGAGCACGGCGGCAGAGACCACCAGCACGGCGAGGCACCTTGCCACAGCAGACATCGGGTGGACCTTTCAGACGATCGGGCAGCGGGCAGGGCAGCAGGCCTGTGGACCGCCGGTCGAGCAGGAAGTGTGGGAGATGGGAGGATGAGCCCATGCCCCAGCCAGACAGCATGACCCTCCCGCAGGCACTGCGCGAGGACATTGAACACGCAGGCTACCTGCCCGCCCTCGTCACCGACGTCGTCGCCACGGCTGTTGCCGGGGATGAGATCGTCGGCCACCTGGTCCACCAGGAGACCACGCTGGACGAGGAGGCCGTGCGCCGGCACGTGACCGTGCTGGTCCTGACTCCGCAGCGGTTGGTGATCGGGCACGCCGACGACCACGAGACCGGCGAGCCCCAGGGGCACTTCGCGACGGCGACCACCGAGACCGTGCCGCTCAGCGCGGTGCGCGGGGTGATGATGACCCACGTCCTGCCCGACCCCGCGTCCTACACCGGCGGCCTGTCCGGACGGGCCCTGACCCTGACCCTGGGCTGGGGCACCGTCTCGCGTCTCGACCTGGTGCCCGCCGTCTGCGCCGACCCGACCTGCGAGGGCGACCACGGCTATGAGGGCACGGTCGCCTCCGACGACATCTCGCTGCGGATCACCGCCGAGGCCGACGGACCGGAGGCGCTGTCCCGGGCCATCGACTTTGCCCGACAGCTCTCGGCACGCCTGGGCAGGTGACGGGCCACGTGTCCGGCCTGCCCCCCGAGTTCCTCGAGGTGGAGTATGCCGGGTCGCTTGCCACCGTGCTCCCTGCCGTCGCGCGCAGCCTGGGCGTGGCGGCCGACCCCGCCGCGGCGCTGGGCATCGAGCCGCTCTTCACCCTGCCCCCGGCCCGCTCCGCGGTCCTGGTGCTGGTCGACGGGCTGGGGTCGGAGCAGTTGCGCCGGCGCAGCGGGCACGCCCCGTTCCTGCGCTCCCTGCAGAGCCCGGCACCGGCGCTGACCTGTGGGTTTCCGGCCACCACAGCCACCAGCATGGGCAGCCTGGGCACCGGCCTGCCTCCCGGCGCCCACGGCATCGTGGGCTGGCAGTCGCTGATGCCCGAGCACGACCGGCTGCTCAACCACCTGTCCTGGGACGAGGGACCGGACCCGGAGCGCTATCAGCCGCACCACACCGTCTTTGAGCAGCTGGCGGCGAACGGGGTGGCCGTGACCCGCATCGGGCCGAGCTACTTCGACGGCTCGGGGCTGACCCGGGCCGCGCAGCGTGGAGGGGTCTTCAGCGGGGCCCGGGAGCTGTCTGCCCGGGTCGACGCCGCCGTTGCCGCGCTGACGGCCAGCCCACGCGCCTTCGTCTACCTCTACTGGGGCGAGGTCGACAAGACCGGCCACAGCTTTGGCCCGGACTCCTGGCAGTGGGGTGAGGAGGTGGAGCGCACGGACGCAGCCCTTTCCGACCTGGCCGCCCGCCTGCCACCGGGCACGTCGCTGACCGTCACCGCCGACCACGGCATGGTCTCGGCGCCCGAATCGGCCCGACGCGACCTGGCCTGGGAGGAGGACCTGGCTCACGGCATACGGCATCTGGGGGGTGACCCCCGGGCACCGCAGCCCTATTGCGAGCCCGGCGCCGCCCCGGACGTGCTGGCGGCCTGGACCGAGCTGCTGGGGGAGACCGCGCTGGTGGTCAGCCGTCAGGAGGCGATCGATCATGGCTGGTTCGGCGCGGTCGAGGACCGGGTCAGCGAGCGGATCGGCGACCTGGTGGTGGCCATGCGCAGCAACGCCACGGTGCTCGACTCGCGCGACCACCGGCCCGAGCTGCTGGTGCTGCAGGGCCACCACGGATCGCTGACACGCGAGGAGATGGCGATCCCGCTCCTGCACCTGCCCGCCGTTACGTAGACTGCTCGCCGTGGCCGAGCTTGTCTTCTTCACCGGAACGATGGACTGCGGCAAGTCGACCCTCGCGCTCCAGATGGACCACAACCACGCCTCGCGCGGGCGGGCCGGGTTGATCTTCTCCAAACTGGACCGGGCCGGGGAGTCCGTGCTGTCCTCCCGGCTGGGCCTGTCCCGCGAGGCCATCGAGGTGACCGACAACCTGGACTTCTGGGAGTTGGTCGTCGAGCAGGCCACCAACGGGCGACGGATCGACTACCTGATCTGTGACGAGGCCCAGTTCTACACCCCCCACCAGGTCGAGCAGCTCGCCCGACTCGTGGACGAGATGGGGCTGGACATCTTTGCCTTCGGCATCACCGCGGACTTCCGGGCTGAGCTGTTCCCGGGGTCGCGCCGGCTGATCGAGCTGGCCGACCGCACCGAGGTGCTGCAGGTCGAGGCGCTGTGCTGGTGTGGGCGCACCGCCACGCACAACGCGCGCGTGGTCGACGGCGTGATGGTTGTCGAGGGGGACCAGATCGTCGTCGGCGACGTGGGGGAGGCCGACGCTGAGCCCGCCGCGCAGGTCGAGTACGAGGTGCTCTGCCGCCGCCACTACATGCGCCGGATGACCTCGCACGCGGCCCGGGCCGCGTCGCTGTCGCCCGAGGTGCTGCCCTTTGACCTTGACGTCTGCCCGGTGCCGCAACGATGACCGGGACCGAGGCCGAGCACCCCGGCGGGCACCACGGGGCCAGTGACGAGTGGGACGAGCAGCCCTCCTGGGAGGACCCGGCCGCGCGAGCCGAGCAGGAGCAGTGGCGCCGCGACCACCCACTGGAGGGCGGCGCCAGCTATGGGCCCATCGCCGGGGCCTCGGCCCGGCCCAAGCCCACCAAGACCGCCAAGGTGGCCCAGGCCGGTGTCACCGTCGGGCACGGCATCACCAAGGGGGCCAAGGCGGTGGCGCACGGCACCAACGTCGTGGGCCACTCGGCATACCGCGTCACGCGCAAAGCGACCCACGCCGGAGGTGCGGGTGAGACCGGGCTGTCCCGGCTGATCGAGGTGCACGGCCTGCACAACGCCGGCGACGCCGCCGTCGCGATCTCCCTGGCCGGGACCCTGTTCTTCTCGGTGCCGACGGGGGAGGCCCGGGGTCAGGTCGCGCTGTTCTTGCTGCTCACCCTGCTGCCCTTCAGCATCATCGCCCCCTTGGTGGGGCCCTTCCTGGACCGCTTCCGGCACGGGCGACGTTGGGCGATCGGGGCGACGATGGCGATCCGGGCGGTGCTGTGCCTGGTGCTGGCCAGCTCGTTGGACACCTCCTCGTGGTGGCAGTTCCCGATGGCGCTGGGGATCCTGGTGGCGTCCAAGGCCTACAACGTGACCCGGTCCGCGGCGGCGCCACGGCTGCTGCCGCAGGGGATGACCCTGGTCAAGGCCAACGGCCGGATGTCGCTCGCCGGGACGCTGGGGGCGACCCTCGCGGCGCCGATCGCGGTCGGGGTCGGCTACTTCGGGGCGGAGTGGGCGCTGCGCTTTGCCTTCCTGATCTTTGCCCTGGGCACGGTCCTGGCCATCCTGCTGCCCCCCAGGGTCGACTCGACCAAGGGCGAGACCGAGGTGCCGATCTCCGAGGTCGCCGGCCGGGGCAGCCGGTGGGTGCCCGCCCCGGTGGTCACCGCCCTGCGCGCCAACGTGGGTCTGCGGATGCTCTCGGGCTTCCTGACGATCTTCCTGGCCTTCCTGCTGCGGGAGTCACCACCGCCGGGCTGGGGTGGCAACTATGCCCTGCTGCTCGGCGTCGTGGTGGCCGCGGCGGGCATCGGGTCGGCACTGGGCACCCTGCTGGGGTCACTGACCAAGATGCTGCCGCCGCGGGCGCTGGTGCGCATCACGCTGATCGTCGACGTGGTCGCCGCGGTGATCACCGCGATCAACTTCGGCATGGTCACCATCGTCATGCTCTCGCTGGTCGTGGGGCTGTGCCAGCAGGTCGGCAAGCTCGCCCTGGACGCGGTGATCCAGGAGACCGTGCCCGAGCACATGCGGACCTCGGTCTTTGGACGCTCGGAGACCCTGATCCAACTCTCCTGGGTGATCGGCGGTGGCATTGCCGTCGCGCTGCCCACCGACGCCACGATCGGGATGAGCGTGATCGCCGTCGTGCTCGTCGCCTGGCTGCTGGTCGTGCTGCTCCCGGGCCGCAAGGGCTCGCGGCTGACGACCGGGGACGCGAGCTCTGCCTGAAGTTCGACGTCGAGCCAACCGACTCTGACGCCGGCGCAGGCCGAGGGCGGGCGTGGGAACTCGTTGCCGCCGTGGCGACTCAGCTCTCGTCCTCCGGATGTGGTGGGACATCGTCGGCAACCACGGCACCACGCTGCCCGGGCGGACGCTCGGCTCCGACGGTCGAGTCACGCGCGGTCTGCCGCTCGGTCTCGGCGTTGAAGGCGGCGCCGAGGATGATCAGCAGGACGGTGAGCCAGAGCCAGAGCATGCTGATCGCCACCCCTGCCAGGGAGCCGTAGGTGCGCTCGTAGGTCCCCAGACCCCGCACGTAGAGGAAGAGCCCGGCCGAGGCAGCGAGCCACAGGGCGGTCGTGGCGGTGGCACCGATGCTGATCCAGCCCCACCGCGCCCGGCCTTGGCGGTCTGGAGCAAACCGGTAGAGGACCGCCAGGCAGGACGCCACCAGTGCGGCGAGCCCGATCCAGATCCCGGTGGCGAGGGGCACCCGCAGCCAGGACGGGTCATCGGACAGGACCTGTGACACCACGGTGCTGGCGGTGATCACCGCCCCGATGACCAGTGCGCCGCCGAACACAAAGGTGAGCGCCAGGACGCTGCGCCGCAGCATGCCGCGCGTCTCCTGCTCGCGATAGGCCACGGTCAGGGCGTCGATGAGGAAGGTCGTGGCTGTCGTGGCCGTGCCGAGGGCGACCGCCAGGGCAAGCAGACCGCGGACCGTGAGCAAGTGGGTGGATGCTGCAGTGATCGACACGAGCTGGTCGGCGACGAGCTCGGCGAGCGTCGGCGGCATGAGTTCCACGAGTCCGGAGAGCTGGTCCATGGCCTGGGCCGGGGTGTTGATGGCGCCATACACGGAAAGGGCGGTCAGCAGGACCGGCGCTATCGACAGCACGGCGAAGAAGGCGACAGCGGCGCTGTAGAGGGAGAACTTGTCGTCCACCACCCGGCGGATCACCCGGCGCAGGATCCGCAGCCACCCCCGCAGCGGAATCTGGCGCGGCTCCACCGAACCGGCACCATAAGCCTCTGACGGCGATTCGTGGTCCGCCACCCGCGCCATGACTCAGTGTCACCCTTCCTGGTGGCTGTCGCACATCCGGACGGGTCGATGACTCGTGCGCTACGGCATACGCAACGCACTGCTGCTGGGGCCATCGTCCTGCCTGCTGCGCGCCAAGGACTGCACCTGCCCCTCGTGGAGGTCGCTGACCCACTCCCAGCCGGGCTGCGCAGCCGGACCGATCCGCGGGTCCGCGGATGTCGTGCCGTCGCGCAGGGCGTGGATGTAGGCCCGGTCCAGGATGATCCGTGCCCGCACCTGGTCGGCGCGCGCGACGGAACCGTGACCGGGGACCATCGCCGCGACATCGTCGGCCACCTCCTCCAGCCGGGTCAGGCCGACCAGGTAGTCACCGACGGGGTCATCGGTGCTGGCCGCGTCGTTGAGCATCGGCACGAGGACGTCGGAGAGCATGTCGCCGGCTGCGAGGACTCCGCAGGTCTCGACCAGCAGGGCCGCGTGCCCGGCGGCGTGCGCCGGGTGCTCAATGATCCGCACCGGCGGGCCGTCCCACGGGAGGTGCCTGGTCCCCGCGGGCAGGCCGGTGAGCTGGCCGAACAGATCCAGGGGCACGGCGCCGGCGATCTCCGGTGGCAATCCCTCGGCGGCCTGCGTCCGCCAGTCCGGCTGTGAAAGGAGCTCGGCCATGATGCCAGCGCAGCGCGCGGTGCCGTATCGGGGCGCATGGCCGAGCTCGGGATGCCACAGCACGTGATCCCAGTCCGGGTGCGTCGAGAAACCCGCGACGACGGGCTGCCCCAGCTCACGCAGGTCGGCCGCCAGGCAGCGCATCTCGGAGTCCGTGATGCCCGCGTCGATGAGCAGCACGCCAGTGGCGCCCTGCACCACGAGGGTGTTGTTCTGGAGCAGTGCGCTCTGATGCACCAGCACCCCCGGCGCGATCTGGAGCAGCATCAGTGCCACCGTGTCCGGTGCAGTAGGGAGGGCGGTCGCGCTTTTCCTGGCGTCATCGTGTCGTCCATGTGTCGTCCTCTCGGGTGGGCTTCTCGCGTTCTCCATAAGACCGTCGGACACGTGCACCTCCTCTATGGTCTCGCCGGGTCGGGCAAGACCACCCTCTCCCGTGAACTGAGCAGGGACGGCCGAGGTGTCCGGTTCACCCTCGATGAGTGGATGCTGCGACTGCACCCCGGTCTCGACTTCGAGTCGACCAAGTATGGCGACAAGGCCAGCGACGTGCGCGAGCTGATGTGGACGATCGCCGGTTGCCTGTGTGCTGCAAACGGTTGTCTTCAGAGCGCTCATAGGCCTGTGGGCGGGAAGATCGCCGTGGGCTTGTCGAGAATTCCTGTCACGGCTGTCCACCTCTGCCGGATGGGTCATACCCTTTTTATGCCAACACCAGCGTGAGCAATAGTGCCTCTGATGCTATCGACGGCAACGTCCAAATCGACTGAGCGTTAGTCTCGGGGATCCCGCATCGAGCATTACCGACACGAGATGTTCACCAGCGACGGGTCGTGGGCCCACTGCAAGGTTCATCAAGCCCCAGAGCCGGTAAGCCTTCAAGGAAATCGTGCTGGGTGCCCCGCTCGGAAAGTATCCGAGCGGGGCACCGAAAAAGCGGACTGCTAGCCGCGGCTACATCATGGGTAGATGAAGCTCGAGAAGCTCGAGTTCGCGAGTGTGAGGTTTGCGCGTACTCCATGCTTGCACTTCGCCACGTAGTTATACTCCTCGACTGTGAAACTGAAGTCGGAGTTAACCTTTGTGACATAAGCTACGTGACCGTACGTTCCGCTCTCCGAAACTGCGACCGCACCGATAAGTGGCATGGTGCCGACCGATATTCCTTTCGCAGGCGCCCTGTTATTCCACTCGGAAGCCTGCCCCAGGCCACTGAGGTTCTTGCCCAACCTGCCTTGCGCGCGGAAGGAGACGAAGGAGGTGCACTGGCCCTTCGTATAGTTCCAGGTGTCCCGCTCGTTACCCACACCAGGGGGAGTCGGGCACTGTCCCGACCAGGGATAGTCATCTCCAGTCGGCTCCGTGCAGTTTCCCGGCGTTTTCGTGACGACGAGATAGCCCCCGCTGACGTACTTGCGCCCTGCGGTCTTATACCAACGGTTTGTCGTGCCCGCTGGGCCAGTGACCTTTTGGCCGAAAGTCTTACACAAAAGTGTGAGCGTCGTCCCGTTGGGGTAGCTGCCGTTCGTGGAGTAGTAGCCGCTGTGGGGGCCGCGCCGTATATTGACGGCACTGTTTGCCTTAACGGTCCCGGTGCCCTTGGCCGGCGCAAGTATCTCTGCGTCAGGGTAGCCAGCTTCGTTCACCGTATGTCCGGCTGCAAACTCTGCAAATTCCGACGGTGCATGGGATGCATCCTGTGCGACTGCTGGAGCAGTTAGACCTCCGAGGGCCACAGTTATTGCGGCAACCCCTGCCAACCAGGATCGTGTTCGGCGTTCTTTCCTCACTTGTGCCACCCCGTTCATTCTGACATCGGGTCGATGACGACCCTTCTACGCTGCCAAGGACCTTGGCTATGAAGCGTGACCAAAGAGTGGCAGAAGGATTCCCAAGCGGACACCCAGTTTTGTTAAAGAACAGGGAAATGTTTTGGAGGGTTCCCGAGGGATGGCTGTGGACGTGGGACAGGGTCCTCGGCACGACGGCTCTAGATGAGTGATTCCCGGGGGTCAGTGGCCGTACGCGGTCAGGGAGCGTAGGACGGGTGCGCGGGCGTGGTCGTTGTGCCAGATGACGGCGGTGATGGCCAGGACGCGTAGGGCGACACGGGGCACGGGTTGCGACGCCGGAAGGGGTTTTGCCGTCCTCCCGACGGACCCTCCAGCGCGCAATACGCCGCGGTTAGGCCCGTCGCTTCCCGGCGTCCGCGTATCGATCCGCATGACCGCAATCGTCAAGTAAGGGAAACCCGGTGGAGCCACACCTACTCCCCAAAGCCCACCACGGGACTCTTACGGGCAAACCCGCACAGTCACGGGGGCGTGCCCGCAGGCGAATCCCGCTCATCGGAGCCGCGATGTCACGACCGGCGGAAGAGTGCCTGACATGCGCGACTCGCCGGTGGCCCATGATGAGCGGAACGACGCGTCCGTAGGCGGCGGAATGCCGCAGGGCTCGATGGCGCCGACGTACAGAGTTGTGCGTCTTGGCCACTTGTCGACGCCCCCATGCTGCGTCGACAGGAGGAGTATTCGGAGATCTAATGCCCTGGCGGGATGGGTAGTTGCCGGACTCTCACGTTGGTGTCTGTGACGACAACAACCGCGCCGCGGGCAAGGTCTTCGCTCACCTGGTCGAGGTTGGCCAAGAGCAGCGCGGCCAGCTCGTTGGCACGACGTGCTCTGCTCCGGCGGATCAGGATGACCGAGGGATCGGGTGCGCCAGTGCGTGCCAGCAGCATGCCGAAGTCGGTGTCGGCAGAGATCAGGATCCTGTGGGTCCGCCTGGCAAGTTCCAGGACCTCTTCATCGGGAGCCGACTGCATCTCGTGCTCCCGAACGTGCTCGGTGTCGTAGCCTGCAGCGCTCAGGAGTGCGACCAGTGCCGGTGCAAGGTTGTTGTCGAGCAGGAACCTCATGCCGACGGCTGCAACGGCAGGTGTCGTTCCCGCAGTCCCTCGGCGGCGTAGCGCAATGCCTCCTGGATGTCCTCGACCTCAAGGTCAGGAAGGTCGGCCAGCACTTCCTCAGTGGTCATCCCGTCGGCGACCATCGCCACCACGGTCGCTACCGGGATCCGCAATCCGCGCAGGGTAGGCATCCCGGCCATGACGGCCGGGTCGACGGTGATTCGCGTGAAGGTCACTAACCCAGCCTACAGCTGAGGTCAACTGGTCGACCGTACCTGCATACCGCAGCAACTTCCCAGCATCGCGCGAGATACCGCGTGGCTGAGGCTCCGACGTCCGCAGCCCTCGAGCGTGCCGGTGTGCGCTACCGCGTGTGCAGGTACCGGGACCGGGACCGGGACGACAATCTTGCTGGAACGCTCCGACGCCCACGTCCTGTCGCGGCGCTATGACGCATCCCGAGAGGAGGCTGGCTCGCGGCAGTTCAGGTGTCGCTGCGACCACTTTGGTGACGGTGCTGTTGGTCGGCGGCTGCGGTGATGTGTCGCGGGACCGACCCCAAGTGGTTCTGCCGCCCCTGGGACGGTCGTGCAGGTCTATGACGACGTCGTGTTCTACCCTGCCTGCGGCAACGAGGTGCTCGGCTTGAGCGGCGACACCTGGTACCAGCTTCTCCCGGACGAGCACCGCGCACTGCGTGAGGAACCTGACGATGAGAATTCAAGAGGCCCGGCCTCGCCCGGAACGTTCACGACGGGGCGTAGCTACGCGCGCCCGGCTCAAGCGTCCAAGATGACCCTGACACACGGCATCTACGTTCCCGCTGTCGTTGCACTTGGGCCAGGCGACGATGTCGGCGACGTGACCGTCTTCGCCGACGGCCTTGCTCGCTTCGAGTCCGAGAGCGGAGACCTGATCACATGGCTCACTTAAGATGAACGTGCCTACAACTGGGTCTGTTAACCGCCTCACGCCGACAAGGGAGCGGCCATCACGGAGCACGCGCACGGGACGCGGCAGATGCGTGCGCTGATCCTGCAGACGCGCGAGGTGGTCACGTCAGCCGCTCATGTCCTTCCTGGCGCAGCAACCGAGGATTCACTGGGTTTCGCGGGGTTTAGGTCAGCGAGCCGAGGACTTCGTTGAGTGCCTCGGTGGCGGAGGGGTGGGTGTAGACGGCGTCGCGCAGTTGGCCTGCGGTGATGCCGTGGCGCATGGCCACCGCGAGAAGATTGATGACCTCATGGGAGTCCACGTGCATCAGCGCCGCACCCAGGACGAGGTCGGTGCCGGTCTCGACAACGACCTTCACGATGCCGCGCGGCTCGTTCTCGATCTTGGGGCGTGGCATGGCGGCGATGTCGCTGACCTTCTTCACCGCGACCTTCACGGTGCGCCCGGCTTCCCGGGCCTGTGTCTCGCTCAAGCCGACCCGGGCCAACGGCGGAGTGAGGAACAGCGTGTACGGCACCACGGTCCGGTCTGCAGTGGAGCGGCCACCCTCACCTGTGAGCTGGTCGGCGACGATGCGGTAGTCATCCAGGGAGATGTAGGTGAACTGGGGGCCGCCCTTGACGTCGCCTACCGCGTACACGCCCTTCGCCGTGGTGCGCAGGTGCTCGTCGACGACGACCGCCCCACCCTCGTCGACCTCGATACCGGCGGCCTGCAGGTTGAGGTCCTTGGTCGCAGGCGTGCGACCCAGCGCCAGAAGCACGGCATCGCCCTCGATCGTGCGTGGTGCCCCGTCGACCGTGTAGGTCACCGTGGCGGTGGTGGGGCCGTCTTCGATCTGGGTGACGGACGCGCCGGTCACGAACTGGACGCCCACGTCCTCCAACGCGGCGGCAGCGACCCCCGCCACGTCCGCGTCCTCGCGGCGCATTGGACGCGTGCCGCGGTCCAGGACCGTGACCGATGATCCGAAGTGAGCGAACATCGAGGCGAACTCAAGACCCACGTAGCCGCCGCCCACCACGACCAACCGAGGAGGTAGGGGGTGTACGTGCTGCAGGGTGATGGAGTTGTGGACGCGTCCACCCAGCACGGCTCCCTCAATGGGTGGCGTCGCTGGCACGGCACCGGTGTTATCACCACCGCGCCGGCAGCGATCCGCAACATCTGGTCTCCAGCGATGACCTCTACCTGGCGCGGTCCCGTGAAGGAGGCCCGGCCGGTCACCAGGCTGACTGAGTCCACGGTCTCCAGCAGCTCGACGTTCTTCGCCCGCATGGCACCGGTGAGGTTGTCGCGGCGGGCTACCGCCGCTTCGAAGAAGGTCTGTGGGTGGTCGTCGGGACGCCGGGTGTCGGCGTCGTGGATCAACGCCTTGGTCGGCACGCAGGCGACATTGATGCAGGACCCACCGGCCATCCTCAGGTCTTGTTCGACCACAGCCACGCGATGACCGGCCCGTCCCATCACCCCAGCCAGCGTCTTGCCACCCTTGCCCCACCCGAGCACCAACAGGTCCACGTTCATCTCGGGCACTTCGACCCACTCCTTTCGGTAACCAGGCGCTCCAGCAACCGTAGACCCCCTGGCGGAACCTGGCTTGCAACCCAGGCTCTCAGGAGCGAGGCCCCAGGTCTCCCGTCCGACCCAACGGACGACATTGCAAGTGCCCTGTCCACCGGCTCGGCACGAGCATGACCGCCGCGCTGGCTTGCAGGTGCATACGGCCGCTGCCCACCCCGCGCAGGTCTCAGGGTGTGGCTCACTTCCGGTCTGCAGCCCGTCGGGTACCGCTGACGAGGCGTGGGGCAAGAAGGGACTGCCCTGCTCGTAGTAGCACTGCCCACCTCGCCGTCCACATTGGTACGAGCGTCAGGTTGGGAAGAAGAATCATGGGACAGGTCATCATCGGGGTCGATCCCCACAAACTGTCGGCAACCATCGAGGTCGTCGACCAGCAGGAGAAGTTGCTCGGCGCGGGCCGGTTCAGCACCGACCAAGCCGGGTACGCGGCGATGCGCCTCTACGTGAAGTCGTGGCCCGATCATCTCTGGGCGGTGGAGGGCGCCAACGGTGCAGGCCGTCCGCTGGCGCAACGGTTGCTGGAGGCCGGGGAGCACGTCGTGGATGTACCCGCAAAACTCTCCGCCCGCGCGAGGTTGTTCGACACCGGGCAGAACCGCAAGACCGATGCCCTGGATGCGCATTCGATCGCGATGGTCGCGGTCCGCACCGAAGGGTTGCGGGTGCTGAAGGTCGACGGTGAACTGGAGGCGCTCCGAATGTTGGCCGATCGGCGCGAGGCACTCACCCGGCGACGAGTCGCCGTGGTGAACCGGCTGCAGGCGCTGTTGGCTGAATTGCTGCCCGGGCAGGCCAAGAAGGACATCACCACAGGTCAGGCCAAGGCACTGCTGGCCAGCGTGCGACCGCGGGACATCGCGGGCAGGACCCGTCGGCGGATCGCGGCCGAGGAGCTGGCCGAGCTGATCGCGGTGGAGGCCAAGATGAAGAAGGCCACCGCCGAGCTCAAAGTCATGGTCGTAGCACGGGACTCGACTCTGATGGACCTGCACGGTGTCGGACCCGTGGTCGCCGCGCGGATCCTGGCCGATGTCGGTGACATCGCCCGCTTCGCCAACCGGAACCGGTTCGCGTCCTGGACCGGTACCGCGCCGTTGGATGCCTCCTCCGGGGAGCAGAACCGGCACCGTCTCTCCCGGGCCGGGAACCGGCGGATGAACCACATGATCCACATCGCCGCCATCACCCAGCTGCGTCTGGACACCGACGGCCGGGCGTACTACCGGCGCAAGAGAACCGAGGGCAAGAAGCCGATGGAAGCACTGCGCTGCCTCAAACGCCGGGTCTCTGACGCCATCTATCGGCAGTTGGTCGCCGACGCTCAACGCGCCGACGACGCACGACTGGAGGCGGGTCCGGGAGGGCACTGCGGGGCGTCTTTGCTATCCAGCGCGGCCGGCTTGCACCCGCACACCGGCACTTCGGATCGGCCACTTCCCGGACCCGCACCCACGACGCTACCGCTCACCGCGCCTCCTAGAAAGCCCCGTCCGGGACCGGCTCCTCAGCACCCGCGCCGACGTGCCGGAGCCGTCAAGGTGGAGCGCCCTACCGGACGAACGACCTTGACGGCGACAAGCGCCGGCGCACACTCAAAAGAGCCGATCCCGACCCCTTGACAACAGAAGGGAGCCGGAATGCAGCGACTTGGGCATTGGATCTGTGTCGCTGCCGTCAGCAATCGTCGCTGCCGCCCAAGGACTATGTCGGAAACAAGGATGTAGAGGCTACTTGCGGTCCTTGGCGCCAAACATGATGTCGTCCCAGCTGGGAACTCCGGGTCGGCCGTCCTTGCGCCGTGTGGAGCGATCGGTGGCCGCCTCAGGCTTGGGCTCAGAGTTGGACTCGCCACGCTCCGGTGCGTCAGCCGCTGACCCAGCATCATCCTCTGCGTCGGCGGAGGAGGCGTCGTCCGTGTCGGCCGCAGCCGCCTCCGCAGCGTCATCAGACGGTGTGTCCGCCTCGGCCACAGCGCCGGACGAGGAATCCGCCGAGTCGTGGGAGCCGGTGGGCTCCGTGTCCTCTCCGTCGGCCGGACGGTCGGTGTTGAGGGGCGTCTCGTCGAGAGGCAGGTCAGAGTCGGCGCCGTCGAAGCCGTCGGTGTCGAGGTCGTCGTCGATCAACTCGGGATACCTGTTGTCATCCCCGGGACCGAAGAGGTCCGCCAGGGTCGCGTCCTGCGGCGTCGGGTCCACCTCGTAGTTTTCGTCGAAGTCCAGCTCGACGTCATACGTGACCTCCTCCGCAGGGGGAGCCGACGGCTCAGTTGTGGCGGCGGGGGAGTCCTTCCCCTCGGTGGCGCCTCCCGATCCGCTACCAGTGGTCTTGCCCCGTGCACGGCGCCGACGCGACCGCGGCTGCGTCTGCTTGGGAGCGCCGGGACGCGGGGTGGCGCCGTCGGCCTCGCCCTGGGCGTCGGACTCGGCCGGCTCGTCGCTGGCGCCGGCGGCGACAGGCTCCTCGGTATCACTCTGCCCAGCTGCGTCCGTCTCAGGGCCGGACTCTGCGGCGGCGTCCTTATCGGTTTCCGCGGCTGAGTCCCCCTGCTCCGCCTCGCGCGGGTCGGCGAGGTCCTCCAGCGGGAGGACGTCCTCCTCAGCCGGCTCGGCCACCGCGGCCTCACCCGGCAGGGGCGGGGCTGCGGGCGTGCGGCGCTTGCGTCCACGGGTGCGGCTGCGCTCCCGCAGGCTGGTGACCAGGTCCACCTCCTCGCTGACACCGTGGCTGCCCAGCAGCTCCTTGCCGGCGGCGCTGCCCGGCAGCGACTGCTCGTCCTCGCTCAGCCAGCGCGCCTCGTCGTCCAGTGCCTCAACGGTGCGGTCAGCCGGCTCGAAGCGCCAGGACGCAGCACGCTGCCGCTGCCCCGCCACAAAACTGACCAAGACGGTCCAGCTGCCACCCTCGGGTCGGGTCGCGTCCCAGGTGGTGGCCTCGATGTCCACCCCGCGAGCCGCCAGGCGGCCGTGCACCCGGGACTCCAGGGTCGGGACCAGACCCTCGCTGCGACCCCGCACGTGCGCCGCACGGGCCAGCCCCGCGACGTGGCTGCGCTCGGCAACGATCGGTGCCTCGAAGCGGGCGATCCGATCGACCGGCCAGCCGGTCACCGTCGCCACCTCATCAGCCGTCTGGCCAGCGCGGATCATCGCCTGCACGTCACGCGGACGCAACTGGCTGGGGGGAGTGTCGGGCACGGGGCCGCGTGTGCGCACCGCAGCCCGGAGGCGCTCGTCGACAGGGAGCAGCAGTTCCGTGCCGTCCGCCGTCGACAGGACCAGGTGCTGACCATCCTCGTGGACAGCAGTGAACCGCAGCTGTGCCATCAACCCTCCTCGTGTGGACCCGTGGTCCGACTGTGCCACTTCTCACCCCACCTCGGCAGCAGGCCACGCCGCGCCGGGAGCTACCTTAGGCACACCATGGTGACCCAGGACCTTGACCTCCAACTGCTGCTCGACGTGCTCGGGGTCTTTGTCTTTGCCCTTTCCGGCGGCCTCGTGGCGGTCCGCAAGGGCCTGGATCTCATCGGGATCGTCGTCCTCGCCTGGCTCGCCGGCCTCGGCGGCGGCATCATCCGCGACGTCTTCATCGGCGATCTGCCGCCGGTCGGCATCAGCGACTGGCGCCTGCTGGTGACCGCCCTCGCCGCCGGCCTGGGCACCTTCCTCTGGTACAGCCGGTTCCGCAGCCTGGTCGTCTCCTGGTCCGAGACCCGCCTGCGCGGGCTGGTGGGCCGCTCCGTGCGCATCCTCGACGCCTGCGGCCTCAGCCTGTTTGCCGTCAGCGGCTCCCTCAAGGCGCTCGAGCACAACACCGGGGCGATGGCCGCCGTCTTCCTCGGGGTGATCACCGCCGTGGGCGGTGGTGTGCTGCGTGACGTCCTGGCTGGCGAGGTCCCCGAGGTGCTGCGCCGCGAGCTGTATGCCGTGCCCGCCCTGGTGGGTGCCTCTCTCGTCGTCCTCGCCGACTGGCAGGGTTTCCTCACCCCGGTCCTCGTCTGGGCCGCTGTCGCACTGGTCTTTGTCATCCGGATGACGGCCGTGCTCCTTGATCTCAACGCACCAACCGCACTGCGCACGACAGGAGAGCCATCATGAGCAACCCGATCGCCGACCCCGCCGACCCCGGCCAGGAGACCTCCGGGCAGGAGGGAGCCGACCAGCGCCTTAGTGGTGCCGGTGCACCCGCGCAGGAGTCGGCATACGAGACCGAGTCCCTGGCCGAGCTGGAGCGGGACGTGGAGTTGGACAGCACGGCGGAGACCGAGCCCTATGACGCGGTCGTGCTGGTCTCCTTCGGTGGCCCCGAGGCGCCCGAGGAGGTGATGCCCTTCCTGCGTCGGGTGACCCGGGGACGGGGCATCCCCGACGACCGGCTGGCCGACGTCGCCGAGCACTATCAGGCGTTCGGCGGCAAGAGCCCCATCAACGACCAGAACCGGGCCTTGCTGGCCGCGCTGGGCGAGGAGTTCGCCCGACGCGAGATCTCCACGCCGCTGCTGTGGGGCAACCGCAACTCCGAGCCCTTCCTGACCGACACGCTGCGCGGGGCCGCGGGGGAGGGGATGACCCGTTTCCTGGCGGTGACCACCAGCGCCTACTCCTCCTACAGCTCGTGCCGGCAGTACCGCGAGGACATCGCCGAGTCGATCGCCGAGCTGACCGAGGAGGGGACGCCGGTGCGGGTCGACAAGATCCGGCAGTACTGGAACCACCCCGGCTTTGCCTCGACCAACGCCCGCCTGGTCACCGAGGCAGCCCGGCAGGTGCGGGACCGCACCGGTGCCCTGCCGCACCTGGTCTATGTCACCCACTCCATCCCTGACGCGATGGACGACACCTCCGGTCCCGGTGACGGTGAGGGCAATGTCTACAGCGCCCAGCACCAGGCGCTGTCGCAGGCCATCACGGAGGAGGCGCGAGCCACCCTCGGGCAGGGCCTGACCGGTGAACTGACCTACTGCTCCCGCTCCGGACCGCCCACCCAGCCGTGGCTGGAGCCGGACGTCAACGACCGTCTCCGCGAGCTGGCCCAGGAGGGCGTGACGCACGTCGTCATGGCCCCGATCGGCTTTGTCTCCGACCACATGGAGGTGATCTTCGACCTGGACACCGAGGCGCAGGAGACCGCCGCCGAGGTGGGCATCGAGGTGCTGCGCGTGCCGACCGTCGGGATCGACCCGCAGTTTGTCTCCGGCCTGGCCGACCTGGTGTTGGAGCGCGCCGCCGAGGCCCGCGACGAGACGCCGCAGCGCCCGGTCTGGCCGGCTGCCGAGCCGTGGCCGTCGGTGTGCCGTCCGGGGTGCTGCCCCAACCTGCGGGTCGCCAAACCTGCGGCGTGCGGTGCGGACTGACCAGCCAGAAAACGGGCGCGGTGACCCCCCGGGTCGACGGGGCCCCCCGGCATACGGCACAATCCCCGCGAACGCACACACACGGCGGGGTAGGATCCAGCGGCAGCGCGGCTGGGGGTCCTCTCGCACCAGGTCTGAGAACTGGCCAGGCAAGTCCGTGCTCGACATCGGGCACAAAACAACGTCATCCGACGTTCCACGCAGACCATTCGCACATCGCAGGATCAGCCAGACCCTGTGACACCAGCTCGGGAGAGGAGAGGTTCGTCATGGCAACTGACTACGACGCCCCTCGCAAGTCTGAAGACGACATCAATGAGGACTCTCTAGAGGAGCTGAAGGCGCGGCGGGCGGACAAGAGCTCATCCAGTGTCGACGTCGACGAGACGGAGCAGGCTGAGGGCTTCGAGCTCCCCGGGGCAGACCTGTCAGGTGAAGAGCTGTCGGTGCGGGTGCTCCCGCGCCAGGCAGACGAGTTCACCTGCTCGCGCTGCTTCCTGGTGCACCACCGCAGCCAGCTCGCTAAGGAGGTCGGTGGACTGCCCGTCTGCACCGAGTGCGCGGCCTGATCCACCGATGTCGGGTCTCCGCTGAATGCGGGTACCCTCGACTCACGTGACCACCCATGAGGTTCCGGTGCTGCTGCACCGGCTCGACGACGCCCTGCCGGTCCCCGGCAGGGCGCACCCGGGTGACGCCGGTGTCGACCTGCACGCCCGACAGGACGTGACCTTAGAGCCCGGACAGCGGGCCCTGGTCGGCACTGGGATCGCGATCGCCCTCCCCGACGGGTACGCCGCGTTCACCCACCCCCGCTCCGGCCTCGCCGCACGGCACGGGATCACCATCGTCAACGCGCCCGGCACCGTGGACGCCGGCTATCGCGGGGAGATCCTGATCAACCTGCTCAACACCGACAGCACCGAGCCGTTCACCGTCCGCCGCGGCGACCGGATCGCCCAGCTGATCGTGCAACCGGTCTCCGTGGTGGCCTTCACCGAGGTGACCGCGCTGCCCGGCAGCGACCGGGGGACGAGCGGGCACGGAGGATCTGGTGGCTTCGGGGCCGGGGCGCCAGCCACCGACGAGACGACGACCAGCGGGTTCACCACTCGCGCATCCACCCTGACTGAGAAGGACTGACACCGCGTGGGCATCTTCGGCCGCAAGAAGAAGGAGACCGCTGAGGCGGTGGAGGAGATCACTCCTGTCGAGTTGGAGGGCGAGCCCGGTGTCGACCGGCCGTGGGAGCGTGAGCACGACGGCCCCTTCGACGTCGCCGAACGGGACAGCCTGAGCGGTCGTCTCGACCTGGGGGCCCTGCGGGTCCCGGCCGTCCCCGGCATGGAGATGCGTCTCGACGTCGACAAGAAGTCCTCCGCGATCACCGGCGTGACCTGCACCATCCAGGGGTCCAAGCTGCAGCTGCAGGCGTTTGCGGCGCCCCGCCGCGAGGGCCTGTGGGACGAGATCCGCAAGGGCCTGGCCGAGGGCATCACCGGTGCCGGTGGCGCCTCCCAGATCGACCCGGACGGCGTCATGGGCAAGGAGCTCGTGGCGCGCATGCGGACCCAGGACGCCAACGGCCGGGCAGCCGTCGCGCACAACCGGTTCATCGGTGTCGACGGACCCCGCTGGTTCCTGCGCGCCGTGATCAATGGACCGGCTGCGACCGACGCCGCCCAGCTGGCTGTGGTGCGCAAGTTCCTGCGCGCCGTGGTCGTCGACCGCGGCGATGACCCGCGCCCCCCGCGTGAGGTGCTGACTCTGACCGCGCCCAAGGGTGTGATCGAGGAGGCCACCAAGCGCCGTGCTGCTGAGCGGGCTGCTGCCGCGGCCAAGGGCGTCGCCGCCGCGACCGGGGCCGGTGCTGCCGGTGCTGCGACGGCCGGTGCTCCTGCAGCCGGTGCTCCTGCCACGGGTCCCGCCCCGACCGGTGCCCCCGCTGCTGATGCTGCCGCGGGTAGCCCGGCCGAGACCGCGGACCAGGGACCGGACAACGGGACGACCCCGGAGGACTGATGGGCCTGCGCAGCGTGCTCGACGACCTGGCACAGGGCCAGTCCGAGCTGGAGGCCAAGGAGCTGACGATCGAGTGCGCCCGACCCGGCTGCACCCGCATCAGCGACCTGCAGGTGCGCGCCGAGGCCACGGTCACCGGGACGGTGCACAGCATCGCCGTGCTCCCCGCGGAGAAGGCCCCCGAGCTGCGTGTCGAGTTGTATGACGGCACCGGGATCCTCGACGTGATCTGGATGGGCCGCCGCTCGATCGAGGGGATCCGACCCGGGGCCTACCTGACGGTGACCGGACGGGTGACGCTGGCCGACGGCCGCCGGACCATCTTCAACCCGGGCTACGAGATGCTGCCCAGCCATGTCTGAGCAGCCGGCGCCCGGAGCGGGCCAGACACCTGGACCTGAGCATGAGGTGGAGGTCGAGCAGACCGTTGAGCAGGTGATCCGCCAGCGGGTCTCGGACGTGCTGGGCGGCTGGTACGGCTCGCTGGAGACCGCCTTGCCGACGGTAGCCTTCGTCATCATGTGGCTGGTGCGTGACGAGGTCCGTCCAGCACTGCTGGCCGCCGGAGGTGTGGCGATCATCCTGCTGGGGATCCGGCTGCGCATCGGTGGCTCCGTGCGCTTTGTCGTCACCTCGATGTTCGCGACGGCGATCGCGGCCTTCTTTGCGCTGCGCACCGGAGATGCGGAGGACGCCTTCCTGCCGGGCATCCTGACGTCGATGGCCTATGGCGTGGGCACCCTGATCTCGATCATCGCCAAGTGGCCCGCGGTCGGTTTTATCGTCGCCGCCGGCGACCCACAGTTTGCCGAGCGTCCCAGCGCCTGGCGCCAGGACAGCGCCATGGTCCGGGTCTGCTCGCGGCTGACCTGGGTGATGGTCGCCCTCTTTGCCGTGCGCGTGGCGATCATGCTGCCCCTCTATCTCGCCGAGCAGGTCGCCTGGCTCGGCGTCGCCAAGATCGCGCTCGGGTGGCCCGCCTATCTGGCCGCCATCGTGATCATGGGGCTGATGCTCGCCACCGGCAGCACACCGGTCACCGAGGACGCGCACGCCGGGCGGGACGCACCACCGCAGTAGTCCGGCGCCCGATCACGGCACCTGTCCGCGGACCTCTTGACCGCGGGTCACGGGTCACGGGTCCACGGGTCACGGCGTCGGGTGCAGGACCGCCACGAGCTCCATGTGGTGCGTCATCGGGAAGGCGTCAAAGGCCCGCAGATCCGTCAGCGTGTAGCCCTGCTCGGCCAGATAGCCAACATCGCGGGCCAGCGCCGCCGGGTCGCAGGCCACATAGCCGATCGCCCGGGGACGAAGGGCCGCGAGATCCCGGCACACCTGACGTCCGGCGCCGGTGCGCGGCGGATCCAGCACCACCAGGTCGACGGTCGAGCCGGCCCGCACCAGGCGGCGCGTGGCACGGTCGACCCGGTCCCGCACGACCTCGACCCACCCGGAGGCGGCCAGATTGTCCCGGGCGTGCTCGGTGGCGACGCGGTCTCCCTCGATGGCGGTGACCATCCCCTGCGGCCCGACGCGCCGGGCGAGGGCGGCGGCGAAGACACCCACGCCGGCATACAGGTCGAGGGCACGCTCTCCGGGCTGCGGTGCCAACCAGTCCAGCACGGTGCTCACGAAGGTGCGGGCGGCTCCGGGGTGCACCTGCCAGAATCCGCGGGCCGACACCTCAAGCTCGAGATCGCCCACGGGCGGGGTCAGGGCGGAGAGGGCGACCCGCTCACGGACCACAGGGACGGGACCGTCCGGCACCTCGACGACGACCGGCTCGCCGACCGACGGCACGATGACGTCGACGGCGGTGGACCCGGGATGGATCGTCTCCAGCACGCCGGTGCCCAGCACCCGGGGGTCGGCGATCAGGCAGGTGTCGACGGGCACGATGTCGTGGGAGCGGTGCCGCCGCAGACCGGGCCGGCCGTCCTGGTCGACAGCGAACTCGACCCGGGTGCGCCAGCCCAGGCCGTCCCGGTCGCCGGGCACCGCCTCAACCTCAACCTCACGTCCCAGGTGCGCGGTCAGGTCCAGGTCGGCGAGGCGGGAGAACTGCTCGAGGATCACAGCACGCTTCAGCGCCCGCTGCGCGGTCAGGTCCACGTGCTGCCAGTCGCAGCCCCCGCACAGTCCCGGACCGGACCACGGGCAGGGACGCTCGACCCGCCCCGGTGCCGCCTCGAGCACCTCGACGGCGTCAGCACGCAGGAACCGGCCCCGGGGACCGATCTCGGTGACCACCGCCCGCACCCGCTCACCGGGCAGCGTGTGCCGCACAAAGAGGACCTGCCCGTGGTGCCGGGCGACGCAGTGCCCGCCGTGGGCCACCGGACCGACCTCCACCTCGACGCTCGCGCCGACGACCAGCTCGTCCGCTCCTGCCGTCATGCGTCGACCTCCCCGGCCGCCTGCTCGGCCTGCTCCAGCCCGGCACCCTGCCAGGGGACGATCACCAGCATGACCCCGGGCTGTCGCAGGAGCCCACGGCGTAGCCGCTCCAGGGTCCGGTCGCGGATGAAGCGGACCCACCAACCCTCGCGTCCGACATACTCGGCGACATAGACGACGACCACGTCCCGGGGACGGTCCCGGCGGACCCGGCGGACGTAGTCCAGCACCGGACGGACCGACTCGCGGTAGGGGGAGTCGAGGGTGCGCAGGGTGATCGGCAGCTCGCGCTCGGTCCACTGCTCGTGCAGCAGGGCGGTCGCCTCCGGCACCACGTCGACCGTGACCGCCTCGAGGGTCGGTGGCCGGGTGGCCCGGGCATAGGCCAGGGCCCGCATCGTCGGCCGGTCCAGGCGGGGGACATAGACCAGGGCGTGCACCCGCGAGGGCACGACCTGGCTGGCGTCCACCCCCTCGTCCGCCAGCGAGATCTCCTGGTCCATCGTGCGGTGATAGCGGTAAACCATGGTCATCCCCATCCCGATGAGGCCGATGCCGAGGAGGGAGAGCCCCGCCCCGTGGGTGAAGCGTGTGAGCACGACGACGGCCAGCACCAGCGCCGAGACGGTGGCGCCGACCTGGTTGATCGTGCGGGAGCGGATCATCCCCACCCGTTGGCGCACGCTGAGCTCGGTGCGCAGCTGGCGGTTCCAGTGCCGCACCAGCCCGATCTGGCTGACGGTGAAGGAGATGAAGACGCCGACGATATACATCTGGATCAGTTCGGTGACGGTGGCGCGATAGACCAGCACCAGGGCGACCGAGGCCCCCGCCAGCAGCAGGATGCCGTTGGAGTAGGCCAGGCGCTGACCACGGCTGACCAGCCCGCGGGGCAGGAACCGGTCCCGGGCGAGGCGGGAGGCCAGCACGGGGAAGCCGTTGAAGGCGGTGTTGGCGGCGACGAAGAGCATCACGCCGGTGGTGATCGCGACGAGCAGGACGCCGAAGCTGCCGGTGCCGAAGACCACCTTGGACAGCTGCCCCAGGACCGTGTCCTGCACCAGGTCCTCGCTGACGGGTTGCCCATCCAGCCGCAGCTGGGCCGGGTCGGCAGCGATCTGTATGCCGCTCGCCCGGGTCAGCCAGAGCACCGAGACCGTGATGGTGATCGAGATCGCGGCCATCACCGCCAGGATCGAGGCCGCATTGCGGCTCTTGGGGCGGCGCAGGGCTGGGACACCGTTGGCCACTCCCTGCACCCCGGTGAGGGCCACCGACCCGGAGGCGAAGGAGCGCAGCAGCAGGAAGATCAGGCCGAGTGTGGTCAGCTCTCCGTAACCCTCGGCCGGCAGCAGCTCGTAGCGGGCGGAGGCGGCCTGCCCCAGGGTGCCGGTGACCTGCTGGACGACACCCACCACGATGAGCAGCGCGATCGAGCCGAGGAAGGCATAGACCGGCACCGCGAGCGCCCGGCCGGACTCGCGGACCCCGCGCAGGTTGAGCAGGGTCATCAGGGCGACCAGCCCGGCGGCGACCGCAGACTCATAGCCGCGCAGGAACTCCAGGGCGGCCGCGGCGTTCTGCACGCCCGCCGAGACCGAGACGGCCACCGTGAGGATGTAGTCGACGATCAGGGCGGAGCCGACCGTCACCCCCGCGGCCGGTCCCAGGTTGCGTCGGGTCACCTCGTAGTCGCCGCCACCACCGGGGTAGGCATAGACCGCCTGCCGGTAGGAGGCGACGATCACCAGCATCACCAGGGCGACACCGACCCCCACCTCCCAGGAGTGCAGGTAGATCGCGGCACCACCGGCCAGGGCGAGGGTCAGCACGATCTCGTCCACGGCATACGCCACGGAGGAGATGGCGTCGCTGGCGAAGACCGGCAGACCCAGGCGGCGGGGGAGCAGGGTGTCGTTGAGTCGGTCGGTGCGCAGCGCGCGACCCACAAGAACCCGCTTGAGCAGGTTGCCGGACTCCATGCTGGCCACTCTAGGGAGCGAACCGGGTCAGCGACGACATCTGGCGGGAGGGTCCTTGCCGTCATCCGGCCCCGGCGGGGGTAGCGTCGGCTCCGTGCACTTCGTGATCATGGGCTGCGGCCGCGTCGGGGCGACCCTGGCGCACAGCCTGGTGCAGCGTGGCCACGAGGTCGCGGTCATCGACCAGGACGCCGCGGCCTTCCACCGGCTGGGGCCGGACTTTCCGGGGCGGCGGATCAAGGGCGTCGGCTTCGACCGCGACGTGATGAAGGACGCCGGGGTGCCCCAGGCCTATGCCTTCGCCGCGGTCAGCAGCGGGGACAACTCCAACATTATCGCCGCCCGGGTCGCTCGGGAGACCTTTGGCGTGGAGCGGGTCGTGGCCCGCATCTATGACCCCAAGCGGGCCGAGATTTTCCAGCGGCTGGGCATCCCGACGGTGGCGACGGTGCGCTGGACGGCAGACCAGACACTGCACCACCTGCTGCCCGAGGGCAGCACCCCCGACTACTTCGACCCCAGCGGTGCCCTGGTGATGTCCCAGATCCATGTGAACTCACGCTGGATCGGGCGCCGACTGACCGAGATCGAGGGGACCTTCGGGTGCCGGGTGGCCTTCGTGACCCGCCTCGGTGACGCGATGGTGCCGGCCGCCGACACCGTCTATCAGGAGGGCGACGAGCTGCACCTGATCGCCCGGCGCGGCACCCTGCCCGAGCTCGAGCACCGGCTGGACACGATCCGGCCGGAGGACTAGGGGAGGAGGCAGCATGCGAGTCGCAGTCATCGGCGCCGGCAGCGTGGGCGTGTCCATCTGCAAGGAGCTCATCCACAACGGTCACGACGTGCTCATCATCGACCGGGATGCCACCACCGAGCGCACCTCGCTGGTGCCGGCCGCGGAGTGGATCATCGGGGACGCGTGCGAGATCAGCACGCTGACCACGGCCGAGCTGGACAGCTATGACCACGTCGTGTGCGCCACCGGCGACGACAAGGTCAACTTGGTGGTCTCCTTCCTGGCCCGCACTGAGTTCGCGGTGCCGCGCACCGTGGCCCGGGTCAACAACCCGCGCAACGAGTGGCTCTTCAACGACTCCTGGGGGGTTGACGTCGCGGTGTCCACCCCCCGCCTGATGACGGCGCTCGTGGAGGAGGCCGTCTCCGTCGGTGAGGTCGTGCGGCTCTTTGAGTTCCAGCACGGCGCGGCCCACATGGTCGAGCTGACCCTGCCCGAGTCGAGCCCGCTGGTGGGCACCCGCGTCGGGGACGTGCCGCTGCCCCCGGACACCTCGCTGATCGCGATCCTGCGCGACGGCCAGGCGATCTCCCCGAGCCACGACGAGGTCATCGAGGCCGCCGACGAGATCCTCTTCATCTGCCCGCCCGAGGCCGAGCGCAAGCTTGAGCTGACCCTCAACCCGGACAGCCGGGTCCGCGCGGAGCGGGAGGACGACTGACCGCCGGCTGAGGGGCGCGATCGCCGTGAGGACTGCGGGTGGCGATCGTCGTGAGGACTGAGGGTGGCGATCGCCGTAAGAGGCGAGGTTAGGCCAGCCTTGCGTGGACGTGTCCGCCGAGGTGCGGGAGACTGGCTGCTGAGGACGGTTCTGTGATAGAACTATCTTGACGTCAAGATAAATCTGAGAGGAGTCGGCGTGAGCGACACGACCAACAGTTTCGGGGCCAAGGGCACCCTCCAGGTGGGTGACGCCAGTTATGAGATCTATCGCATCACCGACCTCGACGGGGCGGCCAACCTGCCATACAGCCTCAAGGTGCTGCTCGAGAACCTGCTGCGCACCGAGGACGGCAAGAACACCACGGCTGAGCACATCAACGCGCTCGCCCAGTGGGACGAGAACGCCGAGCCGTCCACCGAGATCCAGTTCACCCCCGCCCGCGTGATCATGCAGGACTTCACCGGTGTGCCGTGCGTGGTGGACCTGGCGACCATGCGTGAGGCGATGGTCGACCTGGGCGGCGACCCGACCAAGATCAACCCGCTGGCCCCCGCCGAGCTGGTCATCGACCACTCGGTGATCATCGACGTGTTCGGCCGGGCGGACGCGTTCGAGCGCAACGTGGAGATCGAGTACGAGCGCAACGAGGAGCGTTACCAGTTCCTGCGCTGGGGCCAGACTGCCTTCGAGGACTTCAAGGTCGTGCCCCCGGGCACCGGCATCGTCCACCAGGTCAACATCGAGCACCTGGCGCGCGTGACGATGACCCGTGAGGTCGACGGTGAGCTGCAGGCCTACCCCGACACCCTCGTCGGCACCGACAGCCACACCACCATGGTCAACGGCCTGGGCGTGCTGGGCTGGGGCGTCGGCGGCATCGAGGCCGAGGCAGCCATGCTGGGCCAGCCGGTCTCCATGCTGATCCCCAAGGTCGTGGGCTTCAAACTGTCCGGGTCGATCCCGGCCGGTGCCACCGCGACCGACGTCGTGCTCACGATCACCGAGCAGCTGCGCGACCACGGTGTCGTCGGCAAGTTCGTGGAGTTCTATGGCGAGGGTGTCGCTCAGGTGCCGCTGGCCAACCGGGCCACCATCGGCAACATGAGCCCGGAGTTCGGCTCCACCTGTGCGATCTTCCCGATCGATGGCGTCACGTTGGACTATCTGCGCCTGACCGGTCGTTCCGACGAGCAGGTCGCCCTGGTGGAGGCCTACGCCAAGGAGCAGGGCATGTGGCTCGACGCCTCGATGGAGGCTCGTTACAGCGAGCGCCTCGAGCTCGACCTGTCGACCGTGGTCCCCTCCATCGCCGGCCCGAAGCGTCCGCAGGACCGCATCGCGCTGACCGGGTCGAAGCAGCAGTTCTGGGCAGACCTGCAGAACTACGTGGTCGACGGCAACGGCATCGAGAAGAGCTCGGTGGACCAGGAGCTCAGCGACACGTTCCCGGCCTCGGATGCGCCGTCCCACGACGTGCATGAGAGCTCCGAGACGGCCGGCCGCCCCGAGCACTCCCCGGCGGTGACCAACGGCGACAAGCGCGCGACCAACCCGGCCACGGTCTCCATCAACGGCCAGGAGGTCGAGGTCGATCACGGACACGTCGTGATCGCTTCCATCACCAGCTGCACCAACACCTCCAACCCCTCGGTGATGATGGCCGCCGCGATGCTGGCCAAGAGCGCCGTGGAGCGCGGGCTGACCGTGCCGCCGTGGGTGAAGACATCGATGGCACCGGGGTCCAAGGTCGTCACCGGCTACTTCGAGAAGGCCGGCATGTGGCCCTACCTGGAGAAGCTCGGCTTCCACCTGGTGGGCTACGGCTGCACCACCTGCATCGGCAACTCTGGCCCGATCATCGAGGAGGTCTCCGAGGCGGTCAACGCCAACGACCTCGCGGTGACCTCCGTGCTCTCCGGCAACCGCAACTTCGAGGGCCGGATCAACCCGGACGTCAAGATGAACTACCTCGCCTCCCCGCCGCTGGTCATCGCCTACGCGTTGGCCGGCACGATGGACTTCGACTTCGAGGCCCAGGCGCTGGGTGTCGACACCGAGGGCAACGAGGTCTTCCTCAAGGACATCTGGCCCAACCCGGACGAGGTCGAGGCCACCATCGCCAGCTCGATCAGCAGCGAGATGTTCACCGAGGACTACGCCGACGTCTTCGCCGGTGACGAGCGCTGGCAGGCCCTGTCCACCCCGGACGGGGACACCTTCGAGTGGGTCGACGACTCCACCTACGTGCGCAAGCCTCCATATTTCGAGGGCATGCAGGCGGAGCCGGCTCCGGTCGAGGACGTCAGTGGCGCCCGCGTGCTGGCCAAGCTGGGTGACTCGGTGACCACCGACCACATCAGCCCGGCCGGCTCGATCAAGGCCGACAGCCCGGCGGGTCGCTACCTGTCCGAGCACGGCATCGAGCGCAAGAACTTCAACTCCTACGGCTCGCGTCGTGGCAACCACGAGGTGATGATCCGTGGCACCTTCGCCAACATCCGGCTGCGCAACCAGCTGCTGGACGGTGTCGAGGGCGGCTTCACCCGCAACCTGCTGGACGGCTCCACCGAGCCGGTGTCGATCTATGACGCGGCCCAGGCCTATGCCGAGGCCGGCGTCCCGCTGGTCATCCTGACCGGCAAGGAGTACGGCTCGGGCTCCTCGCGTGACTGGGCTGCCAAGGGCACCCGTCTGCTGGGCGTCAAGGTCGTCATCGCCGAGTCCTACGAGCGGATCCACCGCTCCAACCTGATCGGGATGGGCGTCCTGCCGCTGGAGTACCCCTCCGGGCAGACTGCCGAGTCCCTGGGCCTGGACGGCACCGAGACGTTCTCGTTCACCGGCATCACGGCGCTGAACGACGGCATCCCGGAGACGGTCCACGTCGTCGCCGAGAAGGAGGGCGGCGAGAAGGTCGAGTTCGACGCCGTGGTGCGCATCGACACCCCCGGCGAGGCGGACTACTACCGCAACGACGGCATCCTGCAGTACGTGCTGCGTTCGCTGGTCTCTGCCTGAGTCTGAGCACCAACCGCACACGGCGGCCCCGCACCGGAGACATCCGGGGCGGGGCCGCTGCCGTCGGTGGGAATGGACAGACGGGCATCCCTGTTGTAATACTTGAACCATCAACAACGTAGAGGATGTCGCATGGCCACCACGCCTGACCTGATCACCCCCAAGGATCTGCTCGCCGCCGACACCGCCATGGGCGCGGTGACCCTCGACGTTGCCGATCTCGACGTGATGACCGCCTACTACCGCGACGCGATCGCGTTGCAGGTGCTGTCCAGCCAGGGCTCGGAGGTGACCCTCGGTCGCGGGACCGAGCCCGTCGTCATACTCCGGCACAGCCCCGCGCTGAAGGCGGCGAGCCCCGGTCAGGCCGGCCTGTTCCACACCGCGATCCTGTTTGAGACCCAGGAGGCGCTGGCAGCCGCCGTGGCGACCGCTGCGCAGTATCCGGGCGTGAAGTTCGTCGGCTCCAGCGACCACCTGGTCAGCCAGGCGTTCTACTTCGACGACCCGGAGGGCAACGGCATCGAGCTCTACTGGGACCGTGACCGCAGCCAGTGGAGCTGGACGCACGGGCAGGTCGAGATGAGCACCCTCTTCCTTGACCCCAACGAGTTCCTGCGCGAGCACCTCAGCGAGCAGGGACTGGCTGACCCGACCTCACTGGGCGGTGCCATCGTCGGTCACGTCCACCTGTCCGTGGGTGACGTGGCGACAGCCAGGGACTTCTATGTCGGCAAGCTGGGTTTTGAGACCACGGCCACCCTGGGCAACCAGGCCCTGTTCGTCAGCGCCGGCAAGTATCACCACCACATGGCGATGAACGTGTGGAACTCGCGCGGAGCGGGGCCGCGGCAGCAGACCCTGGGTCTGGGCCAGGTCGACATCATCGTCCCGACCGCTGACGAGGTCGGCGCGCTGACCGAGCGGATGAAGCACTACGGCATGCAGACGCGTGACGACGGTCGCACCGTGTCCTTCGACGACCCGTGGGCCAACCTGATCAATGTCCGTGTCGCTGACTGATCAGGTCGATCCGCCGGGCGGGCTCAGTCTCTCGTGGGAGGCCTCGCCCCGGCGAGCAGCTCCTCAGCCAGGCGGGCGACCCGGGCCTCGATGTCCGCGCGGATGAGCCGCATCCGCTCCAGGCCCTCGATGCCGCGCAGTGAGGGCTCATCGGTCTCCCACCGCTCGACCGGCACTGTCGTGGCCTCGAGCTGAGCCTCAGAGCCGAGGATGACCACGCGATCGACCGTGCCGAGCAGCGAGGGATCGACCGCCTTGGGGTGCTCCCCGTCGGTGGGTGCACCCACCTCGGCCAGAGACTCGACCGACTGTGGGTTCAACCCTGTGCCGGGTCGGGTGCCGGCCGAGTGCACCGCGATCTGATCGCCCACCCGGTGGCGCAGGAGGGCGGCCGCCATCTGGGACTTCCCGCCGTTCTTGACACACACGAAGAGCACCGAGGGCCGCGCGTCACTCATGCGCCCAGTATGTCGTGTGGCGGAAGGAGGGCGGCGCACAGCCGGTTGCTGTTGCGCTCCTCCAGTGCCTCGCCCAGCACCAGCGTGCGGCGACAGGTGCTCCCGACGGAAGGCCGCGCTGCTGTCAGCAGCGCCCGGGTGCAGGCACCGCTATCCTCGGCTGCATGGCGACAGCGACTGTTGCCCCAGGGGACGTGGGGGCGAGATCACGCGGCGGGACGGCGTGGCAGGTGGCGCGGTGGGTGACTCTCGGGCTGTATGCCGTCACGGTCATCGTGGCGGTCCTGACAGGTGCGCGGGTGGGCACCTTCGAGGACCTGCAGTCCGATCTTGCGCGGGGCGCGGTGTCCCAGGTGCGGGTCGAGGGGTTTGCGGGTGCACCCACGGACTACTCCGACGGCGTCCAGGGGGTCACCATGGTGCGTCTCGTGTGGCAGGACGGATGGCGTCGCAGCGCCGCAGAGGTTCAGCTCGCCAGCTCGGTGGAGGAGTTGGAGGCGCAGGGGTTCGACAGCACCCCGGGGACATTCATCATCGGTGACGTCGACCGGGCGCTGCGGGAGTTCTCCCCCGACGTGGAGGTCGTGGGGGCAACACTCTCGAACGGGATCTACAGCACGGTCGGCGGGTGGGAGCTGCGCGGCATGGGGGCCTACCTTCCGGGAGTGCTGATCGTCACCTTCCTCCTGGTGCTGGTCAACGCACCCGAGCCCCGTCTGGCCACCCGCTGGGCCTGGGTGTGGCTCACGTTCAGCCCGGCCATGGTGATCGCCGTGCCCGCCTTCCTCCTCGTCGGTGCCCGTGGTCAGGTCCCCGGCCGCCGCCGCATCACCGGCGTCGTCGCCTTCCTGATCGTCGTCCTGCTGCTGTAGGGCCTCGGCCCCCGAACCTGGGCGCGCAGATTGTGGTCGTGCGACGGCTATATCCCGTGTCACGGCCTCATAAGCGTGCTCAGGTTCAGATCCCAAGGTTGCTCAGAGGTCGGTGAGCGCGATGCCGCTGTCGGCGAGTTGCTCCGGCGCGATCTGTCGCCCGATGAGGGCACGCAGGTCGTCGTTGACGTCCCAGATGTTGACGTTCATGGCCGCGCTCACCGCTCCGGCGTGCAACCAGAAGGCGATGAACTCGCCGGAGCCCAGGTCGCCGCGGATCACCACGTCATCCTCGGCGCTGCCGTGCCCGACATACTCCATGCCGAGGTCGAACTGGTCGGTGTAGAAGTAGGGCGCCCAGTCATAGGTCTCGGAGCCGCCCGTGATGGTGGCTGCCGCCAGCTTGCCCTGCCGGATGGCGTTGTCCCAGTGCTCAACCCGCAGCGGCGCACCCAGGACCGTATGCCGTGCCTGAGCCACGTCTCCGACGGCCAGGACGTCGGGGTCGTCCACCGAGCGCAGGTGCTCATCCACCAGGACACCGGACTCCACGGTCAGACCCGCGGCCTGGGCCAGCCCCGTGTTGGGAACGGCACCGACCCCGAGCAGCACGAGATCGGCCGGCAGGGTCTCGCCGTCCACGACGACGCCGGTGACCTTGCCGTCGCTGCCGGTCAGCTCGGACACGCCCACACCGGTCCGCAGGTCGACCCCGTGGTCACGGTGCAACTGGGCGAAGTGCTGGGCGACGGTGGCCCCGAGCACCGGGAGCAACGGCAGCTCAGCGCGCTCCAGGACGGTGACCTCGCACTCGCCAGCCCGGGCCGCAGCCGCGACCTCGAGGCCGATCCAGCCCCCGCCGACGATGACGATGCGGGCGTGGTGTCCGATGGCCTCGCGCAGGGCGTCGCTGTCACTGATCCGGCGCAGCGTCAGCACGCCGGCCAGGTCGGCTCCGGGCAGGGGGATGCGGCGCGGCTCGGCACCGGTGGCCAGCACGAGCGAGCTGTAGCCCAGCCGCTCACCACTGGCCAGCTCGACCTCGTGCCCGGTCCGGTCGATGGCGACGGCGGCGTCACCGAAGTGGGTCGAGACATCGTGCTCGGCATACCAGTCGGCGGGGTGGACATAGGCCTCCTCGAGGTCCTCGTCCCCCTGCAGATAGCCCTTGGACAGGGGTGGGCGCTGATAGGGGCGCTCCTGCTCATCGCCCACCAGGGTGACGGGCCCGGCATACTCACGTGCGCGCAGCGCCTCGACGACCGTGGCTCCGGCGAGTCCGGCGCCGATCACCACCACGCCGGGCTGTGCCTCGGGTGCGGGGGTTGCCTGCTCGGTGGTGGACATGGCGGATCCTTTCGTGGGGGTCAGTGCAGGAGAGTGAGGAACTCGGCGCGGGTGGCTCCGTCACGCAGCGCGCCCCGCAGCGCCGACGTGCGGGTGGTGGTGCCGGCGGCCCGCACCCCGCGCAGGGTCATGCAGGTGTGTTCGGCCTCGATGACCACGCCGACGCCGCGCGGTGTCAGCTCATGGTCGATCCAGTCGGCGACCTGCTGGGTCAGCCGCTCCTGGACCTGGGGGCGGCGGGCAAACATCTGCACGACGCGGGCAAACTTGGACAGGCCGAGGATGCGCTGGCCGGGCAGATAGCCGATGTGCGCGCGGCCGGTGAAGGGCAGCAGGTGGTGCTCGCAGACCGACTGCACGGGGATGGCGCGGACCAGGACGAGTTCGTCATAGCCCTCGTCGTTGTCGAAGGTGGTCATCTCGAACGGTCGTGAGGAGAGCATGGCGGCATAAGCCTGGGCCATCCGGCGCGGGCTGCGGGCCATGCTCTCGTTGTCGCAGTCGACACCGAGGGCGGCGAGGAAGGCCGCCGCGGCCTCGGTGGCCTGGTCGAGCCGGTCCGCGACGTGAGGCACCGGGGTGGGGGACAGCTCGGAGTATGTCGTCACGCGGGTCCTCCTGGGTGGTGCTGGACGGAGCTTCTAACGGAGAGTACTCTTGACGTTAGACCTGAAGGTGCTGCGACGCAAGAGGAGGATCCATGACGGGGGAGCCGTTCGAGCGGGCGGTGGACAGCATCGCCTCCCTGGCCGAGCCGGTGCGGAGAGAGCTCTATCGGTATGTGTGCCAGCGGGACGTCCCGGTGGGTCGCGAGGAAGCGGCAGAGGCGACGGGCCTGGCCCACCACACGGTGAAGTTCCACCTGGACCGGTTGGCCGCCGACGGCCTGTTGGAGGTGGACTATCAACGGCTCGGCGACAGGACCGGCCCAGGCGCCGGAAGGCCGGCCAAGGTCTATCGCCGCGTCGAAGAGGAGGTCAGCATCTCCCTGCCGGCGCGCGATTATGCCCTGGCCGGAGAGCTGCTGGCCGCTACCGTCGACGCTGCGGCGATGTCCGGGCGGCCGGTCCTGGAGGTGCTGACCGAGGTGGCCACGGCGCGCGGTGCAGAGCTGGCTCGGGACGCCTCGGCGCCAGACGCCTCAGCTGCGCAGCCAGGGGGGCCTGGCGGGAGCGACGTGTTGGCGATCGCCTCCGAGGCGCTGGCCCGGCACGGTTTTGAACCGCGCAGCGACGGCGACCGGGTGCTGTTGACCAACTGCCCGTTCCACGCTCTCGCGCAGCGGCACACGCAACTGGTCTGCGGCATGAACCACGCCATGCTTGAGGGCTTCACGGGTGAGCTGGCCCCGGGGTGCCTGGCCGCACACCTCGACCCTGCCCCCGGGCGTTGCTGCGTGACCCTCAGTCAGCAGCGATGACAGAGTCCGTCAGGAGCGTCGGCCGGAGGCGGTCAGCCAGCTCTCGTCCAGGGCCGGCGAGTCCGTGTCGTCGGCCGGGTCGGACGGACTCGGCTCAGCCGTCACCGTGACGTCCGTGTCCGGCTCGGACGGGCTCGGCTCAGCCGTCACCGTGACGTCCGTGTCCGGCTCGCCAACCAACGGCCCCGGGCCCACGGGCGCACCGGTGGTCCAGAAGATGCCGAGCCGCATGCCGTGCAGGTCCTGCACGTGGATGTCCATGTCGAAGACCTCGCGCAGCACCTCGCGCTGCATGATCTCGTGCGGGCCACCCTGGAGCACGACCCGTCCGTCGCGCATCGCCACGATGTGGTCGGAGAAGCAGGAGGCGAAGTTGATGTCGTGCAGCACCAGGACGATCGTCTTGCCCAGGTCGTCGGCCGCCCGTCGCAGCAGCGTCATCATCGACGACGCGTGCTTCATGTCGAGATTATTGAGCGGCTCGTCCAGCAGGATGTAGTCGGTGTCCTGCGCCAGGATCATCGCGATGTAGGCCCGCTGGCGCTGCCCGCCGGAGAGCTGGTCCAGGAAGCGGTCGCGCAGCGGCTGCAGGTCCAGATAGTCCAGGGCTTCGTCGACCAGCTGGTGGTCCTCCGGGTTCAGGCGCCCCTTGGAGTAGGGGAAGCGCCCGAAGCGCACCAGGTCCACCACGGTCAGCCGGGCGGTGATGCGGTTGTCCTGGCGCAGCACGGCCAGCCGGCGGGCGATCGCGTCGTCACCGGCGGTCTGCACGTCGAGGCCGTCGATCAGCACCGTGCCGCTCTCGGGCTTGATCAGCCGACTGATCACCGACAACAGCGTCGACTTGCCGGCACCGTTTGCCCCGACGATCGAGGTCAGCTGCCCGACCGGAAGGGTGAGCCCGACCTCGTCGAGCACCAGCTGGCGGTCATAGCGGTGGCTGACATTGCGGATGGTGATCACAGTTTGACCGTCCTCATGAGAAGCAGGATGAAATAGATGCCACCGACCAGGTTGACGACCACGCTCAAGGTGGTGGCGTTGTCCATCAGGTGACCGACCACGAACTGCCCCCCGACCGTGCAGAGCACGCCCACCAGGGCCGATCCCAGGACCAACTCGGTATGCCGGTGAGTCGGCAGGATCTGCCGGGCCAGGTTAGCCACGATGAGACCGAGGAAGAGCATCGGCCCCACCAGGGCGGTCGAGACGGCCACCAGCAGGGTCACCACGGCCAGGCTGAAGGTGACCACCCGGTGATAGGGCAGCCCGAGGGCCAGGGCGTTGTCATAACCGAGGTCGACAACGTCGAGCTGGCGCAGCAAGGGCACCAGGGCCGCCAGGCCGACCGCGCAGACGATGGCCGCCACGACCAGCAGGTCACCGTCCACGGTGTTGAAGGTGGCGAACATGACGTCCTGCAGGGTCAGGAAGTCGTTGGGGCTGAGCACGCGCGAGGCCAGCGACGTCAGCGAGCCGAAGAGCGAGCCGATCACGATGCCGACCAGGACCAGCACCAGCAGGTTGCGGCTGTTGCGCCCGAACAGCCAGCGGAAGAGCAGCATGCCGAAGACGACCAGTGCCGCGGTGTTGATCAGGAAGCGCTCGCCGACGCTCATCAGCATGAACGTGCTGCTGCCGAAGAAGAACACGATGACCGTCTGCACGAGCATGTAGAGCGCGTCGAAGCCCATCACGCTCGGCGTCAGGATCCGGCTGCCGGCGATGGTCTGGAAGACCAGGCTGGAGGCACCCACCGCGGCCCCCACCACGATCAGTGACCCGACCTGGCGGCTGCGCAGGTCCATCGCATAGCTCCAGGAGCCGCGCACGTCATAGGTCAGGTAGCCGATCACGGCCAGCACCGAGACCACGGCCAGGATGCCCAAGGTCATCCGGATCCGGCGTCGGCGTCGCGCCTCCTCGGCGCTGGTGTGCGAGCCGATCGGCGCGGAGCGTCCTCGCGCGGCGGCGCGCTCGCGGACGAACTGGAGGGCCGTCATACCGTCGCCCCCTTGGCGGAGCGCAGGATGAGCCAGATGAAGACTGCCCCGCCGATCGCGCCCGCGATGGTGGCGACGGGCAGCTCGTAGGGGTGGATGACGGTGCGCCCGACCACGTCGCAGGCGAGCACGAAGCCGGCGCCGGCCAGGGCCGTGACGGGCAGGACGCGCCGCACGTTGTCACCCATCATCAGGGTGACCACGTTGGGCACGATCAGGCCCAGGAACGGGATCGCGCCGACTACGACGACCACGACCGCGGCCATCACCGAGACCACGATGAGGCCGATATAGAGGATGCGCTGGTAGTTCAGGCCGAGGTTGGTCGCGAAGGACTCACCCATCCCGATCACGGTGAACCGGTCGGCGAAGAGATAGCCGATCACCCCAACCACCAGCACGATGTAGAGCGGCTCGTAGCGGCCCTCGAGGATGCCGGAGAAGGAGCCGGTGGTCCAGATGTCGAGGAACTGCACCATGTCGCGCTGGTAGGCGACGAAGGTGGTGATGGCGGCCAGGACCCCGCCATACATCAGGCCGACCAGGGCGACCACGATGCTCTCGCGGTGCTGGATGCGCTGCAGCATCTGCAGGAAGATCAGGGTGCCGGCAATGGCGGTGACGATCGCGATGAGCATCTTGGCCACCAGCGAGGTGGAGTTGAAGAACATCGTGGCGATCAGGATGCCTAGGACCGCGGCCTCCACCGTCCCCGAGGTGCTGGGGGAGACGAAGCGGTTGGCGGTAATGCGCTGCATGATCAGGCCGGCGACCGACAGGGCCGCGCCGGCCATCAGGATGGACAGCAGGCGGGGGAGTCGCGAGGTCGTCAGGATGTGCCAGTCAACCGTCGCGGGGGAGAGCAGGTCAGCGACCCCGAGGCTGCTCGCTGCGCCGATGCCCAGCGAGAAGTAGCTGCCCACTGCCAGGACGGCCGCGGCGATCCAGAGGTGGACGGCACGAACCCCGCCACGGCTCTGGGCCGAGGCGGGGCGTGTGCTGGTGGCTGTGGGACTCACGCTCAGAGCGTCGCCTTCACGTCGTCGATCATCTGCTGGATCGAGCTGGGCGAGTTGCCGGCGATGTACCAGGAGAAGCCGTCGACGAGCTGGATGTTGTCGTTGGTGGCGGCGTCGGTGGTGTTGACCAGGTCGTTGTTGAGCACGTCCAGGGCCGGTGCCTCGTCGGAGCCGATCGCGGCGGCGCGGTCCAGGACCAGTAGCACGCCGGGGTTGTACTCGGTGAAGAACTCCTGGCTGATCTCCTGGCCGTGCGAGCCCTCCTCGTCGACCGGGGCGCCGGTGTCGGCATAGCCGAAGGCGTCATAGACGATGCCGAAGCGCGAGCCGGGGCCGTAGGCGCTGGCGGTGCCGCCGGAGACCTGGACGAACAGGGCCGTCTCACCGGCCTCCTTGACCTGGCCGCCGACCTCCTCGATCTGGTCGTTGACGTCGTCCATCAGGGCCTGCGCCTCGGCCTCCTTGCCGAAGAGGGAGCCGAGCTGGACCACCCGCTCCTCGGTCACCGCGAGCTGGCCGGAGGGCTCGTCATAGCGCACGGACATGTCAATCACGGTGGGGGAGATCTTCTCCATCTCGGCCAGGATCTCCGGGTTGCCGCTGCGCCCGGCGATGATGATCAGGTCGGGCTCGAGCTCGTTGATCGCCTCGTAGTCCGGCTCCTGCAGGGTCCCGATCGCGGGGATGTCGCCGTCCGCGTAGTGGGCGATGTCGTCGGGGAGGGTGATGTTGGCGGTCGGTGCCGCGTCGACCTCGATGCCCAGGTCGTTGAGGGTGCGGATGACGCTCCAGTCGGTGGCCACGACGGTCTCGGCGTTGAGCGGGACCTCGACGGTGCGGCCCTGCGCGTCGGTGATCGAGACGGTCTCGCCGCCCGCGTCGCCAGCGTTGTCGCCCTCGGCCTCCGAGTCGGAGCCGCACGCGGTCAGCGCGAGCGCGGCGGTGAGGGCGAGGCTGGTGGCCAGGGTGCGGAACGTGGACCGAGTCGTCATGAGCTGCGTACTCCCGATATGTCAGTGGGGAAAGCCTTTGGTAAGGCTTACCTAACCATCACTTCGGGCAATTATCAAACGACTCCCTGTCGTATATGTCACATCGTAACCATGTGTGCTCGGATGGCGGGCGCCGACCCCGCTGGGCGGTAGGTGCCGTTGCCGTCGATCGGTAGCCGTTGGTCGGGCAGGCGGAGGGCGTTGGCCGCGGCGCCGGTAGGCGTTGGCGCCGACTGTGGCCCGTCCCGGACTGCCAGCTCATGGTGCTCGACCGCCTGTCGACCACGACTCTCTGTGAGGTCGGCCGACACTGTGGTGTCGTACACTTGTTCGTATGTCGGGACCTCCTGGGTGGCCAGAGCGCGTGCCGCCCACCGGTGTGCCCGGGTGGGAGGAGGCTGCGGTGTCCTGGCTGCTCGACCAGTGCCCGGCCGACTACCGCGCCTACCGGGCCTGGCGTCGGCACCCGGTGGCGCTGGCCTGGATCACCGTCCGGCACCTGCAGGCCGAGCTGGACGCGATGCGCGGCGCGTGGCGGGACGTCCGCGCCGACCTCGGCCCGCTGCTGCCCCCGGGGTCCCTGAGTGACGTGTTGGGGTCGCTGACCCAGGAGGGTCTGCGGCTTCGTGCCGCGCTGCGCAGCGCGCAGTTGCTGCTGGAGGCGATGCGGGTGCGGGCGCCGATCCGGGCGTGACTGGATGCCCAGCGTGTGAAGGATCCGTTCACGTGCGCGTGACGTTGTCGCGTTCGGTGCGGGGCTGTGTGAAGGATCGGTTCACGTGCGCGCGACGTTGTCGTGATCGGTGCGGGGCTGTGTGAAGGATCCGTTCACGTGTGCGCGGCGTTGTCGCGTTCGGTGCGGGCTGTGTGAAGGATCCGTTCACATGCGCGCACGGGCCATGGCGCGGTGCTGTGGTGGCTCACCGGGGCGCTCGGTGGGCTGGGACGCGCCCTCGGTCGCTGTGAAAAGGGTATGGGGCGGCAAGTGGTCGTAGACTCGGTCGTCACGTCCCCGGAGAAAGGCGCCGACGCATCGTGGGTCTGCTCAGCAGCATCACCGGACCAGCCGACTTGAAGCGGCTCTCAGCCAGTCAGCTCGTCGACCTGGCCCAGGAGATCAGGACCACCCTGATCGACTCGGTCTCGCGCACCGGCGGTCACCTTGGTCCCAACCTGGGCGTGGTCGAGCTGACCATGGGGATCCACCGGGTCTTCAACAGCCCGCACGACACGGTCGTCTTCGACACCGGCCACCAGTCCTATGTGCACAAGCTGCTGACGGGGCGTCACGACTTCGCCACGCTGCGCAAGCAGGGCGGCATCTCTGGCTATCCCAGCCGCGTCGAGTCCGAGCACGACGTGGTCGAGAACTCCCACGCCAGCACCTCCTTGTCCTGGGCGATCGGCATCGCCACCGGACGCAAGCTGCGCGGCGAGACCGACCGGCACACGGTCGCCGTGATCGGTGACGGGGCGCTCACCGGAGGCATGGCCTGGGAGGCCCTCAACAACATCGCCGCCAACCCCGACCTGCCGCTGGTCATCGTCGTCAACGACAACGAGCGTTCCTATGCGCCGACCATCGGGGGTATGGCGGACTACCTCGCCTCGCTGCGGGCGACCCGCAACTACGAGAACGTGCTGTCCTGGGGCAAGCGGGTGCTGCACAAGACGCCGGTCGTGGGGCGGCGGACCTACGAGACGCTGCACGGTGTCAAGAAGGGCATCAAGGACATCGTCAGCCCGCAGGGGATGTTTGAGGACCTGGGACTGAAATATCTCGGCCCGGTCGACGGGCACGACCTGGAAGCCGTCGAGACCGCGTTGCGCCGCGCCCACGACTTCGGTGGGGTCGTGCTGGTGCACGCCATCACCGAGAAGGGCCACGGATATATCCCCGCCACACGCGACGAGGCGGACCGCTTCCACGCCGTCGGCGTGATCAATCCCGAGACCGGCCTGCCGCTGGAGCTGTCCGGACGCTCCTGGACCGACGAGTTCAGCGACGAGCTGCTCGAGTTGGCGGAGGAGCGGGACGACATCGTCGCGCTGACCGCCTCGATGCTCATCCCGGTGGGGCTGGCCGGGCTCGCGCAGAAGTATCCCGAACGGGTCTTTGACGTCGGCATCGCCGAGCAGCACGCGGTCACCATGGCCTCAGGGCTCTCCTTCGCCGGGATGCACCCGGTGGTGGCGATCTATGCGACCTTCCTCAACCGGGCCTTTGACCAGTTGCTCATGGACTGCGCCCTGCACAAGCAGGGAGTCACCTTTGTGCTGGACCGGGCCGGGGTCACCGGCACCGACGGTGCCAGCCACAACGGCATGTGGGACATGGCGCTGCTGACCATCGTCCCCGGGTTGCGCCTGGCGGCGCCGCGCGACGGCCAGCAGATCCGCACCGCTTTGCGGGAGGCGGTCGCCGTCACTGACGGCCCGACGGTGATCCGCTTCCCCAAGGGCAGCGTCGCCGAGCCCATCCAGGCCGTCGGTGCCCACGGCTCCGTCGACCTGCTGCGCGACTCCGAGCGCCCCGACCTGCTGCTGGTCTCTGTCGGATCTATGGCTAGCATCGCCACTGCGGTCGCCGAAAAGCTTGGGGCACAGGGCATTTCGACCAAGGTGGTCGACCCGCGCTGGGTCCTGCCGGTCAGCGAGGACCTGCTCGAGCTGACCTCGGCGGTCCCGGCCGTCGCAGTCATTGAGGACAACCTCGTGGAGGCCGGCATCGGTGCCGCCATCACCGCCCAGCTGCGCGCCCGAGGCGAGCGGACCCCGGTCTGGACCTACGGCATACCCAAGCAGTTCCTCGACCACGGCTCCCGCGGCCAGGTCCTGGAGCGGATCGGCCTGACCCCCGACACCATCGCCACGTCCCTGATCGACCGCCTGCGCGACTGAGCGTCCATGACCGGGACCACACAGGTCGCCGCGGTGCTCAATCCCACCGCCGACCGAGCCTGGGCGGCCCAGGCGGAGCTGCACCGGGTCTGCCACGTGCTGGGCTGGCCGGACCCGATGATCCGCTACACGACTGTCACGGAGCCGGGCACCACCCAGGCGAGCGAGTGCCTCCAGGAGGGCGCCGAGCTGGTGGTCGTCGGAGGCGGCGACGGCACCGTCCGGCAGGTGGCCCGGGCCCTGGCGGGCACCGGAGTGCCGCTGGGAATCCTGCCCCTCGGCACCGCCAACCTCTTTGCCCGCAACCTGCGGCTGCCGCGCCACCGGGTGCAGGAGATGGTGCGGGTCGCGCTGCTGGGCGGGCAGCGCGAGCTGGACGTGGGGCTCGTGCGCTATGTGCAGCTCGGTCCCGCCGGGCCGGTCGAGTCCTCTCCCCATCACTTCCTGGTGCTGGTCGGCATCGGGCACGACGCAGCGACGGTCGCCGACACGCGGCAGGAGCTGAAGCGCTGGATCCGATGGCTCGCCTACTTCGAGCCCGGGGTGCGGAGACTGGCCAAGCCGCTGCTGCCGATGCGTGTTGAGGTCGATGGTGGCCCGCGCGAGGACGCCAGGGCGTGGAGCCTGCTCATCGGCAACTGCGGGCTGATCCCCGCAGGCATCACGGTCGCCGCCGACGCCAGGCCGGACGACGGACTGCTCGACCTGGTGCGGGTAGCACCCAAGAACGTGCTGCACTGGGCGCCCATCGCTCTGAAGGGGTTGGTGGGGTCCCGCCGAGACGTGCCCGGGCTGTCCTACCAGCAGGGGCAGAGCGTGAGGGTTTTCAGCGAGGACCCGGTGACGATCCAGATCGACGGTGACCCGCACCCGGAGGTCCTGGAGCTGGACATCTCGCTGCTGCCCCGGGCGCTGACGGTGCGGACCCCGCGCTCCGCACGGGCCGGGCAGGTCGCCGATCTGATGCGTGGCTTCGCCGGGCGCCGGGACGAGGCGCGGATCCTGCGCCTCATCACCGACACCCCGCCCGCGGAACTGGACGACCTGCTCAGCGAACTGGACCTGATCTCACTGGTGCGCAAGGTGGACGACCGCCGGTTCGGTCCGGACCACCGCAGCGCACTGCTGGACTATCTGGCGCGCGAGCAGCGAGAGCACCTGTCGTTGGAGACCCTGACGCGTCTGGTGCGGGCCCTGCATACCGGCCCCACGCCATACAGCCACGAGGTCGTCATCCGCGACATCATGCTCTCGCTGCGGGGGGAGCAGCTCGGCCTGTTCAAGACCCTGACCAACACCGCCGGCGGCCACCACGACCTCGACCACCTCGTCTTTGAGGACATCGATGACGAGGAGGTGCGCGAGCAGATCCTGGCGCACATCGCGGCCGAGGCGGGGGAGCCCTCGGTCGACCTGCGCATCCTGTGCGACATCGACGACACGGTGCTGTGCATGCTGCACGACGGGCGGTATCCGCGCGGGACGGTCTATCCGGGGGTGGTCGAGTTCCTGCAGGCGTTGGACCGCGGTGCGGCCGAGGACCCGGGTCGGCCTGGCGACCTGACCTTCATCACGGCCCGGCCCAGCGATCCGCGTGGCCTGGTCGAGAGCTACACCCGCAACGGGCTGGCCGGGCTCGGGCTGCCGCCGCACTCGGTGATGACCGGGAGCATCCTGAACCTGGCGACCAAGGGACGCATCGCCGAGCGCAAGCTGGTCAACTTTGACCGGTCCCGACTGCTGTTTCCCGAGTGCCAGGTGGTCTTCATCGGCGACAACGGGCAGGCCGACGTGGAGGTGGGCCGGGCGATGCTCGCGCGCGACCCGGACCACGTGCGGGCCGTCTTCATCCACAACGTCACCCAGCAGGGCGAGGACGTGCGCGAGACGCTCGCGGCCGAGGGGCTCTGCCTGTTTGACACGTATGCCGATGCCGCGGCCCGGGCGCACCAGCTCGGCCTGATCAGTGATGAGGGTCTGGCCAGGGTCCAGGCAGCGGCGGCTGGGTCCCGCTGACGGGCCCGGAGTCAGGCCCGTCAACGGGATCGAGCATCAGCGCGGCAACAGCGCGCTGTTGGGCACCGCCAGGGTGCCCTCGGTGACCTGCGGGCTCAGGCCCTTGCCCTTGCCGAACCCGGCCATCGGACCGGCCATCGGGATGTTCAGGCGCGAGTTGGCCAGGTTCACCTCATACTCCGTGGCGGTGCCGTCCAGGGTGACCACCCACCCACGGCTGGCTCCGACGACCAAGACTCCGAGCTGGTGCCCAGCTTCGATCTGGATGTCGTTGGGGTCCATCTCCACCGTGAGCTGGTGACGACCGGCGCCGTCCAGACGTGCCCAGCCGCGGGCCAGGACCTGCAGGTCGGTGCTGCCGATGCGCCGCTCCACGTCCCGGTAGCAGGCGTCGTCCTGCGGGGTCGACTCGCCCCAGCAGGACTGCGTGCCCAGGGTGAGCGCGCCGTCGCCGGTGGTCAGCACCCGCTGTGCCTCGCCGTAGTCGACGAGGGCAACCCCGACCTGGCCGGTCTCGGCGGTGTGGGTGATGTCCAGGTCGACGGTGGCCGTGCCGGAGAGCCGGATGTCGTGTTTGACGGTGCCGCTGGTGAACAGCAGGCGGTTCGGGTTGTCGCCCGGCAGGACCGCCTGTGCCTCGCGCAGCGATGGTGAGTTGATGAATGAGGCGGTGCCGGAGCCCTTGCGGCCCAGCACGAGCGTCCCGTCACCGTGCAGGTTCAGTTGCTGGGTCCGCGCCTTGCTGATGGGCCACTGGTCTGAGTGCTCCCACTCGTTGGGGGCGACCTCCACGCTGACCAGCGGCTCGTCCAGGATGCCGTTGTCGATGCCCATCAGCTCGTGGTCGAACCAGCGGTGCAGCAGATCGACCCAGACCTCACGGTCGGAGTCGAACGCGTCGACGTGGCCCAGACGGGTCAGGAACATCTTGCGGTCTACGCCCTGCTCACCCAGCACCTCCCACCACGAGGCGAAGTTGCGGGTCTTGACGTTCGTGTCCTGCAGGCCGTGCATGATCAAGGCGCTCGCGGTGATCTGCGAAGCGTCGTAGTGCGAGCCGTCGCGGTAGTCGCGCTCGGCCCAGAAATCGGTGTACTGGCCGCTTTCGTCGCCGTCGTTGGCGTCCATCCAGGCCAGCCGCTCGGAGCAGTCCACGGCCTCGGTGCGGTTCTGAGCCACGCTCCGGGACAGGCTGCTGGGGTAGTTGTAGGACTTGGGCACGTCCTGGTAACGGTTGTAGTCGTACCAGGAGCTGATCGCGGAGACCGGGACGATCGTCTCCAGGCCCTCCACCCCGGTGGCGGCGACCCCGTTGGCCAGCGTGCCGTCATACGACTTGCCGATCATGCCGGTGCGTCCGTTGCTCCAGGACGCGGTGACCACGTCGCCCTGGGCGTCGTGGGCGGTCGCGCGGCCGTTGAGCCAGTCGATCGTGGCGCGGACCGACTCGATGTCGGAGACCCCGCCCTGGTCCGTGCAGCCGGTGGACCGGCCCGTCCCGGCCATGTCGACAGCGACGAAGGCGTAGCCGCGCGGCACGAAGTAGTTGTCGTAGTAGAGCGGGAACTTGCTGATGACGCCGTCCTCGTCATACTCCTTGAGCTCGGACTCGTTGCCCCGCCCGCAGCACAGGTAGTAGGGGCTGGCGTCCATGATGATCGGCACCTGCGCGGTGCCGTCCAGCTCGGCCGGGCGGATGATGTCGACGGCGATCTGGTCGGCGACCCCGTCACCATCCAGGTCGGGAGCGGTCACCCACACCGACTCCCGGATCGCGTCGCCATAGTCGTAGACGGGGGCGGTGACCCCGTCCTGGAGGGTGTAGCCACTGGTGGACATGGCCGCGGGGGCGGCCTGTGTCACGGGTGCCGTGAACGCGGCGGGTGCCGGCGCGACGGGGGTGGCGGAGGCCATCGTGACGCTGGCCAGCGCGACCGGCGCGACGATGGCCAACGACCCCAGAAGGGCGGTCAAGCGGGTTCTCATAGGGATCCTCTGTGTGGGACTTCGTTGTCCACGCCAGGACTGGCGGGATCGGACGACGCGGACCCCCGTGGGTCTTCCGTCAGGGAGTCTGGCAGAGCCGTCCCCTGTGGTCCAGAGAATGTTTTCGGGCCCGCTCAAGCAGCGTCCTCGGCGGGCATCTGCGCCGACCGGAACGGGGAGAGGGTCGGGATGAGGGCAGCCACGGTCAGCCCGGCGACCCCTAGCCACAGGGTCGGCCGGTTGCCGTAGGTGGCCGCGAACCAACCGGCCAAGGGTGCCGAGACGGTGATGGTGCCCCAGTTCAGGGACCGGATCGTGGCGTTCATCCGGGCACGCAACCGGTCCGGGGTGATGGCGTTGCGGTAGCTCATTTCCAGGGGGCCCCGCAGCCCGTTGCCCAGTCCGTTGACCAGCTGCCCCGCGACCAGTGCCACCAGGCCGACGGACCCGGTGGGAGCCAGCGCCGTGAGGGCGAAGGCCAGCGGCGCGGTCCAGCCACCCAGGCACGCCACGGCACCCAGCCCGAACCGGTCTGCCAGCCGAGGTGACAGCCCGGCCCCCAGCACGCCGGTCACGCCGGCGCTTGCCAGCACCACCCCGATGGCGAGCGGACCGAGCCCGAGCTCCTCGGAGGCATAGAAGACCAGGATGGTCATCACCGCCGAGTTGAAGAAGAACCAGGTGTGCAACCCGAGGGCATAGGGCGCCAGAGTCCGGTGCTGATAGACCCAGCGGGCGCCCTCCATGAGTTCGCGCCGCAGGTGCCTGTCCGCACGGTCTGCGGGGGCTGGCTCACGGACCCGGATGGTGGACAGCACGAGCGCCGAGATCGCATAGGTGGCCGCGTTGAACAGGATGGCCACGGGGGCTGACAGGACCCGCACGAGGGCACCGGCCAGCAGGGGGCCGACGGACTCGGCCGCGGTCATGGACTGCTCGAGCCGGGCGTTGGCCTGCGGCAGTCGGACTGTCGGCACCAGTCGGGGCAGGAATGACTGGTGTGCTGCCGTGGCACACAACGACGCCGCGCCGACCACAAACATCAGCGCGGCCACCAGCGGCACGGTCAACTCCCCGAGCAGGCCCAGCACGCCGATCGCGGCAAAGGCGACGGCACAGACCGCGTCGCCGCCGACCAGGACGGGCTGGCGCCGCACCCGGTCGATGAGCACCCCGGCGAGCATCCCGAACAGCAGCATCGGCAGCCACTGGGCGGAGCGCACCAGACCCAGGTCCTGCTGGTCGGCGCCGAGGGTCTCGATGAGGAGCAGCTGCAGCGCCAGACCAGAGGTGAACAGCCCCAGCCACTTGGTGGTGTCGGAGATCCAGAGCCGGACGAAGGCGGGATAACTGAACACCTCGCCACTCGTGGTCATGGGAGCCAGTCAAACAGGTCAGCGATGATGACCAGGGCCACCACGCTGCCTCCGGACCTCCCTTGCGTCCGCTATTGGGGTGCAGAAACGGTCACCGATGACCGGTTCTGCACCCCAGAGTGAGGAGGCTCGGGCTGATGACTCAGACCGGCGTGACCTCCTCGAAGAGTTCCTGGGCGTCCACGTCCAGGCCGCGGGCCTGGAACCATGAGCAGACATTGCGGCAGTCCCGCAGCAGGAGCTCAGGTCCGTTGGGGTTAGCGATCAGGTCGATGACCTGCGGCAGGTCGATGATGACCAGCCGCTCGCCCGCGGCCAGGATGTTGTATGCCGAGAGGTCACCGTGGGCGACCCCCTGCGCCGCCATCACCGAGATGGCGGTGCGCATCTGGAAGAAGTACTCCTCGAGCAACTCGACGTCCGGCCTGACCTGGGACAGCCGCGGGGCCGGCGTCCCGTCATACTCGATCAGCTCCATGAGGATCTCGGTGCCGTCGATCTGGACGGGGTAGGGGACCGGCAGCCCGGCTGACCAGTAGCGGCACAACGCATCCCACTCGGCGACCGCCCACTGGCCGGCGGCGACGGCGCGTCCCCACTCGGACTTGCGGGAGAGGGCGCGGCGGTCACGAGTGCGGCGCGCGGTGCGGCCCTCGGTGTAGGCCGCGCTGCGCCGGAAACTGCGGTGGTCGAGGTCGCGGTAGCGTTTGGCGGCCATGACGACGCCGGTGCCGTCGGGAGCGGTGCGGTCCACGAGGAAGACGTCGGCCTCCTTGCCGGTCTTGAGGACACCCAGCTCGGTGTCCAGGGCGCCGGAGTCGGTGATCACCCATTCGGGGACGGGGTCCGGTCCGCGACAGCCCTTTTCGACGTCCCAGTAGGTGGTGAAACGTTGCTCCGCGTCGTCGGTCTCGGGTGCGCGTGGACCGTCGTGCGGGGCGTCGTCCGGACCGTCGACCGGGACGTAGTCGAAGACGAAGAGGGGGTCGATGTCGTCGGCGCGGTGACCGCTGCCGGTGGTGCTGGTGCTGCGCTGCGCGGAGCGTGGGGTGTTACGGGTGGACGCGAGGTCCTGGTGCTGTGCGTGCACGTGAACTCCTGAGAGAAGGAAGGTGGGCGGTGGGCTCACCGAGGACAGTCGTGAACACGTCTGCTCCTCTCCTCCGGGCCGGGGTCGCGGCCGGTGCGTGCACGGCAGGTGTTGCCGTATGTCGTGTGCCAGGGTCGCGCAGATGTGCCGCGGTCGGCAAGTGGTTTTGTGAGTGGCAGCGAAACCACTGCAAAAAGACGGGGCGGACCCGCGAAACCACTGCAAAAAGGCGGGGCGGACCCGCGAAACCACTACATAGATTGGGGGGGTCAGCGGACGACCTGGCGCAGCTGCCCGTCCGTGCGGCGGGTCCAGCCCCGGGAGTCCAGGTGCTCCAGCAGGGGCACGGCCACCCGCCGTGTCGTGTCGAGGGCCTGACGGGCGGCGCTGAGGGTGAACGGTTGCTCCAGGGCCGCGAGCTCGCGCATCGCCCGGGCGGGGCCGTCAGGCAGCAGGATGATGTCGCCGGGCAGGCGCAGGAGGCGATCGGCCCGGGCGGCAGCGGCCAGCTCGGTGGTGCCCAGTCCGAGCGAGGCCAGCTCATCGCGCTCCGGGGCGGCGAACGGCTCCTGGCGCAGCCGGTCCTCAAGGCTCGCGACCGCTTCCTCTGCCGCCCCGAGCCCGCCGGAGCCCGGTGCCCGCACGCGTCCGCCGCTGATCGTCAGGCCGGTGTCCTGTGCGAGGTGTCGCACCAGGTCGGGGACCAGCGGTGACAGGTCGTGGGGCAGAGTGCCCCCGTCCGTGCTCGGCCGCAGGTGATCGGGAAGGTCGAGTTCCCGGCCCGCCTCGGCCACCGGCACGCCATGACTCAGCGGCTGCTGCTCGTGGTGGTCACGCACGAAGCGGCTGAGGCGGGCGCTCCACAGGGTGAGCGCGTCGGGGTCGACCCACCACTGGCCGACCCGCACGGCACCCGTCGGCTCGGGCAGGCACAGCCTGGATAGGACGGAGGGGTGCTCGGCCGATCGGGACCGCACGCGCGTCATGGTGGCGGCGAAATGTGGGGTGGAGTCGGCCTCGGTGGTCGCGGCCCCGTCGCCGGCCAGTTCCGTGGCGCGTCGGCCTCCGTCGCCGGCCAGCTCCGCCGCGCGTCGGCGGCCGGCGCCCCGGCGCCGCAGCGGCAGGGGATCGACGTCGAGGATGCGCAGCGACCACAGGCGGCGGTCACCGGGGTCGCGCAGGATCGCCAGGTCACCCACGTGCCAGGGCAGCGAGACCTCTGTGGTGATCCGGGCGTAGCTGACCTCGACCACCGTGCCCGAGACTGGGGCATCACCATCACCAGCACCCATGAGCGGCCGAACATGCGCGGGCTGAGCTGCCGTCCCGACGTGCAGGATCGCCTCCGTGGGTGGAGTTGCCCGCTCCTGGCGGGAGTGCCCAAGGCCGGTGTCGACGGGCTCGAGGGAGACATCGATGACCTGCGCCTCGGCGTAGGCACCCGGGGTGACCAGCACGGAGGAGCGGCCGGCGACGTCGGTCTCCGTGCGGCGCAGGTTGACCGCGACCCGGGAGACCGGGCCCACCACGTCATGGGGCTGGTCCTCGCTCTGCAGTCCGCGGACGACGACCTCCCGCGACTGCTCACCAGAGAGCAGGGTCAGACGGTCACCGGTGTGCAGGGTGCCGGCACCGAGCGTGCCGGTTACCACGGTGCCGGCCCCGGAGATGGTGAACGAGCGGTCGCACCACAGGCGCGCCGGGGCCTGCGGGTCCGGGGCGGGCATCCGCCCCACGAGATCGTCCAAGGCCACGCGCAGGTCCTCGATCCCCTCACCGGTCGCCGCGGAGACGGTGCACGCCGGCAGGGCCAGGCCTGCCCCGGCGAGGTGCCGACTGGCCTCCACGCGGACGGCGTCCACGCGCTCGGGGTCCGCGAGGTCGCACCGGGTGAGCACGAGCAGACCGTCGCGGATGCCCAGGGCGCGGACGGCCGCGAGGTGCTCTGAGCTCTGGGCCTGCCACCCCTGGTCGGCAGCGACCACGAACACCACGGCGGCGGACGGTCCCAAACCCGAGAGCGTGGTTGCCACGAAGCGTTGGTGTCCGGGCACGTCCACGAAGGCGACGTCGGCACCGCCGGGCAGTTGCGTCCAGGCAAAGCCGAGCTCGATGCTCAGGCCGCGGGACTTCTCCTCCCCGAGCCGGTCGGGGTCCCGGCCGGTGAGCGCCCGCACCAGCGTCGACTTGCCGTGGTCGACGTGCCCCGCCGTGGCCAGCACCCGCTTCACCCGGGCTCCTTCCCGCGCCGGGAGCACCCGGCATACGTGGTGGCGGAGGCGGACGGGAATCGAACCCGCCAGACCGAGATGCTCGGCCTCGCCGGTGTTGAAGACCGGGGGGCCCACCAGGAACCCAGACGCCTCCACCCGGCAGCCTACCCGGGCCACCGGGCGCGACCGGAGTGCCAGGTGGCAGAGTTGGGCCATGGACACCCTGCGACTGACCCAGTTCGCGCGCGGCGGTGGCTGCGCCTGCAAGATCCCGGCCGGGGAGCTCGAGCAGATCATCGGGGGACTGCAGGTCGTGCTGCCCGACCCGGCTGCCGAGGTGCTCGTCGGACTGGACGACGGTGACGACGCCGCTGCCGTCCGCATCGAGGGTGGGACGGCGCTGCTGTCCACCGCGGACTTCTTCACCCCGGTGATCGACGATGCCTATGACTGGGGCCGGATCGCGGCGGCCAACGCGCTCTCCGACATCTATGCCATGGGCGGCACGCCGGTCATGGGCATCAACCTGGTGGCCTGGCCGCGGGAGGCGCTGCCGACCGAGCTGCTGCGCGAGGTGCTGCGCGGCGGTCTCGACGTCGCCGCACTGGCCAGCTGCCCCGTTCTGGGAGGCCACAGCATCGACGGGCCCGAGCCGATGTATGGCATGGCAGTCACCGGCACAGCCGACCCCGACCGGCTGATGCGCAACGACGCGGCGCAGGCCGGGTTGCCGATCTCGTTGACCAAGCCGCTGGGGGTCGGGGTGCTCAACAACCGGCACAAGGCCACCGGTGAGGTGAGCCAGGAGGCCGTGGAGAGCATGACGGCGCTCAACCGGGACGCCTCCCTGGCTGCCCTCGCGGCGGGGATCCGGGCAGCCACAGATGTCACCGGCTTCGGCCTGTTGGGCCACCTCTACAAGATGTGCCGGGCCTCCAGCATCGCCGCCCGGATCGACGCCTCCGCCGTTCCGTATGTCGCCGGGGCCCGCGAGGCGCTGGCCGCCGGTCACGTGCCGGGCGGGTCCCGTCGCAACCTGGAGTGGGTCCGGCCCTCCCTGGCCGCTGTCTCCGGGATCAGCGAGGACGAGTTGATCCTGCTCGCCGACGCCCAGACCTCCGGCGGTCTCCTGGTCGTCGGTGAGATCCCCGGTGCCCCGGTGATCGGCGAGACCGTCTCCGCCGGAAGCCTGGGCGAGGGTGTGCTGATCCAGGTCAGCTGATCTCACCGGTCACGCTGGTCACCCGGCGGCGGTCAGGTGGTGGCGGGTGCAGTGCCCGGGTGCTTCGGCGGCTTGGCGATGAACGGCAGGACCGCACCGGCCAGAGCCATGATGCCGACCACGGTGTAGCCCAGGACGTAGGCTCCGTCCGCGCCGACCAGCCAGGAGATCAGCATCGGCCCGATGATGCCGCCGATGGACCAGCCGACCAGCATCAGACCATAGATCGCACCGGCGTGCTTGACGCCGAAGAAGTCACCCGCGGTGGACGGCATCGTGCCGAAGGCGCCGCCGTAGCAGGTGTAGATGACGGCGGCGAGGATGTAGAAGAGCGCGGCATTGCCGGCGTGAGGGATCGCGAGCAGGGCCACGCCCTGGATCACGAGGATGCCCAGGAAGGCTGGCATCCGCCCGATCTTGTCGGAGATGCCTGCCCACAGGATGCGGCCACCACCGTTGAACAGCCCCATGACTCCCACCAACGTCGCCGCGCCCGCAGCGGTGAAGCCGGCCACGTCCGTGGCCGTGTCCGCCGCGATGGAGATCAGGGAGATGCCGGCGCTGACGGAGATGGTCAGGATCAGGGTGAGCAGATACCACTGCGGCGTGCTGAGGGCTTCCTTGGGGGTGAAGTCGTGTCCGGCGGCGTTGCGTGCCGCGGGCGCAGGCTCCGAGGTGGTCCGCGTGTCCTGTGCGCCGACCGTGTGTGCGGCAGGGTCCGCACTGTCGTCGGAAGCCAGGGCCGCGGCGGGCGCGGCAGCACTGGGCACCGTGTAGCCCTCAGGCGGGTTGCGGAAGACCGACGCGCCCAGGACCCCGGCGATCAGGTAGGCGACGCCGAGCCAGAGGAAGACCTTCGTGGGGTACTGCTGGTAGTCGGCGCTGCCGGCGATCATCTGCTGAGCCAGGGGAGAGGTGATGACCGCACCGAAGCCGAACCCACCGACCGCGATGCCGGTAATGAGACCGCGCTTGTCGGGGAACCACTTCTGGAGCATCGCGATCGGCACGATGTAGGCCAGGCCGAGACCGAACCCGCCGAGCACGCCATAACCCAGGATGAGCATCCACAGGTCGGACGCGTCGCGGGTGAAGCTGGCCAGCATGATGCCCAGCGAGTAGATCGTGACGCCGACGAGGGCAACGATGCGGGGTCCGCGCTTGTCCTGCGCGCGGCCACCGAGGAAGCTGCCGACAAAGATCATCCCGATGGCGACGGTGAACGGCAACGTCGCCTGCACCGGGGTGAGCTCGATCGCCGACGGGTCGGCCTGGATCGCCTTGCTGAAGGTGCTCCACGCATAGACGGCGCCGATGGCAAGCTGCACGAGCACGCCCCCCGCGAGAATGAGGAGGCGGTTTCCCCCCGCCGTGGTGGCCGGTGACTGGCTGGTGTCCGGTGTCGTGGCCATGCGCACTCCTATCGCACGGTGACCGTGCTGTCGTGGATGGTGCCAGCCGCTCGGCGCTCCTCCAGGCGTCGCTTCTGTGGGCCGACGGTGTACTTCGGGTCACGGGCGGACTCCATGCCTGCGTCCACCACGCCGAATCGGGTCAGGGCCGAGGCACCGGCCAGCGCCAGGCCGGAGGCGACGGCGACCACGCGGCTGCGTCCGGCCAGCAGGGTGCCCAGACCGCCAGCGATGGTCAGTGCCTTGGCCAGCCGCAGCTTCGTGCCCGCTGGTCCGGTGGTGGTCGGCTCGTCGAGCTCCAGGTCCTCGAGGTGCTCCTCGAGACGGTGCATGGCCACGAGATCCGCCGCCACTCCCAGCAGTGCGAACCGGCGGGCCGGGCCGGCCTGCTCGGTCGGGGTGAGCACCATCTGCACGCCGGCGGACGCCATCGCGGCCGACCCGACGAAGACAAAGGGCAGCTGACGCCGGGCCTCGAACCACACCGGCGTCACCGTGTCGGAGAGCAGGACCGCGGTGTAGGCCGCCAGGGGTGGGGCGAAGAAGGCCTGGCCGGCGGCCGCCGGTGCGTCGACCGCTTCGAGCAGCCGGGCCAGGGTGCCGACCACGCCACGCTCTGGCAGTGGGAGGAGGCGCGCGACCTCGGTGGCGGTCGTCACGCCGGTGAAGGCCGCATAGCCGGACAGGATCCAGGTGCCGACCGACATGGGTGAGGTGAGCTTGACCGTGCGCATCATGTTGAGGAAGCGCTCGGGCCGGCCCAGGTCGGCCACCAGGAAGGCACCACTCATCGCCACCCCCGTCATCGCGGTGAGGCGGCTGTTGCGACGCAGCAGCTCCCGACCGGTGGCTGCCGCGCCGGTGGCGATGAGACCGGAGCCGGCCGCGATACCCCCGACGAACAGGTAGGCCGGGATCTTGTAGTCCCACGGCACAGGCTTGATGACGGCGCGCCCGTAGTAGCTGGAGAACTCCGCGTCGGGGACGGCCGGGGCCTCGCGGCGGCCCCCACCGTCACGGTTGAGCCAGCTGGTGCCGCCCCTGGCGGCGCCGCGGCTGCCCTTGGCGACGCCCCGGGCCGCGTCAGAGACCGCCCCGGTCACGGCACCGCGGACGCCGCTGCGGCGGCGTCGTCGGCCACCCTCGTCAGGTGGCCGGTAGCTGTCGAAGGGGGAGGTGGTCACCGTCGCCCTCCCAGGAAGGCCAGCGCCCCGGCTGCCAGCAGACCGGTCCCGGCCCAGCCCGCCGCGCGGAACATCTCGGCCAGCTTGGAGGTGGCACAGACCGGGTCCGGGGGCAGCCCATAGACCTCCGGCTCGTCGAGCAGCAGGAAGACCGAGCCGGTCCCGCCGACACCGTCGTCGTCGTTGGCGCCATAGAGCCGCGCCTCGGTGAAGCCCTGCTCGTGGAGTTGGACGACCCGATGCTTCGCGGCGGTCACCATGTCCTCGCGGGCCCCGAACTGGATCGAGGTGGTCGGGCAGGTCTGGGCGCAGGCGGGCGTCTGGTCGTGGCTGAGACGGTCGTAGCAGAGCGTGCACTTCTGGGCGACACCGACATTGGGGACGTGGCCGTCACCGCGCACCGACACCGAGGCGTCGGTGCGGCGCTCGATGACCCCGAAGGGACAGGCCCCGACGCAGTAGCCGCAGCCGTTGCAGATGTCGTCCTGGACCACGACCGTGCCGTGCTCGCTGCGGAAGAGCGCGCCCGTCGGGCAGACGTCCAGACACCCGGCGTGCGTGCAGTGCTTGCAGACGTCGGAGGCCATCAACCAGCGGAACTCCGGCAGCGGACCCACCATCGGGATGCCGTCGACCGTGGTGCCCAGACCACCACCCGCGGACAGCGGGTCGGCGCCGTTCTCGACAGCCTCCTTCTCCGAGAGCAGGTCACCGAGGGAGGGACCACCGTGCTCCGGCGGCGCCGGCAGCGTCCCGTAACCCGCGGGAGCCCCACCAATTTGCGAGTGGTTTTGCGGGTCTGGCCCGTCTTTTCGTAGTGGTTTTGTCGATCCGCCGCCCGGCGCCTCGGGTGCGGGGGAGGCAGAGCCGACGGTCGGCATACCCAGATCGACCAGGCGGCGCCCGGACTCGCGGGCGGCCTCGATGCGGTTTTTGCTCTGCTCCACGAAGGCGACGTGGCGCCAGGTGCTCGCGCCCAGGTCGCCGGTGTTGTCGTAGGAGTTGCCGGTGAGATCCAGGCTCCCGTCCATCGGCAGGGCGTTCCACTCCTTGCACGCCACCTCACAGGCCTTGCAGCCGATGCAGATCGAGGTGTCGGTGAAGAAGCCCTTGCGGCTGGGCGGCTCCTCCCACCCCGCGTCCGCGGCGGGGTCCGTGCGTCCGGCGAGTTGGCGGGCGAGATAACCCATCACTGGTCTCCATCCACGTCGGGGGGCGGGGCGTCACCAGCAGCGTTCTCCCGGAGCCCGGTGGCCTCGGACGAGACGTCCGAGAGACGCTGGCTGCCGGTCTCGGTCGTGGAGCCCGCGCGGGACTGATACTCGGCCACCAGCCGCAGCAAGGCCTCGCCGCGGGGGCGACGACCAGGCTGTATGTCGCACGAGCCCACCTTGGACTCCTGGATCTGGACGTTGGGGTCCAGCACGATGCCGAGCAGGTCATTGGCGCCGTCGCCCTCGACCACCGCGTCGCCGCCGACACCCCAGTGGTAGGGCAGACCGATCTGGTGGACGGTGTGCCCCTTGATCGTCAGCGGGGTCATCCGCTGGGTCACCAGCACCCGGGCCTCGATGGCACTGCGTGCGGAGATGATCGTGGCCCACTCGCCGTTGGTCAGGCCGCGCTCGGCCGCCAGCTCGGGGGAGATCTCACAGAACATCTCCGGCTGCAGCTCGGAGAGGTAGGGCAGCCACCGGCTCATCCCACCGGCCGTGTGGTGCTCGGTCAGCCGGTAGGTCGTGAACACGTAGGGGTAGACCTCAGACCCGGGCTCGGTGCCCGACGGTGCCCACAGGTTGTCCTTGCGCGGGTAGATCAGCCGGCTCGGGTTGCTCTGCTGGGGATAGAGCGGGTTGGGGATCGGCGACTCGTGCGCCTCGTAGTGGGTCGGCAGCGGACCGTCGACCATGCCCTTGGGAGCAAACAGCCAGCCCTTGCCATCGGCCTGCATGATGAACGGGTCGTCGCCCGCGATCGCGGCAGGACCGCCGATGTCGGGGTCGGGTCGGAACGAGGGGTCCCGGTCGACCGGGAAGTCCGGCACGTCCTTGCCGACCCACTTGCGCTGGTCCTCGTCCCACCAGACATATTTCTTGCGCTCGCTCCACGGCTTGCCCTGGGGGTCCGCCGAGGCCCGGTTGTAGAGGATCCGCCGGTTCATCGGCCAGGCCCAGCCCCACTCAGCGGCGGTCTCGTCCTGCTCCGAGCCGGGGACCCGGTTGTCGGAGCGGTTGACCCCGCCGGCGAAGACGCCGGTGTAGATCCAGCACCCGCCGGAGGTCGACCCGTCGGCCTTCATGTCGGCGAACTTGTCGAGCAGCTGCCCCGCGCGCTCACCGGTCAGGTGATAGCCGTTGATCTCCTTCAGGACGGCCTCCCCGCTGGGCTCGCCGTGCTCGTCGACCGGGTAGTCCCAGGTCAGGTCGAGCAGGGGGCGGTCGCGCTCGTCGGTCGAGCCCGCCAGGCGCTCCCGGATGCGGTTGCCCAGGTCGTAGAAGAACTCCAGCTCGCTGCGGGCGTCGCCCGGTGGCTGCACCGCCTGGTGGCGCCACTGCAGCATCCGCTGGGTCTGGGTGAACGTCCCCGACTTCTCCACGTGGTTGGCCGCGGGGAAGAAGAAGACCTCGGTGTCGATGTCTTCGGTGCGCAGCTCACCGGTGGCGATCTCGGGGGAGTCCTTCCAGAAGGTCGCGGTCTCGATGAGCTGGAAGTCACGCACCACGACCCACTTCAGGTGGGTCAGCGCCATCCGCTGCATCTTGCCGTGAGCCGACCCGACCGCGGGGTTCTGCCCCAGGACGAAGTAGCCCTCGACCTCGTCGTCCAGCATGGCCATGGCCGTCTGGTAGGTGCCGTGGGCACCGGTCAGCTTGGGCAGGTAGTCGAAACAGAAGTCGTTCTCGGGCGTGGCCGCGTCGCCCCACCAGGCCTTGAGCAGGCTGGCGGTGTAGGCGTCGGCCTCGGTCCAGAAACCCTTCTGCAGCGGCGAGGAGATCGTGGACAGGTAGTCCTGCAGGTTGTCGTGCTCACCGGCCATCGGCATCGGCAGGTAGCCCGGCAGGATGTTGAACAGCGTCGGGATATCGGTGGAGCCCTGGATGCTGGCGTGCCCGCGCAGGGCCATGATCCCGCCACCGGGGCGGCCCATGTTGCCCATCAGCAGTTGCAGGATCGCGGCGGTGCGGATGAACTGCGCGCCCAGGCTGTGCTGGGTCCAGCCGAGGGCGTAGGCGAAGCAGGTCGTCCGCTCCCGGCCGGAGTTGTCGGTCAGCGCTCGGGCCACCTCGTCGAACAGCTCGACCGGGATGCCGCAGACCTCCTGGACCATCTCGGGGGTGTAGCGCGAGTAGTGGCGCTTGAGGATCTGGAAGACCGAGCGCGGGTGCTGCAGGGTCTCATCCCGCACCACGTTGGCGTGCTCGAGCGCTGCCCCGGCCGCGCCGAGCTCGTCCCCGGCGGCACGGGCCCGCTGGCTGGCCCCGGACTCGTCGTCACCGTCAGGCTCCTGGATCTGACCGTCCCCCATTTCCGTAGCGGTTTCGCTGGCGGAACCCGCATTTTTGTCGGGGTTTTGCGGGTCCATCTTCTCGGCATACGACCAGGAGGAGGTGTCGTAGGTGCCGGTCTCGGGGTCGAACCCGGAGAAGAGACCGCCCAGGTCCTCGGTGTCGACGAACTTCTCGTTGATCAGGGTCGCGGCGTTGGTGTAGGCGACGACGTAGTCATGGAAGTAGAGGTCCTTGCTCAGCACGTGGTTGATCAGGGCGCCCAGCAGCACGACATCCGTGCCGGCGCGCAGCGGGACGTGCGTGTCAGCGATCGCCGAGGTGCGGGTGAAGCGCGGGTCGACGTGGATGATCCGCGCGCCCTTGGCCTTGGCCTCCGAGACCCACTGGAACCCCACCGGATGGCACTCGGCCATGTTGGAGCCCTGGATGATGACGCAGTCGGCATTGGCCATGTCCTGCAGGGACTGGGTGGCGCCGCCACGACCGAACGAGGATCCCAGACTGGGAACCGTGGAACTGTGTCAAATGCGTGCTTGGTTCTCGATCTGGATCGCCCCGGAAGCCGTGTAGAGCTTCTTCATCAAATAGTTTTCCTCGTTGTCGAGGGTGGCTCCCCCGAGCGAGGCGATGCCCATCGTGCGGCGCACGCGGTGGCCCTTGTCGTCGAACTCCTGCCACTTGTTCTCGCGGGCCTCGAGATAACGGTCGGCGACCATGTCCATGGCCTTGTCGAGCTCGATCCGCCGGAACTCGGTCGCCCCGGGCGCGCGATAGAGCACATGCGTCTGGCGGGTGGGGGAGTTGACCAGCTGCTCGCTGGCAGCACCCTTGGGGCACAACCGGCCCCGGCTGATCGGTGAGTCGGGGTCGCCCTCGATCTGGACGACTTTCTCGTCCTTGACGAAGACCTTCTGACCGCAGCCGACGGCGCAGTAGGGACAGACGCTCTGCACGACGCGGTCCGCGGTCGTGGTGCGCGCCTCCACCTCACGGGTGCGCCGCGAGGTCACCGCCGCCCCACGCCCCAGGAAGTCGCCAGTGGCGAGTTGCCTCAGAACGGGCCAGCCCAGGAAGGTCGAGTCCTTGGGTGCCATGTCCACCTCCACGCTGAGTGCTTGCCTGACCATACTGCGGGCCCGCGCTTTCGGCACGTGGACGTGCCGGACCGGTCCTCAGTCGCCGGGATAGACCACGCCGACCTGACGCCGGATCTCGTCGGTGGTGGTGAGTATGCCGATCGTCTCCTCCGGGGGCAGCGCCGGTGAGTGGGTGCGCCCGTCGGCGACGAGTTGGGCCAGGTGAGCCGCCTGATAGACCAGACCATCGTGACCGCTGATCGGTCCGGGGTCGATGGTGGAGGTGGCGCCGTCTGTGCTGCGCACGGTCAACGGCACGGGGGTGTAGAAGTCACCGGGCAGGTCGACCCGGGCCGTGGTGCCGACGATGCTGGCCGTATTGTGCGTCCGCTCGGCCAGGGTCGTGGTGAGCACCGCCTCCGCGCCCCCGCTGGTCAGGACTGCCCGGACCTGCTCGTCGACGCCGCTGGGCGTCAGCGTGCCGGTGGCCCGGATCGTGTCGGGCTGGCCGAGGACCAGCGAGGCGAAGGACACCGGATAGATGCCCAGGTCCAGCAGTGCCCCGCCGGCCAGCGCCGGGTCGTGCAGGCGTGCTGCGTCCGCGGCACCGATCAGCTGACCGTGGTCGGCGGTCACCGAGACGATCGTGCCGAGCGCACCGTCGGCCAGCAGCTGCCTGAGCACGTCGGTGCCGGGCAGGAACCGGCTCCACATGGCCTCCAGCGCCACGACGCCCGCCTCCTGCGCTGCCTGGAGGACCTCGCGAGCCTCGCTGGCGTTGCGGGTGAAGGCCTTCTCCACCAGCACGTGCTTGCCGCCGCCGATCGCCAGGAGTGCCTGGGCGCGGTGGTGCGAGTGCGGGGTGGCGACATAGATGACGTCCACCTCGGGGTCTGCCGCGAGGTCTTCGTATGCCGTGTGCACCCGGGGGATGCCGAACTCGCCGGCGAAGTGCTCGCCGCGCTCCCGGGACCGGGAGGCGACGGCCACGAGGTGCTGGCGGGAGTGTGTGAGGACGGTCGAGGCGAAGGTCCGCGCGATGGTGCCGGGCCCGAGGATTCCCCAACGCAGGGCGGGTGCGGCGGCAGGGTCGGGGACGCGGGTGAGCGGAAGGGCGGTGGTCACCGGCACCAGGGTAGACCGACCGATAGGATCGCCCGCGGGCCGACCCACCACCCTTCTGAAGGAGAGCCACGTGAGCCTATGGCGCGTGCACGGCAACGGATACCGGATCGAGCCTGGCCAGGTGGTCGGACCGGGGGAGCGACTGGCCTGGGGACCCACGATCGGCATCGGCATGCAGCACGTCGTGGCGATGTTCGGTGCGACCTTCCTGGTGCCGTTGATCACCGGCTTCCCGCCGAGCACGACGTTGCTGTTCAGCGGAGTCGGCACCGTGATCTTCCTGCTCATCACGGCCAACCGGGTCCCGTCCTATCTGGGGTCCTCGTTCGCCTTCCTGGCGCCGATCGCCGCCGCGCAGGCGCAGCACGGCCCGGCGGGGGCGCTCGGTGGCGTGATCATGGCGGGCGCCTCCCTCTTCCTCATCGGGCTGATCGTCCAGGCGGTCGGTCATGCGTGGATCAGCCGTCTCATGCCGCCCATGGTCACTGGTGCGATCGTTGCCCTGATCGGCCTGAACCTGGCGCCCGCCGCGTGGAACAACGTCAAGGAGGCCTCGACCACGGCATTCGCCACCCTGCTGGCGATCGTGCTCTGCACCGTGCTCTTCCGCGGGCTGCTGGGTCGCCTGTCGATCCTGGTGGGTGTGCTCGTCGGGTATGCCGTCGCCGCCTTCCGCGGTGAGGTCGACGCCAGCGCGATCGGCGAGGCGGGCTGGTTCGGAGCTCCTGAATTCATGGCTCCCGAGATCCACTGGAACGTGGTCGGGCTCTTCCTGCCGGTGGTGCTGGTGCTGGTGGCCGAGAACATCGGGCACGTGAAGTCCGTGGCGCTGATGACCGACAGCTCCTCCGAGGCGCTGGACCCCCTGCTGGGCCGCACCCTGATGGCCGACGGACTGGCCACCACGCTCGCCGGAGCCGGCGGCGGGTCCGGCACCACGACCTACGCGGAGAACATCGGGGTCATGGCGGCGACCAAGGTCTACTCGACCGCGGCCTACTGGGTGGCCGGTTTCACCGCGATCGGACTGGCTTTCCTGCCCAAGTTCGGTGCCGCGATCCAGACGGTGCCGGTCGGGGTGCTCGGTGGGGCGGCGACCGTGCTCTACGGCATGATCGGCGTCCTGGGCTTCCGAATCTGGGTGGAGCACCGGGTCGACTTCGGCAACCCGATCAACCTGACCACCGGGGCGGTGGCGCTCATCGTCGGCATCGCCAACTACACCTGGAGCGTCGGGGACCTGGTCTTTGAGGGCATCGCCCTGGGCACCGCGGCTGCGCTGATCCTCTATCACGGCATGCACGGCATCAACCGCCTCACCGGTGCCGTGGCCAGCGAGGGCGACCACCTGCAGGTCGGCGCCTCGACCAACCCGGCTCCGGAGCTGGCCCGGCCCAGCTGGGACGACCCAGCACAGGGTGATCCCGGGACCCGGTGACCGGGGCCGACTAGAACAACTCTGGCTGACCCGACACCGTGCGCCTCAGCGCGCGGCGCGGATCTGCTCCACCAGGATGTCGCCGTGTCCTGCGTGCCGGGCCAGCTCGGCGATCAGATGCCCGAGGACGAAGCGCAGGCTCAGTGGGCCGTGGTGCCCGGGGAACTGGTCCTCCAGGTCGTGCTCGGCGGCGATCACTCGGGAGCGCTCGCACGCCGAGCGGTAGGCCTCCAGGACAGACTCGATGGTGTCCTCGTCGGCAGGCACGAAACTCTCCTCGACGGTCTCGGGGATGCCCAGCTCTGCGCGCGGCACCCCGGCGACCCGGTGATGGAACCAGACCTTCTCGACAAAGGTCGCGTGCGTCACCAGGCTCAGGGGCGTCGTCAGTGACGGGACAAGTCGGCGGCGGGCCTGCTCGTCGGTCAGGCCATCCAGCAGGCCGGCGATGGCCTCACGCTGCCTCTCGACCAGGCCCTCCAGGACAGCCCGCTCGTCGGCGGTGTGGATGCTCACGGTCACACGGTAGTCGACGAGCTCAGCCAGGTCGGGGCGTAGCTTCCCACCGAGAGCCACCGTCGCGCAGGTCGGGCCACGAGCTCCCCGCCCACCGCGGCAGAGAGCGCGGTGGAGTGGATGGGCATACTGGGGCCATGAGTTCAGCACACCTCTCGCCAGTGATCACCGGGTGGGCGCACAGCGCGTTCGGCAAGGCGCCAGAGCCGGATGTTGAGACCCTGCTGGCTGGGGTGACGACGCGGGCGCTGGAGCACGCGGAGGTGGAGGCTGCCGACGTCGACGGGATCTTCGTCGGGGTCTTCAACGGGGGCTTCTCGCAGCAGGGCTTCGACGCCGGACTGGTCGGCGCGGGCCAGCCTTCCCTGGGGCAGGTGCCGGCCGTGCACCTGGAGAACGCCTGCGCCACGGGCTCGGCGGCGCTGTATGCCGCGCTCGACTTTGTGCAGTCCGGCCGTGGCCGGGTGGCCCTCGTCGCCGGGGCGGAGAAGATGTCGGCCTCCTCGCCCGAGGTGGTCAACAACGCTCTGCTGCACGCGTCCTACCGTGCCGAGGAGGAGGACGCCGGGAGTTTCGCGGCGATCTTCGGACAGCTGACCGAGCAGTACTTCGAGCGCTACGGCGACCACGCGGACACCCTGGCGCGCATCGCGGCCAAGAACCACGCCAACGGGATCCACAACCCCTACGCGCACCTGCGCAAGGACTTCGGCTTTGAGTTCTGCAACACCGTCTCGGACAAGAACCCGCTGGTCGCGGGGCCGCTGCGACGCACCGACTGCTCGCTCGTCTCTGACGGGGCCGCTGCCCTTGTCATCACCGCGGCTGACCTCGTGACGTCCGTGCCACGGGCCGTCGGCTTCCGGGGACGTGCCCAGGCCAATGACCACCTCCCGCTGAGCCGGCGACAGGACGTGCTCGAGCTCGCGGGCGCCAAACGTGCCTTCACCCAGGCGATGGCCGAGGCCGGGACGACCCTGGCTGACCTCTCGCTGCTGGAGACTCACGACTGCTTCACCGTCGCCGAGCTCCTGGAGTATGAGGCGTTCGGGCTGGCCGAGCCCGGCAAGGGCGCCACCGCGATCGAGAGCGGTCGCACCGCCCGGGACGGCGACCTGCCGGTCAACCCCTCGGGTGGGCTGAAGTCCAAGGGACATCCGATCGGAGCAACAGGAGTGAGCCAGCACATCATGGCGGCCATGCAACTGACTGAGGAAGCAGGAGACATGCAGATCGCAGACACCGAGGTGGCGGGCGTGTTCAATATGGGCGGCGTGGCCGTCGCCAACTACTTCTCCGTCCTGGAGCGTCGGGCATGAGCGCCCCGGAGCAGTCGCAGGGCGCCGCCCAGCAGCCGCACGGCCCCGCACAGACGCCCGCAGCGCCTCAGCCACCCGCAGCGCCTCAGCCACCCGCAGCGCCTCAGCCACCCGCAGGTCTGGTGCTGCCTCTGGGCGACCGCGTCCCGGAGGTCCATCCCGACGCGTGGCTGGCGCCCCACAGCGTGGTCTCCGGCCGGGTCGTCATCGGGCCTGGCACCAGCCTTTGGTATGGCTCGTCCGCCCGCGGCGACGCAGCGGATGTCACCATCGGGTCCAACTCCAACCTGCAGGACAACGCGGTGATCCACGCTGACCCGGGCCACCCGGCGATCATCGGCGACAACGTGTCGATCGGTCACGCCGCAGTGGTGCACGGGTGCACCGTGGGTGAGGGCTGCATCATCGGGATGGGGTCGGTCGTCCTCAACGGTGCCGTGATCGGTGCCGGCAGCATGGTGGCTGCTGGCGCGGTCGTGCTCGAGGGCACCGAGGTGCCGCCCGGGTCGCTGGTCGCTGGCGTGCCGGGCAAGATCCGCCGCGAGCTCACCGAGGAGGAGCGCGCCGGGATGCGGGCCGGGATCGGTCACTACCCCGGCCTGGCGGCGATGCACCGCAGCGCCCTGGAGTCCTGAGGCACACCGCCAGCGCAGCATGCCGTCAGCCCACCGCCCTGAAGCCGAGCGTCACCGCAGGGCGTCGTCAGATCGCCCGCGCAGTGGGTGGGTGGCCATGGTGAGGACCACGACCGGATAGGTTGAAGGGGTGGACACTGACGGCATACTGACCCTGCTCCAGGAGGTCGCCGAGGAGGTCATCAACCCTCGGTTCCGGGACCTCTCGGAGCACCAGGTGATGGAGAAGAACCCGGGGGACCTGGTCACGGTCGCCGACCGCGAGGCGGAGGTGCTGATCACCGCGCGGCTCCAGGCGGCCTATCCGGAGGCTGTCGTGCTGGGGGAGGAGCACTACGCGCAGGACCGCGGGGTCCTGCAGGAGTATGCCGCGGCCGAGCACGCGTTCACCGTCGACCCCATCGATGGCACCAAGAACTTCGTCAACGGCTCCAAGGACCACGGCGTGATGGTGGCCGAACTGCAGGGGCCGCAGGTGGTGCGCAGCTGGATCTGGCAGCCGCAGCACCAGGTCGCGTTCGTGGCCGAGCGCGGTGCCGGCGCCTTCCGCAACGGTGAGCGGCTGACCCGTCCGTCGGTGGCCGATCCGGCCGCGCCGCGCGGGGTGACCTCGCACCGGCCGTGGATCGGGGAGAGCCTGGGGGAGTTCCCGCCGATGGAGCTCACCTGGATCTGTTGCGCCGTCGACTACCCCATGCTGGTCAACGGGTCGGCCGACTACATCGTCTATCGAGGCCGTCAGCCGTGGGACCACGCGCCCGGCTCGTTGCTGCTGGCGGAGTCCGGCGCCTTCCTCGGCACCTTCGGAGGTGTGCCCTATGACGCGCGCATCATCCCCGAGAACGGGCTGATCGGCGCTGCCGACCGCGCGTTGTATGACGTGCTGCTGCCCCTGATCCCGTAGGAGCTTCCACCCCGCGCTCGAAGGGAGCGCAATCCCACGCGCACGGAGTGAGGGCAACCCCGCGCGCTGGAGTCAGCGCAACCCCACGCCCTCGGTCTGAGGGGAGAGCGTCACACGGTGCGCCCCGTCGGGGACTTGGGGGAGAGGTGCCCTGAACTGCACAAACGCCGTCGTGACCACATTGTGATGTGCGTCTGCGTTGACTTCCCTCGTCGACCTCGATACGTTTCCCCTGAAACCTGAATCACCTTTCAGGTTGGCAGTCCCACACACAAAGGAGTGCTTGATGGCACGCTCGTCCCTCTTGGCCCTGTCGATGGCCGCGGTCCTGGCGCTGGCCGCCTGCGCGCCGTCCGACTCCAACGACGACTCGAACGGCGACAACGGTTCGAACGACAACGGTTCGAACGACGACACCGCAGCTACCGCCGAAGACGCTGGCGGCGGCGAGCCGTTCAAGGTCGGCATCATCTACTCCGAGACCGGCCCGCTGGCCGCCTACGGTGAGCAGTACAAGGCCGGACTGGAGGCGGGCATCGACTACGCCACCGACGGCACCGGTGAGATCGACGGCCGCGAGGTGGAGATCACCTACCGCGACGACGCCGGCAACCAGGACACCGCCGTGGCCGCTGCCAAGGACCTGATCGGTCAGGACTACAAGATCCTGGGCGGCACGATCGTCTCCGGCATCGCGGTTGCGATGGCGGACCAGGCCGAGCAGAACGAGATCCTCTACATCTCCGGCCCCGCCGCGGTCGACGCGCTGACCGGTGTGAACGAGTACACCTTCCGCTCCGGCCGGCAGAGCCTGCAGGACGTCGCCGCCGCCGGCGCCTTCCTCGAGGGCGACTCCAGCAAGGTCGTCGTCTTCGCCCAGGACAACGCCTTCGGTCAGGGCAACCTGGCCGCCGTCGAGGCCGTGCTCGGTGCGGGTGGCGCCGAGGTGAGCAGCGTGCTCGTCCCCGAGGACGCCACCGAGTTCACCCCCTTTGCCGCGCAGTTGAAGTCGGACGAGCCGGACATGATCTTTGTGGCCTGGGCCGGTGCGACCTCGGCCAACATGTGGCAGGCACTGGAGCAGCAGGACGTCTTTGACGTGGCTCCGGTCGTCACAGGGCTGGGCGACTCGGTCACCTTCGACGCCTACGGCCCGGTCGCTGAGAACATCAGCTTCCTGAACCACTACTTCCCCGGCGCTCCCGACAACGATGTCAACACCGCGATGATCGAGGCCGTCGAGGAGGGCGGGGGCACCCCCGACCTGTTCACCCCGGACGGCTTCGTCGCCGGTCAGATGATCGTCCACGCCCTCACCGAGGGTGACGAGGACGTCAACGCCATGATCGACGCGCTCGAGGGCTGGGAGTTCCAGGGCCCCAAGGGTGACTACACCATCCGCGAGAGCGACCACGCTCTCCTGCAGGACATGTACACCGCCCGGCTGGTTGCTGACGGTGACTCCTGGATGCCCGAGCTCATCGACACCGTCCCGGCTGCCGACGTCGCGCCGCCGGAGACGTCCGGCAAGTGACCGCCACCGCGCTGGAGGTCCGGGACCTCTCGCTGCGCATCGGCGGGGCACAGATCCTGGAGGACATCTCCTTCACCGTGCCGACCGGTCAGATCGTCGGCGTCATCGGCCCCAACGGGGCCGGCAAGACGACGCTGTTCAACCTGATCTCCGGCGTGATGACCCCCTCCACGGGCAGCGTGCGGCTAGACGGACGTGACGTCACCGGTCGCTCGGTGACCCAGCGGGCGGTCGCCGGTCTCGGCCGGACCTTCCAGACATCCTCGGTCTTCCCTGCCCTGTCGGTGGAGGAGAACGTGCGCCTGGCCGCTCAGGTCACCGAGGGCCACGCCATCTCGCTGTTCACCTTCCCCCGACGCGGCGACCGCGCCTCGGCCCGCGCCCGCTCCCTGCTGCAGGAGGTCGGGCTGGGGGACCGGATGGACTTCCGCGCCGGTGACCTGCCGCACGGCGACAAGCGCAAGCTCGAGATCGCGATGCTGCTGGCCACCGACCCCTCGGTGGTGCTGCTCGACGAGCCGATGGCCGGGGTCGCCTCCGGAGATGTCGCCGGGCTGACCGAGGTGATCCGCAGCCTGCACACCGAGCATGGCTGCACCGTGCTGATGGTCGAGCACCACATGGAGGTGCTGCTCGGGCTCGTCGAGCGCGTGGCGGTGCTGCACTTCGGGCACCTGCTTGCCATCGACACCCCGGACGCCGTCATGGCCGACCCGACCGTTCAGAGCGCCTACCTGGGAGAGTCCGTATGACGCCCGCGACCCAGTCCGAGCCTGTCGCCACCGCCACCGGGCAGGTGAGCGAGGCGGTGCTCTCCGTCCGGGGCCTGCAGGCGCACGTCGCCGGTCAGCAGGTTGTCGAGCATGTCGACCTGGACGTGGCCGCCACCGGCGTGACCGCACTGCTGGGCCGCAACGGCGTCGGCAAGACCTCGACCATCAAGGCCGTCATGGGCCTGATCGGTCGCTCCGGGCAGATCACTCTTGAGGGGCGCGACATCGCCGACCTGCCCACCCACAAGGTGGCTCAGCTGGGCGTGGGCTATGTGCCTGAGGACCGGGAGGTCTTCTCCGCGCTGACCGTCACCGAAAATCTGCGGATCGCCGAGCGCAAGGGGCACGACCACCAGTACGACCTGGTCTATGACCTCTTCCCCGAGCTCAAGGAGCGCGGGAGCCAGGCGGCCGGCACGCTGTCCGGCGGGCAGCAGCAGATGGTGTCGCTGGCGCGTGCCCTGCTCAACACCAACCGAGTGCTCCTCATCGACGAGCCGACCAAGGGCCTGGCGCCACGCCTCGTCCAGGAGGTCGGGCAGGTCCTGGCCCGGGCGGCCGAGGTCGTCCCGGTGCTCCTGGTGGAGCAGAACCTACAGGTGGTGCGCGACCTCGCCAACCACGCAGTTGTCCTCACCGGCGGTCGTAGCGTCCATGCCGGACCCGCCGCAGAGTTCCTCAACGACCCCGACCTGACCCAACGCCTGCTGGGCGTCAGCACAGGTGCGGAGGGAGCTGTATGAACGACGTCATCCTGCTCGCGGTCACCGGTCTCGGCCTCGGTGCGATCTACTTCCTGGTCGCGTCCGGACTGTCCCTGATCTATGGCCTGATGGGCGTGCTGAACTTCGCCCACGGTGTCTTCCTGTCCCTGGGCGCCTTCCTCGGCCTCGAGGTCGCACAGCGACTGGGTGCCTCCACCTGGACCGGCTTTGCCGCGTCCCTGGTCGTGGGTGCCCTGGCCGGTGCGCTCTTCGCGGCCGCGACCGAGCGCATCCTGGTCCAGAAGCTCTATAACCGGCACATCGAGCAGGTGCTGGTCACCGTCGGTCTGGGCCTGGCCGCCGTCGCGCTCTTCGACGGCATCTGGGGCACGGACCCGCGCTTCCCGCGCGGTCCGGCCTGGCTGGACCAGACCACCAAGATCGGTGGCGCCAGCATCCCCAACATCGTCTTCGTCGCGATCGTCTCGGCGGTCGCCGTGCTGGCCGCCATCGTGCTCTTCCTCAAGCACACCCGCTACGGCATGATCATCCGCGCCGGCGTGGAGAACCGCTCGATGGTGACGGCGCTGGGCATCGACGTGCGCACGGCCTTCACCCTGGTCTTCACGATCGGTGGTGCGGCCGCCGGCATCGGCGGTGTGCTCGCCTCGCACCACTTCGGTTATGTGTCCCCGATGCTGGGGCAGACGCTGCTGATCTTTGCCTTCATCGTGACGGTCATCGGTGGTCTCGGCTCCCTGATCGGCGCCGCCGTCGCCTCCGTGCTCGTCGCCCTCATGCAGCAGTTCGCCAACTTCTATCTGGCCGGCACCGGAGACTTCGCTGTCGTCGTGCTGCTCGCCCTGGTGCTGCTCACCCGACCGTCCGGCCTGATGGGGAGGAAGGCATGACCACCATGAACACGCACAACGCCGACAAGGGCCGCGACGCCCAGCAGGGGCGGTCCGCCGCTGAGACAGCAATCGACAAGAAGGTGGGGGAGATGCGTCACGGGGCCACGGCTGCGCCGGAGACCTCCGGCCGCACGGACCTGCGCTCGCGCCTGTTGAGCCTGATCGTGCCGATCGGCCTCGTCGTCCTGCTGGCCTGCCTGCCGCTGCTCAACCTCTCGATCCCGGGCGTGCTCCCGGGCGCGACCTACACCCCGGGCACCCTGCACCTGCTGGCGCTGGCCATGGTGATGGCCGGTGTGGCCCTGTCCTATCACCTGCTCTTCGGGGTGGCCGGCCTGCTCTCCTTCGGTCACGCGCTCTACTTCGGCATCGGCGCCTACGGCCTCGGCATCGTCATGGCCGAGCTCGAGCTGGGGCTGGTGCCCGCGGCGCTGGTGGTGCTGGTGGCCGCAGTGGTGATGTCGCTCCTGCTGGGCGCGGTGTCGCTGCAGGTGACCGGCATCCCGTTTGCCATGGTCACCCTCGCCTTCGCGCAGGCCGGCTTCGTGCTGGTCCGCAAGAACCCCGGCAAGCTCACCGGCGGCGAGGAGGGCATGCGCCTGCCGACCGATTACGTGCCGGACTGGCTGGTCGGGGTGGCGGACACCCGCAACCTCTACTGGGTGGCGCTGGCGGCCCTCGTCGTGGCCTTCATCGTCGTGACCTGGGTGCAGCGCAGCCGGGCCGGCCACGTCGCGGCAGCGGTCCGGGAGAACGAGCTGCGGGTCCAGGTCCTGGGCATGCGCCCGTTCCTGGTCAAGCTGGCGATCTTTGTCGCCGCCTCGGTCATTGCCGCCGGCATGGGCATGGTGCACCTGCTGCTCAACTCCGGCGCGGTGCCGCACGTCATGAGCGCCGAGCTGACGATCTCCCTGCTGCTGATGGTCGTGCTCGGCGGTGTCGGCTCACGCTGGGGCGCCGTCGTCGGCGCGTTCGTCTATGTCATCCTCAGCCAGCGCCTCGCCGTGCTGGCCCAGTCCGACACCATCCACGACCTGCCCGCGGTGCTGCGCATCCCGCTGTCCGAGCCGATGTTCATCCTGGGTGTCATCTTCATCCTGGTCGTGATGTTTGTGCCGGGCGGACTCAGCGCGCTGGGCCTGCGGCTGTGGGCGCTCTTCTCGCGCCGGGCCCGGTCACAGCTGGCCGAGAGGCCGCGGACCCCGGACGAGCTCGTGGCAGGGGATGATCAGCAGTCATGAGGACTGACGTGACTTCCGCTCCCAGCACGTGCGGCGCGCACACGCTGGGTCGCTGGCCCACCGACCGGGCCCGGCTGCACCCGGGCCGGGTGGCCATCGTCGACCGTGGTGTCGAGCTGACCTACCGCGACCTGGACGAGCGCTCCGCGGCACTCGCCCAGGCCTGGCGGCGGGCCGGCTACCGGCACGGTGACCGCGTGGCCACCCTGGTCGGCAACAGCGCGGAGCACGTCATTGCCTTCTTCTCCTGTGCCCGAGCGGGTCTGGTGCTGGTGCCGCTGTCCTGGCGGCTGACCGCCGGCGAACTGGCCGACCAGCTCACGCAGGCCGACCCGGCCGTGCTGCTGGTCGAGGACGAGACCGAGACCCTGGCCCGGGGCGCACTGGCCAAGGTGCACGCCCGCGTCCCCACGGCATACGTCGGGCAGGTCGGCGTGGAACAGCCGGTCCCGGACCCGTGGCACAGCATCTCCCCGGCGTCGGCCGGCGAGCAGGGGGATTCCCCGGCGTATGCCGACGCGCACCTGCCCGCTGCGGCGCTCGGGCGACCGGGTCTGCCGCTGGGGTCGCGACCGGTGCAGGACGAGGACCCGCTGCTGATGGTCTTCACCTCGGGCAGCTCCGCCCGACCCAAGGCCGCCGTGCTCACCCATGCGTCCTGCTTCTGGACCAACCTGTCGCTGTCGCGCACCCTGGAGCTGGACGAGACCGATGTGGTGCTCAGCGTGCTGCCCCAGTTCCACGTCGGCGGATGGAACATCCAGCCGCTGCTGGCGTGGTGGACCGGCGCGACCGTCGTGCTCGAGAGGTCCTTCGACCCCGGTCGGGCCCTCTGCCTCATCGCCGAGCACAAGGTCACCACGATGATGGGGGTGCCCACGCACTATGCCCGGCTCGCCGAGCACCCCACCTTTGAGCGCACCGACCTCACCGCCCTGCGCAGTGCGGTCGTCGGCGGTGCCCCCATGCCCGCACCGCTGCTGCGGATCTTTCACGAGCACGGCGTGGCGCTCACCCAGGGTTATGGCCTCACCGAGGCCGGACCCAACGTGCTCTGCGTCCCACCGCGCCATGCGATGGAGCGCATCGGTTGGGCCGGGGTGCCCTATCCGCACGTCGAGGTGCAGCTGGCCGACCCCACCACCGGGGAGCACCTGGACGGACCGGGCACCGGCGAGCTGCTCGTGCGCGGTCCGGGACTGTTTGCCGGCTACTTCCGGGACGTGTCCGCGACCCGGGCGATCTGGCGCAACGGCTGGTTGGCGACCGGCGACGTCGCGACCCGGGACGAGGCCGGCTACCTGCGGATCGTGGACCGGCTGCGCAATATCTACATCTCCGGCGGCGAGAACGTCGCCCCCGCCGAGGTCGAGGCGGCGCTGCGGGCCCACCGTGCGGTCCAGGACGTCTGCGTCGTCGGGGTCCCTGACGACCGGTGGGGAGAGCGGGGTGTCGCCCTCGTGGTTCGTCGCAACGGGGTCGTCACGGACGCGCCCGAGCTGATGGAGCATGCCCGCGAGCGACTGGCCGCCTTCAAGGTGCCGACCGCGGTGCACTTCGTCGCCGAACTGCCCTACGGGTCCCTGGGCAAAATCTCGCGCCAGCGGGCCCTCGACCTCGCCCTGGAGGCTGAGGGAGCCGCCCGCCAGACGGCATACGAGGTGCGGCCGTGAGCGCCGGGGGAGCAGCGCAGCCGGTGGACCGGACGGCCCGCACCCCACGCGGGGCGCGCACCCGCGCCAAGCTGCTGGAGGCCGCCGAGCACGTCTTCGCGACGGTGGGCTACCACGAGGCTTCTATCGTGAAGATCACCGAGCAGGCCGGGGTCGCCCTCGGCACCTTCTACACCCACTTCGAGGGCAAGAAGGAGATCTTCGACGAGGTCGTGCTGGACCTGTCCCACCGGGTCCGGCACGCCATGAGCGGTGCCTCCCGCGGTGTCACCGACCGGATCGAGGCCGAGCGGGCCGGTTTCCGGGCGTTCTTCCGGTTCACCGCCGAGCACCCGGCGCTCTATCGCATCATCCGGCAGGCCGAGTTCGTCTCGCCGGAGTCGATGCGCCGCCACTACGACAACATCGTGGACGGCTATGCCTCCGGACTGGCGGCAGCCCGTGAGCGGGGCGATATCCGCGACGTCGACCCCGTCGTGGCCGCCTGGGCACTGATGGGCGCCGGCGAGCTGATTGGGATGCGGTGGGTGCTGTGGGAGCAGGCCGACCAGATCCCCGAGCACATCTATGAGGGACTGATGGACGTGATCCGCGGTGCTCTCGCGCCGGATCAGTCGGAGTCGGGTCAGTCGGAGTCGGGTCAGCCGGAGTCGGGTGAGTCGGAGTCGGGTCAGTCGGAGTCCTCAGCGGACCGGGGACGTGCGAAACCACTGCAAAAAGGCGGGGTGGACCTACGAAACCCCTCTGAAAATTCGGGGTCAACGGAAGGAATGCAGCAATGACGCGCAAGGCAGTGGTCACCGGGGGTGCCAGCGGCATCGGTGCCGCGATCGCACGGCAGCTGGCCAAGGACGGCCTGCAAGTGGTCGTCGCCGACCGGGACGCCGAGGCCGCGGAGCGGCTGGCTGCCGAGGTCGGTGGCGAGGCCTGGGCCACCGACCTGTCGGACACGGCTGCGCTGGAGGGGCTGCGGCTGGAGTGTGACGTGCTGGTCAACAATGCGGGGATCCAGCGGGTGGCGCCGATCCACGAGTTCGTGCCGGAGGATTTCCGGTTGATCCAGCGGTTGATGTTGGAGGCGCCGTTCCTGTTGATCCGGGCGGCGTTGCCGCACATGTATGCCGGGGGGTGGGGTCGGATCATCAATGTCTCCTCGGCGCACGGGCTGCGGGCGTCGGCGTTCAAGTCGGCGTATGTGTCGGCCAAGCACGGGCTGGAGGGGTTGTCGAAGGTGACGGCCCTGGAGGGTGCCGAGCACGGGGTGACGTCCAACTGCATCAACCCTGGTTATGTGCGAACTCCCTTGGTGGAGAAGCAGATTGCTGACCAGGCGGCGACCCATGGCATCCCCGAGGACGAGGTCGTCGAGAAGATCATGCTGACCCGCTCAGCGATCAAGAAGCTCATCGAACCGCAGGACGTCGGCGCCCTGGCTGGTTTCCTGGCCAGCGACGACGCCGGGATGGTCACCGGGACCTCCTACGTCATGGACGGTGGGTGGACGGCCCAGTGACCACGACTCAGCTGCAACCCTCGCTGGCAGCGGTCGTCGGAGACCGCTATCGCACGCACGACGCCCCCGTCCGCGGTGGGGTGATGCGCGTCGGCATCTGGGAGCCGGCCTCCGGCGACCGGCAGGCGCCGACCGTCCTGGCGGTCCACGGGATCACCTCCTCCCACATCGCCTGGCCGCTGGTGGCTCAGGCGATGCCGGATGTGCGGATCATCGCGCCGGACCTGCGCGGACGTGGACGCTCGCGCACCCTGCCCGCGCCCTATGGCATGCCCAGCCATGCTGATGACGTGGCCGCGGTGCTGGACTCGGTCGGTGTCGAGCAGGCCGTCGCCGTCGGGCACTCGATGGGTGCGTTCGTCTCCCTGGTGCTGGCCGACCGCCACCCCGAGCGGGTCAGCTCCCTGGTCCTGGTGGACGGTGGCATGCCGCTGCTGCCACCCCCTGGCGTGGCCCCCGAGGACATGTCGATGGCGATCCTGGGTCCGGCAGCCGAGCGCCTGCAGATGACCTTTCCCGACCACGAGGCCTACCGCGACCACTGGCGTGAGCACCCGGCCTTCACCGAGTGGGTGGACCTGACCACTGCCTATGTCGATTATGACTTGGTCCCGGCCGCGGCTGGGGGCTTCCACCCGGCAACCTGTGTCGATGCTCTGAACGAGGACATCCGGGAGCTCGTCGACGGTGACTCACTGCTCAACGCGCTGGCGCGGTTGCGACACCCGACGTCCTGGCTGCTCGCCCCGCGCGGCCTGATGGACGAGGTGCCGCCGCTCTATCCGCAGGCGGCCCGGGAGCACTGGCTGGGTGAGCACCCGCAGATCTCTATGGCGGAGATCGAGGACGTCAACCACTACACGATCGTCATGCTCCAGGGCGGGGTCGACCAGGTCGTCCCGCACGTACGTCAGGCACTCGCTGGCTGACCGGTCCCGGTGACGATCCGGTTGCCTCGGGTGACGATCCGATAACGACCAGATGGTGGCGTCCGGGGCGGCACGTAGTGTGCGAGCGTGACTTTTCGTGCCGTGGCTGCGCGGGTCGCGGTCGCGGTGTCCCTGGGGTGGTTTCTGGCACAGACGGTGCTGCCACCGCGCGGTGGTCCGGTGCCGGGCCTGCCCCGCACCTTTGATCCCGACCTCGGCTTCCTGCTGTGGCCCTGGCAGTGGGCCCAGGACCCGCGGCTGCTGCCGATCCTGGCGATGGCCGTCGTTGGTGCCCTGCTGGCGCGCCGGTCTGCCTGGCTGGCCGTGATGGCTGGTGTGCCGGTGCTCGTCGAGGCCTGGCAGTTCCTCGTGCCCGCTGTGGGGGAGGTCGCGGCCCTGCGGGACGTGGCGCACGCCTGGATCGGCCTCGCGACAGGTGCCCTGGTGGCGCTGACCGGTTGGGCCCTGGGGCGTCTCGTCGCGCACGCCGTCCGGCCGGTGTGGCCCAACGCCCGGTCCACGGCCGTCACGACAGGGTCTGCCCACCGCTCCCGCATCGTCCTGGCTGCCGGAGTCACCGCGATTGTGCTGCTGGGAGTGTCCGTGGCCTGGCCCCGCGCCGACGGCGGGGCCGTTGCCGCCGCGCCACCGGTGGGCGCACAGGGTGCGTTGCAGGGTGCGGACTTCCACGGCAGCGAGCATCCCGACGCGGTGGCGCGGGAGTGGCTGGCCGCCGGCGACCTGCCGGGGGAGGGCACGGCATACGAGGACATGGCGCGGGTCGCGCTCTGGGACCTGCACCTGCTGACCCGCGACCCGCTGCCACCAGCGGGGCCAGCGGCCCAGTGGGACTACTACTGGCCGCGGGACGGTGCCTTCGTGGCGGTGGCGCTGGTGCGCACCGGACACACGGGAGATGCGGTCGAGATCCTGCGGCGGCAGGCCGACCTCTATCTGGACCCGCTCTATGGTTTTGACGCGCGCTATCTGCTGGACGGTGGGCGGGTCGTTCGTGACCCTCGCGGAGCCCAGGTTGACGGTTGCGGCTGGGTCCTGTGGGCGATCCATGAGACGGCCCAGGACACCGCCCTGCCGGACGAGGTCGCTGGGCTGCGCGACCGGTGCGCCGACCAGCTGCTGCGCGCCACCGGCGGAGGCACCCATCTGGCGGCACCCAGCCCGGACTACTGGGAGCGCGCCACCTTTGAGCGGCTGTTGGGAGCCAACGCGCCGCTGCTCCTCGGGCTGCGGTCGGCGGCGGCCGACTATCGGGCCAGCGGGTCCGTCGAGCGTGCGGACTCCTTGCTGGAGGCCGCGGACACGTTCACCGCGGAGCTGGGTCAGGAGTTTGGACCGACCTTCTCCCGCTCCACGCGCGGCGGTGGGCTGGACGCCGCGACCGCGATGCTGATGCCACCTTTTGCTGCGGAGCCGCTGCCGGGTGTTCGAGAGGCGTGGGAGGGCTATCAGGCTGGAGCGCTGCGGCCCGGCGGTGGCCTGGCGCCGGGGACCGACTGGCGGCAGGACGGCGTCTCCTGGACGCCGGAGGTCGCCCTGGTGGCCTACACGGCCGCGGCCGACGGGCAGGAGGGGATCGCCACGGACTGGCTGGACTGGCTGGAGACGCACCGCGCGCCCTGGGGATCGCTGCCGGAGAAGGTGGGACCAGACGGCACGCCCGGCGGGCCAGCGCCGCTGGGCTGGACCAGCTCCCTGGTGGTGCTGACACTGTCGGAGCTGGGGCTGTAGGTCACGCCTCGGTGCGCCCGGTGCCATTCTGGGCGCAGCACAGTGCGCGCGCTGCTGTGCGCTCGGTACTTTAGGTGCGCCCGGTGTTTTGTGCGCCCGGGTGTTAGGTGTCGGCGGCGTGGAGGACGGTGAACTCCTCGAGGATCACCGGCAGGTCGTCCGTGACCGGCGCGCCGGAGCCGGACTGCTCAAAGAACCGGCGGTGCACGGTGCGCCACTGCTCCAGGCTCAGGTCGCCCTCACCCTCGGCGGCGGCGTGCGCCGCGTCCACCTCACCGAAGGGCACCGTGCGCACCGAGGTGGTCTGGATGAGGGCACGGGGCCGGCCGGCCCCGTCGGTGATGATCGACAGATCGCCCTCGCCGGGCACGTCCTCGTCGCCGGCCTCATAGTCGCGCAGTGCCGAGGAGGTCGCGGTCTTGGTGCCGGCCAGGACCAGGTCCAGCAGCGCGTCGGCGTCCTCGGGGCCCGCGCCGAAGGACCACGCCGGTGGGGCCAGCGCCTCACGGGCGTTGACACCCAGATAACCGGGCACCCGGTTGACCTTGGCGCGCAGCCGGGCGTCGTCCCAGAAGGACTGGATCTCGTCGTCATGCATCGTGGCTCCCTGGATCGGTCGGATCGGAGGTTGGTCGATGGTCGCGGGACTCGTGGACAGCATGGTTGAGGGCCAGCTGGCGGGCCAGCACCGTGTTCTGCTGCTCGAGCTGGCGCATCCGGCGATAGCTGGCCGCGACATAGCCCAGGAAGGTGATGGTCAGCACATAGAGCAGCAGGTCGGCTCCACGACCGACGCCCACGATGCCCGCGACCTGGGTGAGCAGCGGCGGGAACATGATGGCCACGGCCGCGAGCAGCACAAAGCCGACCAGCAGCAGCCGGCGCACCGCCTGGTGGCGGGCCCCTGCGGTGGACCGGGTCAGCAGCACGGTGATGCCGATGATCCCCACCAGCAGGATGACCTTGATCAGGGGTTGGTCCAGCACCGTGGCCTCCTCACTTCAGGATCGTGTCGATCAGGATATTGACCGAGTTCATCAGGGACTGGCCCTTGGCCCGGGAGTAGTCGGTGTAGACGATGTGCACCGGGTGCTCGGCCCAGGGCAGTTTGGTGCGTGAGAGCTGCAGGACGATCTCGGTGGCGTGCGCCATCCGGTTCTGCTCCAGGTGCAGCGCCCCGGCCGCGTCCCGCCGGATCACCCGCAGCCCGTTGTGCGCGTCGGACAGGCGCAGCCCGGTCTGCTGGTTGGTGATCCACACCGCGCCCTTGAGGATGATCCGCCGCAGCCAGCCTGGCTTGGTGCGACCGTCGAGGAAGCGCGAGCCGAACACGATCGCCAGGTCCTCCTCGCGGGCTCGCTCCACCATGGCCTCGGCATCCACCACCCGGTGCTGCCCGTCCGCGTCAAAGGTGACGATGTATGCCGCGTCCGTCGCCGTGAGCGCATAGTCCACCCCTGTCTGCAGCGCGGCGCCCTGGCCCAGGTTGAACGGGTGGGTCACCACCACGGCCCCCGCCGCGCGGGCCACCGCCCCGGAGTCGTCGGTGGAGGCGTCGTCGACACAAACGATGTGGGGGAAGGTCTCCCGGGCCTCGGCGATCACGTCCGCGACCACGGTCGCCTCGTTGAACAGTGGGATCACCAGCCAGGTATCGGAGACCGGTGCGGGCGACATACGGCGCATTCTGTCAGGTGGGCACCACCGGGGCGCCCATCAGGACGGCGCGTGGCGCGGGGGGCGATAGTGTCTGCGCAGGCAACAGTGACCCGCACGCACAGCAGGAGGACAGGTGGGGACGCGCATCGCGCAGAGTGCCGACGTGGCCGACGGGGCCACGATCGGGGAGGGAAGTGCTGTCTGGCACCTGGCCCAGGTGCGCGAGGACGCCGTGCTCGGCGCCGGCTGCATCGTCGGACGCGGTGCCTACATCGGCACCGGGGTGCGGATGGGCGACCACTGCAAGGTGCAGAACTACGCCCTGGTCTATGAGCCCGCGGTGCTGGGCGATGGGGTCTTCATCGGCCCCGCCGCCGTGTTGACCAATGACACCTTCCCCCGGGCGATCAACGCCGACGGCAGCCTCAAGAGCGCCGACGACTGGGAGGCGGTCGGGGTGACCATCGGCCGCGGAGCCTCGATCGGCGCGCGAGCCGTCTGCGTGGCCCCCGTGACGATCGGGGAGTGGGCGACCGTGGCAGCCGGTGCGGTCGTCACCAAGGACGTGCCCGCCTATGCGCTGGTCGTGGGAGTCCCGGCGCGTCGCATCGGCTGGGTCGGTGAGGCGGGACGCCCGCTGGAGGACGCCGGTGGCGGGCGGTGGACCTGCCCGGTGACTGGCAGGGCATACGAGCAGATCGAAGAGACCTTGCGGAAGGTGGAGCAATGAGCGAACTGGCCATGATCCCGGCGGCCAAGCCGATCATCGGTGACGAGGAGCGAGAGGCCGTCGACCGTGTCATGCGGTCGGGCATGGTCGCCCAGGGGCCGGAGGTCGCGGCCTTTGAGCAGGAGTTCGCCGACCAGATGGTGGGTGGGCGCACGTGCGTCGCGGTCAACTCGGGCACCTCGGGGCTGCACCTCGGGCTGCTGGCCGCAGGCGTGGGACCGGGCGATGAGGTGATCGTGCCGTCCTTCACCTTCGCCGCCACCGCCAACTCGGTGGCCCTGACCGGCGCAACCCCGGTCTTTGCCGACATCGAGCCAGACACCTTCAACCTGGACCCGGAGAGCGTGCGCGCGGCGATCACCGACAACACCGCCGCGATCATGCCGGTGCACCTCTACGGTCACCCGGCCGACATGACCGCGCTGCAGGAGATCGCTGACGACGCCGGCGTGCAGATCTTCGAGGACGCTGCCCAGGCGCACGGGGCGCAGTATGCCGGGGCACCGGTCGGCAGTTTCGGCACCTTCGCGATGTTCAGCCTCTATCCGACCAAGAACATGACCTCCGGTGAGGGCGGCATGGTGGCGTGTGAGGACGAGGACATCGCCCGTGGCATCAGGCTGCTGCGCAACCAGGGAATGGAGCAGCAGTACGCCAACGAGATCGTCGGGCTGAACAACCGGATGACCGACATCCACGCCGCCATCGGCCGGGTGCAGCTGACCAAGGTCGGCGCGTGGACCGCCCAGCGCCAGGAGAACGCGGCCTGGTTGGACGCCAACCTGGCCGGTGTCGTCGTGCCGCCGGTGCGGGAGGGCTGCACGCACGTCTATCACCAGTACACGATCCGCCTGGCCGGCGCCTCGGGTGCCGAGCGGGACACGGTGGTCACCGCGCTGCGCGAGGAGCACAAGGTGGGCTGCGGGGTCTATTACCCGATCCCCAACCACGAGCTGGTCTCGCTGCACCGGTTTGCCCCGGCGCACGAGCTGCCGGAAACCGCCCGCGCTGCTGCTGAGGTGATCAGCCTGCCGGTGCACCCGTCGCTGAGCCAGGAGGACCTGGAGCGGATCGCGACGGCTGTGAACACGGTCGTCGGAGCGGGGGCCTGATGAGTGAGGAGCTCGGTGCCATGAGTGGTGCGGACGTGACGGGTCAGGGTCCGGCGATCCCGGAGGGCCAGCCGATCCGGATGGGTCTGATCGGGCTGGGGGCGATGGGCCGCCACCATGCCCGGGTGATCCGTGAGGTCGAGGGCATGGAGCTGGTCGCCGTCGCCGACGCGAACGGCGACAAGCACGGTGTGGCCCGCGAGCTGAAGGTGCTGCCGGACGTCCAGTCCCTCATCGGGGCCGGGATCGACGCGGCGATGGTGGCGGTGCCGACCTATCTGCACGAGCAGGTCGGACTCGCTCTGGCTGCGGCCGGGGTGCACGCCATGATCGAGAAGCCGATCGCCGCGACCGTCGAGGAGGGGGAGCGCGTCGCCGCGGCCTTCGCGGACGCCAGCCTGGTGGGCTGTGTGGGCTTCGTGGAGCGGTGCAACCCGGCCCTGCTGGAGATGCGTCGCCGCATCGAGGCGGGGGAGCTGGGCGAGGTCTATCAGATCACCACCTCGCGGCAGGGTCCGTTCCCGGCGCGCATCGCCGACGTCGGCGTGGTCAAGGACCTGGCCACCCACGATGTGGACCTGACTTCCTGGATCGCCCAGTCGCCCTATGCGACGGTCAGTGCCCAGGTGACCCACCGCTCGGGCCGTGAGCACGAGGACATGGTGGTGGCCGCCGGGCGCCTGGCCAACGGCATCATCGTCAACCACGTCGTCAACTGGCTCTCCCCGCTGAAGGTGCGCGAGACCGTCGCGACAGGTGAGAAGGGCTCCTTCATCGCCAACACGCTCTCGGGCGACCTGACCTTCGTGGCCAACGGCGACGTCCGCTCGGACTGGGATCGGGTCACCGTCTTCCGGGGAGTCTCCGAGGGCGACTCGATCCGCTATGCCATCGCCAAGCGCGAGCCGCTGCGCGTGGAGCAGGAGAACTTCCGGGACCGCCTGTGGGGCAGGGAGTCTGAGGCGGTGAGTATGTCGGAGGGCGTGCACGCGCTCCGGGTCGTCGAGGCGATGCTCGAGTCCGCGAACTCAGGCACCACCGTCGCACTGTGAGCGACCCCCGGGGGCCTCGCGTCGCGCTCGTCTCACGGATCTTCGCCCCCGAGGCTGCCGCCGCGACCTTCCGACTGGCCGCGCTGGTGCGCGGGCTCGTCGCGCGCGGGGCCGAGGTCGAGGTCCTCACCGCGAGGGCTCCAGCCGGACTGCAGACCCCGGAGGAGGACCGCCTGCCCGGGGTGCGCGTGCGCCGCGCGCCGGTGCTGCGTGACGCCACCGGCTACGTGCGCGGCTACCTGCCCTACCTGTCCTTTGACCTGCCCGCTGCGGCGCGGCTGCTGCTCACCCCGCGTCCTGACGTGGTGGTCGTGGAGCCGCCCCCGACGACCGGTGCCGTCGTGCGGGTCGTGACGGGGCTGCGCTCCCTGGTCGGTGGGCGGATCCCTTACGTCTACTACGCCGCGGACGTGTGGTCGGACGCCTCGGAGTCCGTCGGGGCCCCCGGTGTGGTGGTCTCTGTGCTGCGTGCGCTGGAGAAGTTTGCGCTGCGCGGAGCCCGCGACGTCGTTGCCGTCTCCCAGGGGGTGGCGGAGCGGGTGCGTGAGCTGGGGGCCGATCCGGTCACCGTGGTGCGCAACGGGATCGACACCGAGGTCTTCACCCCGCACGGGCCGTCGCCGGCGGACGCCCCCACGGGACCGTTCCTGGTGTATGCCGGCACCGCCTCGGAGTGGCAGGGCGCCGAGGTCTTCGCCGAGGCGATGCGCCTGGTGCTCGCCCAGGTGCCCGGAGCCCGCCTGGTGATGCTCGGCCAGGGCAGCTCCTGGCCGGCGCTGACGCGGCTCGCTGGCACGGTGCCGCCAGGCACTATCGAGCTGCGGCCTCTGGTGCCACCGGAGGAGGCCGCGGCGTGGCAGCGTGCCGCAGCCGGGGCACTGGTGTCGATCAAGCCCGGGCTGGGCTATGACTTCGCCTATCCCACCAAGGTGCTCGCAGCGCTGGCCTGCGGCACGCCCGTGGTCTATGCGGGACCGGGCCCGGCCCGCGCCGACCTGAGCGAGCACGACCTCGGCGAGGCCGTCGACTATGACGTGCCCGCCGTCGCGGACGCCATGGTCCGCGCCCTGCTCGCACAGCCCACCGGCGCCGAGCGGGAGCGGCTGGCCGGGTGGGTCGTGGAGCACCGCTCCCTCGCCCGCACCGGGGCGGAGGCTGCCCAGGTGGTGCTGCGCCTCGCCGACTGAGGCGACCCGACCGCTGTCAGGAGCGAGCGGCATACTGCAGGCATGTTCGGGGCCAGGCGTCGCAGGCAGCGTGAGATGGAGCGTCGCCTGCGTGAGCTGGACTGGCTCGACCAGAACTATGGGCTGGGTTATCTGCCACCGGTGCCGCCTCCGCCACCGCGCAAGGACCCGTCCCGTCTGGCGGGCGCCATCGCACTGGTCATCGTGGCCGGCGTGACCACGTCGGCCGTCTTCGCGATGCAGCCGGGCATCTTTCCCGACCGGGTCCACGAGCTGCTCGGCACCTCCCCCGAGCGGCTCCTGCCGGCCCGGGACATCCCGAGCGGGCCCGGCGAGTTCAGCTTCATGGCCACGCAGCCGGAGAGCGACGATCCGGTGGGCTACGACCCGTGCCAGGTCATCGAGGTCGCCCTGAACGTCGAGGGCGCTCCGGAGGACGCGCAGCACCTCGTCGAGACGGCGATCGACAACACCAGCCAGGCCACCGGTCTGCGGTTTGAGTTCATCGGCACCACCGAGGACCGCGACTTCGAAAACATGGGCATGGACGACCCGGTGCTGGTCATGTGGTCCGACGAGGACGAGGCTCCGGACCTCGCTGAGGAGATCGCGGGTGTCGGCGGGAGCTATCGGGTGTCCCCGTTCGGCGGCGGCAAGCAGCGCTATGTCACCGGTTTTGTCATCCTGGACCGCGACGCCTACGACGACATGCGGTCCGGGGCGATGCGACAGGCCATCGTGGACCACGAGTTCGGGCACCTGGTCGGGCTGGGGCATGTCGACGACCCGCGCCAGCTGATGCATGAGCGTGGGGGATTCGTCACCGCGTATGGCGATGGGGACCTTGCCGGACTGGCCCAGTTGGGAGCGATTGACTGTCGATGAGTGCTGTCTGGGACCCGGGGCTCTATCTGCGCTATGCCGACGAGCGGGGCCGACCCTTCACTGACCTCGTCTCGCGCATCACCGGTGACGCCGACACGGTCGTCGACCTCGGGTGCGGGCCCGGGCAACTCACCCCTGTGCTGCGGGCGCGGTGGCCCGAGGCCCAGATCACCGGACTGGACTTCTCGGCGGAGATGATCGCCCAGGCACAGGAGCACAACAGCGACCCTCGTGCGACGTATGCCGTGGCGGACGCCGTGACCTGGCACCCCGACGGGCTGGTGGACGTGCTGGTGTCCAACGCGATGCTCCAGTGGATTCCGGACCACGCGGACCTGCTGCAGCCCTGGACCGAGCACATCGCTCCTGGCGGCACCCTCGCCTTCCAGGTCCCCGGCAACTTCGACGCCCCCAGCCACCAACTCCTGTGGGAGATCGCTGCGCGGCCGGCCTACGCGTCCTTCACGGCCGAGCTGGGCCCGAGAGCCGCGACCCGTGACCCTGCGGACTACCTGGGCCTGCTGAGCCGGCCAGGGTGGAGCGTCGACGCGTGGGAGACCACCTATCTGCACGTGCTGGCAGGCGACGACCCCGTCTTTGAGTGGATCTCTGGCACCGGCGCGCGACCGGTGCTGCAGGCCCTGCCCGCCGACGTGCGGTCACTGTTCGAGAGGGACTACAAGGCAGCCCTGCGGGCGGCCTATCCGCGACGGGACCACGGGACCGTGCTGCCCTTCCGCCGGATCTTCGTGGTGGCGCACAGGAGTGGTTTGTAAACTAGGCACTCCCACGGAGGGAGGGCGGAGCTGATGAGCACACCGACCGGAGCAGGCCCCGAACGGGAGACTGGGCATGTCGGGCGGGAGTCGGACGAGAGTCCGGTCACCGAGCAGGTCCAGCGTGTCCGGGAGGCGGAGCGGCGAGGTCAGGCGGGGGAGGCGCGGCCTCGGATGAATGTCCAGCAGATCCACTCGTGGGTCGACCTTGAGATCCAGCAGGCGCTGCGGCGCGGTGAGTTCGACAACCTGCCGGGCGCGGGGCAGCCGCTGAAAAACCTGGACCAGAACGACCCTGACTGGTGGCTCAAGGGACTCATTGAGCGGGAGAAGCTCGACCTGAGTGCGGCCCTGCCGACCGTCATGGCGCTGCGGCAGGAGCGCCGGAGCTTCCCAGAGTCGCTGGCCCGGATCTCCGATGAGGTGGCGGTGCGTGAGCGGCTGGCCGACTACAACGCCCGGGTCCTCGAGGATCGGCGCAAGCCAGTCGTCGGCCCCAACTCGCCCGCCGTCGCCGGACGGGTCGACGTGGACGAGATGGTGGCGCAGTGGCGCGAGCTGCGGGCGGATCGTGAGCGACGGATCTCCGAGATGGTGGAGCCTGCCGTCGACCCCGAGCGGGCCGCGGAGGACACCCGCACACGGTGGTCCCCGGGTGGTGTCATGGCTGGCGTCGCCGTGGTGCTGCTCCTCATGGCGCTGCTCTTGTGGGTCCTGCTCTGAACTGCGGAACACCTGATGCGTGATGTCTGATGCGTTAGAATGACGGCATGCGCACCACTGTTGACATTGATGACCGAGTCCTGGCAGTTGCCCGGAGTCGGGCCCGCACGCACCGGATCACCCTGGGCCGGGCCATCTCAGAGTTGGCGCTGAAGGGTTACGAGGCGCAGGAGGCCGAAGTGGCGCTCGGTGGCGACGACTTCCCGATGCTTCCTGAGGTCGATGGCCACGTCATCACCGACGACATGGTCGAGCGGGCACTGGCGGACGATGCCTGACCAGCCGGGCGAGCTGTTCGAACTGCCGGATGTCAACGTCCTGGTGGCGCTGACGAACCCGTCCCACCAGCACCACGGCGCCGCCCACAGCTGGCTCTCACGGGTCGAGCGGTTCGCCACTACCCCCATCACTGAGAGTGGCCTGGTCAGGCTCCTGCTGAACCGCTCGGTGACCGGGCAGGAAGTCACCGGACGACAGGCTGTTGACCTCCTGCACAGACTGCGTGCCCATCAGCGAACGACCTTCCTCCCGGACGACTCGACCCTGGCTTCGGCCGTCATCGACCTCGCGGGACTCGGGGGTCACACACAGACAACTGACTTCCACCTGGTCAACCTCGCAGCCGCCCACGGTGGCGTGCTGACCACCTTCGACGGTCGACTTCCGAAGCAGCTCACCGGGCAGGACCAGCGCCACGTCCGCGTCCTCTAAGCGGGCCACTGGTCTACCCCGACGACGCTTCCTGGCGGGCGCAGCTCACCAGTGACGAGATGTAGGTTGGTCGAGTGGACGCACGGTGGACCGGAACCATCGCACTCGGCGTGCTGCTGCTGGCAGCATGCACCTCCGCCCCGGGTGGCGCCGGGAATCCGGACCCCACCACGGACGCTCCTGTCGTCGGTGAGGCTCCCGGAGGTGCTGCCTCTGGCGATCCGGTCGGGATGGATCCCGAGTCGGCCGCGGAGCGGGCCGAACACCTGGGCATCGAGGACCTGCCCGACGTCGAGCCCATCCGCAACATCGCCCCCGACGGTTCCGGCCTGCGGGTGCTGGCCGAGTGCATGGCCGATAAGGGCTACGACTACACCATGGATCCGAGCGGCGAGGCGGTCAACATCGACCTGCAGGGCTTCAGCGAGGAGCAGCACAATCTAGACACCTACATCTGCGAAATGCAGTACCCGGTCGAGACGCGGTTCCGGGGCGAGAACGGTGAGCGCGAGTGGCGGCTCATCTATGACCACTTCGCCGAGGAGTACATCCCGTGTGTGCGCGAGCAGGGCTATGTCGTGCAGCCCGTGCCGACCGTCGAGTCCTATCTTGAGGGGATCCGGGCCGGCCGGGTGCCACACACACCGGTCACCGAGGTGTGGGACCAGGTGCAGGTCGATGTTGACGCGGGACGGTATGGCTCGGTGGACGAGTTCCACCGCACCCTCTGCCGGGACACCGTGGATCTGGACGTGTTGTTCCCGGCCGGAGAGAGGTGACGCGTGGTTGCCAACCGGACGGTGGTCGCGGCATACGCGGTCCTGGTGGCCGCCCTCGCGGCGTGCACTTCGGAGCCTCCGGATGAGGCCGCCGGGGTCTCGGCGACCGGCGTCTCGCACGAGCAGCAGATGCGGGAGATGGCCGAGGAGTTCGGCGTCACCGACCCGCCGGAGGTCGAGGTGGTCCGCGAGGTCTCGCCCGACGAGAGCGTCATCGTCGTCGCAGCCTGCATGGAAGACGCCGGATGGCACTCGGAGGTCGTCGACGGCGCTGCCGGGTATGACTACCGGGCCGAGCCCGCAGCTCGCTGACCGAGTTGCTCCGGCAGTGGCAGCACGCGGCACTGGTGACGGAGTGACGGTCCGCGAAACCTTTATCAAAATTCGGGTTGGACCGACGAAACCACTACGAAATTAGGGGGCGGTGAGCCAGTCGCTGAGCACCGAGGCTGCGCGGGTGCCGTCGTGGTTGCGGCGCGCCCAGGCCGGACCCTGTGCGGCCAGCGAGGAGTATGCCGTGCGGTCGCGGATGACCTCTCGCAGCACCTCCTCGAGGGTGGCGGGGTCGGCCTCGACCACGGGTGGGGCAAGGCTCTCGTCGTCGAGACGGGTCATCAGCTCACGCACGTGGGGCAGCAGGTGGGCGATCACCAGCCGACCCGCCGCCGTCGCCTCGGCGGTCAGGGTCGCGGGGTTGCCGAGCACGATCTGGTCGATCACGACGTCGGCATCCTGCAGGAAGGTCGGCATCTCGTCGTTGGGCACCCCCTGGAGCCTGCGATAGGTCACCAACCCCTCGCCCTCGAGTCGGTGCAGCACCTGCTCGACCGCGTCGGTGCCCTTCAGCCGTGGGTTGGTGGGCGCGTGCAGCACCACGGGTCGGTCCCGCTCGAGGACCCGGACAGCGGGCCCGCCGGCCGGGACGGCGAACCGGTCGACGTCGACGACGATCGGCAACATGGTCGCGCCCGGCACGAAGTCCAGCATGTCGGGTGTCGGCACGAAGACCGGCCCGTCAAAGTCCGCCACGATGGCCCGGGTGTGCTCCACCGTGGCCTGCATCCGCTCCCACCGCTCGTCCCACTCGCCATGGAACGGAGAGTGGGGATAGGTCTCCGCGTGCCGACGCAGGTCGCGCATCTCGGATCCGTGGATCAACAGCCCGACATCGACTCCGGCAGCACGCAGCCGGGGGAGGTCCTCGATGATCGTCCGGTCGAGAGGCTGGTCGAGGACTGCCCGCCCCGACTCGGCCAGCACGTGCGTCAGGGCCAGCACCCGCTCCTGGTAGGGCCGCATGCCCCGCAGCTGGACCTTCCTGCTCAGGAACCAGTCCGTCTCGTAGCCATAGCCGGTGAAGCCCCGAACTCGTCGCTCCACGGTCAGGCTGCGCGCCTCGACTCCTGGCACCTTGTCCGCGGCACGCGCCCAGCGCTGCGCCTGTCCGGCCGTGTTCAGCGGACCGATCAGCAGGCGACGCGAGGTGGGCCCGAATCCACTCAGCTTCCTGGCCTGGCGCTCGGCACTGAGCCGCAGGACCGCCTCACCCGCGGCGTGCACGGGACCCGGGAGTGCCTGATAGGTGCGATACGCCCAACTCGCGGGTCCTCGCAGCGCAGCCACAGACCGAGACTACCTGCCCCACGTAGGATGCGAGCCGTGACTGACACCCGCCCCCGACTGCTCATCCTGTCCTTCTCGCAGCTCTATCGGGACGCGCGGCTGCTCCGTCAGATCAACCTCTTCTCGACGGAGTTTGCCGTCACGACCTGTGGTTATGGCCCCGCTCCCGAGGGCGTCGTGGCGCACCACGAGATCCCATCTCACCTCACGGCTCGGCAGCTGGACCGCAAGCTGTTGGTGGCGCGGCGCTATCAGCAGGCCTACGACCGGCTGCCGATCACCCGCCAGGTCCGGGGCATGCTCGGCAGCAGTGAGTTCGATGTGATCCTGGCCAACGACGTCGACGCCGTTCCCATCGCCGTCGGCCTCCAACCCGTCGGCGGGATTCATGCCGATCTCCACGAGTACGCCACACGCCAGCAGGAGGAGTTCTGGAGGTTCCGGTGGTTCATCGCTCCCTACCTGGCCTTCCTGATCCGCACCTACGTCCGGCAGGCCGACTCCGTCACCACGGTCGGTGCCAAGCTGGCGCAGCAGTATGAGGAGGAGTTTGGGGTCCCGTGCGGGGTCGTGCTGAACGCACCGCACCGGGCGGACCTTCCGGTGGGTCAGGTCGGGGACCCGATCAGACTCGTGCACGCCGGGGGCGCCACTCCCGCTCGGTTGGACACGATGCTGGCCGCGATGGATCTCGTGACCACTGACACCACCCTCGACCTTTTTCTCGTCGACTCCGGGGGTGGGTATGTCGAGCAGGTACGCCAGCGTTACGTGGGACACCCGCGAGTCTCGGTGCATGAGGCCGTGCCGACGAACGAGCTGGTCGCCACGCTGAACGCGTTTGATGTGGGGATCCACATCCTACCGCCGATCTCGTTCAACCACCGTTATGCGATGCCCAACAAGCTCTTTGACTTTGTCCAGGCACGCCTAGGGGTGCTGACCGGCCCCAGCCCCGAGATGGCTGCCCTCGTGCGCGAGCACGACATCGGATTCGTCACCTCCGACTTCACCCCGGAGTCGGTGGCCCAGCAGATCGATGCGCTGACTCCCCAGGTTGTGCAGACCGCCAAGGAACACAGCGACCACGCGGCCCAGTTCCTCTGCGCAGAGGAGCAGGTCGTGGGGTGGGTCGCTCCGGTGAAGGCGCTGGCCGAGCAGGCGGCCACCCGCGGCCAGGTGGCGCACGACACGCCTGACCAGAAGGGCTGACGGATGCTCTCCCTGTTCCGCACCGTGCGGCAACTGTTGGCCGTGCTGCCGGCAGGCACGCGCCGATTCATCATCGTCTTCGCCGTGCTGCAGAGTCTCCTGGCGGTGCTCGACGTGGCAGCGCTCGGTCTGCTTGCGGTCACCCTGGCCCCGATGCTCACGGGCAACGAGATGACCCTGCCCGTGGTGGGGACGCTGAGCGAGCCAGGCGACTTCCGCAACATCCTGATCCTCGTCGGACTTCTGATCATCCTCAAGAGCGTTCTGGCCATCGGCCTGCAGTACTGGGCCACTCGCCGGTTTGCGCGCTTCGAGCAGGTGCTCGGCGCGCGGTTGCTGGAGACCACCTTCAAGGCGCCGTGGATCGAACGGCTGACTCGCAACTCCAATGATCTGGTGCGGGCCACGGACGTCGGCGTGGGCGCCACGGTCGCCGGGGTGCTGATCCCCTTTGCCCAGCTGTCCGGTGAGCTCTTCACGTTCCTGGCGGTGCTGATCGTGCTCGTGGTCGCCGAGCCGCTGCTGGCCACGGCCACGATCATCTACTTCGGCCTGGTGGCCTCCGTGCTCTACGTCTGGGTCCTGCGCAAGGCTGTCAAGGCGGGTCAGGACAACCGGACCTACTCCAACAAGGCGGTGCGCCTGCTCAGCGAGATGGTGCACTCTCTTAAGGAGGTCACCCTCCGCAACAAGTCCTCCGAGGTCGCCGAGGTCGTCCTCTCAGTGCGCAAGCGGGCGTCGGAGGCCAGAGCCAACCAGAGCTTCCTCGGGGCCATCCCGCGATACGTCCTGGAGGCCGGGCTCATCGGTGGGCTCGGCATCGGGGGCGCCATCGGATGGTTCCAGGCGTCTGCAGCCGGGGATGCCAACCCGGTCAATGGTGCGCTGGCCGCAGTCGCGTTGTTCGGTGTCGCGGGCTTCCGCATCGTCCCCTCGCTGACCCGCTTCCAGACCATCATGGGTCAGACGGGCGCCAACCTGCCGTTCGCTCAGGACGTGATCAAGGAGATCGGGCGCGGCCAGCGTTATGTTGCAGCGGAGCAGGCCGCCGGTGACACCAACCTGCCCGAGGGCGTGCACTCGCTGAGGCTGGACCATGTGACGTTTTCCTATCCCGACACCGAGGTGCCCGCAGTGCGGGACGTCAGTCTCGAGCTGCCGTTCGGGCACACCCTGGCGCTGGTCGGCGCCTCGGGGTCCGGCAAGACCACGCTGGTCGACATCATCCTCGGGCTGCTGATCCCGCAGGAAGGGCAGGTGCTGGTGGGGGAGACGCCGCTCCCGCAGGTGCTCCAGGGCTGGCGTCGTCGCGTGGGCTACGTCCCCCAGGACGTCTCCCTCTTCGATGCTTCCGTCGCCCGCAACGTCGCGCTGAGCTGGAAGGACGATCAGGTTGATGAGGACGCGGTCCGTCGTGCCCTGGCCCGGGCCCAACTGCTCGACGTCGTCGAGTCCCGACCCGGCGGCATCCACGGCAAGGTGGGGGAGCGGGGCCTCAACCTCTCCGGCGGTCAGCGACAGCGGCTCGGGGTGGCCCGCGCGCTCTACACCGACCCGCTCGTGCTGGTAATGGACGAGGCCACCTCGGCCCTGGACACCTCCACCGAAGCTGCCGTCACGTCCGCGATCCGTGAACTGGCCGGCGAGGTCAGCGTCATCGTGGTTGCACACCGACTGGCCACCATCCGACACAGCGAGCAGGTCTGCTTCATGCGCGACGGGCGCATGATCGCCAACGGCACCTTCGATGAGGTCGTCGCGGCCGAGCCCGACTTTGCCCAGCAGGCCGCCCTGGCCGGACTCACCGGGAAGAGCTCATGAGCTCACCGAGCACCGACGACACGGGGCCGATCCCGACCGTCCTGCACGTGCCCGCGGACGAGTTGGTCCACCTGCCGTCCGTCTCTGGCCGCCCGCCCCGGGTGGCAGTCCTGGTCTATCGAGACCCCGACACCGACTCACGCGTCCTCAAGACCACTGCAACACTGCGCGATGCCGGCGCGGACGTGCTCATCATCGGGTCCACCCCGCGGGGGTCGGAGCGTCCGCCCGGTCACGCGACCGGCCCGGACGGGCTGCCGATCTATCGTGCTCCGGACCTGGACCTGGTCCGGTCCTTCTCCGCCGCCGCGAGGGTATGGCGCCGCTTGCGTGGGCGGGACCCCAAGACGGGGGCGGTGCTCACCGAGGCGCACCAGCAGGACTCAGGTGCGCAGGAGGCTGCTGCCCCGGCGACCCGCACCCCACCGACAGCCGAGGACCAAGGGGCCCCCCGGCATACGTCAGATGTCGTTGTCCCGCAGTCCTTTCTGACTCGCGCCAAGACCTTAGCGGTCGATGCCTACATGCGGACCTACCAGGCCGGGCGCCTTAGCTACTATTGGCTCGGTGCGGTGCGCGAGACGCGCCGCTTCGCCCCCGACGCCGTGCACGCCAACGACGGCAACACGCTCGCCCCCGCGATGCTGCTCAAGGTCCTCGATGGCGCTCGGATCGTCTATGACTCCCACGAGCTGTGGCTGCGTCGCAACGTGCGCCAGGACCGGTGGTTCGCCCCGGCGGTCGAGGCGCTGACCGAGCGCGTCGGTGTCGCCATGTCCGACGGCATCATCACCGTCTCGCCGTCGATCGTGCGCTGGCTGCAGGACACCTACCGCCTGCGCGCCGCCCCGAGCCTGGTGCGCAACATCCCGCTGCGCGAGGGTGCTCCGCCGGACCCCGCCGACGGGCGGCTGCGCGAGCTCACCGGGCTGAGGCCGGGGGACCGGATCGTCTCCTATGTCGGTGGCATCACCAGCGGGCGCGGCCTTGAGGAGACGGTCGAGGCGCTGACCCTGCTGCCGGACCACGTGCACCTGGTGCTGCTCGGGTTCGGCAGCGCGGAGTATGTCGACGGGCTGGTCGCGCTCGCCGCGGAGCGAGGTGTGGGGGAGAGGATGCACCTCGCGGGACAAGTTCCTGGGCCGCAGGTGCCGCAGACCCTGGCGGACGCGGACGTGGCTGTCGTGTTCGTGCGGCCGATCGTGCTGTCCTATCTCTACTCACTGCCCAACAAGCTGTTCGAGTCGATCCACGCCGGGCTGCCGATCGTGGCCGCGGACCTGCCCGACACTGCTGCCGTCGTGCGCGAGCACGGGGTGGGCGAGGTCTTCGACGCGCGGACCCCGGCCGAGCTGGCTGAGGCGATCAGTGACGTCCTCGCCGACCCGGCAGCGTTCCGGGCGGCATCGCGACGGGCCGCCGAGCGCCTCGACTGGCGCTTCGAGGCCCATGAGCTGACCGACCTCTATGCCCGAGTCCTGCGAGGAGCCCGCCGTGGCCGGTGACCGCCCGAGCCTGCTGATCATGTCGTTCAGCCCGCTCGTCTCGGACGCACGTGTGCTGCGGCAGATCCGGCTCTTCCAGCATGAGGGGCATGCGGTCACGACCCTTGGCTATGGGCCGGCACCCGATGGTGTGGTCGAGCATCTCCAGCTCCCGGACGAGGCCATCAGCTGGCATAAGGACCGCCGGTTGCTGATCCTGCGCCGGTTCGAGGCGGCATACCGCACCTCTCCCGTCGTGGTCGCGGCGACTGCCTTGCTGGGGGGACGACGGGGACGCTACGACGTGGTGCTGGCCGACGACATCGACACGCTCCCGCTGGCTCTGGACCTGGCTCCGCGCGGTGGCGTCCACGTCGACCTGCACGAGTATCACCCGCGGCAGAACGAGGAGCTGCGTCGCTGGGCGCTGTTCGTCGCGCCCTACTACCGGTGGCTGGTGCGGACCTATGGAGTGCAGTCGGATTCGGCGACGACGGTCGGGCAGGGGATCGCGCGGGAGTACGAGCGTGAGTTCGGCCTGGCCTGCGGGGTCGTCATGAATGCGCCCTATCGACGTGACGACCTGTCACCGACGCCGGTCTCCTGGCCCCCGCGGCTGGTCCACGCCGGCAACGGTGTGGCCGCCCGGCTCGAGGTGATGCTCGAGGCGATGTCGCAGGTGACCAACGGTGCGACGCTCGACCTCTATCTGATCGACCAGGGCAACGGCTATGTGCCGGTGCTGCGGGAGCGATTCGCCGACAGCGACCGGGTGAGGATCCACGATCCGGTCCCGACCGCCGAGATCGTCTCGACGCTGAACTCCTATGACGCCGGCGTCTATTCGCTGCCCCCGATCTCGTTCAACTTCAGATGGGCGATGCCCAACAAGTTCTTCGACTTCGTGCAGGCCCGGCTCGCGCTGGTGATCGGCCCGAGCCCGGAGATGGCGGGCCTTGTGGAGAAGCACCAGCTGGGGGTTGTCGCCCAGGACTTCACGCCCGAGGCCTTCGCGGCAGCGATCAATGCGCTGACGCCGGAGACTCTGGCGGCTGCCAAGGCGGCGAGCCACGAGGCGGCGCGGGTCCTCTGCGCCGAGGAGCAGGTGCACCGCTGGACCGAGCCGGTGGCCGCGCTGGCCGCACGCGCTCAGCGCTAATCCACGACACCAAAATCCACGACACCAACCTGGGCACGGTTATGTGGGATGCGCGACGGATATATCACGCGCTCAGCGTCGATAAGCGTGCCCAGGTTCAGCTGAGCGCGTCCAGCACCGCCGCCGCGGCCTCGCCGGTGCCGTAGGGCGCGGCGTCCGTGGGCTCCGGAGCCGGTCGTGAGGCGGCGGCTGCCACGGCGGGGCCCGGCTCGGCCAGCACGTTCCAGCCCAGTTCGACGGTTTCGACCCACTCGGTCTCGGTGCGCACGGTGGTGCAGGGGGTGCGCAGGACGAAGGCTTCCTTCTGCAGGCCGCCGGAGTCGGTGATCACCCCGCGCGCGGCGTCGACCGCGGCCACCAGGTCCGGATAGGCCAGCGGGTCTCGGGTGGTTAGCGAGCCACCGTCGAGGTCCAGCCCGTGCTCGGCCGCCTTGGCGCGCAGCCGTGGGTGGGCCAGCAGCACGACCGGGTGATCGACCTCCTGCAGCGCCGTCACGATGGCCGACAGCCGGGCCGGGTCGTCGGTGTTCTCCGCGCGGTGGATCGTGGCGATCGAGAACCCGCCGTTGCTCAGACCGAGCCGCTCCAGCACCGCGGCGGTGTCGGCCAGCCGCTCACGCACCAGCATCAGCACGTCCACCATCACGTCGCCCACCTGCACCGACCGCTCCGCCAGGCCTTCCGCGGCCAGGTGGTCCATCGCGACCTGCGTCGGCGCGAGCAGCAGGTCGGCGGCGTGGTCGGTCAGCACCCGGTTGTGCTCCTCGGGCATCCGCCGGTTGAACGAGCGCAGCCCCGCCTCCAGGTGCGCCACCGGCAGGTGCTGCTTCACTGCCGACAGGGTCCCTGCCAGGGTGGAGTTGGTGTCGCCATAGACCAGCACCCAGTCCGGCCGGTGCTCGTCCAGGACAGCGTCCATCGCTCCGAGGATGGCGCCGGTCTGGACCCCGTGCGTGCCGGAGCCGACACCGAGGTGGACGTTGGGGTCGGGGATGCCCAGGTCGGTGAAGAAGACGTCGGACAGCATCGGGTCATAGTGCTGTCCGGTGTGCACGATCACGTGCTCCACCCCGCGCCGACGGCACTCGTCAGCGATCGGAGCGAGCTTGACGAACTGCGGGCGGGCACCAACGACACTCAGGATCTTCACGGCGCCCAGCCTACGGCGCACCCCCCTCGGGAACCTGGGCACGGTTCTTCGCGTGGTGCGAGCGATATCTCTGTCGCACAGCACGCGGCGGCGTGCCCAGTGGGGGCGAGATAGTTTGGCACCATGCGCATCCTCGCCGTGACCACCTGGCTGCCGACGCCGGCCAGCCCGTCGACCGGTGCGTTCGTGGTCCGGGATGCGCAGGCGATCGCCGGGCTCGGGCATGACGTGCGCCTGGTGCATCTCGTACCGCCGTCGCAGTATGCCGAGGGGTTGCCGGAGCGGGACACCGTCGGGGGAGCCGCCGGCTCAGTGGGCGCCCTGCCGGTCACCCGGGTCCCGATGGCGACCTCGAACCCTGGTCAGATTGCTCGGGCGGGTCGTGTGCTGCGAGGCCTGGCCGAGCACGCCGACCTGGTCCACACCATGGCGTTCTCCAGTCTGCTCCCGTTCGGGTTCCGTCGGCCGAGTGCGCCCTGGGTACACACCGAGCACTGGTCCGGGCTGACGGCCCCGCAGACTCTGCCCCGCTCGTGGCAGGTGGCTCTCCCGGTGCTCAAACCGCTCCTCGGCCGCCCGGATGTCGCGACGGCCGTGTGCGACTACCTGGCGGCCCCGATCCGGGACGTCCGGGGTGCCAAGCTGACCACGGTGGTGCCGTGCATCGTGCCGGTGCCCGACCCGGTGCCGCCCAGGCCGGCGGACGACCGGAAGCTTCGCCTGGTCTCGATCGGTGGTCTCATCGAGCGCAAGGACCCGCTGCTGGCGGTCGACACCCTCGCCGAGCTCCTCGTCAGAGGCCATGACGCACGGCTCACCTTCGTCGGGCAGGGCCCGCTGGAGGGCGACATCCGGGTGCATGCCGAGGCGCTGGACATCACCGACCGGGTCAGGCTGACCGGGTCCCTTGACCGGGACGGGGTCCTGGATCAGTTGGCCCGGGCGCACCTGTTCCTCGGCCCGACCCGGGGGGACAACTTCTTCGTCTCGTGCGCGGAGGCGCTGGTTGCCGGCCGACCCGTGGTGGTCGGCTCGACCGGGGGACAGGGGGAGTACATCGATCCCCGCGTCGGTCAGACGGTCGCGACACAGAACGCCACTGCCTATGCCGACGCCGTTGAGTCCGTTGTCGACCGCACGCGCAGCCTGACCGCCCAGCAGATCTCCGACACGGTGGGGCAACGGTTCTCGGTCTCGGCGGTAGCCGCCGGCTATCAGGATGCCTACGACCGCGCTGGACGGGGCCGGCGGTGAGGGTCGAGGTCGTCATCGCGGTCCACACGCCGAGCCGTCCGGTCGGCCGGGCTGTGGCCAGCGTGCTGGACGGCAATACCGGTCCGGATCCAGCCGCACCACACACCGGCGTCACGGTCGTCTGCCACAACATCAGCGGCGAGGAGATCGCACCCGGCGTCGACGCTCAGCACCGGGACCGGGTGCGCTTCCTCGAGCACCACGACGGGATCCGCTCTGCTGCGGGCCCCTTCAACGCTGGCATGCGTGCCGCTCGCAGCGAATTCGTCTCGATCATGGGCAGCGACGACTCACTCCAGCCCGGCGCCATCGACGCCTGGCTCGACCTGGCCGACCGCACCGGGGCCGAGACCGTGATCTCCCGGCTCGTCATCGGCGAGTGCCACCGCCCGGTGCCCACCCCGCCCACCCGGCCCTGGCTGCGTGGCCGTGCCGACCCCGTGGCTGATCGCCTGGCTTATCGCAGTGCCCCGCTCGGGCTGGTCTCCACCCAGGCTCGCGAGCGCCTCGGTGCGGAGCTGGTCGAGGGGCTGCCGGTCGGTGATGACGTCCCCTACGTCACCCGGCTCTGGGCCGAGACGAGGGTCGCCTGCCAGCGGCGTGGCCCTGCATACGTCATCGGTGAGGACGCGACAGACCGGGTGACGCTGGCCCCGCGACCCATCAGCAGGGAGCTGATGTTTCTGCGGCACCTGCTCGAGCAGCAGTGGTTCCTCGACTATCCGCAGTCGGTGCGTGAGGCGGTGGTGATCAAGGCGATCCGCGTCCACCTGTTTGGTGCGGTCTTCTATCGGAGCGAACCGGACCACTGGACCGCCGCGGAGCGCGAGGATTTGCGGGCGGTCGCCGTGCAGCTAGCCCGGTCGGCCCCGGGGGCGGCACACGTCCTCTCCCGTGCTGACCGCGACGTGGTGGATGCCATCCTCGACCTGTCCGTGCCCGCCGACGAACTCATCCGCCGCGCTCAGGCCAGGCGCCGCCACGGCACCCCGGGGACGGTGTTGACACGTGACCTTCGTCATCTCCTGCGCCGGGAGGCGCCGCCACGATTCATGGCGGCCTCGCTGCTCACGCGCTGAGAGTTCGACACCGCACCGTTGTGTCAGGCACTCACAGGGTCAGCACCGCGCCAGTGCCTGACACAAGTGATCCGTGATGGCGCCTAAACTCGGACGCGTGGGGAGCACCCCTCGCTACTGCGGAACACCAGCACAGACCAGCACGTTGGACCCCGGCACCCGCACCGAGCTGTCGAGCACAGGAGAACCATGAAGATCGCCGTTGTCGCCCTGGGCAAGATCGGCCTGCCGTTGGCGGTGCAGTTCGCCGACGCCGATCCGAGCCACGAGGTCGTCGGCGTCGACGTCAACGCCACCGTGGTCGACCTCGTCAACCAGGGCACCGAGCCGTTCCCGGGGGAGGCCCACCTGGCCGAGAAGCTGGCCGAGCTGGTCCCGGCCGGTCGACTGCGCGCCACCACGGAGTATGCCGACGCGATCCCGGGCGCCGACGCGGTCGTCCTCGTCGTCCCCCTGTTTGTCGACACGGACGGTCAGCCGGACTTCGGCTGGATGGACGACGCGACCAAGAGCCTGGCGCAGCACCTGACCCCCGGCACCCTGATCTCCTACGAGACGACCCTGCCGGTGGGCACCACCCGCGGCCGGTGGAAGCCGATGATCGAGGAGCTCTCCCGCCTCACCGAGGGGTCCGACGAGGGCTTCCACCTGGTCTTCAGCCCCGAGCGGGTGCTCACCGGGCGGGTCTTTGCCGACCTGCGCCGCTATCCCAAACTGGTCGGTGGCCTCACCGAGGCCGGCACCGCGCAGGCGATCGAGTTCTATGAGTCCGTCCTGAGCTTTGACGAGCGGGACGACCTGCCGCGCCCGAACGGCGTCTGGGACATGGGATCCGCCGAGGCGGCCGAGATGGCCAAGCTCGCCGAGACGACCTATCGCGACGTCAACATCGGCCTGGCCAACCAGTTCGCGCGCTATGCCGACACCGTGGGCATCGACGTGCAGCGGGTCATCGAGGCCTGCAACTCCCAGCCCTACAGCCACATCCACCAGCCCGGCATCGCCGTCGGCGGCCACTGCATCCCGGTCTATCCGCGCCTCTATCTGTCCACCGACCCCGACGCGACCGTCGTGCGCAACGCACGCGAGGCCAACGCCGCCATGCCGGAGTATGCCGTCGCGCGCGCCGAGTCCCTCCTGGGCTCGCTGCAGGGGATGCGCGTCGTGGTGCTCGGAGCCTCCTACCGCGGCAAGGTCAAGGAGACCGCCTTCTCCGGGGTGTTCGGCACCGTCGAGGCCCTGCAGGAGCGCGGTGCGCGGGTGCTGGTGCACGACCCGATGTTCTCCGACGAGGAGCTGACGGCGTTCGGGTGGGAGCCCTACCACTGGACCCCGGGCCAGGCCGGCGAGCCGGTGGACGTCGCCATCGTCCAGGCCGACCACCCGGAGTATGCCGAGCTGTCGGCGGCCGACCTGCCGGGCCTGAAGCTGCTGCTGGACGGCCGGCGCATCACCGACCCTGCCGCGTTCACCGGGGTGCCCCGGCTGACCATCGGCGGGGGTGAACCGGTCAGCGTATGAGCTGGTGGGGGGTGCTGCCCGGCATCGTGCTGATGGCCGGACTCTGGCTGGTGCCGGGCTATCTGTTCCTGCGTGCCCTCGGGGTGCGCGGACTCCTCGCGCTGGGCGCGGGAGGTGGGGTGACCTCCGGCCTGGCCGGAGTGCTGGCGATCGGCTACGACATCATCGGCATCCGATGGGGTCTGGTGACCTTCCTGGGCGGGTGCGTGGCCGCCATACTCGTGGCGCTGCTGGTCGGTCGCCTGCTGGGCACCACCACCCATCCGGCCGGCGAGGTCATCGCTGGTCAGCGACGTCTGGCGACCAGCGAGCGGGGCTGGTTGGTCGTGACCGGCACCGTCGCGGCCACCGTGCTCGCGATGGCGATGATGACCGGCATGAAGCGGGCCGACATGCCGCTGCAGGTCTGGGATGCCGTCTATCACCTCAACGCGCTGTGGCACATCCAGGACTCGGGCAACGCGTCCAGTCTGGGTGCCCTGTCGGCGATGTATGCCGAGACGACCGCACCGTACTATCCGACCGTCTGGCACTCGATCGTGGCGATCGCCCCAGGCTTCGACAATGTCACGCAGGCCTCCAACGCCTCCTCGATCGTGCTCGGCACCGCCGTCTGGATGTGCGGGCTGGTCGCGCTCAGCCGTGTGGTCTGGCCCGCTCGGGCGCTGCCGGTGGTGCTGACCCCGATCATCGCCTCGACCTATGTCGCCTTCCCGGCGGTCGCGGTGTCCATGCTCGGCGTGTGGCCGTTCGCGGTGAGCGTCGCCTGTCTGCCCGGTGCACTGGCGCTGATGATCGCCTCGCTGCGGGGCAACCAGACCTGGCAGATCCACCTGGCCCACGGCCTGGGTTTCGCCGCCTCGGCGGCCGGTGTCGTGCTGGCCCACGGCTCGGGGCTGTTCTCTCTGGTGCTCCTCGCGGCGCCGCTGCTGGGCGTCCTGCTGTTCCGGCAGGGGCGGCGCTACTGGCGGCGCGGCTACCAGGTCCCGGTCGGTCTGGCGCTGGCGGTGCTGGTGCTCGCCATCCTGGTGGGCGGCTACTGGCTGATCAACTTCCCCCCGGTGCAGGCCATCGTGGACTACGAGCGCGGCGGTCAGCAGAGCTACTTCCCGGGCATCGGCAGCCTGCTGATCGACCACCCGCTGATCTACGTCTACTCCGTCACCTCGGTCAACCTGGTGATCACCGCGATGGCGTTCGTGGGGGTCTATCTGACGATCACCCGCAAGCACGCCCGCTGGTTGGTCGTGGCGCTGGCGGCGTCGGCGATCCTGACCCTGCTGGCGGCCGGCCCGCCGGAGAACATCTTCCGGCCGCTGGCCGGCTTCTGGTATACCCAGGCCTCGCGCCTCAACCAGCTGTTCGTCATCCCGATGATCGTGCTGGCCGCCGGCGGTCTGTCCTGGACCTGTCGCACGCTCGCCGACCGGTGGCGTCTGTCGATCACCGGAACCACCGCGGTGGTCCTCGTCGGGGTGGCTCTGGCGACGTTCGGGCTGCGCTGGCCGTCGCAGGTTGAGGTGATGTCCTCGGTCTACAGCAACTGGCCGATCGCCTGGGGCACGATGATCGACTCGGAGGACGAGCTGGCGATGATCGACCGCGCCGCCGAGACCCTGCCGGACGATGCTGTGGTGCTGGGGGAGCCGGTCAACGGCTCGCCCTACCTGCTGGCCCGCAGTGATGTGCAGGTGGTCTTCCCCCAGCTCACCCCGATCGCGGCCTCGCCCGAGCGGCTCCTGCTGGCCGAACGGTTCAACCGCTGGTACTTCGACACCGACGTCTGCCAGGCGGTGCGCGATCTCGGAGTGACCCACGTCTATGTCGACGACCTCAGTTTTGAGGAGGGCGGCAAGTGGGAGGACACCACCCAGGGCCTGCACGTCATCTCCACGGACCGCCCGGGTTTCGAGCTGGTCGACCGTGGTGGGCAGGCGTCGCTGTGGCGCTTCACGGGGTGTGACGACTAGCGCCGGCTCGCCCGCCACCGCGTCAGGCTGACCTGGCCGAGCAGCCAGAACAGGCCCGTCACGGCCACGGAGATCAACGTCGGCAGGGCGCCGTCGGTGGTGATCCAGACCGCCATCGTGACGAGGAGACCGAGGAAGACCATCACGAAGGCGCTGCACAGCCCGAAGAACCAGAAGTTCTCGCGGGCCTGGGCGGCGATGGGTCGTGACAGGGACCGGGACTCGAGCAGGGTCACCAGGTGCAGCAGGCCGAACCAGCCCCAGATCAGGAAGGGGCCGACGAGGGCCGATCCTGCGCCGAGGGAGACCGCCCACTCGTGGTCATCGATGTCCGGCCCGACGCCGGCGTCACTGACGCCCCGCCAGACCAGCAGCAGGACCACGAGCCCGACCAGGACGGCGATCAGCACCCACCCCACCCGGGCGAGCGTCCGGCGTGCCGGGCCGTGCGGGACGGTGAGCGCCGGCGATCCTGGCTGGCTCTCGCCGTGGTCGGAGCCGGCCGACACTGGCGCGGCTGCCACATCGGCGTCACCAGCGCCGATGTCCGGATCCCCAGCGACGGGCTCCAGCTGCCCGGCCTCTGCCCCGCCCTGGGACGGGCGAGCCAACAGTTCGTCGACGATCGACCGCAGCGTGCCCTGCGAGGCGGTGAGGGCGGCGATCCCGCGGGCGGTCAGCTCGTAGTTGTCGTCGGAGCCGATGGCCAGCCTCCGATCGACATCGGTGAGCTCGTCGAGCAGCGGGACATCACTCGGCTCCAGCTCGTGAGCCCGCACCAGGGTGACATCCGGGCTGGCGGCCTCGGGCAGCTGGAGCGAGACCTGCGTGACCGGGCCGGCCTCCTCACGCAGGAAGGTCAGCCAGACCCGGGCGCCGGCCGGAAGGTCGCCCTTCTTGTGTCTCGGCCCGCGGATCTCGTGGATCAGGATCGGCACCGCGATGCCCGCCATACAGAGGGCAAACCACACCCAGAAGGTGGGCAGGTGCAGATCAGGCTCCTGCTCGCGCTCCACGAGCATCCGGGTGAGCATCGTCAGTGCGACGGCCAGCATCGCCATGAGCGGGGTCAGCACCACGACGGACCCGATGATGGCGACCGGTCGGGGCAGGACGAAGGAAGCCTTCGCTGACTGCATGCGCCTCCTGCCGTGGGTCGGTCCTGGTGGTCGGACGTGCCGACCGGTCGTCTCGGTCCTCCAGCCCCCTCGTCTTGAGTCTGGAGCGGCCGGAACGTAGCGTATGGCACCCGTCGCACGCCGTCGGGCCCACCCCGCGGCGGTGACGATCGCGCTGCCCGGACCGTCCGACATACAGGGGAAGTCAGTGGAACCCGTCGTCTATCTCGCGGTGGTCCTGGTCGTCGGGGCGCTGGCTCAGTGGTTTGCCTGGGCGGTCCGGGTGCCCTCGATCCTGGTGCTGCTCGTGGTCGGGTTCCTCGGTGGCATCGTGGTGAGTCCCGATGAGGTGCTGGGACGCGACGTGCTCTTTGCCGGCGTGACGCTCGCCGTCGGCATCATCCTCTTTGAGGGGAGCATGTCCCTGCGGCTGGCGCACGTGCGCGATCTCGGCCGGCCGGTGGTGCGGCTGAGCACCGTCACGGTCCTGCTCGCCTGGGCGATGATCACCGCGGCCGGCTGGGTGGTGGGGCTGGACCTGCAGCTCGCGCTCCTGGTGGGCGCGATCCTGGTGGTCACCGGTCCGACGGTGATCAACCCGATCCTGCGCCAGTTGCGCCCCACCCGCCGGATCTCCTCGCTGTTGCGCTGGGAGGGCATCGTCGTCGACCCGATCGGGGCGATCCTGGCGGTGCTGGTCTATCAGGCGGTGCTCGTGGGCAACCGGGAGGACGCCTTTGGCACCGCCCTGCTCACCCTGCTCATCTCGGTCGGGGTGGCGCTTGGCTTCACGGTCGTGCTGGCCGTGCTGATCGAGGTAGTGATGCGCCGCCACCTCGTGCCGGACTATCTGCACGGCACCCTCTTCATGGCGGTGGCCGCGGGGGCCCTGGTGGGGTCCAACCTGATCCAGTCGGAGAGTGGCCTGCTCACCGTGACGGTCCTGGGCATCGTGCTCGGCAACCGCCCGCACCTGCATCTGGAGCACGTCAAGGAGTTCTACGAGCACCTGCAGGTGCTGCTGATCGGGGTGCTCTTTGTCATCCTGGCCGGGCGGATCTCGCCCGAGCAGGTCCGGGACGTGCTGCCGATGGCGCTGCCCTTTGCGGCGCTGCTCATCCTGGTGGTGCGGCCGGTCAGCATCTGGCTCGGCCTGATGGGGACGGAGACGACCCGCAAGGAACGCCTGCTGCTGTCCGGCATGGCCCCACGAGGCATCGTCGCCGCGGCCGTGACCAGCATCTTCGCCCTGGAGCTGGAGCATGCTGCCGAGACGGCCCAGGGAAGCCGGACCGAGGCCCTCACCAGGCTGGCTCAAGGAGCAGAGTCGATGGTGCCGTTGGTCTTCGTCACGATCGTGGTCAGCGTCGCTGTCTACGGCCTGGGTGTGGGGCGTCTGGCGGAGCGGTTGGGACTGGCCACGACCAATCCGCAGGGCGTTGTCTTCGCCGGCTCGCAGACGTGGGTGCGTCAGGCTGCAGGTGCCTTGGGAGAGCTCGGCGTGCCCACGATCCTGGTGAGTCAGGAGTCGAGGGAGCTGCAGCAGGCCCGGATGGCGGGTGTGCGCACGGAGCGCACCAACATCCTGTCCGACTACGCCATCAACGATCTCGATCTGGCGGGCATCGGCAGTTTCCTGGCAGCGACGGACGACGATGGCACCAATGGCACCGCGGCACGGGAGTTCACGCACACGCTCGGACGCGCCCACGTCTTTCAGTTGCGTCGGCAGGACGCGCGGCCGACGGATGGGGAGGGGAGTGAGAGCAGTGGTGGCGCCGGGGGTGCTGACCGGAAGGCGCCCGCTGGGGGACCGAGGAGTGCTGACACCAGCGCGCACGGCACGCGCGCCAAGGCGAAGACGCGGGGTGCCAGCACGACGACGGCACGCAGCCAGAGCGCGGACCATGTCTCCGCTCGGGCGCCCTTCCACCCGGCTCTGACCTACGAGCAGTTGGAGGAGCGGGTTGCGGCGGGGATGAGTGTGCGCCGCACGACGCTGACCGAGGCGTTCACCCTCCAGGACTATCTGGAGCGCAACCCGGATGCGGTGCTGATGTTCACGCACGACGGCACCAGTGCCTCGGTGCTCACCGAGGACACGGACGTGGCCGAGTCCGGAGTCACTCTGATCGCGCTTGCGCCCCCACGGGAGGTCCGCCGGAACTCCCAGTGACGCATGGCTACCCGAACTCCTTCTGCTGATGGTCTGCCAGGTGTTCTGCTGATGGTCTGCCAGGTGTTCTGCTGATGGTCTGCCAGGTGCTGGGTGCGGGTCAGCTCCAGAGGCCGCGCTCCTGGAGGACCTTCTTGAGCAGGTCCGCCCGATCCGTGACCAGTCCATCGACTCCGAGATCGAGCAGCTGGTGCATCTGCGTTGGGTCGTTGACCGTCCACACGTGCACGAACTTGTCCGCCGCGTGAGCGGCGGCGACGGTCGCTGCGGTCACCACGGGGATGCCTTGGTGGCTGACCGGCACCTGTAGGCCATCCGCGTCGCGCAGGGTTGCCGAGACCAGTCTCTGGCCCCTGCCCCGAGCCAGGGTCGCCAGACGGAACTGTGCCGTCCGGGTCTGCCCGGCGGATGTCACGACCGGCCGGGTGAGCCGACTCAGGGCCGCGCGACGTCGAACGTCGGAGAAGGACGTGACACACACCCGGTCATGCGCTCTCGCCCGTTCGATGACCCTGACGAGGGGGCCGATTGCCGCCGGAGCCTTGATGTCAATGTTGAACCGGGCCGTGGGCCAAGCGTGCAGCATCTGCTCCAACAGCGGGATCTGCTCGGTCCCACCGATCTTCGCTTCAGAGACCTGCGACCACGGCATCCGGGCTATCTCGCCGGCATGGTCGGTCGTACGGTCCAGAGTCGCGTCGTGAAAGGCCACCAGCACACCGTCGGAGGTCGCGTGGACGTCCGTCTCGAGATACTGAAAGCCCAGGTCGATGGCTGACTGGAAGGCCTTCATCGAGTTCTCGAGACCGTGCAGGTCGAAACCCCGGTGCGCGAGCGGGATGGGACCCTCGTGCTCGAGATATGCGGTGTGGCTCACACCGGGCACGTTAGCCGACGGCACATCCGCGGTGAATGTTGCGCGAACGTGACCTCAGGTCGGGCAAAGGTGGCTACGTTGGGAGGTACCGCAGGATCACCCTTCGAAGGAGTTCATTGTGAAGAGATCTATCGGAATCGTGTAGGCCATCGCCATGGTGCTTGCCCTGGCCGCGTGCGGAGGCGACACGGCCACCGACACCCCGGCCGAGGATGACACGGCGGCGGAGGACACCAGCGAGGAGCCCCCTGCTGACACCGGCGACGACACCGCCACCGGGGACGACGCGCAGGAGACCACCGCCCCGGAGGAGGGCGGTCTGGCACTTCCTGACCTGTCGGGCGAGGAGCTCGAGGTCGCGGCCGTGTGGACCGGCACGGAGGAGGAGCGGTTCAACCTCGTGCTGGACGCCTTCGAGCAGGAGACCGGCGCCACCATCCAGTACACCTCCACCGGTGACGACATCGCCCCGGTGCTGACACCGCGCGTAGCCGGTGGCAACCCGCCGGACGTCGCCATGCTGCCCCAGCCCGGACTGCTCTCGGAGTTCGCTGGCCAGGACGCCCTGCAGCCGCTGACCAGCGACGTCGAGGCCAACATCGACGCCAACTACGACGCGGTCTGGAAGGACCTCGGCAGCGTCGACGGCGAGCTCTATGGCGTGTGGTTCAAGGCCGCCAACAAGTCGACGGTCTGGTATGACGTGGAGGCGCTGGACGCTGCCGGTGTCACCGCGCCGGCGACCTGGGACGACCTGGTGACCGCCTCGCAGACGATCTCCGACTCCGGCCTGACGCCCTGGTCGATCGCCGGTGCCGACGGCTGGACGCTGACCGACTGGTTCGAGAACGTCTATCTGTCCCAGGCGGGCGCAGAGATGTATGACCAGCTGACCAACCACGAGATCCCCTGGACTGACCCCTCGGTCGAGGAGGCCCTCAACACCCTGGCGGAGATCTGGGGCGCGGACGGGTTCGTGGTCCCCGGCGCCCTCCAGAACGACTTCCCCACCTCGGTGACGACGGTCTTCAGCAGCGGTGATGCCGCGATGGTCTACGAGGGTGACTTCGTAGCCGGCGTGATCAGCGGTGAGACCGACGCGGTCGTGGGGGAGGACGCCAACTTCTTCCCGTTCCCGGCTGTGGGTGACGCACCGGCCGTGGTCGGTGGCGGAGACGTCGCGGTGGCCTTCACCGACACCGAGGCCACGATGGCCCTGATGGCCTACCTCGCCTCCCCGGAGGCGGCCGAGATCTGGGTGGCCGAGGGTGGCTTCACCTCGCCCAACAAGAGCGTGGACACCTCGCTCTATCCCGATGAGCTGTCGATGGGGATCGCCGAGGGCCTGATCGCGGCGGGCGACGCGTTCCGCTTCGACATGTCCGACCAGATGCCGTCGGCGTTCGGTGGCACCCCCGGTGCCGGCATGTGGCAGGACCTGACCGACTTCCTGAGTGACCCGACGGACGTCCAGGGCACGATGGACAGTCTGGAGGCCAACGCGAGCGAGGCCTACGGGCGCTGACCTTCGCAGGTGAGCGAACGGCATACGCGTGACTGACACCACGACCGGGACGCGGTCGGGGGCGGGGTCAACCCGCACCCGACCGCGCTCTCGGCCATCTCAGGAGGGGCGCTGGCTGGCCTGGGTCTTCCTGGCCCCCGCGTCGGCCGTGCTGCTGGCCCTGGTGCTGTGGCCCATCGTCTACTCGATGTGGCGCAGCCTGTTCGACCGCACGGGCAAGTCGTTCATCGGGCTGGGCAACTACCAGCGGATCTTCACCGACCCGGACACTTTCACCGCGCTGAAGAACAACCTGATCTGGGTGATCGTCGCGCCGATCCTGGTGACCGTGCTCGGGCTGATCTTTGCGGTGCTGACCGAGCGGATCCGGTGGGGCACGGCGTTCAAGCTGGTCGTCTTCATGCCGATGGCGATCTCGTTCCTGGCCGCCGGCATCATCTTCCGGGTGGTCTATGAGGAGGACCCCAACCGCGGCCTGGCCAACGCCATCGTGACCAGCGTGCATGACATCTTCAACGACTCGTCGCAGTATCCAGGCGCGCGCCCCCGGGACGCCGGCGCACTGCCTGCCGCAGACGCCGGCGGGTTTGCCTCCGCCGCGCAGGTGGAGCCGGGCACCGTCCTGCAGATCCCGCTCGTCGGCGTGGGAGCCGACACGCTCCCGGAGGACCCCACAGTGGCCGCCCCACCCGGGGAGGCTGCGGCGGACACGGTCACCGGCACGGTGTGGTTCGACTTCGTGCGCGGAGGGGGCGGGACACCCGGTGAGATCGACGACGGAGAGGCGGCGCTGCCTGGCGTCGTGGTCCAGGCGGTCCGCGACGGTGAGGTGGTGGCGGACACCCTGACCGATGACAGCGGCCAGTTCACCCTGGAGGGACTCGACTCCGGCGCTGTCCAGATCGTGCTGCCGGCGGAGAACTTCGCCCCACCGTTCCGGGGGGTCTCGTGGCTCGGCCCCGGACTGGTCACGCCCTCGATCATCACGGCATACGTCTGGATGTGGGCAGGCTTTGCGATGGTCCTCATCGGTGCCGGCCTGTCGTCAATCCCGCGCGACGCCCTGGAGGCGGCGCGCATCGACGGGGCCAACGAGTGGCAGGTCTTCCGGTTGATCACCGTGCCGCTGCTGGCACCGGTGCTCACGGTGGTCCTCGTGACGATGATCATCAACGTGCTCAAGATCTTTGACCTGATCTACATCATTGCGCCCGGCTCGTCGGCCCCGGCGGCCAACGTCATCGCGGTGCAGATGTGGGCTGTGTCGTTCGGCGGCGCACAGGACTTCGGGATGGGCAGTGCGCTCGGCGTCTTCCTCTTCCTGCTCGTCCTGCCGGCAATGCTCTTCAACATCCGTCGCTTCCGGCAGGAGCAACTATGAGTGTGGCCACCGGCGGCGGTGCCGCCGCACTGCCCGAGGACGTCGACCTCAAGGAGAGGTCGACCCCCGCGGTGCGCAAACCGAGCGTCGGATCACGTGTCAGCGAGTTCCTGGGCCGGGGCGTGGTCTCGGTCGTGCTGGCCCTGATCGCGGTCTTCTGGCTGATGCCGACGATCGGGCTGTTCGTCGCCTCGTTGCGCACGGCGCAGGACAACAACACCACGGGCTGGTGGACGGCGCTGACCCGGCCGGCGCAACTGACCGTTGACAACTACCAGAAGATGCTCAACAACGACGGCATGGTCAACGCCTTCTTCAACACGGTCTGGATCACCGTCCCCGCCACCCTGCTCGTGGTGCTACTGGCGTCCCTGGCGTCCTACGCGTTTGCGTGGATGAAGTTCCCTGGGCGGGACTGGCTGTTTATCGTCATCGTCGGGTTGCTGGTCGTGCCGGTGCAGGTGGCGCTGATCCCGGTCGCCAACCTCTTCGGTGACGTGGGCATCTATGGCTCACGCATCTCGGTGATCCTGTTCCACGTCGCGTTTGGTCTGCCGTTCGCGGTGTTCCTGCTGCGCAACTTCTTTGCCGGCATCCCCCTGGAACTGATGGAGGCGGCGCGGCTGGACGGAGCGGGGGAGTGGCGCATCTTCCGCAGCGTCGCCCTGCCGCTCGGCCTGCCGGCGATCGCCTCGCTGGGGATCTTCCAGTTCCTGTGGGTGTGGAACGACATGCTCGTCGCGCTCGTCTTCGCCGACAGCTCGGCGGCGCCGCTGACGGTGGCGCTGCAGTCACAGACCAGGCAGTTCGGGTCCAACATCGACGTGCTGGCCACCGGTGCCTTCCTGTCTCTGGTGGTGCCGTTGGTGGTCTTCTTCTCGTTCCAGCGCTACTTCGAGCAGGGCGTGCTGGCCGGGTCGGTGAAGTAACTCGAACCCCCTGCCCAAAATGGGTCAGATGTCGCGGAAGGTCTGGATGTCGGCGCCGGGGCGCAGGGCGGGCGGGCACATGATTTCGCCGGCGCGCCACTTCGTCGGGCCCTCGACCATGACGCGGTGCGGGTCCATCAGGTGCACCTTGGCGCCCAGGGTGGTCAGCTCCGTGAGGTAGATCGCGCGGTTCTCATAGACCCAGTCGTGGATCAGCGTCGAACCCTCCGCCATCGCCGCGATGATCGCAAAGAAGGGCAGGTTGTCGATGTTGAGCCCTGGGAAGGGCAGTGGGTGGATCTTGTCGAGGGGGGCCTTGAGCGGGCCCGGAATCGTGCGCAGATCCACGAGACGGGTGTGGCCGTTGGCGGAGAGGTACTCCTCGGAGAGTTCGTAGCGCAGACCCATCGTGTCGAGGACAGCCAGCTCGATCTCCATGAACTCGAGACGCTACCGACCGATGTCGTATGCCGTGACGCCGGGCTTCTCCGACTGAAGCAGAAGGCGACCGCGTCGGTCATCGTGCGCGCTGCCCGCATGCTTTCGCAGCGCTTGGGTCAGGTGAGCGCCGTCGATGGTCAGGAGTCGACGAGCCTGCTCTGCGCGGCCGGCCAGCGGCACATCCGGACGATGCTACTGGGGTAGCAATTGCGGTCCTGCCCGAGCAGCATGGGGTGTATGAAGGTGAGTGTGAGTCTGAGCGAGGGGGACCTCGCGGCCCTCGACCGGTATGTCGAGCAAGCCGGCCTCGAGTCGAGGTCAGCTGTCATCCGGCAGGCCATCCGTCGCTTGCAGGACCCACAACTGGAGGCCGCGTATGCCGCCGCCTGGGAGGAGTGGGCTGTCGCAGGGGATGAAGACGCGTGGGCCGCAGCCTCCTCGGACGGGCTCACGGATGCTGCGCGGTGAAATCCAAAGCCCAGGCTGAGCAAATGCGTTCGGTCGCCGTTGGGCAAGTTGGCTCTGCCGTGGGCCGAGTTCCGCCTCGCGTCATGGCTGCGGTCGACGAAGCGCTGCGCCTCCATCTGCATTTGTGACCGCGCGACGCTCGGCAATTGAGTGCGTCTGGTGAGTTACAGATCCATGAGTAGCGCCAGCGTCTCGCGGACCTCGCCGAGGACGACCGGGCCTACGTTTCCTGCGCGCTCGTGGATGCGCGCCGTGGCGACGGAGCGCACATGTTGGCACTGCGCCGACGAGGGTGCCGCCAGTTGATTTCCCTCGTCGGGGTCGATGATTACCTCGGCGCTGCTCTGACGGATCGTCCGGGTCAGGGGCACGACTTGAATGACGTTCGGTTCCCCCCTCAGGACCCGACGCGCAGTCACGACGATGGCAGGTCGCCGAAGTCCCGCCTCACTGCCGGAAGGCATACCGAGATCAAGCTGGACGACATCACCCGGCGTCAGCATCCAGCCACTCAGCCTCTTCGTCGGTCAGGGCCGCCGCAAGGTCTCGAGCCATGGCGTCCTGGCGTAACGCTCGGATCGCTTTGCCCACGGTCTGGTCAATCGTCTCGTGCCGCTGGGCCGCCAGTCGAGTCACCCGCGCGTGTGTGTCCCGACTGATACGGATCGTCGTCGTTTCGCCCATCTCACCAGCATAGTCGGTGTAGACGAATTCGTCTACACCGACTGGCGCTGCCCAGAACATCCATCATGAGCAACATCACCATCGAGGGGAACCTGGCCGACGAGGTGGAACTGCGGCTCACGCCCCCCGAGCATGGGTTAGATGTCGCGGAAGGTCTGGATGTCGGCGCCGAGGTTGTTGAGGCGGGTGGCCAGGTCCTCGTAGCCGCGGTGGATGACGTAGACGTTGCGGAGCACGGACTCGCCGGGAGCGGCGAGCATCGCGAGCAGGATCACGACGCCGGGGCGCAGGGCCGGCGGGCACATGATCTCCCCGGCGCGCCACTTCGTCGGGCCCTCGACCATGACGCGGTGCGGGTCCATCAGGTGCACCTTGGCGCCGAGGGTGGTCAGCTCCGTGAGGTAGATCGCGCGGTTCTCATAGACCCAGTCGTGGATCAGCGTCGAACCCTCCGCCATCGCGGCGATGATCGCGAAGAAGGGCAGGTTGTCGATGTTGAGACCGGGGAAAGGCAGTGGGTGGATCTTGTCGAGGGGGGCCTTGAGCGGGCCCGGAATCGTGCGCAGATCGACGAGACGGGTGTGGCCGTTGGCGGAGAGGTACTCCTCGGAGAGTTCGTAGCGCAGACCCATCGTGTCGAGGACAGCCAGCTCGATCTCCATGAACTCGATCGGGACTCGCTTGATCGTGATCTCGCTTCCGGTGACCACGCCGGCGGCGAGCAGGCTCATCGCCTCGATGGGGTCCTCGGAGGGTGAGTACTCGATGTCCTGGTTGATCGACTCGACACCGGTGACGGTGAGCGTGGTGGTGCCGAGCCCCTCGATCGTGACACCCAACTGCTGGAGGAAGACGCACAGGTCCTGGACCATGTAGTTGGAGGAGGCGTTGCGGATCACGGTGGTGCCTGGGTGGCGGGCGGCCGCGAGCAGGACGTTCTCAGTCACGGTGTCGCCGCGCTCGGTCAGCACGATCGGACGCTGTGGTGCCTTCTCACGGTCGATGGTCACGTGATAGCTGCCCATCGTGGCGGTCACGTCAATGCCGAAGTGCCGCAGGGCGACCATGTGCGGCTCAACCGTGCGGGTGCCCAGGTCGCAGCCGCCGGCATAGGGGAGTTCGAACTCGTCCAGCTCGTGCATGAGCGGACCGAGGAACATGATGATGGTGCGGGTGCGGCGTGCGGCTGCCTCGTCGATCGAGCCCAGGTTGATGGTGGCCGGGGGGTTGATCTCCAGGTCGGATGAGTCCGGGAGCCAACGGATCTTGAAACCGATGCTGGTGAGCACCTCGACGATGCGGTTGACCTCCTCGATGCGGGCCAGGTTGCGCAGGGTGGTGCGGCCCTTGTTGAGCAGCGCGGCGCACAGCAGCGCGACGGCGGCATTCTTGGAGGTGCGCACGTCGATCTCGCCCGAGAGACGCTTGCCGCCGTTGATCCGCAGGTTCTGGGGCAGTGAGCTGCCCACGGAGACGATCTCGGAGTCAAGGCTCTCGCCGATGCGCGCCAGCATCTCCAGGGAAAGGTTCTGCTTGCCCTGCTCGATGCGGGCAACCGCGGACTGACTGGTGTTGAGCAGAGCCGCCAGCTCGGCCTGGGTGAGGTCCTTGTGGCGGCGGGCGTCACGGATCAGGGCGCCGATACGGGACAGGTAGCTCTCAGTCATCCGACCACTGTAGATCACATATGAGATAAGTCTATGCGGGCGCGCCACGGCCTGTGCCCGTTGCCGGAGCGGTCCCTTGTGCGTGCGGCTACTCCTGCTCGGGCTCGGCCTGCAGGGCCTCCGCCACGAGGGGACCGACGAGTTCACGCTGCCACTGTCGCGCCCCGTGCTGAGCGAGGGCCGCGTCCACGGAGTCGGTGTCGAAGCTCTCCGGTGGCTTCCACAGCACCCGACGCAGCGTGTCGGGGGTGAGGAGGTTCTCGACCGGGACGGTCACCTTCTCGGAGAGGGCAGCGATCGACTCCCGGGCGTGGGCCAGCCGCGCAGCAGCCGCCGGATCGCGGTCCACCCAGGCCCGCGCGGGCGGCGGGGCGTCACTGCGCCGGGCAATCTCCGGCAGCTCGTCCTCAGGCAGGCTGGCGGTGGCGCTGATGGCGTCGAGCCACTGGCGCTGATAGCGAGCAAGCCCCTGGTGGGCCCGGCGCTGCCGAGACCTGCCGGCTTCCACCGAGCGCTGGGAGGTCAGATCAGCAGGAGTGCGCGGCTGACGGACGGCCAGGTCCACCAGGGTCGCATCAGGAAGAACCCGCCCCGGAGCGGTGTCCCGCTGCTGGGCGATCTGGTCGCGGACCTGCCAGAGTGCACGCACCTGGGCAGCGACCCGGCGATTGCGCACCTTGTGCATCCCCGACGTGCGCCGCCACGGGTCCTGCCGCGGCTGGTGACCGGTGAACTCCACCTCGGCGGCAAACTCCTGGAGCGCCCACTCCGTCTTGCCCTGCTGCTCAAGGTCGGCCGCCACGGCGTCCCGCAGCTCGATGAGGAGCTCGACATCGAGCGTGGCATAGAGCAACCAGGGCTCAGGCAGAGGCCGGGTCGACCAGTCGACCGCGGAGTGCTCCTTGGCCAGGGTGACGCCGAGATAGTGCTCCAACACGGCGGCCAGACCCACCTTGGGTCGCCCGGCCAGCCGGGCACCGAGCTCTGTGTCAAACAGGGTCGAGGGCCTCAGTCCCACCTCAGCCAGGCAGGGGATGTCCTGGGTGGCCGCGTGGAGCACCCACTCGACACCGTGCAGCGCGTCGTTGACTGCCCCGAGGTCGGGCAGGGCGACGGGGTCGATCAGGACACTGCCGGCTCCCTGCCGGCGCAGCTGGACCAGATAAGCCCGCTGGCCATAGCGGTACCCAGAGGCCCGCTCGGCATCCACCGCGACCGGTCCCTGTCCGCCAGCGAGAGCGGTGACGACCTCGTCCAGGGCTCCCGCGTCGCTGGTCACCGGGGGGACACCGCCGGAGGGCTCGGTCAGCTCCTCAACGTCCGGAGCGGCGTCGGCAACATCGGTGAGCTCCTGGTGGTCAGAGGCCGATCCGTCGGCGGGTTCGATAAAGGTGGGATGCACGTCCGGGGAGTCTGCCATCGGGAGGCGACCTTATCGTCGCTGGGGGAGTGCGACGACCCCTTCGGGCAGCGGCGGCAGCCCAGCGACCGTGCACAACAGGTCACCCCACGCCTGGAGATGTCGGTCGATCCGCCCGTCGAGCGGGGTCCAGGACGCGCGGATTTCCATCTCCACCGTCGGCTCCCGATCAGAGAGCGCCCCAAAACTCTCGCTGAGAACACAGGTCACTGCCCCCGCCTCGGCGCCCCACTGCAGGTCACGGGCGTCCAGGGCGTCGGTCAACCAGGACCAGCCGACGCGTCCGACATAGGGATCGTGGCCCACCTCGGGCTCGACGGCGGCCTTGGCATAGGTGACGACCCGCCAGGGGCCCTCCCACGGCTCCGGCTCCTCCGGGTCGTGCAGCAGGACGAAGCGTCCGGTCGCGATCGGCTCGTCGTCCGCGTTGCGGCTGGGGATCACCTCGCCGGAGAGTGCCAGCGCCGAGGGGGCCAACCGGGTCGGCGCCGGGACCTCTTCGATGAGGACCTCCGGGCGCAGCACAGCAGCGTGCACGGACGCCAGCGCCTGAGCGAAGGTCGATTCGTCGCGCACGATCTCACCTCCGGACGCCTTGCGCGGCCGGGACTGAATGCGGCTCACCACTCGTTCAGAGTAGGGGCGCCCACCGACATGTCCCGGCAGGCCACGCCGACGACGCGCGGACGCATGACAGGATCGGGGATCGTGACCACCCATCCCATCGCGCAGCCGACCCCGGACCCCGTCCCCGCCGGGAGCCCCACCCACACCCCTGACACCCCGCCGAATGCCGACACGACCGCCAGCGCCGACCCTCGCCACAGCGCTCTGGTCACCGCCGCGCGGGGCGGCAGGGCACGGCATACCCCCGTCTGGTTCATGCGGCAGGCGGGTCGGTCACTGCCGGAGTACAAGAAGGTCCGCGAGGGCATCCCGATGCTCGAGTCGTGCGCGATGCCCGACCTGGTCACCGAGATCACCCTGCAGCCCGTGCGCCGGCACGGGGTGGACGCCGCGATCCTGTTCAGCGACATCGTCGTCCCGCTCAAGGCCATCGGCGTCGACCTGGACATCGTGGCGGGCACCGGTCCCGTGGTGGCCGAGCCGTTCGCGACCCGCGCTGACCTGGACCGGCTCCCGGCGCTGACTCCCGAGCACGTGCCTTACATCACCGAGGCCGTCGGCTCGCTCGTCGCGGAGCTGGGTCCGACACCGCTCATCGGCTTCACGGGTGCCCCCTTCACGCTGGCGAGCTATCTGGTCGAGGGTGGTCCGTCCAAGACGCACCAGCGCACCAAGGCGCTGATGCACGGGGACCCCGAGCTGTGGCACGACCTGTGCGCACGTCTGGCGCAGATCGCCGGCACCTTCCTGCAGGTGCAGATCGACGCCGGGGCCTCCGCGGTCCAGGTGTTCGACTCCTGGGTGGGGGCACTGCCGCGCACGGACTATCTGCGTTTCGTCGAACCGCACTCACGCGCGGTGCTGGAGACGGTCGCGGGCCAGGTTCCGCGGATCCACTTCGGTGTCGGCACCGGCGAGCTCCTGGCCGACATGGCTGCTGCGGGGACGGAGGTGATCGGCGTGGACTATCGCCTATCCCTCACCGACGCGGTCCAGCGCACAGGCGGGGCGTATGCCGTCCAGGGCAACCTTGATCCTGCGCTGCTGTTTGCTCCGTGGCCGGTCATCGAGGCCCGGGTCATCGAGATCGTGGAGGAGGGGCGTGCCGCCCCGGGACACATCTTCAACCTGGGCCACGGCGTCCTGCCGGACACCGACCCGAGCGTGCTGACCCGGGTGGTCGAGCTGGTGCACTCGCTCGGCTGACCGCCCCGTCAGTCGCGAGCGGGCGGGTTGACCTTGACGACCAGCGGCGGGAGGAAGAGCTGCGTCAGGGGGCCGATCGTCAGCGCGAAGAGGACTGTGCCGAGCCCCACGAGACCGCCCAGAAGCCACCCGCTGGCGACGACCGCGACCTCGATGGCGGTGCGGATGGATCGCACGCTGAAGCGGGTGCGGTGCGCCAGGCCGGTCATCAGGCCGTCACGCGGCCCAGGTCCGAGCTGAGCGCCGATATACATCGCGGTGGAGAAGGCGTTGAGCACGATGCCGGCCACCATCATGAGGATCTGCAGCACGAGCGGCTCCGGCTCGCTGAAGATCCTGAGCCCGGCGTCGGCCGCGAGACCGACCACGATCGCGTTGGCCACCGTCCCCACGCCCGGCATCTCCCGCAGCGGGATCCACAGCAGCAGCACGCAGAGGGCGACGATGATCGTGATCGTGCCAAAGCTCAGCGGCACGTGCGTGGCCACGCCGTAGTGGAAGACGTCCCAGGGGATCATCCCCAGGCCGGCCCGGATCACGATCGCCATGGACAGCCCGAAGAGGACCAGGCCGATAGCGAGCTGGATCAGCCGGTGGGGGAGTCGTCCGGCCCGGAGTTGCTGGCGTGGCGTCATGCGCTGCAGGCCGAGGACGGAGCGCGGCTCAGCGGGGTCGATGGGGGGTGTCACTGAGCCATCATGAGGCACGGGCCGTCGGTATCCGTCGGTGGGGGCGCCTACGGTAGAGCCATGGCACACCCGATTGGCGCACACGTGGGACAGACCGACCCGATCGCCGAGGCACAGGCCCGTGGCGCGGACGCGGTCCAGTTCTTCCTGGGCGACCCGCAGAGTTACAAGGGACCCGTGGTGGAGTATGCCGGGGGGCCGGCCGCGCTGAAGGCTGCGGCTGAGCAGGCGGGCGTGGATCTGTATGTCCACGCCCCCTATCCCATCAATGTCGCCTCGCTCAACAACCGGATCCGCATCCCCGGGCGCAAGCTGCTCCAGCAGCACGTCACCGCCGCGGCGCAGATCGGTGCCAAGGGGATCGTGGTGCACGGCGGGCACCTCGGGGTCGACGAGGACGCTGCCAAGGGCTTCGACAACTGGCGCAAGTGCATCGACGGCCTCGACATGCCGATCCCGGTGCTCATCGAGAACACCGCGGGCGGCGACAACGCGATGGCTCGCCGGCTCGAGGCGCTCGACCGGCTGTGGGAGGCGATCGGCCAGGCCGAGGGCGGCGACACCGTCGGCTTCTGCCTGGACACCTGTCACGCCCACGCTGGCGGCATCGATCTCAGCGACGTCGTCGACAGGGTGCGGGCGATCACCGGGCGGATCGACCTGGTCCACGCCAACGACTCCCGCGACGCCTTCGACTCCGGTGCCGACCGGCACACCAACCTCGGCTCTGGCCTGATCGCCGGTGACGCGGTGGCTGAGGTGGTGCGCGCCGCCGACGCCCCGGCCGTCGTGGAGACCCCGGGCGGGGCCCAGGAGCAGGGCGCCGACATCACCTGGCTGCGTGAGCGGGTGGGCTGAGCCGGCAGCGGTGCGTGGCCGGTGCGTGCCTAGGGCCGTTCGTGGCGCCGTGCCTGCAGGCTGCTAAACCGCTCGACGTCGGGGATGGTGCCAGCGACGATCAGCTCGTCACCGCGGGCGACCGGGGTGTCCGGTAGGGCGTAGGTGAAGCTGTCCCCAGGCCGCTTGACACCGACGACGGTGATGCGGTGGCGGGTGCGGATCGCGGACTCGCCCAGGGTCTTGGCCCAAGTCTCCGGCGGTGCATAGGTGCGAGCGATGGCATAGCCGCCCTCGAACTCGATGTAGTCGTTCATCAGGCCGGTCACCATGTGGCCGACGCGCTGGCCCATCATCAGCTCGGGATAGATCACGTGGGTCGCGCCGATCCTGTCCAGGATCTTGCCGTGCTTGCGGGTGATCGCCTTGGCCCAGATCTGCTCGACCCCGGCCTCGACCAGGGTGATGACCGCCAGCACGCTGGCCTCGATGTCGTTGCCGATCGCGACGACCGCCCTGTCGAACTGCCCGACGCCCAGCTGGCGCATGGCATCGCCGTCGGTGGCGTCGGCCTGGACGGTGTGGGTGAACTGCCCTGCGAAGTGCTGGACCCGCTCGGCGTCCTCGTCGACGCACAGCACCTCCACGTCCTGGTTCACGAGGGTCTCGGCGACAGCGGAGCCGAACCGCCCGAGGCCGATGATGAGGACGGTGGGCCGTGCGGTCCGGTTTCTAGCCAACAATGGGGCGCTCCTCGGGATAGCGGTAACGGCGGGTGCGGGTGTTGAGAGCCAGGGCTGAGGCGACCGTGATGCTGCCGACCCGGCCGATAAACATCAGGGCCATCAGAACCAGCTGGGCGGCGACCGGCAGGTCCGGCGTGATGCCCGTCGACAGGCCCACCGTGGCGAACGCGGAGACCACCTCAAATATGACATCGAACACGGGCAGAGAGGTCACAGCGAGGGTGATGACGGTGGCGACCGCCACCAGACCCACGGCGAGCAGGGCGACGGTCAGTGCCTGTCGCTGCACGTCGGTGCCGACCCGGCGACGGCCGATGGTCACGTCGGATTGGCCGCGAATCTCCGCAGCGATCACGGCGAACAGGATGAGGAAGGTCGTGATCTTGATGCCACCGGCGGTGCCGGCGCTGCCACCACCGATGAACATCAGCCCGGTCGTGATCGCCTCGGTCTCGTCCCGGACCTGGCCGTAGTCGACGCTGTTGAACCCCGCGGTGCGTGGAAAGACGCCGCCTCCGAGGGCGCCAACAGCCTGCCCTCCGGGACTCAGGCCGTCCAACGTGCCACCGGGAAGGCCCTCGACGATCCAGAACAGGGCGATGCCCAGGACCAGCAGCGCGACCGTGCCCCATACGGTCAGCGTGGTGTGCAGACTCCAGCGTCGTGGAGACCGCCAGCGGTGCCAGAGCTCGCGCAGCACGGGGAAGCCCAGGCCGCCCAGGACGATGGCGAGGCAGATGGGTCCGATGATCCAGATGTCGGTGACCATGCCCATGAGATTCGTGCTGAACAGGGCAAAGCCCGCGTTGTTGAAGGCCGAGCCAGCGTGAAAGATGCCGTGCCACAGGGCGCTGCCCCAGTCGTCGTCGTAGGCGGCGCGGAAGCGCAGGGTGAGCCCGATGGCGACGACCGTCTCGATGGACAGCATCAGGATGACCATGCGGCCCAGCACGACCCGGACGTCTCCGAGCGACGTGGAGTGTGTGTCTGCCTGCGCGACCAGGGTGGTGCGCAGCCCGAGCCTGCCTCGCACGGCGAGGGTCAGCAGGGTCGCCAGGGCCATCACCCCGAGCCCGCCGACCTGGATGAGGGCGAGGATGACGACCTGCCCGAAGCCGGTCCAGTAGGTCGCGGTGTCCACCGTCGTCAGGCCGGTGACGCAGACCGCCGACACGGTCGTGAACGCAGCGACCATCACATCCGGGGGAGTGCCCGGTGCCCGAGAGATCGGCAGGAGCAGCAGGAGGGTGCCGACGATCACCGCGAGAGCGAAGGCCCCCGTGATCAGCCGGGCCGGCGACACGGGCGCCCGTGTGCCGACAGAGGCTGTGCGTGGCCGTCCTAGGGCGACGATCCAGCGCAGCACAGTTGGCAATCATCCGCCGTCTGGCCTGATTGTCAATTCCCCTGGTGAGAGGGGTGAGCCGGCGCACTTTCGGGGACGCGTGCGGTTGCTGCGGTCCTACTCGGTGTGGGTCGGGGCTGGGTCGGGAGACCGGTCCCGACTGTTCCCCGCGTTCACCGCACGCCGCCGGCGCCACCAGAGCACGGGGACCGCGATGATGGCCGCGACGATGATGAACGGGAGCAGGGCGCCGATGGCGGTGAGCACGAAGGTCACGGCTCCCAGGAACGCCTGCCACCCGCTGTCCAGACCCGCGGCGAAGCCCGTGCTGGCCTTGTCTGGCTCCTCCACCGGAGCGGCGGGGTCGGCCTCGCGCAGGGTGACCGTGATGCTGGAGCGTTGGACGTCGTTCTCCAGACCCTCGGCCAGACCCTTGAGGGCGTCCAGGTCGGCCTCCCGCTGCGCGAGCTCGCGCTCGAGGGCGACGATGTCGTCGATGCCGGTCGCGTCCTCCATCAGACCCCGCAGCCGGGTGATGCTCGACTCGAGGGTCGCGATCCGCGCGGTGGTGTCGGTGAACTGCGCTGTCACGTCCTCGCTGGTCAAGGTGCTCTCAGTGACCTGACCGATGGGACCGATGGCGGTCAGCGTGCTGTCCAGCTTCGTGCTCGGCACCGAGATCACCAGCACGGCATAGCCGTCATAGGTGTCTGGGTCAGTGTCCGGTGCAACGTCCTCGCTGACCACCCACCCCTCGGCAGCCGCCGCAGCCGCCCGCACCTCGGCCGCGGCCCGGTCGACGTCCTCCACCGCAACGCTCAGGGTGGCGTCGCGCGCGATCATCCGCCCCTCGGGCAGGGCCTGCGTCACCTGCTCGGCCTGCTCGCCCGCGCCGAGACCACCCCTGCCCTCCTCCCCACCGGAGTCGTCAGCCGCGCCTGCGTCACCACCGTCCATGGCGCTATCGCTCATCTCCGAGGCGGGCTCCTGCAGGTCCGCGCCCTCGTCACCGGAGCTCGTTGAGCAGCCGGTGGCCAGAAGCAGGGTCAGGGCGACGGCACTCGCGGCGGCCGCCAGTCGTCCACGGGGTCGGGTGGGAAGCGACATACTCGATCTCCTTGATCACTGAGCGCCGGCGGGCGCGACTGACGCTGGGTGTGCCGCCGGGTGGTTGAGCACCCTGGTGGGACCCCTGATCCTTGCCCAGAGTTCCGCTGCAGGGGTCACGATCGGGTCTCTGTTCGGACGTGATTGGGTAACACCGTGCGGTATCTCGTGATCGGCGGCGGCATCAGTGGTCTGGCAGCGGCGTGGGAGCTGGTGCAGCACGTCCCGGCAGCCGAGGTGACGGTCCTGGACGCCTCCGACCGGCCGGGCGGCAAGCTGCGTGGAGCGCGCGTGAGCGGCGTCGGCGTCGACGTGGGTGCTGAGTCGGTCCTGGCGCGCCGCACCGAGGCCCTGGACCTGATCGCGGAGGTGGGGCTCGGCGAACGACTCGTCCACCCGACCGGTGCCAGCGCCGCGATCTGGAGCCGCGGCGAGCTCCACCCCATCCCGCGCCAGACCCTGCTGGGCGTGCCGGCCGACCCCGCCGACCTCGGCAGTCTGCTGACCCCGCAAGAGATTGCCAGGATCAGCGCAGAGGTGCCCGATCCAGTTGCAGCCCAGGACATCTCGGTCGGCGAGTTGGTGGCCGCCCGGCTCGGTGACGCTGTCGTGGACCGCCTGGTCGAGCCACTCCTCGGAGGGGTGTATGCCGGGCACGCCCGCCGGATCTCTGCCGCGGCCGCCGCTCCGGCGCTGTTGACGGCCGCCCGGGCGGGGGAGTCACTGGTGTCGACGGCTGCCCGCGCCGTGCCCGCACCCCCGACGGAGAGCGCCAGCCCCCGCCCACCCGTCTTCGCCGGGCTCGAGGGCGGCCTTCACCAGCTCCCGGCAGCACTGGTGGAGCGGTTGACCGAGCGCGGGGTCGTGGTGCGCAGCGGCACCATCGTCCGGGAGCTGCACCGGACCGATCAGGGCTGGCAGGTGGTCAGCGGTCCGGTGCCCAGCCCCGAGGTGCACGAGGCGGACCGGGTCGTCCTGGCACTGCCGCCGGCCCCGGCTGCGCGACTGCTCCGCGACGTGGCACCAGAGGCCTCGGGTGCGCTCAGCATTGTCGAGACGGCGTCGATGGCGGTGCTGACCTTCGCGTTCGCTGCCTCGGAGTTGCCGACGCTGAACGGTTCGGGCTTCCTCGTGCCACCGCGTGACGGCCGGTTCATCAAGGCTGCGACGTTCAGCGCCGCCAAGTGGGACTGGGTGCGCGCGCACGGCGTCGGGGCCGGACTGGACGGCGAGGACGTCGTGCTCCTGCGGGCGTCGGTCGGTCGCCATCGTGAGGAGGCCTCCCTGCAGCATCCGGACCCGGTGCTGCTGGACCGCGCCCTGGCGGATCTCAGCCTGGCCATCGGGTCGGCGCTCCCGACCCCCGTGGCCCGTCACGTGCGGCGGTGGGGCGGCGGACTGCCGCAGTATGCCGTGGGCCACCTCGACCTGGTGGCCACCGTGAAGGCAGGCGTCGCTGCCTGTCCCGGACTGGCCGTGGCGGGCGCCGCCTATGACGGCGTCGGCATCCCCGCGTGCATCGGCAGCGGTCGCGCGGCGGCACGTCAGGTGCTCAGCACCTGACCTTGCGATTGCGACCATGCTTTCTCGCCGACGGGCGCGCAGAGTCAAGGTCGAACTCGCGAGGTCGGGGCGACTGATCCCCACAGACGGGCGTGACGGCATACCCGGTGGCTGGGCCAGCTCCTCCGGAGAGGACAATGAGGGCCATGACCGAGCACCCCCAGGCCCCCGCCCAGTCCGCCGCCGACCCCCAGGCAGGTCTGGACACCGAGCGCATCAACGAAGAGATCCGCTATGTCATGTATTCGGTCTTCCGCACCGTCGGTCCGATCGGTGACGACCGCGACGACCTGGCGCACGAGATCGAGGTGCTGCTCTCCACCCTGGAGGGCGAGGGGGTCGTCGTCCGTGGGCTGTATGACGTGTCGGGCCTGCGCGCGGACGCGGACTTCCTGGTCTGGTGGCACGCGGAGTCGGTCGAGCTGCTGCAGTCGGCCTACCAGCGGCTGCGCCGCACCGAGCTCGGGATGCAGATGGAGCCGGTCTGGAGCAATGTCGGGCTGCACCGTCCCGCCGAGTTCAACCGGGGGCACATCCCGGCCTTCCTGGCGGGGGAGGAGCCGGGGGCCTACATCTGCGTCTATCCGTTCGTGCGGTCCTACGACTGGTATGTCCTGCCCCAGGAGGAGCGCAGTGCCATGCTGCGCGAGCACGGCATGGCCGCCCGCGACTACAAGGACGTGCGGGCCAACACGGTGGCCAGTTTCGCGCTGGGGGACTACGAGTGGCTGCTGGCTTTCGAGGCCGAGGAGCTGCACCGGATCGTGGACCTGATGCGGGAGCTGCGGGCGGTGGACGCGCGCCGGCATGTCCGGGAGGAGATCCCGTTCTTCACCGGTCCGCGCGTCACCGCCGCTCAGCTAGTGGCCAGCCTGCCCTGACCTCAGAAGGTGCCGCCCACGCTGGTGGACTGCTTGCCCAGGTCCGCGGCGGCCGCGGGCTTGGTCGCGGCGACCGTCGGCTTGAGGGTCATCGCGATGGAGTTCATGCAGTAGCGCTGGTCGGTCGGGGTGTCATAGCCCTCCCCCTCGAAGACGTGGCCCAGGTGCGAGCCACAGGTGGCGCAGCGCACCTCGGTGCGGGCGCGGCCCAGGGAGTTGTCCTCGATGTACTCCACGGTGTCCTTGGCCAGCGGCGCATAGAACGAGGGCCACCCGCAGTGGCTCTCAAACTTGGTCTCACTGCGGAAGAGCTCTGCATCGCAGGCTCGGCAGGAGTAGACGCCCTCGGTCTTGGTGTCGGTGTACTCCCCGACGAAGGGGCGCTCGGTGCCGGCCTGGCGGAGCACCGCGAACTCCTCAGCGGAGAGCTGCTCGCGCCACTGCTGGTCGGTCTTGCTGACGGGGTAGTCGTTCTCGGTCATATACCTCACCGTACGCCTGCTCGTGCAGATCACCGAACATGCCGGTTCAGGCGGGAGGCGGGGTCGGTCGGGTGTCCCTGACGAACCCCTGATACCAGCTGCCCTGATGGGTGAGACGTCCTGTGTCCCCGACCGCCAGCATCCCAAACTCCGGTCCCTCCACCTCGAGCTCGAGACGCTGCAGATCCAGGCGTTCGAAGGTGACGTAGTAGTGCGTGCGCGTTGAGTTGTTGCCCCCGCTGACGCTGTCCCGCTTGCCGATCACCCGCGCAGGGAAGGCCAGCACCGGCTCTGACTCGTTGGAGCGACGCTGGTCCCATGCCTTCCAGACACGCCACCCGATGGTGCCGAGGATGATCAGCCAGATGAGCCCGATGAAGGCGGGCACCCCGATAAACATCCAGGAGAAGACGTGCATGTCCATCGTGCCTCCAGGCGGCTAGGTGGGCGGTCCGGTGTTGGAGGCTACTCATCGGCGCGTGGTTCCCCCGCATCGGTGTCGTATGCCGCGTGCCCCGTCTCGGGACACCGTGGGTGAGAGTCACCCCCGAGGGGACCACCTCAGGGCCGGAGGCCCTCGGTCAGCCGAGATGCTCTGCCAGGAAGGCTCTGGCGTGCTCGAGGAACAGCCCCCACGCACGCTCGTCCGCAGTGAGCAGGTGGTTGCGGCTGGGGAGGGGGACGAAGCGGCTCCCCGGGATCAGCGCGGCGAGCTCCAGGCCGACCTCAACCGGTTGGCGCACCTCCTCCTGGGAGTGCATGACCAGCGTCGGGCAGGAGACGCGCGTGGCGGCATCGACGACGTCGATGGTGCCGAAGGCCTCCATGAACCGGACCGCGTTCTCCGGTGAGCAGGTCCGGGCCTGCAGCGCGTTGAACGAGGCCCAGAGCTCCTGCGTCCCGTCCGGGATGATCTGGGAGGTGAAGACCTGCCGGAACGCAGGATCGTCACGCCCCCACCCGACGCGCGCGAGCTCCAGGTGCAGACTCGCCTCCCGGCGGTCCTCCTCCGTGACCGCCCGGAGGGTGCGCCCCCGCGCGTAGCCGCCGTAGAGCAGCAGGACGCTGACCCGCTCGGGGTGGCGCGCCGCATAGGCGATCGAGACAGCGGCGCCCTGGGACAGCCCCAGCAGCGGGAAGGTCTCCAACTCCTCAGCGTCGACCACGGTCTCCAGGTCGTCGACCCAGGCCTCGAAACTGATGTCGGCGACGTCCCACTCCGACAGACCGCAACCGCGCTCGTCATACCGCAGCAGCGTGTGCGTGGCACTGAGTCCAGCCAGCCAGTGGTGCCACACCGGGCTGTCCCAGTCGTGGGTGAGGTGGGTCAGCCAGGTCGCGGCCTTCACCAGCGGCGGGCCGTCGCCCGAGGTGGCGTAGGCCAGTCGGGTGCCATCCCGGCTGCGGCAGAAGCGGATCCGCTGCGTGGCTGGTGAGTCAGGATGTGGGACACCGTTTCTGGTGCTCCCCGGTGGTTGCGTGCTGCCGGTCACGACGAGCTCGTGGCGCAGGATCGACTCTTCGAGGTCACGCAGGCCCTGGGAAGGGTCCAGGCCCAACTCGTCCGCCAGCTGCTCCCGGTGCACCGCGAACCGACTCAGCGCAGCAACCTGCTGCCCGGTCGCATACAGCCCCGTCATCAGGGCGGCCAGGACGGATTCGTCGTGGGGTCGTCTGCTGAGGAACTCCTCGGCCAGGGCCACCGTCTCGTGGTGCCGCCCCAGCCTCAGGTTGGCCTGGACCAGCCCGGTGCGCGCCTCGTCGGCGAGGGCGAGCAAACGCCCGCGCTCGGCGACCAGGTCCACGTGGTCCAGGTCGGCATAAGGCTCGCCCTGCCAGAGTCCCAGCGCCGCCGTGAGCAGGACGAGTGTCTTCTGGGGCTCGACATCTCGGGCCGCGCGGACCTGCTCCTCAAAGAGCAGGACGTCGAGACCCTCCGTGGGCGCCACCAGGCGGTAGCCGGCACCGGAGGTCTCGATCGAGGTCGGTGGTGACAGTGACCGGCGCGCTCTGTGGACCAGGGTCTGGATGGCGGCGCCCGGATCGGCAGGTCCCTGATCGCCCCACATCCAGTCAGCGAGGGTCCCGACGGGCACCACCTGTCCGGGCCGAGCCGCCAGGGCTGCGAGCAACTGCCGTTGACGGCGGGAAGGCCGCCCCTGGTGATCATCGTCGCCGTCCTCGAGACGTGCCGGTCCGAAGACCCGGAGCATGACCTGATTCTAGGGCTCCACGGGCCTGCCTGACAGGGCTGACAGCCAGATGAAAGTCACGAGACAGCGACGGTCTGGAGTGTTGGTGTCGTCGCAGCACGACGACGGCGCGGCGCAACGAAAGGAAACACCATGGAGGGGACCACCCCTGAAGCAGACTTCGGTGAGCGGGTGTTCGGGTCGATGCTCGGCACCTTCGAGGTGCTGGCCATCGCCATCGGTGACGAACTGGGACTCTACGAACCGCTGGCGGGGCAGTGGCTCACCGGCCCGGAGCTCGCCGCCCGGGCCGGCATCCACGAGCGCTACGCCCGTGAGTGGCTGGAGCAGCAGTGCGCGACCGGGATCCTCGAGGTGGCCGACCCGACCCAGCCAGAGGCCGGCCGGCTCTTCACCCTTCCCCAGGACAGGGCGGAGGTGCTGGTGGCCAGTGACAGCACGGCATACATCACGCCGTTTGCACGGGTCATCGCCAGCGCCGCGGCGCAGTTGCCTCGGCTGGTGGAGGCCTACCGCACCGGCGGGGGTGTCCCGTGGGCCGCGTTCGGCGAGCGGATGCGGACCGGGCAGGGCGACGCCAACCGGGCCCTCTTCCTCGAGTCCCTGGCCGGCGACTGGATCCCCACGATCCCCGGCGCCAGTGAGGCGTTGCGGGCCGGTGGCGACGTGCTGGACGTCGGGTGCGGAGAGGGCTGGTCGAGCATCGCCTTGGCGATGGGCTATCCGGACGCGCAGGTCGTCGGCGTCGACGTCGACGAGTCATCGATCGGCGCCGCGCGCCAGCACGCCGCTGAGCTCGGGGTGAGCGACCGGGTCACCTTCACCCTCACCGACGCTGCGACCACGGATGAGGCTGGGTATGACCTGGTCCTGGCCTTCGAGTGCGTCCACGACATGCCCGACCCGATCTCCGTGCTGCGAGCCATGAGAGCCGCCGCCCGGCCCGGCGCGCCGGTCGTGGTGATGGACGAGCGCGTGGGAGAGCACTTCGTGGGGCGCGCCGACGAGGTCGAGCAGCTGATGTATGGCATGTCGCTGCTGATCTGCCTGCCGGACGGCATGTCACACCCCGACTCGGTCGGGACCGGCACCGTGATGCGCCCCGACACGCTGCGGGCGTATGCCGTGGCGGCTGGCTTCGGTGGGGTCGATGTGCTGGACATCGAGAACGACCTCTTCCGCTTCTACCAGCTGGTCGGCTGACCGTTACGCTCGTGCCATGGCGAGCGCCCTGATGCTGACTGTGCCCGGCCCGGAGGGGGACCGGGAGGTGCGGCTGAGCAGCCCGGACAAGACCGTGTGGCCGGCCACCGACGCGGGTGAGGTGATCACCAAGGCCGACCTCGCGGCATACCTGATGGCGGTGGGGGAGCCGCTCCTGCGCGCGCTGGCCGACCGTCCGTTGACCCTGCAGCGGGTGCGCGACGGCATCGAGGGGGAGATCTTCTACTCCAAGAACCCTCCCAAGGGGGTGCCGGAGTGGGTGCGCACGACGATGGTGACCTATCCGTCCGGGCGCAGCCACCCGCAGCTGGTCATCGACGAGCTCGCGGCGGCCGTGTGGGCGGCGCAGATGGGGACGGTGACCTTCCACCCGTGGCCGGTGCGCAGCGGCGACAACGACCACCCCGACGAGATTCGCATCGACCTGGACCCGCAGCCGGGCCTCGGGTTCGCCGAGATCGTCGAGGTCGCCCGCGGGCTGCGCGAGGTGATGATCGAGGTCGGCCTGACGCCGTTCGTGAAGACCACCGGTAGCCGTGGGGTGCACGTCTTCGCCGCGATCGTGCCGCGCCTGGAGTTCCTGGAGGTGCGGCACGCCGTGATCGGGATCGCGCGGGAGCTCGAGCGCCGCATGCCGGACCTGGTCACCACCTCCTGGTGGAAGGAGGAGCGGGGGCAGCGGATCTTCGTCGACTTCAACCAGGCGACCCGGGACCGCACGCTGGCGGCCGCCTGGTCGCCACGGGTGCTGCCCGGCGGTCCGGTGTCGGTGCCGATGACCTGGGAGCAGCTCGGTGAGATCGGCCCCGACGAGCTGACCGTGCGGACGGCGCCGGAGTGGTTGGCCGAGCACGGCGATGCCTGGGAGCACCTGCACGACGAGGCGGGGTCGATCGACGGGGCCTATGCGCTGTGGGAGGCGGACCTCGAGCGCGGACTGGGCGAGCTGAACTTTCCACCCGACCACCCCAAGATGCCCGGGGAGCCCCCGCGGGTGCAGCCGAGCAAGAAGGTCGCTGAGCACTGGGACGAGGACGGCAACCGGATCGAGGACTAGGCCTAGCCTGCGCACCCTGGGACGGGCGATCGTGCAGACTGACGTCATGGATCTGCCCGTCATGCCACCGGTCAAGCCGATGCTCGCCAAGCCGGTCAAGGGCATCCCCGAGGGGCAGTTCTACGAGCCCAAGTGGGACGGCTTCCGCTCGATCATCTTCCGCGACGGCGACGAGGTCGAGATCGGCTCGCGCAACGAGCGGCCGATGACGCGCTACTTCCCCGAGGTCGTCGAGGCGGTGCTGGCCAACTTCCCGGAGCGCGCGGTGATCGACGGGGAGATCATCTGCGTCGAGCCCGACGGCAGCCGGCTGGACTTCGAGGCGCTGCAGCAGCGCATCCACCCGGCCGACTCCCGGGTGCGCAAGCTCTCGGTCGAGACGCCGGCGAGTTTCGTGGCCTTCGACCTGCTGGCTCTCGGCGACGAGGACCTGATGGGGCGCCCACTGGAGGAGCGGCGGGCAACCCTGCAGGAGGTCCTGGCGCAGGCCCAGCCTCCGATCTATCTGACCCGACTAACCCGCGACACCGCCGAGGCCCAGGAGTGGTTTGAGCAGTTCGAGGGGGCCGGGCTCGACGGGCTGATCGCCAAGGACCCGGCCGGTGTCTATCAGCCCGACAAGCGGGTCCAGTCCAAGATCAAGCACGTGCGCACCGCCGACTGCGTCGTCGCCGGCTATCGCGTCCACAAGTCCGGCCCCGACGCGCTGGGGTCCCTGCTGCTCGGGCTCTATACCGAGGACGGCACGCTTGGCTCCGTCGGTGTCATCGGCGCCTTCCCGATGGCCCGTCGCCGCGAGCTCATCGAGGAGTTGCGGCCGCTGGTGACCGACATCGAAAGCCACCCGTGGAACTGGGCCGCGACCTTCGAGGGCACGCCGCGCAAGAACGAGACGAGCCGCTGGAATGCCGGCAAGGACCTCTCCTTCGTCCCGCTGCGACCAGAACGGGTGGTCGAGGTCAGGTACGACTACATGGAGGGCGCGCGCTTCCGGCATACGGCGCAGTTTGTGCGGTGGCGGCCCGACCGGGAGCCAGAGTCGTGCACCTATGCCCAACTGGACCAACCGGACTCCTTCGACCTCTCGGAGGTGCTCCGTGGTTGAGGTGCGGGTGCGACCCAAGATCAGCACGGTCCTGGCGGTCGGAGGAGTGGGCAGTGCGGTCGGCGCAGCCCTGGCCTCGCTGGGGGTGGCGACCTACTTCGCCCGGCGCGTGGTGACCCCCGAGCACGAGAAGAAGGACGACACCGAGATCCGGGCCGTCGACGACGGGGACGGCCCGCGCACGATCACGCTGGTCGCTGCGCCGCACACGCTCTCTCCCGGCCGCTACGGGCTCTGGCTCGAGCGCGGCGCTGGCCACGCCCGGGTCGGTGAGGTGATCTCCAGCGACCTCGCGCCACGGAGGGCCCACGACCGCACGGTGGTGCGTGAGCTGATCGGTGTCGACGACGGCCTTCTCGAGCCGGGGCCGGCCCGGTGGAACTCCTACTACTACTGCGGCGACCCGCACAGCGCCGTTGGGCTGGACTTCGACAACGTCGAGGTGCCGGCCGAGATCGGCGACCTGCCGGCCTGGCAGGTGCCGCCGCGCTCGGCACAGGACCGCCCCGGCCAGTGGGCGATCTGTGTGCACGGCCGCTCCGCCAAGCGCGAGGAGACCATCCGCGCCCTGCCCCTGCTGCACGACCTCGGCTACACCACCCTGGTGCCGATGTACCGCAACGATATTGGCGCACCCCGCAGCGTGGACGGGCGTTACAACCTCGGGCTCTCAGAGTGGCGTGACGTCGAGGCCGCGATCGCGTATGCCGTCAGCCAGGGCGCCAAGACGGTCACCCTGGTCGGGTGGTCGATGGGCGGGGCGATCGTGCTGCAGACCCTCGACCGCTCGGACTATGCGCGCTATGTCGACAAGGTCGTGCTGGACTGCCCGGTGATTGACTGGGGTGTGGTCCTCACACACAATGCTGACCTCAACAAGATCCCGCGCGCGGCCAGCATGCTGGGCAAGCTGCTGATGGGCCGCAAGGCCACCCGGCACTTGGTCGGAGTGGCCGAGCCGCTCGACATCGCCGTCACCAACTGGGTGGCGCGCGCGGATGAGCTCTCCCACCCCATCCTGCTCATGCACTCCCGCACCGACGACGTCGTGCCCTATGGCCCGTCCGAGCAGCTGGCCGAGAAACGCCCGGACCTGATCACGCTCGACCTGTGGGACGGTCCCATGCACTGCCGGGAGTGGAACACGGACGCGGAGCGCTGGGAGCGCACCGTGCGTGAGTTCTTGAGCTGACACGCTCGGGCCACGACGTCCGTGGCCCCCACTGGCGGCCCTGTCTCGGCCGACCTACACGCTGGCAGTTCGTCGGGCCTGACACGGGGTCGCAGCCGCTCCGCACTTCCGCTGGCAGTTCATCGGGCCGGCTATTCGGGCAGGGCGCTGACCTGCGGATATGCCGAACTCCACCCGCCGAGGCGCGCGAACTGCCACCGGTTCTGCAGATAGCGGCGAGAGGAGCGCCGAGACCGCCCGGTCCGGTGCGCGGCATGCAGGGTCGCAGCCGCTCCATCTGCACTTCCGTTGGCAGTTCGCCGGGTCGGCCAGTCGGGCAGGGCGCTGACCTGCGGAAATGCCGAACTCCACCCGCCGAGGCGCTCGAACTGCCAGCGATTCTGCAGATGGCGGCGAGAGGAGCGCCGAGACAGCCCGGTCCGGACCACAGCGTTCTGCAGGTGAGTGGCATGCAGGGTTCGCAACCGGTCCATCTGCACATCGGCTGGCAGTTCATCGGGCCGGCACGTCGGGCAGGGACGCTGACCCGCGGATATGCCGAAGTCCACCCGCGACGACGGGCGAACTGCCAGCAGTTCTGCAGGTGGTGGCGAGAGGAGTGCTGACCGGGGCGAGGGGTGGTGACAAGCGCCCTTGACACGGCGGAGTCACGTCAAGTACCTTTGACATGTCAAGGACGCTAGACACCGGGAGGCAATCGTGCGCAATGACGTGCGTGAGCTCAGGCTCGCAGCGGGCCTGTCCCAGCGTGAGCTGGGGGAGGCGCTGCAGGTCTCGCGCCAAACCGTGAACTCCATCGAGACGGGCCGCTATGACCCGTCACTGCCGCTGGCCATCAGCATCGCCCGGCACTTCCACCGCACCGTAGAGGAGATCTTCCATGTCGACGACTGAGCTCACCGGACGCCAGAAGGCCATCGCGCTGCTGGTGATGATGCTGGCCCTCGGCGCCATCATCGTCGTCGGACTCCTGCTGCGCGAGTACGGGCCGGGCAATATGGGCACCGGCTTCCTGCAGGGTGCCGCCGTGGGGGTCATCGGCGTTGCCATCGTCGCCTGGCGCGTGACGCGGAGTCCGGACCGAGCCACGAGCTTTGAGCGGGCGTTCACCCAACAGGGTGACGAGCGTGACGACGTCGTGCTGACTCGCGCCCTGGCCGTGCTGGGCCTGCTGGCGTTCCCGCTGACCGGCGCCGCCGCGGTGGCTATCGGTCTGGGGGCCTCGGTGGAGATGGTGCTCGCGCTGTTGCTGATTGGTCAGGTGCTCGTGGGGGCTGTGGCGTATGCCGTGCAATCCCGCCGGCACTGACCAAGCGCGGTGGAGCAGCAGTTCCCCGGATTCAGGACGCTCTGCGAGTCGTCCTGCCCAGGGGCCCCGCCGGAGACTTTGTGGTCGTGGGCAGTGAGGCGGTTTGCTCGGTGCTCAGTCCGGGGTGGCGACGTAGCGCAGCATGAGGTCGCTCTCGATTGCCAACGCATGACGCAGGTCGAAGTGCGCCAGCTCGCCGGTGCGCCCGATCGGGGCCTCCACGATCCGGGGACCGGTGCCGCCGACGACCACCGGCCGGATGGTCAGGCACAGCTCGTCCACCACCCCGGCCTGCAGCCAGCCGCCGAGAAGGTGCGGTCCGCCCTCGGTCAGGACGTGGTCCAGGCCGCGTTCGTGGAGGGCCTCGACAGCCAGACTCGGCTCCACCAGGTCCGCGCCCGCCGGGACCACGGCGTCCGCGCCGATCCGCTCGGCGAGGTCGTCGCTGACCGCGCGGGCGCACAGCACCAGCAGGGCGCCCCCGTCCGGATCGTCGACCATGACCTTCTCGGGGAGGTCCCCTGAGGCGGTGACCACGGCGAGCGTGGGATGGTCAGCCCGGCCGGCCGCACGGCGCACCTGCACCAGGGCCGGATCCTCCGTCCGCAGTCGGCCGTATCCCTCAGCGCGGATCGTCCCCGCGCCCACCACGACGACGTCGGCCAAGGCCCGCAGCACGTCAAAGACCTGCTTGTCCGCCGAGGAGTTGATCGAGCCGGAGAGTCCGTCACCCCCGGTGGCGTGACCGTCCAGGGTGCTGACGAAGTTGGCGCGGACCACGGGACCTGGCCCCACGGCATACGCCTCGAGGAGCTGGTCCAGGGAGTGGGAGCCGGAGAGCATCGTGACCATGCCCCCCATCGTGGCCCAATTGGTGAAAGGATGCGGCGATGAGCAAGAAGAAGTCGAAGAAGAAGGCCTCGACCACGCCGTTCACCGATGCGCTGCGGGTGGGGGAGGGATTCCAACTCAGCGACGTCGACTCCCGCTCGACCCCCGCCTTCGACGGGGACAAGGACGCCGGCAAGGAGGCCCTGGCCGCTGCGGACGCCGAGATGGACGACCTGCAGGAGCGGCTCTACGCTGACGGCAGTGCCGGGGGCACGGAGAAGTTGCTGTTGGTGATCCAGGGATTGGACACGTCAGGCAAGGGCGGCATCATGCGCCACGTGGTCGGAGCGGTGGACCCGCAGGGGACCGAGATCACGGCCTTCAAGGCACCGACCAAGGAGGAGTTGTCCCACCCGTTCCTGTGGCGCATCCGCAAAGCGCTGCCGGGCCCGGGCATGATCGGCGTCTTCGACCGCTCGCACTACGAGGACGTGTTGATCGTGCGGGTGCACAACCTGGTCGAGCCTGCCGTGTGGGGCCGCCGCTACAGCACCATCAACGATTTTGAGCAGAGCCTGGTCGATGACGACACGACCGTGATCAAGGTGATGCTGCACCTGTCCCATGAGGAGCAGGGTGAGCGCCTGGCCGAGCGGCTGGACAACCCGGAGAAGTATTGGAAGTACAACCCCGGTGACGTTGACGAGCGGCTGCACTGGGACGACTACATGGAGGCTTACCAGGCCATCATGGACAAGACCTCGACCGAGGCCGCCCCGTGGTTCGTGGTGCCCGCCGACCGCAAGTGGTATGCCCGGCTGGCGGTCCAGCAGCTCCTCCTGGAGCAACTGCGCGCCCTCGACCTGCAGTGGCCGGAAGCCGACTTCGACATCAAGAAGGAGCAGAAGCGGCTCGCTGAGACGCGCTGATCCGGTCGACGGTGATCCGGTCCCGGTCGACGGTGATCCGGTCCCGTGCGACGGTGACCCGGTCCCCGTGCGACGGTGACCCGGCCCCGGACTCCAGAGGGCGTCAGGCGAGGCCAGGCTGCGGTGTTGCGGTCAGCACGATGACCGACGCCGGTGGCACCGGGTAGGTCTGCCCCGTCTCCCAGTCACCGTTGTGGGCCGCTCCCGTGGTGTCGACCACGACGGTCCAGGACATCGCGTCGATCCCGTCGGGGAGAGTGAAGTCCACGCTCTCGTGGCTGGCGTTGAACAGCAGCAGGAAGTGGTCGTCGGTCACCGGTCGGCCCCGCTCGTCCGGGGCCGCGATCGCCTCGCCGTTGAGGAAGACCATGATCGAGCGGGCGAAGTGGGAGCGCCACGCGCCCTCGTCCATGACCAGGCCCATCGGGGCATACCAGACGATGTCGCCCAGCTCGCTCTGACCACCGTGGTCGGCGTCGCCGGCAAAGAACCGGCGCCGGCGGAAGACCGGGTGCTTCTTGCGCAGCGCGATGAGCTGGGTGGTGAAGTCCAGCAGGTCGGTCTCGTCCGGATCAAGGTTCCAGTCGATCCAGGACAGCTCGTTGTCCTGGGCATAGACGTTGTTGTTGCCCAGCTGGGTGCGGCCCAGCTCATCCCCGTGCGCGATCATCGGCACGCCCTGGCTCAGCAGGAGGGTGGCCAGGAAGTTCTTCTGCTGCTTGAGGCGCAGCGCATTGATCTCGGGGTCGTCGGTGGGACCCTCCGCCCCGCAGTTCCAGGACCGGTTGTGGCTCTCCCCGTCCTGGTTGCTTTCGCCGTTGGCCTCGTTGTGCTTCTCGTTGTAGGACACCAGGTCTCGCAGGGTGAACCCGTCGTGCGCCGTGACGAAGTTGATCGAGGCGATCGGGCGTCGTCCGCTGTGCGCATACAGGTCCGAGGAGCCGGTGATGCGTGAGGCGAACTCGCCGAGCGTGGAGGGCAGGCCGCGCCAGTAGTCGCGCACCGTGTCGCGGTACTTGCCGTTCCACTCGGTCCACAGCGGGGGGAAGTTGCCGACCTGATAGCCCCCGTCGCCCAGGTCCCAGGGCTCGGCGATCAGCTTGACCTGTGAGATCACCGGGTCCTGCTGGATGATGTCGAAGAAGGCGGACAGCTTGTCCACTTCGTGGAACTGCCGTGCCAGGGTCGCCGCCAGGTCGAACCGGAAACCGTCGACGTGCATCTCGGTCACCCAGTAGCGCAGCGAGTCCATGATCATCTGCAGCACGTGCGGGCTGCGCATGAGCAGGCTGTTGCCGGTGCCCGTGGTGTCGTAGTAGTGCGACTGCTCGTCATCGACGAGCCGGTAGTAGCTCTTGTTGTCGATGCCCCGGAAGGCCAGGGTCGGACCCAGGTGGTTGCCCTCGGCGGTGTGGTTGTAGACCACATCGAGGATGACCTCGATGCCGGCGGTGTGCAGGTTCTTGACCATCGTCTTGAACTCGGTGACCTGCTGGCCTCGCGTGCCGTTGGCGGCATAGCCGTTGTGCGGGGCCAGGAAACCGATCGTGTTGTAACCCCAGTAGTTGGTCAGCCCCTGGTCGAGCAGGGTGCGCTCCTGCACGAACTGATGCACCGGCAGCAGCTCGACCGCGGTCACGCCGAGGGAGGTGAGGTGCTCGATGACCGCCGGGTGCCCCAGCGCCGCATAGGTGCCGCGGATCTCCTCGGGCACGTCCGGGTGCAGCATCGTCAGACCCTTGACGTGGGTCTCGTAGATGACGCTGTCGTGGTATTCGTGACGCGGTGGCCGGTCGTGCGACCAGTCAAAGAACGGGTTGACCACGACCGAGAGCAGGTTGTGCCCCAGCGAGTCCTCCTCGTTGCGCGAGTCAGGATCGTCGAAGTTGTAGGAGAAGACCGGCTGCTCCCCGGAGACCTGCCCGTCAAAGGCCCGCGCATAGGGGTCGAGCAGCAACTTGGCTGGGTTGCAACGGTGTCCGTTGTCGAGGTCGTAGGGGCCGTGTACCCGGAAGCCATAGCGCTGACCGGGCTCGACATGCGGCAGGTAGCCGTGCCAGACATAGGCATCCACCTCGGTCAGCGAGACCCGCTGCTCGGCACCCTCATCGTCGATCAGGCACAGCTCCACCGCCGTGGCGACCTCGGAGAAGATCGCAAAGTTGACCCCGGTGCCGTCATAGGTCGCACCGAGGGGGTAGGGCTTGCCGGGCCAGATGTCCATCGAGGTCCTTCTGCTGGGGGCGGTGCGGCCAGGACCACATCGTCCGCGCACCAGGCTCCAGTATGCCGGGAGGCACCGACTCCCGACTCCTCACCCGGGACGTGGCGCGTCCAGGAAGGCAGTCCACGAGTGACTACGCTGACCACACGGCGCCGGTCGAGGAGAGGTTGCGCATGATCGAGCACGAGGGACGATTTGCCGGGCGGGTGGCCCTGGTCACCGGCGCCAGCAGAGGCATCGGACTGGCCGTGGCACACCGGATCGTGCGTGAGGGCGGTCAGGTCTGTGTGACAGGTCGCAAGCAGGAGGGCCTGATGGAGGCCGTGGCCGAGCTTGGTGGGGCGGACGTCGCGCTGGGGGTCGCCGGGTCTGCGGACGACCCTAAGCACCAGGACGCGACGGTGGCCGCAGTGCTGGAGCGGTTCGGGGCGCTTGACGTGCTGGTCAACAACACCGGTATCAACCCGGCATACGGGCCCCTGAGCGAGGCCGACTTCGGTGCGCTGCGCAAGATCCTTGAGGTCAACGTCCTGGGTGCGCTGGCCTGGACCCGCAAGGCGACTGCTGCGGCGCTGGGGGAGCGCGGCGGTGCGGTGGTCAACCTGGCCTCTGTCGCCGGTCTGCGGCACGCGGCCGGCATCGGCTTCTATGGCACGAGCAAGGCCGCCCTGATGCACCTGACGCAGCAGTTGGCCGTCGAGCTGGCCCCGCAGGTGCGGGTCAACGCCGTCGCGCCGGCGATCGTCAAGACCCGGTTCGCGGCCGCGCTCTTCGAGGGCCGGGAGCAGGAGGCCGCTGCGGCCTACCCGCTGGGCCGCCTCGGAGCACCCGACGACATCGCTGCCGCCGTCGCCTTCCTCGCCTCTGAGGACGCCGCGTGGATCACGGGGCAGACTCTGGTCGTCGACGGTGGGCTGACGCTCACCGGCGGCATCTGAGACGGAGCCACAGCGGCTGCCGTTGCGCCGCAGGCGGGCTCGACGCCGACGCCTGGCTGCTCGACGCGGACGCCCGCCTGGCTCGCTGACTGGGGCGCGCGCCATACCGTAGGGGGATGACGGTGCGGCGCAGGGTCAGGGCGGTCCTCGCCCCGGTGCCCGGAGCCCTGCCCTTTGCCCGGCTGGTCGTCGAGGTCTTCCGGATCTGCTTCCGCTATCGGGTGACTGGCCTGTCAGCAGAGGCAGCCTTCTTCATGCTGCTGTGCCTGCCGCCGCTGATCCTGGGACTCTTCGCCGGCGTGGGCTTCTTTGCGGGACACTTTGACCCGGGAGCCGTGGCCAACGTCACCGGTGCGATCGAGCGGTTCAGTGAGCAGTTCCTGACTCCCGAGGTGGTCAGCCAGATCATCGTGCCCACGGTGGAGGACGTGCTGGACGGGGGCCGCGCGGATCTGCTGTCCATCGGCTTCCTGCTGAGCCTGTGGTCCGGCTCGCGGGCCCTGCACGTCTTTATGGACGCCATCCAGATCATGTATGCCCAAAGTGGTGAGCGCAGCATCGTCGGGGCCCGGGCGATGTCGCTGGGGCTCTATCTGGGCTCCATCGTCTTCGCCAGCCTACTGGTGCCGCTGGCTATCATCGGTCCGCGGCTGCTACGGGACTGGCTGCCGGACAGTCTCGACGTGCTGGTCACCGCCTACTGGCCGGTCGTCGCGGGGCTGTGCCTGATCGGGTTGACCGGGCTCTATCACTACGCGCCGAAGGAGAAGACGCCGTTCTATCGCGACTTCGCGGGGGCCGGGGTGGCCGCCATCATCGTGATCCTCAGCGCCTTGGGTGTCCGGGCCTGGGCGTCGGTCGCGGTGGGCGGTGTCACGATCTTTGGGCCGCTCACGGCTCCCATCATCGCGCTGACGCTCTTCTATCTGGTCGCCCTCGCCATCCTGATCGGCGCAGCGACCAATGCTGCGATCCGGCGGCTGTGGCCAACGCAGGACTATCGCGGCCCGATCGAGCGTGCGGGGGAGTGGTGGGACCAGGTCCGCACCAACGAGGAGCCGCCCCGGCCGCTGTCCGCGATCGAGGACCGGGAGGCACCTGATCACCGCCAGTGACGCATGTGACGCATGGGTCTCAGGACCGCGCGCCTCCAGCGGAGGTCTGGATTTGGTTTCGCGGCCTTCCGTCAGATAATGTTCCGTGACGCCTGAGGGGAACACCCGAGGGAAGATGCGGACGTAGCTCAGTTGGTAGAGCGCAACCTTGCCAAGGTTGAGGTCGCCGGTTCGAACCCGGTCGTCCGCTCGGAGGCACAACCACCAGATGCCTCTACGGTGGCGTGGCCGAGAGGCGAGGCAACGGCCTGCAAAGCCGTGTACACGGGTTCAAATCCCGTCGCCACCTCGCAAGCAGCACCATCAGATTTAGGGCGATTGGCGCAGTGGTAGCGCGCTTCCTTGACACGGAAGAGGTCACTGGTTCAAACCCAGTATCGCCCACCATATAACCGCAGGTCAGAGGCCCTTTCGAGGGCCTCGACTTGTCTCCGAGGAACACACGAGGAACAACGGGCGGGTCCTTCTGGGCACCTCCGGGCCGCTCACCCAGCCCTCCGGCACCCGCCGACTGGTCGGGCGTCGATGAATCTCTCGATCGAGTCGAGCTTGATCCGCAACGTCTTGCGCCCGAGCCGTACGGCGTCGAGGTGCCCGTCGGCGATGTAGCGGCGCACGGTCTTCGTCGAGACCGCAAGGATGTCGGCCGCCTCGGTCAGCGACACGAGTTTGCGGGTGGTGATGGTGGCAGCCATGGTCTTCTCCTGGGTCGGTGGCGGCCCGTGTGGGCGCACTCATCCCCCAAGGCCGCGGAGTAACCATGAGTGGCCACCGGCGTCTCCCGCGGTACCACTTCTCTGGGGGAGCGGCCATCCTGAAGGGCGGCACGGACAACCCGCGAGGCGGAGGGTGTCCCGGGCATTCGCTTCCGCGTTGCTCATGGGAAGAGGCGACGGCGGTGGCCTGGCGACGCCTCCGGGCGAACGGGCCAGCGGCATCCCCTCGACAGCCGCGCGATGCGGCAAACGCGTGCGTCACTGGCGGCGAAATGACGCACCGCGACGGGGTAAGCCAAGGCGCGCCGCGCGGCAGATCCGTGCGGGGTGACGCCGGACTCGCTCGCACGGGAGTGTCGTATCGACCCCCGGCTTTCGCAGGGCCGGTAGGGGCGGACATCAGGTCGGCCCGCTGAATGGGATGGGGCTTTTGCAACAGGTGAGGGTGATTGCTCACGCAGCCTGATCGGCTGCTGTGGTCATGATGGTCTCGTATTCGACGGGAATGAATCGACCGAGGGCGTCCTGGCGTCGGCGGCGGTGGTAGGTGCGCTCGATCAGGTGACGATCGCGATGCGGAGGTCTAGGCGTCCCAGTTGGCTGGCGGCTCGTACCCGTCGATAGGCCAGGTGTAATCAGCGATCAGTGACCCGTCATTCCGTCCGTTTCGGTCAGCAATTTGTTGTAGAACATCGTTCAGTGCTCGATCCCGGTTGCCGTCAAGCTTGAATCCACTGCTGACGTTCAACCGTTCGCGTGGCGGGCGAGGCACGACCGTTCCCTCCGCAATCGGGTCGTCGTCGGGGTGAAAATAGACGAACCGCTCCGCGGCGCCGATCGCAGACTCATTGTGCGCAGCAGCGAATGCCTTCGTTGCCTGCAGGTCCATGTCCTCCTCAGGACCGCCGGGGCCCGCCAGCGCAAGCCACAGCAGAGTGTGCCGATCCAGTGGCACCGTGATCGCCCGAGCGCCACCAAGGCCGCCCCCTGCCCATAGCTCTACGGAGTCCCGGACTAGGCCCACAGGAACGTCAGAAACCGCCAACGCACATTGCCTGAAGCGCATCCGGCCCCAGGTGCGCCCGAGGATCTGCTCTGCTGCCTGAGGAAAGGTCTGCAGAAGCAGTTTCATATGGTCCTCGCCGCGGACCTTGATCGTCGGCCCTTCCTCCTTCATGATGTCGTCCCATACGCGCTCGGCCCGTCCCGGCGGGACGGGGCGCCCGAGGTGCTTGCTCATGACGTGCTTCAGGTATGCTAGGCCTCCCATGCCGACCTGAGCCCGGACAGTGAAAGACGCGATCGCGGCTTGCAGCTGCCGGTTATCCGGACCGCGCAGGTACTGCAAAGCGATCCAGGACGCCAGCAGTTGCCGGTCGTCGTCGTTCAAACGGAAGCGCGGTGACTCGATCGCACGCCGAAGTGCCGGTGCGATGTCGTTCTCAACGTTGCTGAGCGAGCGCTCCCATGCGTCTGACCTAGTGCCATCAGGCAAGACGATCGTGTAGAAGTTCCTGGCCACGGCCGCATCCGCGATGCTGACGTCGGTTCGAGAGCCCGTGTTCACGTCGTACTGAACGAGCAGGAGCGGATCCTGACCGCTTCGGCGTAGGCTGTCGCCCCTGTAGGGGCCAGCGAACCCTCGTAAGTGCAGCCGGGGAACTGTGTGATGCCGTTCGCGTCTCCTGCTCATTGCGTCAGCCTCTTGACCAGGGGGCTCCGCTCGACACCCAGCGCTACCGCGGCAGCGCTGACCAGCTCAGCAACGGCGACCAGCGTCGGCTGGATCGTGACCTCGTACCTCGTCGGGATCTCCTCGCCGCGTCGACGGCAGAGAATAAGGATGGTTTCGGGTGAGTTCCACATCGGCATCCAGCCGAACGGGCCGTCCTCCTCGCCCAACGGCTTCTGTAGCCTCCCTTCACCGACCGCGTATGCGTCGAAGTGAGTCAGCATGTCGCGAACATCGCTTAGGGCGCTCGCCTTCTTGTTGAACGCTTGGACAGCCTTGGTGCCCTTACCGAGCACCTTGGTCGCTCCAGCTGCCGAGTTCTGCAGGGCGATGACGCACATCATCCCGTCGACTTCGCCGTCAACGCCCTTCTCCGTCGCGGCAGCCGCGTGCGCGTCCGCCGCCGATAGGAAGGCGTGCGAGTACCCCAACAGAATCTGTTTGCTCATCCGCCAAGCCTGACAGGCAGTCGGGCCTCGCACCAAGGGGGTCAGATACTTCACCCTGGTGCTCTGGTCGACGGACACACGTACAGGCCTCGACCAGGTCTACCGGGCGCATCGCTGCTGACAGGACCGGTAGGCGCCTTAAGATTGAGCGACGCCGAACGCAGGGGCCAGGCTTCGCGCGGCACGGCCGGACGCTACGCGACGACAGCGGCAGGATCGTCCACTTGTTCACACTCGACGGGCTGGGACTGATACCATCATGGGGTTCGCAGCCTGAAAGCTGGGGGTGGACCCACTTCAAAACTGGGGCGTCCTAGAGGTCATGGTGGTGCTGCTGTTGCTTGGCGTCGTTCGCCTGATTAGTGACTGGTCTTGGACCAAGAATGAATCTGACAACGACAACGAGGACGGGAGGTCCATTATGGGCGCACACATGCTGAGGAAGTTGTACAACAAGGTGTCCGCCTGGCGGTCACAGTGGTCAGGACGCAAGTTTTGGCAGTACGTGATGGAATCCGTGTGGGCGTACGGCGCTGGTGTATTGGCAGCACGCCCCCTACCTTGAGGTTGCGAGCAGAGGGGCCCCGACAAGCGTCGGGGCCCCTCTCACCTTCGAGAACGGGATGCCTGCCAGAGGTTCAACACGCCCTCCCGGCCCTTCAGGTCGACCGTGACACGGGCGTGCGAGGTTGGCCTTCCACAAGCTGCGCGCGCCTCGTGCGCGTCAGTCTGGGCTGAGCCCGCGGTATGAGCACCTCAACACGCGGCAGGCTTGGCAACCGGCCCGCTGGGGTTGACCCCGTTTCGTGGACATCGGTTAAGCGGCTTGATCGACCGCTGTGCTGAGTCGGTGCTCGAAGGCTACCGGGCTGATCTGGCCGAGGGCGCTGTGGCGTCGGCGGCGGTTGTAGACGGTCTCGATCCAGGTGCTGACGGCGGTGATCGCCTCAGCGTGGGTGGCGAAGTCATGCCTGTCGTAGAACTCGGTCTTCAGCGTCGACCAGAAGCTCTCGATCTGGGCGTTGTCCCAGCACACCCCGGTCCTTCCCACGGACAGGCGCACGCTCAGGTCCACAGCGGCCTCGGCGAGCTGAGCCGAGGTGTACTGACAGCCCCGATCCGCATGGAAGATCGTGCCGGTGGTGTCCCCGTCCCGGAACGTCACCGCGCGGCGTAGCGCGGTCTCCACGACGTCGGTGTGCAGGCTGTCAGCAAAGGCGTACCCGAGCACCCGGCGGGAGCACCCGTCCCGGACCGCGCACAGGTAGAGCCAGCCTTCTCCGGTGGCCAGGTAGGTGATGTCGGAGGTCCACACGGCATTCAACTCACCGCGGTCGAACCGGCGCTCGACCAGGTCCGGGATCGAGTGCGTGGCGGCATCCGGCAGGGTCGTCACCGGACGCCAAGGCCGCGGGCTGATCCCACGGATCTCGTTGGCGCGCATGAGCTTAGCGACCGTCTTGCGGGAGATGACCTCACCAGCCTCGCGCAAGTCGGCCAGGATCCGTGGAGCACCGTTGACCCCGTCGGACGCGTCGTGGGCAACCTTGATCTTGACCGTCAGGTCGGCCCGCCGCGCGGCGCGTGGCTCCGGCTCGGCACCTTGCCGGGCGGCCCAGGCGTAGTAGCCCGAGCGCGACACCTCCAGCAGGTCGACCATCCTCGTCACGTCGTAGGTGGCCTTCTCCGCCTCGATCACCTCGAACGCCCGCTCGGGCTCGAGTTCTCCGTGGCGAAGAAGGCCGCCGCTTTTTTCAGGAACTCCCGGTCCATCCGCAGCTCGGCCACCTCGCGGCGCAACCGCTCCAACTCGGCCCGCTCGTTGATATCGATCGCGTCGGGCGGGTCGTCCATCCGGGACCGCTCGATCGCCACCCACCGTCCCAGCAACTGCTGCCCGACACCGATCTCACCAGCGACCTCGACGATCGTGCGTCCGGTGTCGATCACCAGGTGAGCGGCATCCTGCCGGTACTTCGGGGTGTAACTCTTCCTCTTGGCACCCATGAGGGCATCCTCTCCTGCCAGGCCAAAACCTGGCGGTCAGGATGTCCACCCAACGGGGTCAACCTCACCGCGCATGTGCGGATGAGTGCTGTACGCCCGTCGGAACGGGGAGTAACCCAGGGCTAGGACTCCTCCGCAATAGAGTACGTACATGCCGATCCAGGTTTCATGCCGCCAGATCTTCCTCGCCTCGCCGGGCGGCCTCGGCCCGGAGCGGAGCCGTTGCCGAGATGTGTTCCGCCAGCACAACGAGTCGCGGGCTGTCGCTGAACGCCTGTTCTTCTACGTTCATGCGTGGGAGGACGTGCCGGGGGGCGTGGGACGGCCGCAGGACCTCATCAACCCCAACCTCGATGAGTGCGACTACCTCTTGATGCTGCTGTACGACAAGTGGGGCTCACCTCCTAACAATGACGACACATTCTCATCCGGAACTGAGGAAGAGTTTTTCCGCGCGCTCAACCTACTCGCAGACGGCGACCGCCCGATGCGCGACGTCTTGGTGCTTTTCAAGACAGTCGATCCTGAGCGGATTCCCGATGCCGGGCCCCAACTCAAGGCTGTCCTCGACTTCCGAGCCCGCCTTGAGGCGTCGAAGAGTCTGATGTACGAAACTTTCGACTCGGATGAAAGCCTACGCAGAATCGTAGAGCGCAAGATGCGCGCGTGGCTCGATGACGATGGAGCCAAGGTTCCTCGCAAAGTCGAGATTCCTCAGGCGAGTGTTGATACGGCGGGAGCCAGGACACGTGAACACGCGGACCTGCTCGAGTCGGCGAGAACGCTTGCAGCAGACGGCCTGCGTGTACAAGCCGAAGCGGCGTTTGCCGGCGCAACTGAGACCGGGGAGCCTGAGAGTTTGCTTGAGTTCGGTCAGTTCATGCGTCGTACCGGTCGACTCGAACAAGCCATGGCCCTTAACCGCCGGGTAGTCCAAGATCCTCAACTTCTGGTAAATCGAGGGTCAAGGGCAGTAGGCCTGCGTGTCCGTGCCATGTCTAATATCGGCGTGATCCAGCGCCAACTCGGTAAGCTGTCGGAATCGGTCGCCACCTTGCAGGAGGCGGTTGATACCGCAGAGCAGTCACGCGATCCGGTCCCCTCGGAGAAGTGCTACGCCCTCGACAACTACGGAATTTCGCTGATGCGTGCTGGTGCTTCAGACGGTGCTCTCGAGCAGTTCGAGCAGGTCGCGAGGATTCGCGCCGAGTTCGGAAGTGTTGACGATAGAGCGCAGTCGGAGATCAACATTGGCAGGTATCATCTGGGCCGAGGAGAATTCGAGGAGGCGCTCGCACGCTTCTGCGGAGCCCTTCGACTCTTAAGTCCAGCTGACGGAGACCCGCACCTTCCCGCCAACGCGTATGCAGGCCAGGCGGAGGCCCTGATCCGACTCGCCCGAGACGAGGAGGCTGACGGCGCCCTAGAGGCGGCGCGGCAGGCGAACGAACGCCTGCATAATAAGAAGGGCATGAGTATCGTGCACGGGCTCTGGGCGCGGTCTCTACTCCAGCGGGAGCGACCAGAGGACGCGCGTCCTCACATCGATGCCGCGGCGACCCTTGTCGACGAGACTGGCGACGCCGTGGGACGGGTGGTGGTCACTTGGCTAGAGGCAGAGAGCGCTCGCCAACAAGGTGACTTGCCGTCCGCGCGTGTTCTGGCGAACGATGTTGCATCCCTTCTTGAGGAAGTAGCGGAACCTTGGCTCCAGCGTGACCTAGACGACCTCTTGGGGGCCCTTCAGCCCGTCTGAATCCAATCTCTGCTGGGCCATTGGAAGCATGTGAGCCGTCCGTCCGGCAGCGTGCCACACCCCGTATCAATGAGGGCAAAGTCCTTGGCGATGTATGGCCGGTTGCCAAGGATCGGGCGGTGGCCGAACACGCCGAACTGCCCGATCTTAAGCGGTGGCGCGTCGGCTTGGTCATGGAAGGCAACACATTCGTCGGTGACGAACGAGCTTTCAAGGCACCGCAGAAACTTGACGTGAGGGGGCGGGACTCGCTCGCGCAGGTCGAGCCGAGTTCCGTTGGCGCCGAAGTAGGGATAGCTGCTCAGGGTTGCGGCGCCCCCCATCCGAAGGAACGCATCTTCACGGCCGTGGTCGAGCGCGCCCAGAAACGCTAGGTCGTGATGACCGGCCAGGAAGTGAATTCGACCTGCGAGCCTGGTCTCCGCCTGGAGGAGGAAATCGAGAACCTCCCGGGATTGCTCGCCTCGATTCACGTAGTCACCAAGCAGAACAATGGACTCCGCGACGTGCTGGGCGTGCTCGACCGCCGCGATCAGCGGACGCAAGGCGCCGTGAACATCCCCGATGAACGCGTACCGGTCCATCATAGGGTGACTCTGGGTAGCTCGTCGTACGGCAACTCGTCCGTGCCCTCAGAAAGGGCGAGGGTGGCGAAGTTCGAGAGGTCGCGGTTCGTCCTCCACGTCCGTTCGATCAGACCATGTAAGTCCCCATGAGGGTTGGGTTGAAGCGGTCCAATCACCGCTTCGAGTCGCCTTTTCAGATCGTCCAGCACTTCTTCGCTGGCCGACGGACGGACGGTGACGTGCGAGGAGAGGATGGCCACCAGTTGGGGATCCCGCTTGCGGGCCGCAATTTCCCGTACGGAGAAGCACGGATCCCCTTGGTCGAGGGCTTCCGCGTACAGCGCCGAGCGAAGCAAGTAACGAGCCACTTTGGTGAGCCCTTCGATATATCTCTCGCGGTCCTGGCTAGAGATGTCGAGGACGGACGTAAGGGAGCGAACACGACCGATTACTTGGCCCTCCCCCGGGGCCCTGACGAACTCCAGAGCAGCCGCCAGTTGACCGCCGATGTCGTACAGAACCCGCCCATCCCGCACTAGGTGGTAGCCGAACAATGTCCCCGAAAGTTGTTTTACCTCTGATAGGCCAAGCTGGGTTACATTGACGCGGCCACTATGGGCGGTTTCGACGCCCGCGAAGTTGAGAACCATAACGTCGAGGTCCGAGTCGGCGTCTGCGTCCCCCCGGCTCCAGCTTCCGTACAACAGAAGACCGTCGAAACTTCCATTCAGCAGGCCGCGGAGTTCTTGGCTTAAGGGTCGAGGTACTCCGCGCGCAGTCAAGCCGCGCTCGATTGACTCCCACGCGGAATCGCCGCAGATGGGCGAACGAGCGACTCGTGGCACCCAGGCATTGTTACAGTCTCGTCCACGAGTTCTGCAACAGGGTCTTTTCAGGCCGGCGTGATGCTGCTTGGTGAGGTGAGGGCCTGCGAACCGGCCGTTGCGACTCCGCCACGCGGACGACCCCGTCCGGCACGCCGTGGCGGGTGGGGCTCTGCGCCCAGGCGCCGGCCTGTGCCACGTCCTGGATGCGATGCAACTGGCATCCACCTGACGCTGAACGCCGCGTGGCGGGCGGAAAGGTAGAGCCTCGAAACATCCGCAACCCGGCGGAGTCGCGATGTCACGGCCCCCTCTGGTGGGCTGAGACCGGGGGTGCGCGCACCACCGTACGCGCCGGTGACCCATTCTGGGCGGTATGCAGCGGGCGTCGGTTCGTCCGCGCGGCACCGTCCCGCAGGACGAACGTGCTGCGGCACCGGTCGAGCGGGTGTCAGTGAGCGCTGGCAGGCTCGCTCTGGTGAAGCGAGTTACCGCACGGACGGCGCATGAGATCCCTGATCGAGCTCCGCTGCAGTTGACCGTCGGGGACGAGGTGCAGGCAGGTGTGCACGACTCCGAGTGGCCCGAGTTCGTGTTCGTCACTGCGGCGCACGGCACCGGGTGGGTGCCGGCACGACATCTGTCCCAGTCCTCCGGGCCGGTCGTCGCGCAGACGGCGTACGACACCACCGAGCTGGCCACCCGGGTCGGCGAGGTGCTCGACGTCCTCACCGAGGACGTCATCAGCGGTTGGCTTTGGTGCCGGTCCAGCAGTGGCCGGCAGGGCTGGGTCCCGGTCAGAACCGTCGAGGACGACACATGACAGCCGTCGCGGGCAAACCGCAGAGGGATCCTCACCGGACCGGAGGTTTTGAGGACCACGGCAACGGAGGCCGGGATGTGTGGGTCTGTGCGGGGTCTCTTGCCCTAGTAGCCGATGGGCGGGTCTAGAGGTGCGCGAGCCATGGGTGGCCTGGGTGGGCGGTGCTTAGCGCCTCGCGCAGCCACGTTCGAGGGCTGGGTCCAAGGAGGGGCTCGCACACATCGAAGTCGGTCTGGTCCTTGTCCCTGAGTCCCGGAGCTTTGTGGAGAAGCTGAACCTCCGGACGAAGATAGGGGATGCCATCGCGTTCCCAGACGATCTCTTCGAGGGGAAGAGTGATGCGGCCATCGCGCTTGTAGGTCCAGGTCGTCGACGTCGCGTCCATGAGGATGACGTCGTACTCCCAGGGGTCCGCCCCGCTGGCCCGCAGCCAGAGGTTCTCGCAGGTCGCCGATAGCGAGTCTGTCTGATTGACCATCGGCCTGAGGGCTCCGCTATCCGCCTGCCAGACATCGAGCCGCCCACACAAGTGGTGGTGCAGCGCAGCGACGTCGGAACGAAGGACACTGGGGTCTACATCGTCGTGGGGACGCGGAACGTTGGTGAACGCCTCGATGGCCCACCCTCCGGCAATCCACCAGGGGCCCTCGTACCCCTGGAACAGTTCCGCTGCATCTTGCGCAGTCCGGGCTAGCCAAGGCCCGTACAGACGAACGATTTCCTCGTGGTCCAGCACGTATGCACCGTAGACGAAAGCCGCGTGGTAGAGGAATGCACGCAAGTGCCGCCGGTCGCTCGTTCCGGGTGAACGGGCGTGACTCGGGGATCAGATCGAGCGGACGATGCCCGTGTAGTAGTCACAGTGCCGTCGGAATCCATGGCTGATGAGTGAGTTGGCCAGGTCGCGGTCGCCCGCCTTCTGGTTGACCACGATCGCGGCGCAACCCAACTCCGGTGCCTTGGCGACTGCAGCAGGGAGAGCTGTGTCGGCATCGGCGGCAGCGGGCAGGAACAGGATGGGTCCAGGTGGTGCGTATACCGGTGGTGCGCCAACGGTGATCGCGTCCGCTCCGGACAGTGGGACGTTGACGCCTGACTCGCCACCACCAGAGCCGGGCAATTCCATCAGCCACCACGACTCGGCAACGGCGAGACCGACCGCGCGAGCGAAGTCGGCCCTGTCCTTCTCATAGGTCGGGCACACGAACCGCACTTGGGAGCCGTGGCCCTCCGCGGCAAAGGCCGCCCACAGGTCGCGGCCATCCCCGCAGGCCCAATGCTTGCCCTCAACGAAGGCGTCGTCGATGAGCCAGCCATCACCTCGCGGTGCGGCGATAAGAACCGAAGCCGTCGTACGATAAGCGCGGGCGCCTCCCTCGGTCAACAAGGACTCAATGAAGGCACGATGGCTTGCCCCGGCGTCCGGGGCTGCCCGCCAGAAGATGGGCGCGTACTCGACCAGGGGCTCCCGGCGGCGCGCGAGAACGCTGACGCTCCAGTCAAGGTCAGCGGACGTGGCAGGGACGGTGATCATGTGAGACGACGCTAGCCGGACCACCGACAGATCGCTGCGACACACGCTCGTGCCGCACACCGTTCACAGCGGAGTGGAGGTGAACCAGGTCAAGGGGATGTGGCCTCGGTGAAGCACGTGGGGCACGTCGACCCAGGGTAGCCAGGGGTCGCCGGGGCGGAGGGATTCGAGGCGTTGCACGGCGTTGATGGTGACGCGGTCGACCGCTCGGAGGGTCGCTGTTGTCAACGGTAGGTAGTCGTCTCCGTCGTAGGGCTCAGGGGTGTGTCCGTTGGCGCCGGCGCGCATGAGCCGGATAACGGTGCTGCTGGGATCGAGCCGATCAGCTGGCAAGACCCAGGGTTGGCGGTCGGGGACGGTCCTTCCGGAGCGTCGAAGGGCCTCGAACAGCGGTGCCGGGTGTACAGGGGAGAGGAAAACGACGTCGCTCCACGTGCATCCCAGTGGCTCGACCCTCTGGGTGAGCACGCCGGGCGTGCTCTGGTACTTGGCTCGGTGGAGTTCGTAAAGGTCCGGGTGGCGCTGCCGGAGCATGTTCAAGGGCAAGAGCGCGTCTCCGCGAACGGTCATGGCCGGTCGGTGGTAGAGGTTGCCCGAAATGGTTGGGGTCATGAAAAAACCCTCCGGCAAGACGCCAGGAGGGGTGACCTCATTCTAGCCGCTGAGGGCCGACGAGTCCCTCCTGGTTGGGTACGTAATCACCGGATTACCGGATCTGCCGCGTCCAGGGTCGGGCCAGCCGGGGACTCTCTGCTGTCCACGACAGCGTGATGCTGCGACACTGACAACGTTGATCCGATGGAAAGAGAGGCGGGGATGACTACGGCTAGATGGGTCTTCCGGTTCGGGGTGCTCATCTGCCTGGTGTTCCTCGTCCTAGTCTTCTTTACGCAGCGCCAAGCGATCGTCATTGCACTGGCTATCCTCGCTGGCGTCACCGTATGTGCCGCTGGAATCGCAAAGTCGATGTATGGCCTGAGCTTCAAAGAGTTGTGGAGCGCCCCGAGGGCCGATGAATGATTCTCAACCTATCCCCGGAGCCTCACGCTGCAAACGTCCGCATCTGCCGCGAGCCGATCGGCATGCTGTAGAGCAATCGCTGCTCGGGCTGGCCGGTGACGGTCGATCTGAGGTCAAGGCCTTTCGCCACAGATCGGTTGCGCGTGGTGTACCCCAACGCGACGCTTGCTCCTCCTGCCGCTGCTGGCCTCCGTCCCGGTGAAGGATCGCTGTGCGGGCATGTCGGGGTATACCGCGGCGCTACTCGCCTTGCGCCCAAGCCGCGACCGGTAAGGAGAGGTAGACCCCGACGCTGGACAGCCCGGCCGCTTGCGTAACCATGTCGCAGAGTTGTTCGCATCTCTCTTGCCGTGTCTCTGCCCGGCTCGGGAACCACTTTGAGCGCACCTCGACCACGATATCGAGACCGCTGATGTCGTAAGGCCCTCTCCGTCGAAAGCGGACCTCGACGTCGCCCGGCCGGAGCACCTCGTCGTACGGCTCCTCTGGGCACTCGACTGCGACCGAGACCGCGTGGGGCAGGGCTTGAGCGAGCCGAGCGAGCTGCTCCTCCGCTACTTGCGCACTGTGGGTGACGTCGACGATCGGCATGGAAACAACGTAGCTGCCGCTGTGCCGCGCGGGCCGGCACACAGGCCGAGGGTACCCATCCATCTCAATGAGCGGACCGCCGCGAGCCTGTACGAACGCAATCCGGCAGTAGTAGTCTGCGGCCGCTCTCCCGGGCAGAGTCGTACTTTCAGTCGGTGACGACCTCGACCTCGAAACCCTCGATGTTCTCAATGAAGAGCGCCGCATGTTGCGGTCCACCGGCATGGGGGTATCGGTCAGCGAACAATTCGCGCCAGCCATGCGCGGGGCACTGGGCGCGAAGGTCGTCCAGCTGCTGCCGGCCCTCGCCCCGAAGGGCAAGGTGGTTCAGACCTGCCCGCGTGCGATCGGCTTACGGAGGCGGTTGACGAGCCTGTGGTGTTACCCGACCGCCCGCGCAGCGGCGCGGCTACGGACTAGCCTCGGCTCATGGCCGACGGCGACTGGAGGGATGACGGCTTCAGGCAGCGTCGGCCTTGCGCGGAGACCCTCGGGTGGGTTGCGGCATCGATGGGTCAGGGCACGCGCGTCGTTGGCTATCGCCGCATGACCGGTGGCGTCTCATCCGCCGTGCATCGGGTGACCGTCGAGCGACATGGCCGACGCAGGTTCGTCGTCCTGCGGCAGTACCCAGGCGGGCTCGGCCTGCAGGAGAGCTTGGAGACGGAGATCGCCAACCTTGGCGTGGTGGCGGAAAGCGGGCTCCCGGTCCCGAGCATCCTGGCCACTGATGCTGCCGGTGCTTCGACGGGAGGCGCGCCATCGTTGCTGATGACGCGGTTGCCGGGGCATGTTGACCTCAACCCGGTGGACCCTCGGTCGTGGATGACGAGGATTGCGGAACTTGCCGTATTGCTGCATTCCCTCAACTTGCCCGCGGAGACATTCAGACCCTGGACGGATTCCTGGATCGCTCCTCTGGCCGCGCTTAAGGTGCCGACCGGTGCTCAGAAGCCGGCCGTGTGGAGGGCAGCGTTTGATGCCATGGCGTCGCCACCACCCAAGCACACCGCCGTGTTTCTGCACGGCGACTTCCTGCCGGTCAACATGCTGTGGTCACGCGGCAAGATCACTGGGCTAACCGACTGGAACGGCGTTTACCGGGGCGCACGTGCGGTTGACCTCGGCCACTGTCGGCGATACGTGGCGGCACTCTACTCACCCGAGCGGGCGGAGCAGCTTCGGTCGCTGTATGAATCGATCGCCGGGGTGACCCTCGATCCGTGGTGGGACCTGTATGCGCTGCTGCACCACGACGATAGCCAGCCGAAGTGGATCCTAGGTCAGGTCGCTGGACGCCGTCGCGTCGATGTCCTCGGCATGACTTCCCGGATCGAGGTCGCTATAGAGACTGCACTACGGCGCCTCGGATGACTGCGGGGTTCCCTGCTGGTCACCTCCCCGGGGCTCTGCTATGCCGCACAAGCCCGCACGTGACCCGACCGCGTGCGGTTCCGTAGGCGGCACCCCGAACGGGAACGATGCAGGTCAGCGAGCACATCCTTGTTCGGGTGTCCCACAAGACCCGCCCGAGAAAAAGCCCGGTGAAGGGGCGCTGAGTGGGACACGGCCTACGAGATCCGAACGGGGTGCGAGGTGTGGGCCGCGCGCGTGCGCGTTCTGTCGGTCGCCACGGTTCGGTCTGGTGCCCGACGCTCCACCAACGGTGGATATTCATCCTCACGAATGCATGATCATGCCGACCAACCAGAGCGCCCACATCGGCGGTACAGCGATGTCACGACCCTCGGCACGTGAGTGAGCTTCCAAGTCGCGGTGCGCCCAAGTCCCGATAGCCCATTCTGGAGCCGGTGTGACGCCGTCCGTCAAGGTCGCATCGACGCTAGGCGCGCAACGGCTCCTCGGCATGTACGGCAGCTCCACGAGCGATGCGGGACGTCCGCGACTTCGGCAGAGTCGTGGTGTGTCGTGGGTCCAACGCCAGCAACTGTCGCTTCGCGGAGCTCGGCCACCGGTGCCTTCGGAGAGCGTGCCGTCGCGCGGCACACCATCGCCACCATGACCGGCGCTATCCTCGCCGAGCTCATGCTCGACTCAGCCAGTCGACCGCCGCCGCACTTCGGTTTCACACGCTGCCCAAGGCCGACACGCCAAGATCCTGCAAACTCGCCCGCCAACACGGACCGAGCCCCGACGTGCAACTTCAACCCTCGTGAGCAGCGCACGCCGCCGTGCCACCCTCAGCGCCGACGTTCCCACCCCTTCTCGCCCCGCTCACATGCCACACACCTTTTTCATTCTGGCCCAAACCATGGCCACTCGCCGCCGGGCTTCGGCCTTGGGGGGCATGACGATGACGCTGCACAAGCTGTCTGCGGGGTCGGGGTACGAGTACCTGACCCGGCAGGTCGCGGCGGGGGACGACACCGAGATCGGTCGCCGCGGGCTGGAGGACTACTACGCGGCCAAGGGTGAGTCGCCCGGTCGCTGGCTTGGTTCCGGCCTGGTCGGGATCGACGGGCTCCGGTCCGGTGACCGCGTCACCTCGGAGCAGATGCGCAACCTGTTCGGCGCGGGCCGTCATCCGTTGACGGGTGGGGCGCTGGGTGCGGCCTACCGGGTATACGGCAGCGACGGCGTCGGCGGGTTCAACGCGGAGGTCGCCCGCCGGCTGGAGGCACGAGCTGACGGCTCGACCGAGCCCGCGAAGCGACAGACCGAGGCCGCCGCCACGCGCAGCGAGGTGGCACGGGAGTACTTCATCCGCGAGCAGGGGAGGGAGCCGCGTAATGCTCGGGAGCTGGCCTCCGCGGTGGCTCGGTACTCGCGGCCGCAGCGGACGGCAGTGGCCGGGTATGACCTGACGTTCAGCCCCGTGAAGTCGGTGTCGACGCTGTGGGCCATCGCCCCGCCAGAGATCGCCCAGGCGGTCGCGGAGGCGCACGATGCCGCGGTGCAGGATGCGCTGGCCTTCCTCGAGCGCCAGGTGCTGTACACGCGGGAGGGTAAGAGTGGGGCACGTCAGGTCGAGACCAGGGGGCTCATCGCGGCAGCCTTCACCCACCGCGACTCCCGGGACGGCGATCCCGACCTGCATACCCACGTCGCGGTCGCCAACAAGGTGCAGACCGTCGAAGGCAAGTGGCTGTCGATCTACGGGCGGGTGCTGCACCAGCATGTCGTCGCCGCGTCGGAGGCCTACAACACAGCCATCGAGTCTCACCTGCGTGCTTCCCTCGGCATCCGCTTCATCGAACGGCCTGGCGGGACCGGGGACAGGCGACCGGTCCGTGAGATTGAGGGTGTTGACCGCACGCTGTGCGAGCTCTGGTCCCGACGCCGGAGTGACATCACCGCCCGGCAAGAGGAGCTGTCCCGGGAGTTCCAGGAGGCGCACGGTCGACCGCCGACACCGGTGGAGCAGATCGCCCTGGCTCAGCGGGCCAACCTCGAGACCCGAGCGGCCAAGCACGAGCCGCGATCTCTGGCAGCCCAACGCGACACGTGGTGGGCCGAGGCGGTCGGGGTGCTCGGGTCGGAGGGGATCCAGCAGATGGTGACGACAGTGCTGCGGCAGGAGGGACGCCCGGCGTATGACGTGTCCGAGGAGTGGGTTCACGAGGCGGCACAGCGGGTGGTCGCCGAGGTCGAGGCGCGGCGGGCCACCTGGCAGGTCTGGCACTTGCAGGCCGAGGCGCAGCGCCAGGTCCGCGGCCTGGGCCTGCACCCAAGCCTGGTCGCTGATGTCGTCGGGCGGGTCATCGACGCGGCGACGGTCGCGCGCTCGGTCAACCTCACTCCCGAACTCGACCCCATCCCCGAGCCGGGAGGCCTGCGTCGAAGCGACGGCACCAGCGTCTACCGCCATACCGGCAGCGACCACTACACCAGCCTCCGGGTCCTGGAGGCCGAGCAGCGGATCACCTCGGCAGCCGCCCGGGCCGACGGTGCTGCACTCGCCCGTGAGGACGCTCAGCTCGCGGTGCTCGAGGCCTCCCTGCAGGGGAGAAACCTCAACCGAGGACAGGCGGACCTGGTCCTGGCGCTGGCCTCCAGCGGTCGCCGGGTGCAGCTTGTCCTGGCACCGGCAGGTTCCGGCAAGACCACAGCCGTGCGGGTCCTCGCTGACGCGTGGCGCGGCCACGTCGGTCCGGTGATCGGACTCGCGCCCTCCGCGGCCGCCGCGACCGTGCTCGCCGGAGCGACCGGCATACCGTCCGAGACGCTGGCCAAGCTGGTCCACGACCTCGACCACGGACGCCGGTCCTGGCTGGACGAGGCGATCGGCCCCGACTCCCTCGTCGTGGTCGACGAGGCGGGTATGGCGGACACGCTCACCCTTGACCGCGTGATCACGCACGTCCTGGCCCGGGGCGCCTCGATCCGTCTCATCGGCGACGACCAGCAGCTCGCCGCCGTCGGCGCCGGCGGAGTGCTGCGTGACATCGCCACCACCCACGGTGCCGTGCGTCTGACTGAGGTGGTCCGGTTCTCCGACCCCGCCGAGGCCGAGGCGACCCTGACGTTGCGGGCCGGGGACCCCTCGGCACTCGGTTTCTACCTAGACCGGGGCCGGGTGCACGTCGGGGACATGGCCACCTCCGTCGAGGCCGTCTTCGCCGCCTGGTCCCGGGACCGTGCGAGTGGGCGGGACTGCCTCATGCTCGCACCGACCCGCGAGCTCGTTGCCAGCCTCAACACCCGCGCGCGAGCGGCTCGGCTGGGTAGCACCACCCCTGGTCGCGAGGTGATCCTCGCCGACGGCACTCACGCCTCCGCCGGGGACGTCGTCGTCACCCGGCGCAACGACCGACGGCTGGGCGTCGGCAGCACCGACTGGGTCAAGAACGGTGACCGGTGGACCGTCACCGCCGTCGAAGGACGAGCCCTGCGCGTCCGTCACCTCACCTCAGGGCTGCGGACCACGCTGCCGGCGGGCTACGTCGCCGAGCACGTCGAGCTCGGGTATGCCGCGACCGTCCACGGGGCGCAGGGGGTCACCGCCGACACCATCCACGGCATCGTCACCGGCCAGGAGTCCCGGCAGCTGCTCTACACCATGCTCACCCGCGGCCGGCACGAGAACCACGTGCACGTCGTGTCCGCCGCTGACACGGACGGGCACACCCTGCCGCTGATCGAGACGACCAGCCCGGCCACCGCGACCGAGACCGAGACCCTGCAGGGCGTGCTCGCACGTGACGGTGCGGCGGTCTCGGCGACCAGCGAGAAGGCACGAGCAGCTGACCCGACCCTGCTGCTTCACGATGCGACAGTCAGGTACGAGGACGCTCTCCTGGCCGGCGCCGAGAGGCTCCTGGGCCCCGGCTGGGGTGATGGCATCGAGGCTGCTGCCGAGGCTCTGGTCCCAGGCCTCACGCACGCCTCGGCCTGGCCCAGCCTGCGTGCCCACCTGACCCTCACCCAGGCCGATGGGCGCGACGCCGTCGAGGCGCTCGCCGACGCGTCCTCCTACCGGGGGCTCGGCGACGCGGACAACCCTGCCGCCGTCCTGCTCTGGCGTCTGGACCGCGCACCGGCAGGCGGTCCCCTCCCGTGGCTGCCCGCCATCCCCAAGCGGCTAGCCGCCGATCCCGTCTGGGCCGGCTACCTCACCGCCCGCGGAGAACGGGTGCGGGCGCTGGCCGCCCAGGTGCGTCAGGGAGCCACCATCGAGCAGCCGTGGGCCGCGCCCCTCGCCGACCACATCGCCCCTGAGCTCCTCGCGGACCTCAGCGTGTGGCGGGCCGCTCGAGGGGTCGACCACAGTGACCTGCGCCCGGTGGGGGCGCCGGATGCCGGGGGAGTGGCTGGCCGTTACGCACGTGGCCTCCTCTGCCGAGTCAGTGGTCACATGCCCAACGCCATCCGGCACTGGGAGCGCCTAATCGTCGAGCACGTCGGACACCGCGACTGGTTCACGACGCAGATGGCCGAGCGTCTCGACCGACTGCACAGGGCCGGCGTCGACGTACCCGACCGGCTGGAGCAGGCCGCGACCGAAGGTCCGCTTCCGGACGACGAGGCGACCGCGTCACTGTGGTGGCGCATGATCGACCCCCAGCAGCGGACTGCGTCGACCTCTCCGCCCCAGATCGAGCCGAAGCGGATGCGGCCAGAGCGTCGCTGCCCTGCTCCGCCTGGCCCCGCCCCCGACGGTCCCAGCCGCTGAGACCCCCAGTGTCAGTGGGGAACGATTGAAGACTTGCTGCGCGGAACGCGGTGGAATGGGCTACCTCTGTAACGCCGGAGTGCAGGACGAGGAAGCCTATGTGGGCCCATGAAAATCCGCGGCCGAGATGATGGCGGTGACCGCGGTGCAGGAGTAGCGTTGCCTTCGCTACTGCCACTGGAGGTCAAGATGCAGATCAATCCCGAGCCCCAACGGCCTGAACCTCCCCAGCCACCGGGACCAGCGTGGCAGCCCAGTATTGGTGGCTCGCTCTGCCCCGAGCGGCACTATGTTCGATTCGAGGGCAAGTTCTGTCCAACCTGTGGTGCGGGGCCAGTGCCGGGATTCGTGGACTGGGAAAGCCGGGATAGGACCGCGCGACTCGGTGCGCAAGGCGGGTTCTGATGCCCATCCCGGCAGTGGTTGTTGCAGTGGCTGGAGCCATCGCAGTGGAGTTAGCAGCAGAGGGCGGCGTATGGGTCGTGAAACGTGCGTGGGATTCTGCCACCCGTCGCCCTTTGCCGAACCTTCAACGCCCACCTCGCCTCTACGACGAGCGCTCAGGCATGTCTTTCATCCTGCAGAACGACGGGAACTACCGCGTCGTAGACGGTGAAAGACAGTTCTGAGACGGGATCTCGAAGAACACTGATCGGGTCTTAAAGCAAGATCGGACGACAACGAACAAGCCGACGATGTCGAGTGCTGCCCTGTAGTGAAAGCTGTTGTCTTCCGGGAAGGTCTGCCCGTTGAGCTACTTGGCAGAATCGGCCGAGCTTCCGGCGGTGCGTAGTGGTCGAACGCGGCGGAAGGACGCTCCTATGCAACGTCCGACGCGCCGCAGAACAGTGCGTTCACGTGGCTCGAGGCGCGCTCAACCGGGCCGGCTGTCAGGGCTCGGGCGCCTCGGGCCGGTGTGTTCGTCTGGATTCGCGGCGGCGTAGGCCGTGCGACCGCCCCAGCGCGCTTCGAACCCGGAGACCAGCTCCTGTCCTTCCTCCAAGACCTCTGATTACGTGCAGCGATCGCGACCCTGCTGGCCCGTTGGGCCACCAGCACGCAGCACGTTGTCGACCTCACCCAGCCGAACTGCACATAACCGCGGGCTGAATCTAATAGGTGAAGTCGACCACCCAAAGCTCGTTCGGTCGGGTCGCGGTGAAGTTCCGTTTGACCAGGTCAGCTGGGCGCGCAGCGCTGTCGCTAGGTGGGATTGTGGTCCGGACCCGTCGATCGCGTCGAACTCCTTGCATCCCAGCGGTTCTCATCAACCGCTCGATGGTGCACCGCGCGACCGGGGACCCGGCCACAGTGACGCCCTCGCGGCGCAACTGGTGGTAGAACTTCCGCGACCCGTACAACCCGCCCCGGGAGGCCTTGTGGACCCGGCACACCTCGTCCAGGACCAGCTCGTCACGGGCCGCGCGTGCCGAGCGGCCACGAGACCGGGCGGCGTAGTAGGTGCTCGGGGCGATCGGGCAGCCGTGCTCGGTGAGCACCCTGCAGATCGGCACGACCCCGAACCTCTCGTGGTGGGCGTCGATGAACGCGGTCACCACGGCAGTCGCGGGTCGAGCTCCCGCGCGAAGAAAGACGATGCCGCCAACAGAATCTCGTTGGCGCGCTTGAGCTCGCGAACCTCGGCCTGCAACGCCTTGATCGAGGCCGCGTCCTGCGTCGTCGTCCCGGGCCGGCGACCCTCATCGATCTCCGCCCGGCGGATCCAACCGCGCAACGTGTCGGGCACGACCCCGACCTTCGGGCCAATACGCCTGACTGCCGCGTTCATCGACAGCGAGGGATCCTCACTCATCGCCTCCGCGACCAACCGCTGCGCCCGATCACGCAGCTCCTGGGGGTACTTCCTCGGTGCTGGCATAACTCCACCCTTCCGTGGAATCAGACCGTCCACCAGACCCGGGGCGATTCAGTGATCGTCTGAGCGACTTGGAGGAAACGAATCAGCTCCAACCGGTCCAAGCCGAAGGTCCACCGGGACTCGTCCCGGTGGACCTTCGGGAGCCGGGCATACACGGCCGGATCGGCCGGGATGATGCCGTCAATGTGCGCGAACCGGAAGTACCCCCTAACGGCGTGCATCATCGTGTTCACCGAGGAGTCCATCAGGCCGGCATCTCCGAGTTCGCGGATGTAGAGCTCAACGTGCGCTCGCTGGATCCCGACCAGTGGGTCCAGCCCGTTGGCCGTGCACCAGGCGAACCAGCGCCCCAGTTGAGTCCGATACAGGGCGTGGGTGGCTCCGGAGTAGCGAGCCAAGAACGAGACCGCCGCGAGCTGCGCGGAGCTCATCGAGGACGGCTGGAACGGCAGCACCTTCGTGGAACTGTTTGTCGTGGACATGATCGCCTCCTGCGGCGACCTGGCTACAGGCCCCAGTCGATGCCCGCCGCAAGCGCGACGAGGCTCTGCAACCTCCGACGCTACGCCGACTCAACACCGCGTCCGGTCGCGGCGATGTGACGCATCTCAGGGGCCAGCGCAGACAAGGGCGTGTTTCGCGTCGCCGAGGTCACCTCTGGAGAGGTCTACCTTGTGGGCGGTGTGTGAGAACTCCGATCATCGGAAGGCCTCGGCCCTCACCCCGTCAGCGACGCGCCGACCCAAGCGCGCCGCCACTACACTCTCGTTTGTGATGATCCGCTATGGTTCCCGCATGAACTCGGGAAGGCGCGGACCAGTGGCGGCGTGGACCTACGCCGCGACTTCCATCCTGTTAACGGGGGTCTTGGCTGGCTGCGCGTCAACCGCGAAGCCAGACAGGCCTCAAGGTGATTACCGAGATGCCCAGCCGACTGCGGCTGTCCAGGAAGTTCAAGAGGTCCCCGATGACTACGGGCCTGACCACTATGGCCTGGGTCCCGGTGGGCAGGCCGCGGGGGACAATTCCCATTATGGTGTGGGTGCGGATGTGCAAGTTGTTGGCGACGGACCTGGTGATGGTGTGGTTCCTCGGGGCGCCACGAGCCGAACCCACCCAGCGAGCTTTAATCAATGGTTGGAATACAGTTACAGCCCGGAGTACACCGATTCTCGACTGCATGTTCGCCTTGGCTTACCCAAGGTCGCAAGTCCGGGAACAGCCGAGACCATGGGTCTTTTCGCCCCGGACGGTTATCATGTCGTTCACATTCCCGTAGAGCTGTCCATCAATGACTCTTCTGGTTGGCTTCGTCGGGAGATTGGCGACGACAGGCTGGCTCAATGGGTCCACGTTTCCTACCTGTCTTCATCGTCCGCCGACATGTCCTCTGAAGTAGTCCTGGAAGATCAGACTGCTCTGTCAAGCATCACTGCCTCCGACTTGGGGGACGGGACTGTGACTGCTGGTCACTACGTGATGGTTGTGCCCAACGATACGGACGGGACTACTGGAATCTGGCGCATCGACTCCTTTAGCCAGACGCATTGGGTGCATGCTGGAGATGTACAGGCAGAGGATGAGCAAGCGAAAACCCAAAGTGACGACTCCTTGTGCTACGACACTATCGGCAAAGAGAATCTTGCCGCGATCCTTGGCGCAAGCGATCCGACAGAGATCCTTGGCCAGGGGGGCGACCCGGAGTGGGAGGACGGAGAGCTTGGATGTTACTTCTTTGTGGAACGCGACCGCGGCGCGCCGCGCATTCACATCGATTACGGATTCAAGGCAGGCATTTCTCTTCCGTCTGGTTGCACGGATCGACCGCTCGAAACGGATGGTGTTGGCTCACAGGAGGGTGTGATCGACGGACTGAGATACTCAGGCTTTGATGGTGGCGACAGGGGAGCCACTGGCTATTGGGCTCAGGAGTGTAACCGTCCTGAAGGTGAGCCACGATTTGCCGTAATGATTGTCGGACCATTTGGGGGTGCCTACGATGTGGAGACAGGCCTAAGGGTGCTGCGGGACGCTCTTAATCACCGGCAGGAGTGGGACTCCCTGTTTGCCTCACTCAGAGGTTAGCTAGCAAGTCCACCGGTCGGGCTGGGACGCAACATTTGACTCGGTCGTGATCTAGTCTCAATCCTTCACCGGTCTCCGTTGGCCGGTGTCGCCGAGGGGTTGGTTGGACGCGGGTCCGGGAGGGCACCGCGGGGCGTCACGTCAATCCAGCGCAGCCGGGCTCGCACCCGCACACCGGCACTTCGGATCAGCCACTTCCCGTGCCCGCACCCACGACACTACCGCCATCCCGGGCCCGGCTCCCCGGGCCACGCGCCGGAGCCGTCAAGGTGCAGCGCCCCACCGGACGAACGACCTAATGGGCGTGTGAGCCGGCCACCACTTCGAACGACATGGGCCCTTGAGCCCCTCGTCAAGACGTGAGGGCCCGCTCACTGCACGTCACGCTTAAGGGCGACCCACCGAGCCAGCTCCCGAGCGCGGAGTGGCATGACGCCGGTAAAGATGTTCGTGATCCGAGCCACCTGCGGGATCAGACCCCTCGCCCTAACCGGAGCCATCGAGGCTCCCACCGGGAACGGGGCCCCACGGGTCGCTGAGGTCACGTGTCAAGGGACAGTGGGACTTCCCTGTAGGCGGACAGTAGATCTCCGTGGTGGCGGACAGTTCATCTCCCTGTCCGCGGTCGGCTGATCTCCCGGTGGGTTTAGGTCAAGGGGATCACCCCTCGTCCGGTGGTGGCCTCGGCCAGGCGGAGGGAGGTGCCCTCGGTGATGATGACGTGGGCGTGGTGTAGCAGCCTGTCGACGGCGGCGGTGGCCAGGGTTTTGGGCATGATCGTGTCGTACCCGGAGGGGTGCAGGTTGCTGGTGACGGCAAGGGATCGGCGTTCGTAGGTGGCGTCCACGAGCCGGTAGAACGCTTCGGCAGCGGCTTGCCCGGAGGGCAGCATCCCGATGTCGTCGACGACGATCAGCTCGGCGCGGGTGATGCGGGCCAGGACCTTGCTGATGGAGCCATCGACCGCGGCCCGCCCGATGGCGGCGGTGAGGGATTCCAGGGTGAACCAGGGGCAGTGGAATAGCGTCGTAGCAACACCCCTGGTTGGCGGGGGCGGGCCAGGAGGATGGCGTGGGGCAGCGACGGATGCTGACGGTGACTGATCGGGTGGAGATCTCTACGGGGTTGAAGGCGGGGTGGTCGATCCGGGCGATCGCGGCCCACATCGACCGGGCTCCGTCGGTGGTCTCTCGGGAGATCAGGCGGAACGCGACCAAGACACTGGGGTACCGGCTGGTGCACGCGGACGTGAAAGCCGAGCGTGCCCGGGCTCGCCCGCAGGTCGGGAAAGTCGCCTCTGACCCGGTCCTGAGGGCACGGGTGCTGGCTGACTTGGTCAAGGGCCGTTCGCCGCGGGCGATCGCCGGACGGCTGGCTGCCGAGGCCGACGACCCGGGCCTGGCTGTGGTGGCCGGGTCTCCGCCGGGGCAGGGTAGGAGGGTGAGTCATCCTGCTGTGTACTCCTACGTGTACGCCCTGCCACGGGCCGAGCTGATCGCCCACGGCATCCGCCTGGACTCCGGGCGGGTTCGCCGCAAACCCCGCAAAGCCCCTGGTAAACGCCCTGGACCCATCATCGGGATGGTCTCTATCGATGACCGTCCCGCCGAGGTCGCCGACCGTAAGGTCCCCGGACACTGGGAGGGCGATCTCATCATCGGCAAGGCCGGCGCCACCGCCGCCGCCACCTTGGTGGAGCGCACCACGAGGTTCACCGCGATCCTGGCGTTGCCGTTGGGCAAGACCGCTGACGGGGTCGCCGACGCGCTCATCGAGCACACCACGGTGCTGCCGGCGATGTTCGCCAAGACGCTGACCTGGGACCAGGGAACCGAGCTTGCCCGGCACGCCCACATCACCGTGGCCACGGACATGGCGATCTACTTCGCCCACCCGCACTCGCCCTGGGAACGGGGAACCAACGAGAACACGAACCGGATGATCCGCCGGTACCTGCCCAAGTCCACCCCGATCACCGACCACCAGCCCTACCTGACCGCGATCGCCGAAGAGCTCAACGAGATCCCCCGCAAGTGCCTGAACTGGCGCACCCCACGCGAGGCCTACGACGCTCTCCTGACCAGTGCTGTTGCTTCCACCCCTTGACACCGCCAGGACACCCGCATGCCTTCGTCGATGACCTTGTGTGCCAGGGCCTCGACGAAGTGTGTCTTGCCGGTGCCCGAGGGGCCGCTGATGGCGAGGTTCTCGGCTCGTCCGACCCATTCCAGGGTGGTCAGCGCGGACTGGGTCGGGGCCGGGATGGAGGAATCAGCCTCGCGCCAGGAGGCCAGGGTCTTGCCGGCCGGGAGGCCGGCGGCTTTGCGGCGCATGGCCTTGGTGGCCTTATCCCGGCCGCGGACCTCCTCATCCAGCAGGACCCGGAGCACCTCGGCGGGGTCCCACCGTTGGGCCTTGGCGGTGGCCAGCACCTCGGGGGCGGCGGTGCGTAGGTAGGGCAGCCGCATCCGCCGCAGGAGCTGTTCCAAGTCGCCCGGTAGCGGTGGCGCCGCCCCGGGGCCGCTGGTCTTTGTCGCGGTCGTCTTCGCCGTTGTCGCGGTGCTCATCGGGTGCTCCCGGTGGTGAACCCGGACCACCCGTTGGTGCCCGGTTGGGTGGTGGCTTCCTCGTCGGCGATGACCAGGTCGGCGCTGGCTCCGCCGGTGGCCAGGTGGTCGGCGATGCTGGCCAGGTCACCTTCGGCGAACCGGCCAGCCGCCGCGGCCACGCCGAGGGCGACGTCGGTCAGCTCGGTGCCGATCAGGGCCGCGAGCTGGACCGCATCAGCCATCTTGGCCCGGATCCGCACGGTCCCGGCCGCGGAGGCCTCGACCAGCCACGCGCGGGCACCATCGCCCAGGGCCAGGAACGTGGCCTCGGCGTCGGTGCGTGCCCGGGGCTTGGGTGCCCGGGGTGTGCCGTCCGGCTCCTGGGGATGGTCCGGGTAGTGAGCAGGCTCGATCCTAGGGTTGCCCGGGGTGGAGGTGGTGTGCCGGGCGACCTCGACCAGCCCGGCCCGCCCGTGCGCCCAGGCCGGGGCGACCGGTAACGCGGCCAGGTCAGCGACGATGACGAGCTCGGTCCCGGCGACGCGGACCCACACCTGGGTACCGACCAGCCGGGCGGAGTCGAGTAGCGCACCGAGTTGTACCGGATGGTTTGGTCGGTGCCGACGGTGCGTGCCAGGCCCAGGGCCATCGTGTGCGGCGCCGACGGCAGGGTGTGCAACCTGGACCGCTCCACCGCCAGCGCCTGCTCGGGGATGCGGGCGGACTCGCGGTGCTTGCGCCCGTTGACCTTGGCCATGAACTCGCCACAGGCCGCTTCCAGCTCGCTGAAGGAGGCGTACTGCTCGCCCAGGTTGGCCTCGGTCGGGACCAGGTCGGCCTTGGCGATCTTGACGGTGGCCTCGGTCCCGCCCTTGGACTCCGGGTCGAACGGGACACAGGTGTGGACGGTCGTGCCGTAGTGCCGGGCGACTTTCACCAGCTCAGGGTGGCACACCGGGACACCCGCGACGTGATCGATCGTGACGGTCTTGGCGTTGTCGGTCAGCACATACGCCGGGACCCCGCCGATCGTGCGCAACGTGGCATCCAGGCACGCCACCAGCGACGGCAACGTCTGGTCCCAGGTCGGGATCACCACCCGGAACCGTGACCAGGCCACCCACGCACAGAACAGCAGCGTGGCCCGCAGCTTCCCGTCCGGGCCAGCCACCCTGGGCCCCTGACCCCAGTCGAACTGCAACCACAACCCGGGCTCGCTGATCCACGGCCGGTAGGTCCGCCGGTTCCCCGCCCGCCAAGCCGCCTTGGCCTCCGCGACCGCGCGGCGGGTAGTCCGCTCGGTCCCGGTAAAGCCCAGCCCGAGCAGTCGGGCGTGGATCACGTCCGCGCGGGCCTTACCGCTGGAGCGCTCCACCCATTCCTCGATCTTGGGCAGGTGCTCATCAATGATCCGCGGCCGCCGGCCAGGACCGGTCACCGGTGCCCCGCTGTCGCGGGCGGCGACGTACCGTCGCACGGTCTTGGGATCCACCCCGGCCAACTCCCCAGCCGAGTGCGCACACTCAGTGGAATCGAATGCTTCCAAAATCTCCATGATCTCCCTGTCAGACTTCTTCATGCGTCCCTCCGGTGGGGCTGCTCGTTAGGTGGTCGAAGACCTCGAGCACATCCCCGGAGGGGCGCTTTCGTCGGGACCGACACGGCCCGGTCCCATAGCCACGGGCAGGGAGATCAACTGTCCGTCAGCAGGGAAGTACGTGTCCGCCTACAGGGAGACTGGCATGTCCGCTAGCAGTCACGAACTGCTGATCGGATGGCGGGCCGCCGAGCCCTTCCATTAGGGAGTCGCGTGACCCCGGCGCGGCCTTGGGCCGACGCACAGCAACGAAGAACGACGAAAGGAGAGCACCATGAACGTGTTCTGTGGCATCGACTGGGCCGAGGACCGGACCCAGGCGCACGTGGAGGACCGGATCAAGGAGTTGAAGGCCTGCGGGGACAACCGGCTCCCTTCGACGTCCTACGCCCGTAACAACGCCTGGCTGGCGCTGGCCGCCCACGCCGTCACCGTCCTGTCCTGGCTGCGCCTGCTGGCTCTCAACGACGACCTGGCGATCGCTGAGCCCAAGACGCTGCGGTTCCGGCTGCTGGCCGCGCCCGCCCGGTACGTGCGCCACGCCCGCAGACGGGTACTGAAGATCCCCACCGGATGGGCCTGGGCCCCCACCTCGCCGACGCCTTCGAACGGCTCCGAGCGCTGCACCCGGCCTGACCCGGTGTGCCCCGTCCACCCACAACCTCAGCACACCGGAGCAGTGGAACCCGGCGCCTACCCGAGCGGATCGGGCCTCCGGCCTGCCCACGGCGACCCGACCGCCGTCCCGGACGCCTTCGCGCCCTCCACGACGCGCCTCAGCGCCTCGCGACACCCACGTGAATCATCGAGGTAGAAGCCAAGGCTGGAAAGTGCGGCGAGGACGAACGCGTAGAAGATCTCCTTCGGGTGCTCCCGCAGGGCGGTGGCGAGGGGGAACCGGACGACCTCCTTCTTGGCGTGGGCCGCCCTAGAGACCGGGGTTTCATCGACCCTGAGCTGGATGTACAGGCCGACCAGGGCGAACAGTCCGCCGAGCAGGAAGGGGATCCGCCACCCCCAGGCCGAGAACGTGTCCGCGCCGAGCGTGTTGGTCAGAAACAGGGCCGCGACGCCCGCTTGTCAGATTCGCGGGCCGCACGGGGCCGTCGACCAAGGACCTGTCATCGTCGCTACAGCGATGTCACGACAGTCGGCGTGACGAGCACCCGAGTCGCTGGTAGCCCATTCCGCCCATTCTCTGGATCGACGCTGGGCACCGCCGCGGCGTGGACCTGCTGCAATCTGGGCGGATCGACGCTGCCCCAAAGTGGGCGAAGTGAAGCACTCTCTCGCGTGTGACTCGCACGTCGAGCCCGGTCACAGAGTCGACCGACGGAACGCTGCGAGGTCGGTGACGGCCTTGGCTGCACGGCGACGGACAGTCCGTGCCGACGCGTCATAGTCCTCGGCGACCAGCTCAGCCACCGAAGGGGTCATCAGGCCACCCCGGCCCCGTCGTCCGGGTACGTTGAGCCGGGCCGCCTCGTGGGCGACGTCCATGAGCAGGGCGCGGTCTTCGCGTGTCAGCGCGCCCATCGCGGCGGCGTCCTCAAGAAACTCAACCAGCTCGCGCTCAGGGTCTGGCCCGCCATCCAGGCCTGGCATCTCGGGGACCGTCCCCATCGGGACCGCCGATGCCCAGACGCGGTCGCGACGCACCGCTGCGTCACCGACCCCGAGGTCGGCCATCACGTCGCGCCGGGTCCGGGCTAGAAGCGTGGCTGCGACGCGCCGCGGCGGGTCGCCATGGTAGGTCCGAACCGTCAGCCACAGCTGTCCGGCGACGAGAGCGTCGATGTCGAGGGAGAGGTCGGCGAGCTGCCGAGCCAGGTTCACCGCGCCCGGGACCAGGAGCCAGGTGATCACGGAGACCGCCTCCACATGGTGTGCGGCCGTCCGCGCGAGAGCCGCCAGCACCTCATCCCGTGCTTCCGGTGAGGCCTGATTCAGCCAGGGCGGCAGGTCGAGCAGATCCGCGACGACCGAGAGGGCTGGTTCGATCTTGCCCCAGTCCTCCCAGTGATCCCGAGCCCACCGCAGCGGGGGTCGTTCGTGCGTGTCCACCCCAAGACAGGTCGCTACGCTCATCGTCGTCTCCTTCCACACCGGGTCGATGTGGACCAGACGATGACGTGAGGACGCTCCCGGATTCGTCCCCCCCAAGCGCCCCCAACGGCGTCCCCCGCAACCCGCCTGGCCCGCGTCCGTCACTCCAGTGGCCGACGTTTCCGCAGGTCACAGCCCGCCCCCAGCGCTCCCCGGAGCGTCCCCCCGGATGTGGGCGAACCTTCCCACCCAACCGCCCACGTCACGTATCGCCGCAGGTCAGAGCGACGCCCCCAAGAAAGTCGGCCACGTCCCCAAGAAAGTTGGTGACGGAGAGGTGGTGCGGGCCACGTCGAGGCCCACGACGGCTGCTCAGTCCAGAGGCCAGCGGCAAGAGGGCACTCCTCGACCAGGCCCGTACGTAGCCTTTATGTTACGTTGGCTGGGTGATCAGGAAGGTGAAGGGTATGAGCAAGCACACCGCGTTCTGGGAGGACCTGAGCCGCGACCTCCAGGACCCGGAGTTCCTCCGCGATTACGTCGTCGAGTCCATGCGCATCTCGACCATCGACTCGGTCGTCAACGCCATCGACGACGCGCGCGAGGCTGCGGGGCTGTCCAAGGCCGAGTTGGCACGGGCCATCCAGAAGGAACCAGCGACCATCCGTCGCCTTCTTTCCTCCGAGAGCGCCAACCCGACCCTGGGCACGCTGGCCGAGGTGGCGGCAGTCCTCGGGTTGCGCATCACCGTCGAGCCCATTCCCGAGGCCGAGCGCGGCCAGATCACTCAGCCCTTGCTCGAGGGTCGGGCAGCTGACCCTATGAAGCTTGCCGAGCACCTGGAAGAGTTGCGTCGGCCCAGGACGAGGCTGCCGGCCTGACGGCCCGTCAGATCACGGACCGCGGGTTTCGCTTGCGGTACTCCACACCCAGCCTGCGGACCGCGGTGTAGTCGGCATCCGACAACGTCGTCCGGAACGGCTTGTCTCGCCCGTCGACGACAACCAGGAGCGGTTTGTCCTCGCCCTTGGACTCGTAGTCGAGGAGGCAGAAGAGCCAGTAGTGGTGACGTCCCGGCCCGTCCATCCGCAGCTCGAACCATCCGCTATGTCGCCCTTCGTCGCCTCCCAGTAACCGCCGCCGGCGAACCGCTTCGGTGGCGCGGTCGCGACGGCCACCGGGCCGGCCCGCATCTTGGCGCGCACTCCGGCCGGGTAGGAGTCCAGCGCATCGCGGCCCGGAGCACGCCGGTCCGGGCCATCGTCCTTGTGTCGCTTGAAGAAGACGATCGCATGCGGATCGTCCGACGACGGAGCGGTGCGCACCGCAGGTGCCTTCGACATCGGCGTGGACGCCTTGCGACGACCACGACGATCAGGGCTCATCCGAAAGCGTCCTGCCGTGCAGCTCTGACAGCCGCCGCGCGATCTCGGCGTCGCGGTCGGCGGCGGCGTGCTGGTAGCGCATCGCCGCACCGGGGGTGGAGTGGCCGAGCCGGCCCATGAGCTCGGCAAGGGTTGCGCCGGTCTGGGCGGCGAGGACGGCCCCGGTATGGCGCAGGTCGTGCCAGCGCAGGTCCGGGCGGCCGGCGGCTCTCCTGGCTGGGTAGTAGACCTTGTAGAGCGTCGATGGTGCCATGTGCCGGTTGCTGTCGGCCGCGGCGGGGAAGAGCAGCGCGTCCTTGCCGGGCGCGGTGTGCGCAGACAGATGTTCTTTGACCGTAGCGAGCAGATGTGGCGGGATCGCGACGTCACGCACGCCCGCATCGCTCTTGGGTGGGCCGACGATGAACTGGCCGCCGACCCGCACGACGCCACGACGGACCTTGACCCGCCCGGTGCGGAGGTCCACGTCAGCACGGCGTAGTTCGGCCAGCTCGCCGAATCGCAGCGCACACCAGGCGGCGAGCAGCGCCATGAGCTGGTAGCGGTCGGGCAGCTCCGTGACGATCGTCTCCAGCTCCGTCAGGGTCGCCGGCTCCACGTGGTGGGCTCGCTTGGCGTTTCCGGCGCCGCGGATGTGAGCCGGGTTGTACGGGATGAGGGGAGTGGGTCGCACGGACGCGGCTCCGGCGAGGATCGTGCGCAGCAGGCTGTATGCCTGTGCCCTGACGGTGTCCCGGCCCGGAGCCACCTGGTCGTACCAGGCGTTGACGTCCTCGTGTGTGATCCGGTCGATGCGCTCCTCGCCGAACGTCGGGTAGATGAACCGGTCCAGCAGCATCCGGTACTGCTGACCGGTCGTCGGGCGCAGCTCGCGCCCACGCGTCCGGCGGGTCTCCAGCCACAGCTCGGCGTATGCGCGGAACGTCGGGGACTCCCGTCGCCGTGCCCCTTGAGCAGCGGTCTGAGGGGCCCATACCTCCATCCCGATCTCGGCTCGGCGCGCGGACAGCCAGGCGATGGCGTCGTCCTTGGCGTCGAAGGTCATCGGCGCCCGGTAGAGACGACCGTCAGGGCCGGTGTAGGCAGCCCGGTAGCGCCCGGATTTGAGCCGCTCCACGCGCCCGAACCCACGTCTGGACCGATGGTCGGTGCGAGTCAACTTGTGTCCTCCCAGTATCGCCTTTCGAGGAATAAACGAGGAACAACGGCGTCCAAACCTGTCCAGACCCGTCCATTTGTGTCCCGCGCTGATATGCCCTCTGACCTGCGAGTTTATCACCAAAGTGGACGGCGGGAAGGGGTTTGTGGTAGCCCCCTCTTTCAAAAGTTCAAACCCAGTATCGCCCACTTCCAAAACGGCTGGTCAGACGGTATTTCCGCTGACCAGCCGTTTTCTTATGCCCGCCATGTGCCCGTTTGGTTCTCGTTTCCGGGCATGGGCAGGGGTCCCAGGACGTGCGCAGGGCTGGGCACGAGCACCCACGAGCCGCACATGTCCGACTCGAACCCTCGCCTGCGTGCACTGTCAGAGTGATGCCACCCAGGGCCGGGAGAAGTCCGGCTGGCAAGACCCCCCACCTGAGGGATGGTGCGCTCGCCACCCTGCGAGGACGCTTGACTGCACGGCCGAGATTCGGCCGACAGATTGGGAGCGTCATGGACGAAGAGGTGCTCATCATCGGCAGCGGGCCGGGGGGCCTGAGTTGTGCGGCTGAGCTGCGCGGCCGCGGCGTGTCGGCAACGGTGCTGGAGCGCGGGTCGGAGCTGGCCAACGAGTGGGTTGGCCGCTACGACGCCATGCGGTTCAACACCAGCCGCCTGCACTCCTCCCTGCCCGGGTCCCCGTTCCCCCGGGAGTGGGGCCAGTTCCCGACCCGCGACCAGTACCTCACCTACCTGAGGGCGTATGCCGAGGCGCACCAGGTCTGCGTCCGCACCGGGGTCACGGTGACCCGGGTCGAGCGGGACGACGACGGGTGGCGCCTGGAGACCAGCACGGGTCCCGTCCGTGCCCGGCACGTGATTGTGGCGGCCGGTCTAGCCCACAGTCCGGTCACGCCGGGCTGGGCGGTGGACAGTCCCTTCACCGGGCAGGTGCTGCACGCCCGCGACTATCGCAACCCCGAGCCGTTCGCCGGACAGGACGTCGTGGTGGTCGGCGCGGGGTCGACCGGGCTGGAGATTGCCCACCAACTGGCGCGCGGGGGCGCCGGCCGGGTGAGCCTGTCCTTCCGGACCCCACCCAACATCATCTTCCGGGTGATGGGCGGTGCACCCTCGGACCTGCCCGTCCCGCTGTTCCTGCACCTGCCGACCCGGCTCGTGGACCGGATGTTCGCCACGATGCAGCGGCGGGTCGTCGGCGACCTCTCTGCACACGGCCTGCCACCGGCCACCGAGGGGGCGATCACCGGGCTCAAGCGGCGCGGTGCGGGCACAGCCGTCATCGACAAGGAGGTCGTTGACGCGATCCGTGAGGGCGCCTTCACCATCGTGCCCGAGGTCACCGGCCTGGACACCCACGGCGCGCGACTCGTTGACGGACGCCAGGTGGACTGCTCGGTGGTGATCCTCTCGGCCGGCTACATGACCGGCCTGGAACCGCTCGTCGGTCACCTCGACGTGCTGGGCGAGCGCGGGATGCCGACGGTCGCCTCGGGCGACGAGGCACTGCCGGGGCTCCGTTTCGTGGGTTATGTCTATCGGCCCGGACTCACGGGTTTCGTCGGGCGACAGGCGCGACGGATCGCACGCGAGATCGCGGCTCGTGAGAGAGCAGGGCGGCGAGCTCGGGGCGGCTCGACACCCCGAGTTTCGCGAAAACCGACTTCACGTGCCCGCGCAGGGTCGCGGGGGTGATCCACAGCTGCTCGGCGATCTCCGCGATCGACATCCCGACGAGCAGCAGCTGGGTGACCTCGCGTTCCCGGTCGGTGAGTTGGTGCAGACTTAGCAGGAGCGGTGCCAGGTCCGCGCGCTGAGCGGGCTCGAGCACCAGCGCCGTCGTGCCACTGCGCTCGCCGTCCGAGGCGGCGAGCCGGGCACCACGGATGATGAGCCACTCGCCGCTGCGCGACCGCGCCCTGGCAAGCGCGGGACGGTCGCTCCCGTGCTCATCCTGGCGTGCGCCGTCCGCCAGGGACCGGGCCCGCTGCGCCACCTCGTGGAGCACGATGGTGGCGTCCACCTCCTCCGGTGGGCCCAACCACTCCTGCGCCTGCGGGGTGAGCGAGACGACCGCGCCGTCGTCGTCCAGCACGATGAGGGCGGGGGCATCGACCGGATCGCCGCCGGTCAGGTCCCCGAGCAGATAGCAGGTGCGGATGCCGTTGCCCAGGTGCGGCGCAATGGCCGCGATCAGCTCGACGTCCTTCGAGGTGAAGAAGGGGTCCTCTGCGGCGCGGGTGAGGCAGGCGTGGCCCCAGGCGACCCGCCCGGTGGCGAAAACAGCCCGCAACTCGTCGCCATAGCCGTTGGGCCCGTAGATCTGGGCCCACCGGGCGCTCCGGGCCAGGTCACCGTCGGTGCTCGCGCTCAACGCGACCGCCGCGACCCCGTCGCGAGCCAGCTCCCAGAACTTGTTGATGTCCTCCACCGTGAGCTCGCAGGCGATCAGGTCCCGGTGCAGGCTGTGGTCCACGTGCTCGGCGTAGACGCCGGTCATCAGCATCGTGTCGGGGTCGATCAGGATCCAGCCACCGGCGGCGTAGGGGACCTCCTCGCGCACCAGATCGGCCACCCGCTCGAAGAGGTCCAGCGGGTCCTGGGCACGCGCGCAGATCCCGGCCACCCGCTCGATGAGGCGGTCCCTGGAGCTGCGATGCGGCAGCATGATCCTGCCATTCTGCCTCGGGAAGCGTCAACGGTCCAGTTCCTATCGCGACGGCATACTCTTGAGAAGAATCGGCCCAGGTTCGACGATGGCTCTTGAGAGGAGGCGCGTGAGGTGGAGGCCGGGAACGTGAGTGGGGTCAGTCGGGATGGCAGCGTGCACGTGACCGACGAGCGGTTCAACACTTTCTCGCACCTGTTCGGTGCCGTTCTGGCAGTCGCTGGTGCTGCTCTGTTGATCGCCTTGGCGGGGGAGCAGGGGGACCCGTGGAAGATCGTAGGGTTCAGTGTCTACGGCTTGTCACTGATCACCTTGTTCGTCGCGAGTGCTCTGCACCACGGCATCGACCACAGCCCGGGCGTGAATTCGCTCTTGCGCACCCTTGACTACACGTCAGTCTTCTTCCTGATCGCCGGAACGGTCACACCACTGGTCCTGGTGCTCTTCCGCAACACCTTCGGGTGGACCGTGTTCGGAGTCGTCTGGGCGATCGCGATCCTCGGCATCGTGGCGCGGTCAGTGTGGCGCCAACTGCCCAAGTGGGTGACCAATACGCTCTATATCTCGCTCGGTTGGTTGACGGTCTTGCTCGTGGGTGCCGACCCGTCGGCGCTGCCTCCCGGGGCCATAGCACTGATGGCGGCAGGCGGGATCGTCTACAGCGTGGGATTCGTGATCTATGTGGTGGAACGGCCCAATCTGCGTCCTGGTGTCTTCGGGTTCCACGAGTTGTGGCACACGCTGGTCGTCGTGGCGGCTGCCTTGCATCTGTTGCTCATGTACTTCTACGTGCTCCCGGCCTAGCCAGGGCGGAGGGACCTGATGCACTGTGCCGCTCGCCTTCATGAGGGCTGGTGGACCTAGGCGGCCGGGCTCGCCGGGACCGCATTCCGGGGGAGGGGTGGCTCCCCTTACGGCCCGCACACTTGCTCCCTCCGAAGAGGCTCTCGACACCCCGCTCGGCCCGCCAGATCTCTCCGACGAACTGGGGCCTGCTACCCGGCGCTCCGGTACCTACCGGGACGGGACTCACACCCGCTGGTCTGGCACAGCTTCCAGGACGCACGCGCCCTGGCCACGCCCTACGACAAGCTCGCCCTGACCTACCGAGGCGGCGTCGTCCTCCGCGCATCACGATCTGGCTCCGCGCGCTACGGTAGATGGCATTGAGGCAACCGGGACGCGGGCACCCCGGAGACCGTGGAGGTGGTCAGGCATGACAGGACCCGGCACCATCCAGCCGCGCGTACGTGACTCGCAGTTCACTGTGGGTATAGCGGTGGTAGCCGTGCTCGCCATCCCTGTCGGCCTCGGCCTCTCCATCTTCGGGTTCTTCGGCTGGTGCGTTGGCCCCTTGATCCTCGTCGCCGGCCTTGTCGGGCAACACCTGCGGCGCGGATGGGCATTCTGGGCGATCTGGATCGGCTTCGGGCTGATTCTGGGAGCGCTGGCATACATCACCATGGGTCTCCTTTCCCCCGACGGCTCATCATCCGACGGCACTACACCGCCATACGCAACGTCGGGACCACCGTCAGGACCTTAGGGAGACACGCCCAAGGCCTCACTTGTACGGTTGCAGTCCCTTCACGTCCACCCCAACGCAGCCGCGTGACCCGGTCTCTGCGACGAACGGAACGATCATGGCCGAAGGGTCCTCCATGGCGAATTCCAGATGGTGAATTCCAGCGCCGCGGTCACCTGTCGGTGGCAACCCAGCAACCTGGGCGCACCCAGTGCGCAGCGATACCGCGGGGGAAGAAGGAGTCACCCGGGACTCTCGCTCGAGGTCAAGGGTCTCGGCCGAGCTGCTCAGCCCCGGCGACGACGATCTGTGACGTACCGCCAGGTGGCAGTGACGATGACGGCACCCACCAAAGAGCCGATGATGCCGCTTGGACGAAGGGCCAAACCGTCACCCGCCAGTGTGCTACTGAGCAGACCGCCGACGAAGGACCCCACGAGTCCGGCCACGACGGCCATACTCCAGTCGATTCCCCGGCTTCCTCGACCAAGCAGCAACTGGGCACCGGCTCCTACGAGCATGCCGAACAGGATGAGACCGATGATCAACATGAGCGGAGTTTAGGGCAACTCTGTTCGAGGGAAAAAGCTAGGTCGCGGTAGGCGAGCCCGGCCTCGTCCGCGACTACACAGTGGGGAGTGACGGACGTTCGATCCGGGCGAAGGCGGACAGGCTCAGCCACGCGGGGAGGGCAGCCTGGGCCGAGGCACTGCCCTCCAGTCGCAGCCCGTGATCCCGCTGGGCATGGGCCCAGCTCACGTCGCCGCGCCACACGCGGACCATGGTGCGGAGCGGGCCGGTCACCTGCACGGTTGTCGGATAGCCGGGGTCGAAGTCGCACAGTTCGACGTCATCTCGGTGGACGACCATCCACCAGCGATCATGGCCGCGCGCAGGGAGGTCGGTGAAGTGGAAGCTCATCACGGTGCGACCGTCGGGAACCGTCTCGAGCGCCACGTTGCGTCGGATGTCCCACATGAGCAGGTGCGGGTCCAGGTCCTCGTCCCCGAGCTGCGTCATCCAGCGGATGCCCCACGCGCCGAGTGCCTCGATGACCGGTGCCAGGGCGCGACCGCCAGGGGTCAGCTCGTAGCGCACCCGGCCGCCGTCCTCCTGTCGCAGGAGGATCCCCGCACGGGCCAGGTCGCGCAACCGCTTGGACAGGAGAGCAGGGGACATCCGTGGGACACCGCGACGCAACTCGTTGAAGTGGTGGCTGCCGGAGAGCAGCTCCCTGACGATGAGCACGGTCCACCGCTCATCGAGCAGCTCCATGGTCTTGGCGATGGGACAGAACTGACCGTATCCGTGCATCTCGCGCCTCCCATCCAGCAGCCTACGCGCGTTGGGGACGCCCGGACCAGAGTTGTCGGTGCCTGTCGGCTCACGCACCCGCAGCGAGGTCAGGAATGATACAGATCGAGAACCGGAGCGGTTCAGAACTGGCACTGTCCGGGACGTATGCCGGGGGGTCACCGTGGAGGGAGCACGTTCACCCGTCACAGAGGAGTTCCGCATGTCCACCACGCTTCCTGCTCCGGCCACGACCACCGGCTCGGCGGAGTCCGCCACAGCCCCGCCGCTGACCGACGGACCGACGGTGCCCGAGCAGGCTGGCGTCCTGGTCGGCAACGTCGCCGGCTACATGGCGACGCGCATCATCGCGATCGGCCAGAACGCCGGCTTTCTCGAGGCCCTGGCCGAGCACCCAGGACTGACGGTCCGGCAGCTCGCTGACAGCCGAGACACAGACGAGTTCTACACCTCCGTGTGGTGCCGGGGAGCGTTCGGTGCAGGCGTCCTGGAGCGTGCGGGCGAGGGCTACCGGCTGGCCCCCCACCTGGCCACGCTTCTTCTCGACCCGACCTCGCCCGCCTATGTCGGCGGCATGTTCCCCCTGGTCCAGCAACCGGAGATGTTCGGCCGGTTTTCCGAGACGCTCGTGTCGGGAGAGCGGATGTGGTGGAGCGACACCAGCCATGCCTGGATCGATGCGGTCTCCGGGACCGGCGGACCGTTCTACACCAGGCTCGTGCCCGGCGGGCTCGCGCTGGTCCCGGGCCTGACAGAGCGACTCGCAGACGGCGGCCTCATCGTGGACTCGGCCTGCGGCGCGGGCACCGGCCTGCTCCGTCTTGCCGAGCACTTCCCGAGCTCCCGGATCATCGGCGTCGACGGTGATTCCCACTCGGCGGCGCGTGCCCGGCAGCGGGTCGTGGACGCCGGCCTCATCGACCGGGTCGAGGTGCTGTGCCAGCCGCTGGAGCAGATGGAGCTCCCGGCAGAAGCCGCCCTGGTGGTCAACAACATCTCGATGCACGAGTGCCGGGACATCGACCTGACCACCCGTCGGGTCCTGAGCGCGCTTGAGCCGGGCGGCTGGTTCGTCGTCTCAGACTTCCCGTTCCCGCAGTCGGACGAGGGCCTGCGGACGGTCCCGGGCCGGATCATGTCCGGGATCCAGTTCTTCGAGGCGCAGATCGACGACCAGCTGCTGCCGACGTCCGCCTACGACGACCTCCTGACCCGGCACGGGTTCACCGACCTGGGCACCGCGGACCTCACCCCGGTGCACGCCCTCACCTGGGGACGGCGCCAGCTCTAGCCGGTGCCGCTGGCTGGCCCGGAGGCCGTCCACGGGAGCGACCCCGTGGCGCTCCGGGCCCACCGCACTCCGGGCAGCATCGAGCGCGAAGGGCCAGCCGGGTGGACAATGACGCTGTGAGACCGACGGTCTCGGACCGGCTGCAGGGCCGGGGCGGCCTCGTCGTGGGGCGTGACGAGGAGCTGCGCCACGCCCAGACGCTGATCACCGGCGAGTCGGGGCAGGTCGCTGATGCGGGTGACCGCACTGCTCGACCCACCCCAGTCGTTGCTGCGCCCGGAGGTCGCCGCGCGGGTGTTGCGGCCAGGTGGACGGCTTCAGCCGGAGGGCGGTGGACGTGCCGCTGGCGACCACAATTCTGAACACCGTCCTATGGTGGACAGGTGAGCGAACTCATCCTGATTGCCAATGCCGACGACGGCTCCATCAGCGCGCTGCGCCTGCACCGTGGCGAGGCTCCTCGGCTCGAGGTGCTGAAGACCACCACGGGGCTCACCGGGTGCAGCACCTTCGCGGTGGACCCGGACCGCGACCTGGTGCACGCGGCATACAAGGGGGATCAGCCCGGGATCGCCACCCTGCGCCTGGACCGCACCACGGGGGCGCTCGAGGAGCTGTCCCGCACTGCCAGCGAGCACAGCATGACCTATCTGTCGCTGGCGCACGAGGGGACTGTGCTCCTGGGCGCGTCCTACGGCGGCGGGTCGGGGCGTGCCTGGCCGGTGCAGCACGAGGAGCAGGTCCGCCTCGGGGAGTCCACACCGCAGGTCAGCTTTGCCAACCTGCACTGCGTCGTGCCAGCCGCCGCAGAGGGCGGCCCCGTCGCCTACTTCGTCTCCCTCGGTGACGACCTCGTCGCACAGTTCAACCTGGACGCCAGCGGCACGCTGACCCCGCTCGATCCGCCCACCGTGGCGGCGCCGCAGGGCTCGGGTCCGCGGCACCTGGTGGTGGACGGCGACCATGCCTACCTGGTGACCGAGTTCTCCGGCGAGGCGATCCGCTATGACCGGGCTGCCGACGGCTCGCTGACTTCCGGTGAGGCGGTCAGCATCGTCGACCCACGGCACGGACTGGCGCACAGCCGGCTCGGTGCGGACCCGGTGCAGGAGCACCTCGTCTGGGGCGCAGACCTGCACCGTGCCGGATCATGGCTGATCACCTCCGAGCGCAGCTCCTCCGAGCTGGCCTCGATCCCCGTCGACGCCTCCGGGCGGCTCGGCGAGCCAGCCCACTTCGCACCGACTCAGCAGCAGCCGCGCGGCTTCAACGTCACGGCAGACGGACGATTCGTGGTGAGCGTGGGGGAGAGGTCCACCCGCGCCGAGCTCCTCCGCGTCGAGGATGATGGTGTCCTCACCTCGCTGGGAACTGCCGAGATCGGTCGCGGCCCCAACTGGGTGCGCATCCTGGAGTGAGTCACTCGGGCCCGTGCGTGAGCACCAGCCACTCCTGCGTGTGCGGGTCCTGCTCGGCCAGGCCCAGCCTCTGGAACTGCTCCAGCCAGTCGGCCATCGGGAACCAACCCCACCGTCGGCGGAACCGGTTGGCATTGGCGACGATTGACGCCAGGTGCTGCAGGGGCGGCGTGGGGGAGGGATGGTGCTGGTGGAAGGCGGCCGCACCGCCGACCCACAGCAGTTGACCATCTGCTGCGCCCAGCCGCTGCCCGAAGTCGGTGTCTTCGGCCCCGTAGCCGACATAACCCTCGTCAAATCCGCCGAGCCGGACCCAGTCGGCCGTCCCGACGGCGAAGGACAGCGACCAGAACAGCCGCAGATCCTGTCCGGGACGCACCTCATCGGCGGCAAGGCTCGGCCGGGCCGGATGGGGTCGGGCCAGAGCCGCCAGGTCGGCGCGGCGGTAGTCGCGCGGGTGTGCCACCGGGGGCAGATAGGTCACCTCACCCGCGAGAACGGTGGGACCGGGTCGTGGAGACGTGGCCACGGCCGCCAGCGTCTCGGCATACCTGCGCACCAGCGTGGGAGAGGGGATGCAGTCCACGTCCAGGAAGATCAGTACGTCTGCCCCGGCCTCGAGGGCCGTGCGCGCCCCGACATTGCGGGCAGCCGCCAGAGGCAGCCCCTCGTGCGCACCCGGGATGCTGGGCACCAGTGTCTGGGTCACCTCCGGAGTCCAGCCGGTGACCACCGACGCCACCTCGGGGTCGTCCATGGCCACCACGACACACAGGTCCGGCGGACGCTCCTGCCGCCCGAGTCCCCACAGCAGCCCTGTCAGGTGCTCCTGACGGCCGTGCACGATAGTGATCACCGCGATCCGCTGCGTCATGCCGACAGTCCGCTGGGACTCAGACCCCACCGGGTCAGGTGAGAGGCGGCCTGGCGGGCGCCCTCGCCGCTGGACCAGCGCCCCCAGCCGTCGCCGCCCAGCCGGGCAGCGCGCTCCACCAGGGCCACCCACTGGTCCGCCGGGGGCCACTGGGACAGCCCCACGGCCAGACCCAACCGCTCCAGGGCCGCCACCGTCGCCTCCTGCTCCCCGAATGGACGATCCTGGGCAACGACCACCGCGGGCCGACGCGCTGCCGCGACCTCCGCGACGGCGTTCTGCCCACCGTGACAGACCACGACATCCGCCGCCCCCAGGTCGGCCCACAGGTCGACCGAGGGTGCCGAGCCAGGGCGCCGCTCCACCCACTCCCAGCCCGGCGTGGCGGCAGCGGCTTGCGCGACGGCGGCGTCATGGACCGAGCGTCCACCGCTGCCCCACACCACCAGCACCCGACGCCGGGTCCGGGGCCCGGGCTGCGGGAGCGGTTCTCGCCCGTCGAAGCGGGAGATGCCCCCGACACACCACACCTTCTGCGACCAGTGGGCCGGCCAGTCGTGACCGTGCGCCGCCTCCGGCCACGGCGCGAGCAGCGCCGAGGCGGAGTCGTAGGCGAGCTGATGCACCCGGTCCGTGCGCAGGCCCGGGAGGGCGACGACCACCGTCGGCACGCCCATCAGCCGGGCAAACAGTGCGACCTCGACGGACACGTCGACCACCAGCAGCCTGGGGCGGTGCCGATGGACCCACTCCGCCAGCTGGCTCATCCGGTGGCTGAGCCCCGGGTGTCCCAGCGGCGCCCAGTGCAGCACGCCACCGGCGGTCACGTCCATCGACATCTCGGCGCCCGGTGCGTCATCATGCGCCAGGTGCGTCCACGGTCCGCTCCACGTGGGCGGGCGGGGCAGCGAGCTGAGCCCCCAGACCACCTCCTGCTCCAGGTGGGCTGCGATGGACTGCAGCCGGGTGACGTGACCAGCACCCTGATGGTGGGCGTAGTAGCCGATCACGCGGCCCGTCCCGGGCTGAGCAGTCGGGAGTAGACCTCCAGATAGGCATCGATCATCCGGTCGATGGAGCAGTGCTGCTCCGCCTGGCGGCGGCAGGCCACGCGGTGCAGGCCGGTCGCCGCATCCACCTGACGTGCCGCCTCCGCGACGTCGCCTCCTGGCACGAGCACCCCGCAGTGCGGTGGCACAAACTCTGGCAGGCCGCCGCGCTCATAACCCAGGACCGGTGTCCCACAGGCGAGCGACTCCGCGGCGACGAGTCCATAGGGCTCGTCCCACACCGGCGTCACCAGGGTCGCCGCACTCTGACCGACCAGAGCGGCCAGGTCCGCCGTGCCGAGGTGTCCGAGATACTCCGCGTGTGGTCCCAGCAGCGGGCGAACCGCACCCTCGAAGTAGTCGCGGTCCGCTACCGGGCCCGCGAGCCGGATCCGGTAGCCGGCGCGTCGGGCGATGCTCAGGGCCTCGTGCGGTGCCTTCTCCGGGACGAGCCGGCCGAACCAGACCAGGTCGGATCCCCCGGGCCCCGGCCGCCACGCATCCACGTCGACCCCGTTGAGGACCACATCCGGTGTGGTGACGTGCCGCCAGGACCGTGCGGTGTGCCCGCTGACGGCGACGAACTGGGCACGACGTTGGTCCATCAGTCGGATCGCCGGCTCCAGCCACGGCGTGGGCGGGGTGTGCAGGGTCGTCACCATGGACATCGGCACGGTCGCGGCCAGGGCGATCGGCAGATAGTGCAGGCTGTTGTTGTGGATCAGGTCCACGTCCGTGCGGTCCCGCAGCTCGAGCATCGCCTGCAGGTAGGAGTGGTGCTCGCGCAGCCACCGCTCGGCCGGCATGGCGACGTCACGCCGCGCCGCGTCGCTGAGGTCCAGCGGCTCGACCAGGATCTCGTGGGCCCCGAGATCGGGGTCAGTGCCGGGACCGGAGAACAGCGTCACCTCCACCCCGCGCTCGCGCAGGCCCCGCACCAGGTGCCAGGTCAGCGACTCCAGGCCGCCGGCGAAGGGCTCTCGCAGTGGGTGGCTGGCCGCCGCGAGGATCACGACGTGCACGCCACGCTCCCTGCCAGGACCCGGGAGTAGAGCTCGTGGTGTGCCTGGGTGAGGAAGGCGCGCTCCCTCGCCCGCTGGTCCGGGTCAGCACGCCAGTCCGGCCGCTGCTCGTATGCCGTGAGCAGGGCCTGTCCGAGACCCTCCCGACGCGCGTCGTCCGGGCCTGCCGGAAAGCTCAGGCAGGGACGCTGGTCGGCGTAGAAGCCGCAGTCCGGCGCCGCCACGACCGTGCCCAGGTCGTAGCAGGCCTCCAGCCAGCCCGAGTGGGTGCCGAAGCGATAGGGCAGGACCGACACGTCCAACCCCTGCAGGTAGTCCCACAGGTCGGCGTCCGAGAGATAGTCGTGCACGTGCAGGTCCACCTCGCCGGCTGCGGCGAGCCCACGCAGCCGCTCGGCCAACGCCCTCTCATAACGGGGTGACCCGGGGGTCATCACGTCGGTGTGGGCATTCACCTGCAGGCGGGCGCCGGGCAGGTCGGGCAGCACCTCCACGACGGTGTCGATGTCGAACAGCGGGTCCATACTGGCGCGCACGCTCTTGGCGTGCACCCCGATGACGAAGCCGCTGCGGCGCGGCCGGGGGCGACGCAGCCTCGGCTCCTCCACCACGTGGGGATGGGGCAGGACGTGTGCCTCCCGCTCCCAGCGGCGCCGGATCTCCTGTGCCGCCCCCGGCGTCAGGGTGATCAGGGCGTCGGCACCGGCCACGAGGACGGCCAACTGCTCTTCGTGCAGCCCCGGCTCGCTGTGGTGCGGGTTGCGCAGGTCATGGACGGTCAGGACGAGGGGCTTGCCCGCCGCGCGCAGCTCGCGCACGAGAGCGGTGAGCTCATCGGGCGAGACGGCGTCAAACCCGAAGTGGATGTGCATGACGTCAAACTCGTCAGCGTGCTCGCGCACCCAGTCCGCGTCGAGCATGCGCGGTGGCCACCACTGGCCGGCGGGCAGCCCTGGTCCGGGCGAGGGATCTGGCAGCCGGATGACGCGGTGGTCGGGGTCGACCGACAGGTGGCGGACATAGACGTGCGCGGACGGCACCGACGCGACGCGAAGCACCATGGAAAACTCCAGGGGGGCCGGAGTGCGGGCGCAGGGTGTCACTGCCTCACACTCGGGTGGTCACGGCACGTTGCTGAACCGTGAGGTCACCGTAAGCACGGTCCGCGACTCCCGCCAGCCCAGAGGTGAGGACCGTGCGGTCACTGCGGCGAGGTGCGGAGCCGGCGCAGTGTCTCCTCGTCATCGGCCACGATCTGCTCCGCCTCGGCCAGCACGTCAGCAAGACTCCCAGCCGGTATGACGACCCCTCCGGCAGCGTCGACGTAGACGTAGTCGCCGGGCACCACCGTGACGCCGGCGACCTCGACGGGGACGTTCGCGGCATACGGCATGACACTGTCCCCGCCCCAGCGCACCGCCTCGCCCTGGCACCAGGTGGCGAAACCGTGCTGGGCGAGCTCGGCGAAGTCACGCAGCTGGCCGTCGGCCAGGACTCCGGCCAGACCGTGACTGGCGACCCGCACGAGCTTGACCCCTCCAGCGTGTGAGAGGTGCGGATAGCCGCCGCTGCTCAGGACCAGGACGGCACCCTCGGGTGCGTCCCGCACCGCCTCGGCGAAGAGCTCACCGAAGCCCCGGTCGGCCCCGGGCAGGTCATCAAGAGTGGGGAGGAACTGGATCGTGATCGCCGCTCCGAAAAGGACCCGGTCGGGTGTGGGACTCTGCAGGGCCGGCAGGTGCGCCTGGTGCTGGTGGTGTCGTCCCATCGCATCGACCAGCGGGGCACACCCGGCGGCCAGCGCGCGGGTGCGGTGCTCGTCGAGCTCGGTGGATGTCATGACGGCCTCCCGGGCTGCGGCAGTGAGCTCCTGAGTCAACCGGACGGTGGGCACTGCTGACAAGAGGCACCTGACGGTCGAGCCGGAGGCCCGATACGTTAGGGCCTCGCCAGCTCCGCCGTTGGCGGGAGAGGACGGAACGAGATGAGCGTGCCACCGATCGGGGCCGATGACGGCAGCCCGCCCACGACTCCCGAGAGCCCCCTCACCCTGCAGGGCCACTGGTTGACCCCTGACCGTGGCCTTCCCCTGGTGGTGGTTGGCCCGTCGCTGGGCACCGGGGTCGTCCCGCTGTGGCAGGAGTGTGCTCAGCAGCTCGGCGGAGAGCTCGACGTGCTGGGCTGGGAGCTGCCCGGGCACGGTGAGGGCCCGCCCCGGGACCAGCCGTTCACGGTCGCGGACCTGGCAGCCGCCGTCGTCGCACTGGTCGATGAGCACCGTCCGGGGGCGGACTTCGTGCACGCGGGAGTCAGCGTCGCCGGCGTCGTCGGGCTGGACCTGGCCGTGGGACGGACCCTCCGGGAGCGCAGTCTCGAGCCCACGCGGGTCCGGGCCAGTGTGGTGATCTGCTCCGGGGCCAAGATCGGCACGGCACAGGGGTGGACCGAGCGCGCCGAGCTGGTGCGTCGGTCGGGCACCAGCACGATGATCGAGGGATCGCGGCAGCGGTGGTTTGGGCCCGGCTTCCCCGAGGCCCACCCGGACAGTGCCCGCGCACTGCTGGACAGCCTGGCCCGGGCCGACCAGGCCTCCTATGCGCGGGTGTGTGAGGCGCTCGCCCAGGTGGACCTGCGCAGCGAGCTGCCCACCATCGGCAGGCCCGTGATGGTCATGGGGGGCCGGCACGACGCGGTGGTCGATCCCGACTCGCAGCAGGCGATGGCCCAGGCGATCCCCGGAGCCACCCTGCGGATCGTCGAGGACGCCGGACACCTGGCTCCTGCGGAGTGCCCGGCCGAGGTTGCGCAGACACTGGGGGAGTGGATCGCCACCCTGGCCTGACCTGGGATTTCTCGCCTATTAGGGTGGGCGGCGTGTCCCACGTGGCCTTCGTGCTCGGCAAGCCGCCCAAGCCATCGACGATCTTTCCCGAGGTCATCGAGCGACTGGGGACGGCAGGGGTCGACGCCTCGGTGCACCTCCCGCACGATGACCGCGTCGACCAGACCGCCCTCGACGCAGCCAGACTCGTGGTGCATCGCGGCCTCAACTCTGCGGGGCTGGACCTGGTGCGGGAGCTGCACCTGTCGGGCACGGTCCTGGTCAACTCCTATCCCGGCGTCCTCCAACTGAGCGACCGGGTCGCGATGATGCGCGCCCTGCAGGGACTGCCCGTCCCGCCCACCCGGATCGTGTCCACCTGGCCAGAGGTCGCTGCCGCCGCGGGGGAGCGACGCTGCGTGGTCAAGTCGGCGAGCGGACCCGGTCGCGGTGCGTCCATCGTGGTCGGCACGGCGCAGGAGCTGCAGATCGACCGCGGACTGCCCCCGCCCTATCTGGTGCAGGACTATGTCGTGGCCGGGGAGGTCGACCACAAGCTCTATGTCATCGGGGATGAGGTGCGCGGGCTGCTCAAGCCCTCACCGCTGGCCGTCGGGCACACCACCGAGGGTGCCGCATTCACGCCCGCACCAGAACTGATTGACCTCGCCCGTCAGGTGCGCGACCGGACGCAGCTCGACCTGCTGGGCGTGGATGTCCTGGTCTCCGAGACGGGCCCGGTCGTGGTGGACGTCAACGACTTCCCGGGATATCGCGGGGTCGAGGACGCGGCCGCACTGGTGGCGCAGCACGTCCTGACCCGGCTGGACGAGCAGGGGTGACCGTGACCGGACCCCGCGCTGAGCTGTCGGTGCCGTGCCTCACACGCGCAGGCCTCACCCGCGCAGGCCTCACACGCGCAGGGCTGCGACTCCGGTGCGGACCGTGCCGCTCGCACCCACCAGGGCCAGCGGGCCGGGGCGTCCGAGGCCATCCCACTGCTCCTGCCAGCGGGCGAGCTGGTGATAGGCCTCGTTGGTGAGCGGCTCGCGAGCGGGGGAGACGAGATAGCCGAACTCTCGTCGCGGGTCACCTGTGCACAGCGTGTGCTCACCCACGATGACCGTGGGCATCAGCCGGCGCAGCACCTCCGGGTCCCCGATGTCCTGACCGTCCTGCCAGTAGGCCTCGAGCAGCACCGCCCTGGCCTCGGCCCCGACTCCCAGGTCCACCGCCTCGGCATAGGCAGCAGCGACCGTGCGGGGGTGGGGCAGGACCGCCGGGACCCGGGTCGGCACCTCGTCACCGCGCACTTCGGCCCGCACCGCCTCCAGCTGTCGTTCGAGGTGGTCCCGGGCGGGACCGTTGCCCCGCAGCCCCGTGCGGGGGATGGTCGTCTCACGCTGCACGGCGGCCCATTCGACGGTCACGTCCAGGTCCGCGAGGCGCAGGTGCGCGAGATAGGCCCAGGGAGAGGTGAGATCGACGAAGAGTCGCGGGGCGGTGCGGGAGACCTCATCGGTGCGCGTATGCCGCACCGCCAGGGCGGTGTCCCAGGGCTGGGGCAGCATCGCGGGCTGTGGTCTCGCCCAGCGCGGCGTCGTGACGTGCGGCATCGGTGTCCGCAGGTCGGGTGTGTGGTGACGGATTCGGGTCGGTGTGCTCATGATTCCTCCTGCACACCGGTCTACTCCTGTCTCCCACAGGAGTCCTTGATCTAGGTCAAGGTCGGCTGGCCGGCATACTCCCCGCGTGGCCTGGTGCGCGGTCGCCGGTGAAGGTCACCGCCGATCTGGGGCGGTCATCCACCGCCAGGTGGAAGACATCCGGCCGGGCATAGTGCCCGACCACATCCAGGTCGAGGTGGGAGCGGGTGCGCTGGTCCAGGTCGACGTCGGCAAACAGGATGGTCTCCTGACCGTAGACCGGGCCGGCCAGCACCTCTCCGAGCGGGTCGACGATGACACTGCCGCCACGGATCAGGGTGTCGTCCTCCGGCTGGATGGCGGAGGCATAGTCCGACGGATAGTCCGAGAGCCGGATGAACTGGCAGGCGGCCAGCACGAAGCAGCGACCCTCCAGGGCGATGTGCCGCATCGTGTGCTGCCAGACATCCCGATCATCGACGGTGGGGGCGCAGTAGAGGTCGACTCCCTGCGCATACATGGCAGTGCGCAGCAGGGGCATGTAGTTCTCCCAGCAGATGACGGCACCGACGCGGCCGGCGGGGGAGTCAACCACCGGCAGGGTCGAGCCGTCACCCTGGCCCCAGATGAGGCGCTCGGCCGCCGTCGGCATGAGCTTGCGGTGGTGACCGACGAGTCCGGCCACCGGGTCGATGAAGGCGACGGTGCAGTAGAGCGTGCCGCCGAGCCGCTCGATCAGCCCCATCACGACGAAGGTGCCGGACTCGGCGGCGGCCCCACTGATCTCAGTCAGCTCCGGCCCGTCGAGGGTGACCGCTGCACGGGCATAGCGCAGGAACTCCTCGCGGCCGGCCGCGGTCCGGGTGCCCACCGGGCTGCCAAAGGTGAGTCCCTTGGGATAGGTGCCGAGATAGGCCTCCGGGAAGACCACGAGCTGGGCACCGCCGCTGGCGGCCTCGCTGATCTGGGTGAGTGCCTTGGCCACGGTCGCCGGAGTGTCAAAGGGCACCGACCCGGCCTGGACCACCGCCACCCGGCTCATGCCCGCACCGCCACTGGCTCGGCCCGCCCCGCGACCGGCTCAGCCAGCGCGGTCCTGGTGGCGGTGATCACCTGGTGCAGGCTCTCGCGCAGGGCGACGAGCTCCTCGAGTCCCATGTCGAGGCGCGACATGACAGCCGGCGGCACGGTCAGTGCCTCGGAGCGCAGGTCGCGCCCCCGCTCGGTGAGGGTCACCGCCAGGGCACGCTCGTCCTCGGCATTCCTCTCCCGGCGCAGCAGCCCGCTGGCCTCCAACCGCTTGAGCAGGGGGGACAGGGTGGCCGGGTCGAGGTGCAGCAGGGTGCTCAGCTCCCGCACCGAGACCGGCTCGTGCTGCCACATGGCCAGCATCACCAGATACTGCGGATGGGTCAGCCCCAGCGGCTCCAGGATGGGCTTGTAGACCGCGACGACGTTGCGGGCGGCCACGGAGAGGGCAAAGCACACCTGCTCCTCCAACGCCAGGGCGGCGTCCGGGTCGATCCTGGGTTGGGTGGTCTGCATCATAACCGGTAGCCTACCAATAATTAGTGCACTAAGTATTGGACGCTCAACGGGCTGAGGAGTCACCATGGCAGGCAAGGGCAAGAACGAGGGGCTGTCCCTCTGGTATCGCTTCTGGTGGAAGTTCCGCTATATGGGCTATCACATCTTTGGTCCGGCCCAGCTCGATGGTGCGCGTGACCCCCAGCAGCGGATGCGCCTGAAGCGGGCGGCCAAGGTGGAGATGGCCCGCGGGGCCCGGCTGGCGCGGGAGGCCGGTCAGACCACCTGAGGCCCTCAGTCGGACAGGAAGGCCGGGACCCGCTCCTTGGGGCGACCAATGATCGCTCGGTCACCCCTGATCAGCACCGGGCGCTGCATGAGGCGCGGGTGCTCGGCCAGGACCGCGACCACCTGATCGGTGGTCGCGACGTCATCGTCGGTGAGACCGAGGGCGGCGAAGGCGGCGTCGCGGCGCACCAGGTCGGTGACCGGGTCCTCCAGCTTGTCGACGAGGTCCCGCAGGGCGGCCTCGTCGAGGGGCGCTGTCAGATAGCGGACCACCTCTGCCTCGACGCCAGCGCTCTCCACCTGGTCGAGGGCCGAGCGGGAGGTCGAGCACCGGGGGTTGTGCAGCAGTGTCACCTGGTCCATGCACAGGACGCTACACGCTTGCGCTGCTGGTCAGCCGTCCTGGGTGAGCAGGGCAACTACCTGCGAGTGCATCTGCGCCAAGAGCTCCGACTGCTCGCCCGCCTGACGGGCCAGCGCCTCCCATTCCGCCGGATCCAGGCCCAGGGACCCGGCGTTGGCACCGAGCAACTCCCACAGGCCTGCCTTGGCATTGACCGCCCCGCGCAACAGCTCGACCTCGAGGATGGGCGTCATCGGCGAGCGGCGCAGGAGTCTGCCGTTGAGCTTGAGTCGGCCGAGCACCTCGCCGACCTTGGCGGGGACCTGGCGATACGACTTCTGGGTCAGACCCAGCTCGTGGATGAGTCGACGCAGCCGGTCGTGCTCCTCGGCGAGTTCCTGGGCCAGTTGTCGCAGGCCCGCATGGATGGGCAGGTCGGCGTTGGCCCTCACCATGCGCTGCGCGCGGGAAAGTCCCGCGGTGGCTCCGGAGAGGTGGTCATTGAGATAGAGCTCGAGCAGACCGCGGTCCATCGTCTCCGGTGCTGGTGTCATCACTGGCCTCTCTCGTTGTGACGTCTCGCCGCGCGGCTGCCCAGCACGGTCAGGGCCCCGACCGCAGCCCGGGCGGGGCGACTGAGGGTGGTGCGTGCCTCACGCCCGGTCAGGGTCGCAGGGACGGCGTCGTCGCCCTGCCGGTGTGACGAGGATGGTGGTGCGGACGGGAGGAGCCGGTTGGTCAGCCCCAGCAGCCGCACCGTGGTCGCTGGCGCCAGCCCGTGCACCCGGGTGGCGATCTTGGCCAGCGGGGTCAGCGTGACCAGCGGCCGCCCGGCCAGCACGGCGCTGACGATCTTGCGTGCCGCACGCTCTGCGGACATCGTCAACAGGGGCAGTGAGGCAGCCGGTCCGAACCACGCATACTCCGCTCCCTGGTCCCCGACGAAGTGGGCGCGCTCGTGCGATCCGGTGCGCATCAGGCCGGGCACGATCGTCGTCGCCGTCACGCCCGTGCCGGCCAACTCCGCCGCGAGGCCCTCACTGAACCCCACGGCACCAAACTTGGCCACGGCATACGCCAGCAGGTGTGGTGGCGCGACCTTGCCGCCGATGGAGGTGACGGTCCCGATCCTCCCGTAGCCCCGGCTGCGCATCTCGGGCAGGACGGCCCGGGCCAGTCGGACCGGCCCCCACAGCATGGTGTCGATCGCGTCCTGGAAGTGCTGCTCGGAGAGCGCCTCGGCCGGTCCGACCTGGATGATGCCGGCCACCGTGACCAGCACCTCGACAGGTCCCAGATCCGAGCGCACACGCGCGACGAGGGCGTCGATCTGGTCCGGGTCGCGGACGTCACAGGGATAGCTGCGCACGCTCCCGTGCCTGCGCAGAGACTGCTCGGCGCGGGTCAGGTCTGCGGGTGTCCTGGCACAGATCGCCACCTGGTGCCCGCGGCGCAGGAGCTCCTCGGCGATGAGCAGTCCCAGGCCGCGTGATCCTCCGGCGACGAGGGCAACGGGTTGGTGCTTCATCCTCCGACGTTAGGTGTTCCCGAGCTAGGGAGCGCCCTGAGAGGTGAGCACCGCTCGACCACGCCACAGCGGCGTTCGCCTGGGACGATGGGTCTCATGACCCGTGACTTCGACCTGATCCTGGTGGGTGCGACCGGCTTCGTCGGACGACTGACCGCTGCCCACCTCGCCGCCGAGGCCCCGGACGGGATGCGGATCGCCCTCGCCGGGCGCTCCACCGAGCGGCTGGAGCGCCTCCGGGAGGAGCTGCCGCAGTCGGCTCGGCACTGGCCGCTGCTGACGGTCGACGTCACCGATCCTGGGGACGCCGCCTCCCTCGCCGGTCGGGCGATGGCGATCGCCACGACGGTCGGTCCCTATGCCGTCTACGGCTTCCCCCTGGCCCAGGCCTGTGCCGACGCCGGCACCCACTACGCGGACCTGACCGGGGAGGTCCTGTTTGTCCACCGCACCGTGTCGGAGCTGCACGAGCGAGCACGTGCGTCAGGCGCGCAGATCGTGCATGCCTGCGGGTTCGACTCCGTCCCCTCCGACCTTGGCGTCTGGCTCACGGCGCGCCAGGCCCGCGCCGACGGGGCAGGAGGACTCACCGACACCGAGCTGGTGGTCCGACGGCTGCGTGGAGGCCTGTCGGGTGGCACCATCGACTCGATGCGTCAGCAGGTGTTGGCGGTCCGTGCCGACGCCAGCGCGGCGCAGCTCCTCTCCGATCGGGATGCGCTGTCCGGCAACGGATCACCCGACACGGTTGAGCAGAGCGCCACTGCGCAGGGGAGAACGGAGCGGCAGGCGCCCCAGAGGCGGGGTCGCGGCCTGGGCCCGGTGCGTCAGGAACCCGGCAGCGACCGGTGGCGGGTGCCCTTCTTCATGGGCTCCTTCAACGTGCCGATCGTGCGGCGCTCGCACGCCCTGACCCCCACGGGCTATGGCCCCCGTTTCCGGTATCGCGAGCTGCAGGACACCGGGGCAGGAGTGCGGGGCGCGGTCCGCGGCGCGGGCACGATGGCGGCACTCGCTGGGGTGGGTGTGGGACTGTCGCTCGCCCCCACCCGGGCGGTGCTGGACCGGCTCCTGCCAGCGCCTGGGCAGGGCCCCTCACCCGAGCAGCGGGCCCGTGGCGCCTTCCTGATGGAGATCACCGCGCAGAGCGAGTCGGGGGTGACCTACCGCACGATGGTCGGTGCCCCGCTCGACCCCGGGTATAACGGCACGGCAGTCATGCTGGGCCAGTCGGCTCTCGCGCTGGCCGCGGGCGAGGGAGCCGGCGGAGGCGTGCTGACACCCGCGACGGCCCTCGGGGAGGCGCTGGTCCTACGGCTCCGCGCGCACGGGTTCACCCTTGAGACCGAGACCGTCGCGGGCGGCTCGCGAAGTTAGTCCCGCAGAGGGATGCGCTCCACGCCGTCAGCGAGTGTGCGCCAGCTGCGGGGGAGGGTGTGGCCTTGGCCACGTTCCGGAATTCCCGGGCGGGGTCGGCCGTTACCAAACTGTGACCTGCCGCCGGAGTCGGGCACATCCATTTCCGCACCACCTGCAAGGAACCGCCACGATGCGCCGCATCAGCCAGTCAGCCCGCACCTTCTTCGTCAGCAACGCCGCGCGTCGTCAGCGTCGCGCCGAGCGCACCCTGTTCGCGGCCATCGCCACTCGGCCCGAGAACGTGCGCAACGAACTGCTCGAGATGGCGTCGCGCGCGAACTGACGCGCGCCACCTGAACTGACCGGTGCGGCCCGACTAGTGTCGGGACCGTGCTGCACCGGAGACTGACATATGGGTGAGCGGGCCCGCGAGGCCGCTCGCCCCACCGGACGTCCTAGCTCCCAGCCCGGAACTGAGGCGACGAGTCCACAGACCACGGCTGAGACGACGAACCCACAGACGACGCTGCTCCTTGACCGGGCCAACGTCTGGCGCGTCGCCTGGACGGTCGTCGCGGTCTTTCTGCTCGTCCGCCTCCTGCTCTTTGTGCAACGGGACGGCGGGAGCATCCTGGGCATGGTGATCCTGGCGTGGGCGGCGAGCCTGGCCCTCGAGCCTGCGGTCAGTCGCCTGGCCCGGCACATGAAGCGTGGCTGGGCAACGCTCGTCGTACTGGTGACCCTGGCCGGCGCCGCAGCACTCTTTCTGTATCTCTTCGGCGGGATGCTGGCCGAGCAGTTGCGGACCTTCGTCGAGAGCCTGCCCTCCTATGTCGACAGCCTCAACAGCATGCTCTCGGAGTACCTCGACACCGACGCACTGCTCAAGCGCGTGGGGGAGCCGCTGGACTTCGGGGCGGTGGCGACCAGCGTGGCCGGAGGCGTGTTCAGCGTTGTCGCCACGCTGCTCGGCAGCCTCTTCTCCGTCTTCACGTTCGCGTTCTTCGTCTTCTATCTGACCGCAGACGGCCCCCGGCTGCGCAGCTGGCTGGCCCGGCTCTTTCCACCCGGTCAGCAGGAGGTCTTCACGACCGTCTGGGACCTGGCGATCGCCAAGACGGGGGGCTATGTGGCGGCACGCGTCGTCCTGGCAGCCTGCTCGGCCGTGGCAACCTCGCTGTTCCTGTTGGTCATCGACATGCCCTACTGGCTGCCGTTGGGCATCTGGACCGGGGTGGTGGCGGCCTTCGTCCCCACGATCGGCACCTATATCGCCGTTGCCCTGCCGGTCTTGGTCGGCCTGGTCGGAGAGAATCCGGCCCAGGGGCTTTTCGTCCTCATCTTCGCCACGGTCTATCAGCAGGTCGAGAACCTCCTCCTCGAGCCACGCATCAGCGCCAGGGCCGTGGAGGTGCATCCGGCGATCGCCTTCGGTTCGGTGATGCTGGGAGCTGCTCTCTTCGGGGTGGCCGGTGCGTTTGTCGCGGTTCCGGCTGCCGCCCTCGGCGTCGCACTGCTGGAGATCTACACGCGGAAGTATGAGGTCGTCGAGGACGGGGACACTACGGCAGAGGGGGACACCGCGGGAAAGGATGTGTCCGCCTGAGACGATGGCCCGGTGCGCGACCTCACCACCGAACTCTTTGACGCAGTCCTCTTCGACAATGACGGCACCTTGATCGACTCACGCGGACCGGTCGTGCGCTCGTGGGTGGCGTGGGCGGTGGACCACGGGGTGCCTCCCGAGTCCCTGGTCGGCTTCCACGGCGTGCCGAGCAGCGGGATCGTCGCCGCGGTCGCCCCGCACCTGGACCCGGTGGCCGCCACCGCCGACATCGACCGCCGCGAGCTGGCCGACCTCGAGGGTGTCGTCGCGCTGCCGGGTGCAGCGGAGGCGGTCGCCGCAGTGGGATGGCGCGGCGCCATCGTGACCTCAGCCAGCCGTGAGCTGCTCCAGCTGCGACTGGCCGCCGCGGGATTCACCGCGCCCGAGGTGATGATCACGGCCGATGACATCACCAGGGGCAAGCCGGACCCCCAGCCCTATCACCTCGCCGCACAGCAACTGGGTGTCGACCCCACCCGCTGTCTCGTCGTCGAGGACGCACCGGCCGGGCTGCGTTCCGGCCGCGCCGCTGGCGCCGCGACGATCGCGGTGGTCACCACCTCGACCGCCGAGGAGCTCGAGCCGTTGGCGGATCTGGTCGTCGAGGACCTGTCTGCAGTGTCCTTTGCCTTGTCCGAGGACGGGGTCCGCGTCGTCCTGCGGTGACGTCGGTCTCGCCTTGTAAGGTGCGACTGCGGCGGGAGTGAACCCGTCGGCGGCGAGGCAAAGGAGCCTTTGTGCTGATCGGTGTTCCCACGGAGTCCACCCCGGGCGAGACCCGCGTGGCCGCGACTCCCGAGACGGTGGGGCGGCTCAGAGCCCTCGGCCACGAGGTCATCGTGCAGGAGGGGTCCGGGGAGCGCGCCAGCTATCCCGACGAGCTGTATGCCGGTGCGGGGGCGACGCTCGACCCCGGCCCGGGGGTCTGGGATGCCGATCTGGTCATCAAGATCGACGCCCCCGACGAGGAGGAGGTCCGGCGGCTTCGCCAGGGGGCGGTGCTGGCCAGTCAGCTGAGTCCCGCGCAGCGCCCGGAGCTGCTCGAGCTGCTGGCGACACAGGGGGTCACTGCCCTGGCCATGGACGCCGTGCCCCGCATCTCACGGGCCCAGTCGCTGGACGTCCTGTCGTCGATGACCAATATCGGCGGCTACCGGGCCGTCATCGAGGCCGCGCATGAGTATGGCTCGGTGTTCACGGGCCAGCACACCGCTGCCGGATCCGTGCCACCGGCCAAGGTTTTTGTGATCGGGGCCGGTGTCGCCGGCCTGGCCGCCATCGGGACCGCCAGCAGCCTCGGCGCCGTGGTGCGTGCCTTTGACATCCGTCCCGAGACCGGTGAGCAGGTCGAGTCCATGGGCGCCGAGTTCGTCCAGATCGACCTCAGTGACCAGGACACCAGCACCGACGGCTACGCCAAGGAGATGGGTGAGGACCTGCAGCGGCGAGCCATGGAGGTCTATGCCCGCGAGTGCGCCGCCGCCGACATCGTCATCACCACGGCGCTCATCCCCGGCCGGCCCGCTCCCCAGCTCGTGACCGCCGACACCGTCGCAGCGATGCGCCCGGGCAGCGTCATCGTCGACATGGCCGCCCGCAACGGTGGCAACTGCGAGCTCACCGAGCCCGGTCAGGTGGTGAGCACCCACAACGGCGTCAAGATCGTCGGCTACACCGACCTGCCGGTGCGACTGCCCACCCAGGCCTCGCAGCTCTATGGCACCAATATCGTCAACCTGGTGGCTCTGCTGACCCCGGGCAAGGACGGCACCTTCGTCCTCGACCTCGACGACGAGGTGCAACGAGGGCTGACCGTCGCCCACCAGGGCGACGTGCTCTGGCCGCCACCCCCGGTCACGGTGTCAGCGGCCCCTCCCGCACCGGAACCAGCCGCGGAGCCCACCGCTGAGCCCGCCACGAAACCACCCTCCAGAGACCCCCGTCGCAGGATGCTTGCCGGCGGACTGGCGGCCGTGCTCTTCGCTCTCGTCGCGAGCGTCTCGCCACCCGCCTTCCTCGGGCACTTCACGGTCTTCGCCCTGGCCGTCATCGTCGGCTTCTATGTCATCAGCAATGTGACGCACGCGCTGCACACGCCGCTGCTGGCTGAGACCAACGCCATCAGCGGCATCATCCTGGTCGGGGCGATCCTGCAGGTCGGCAACGACAACCTCCTGGTCCGTGTGCTGGCGCTGGGCGCCACGGTGGTCGCCAGCATCAACGTCTTCGGCGGGTTCGCGGTGACCGGGCGGATGCTGCGCATGTTCCGCAGGGAGGAGGCGGTATGAGCCTCAACCTGGTGCAAGCGGCATACATCATCGCCGCGGTGCTCTTTGTCCTCTCCCTGGCTGGCCTGTCCCAGCACGAGAGCGCCCGGCGCGGCAACGCCCTGGGCATCGTCGGCATGACGATCGCGCTGGGAGCCACCATCTGGCTGGCCGTCGAGCGCGCCGACAACCCCGGGCTGACCCTCGCGCTCATCATCGCGGCGATGGCCCTCGGAGCCAGCATCGGCCTGTGGCGTGCCCGCGTGGTGGAGATGACCGGGATGCCGCAGCTGATCGCCATGCTGCACAGCTTCGTCGGCATCGCGGCCGTGCTCATCGGCTACAACGCCTACCTCGAGCCGGGGCTGCTGACCGGATCGGAGGAGACCGTCCACCTCGTCGAGGTCTTCCTCGGCATCTTCATCGGCGCGGTGACCTTCACCGGATCCGTGGTCGCTGCCCTCAAGCTCAGCGCCCGGATCAACTCCAACCCGCTGATGCTCCCGCACCGTCACCTGCTCAACCTGGTGGCCCTGCTGGTCTCGGCCGGGCTGCTCGCCTGGTTCGTGATGAGCCACGCGCTGCTGCCGCTGGTGCTCATGACGGTGATCGCGCTGGCCTTCGGCTGGCACCTGGTCGCCTCGATCGGTGGTGGAGACATGCCGATCGTCGTCTCGATGCTCAACAGCTACTCAGGGTGGGCCGCCGCAGCGGCCGGCTTCATGCTCGGCAACGACCTGCTCATCGTCACCGGCGCGCTCGTGGGCTCCTCGGGTGCGATCCTGTCCTATCTCATGTGCCAGGGCATGAACCGCTCGTTCATCTCGGTGATCGCCGGTGGCTTCGGCGGCGAGGGTGCGACCTTCGAGGGGGACCAGGACTACGGCGAGCACCGGGAGTCCAACGCGGCGGAGGTCGCCGAGCTGCTCCGTGCCGCGAAGTCCGTCGTGATCACTCCTGGTTATGGCATGGCGGTGGCCCGGGCGCAGTATCCCGTCGCGGATCTGACTGCCCGTCTGCGCAAGCAGGGCACCGAGGTCCGCTTCGGCATCCACCCGGTGGCTGGGCGGCTGCCCGGCCACATGAACGTGCTGCTCGCCGAGGCCAAGGTGCCCTACGACATCGTGCTCGGCATGGACGAGATCAACGCGGACCTGCCGGACACCGACGTCGTCCTGGTCATCGGCGCCAACGACACCGTCAACCCGGCCGCGGTCGACGAACCCGGCTCGCCCATCGCCGGCATGCCGGTGCTGGAGGTGTGGAAGGCCCAGGATGTCGTGGTGCTCAAGAGGTCGATGGCCAGCGGCTATGCCGGGGTGCAGAACCCGCTGTTCTTCCGCGACAACACGCGGATGCTCTTCGGTGACGCCAAGGAAGCCGTCGAGTCGGTGCTCAAACTCCTGTGAGCGCAGACGTGATGGGTGAGTCAGCCGGCACGGCGCACGGCGGTCCCGACACGATCGTCACGCGCCGACGGGTCGGCACCTCCTGTTCACCTCAGCGTTGCAGACTCAGCAGGTGACCGAGCGTGCGCCCCGCATCCCCGCAGTCTTTCTCGCCGGGGACCGTGCCCCGGCGCCGCGGACCCTGCTCGACGTCTTCCGTCGCACAGTCGAGGACGCACCGGACGCCCTCGCCCTGGACAGTGGCGCCCAGACCCTGACCTATGCCGAGTTCCTGGACACGGCGGAGCAGCTGGCCGGGCGGCTGGCCGAGGCCGGGATCGGTCGCGGAGCCCGGGTCGGGGTGCGGATCAAGTCCGGCACGACCGACCTCTATGTGGCCATCATCGGGACCCTGCTGGCCGGCGCCGCCTATGTGCCCGTCGACGCGGACGACCCCGACGAGCGGGCTCAGGTGGTCTTTGCCGAGGCCGATGTGGCCGCGGTCCTCGGCAACGACCTGAGCATCACCCCCCGCGCCGGTGGTCCGACGGGGACGCCGGGGGAGCGGCCACGACCCGAGGACGACGCGTGGGTCATCTTCACCTCGGGCTCGACCGGCACCCCCAAGGGGGTGGCCGTCACGCACCGCAGCGCCGCCGCCTTCGTCGACGCCGAGGCACGGATGTTCCTGCAGGAGCACCCGATCGGTCCCCGGGACCGGGTCATGGCCGGCCTCTCGGTCGCATTTGATGCCAGCTGTGAGGAGATGTGGTTGGCGTGGGCCTATGGCGCGTGCCTGGTCCCCGCGCCTCGGTCCCTGGTCCGCTCCGGGGTGGACGTCGGTCCCTGGCTGGTCGCCAACGACATCACGATTGTCTCCACGGTGCCCACCCTCGTCGCGCTGTGGCCACCCTCGTCACTGGACCGGGTGCGCCTGCTCATCATGGGTGGAGAGGCCTGCCCCGCGGAGCTGGCGGCGCGCTTGCAGGCTCCAGGTCGCGAGGTGTGGAACACCTACGGCCCGACCGAGGCCACCGTGGTCGCCTGCGGTGTCATCCTGGACGGGAGCGACCCGGTCCGCATCGGACTGCCGCTCGACGGCTGGGACCTGGCTGTCGTCGACGGTGAGGGGCACCCGGTCGCAGAGGGCGCCTCCGGCGAGCTGATCATCGGTGGTGTCGGGCTGGCCCGCTATCTCGACCCCGCCAAGGATGCGGAGAAGTATGCCGCGATGCCCACCCTGGGGTGGGAGCGCGCCTATCGCTCCGGAGATGTCGTGGTCAACGACCCGGTCGGGTTGCTCTTTGCCGGACGCGCGGACGACCAGATCAAGCTCGGCGGTCGCCGCATCGAGCTGGGCGAGATCGACGGGCAACTGCTGCGCCTGCCCGGCGTGGCAGGTGCCGCCGCGGCCGTGCGCAAGACCACGTCCGGCAACCAGCTGCTGGTGGGCTATCTCGCGGTCGATGACAGCTATGACTCAGAGACCGCCCTGGCCCTGTTGCGTGAGCGGATGCCTGCTGCGCTGGTGCCGCGACTGGCCGTGGTCGATGACCTGCCGACCAAGACCTCCGGCAAGGTCGACCGCGATGCGCTGCCCTGGCCGCTGCGCAAGACCGGTGCCGGCCCGCAGGGGTTGACCACGCTGCAGACCTGGATCGCCGAGATCTGGGGTGACGTCCTCGGCGCGGAGGTGACCTCGCCCAAGGACGACTTCTTCGACTTCGGCGGGGGATCGCTCACGGCCGCCCAGACGGTGGGGCGGCTGCGGGAGCGCTATCCCGAGGTGGCCGTCGGTGACCTGTATCGCAACCCACGGGTGGGCTCCCTGGCCACCGCCCTGGAGAAGCTGGGGCCGGGACCGGCCAGGACCGACCGCACCATCCCACCGATCCGGCGCAAGACCCAGGTCGGGCAGCTGCTGGCACTGCTGCCGCTGCGCACGCTCGCCGCGGCCCGGTGGATCGCCTGGGTGCTGCTCGGCGCCTCCCTGGCCCACGGCATACTCGACCTGCCCTGGGTGCCCGGGCCGCCGCTGTCGCTGGTGGCGCTGACCGCCCTGGTCTTCCTGGTCCCGCCGGTGCGGATGGCCCTGGCGGCCGCGCTGATCCGCACGGTGCTGCACGGGGTCGGCCCCGGCTCCTGGCCGCGTGGCGGCAAGGTGCACCTGCGGGTCTGGCTCGCCGGGCACATCCAGGACGAGCTCGCTGCGGTCTCCGTCGCCGGGGCCCCGTGGCTGCAGTGGTATGCCCGGCTCCTAGGTGCCCGGATCGGCCCGGGGGTGGACCTGCACGCCCTGCCGCCCGTCACCGGGATGCTGGAGATCGGCAAGGAGGCCTCGTTGGAGCCGGAGGTGGACCTCACCGGCTACTGGATCGATGGCGACCGGGTGCACATCGGGCCGATCACCATCGGTGCCCGGGCCCGCATCGGGGCGCGCAGCACCCTGGGTCCCGGTGCCCAGGTGGGGGCCGGGGCGGTCATCGCCCCAGGATCCTTCGTCCCCGCAGCCGTGCCGGCCGGGCAGACCTGGTCCGGTGCCCCGGCAGAGCAGGTCTCAGAGACCGCCCGTGGTCCCTGGTCCCTGGATCGTCCCCCGCGGGGTCGGCACTGGTGGCTGGGCTATGCCCTGGCCGGCGTCGTCGTCGCCGGGCTGCCCCCCCTGGCCGCGGTCGCCGGCGCTGCGACCGTGTGGCCCACGCTGCGAGCCTCGGAGACGTGGCAGCAGGCCCTGACGGCCGGGCTGCCCTGGCTGCCGCTGGCCGCCCTGGTCGGCTATGCCGTGCTCGGACTCCTCGTGCTGCTGGTGGTCCGGCTGTGCTCCCTGGGCCTGCGGCCAGGCTTCTATCCGACGCGCTCGGCCTCGGGGCTGCGGATCTGGTTGACCTTCCGCGTCCTGGACGAGGCACGCACCTGGCTCTTCCCCTACTACTCCGGGGCCTTCACCCCGCTCTGGTTGCGGTTGCTCGGAGCACGGGTCGGCCGGGGGGTGGAAGCCTCAACGGTCCTGCTGATCCCCAAGCTCGCCCACATCAACGACCACGCCTTCCTCGCCGACGACACACTGGTCGGCTGCTATGAGCTCGGCGGCGGGTGGATCCGCGTCGAGCACGTCAAGATCGGCAAGCGGGCCTTCGTCGGCAACTCCGGCATGGTCTCGGCGGGACGCAAGGTCCCGCGTGAGTCGCTCGTCGCGGTGCTGTCCGCCGCCCCGCAGCGCACGAGAGTGACCAAGGGCTCCTCCTGGCTGGGCAGCCCGCCGACCAAGCTGCGCCGGGCCGCAGACACGGTCGACTCCAGCCGCACCTATGACCCGCCGACCCGCCTCAAGGTCTATCGCGGCCTGGTCGAGACCTGCCGGCTGGTGGTCCTGCTCCTCCACGTGGTCCTGCACGTGGCTGTGGGGGCGACCCTGCTAGTCCTGCTGGCGTGGCACCCGCTGGCTGCGGTTGCCCTCGGTGGGGTGGTGCTGATGCTGGCCGGGCTGGCAGCGGCGCTGCTCACAGTGGCCGCGAAGTGGGCCCTGGTGGGACGGCATACGACTCAGGACCACCCGTTGTGGTCCGGTTTCGTGTGGCGCAGCGAGCTGGCCGACACCTTCACCGAGGTGCTGGCCGCCCCCTGGTTTGCCTCGGTCACCCAGGGCACGGTGGCCCTCAACGTGTGGCTGCGCCTGCTGGGCGCCGAGATCGGCCGCGGAGTGTGGTGCGAGAGCTACTGGCTGCCCGAGCCCGACCTGGTGCACCTGGGCGACGGCTCCACGGTCAACGGGGGCTGCGTCGTGCAGACACACCTGTTCCACGATCGTGTCCTGAGCATGGACCAGGTCACCCTGCGCAAGGGCGCCACGCTCGGACCCAACAGTGTGATCCTGCCGGCGGCGACGATCGGTCGGCACACCACCATCGGCCCTGCGTCCCTGGTGATGCGCGGGGAGTCGGTACCCTCCCAGACGCGGTGGGTCGGCAACCCGATCGGCCCCTGGGACGAGGAGGAGGACGAGTGAAGGGCGCCGACCCCTACATCTCCGGGCACGGAGACCTGCGGTATGACGTGACGCACTACGCCCTGTCCCTCACCTACGCGCTGCCCAGCAACAAGCTCGACGGCACGGCGGAGATCACCTGCCGGGCCGTCGGCGAACTCTCCCAGGTGGCCCTGGACCTGCGACTCAAACCGCTGAAGGTGTCCGTCGCCGGGCGCAAGGTCAGCCGGCACAGGGTGCTGGCCGGCAAGCTCACGATCACCCTGGCGGAGCCGGTCGCGGCGGGGGAGGAGTTCACGGTGACGGTGAAGTTCTCCGGCAACCCCGCACCGATCGCCAAACGTGGACAGGACGCGGCCGGGTGGGAGGAGCTGGATGACGGGGTGATCGTCGCCTCGCAGCCGCACGGTGCGCCGTCCTGGTTCCCGTGCAACGACCGGCCCTCCAGCAAGGCGACCTATGAGCTGACCCTCACCACGGCAGCGGACTATCAGGTGGAGTTCAGCGGTGAGCTGGTCACGCAGCAGCGTCGCGGTGCACAGCGCACCTGGACGTTCCGCCAGACCCAGCCGATCTCCTCGTACCTGGCCACCGTCCAGATCGGCCGCTATCAGGTGATCACGCAGAAGTCCGTGGTGCCGCTGCGGGTGGTCGGTCCGGCGGGCATCAAGAACAACGGCTTCTCGGCGTCCTTCGGCCGGCAGCCGGAGATGATGGCGCTGTTCGTGGACCGGTTCGGTCCCTACCCGTTCACCGGCTACACCACGGTGATCACCGACGACCCCCTGGAGATCCCGCTGGAGTCGGCCTCGCTGTCCACCTTCGGCCGCAACTTTGCTGCAGCGGACTGGGACTCGGTGCGCCTGGTGGCGCACGAGCTCGCCCACCAGTGGTTCGGCAACGCCGTGACAGCGCGGGAGTGGCGCGACATCTGGCTGCACGAGGGCTTCGCCTGCTATGCCGAGTGGCTCTGGTCGGAGGCCAGCGGTCAGCGCTCTGTGGCCGACTGGGCCCGCCACCACCACGCCATCCTCGCGGGAGCCTCCCAGAAGACGGTGCTCAGCGACCCCACCGCCTCGGAGATGTTCGAGGACTGGGTCTACAAGCGCGGGGCGCTGACCCTGCACGCCCTGCGCGCCGAGGTGGGTGACCAGGTCTTCTTCGACATCCTGCGCTCCTGGGTCGCCACGCACCGCGGCGGCTCGGTCAGCACGGCAGACTTCGTCGCGCACTGCTCGGAGGTTGCGGGGCGGGACCTGGCGGCCTGGTTCGGCCCCTGGCTGCACGAGACCGCCCTGCCGCCGCTGCCCTGACCGTCAGACGTGAGAGCCGGAAACCCTGTTGAGGCGCGCCCACTTCTCGGCCATCCTGCCTGCATGAGCAGCACCAGCCCGCCCGAGACCTGGCAATCCGTCCGACGCGAGGACGGCGAGCTGATCGGCTTCGTGGCACCTGACGGGGACGGCTGGCAGCCGCTGACGGTCTTTGGCCACCCGCTCTCCGGTGTCGGTGACCTTGAGGCGGCCGAGGAGCGGCTCCATGCGGTGGGGATGAGCTATCTCGCGGAGAAGTGGGAACTGCGTGATGGTCAGGACTGGATCAGCGCCCAGCTGGTCGAGGCCTCGCCCGCCGGTGTGACCGTGCAGCTCGTCGACTTCTTCGAGCACGCGGACCGTTATGGCGAGCGCACGCACCTCCGGGCGCCCGTGGGCACCGACCGGCTGCGGCTGTCCTGAGCTCAGGCCTCGGCACCGCGCCCAGGTCGGCACAGGTCGGGACCGTCCGGTTGAGTTCAGCCCTGGCCGGGATAGAAGCCCAACCGAGCCAGCGGTTCGACGAGCTGGTCCTCCTCATAGGCCAGGTGTGACAGGAGCGTGTCGCTGAGGGCGTTGACCGCCTCGTCGAGCGCAGAGAAGTCGTCAGGGGTGGCGACGAAGTCGATCAGCGCCCGGTCCACGGCCTCGATCACGTCGTGGATCGCGACATGCTCCTGCTCGAGGCGGTCCAGCACCGGGGCCAGGGACCTGTCCGCGCTGCGCAGGTGCGGGAAGACCGAGGCGTCCTCCAGGCTGTGGTGCTGGGTGACCGTGGTGCAGTAGCGCGAGCAGTAGGCGCCCAGGGTCCAGTTGTTCTGCTTCATCGTCATCTCGTTGAGCGAGGACCGCGCCGAGCCCACGTCGAGAGTGTTGGCCTTGACCTGCTCGATGATCGAGCGCACCTGGGTGAGCTCCTCGCGCAGCATGTCGTGCACGTCGATCAGGTGCTTGCCCATCTGCGCGCCCCGGGCGGTATAGGTCACCTCGGGCCCGGACTCCTCCCGCATGGGCCGGGACCCCTCGTCCCACGGCATCGTGGCGCCCAGGCGGGTCCCGTCGTCCGGGGTGGGGTGCACCCCGAGCCGGTCGTACTGACTCTCGGCGGCGCCGTGCGATCCCGAGCCACCCTGGTCCGCGAGCCTGGACCCCTCACCCTCGGGCACCGGGTCAGCGTCGGCGGGAGCCTGCGTCACAATCCGCCGGCGGGCATTGCTCTCCGGAGCGGCGGTCGGGGCAGCAGCGGGGGTCACCTGCGTGTCGGCATACCTGCGCTCGGAGGCGACGAGCTCACGGACCGCCGGCGCGACCTCCTGCCCGAACGCCTCGATGCTCTGCGGGTCGTCTGCGGCGAGGATGAAGGTGCCGATGCCGTGGTTGAGGGCCAGCTGGGCCAGACGCTCCACCCAGGCATCAACCCCGCCACGGGGCGGGTTGATGTTGAGCAGCCGGCGTATATCGCGGGGATCCCGTCCCACCGCGTCGGCGGCCTCGTCGATGGTCTCGTTGCCGACGCGCAGATCGTCGTCGGACTTCAGGTAGCCCTCGGAGGGCAGCCAGCCGTCGGCCAGCCGACCGGTCAGGCGCAGCATCCGTGGCTTGTAGGCGCCCAGCCATATCCCGATGTCGTGGGCGGGCGCCGGACCGCGCTTGGCCCCCACGGCACGGTGGAACTCACCCTCGACGCGCAGCACGGAGGGCTCATCCGCCGCCCAGATGCCCCGGATGACCGCGATCGCCTCCTCCAGCGCCTGCACGGACTCACCGGGGGTCAACCGCTGCGCGCCCATCGCGACCATCGCGTCCCAGAAGGCACCGGTGCCCAGCCCCAGCTCGACCCGGCCGTTGCTGAGCAGGTCCAGGCTCGCCGCAGAGCGCGCCAGCACGGCCGGTTGCCGCAGCGGCAGGTTGACGACGTTGGGTGCCAGGTGCACCCGCTCGGTGCGTGCCGCGACATAGCTCAGCAGGGTCCAGGTGTCCAGGAAGGCCGACTGGTAGGGGTGGTCCTGGAAGGTGACCAGGTCCAGTCCGGCCCCCTCGCTGAGCTGGGCCAGTGACACCGCCTGTTGGGGTTGCTGGTTCACCGGGGTGTGGAACGTGCCGAACAGCAGTTCGTGGCCATAGTCGGAGACGGTCTGCGGCAGTGAGGTGGTCACGCCCGTCTAAACGCCGGGCTCCGTCGGGTTTAGTCCCGCTCAGGAAGGGGCGAAGCGGCAGGGGGAGAGCCGGTGCGTGGCCGGGGTGATCATCACGGGACTGTTCCCCTCGGAGCCGCGTTAGGTCTCGGTGACCCGACGACCCGTGACCACCGTGTAGCCACCCAGCGCCAGGGCGGTCAGAGCTCCCATCGCGCCGAGCCAGTCATAGCCAAGGTGCTGCACGACCACCCCGGCCAGAGCACCTGCGGCGGCCGCCGACAGCCCCATGATCAGGTCGGATGCACCCTGCACCGAGGCCCGGTCCTCGACCTGGGCGCCCGCGGCGATCAGGTGCGAGCCAGCGACCATCGTGCAGGACCACCCCAGCCCGAGGAGGAACAGACCGGCCAGCAGCCCAGCGGACCACCCCGTGGAGGAGGTGGCCGCGAGCAGGCAGGCCAGGACCAGGATCCCGACACCGCCCAGGATCACCGGCCGTGACCCACGACGGTCGGTGAGGTAGCCGGCCACGGGGGCCAGGCCGTACATGCCCAGGATGTGCATCGAGATGACAAAGCCGATGACCTCCACCTCGGCATGACCGTGCGCCATGTGGATCGGGGTCATCACCATCACGGCGACCATCACGACATGCCCGATGGTGACCGTCACCGTCCCGAGCAGGACGGTGGGGGAGGCGAGGATCGCCCGGGCCCCGTGGACCACCGAGCCCCGTTGTCCCACGCGGGGGGTCCGGGCCAGGGCGTCGTCGGCGGGCGCGTCAGTCGGTGCCGGATCGACCGCGACGCCCTTGGCCGGCGGGGGCAGCGCCAGTGCTCGAGCCGTCAACAGTGGATCGGGCCGCAGCAGGACGTTGACCAGGACCGCGGCCAGGACAAAGCCGGCGGCGCTGAACACCCAGGCGCCGGCGAGCGGGGGAAGACCCAGTGACTCGGCCATCGCCTTGCCAGGACCGAGCATGTTGGGCCCGAGAACGGAGCCGAGCGTGGTGGCCCAGACGACCAGGCTGAGCTGCCGACCGCGACGAGCAGGCACGGCAAGGTCGACCGCGGCGTAGCGTGCCTGGCTGTTGGCCGTCGACGAGGCGCCGAACAGCGCGGTGCCCAGCAGCAGGAGTGGGAAGCTGCCCAGCTCGGCCGCGAGGATGGCCAGGCCAGCACCGAGGGTGCCAATGAGATAGGCCGCCATCAGGCCCACCCGCCGACCGCGCGCTGCCATCAGTGCCGCGATCGGGATGGTCAGCAGGGCCCCACCGAGGACCTGCGTGGTGTTGGCCAGCCCCGAGAGGTCATCGCGCCCACTGATGTCCGCGGCCATCAGTGCCGCCACGGCGATGCCGCTGGCCACCCCGACACCGCCCAGGACCTGACTGCCCATCAGGGTCCGCACCGTGCGGGTCTGCAGCGCAACGACATCGCGAGTCTCAAGCACTGGAGAAGGCCCACCGGGATCGGTCACCGACGTAGTGTGGCACCGACGGTCAAGAGCCGGCCACGAGGATGGCTGCTGACGGTCAACTCGGCACACACTCATGCGACACGAACGTGTCGTTCGTTACCCTTTTGTGACTTTGGTGTCTCGACCCTGTACCGTTGTCCAGGTTCGTCGAACGACGAATCCCGCAGTCCGGACGCCGAGTCTTGTCACCGGATCGCGTGCCTCCTTTGTGACGACTGACAAGAACGGGGAACCCACTTCCCCGGGAGGAAACTCCCTTGGGGCTAAGGCCCGGCCTGGCAACAGGTCGGACCCGGGCAACACTCCAGCCCGCGCCCGACAGCTAACTCCGTAGGCGATGGAGAGGTACCTCGTGACCCAGACTGCCCCCGGCGGACGCCACCGCGCGCCCAGCCGCATTTCTAGTGCCCTTGCCCAGGGCCGCTACTCAGCCACCTCAACATTCTCAGTCGCCGCTTCCGGCGGACTGCTGGCGTCCTCCATCCTGGTCGCCACCACTCAGCCCTCAACCGAGTTCGAGTCGGCGATGGCTGCCCTCGCGCCGGTCTCCGGCTCCGAGACCATCTCGACCGGACAGCTCGCTGCCACCGCTTCGGACCAGTCGGAGGGCGTCCAGGCCATTGCGGCCGCGCTCACCGGCAGCGCGTCCTCACTGACCCTGCCGACCGTCACTGACACCGTCAGTGCGGCCGATGTCCCGGCCGTGGCCGTGGCCGCTCCGGCCGACGCCGCCAACGCGCCTATGGGCGAACTCGGCTTCGTCGGGGTGACCCCTGTCGTCGAGGAGCCGGTCGAGGTGGCCGCTCCCGAGGCGCCCGCCGAGACGTCTGTCGAGACGTCCGCCCCGCAGACCGAGGGTGCTTCTGCTGCCGAGGCTCGGACGGAGACCTCGTCGAGCAGCCGTTCGGAGGCCCGCACGGAGGCGCCCGCCGCTTCGGCCCCTGCTCCGGCACCGAAGCCCGAGCCCGCCCCGGAGCCCAAGCCTGAGCCGGCACCCGCCCCGGCACCGCCGTCCGGCGGTGGCGAGGGAGCCATCGGCTGGGCCTACGCCCACCTCGGCCTGCCCTACATCTACGGCTCTGACAGCGGCGGTGGCTACGACTGCTCCGGCTTCGTCAAGGCCGCCTATGCCTCGGCCGGCAAGAGCCTGCCGCACGGCAGCTCGGCGCAGTACAGCGCCACCAGCCGTGTGTCGCTGAGCAACATCCAGCGCGGCGACCTGCTCTTCTACAGCAACGGTGGCGGCATCTATCACGTCGCCATCTATCTCGGTGACGGTCAGGTCATCCACTCGCTGCGCGACGGCAGCGGCTTCAGCGGCTCCAAGGTCACCGGGATGAACTACTCCCCGGGCCTGTTCGCCGCTGGTCGCCCCTGACGCAGCACGCCCCACCTCAGCTCTGACGCCACCGGGCGTGGTCACCTCGTGACCACGCCCGGTGGCGTTGTGCTGTGACATCGTGGGAGCCGTGCAGCCACCCCCCGAGGTCTTTGACCTCTTCGCCGTCCCCGGGCATGCCATCGCCCTTCAGGGCGGCAGGGGCACCAGCGTCCTCGCCGGTGACCTGGTGTTGTCCCCAGGGCGCGACGCAGACACGGCCTCCTGGCTCAGTCCGGTGCTGGCTCGTCTCGCTGCGCAGTTGGACCACGAGCAGACCAGGTCGCTGCGTCTGGCCATGCCCATCCCGACACGCGACCTGCGGTGGGTGGTCGACGGGTGGGGCGCGACCCGCTTCGAGCCGGGCACCCGTGCCTGCCAGGACCTCGACGTGCTGGTAGCCACCGGTCGACTGCTGCATGCCCACCTCAAGGCTGCGCTGATCGTGCCACCGTCCGGCCTGCGCACCCGCCACGACCGGTGGTCACGCGCCGAACGTGTCGCGTTCGGCGCCGACCCGGTGAGCGAGGCACCAGGAGTGTCAGCGACGTCGTCACGCAGGAATGCCGCGGAGGTCCAGGAGCTGGTGTCCGATCTGTGCGCCGAGCGTGACGCTGCAGGCAGCGGACCGAGCGACCTCGGCCCTGACCAGCTCGTCCACCGCGACCTAGCCGGCAATGTCCTCCTGGACTCCAGCGGTCTGCCGCTCGTCATCGACCTGGCGCCCTCCTGGCGTCCGGCACTGTGGGCCGAGGCGGTCTGTGTGCTCGACGCGGTGCTCTGGCTGCAGGCCGACCCGCAGGTGATGCACGAGTGGGCCGAGGGCCCACGCCGACAGGCGATGCTGCGAGCAGGCATCTTTCGGGTGCTCAGCGACCGCCCCTGCGATGTCGCGGCCTATCGCCGGGTGCTGGCACCGGCTTAGGCCTCGCCGGCCCCCTCGTCCACGGCATCCAGGAAGCCCATCGCGAGCTCGTCATACTCGTCGGGCTCCATGCCCTGCTCCTGTCGCACCCGCCAGCGTGCCACGCACAGCAGACCCAGGTCGGCGGGCGGCCCATCCACCTCCTCGGCCAGGGCGATGCCGCGGGTGGACCAACCCAGCGACTGCCTCAGATCGCCGTTCAGCTCCCACACCGTGGCCATCGCCAGATAGGTGTCGACGCGTTCCGGCCGTGCGCGGCGCAGCGTCTCCGAGAGGGTCCGAGCCTCCTGCGGGCGGTCGAGCTGGAAGAGGGTGTCCACGACATAGGCGTTCGCGTCGGGTCCTTCGGAGGTCCCCAGCTCAGCCGCGCGCTGGTAGTGGGCGAGGGCGCCTGAGAGGTCCGCGGCCCGGCTGAGCAGATCTCCGGCCGCGATCAGGAGGTCACCGGGGAAGGGAATGTCCTGGGGGTGGGGACTCTCGGCCCAGGAGGCCAGATCAGCCGCCGCGCTGGCATGCTCGGCCGGGGAGGCGGAGCGCAAGGCCTCCTCGAGATCGTCCAGGTCCTCAAAGCTCACGGGGTCACGCATGGTGACCAGCCTACGGACTGCTGCGCACCGGGGCAGTCGGCGACGCAAGGAGGGCGGATCACGAGGTGGCCGAAATGGAGTTGGTAACTGTCAGTGGTGGGGGAGAGGATGCCTCATGTGAACGCACCTGGAGCAGCGGATCCCATCGTCCGCGCCACGGACCTGACCAAGATCTATGGCGATAACCGCGCGGTCGACGGCATCTCGTTCAGCATCAGCTCCGGTGAGTCCTTCGGCCTGCTGGGCCCCAACGGGGCCGGCAAGTCCACCACGATGCGGATGATCGGTGGGACCCTGACCCGCACCGGCGGGTCCATGCTGGTCGCCGGGCTCGATCCGGCCGAGCGCGGCCCGGAGGTGCGCGCTCACCTCGGGGTCGTCCCCCAGCAGGACAACCTCGACGAGGAGCTGACGGTCCGGGACAACCTCATCGTCTATGGCCGATACTTCGGGCTGTCCCACTCCTACCTGCGGACCAAGGCGGACGAGCTGATCGAGTTTGCCCAGCTCACGGACAAGGCCAAGTCCAAGACGACGGCCCTGTCCGGTGGCATGAAGCGCCGGCTGACCATCGCCCGCGCCCTGGTCAATGAGCCCAAGCTCCTCCTCCTCGACGAGCCGACGACCGGCCTGGACCCGCAGGCCCGCCACGTCCTCTGGGACCGGCTGTTCCGGCTCAAGGAGGTCGGTGTCACGCTCGTGGTGACGACGCACTTCATGGACGAGGCCGAGCAGCTGTGCGACCGGCTGATCGTCATCGACCACGGCTCGATCATGGCTGAGGGCAGCCCCCGCTCCCTGATCAAGGACTACTCCACGCGCGAGGTCGTCGAGCTCCGCTTCGGTGCACAGCGCAACGCGGCGGTGGTCGACCAGCTCGCTGACATCGCCACCCGACTCGAGGTGCTCCCGGACCGCATCCTCGTCTACACCGACGACGGTGAGGCGGCGCTGGAAGAGGTCACCGGGCGCGGTCTCAACCCGATCACCTCGCTGGTGCGACGCTCCTCCCTCGAGGATGTCTTCCTCCGGTTGACAGGACGGACCCTCGTTGACTGACACGGCACAGGACCTGCAACGCCTCGCCGCCTCCGGTCGGGTCCCACCACCAGAGGTGATGGCAGCACGAGCCCGGCGGTGGGGCTGGTGGTACTACATCGAGTACTGGCTGCGCACCGCCAGGGCGTGGGCGCAGTCGATCCTGATCTACATGATCGGCGAGCCGCTGCTCTACCTGATCGCCCTCGGCGTCGGTCTGGGCACGTTGGTCGACAACGGTGTGGGCACCGTCGACGGTGTGCCTTACCTGGTGTTCGTGGCCCCCGCCCTGCTGATCTCCACCGTCGTGATGTCGACCGGTGGCGAGCTGACCTACCCGGTGATGGCCGGTTTCAAGTGGGACCGCCTCTACTACGGCCCGCACGCGACGCCGGTCACTCCCGCCCAGATCGGCACCGGCCACTTCCTCGCGGTGCTGATCCGGTTCGTCGTCCAGGCCGCGATCTTCTGGGTAATCATGGTGGCCTTCGGCGCCGTGCCACGAGGCGTGCTGGTCTCTGCCCTGGTGATCCCGATCGGCGTGCTGTCTGCCGCGGCCTTCGGTGCCGTCTTGCAGGCCTATGCCTCGACGTTGACGGACGAGGGCTACCAGTTTGCCTTCGTGCAGCGTTTCGTCATCATGCCGATGTTCCTGTTCGCCGGCACCTTCTTCCCACTGTCCTCCATGCCGGTCTATCTGCACTGGATCGGCTGGATCTCCCCGGTGTGGCACGGCACCCAGCTCGCCCGACAGGTGACCTACGGGGCGGTCGAGCCCGTGTGGTTGACCCTGCTGCACGTGGTGTTCCTGGCGGTCATGACCGTGGCAGGCGTGCTGTGGCTGCGACGCAGCTACACCCGTCGGATGGGAGCCTGATGGACGCGCCGCGCCAGGAGACCCCGCCCACGTCCCAGACAGAGCAGCACGCAGCGCACGCTGCAACGGGGCGCGAGGCGGCACGGGTGCCGGAGTTTCCCGAGGGCCGGCGGCTGGCGTCCCTCTACGGACGCAACGCCCGCGCAGTCATCGAGCGCGGCTTCAAGGTCATCGCCCGACAGAACTGGGCGGTCCTGGTCTCCGGATTCTTCGAACCGGTCCTCTACCTGCTGGCCATGGGCCTGGGGCTGGGGGCGCTGGTGGGCGAGGTCACCGGACCGGGCGGCACCTCGATCGCCTACACGGCATACATCGCGCCGGCGTTGCTGGCGACCTCGGCGATGAACGGTGCGATCTACGACTCGACCTGGAACGTCTTCTTCAAGTTGCGTTTCGCCCGGGTCTACCAGGCGATGCTCCAGACGTCGCTGGGCCCGATGGACGTGGCGCTCGGCGAGATCTTCATGGCCCTCTTCCGTGGCTTCCTCTATGCCTGCGGCTTCATGGGCGTCATGCTCGTCATGGGCCTGGTCACCTCACCGTGGGCGATCCTCATGGTGCCGGTGGCGCTGCTCATCGCCGTGGGTTTCGCCAGCGTGGGCATGGCGGTCACGTCCTATCTGAAGTCGTTCCAGCAGATGGACGTCATCAACTTCGTGATGCTGCCGATGTTCCTGTTCTCCGCCACGCTCTATCCGATCGAGGTCTTCCCCGAGGCGATCCAGTGGTTCATCAAGGCGATGCCGCTGTGGCACGGCGTCGAGCTGATGCGCCACCTGGCGGTCGGCTTCGTCTCCGGGGCCACGATCGGGCACGCCCTCTACTTTGTGGTGATGACGGTCTTCGGCGTGTGGTTCACCACCATCCGCCTGCGCGCCCTCTTCCTGCGCTAGCGGATGCCCCTGTGCGGACGGGGCTCGGCAGGTGAGAGCCGCGCGATGGTGAGACGGTGGTGGGATGGCAACCTTCACGCATCAAGATGTCCTCACGGCAGGTCTGACCCACTGGCGGGATCTCGCCCAGGGGTTGCACGCCCGGTTCGGCACCGGTGACTTCGCGGCGGGTCTCCGCTTTGTCGAGGCCGTCGGGCAGGCAGCAGAGGAGGCCGGGCACCACCCGGACGTGACCCTCACCTATCCCCATGTTGACATCGCTCTGATCAGTCACGACGTCGGCGCCATCACCGAGCGCGACATCGACCTGGCCCGACAGATCAGCGCCATCGCCACTGAGCACGACATCCCGGCGCAGCCCGAGGCACTCGCCCAGGTCGAGTTGGCGCTCGACACGGCGGACCCGTCCCGGCTGGGACCGTTCTGGGCCGCGCTGCTGCGGGGCGACACCGAGGCGTTTCAGGACGGCGACGTCGTGGGCGACGCCCGCGTGCCACTGCTGTGGTTCCAGGAGACCGACGCCCACGAGACACCCCGGCAGCGCTTCCACCTGGATGTGTGGATTCCGGCTGAGCTCGCGCAGGAGCGCATCGCCGCTGCCGTCGCTGCGGGCGGCACGGTGGTGGATGACGAGGCGGCACCGGCCTTCACGGTCCTCGCGGATGCGGAGGGCAACCGGGCCTGCGTCTGCACCACAGAGCGCTGATCACGCTCTGCCACCCCCTTAGGGTCGGTGTGTGAGCGACGACCTGGCCTGGTCGGACCCGGGACAGCGGGCATTCCTGCTCGCCCTGGCGCGGGCGGACTCGGATGACTTTCCGCTGCTGGCACCTCCTGCGCGGGGTGACCCTGCGGCATACAGTCTGAGAAACACCCGGAGTCGTCAGGAGGAGTCGGAGATGGAGTCCTATGCCAAGGGCGAGGAGCAGCCACTGCTGGAGGAGACCATCGGGGTCAACTTCGAGCGGACGGCGGCCAAGCACGCGGATCGTGAGGCTCTCGTCGAGGTGGCCACTGGCCGCCGATGGACCTGGGCCGAGCTCGACGCTGATGTCAACGCGCTGGCCCGCGCCCTGATCGGGGCCGGGATCGCGGCAGGGGACCGGGTCGGGATCTGGGCGCCCAACTGTGCGCAGTGGACGCTGACCCAATATGCCACCGCCAAGGTCGGGGCGATCCTGGTCAACATCAACCCCTCCTATCGCACCCACGAGTTGACCTTCGCGGTCAACCAGAGCGGTCTGCGCCTGATGTTGGCGGCGAGCAACTTCAAGTCCAGCGACTACCGGGGCATGCTGGAGGAGACCCGTGGGGACTGCCCGGACCTGGAGCGGGTGGTCCTGCTGGACACCGATGACTGGTCGGCCCTGCTCGCCCAGGGCGCGGACGTGCCCCAGGAGGCCGTTGCCGAGCGGATGGCGACCCTGAGTCCCCGCGACGCCATCAACATCCAGTACACCTCCGGCACGACCGGGCGCCCCAAGGGCGCCACCCTCAGCCATCGCAACATCCTCAACAACGGCTACTTCGTCACCGAGCTGATCAACCTCACCGAGGCGGACCGGCTGTGCATCCCGGTGCCCTTCTATCACTGCTTCGGCATGGTGATGGCCAACATCGGCTGCACCACCCACGGTGCGACCATGGTCATCCCCGGCCCGGGCTTCGAGGCGGAGACCACGCTGCGCACCGTCGTCGAGGAGCGGTGCACCGGGCTCTACGGCGTGCCGACGATGTTTATCGCCATGCAGAACCACCCGAGCTTCGCCGAGCACGACCTGTCCAGCCTGCGCACCGGCATCATGGCCGGCTCGCCCTGCCCGGTCGAGGTGATGAAGAAGTGTGTGGAGCAGATGCACATGTCCGAGGTCTCGATCGCCTATGGCATGACGGAGACGTCGCCGGTCAGCACCCAGACCCGCGACGACGACGACCTGGAACGGCGCACGGAGACCATCGGTCGGGTCCACCCCAACCTGGAGATCAAGATCGTCGACCCCGCGACCGGGCAGACCGTGCCGCGCGGCGCGACGGGGGAGCTGTGCACCCGCGGCTACTCGGTGATGCTCGGCTACTGGCAGGAGGAGGCCAAGACCGCTGAGGTGCTGGACGCCGAGGGCTGGATGCACACCGGTGACCTGGCAGTCATGCGCGAGGACGGCTACTGCACGATCGTCGGCCGCAGCAAGGACATGGTGATCCGCGGCGGCGAGAACGTCTACCCCCGCGAGATCGAGGAGTTTCTCTACACCCATCCCGACGTGCAGGACGTGCAGGTGATCGGGGTGCCGGATGAGAAGTACGGCGAGGAGCTGTGCGCCTGGATCCAAATGAAGCAGGGAGCGACGGCCCTGACCGCTGAGTCGGTGCGCGAGTTCGCGTCGGGTCAGCTGGCGCACTACAAGATCCCGCGCTACGTCATGGTCGTTGACGACTTCCCGATCACGGTCACCGGCAAGGTGCGCAAGGTGGAGATGCGGGCGGTCTCCAGCCGGAAGCTGGGGCTAGCCGACTGACGAGCGGCAGTATGCCGATCGCCCGCCACCGGGTCAGGGCGCGCGGTGGCCGTGGGTCAGGGCGCGCGGTCGCTGTGGGTCACCGGTCGTCGCGGGTCAGGGCGCGCCCCGGCGCCCGTGGGTGCGGGGCGGGTCGTAGCCGCCCTCGGGAGGCACCATCTCGCCGCGGATGCCGAGCAGTCGGATCGGGCGGTCGTCCGCCAGCTTCTGCAAGAGCCTCAGTGCCGTGTCGGCGATGAGGTCGGGGTCGAAGGTCGGCTCGGGCAGCTTGCGGACCCTGGTGACGGTGAAGAAGGGCGCGAAGCGGACCTTCAGGTGGACGCGGGCACAGGCCCGGCCCTCGGCCCGCAGGTCCGCCACCACCTGGGCGGCCAGTTCCCGCAGGGCGGCCTCGATCTGTGCGGCGTCGGTCAGGTCCTGCTGGTAGGTCGTCTCGTGGCCGTGTGCGCGGGCCACCCACGGGGTGTCGTCCACGTGGCGGCTGCCCGCCCCGGCCCCCAGGCGACGCAGGTGAGGTCCGGTGCTCGGACCGAAGACGGCCGCCAGGTCATCGTCGTCAGCGGCGGCGAGCTCCCGCACGGTGCCGATGCCCAGCTCACCCAGCCGCGCCGAGATCCGGCTGCCGACACCCCACAGGGCACGGGTGGGTCGGTCACCCATCACCTCAAGCCAGGTGTCCTGGGTCAGCCGGAAGACCCCCTGTGGCTTGCCGAACTCCGTGGCGGTCTTGGCGCGGACCAGCGTGTCGCCGATGCCGATCGAGCAGTGCAGCTGCGTTGCGGCGAGGACGCGGGCCTGCAGGTCTCGGGCTGCCGCCTCGGGGTTCGCTGTCTCCAGCCCGACGAACGCCTCGTCCCAGCCGAGCACCTGGACCACGGCGCCGGGGAACTCCTGCAGGGTCTGCATGACCTGCTCCGAGGCAGCCTCATAGGCGGGGAAGTCGACCGGCAGGAAGACGGCCTCCGGACACCGCTTCAACGCTGTCCGCAGGGGCATCCCGGAACGGACCCCCCACGCACGGGCCTCATAGCTGGCGGTCGAGACGACGGCACGCTCGGTCGGGTCACCCCGTCCGCCGACCACGACGGGGAGTCCGGCCAGCTCTGGTCTCCTCAGCACCTCGATGGCGGCGAGGAACTGGTCCATATCAACGTGCAGCACCCAGGAGGACACGCCCACCATCCTCTCGCGTGTCGAGACCCAATCCACCTTTTTGGCCCCGGATCTGTGCGGAAAAGGGTGAACATGAGAGTGCTCTCACCAACCTTTCACGTCTGACTCATGACCGTCGGGTGAACTGTCTCTCAGGCGCCGAGGGACGGCGTTGCACGACCAGGAGGTAGGCCACATGAACGGTTCGGAGAACCCCAACCCGTTCCGGGTGCTGCTGTACTCGCACGATTCCGTCGGGTTGGGCCACATCCGCCGCAACCTGGCCCTCGCCCACACCCTGGCCACCGAGGTGCCCGCGATGACCGGTCGTCCCGTGACCGGCATGCTGCTGACCGGGGTGGGACACGGGACCGACCTCGATGTGCCCACCGGCTTTGACGTGGTCCTGCTGCCGAGCATCTGCAAGGGCGAGTCTGGCTATGAGCCGCGCCACATGCAGGTGCCGATGGACGACCTGATCGGCATCCGCGCCCAGTTGGTCAAGGGAGTTGTCAAAGGACTCAACCCCGACCTGATCGTGGTCGACCGGCACGCCTATGGCGTCAACGGCGAGCTCCGCAAGACGCTGGCCAAGACCCGCAAGAAGCGCCCGGGCACGACCATCGTGCTCGGCCTGCGCGAGGTCCTCGACGAGCCGGACGTGGCCGCCGCAGAGTGGGCCCGGCTGGAGGACCTGGACCGCTTCCGCACCATCTTCGACGAGATCTGGGTCTATGGCGACCCTCAGGTCCACGACGTGCGCCACACCGGTGAGGTCCCCGCCGAGCTGCACGACCTGATCCGCTACACCGGCTACCTGTCCAACGGCCGCCGCTGGATTCCTGAGGCGGACCCCACGGAGGCCCCTTACGTTGTGAGCATGTCCGGTGGCGGCAGCGACGGCAAGGGGATGCTCAGCATAGCCGCCCGGGCCACCATCCCCGCCGGGCACCGCCACCTGGTGGTGGCCGGCCCGCAGATGCCCGCCGAGGACCTCGCCACCCTCCAGGCGCAGGCTGCCCCCGGCACGAGGGTCGTGGGATCTGTGCCGGACGGCCTGGCCACGATCCGCCGTGCCAGCGCCGTCGTCTCGATGGCCGGCTACAACACCGTCAACGAGGTGATGAGCACCGACACCCCGGTCCTGCTGGTGCCACGGGAACTGCCCCGCCAGGAGCAGCTCATCCGCGCCCTCGGCCTCAAGGCCGCCGGCGCCGTCGACATGGAACGCCTCGAGAACCTGACCGCAGAGCGTCTCAGCATCTGGTTCGCCGGCGCGGTCCACCGCACCCAGGACCGCACCCACCTCGACCTGGCCGGTCTGGCCGGAGTCGCCCACCGCGTCGCCGACATCGCGCGCGCCAGCATGAAGGAGTTCACCAGTGCAGCTGTCTGAGCACGCACCGCAGTCCGGGCGTGTGCCCCGCGTCGGCTACGTCCTCAAGGTCTATCCGCGCTTCTCGGAGACCTTCGTGGTCACCGAGATCCTGAGCCGTGAGGCTGCCGGCGAGGACCTGGCGATCTTCGCCCTGCGCCCGACCACCGACGCCCGCTTCCACCCCGAGATCGCCAAGGTGCAGGCACCGGTGACGCACCTGCCCAAGCCGGCCAAGCTGAGCGAGGCCTGGAGCGTCCTGCGCGAGGCCCGCACGGTGATCCCTGAGCTGGACGAGCGCCTGCCCGCCATCCTGGACCTGCTGACCCGCCTCGAGCCGTCGGAGGCGGTGCAGGGGGTGCACCTCGCGCTCCGCGCGACCCAGCAGGGCATCACCCACCTGCACGCCCACTTCGGCTCGATGGCCGCCCGGATTGCCCGCGTCGCCGGGGCCATCGCTGACATCCCCTTCTCCGTGACCACTCACGCCAAGGACCTGTTCCACGAGAGCGTCGACCACGACCTGCTGCACGAGATCCTCGCCCACGCCGACCACGTGGTCGCCATCAGCGAGTTCAACCGCTCGTTCCTGGTGAGCCGCTACCCGGACCTGGCCGACAAGGTGGTGCTCATCCGCAACGGCCTTGACCTGGCCCGCTTTGAGTATGCCGCGCCGGCACCGCTGTCGGGCCCGCTGAAGGTGGTGGCGGTGGGCCGGTTGGTCGAGAAGAAGGGCTTCACGCACCTGATCGAGGCCGTGCGCCAGCTGGCTGGCCCCCACGGGTCGGGACGGCAGGTCCAGGTGCGCATCGCCGGCGACGGTGACCAGGCCGCGAGCCTGGCCCAGGAGGTGGCCGCAGCGGGACTCAGCGACACCATCGAGCTGCTCGGCCCCCGCCACCAGGAGGAGATCCGGGAACTGCTGCGGTGGGCCGATGTGATGGCCGCGCCGTGTGTCGTCGGTGCCGACGGCAACGCCGATGGCCTGCCGACCGTGCTCCTGGAGGCGATGGCGATGGGCGTGCCGGTCATCGGCAGCGACGTCACCGGGATCCCCGAGGCCGTCCGCGACGGGAGCACCGGACAGCTCATCTCCGCCGACCGGTTGGGCATGGGTGAGGTCGACGAGCTGGTCGCCGCACTGGAGCGCGTCGCAGGCCCTGACTACCCCCGAGAGCAGATCGCCCGAGCAGCCCGCGAGCTGGTCGAGGCCGAGTTCGACACCGCGCGCCAGGCCCTGCGTCTGGCCGGCCACCAGCAGGGCCAGGCCCTGTTCGCCGCAGCGGGGGTGATGTGACCATGACTCGCGTCGCCTATCTGTCCGCCGATCCCGGTGTGCCCGCCTTCGGGACCAAGGGCGCCTCGGTCCACGTGCAGGAGATCATCCGTGCCTTCCGCAACCGAGGAGCCACCGTGCGCCTATACACCACGCGCACCGACGAGCACGTCCCCGCTGACCTGACCGACCTGTCGGTGACCCATGTGCCGGTCGACGGCAGAGCCGACCGCGCGGCCGACAAGGAGCTGCCCCGTGAGGAGCGCACGGCCCGACGCGAGCAGCGTCAGGTCACCGCGGCCCACGAGATGGCGGCGCGTGCCATCGCCGATGGTGTCGACGTGGCCTATGAGCGCTACTCCCTGTTCTCCACAGCCCTGGCCGAGGTCACCACGACGCTCGGCATCCCAGGAGTCCTGGAGGTCAACGCGCCGCTGATCGACGAGCAGGCCACCCACCGGCACCTGATCGACGCCGAGGCTGCCCATCACGCCCTGCGCACCCAGGTCGCTGCCGCAGCGGTCGTGGCGTGCGTCTCCGAGCCGGTCGCCCAATGGGTCCGTGGGCACTGCCCCGAAGCTGCCGACAAGATCCGGGTCACCCCCAACGGGGTCAACACCACCCGGATCGTCCCGACTGCCGTGAGCACCGAGGGCGACCCGGTCGTCCTCTTCGTCGGCACGCTCAAGCCCTGGCACGGGGTCGAGGTCCTGCTCGACGCGGCAGCACTGGCTCGACAGCCCTGGCAGGTCCGCATCGTCGGTGACGGGCCCCAGGGTCCCGCGCTGGCCGAGCAGGCCGCCCGACTGGGCCTGTCCGTCGACTTCCGTGGTGCTGTGGCCCCTGGTGACGTCCCCGCGGCCCTCGCGGGTGCTGCCGTGGCTGTGGCGCCCTACCCCGTGATGGACGAGGGGGCCGACCAGTACTTCTCACCGTTGAAGATCTATGAATACGCCGCGGCAGGGCTGCCCGTCGTCGCCTCGAGCGTCGGCCAGGTGCCGACCATCGTGCGCGACGGTGAGAACGGCCTGCTCGTCGAGCCCTCGGACGCAGCGTCGTTGGCTCGCGCGATCGATGCCCTGGTGGCCGATCCGCAGCGCGCCCGTGCGCTCGGGGTGGCTGGCCGCGACATGGTCGTGGCCGGGCACTCCTGGGACCGCGTCCTGGACCTGATCCTCGCGGGCACGGCTGCGGCGGGACATGAGGCCGCATGAGTGTCAAGTCTCCCAAGGTTGATGGCCACGCCCTGTCCCGGACGCTCGGGCTGGTCCGCCCCCACGTGCGCGGGCAGGCTCCGCTGCTGGCCGGCGGTGCCCTGGCGCTGATGCTCGAGGTGGTCTTCCGGGTCCTTGAACCGTGGCCGGTCAAGTTCGTCGTCGACGCCGTCACCCGATCCCTGGGGGCGGATCTGAACCAGTCCGGTCCGCAGGCCAGCATGCGCCTGCTGCTGGCCTGTGCCCTGGCGACCGTGGCGCTGGTGGGCTTCCGCGCCATCTTCAACTATCTGGCCACGGTCGCGTTCGCACTCGGTGGCTCCCGCATCGCGGTGCAACTGCGCCAGCGGGTCTTCCGGCACGTCAACAAGCTGTCGACCGAGTATCACTCCAACTCACGCAGCGGTGACCTCGTCCAGCGACTGATCGCCGACGTCGGACGCCTGCAGGAGGTGGCGGTGACGGCCGGAATGCCGTTGCTGGTCAACCTCTTCACGCTGGTGGCCATGAGCATTGTCATGTTCTGGCTCGACCCGCTGCTGGCGCTGGTCCTCATCGTGGCGGCCTCGGTCTTTGTGCTGCTGACCCGTTCCAGCGGTCCCAAGATCACCAAGGCGTCCCGCAAGACCCGCAAGGCCGAGGGTGACCTCGCCAACATCGCGCAGGAGACCATCGGCGCCATGCGGGTCGTGCAGACCTACGGTCTGGAGAGCGCCCTCGAGGAGCAGTTCAGCGGCCGCAACAGCAAGTCGCTCAAGGAGGGGGTCCAGGCACGGCGGCTGGCTGCGGCACTGGAGCGCAGCACCGACGTGCTCGTGGGCACCGCGACGGCCTCGGTGCTCCTGTTCGGTGGCTACCGCGTCACCCAGGGCGTCATGACTCCCGGCGACCTGGTCCTCTTCCTGACCTATCTGAAGACCGCGATGAAGCCGTTGCGTGACCTGGCCAAGTACACCGGCCGGATCGCCCGTGCCGCGGCCTCGGGTGAGCGGGTGGCCGACGTGCTGGACCTCGAGCCCGAGATCACCAGCCCGCAGGACCCCGTGCGGCTCGGCCAGGTCGTGGGGGAGTTGCGCTTCGAGCAGGTCACCGCCGGCTATGGCGACAACCCGCCGGTGCTGAGCAACCTCAACCTCGTCGTCCCTCCCGGTCAACGCGTGGCGGTGGTCGGTCCCTCCGGTGCTGGCAAGTCGACCCTGACCAGCCTGCTGATCCGGATGATGGATCCGCGTGGCGGCGCGGTGCGCCTCGACGGGGTCGACCTGAAGGCACTGGACCTGACCGAACTGCGCTCCCAGGTCTCCGTCGTGCTGCAGGAGTCGGTGCTCTTCACCGGATCTGTCGCGGACAACATCCGCCACGGTGACCTGACCGCGACGGACGCGCAGATCCGTCGGGCTGCCCGGTTGGCCCGCGCCGAGGAGTTCATCCTGGCCATGCCCCAGGGCTATGACACCCAGGTCGGTGAGCGCGGCTCGACCCTGTCAGGTGGGCAGCGACAGCGCATCGCGATCGCCCGGGCCATGTTGCGCGATGCGCCGGTGGTCATTCTCGACGAGGCGACTGCTGGCCTGGACGCGGAGAACGCCCTGGCGGTGCGCGAGGCGATCGACCAGCTGACCAAGGGCCGCACCACCTTCGTGGTGACCCACGATGAGCAGACCGCGCGTGAGTGCGACCGCATCGTGTGGATCGAGGACGGCGGCGTCCGCTGGGACGGGCCGGCCTCGGGGATCCTCCCCGAGGGGTCGGCCTTCACCGAGTCGACCCCGGAGCCGGACGAGACGCAGCCCCTGCCGGTGAACCAGGCGGTTGGCCTAGCATCGACCGGGCACCAGGTGCGTTCATGATTGAGACCACGAGTGCCGCCCAGCGTGCCAGCGCCGACCTGGCTGTCCAGCGTGCCAGCGCCGACCTGGCTGTCCAGCGTGCCAGCGTCGACCTGGCCGCCCAGCGTGCCAGCGCCGACCTGGCCGCCCAGCGTGCCAGCGCCGACCTCCTGATCGACCAGGATCGCCTCTCTGAGATCCTCGGACGTCAGGTGCGGGCCACCCGACTGCGGTTCAAGCCGGGCCTGTCCACCACCGCTGTCCTGCTGGATGCGAGCAACGGTCAGGGGGCCCCAGGATGGATCCAGGCGAGTCATCCAGCGCACCTGGACAAACTCCGCAAGGCTGTCGAGCTGGCCCAGCAGCGGGGGCAGCGGGTGCACCTGCTCGAGGCCGGTGGGCTCCTCATCGCCCACGGGACCATCGACACGGACCCCCGGCTGCAGAAGGGGATGGACGCCCTGCGCTCGGTCCACCCCTCCATCACCGAGGCCGTGGAGACCGGTGGACTGACGCTCCTGCGCTACAACCCGCAGCGCCGCATCGTCCTGCGACGGCAACAGGGTCCGCGGGACGCGCTGGTCCTGCGGGTGACGGCCGGCAAGCAACGGGATGTGTCCACGGCGCTCGGCGCGCTCGCCGCTGCCGGCGTCCCGGTCGTCGAGCCCCTCGTGACCCACCCGTTGGCCCGCAGCAGACGCGTCAGTGCGTGGCCCTGGTTTGGCCAGGGGGATCTGGCAGAGACACAACCAACAGTCGCGTCGGACACGCCTGCCAGGGCGGCCGGTGCCGCTCTGGCACGCCTGCACGGTGTCGGGCCGTCCGTCAGCCTGCACGGTGTCGGGCCGTCCGTCAGCCTGACCGAGGGTGCGCAGCCCACACCGATTGACACCCCCGACCTGCACGGGTCGCTCTCAGCCCTGGTCCAGGACCTCGCCGCACTGGACTCGAACGCAGCCGGGCGCCTGCGCACCCTGGTCTCGGAGGTGGCTGCTCTGGTGACGGACACCTCCTGGGTGACCGGGCTGATCCACGGGGACTTCTCCGCAGACCAGGTCCTGGTGGGTCGGGCAGGAGAGGAGCTCGTGCGGCTGACCGACTTCGACCGGGCTGCTCATGGTCCGCTGATGGCCGACCTGGGCAGCTTCGCGGCGGCCGAGCTGCTCGCCACCACGGCGCCGGACCCGTCGACGACAGCACAGGTGGAGGCACTGCCGCTCACCGCAGCCCTGCTGCAGGGTTATGCGGAGACCGGCGGGCCCGCCCGGCACCAGCTCGATGGCAGGGGAGTGCGGACCTGGACCGCCAGAGCCCTTCTCGGCCGGGTTCTCGAGCCGTTCCGGGCCGGGGACCACGACTGGGTGGACGGCATCCACCGCAGGCTGGACCAGGCCAGCGAGGTCCTCGCATGAGGCCTGGCATCGACCACAGACTGCACGAGGCCAGCGAGGTCCTCGCATGAGGCCCGCGCGTTCACCCAGACTCGAGCCGGAGGAGAGCTGATGTCACCCACCCACCAGATCGACGATCCGGTCACCGCAGGTCCGGTGCCCTCCACCATCGACCACGCCGGCGACCTCATCACCGTCGCCCGCGCCTGGCCCCGAGCCCGCCGTGACGACGCCGAGGTCGTGCTCGCCGAGGGCCCGGACCAGCAGGGCCGCACCCGCGCCATCGAGCTGCGCCTGGTCCCGGCGGACGGGCTGGGGTGGCGGATCGCCCGCACGAGGGTGGCGCCCTACGGGATGGACCCCAAGCTGCCGGACCTGGCCACGGTCGCCGACGGCGGCACCGTGATCGTGCACCGCTATGGCAAACGCGCCGTCGTGCGGCTGGCCGACCGGTTCGTCAAGGTGGTCCGCCCGGACGACGGGCCTGCCATCGCGGCCGCCGCCCGTCAGGGTCAGCAGATCGCCGCGCGAGCCGGGTTCGACGCCCCCGAGGTGCTGGAGTCGAGCCGGGGGGCAGCGAGCTTCAGCGTGCTCCCAGGGCGCAGCCTGCACGAGCTCGGAGGCGTCGTCACCCATCAGCAGTGGAGCCGGTGGTGGCAGCGCTGGGCCGACCAGTGGGTCACCCTGGCCCGGGGGACCGGTGCCGAGGGCTGGCTCGGGCGCAGTCATGCGGACGACCTGCCCGATGACCTGGTCCGGGACGACCTTCCCCGGCACACGGCCCATGACGAGGTGGTGAACCTGCGACGCTGGCTCGACCGGGTGGCCCGGCTCGAGGCCCTGCCGACCGAGCTCAGCCAGCTGGTGACGACGCGCGCCGCGCAGGTCACCTCGAACCTGGTCACCCAGGAGCCGCAGGAACTGGTCATCAGCCACCGCGACCTGCACGACAAACAGCTCCTGGCTGATGGCGACAGCCTGGGCGTGCTCGACTTCGACACCGTCGCCCTGGCCGAGCCGGCCCTGGACCTGGCCAACCTCTGGGTGCACGCGCTCCTGCGCGTGGACCAGGGGTTGTGGTCGCGCAGTCACGGTGAGGTTGTCCAGCAGGCGGTCCGCACGGTGGCCCGCGAGCTCGAGGTGACCCCGGAGCGCTTCGCGACCTATGCCGAGGCGACCCGTCTGCGTCTGGCCTGCCTCTATGCCTTCCGCCCCAGGCACCGGCGGCTGGCCCTGGCCTGGGCGGCCGGGTAGGGGCACGGGTCGGCCGCAAGCACCCGGAGTCCCAGGGTGTGACCAAGACCACGCCGCTGCACTGGGTGCAGATTTGCACTGAGTGCAAATCACGTCATACCGTTCTGGGGTGACCACGCCACTCGCCGACTCCGCCGCCGCCGGGGCACCCTCCGCAGCGGACGAGCCGACGCCCAGCAGGCGGGAGCTCAACAAGGCACGCACCCGCGAGCGGCTCCTGGACGCGCTGCGCGGCCAGCTGGCACAGGGATCCCTGGACTCGATGACCGTCGAGGACGTCGCGGAAGCGGCCGGAGTCTCGCGCCGCACCTTCTTCAACTACTTCCCCAGCCTTGAGGCGGCACTGGCCGAGGGCATGTCGGTGCCGATCGAGGGCATGGCCGAGGCCTTTCTGGAGCGGCCCGCCGACGAGGACCCCCTGGTGGCGATGGACCGTGCCCTGGCATCCCAGCCCATCCCGCGTGTCCTGCTCTCCTGGATCGCCGCCGTGAAGTGCTCCGGCCTGGAGCGGCACGCCGTGGCGGTCAACATCTGGGGCTATCACCAGACCTGGTTCGAGGACGTCCTGCGCCAGCGTTCCCCCGGCGCGGACGACCTCGCGGTCACCAGCCTCGCGGGCACTGTGATGGCGATCTTCGAGGCCTCCGAACGTCTCTGGATGCAGACCCCCGTCGCGGTCGTCGACGAGTCGGCGGCCGAGGAGTTCAACCGGATCCTGCGCCGCGGCCTGCGACTGGCTGCCACCGGCTGGGTCACCGACGACACCACCTGACCACAGCACCACCCGCCGCGGTCGATGAGGACCCGGCCCCCCGACATACGACACCGATTGACCATCCGGACCCCCCGGTCCGGCACCGAGAGGAACACCTGTGGCTTCCGTCCTGCACCGCCTTGGGCGCTGGTGCGCCAACCACCCGTGGCGCACGATCCTTGCCTGGGTCCTCGTCATGGTCGCGGCCGGCACCGCCGCGGCGGCCCTAATGAAGCCGCTGAGCAATGAGTTCAGCATCCCCGGGTCCCGCTTCGAGGCGGTGCTGCAGGATCTGGAGGCAGCACTCCCGGAGGCGGCCGGAGCCTCGGGCAGCGTCGTCTTCACCAGCGAGGGCGGCTTCTCCGATGACGAGGAGCAGGCGGTCGCCGACCTGATCGCCGACTGGCGGGAGATGGATGGCGTCACCGCCGTCACCGACCCCTTCCAGACGCAGGCCGAGATGGACGGGTCCGCCGACCAGATCACCCAGGCCCGCGAGCAGCTGCAGCAGGGTCGCACCGACCTGAACGCGGGGTGGGAGGAGCTGCGGACGGGCCAGTCCGAGCTCGATGCCGGCTGGGCGCAGTATGAGGGCGGGCTGGCTGCCCTCGAGGAGAACCGGGACGGCCTCCCGGCCGAGATGGTGGCTGATGCCGAGGCGCAGCTCGCGGAGGCGAGGGAGCAGCTCGAGGCCGGTCAGGCCGAGCTGGACTCCGGGAGGCAGGAGCTGGAGGCCGGCGCGGCGGAACTCGATGCCGGTGAGGCGGAGCTGGCGCTGGGGGAGCGGATGGCCAACCTCAGCAATGGCATGCAGTTTGTCTCCGACGACGGCACGGTCGCGCTGTCCCAGCTGCAGTTTGACTTTGGTGGCGGTCCGTCCCTGGACCCTGACGTCACCGCTCAGCTGCAGGAGCTGGGTGGCCAACTTGAGGGCACGGGCGTCACCATCGACTACTCCCAGTCCATCGTCCAGGACATCTCCAGCGTCGTCGGGGCCACCGAGGCCATCGGCATCGCAGTCGCCGCGATCGTCCTGCTGATCATGCTGGGCGGCGTGCTCGCCGCAGGACTGCCGCTGCTCATGGCGATGGTCGGGGTGGGCGTCGGCGTCGGCGGGGCGATGGCCCTGACCCAGTTCGTCGACATGAACAGCGCCACCCCCGCCCTGGCGCTGATGCTCGGGCTGGCGGTGGGCATCGACTACTCCCTCTTCCTGATCAACCGGCACCGCACCCAGCTCCAGGCTGGCATGGAGCTCAAGGCCTCCATCGCCCTGGCCACGGGCACCTCGGGCAACGCCGTGGTGTTCGCCGGGATGACCGTCTTCATCGCGCTGGCCGCGCTGGTTGTCACCGGCATCCCGTTCCTCGGGGTCATGGGTTTGGTGGCAGCCGGCACGGTGCTGGTCGCCGTGCTCCTGGCAATCACCCTCACCCCGGCGCTGCTCTCCCTCATGGGCACCCGGGTCTTGGGCCGCAAGGGGCTGAGCCGTCATGGCACGGCAGAGGGCCCGAAGGGCCGTGGCTGGGCCGCCTGGGTGCAGGGTCGCCCGTGGGCGGCCGTCGCGGCGGTGCTGGTGATCGTCGGGCTGATGGCGATCCCGGCGCTGGACCTGCGACTCGGCCTGCCGGACGGCTCCTCGGACCCCGAGGACTCCACCAGTTATGCGGCCTATGACCTGACCCGGGAGCACTTCGGTGCCGGCGCCAACGGGCCGATCATCGCGGTCGCCTCGCTCGATGATCCGCTGGCGGACACCGAGCAGGCGGCCATGCAGGCCCAGGTCGAGCTGGGTGAGGACCTCGCCAACGTCCCCGGCGCACAGTCCGTGGTGCCCATCGGCGTCAGCGACGACCGCTCCACCCTGGTCTTCCAGATCGTCCCTGAGGGCGGACCCGCGGAGCAGGTCACCGTGGACCTGGTCGGCAACCTCGACAACTCGGCTGAGCTGATCGGGGCCGAGCACGGTGCCACCCTGGGGTTCACCGGGCAGACCGTCGCCAACATCGACATCTCCGAGCAGCTGGCACAGGCCCTGCCGGTCTATCTGCTGGTCGTCGTCGGACTCTCCCTGGTGCTCCTGCTGCTGGTGTTCCGCTCCCTGCTGGTGCCGCTGCTGGCCACGGGCGGCTTCCTGCTCTCCATCGCTGCCGCGTTCGGTGCCGTCGTGGCCACTTACCAGTGGGGTGTGGGCAGCTCGATCTTCGGCGTGCACGAGCCGGGACCGATCCTGAGCTTCCTGCCGATCCTGCTGATCGGCGTGCTCTTCGGGCTGGCCATGGACTACCAGGTCTTCCTGGTCTCGGCGATGCGCGAGGCGCACGTGCACGGTGAGGACGCCCGCCAGGCCGTGGTGAGCGGGTTCAACCACAGTGCTCGCGTCGTCACCGCCGCAGCCATCATCATGATCTCGGTCTTTGGCGGCTTCATCTTTGCTCACCTGGCGATGGTCCGTCCGATCGGGATGGGCCTGGCCGTGGGTGTCCTCGTCGACGCCTTCCTGGTGCGGATGACCCTGACCCCGGCGGTGCTCTCGCTGCTCGGCGAGAAGGCCTGGTATCTCCCGCGCTGGCTGGACCGGATCCTGCCGGTGATGGACGTCGAAGGCGCCAAGCTGGAACGCCAACTCGGGGTCGACACCTACCCCGACGGGGACGTGGACGTGATGCCGGACGACGCCGAAGCTGCGGCCTCGCTCCGCTGATTCGTTCTTATCGCAGGTGCTGGCCTCAGCGGTCGCTGGCCGCTAGCGTCACGGTGTGACCACCTCCCTCGCGCGCCGGTTCGACGTTGCCGTCGAGGGTCTGACGCCGGGCTACTTTGCCCTGGTGATGGGCAGCGGCATCGTCTCGGTCGGGCTGGCGCTGGAGGGCTACGAGATGTTGTCCCAGATCCTGCTGGGGCTCTGTCTCGCCTCGTTCGTCATCCTGGGTCTGCTGACGATCCTGCGCTTCGTCCGTTTCCGTCACGCCATGGCGGAGGACTTCCTCGATCCCAAGCGGGCCTTCGGCTACTTCACCTACGTCGCGGGGACCAACGTCCTGGGCGTGCGCCTGTTCATGGAGGGCTACCACGGCATCACGGCAGTCTTCCTCACCCTGACGGCCGTCGCGTGGCTGGTGATGGGCTATGTCATCCCGTGGACCGCGGTGCTCGGCAAGGTCGCCCGCCCAGTCGTGGCCAACGCCAATGGCACGTGGTTCATCTGGGTCGTGGCCAGCCAGTCCGTGGCGGTCGCCGCGGCCACCCTGGAGCCAGTCAGCGAGACGGCCACCCAGGGCCTGTCCGTCCTGGCGGTTGTCGCCTGGTCGGTCGGGGTCTTCCTCTATGTCGCGGCCGGCGTGCTGGTCGCGCTGCGGATGCTGCTCTACGATCTGCGCCCGGAGGACCTCAACCCGCCCTACTGGGTGGCGATGGGGGCCTGTGCGATCACGGTCCTCGCCGGGGCGCGCATCGTGGAGATGGCAGCTGCTCCGATGGTCGATGCGACCCGTGGTCTGGTGGCTGGCCTGTCGGTGATGTTCTGGGCCTTCGCCACCTGGCTCATCCCCGTGCTCTTTGCCGTCGGGGTGTGGCGCCACTGGTTCCACCGGGTGCCGCTGCGCTACGAGGCGACACTGTGGAGCATGGTCTTCCCGCTGGGGATGTATGCCGTGGCCGGCATCTACCTGGGCCAGGCCGACGCGCTGCCGCTGGTCGGGTGGATCGGTGCGGTGGAGCTCTGGCTGGCGTTTGCCGTGCTGCTGCTGGTCCTGATCGCCATGCTGCGACACCTCTTGCTGACGGTCTTCCTGCCCACGCGTCAGGAAGCCTGAGTAGTCCATCGCGCAGGCAGCAGACCTGAGCGGGCACACAGGATGGTTGAACGCTGCAAAACCCCTTGTGCCGCTCGAGCGGTCGACGTACGGTTTCGGTACACGAGAAGGGAGGTGGTCCGACCTGTGAATATCTATCGGACGCGTGAGGTGACTGAGCGCTGAGCTCAGCCTTCGCCTGGCCTCCCTGCCTCGGCAGCGGCCAGAACCCGGACGGGTGACGCGAAAACCACTCAGTCACCGGGGCCTGTGAGTATGGCGCGGTATCGTCCACCGCGTCCCCGCGCACCAGCGCGGAGCTCACGGGCCCTTTCCATGCCAATGCGTCCATGCCAACGTGCGCGACCGGTCAGGGCTGCTGGTTCTCGAATCTGAACTGCACCCGCACGCTGCCATCGGTCGCGACGGCCAGGGTGGAGTTGCTCGGCGACCACCGGTCAGGGACCAGGAACATGTGGGTCTCGCCCTGGATGAGCAGGCGCAGACCGCGGTAACGGAAGGGGAACGCCCCTCCCGGCAGGGCCGTCTCCTCGACGATGCCGTCCGTGAGGTAGAGCCGTTCGCTGGAGTCCAGGATGACCGCCGGCAACTCGTCGAGGTGGCGGGCAGTCTGCAGAGCGATGCCCCGCCCTGACCACTCGGCCAGCGTTGCGGTGGCCCAGAACATGCTGGTGGCTACGACCACCAGGGCCAGGGCGGTCACGCCGGGTCGGACCCAGCGTGCCCGGTCATCATGGGAGCGGCGCAGCCACGCCGGGGCGGACGGCATCCAGAAGGCATAGGCCAGGATCGCGGTGCCGACGCCGATGAGCAGGGGAGTGACCAACGCATACAGCGACCATCGACCGAACCAGGCGTGGCCCAGCACCAGGACCAGGCCCGCGGCGATGAGGACCAGAGCGAGCGACATACCTCTCCCGACGGTTGCGGGGGAGGGTGGGTGACGCCGCAGACGGACGTGCACCAGGAGCAGGGCTATCGCTGTCAGGGACACGCCGAGGAGAGGGACGAGGAGGACCTGGGGGCTGCGCATCACGAAGTCGTTGGTGGACAGACCGATCGTGTCGACGTCGAGGCCGAAGTAGCGGTACTCGGCGCGGGAGGAGACATAGCCGAAGTAGAACAGCAGCGTGGTGAGCAGGGTGACCGGGGCGATCACGCTCGTGCCGACGCCCAACCACCGGCTGAGCTGGTCAAACGCAGACGGGGAGGCCGGAGCGGGCTCGGTCATGGGCCCTCGGTCGTGGCGCCCCCGTCGGAGCCGTCCCCGGGAGTGCCGTTCTCGTCGGTGCCGTTCTCGTCGGTGCCGTTCTCGTCGGTGCCGTCGTCGTCTGTGCCATCGTCGTCTGTGCCATCGTCGTCGGTGCCGTCGTCGTCGTTCGTCACGGGCCACTCGGTCAGTGCGTCGGACCAGGTGACGCCCGGCAGCGTGGCGCCGTTCTCCGCGAGGTCCACCTGGAACTGCTCGCAGAGGGCCACGGCCTCGGCCGCGCACGAGATGGTCCCGGTGGTCACGCGCAGTTCCCCCTGGTGGCCGGGACTGGCAGAGACCTGACGAACCGCCACGGCACACTGCCCACCGGTGAGCACACCCGGTCGGTCCAGACACGGACCGAGGTCCGAGCACCCGCCGTCGATGATTTCGTAGACCCCGGCCGGCGCCACAGCCAGGGCCGTCAGCGTCACGTTCACCTCGGCCGGTGGCTGCTCGGGCGAGCCGGTCCAGTTGACCACGGCGCACCGCCATGTCGGGTCTGTCGGGTCGACCTCTGCGTTGCCGCCGATCGGCAGGCCAGGCAGCTCCACGTTGACACCGCCGTTGCCGGCCTCCGCGTCCTCGGTCACGTCGGGGTCCTCGGTCTCCGGATTGTCAAAGGTCTCGGTGGTGGGATCCTCAGAGGACTCGGTCGAGGTCGTGACCGGCTCGGTGGACGGTGGCCCCGGCGACGAGCCGTCGGTGACCGTCGGCGTGCCAGCACAGGCCGCCAGGAGGAGGGCACACACGCCCGTGATCAGCCGATGGCCGGCACGGACGGCGGTCGATGTCATCGCGACCTCCCCTCATGGGGTCACTGCACGGCTCCTGCACTCCAATGTCCTCCGGCACGGCACCGGCGTCAATGGGTTTGGTCGGGGGATGCCTCGGAGCAGGGGATCAGGTGCCGGCGAGCAGCTGGGTCGCCTCCCGGGCGATCTCCCACTCCTCGTTGGTCGGGACCACGAAGGCTGCGACCGCGCTGTCTGCCGTGCTGATCCGGGTCTCGCCGGACGCAGACTCGTTGGCGCTGACGTCGACCTCGACACCGAGGAGCGCCGCCCGCTCAAGCACCGCGGCGCGCAGCTCGGGCGTGTTCTCACCGATCCCGGCCGTGAACGCGATGGCATCGATCCGGCCGAGCACCAGCGCCAGGGCACCCAGGTGCCGCACCAGTCGGTGGACCACCACGTCAAACGCCAACTCGGCCCCAGGGTCACCTGCGGCCCGCCGCTGCATGACCTCGCGGAAGTCGCTATCGCCCGCCAGCGCCTTGAGACCCGACTCCTTGTTGAGCGCGTGGTCGAACTCCGGCAGCGTCATCCCGCTGACCCGCGACATGTGCGCCGGCAGCCCGGGGTCGAGGTCGCCGGGCCGGGTGCCCATGACGAGTCCGCCCAGGGGACTCAGCCCCATCGAGGTGTCGACGCTCTGGCCGCCCTGCACGGCGCACGCGCTGGCGCCGTTGCCCAGGTGCAGGACAACGACATTGGTGTCCTCGACGGACTTGCCGAGCAGCCCGGCCGTGCGTCGTGCGACATAGGCGTGGGAGGTCCCGTGGAAGCCGTAGGCGCGGATGTTGAAGGTCTGTCGCCAGGACAGCGGGACCGCGTAGGTGTAGGCCGCCGGCGGCATCGTCTGGTGGAAGGCGGTGTCGAAGACGGCGACCTGCGGCAGGTCCGGGAAGGTCTGCAATGCCGTCTCGATGCCGGCGATATTGCCGGGATTGTGCAGCGGAGCCAGGGGGACCAGACGGCGCAGCGTCTCGAGCACGTCGTCGTCGATCAGCACGGTGGAGGCGAACTTCGCGCCCCCGTGCACCACCCGGTGGCCGACCGCGACGGGCGAGGCCTGGGCCAGGTCCGGACCGTGCTCCGCGAACTGCGCCGTGAGCACCGCGAAGGCCGCCGCGTGGTCCGTGATCTCCTGCTCCAGGACGTGCTCGCGCCCATCGACCGTATGCCGTGCCCGTCCTTGGTCGAGCCCGATCCGTTCGATCAGCCCGGTGGCCAACGACTCCCCGGACCCGGCGAGCACCAGCTGATACTTCAGCGAGGAGGAACCGGCGTTGATCACCAGGACCGGGCCCTCGCTGACATCTCCCGCACCACCGGTGACAGGTGTCTCGTCCTGGGCTCCCGGCATACTCATCGCGTCTCCTTGGCCTGGATCGCGGTGATCGCGACCGTGTTGATGATGTCGCGCACCGTCGCCCCGCGGGACAGGTCGTTGACCGGCATGCGCAGTCCCTGCAGGACCGGCCCGATCGCGACCGCGCTGGCACTGCGCTGCACCGCCTTGTAGGTGTTGTTGCCGGTGTTGAGGTCCGGGAAGATCAGCACGGTCGCCCGGCCGGCCACCGTGGAGTCCTTGAGCTTGGTGGCGGCGACGGCGGCATCGACGGCGGCGTCATACTGGATCGGCCCCTCAACGGACAGGTCGGGCGCCTGCTGACGCACCAGCTCGGTCGCCCGACGCACCTTGTCCACGTCGGCGCCCGTGCCCGAGCCGCCGGTGGAGTAGGACAGCATGGCCACGCGCGGCTCGACCCCGAACTGGGCTGCGGTCCGGGCAGAGATGATGGCGATCTCGGCCAGTTGCTCCGCGGTCGGGTCGGGGTTGATGGCGCAGTCGCCATAGACCAGGACCTGATCGGCCAGGCACATGAAGAAGACCGAGGAGACCACGGAGGCTGCGTCGACGGTCTTGATCACCTCCAGGGCCGGCCGGATGGTGTGGGCGGTCGTGGTGATCGAGCCCGAGACCATCCCGTCGGCGTCGCCGTTGAGCACCATCAGGGTGCCGAAGTAGGCGGGGTCGACCACCGTGTCGTTGGCCTGGTCCAGGGTCACCCCGCGGTGCGCACGCAGCTCGGCATACTGCTCGGCGAAGGCTGCACGGCGCGGGTCCGTCTGCGGATCGACGACGGTCGCCGCATCGAGGCGCAACCCCAGCTCGGTGGCCCGGGCCCGGATCTCCTCCTCCACCCCCAGCAGGGTCAGGCGGGCAATCCCACGGGCCAGTAGCTGGTCCGCGGCCCGCAGGATGCGCTCCTCCGAGCCCTCGGGCAGCACCACGGTGGAGTCGGCCTCCCGAGCCCACTCCGTCAGCCGGTGCTCAAACATCAGGGGGGTGACGATCCCGGAGGCGCGCGTGGTCGCCTGGGGGAGGAGCTCGGCGACGTCCAGGCTCGCCGCGACGGCCCCGATCGCCTCGTCGATCTTGCGGTGCGACCCGGGTTGGATGCGGGGGCGCGCGCCGTGGCTGAGGGTGGCGGTGGTGAAGGTCCCGTGCGAGGTGGTCACCGCGGGCAGCTGGACGTCCAGGCCCTCCACCAGGCGGTGCACCTGCGGGCTCAGCGGGAAGCCGCCGTTGAGGATGATGCCGGACAGGGCCGGGAAGGTGCTGGCCCGGTGTGCCTGCAGGGTGGCGATGAGGACCTCCTCGCGGTCGGCGGGACAGATCACCACCGCCCCATCGGTGAGTCGCTCCAGGACGTTGGGCATGGTCATGCCGGCCACGATGAGGTCCATCGCCTCCTGGTCCAGGAGTGACTCGTCGCCGAGGAAGAGTTCCCCGCCGATGGCCAGCATCAGGTCGCGGACCGTGGGTGCGGCCAGGATGGCGTTGGTCGGCAGGACGTATGACGCGGTGTCCGGCAGACCGTCCACCATCACCGACCGGGTCTGCTCGACCAGGTCCTCGGCGACCCGGTTGGCGATCACGGCCAGCACCTCTGCGTGGCGGATGTGCGCCTCGTGGACGTTGAGCTGTGCGGCAGTCAGCACGTCCTCGGGGGCCCGGTTGATCGCTGGGACCACGAGCATCATCGGGGCCCCGATGTTGGCCGCGACCGAGGCGTTGACCGAGAACTCCGTCGGCCCGGGGATGTCGGTGAAGTCGGAGCCGACGACGAGGACGTTGTCGTGCTCCTCGGCGTACAGGTGGAAGCGTTGCACCACCTCGCCGATGGCCGCCTCCGGGTCGGCGTGCACCCGGTCGTAGGTCACCCCCAACGCCTCGTCGGCTCCCAGCGGGGAGGTCGCCCGGGGGAGGAGCAGGCCCAGCAGGGGGTCGGGCACGTCGCCCTGGACGATCGGACGGAAGACGCCGACCCGACCACCCAGCCGGGTCAGTTGCTCCAGGATCCCCAGGGCTACGGCGGACTTGCCGGAGCGGGACTCGGCTGAGGCCAGATACAGACTCGTGGTCACAGGACGAACCTATCGGCTGGCTCTGCCGGAGGATGACTGAGGCGTGACATCCTGTGCAGCATGAGTGCAGATGCGATCAGGGTGTGGGTTGACGGGCAGCGCGTGGACGAGGGGCCGGCGATCGCTGCGCTGGATCACGGCGTGACCGTCGGTGACGGGGTCTTTGAGACGGCCAAGATCGTGGACGGGCAGGTCTTCGCCCGGACGCGACACCACGACCGCATGGATCGTTCGCTGGCGGGACTGGGTCTGTCGACGCTCGACCGGGCCCGGGTGGACGAGGGCATCGCAGCCGTCCTGTCCGACGGACCCATCGCGTTCGGCCGGCTGCGTTACACGATCACCGGCGGGGCGGGGCCGCTCGGTTCGGACCGGCTGGACAGCCCGATGACCTACATCGTGACCGCGGGGGAGATGCCCCGTCCGGCCCCCGTGACGACCGTGGCCGTCGTGCCGTGGATCCGCAACGAGCGCGCCGCCACCGTCGGGCTGAAGACCACCTCGTATGCCGAGAACGTCGTCGCCCTGGCCGCCGCCAAGTCAGTCGGCGGGACCGAGGCGCTGTTCGCCAATGGCACGGGGCAGCTGTGCGAGGGCACCGGCTCCAACGTCTTCGTCATCCGCGACGGGGTGATCTGGACCCCCCCGCTGGAGGCTGGGCCCCTGGCCGGCATCACCCGTGCCCTGACCATCGAGTGGTGCCGTGAGGAGGGTCTCGAGGTCCGGGAGGAGGCCCTGCCGCTGTCGGTCCTGGCCGAGGCCGACGAGGCCTTCCTGACCTCCAGCACCCGCGACGTCCAGGCCATCGGGACGATCCGCATCGTGCCCGCCCAGCAGACCCTCGCCGGGGAGCTCCCCGCAGCGGATCTCGCCGACCGCGAACTGGGCACCGAGCCCGGCCCGGTCACCGCGCGCGCTGCCGAGATCTTCGCCCGGCTCGGGCAGGAGCGGATGGATCCCTGAGCCGCCGGCACCGGCCCTGTTCTCACGCTGGGGTGCCTGCTCAGGCGGCCACCGGCTCGGATTATGCTGGGCTGGCTGCGCCGGGTTAAGGTATCGGCCGCATCAGGACGTGTAGCTCAGCTGGTTAGAGCGCTCGCTTCACACGCGAGAGGTCAGGGGTTCGAGTCCCTTCACGTCCACCAACATTTATTGCGGTCTGACCAGCGGAAACGTTGGTCAGACCGCAATCTTCTTTCTGCGGCGTGTCGGATACGTGTCGGATGACACCTGGTTGTTGTCGGCCGCGGTATGACCAGATACTCCTGCTCAACTGCTCGCCGATGATCCCAACGCATGGTGTCGTTCTTCGCCTCTCGACCAGCTCCTTCATGGTTGCACCGACCGGGGTCAATGCCGGGGACGCCTGAGGACCCTGGGTGAGGCGAGCATCTCGCATCAGCCAGCGCGACACGGACAGGCCGTTTGGGCCGCTTGCGCAAACCGTGACCTGGTCGTGACCCACGGGGTGGCTCCCCGCAGCACACTGGACTCCACAAGGAGGTGCGGGTGAGACAGACATGGTCAGCACCACGTGGGTTGCGGACCCCTGGTCGTGTGGGGGCTGGCGCGCTCCTGACGGGCTTGCTGCTGGTGAGCGCCTGTGGGACGCAGACGGGGGCAGGGCCGGGGGACGCGCCAGACGGAACCCCCACCACCACGACGGGGGGCATCGCCGGCTTCCCGGCGTGCGCCGACGTGCCCCAATTTCGGGCCGACGAGTCGCTCTACCGGGACGAACCGGTCTACGGCAACGCCGACGAACTGGTCCAGGAGGTCCACGAGTGGGCGGCCGGGCAGCCGGGCTTCGTCGAGCTCGGGCTGGACCGGGAGCGCAACGGGTGGGTCACGGTCTGGGTCAAGGACGCCGACGTCGAGGCCATGTCTCAGCAGGTCGCCCAGCGCTGGCCCGGCGAGGGGATCGTGGTCGTGGATGTGCCCTGGACCGTCGGCGAGCTGCAGTCGCTCGCCACCGAGGTCAATGCTGCCCTGGACCAGGCCGGCGTGCGCACCGGCGGCACCGCGCTGATGCCGCACCACGGCGTGGCCGAGATCAGCCTCGGGGTGATCACACCGGAGGCCAAGGAGGTCCTGGCCCAGTTCGCCGGACGCCCCCTCTGCGTCGAGGGAATCCCCGCCGATGAGGCACCGAAGGAGAAGGATCAGCCGCTCGCCGGCGAAGGCTGGCGTCTCCTCGGAGAGGACGAGACAGGCGAGGCCTACCGCTCGGGGGTCGCGACGACGGATGCGCAGCTGGACCGGCTGTGGGCGCTGGCCGGCCTCGAGGGCGAGCCCTCGACCGTTGACTGGGACAGCGAGATCGCCGTGTGGTTCGGCGCGGTCTACGGGAGCGGGTGCCCGGTCCGGATGGACGGCGTGGTCGTCGAGGGAGATCTGCTGCACGCGGACCTGGTAGTCCCGAACTCGGTGTACGGCTGCCCGGCCGACGCCAACCCGCACTCCTTCGTCGTGGCGGTAGAGCGGCAGCAGCTGCCGGAAGGGCCCTTCCACGTGCAACTTGAAGCCCGCGATCCCTATCCCGGCACCGCGGACGAGCGCACCGTCGTCGATGTCGACCTGTCCACTCCCGGCAGCACGGCTACCGACGATCAGTTGCACCTGGACCCGACGCTGGTCATACCTGCCGAGCCCCCACTCGTCACGGACGGCGACGCGCTCCACGGCGACGAGGCGGTGCGCTACGTCTACCGCGACGACCCGGGGTGCGAAGTCCCGACCCTCGGCCCGCTCGACGGCTCGACCTGGCGGCTTGCCGACCGGGAGGGGCCCTGGGACGTGGAAGACGGCGAAGAGCTCACCCTGTACCCGCTCGGCGGGGAGGATGACCAGATCGTCGCCTCCACGCAGCACATGGACTGGCTCCTCGCGCGGCTCCCCGAGGGCAACACTTGCCCGTAAGTCCCTCGGAGTCCACCTCCGACCGGGCGCGGGCTTCCGCGCCTCCCGGTCGCTGTAGAAGCCCCGGCCACGCTCGGCGCGGCATGGGCGGACGCTACGCGACGACAGCGGCAATGTCGGACGCTACCGCGTCCGCAGAGCGGCAGAGTCGGATAGATGGTCAGCGGCAACTACGGCCGGAAGTGGGCCCGCACCCTCGCAGCCTGCTCAGCCGTGAGCTGCCAGCGTGTGTACGGGACTGACTGCCAACCTTGGTTCCTCAGCCACTGCCGGATGGTCCTGTCGGAGACACCGAGCTCCTCGGCCAACTGCTTTGGGGTCACGACTTCAGACATGACGCCAACGTTAGCGATCCGCGGCATGAGCGTGTAGTGCCTCGGGGTCGACACCTGAATTGAGCGTGGCCTTTGAGTTTGGCGCGTCTACTCTTCCCAGAGGAGCTCGGCCAGGGGGTTCATCGGACACTTCTGGTCGAGCCGCTGGAACTCTTCCTGGGACAGCTCCGAGCTGATGTGGTCGTACGGGGTCCAGGGGCCAGACCTGTCCCAGTCCTCGATGAAGTACTGCTCGGAGGGGATGTCGCTGATCGAGTAGCCTTCACTGGTCAGGCAGGTGACGAGGGTGCCGGTCAAGTAGTCGTAGGCCTTCTTCTTCTGCTCGTCGGAGACGTTACCCAGGTTCTGGTCGGGATTGACGGGTACTGAGCGTTGCAGGTGTACGTCGCCAGGCGCACGGCCTCTACCTGTTCCGCGGGGACGTCGGCCTCCATCGGGAAGCCCGCCTCCCGCATGCAGTCGGCCTGGATCTGCTCCCACTCGAATGCCGAAACCATCCTGACCATGGCCACCTCTGTGGGGTCGCTCACTCCGTAAACCTGCGCTAGCTCCACCAGGTAGGCATCGATCTTCGCCTGCTGCTCCGGCGAAGGTATCTCAGCCTGCCCCGACGGCGAAGGGTCCTGAACAGGGGCCGAGGTGGCCCCCGACCTCCCACTCTCGTGGGCATCCAGGTCCGCGCGGGCGCAGGAAGCCAGCGCTAGAGCCAGCGCCCCTGTGACCACGAAAGTATGACCGATACCCCGCCTCATCGTCGTCGCGCTCTCAGAGTCGCCAGGATCTGCGCCGCCTCCAGTCATTCCCTCACCTCCACGATGAAACGCGTACTGAACCATAACGGCCAAGCCGCCAGACACACCGCTGGCGACACCGGTTCCCGTCGCTGCGCTCGAAGCCTGAGCGGCGCCGCGGTGCTGGGAGAAACCGCGTGTAGCCGCCCTCGGCGCGGCATGTCCGGACGTTAGAGAGGTCTCCCAGTGCATGCATAGTCACACTCGGAGGTCTCAGTCGATATGTCGCCTTCGACGGTTCGACTGAGCATTGGTTTGGCTAAGCACGTCGGGATTCGCGTCTGCCTCACGATGTGGTCTCCGGAACTGGATCGTCTACCGACCAGCCCCGCCCTGGTCATCAACCAACTGCCGTCGCAAATAGACTGCCCGGATGCCACTCGGTCGCGGATTTGGCGTGCTGTGGAGCGCGAACGCCCTGTCGAACCTGGCCGATGGCCTCGCCTTCGTGTCGATGCCGCTGCTCACGGCCTCAATGACCGACGATCCGCGTCTCGTCGCGGGACTGGCCACGCTCTATGCCCTGGTCCGTCTGCTGGTCGCCCTGCCGATCGGCGTCTGGGTAGACCGGTTCGACCGCCGCACCCTGATCGTCGCTGCCAATCTGCTGCGAGGTGTCGCCTTGTTGGGACTGGCGCTGACCATTCAATTCGGCGTCTCCTCGCTGGTCATCCTGTACGTGACGATGGCCGTGGTCGGGACGCTGGAGAGCGTGGCCGACAGCGCCGCAGTCGCCATCCTGCCTTCCCTGGTCGACCGCGAACGACTCGACTCCGCGAACGGGCGGGTCGCGGCTGCGCAGCTCGTCTCCGACGAGTTCGCCGGCCCGCCACTCGGTGGCTTCCTGTTCGCGTTCGCGGCGGCTGCGCCCGTCTTCGCGATGGGCGGGCTGTGGGCCGTGGCGGGGCTGGTTGCCCTCGCGTTGCCGATCCGGCGCTCGTGGCGGCCGCCCGGTGACGCGCCTGCTGCTCGACGCTCGGTGTACGCCGAGGCGCGCGAGGGCATCGCATGGCTGGCGCGCCACCGCGTCGTCGGGAGCCTGGCGCTCATCGGAGCACTCGCGAGTGTCGGCTACATGCTGCCCTTCTCAATCCTCGTGCTATACGCCCAGGAGCGTCTCGGGCTGAACGGCAGCGGCTACGGGCTGCTGCTGGCCTTCTCGGCCCTCGGCGGGCTGCTCGGCTCGTTCCTCGCGTCCCGGCTCCGTAAGCGCCTCGGGTACCGGTGGACGATCGCGGCCAGTCTGCTGCTGGGGGCGCTGACGCTCGGGGGTCTTGCTCTCACGACAGATCCGATCATCGCCGGCGTGCTCTTGGCGTTGTACATCCTGCACGCAGTCATCTGGAACATCTGCTCACTAGCGCTGCGGCAGCGGCTCGTCCCGGACAACCTGCTGGGACGCGTCGGCGGCGCTGCGCGCGTGCTCGGCCTACTGGGGCTTGCCGCCGGGTCAGCGCTCGGCGGGCTCCTGGGCGTGATCGACCTGGCGATTCCGGTCGCCGTGGGTGCCGCAGTGTTCGTGGCCTGCTGCCTTGTCGCGGCTATCATGCTGCGTGGCGAGTTGACCCCTGACGACCCCACCACAACTGCGATTCGCGAGGCCGACGCCGACGCCGAGACGGTGTGGGTGACTCGCACGCACGCCTTACGGGCGGGTTAAGCGTTCCGCAAGGGAACCCAACGGGAACGGTGCAGGTCAGCGAGTGCATCCCCGTTCGCGGTTCGCTCTGTGGCCGATACTTCACCAACGGTATAGCCATCGTCACTAGTGTGTCGCGCCGTTAATTCGTTACATAAATCGTAGAATGGGGTATGAGTCGTACCGGACGCCCCAAGGCCCCGCTGGAGCTGACCGAGGAGGAGCGTGCACAGCTGCTGCGCTGGGCGCGCAGGCGCAAGTCTTCACAGGCGTTGGCGTTGCGCTCGCGGATCGTGTTGGGGTGCGCCGAGGGGTTGACGAACAAGGAGGTCGCGGCGCTGGAGAAGGTGTCGGCACCGACGGTCGGCAAGTGGCGGACCCGGTTCGTTGAGCACCGGTTGGACGGCCTGTCGGATGAGGCTCGCCCGGGTCGCCCTCCCACCATCAGCGCTGAGCAGATCGAGGACGTCGTGGTGGCCACCCTGGAATCCACGCCGCTCAACGCGACGCACTGGTCGCGGGCGAAGATGGCCCAGCGCAGCGGGCTGTCCAAGTCCACCATCGGGCGGATCTGGCGGGCCTTCGACCTCCAACCACACCGCGAAGACGGGTTCAAACTGTCCAACGACCCGCTGTTCGTGGAGAAGGTCTACGACGTGGTCGGCCTCTACCTGAACCCGCCCGAGGCCGCGGTGGTGCTGTGCGTGGACGAGAAGTCACAGGTGCAGGCCTTGGCCCGGTCTCAACCGGCGTTTCCGATGATGCCCGGTATGCCCGAGAAGCGCACTCACGACTATGTCCGACATGGCACCACGTCCCTGTTCGCGGCGTTCAACACCGCCGATGGCACCGTGATCTCCTCCCTGCACCGCAAGCACCGCGCGATCGAGTTCAAGAAGTTCCTGGCCAAGATCGACGACCAGGTCCCGGCCGAGCTGGAGGTGCACCTGGTCTGTGACAACTACGGCACCCACAAGCACCCCAGCATCAAGAAGTGGCTGGCAGCCCACCCCCGCTTCCACATGCACTTCACCCCGACCTACTCCTCATGGCTGAACCAGGTCGAGCGGTTCTTCGCCTACGTCACTGCCGACCTGCTCCAGCGTTCTGACCACCGCAGCGTCCAGGCCCTCGAGGGCGATATCCGCAAGTGGGTCAAGGCCTGGAACGAAGACCCCAAGCCATTCATCTGGACCAAAACCGCCGAACAGATCCTCGACTCCCTCGGCAGACTTCTACAACGAACTACCGGCGCGGGACACTAGTAGCGTGTCGCGACTAGCGTCCTCAGCGCGGCGGTTGAGTGCGGTCGCACCTACGGTTGGGCGGTGATGACGATCTTCGATCCTACGGACCGCGCTCAGACGCCGTTGGTGGCTGATGAGAAGACCATGCTGCTGGGGATGCTTGCATTCCAGCGGGACACGCTTCGCTGGAAATGCTCGGGCCTGATAGCAGAACAACTCGCGTTCGAGCATGTCCCCAGCGCGCTGTCGCTCGGGGGCCTGCTCAAGCACCTGGCGGTCGTGGAGTTCTCGTGGGTGCAGATGACGTTCGCCGGGGGCGATGACTCGCCAGCCTGGGAAACGCAGCGGCAGGAGGGGTGGGACGGCTGGAGCCTTCGGACCACTGCCGGGGAGACGCCGCAGGTGCTGTTCGACTCGCTCACGGAGACGCAGCGGCTCACCGAACGTATCGTCGGTGGGGCACCGAGCCTGGAGGCACTGTCCCACGAGATGCCATACGGAGAACCCTGTTCGCTGCGGTGGGTCCTGTTGCACCTCGTGCAGGAGCACGGCCGTCACCTGGGCCATGCCGACCTGATCAGAGAGGCGATCGACGGCACTGTCGGCATCTAGATCAGTCGGTGAGGCCGTCCGGTCGTGAGAGTGCAGACGCTGCCGCGTTCACATGCGGGAGGCAGGGCAGAGAAGAGACACTCGCGCGCCGCCGCTCCGCGTTGGGCAAGACTCCTATTCGGCGAGATTCAGCATCCGGCAGTCGAGACGACCTGCGGCAGATCCGGATGTTTGTCCGAGGCGCTACTCGTTCTCGTCAGCGCGGGTGGACCGTGACCGACGGAGCTGTTCGGCCGCCCTCCCCTTCGCTGCCGCCTCCGGCTCGTCGGAGCGCGGGTGGCGGCCCTGACCGAACAGCAGCTTCATCTGCTCCTCGGTCACCACGTCACCCTCGGCAAGGTCCAGTCCGGGCAGACCGGTGCCCAGCCAACGCCCGGGCGACTCACCCTTCTCCTCGTAGTAGGAGGCGAGGCCAGCCTGCCGGCCCTCGGTGGCGTCGTGGGCAGCGACCTGCTGCGTCAGGTACGTGTACCCGCTCCCGGCAGCGAGCTTGTGCAACGTCATCACACCCACCAAATGCGGACGAGCAGCCCTCAGGGAGTCACTTTTCTGCCACCAATTTCACCGAGTGCACCAGGTGTGTCCTTTCAGGTGGTTCTGGCACTCAGCCTGGCGGTCGTCGTGTTGGGTCGTCGCGTCGCGCGGATCGGCCAGATCGGCTGACGGTCGAGGCGTGACGTCCGTCAGTGATGGAGCAAGGGACGGCAGGCGGGTCGGGGTGGCGTGCTGGGCAGTCGGCAGGCGGTCGATGAACCTGCACGTGAGTCGATCCCTGTCTGGGTCCGGGCGAGTCAGCTGCTCAGTCGCGCGCAGGGTCGCCCACGTCGTCACGGAACTCCTGGAGTCCGGCTCTCGGAGGTCAACCGCTCACAGGATCGTCGCGGCGGCTTCGGCGAATAGCGGTTCTAGCGATGCTCGCCAGGCGGGCAAGTCGCGCGAGAGCGTGAGCCAGGTGAGGTCTCGGTCGATCTCGTCGTACTGGTGGATGAAGTTTCGGTTTGCGACTGCGAGCGCCCACTCGACACCTTCGGGCGCGAGCACGTCGCGTCGAGAGATTCGGTTAGCGGCCTCGCCAAGCTTCATCATGAGTGAGTCACCGGCCTCTTGAAGGAGGTCGTCGGCCAGGTAGGCGTCCTGGCCGCGCTGGATGATCTCGTCGACTCGTTCGAGCCAGCCCTGGACATGGAGTAGCTCCTTGGCTGCCTTCCGATCCATCAGAGCAGCACCGCCTCGCGGCGGATGTCGTCATCGCGTGTTGGTTTCAAGCCGCCATGGGGCACGAGGTCGATCTCGCGGCCGAGGACTTGCTCGATGAGCTGTTTGAAGCGGATGAACCCGAACGACGAGGTGCCCTCAGGTGCTTCGACCAGTAGATCGATGTCAGAGTCCTCATGGGCTGTATGGCGGGCGACGGAGCCGAAGACTGCGAGTCGTGCGTAGCCATGTTCGGCTGCCAGCGACTTGAGGATCGGCGCAGCCGCTTCCAGCAGGACCTCTGGGTGCACATCGTCGAGTTCGGGGGCGTGCTTGAGTTGCTGGCTGACGGCCGGCTGGGTGATGCCGAGCGCTTCGGCCATCTGCCGTTGGCTCATTCCGGTTGCCACCATCGCCCGTAGGGCAAGTGCGCGCCGGAGCCGCGCTAGGTCCTCGTCGCGTCGAGCGTCGCGGTACTTGGCCGCAAGAGTCATAAGGCAATCTTATCAGGGTCCTTTTCATTGTGGCCGTTCCTGGTTGCCAAGCCTTGCGACTCTCCACTTCAAACACGAGCCACTAGCAGTAAACGGCCGCCATCTCTTCAGGCCAGTCATTGGCGAGGCAAGCGTGCCTCGATGAACCCGCCGTACACTCAGGGCATGACCTCGAACCTGACCGAGTACATCGAGGCTGGCAAACAGTTCACCCGCGATGAGCGCCTTGAGGCTGCCCATCAGCTCCTGCTCAGTGTGCAGCAGGACGAGGGTGATGAGTCGCCCAACGGCGCGGAGTGGGAGGCGGAGCTCCTCAGGCGCGCGCAGGAGGCACTCGACGGCACTCCGACCCTGCACGACGTCGGCGAGTCGCACGCGAAGATCCGTGCCGAACTCGCCGCGACGCGTCGCAAGTGAGTCGCCGCGATCGCGAGCATCCTCGATCCTTCGGTCGGCTGGGGTTTCTACGACGACCGCGTGACCGTCCCTCAACTGCATTCGCGGAGCGTTCACGGCTTCCCCTATGACGTCATCTACGTCGCGACGAACGAGGAAGTCTTCATCCTGGCGTACGCGCAGGAGCGCAGACGCCCAGGCTATTGGCACGACCGTCTCACGGATCTCTGACCACCGGTATGTGTGCGGCACAGTGCCACCCTGCTTCGGCACCACCGGGCGGGCGATCAGCGTTGGTGGGTGAGGAAGAAACGTACGAGTTCTGCGGAGGCGTCTGGCCCAGCGGGGTCTGTATAGGAACTGCCTGCTGATCCACCCGACCAGCCATGCGCCATGCCGTGGATCACCCACTGCTCGAGCGCGATCTCGTTGTGGTCCGTGTGATGACGGCTCACCGTGTAACTCCGGCCGCCAGCAGTCCCACCGCGTTCGGTCTGTGGTCGCGTGCCGAGCCCGAACTGGTCGGCCAGCCTGACTGAGTTCGCGATGTTGACCGTCGGGTCGGCATCGCCGTGGAACGTGATCGCCGGGACAGGCCGAGGCAGCGGCCTGGCCGGACCGGGGGAGCGCATCGCGGTGAAAGCAGAGGAGACGTCGCGGGCCGCGCCAGCCGCCAGCCCAGAGTGGATCCCGACGGCCGCAACGACGTCCGGGTGGGTGCTGGCGAACACGGCTGCCATCGCGGCACCCGCCGAGAAGCCCGCCACGTAGACGCGGCGGGGGTCGGCTCCGTGCGTCCGCACGAGCTCGGCGATCAGACTGGCGATGATGGCGGGCTCGCCGCTGGTGCGCTCCTGGTCTGAGAACCAGTTCCAGTAGCGCATGGGGTTGGCCGAGGTGACCTGCTCGGGGTAGGCCACGAGCAGCCTGTGCCTCTCCGCGACCGCATCCATCCCTGTCGAGCGGGCGAAGGTGGCACCGTCCTGCGTGCCGCCGTGCAGCATCACGACCAGCGGAGGGGCGGAAGCAGTGCTGACGCTCGGCAGATAGAGACGATAGGGGCGCTCGCCAGCGGGGCCGCGGTGCAGGCTGGTCTGCACGGTGCCGGGCAGGACCCCCTGGTCCTCGGCGCGAGAGGTCGCCGCCGGGGAGCGGAGGGCCTGCCGAACCTTGCGAGAGGCCGACGTCGCTGACTGGGGGAGCGACCCGCCGTCACGGCCCTGGATCAGGGCCGTGGCCTCGGTCAGGCTGCCGGTCCTCACCAGCTTGGTGGCGTCGATCATCCTTGAGTTGAGCGGAGTCGAGTTGTGGAGAGCGCGCAGCGCGTAGCCAGGATTCTTGGGCATGGTGGTGTCCTTTGGTGGGATGGGTGCTACGCAGTGCGTGATCTGAGCGCTGCCTTCACGCTCGCGCTGGCCCGGAACGCGCCCAGCACCTCGACACGACTGATGGTGGCAAGGGCGAGTTCGGGAGTGACGTCGCTGGCGATGGTTGCCAGACCCAGGACGCGGATCTCGAGCTGCTCGCCCGCCTCCTGCAGCGATTCCAGTTCAGCCCTGGTGAGGTGGCGCGTGCCGAGCACCAACGTCTTGCGGGTGACGGTCTGGTCCAGCGTCTGAGCCCGGTTGGACAACTCGGTGCGGATGGCCGTGCGGATGAAGTCCGTGCGATTGCTGAAGAACCCCTCGGCAACCAGCAGGTCAATCTGACCGAGGTCGATCAGGCCGAGATTGATCGTGATCTTCTCGGTCTTGTCGGCGTCGCGAGGTGCTGCCATCGTGAGCTCCTGTCCGGGTGTACTGCCGCTACTGTACTCCACAGAGACTCCACCCGCCATCTACATGGATGGTCCCTACGCGTTGTAGGCGCCTGCCACAGCTCAAGACACACAAGGAAGCCCCCGCACGAACCGTGCGGGGGCTTCCTAGAGCTTGAACTCTGGGTGGTTCAGCTCAGAGGCCGCGAACCTTCTCTGCCTGCGGACCCTTGGGGCCCTGCGTGACGTCGAACTCGACCTTCTGGCCCTCCTGGAGCTCCTTGTAACCCGAGGAGTCGATCGCCGAGTAGTGAACGAAGACGTCAGCGCCGCCACCGTCCTGCTCGATGAATCCGAAGCCCTTCTCGGAGTTGAACCACTTCACTGTGCCTGTAGCCACTGGTGTTGCCTCATCTTTGTGTGCTGACCGAGCCGCTGTGTGCGACTCCGGACCGCCGAAACCCCCACGTGCATGGTGCTCCCGGGAACCCGGGCGGCACCTAAACCGGCGGAACTGCAACGGCAATCACTGAGAACGCTAGCACGGTATGGGGGCCTGGGGACACTTAGACACCGGTGAGGACGACGAGTTGTTGCGTGGCACGGGTCATCGCGACATAGCGGTCCACGGCTCCCTGCGTGCCTTGACCGAACCCGTCGGGATCGAGCAGGACGACCAGATCAAACTCCAGGCCCTTGGCCAGGGCCGGCGTGAGGACCTGGATCCGGGCTGGATCCGATGCGTTCCCTGGCGTCCTGGCGGGGCCCTTCGCGGTCGCGCGCGTGGCCGCGGCCCGTGCCCGGTCTGGTGCGGTGGTGACGACACACGCCACGCCCTCGTCGTGCTCGGTGAGCCACTTGACCAGGAGGTTCTCCAGCTCAGCCAGCACGCCGTGCCGGACGGGCAGGCCGGACTCGCGCACCGAGGTGGGCACATTGGCGTCGGGGATGGCTGCTCGGATGACTGGCTCGGCTGCGGCCATCACCTCCGAGGGGGTGCGGTAGTTCAGGCTCAGGGATGCCACCTCGACGCGGTCCAGGCCGACCCGCCCCAGCCGCTCTGGCCAGGACTCGGTGAAGCCGTGCCGAGCCTGGGCACGGTCGCCGACGATGGTCATGCTGCGTGAGGGGCAGCGGCTGAGCAGCATCTGCCACTCGGCGTCCGTCAGCTCCTGCGCCTCGTCCACGACGACGTGGGCAAAGGGACCCGCCAGCCGATCGGGGTCCACCGCGGGGAGGGCACCCTCGTCGACCAGGGCCTCCTGCAGATCGTGGTGCCGCAGCTGCTGGGCCAGTCCCTCACCGTCGTCGGCCTCGATCATGCGGTCGATCACCTCACTCATCCGCTCGCGCTCGAGCGCGTGGGCGGCCCGCTGTCGTCGCCGGCGCCGGGCCGCTGCGGGGTCCCCGACGCGTTGCCGGGCCGCGTCGAGCAGCGGCAGGTCCGCGTGTGTCCAGGCGCGGGGGTCGCGACGCTGCAGCAGACGCACCTCATCGGACGTCAACCGCGGAGCCGCGAGCCGCAGGTAGGCCGGGACCGACCACAGGTCAGCCACGACGTCCTCCGGCTCCAGCAGCGGCCAGGCACCGTTGAAGATGGTGGTCAGCTGCTCGTGCTCGGCCAGGCCGCGGCGCAGCTCCGCCTCGGACAGGTCCTCATCGTCGGCCACCTCGACCTGGTCGAGCAGGATCTGCACGAGGGACTCCCACACCTGCTCCCGGGCGTCGTTGTGGGTCACTCCCGCCTCGGCGGCGCCGAAGGCCTCGGCCCAGTCCCGGGGGCGCACCCGGAGCCCGACCCCGTCGACGTCGAGAGCAAGGGCAGCGGTGGGGGGCTCCTCAAAGAAGGCGACGGCCGGTTCGATCGCCTCGACCAGCGTCATCGACGCCTTCAGCCGGGAAACGTCCGGGTCCGGCTCCGGCCCAGCCGCGGCGCCCTCGGGCACCAGGTGCCGCAGGGTCACGGTCTGCACCCCCTCCTCACCCAGGCTGGGCAGCACGTCGCTGACGTAGTCCAGATAGGGCTGGTGCGGTCCGACAAAGAGCACCCCGCCACGGTTGTGGCCAAGGCGGGGATCGGCATACAGCAGGTATGCCGTGCGGTGCAGGGCCACGACCGTCTTGCCGGTGCCCGGGCCTCCGTCGACGACCAGGGCACCCCTGGAACCGGCCCGGATGATCGCGTCCTGGTCACGCGCGATGGTGCTCAGCACGTCACGCATGCGCGGTGAGCGACTGGCGCCCAGGGTGGCGATGAAGGCGGACTGATCATCGAGGGCAGCGTGGCCGGCCAGTCCCTCCGGGGTGAACACCTCGTCCCAGTAGTCGTTGATCCGTCCGCCACCGGTCCAGTGGTAGCGGCGCCGACTGACCAGCCCCATCGGGTCGGCGTGCGTGGCGGCGAAGAAGGCCTCGGCCGCCGGCGCGCGCCAGTCGATCAGGAGCCGGTCACCGTCTGGGCCGGTCAGGCCGGTGCGGCCGATATAGATGGGCTCGAGGTCCCCGGCGCGGACGACCCGGCCCAGGCACAGGTCGAGGCCAAAACGACCCAACAGGCTCAGCTGGCCGGTGAGTCGGTGGATCTCCAGGTCGCGGTCCAGGGCGGCCTGGCCGGACCCGCCGGGGGTACGGCGGGCAGCTGCCAACCGTGTGGTCAGTTCGGCGATCTGCTCGCGCTGGGCCGTGTCGATCGCAGCGAAGTGCTCCTCGTCGGCGGTGATGAGAGCCGGGTCGTTCTTGGCGGACAGGTGGTCGGGGAGGGCGAAGGCGGTGGTCGGGTCGGTCATCCAGGCATCAGCTCCCAGTGCGGGTTGCGGGGCACGTGTCACGACGCGAGCAGGCACCTCTCGACCCCCTTTGACCTGCTGGTTTGCACTCGTGAGACGCCAAGTGTGGACCCTCAAAGCCGCTTGCGGCAAGGCCCCCCTTGCGCTATATATTGGAAAGGGCAAGGGGGATCAGGAGCAGACAGGTCGGGCGCCTGCTTGCGCCCACGCTCAGCGTGCAGTCAGGTGGTGCCTGCAACGCGCCTGATAACTCTCAATGCCCCCCACGTGCGCCTCGGCAGGGGCCAGCGGGTCACCGGGGTCCCGCGCGTCGACCCGCTGGTGGAAGGTCGCCTCGCCGCCGCAGACCGCACACACAGCCGTCAGCCTCGTGACGACCTCCGCCGTGGCCATCAGCGTGGGCAGCGGCTCGAACGAGCGGCCGTCGAAGGTGACGCACAGTCCGGCGACCAGCACGGTGACACCCGAGGCTGCAAGCTCGTCCACCAGCGCGACCACATCGGCACCGAAGAACTGCGCCTCGTCGATGGCCACGATGTCGGGGGAGCGACCCGCCAGCAGCGCGCGCAGGTCGGCCACGTCTGAGGCCGTGCGAGCCTCGAGACTGAGACCCGAGTGGGACGCGACCTGCCCGGGGCCGCGACGCTCATCCAGGGCGTGGTTGACGACCTCGACGTCGAGACCGGCCAGGCGGGCCCGACGCACGCGGCGCACCAGCTCCTCGGTCTTGCCCGCGAACATCGGTCCGCAGACCACCTCGACATGTCCGCGCACCGGGCTGGCCCTCATACCGCTTGAGCGTAGGCCCCCACGGTGACAGCGCGGAAGGACCCGAGGGGCGTCCCGGTGCGCGACGGTCCGACCGGGTCAGTCCCCGATCTTGCCGATCGGCTCTCGCTTCTCCGCCTGGAAGCGGTCCTCGGTGCGCCCATAGGCCCAGTAGCCCGACAGCGACAGGTCCTCACGCGGCACCCCACGATCCTTCACGACAGCGCGCACAGCCTTCATCGACTCCCGCTCACCGTGGGAGAAGACCTGCACCCGACCCTCGGGCCACGGGCCGGCTGCCACGGCCTCGGCCAGGAGCGAGGTCAGGCTGTTGGGACCGGTCAACCAAGTGATCTGTATGCCGTCCGGCGAGGTCAGCGCGATCCGTCCGGACTCGTCGGTCACGTGGAGGTAGGCGAAGCCCTGGGCGTCCTTTGGCAACGCCTCGAGGGCTGCCGCGATGGCCGGCAGGGCGGACTCGTCGCCGATGAACAGGTGCCAGTCCGCGGTGGGGTCCGGTGCGAAGGCCCCGCCGGCCCCGGTGGCGACGAAGGTGTCGCCGGGCTGCGCGGTGCGCGCCCAGGGTGCCGCGACTCCCTCGTCGCCGTGCACCACGAAGTCGATGGCGAGCAGCTCCTGCTCCCGGTCGACCCAGCGCAGGGTGTAGGTCCGCCGGACCGGCAGGTCGTCCGGGGCGAGCTGGTCGCGCAGGGCTGCCTCGTCATACGGCGGGGTCAGGCCCAGCTCGGGCTTGACGAAGACGAGCTTGACGTAGGCATCGGTGAAGTCGTTGAGGTTTAGCGTGGCGAAGCCGTCGCCCCCGGCCACGAGCCGGACGATGGTGGGGGAGACCCACTCGGTGGACTTGACGGTCAGGACGGCTTGTGGCCGAGGTGGCCGATTCGGGTTGCTCACCCAGTTAGGCTTGCATAACCGCGTCCCGCGGCCATATCCGACCCCGCACCACCACCCCGCACCACCGAGGAGCCAGCGTGTCTGCCCAGATCAACATCACCATCGCCGGGAGCGAGCGATCGGTGGATCAGGGCACTACCGCGGCCGACCTGTTCGCCGACGACCGTGCCGTGGTCGTCGCGCGCATCGGGGGCGAGCTGCGCGACCTGGCCCACGAGCTGGCCGACGGCGACGTCGTCGAGCCGGTGCTGATCAGCGAGCCGGATGGGCTGGACGTGCTGCGCCACTCGTGCGCGCACGTGCTGGCCCAGGCTGTCCAGGAGGTCAACCCCGAGGCCAAGCTGGGCATCGGTCCGCCGATCCGGGACGGTTTCTACTACGACTTCGACGTCGCTGAGCCGTTCACCCCCGAGGACCTGAAGAAGCTCGAGAAGGTGATGCAGCGCATCATCAACACCGGCCAGACCTTCCACCGGCGCGACGTCGAGGATGACGCAGCGCGCGAGGAGCTGGCCGGCGAGCCCTACAAGCTCGAGCTGATCGGCCTCAAGGGCGGCGCCGCGGAGGATGCTGCCGAGGGTGCCTCGGTGGAGGTGGGCGGTGCCCAGCTGACCATCTATGACAACAAGGACCGCACGGGCGAGACCGTCTGGGGCGACCTGTGCCGCGGCCCGCACCTGCCGACCACCAAGCTGATCGGCAACGCCTTCAAGATCACCCGCAGCGCCGCCGCCTACTGGCGCGGCTCGGAGAAGAACCCCCAGCTGCAGCGGATCTATGGCACCGCCTGGCCGTCCAAGGACGAGATGAAGGCCTATCTCGACCGTCTTGCCGAGGCCGAGCGGCGGGACCACCGCAAGCTGGGTGCCGAGATGGACCTTTACTCCTTTCCGGAGGAGATCGGCCCGGGCCTGCCCGTCTTCCACCCGCGGGGCGGCGTGCTCAAGCGGGTGATGGAGGACTACGTCCGCCAGGCCCACATCGACGCGGGGTTCCAGTATGTCGGGACGCCGCACATCTCCAAGGAGGGGCTGTTCCACACCTCCGGGCACCTGCCCTACTACGCCGACGGCATGTTCCCGCCGATCGACGACGACGGGCAGCCCTACCGCCTCAAGGCAATGAACTGCCCGATGCACAACCTGATCTTCCGCAGCCGCGGCCGGTCCTACCGCGAGCTCCCGCTGCGCTTCTTCGAGTTCGGCACGGTCTATCGCAACGAGAAGTCCGGCGTGCTGCAGGGGCTGACCCGCGTGCGGATGATCACTCAGGACGACAGCCACTCCTATGTCACCCGTGAGCAGGCGCCCGGCGAGATCAAGCACCTGCTGGACTTCGTGACCAAGCTGCTCAGTGACTTCGGACTGGACGACTATTACCTCGAGCTGTCCACCCGCGACGAGGACGGCGACAAGAAGGACAAGTTCATCGGGTCCAGCGAGCAGTGGGAGGAGGCCACCGCGATCCTGGAGCAGGTGGCCACCGAGTCCGGGCTCGAGCTCGTGGCCGACCCCGGTGGTGCGGCCTACTACGGCCCCAAGATCTCCGTGCAGGCGCGCGATGCGATCGGGCGCACCTGGCAGATGTCGACGATCCAGTACGACTTCAACCAGCCGGAGCGCTTCGAGCTGGAGTTCTCCGCCGCAGACGGCACCCGCCAGCAGCCGGTGATGATCCACTCGGCCAAGTTCGGCTCGATCGAGCGGTTCATCGGCGTGCTGGTCGAGCACTACGCGGGGATGTTCCCGCCGTGGCTGGCACCGGTGCAGGTGCTGGGTGTCCCGGTAGCCGAGGAGTTCGACGGCTATCTCAAGGAGGTCGAGGCCCAGCTGCTGGCCGCCGGCATCCGCGTGGAGCTGGACCTGTCCGACGACCGGTTCCCCAAGAAGATCCGCAACGCGAGCAAGTCCAAGGTGCCGTTCATCCTCATCGCCGGCGGCGAGGACCGCGACGCCGGAGCGGTGTCCTTCCGCTATCGCGACGGCTCACAGAAGAATGGCGTCCCGATCGCCGACGCGATCGAGGAGATCGCTGCCGCCGTCCGGGAGCGCGTGCAGGTCTAACCCTGCTGGCTCACCCGCAGGGCCGACCCCCGCCCCGGGCGAGGCGCTCGGGGCGGGGGCGTGGCGGCATACCGCTCAGCGAGGCTCGAGCACAAAGACCGGGATGAGGCGCTCGGTCTTGTCCTGGTAGTCCGCGTAGGACGGAAAGGCCGCCACCCCGCGCTGCCACCAGATCTCCCGCTCCTCACCAGAGAGCTCCCTGCTGGTCATCGGAGTTTCCGTGGTGCCGTCCTGCACGCTGACCTGGCCCGGGTGCTTGCGGATGCTGGCGACCCACTGCGGGTGCTCGGGGGCACCGCCCTTGCTGGCGACGGCGAGGTAGCTGCCCTCGTGCTCAACCCGCATGAGGGGCACGCGACGGGGCCGACCGGACTTGGCGCCGACCATGGTCACGACGACGACGTCGCGCCCCTGGACCTTGACGACCGAGGTGTCGCCACCGGCTGCGTCAATCGCATCGAGTTGGTCGCGTACCCAGCTGGTGGTGGGCTGGACATAGTCCGTGGAGCTTTGGCTTGTCTGTGTCATGAACGGTGAACCAGCACACGGCCGAGTGTGTTCCGATCCAGCCCCTTGCACATGCACAGAGGGCGAAACACGACGGTGGATAACCTGCGAAACTAGTACGGGTGTGCTAATGTTGTCGGAACGGGAAGACGCCGAGGGGAGGCGAGCGACATGACAGACACAGCACGGCACACCGATGTGGACAGGCACACCACGGCAGACGAGGTGGCGGGCTGGCTCCAGCGTCTGGCCACCGGTGGCGACCTCGGGCCGCTGGGGGAGGCGACCCCGGCAGAGTTGTGTGACCTCCTGGGCGAGCTGGAGCTGCTCAAGAATGCGACGTCGGCAGCGCAGGCTCGGGTGACGCTGCTCGCCGCTGATGTCCTCCGCGAGGAGGCCGTCGACGCAGGCACACCCACCACGACCGCGGACAAGGCAGTGGCCCGGCAGCTTGGGCTGGCGCGTCGTGAGTCTCCCCACCTCGGGTCCCGCCATATCGGGTTTGCCCGGGTGATCGTGCGCGAGATGCCGGCCCTGCACTCTGCTCTGACGGCCGGCCTCATCGCCGAGTGGACCGCGACCCAGATCGTCGCACAGACGGCGTGCCTGTCCCTGGAGCACCGCCAGATGGTCGATGCACACCTGGCCGGACGACTCGGCCACGACTCGCACCGGGCCCTGGTGGCCGCCGCCAAGGCCAAGGCTTATGCCCTGGACCCGTATTCGTTCACGAAGCGTGGACGCAAAGCTGTCGGGGACCGTCGGGTCAGCGTGCGACCGGCTCCGGATGTCATGGCGATCGTCTCCGGTTATGTGCCGGTGGCTCAGGGCGTGGCCTGTTACAAGGCCCTGGACGAGGCGGCCAAGGCCGCGAAATCTGCCGGAGACGAGCGGAGCATGGACCAGATCCGTGCGGACATCTTCACCCAGCGCCTGACTGGCCAGTCCGCCGCGGACGACGTGTCCGTCGAGGTCGGCCTCGTGATGACAGACCTGTCCCTCCTGGGTCTCGATGAGACTCCCGCCCGACTTGAGGGCTATGGCCCGATCCCCGCACCGCTGGCTCGTGACCTGTTGCGTGATCTTGATGACGGCTGCGACACGCAGGGTGACACCGCGCAGACGACCGGAGAGCTGGGCACGGTGCGCGAGAGACTCGCGCGCCAGGCCAAGGTCTGGTTGCGCCGGTTGTATGCCGATCCCGCCACGGGGGTGCTCACGAGCCAGGACGATCGACGCCGTGCGTTCACCGGACACCTGCGACGGTTCCTCATCGCGCGCGACCAGGTGTGCCGCACCCCATGGTGTGACGCGCCCGTGCGCCATGTCGATCACGTGGTGCCGTGGGCGCGCGGTGGACGGACCACCGCCGACGGGGGTGAGGGAATGTGCGAAGCCTGCAACTACGCGAAGGAGTGCAGCGGGTGGTCCCACGAGGTGGTCGACCTCCCCGACGGCACCCACAGGGTGAAGATCACGACTCCGACCGGTCACAGCTACTACTCCCAGCCACCACCGATCCTGCCGACGCTCGCCGATCAGGGCAGGAGTGTGCCTGCCGACGCTCGCGGTGGGGACGCAGACGTGATCACCCTTCGACTCAAGCCCGACAAGGGCCCACCCCCGCCAGGGGACCCGCACGAGGACGGCGCAGAGAGCTCTGCCCGCCTGGCGAGGCGCCGCGCCGTAGACCGCGCTGGAGGCACCAGTCCGCTCGAGGCGCACCTCGCCCACCTGCTGGCCGCGGCGTGAGCGGCCAGCGCGGATAAGATCACCGCCATGGTCGCGGAGGACAAGCCGGAGGAGCCAACGGCAGGATCGGTCAGCCCGGGGGAGCCAGCCGAGGATTTCGTGGGGGTGCCCGACGGGTTCCAGCGGTTGTGGACACCCCACCGGATGGCCTACATCACGGGGGACCGCCCCTCCCGCGACGCCGGCAGCGGCTGCCCGTTCTGCGCCGCACCGGACAAGGACGACGCGGACGGACTGATCGTCCACCGGGGAGAGACCTGCTACGTCGTGCTCAACCTCTTTCCCTACAATCCGGGCCACCTGTTGATCTGCCCCTACCGGCACGTTCCCCTCTACACCGACCTCACGGCGGAGGAGACCGTCGAGTTCGCGACCCTGACCCAGACCGCGATGAGCACCCTGACTAGGGCTTCGGCACCAGAGGGCTTCAACCTGGGCATGAACCAGGGTCACGTCGCGGGAGCTGGCGTCGCAGCCCACCTGCACCAGCACGTCGTGCCCCGCTGGGGCGGGGACATGAACTTCCTGCCGGTCATCGGTCAGACCAAGGCGCTGCCCATCCTGCTGGAGGACACCCGTCAGGCTCTGCTCGCGCAATGGCCCGCCTGACCCGGCATCCAGCGTGAGGTCGGGCACCCTCTGAGCACGCCAACGTGGCCCCGCACGGCGGGCCGAGGCCGCGTCGCTGCGGCGGGAAAGTACCCTAGCCCCGATGCTCAACAAGTACGCGCGGGGGTTCTTCACCGCCATCTTCACTCCGGTCGCACGCCTCCTGCTGCGACTCGGGGTCAGTCCTGACGCTGTCACCGTCGTCGGCACGGCGGGAGTCTGCTTCGGTGCGCTCTACTTCTACCCCCGCGGTGAGCTCTGGTGGGGCACGTTGTTCATCACGGCATTCGTCTTCACCGACCTGCTCGACGGCACCATGGCACGGATGTCGGGACGCACCAGTTCGTGGGGGGCCTTTCTGGACTCCACGCTCGACCGGATCGGGGATGCTGCCGTCTTCGGCGGGCTCATCCTCTACTTCACCGGCCGTGGCGATGACAGCCTCACCGCTGCCCTGGCACTGGCCTGCCTGATCCTCGGGTTCGTCGTCAGCTATGCCAAGGCCCGCGCCGAGAGCCTGAACTTCACCTGCAATGTCGGCATCGCGGAGCGGGCTGAGCGGCTGGCCGCGACCTTGGTGACCACCGGCTTCGTCGGCCTGTTCCTGCCGCTGTGGGTCCTCACCGCGGTGCTGGCGCTGCTCGCCGTCGCGAGCTTTGTCACGGTCCTGCAGCGGATCGGGACGGTCCGCAAGCAGGCCCTGGCCACGACGGGCAGGTCATGACCATGCGTATGCCGAAGCTTCCCCTTGTCGACCAGCGCGCCGCGGCCGGCGAGCGTGTCTCCCTGATGGCCTACCGGACCGGATGGGCAGCGACCCGCAAGCTGCCCGCCGCCGCGGCCTACCGCCTGTTTGACCAGGGCGCGGTCCTGATGCACCGCCGTGGCGGCAAGAGCGTGGACCGGATGCGCGCCAACTATGCCCGGATCCGACCTGAGCTCTCGCCCGAGGAGCTGGACGCGCTCGTGCTCGCTGGGCTGCGGTCCTACCTGCGCTACTGGTGTGACTCCTTCCGGCTGCCCGACCGGACCCCGGAGGAGCTCGCGGCCACCGTCCGCGTGGTCGGCGACGAGGCTCCCCGAGCCGCGCTCGAGAACGGTCAGGGCGTCATCTGCTTCCTGGGCCACCTGGGCAACTGGGACACCGTCGGCGCCTGGGCCACCCACTACCTGGCTCCGGTCACGACCGTGGCCGAACGCCTCAAACCGACCGAACTGTTCGACCGGTTCGTGGCCTATCGGGAGGCGCTGGGCATGACGATCCTGCCGCTGACCGGCGGGTCGGCCCCCTTCCCGACCCTGGTGCGCACCGTCCACCACGGCGGGCTGGTCCCGCTACTCGCCGACCGAGACCTCACCGACTCCGGCGTCGAGGTGACCCTGTGCGGACATCGGGCACGCATGGCCACGGGCCCGGCCGCGCTCGCGCTGGCCACCGGGGCACCGCTGCATCCCGTCACCGTCACCTACGAGCCCGACCCCGCACGGGACGCCTCCGAGCGACCCGACCCCGCGGCATACCGGGTCGTGCTGACCTTTGGTCCGCGCGTCCCCGTCCCCGACGGCGGCACCCGGGCCGAGCAGATCGCGTCCCTCACCCAGTCCTGCGCCGACTATCTGGGGCAGGCCCTGGTCGAGCACACCGAGGACTGGCACATGATGCAGAAGGTCTTCGTCGCGGACGGGATCCGCTGATGCGCGTCGGGCTGGTCTGTCCCTACTCCTTCGATGTGCCCGGTGGGGTGCAGCTGCACATCCGCGACCTCGCTGCCTATCTCATCGGCCGCGGGCACGAGGTCTCCGTGCTCGCCCCGGCAGATGAGGACACCGAGCTGCCCGGCTATGTCGTCAGTGCCGGTCGCGCGGTGCCGATCCGGTTCAACGGCTCGGTCGCACGGCTCTCGTTCGGCCCGATCGTGGCCAACCGGGTGCAGGACTGGCTCGACGACGGCGACTTTGACGTGCTGCACCTGCACGAGCCGGCCGCGCCCAGCCTGTCGCTGCTGGCCCTGTGGGCCGCGCGGGTGCCGGTGGTCGCCACCTTCCACAGCTCGCAGTCGAGGCTGGGGGCGCTGCGGGCGGCCCAGCCGCTGCTGCAGCCGGGCCTGGACAAGATCTCCGCCCGGATCGCGGTGTCCGGGGCCGCCCACCAGACCATGGCCTCCTCCGTGGGTGGCACCACGCTCGTCATCCCCAACGGGGTCTATGTCGACCGGTTCTGCACGGGTGAGCCCTATGTGCACGACCCCGCCAAGCGTCCCCGGATCGTCTTCCTGGGCCGCTTCGACGAGCCGCGCAAGGGACTGCCGGTCCTGCTGTCGGCCCTGCCGCTGGTCCTGGCCCAGGTGCCCAGCGCCGAGGTGCTCGTCGCCGGTCCCGGTCGCATCGACGAAGTGGCCGAGACGCTCTCGGAGCAGGTCGCCGGGTCGGTGACCTTCCTGGGGACGATCAGCGAGGAGGACAAGGTCCGCCTGCTGGCCTCCGCCAACGCCTATATCGCGCCCAACACCGGAGGTGAGAGCTTTGGCATCATCCTGGTGGAGGCGATGAGCGCCGGAGCCCCGGTCGTGGCGAGCGCGCTGGACGCGTTCTCCGCGGTGATCGGCGGGTCGGGTGCCGGTGTCGTCTTCCCCGTGGGGGATCACCGCTCCCTCGCGGCAGCGATCGTCGAGCTGCTCGAGGACCCCGACGAGCAGGCCCGGCTGCGCGCTGCGGGCCGCGAACGCGCCCGCCAGTTCGACTGGTCCCGGGTGGGCGCCCGCATCGAAGCGGTCTATGACTCGGTGGCCGTCTCACGTGGGGATCGCGACCGTGGTGGGCGTCACGGCGGTCGCAATGACGGCGGTCGCAATGACGGCGGTCGCAATGACGGTGGTCGCGGTGGCGCTGGACACGAGGACGGCAGCCGCGACGGGGAGGGCCGTGACGAGACCGGCAGCACTGACAGCACCGGCCGGTCCACGTCCGGCCGGACCGGTTCCACCTCATCCCGGAGCCGGCGGGGCCAGTCGACGGGAGAGACCTCGCCCGAGGAGTCTGGACGGCACCGGCGACGCGCAGCCCGGCCGACCTGGACCTCTCCCTCGTTGACAACCACCATGTCGGCATCGTCGATGAGCGGTGGCCGGATGGGCCGCACGGTCCGGAAATGGTTGCGACGATGACGGACGACTGGGGCCTGGACACATGGGGATACGGCGAGACCATCGTGGTGATCGCCGTGGTCCTGGCGGTGCTGCTGGCGGTCGGCTGGTATCTCTCCTACACCGCCGTCCGGCTCGACCGGCTTCACCACCGGGTCATCGGCACGGCCGCGGCCCTCGACGCGCAACTGGTGCGTCGGGCCGAGGCGGCGCTGGAGGTGGCCTATCTCGCCGGCATCGACCCGGCCTCGGCCACCCTGCTGGCGACCTCGGCGGGTCGGGTGCTGGACTTTGACGGGTCCTGGTCCCAGGAACGCCTAGACGCCGAGAGTGAGCTGAGCGAGGTGCTGCGCGCCACCCAGGCACCCGCGTCGGAACAGGCCGTTGAGGTGGCCGAGCTGCTCGACCGGGTGCGCGGCGCGGGGGAGCGGGTGCAGCTGGCTCGCAGATTCCACAACGAGTCGGTGCGCGAGGCCCGCGACGTGCGCGGTCAGCGCGCGGTCCGCTTCCTGCACCTGGCAGGCTCTGCCAAGGTGCCCTTGCCGATCAACTTCGATGACGACTGGCCCGCCGCAGGGTAACGGCGCCGGTGAGCCCTCGGCATACCGTGTCGGGATTGCCGAAAGGTGAACGTAGACTGGAGTGTCGAGCTGGATGAGCCAGGTGACTGTCGGTCCTGCCCACCACCCTGGTCACCCCTGACCTGCCCGTATGCCGAGAACCTGCACCGCCCCGGAGGCCCCAGATGAGCACCCCAGAGACCACCGTCGTGACCACTCCCGTCCAGCAGGCGGGGACTACCCGTGTCAAGCGCGGCATGGCTGACATGCTCAAGGGTGGCGTCATCATGGATGTCGTCACCGCGGAGCAGGCCAAGATCGCCGAGGACGCCGGCGCGGTGGCCGTGATGGCCCTGGAGCGGGTGCCGGCTGACATCCGCGCGCAGGGTGGCGTCTCCCGGATGAGCGACCCGGACATGATCGACAGCATCGTCGCGACCGTCTCGATCCCGGTGATGGCCAAGGCCCGCATCGGACACTTCGTCGAGGCGCAGGTGCTGCAGTCCCTGGGTGTCGACTACATCGACGAGTCCGAGGTGCTGACCCCGGCCGACTATGCCAACCACATCGACAAGTGGGCCTTCACCGTGCCCTTCGTCTGCGGCGCGACCAACCTGGGTGAGGCGCTGCGCCGCATTACCGAGGGTGCGGCAATGATCCGGTCCAAGGGCGAGGCCGGCACCGGTGACGTCTCCAACGCCACCACCCACATGCGCCAGATCCGCCAGGAGATCCGCCGGCTGGGCAGCATGCCCGAGGACGAGTTGTTTGTCGCCGCCAAGGAGCTGCAGGCGCCCTACGACCTCGTCGCCGAGGTCGCCCGCACCGGCAAGCTGCCGGTCGTGCTGTTCACCGCCGGAGGCATCGCCACCCCGGCTGACGCCGCGATGATGATGCAGCTCGGTGCCGAGGGTGTCTTCGTCGGCTCGGGCATCTTCAAGTCGGGCAACCCGCAGGCCCGTGCCGAGGCCATCGTGAAGGCCACGACCTTCCACGACGACCCGGACGTGATCGCCAAGGTCTCCCGCGGCCTGGGCGAGGCGATGGTCGGCATCAATGTCGAGGAGATCCCGCAGCCGCACCGCCTCGCCGAGCGCGGCTGGTGACCGACCGCCCCGGTCACCCGGACCACGCACTGGCGCCCCGGCATACAGGCGCACCGGTGATCGGGGTCCTCGCCGTGCAGGGTGACGTCGTCGAGCACGTCCGTGCGCTGACTCTCGCCGGTGCCGAGGCGGTCCCGGTGCGGCGGCCTGCCGAGCTCGCGGCGGTCGATGCCCTGGTGATCCCTGGAGGGGAGTCGACCACGATCGACCGGCTGTTGCGGATCTTCGACCTGGCCGCACCCCTGCGGGAGCGCCTCGCGCAGGGCATGCCGGCCTACGGCTCGTGCGCCGGGATGATCCTGCTCTCGTCAGAGGTGCTGGACGGACACCGCGACCAGCAGTGCCTGGGGGCGCTGGACATCTCCACGCGCCGCAACGCCTTCGGCCGGCAGGTCGACTCCTTCGAGGTCGAGCTGGCTGTCGCCGGCCTGGCCGAGCCCTTCCACGGCGTCTTCATCCGGGCGCCCTGGGTCGAGCGGGTCGGTGCGGAAGTCGAGGTGCTGGCCACGGTCGAGCGGGACGGGGTCGAGCACGTGGTGGCCGTGCGGCAGGGCAACGTGCTGGCCACCTCCTTCCACCCCGAGGTCACCGATGACGCACGGGTCCACGCACTGTTCGTGGAGATGGTGCGCTCGAGCGGTAGCATCGAAGCCCGGGCAGGAGCCGACGGGATCGCGAGCACAACGAACAGGGAACATTGATGGCTGGGCACTCCAAGTGGGCGACAACCAAGCACAAGAAGGCTGTGATCGACGCCAAGCGAGGCAAGCTCTTCGCGAAGTTGATCAAGAATATCGAGGTGGCGGCGCGCACCGGTGGGGGTGACCCGGCCGGCAACCCCACCCTCTTCGACGCCATCCAGAAGGCCAAGAAGACCTCCGTCCCCAACGACAACATCGACCGGGCCGTCAAGCGTGGCTCCGGTGTGGAGGCCGGCGGGGCCAGCTACGAGGCGCTCGTCTACGAGGGCTACGCCCCCGGCGGGGTCGCTCTCTATATCGAGTGCCTGACCGACAACAAGAACCGTGCCGTCATGGAGGTGCGCACAGCGCTCACCCGCAACGGCGGGAGCATGGCCGACAGCGGTTCGGTGGCCTATCTGTTCAACCGCAAGGGACAGGTCGTGGTCCCCAAGGCACAGGAGTCCGGCGAGGCCAACGAGGACTCGCTCCTGGAGATCGTCCTCGAGGCCGGTGCTGAGGAGGTGGAGGACCTGGGAGAGTCCTTCGAGGTGATCTCCGAGGCGACCGACGTGGTGGCGGTCCGCACCGCCCTGCAGGAGGCCGGACTCGACTATGACTCGGCGGAGGTGACCTTCGTGCCGAGCATGGAGGTGCAGCTCGACGCCGACGGTGCACGCAAGATGATGCGCATCATCGATGCGCTCGAGGACTGCGACGACGTCCAGAACGTCTTCTCCAACGCCGACGTCTCCGACGAGGTCCTGGCCGAGCTCGAAGAGGACGACTGAGCACACGACGACTCGCACCGACACCGATCACCGGTCCGGCCACCCCGTCCCCTGGGCGCGGTGGCCGTCGTCGTATGCCGGCCACGCACCCGCCCGCGAGCCCCCTCGGCGAGTCCTGCCATCCTCTGACGGTGCCGTGACGTAGCGTGATGGGCGAACAGGTGTTCGGAGTCAGGCGCAGGTGATGCTGCCTCTCCGGGATGACGGCTGACTGACGAGGAGGGCTGCCCAGGTGCGTGTCCTTGGTGTCGACCCCGGCCTCACCCGCTGCGGTCTCGGGGTCGTCGAGTCCGGTCCCGGCCGGTCGGTGCGGATGGTCGCGGTCGGTGTCGTGCGCACGCCACCCAGTGACGAGCCGCAGGAGCGGCTGCTGACCCTCCAGATCGAGATCGACAGCTGGCTGGCGGAGCACCGCCCCGACGCCGTGGCCGTGGAGCGGGTCTTCGCCAAGGCCAACATCAAGGGCATCATGGGCACGGCCCAGGCCTCTGCGGTGCCGATGCTGGCGGCGGCCCGTCTCGGTTTGCCCCTGGCCCTGCACACTCCCACCGAGGTCAAGGCCGCCGTGACGGGCAACGGGCGCGCGGACAAGGCCCAGGTCACCTCGATGATCACCCGGATCCTCGCCCTGGAGACGGCGCCCCGACCCGCCGACGCGGCGGACGCCCTCGCGCTGGCCGTGTGTCATCTCTGGCGCGGCCAGGCTGATGCCAGGTTGTTCGCCGCGGCCCAGGGCAACGCCCTCCAGCGCGCCGCAGAAGCGGCTGCCCAAGCACCACGCAACCGGCTCGAGGAGCTCCACGCGGCGCACTCCGGTCGGCGCCCGACCCAGACCGGCGCCCAAATCGCCACGAGACGAAGGAGTGGACAGTGATCGCATCCGTCCGGGGCACGGTGCTCCACGTCGGACTGGACCACGTCGTCGTCGAGGTCGGCGGGGTGGGACTGCAGGTGCACACCACCCCGGCCACCGCCGCGGCGTGCGCACGAGGGCAGGAGGTCACCCTGTCCACGACCCTGGTGGTGCGCGAGGAGTCGCTGACGCTCTATGGCTTCGCCGACACAGAGGGCCGAGCTCTCTTTGAGCAGGTGCAGACCGTCTCCGGCGTCGGTCCGCGCCTGGCGCTGGCGATGCTGTCCGTCCACAGCCCGGCCGGTGTCCGCCAGGCGATCGCCGGCGGTGACATCGCCGCGCTGACCAAGGTGCCGGGGATCGGCAAGAAGGGTGCGGAGCGTCTCGTGCTCGAGCTCAAGGACAAGATCCTCGCCTCGGGTGTCGAGCCGTCCCTGGGTGCCGCGGGAGCGAGTGGCGGCCCGACGGGTGACCGGCTCAGCAGTCAGGTCCACGAGGCGCTCGTCGGTCTCGGCTGGAGCAGCAAGCAGGCCGATGACGCACTCGAGCGGGTCCGCGCGGGTGGGGAGACACCCTCCTCCGTCTCGGACTTCCTGCGTGCTGCGCTGCGGGAGCTGGGCCGGTGACTGAGCACGATGACGGGTCGCTGGACGCGACCGCGCGTGTCGTCGACCCCGCCACCACCGACGATGAGCGTCGCATCGAGGCGGCACTGCGACCTCGTCGGCTGGCGGACTTCCCGGGGCAGCGGCGCGTTCGTGACCAGCTAGGCCTGGTCCTGGAAGCTGCCCGACGACGGGAGTCACCTCCTGATCACGTCCTGCTCTCCGGCCCACCCGGACTGGGCAAGACCACGCTGGCCATGATCATCGCTGCCGAGCTGGAGCAGCCGATGCGGATCACCAGCGGCCCGGCGATCCAGCACGCCGGCGACCTGGCCGCCGTCCTGTCGTCCCTGGCTGAGGGCGAGGTGCTCTTCGTCGACGAGATCCACCGGATGGCGCGTCCGGCCGAGGAGATGCTCTATCTGGCGATGGAGGACTTCCGCGTCGACGTCATCGTCGGCAAGGGTCCCGGCGCCACAGCCATACCCCTGGAGCTGCCGCCCTTCACGGTGGTCGGAGCCACCACCCGCGCCGGGCTGCTGCCCGCACCACTGCGCGACCGGTTCGGATTCACCGGGCACCTGGACTACTACGCCACCGAGGACCTGCAGCTCATCCTCACCCGCAGCGCTGGTCTGCTCGAGATCGAGAGCACCCGCGAGGGGATCCACGAGATCGCCTCCCGATCGCGCGGCACGCCCCGCATCGCCAACCGGCTGCTGCGCCGGGTGCGTGACTGGGCTCAGGTCCACGGACAGCACGTCGTCGACCAGGAGGCCGCCCTGGTGGCTCTGGAGTTGTTCGACGTGGACAAGCAGGGCCTGGACCGGCTCGACCGCGCCGTGCTGGAGGCCCTCTGCAAACGTTTCGGTGGGGGTCCGGTCGGGCTGAGCACGCTGGCTGTGGCGGTGGGGGAGGAGCCCGACACCGTCGAGACTGTGGCCGAGCCCTATCTGGTGCGCGAGGGTTATATCGTTCGCACCCCGCGGGGACGCTCCGCCTCACGGACCGCCTGGCAGCACCTCGGCCTGACGCCACCCACGCCGGTGGCCGGCCAGGACCACCTTCCCCTCGGCGACCAACCCCGGCGTTTCGACCACTGAGGCCCCACCGCCGATGATCAGCACACCGATGATCAGCACCGCCGGTCGCAGCATCCCGGGCCTGCGGGAGCGGGTGACTGCGCGCAGATGTACCGGATCTTTACCTGCCACGCGGGGTGGGATGTTGGGCGACCCAGTTCAGTCACCTAGACTGCCGCGAGTGTCCACCGGCAGTGGGTCCACACGACGACGCCGGGCCGGGGACACCATCAGTCTGACGTTATAAGGAATCTTCCATGTCGCCACTGGCCTCGGCCACCACCACGGGGACGGATGGGCAGTTCAACTCGATCCTGCTCCTGCTGCCCCTGCTCCTGATCGCCTTCCTCTTCTTCTCGCAGCGTCGCCGCCAGAAGAAGATGCAGCAGATGCAGGCGGAGCTGCAGGTGGGCAGCCGTGTCATCACGACGACCGGACTCTTCGGCACGATCGCCGGGATGGACGAGACCACGGTGCAGCTTGAGGCCGCACCCGGCGTGGTCCTGCAGTGGGACCGGCGAGCCGTGGTGCCCGCCCCCGGCGCACAGCCGCCGCACGCACAGCCTTCCGATCCTTCCGACACCGAGGAAGGAACCCACTGATGGCTGGCAAGTCACGCAACCGCACGGCCCGCAACACCATGCTGGCCCTGCTGGCGATGATCCTGGTGCTCTTTGGCACGATCGGAGCCGCCAACACCTGGGGCGACCCGAAGGGTCAGTGGACGCCGCTGCTGGGTCTGGACCTGGCCGGTGGACACCAGGTCGTCCTCTCGCCCGTCGTCGAGGGTGCGAGCGTCCAGTCTGCGCAGCTGGACCAGGCCATCGACATCATCCGACGTCGTGTCGACGGTCAGGGTGTCGCCGAGGCCGAGGTCACCCGATTGGGCGGCAACATCCAGGTCGCGATCCCCGGCACACCCACCGACCAGCAGCTGGACGCGCTGAGCCGCTCCTCCCAGTTGCAGTTCCGCGCGGTCCTGGTTGCCGCTCCGGTCACCCAGCAGGCACCCACCGAGCCGCCGCGCGAGCTGCCGATGCCGGTCGGGCCCAGCCTCGACCCCGCAGCCGACCCGACCGATGCTGAGCCGACTGGTGAGTCCACCGACGCTGAGCCGACCGGCGAGTCCACCGACGCCGACCCGACCGGCGATGGGAACACCGACGACGCGGAGAGCACCAACGCTGCCTACCCGGAGGGCCTGCTGGCCGAGCAGCCCGTCCTGCAGGCCGCCCACCCGCTGCCGGCCACGGACACCGCCGACAATGCCGCGAGCACCGTGGCGCCGTCCGGCGATGACGCCCCCGCCGACGAGACACCCGCCGACCCCGCCGACGAGGCGCCCGCAACCGACGGAGTAGACGTCACGGACGCACCCCCGGGACCGGAGCCGACCAGCCCCAGTGACCTGGCCTGGATCACCCCGGAGCTCCAGCAGGAGTTCATGGAGTTCGACTGCACTGACATCGACGCCCAGCGGGCTGCCTCCGAGGCCCCGACCAGCGAGCCCATCGTGGCCTGCTCGGCCGGCGGGACCGAGAAGTACATCCTGGGCCCGGCCGAGGTCACCGGTGCCCAGCTGACCGACGCCAGCTCCGGCCTGCAGATGGGTGGCGGTGGGCAGGTCACCGGGATCGTGGAGGTGCGCCTGCAGTTCGACAGTGCTGGCACCGAGGCTTTCCGTGAGGTGACCACCCGGCTCTACAACTTCGGTCAGAACAGCACCCAGAACCGTTTTGCCATCGTGCTCGACGGTGAGGTCATCTCCGCACCGGGCGTCAACTCGCCCATCCCGGACGGCACCGCCACGATCTCTGGTGGCTTCACCAACGACAGCGCTGCGGAGCTGGCCAACCAGCTGAAGTTCGGTGCGCTGCCGATGAGCTTTGACATCCAGACCTCCGAGCAGCTCAGCCCCACCCTCGGCGGCGAGCAGCTGCGGCTGGGCATCATCGCCGGCCTCGTCGGCATGATCCTGGTCTTCATCTACTCGCTGTTCCAGTACCGTGCCCTGGGCCTGGTCACCGTGGCCTCGCTAATCATCGCGGCCCTCATGGCCTATGGGGCAGTCACGTTGCTGGGCTGGAGCAACAACTTCCGTCTCACCATGGCCGGCGTCACGGGTCTGATCGTGGCCATCGGTGTGACGGCCGACAGCTTCATCGTCTACTTCGAACGCATCCGTGACGAGGTCCGCACCGGCCGGCCGCTGCGCTATGCCGTGGACACCGGCTGGCGGCGTGCCCGACGCACCATCGTCATCTCCGACGTGGTTAACCTGATCGCTGCCGGAGTGCTCTACTTCCTGTCCGAGTCCGGGGTCAAGGCCTTCGCCTTCGCCCTCGGCCTGAGCACCGTGATCGACCTCATCGTCGTCGTGATGTTCACCCACCCGGTCGTCAGCCTGCTGGCCAACACCAAGTTCTTTGGTGAGGGCCACAAGTGGTCGGGCATGGACCCCGAGCGTCTCGGCGCGCGCCGGTCCACCTATCTGGGTCGTGGGCAGTTCGCCCCACCGGAGCCGAAACGGACCGGCCCGACCCGTGAGCAGCTCGAGGGAGGCATCGTCTGATGGCCAGTTTTGCCCAGTTCGGTAACGACCTGTTCACCGGCAAGCGTTCGTTCGATATCGTCGGCCGCCGCAAGACCTGGTACGGCATCGCCGCGGTCCTGCTCCTGATCTCCCTCATCGGCATCTTCGGTCGAGGACTCAACTTCGGCATCGAGTTCCGCGGCGGCACCGAGCTGCGCGTGCCCGCCGTGAGCAACATGCAGGACTACGAGACCCGCGCGAGCGACACCCTGCGGGAGAGCACCCCCGCCGCCACCGAGATCTCGGTGACCCAGATCGGCACCGACACGGTGCGGGTGCAGACCGGCGAGCTGACCGTGACCGAGTCCCGCGGGGCGGTCACCGCCCTGGCGGAGGAGTTCGAGGTCCAGGAGAACGACGTCACCAGCTCCATCGTGGGTCCCTCGTGGGGGCAGACGGTGACGACCAAGGCGGTCCAGGCCCTGATCGCCTTCCTGGTGCTGATCAGCGTCGTGCTGGCGTTGTACTTCCGCACCTGGAAGATGTCGCTCGCCGCGATCGTCGCCCTGCTGCACGACGTGGCTTTCACCGTGGGCATCTATGCGCTGCTAGGTCTGGAGATCTCTCCAGCCTCGATGATCGGCTTCCTCACCATCCTCGGATACTCGATCTACGACACCATCGTCGTCTTCGACAAGGTGCGAGAAAACACCGAGTACGCGCTGGAGTCGAAACGGACCACCTACGCGCACGCCGCGAACCTGGCCGTCAACCAGACCCTGGTGCGCTCTATCAACACCTCGGTGGTGGCGCTGCTACCGGTCGCCACGATCCTGGTCTTCGGGGTCGCCTTCATCGGACCCGGCACCCTGCTGGACCTGTCCATCGCCCTGTTCATCGGTATGGCGGTCGGCACCTACTCCTCGATCTTCATCGCCACCCCGCTCCTGGTGCAGCTGCGCCAGGGCGAGCCGGAGGTCAAGGAACTGGAGGCCCGGATCGCCAAGCGCGCGGGTCGTCAGGCCGGCAAGGTCGACTACTCCGCGCCCCCGGGCATGGAGGCCGTCGACCACAACGCCCCTCCCGGCATGGAGACCGTTGGCGCCGAGGGCGGCGTGGCGGTGCTGACCGAGGACGAGCTCGGAGAACCGGGCGACCCACTGGCCGAGCCGGCAACGCCGGGCGAGACCAGCACGATCCAGCCACGGGACCGGGCGGTGCACCCCCGCGCCGCCGCGCGCGAGGTGCACCCGCGGGCCCGAGGTCCGCGCAACCAGCCCAAGCGTCCACCCAAGTCGAAGCGTTGAGCCGGCCTCCCGGCATACTCACTGCATGAGTGAGGACCTGCGCGCCGCCGACCACCGCAGCGACGGCCCGGACCCCGACCTGGCCCGGGACGTCGCGCGCGCCCTGCGCACCATCCGGGACTTCCCGGAGCCGGGCGTGGTCTTCAAGGACTTCACGCCGCTGCTGCTGGACGTGCCGCTGCGCGACCGGGTGGTCGCCGACGTGGTGGCCCGCCGCGGCTCCGGCGTCGACCTGGTCATCGGGATCGAGGCGCGAGGGTTCATCCTCGGCTCGGTGATCGCGCACGGTCTCGGCACGGGCTTCGTGCCGGTGCGCAAGGCCGGCAAGCTGCCCTCGACGACGCACGCGGTCTCCTACTCGCTGGAGTACGGCGAGGCCACCATCGAGGTGCACCAGGACGCGATCCCAGCCGGCGCACGAGTGCTCATCGTCGATGACGTCCTGGCCACCGGCGGCACCGCGGCCGCGGCGGTGGAGCTGGTCCGACGCACGCAGGGCGAGGTGGTGGCCCTCGAGGTGATCCTCGAGATCGGCTTCCTGCAGGGACGCTCCCGGCTGACCGGGACGACCGTCCACGCCCTGTTGACCGACTGAGGGCGCACAGCGGCCTACAATCAGGCCATGAATGAGGATGTCGCCGCGACGTCCTCCCATGCCAGTTATGGCGTCCGCGCCCGCCTGGCCCGTCTGGGAGGCACCAGGATCGGCTCAAACCCGGTCCTCGAGCCGCTGCTGCGTGCTGTCCGGGCCACGCACCCCAAGGCCGACCTGGAGCTCATCGAACGGGCCTACGAGGTCGCCGAGAAGGCCCACCGCGGTCAGGTGCGCAAGAGTGGCGACGCCTACATCACCCACCCCCTGGCCGTGACAACGATCCTGGCCGAGCTGGGCATGACCCCCTCGACCCTCGCGGCGGCGCTGCTGCACGACACCGTGGAGGACACGGCATACTCCCTCGACCAGCTCCGCAAGGACTTTGGCGAGGAGATCGCCATGATGGTCGACGGCGTCACCAAGCTGGACAAGGTGCAATATGGCGAGGCGGCCCAGGCGGAGACCGTCCGCAAGATGGTGGTCGCCATGGCCCGGGACATCCGGGTGCTGGTGATCAAGCTGGCCGACCGGCTGCACAACGCGCGCACCTGGCGCTATGTCTCGGCGGAGTCGGCCGCCCGCAAGGCGTCCGAGACCCTCGAGATCTATGCCCCGCTGGCCCACCGACTCGGCATGAACACCATCAAGTGGGAGTTGGAGGACCTGTCCTTCGCCCAGCTCTATCCCAAGATCTATGACGAGATCGTGCGCATGGTGGCGCAACGGGCCCCCGCCCGGGAGGAGTACCTCGCCACGGTCCGCCGCGAGATCGGCCGGGACCTCAAGGAGGCCAAGGTCAAGGCCGTCGTCACGGGGCGGCCCAAGCACTACTACTCCGTCTATCAGAAGATGATCGTGCGCGGTCGCGACTTCGAGCAGATCTATGACCTCGTCGCGGTCCGGGTGCTGGTCGAGACGGTGCAGGACTGCTATGCGGTGCTCGGTGCGCTGCACGCGCGGTGGAACCCGGTCCCGGGCCGGTTCAAGGACTACATCGCGATGCCGAAGTTCAACATGTACCAGTCGTTGCACACGACGGTGATGGGCCCGGACGGCAAGCCCGTGGAGGTGCAGATCCGCACCCACCAGATGCACCGTCGCGCGGAGTACGGCGTGGCTGCCCACTGGAAGTACAAGGAGGACGGCTCCAAGGTGCCGATGGGGGCCGACGGTGGCCCCGGGCAGATGGAGGGGATGGAGTGGCTGCGCCAGCTGCTGGACTGGCAGAAGGAGACGGCCGACCCGGGGGAGTTCCTGGAGTCGCTGCGCTTTGAGATCAGCGGCGTCGAGGTCTATGTCTTCACGCCCGGTGGCGACGTCATGGCCCTGCCCTCGGGGGCGACGCCGGTGGACTTCGCCTATGCCGTCCACACCGAGGTCGGACACCGCTGTGTCGGCGGCAAGGTCAACGGCAAGCTGGTGCCGCTGGACAGCTCCCTCAACAACGGTGATGTCGTCGAGATCCTGACCAGCAGGGCCGCCGACGCGGCCCCGAGCCGGGACTGGCTCAACTTTGTCAAGAGTCCCCGCGCCCGCAACAAGATCCGGCAGTGGTTCTCCAAGGAGCGCCGCGAGGAGATGATCGAGTCCGGCAAGGACCAGATCGCCAAGGTGCTGCGCAAGCAGAACCAACCGCTGCAGCGGCTCATGTCCCACGACACCCTGACGGCCGTCGCCAATGATCTGCGCTACACCAACGTCGACGGGCTCTATGCCGCGGTCGGGGAGGGGCACGTCTCGGCCGCCCACGTGGTCAAGCAGCTCGTGGCCACCGTGGGTGGGGAGGACGGTGCCGCCGAGGACCTGGCCGAGGCCACCCTGCCCACCAAGGGCCGCTCCCGGACCCTGGATGCCGGTGTCACAGTCGTGGGCACCGACGACGTGTGGGTCAAGCTGGCCAGGTGCTGCACCCCCGTGCCCGGCGACCCGATCATGGGCTTCGTCACCACCGGCAAGGGCGTCTCCGTGCACCGCACCGACTGCACCAACGCCGAGTCGCTGCTGCAGCACCCGGAGCGGATCATCAAGGTCGCGTGGTCACCCACCGAGACCAGCGTCTTCCTCGTCCAGCTCCAGGTCGAGGCCCTGGACCGCCCCGGTCTGCTGGCCGAGATCACCAAGGCCCTGACCGAGCAGCACGTCAACATCCTGTCGGCCTCCGTGCAGACCAGCCGCGACCGCGTGGCCCTGTCCCGGTTCACCTTCGAGATGGCAGACCCCAGCCACCTCGAGTCCGTGATCCGCGCCGTGCGCCGCGTCAGCGCCGTCCTGGACGCCTACCGAATCACCGGCACCTCCCAGACCGACCCCCACCGCCGCCACCGCACCGCCTGACCCATTTTCCGAGAGGTTTCGTCGACCGGACTCACCTTTTCCGAGGGGTTTCGTTGGCCGGAAACACCTTTTCCCGAGAGGTTTCGTCGGCCGGAATCACCCTCTTTGGTGAGGCTTGGTAGGCCCTCTCAGGCGGGAGATAGGAACGCTGCCAGCGCTCGGGCATACATGGCCTGGTCTGCCACGCCGCAGGCCTCCCGGGTGGAGTGCATCGACAGGGTCGGTGCCCCGAAGTCGACCGTGGTCGCCCCGGTCAGCGCCGAGGTCATCGGACCGACCGTGGAGCCGCACGGCAGATCGGTGCGCGTCACGAAGTTCTGCACCGGCACCCCCGCCTGCTCGCACGCCAACCGGAAGTGCGCGGCCCCCATCCCATCAGTGGCATAGCGGGCCTGGGCGTTGATCTTGAGCACCGGACCGCCGTTCATCCGGACGTGGTGCCCGGGCTCGTGGCGGTCCGCATAGTTGGGGTTGGTGGCATGCGCCATGTCGCCGGACGCGATCACCGTGCCAGCCAGGGCCCGCAGGTAGTCCTCCCGGGAGCCGCCGCGCGCGGCGACGATCCGCTCCAGCACGGCGGGCAGGAAGGTGGACTGTGCCCCCCGCTCGGTGGTGCTGCCGACCTCCTCGTGGTCGAACAGGGCCACGACCGGCACGACGCCCGTGCCGTCCTCCAGCGCCGCGATGAGCGCCACCACGGCCGCGAAGGAGGTCGCCAGGTTGTCCAGGCGTGCCGAGGCCAGCAGGTCCCGGTCTCGCCCGATCCGCCGCGCCGGCGTCAGGTCGTGCGTCATCAGGTCCCAGCCGAGGACGTCGCCACGCTCGACCTCCAGACGCTCCGCCACGAAGCCCGTGAAGTCGGCTGGCTCGGTGCCCAGGCCCCAGTGCGGCACCAGGTGCTGCTGGGGGTTGAGCTTGAGACCATCGGTGTTGACCGTCCGGTCCAAGTGCGGTGCCAGTTGGGAGACGCGCAGCAGTGGCTCGTCCAGCAGCAGCAGACGCCCCTCGACCCCGTCTGCGCCACGGACGGCGACCCGCCCCGACAGACCGAGGTCACGGTCAAGCCAAGTGTTGAGCAGCGGACCGCCATAGATCTCGACGGCCAGCTGCTGCCACCCGGCGCGGACCAGTTCCGGCTGCGGCTTGATGCGCAGGTTGGGCGAGTCCGTGTGCGCTCCCACCACCCGGAAGGGCGCGGAAGGGGCCAGGTCGGCCTCCGTGGACCAGGCGATCAGCGACCCGCCCCGGACCAGCAGATAGCGCCCCGGCTCAGCCGGGGTGGCCTCGGTCTCCGAGAGCCGGGTGAACCCGCAGGCTTCCAGGAGCACCGCCGCACTCTCGACCGCGTGGAATGGTGACGGAGAGGCATCGAGGTATGCCGCCAGGCGAGTTGCGATGTCGTCCTGGTCGAAGGAGTGGGTCACCTTCAGCCTCCGAGCTCGGACAGTCCGCCCCGGGCTGCGTCCAGCAGCTGACGTCGAGCATCCAGTGCGGACTGGGCAGCGGCGATCTTGGTGTCATCGCCGGTGGCCCTGGCCGCCTCCAGGTCCTGCTCGAGGCCCTGGACCGCGCGCTCCAGCTGCGCGGTCATCGACTGGGCGCGGGCGTTCAGCTCGGGGTTGCTGCGGCTCCACTTGGCGTCCTCGAGGTCGCGGACCGCCTGCTCGACCTTGCGCAGCCGCCCCTCGACCCGAGACATGTCCTCGCGGGGGACCTTGCCGGCCTCGTCCCACTTCTCCTGGATGGTGCGCAGCTTGGTCTTGGCCGACTCCAGGTCCTTGACCGGGACGAGGGACTCTGCCTCCTTGAGCAGCTCCTCCTTGGCCACGAGGTTCTCCCGGAAGACCTCGTTCTCCGCAGCGACGACCTCGTCCTTAGCGTTGAAGAACTGGTCCTGCGCGCTCTTGAACCGCTCCCAGAGGGCGTCATCGTCAGCCCGCTGCGCCCTGCCTGCCCGGCGCCAGTCCTGCATGAGTCGCTTGAAAGCACCGGCGGTGGGGCCCCAGTCCTTGCTCGTGGACAGTGCCTCTGCCTCGGCGACGAGCTTTTCCTTGACGCGCTTGGCCTCGCCGTGCTGCACGTCGAGCTCGCTGAAGAATCCCTTGCGGGCCTTGTCGAAGGAGCTGCGTGCGGTGCTGAGTCGCTGCCACAGGGCGTTCTCCACGTCCTTGTCCAGCTTGGGACCCTTCTTCTGCAGGGAGCGCCACTCGTCGAGCATCCCGCGCATCCGCGCACTGGCCGACTTCCACTGGACCTGGTGCACATCGGCGCCGGCCAGTTCCTCGGCCTCGACCACCAGAGCCTCCCGGACGGTGGTGGCCTCGGCCTTGGCCTGGGCACGAAGCTCGGTCTCGGCGCGCTGGCGCTCCTTGACCGCAGCCTCGATCTGGGTGACCCGCTCGCGCAGGGCCGGCAGGTCGCCGACCACGTTGGCCTCGCCGATCTGGTCACGCAGCGACTTCAGGGCCTCGCGGGCCTCGTGGGCGGACAGGTCGGTCTGGCCGAGGCGCTGCTCCAGGAGCGTCGCGATGGCGGCCAGCTCGTCATACTTGCGGGCGAAGTAGGCCAGGGCCTCCTCGTTGCTCGCCTCCGGGTAGGAGCCGACGGCTCGCTCCTCCTCGCCGTCCTTGACGAAGACCGTGCCGTCCTCGGCCACCCGGCCGAAGGAGAGCGAGTGGGACGTCGCGACCGGAGTCGGGGCGGCTGCTGCCACCGGCTTCACGGCCGGCTTGCGTCCGGCCAGCGCGGCCGGTGAGGGGATCGCACCCGGCTTCGGGGCGGATGGCTTCGGCGCGGCCGGGGCGGTGTCCGTCGAGTCAGCAGCGGTCTCGGAGGGTTGCGGTGTCGGGGTGACCGGCTCGGGGGCAGGCTCGGGAACGGCCGGCTCCGGGGCAGGCTCGGGAACGGCTGGCTCCGGGGCAGGCTCGGGAACGGCCGGCTCCGGGGCAGGCTCGGGAACGGCCGGCTCCGGGGCAGGCTCGGGAGCACCGGGCGTCGGCACCTCGGACGGCTGCGGCGACGGCACCACGGGGTCCTGGGAGGGCTGCGGAGCCCCGGGCACCGGCACCCCGGAAGATTCCGTCACGGCGTCGGTGCTCACCGGCTCTGGTGCTGCCTCGACAGCAACCGGCTCAGTGGCTGGGCTCTGCTCGTCCGCCACGGGGACCGTTTCCTCGGCAGGTGCCGGGGTCTCGTCCGGGGTGGGGGTGGTTCCTTGCGGCTGCTCGCTCACTCTGACGCCTTCTCCTGTGTGACCTCGACCGAGAGGATGCTGATCGGCGCCGCCGGGATTCCGTCGGCACCGCCGCCATCGACGCCTTGTTCGGCGACGCGGTCCACGATGTCCATTCCACCGGTGACCCTACCGAAGATGCTGTAGCCACCACCTTCGACAGGCAGTTCTGTGTCGCGGTAGACGATGAAGAACTGGCCACCATTGCTGTTGGGGTCCTGGGCGCGGGCCATCGCCAGGGTCCCGGGCGGGTACTTCCCGTCCTCCGGGGCGTTCTCGATCCCGAAGCCATAACCCGGCGCGCCGCGGCCGGTGCCCGTCGGGTCGCCGCACTGCAGCACAAAGATCCCCTGCGTCGTCAAGCGGTGGCAGGGGCTGTCCTGCCAGTAGCCCGCGGTCGCGAGGTGCTCGAAGGAGGCGACGGTCACAGGTGCCTTGTCGGCATACAACTCCACCTCGATGGGGCCACAGTTGGTCTCGATCACCCCGGTCCAGGTGCCGGCCACGCCCTCGGTGGGCGGCGGCTCCAACGGCTCGGTGGTCATCCCCGCGCTCGGCACGGCAGGTGCCTCCTCGCAGCCGGCGTCCGCACCCGCGGGGGAGAGCGTGGTCGCTGCCCCAGAGTGGTTGGTCACGGACGCGTCTGCGGCGTCGGGGGCATCGGAACTACCGCAGGCGGAGACCAGCAGCGTGCTCGCAACGAGCAGCCCTAGTGCCTGCCACCGGAGACGACCCAGCGTCATAATTCGTGCTCTCCTGAGTGCTCGGGCGGGTGGAATCGCCAGTCTAGGCAGCGCTCTGTCGCGCAGTGGTCACAGCCCGATGACGGTTTGGACACGATCGGACGTAGGTTTGGTCACGTGCTGGTGATCTCCATCGAAGCTGCCGCCTTCGGCACGAACTGCTATCTCGTCGCGCCCGAGCGTGGGGAGGAGTGCGTGATCGTCGATCCCGGGGTGGGAGTCGAGGACCAGGTCGCCGCCACCCTGCAACAGCACGGGTTGCGCCCGGCAGCTGTCCTGCTCACCCACGGACACCTCGATCACACGTATGCCGTCACGCCGGTGTGCGCCGGCACGACCGCCGCTTACATCCACGAGGACGACCGCTACCGCCTGACCGATCCGTTGGCCAGCACGAGTCCTGCGCTGCTGATGATGCTCGAGCAGCAGTTCGGGACGCGGGCGAGCTGGGCCGAGCCGGAGACCGTGATCGACCTGGCCGGCGGTCAGACCCTGGAGCTCGGTGGCCTGTCCCTCGACGTCACGCACGCACCCGGGCACACCGAGGGCTCGGTGCTGTTCGGCCTGGCCGGTGTGCCCACCGGGATGCCCGACGAGGTGGACCGCACAGTGCTGACCGGCGACGTGCTCTTCGCCGGCTCCATCGGACGCACCGACCTGCCCGGGGGAGACCACGGGGCGATGCAGCGTTCCCTGCGCGACGTCATACTCCCGCTGCCCGACTCCAGCCTGGTCCTGCCAGGGCACGGCCCGGCCACCACGATGGCCCGGGAGCGGATGACCAACCCGTTCCTGACCTCACTGACCTGACCGGGGCAGCCTCCGCCCACACGGCGTCGGACCCGCGCCTGCGCCTCGTTAGACTCGCGGCGTGATCAAGCCCCGCACCGCCCCCGGCACCCTCGAGCTCCTGCCCACCGAGCAGATCGCGTTCCAGCGCATGCTCGATGTCATCCGGTCAGGCTATGAGCGGTTCGGGTTCCTGCCGATCGAGACCCCGGCCTATGAGCTGACCGACGTGCTGCTCACCAAGACCGGCGGCGAGACCGAGCGGCAGGTCTACTTCGTGCAGTCCACCGGGTCGCTGGACAAGGCTGCCGCCCAGGAGGATCCGGGCCTGCCGGAGCTCGCGCTGCGATTCGACCTGACGGTGCCGCTGGCGCGCTATGTCGCCGAGCACGAGCACCGGCTCACCTTCCCCTTCCGGCGCTATCAGATGCAGCGGGTCTACCGCGGGGAGCGGCCGCAGCGGGGTCGCTACCGCGAGTTCTACCAGTGCGACATCGACATCATCGGCAAGGACGGGCTCAGCCCCCGCCACGACGCCGAGTGCCCCGCGGTGATCCACACCATCTTTACCGACCTCGACATCGGCGCGTTCACCATCCAGCTCAACAACCGCAAGCTGATGCGCGGCTTCTTCGAGGACCTGGGCATCACCGAGGCGCAGCAGCAGGTGACCGTGCTGCGCGAGATCGACAAGATCGACAAGCGTGGGCCTGAGGCTGTGCGGGACACGCTCACCGGGGAGGCCTATGGCCTGGCTGCGGACGTCGTGCAGACGCTCCTGGACCTAGTCGGGCTGCGCTCCACCTCGCACGACGACGCGCTGGCCATCCTCGACCGGGTGCTGGCCGCGTCCGCCGGCTCGCCGGTGCTGGCCACCGGTGTCGCCGAGCTGCGTGAGGTGCTCACCGTGCTGCGCGACCTTGGCGTTCCCGAGAGCGACTATTGCCTCAACCTCTCGATCGCCCGTGGCCTGGACTACTACACCGGCACCGTCTATGAGACGACCCTGGACGAGCACCCGGAGATCGGGTCGGTCTGCTCCGGCGGACGCTATGACGACCTCGCGGGGCAGTACACCAAGTCCAGGCTGCCCGGCGTCGGCATGTCGATCGGACTCACCCGCCTGTTCTGGCAGCTGCGCGAGGCCGGGCTGGTCGGCACCGCGGAGTCGACGGTGCAGGTCCTGGTGCCGCAGCTGGACGAGGCCTATCTCCCGCAGTGCCTGGCCCTGGCGACGGACCTGCGGCAGGGCGGGATCAACACCGAGGTCGTCCTCGACGGCGGCAAGCTGGGCAAGCAGCTGAAGTATGCCGACCGGGCCGGTATCCGTTTCGTGGCCATCGTGGGGGAGCAGGAGGTGGCGGCGGACACCGTCACCATCAAGGACCTGCGCCGTCAGGACCAGTTCACGGTGGCCCGTGAGGAGGCCGTGCGCTCGCTGCGGGTCGAGCTCGCCCAGCCGCTGGGCTTGCCGCATGACGGATCCGACGAGGACTGAGAGTCGTCGTCGGCCCGTCCGCCAACCTCTGGCGATGCGGCAGGGGCGCCGTCGGCATCACGCGGCGATGGGGCGGCGTCTCTGCTCCGGTGCTCACTGCTCCCGGTTCGGCCACACCGCTCCGGCGTGTTAGCGTAATAGCGCGTTAACACACCCGCCCTCGCCGGAGCCCCGGTAGTCCCGCCCCTGGAGCCGTCATGAAGCGCCGCGACACCGGCCGCCCGGCCACCGCCGCCGACGAGTCGGCGCGGCGTGCCGAGGCACAGACCGAGCTCGCTCGGGCGCTGGCCGCAGTGGCGGACCCGGACCAGATGACGGCCTTCCTCATCGACCTGTGCACGCCCGCCGAGCTGGAGGCCCTCGCGGACCGTTGGAGCGTCGTGCCGCTGCTGGCCGACGGGGTCTCCTACCGCCAGGTCCACGAGCAGACCGGAGTCAGCGTGACCACGGTCGGCCGGGTGGCGCGCAGCCTGGAGCACGGCACCGGTGGCTACCGGCAGGTGCTCGAGCAGTGCCGCGGTGAGCTCGAACAGAACCGTGAGGCGGCGCTCGCGCGGGACCACAGCGAGGCCGGACCTGGTCCGGGGGACCCGACCCTCCGGCATACCCGGGGTGCGCAGCCGGCCACCGGTTGAGCGCGCCACCCAGCCCCACCGCGCGACGACGCGCCCGTCCAGAACACCAGGGCCACCAGAGCCCACAGCCCGGAAGGTCACCATGACCCCGCCTGCCACCACCCGAGACCGCCTGCGCGTGGCGATCCAGAAGTCCGGCCGCCTCTCCGACCCGGCCCGTGACCTGCTCGCCTCCTGCGGGCTGACCTGGCGGGAGAGCCGCGACAAGCTCTTCTGCTATGGCGAGTCCCTGCCCGTCGACCTGCTGCTGGTGCGCGACGACGACATCCCCGGCCTCATCGCCGACGGGGTCTGCGACCTGGGGATCGTGGGTCGCAACGTCCTGGTCGAGCACGACCTGTCCCGGACCTCCAACGGCCAGGCGAGTGCCCTGAAGGAGTGGCGCCAGCTCGGCTGGGGCGTCTGCCGCCTCGACATCGCGATCAACGACGACGAGCAGTGGACCGGCCCGCAGCAGCTCACCGGCCAGCGGATCGCCACCAGTTTTCCGCACACGCTCGGCCGCTGGTTGACCGACAAGGGCGTGCAGGCCGAGGTCGTCACCCTGTCCGGCTCGGTGGAGATCGCCCCGCGGCTGGGCCAGGCAGACGTGGTGTGCGACCTGGTGTCCACCGGCGGCACGCTGGCAGCCAATGCGCTCAAGCCGGTCGAGACGCTGTTGCACTCGGAGGCGGTCATCGCCGGTCCCTCGGCCCCGCTCGAGGACGGCCGCGAGGAGATCGCCGACCTGCTGCTGCGCCGCATGGACGGTGCCCTGCGACTGAAGGAGACCCGGCTGCTCATGCTGCGGGCCGCCCGCGACGTGCTGCCCGAGGTGCTGACCCGGCTGCCGGCCGGTGGCGAGCCGACGGTCCTGGCGGTTGATGGCCGGGACGAGGTGTCCGTCCAGCTGCTGTGCCACAACGCCGTGCCATGGCCGCGCCTGGAGGAGCTCAAGGCCGTGGGGGCCCACACCATCATGGTGCTGCCGGTGGAGGGGATGCTGGCGTGAGGACTGTCCTCTGGTCCGAGCTGGACGGGGCCGCCCGTGCCGACCTGCTGGCCCGTGGCACCGCCGCGGCCGGTCCGCAGGTCACCGCCGGGGTCGCCGACATCCTCAGTGGCGTCCGCGAGGGTGGCGATACCGCCCTGCAGGAGTATGCCGAACGCTTCGACCGCGCTCCCGCCCAGTCACTGGTGGTCACCGGTGAGCAGTTCGACGACGCCGTCGCGCAGGTCCCGACGACGCTGCGGTCCGCGATCAGTCAGGCGGCCGGGACGATCCGTGCCTTTCACGAGGCAGGGATGACACGCGACTACGAGGTGGAGACCGCTCCCGGTGTGCGGTGCGCCCGCGTCGTGCGCCCCATCCGGCGGGTCGGGCTCTATGTCCCGGCCGGGTCGGCACCCCTGCCGTCCACCGCCCTGATGCTCGCGATCCCGGCCCAGCTGGCGGGCTGCCCCGAGATCGTGCTGTGCACCCCGCCCGGTGAGGACGGTCTGCCCGATCCGAGCGTGCTCGCCGCGGCCGGCGAGTGCGGCCTGAGCCGGGTCTTCGTCGTCGGGGGAGCCCAGGCTGTCGCGGCGATGGCCTACGGAACCGAGTCGGTGCCCCGCTGCGACAAGATCTTCGGCCCCGGCAACGCCTGGGTCACCGAGGCCAAGCGTCAGGTCAGCACCGCAGAGGGCGGGCCCGGCATCGACCTGCCCGCCGGCCCCTCGGAGGTCCTGGTCATCGCCGACACGGGGGCAGACCCGGAGTTCGTCGCTGCCGACCTGCTCTCCCAGGCCGAGCACGGGCCCGACTCCCAGGTGCTGCTGCTCACCGACGACGCGAGCCTGGCCGATGCGGTCGCCGAGCAGGTGCAGGCCCAGCTCGATGTCCTGCCCCGGGCGGACATCGCCGCCAAGTCGCTAGCCTCCAGTGCGATCGTGATCACGGCTGACCTGCCCGAGGCCCTCGCGATCAGCAATGACTACGCCCCGGAGCACCTGATCCTCGCGCTGCGGGAGCCTGAGCGCTGGCTCGACAACGTCGAGCGGGCGGGCTCGGTCTTCCTGGGGGACTGGGCGCCGGAGACACTCGGCGACTACTGCAGCGGCACCAACCACGTGCTGCCGACGGCCGGGGCGGCGCGCTGGACCGGGGGCGTCAACGTCGCCAGCTTCCAGATCGCGATGACCGTCCAGCGCGTCACCCCCGCTGGTCTGTCCGCCCTGGGCCCGACCGCCGTGGAGCTGTCCGCGGCCGAGGGACTGCTCGGACACCAGGCCGCTGTGACGCGGCGTCTGGCGCGGGTCGGCACTGTGGACGGTGCGTCGTGACCTACGAAACCACTCCAAAAATGCGTGGCGGGCCTACGAAACCACTCTCAAAATTGTTTCCACCAGACCTGATCCGGGAGGACCTGCGCGACTTCACCGGCTACTCCTCCGCGCGGACGGCGGACGACGGGAGGCCCGCCACCATCTGGCTCAACGCCAACGAGGCCGCCACTGGGAGCGTCGTCGACCCCGAGGGTGCTCAGCGCCGCTATCCCGACCCGCAACCCGCCGAGCTGGTGAGCGCGCTGGCGAACACCTACGCAGTGAGCCCCGAGCAGGTCGTGGTCGGCCGCGGCAGTGACGAGTGCATCGACCTGTTGGTGCGTGCCCTCACCGCGCCTGGCAGCCAGGACGCGATCGTCCAGGCGTCCCCGACCTTCGGGATGTATGCCGTGTCGGCCCGGCTGCAGGGGGTGCCGGTGATCGACGTCCCGCAACGGGACCTCGGCACGATCTGGGAGGTCGACACCGCTGCCCTGGCGGCGGCCGCCGTCGAGCACGGCGCCAAGGTCGTCTTCCTGACCAGCCCTGGCAACCCGACCGGGGCCGTGGTGCCGACCGACGCCATCGAGACCCTCGCCGATGCCCTGGCTGAGCAGGCCGTCGTCGTCGTGGACGAGGCCTATCAGGAGTTCGCCGGTCCGCGGAGCGCCGCGACGCTGCTGTCGGAGCACCCCAACCTGGTGGTGCTGCGCACCCTGTCGAAGGCCCACGGGCTGGCCGGCGCCCGGGTCGGCAGCGCCCTGTGCCACCCGGACCTGGCCACCGTCCTGCGCAGGGTGCAGGCGCCCTACCCCCTGCCGGGCCCGGTCACCGACCTCGCCATCGCCGCGCTCGCCTTCTCGGTGGCCCGATCGGTCGACGCGCGGGTGGCACAGACCCGTCACGACCGTGAGCGTCTCGCGGAGGCGCTCGGTGCGGACCCGCGGGTGCGCACCGTCTATGCCAGCGAGGCAAACTTCCTGCTCGTGCGCAGCCCCGTCGTCGACGAGTTGCTCAACGACCTGCGGGAGAGTGGCATCGTGGTGCGCGACATGCGGCACCTGCTCGCCGACGCCCTGCGGGTCACCGTCGGGTCACCCGAGGAGATCCAGGCGGTGCAACAGGCCCTGGCCGGTGCAGTCCAGGACACCTCGGCACCGACGGAACCGCCCACCACACAGCCCGCCGGACCGGTTCCTGGGCCGCGCCCGCAGCACACCCAGCCATCCGGCATACCGACACAGACCACGACCACCACCGCACGAGCACGAGGAATCCACTCATGAGCACCCTGCGCCCCGTCCTGTTCATCGACCGGGACGGCACGATCATCGAAGAACCCGAGGACTGTCAGATCGACGCCTACGACAAGCTGCGGCTGGTCCCGGGCGTCATGCCGGCCCTGGCCCGCCTGCGCGACGCGGGCTGGGACTTCGTGATGGTCTCCAACCAGAACGACCTGGGCGGTCCGAACTTCCCGGTCGAGACCTTCCAGGGACCGCACGACCTGCTGCTGCACATCCTGGAGAGCCAGGGCATCACCTTCAAGGAGGTGCACGTCGACCCGCACCCGCCGGGCCCCAACCAGCCGGACACCCGCAAGCCGGGCATCGGGATGGTCCGTCACCTGCTCAAGGACCGCACCATCGACTGGGACCGCTCGATGATGGTGGGGGACCGCCTCTCCGACCGGGAGTTCGGCGACAACCTCGGCATCAAGACCTTCCTGCTGGAGAGCTCGATGGGTCAGGGCGGCGACGAGGCGGTCAACTGGGAGCACATCGCTCACGTCCTGGCCAACCGTCCGCGGGTCGCGGTCGTGGACCGCAACACCTCCGAGACCAAGATCCACGTCGAGATCGACCTCGACCGCACCGGTGACATCGAGGTCTCGACCGGACTGGGCTTCCTGGACCACATGCTCGACCAGCTCGCCAAGCACGGTGGCTTCTCGATGAAGGTCACCTGCCAGGGCGACCTGCACATCGACGAGCACCACACCACAGAGGACACCGCCCTGGCCATCGGCCAGGCCCTGGACGAGGCCCTGGGCGACCGCCGCGGCATCGGCCGCTACGGCTTCACGGCACCGATGGACGAGGCGCAGGCCAGCGCAGCCCTCGACCTGTCGGGGCGCCCGTTCCTGAAGTTCGACTGCGGCTTCGAGCGCGAGATGGTCGGCGACCTGCCCACCGAGATGGTGGAGCACTTCTGGCGCTCCTTCGCCGAGGCGCTGCGGGCCACCCTGCACCTGAGCGTGACCGGTGACAACGCCCACCACAAGATCGAGGTCGGCTTCAAGGCGGTCGCGCGGGCCCTGCGCCAGGCCCTCCGGGTCGAGGGCACCGAACTGCCGTCCACCAAGGGTGTGCTGTGATCCGTGGCTAGGCCCACCGTCGCCCTCGTCGACTCCGGGGGGACCAACATCGCCTCGGTCAGCTACGCCCTGGAGCGGATCGGAGCCGACGCCCGGCTGACCAACAACCCGGCCGACATACGCGCTGCTGACCGGGTGATCCTGCCCGGGGTGGGGGCGGCCGGAGCCGGCATGGCCCGGCTGCGGGAGGCGGGCCTGGTCGAGGTGCTGCACGAGGTCGAGCAGCCGCTCCTCGGAGTGTGCCTGGGGATGCAGCTGCTCTTTGCGCACTCCGCGGAGGACGGCGGCACCGAGTGTCTCGGGCTGCTGCCCGGACGCGTCGTGCCGATCCCGCCCGCCCCGGGACTGCGGGTGCCGCACATGGGCTGGAACACCCTGACCAACCTGCACGCCGACCCGTTGACCGAGGGACTCGCCGATGGCGAGCGGGCCTACTTCGTGCACAGTTTCGCGGTGCCGGTGACGGCGCACACGCTGCAGACCACCGAGCACTCCGGGACCTGGAGCGCCGTGGTCCGCAGCGGCAACCGGTGGGGCGCCCAGTTCCACCCCGAGCGGTCGGCCCGCGCGGGGGCGCGCTTGCTGACAAACTTCATCCTGGAGGTGTCGCCATGACCGACTTCACCATCTATCCCGCGATCGACGTGCGCGAGGGCCGCGTCGTCAGGTTGCACAAGGGCGATTACGACAAGGAGACCCGCTATGCCAGCGAGCCGCTGGAGGTGGCTCAGGGCTATGCCGAGGGAGGCGCCAGCTGGCTGCACCTGGTCGACCTGGACGCCGCACGGGCCGGCGGCTACACGCTGATCCCGCTGCTGCGCGAGATCGTCGCCGAGACCCCCCTGTCCGTGCAGACCGGCGGGGGAGTGCGCAGCAAGCAGGACGTGGCCACCCTGCTCGAGGCCGGTGCCTCCCGCGTGGTGATCGGGTCGCTGGCGATCCAGGAGCCCGAGACGGTGGCCGCCTGGATCGCCGAGTTCGGCGCGGACCGGATCACCGTCGCCCTGGACGCGCGCACCGGCGAGGACGGCTCCTGGGTGCTGCCCACGGCGGGGTGGACCTCGGACTCCGAGACAGACCTGGCGGCGCTGCTGAGCCACTACTCGCGCTCCGGTCTCGCCCACGCTCTGTGCACCGACATCGGTCGCGACGGGACCCTGTCCGGACCCAACCTCAACCTCTACACCTTCCTGACCCGCGCGGTGCCCGACGTGGCGGTGCAGGCCTCCGGCGGCACCCGGCACGCCGCGGACGTGCGCGGTGTGCGCAAGGTCGGCTGCGCCGGCGTCATCCTGGGCAAGGCCCTGCTCGAGGGGCGCCTGAGCATTGATGAGGCCATCACTGAGGAGCGCGTATGACGTTGGCGCGCAGGATTATTGCCTGCCTTGACGTCAAGGACGGTCGGGTTGTCAAGGGCACCCGCTTCCGGGACCACCAGGACATGGGCGACATCACCGAGCTCGCCGCGCGCTATAGCGCCCAGGGCGTGGACGAGCTGGTCTTCTATGACATCACCGCCAGTCCCCAGGGCCGGCGGGTGGACGTGGACTGGATCGACCGCGTCGCCCGGGAGATCGACATCCCGTTCTGTGTCGCCGGTGGGATCAGCTCGGTGCAGGACGCCCGGGCGGTGCTGGTGGCCGGGGCCGACAAGGTCTCGGTCAACACCCCCGCCACACGCCGCCCCGAGCTGGTCGGCGAGCTGGCGCGCGAGTTCGGCACCCAGTGCGTCGTCGTCGGCGTGGACAGCCTGCGGGACGAGGACGGCCAGTGGCGGATCCGCCAGCTGACCGGGGACCCGGAGGCCACCCGTGCCCTGGACACCACCACCCTCGCCTGGGTCGAGCGGGTCCAGGAGCTGGGCGCCGGTGAGATCGTCCTCAACGCGATGGGCTCGGACGGGGTGCGCCAGGGGTATGACGTGGAGCAGCTCCGTGCCGTCCGTCAGGTCTGCGGTGTGCCCCTGATCGCCTCCGGCGGGGCGGGGACCGTCCAGCACTTCATCGACGTCTTCACCGAGGCTGACGTCGACGGTGCCCTGGCCGCTGGCGTCTTTCACTCCGGCGACCTGACGATCGGGGACCTCAAGGGGGCCCTGCACCGGGCGGGGGTCGAAGTGCGCCTGGACGATCCGACGCTCAGTGCTGCGGCGGCCTCGACATCGGCAGGGACCTCCACCTCAGCAGCGACCTTGACGGAGAGCACCGCGACATGACTGATCTGCTGCAGCTGCCCGACGGGTTGGACGTGAGCGACCTCGCCTTCGCCAAGCAGGACGGGCTGCTCCCGGTCGTGGTCCAGCACCACGGCACCGGCCAGGTGCTGATGGTGGGCTACCAGGACGCCGCGGCCCTCACGACCACGCTGCAGACCGGGATGGCAACGTTCTACAGCCGCAGCCGGGATGAGCAGTGGGTCAAGGGTGGGACGAGCGGCAACTATCTGCGGGTCCAGCAGGTGCGGGTCGACTGCGACCGGGACACCGTCCTGCTGCAGTGCATCCCGGACGGCCCGACCTGTCACACGGGCGCGCAGTCCTGCTTCGACCCGGCCGGGCAGAGCGCGTCCGGTCCAGCTGTCCTCGCGCCGGGTGAGTCCGATGCCGAGGCTGTGGAGCCCGGAGACGGCGCGGCCCCACTGAACCGTCGCGAGGCTGTGGAGCCCGAGGACGGCGCGGCCCCACTAAACCGTCCCGAGACCGAGGTCGGCGCGTTCCTGGCCGAGCTGGAGCAGGTCGTGGTCACCCGCGACCGCGAACGGCCCGAAGGTTCCTACACCACGTCACTGCTGGAGGGCGGGGTGCGCCGGGTGGCCCAGAAGGTCGGCGAGGAGGGCGTGGAGACCGCGCTGGCAGCTGTCGCCCAGGAGGACCCGGAGCTGATCGGCGAGTCCGCCGACCTGCTCTATCACCTGTTGGTTCTGCTGCGCTCTCGCGACCTGGGCCTGGCCGACGTCGAGGCCGAGCTGCGCCGGCGGCATGGGTGAGCGATGTGCAGACTGTGCTGCACCGCTGGTCGGACCGACGGCCGGTGCCGTGGAAGAACGGTGGCGGCATCACGCACGACGTGGCGTCCTGGCCACCCGGCGCCGGAGCTGACGACTTCCACTGGCGGGTGAGCATCGCCGATGTCGACGCGCCCGGCCCGTTCTCCACGTTCCCCGGTGTCGACCGGATCATCACGCTGATCGAGGGTGGCTCGATGGTTCTGGACCTCCAGAACGAGGGACGTCAGCACACGCTCACGCCGGGGGAGCCGTTCGCCTTCAGCGGTGATGACACGCTCGCCTGCCACCTGCCCGAGGGACCGACCCGCGACCTCAACGTGATGACGCGGCGTGGAGTGTGCTCGGGCGACGTGTCGGTGCACCAGGTCACGGACCCCCTCACACTGGGTGGCAACTCCCGCCGTCACCTGCTCGTGGCTCTGTCAGACGCCGTCGCCGACGAACGGACGAGCCAGCGGACGGACGAGGCGTGGGAGCTGGACCGGCTGGACGTCCTGGAGTTCAGCGCTGCGGTGCAGGTGCGCGCGGGGCTCGTTGCCGTCATACGGATCTGGTGATCAGGGCAGCAGCAGACCGATCCACGAGACCAGGATGACTGCCAGCACGAAGAAGGGCATCCGCGGTTTCCAGGCCACCGGATAGAGCACCCCGGTGAAGTAGTGGTCGATATAGCCGGTCTCGGTCAGGCGCGGCCAACCGCCGCGCTCCCGAGCGGCGTTCTCCCAGGTGGTCAGGGGGCACGGCAGGTCCCGCACCTGCCCGGCGACTGCCCAGAGGACGGCTGGCACGTGCAGCCACAACAGCCACGGCTGCCACCAGGCCAGGAAACCGCCGAAGACGACCAGCAGTGAGAATGCGACGTGGACGAGCATCGTCCCGACGACGAGAACGCGGTGCGGCAATGCTGTCGCACGGGGGAGGGTCGGGGTGCCGGTCACGGTCCCAGACTACGGTGGCGGTGGGTGCCCTCAGGTGCGAAACCCCTCCAAAAATGCGCGCTCGACCTGCGAAACCTCTCTCAAAATGGGGAGGGTTTCGGTCCGGGGCGCTCGGTCCAGCATGATGGTCTGCGTGATCCTGTCGATCCCCAGCCCGGGCATCTCCGAGTTCAGTCTCGGTCCGCTGACCATCCACATCTATGCGTTGTGCCTGATGGCGGGAATGGTCCTGGCCTGGTGGCTGGGGCGCAAGCGCTGGGTGGCACGCGGCGGCATCGCCGAGACCTTCGAGTCGATGGCGATCGTCGCGATCCCCGCCGGCATCGTCGGCGCCCGGATCTATCACGTCGCGACCCACTGGGAGGACTACTTCGCAGAGGGGCGCGATCCGATCAGCGCGCTCTACATCTGGGAGGGCGGCATCGCGATCTTCGGTGCGGTCATCGGCGGCGCTCTCGGCGCGGCCTACGTGGCGTGGCGGCGCGGCGCACGGCTCACGGCCTTCGCGGACACCCTGGCCCCGGGCCTGATCTTCGCCCAGGCCGTCGGCCGGCTCGGCAACTGGTTCAACCAGGAGCTCTTTGGCGGCCCCGACGACGGACCGCTGGGGCTTGAGATCGACCCCTCGCACCGTCCCCCGGACTATCGCGACGTCGAGACCTTCCAGCCGACCTTCCTCTACGAGCTGACCTGGAACGCCCTCGGCGGCTTCCTGCTGCTCTGGCTCGACCGCCGGTTCACGCTCGGCTGGGGCAAGCTCTTCTCGCTCTACATGGTCGTCTACGGCACGGGCAGGTTCTGGATCGAGGGCATCCGCACCGACTTCAGCTATATGGTCGGCCCGCTGCGCAGCAACCAGGTCACCGCCACGCTGTTCATCATCGTCGGGCTGATCCTGTTCACCTTCCTGCACATCACCCGTCAGGGACGCGAGCCGTGGGTGGAGCGCGCCGGCGTCGGAGGACCGGAGTATGCCGGCGAGGCCGGGGCCACGGCAGCCGTGGCCTCCGACGGCGACGGGAGCGACGGTGGCGGGAGCGACGGTGGCGGGAGTGACAGTGGCAGCGGCGGCGGCGGGGGCGACTGACTGGTCAGGTCCGGCTGAGTGGGGTCGGGCGCAGGCCCACGCGGCGCAGCTCCATCGCGGCCAGGGCGGAGATCTGCTCCTGGTCTCCTGAGCGCCACCCGGACAGTGGGTCGGCACCGACAGCAGCCAGCCTGGTCGGCTTCTGGTTCACCAGTGCCCGCAGGGCCAGCAGGTCGAGTGCCCCCTCAGAGTCTCGGAACCGGGCCAGCGCACCGGCCCGGCGGGCAGCAACCACGCGCACCAACAGATAGGCCGCCACCACCAGGACGATCGGCACCAGGGCGGTCAGCGTCCCCACCAGGGTGGCCACCCGGTGCACCGCCGACTCCAGGCTGTCCCCGGCCGTGACCAACGAGCCACCCGCGCTGGCGACCCCTTCGAACGGCCCGGTGAGGCGGTCACCGACCAGGGGAGTGTCACCGATGGTGGTGGCGATCTCCTCGGCACGGGTCTGCACTCTCTGACCGGCGGTGCGCAGCGGATCGGCCGGCGCGCTGAGGGCACTGACGAGGGAGTAGATCCACCGGCCGACCAGCACCCAGAGGACCACCCAGGCCAGGACGACCAGATCGGCGATGACCTGGCGGGTGCGTCGGGCGGGGGTTTCGGCATACCACTGCATGACAATGACGGTATGCCCGAAGCACCCGCAGCATCCCGCGACGCGCTGGCCCGCGCCGCCCGCGGATGGCTTGACCACCTGCGGGTGGAGCGCGGCGCCTCCGAGCACACCCTGAGGGCCTACCGCCGCGACCTCGGACGCTACCTGGATTTTCTGCGCACCCGCGGGGTCACCGACCCGGGCGCGGTCGCCGAGCAGCAGGTGAGCGACTTCCTGGCCCACCTGCGCACCGGAGACCCGGACCACCAGCCGCTCGCTGCCTCCTCCGCGGCGCGGGCCCTGGTGGCGGTGCGCGGCTTCCACCGCTTCCTGGCCGCCGAGGGAGTGGTCAGCGACGACCCGGCGCAGGTCGTGACTCCGCCCACGCCGGCCCGGCGCCTGCCCAAGGCGATCAGCATCGAGGAGGTCGAACGCCTCCTTGAGGCCGCCGCGGTGGGCGACACCCCGGCCAGCCTGCGCGACCGCGCCCTGCTGGAGGTGCTCTACGGCTCGGGTGCCCGAGTCAGTGAGGCGATCGGTCTCGACGTGGACGACATCGACCTGGGCACCCGAGACCTGGCCGCCGCCGCGGCCGAGGAGGCCACCGGAGCACCAGCTGCCGTGGGCAGCGGCCAGTCACCACCGCAGGGCACGGTCGTGCGGCTGTTCGGCAAGGGACGCAAGGAGCGGATCGTGCCGCTGGGCAGCTATGCGACCGACGCACTGGAGGCCTGGCTGGTCCGCGGCCGACCGGCCTTCTCGATCAAGGGCAAGGGCACCCCGGCCGTCTTCCTGAACCAGCGCGGCGGTCGGCTGTCCCGGCAGAGCGCCTGGAATGTCATCCAGCAGGCGGCGGAGCGGGCGGGTCTGTCCGGCCACCTGAGCCCACACACGTTGCGGCACTCGTTCGCCACCCACCTGTTGGACGGTGGCGCGGACGTGCGGGTCGTCCAGGAGCTGCTCGGCCACGCCTCGGTGACCACCACCCAGATCTACACCCTGGTGACCGCTCGTCACCTCCGCGAGGTCTATGCCCAGGCTCATCCCCGGGCCCGGTGAGCGTGCCGGGGAGAGGTGAGCGGACGGCATACGGCAGGTGCCGTTGGCCACCGGGGGTGACTGCGGTTAGGGTCAGAGCGATCGGCGGGAGGCCGACCACGGACCAGAGGGCGGAGTGAGCGTGACATCCGAGGCGACGAGGCAGGACGCGGCGACCAGCAATGGCGCCACGCACGAGCGACTGCCCGGGACCGAAACAGCCGGCAGCGGTCAGCTGGGCCCGACCGGCCGGGTGATGCCGGACTTCGCCACCCCGCCACCGCTGGACCGGCACGGGCCGGCGCGCGTCATCGCGATGTGCAACCAGAAGGGCGGGGTCGGCAAGACCACCACCACCATCAACCTGGGTGCGGCGCTGGCGGAGTACGGCCGGCGCGTCCTGCTGGTCGATTTCGACCCCCAGGGCGCACTGTCGGTCGGTCTGGGCATCCCGACCCATCAGCTGGACATCACGATCTACAACCTGCTCGTCGAGCGTGGGCACGACGTCAAGGACGTCATCCAGCCGACCCGGGTCACCAACCTCGACGTGCTGCCGGCCAATATCGACCTGTCCGCCGCTGAGGTCCAGCTGGTCGGCGAGGTGGCCCGCGAGCAGATCCTGTCCCGGGTGCTGCGCCCCGTGATGGACGACTACGACATCATCCTCATCGACTGCCAGCCCTCCCTGGGGTTGCTGACGGTCAACGCCCTCACGGCCGCCCACGGCGTGATCGTGCCGCTGGAGTGCGAGTTCTTCGCGATGCGCGGGGTGGCGCTGCTCATCGAGACCATCGACAAGATCACCGACCGGCTCAACCCGGCGCTGACCCTCGACGGCATCCTGGCCACGATGTATGACGGACGCACCCTGCACTCCAAGGAGGTCGTGCGCAGCGTCGTCGACCACTTCCAGGACCGCGTCTTCCACACCGTGATCAGCCGCACCATCAAGTTCCCCGACGCCACCCTCGCGGCTGAGCCGATCACCTCCTACGCCAGCACCCACAGCGGCGCCGAGGCCTACCGGCAGCTGGCGCGCGAGCTGATCTCGCGCGGCGGCGCGCCCTGACCTTGGAGACCACGCTGGTGCCGACCGGCGGACCGCCAGCGGGGGCAGACCAGACGCTCACCCCCGGAGGGGTGCTGACCCGGCGCGGGCCCACGCCCTTCCAGGTGCACCTCGACATCTTCCAGGGACCCTTCGAGCTGCTGCTCGGACTCATCGCCAAGCACAAGCTCGACGTCACCGAGATCGCCCTGGCCAAGATCACCGACGAGTTCGTGGCACACATCCGCGCGGCGCAGCAGGCGGAGGAGGACTGGGACCTGTCCCAGGCCTCGGAGTTCCTGCTGATCGCCGCGACGCTGCTCGACCTCAAGGCGGCCCGGTTGCTGCCCAACCGTCGCGAGGGCGAGGAGGAGGACCTGGAGCTCATCGAGGCCCGCGACCTGCTCTTTGCCCGGCTGCTGCAGTATCGCGCCTTCAAGGAGGTCGCCGCCGCCTTCTCCGCGCGAATGGCCACGGTGGGTCGGATCTTCCCGCGCGACGTCGCCCTGGAGGACCGGTTCACAGCCCTGCTGCCAGAGCTGGTCATGAATATCACCCCCGAGCAGCTGGCGATGATCGCGGCCCGGGCGATGATCCCGAAGCCGCCGCCGACGGTCGGACTGACCCATCTGCACGCTCCGCAGGTGTCGGTGCGTGAGCAGGCGGGCATCGTCGTCGACCGGCTGCGCGCGAGCGGCACGTCCACCTTCCGCGACCTGGTCTCTGACGCGGACACCACGCTGGTGATCGTGGCCCGGTTCCTCGCCCTGCTGGAGCTCTTTCGGGAGTCGTTGCTCACTCTCGAGCAGGAGGACGCCCTGGGTGAACTGACCGTGCGCTGGACCGGGTCGACGCGCGGGGACGTCCAGGTCAGCGACGAGTTTGACGAGGGTGATGACATGCAGGAGGCCGACGATGAGTGAGCCGCACGACGACAGCCTGTCCCAAGACCTGCCGGAGGGCGGCGCGGTCGAGCCGGACGATGCGGTCGAGCCGGACGGCGCGGTCGAGCAGGTGGCCTTCGACATCAACGACTTTCCCGGTGGTGCCCGCTCGGCTGTCGAGGCGGTGCTGATGGTCATCGACGAACCGGTCGAGGAGACGCTGCTTGCCTCTGCCCTGGAGCTGCCGGTGGCAGACGTCACGGCGATTCTTGAGGACCTGGCCACCGACTACGCCGAGCACGAGCGCGGCTTCATGCTGCGCAGGCTGGGCGGTCGGTGGCGGATCTACACCCGACCTGAGTATGCCCCTGTCGTGGAGAAGTTCCTGATGGGCGGACAGCAGGCCCGACTCACCCAGGCGTCGCTGGAGACTCTCGCCGTGATCGCCTACCGCCAGCCCATCTCCCGGACACGGGTCAGCGCCGTGCGCGGGGTCAATGTGGACGGTGTGGTGCGCACCCTGGTCTCACGCGGACTGATCGAGGAGGTCATCGTCGACGGCGAGCCAGGTCTGGCTGCGCTCTATGGCACCACCGACCTCTTCCTGCAGCGGATGGGCCTGGACAGCCTCGACGACCTGCCAGCACTTGCCCCGTATCTGCCGTCTGCAGATGTGATCGACGAACTCGCCTCGGAAGGACACGCATGACACCGCCCCAGCAACGAGGTGGCTCCAGCGGCCGCTCAGGAGGATCCGGCGCGGGACGCGGCGGCTCAGGCCGTTCCGGTGGCCAGGGCGGCTCAGGCCGTTCCGGTGGCCAGGGCGGCTCGGGCCGTTCCGGTGGCCAGGGCGGCTCGGGTCGTTCCGGTGGCCAGGGCGGGTCGGGCCGTTCCGGTGGTGGGCCCGCGGGAAGGGGTCGCCACAAGCACCGGGGTGGGACGGGGAGACCCGTCGGCCCCAATGCCGGTCCTGCGCGCAGTTTCAAGCCCAAGCGAGCGTCCGCCGTCGGCCCGGTGCAGAGCTCGGACGTGGACGTCCACAAGCCCGACGGCATACGTCTGCAGAAGCTGCTGGCCTCCGCCGGGATCGGCAGCCGTCGCGCCTGCGAACTGCTCATCACCCAGGGCCGCGTCGAGGTCGACGGCCAGATCGTCACCGAGCTCGGAGTCCGCGTGGACCCGGTGTCCCAGACCATCCACGTGGACGGTTCACGGGTAGTGCTGGACGAGAGCCGGGTCTATCTGGCCTTCAACAAGCCGCTCGGCGTGGTCTCCACGATGAGCGATGAGCTGGGTCGACCCTCGATCTCCGACTTCCTCCCACCGCGCAACGAGCGACTGTTTCACGTCGGGCGGCTCGACGCCGACACCGAGGGTCTGCTGCTGCTCACCAACGATGGTGAGCTCTCCCACCGTCTCCAGCACCCGGCCTACGAGGTGCCCAAGACCTATATCGCCAGGGTGCCCGGTCCGGTGCCTCGCGAGCTTGGCAAGATCTTGCGGGCCGGCGTCGAGCTGGAGGACGGGGTCGTCAAGGTCGACTCCTTCAAGCTCATCGACTCCGCCCCGGGCAAGGCCATCATCGAGCTGATCCTGCACGAGGGCAAGAAGCACGTGGTGCGTCGCCTGCTGGCCGAGGTGGGCCACCCCGTCGAGGCGCTCTCCCGCGTCCAGGTGGGCCCCATCCTGCTGGGCCAGTTGCGCACCGGGCGCACCCGGGCACTGAACTCGGAAGAGGTCGCCGGCCTCTACCGCGCCGCTGGCCTCTAGCCAGCGTCGCGCCCACGTGAGCGCATCCTTCACGGCAACTGCCGGTCGTGGGGTCAGGCGGTCGTGGGGTCAGGCGGTCCTGCGGTCATAGAGGTCGTGGGGACGTGGTGTAGGGGGCGAGGCCCCGAGGGGCGTGGCACGCGGTGACCTGTGCAGTGTCCGACAGCGGTTAGGCTTGGCCGGTGCCTGAGAACCCGATCACCATCGCTATCGACGGGCCCAGTGGATCAGGCAAGTCGAGCGTGTCCAAGGCAGTCGCCCGTCAGTTGGGGCTGGCCTACCTCGACACCGGTGCCATGTATCGCGCCCTCACCTGGTGGTGTCTGGAGCGCGGGCTCGACACCACCGACGTGGAGGCAGTTGCCGCCCAGGCGGACACGTTCCCCCTGGTCATCGGCACCGAGCCTGACGCGGCGACCGTGCACGTGGGCGGGACCGACATCGGGGCCGCGATCCGTCAGACCCGGGTCAGCGAGCAGGTCTCGCACATCGCCACCAACCTGCAGGTGCGCGCCACCATGCGTGACCTGCAACGACAAATCATCGCCGACGCCCGGCACGCCGGCGCCGGGATCGTGGTCGAGGGACGAGACATCACCACGGTCATCGCACCGGACGCCGAGCACCGGTTCCTGCTGAGCGCCTCCGAGGAGGCACGTCTGGCACGGCGGGCCCGGGAACTCTTTGACACGGACGATGACTCGGCGCTCGCGGCCACCCACGACCAGATCGTGCGGCGCGACGCCGCCGACTCCACCGTGTCGGCCTTCTTCGAGCCGGCACCGGGGGTCGTTGGAATCGATACCTCAGACCTGACGTTTGACCAGTCAGTGGCCGCTGTGCTGGACGCCGTCGAGGCGAACGCACCGGCCGGCGAGCCAGTCCGCATCCCTGACCACGGAGGCAACCGATGACGACCCACACCGAGACGAACGACACCACCGAGTCCGCCGACACCGCACCCACCGCCACCGACGCGCAGAGCAAGCTGTCGGCATACGCCCATCCGGAGCGGCTGGTGACGACGGAATGGCTGGCGGAGCACCTCGGCGACCCCGACCTGGTGGTCCTGGAGTCGAACGAGGACGTGCTGCTCTATGACACGGGCCACATCCCCGGCGCGCTGAAGCTCGACTGGCACCTCGACCTCAACGACCAGCTCTCCCGCGACTATGTCGACGGCGAGCAGTTCGCCACGTTGATGGGCGAGCGCGGCATCGGACGCGACACCACGGTGGTCATCTATGGCGACAAGAGCAATTGGTGGGCCACCTATGCCCTGTGGGTGATGAGCCTGTTCGGCCACGAGGACATCCGCATCCTCGACGGCGGCCGCGCCAAGTGGGTCGCCGAGGGCCGGGAGCTGACGACCGAGGTCCGCGAAGTCACCCCGGCGGTCTACCCGATCATCGAGCGCGACGACAGCACCATCCGCGCCTTTAAGGCCGATGTGCTCAAGCACCTGGGCAAGCCGATGGTCGACGTGCGCTCGCCGGGGGAGTTCTCCGGAGAACTGCTCTCGATGCCGGACTACCCGCAGGAGGGGGCGATGCGCGGCGGGCACATCCCCGGCGCCAAGTCGGTGCCCTGGGGCAAGGCCGCCAACGAGGACGGCACCTTCAAGACCCGGCAGGAGCTGGAGGCGCTGTATCAGGACGAGCAGGGCCTGAGCCCGTCCGACGACGTGGTCGCCTACTGCCGCATCGGGGAGCGCTCGAGCCACTCCTGGTTTGTGCTCACCCACCTGCTCGGCTTTGAGCAGGTCCGCAACTATGACGGCTCGTGGACCGAGTGGGGCAACTCCGTCGGTGTGCCGGTGGAGCGCTGATGACGGGTCAGTTCACCGCGTCCACCCGCACCGACGACCTGCCCGAGGCCATGGCCGAGCTGGCGGGCGAGTTCCATGCGTTGGAGCAGCGCGACCGTCTCCAACTGCTGCTGGAGCTGGCCAACGACCTGCCAGACCTGCCTGAGCGGTATGACGGCAAGCTCGACCAGATGGAACAGGTCGACGAGTGCCAGTCACCGGTCTTCCTCGCCGTGGAGGTGGACAGCGTGGAGCCCCGCACCGTCCACCTGTTCCTGTCCGCCCCGCCCGAGGCGCCCACCACTCGCGGCTTCGCGGGAATCCTGCACGAGAGCCTGGACGGGCTCGGTGCCCAGGAGGTGCTGGCTGTCCCGGACGAGGCGCCCTATCGATTCGGCCTCGCCGAGGCCGTGTCCCCGCTGCGGATGCGCGGCATGGTGGGCATGCTCGGGCGCATCAAGCGCCAGGTGCGGGCCCACACCACCCTCGAGGAGAGGCAGTGACCGTGTCGCACACCAATGGCGAGCCGCAGGAGGTCGATTCCTCGCTCGAGGGCGACCCCTCGATCGAGCGAGCGCTCCTGGCCGGCCTTGACGACTTCGATCTCAGCGAGGAGGACCTCGCGCTGGTCGAGGGACGTCGTCGGCAGGCGGCGGAGGACCTCGAGGCGGAGACCCGCCCCGTCGTGGCCGTCGTGGGCCGTCCCAACGTCGGCAAGTCGACGCTGGTCAACCGCATCATCGGCCGCCGCGAGGCGGTCGTGGAGGACGTGCCGGGAGTCACCCGGGACCGGGTCGCCTATGACGCCGACTGGTCCGGGCGACGGTTCACCCTGGTCGACACCGGCGGGTGGGAGGTCGATGCCACGGGAATCCATCTGCGGGTCGCCGAGCAGGCCGAGGTCGCCGTCGAGCTGTGCGACGTCGTGCTCTTCGTGGTCGACGCCACCGTCGGGGCGACCGACACCGACGAGAGCGTCGTCAAGCTGCTGCGACGCTCCGGCAAGCCGGTCGTGCTGGTCGCCAACAAGGTCGACGACCAGAAGGGCGAGCTCGAGGCAGCTGCCTTGTGGTCGCTGGGGTTGGGCCAGCCCTGGCCGGTCTCGGCACTTCACGGCCGCGGCAGTGGTGACGTGCTCGACGCGGTCCTCGAGCACCTTCCGGAGAAGTCAGCGGTCTCGGGGGCCTACCCCCGCGGTGGTCCCCGCCGGGTCGCGCTGCTCGGACGCCCCAATGTCGGCAAGTCCTCGCTGCTCAACAAGCTGGCGGGGGAGGACCGGGCCGTCGTCGACACTGTCGCCGGCACCACCCGCGACCCGGTCGACGAGCTGATCGAGTTGGGCGGCAAGGAGTGGCGGTTCGTCGACACCGCCGGCATCCGGCGCCGCGTGCACCAGACTAAGGGTGCCGACTTCTATGCCTCCCTGCGCACGCAGACGGCCCTGGAGAAGGCCGAGGTCGCGGTCGTCCTGCTGGACGCCTCCGACAAGATCGCCGAGCAGGACGTCCGTGTGATCCAGCAGGTCATTGACGCCGGCCGTGCCCTGGTGATCGCCTACAACAAGTGGGACGAGGTCGACGAGGACCGCCAGTACTACCTGGAGCGGGAGATCGAGCGCGACCTCGTGCAGATCACCTGGGCACCCCGAGTCAACATGTCTGCCCTGACCGGCCGGCATACCAACCGGCTCGTGCCGGCGCTGGAGACGGCCCTGGACTCCTGGGACCGGCGGATCTCCACGGCCAAGCTCAACGCCTTCCTCGGGGAGATCGTCGCTGCACACCCGCACCCCGTGCGGGGCGGCAAGCAGCCGCGCATCCTCTTCGCCACCCAGGCCGACACCCGCCCGCCGCGCTTCGTGATCTTTGCCAGCGGCTTCATCGAGCACGGCTACCGGCGGTTCCTGGAGCGGCGTCTGCGGGAACAGTTCGGCTTCGAGGGCTCTCCCATCGAGATCTCGGTCCGGGTGCGGGAGAAGCGGCGGCGCTGACCGCTCACGGGCACTGCACAGGGGCACCTGCCAGTCGGAACTTGGCGTAGGCGGACAGCTGGATGGCGTGGAGCCCACCGACAAGGTCAGCAGGTCATAGCGGCACGGCTCCAACGGCCACGAGACGCGGTACCCGCAGAGGGCGAACCAGCCTGCAGCCAAGAGCGAGCCAGCCGATGCAAGGTGCGCGAGCGACGGAGTCGGCGGGTCGGGTCCGACCTTCGCCCTGACCTCGCTCAGGTGCGCCGCCTCCAAGCCAAGGCTGACGACGTGTCCTGTCGAGATCCAGCCAAGGTTGCGCGAGGGTGACCATCGAACGTTGCGCAGACAGGGCCGGGCTCGATGGTCACGCAAAGTAGAGCGCGAGCCCCGCTGATCTCGTGCCGCTTGACGTCCCTCTCCCGGTGAAGGGTCAGGACGGGTCTACCGAGACGTGCCGTCCCTCGGCTGAGCGCCTGATGGTCACGTCCACGCACCCGTCACCGCTTGTGGTTCCGCTTGCGGGAAGCCCGATCGAACGTCACCAGCGGGGCGGGTCCGCAGTGCGTCGAGCTGCTCAACGAGCAGGCAGGCCAGGAACGCCGACGTCCCGGGTGTCGGATACGGGACAACCGGCGCCGTGGCCGTGGTCAGCGGCGTGACACACCTCAGTGAGCCCAGCCTTCGCCGCGACGCGTTGGCGTTCGATGGCTCCGTAGGCGGTGGAGCGGCCGACGCCGAAGAGCTCGGCGACTTCGGCGGTGCTGTACTCGCCGCTTTGCACCAGGGAGACGAGGTGAGCTTCCTGCTTCCGGTTGAGCTTAGGTTGCTTGCCGCGTAGTCGGCCCTTGGCCTTGGCGACCTTCATGCCCTCGACCGTGCGTAGCCGGATGAGGTCGGACTCGAACTCAGCGACCATCGCAAGAACGTTGAACAGCAGCCGACCAACCGCGTCCGTGGGGTCGTAGACCGAGCCGGCGAGCGAGAGACTGATCTGTCGGGCGGTGAGCTCGTCGGCGATCGCCCGGGCGTCGGGCAGTGATCTGGCCAAGCGGTCGAGTGGTGACCACCAAGGTGTCACCGGCTCGGCATGCAGCGAGGGCTTCACGGAGTCCGGGTCGTTCCCGGTTGGTGCCGGTCAGCCCGTGGTCGACATAGACGCGTTCCGCCGCTACGCCGAGCATGGTCAGTCCGTCGCGTTGGGCGGTCAGGTCTTGCTGGTCGGTAGAGCATCGGGCGTACCCGACAAGTAGCGCGCTCATGGCGCACCTCCAAGGGTGGGCCCGGCTAGGCCACGGGCTGCGGCCGGCTCGGACAGCGGGCAACGCCCGATTGCACCAGCCAGCGCCCACCTCGCGTCTTGGCGCAAGGTCAGGTCAGGTACGCGACCTCATGGGTGTGGACCCCGCTGGTGGCCGCCATCGACACCCAACGCACTGGGGATGGCTCAGTCTCTGGGCGTGGTCGTGTCCCAGGGATTGAGGCAAGGGACGCCGAGGGGTTCGAAGTGTTTGGTGTTCCGCGTCGCGATAGTCATCTCTGCAGACTCCGCGACAGCGGCGATGAGGGCGTCGTCGAACGGTGCGTGTTCGGGGACGCGATAGGCCGCCAGAATTCGGGCCGCCGACAGGTCGAACGGCAGGACCCGGTCGGCGAACGTGGGCAAGACGTTCTCTTCGAACCAGCGACGCAGAACTGCTCCTTGCTCAGCGTCGGATCGCTCCTTCGCAATCACTCCCCGCTCGATCTCCGCGATGGTGAGTGCTGAGACGAACTGGTCACCGACGGGAACCGATGCTGCCCACACTTCGACCGGCCGGTTGCGCCCTCGGACCCGCAGTGCGGACACCACGTTGGTGTCCAAGACGAATCTCACAGTGGCGCCGAGCGAGCCGTGAGGCCCAGGCGCTCGGGTTCGAACTCGATGTCGGCGCCTTCGTCGGTGCTCAGGAGGTCAACGATCGTGACGGGCTCGCCCTCCAACGTCCGGGTGAGTATGTCGCGCGCCTCCGCCTCAACCGATCGGTGACGCTGCTTGGCACGCGCACGAAGCGCAGCTTTGGTCCCCGCGGGAAGGTTGCGGATCAAGATCTGTTCCATCACGACCACCTCCGATATCACCCCAACGATATCACCGCTAGGTTGGAGTGTCACGCAGGTGCAGCGCGACCTGCCAGTGGCGACCCGGACTGGCGGCAGCACCTGCCTCGGCCCTTGGTTGATCCCGTGTGCGGATCCGCTATCGGATCAGTCGTACACGTATGGGGAGATCGAGGCTTGCCCAGGCACGATCGGCGGTTAAGACATCAGCGGGGTTGCTGCGGACCGTCAATGCGAGGCAACACCGATCCCCCAACGAGAGGCTCTTGCCGCCCTCCAGCGATCGCATCGCTCCCGCCAGTTCAGCGTCCTCCTCCAGGACCGGCTCAATGGTGACGCCGGCCGCGGCGAGCAGTCCACGAACTCGGCGGACATCCACTCCAGCGTCGACCAGCTTCCCGATCACCTCAGCGAGGTTCGCCGCCCCTAGGGATGCGGAACCGAGCTCGGCGATGATTAACTCCGCACCGGGCTCATCCTGAAGGAGAGCGAGGACAGCTGACCCGTCAAGAACTGTCATTCGGACCTCTTTGCGGCCTGACGACGCTCTGCCAGTAGCTCATCGACAAGCGAGCGCTGCTTGGACACCTCAGAGGCGAATCCTCGAAGCTCAGCCACAGCGTCCTCCTGCCGTTCGAGGATCACTCGGCGACCCTCGACGCGCAGGTGCATCTCATCACCGGGCGCGAGCCCGAGCGTGGAGCGGACCTCAGCGGGAATGACGAGACGACCTTGCTGACCAAGAACCAGCGTGGCATCCATAGGGTTATCATGCCACGTGGCGCATCGTTGTGCCAGGTCGATCGAGAACCCCTGGCGGAACGTGGCTGGCCGCGGCGCTGAGGAGGCTGTGAGCCCAGCGGCCCGGACCGCGGCTGGTTCCTGCTGCGGAACGTACGGAGGAGCACAGTTCCGAAGGGATGCAGACTAGGCGCTATGGATAGCGTGCTCGCTGAACTGTTCGTCGCCGAGAATGCGCGCGACTGGGCAACATTCCATGCTCTCCTCCACTCAGAGGTGGAGTGGACGCTCATCGGGCCGGATGCAACCGCCGTCGTTCTGGGAAGAAGTGCTTACATGGACCGCATCTTGGCCGCCTACGAGTCGGCACCTGGTGCACGATTCTCCGTTCGTCGTTCACTCCGCAACGAGGCAGGCATGGTCGTGACGGAGCTGATCGACAACCACGGCGATGTGTCCATCGATGTGTTCGACGTGCGTGATGGTCAGGTGCGACGACAGTGGGAGTTCCTGCTCGGAAGCACTGTCCGCTAGACGATCGGCTTGCGGGACTGCCCACTAAGCGCGAGAAAGGTTGCGCCGTGAACTGCGCGCACCACGCGACCTTCGATGGTCGGGCTGACAGGATTTGAACCTGCGACCCCTGCACCCCCAGTGCAGTGCGCTACCAAACTGCGCCACAGCCCGTTTGCCCCTTGCGGGGCAACGAGAAATGTACCCCATGCAGGGGCACACCTTTGAATCGGTGCGCCCTCACGGGCATGCACAGCTCCTGATCGGAGGATCACACCCCGCCGGCGAGCACCGATCTCACGTCACGGCGAGCCGATCTGGTCCATCGCCGCTGTGATCTGAGCGATGTCGATGCGGGACTGCGTGAGCATCGTCTCCATGGCGGCCTTGGCGCGCTCGGTGTCGGGGTCTTCGACGAGGTCGTCGAGTTCGGCGGGATAGATCTGCCAGGACAGGCCGTACTTGTCCTTCAACCAGCCGCAGGGGCCGAACTCGCCACCATCTCCCAGCGCCTGCCAGTAGTGGTCGGACTCCTCCTGGGAGTCGCACGGCAGGACGATGGAGATCGCCTCGCCGAAGCTGAACTGCGGCCCACCGTTGAGGGCCTGAAAGGGCCGGCCGCCGAGCTCGAAGTCCACGGTCAGCACGCTGCCCACCGGGTTGGGTGACGGCGTCTCCACGGTGTAGCGCGTGACCTTGACGATGCGTGAGTCGGGGATGAGGGAGGTGTAGAAGGTGGCCGCCTCCTCGCCCTCGGTGTCAAACCAGAGGCAGGTGCTGATGGGTCGCATGGTGATCCTTCGGTGCGTCCGCGACGCCGGGTTGCGCCGTCGCTGATACCGACCCGCGGCACACGACATACTCATCGGCGCTGTCGGTGGACCCTTGAGCACCCGCGGGATCGTAGGCTGTCCACGTGAGCAGCACGCAGCAACTCGGGGGAGGCCAGGGCACCAACTGGAATGTGCCCAATATCCTCTCCACGCTGCGCCTGGTGGGCGTGCCGGTCTTCCTCTGGGCACTACTGACCCACCAGGATGTGCTGGCGCTGCTGGTGCTGATGGGCTCAGGCATCTCCGACTACCTCGACGGAAAGATCGCCCGGCACTATGGGCTGGTCACCAAGCTGGGTCAGTATCTCGACCCGATCGCCGACCGGCTCTATATCGCCACCACGCTCTTCGGGCTGGCCTGGCGCGACATCATCCCCTGGTGGTTGGTGGTGGCGCTCATGGCCCGCGACGCCTTCATCCTGGCGATGTACCCCACCGTCCGCGCCTACCGCGTGCCGGTGCCCCCCGTGCACTACATCGGCAAGGCCGCGACCTTCAACCTGCTCTTTGCCTTCCCGCTCCTGCTCCTCGGCCAGTTCTCCGGCTGGCTGGGCGCAGTCGCCCTGCCGGTGGGGTGGGCGTTTGTGTGGTGGGGGACCACGCTCTATTGGCTGGGCGCCTTTCTCTATGCCTGGCAAGTCAGCGTCATGGTGGCCCAGCGACGGCGCCAGTGGCAGGCGGTGGGAGCGTGAGATTTCTGCGCATCCGGGCCAGCAACACACCGCGGGACCCCGGTGCCTCGATGGCACTGCTGGAAGAGGTCATGGACCCGCCCCTGGACCCCGGCTACACCTCGTGGACAGCATCTCGGCGGGCCGCCGGTATGCCGGGGAGCACCGGGAGCAGGACTGTCCTGTTGTTCGTCAGCATGCTGGTGCTGGGATTCCTGATCTCGGTGGCCGCCCAGACCCTGCGCACGCCGGACCCGGCAGCGGCCTCGACCCGGGACGAGCTGCGCACCCGGATCGAGGCCACCAGTCAGCGAGGCGATGAGTATGTCGAGCACATCGCCACGTTGCGGCAGGAGATCAGCTCTCTCGAGGCGGCCCAGGCGCAGCCGGCGACCGAGCAGGTGGCCGGTGAGCAGGCAGCGCTCCAGGCCGGTGCCACGCCCGTCGTCGGCGAGGGCGTCGTGCTCACCCTCAACGACCCGCCCCTCTCGGCAGACAGCGAGGAGGGGGACCGGGTGCTCGCCCGGGACCTGCAGGTGATCGTCAACGGACTATGGGCCCACGGCGCCGAGGCGATCGCGATCAACGAGCAGCGCCTGACCTCCACCTCGACCATCCGGTTCGCCGGAGAGGCGATCGTGGTTGACCTGCGTGGTCTGGCACGTCCCTACGTCGTGCAGGCCATCGGACCCCAGGAGGCACTCGCGGCCGAGCTGCGTTCTGGGGCCACCGGCAATTATCTGGGTGAGCTGCAGTCGGACTTCAATATCGTCGTGCAGCTGACCCCCGAGGACGAGCTCACGGTGCCCGCCGGGTCTCGCCTCAGCACGCGGATCGCCACCGTGCCCGACACAGACGCCACAACGGAGGACGCACCATGATCCCGATTATCGGCCTGCTGGCCGGCATCGTCCTCGGACTGGCCCTGGCCCCCACGGTGCCCCTGTGGTTGGAGCCCTATCTGCCCATCGCGGTCATCGCGGCGCTGGATGCCGTCTTCGGCGGCGTCCGAGCCGCCCTGGAAGCGGCCTTCAACGACAAGGTCTTCGTGGTGTCCGTGCTCTCCAACGTCCTGGTGGCCGCGCTGATCGTGCTGCTCGGCAACCAGTTGGGTGTCGGCAGTCAGCTGTCGACCGGAGTCGTGGTCGTCCTGGGCCTGCGCATCTTCTCCAACGTCGCCGCGATCCGGCGCCACCTCATGGGGGCGTAAGCCGTGGCGAAGCCCCGCAAGAAGCGCAAGCAGGCTCGCCGGCCCGCGGCTCCGCAGGGCAGTGCGGCGGTCACCGAGCCAGACATCACCCACGCAGAGATCACCGACCCAGAACCAGTCGCCGACCCCAACACGGCCCCAGAGCCAGAGATCACTGACCCAGAACCAGTCGCCGACCCAGAACCCACCGACCCAGAGCCAGTCGCCGAGCCGCAGGCCGTCCCGGTCCCGGGGATGCCGACCTCGGTCCGGCACGCCTGGCGCCGGCTCGCTCGGTTGGCCAAGCCCCGAGCCAGTATCGGCAACGTCCTGGCCGCGCTCATGACCCTGGCGGTCGGCTTCGCGCTGGTGGCCCAGGTCCAGGCTGCTAATGACGTCCCGTTCGAGGAGCTCCGCGAGTCGGACCTGATCGCACTCCTCGATGACGTCAGCGAGCGCGCTGACACGCTCGAGGGGGAGATCCGGTTGCTGGAGGCGGACAAGCGGGCCCTGGCGGATGGCAGCGGGGCCGAGGCCGCCGCCGCTGCTGAGTCGCGGCTGACTAGTCACCAGATTCTCGCCGGGTCCGTGCCAGTCGAGGGACAGGGGATCACCATGACGGTGTCGGCCCCTGAGGGCGGGTTCACCGCGACGATGATGATCGATCTCATGCAGGAGCTGCGCAATGCGGGAGCCGAGGCGATCCAGATCGGTCCGGTCCGTGTGGTCGCCGACACCTGGATCGGCATCGACAACGGCCGACTGAGCGTCAGTGGGCAGATCGTGGACGAACCGTTCCGCATCATCGCCATCGGGGACTCCCACACCCTGGCAGGGGCCATGGCCATCCCCGGTGGGTTCGCCGACAGCGTCCGGGGGATCGCCGGCAACGTCCAGATCGTCGAGGGCGAGCAACTGATCATCGATGCGTTGCACCAGCCGCGCGAGTCTCAGTACGCTCGGCCCGTGCCGTCCGAGTAGGGTCGGCAGGACCCGCACATGTTTCGAAGAAGAGACCGGAGACCCGATGAGCGAGCTGCAGTACCCCGACGACCTGCGCTACACCTCCGACCACGAGTGGATCAAGGACCAGGGCGACGGTGTCGTCCGTGTCGGGATCACCTCCTACGCCCAGGACGCGCTGGGAGACGTCGTGTACGTCAGCCTCCCCGCGGTCGGAGACGAGCTGACTGCTGGAGACACGTGCGGCGAGGTCGAGTCGACCAAGTCCGTCAGTGATCTCTACGCCCCGCTCGCCGGCGAGGTCACCGCAGTCAACGAGTCCCTCGACGCCACGCCGGAGCTGATCAACTCAGATCCTTATGGAGAGGGTTGGATGATGGAGATCAAGGTCGCCAACCCGGCGGACGTCGAGACGCTGCTGGATGTCGCGGCCTATCGGGAGCAGACCAACTAGGCTTCGGGAGGAACAAGGAGGTATAGGTGAGCGAGCGCGAGCGCGAGCACTACGGATCCGGTGTGGACCCGACGGCGAACCTGCCCGCAGGGACTGACCTTCCGGCCCAGGGCTACTCCTTCGACGAGGACCTACCCCGGCTCTCGGAGGACGACCAGCGCACCGTGGACGCACTGCGTCCGGGAACAGCGCTGTTGATCGTCCTGCGCGGACCCAACACCGGCGCGCGCTTCCTGCTCGACGCCGACGAGGTGAGCTCGGGGCGACACCCCAGCAGCGACATCTTCCTCGACGATGTGACAGTCTCTCGGCGGCACGCGGTCTTCGCCCGCTCGGAGCAGGGTTATGAGGTGCGTGACGTGGGCTCGCTGAACGGCACCTACGTCAATCGGGAACGCATCGACGCCCGACTGCTGGAGCAGGGTGACGAGGTGCAGATCGGCAAGTTCCGACTGGTCTACTACCGCGGGCGGCAGTGAGGTTGCACTCCATCGGGGCGGTGTTGCGGGAGTTGCAGGAAGAGTTCCCAGACCTCACCGTCTCCAAGATCCGTTTCCTCGAGACCGAGGGGCTGGTGCTTCCCCGGCGCCGGGAGTCCGGTCAGCGCGCCTTCACCGGCGAGGACATCGAGCGTCTCCGATTTGTGCTGCGGGCCCAACGGGATCGGTTCTGGCCACTCAAGGTGATCAAGAGCGCCCTGGACCGGATGGACCTCGGTGTTGATCCGCCACCGGGTGGGGCCGGGACCCCGGACGCCTCGCTCGGCACGCCATCCGGTGCTCCGCCCGTGGGCGCCACGCCAACTGCCTCTGCCGACCCCCGGCCGGGCCAGGCAAGCAGTGCGGGCTCGCCAGCGTCTGGGAGTGCAGGTGAGGCAGCCGACGGTGCCCCATCTCCCCAGGGGACTCGACCCGCAGAAGGGGCTCGCCTGCCGACTGCTGCCCAGCTGCGGCGGCGCCGGACGATCCGTCTCACCCCGACCGAGCTGCGCGAGCACACCGGCCTGGACGTGGCCGCCTACACCCAGCTCAAGGCCTTCGGCCTGATCCGGACGGACTCCGCCGGTCGGCACGCCGCGGATGACCTCGACGTCGCGCGCGAGTGCGCGACGCTGGCGGCCTTCGGGCTCGAGCCACGACACTTGCGGCTATTCCGGGTCGCAGCCGACCGTGAGGTCGGGTTGGCGCAGCAGATCCTGGAGCCGGTGCGGCGACGCCGGGCCCGCGGTGCGGCCAACGCCGACCCCGAGGAGCTGGAGGCCGAGATCGTCGCGCACACCCTTGCCCTCCACGTCGCTCTGGTCCGCGCCGGGCTCGGCCAGGCAACCTAGGTCCCGAAGCCAGCTCCCCGCGCCAGACCAGGCCGCGACCTCGTCCACAAAAGCCCCCTCACCCACGCCGTGATGTCGGCCCTGCAGGCAGGACCGGCGCGGACCCAGTAGCCTGGACAGGGTGAAGGAGTTGGACGTCCTGGGTGTGCGCGTCGAGATGCCGACCAACAACCCCATCGTGTTGTTGCGCGAGCGTGAGGGGCAGCGCTATCTGCCGATCTGGATCGCTGCGCCCGAGGCCACCGCCATCGCCTATGCGCAACAGGGAGTCCAGCCGCCACGACCTCTCACGCACGATCTGATGGTGACGCTCCTGCAGGACCTGGGCCACCGCCTCGATGAGGTGCGGATCACCGCGATGAAGGACAACATCTTCTATGCCGTGCTCGTCGTGGACGGCACCACCGAGATCTCCGCGCGGCCCTCGGACGCCATCGCCCTGGCCCTGCGGTCGGCGACACCGATCCTGGCGTCCGAGGACGTCCTGGATGCTGCGGGGGTGACCATGGCAGTCGAGGACGAGGCCGAGGACGAGGTCGAGCGCTTCCGAGAGTTCCTGGACCAGGTGTCCGCCGAGGACTTCGAGGCGAGCGAGGACGATCCACCCAGCGAGCCCGGGGGAGCGGGACTGTGACCTCCACCGTGAGGACCGGGCCGAGCGCCGGCCCCGCGGTCACGATCTGACAGTCACACGGTCCGCGGGCGTGGCGGTCATTGACCCGGACGCCATCAGGGCTTACCGTCGAATCACACGAACGTAGTCTAGGAGGGCCGCCAGTGGGCACTGGAGCCGAAGTGCGCGGGCCGCAGGGTGCGGCAACGCCAGAGCAGGGTCTGCTGTTTACCTCCGACGTGCCCGCGCTGGAGGAGGGCGTCGGTTATCGCGGCCCCACCGCCTGCGGCGCTGCCGGGGTGACCTACCGCCAGCTCGACTACTGGGCACGCACCGGGCTCTTGGAGCCCTCGGTCCGCAACCCCAGCGGATCCGGCACGCAGCGCCTCTACAGCTTCCGCGACATCCTGGTCCTCAAGATCATCAAGCGCCTGCTCGACACCGGAGTCTCGCTGCAGCAGATCCGTGTCGCCATCACCCAGTTGCGTGAGCGCGGTGTCCAGGACCTGGCCCACATCACCCTCATGAGTGACGGGGCCAGCGTCTATGAATGCACCTCCGACGACCAGGTCATCGACCTGGTGCGCGGGGGACAGGGCGTGTTCGGGATCGCGGTCGGCAGCGTCTGGCGCGAGGTGGAGGGCACGCTCGCGTCGATGCCCAGCGAGAAGGCCGAGTCGCCCGGCACCGGTGACGACGAGTTGTCGCAGCGGCGCCGAGCCCGCAAGACCAGCTGACGCGCGTCCGCGCCCACCGCACCCGGGCATCCGCGCCCACCGCCCAGGCGGTCGCGTCGGCCACGCCGTTGCGCACACGCTGAGTTCGCGACAACTTCTGGCTAGACTGGCAGCGCTGTTGACCCCGCGCGTGAGAGTCCTCACGTCGTGAGGCGCCGAAGGGGCAACCTCCCCGCCAAGCTCTCAGGCGCCAGGAACGTGTGGGTGAGGCAACTCTGAACGGGCACACCGGACAGAGGGGGTCGAAGCAAGGAGTCACTGTGTCCTCGACCACGCCACAGCACGAGCCGGTCGCCGAGCAGCCCACCCCCGACCATCCCGCCTCCCCGGACTCCGCCGGGTCCGAGCTTTCCGCCTTTGTCGGTCGGCACATCGGACCGCGCGACTCCGACATCGCCGCGATGCTCGAGACGGTCGGCTATGACTCCCTGGACGCTCTGGTGGACGCCGCCGTGCCGCAGGGGATCCGCACCCAGACCGCGCTGACCCTGCCCGCTGCCGACTCCGAGCCCGCCGCCATCGCCGAGCTGCGGGAGATCGCGGCCCAGAACACCGTGGTCACCTCGATGATCGGCCTGGGCTACTACGGCACCCACACCCCGCCGGTGGTCCGCCGCAACGTCCTAGAGAATCCTGCCTGGTACACCGCCTACACGCCCTACCAGCCCGAGATCTCCCAGGGTCGGCTCGAGGCGTTGCTGAACTTCCAGACGGTCGTCTCCGACCTCACCGGCCTCCCGACGGCCGGAGCCTCCCTGCTCGACGAGGGCACCGCGGTCGCCGAGGCGATGACCCTGATGCGACGCGCCTCCAAGACCGCTGCCGATGCGGTCCTGATCGTCGATGAGCACCTGCTGCCGCAGAGCGCCAGTGTCCTGGCGACCCGCGCGCGCTCGCTGGGCATCGAGCTCGTCACCGGCGACCTCTCAGACCCCGAGGCCCTGGCCGGTGGCCGCGCCGTCTTTGGCGCCGTCGTGCAGTACCCCGGGGCCGACGGGCAGATCCGGGACTGGACAGAGCTGGCTGAGACGATCCACGCCGGCGGGGGCCTGGTCACCGCCGCAGCCGACCTCCTGGCCCTCACCCTCCTGCGCTCCCCGGCCGAGTGGGGCGCCGATGTCGCGGTCGGCACCACCCAGCGGCTGGGTGTCCCCATGGCCTTCGGCGGACCACACGCGGGTTATATGAGCGTGCGCGAGGGACTGGAGCGCACCCTGCCCGGCCGCCTGGTCGGGGTGAGCAAGGACGAGGCCGGTGCCCCGGCATACCGTCTGGCGCTGCAGACCCGCGAGCAGCACATCCGCCGGGAGAAGGCGACCTCCAACATCTGCACCTCGCAGGTGCTGCTGGCAGTGATGGCCAGCATGTATGCCGTGTGGCACGGCCCCGAGGGGCTGCGCCGGATCGGTGAGCAGGTGCACGCCAAGGCCCGCTACCTGCACGCTGCCCTGACCGCCGGTGGGGTTGAGGTCGTCACCACCCGCTTCTTCGACACGCTGACGGTGCGGGCCGACTCCGCGGCCGTCCTGGCCAAGGCCCTGGAGGGCGGGGTCAACCTGTGGGCGGTCGACGCCGAGCACGTGCTGCTCAGCACCGATGAGAGCATCACCACCGCCGATCTCGACGTCGTCCTGGACGCCTTCGGGGTCTCGCCGGTGGAGGCACCGGAGGGCAGCGTCTGGGAGGAGCCCTTCCAGCGCACCAGTGACTACCTGACCCACCCGGTCTTCAACACCCACCGCAGTGAGACCCAGATGCTGCGTTACATCAAGTCCCTGGGGGACAAGGACTTCGCCCTGGACCGCGGCATGATCCCGCTGGGCTCGTGCACCATGAAGCTCAACGCGACCACCGAGATGGAGGCCATCACCTGGCCCGAGTTCGCCGCGCTGCACCCCTTCGCCCCGCACGACCAGACGGTGGGCTCACGCCGGATCGTCGAGGAGCTGTCGCAGTGGCTCGCCGAGATCACCGGCTACCACTCGGTCAGCCTGCAACCCAATGCCGGGTCGCAGGGTGAGTTCGCCGGATTGCTCGCGATCCGCTCCTACCACCTGGCCAACGGCGACGACGCCCGCACGATCTGCCTGATCCCGGCCAGCGCACACGGCACCAACGCCGCGAGCGCGGTGATGGCCGGCCTGAAGGTCGTCGTGGTCAAGACGGCCCCCGACGGTGGCGTCGACATGGACGACCTGCGCACCAAGATCGACAAGCACCGCGACGAGCTCGCCGCGATCATGGTCACCTACCCCTCCACCCACGGCGTCTACGAGGAGACGATCAGCGAGCTGTGCGAGCTGGTCCACGAGGCAGGTGGTCAGGTCTATGTCGACGGAGCAAACCTCAACGCGATCATGGGCCTGGCGCGCCCCGGAGACTTCGGCGGAGACGTCTCACACCTCAACCTCCACAAGACGTTCTGCATCCCGCACGGTGGTGGCGGTCCCGGCGTCGGACCGGTCGCGGTGCGCGAGCACCTGACCCCGCACCTGCCCAACCACCCGCTGGATGCCCTGGCCGGACCGGAGAGCGGGGTGGGGCCCATCTCCGCAGCGCCCTACGGCTCGGCGGGTATCCTGCCGATCTCCTGGGCCTATGTGCGCCTGATGGGCGGGGCCGGGCTAACCCGGTCGGCAGAGGTGGCCGTCCTCAACGCCAACTACGTCGCGACGCGCCTGCGGGAGCACTACCCGGTGCTGTATGCCGGCGAGACCGGTCTGGTCGCCCACGAGTGCATCCTTGACCTGCGGGGCCTGACAAAGGAGACCGGGGTGACCGTCGACGATGTCGCCAAGCGACTCATCGACTATGGCTTCCACGCGCCGACGATGAGTTTCCCGGTGGCAGGCACCCTGATGGTCGAGCCCACCGAGAGCGAGGACAAGGGTGAGGTCGACCGGTTCATCGACGCGATGATCGCGATCCGGGCCGAGATGGATGACGAGGCCTCCCGCGTGATGCTGCGCAACGCTCCGCACACCGCGGTCGAGCTGGCCGGTGAGTGGGAGCACCCCTATGACCGGATGAGCGCGGCGTTCCCCAGCGGACCGGAGGCGAAGTACTGGCCGCCGGTCAAGCGCATCGACGGCGCCTTCGGCGACCGCAACCTGGTCTGCTCCTGCCCGCCGCCGGAGGCGTTCGAGGATTGAGCACCTGCGGGCGGGGCCGGGAGGCTCCGCCCGCGGCCGGCCGGAATTCGAGTCCGCAGCTCGGATTGTCGTGTCCGCCGGGCGGGAACGGGTTGTGTCTGATTAGGCTGTGTCCAACCGTCAGGAGGCGCTATGGGTCAGGAAGTCAGTTCGGCCGCGTTCAGCCGGGAGGACCGGCAGGCCTACCGCCACAAGGTCCTGCAGTCTCTCGACATCTTCGAGCACATGCTCGAGCAGAGCCGGTTCGACTTCACCCGCCCCCAGATGGGCCTGGAGATCGAGCTTAACCTGGTGGACAGCAACCTGGATCCGGCGTTGATCAACGAGACGGTTCTGGCAGAGCTCGAGGGCTCGGAGTTCGACTTCCAGACCGAGGTCGGGCGCTACAACATCGAGATGAACGTGCCACCGCGCCCGATGGCCGGTGACCAGGCCGTGCGCCTGGAGCGCTGGCTCAACGAGAGCCTGCGGCGGGCCGGTGACGCCGCCCGGGGCCACGGGGCCCAGGTGGTGGCGATCGGCCTTCTTCCCACCCTGATGCAGGAGTTGTTCGAGGGCGACTGGCTCAGCCTGGGTGTGCGCTACACCGCGCTGAACAACGCGATCCTCACCGAGCGGGGCGAGGGTCTCGAGCTGGATGTGGAGGGTGAGTCCGGCGAGCGGGTCTCCGGCTACTTCGAGACGATCGGTCCACTGTCGGGATGCACGTCGGTGCAGTTGCACCAGCAGGTGACTCCGCAGGACTTCCCGATGTACTGGAATGCCGCGTCGGCGATCTCCGGGGTGCAGGTGGCTATGGCCGCCAACTCGCCCTACCTGTTCGGGCGGCGGTTGTGGGCCGAGACCCGGATCCCGCTGTTCACCCAGATGGTCGACACTCGCTCGATCGAACTCAAGGCGCAGGGCGTGCGCCCGCGAGCCTATTTCGGGGATCGCTGGATCACCTCGATCTTCGACCTGTTCGAGGAGAACGTCCGGTGTTTCCCGGCGCTGCTGCCCGAGCAGACGGACGAGGACCCGGTCGCGGTCTACCGGGCCGGGGAGGTTCCCACCCTCGGAGAGCTGCGGCTGCACAACGGCACCGTCTACCGGTGGAACCGGCCGATCTACGACAACGTGCGCGGGGTGCCCCACCTGCGGGTGGAAAACCGGGTGCTGCCCGCCGGGCCGACGGTCATCGACATGGTCGCCAACGCCTGCTTCTACTACGGCCTGCTGGAGAAGCTCACCAGCAGTGGCCGACCGATCTGGACGACGATGCCGTTCAGCGACGCCGAGGACAACTTTGACCAGGCCGCCCGGCACGGGATCACCTCGGTGCTGGCGTGGCCCGGAGTCGGCCGGGTGCCGGTCACCGAGCTGGTTGCCGAGCACCTGCTGCCGCTGGCTGATGAGGGTCTGGCTGGGCTAGGGTTACGCCGTGAGGTGCGGGCCCACTACCTGGACATCATCGCGCAGCGGTGTGCCGCCGTGCAGAACGGCTCCTCCTGGCAGGTCGCGTGCACCGAGTTCTTCGAGGAGCAGGGTGATGACCGCCCGACGGCGCTGAAGAAGATGTTCGCTCTCTACATCGAGCACATGGACGACAACCAGCCGGTCGCGTCCTGGGAGCTGCCGAGGACCGCCACCTCCGTTCCCTCCTGAGCGGACCAGAGGGCCCGTCTCAGGCCAGGATGTTCCATCCCTCGATGACCGGATCCTCACGGTGGTGACCCAGGATGCCCACGGCGCCGGTCTCGAAGGTGAGGTGGGCCCCGAATCGGGGCTCGGTGCGCAGGAAGACCGCGGTCAGGATGCGCAGAGACTGGCCGTGGCCACACAGGGCCACGTCGCCGTCATACGAGGCAACCTTCGCCAGCACCCGGCTCGCCCGCGCCGCCACCTCCTCGACGGTCTCACCCGGGGTCTCGCCCGGCCGCACACCGTCACGCCACACCGACCAGTCGGTCCCGGTCTCCTCGCGCACCGTGGCGGTGCTGATCCCCTCGTAGGCCCCGTAGTCCCACTCGACCAGGTCAGGGTCCACACGGTCGACCTCCAGGCCAGCCAGCTCGGCGGTCCGGCGGGCTCGTTGCAGCGGTGAGGAGCGCACATGGGTGATGTTGAACCGAGCCAGCAGGGGAGCGAGCGCCCGGGCGCCCTCCTCTCCGGCCGGGAGCAGGGGCAGGTCGGTCAGACCGGTGTGCTGGCCCGACTCGGACCACTCGGTGGCGCCGTGACGGACCAGGATGAGTCGTGAAGTCACTCTGGCAGGCTAGACCCTATGACCGCTGAAAACCTGCGCACCATCGAGCTGACCCGCACCGCGAAGGGCTCCTACGAGGCCGTCAACGACCGTGGGGGCCGACTGCCCTTCGGCGATGGCAGCTCCACCGACTTCACCCCCGTCGAGCTCCTGCTGGTGGCGATGGCTGGCTGTTCGGCCATCGACGTCGACTACCTGACCAGCCGCCTCGCGGAGCCGACGGGCTTCCGGGTCAGTGGCGCCGGGGAGAAGCTCAGCGACGAGCAGGGCAACCACATGGGGGGGATCACCGTCACCTTTGACATCCAGTTCCCCGAGGGGGAGGACGGGGACCGGGCCCGCACCCGCCTGCCGGACGCGGTCGCCAGGTCTCGGGACCGGCTCTGCACCGTCTCCCGCACCGTCCAGCTGTCCGCCCCGGTCACCTACGTCACGACATGACCAGGGCCTCGCGCCACCCGCGCGGCACCACCCGCCACCCGCGCGGCACCACCGCCCAGACGTGACCGGCCTGACCCGCAGGCTCAGCCTCCATGATGCCGTCGGCATCGGGCTGGGTTCGATGATCGGCGCGGGCGTCTTCGTGGTCTGGGCGCCGGCCGCCCAGGCGGCGGGCTCCTGGCTGCTGCTGAGCCTGGCTGTCGCCGCGGTCGTCGCGGTCTGCAACGCCTGGTCCTCGGCCGCCCTCGCCGTGCGCTATCCCTCAGCTGGCGGCACCTACGTCTACGGCCGGGAGCGGTTGGGCAGCTTCGCCGGATATCTGGCGGGCTGGTCCTTTGTCGTCGGCAAGATCGCCTCGTGCGCCGCGATGGCCATGGCGATCGCGGCGTATGTCGCACCGGGCCGCGAGCGCGTCGCCGCCGTCGTCGCGGTGGTGGTCGTGACCGCGCTGAACCTCACCGGCGTGCAGCGCTCGGCACGGGTGTCCCGCGTCATCAGCTCCGTCGTGATCGCGGTCCTGGCGGGCGTCATGGTGGCTGGGCTGGTCGGCGGCGAGACGGGCGCGCAGGGCGCTTCCGGCGAACTGTTCACCGATGCCTTCAGCGCCTACGGGGTGTTGCAGGGGGCCGGGCTGATCTTCTTCGCCTTCGCCGGATATGCCCGCATCGCCACCCTCGCCGAGGAGGTCGAGGCCCCGGAGCGCACGATCCCGCTGGCCGTGGCGATCACCGTCACGGCCGTCCTGACGCTCTATGCCTTCGTGGCCGTCCTCACCCTGGTTGTCCTCGGACCCGAGCAGCTGGCCCAGCTCCCGGACCCGGTCGCCGCCGCCACCGACGCCGTGCTGTCGGCCCCGTGGGTCTGGGCGGTGCGGACAGCCGCAGCACTGGCCGCCTTCGGTGCCCTGCTCAACCTGGTGCTCGGCGTCTCCCGGACCTCGCTGGCGATGGCCCGGGACGGACACCTGCCGGCGCCAGTGGCCCGCGTCAGTGCCCGCGGGGTGCCCCACCACGCCGAGCTGGCGGTCGGTGCCATCGTGCTGCTCCTCGTGCTCGTGGTGGACCTGCGTGGTGCGATCGGCTTCTCCAGCTTCGGGGTGCTGACCTACTACGCCGTGGCCAACGCCAGTGCCTGGACGCTCGGCGGTGACTGGCGGTGGGCCCGGACCGTGCCGGTCCTCGGCCTGCTGGGGTGTCTCGTGCTGGCATCCACCCTGCCGTGGCCCTCGGTGCTGGGGGGTGTGGTGGTGCTGGGCATCGGCATCCTGCTGTATGCCGTGACCCGGGACCGTCGAGCCCGCGCCCGGACCTGACCTGACCGGGGAGGGACGAAAAAACGGTCGCGCAGACCGCCGGAGCGGACGACACTGTCGGCTGTGACTATCTGGAGCCATCTGCACGCTGCGGACGTGCCTGCCTGGACCGAGCTGACCAACCTGTTGGCCAGGGTGGACCGGACCGAAGAGTTCTACGACGCCGAGGACCTGGCCGAGGAACTCAGCGAGCACGGCTTCACGGCCGAGCGTGACTCCTGGGCGCTGTGGGAGGGTGACCAGCTCGTCGGCTACGGACAGTTGCGGGTCCGGGAGAGTCACGACGGGGAGGTCAAGATCTACCTGGCCGGCGGCATCCATCCGGACTACCGGCGCCGGGGACTGGGTCAGCAGCTGATGGACCAGATGGAGGCCCGCGGGGTGGAGGTGGCTCAGGAGCGCCATCGGGGAGCGCCGGCGGTCTGGGCCGTCTCTGGTGGGGTCGAGGGCGCCTCCGTGCGGCCGATGCTCGAGCGGCGCGGCTATGCAATCGTGCGCTACTGGAACGAGATGAAGCGGTGGGTCACGGACGAGCCGGTGACCGTCCCGGAGGTCGACGCGGTGCTGATCTCACCGACCGACGAACACCAGGAGGCCACCCGCCTGGCGCACAACGAGGCCTTCCGCGACCACTGGGGGGCGGGGCCGCGGTCCGTTGCGGAGTGGTCCGACACCTGGACCGCGCGCTCCAACCGGATGCCCCTGTCGACACTGGCACTGGGTGCCGACGGCAGCGTCCTGGCGTATGTCCTGGTGGGACAGTGGGTGCCCGAGGAGGCCTACATCAATCTGGTCGGCACGGTTCCCACGGCTCGGGGAAGGGGTCTGGCTCATGCCGCCCTGCTGCGCACAGTCAGCCTCGCCCACGGCTACGACTACGTGGCCCTGGACGTCGACTCCGCCAGCCTCACCGGGGCCACCAGGCTCTATGAGAAGGCGGGCTTTGCCCAGGCCAAGGTGACCTGCTCCTACCACCGCGCCCTGCCCGCTATCCCCTGACCGAGCGCAGGGGGTGGCGCTCCACCGGCGCGTCCCACGGCTCGGCGCGTCCCACGGCTGGGCGCGTCCCACGGCTCGGCGCGTCCCACGTCTCGGTGCTCCCCACGGCTCGGCGCGTCACGCGAAGGGGGACGAGTCTCCCGCTCCCTCGCGCACGACCTCGGGGTAGCCGTTGGAGAAGTCGATGACTGTGGTGGGCCCGTTGCCGGTCTCGTCGCCGTCAATCACCAGGTCGACCTGGTCGTCCAGCCGCTCCTTGATCTCCCAGCCCGTGGCGAGGGGCTCCTCGTCCCCAGGCAAGAGCAGTGTGCTGGAGAGCATCGGCTCGCCCAGCTCAGCCAGGATCGCTTGGGTGATCCGGTGCTCCGGGATGCGCACCCCGACGGTCTTCTTCTTGGGGTGCTGCAACTTGCGCGGGACACCCGGGGTGGCCGGCAGGATGAAGGTGAACGGTCCGGGGGTTGCCGCCTTGACCGCACGGAAGACAGCGTTGTCCAGCTGGACAAACTGGCCCAGCTGGGCGAAGTCGGCACACACCAGGGTGAAGTGGTGCTTGTCGTCAAGCCTGCGGATGGCGATGATGCGCTCCTTGGCTGCCTGGTTGCCCAGCTGGGCCCCCAACGCGAAACAGGCATCCGTGGGGTAGGCGATGAGTCCGCCCTCCCGGAGCGTGTCAACGACCCGGTTGACGAGGCGCGGCTGCGGATCCACGGGGTGAATATCAAGAAAGGTGGCCATGCGTCACTGTAACCATGCCCACGACACAACATCATCCTGGAGAAGGTAGACCGGGTCATCGCCCGTGAGTAGGCTCGAACATGCATTCGCGCTGGTGTGGATCCCGGTGATGGACACCGGGATCCGTGGAGGCGGGACCGTGTCTCGGGTCTTTCGTGGACGGTCACCGCTCACTGGTCTCACGCTGGGAGCTGATGACGATGACAGCGGCAATTCGCGGACCGTGGAAGATCGTGCCGAGCAGCGGCGGTCAGACCGCCCCGTTCTACATGATCCGCTTCGACAAGCGTGGGGTGTGCACCAGCCCGGCCAGCCTCGCACACCTGGTGACGGCATCGGCCGAGGCCACGGACGTCTTTCTGTTCAGCCACGGCTGGAACAACGACTGGGCCGCCGCCACCCGACGCTACGAGCAGTTTCTTGAGCAGTTCACCCAGGTGCGCGAGCAGGAGTGGGACCCTCCCGCGCGGGAGTTCCGTCCCGTGCTGGTGGGCGTGCACTGGCCCAGCACCGTCCTGGTCGGCGGGGACGACCGGGGCCCGGATATCGCCGGGGAGGAGCCGGAGGCAGCCGAGGAGGCCGAGGTGGACCTCGGACTGCTCGGCGAGCACCTGGATGCCGACCAGGCAGCCCGCTTCTATGAGCTGGCTGACGAGGCGCAGCTCACCGGTGCAGACGCCCTGGAGCTCGCCTCGCTGCTGGCTCCCGCGCTCGCCGGTGCGGACGACGAGCTCGGTTCGGGTCCGGAGCACACTCCGGACGCGAAGGAGTTGGTGCGTCTGTGGGCCGCCATGCCCTCCGAGGACCCACAGGCCCCCACGAGTCGCGGCGGTTTTGTCGACGAGACACCCGAAACGAACGGGACCGACCCGCAGGCTGCCGGCTGGCTCGACACGCTCAATCCGCGCAACGCGATCCGCAGCGCAACCGTCCTGCTGATGAAGGACCGGGCCGGCCGGGTCGGGGGAGCCGGTGTGCGCACCATGCTGCACGGCATACTCAAGGCCTCCCCAGACTCGCGCGTGCATCTCATCGGGCACAGCTATGGGGCCAAGGTGGTGCTGTCGGCTCTCGCCGCTGGAAGCGCGCCCACGCGCCCGGTGGAGTCTGTGCTCCTGCTGCAGCCGGCCACCTCGGCGAAGTGCTTTGCCGACCCGGACGGCACTGAGCCAGCCGGTGGCTACCGGCCCGCCCTGGACCGCTGCGCACAACCCATCATGACCACGTTCAGCAGGCACGATGCCCCGCTGACCAAACTGTTCCACTTCGCCGCACGCCGGGCCTCCGACCGGCGTGAGGTGGTCATCGCCGGAGCGCCGTCGGAGTTTGCGGCGCTGGGCGGCGTCGGCCCTCAGGACACCTCGTCAGTCACCGTCGTCGACGCCCGCACCGCTCCGCAGCGGTATCAGCACACCACCGAACAGATCATCGCGATCCGGGCCGATGCCGTCATCAGCGGTCACGGCGACGTGCAGAACCCCGCCACGGCGTGGGCACTGCTGTGCCAGGTCATGGAGTAGTCCGATGGCGATGCTGGTGCGCACCGAGCACGATCTGCCGACCGTGCGGATCGCCTATCGAGATGGCGGGCGGGTCACGGTGCGCGTCTGGCTCCAGCGTGGCGGCGACGAGCCGCACCTCGTCGCCGAGTGCCGTGGCAGTGAGCTGGGCCCCCTGGACTTCAAGGGTGGGGAACCCGCCACCGACGACCAGTTCAGTCTGCCCTCTGACGTGCTCCGAGCCCTCGCGACGCAGGTCCCCACGCTGGGTGACTCCGCAGCACTGCCGACTCGCGCACTGTGGTTGGAGCTGCCCAGCCCCCGGGGCTATCTGCACCTGGTGCCGTGGGAGCAGCTACTGGCACCCCTGGGTCGACCCCTGGTCCGCCTCCCCAACTACACGGTGCGACCACGCGCACAGAGCCAGACGCTGGAGGTGGCCCTGTGCGCGGGGTGGTCGGTCGTCTCCGGAGAGTTTGACGCCGCCGGATCCCTGGCCGCGCTCGCCCGGGTGTGGCGCAGCGTGTCGGGACGGCCCACCACCGTCCACGTGTTCAGCGACGGGTGGGTCTATGAGCGGCTCAGGTCACTGGTCGAGGGGGAGGAGCAGGTCATCGCCCACGACCCCGGCCAGTGGCAGGCGGGGGACCAGCACCCCTCGGCCACCGGCAACTCGTGGCTCGGCTGGATGGGCCGAGAGCTCAGGGGGAAGGCCCTGGATGTGGTGCACCTGGTCGGACACGGCTATCTGTCCGGCGGGCGGGGCGGCGTCGCCATGTCCATGACCCCGTCCCGGCTGCAGAACCAGCCTGAGTCGGATGACTGGGCAGGGGACGCCACCCCGGTGGGGGAGTTTGTCGGAGCCCCCAAGTTGGCGCAGTTCGTTGCCGGCCAGGGAGCCTGGTCCTTCATCGCCTCTGGGGCACCGGACAACTACTCCGGCGCGGCCCTGCGTGAGGTGGCCGACGTGCTGGCGCTCAACAGTCCGGGCATCACGATCTCCCACGACCTCGGACTGGACCCGGACGCGGAGCAGTTGGCCCGGGTTCTCACTCTCGTCCTCACTGGTCAGGACACGGTCGAGACCGCCCACCCGGCGATCGCTGCCTGGGCGCACCCGCGGTTCGTGGCCTATCCCGAAGAGAGCCTGATGACCAGCAGCGGACACTCCGTGATGGTCCAGCAGGCCACGCAGGACCTCCTGGCCGGGGCACACACCCCGGTCTCGGTGGCCGCCGCCACCCGCTACCTGGAGTCACTGCAGGCCAAGTGGGTCACGGCAGGCGATGCACCGGATCCTGATGCGGTCACTGCCCTGCGGACGGTGTCGGACCTGATCGAGACCCGCGCCACGGAACTGGGAGCGCCGCGATGAGCAGGGTCGTCTTCAGCATCGTGGAGATGCCCGGACCCGACGGGGTGTGCCTGGGGATCCAGCTCAAGGAACCCCCAGAGCTGCCGCGGCCACAGCCGGAGCCGTTGGGGCTGGCAGCCACCGACCCCGCCTTTCAGGCACTACGTGGCGTGCCTCCCGACGGTGCTGTCCGGGAGGCCGGACGGCTGCTGTTCGACGCCCTGACCCAAAACTCCCCGGTGGCCAGGCAACTCTCGGCGGCGCTGCTGGTGCAGCCGCCTGAGCGCCGCCCGGTCTTTGTCGAGCTGGCCACCACCGACGGTGAGAACTTCCCGTGGGAGGCGTTGTGCAACGCCGAGGGACGCTTCCTCGGTCTCGACGAGCGCTGGGCCGTGGGGCGCATCGTCGAGACCGTCATCCCGGTGGACGGTTACTGGCACTTCGAGCCGCCCCTGCGACTGGCCGCGATCCTGTCCTGTCTGGGCGTGCCCGCCATCGATGAGTGGACCGCGCTGCGCGCCGCTGTCGAGGCCACCGCCCTGCCCCTTGAGCTGCTGGTCCTGGTGAGCGAGGACACGCTGCACGCGGAGATCTCGCAGTCCGCGCCGCCGTGGGTGCACGTGGAGTTTGTGCCTTCCACCGTGGCGGAGATGCAGGTGCGTCTCCAACAGTTCAACCCGCACGTCCTCCACATGTTTTGCCACGGCCTGTCGACGGAGACCAGCCCACACCTGCAGGTGGCGACCCGGGCCGACTGGCTCACGGGGGAGAGCAGCAGCCTGATGGTGGAGGCCGGAGACATCGGAGGCTTCAACCCGCCGGTGGACGCACTGCCCTGGCTGGTGGTGCTCAACAGTTGTGAGACCGCCTCTGCCACGGGGGTCGAGGCGGCTGGCTCCGTCGCACTGAACCTCATCTACACCGAGGGAATCCCCGCCGTTGTGGGCATGCGCGAACCGGTCCGTTCCGATGACGCCACGCTGTTCACCAAGGCCTTCTACGACCAGCTGCTGCCTGAGTTCAACGCGCTGCTGAGCACCCCCGGAGTCCCGGAGCAGCTGGATTGGGCCCGGCTGCTGGTCAACGCACGTGAACAACTGGCTGACCAGTATGAACCGCTCGATGCCCAGCGGGGCACCAAGAAGGAATGGACCCTCCCGGTGGTCTACACCCGTCCCGCAACGTTCCGGGTCCAGGCGTCAGCGGCCCCGAGCGTGGGGACAGAGGTGGGTCCCGAACCTCAGGTGGCAGGTGCGGCTGAGTCCCCGCCTGCCCTGCCCGAGGACGTCGAGCCCGAGCACGTCGAGCCCGAGCACGTCGAGCCCGAGCACGTCGAGCCCGAGCACGTCGAGCCTGAGCACGTCGAGTCCGAGCACGTCGAGTCCGAGCACGTCGAGTCCGAGCACGTCGAGCCCGCCGCCGCCGCGCAACGGTCTGCGACGCCACCACCATCGCCACCGCCACCCGGAGGCACCCCGGCGCCGGTCACCGACCAGACCACGCGCTCCCTGGTGCTCACCGTCGAGGCACTCACCGGGTTGCGAACCACGGTCGAGGGCACCGGAGACACCACCCTGCTGGACTCCATCGACACCCACCTCATCCTCGTGCTGGACGAACTGGAGCAACGATGACCGCCCCCGCGTCCCCGGACGAACCTCGCCAGGATCAGCCACCGCTGCGTGACCTCGAGGTGCAGGCCAACGCCTTCACCGGTGAGGAGGCCGCGACCGGACACTTCGCTGACACCCTGGGCCGATGGACGGTCGGCGCTGCAGATCTTGGGGTGCCACACCTGGTTCCGAGTCCCGTCGACCCTGCGCACTGGCGTGATCCGCGTGTGGGGTGGGGCGTCATACTCCCGGAGCGCGAGGGACTGGATCCGGTCGCACTCGCCACCGCGGACGACGCCCCCGAGCCGATCCGTGAGCTGGTGGTGCAGCGGCAGGGCAAGGTCCTGCGCTATCGCCCCGGCACCGCGCTGGCCCAGTGGGCGCTGCGCGACTATGCCGGTGGGGGAGACCTGTTCACGGCCGCCTCACCGCAGGGTATGGGCGCCCAGGAGCTGCCGTTGTATCTGCTGATCGCCGCGTCTCCCGCTGACGTCCCGTGGCAGGTCCAGTACGCGTTGAACCCCGTGCGTTATGTCGGTCGTCTTGACCTCGACGACGCAGGCCTGGCCAACTATGTCAGCGCGCTGATGGACGGGTGGCGGGACTCGACCGCTTCGTATGCCGCACCCCTGGTCTGGTCGGTCGACCACGGTGGGGGAGATATCACCACCCTCATGCGGGAGGTCATCGGAGCCGGACTGCACGACACCTTCGCGGCGGACGCCGACATGCCCGGGCTGCGATACGTCGACGGGTCGGTCACCGACGCCACCGGGGCGGCGCTGACCGCGGCGCTCACCGAGCTGCGCCCCCTCGTGATCGTGACGACGAGCCACGGCAAGACCGGGCCGCTCAGCGACCCGGACCAGATGCGCCGTGACCTCGGGATGCTGGTCGACGCCTCCCACCAGGTGGTCGATCCAACTGCGCTCACCGCGACGTGGTCGCCCGACGGCGCCGTCTGGTTTGCCCAGGCCTGCTGCTCGGCCGGAGCGGACCAACCCTCGGCCTACGAGGGGCTGTTTGCCGAGTCCGGCACCGTGGGTCGGGTCCTCACCGAGGTGGCCCGCCTCGGCGCACAGACGGCACCGACCCCGCGTGCACTGCTCGGCGCCGCCAAGCCGCTGCGGGCCTTCATCGGGCAGGTCGAGCCGACCTTCAACTGGACGATGTCCTTCCCACCCAACCAGGCGGACCTCACCGCCAGCCTGCGCCGGACCGTCTACGAAGGCATCTGCGGTGGCAAGCCGGTCGGGATGGCGCTGGCGGCCTACTACGACGTGATCGGGTCGCTGCTGGTCAACCATGGTCGTGCCCTGAAGTCGTTCAACGTCGGCTCGACCACCGCACTGGACCTGGCGGCCTACAGCAAGGCCACGGCATACGACCGGGCCAGCACCGTTCTCCTGGGCGACCCGACGGTGGCGATCCCCCTGCCCGGAGCAGCGCCGCCCGGACAACCGTTGCCTGCGTGACCCCTGCTCGGGACCACCGCGGCGGGACAGTTCCTACTCGGTGACCTCCAGGAACCCATGAGCACCGCGCTCGGCATCGATCATCAGGTGCGACACGAGTGGATAGTGGCCCGCCTCGGGCATCTCAAGCTCGACGAAGCCACCCTGGGCCGGCAGCAGTCCCAGCACCTGGCTCCCGCCGGTGCCCTCACCGTCCGAGGCTGACCCGTTCTCGGCACCGGGTCCGCCGAGCACCCAGTGGCCCTCCTCATAGACGGTGTCGAACTGGCCGCCGACGACGTGGAAACTGCTGAGCCTGTTGGGTCCGGCGGCGAGCACCCAGATGCGCACCCGGTCACCGACCTTCGCCTGGAGCATGTGCTCGTCGTACTGGTTGGCGATCCCGTTGAACACCACGAGGTCCGGATCGTCGGCCATGATCTTGTCGACGTTGACCTCGGTGGCCTCCTCCGCGGACTGCGCGACCGTGTCGAGGTAGACCTCGGACTGCACCAGCACGAACTCGTGGTCGACCTCCGGCAACCCCGGCGGATCGATGATCACCGCCCCGGTCATCCCGGCCGCGATGTGCGACGACATGGGCATCGTGGAGCAGTGATACATCCAGATGCCCGACCTGGTCGCGGTGAACCGATAGACCAGGGACTCACCCGGGGGGATCGTGCGCATCGGCTCGTCCGGGGCGAGCGCGCCTGCGTGGAAGTCGATGGAGTGCCCGAGGGTGCCGTCGTTGACCAGGGTGATCTCGAAGACGTCGCCGACCGTGCCGCGCAGCGTCGGGCCGGGGGCCTGACCGTTGAAGGTCCAGCGCTGTTGCCACACCCCGGGCGCCACCTCCAGGGGCACCTCCTGCGCGGTGAGGGTCACCTGGTGCGTCGTCGCCCCGGGAGCCGGAGCGAGAGTCGGGTCGACGGGCTGTATGACGGGGGGCGGGTCGTCGCCGAGGATCGGGGCACCGCCGTGCTCGGCGTGGGCGTCACCGCCGTTCTGCGTGGGTGCCGGGGCTCCGTCGGTGGCCCCGTCAGTGGCTCCGTCAGCGGTCCCGCTGGGCACCGCTGCGGGGGTGCCCTCGGTGGTCACCGTGAAGGTCATCCCGCTCTGCCGGTGCCCCACGATCGTGCACCAGCCCTCCATCGGTCCGGACACGACGTCAATGACGATCTCAGCGCGCTCGCCGTGGGCCAGCCGGGGTGTCTTCTGACCACCGAGGGTGAGGTCGTGGGTGGTTGACACGTCGTCATTGACCAGGTCGATGACCAGGCGGTTGCCGATGGGGACGCTCACCGTGTCGGGGGTGAAGGTCATGCCCTTGGCCGAGACCTCGACCCGGGTCGTCTCACCGGTGGCCGGCACCGTCGCGGTGGAGGAGTCGCCAGTGGCGGGCGCACCGAGACCGGCGGCCACCGGGTCCAGGCCCACGCCAACCGTGATGGCCACCAGCAGGGCGGTGACACCGGCGACGGTCTGACCCAGGGTCAGCGCCGATGGTGGACGCTCCACGCGCGCACCGGGCTCCAGCGGCGGGAGCCCGTCGCCCAGGGCACGCCGGGCCCGCACTGAGCGGATGATGCCGCCGATCATGAGCGGCAGAAAGGCCGCCAGCGCCAGGAGCACCAGCACGGAGACGGTCACGCGCACCAGGGACGGGACCGGCAGCAGGCACATGGCCAGGCCCACGTTGATGATGACCAGGCGCAGTGCCGCGATCTTATTGAAGACGGCCTGCCCGGCACGCACGACCGATGGGCCACCGCCCAGGGCGGTGGGCATCAGGTAGGACAGGGCACCGGTGAGCAGCTGGGCCGCGAAGCCGACCACGAAGATGGCCCCGAGGGTGCCCACGCTGTCGCTGACGGAGCCCTGGGCGACCAGAGCGATCGTGGTGCCGATGCCGACCGCCAGCCACAGCAGCGCAGAGGCGACCGAGGCGGTGGCGAACTCCCGGGGTGGGCGGCGCCTCGCCGGTTGCCAGAGGGCGCGGCCCCACCAGGCCAGCCCGGCGGCATACAGGACCAGCCCGGAGACGGTGACCTGGCGCAGACCGGACAATGCCCCGGTGGTGATGATGACCAAGGAGACACCCAGGATCGGCAGTGCCAGGCGGGCCAGGTGCTCAGCACGGGTGTCCATCGGGGTGCGCAGCATGGTGGGCCACAGCGTGATCAGGGTGCCAGTGACCGTCAGGCCCACCCAGCCGAGCAGGTTGGTCATCATGTGCGCCACCAGGAGGCGGTCGTGCCAGTTCTGGCTCAGGCCCAGGGCGAGCGTGGCACCGAAGGCGATGCCGACCGGCAGACAGATCGCCGCCACCTGGTAGTAGCGGATGGTGATCCGGAAACGGCCCGGGAGCGCGTTGCGCAACCGGCGCCGCAGCATGAGCGCGTGCCAGAGCACCGCGACCGACACCAGGATGGCGCCGGTGAGGACGAGCCACCACCAGGTGGTGGGAACACCGATCAGCACGAGAGTGGTCCCCAGCAGCAGCAACGCCAGGCGGCGGCTCTGGTTGGCGCGGGTGTCCAGCGCCTCCGGGGTCTTCAGCAGCGCCTGCGCGAAGTGGGTGCTCCAGACAAAGATCGAGTGGGTGATCGCGCCGAGCAGCACGAGGTGGACCATCAGCCAGGTCGCATCGGGCACCCACTGGTGGACCAGCGCCACGAGGACCGCCAGCACCATCCAGAGCAGTGCGGGACGGTCCCGCAGGGCCCACTCACCGCGGGCCTGGCTGCCGCCGCGCCGCGGTGCGGGGTCGGTGTTGGGGATGGTGTTGCGGACGGATCGGGGCAGAGTCATGCGGTGCTCACCAGGTAGATCGCGGTGAGCGCGAGGAGCAGCACCGCGATGATCGTCAGGACGGAGCCGGTCTGATAGGCGAAGGGGTCCGCGCCGCCGAGCATGTTGCCGCCGACGCGCACCACCATCCCCGTGTGCAGCACGGCCAGGGGGACCCACAGCACGGGGCGGTAGGGGAGGCGGACCGACAACACCGCGGGCAGGATGACCGGGGCGTGGGCCATCACCATGGAGATGGCAAAACCGAGGAAGGTCGCGTGCACGACGGTGTCATAGGCCGCCGGGTGGTTGGCCAGCGGTCCGCCTCCGGCACCAGGAACAGCACCGAGTGCCCAGAGGGTTCCGGCCAGAGCCAGCCAGCCATAGCCGATGAGCAGCGCGGCCGCGCTGAACCTGGGCAGCCCCGTGGAGCGGATGAGGTTGCGGGCCACGTCGTGCCGGGCCAACCAGGCTGTCAGGGCCACCAGGGTCAGACCGAACAGCGGCCCACCGACAGCGGGTCGGAGCAGGGTCACGACCACGGCGACCGTCAGCAGGAGCGCCAGGCCAAGGAGCTGCTCACCGGCTCCCGTGGGCATCGCCAGCCGGGCGAGCTCGGCGCGTTCGGCCGCGATCGTCAGGACCATGAAGGCCACCAGCCAGGGGAGTATGACGGCGACGTCCGTGCGCATCCACAACGCCGCTGCGCAGGTGGCCAGGACCGCCCCGAGTAGTTGGACCAGGACCGTGACCTCCCGCGACCTGCTGTAGAGCGCGATGTAGACGGCGGCGAGCAAGGCGCTGCCCAGGACCAGGAACAGCTGGCCGAGCACGATGGGCGCGGGGGAGAGGAGGGCAATGCCCCCGGCACCGAGCAGGGCCGGAGCCAGGAAGCCCCACCCTTGACGCAGTGCCTGGGCCCGCTCGAGCGCGATGACCGTGCCCAGGAAACCCAGGACCATCAGGATGCCGTGGATGTCAGCCAGTCGGTCCGTCCGGACCGGGGCCGGCAGCCCGAGCAGCAGCAGGGCGGCGTTCAAGCCGGCCAGGAGGCAGACTCCCCCGCCGGCCAGCAGGAGCCATCGGATCTGAGGTTTCACGGGTGATCGTGGTCGTGGGGGTGCGAGTGGTCGTGTTCGTGGGGGTGCGAGTGGTCGTGGTCATGCGCAGGGTCGTGGGGGTGCGCGTGCCCGTGACCCGGCCCGGCCTCGCGGGACAGCAGGTGGCCGCGACCGTCGGTGATCGCCTCCTGTGCCTCGGGAGTGGTCTCGTCGACCCGCTCCCAGTCCGTCCCGTCCAGTGACATGGCGGCAGCGGGAAACAACCCGTTGTCCTCCTTGTCGATGTGGTTGCGCAGGGCCAGCTCAAACTCCGGTGCCCGCGCGAAGTCACCGTTGGCGACCAGCTCGAGCAGCTCGTCAAGACTCGTGTGTTCCCCGCACAGCACGTCGATGTGATCGGTGAACTCCTCCTGCTCGCGCATCACGGCAAACAGGCCGACCTCCTCGGCGTGCGTGTGCGGGTGCAGCAGCCGGGCCACCACCTGTGCGGTGGCACGGACAGTCTCAGCATCGCCGGAGCTCGCCGCACGGACCATCTGTCCCGTGGCGTTGATGATCTCGTCGTGCTCGGCCATGAACCGGCCGACGACGGTGATGGACTGGCAGCCGCAGTAGGAACACATGCAGACATCCTCCCTCGTCGACCGGGTCGGCCGAGCGGGTCATGAGTTGGGCGGCCACACGCGCTCAGCTCCTGCGGGTGGCGGGCACACGCGCTCAGCGCCCTGCGGGTGGGGCGCAGCGCGTGCGGGGTGGCGGCGACCGACGCCCGTCAGCGCGCGCGGGTGAGGCGCAGGGTCCATGCCTCGGGGCCGGGCACCAGGTACTCGACGTCGATCGCGCCCGACTCGCGGTCCGCGATCTGGGCCAGCAGCGGCTTCGGGTCGTGGGGGGCCACCAGGTCCAGGGCACCGCCGACCGGGATCGCGGACAGGGCGCCAAAGACCGTCGCGTGGCGGATCGCGTGCGGCACAACGCGCACGTCCAACTCGGGGACCTGCACGTCGTGCTCGCCGCAGGCGCAGCCGGAGACGTCCTGCAGGGGGATGTCACTGGTCATCGTGGTCTCTCCTCAGTTTGCGGTCGGTACGGAAGCATTATTACACTCCCCATGTGAAGAAAACGACGCGGCTGGGCCCGAAACCGTGGGTGCCGTCCGCCGACCCGGACCAGGCGCCCGCCGAGCGGGTCCTTGCCGTGCTCGCGGAGAAGAGCCGTCCGGTGACCACCGCTGATCTGGTGGCCGAGGTCGGATTCCATGCCAACACCGTGCGGGCACACCTGCAGGAACTGGTGGAAGCCGGCCTGGTCACGGTCCGGGCAGTCGCGCCGAGCGGCCGGGGCAGGCCCGCCCACGAATACACCATCACCGATGAGGGACGCGCCGTCCCCAGGGTCAACGACCCCGCGTTTGCCGAGTACCGAGGCCTCACCACCGCCTTCGCCAGCTATCTGATGGCCCGCACACAGGATCCCGCTGACGAGGCCCGTCAGATCGGCCGGGCCTGGGGCACACAACTGGCCTCCGAGAGGCCCGAGCACAGCGAGAGCCCGCAGGAGCTGGTGCTCCCGCTGCTGGCCAGGCTGGGCTTCACCCCGGTGCCGCCAGACACCTCTCCCGCCGACGAGGGGATCGCGCTGCGCACCTGCCCGCTCCTGGAGCTGGCCGAGCAGATGCCTGAGGTGATCTGCCAGGTCCACCAGGGTCTGGTCGAGGGCGCCCTGGCCCGCGGTGGCGCCGTGAGCACCGAGGCAGATCTGCGCCCTTTCAGCGAGCCGGGTGCGTGCCGACTCTATCTGCGCGAGACTATGCCGCAGTGAGTTCTGTCGGCACCGCGCAGTGACCACGGGCGCTGCGCCAACCGGGCCCCAGCCCGACTCTGATCCACCCACCTGACCCCAACCACCCCACCTGATCCCACATCGGAACCAGAGGACCAAAGGAGCGCGATGTCCGACTCACCGGGCACCACCACCACCCAGGCGGCCCCCGCCAAGGCCAACGGCAAGGCCTGGACGATGCTGATCATGGCGACCATCGGTTTCGCCGTGAACTTCTGGGCGTGGGCCCTGCTCAGCCCACTGGGACCGCTGTGGGCTCAAGACGGCACCCTGGGCAACATCACCGAGGGTGACGTCGCCCTCCTGGTCGCCGTGCCCGTCATCGTCGGGTCGCTCGGCCGCATCATCGTCGGTGCCCTCACCGACAAGCACGGCGGGCGCGTCATGTTTCCGCTGGTCTCCGTGGCCACGATCGTCCCGGTGCTGGTCATCGGGTTCTTCGCACAGAGCTCCCTGATTGCGATCCTCATCACCGGGTTCTTCCTCGGCATCGGTGGCACCGCCTTCGCCATCGGGGTCCCGTTCGTCAACGCGTGGTTCCCCCCGAGCCAGCGCGGCCTGGCGATCGGCATCTTTGGCGCCGGCATGGGCGGCACGGCCATCAGTGCACTGACCACCGTGCCGCTCTACAAGAACAGCCACAGCCTGCCGTTCCTCATCACAGCTGTCGCACTGGCCATCTATGCCGTCGCCGCCTGGCTGATCATGCGCGACGCCCCCGGCCGTTCGACACCGACCGGGTCGCTCGTCTCTCGCGTGGTCGCCAACTCGAAGCTGTCGATCACCTGGATGCTGGCCTTCCTCTATGCCGTCGCTTTCGGTGGCTATGTCGCCTTCTCGGTCTATCTGCCCTCCTACCTCAAGGTCGCCTACGAGCTCGATCCGGGCGACGCCGCCAACCGGATGGCGGGCTTCGTCTTGATTGCTGTCATCTGCCGACCGGTCGGCGGCTGGCTCGCGGACAAGCTCGGAGCCATCGAGGTGCTCTCCGGGTGCTTCCTGATCGTCGCGATCGGTGCCACCATCGCCTCCACCACACCGATCCTGGAGCACCTGGGCACGTTTGCCTTCCTCGGCATGGCTGCCGCCCTGGGTGCCGGCAGCGGCGCCACCTTCGCGCTCATCGCCAAGGTCACCGAACCGGGCCGGGTCGGTGGCGTGACCGGCATCGTCGGCGCGGCCGGAGGACTGGGCGGGTTCCTGCCGCCCCTGCTGATGGGCTATATCTATGGCCGCACCGAGTCCTACTCCCTCGGCCTGCTCCTGCTGGCCATCACCGCCATGGTGGCGCTGATCATGACGGTCACGGTCGTGAAGAAGAAGCAGGACGCCCCCGCGTGAAGTCAGGTGGGCACCGCGCCTGGCTCAGCGCTGACGAGCCAGGAAGTAGGCGTTGAAGGGGTCGCCCTCCACCTCGTGGCGTTCGACCTGTCCGAACCCGGCCTCACGGAGCATCCGCTCGGCGGTCTGCACGCCCCAGACGGTCCCCAGACCCGCGCCGCCCTGGCCGAGCGAGACGGACATGCAGTGTGTCGTCGAGACGGCATACAGGAAGGTAGCCCAGGGCAGGTCGAGGTTGTCCTCCAGGTTGCTCTGCGCGAACATGTCGACCATCAGGAAGGTACCGTCCGGACGCAGCGCACGGTGCACGTTTGCCAGCACTGCGGCGGGCTGAGCCTGGTCGTGGATGGCGTCGAAGGCGGTCACCAGGTCGAACGCGGCGACGTCCTGGTCCGGCAGCGTGGCCACGTCCCTGGTGATGAAGTCCGCATTCCTCAGGCCCCACACCGAGGCCTCAGCGCGGGCGGTGGCGAGGGCCTCCTCGCTGAAATCCCAGCCGGTGAACCGGCTGGCGGGGAAGGCGCGCGCCATCAGATTGATGGCATGGCCCTGTCCGCACCCGACGTCCGCCACGCGGATGCCCTCGCGGAGCCGGTCGACGAGGCCGGTCAGTGGCAGCGTGACCTCCAGCAGGGTGGCGTCGTGCACGGCCGCGCTGTCCTCGCCCTGGACGTCGTGGAAGTGCGGGTAGTCCTCGTAGGCCAGTCCTCCTCCCGTTCGAAAGGCCTCGACCACCAGTGGCGCCACCGCACCCATCATGGTCACGTAGCGCATGATCCGCGCAAGGTTGTCCGGTCCCGCACCGACCAGGAAAGGTGCTGAGTCGGCGCAGAGGCGATAGGTGGCGTCAGCCGGCTCGAAGTCGATGAGCCGGGACGTGGTCATGCCACCGAGCCATTCCCGCACGTAGCGCTCATCCAGTCCGGCGGCATCGGCGATCTGGGTGCTGGTCGCCGGTGGCAGGTCAGCGAGGGTGTCGAACAGGCCCAGTTCGTGGCCGATGCTGACCAGCACACAGGTGCTGCCGTGATCCAGGATCTCCAGCAGGCGCTCGTCGGCGCTCTGGTGGGTTTGCTGCGTTGTCATCATGTCTCCCTTGTCGACGGTTGGCGCCGGCTCCCTGCCGACTCCTCCGACGCTAGAAGCGCAGGGGCAGGAGCACATCGGGCGGATCGTGCAACCTGTGGGCCCACTCTGGGTCGGATGATGCAGGCCGCTCACAGCCGCTGGTCGCGCGCCCAGCTGGCGGCGGCGGTCCGCGAGGAGACGCCCAGCTTGGTGTAGATGTTCGCCAGGTGTCGACCCACCGTCTTCTCGCTGATGAACAGCTCAGCGGCGATGTCCTTGTTGGTGCCCCCGCGCGAAACAGCCAGGAGCACCTCGACCTCGCGCCCGGTCAGTCCTGCGGGCGGCTCGGCGGGGGAGAGTCGCTCCAAGTCCGGAGCTGCTCCGAGGCTCCGGTAGATCGCGGCCGCCGTGGCCACCTCGGCCGCAGCACGTGCATCGTCACCCGACGCGTCCCTTGCCTCCGCGAGGCGCTCGTGCACCTGGGCGGCAGGGTATCGGTGCCGTTGGTCCCGGTAGATCTGGCCGGCCTCCTCGAGCAGGGGCACCGCGAGGCCTGGCAACCCGGTGGCGAGGCGCACGGCCGCTCGCGCACGGCACGCCACGGCACGCAACCCTGGTGAGGCGAAGTGTGCGGCGGTGGCCTCGGCCTCAGCAGCCAGGGTGGCGGCATAGGCCTGGTCGCCGGCCTCCAGCAGCATCTCGATCATCGGCAGCAGCACCCGGGCACGGCGCAGCGGGACCTGGTCGGCCAGTGCGATGCGCAGGGACTCCAGCGCCTCACCGAAGTGCCCGTCGGACCTGAGCCGCAGCGCGGTGCCGGGCTGGGCGTCGTGCTGGAGCGCGCGCGCCTGGCCAAACGCCGTGTCCGCGCCCTCGCGGTCCCCGCGGAGGCGGCGGACCTCGCCGAGCGTGTAGTAGGCCTCCCCGGCAAGCCAGCCGTGCGCCCCCACGAGATCGTCCGCCCGGTTCCCGAGCTCGTGCTCGACCAGGTCCCACTCGCCCGCCGCCGCCGCCAGTGCGAGCTCGTGCACCCGGACCACATCGGCATACATGAAGGTCTGCGACAAAGGGGTGGACCAGCGGGCCATGACCCCGGTCCACTGCTGTGCTCGGGCCAGATCGCCCAGCTCGTCGCACAGGTGCACCACGCTGCACAGCAGGTCCCCGGTCCACATGGGTTCGAGGCAGCCGTTCAGCAGAGGCAGGATCGACTCGTCCAGTGCTGCCCACCCCGTCTCCGAGTCGCCGGAGAGGACGCCGGCCATGCCGCGCAGTGCCACGGAGAGGGTCTGCAGGGCGGGATCCCCGAATCGCTCGTTGAGCTGGTCCAACGTCTCGGCGGCGGTCCGGCACGGCATCGGATCCCCCGTCAGGTCGGTGTCCTGGCTGCCCTCGATGTAGGCCAGGTAGCCGTGCAGCACTCCTGGCGGGAGATCTGCCAACAGTCGTTTGGCGCGGCTCAGCCAGGCGTGCGAGATCGCCACGTCGCCGCGCAGCATCCAGGCGAGGGCGAGACGCAGGGCATGGTCCGCGGCCTCGCTCTCCCGCCCCGCCTCCGCCAGGCGTTGGAAGGCTTCCTCAGCGACCTCCATGGCGCCCGGAGCGTTCCCGAGCCACCAGGTCGCCTCACCCAGGCGGGTGAGGTCTGCAGGGTCCAGCCGGTCGCGACGCGCGGCCAGAGCGGTCTGCACAGCAGCCCAGTCCTGCGCGTCGGGCGTGGTCGACGGCGTGGACGTCACGGCATACCTCCATCTCCAGTGTGCCGCAGAGAGCCCCGGCGCGCCACGCTCTGGACGGGTGACAGCATGTGCCGGTGCGCCGCGTCCTGCTCGACATCACCCCGCTGCGGGAGTCGCGTCCTTACCGCCACCTCTACGTCGGCATGGTCACCTCCGGTGTCGGCGCCCAACTGGCCACCACGGCGATTGCCCTGCAGATCTATGAGCTGACCGGATCCTCCTTCGCCGTCGGTCTGGTCGGCCTCTATGCGCTGGTGCCCATCGTGGTGCTCGGACTGTATGGCGGGGCGGTCCTGGACACGCACGACCGCCGGACCGTGGCGCTGGTGGGTGGCGTTGCCCTCTGGGTCACCGGCGGTCTCAACGTCCTCCAGGCAGTCCTGGGCAACACCCATGTCGGGGTTCTCTATGCCCTCGTGGCGCTGCACAGCGCTGGCTTCGCCATCATGAGCCCGGCGCGGTCCTCGATCTATCCCAGGCTTCTGCCGATCGAGCAGCTGCCGGCCGCCAACGCCCTCAGCGTGGCCTCGATGAACGTCTCGATGACGGTCGGGCCGCTGCTCGCCGGTTTCATCGTCCAGTTCGGTGGCTACGTGAGCGCCTACACCCTGGACGTCATCCTGTTCACCGCCGCGATGTGGGGAATCTCCACGCTGCCCTCCATCCGTCCGGAACGGGGCGCCGGGGCCAGGGTGCCCGGCCTGTCCAGCGTGATCGACGGGTTGCGCTTCCTCGCCACGAGACCCAACGTGCGGATGACCTTCCTGGCCGACTTCTGCGCGATGATCCTGGCCCAACCCCGCGCCCTCTTCCCGGCGATCGCCGTCGTGGCCCTGGCCGGGGGAGAGGCCACCGTCGGCATCCTCGCGGCCGCGCTCGCCGTGGGGGCGCTCGTCGCGATGCTCTTCTCGGGGCCCCTGGGCTCGGTGATCCACCAGGGACGCGCGGTCGTCTGGTCGGTCGTGGCCTGGGGTGTGTGCATGGTGCTGCTGGGTCTGGCCGTTCTCGGGGCCGGCCAGCTCTTCAGCCCGAGGACAGCCCTTGTGCTCGCCTGCCTGGCGCTCGCTGCTGCCGGGGCGGCGGACTCGGTCTCCTCGGTCTATCGCAACACCATCCTGCAGGCCGCCACCCCGGATCACCTCAGAGGTCGTCTGCAGGGCGTCTTCATCGTCGTCGTGGCCGGCGGTCCGCGACTGGGGGAACTGGTCGCTGGCTCGGTCGCCGCGGCCTGGTCCGAGTGGGGCACCCTGGTGCTGGGCGGGGTGGCCTGCATGATCGCCATGCTGGTCCTGGCACGGCTGCAACCCGGCTTCTCGCAGTATGACGCGCGCGACCCCCAGCCCTGACCGCGGCTCATCCGCTAAACCCTGATATAAAGCCCTGATCCATCGTGACTGTCCGAGTTTTAGCGCATGCCAACGTGCCCTAAAAGAACTGTCACCGATGACGAAACCGCAGGTCACGACACGCGCGGACCGCCCTGTCGGGGACTGCGGTAAACCTGTACTGTGAGCGCCATAAGCATTCCGCTAAACCTCGCTGAGAGGAGTGGTCATGGGACGGCCAGACGCTGGTGACGGCCTTGACCTGCTGCGTTCGGACGTGCGCCGCAACCTCTATGACCACCTTGCCGACCTGCCTGTCCAGGAGGTCGAGGGCAGCCAGTCTCTGCGTCACAGCGGCCTCAGTGCCCAGGAGCTCGCCGACGTGGTCGGCCTGCACCTGACCACCGTGCGCTTCCACCTGGACCAGCTCGTCGCGGCCGGCCTGCTGACGACGATCCAGGCACCACCCTCCGGAGCCGGTCGCCCCCGCAAGCTGTATGCCGTGCCCGGCGTCGCGATGACACCTCCGTCAGACCCCCACGCACTGCAGGCCTATGCCGCGCTCTCCGAGATCGTCGCCACGGTCGACACCCGGGATGAGCCGCTCGAGCAGAGCCCCGCAGCCCTGGAACTGTCCGGGCGGGAGTGGGCACGCGACCACGTCTCACGCCTAGCCGTCCGCATCGGTCAGCATGCACCCGCGCCGACACCCGGCGCCTGGCTGGGCAAGATCGGAGCCGTCCTCGACCTGCTGGTCGGCTGGGGCCACGCCCCTGAGATCCGGACCTCGTCCGGCGCCCATGAGGTCGACATCCTGCTGCGGGACTGCCCCTTCATCGCCCTGGCCAGAGACAGCCCCCAGATGGTCTGCGGGGTCCACCGGGGCCTCCTGCGCGGCGCCCTCGATGCCCTGGGCGAGGAGAGCGCCGAGCTGGACCTGCAACCTCTCATCGACCATCGCACCTGCCGAGCCCACCTGACCGTCACCACCCCGTTCCCCGACCGTGGAGAGTCCTGATGACCGACACCGCAGCACGGCCCCAGACCGACACCGAGCCCGCAGGCTTCGACGGACCCCTGTCCTCCGCACTCGTGGGGACCCGCAGGTTCTTCACGCGCGGCAAGGTCTCCGACGACCAACGCACCCTCTCGCTCGAGGGCGGGCGCTCGGGTGACGCCTTCTATCGCGACCGGTGGAGCCACGACAAGGTCGTGCGCTCCACGCACGGTGTCAACTGCACCGGCTCCTGCTCGTGGAAGGTCTACGTCAAGGACGGGATCATCACCTGGGAGGCGCAGCAGACCGACTACCCGACGACCGGCGGGGACCGACCCGAGTACGAACCGCGCGGGTGCCCCCGTGGTGCGGCCTTCTCGTGGTACACCTACAGCCCGACCCGGGTCCGCTACCCCTACGTCCGCGGCACCCTGCTGGAGATGTACCGCCGGGCCAAGCAGGAGTTCGGTGACCCTGTGGTCGCCTGGGCCAGCATCGTGCAGGACGAGGAGAAGTCCCGGACCTACAAGGCGGGCCGCGGCAAGGGCGGACTGGTCCGTTCCACGTGGGAGGAGACGGTCGAGATGATCGCCGCCGCCCACGTCTACACCATCAAGCGCTGGGGCCCGGACCGGATCGCTGGATTCTCCCCGATCCCGGCGATGTCCCAGGTCAGCTATGTCTCCGGCGCCCGCTTCAACGAGCTCATCGGCGCGCCGATGCTCTCGTTCTACGACTGGTATGCCGACCTGCCCAACGCCTCCCCGCAGATGTGGGGCGACCAGACCGACGTCCCCGAGTCCGGGGACTGGTGGGACGCGGCATACCTGATCATGTGGGGTTCGAACGTCCCGATGACCCGCACCCCCGACGCGCACTGGATGATCGAGGCGCGCTACCGCGGGCAGAAGGTCATCGCGGTGGCGCCGGACTATGCCGAGAACGTCAAGTTCGCCGACGAGTGGGTCGCCCCGGCGCCGGGCACCGACGGCGCGCTGGCGATGGGGATGGGGCACGTCATCCTCAAGGAGTTCTTCGTCGACCAGGAGACCGAGTTCTTCGCCGACTACACCAAGAAGTTCACCGACCTGCCCTTCCTGGTCTCGCTGGTGGAGGCGGGCGACGGTTCCTACCGTCCAGGCAAGTTCGTGGTCGCGGGCGACCTCGAGGGCCACCCCGAGGGCTCGTCGGAGAACTCGATGTGGAAGCCGGTCGTGCTGGACCGCGTCACCGACGACGTGGCCGTCCCGCAGGGTTCGATCGGGCACCGCTTCGGCCCCGAGGGTGAGGGGAAGTGGAACCTCGACCTCGGCGACATCGACCCGATCCTGTCCCTCTACGGCGACACCAGTGACTCGGTCCCGTTGGAGCTGCCCCGCTTCGACACCGGCGACAAGGTCGTCTATGAACAGCGCGGTGTGCCGGTCCGGCGCATCGGCGGGCACCTGGTGACCACGGTCCTCGACCTGATGCTGGCGCACTACGGCGTCGGCCGTCCGGGGCTGCCCGGCACCTGGCCGGAGGACCTGGAGGACCCGACTGTCCCTGCCACGCCGGGCTGGGCCGAGGCGATCAGCTCGGTGCCCTCGCACCAGATCGCCCGGCTGGCACGTGAGTTCGCCCAGAACGCCATCGACACCGGTGGTCGCGGCATGATCCTGATGGGAGCCGGCACCAACCACTGGTACCACTCCGACCAGATCTATCGCGCCATGCTCGTGCTGACCACTATCACCGGGTGTCAGGGCCGCAACGGCGGCGGCTGGGCGCACTACGTCGGGCAGGAGAAGGTCCGTCCGCTGATGGGCTTCCAGCACATGGCTTTTGCCCTGGACTGGGTGCGCCCGCCGCGGCACATGAACCAGACGGCCTACTGGTATGTCAACACCAGCCAGTACCGCTACGACACCTTCACCACCGACGACGTCGGCGCTGGCACCGGCGCCTTCCAGGGGCGGTCCATGATGGACCTGCTCGCCCAGTCGGTCCGGTTGGGCTGGACGCCGTCCTACCCGCAGTTCGACCGGTCGAGCCTGGTGCTGGCAGACGAGGCCGCGGCGGCTGGCACAGACGTCAAGGACTATGTCGTGAGCCAGCTCAAGGAGGGCTCGCTGAACTTTGCGGTGGAGGACCCGGAGGCGGAGCAGAACTGGCCGCGGGTGCTCACCCTGTGGCGCGCCAACCTGTTCGGCTCCTCGGCCAAGGGCAACGAGTATTTCCTGAAGCACCTGCTCGGGACGACCAACGCGGTCCGCGCCAGCCAGGCTGGCCCGGACCAGCGTCCCCGCGACATCGCGTGGCCGGACGAGGTGCCCGAGGGCAAACTCGACCTGCTGATGACGATCGACTTCCGGATGACCAGCTCGACGCTGCTCTCCGACATCGTCCTGCCGGCTGCAACGTGGTACGAGAAGCACGACATCAACACCACCGACATGCACCCCTACATCAACTCGTTCAACCCGGCGATCTCCCCGCCGTGGCAGAGCAAGAACGACTGGGACGCCTGGAAGGAGGTCGCCAAGCGATTCTCCGAGCTGGCCGTCGACCACCTGGGCACCCGCAAGGACGTGGTGGCCAAACCGCTGTGGCACGACACACCGGAGGCGATGGCCACCGTCCACGGCGTGGTCAAGGACTGGAAGACCGGTGAGGTCGAGCCGGTCCCGGGCAAGACCATGCCGGTCCTGGTGGAGGTGGAGCGGGACTACACGCAGATCTACGCCAAGATGACCGCGATCGGGCCGCTGCTCGAGAAGGTCGGCATGGTCACCAAGGGCGTGAAATACGATCCGACCGACTTCGTCGAGCGGCTCCGCGTCGTCAACGGCACGGTCCGAGGAGGCGTGGCCGACGGTCAGCCGAGGCTGGAGACCGACGTGCACGTCGCGGAGGCGATCATGCACCTGTCGGGAACCACCAACGGGCACCTGGCGACCCAGGGCTTCAGGGATCTGGAGAAGCGCACCGGCGTGCAGCTGCACGACCTGTCCGCCGAGCACGAGGGCAAGATCATCACCTTCGCGGACACCCAGGCGGCTCCGGTGCCGGTCATCACCAGCCCGGAGTGGTCCGGCTCCGAGAGCGGCGGGCGGCGTTATGCGCCGTTCACCATCAACATCGAGCGGTCCAAGCCGTTCCACACCCTCACCGGTCGCCAACAGTTCTATGTCGACCACGACTGGATGCTCGACATGGGGGAGGGGCTGCCGACCTACAGGCCGCCGCTGAACATGACCCTGCTCTTCGGCGAGCCCGAGATCGGCGCCGAGGGCGAGCTCGGTGTCTCCGTGCGCTATCTGACACCTCACAACAAGTGGTCGATCCACAGCGAATACCAGGACAACCTGTTCATGCTCTCGCTGTCCCGCGGTGGCCAGACGATCTGGATGTCCGACCTCGACGCCGACAAGATCGGCGTCCTGGACAACGACTGGATCGAGGCAGTCAACCGCAACGGCGTCGTGGCCGCACGGGCGATCGTGAGCCACCGGATGCCCGAGGGCACGGTCTTTATGCACCACGCGCAGGACCGGTTGATCGACGTGCCGCTGACCGAGACCGACAACAAGCGCGGCGGCATCCATAACAGCCTGACCAGGATCCTGATGAAGCCCAGTCACCTGATCGGCGGCTACGCCCAGCTCGCCTACTTCTTCAACTACATCGGCCCGACCGGCAACAACCGGGACGAAGTGACCACCATCCGCAAGCGCACCGCCCCCGTCGCCTACTGACGCCCCGCAGCGTCGACCTACAGGAGAGATCACATGAGAGTCATGGCACAGATGGCCATGGTCATGAACCTGGACAAGTGCATCGGGTGCCACACCTGCTCGGTCACCTGCAAACAGGCATGGACCAACCGATCCGGCATGGAGTACGTCTGGTTCAACAACGTGGAGACCCGCCCGGGTCTGGGCTACCCACGCACCTACGAGGACCAGGAGGAGTGGCAGGGGGGCTGGGTGCGCACCCCGGCGGGGCGGCTGAAGCTGCGCTCGGGTGGGCGGCTGAACAGGTTGCTCAACATCTTCTCCAACCCCAAGATGCCCTCGATCCAGGACTACTACGAGCCCTGGACCTACGACTACGAGACGCTCCTCAACGCGCCAGCGCAAGAGGACTTCCCCGTGGCCAAGCCCTACTCCCTGATCACGGGCAAGCAGATGAACATCGAGTGGTCGGCCAACTGGGACGACGACCTGGGGGGCAGCAAGCAGCACGCGGCCAAAGACCTGATGCTCAAGGGCATCGAGGACAAGGTGAAGATGGAGTTCGACGAGACCTTCATGTTCTATCTGCCGCGGATCTGCGAGCACTGCCTCAACCCCAGTTGTGCCGCGGCCTGCCCCTCGGGTGCGATCTACAAGCGCGAGGAGGACGGGATCGTCCTGGTGGACCAGGACAAGTGCCGCGGCTGGCGCATGTGCGTCACCGGCTGCCCCTACAAGAAGGTCTACTTCAACCACAAGACCGGCAAGGCCGAGAAGTGCACCTTCTGCTATCCGCGCATCGAGGTCGGCATCCCGACGGTGTGCGCGGAGACCTGCGTGGGTCGGCTGCGTTATATCGGGCTGATGCTCTATGACGCCGACAAGGTGCTCGAGGCAGCCGCCGTCGAGAACGACCACGACCTCTATGAGGCCCAGCGTTCGGTCTTCCTCGACCCGCGTGACCCTGCAGTCGAGCGAGCCGCCGAGGCTGCCGGCATCCCCGGGGACTGGATCGAGGCGGCCAAGAAGTCGCCGGTGCTCCGGCTGATCAACGACTACAAGGTGGCCCTGCCGCTGCACCCCGAGTACCGCACGATGCCGATGGTCTGGTATATCCCGCCGCTGTCCCCGGTCGTGGACGTCATCAAGGACACCGGCCACGACGCCGAGGACAGGGACAACCTGTTCGCGGCCATCGACGCCCTGCGCATCCCGGTGGAATACCTCGCCAACCTCTTCACCGCGGGCGACCCGGGACCGGTCAACGACGTGCTGCGCAAGCTGGCCGCGATGCGCTCCTACATGCGGGACATCAACCTGGGTCGCGACCCACAGGCCAGCATCCCCGAGGCGGTCGGCATGACCGAGGAGGAGATGTATGAGATGTTCCGTCTCCTGGCGATCGCCAAGTATGACGATCGCTATGTCATCCCCTCCGCCCACGGCGAGGAGGCACACGCCCTGGAGGAGACCGCCACCGACTGTCCGGTCAGCAACTACGACGACGAGCTCATGGACATCTCCGGACCGTTCGGTGAGGGCTCTGGACGTGGCAACACCACCCCGGTCGCGGTGGAGAACTTCCGGATGCTCCAGCAGCGGCAGACCTCCGACGCGCTGGTCTCTGGTGGGACCAAGATGGGCCGGGTCAACCTGCTCAACTGGGATGGCAAGGGCGTGCCCGCCGGGATGTTCCCGGACAGCGAGAAGGACGCCTCGGTCCAGACCGTCGACGGGCCGGCCCAGTTGGACTCCGCGCACTCCCGCCCGGACAACACCGCCGGGTCCAACGGCAAGGTGACGTGATGCTGCCCTGGCGCCGCCACCGGCGGACCACCTCCAGCCTGGCGCCACAGGTCCAGGCGGACACCTGGCAGGTGTGCTCCCTGCTGCTGGACTATCCGGAGCAGACGCTCGTCGAGCAGCTCCCTGTCCTGCGCAGCGCCGTGGCCGGGCTCCCTCAGCGGCAGGCCGAGCCGTTGGGACGTTTCCTCGACACCGTGGAGCGTTCCGACCTGGGGGAGCTGCAGGAGTCCTACGTCGACACTTTCGACATCACCCGCAAGTGCGCACTGCACCTGACCTACTTCCTGCACGGTGACACGCGCAAGCGTGGGGTCGCGCTCATCCAGTTCAAACAGCTCTATCGCCAGCACGGGGTCGAGCTCTCCGACGAGGACGCCGAGCTGCCCGACCACCTCACCGTGGTGTTGGAGTTCGGCGCCACGGTGGCGCCCGAGGCGGCGTGGAAGCTGCTCAACGACCACCGGGTCGGCATCGAGCTGCTGCGCCGGGCTCTGCTGCGCCGCGAGTCGCCGTGGGCGGACGTCATCCTGGCGGTCTGCAGCACCCTGCCGGAGCTGGAGGGCGACGACACGCAGGCCCTGGCCAAGCTGATCGCCCAGGGGCCGCCGCAGGAGACGGTCGGCCTGGATGACACCGCCCTCAACGCGCCCTATGCGATCGACCCGGCCCTGGACGAACTGTCGCGGGGTCCGGCGATGCACCCCACGAGCGACTGCGGTGGAGGATCCGCCGACTCCGACTCACGGCATACTCTCGGCCCGACTATCCCTGTAGGAGCCCCCCGATGAGCACCTTCCTCTGGGTGATCTTCCCCTATATCTGCCTAGCGGTCTTCGTCGTCGGACACATCTGGCGCTACCGCTACGACAAGTTCGGGTGGACCACGCGCAGCTCTCAGCTCTATGAGAGCAAACTGCTGCGGATCGGCAGCCCGCTGTTCCACTTCGGGATCCTGGGCGTGGCCGGCGGGCACTTCCTCGGCCTCGTCATCCCGCAGAGTCTGACCGACCGGATCGGCATGAGCCACGGGATGTACCACTTCATCGCGATGGCGTTCGGCATCCCGGCGGGCATCGCGGCCGTCGTGGGCCTGGCGATCCTGATCTATCGACGCCGCACCGTCGGGCCGGTCTTCTCCGCCACCACCATCAATGACAAGGCGATGTATGCCGTGCTGGCCGTCGTGATGTTCCTGGGCATCTGGAACACCATCGCCGGCGGCATCTTCACCATCGGTGGCGAGTACAACTACCGTGATGGGGTCTCACCGTGGTTCCGGCAGATCTTCTGGTTCCAGCCGGACACCGCCCTGATGGCCGGCGGCGTACCGCGGAGTGGGGGTGCGGCACTGGACCCGGCACCGTTGGGCTTCCAGCTGCACGCCTTGGCTGCCTTCCTGCTGATCGCGATGTGGCCGTTCACGCGGCTGGTGCACGTCTTCAGCGCACCGATCGGCTACTTCACCAGGCCCTACATCGTCTATCGCAGCCGGGACAGCCGGCCGGGGTCGGCGACCGGGAGCCGGGCTCCCAAGCGAGGCTGGGAGAAGGTTGGCTGAGCACGCGGGTTCTGGGCTGCCGGCGACGACTCCTGGCTCGACGACTCCTGGCCCGACACAAGCTGGCCCGACACAATCTGGGCTGTTGCCGGTCGCCCCTGTCGAGGAGCTTACCGCCGACCAACTGAGCCGCTACTCCCGGCACCTGCTGCTGCCGGGCATCGGGCTGGACGGTCAGAAGAGGCTGGTCAACGCCCGGGTGGCCGTGGTGGGCGCCGGCGGCCTCGGCTCACCGGCCCTGCTCTATCTGGCGGCCGCGGGGGTGGGACACCTGACGGTGATCGATGACGACCGGGTCGACCTGACCAACCTGCAGCGTCAGGTGATCCACCGGGTCGAGGACCTGGGCAACACCAAGGTGGACAGCGCCCTGCGCGCGGTCCGGGACCTCAACCCTCTGGTGTCGGTGACCGGTGTCCGGGAGCACCTGGACGAGACCAATGCCATGGACATCCTGGCCGGTCACCACCTCGTCCTGGACGGCTCGGACAACTTCGACACCCGCTATGTGGTCAACGACGCCGCGGTGGCGCTGGGCATACCGCTGGTCTGGGCCGCGGTGTTGCGGTTCGATGCCCAGATCACCACCTTCCTGCCGCCGTCGCTGGTGGGGGAGGCGGCCGTGCAGCTGCGTGACCTGTTCCCGGTGCCGCCCAGGGCCGAGGACGTGCCCAGCTGCGCCGAGGCCGGGGTGCTCGGCGCGATGGTCGGTCAGGTCGGCTCGATCATGGCGGGTGAGGCCGTGAAGCTGATCACCGGCACCGGTGAGCCGCTCGCCGGGCGGGTCCTGCTGCTGGATGCACTCACCCAACGGACCCGGGAGATTCCGCTGCGCCCCCTCGAGACCACCGGTGACGGCCATCCCGGGACGACCCGGGGATGGATGCCGGAGGCGGGGGAGAGCCGCGACGTGGTCGCGATCCCGGAGATGACACCACTGCAGGTGCACGAGCACAACGACGAGCTGCAGATCATCGACGTGCGCGAGCCGGGGGAGCACGCGCTCGGCACGGTGCCGCAGGCCCGCACGGTTCCGGTCGGTGAGGTGCTCGCCTGGGAGGACCGTGCCGCGGTCGGTGAGGGCCCGGTCGTCTTCTACTGCAAGACCGGCCCCCGCGCGGGCCGCGCCGCCCGCCACCTGGTGCACCTCGGACACCCCGACGTCCGGGTGATGACCGGAGGGATCCTGGGCTGGATCGACGAGGTCGACCCGTCGCTGCCGAGATACTGATGGCTGGCAGTCCCACGCCCCACCCCATCCCGGAGCACGACCTCATCGTGCTGGCCGGGGGAGGGGGCTCGCGCCTCGGCGGAGTGGACAAGGCCGCGCTCACGGTCGGTGGCCGCTCCCTGCTGGATCGAGTCCTGGAGGCAGCCGAGGCCGCACGACGCACCGTCGTCGTCGGGGCGGTCCGCACACCCCCGGGTGTGCTGCAGACCCTGGAGGATCCACCGGCCGGGGGCCCGGTCGCAGGCATCGCCGCCGGCGTGGCAGCCCTCGCAGTCGCAACGGGAGCCGCCCGGTCCACCGCTGCTGCTCCCTGGACCCTGGTGATCGCCGTCGACCAGCCCACCGCGGCCGAGGCCGCCCCGGACCTGTTGACCGCCGCGGGCGTTGCCTGGCCACAGATTGACCTGGTCTGCCCCCACGATGCCAGTGGCCACCCGCAGTGGCTCCTGGCGGCATACCGCACGGCGTCGCTGCGACGGGCGCTCGTTCCGTTCGGGTCGGGGCACGGTGTCTCGGTGCGCCGGCTCGTGGCCGGGCTGACCATCGGTGACGTCGACACGGGCCACCAGGGCGACATCGACACCTGGGAGGACCACGCGGCCTGGCAGGAGCGGCTCTCGACACCTCCCGACCACCGGGTGTGACACGGGGCTGACCGGGCCCGGTGCCGCCCAGCACAAGGTCTGAGAGACTGGGACCAGGACCACTAGGAGGCACAGATGGCAACCGTTCGCTACTTCGCCGCAGCTGCAGAGGCAGCCGGGACGGAGCAGGAGCAGGTGATCGCTGCCGACCTCGGCACGCTGGTCACCGATCTCGTGGAGCGGCACGGCGCCGTCCTGGCAGACGTGCTGCGCCGCAGCTCGCTGCTGCACGAGGGCCGCTACGTCTCGGACCACAGCACCACGTTGAGCGCGGACGCCGTGGTCGACGTGCTGCCGCCCTTTGCCGGCGGCTGATCCGCGCCCAGAACCTGACCGCCGTGGGCACTGTCGATCTGGCGCGCCTGAGCGCCGCCGAGGCCGTGGCCCGTGCCGACCACCTCGCGCACATCTATGGGTCGGCCCAGGGCGCAGCCGCGGAGCCGGCCAGCGGGTGGGCGGCCCACCTGGTCACTAGCGTGCAGGAGTATGCCGGGGCGACGGTCCGCGTCGCGCTGTCCGGCCCTGCCGTGGGGCCACCCGGTAGGGCTGCTCGTGAGATCGTGGGCTTCCTGCACGGCTATGACCTGCAGCTACAGCACTGGTGGCCACAGCAGGTCGAGCCCGCCCTGCGAGCGCGCGGGCACGGGTTCTGGCTCGAGGACGCCTTCGAGCTGGTCGAACTCGACGTCCTCCCGCAGGCGCAGGGACGGGGGATCGGCACCGCCCTGCTCACCGCGCAACTGGCCGAGATGCACCAGCGCCGGATGCTGCTGGCCACGGATCCTGCAGGCCGGGCGCGCGTGCTCTACCGACGCCTCGGCTTCGTCGATCTGGTGCCCGACTTCGTCTATGAGGGCACGGCCTACGGTGCCGCGCTGATGGGCTGGGACCGGCACGCCTGACGGCCAGGTCCGAGGACCATCTGGTCTGTCAGGTCTGTCAGGTCTGTGAGTCCGGCTCCGCGTCGGCGAGGGCGCTGCGCTCGATGTGCTCGATGGCCAGTTGCAGAGTGCGGCCGGGGGCCTCATGGTCCGCGTGACAGAACAGGCTGACCCTGGCCGGCCCCACGACCCAGTGCGACACCTCGCTCGGTGGTCGGCGCCGGTCGAAGGCCTTCTCCGGCGTGCCGTGCTGGGTGGTCAACTGCTCGGTGGCCTCGTCATAGACGTCCTGGACCTGCTGCGCGGGCCCGTTGGCCAGCGCATGGACACCGACCAGCGCCTTCTCGAACTCGTGCACGATGAGATAGTCCGCCGCGAGCTCGCGGTCGCCGGTCAGCCGGAAGGCCCGTCCGCTGTGCCCTGGGGCCGCCTCCCCGCGCGCCAGGTGCAGTCGCTCGAGAAAGGCGTCGACGGCCTCTTGACCGGTCGGCCACTCGGGATCCACCAGCACCTCCTGCACCAGATCTTGGAGCATGTTGGAGGTGGGCAATCCTTTCGTGACCATCTGCTCACGGTAGGGCGGGTCGGACGATGTCGCATGTCGGGACCGTCCCCGAGGCCTCCACGGGCGCTCCGGTCCGGTTCGGAGGCCCAGCCTCTTGCCCTGGCGGTCCCCCCGGTGGTCGAATCACTCATGGGACTCCTCGACGCCCTGGACAGCGTGCGCAAGGTTCTCCGGCTGCCACCGCGCAGCAGAGCACGTCAGGCACCACCACCACGCCAGCTCCCCACCGTGGCCGCCGTGGTGGCGGCACTGCGCACGATCGATACCGAGCTCGATCACCACGACGGTGTCTGGCAGTTCAACCGGATGTATCTGCAGGTCACCGAACTGGTCGATGAGCGGATCCGGGAAGGCTACTTTGCCAACGCCGCCTTCATGGAACGGCTGGACATCGTTTTTGCCCACCTCTATCTGGACACCGTGCAGGCCGACGCCGAGGGACGGCACATCGCCGAGTGCTGGGAGCCAGTCTTCGACCAGCGTGACCAACCGCTGGTGCCCATTCAGTTCGCGGTGGCCGGCATGAACGCTCACATCAACCACGACCTCGGGGTGGCCGTGGTGGCCACCTGCCAGCAGTTGGGCCTGAGCCCGTCCAGCCCAGGAGTGCACGCGGACTACGTCAAGGTCACGGGGCTGCTGGCGGAGGTGCATGAGCAGGTGCGCCAACGCTTTCTCAACGGTGTGGTGCTCTCGGTGGACCGCGAGCTGTCCCCGCTGCTCACGCTCATGGGCTCCTGGAGCATCGCCCGGGCCCGCGAGGCCGCTTGGACCAACAGCGAGGTTCTGTGGGAGCTGCGCGACTCACCGGTGCTCCGGGACAGCTTCCAACTCAGTCTGTGCCGAGCCGTCGGCCTTGCCGGACGCACCCTGTTGGTGCGGGTGGCCGCGCCGATCTGACCGGCGTCCGGTCCGCCCCTCGGCCCCGGCTCTCTCACCGCCGCTGCAGCAGGGTGAGCACCTCCAGGTGGGGCGTCTGGGGGAACATATCGAACAGCCGGGCCCGCACCGGGCGCAGTGAGGGCATCCGCGTGAGGTCCCGGGCCAGGGAGTCGACGTGGCAGCTGGAGTAGAGCGCCTGCTGCACCCCAGAGGCCTCCAGCCACGGGGCGAGATCGCCGATGCCGCGCCGCGGGGGGTTGACGACCACCACCTCCGGTGCCGGCCGATCGCGCAGGAGGGCAGCGGCGTCGCCGGTCACGAAGCGGGGTGCGCCGGGCATCTCGGCGGCACTCGCGCGAGCACTCTCGACCGCCTCGGCGGACAGCTCCACCCCGAGCACGTCCCGGGCGCTGCCGTTCGGGCGCAGCAGGTTGTGCAGGGCAAACCCGCCGACCCCGCAGTAGAGGTCCCACAGCGACGCCGGGTCGGTCTCAGCGAGCCAGGCCCGGGCCTGGCGATAGAGCCCCGCAGCCACCTCGGTGTTGGTCTGGAAGAACGAGCCCGGCCGCAACCTCAGGCTCACGTCGTTGACGGGCATCGGCAGGTCGCTGTGCTGACTGAGGAGCACCTCCTGCGGCCCTTCCAGGACCGCGGCGTGGATCGGTTGGAGGTTGACCGAGACGACGCGGACACCGGGCAGCAGCTCGTAGATCCGGGACAACCCGGTGCGGATCCGAGTCACCTGTCCCTCCGAGCGGAGCACGAAGCGGATCATCAGCTCACCGGCGGGGGAGTGGGTGAGCAGCACATGCTTGAGCTCACCGCTGCGCCGGGGCACGTCATACGGCACCATCCCCAGGTCGGCGAGCAGGGACGGGACCTGCTGAACCGCCTGCGCCAGGCCCGGCTCATAGAGGCCGCAGTGGCGCAGGTCCACGCCCTGTCCCGACCCGTCCAGGATGCCGACGGTGGGGTCCGACCGGGTGCCGGCGACGACCAGCTTGGCCTTGTTGCGGAACCCCGCCGGGCGACTGGTGAAGGGCGACTCCCACTGCAGCGAGACACCTGCCCCCAGCAGCGCCGCCACGCACCGCTCCTGCTTGGCCGCCACCTGGTCGTCGTAGGCCGTGCCCATCAGCGAGCAGGAGCGGCACCGGTGGGCGTCGAAGTAGTCGCACTGCATCCGGTGCGGGGTGGGGGTGACGACGGGCACCCCGACAGGGTAGTGGGCACCGTAGGGTTGCCGTGTGAGTGATCCCCAGAGTCTGTCGATCCACACCACCGTTGTCGGCGAGAGCACCCCGTCCGCAGAGGCGACGCGCTGGGTGGTCTTCCTGCACGGCCTGTTCGGTCAGGGCAAGAACTTCACCACCATCGCCAAGGCGCTGCAGCCCGAGTTCGTCTCGCTGCTGGTCGACCTGCCCAACCACGGGCGCTCGGACTGGACCGAGACGGTGGACTATGAGCAGATGGCCGACGCCGTCGCGGCCCAGGTGCGACGGACCGTGGGTGACGACCAACGGATCCACCTGGTCGGTCACTCGATGGGCGGGAAGGTCGCGATGGCCCTGGCGCTGCGCCACCGCGACCTGATCGACCGCCTGGTGATCGTCGACATCTCCCCGGCCTCGAGCACAGACATGAGCGAGTTCGAGCAGCTGCTCGGAGCACTGGCGACGCTCGACCTGGACGACCTGCCGAGTCGGACCGAGGCGGATGCCCGGCTCAGTGAGCTGATCCCGAACCGGACGACCCGAGGATTCCTCCTGCAGAACCTGCGCTCAGAGGGCGAGCGGTGGCGCTGGCAGGCCAACCTCGACCTCCTGCTGGCCGACCTACCGACGGTCGGGGGCTACGTCCCCGAGGGTGATCCGTTCACCGGTCCCGTCCTGTGGGTCGCCGGTGAGCGGTCGAACTACATCCAGCCTGAGCACCGTCCGGCGATGGAGGAGCTCTTCCCACGCACCGTGCTGGTGCGGGTCAAGGGTGCTGGGCACTGGGTGCACTCACAGCAGCCGCAGGCCTTTACCTCAGCGCTGCGCACCTTCCTGACGGCGACCTGAGGTCGGCCGCACGCGACGCAGCCTGCGGGCCTCCACCTCGTAGCGCGAGGCGCGCCCCTGGCCCGCGGCATAGAACCGCCGGTGCAGGCTGCCCTCGAGGTCGACATAGTCGTCAACGGCGAGACGCAGGGCCGCAGCGCGGGTGCGCGCACTCCAGCAGGCCACCTCGATCGCGTCGACCTGCGAGCGCCCGGCCGATGCACCCCGCCCCCGTCGGGGTGAGCGCGGCACGACGACCCGCAGCTGGACGACCTCGTCCCCGCTGGGCAGCACCCGGGACTCGGGCCCCCAGCTGACACGGCCGAGCAGGTGGACGCTGTTGACCGTCTCGACGGGAGGGGAGACCGGGGCGCTGGTCGGTGGGCTCATGACGCCACTGTGCCGAGCGCCCGGTCCCGCCCGCTAGGTCCGGTGACCGACCTGTGGACACGGGCACCCGGCATACCAGGCCTGTGGACGGCAGCTGCGGGGCGTCGTCAGCGGTCGAGCACGAGGTCGTCGATGGCCGCGATGATCGGGGAGTAGTCCGCCATCGGGTCCAGCCCCAGGACCCCCGCCCAGAATGGCACCATCTCGTGCTTGTACTCGTGGCCGTGGCCCGAGGGCACGTCCACGGACAGTGGCATGTCGCTGGCGATCTGCCAGAAGGTCACCCACCGGTCCCAGCTCAGGTAGGGGGAGACGTCGCGCCCGACCTGCTCGCGCAGCCAGTCCGGCTCCTTCCACAGCAGGTCCCACGACCACCAGACCACCGGGTCAGACGCGTGTTGGCCGTAGACGACGCGCGGCTCCTGCCAGTCCACCAGGGGAGCGCCATAGAAGTCCTCGGTCAGCTCGACCGGCGTCGTGGCGAACCTGATGTGCTGCCCGTTGTCGATGACCGGTGCGATCTCCGGGCTGCCCTCCCGGCGGTCCTCGGTCAGCGAGCTCCACAGCGGGGTGAAGCGCGGGGTGCCGGTCCACACCGCCCCGTCGACGCGCGCCAGCATGTCGTCCGCGTCGTCGAAGGCACCCTGGCCGCCGAAGGAGCCCAGCGACTCGCCGCTGGTGAACAGCAGAGGACGCTGCTCCTGCGGCAGCCGGTTGATCTCCGCCTCCACGGCTTCGAACAGCGCCTTACCCGCGGCCGGGGGCGTGTCCCGGTCCGAGACGTAGGCCAGCCCACTGGGAAAGAAGCTGTACTGCATCGAGACGGTCGCCACGTCTCCACCGGTGAGGAACTCCAGCGCCTGCACCGACCACTCCTGCACAAATCCGGTGCCGGTCGTCGTGGCCACATTCACCGCCGAACGCTCCAGACCGCCGGCCCGGACCAGCTCGGCCACGGCCGCCTGGGCAGCCGCGTCGATCTCGTCGTGCTGCGCCTTGCCGGCATAGACCCTGATCGGCTCGAGGGCCGGCTCTCCGGTGGCCGCCGCGATGTCGGCTGCGCGCGGACCGTCCGAGACAAACATCTGGCCCTGGCGGCCCAGCGACTCCCAGGTCTCGTATGACGTGGGGCTGCCCGAGCGCTCGGCCTCCGCCGGGGCGGTGCGCCCCTCGGGCGAGGTGTGGCTCAGTTGGGTGGCATTGCCCAGCGCCCAGTTGAGGCCGCGCTGGTAGAGGACATCGGTGCTCACGAAGATCACCAGGGCCGCCACGATGAGGGTGGCGGCGAGGGGAGCCAGCGACGGGGGCAGGATCGGCCCGACCAGCCGGGTGGTGCTGCGCCGCAGCTGGCGCAGGCCGCGGCCCAGGAGCAGGAGCAGCGCGAACAGGACGATCCCGGCGAGCACCCCCAGGAACTGGTTCAGCGCCCCGCCGCGACTCACCCCGGCCATCAGCGAGATCGCCTCCTGCTGATGCAGGCTGCGGATCCACACGATGATGCTCACCACCACCAGCAGCAGGATCCACCCCGTGCGGAACGCCCAGTTCGAGCGTGCGCTCAGCTCGACCCTCAGGTGCGTGCGGCGAGACAGCCACGACACGAACCGCCCGAGGAGGCTGCCCACGAGATAGCCGTAGGCGATGCTCACTCCGACGTTGGCGGCGGTCATCCACCAGGCGCGGGGCAGCAGACTGGGTGACAGGGCCACCCAGAGCGTGAACAGGCCAACGGTCAGGCCAGCCACGGAGAGCCTGCCCAGGACACCGGTGGGGCGGGTCGTCGGCTCGGGATAGACCGCTGGTGCGGCGCTGACCGCCGGCATGCGCAAGGGGCGCGCCAGGGCGCCGAGCCGGGTCGGCAGCGCTGGTCTGTTGATGGCGCTGGCCCCACCGGACCCGGACCCAGCCGGACGCTCCACGATCACGGGGTCGAGCCTAACGAGGGGTGCCCGGCTCAGCCGCGCACGGTGCGGGTCACGAGGTAGTGCCGGTCGCGGGCCAGGATCTCGGTGCGCCCCAGACGTGCCAGTCTGGGCAGGTAGGGCAGGTGCGCGTTGAAGACCATGAGGAGCTCACCATCAGGCACCAGCACCCGCCCGGCGTCGGCGATCATCGCCAGCGTCGGGGTGGAGTCCTTGGTGGTGCCGACGTGGAACGGGGGATTGGTGACGACGGCGGCCACCGAGTCGTCAGCGAACTCGGTCAGCCCATCGGCCCGGCGTGTCTCGACCGTGCCGGCCGTGGTCAACCGCGTGGAGGCGACCGCTGCAGCGGAGACGTCCACGGCCGTCACGTTGGGGAACCGGCGGGCCAGCAGGGCCGCGAGAATTCCTGTGCCGCACCCGAGGTCGACCACCGCGCCCTCGGTGTCCTCCAGTCGGTGGAGCTGGCCGATCAGGAGTGCCGTGCCGGCATCCAGGCGGGTGCCGGCGAAGGCCGCGCCGTGCGCATAGACGGTCAGGTCGAGGTCGTCGTGGTGGCGGTGCTTGGGCCAGGGCTGCTCCACGGTCCTGGGGCCGGAGGCATGCAGCACGCGGGACTTCTGCCGTCCGAGGCTGGCCCGGACTGTCTCGAAGCTCATGGCGAGCACCGGGTTCATCGACGGCGTCATGTGCTTGGTGCGACCCCCGGCGACCAGGCGGACATCCGCGGCAGCGACCTGGGCGGCCGTCCGGGCGATCTCGTCCAGGGCGTCCAACGACTTCGGGAGGCGCAACACCACCAGCTCGGCCCCCGTGAGAGCAGTCGCGAGCTCGGGGGAGACCTCCACGCCGGTGCGGGCCAGGGCACGTTCGCTGACCACGCTGTCGTGGTGGGCGACCACCCGCCCACCGGCGAGCTGGGCGACGGCGTCTGCGAGGGCGCCGTGCTCATCACCGATCAGGGCAACCCGGCCGGACGGGAGTTCCCCGAGCTCATCAAGCAGCAGCCGATCCACAGGGTCGAGGGTCACGAGACGGACCCCTGCAGGTGCTGACCGAGGAAGGCGACGGCGCGGTCCAGGTGCGGCTCGATGGGTGTGCCGATGAAACAGTGGTCAGCACCGTCGATGATCTCCAGCGTGCTGTCGACACCAGCCTCCCGCAGCGCCTGGTGGAGGAGCTCGCTCTCGGTCGCCGGGACCATCCCGTCGTCGCGTCCGTGCATGAGCAGGACAGGAGGTATGCCGGGATGCACCTGGGTGACGGGGGAAAGGTCCCGCACCACGGCCAGGTCACCGCCGAGGCCGCCGCGCACCTCCTCGTCGGCTGCCCCGTCGGCCAGCCAGCCCATCTCGGCCGGGCCGTAGAACAGCACCGCCGCCGCGACATCAACCGGCCCCTCACCGACCCCCACGCTGCCCAGCAGCCGGTGACCGTCGTCCTGCTGGGAACCGACGAATGCGACCAGGGAGGCCAGGTGTGCCCCCGCGGACTCGCCCCAGATCCCCACGCGGTGGGGGTCCAGACTGAGCTCGTCGGCATACCGACGCAGATAACGGATGGCGGCGACGCAGTCGTGGACGCAGGCGGGGAAGGGTGCCTCGGCCAACAGTCGGTAGTCGAGGGTCGCCACCGCCATTTCTGCGGCGACGACCTTCTCGAAGAGCACCTGCTGCGGCCACTGCAGGGGGACATAGCGCCGGTCTCCCTCAGTCCAGCCGCCGCCGTGAATCCACACCACCAGCGGCACCGGCCCCGGCACGTCGGCCGGGACGTGCAGGTCCAGGGTCATGGGGCGGAAGCTGCGGACGAAACCATAGGTCAGCCCGGTCCAGGAACGTGCGCCGGCGACCCCTTCGGAACTGATCGGGGGGTGGTGGGTGAAGACCGGCCACGGGTCCTGATCGGGCGGACGCAGCGCGCGGATGTCCATCGGGTCAGGATGTCACGCACCGGCCGGCTTCCTGACACAGTGGGCCCATGATCGACCAGCGACTCCAGGACGACCTCACGGTGGCGCTCGAGGAGGCCCGTGACATCGGCTGGGGCGAGCCCGCCGACTATCTGCGTGACGTCCAGGGCCGGGACAACAACGCGCTGGCGGCGGCGGTGTGCACCACCGAGGGGGAGGTGGTGGGCGTCGGCGACCACGACCGGCTGCTCGCGCTCCAGTCGGTCTCCAAGGCGTTCACCTATGCCGTTGCCCTCCAGGAGTGTGGGCTGGACCGGGTGCTGGCCTATATCGGCGTGGAGCCCTCGGGGGAGGCCTTCAACGAGTTGTCGCAGCATGCTGACGGCCGGCCGTTCAACCCGCTGATCAACGCTGGCGCGCTCATGGCTCAGGCCCTGGTGCCGGGGGAGACCCTGGAGGAGCGGGAGGCGCTCCTGCTCGAGCGTTACAGCGCGCTGGCCGGTGGCCGGCTGGAGGTGGGCGAGGAGGTGCTGGCGGCAGAGCAGGTGCGCGCCGACCGCAACTTTGCCCTGGCCCACATGCTCGCCTCGTCGGGGATGCTCACCTATGACCCCCACGAGGTCGTCCAGGGCTATCTGCGTCAGTGCTCGGTCGAGGTGACGACCACTCAGCTCGCGGTGATGGGAGCGACCTTTGCGCGCGGTGGGCGCAACCCGGTCACGGGGGAGCGGGTCTTCGATGAGCGGGTGGTCCAGCAGACGCTGTCGGTGATGCTCACCTGCGGGATGTATGACGCGAGTGGCAGCTGGGTGACCCAGATCGGCATACCGGCCAAGAGCGGTGTCTCGGGTGCCATGCTGGGGGTCGTGCCGGGCGCGCTGGGGCTGGCGAGCTGGTCGCCGCGGCTGGACACCCACGGCAACTCGATCCGCGGTCTTGACCTGTTCCGGCGGCTCAGTGACCGGTGGGACCTGCACGTGCTGCGGCACCGCGACCCGATAGGCCATCCCGCCGCTGACTTTGACGACGGTTCTGGTGAGAGTGTGGAGAGTGTGACGTCATGAGAGAGCGCGTGACCGCCTGGGGTGCCAAGCTCCTGCAGAGCCGGGCCTTCGTCAGAGCTCCCATCCCGCTGTTTCGGGCTGGCTTGGGATTCCTCCTCGGTGGGCGCCTGCTGATGCTGGAGCACGTGGGTCGCACCACCGGGCAGGCCAGGTATGTCGTCCTGGAAGTGGTGCGCGACGAGGCGCCCGATGCTGTCGTGGTCGCCTCGGGGTTCGGTCGCACCTCACAGTGGCTCCGCAATGTGATCGCTGAGCCCCGGTGCCACGTGAGCATCGGACGCGCGCGACGTCGTCCCGCCACGGCCACCGTCCTGGGGGTCGAGGAGGGCGAAACCGTGCTGGCCGACTACCGACAGGCACACCCGAAGTCCTGGGAGCACCTGTCCGCCATCATGGTCGAGGCGACGGGGGAGTCCGACCCGCAGATACCCCTGGTGCGCCTGCAGTGGAGCGCCGGGCACGGGAGCAGGTGAGACCGGTGGAGCAGGACGGCTCCGTCATACCTTCGCCGATCAGGTATGACGCGGGGCTGCGTGAGCGGATCACCGCCAACCTGGCGGGGCACCGCCGCAGGGTCGTGGACCTGGCGGGGCGCCGGCACGCCGCGGTCGCCCTGGTGCTCGTGGACTCCACTGCCGACACAGCGATCGTCTGGGCGCGGCACGAAGACGGCAGCTCGGCCCGTGACGCACGTCTGCCGCACGAGGGACTGCTCAGCGCTGCTGGCGGGGCAGCCTTCCTGCTGTGTCGGCGTCCCCTGACGATGCGGCGGCATGCGGGACAGTTCGCCCTGCCCGGCGGACGGCTCGACCCGGGCGAGGGGGTGGTCGAAGCCGCCCTGCGAGAGACCCACGAGGAGGTCGGGATCGACCTGGGTCCCGAGCGGGTGCTCGGGTTTCTCGACGACTATGAGACGCGCTCAGGCTTTGTCATGACGCCGGTCGTGGTGTGGGGTTCGGGACAGGAGGTGCGTCCGGACCCGAGCGAGGTGATGGCGGTTTTCCGGGTCGGGCTGCACCAGTTGCAGCGGACCGACTCGCCCCGTTTTGAGTCGATCCCCGAGAGTGACCGACCAGTCGTCTCCGTGCCGCTGGGATCGATGGAGGTCCACGCACCGACGGCGGCCGTCCTGGTGCAGCTCAACTGGTGGGGCCTGCTCGGGCGGCCCGACCCCGTGAACGACTTTGACCAGCCGGTGTTTGCGTGGCGGTGACCGGGCCCGGCTAGCTCTGCAGGAGTCGACCCAGGAAGTCGATGGCTCGGTCCAGGTGGGGCTCGATCGGCGCGCCGATGAAGCAGTGATCGGCTCCGTCGGTGATCTCCAGGGTGCTGTCGACCCCTACCGCCAGCAGTGCGTCGTGCAGGATCGCGCTCTCGCTGGCTGGCACCAGCGCGTCGTCACGGCCGTGCATCAGCAGGACCGGAGCGATGCCGCGGTGCACCTGGTTGATGGGGGAGAGGTCCTCTGCCAGTGTGAGGTCGCCGCCCAGAGCGCCACGCACGTCGTCACCGACCACCTGGTCGATGACCCATCCCAGCTGCGCCGGGCCATAGAACAGGACGCTCGCCGCGACATCCAGCCGTCCTTCACCCACGCCGACACGGCCAAGCAGGCGGCCGTGGGGGTCCCGCTGCGATCCGACGAACGCGACGAGCGAGGCCAGGTGTGCCCCTGCGGACTCGCCCCAGATCCCCACGCGGTCAGGGTCCAGGCCCAGCTGGTCGGCATACTGGCGCAGATAGCGCACGGCCGCCACGCAGTCGTGCACACACGCCGGGAAGGGCGCCTCGGCCAGCAGGCGGTAGTCGACGGTCGCGACGGCCATGCCGGCGGCGACGATCTTGTCGAAGAGCAGCTGTTGCGGCCACTGCAGCGGGACATAGCGCCGGTCGCCCTCGGTCCACCCGCCACCGTGGATCCACACCACCACCGGCACCGGCCCGGCCGCATCGGTCGGGACGTGCAGGTCGAGGGTCATCGGGCGATAGCCGGGGACGAAGCCGAAGGTCAGCCCGGTCCACGACCGTGCCCCACGCACACCGTGGGAGCTGATCGGGGGGTGGTGGGTGAATGCCGGCCATGGGTCGTGGGTGGGTGGGCGCAGGTCGCGGATGTCCATGACCTGAGGATGCCACGCCGCAGCCGGCGGATGCCTGGGGCAGCTGCTGGGCGGGCCGCTGGCCCGGCGCGCGGAGGGAAAGCTGCGTCCTCGTCCCGCGGAAGTGTGCGGAGACGGTCGGTCGCGGTCACAGGTGGACATGTTGCGCGCGGGGCCAGCGGCGGCCGGGGCGAGCCACAGCTGCCCTGGTGGAGCGGGGAGTGGCCCGTCTCTTGTCATCCGGGCTCGGTGCACCTCCTTCGTGATCTGAGTCCGGCCTGTCGAGGTCGTGGGGGGGACCGCGCTGTCGGGCGGCGGGCACCCGCCGCCCGGGGTCGGCAGGTCTCGGCACCTCGAGCGCCGGTGGCGGGTCGTCGAGGGCGCCGGGACCTGGCCGGGGCGGGAGCAGCGGGCGCTGCCGTCTGGGCCGGGCGGGATAGCCGGCGGCGACGATCGCGTCGAACTCCGCGCGCAGCAGGTCCTCGTCGGCGCAGACCAGGTCCCAGAAGAGTTCGTCAACCCTGGCGTCGGCCAGGTCGAACGCTCTCCCTGTCGCTCCGACATCGCCCACGACGGTCACCTGCCAGCATGCGTCAGGCGCTGATCGCCTGCTGCTCCTGGTCGCGGCCGGAGATGCTGATCTTGCGGGGCTTGGCCCGCTCGGCCACCGGGATCCGCAGCGTGAGCACGCCGGCGTCATAGCTGGCCTGGATGTGCTCGGTGTCCAGGTTGTCCCCGAGCACCAGCTGCCGGCTGAAGACGCCTCGCGTTCGCTCGGCGGCCAACATCTCACGGTCCTGGTCCTGCGTCGGGCGCTCCGCCCGGACGGTCACCACGTTGCGCTCGACATCCATGTCAATCGACTCGGCCCGCACTCCCGGCAGGTCAAACTCGACGATGAATGTGTCGCCGTCGCGCCAGGCGTCCATCGGCATCACGGACGGCCGTGCCATGGTGCCCGTCATCCCGCTCGTCCCGTTGAACAGCTGCTGCGTCAACCGGTCCATCTCCCGGAACGGGTCGGTCCGCATGAGCATCGACACCATCATAGTCTCCTTCCTCGTGATAACTATCAGCGTTGAGGCCACTAATCTGTAGTGGCTGATGTAGATTAGATACCACAAATGACGATAGGTTTGCAAGAGGAGAGGACAGGTCGGATGGACGGAGCGGCGATGGCTGGCAGTGAGGGTTGGACGCACGACCCTGACCTGGGTGTTTATGGCATCTCCGTGGCCGCCGAGCTCTCCGGGATGGCCGCCTCGTCACTGCGCGCCTATGAGACACGAGGACTGATCGAGCCGGAACGCACGGCGGGAGGCACGCGCCGCTACAGCGTGAACGACATCGCCCGGCTCCAGGCGATCGGGGGCCTTCTCGACGCAGGCGTCAACCTCGCGGGTGTCGAGCGGGTGCTCCAGCTGCAGGCCGAGAACCAGCAACTGCGCGACCACAACTTGAGCGTGACACCGGCCGGGCGGACGGCTCGTAGGGGCCGGTGAGGATCGGACGGCGGCGGTGGCTCTGCCATGCTCTGCCCCGGTGAACCGCGCCTACATCTCCTCGTGGGTCATCGGGTCGCCCCCGAACAGCCGGCCGTCCGGCTGGCCGAGTGCGGTGATCGCTGAGACCTCCTGATCAGTGAGGGAGAACCCCTCGACGTCAAGGTTGGCCAGCTGCCGCTCGGGTGTTGCCGACTTCGGCAGCGGCATGACTCCGCGCTCCAGGTGCCACCTTAGGATCACCTGGGCGGGTGTGACCCCTGCCCGCTCGGCTGCGTGTGCGACGGGGGGAGCGGCATACTGCGCCTGTCGCTTGCCGAGAGGGCTCCATGCCTGGGTGAGCACACCCAGTTGACGGTGCGTGCGGACCAGCTCCTCCTGCGGGAGAGGGGATGGCACTCAATCTGGTTGAGGACCGGCGCCCGGCCGCTGGCGCTGATCACCTCATCCAGGTGCGGCGCCGCGTAGTTGCTCGTGCCGACGTGACTGACCAGACCTCGGTCCCGACACTCGAGCAGGGCCTCGTAGGCCTCCACGTAGTGACCGCGTGAGGGGTTGGGCCAGTGCACCAGCACGACGTCCAGGCAGTCCACCTGCAGTCGGTCGAGCGACTCCTGCACCGTCGCAATAGCGCTGGCCCGCTCGTGGGCACGTCCCGGGATCTTGGTGGCAATCAGCACTTGCTCACGGCCGATCCCACTGCGCCGCAGCGCCTCGCCAACCTCTTCCTCGTTCTCGTAGTTGACCGCGGTGTCCAGGTAGCGGTAGCCGGCCTCCAACGCCGATACGATGGCCCGAATGCCGTCCTCGCCGCGCAGCGGGTAGGTGGCGAAGCCGATGTGTGGCAGGTGCGTGCCGTCAGGGAAGCTGTGCATGGCTTCGACCCTACGACCTGCACCGGCGTTGCGATGGTCAAGCCATGACGGTGGTGCTCCAGATGCGCCCGCTGGGGAATGAGCGGCACCGGTCGCCCGGTGGGCAGTGGTGGGGTCGGAGCAGGGCGCGGAGATCACCTCGGAAAGGGGTACTTGACATAATGTACCTTATCGGCGTAACGGATCGCACCGTGGAAGAGTGTCCCAATATTCGCTGAGCGATGGCAGCGAAGTCGGGGTTTGACACCGCATGTGAGGGCTTGGTGACACATAAGTGCTGGCGCCGGCCGCCTACCGGGGCCTGCGCGCTTTCAAGCGCTCACTCGAGGTAGGTGCGCGGGCAGGCACCGATGTGACCGTTTGCCGCAAGACGACCGGAGCCAGGTCCAGCTGTCGAGCGCGCACCCTACACACGGTTTGGTTTTGTAATTCACAACCTAGGGTTTTGTAATACACTACAGGTGTGGCCATCGAGTTCACCGAAAGCGCCGACAAGCACGGGATCAGTCACACCGATGCTCTCTGGGCGATGGAGCATGCACGGTACGTCGAGCGGGAGTTCGACGAGCCCCGAGTCCCGGGACGATTGAAGCCGACCCTGTTCATCGGCCCGTCACGGATTCCGGCACAGCCGCTTCTGGAGGTCATGGCAGAGATCGTGCCCCCAGCACGGTGGTGATCTTTCACGTGATGCCCGCCCGAGCCAAACACCTACGACGGATGGATGAGGAGTGAGAGTGATGAGCAAGGACTACAGCGACGCGGCCGACTGGGCCGAGCACGACATGGAGCTGCCAAAGGACAGCAAGAGCGCACTGCGGGGTCACGCCGCCGCAGAGTTCGGTGCGGAGGTCCTCCGCCGCGCGGGTGGCCGTCCCGCGCTTGACCCCACGGCCACCCCTGGAGCGCACTCGCCCCGGCGCCAGGTGCGCCTCCCCCAGGAGCTCAGCGACCAGGTCGACGAGCTGGCCACCCGCACTGCGACCCGCCCAGCCAGCATCATGCGCCAGGCCATCCAGGACTACGTCGACCGGCACCCTTCACCGGCCTGAGGCCTACTCGCTTCTCTGACCGCTCTGCTGAGTGACGACATACTGCGCGTCTCGGGCACGGCGGCGGCAGGCACGCGGCCTCTTGGCGCCGGAAAACTGACAACTGAGGTGGCACAGAGGGGACGGCTCAGCGCCACTCCAGATGTCAGCGTCCAGGTGAAGACTGACATCTAGTTTGGCGGGCGACAATCATCTCCTCTGTGGCAGAGCGTCACCGGCTGTTGATCACCGGTCCTCACGTGGACGATCGAAATCCGGCCCCTCCCCCAGAGCGAAGACGGCTAACTCGATCCGAGTGCGGTTGGCCGGGTTCTGGGCCGGCATGTCGCCGATCTGCGTCTCGAGCAAACCCCAACCGACCTCGGCCATGGTGGCCGGCGCAGCCTGCGCCATCACGTCCAGATGACGCCAGATGGCGGCGACGCGGGCACCGTCATGATCCACGACAAACTGGCCGATGCAGTCGTTGAAGGCGTCCCACCCGGCGCCATACCAGTCAGGAAACCCGAAGGCCTGACCGATGTGCCGGTGTGCAGCGGGCCGGGAGGTCATCTGGCGCCCATCGAGTTCCACACGCAGATAGCCCCAACGCTCCAGGTGCGCATCAAGCAGGGGCCAGGCATCCAGATGGACGTGGGAGAGTGGACCGGACCTCAAGAAGGGCAGGTCGCGTCGGGCATTCGGCCGGGTGCTCACTCCCCCGACACTAGTCCCGACGTTTGTGACAGCGGCAGGAACAAGAAGGTGTGACCGCTCCAGGAAGAGCACCCGATCGGACAGGGCCACACCCAAGAAACTTCGTTGTGCGGCGACCACCTCGGCCCTACTCTCAGAACTGTCGACGGATCCGCCGACGATCCAGAGGTTCTTCACCCGTGTCGGGAGCCAGAGATGCCATGTGACGCCAGCGGAATGGTCGAGATCCACCGCATGTTCCGAACCGGATTCCGTGAGGGCCCCACGCTGGTCGACGGGGTGCCCGACGGAGACACTGCCCATGCAGCTGTCGTAGCCCGGCACCTGTCCACCCTCTCAGGATCGCTGCACGCGCACCACGAGTTCGAGGACGGGCGCTTCTGGGATCCGCTGACCGAACGCGCGCCGGCCTGTGTCCTACACGTGGACCGGATGAAGCGTCAGCACGCGGAGATGCTCGTGCACCTGAACGTGCTGGACGCAGCCCTGCCCAGGTGGGCTGAGAGCGCAGCGTCAGACGACGCCAGAGCCATCCGCGAGGCCCTCACCGGCATCAACGCCGCACTCGCCGAGCACCTGCCTGACGAGGAGGAGACCATCGTGCCCGTCATGGCGGCAGTGCTCACCCAGAAGGAGTTCGACGCGGCCAGCGCGCACGGGCGCAAGGCAACGCCCCGCGGGCAGACCTTTCCGATGCTCGGACAGATCCTGGCTGCTCAGCCAGACGGTGGGGACCAGTGGCTGCGCAAGCACCTCCCGGCCCCGGTCCGGCTGATCTGGAGGTTGGTGGGCAAACGTCAGTACACCGCGCACCGCAATGAACTGGTCCACGGCCCGCGCTGAGCCTTCGTCACGTCCCAACGTTGGCCACGCCCCAACGCCGTGGCCTGCCCCCGGGACCGCACTCACACGTCAAAAACGAACCAGCACAACGGATTGCGCCGTGCCTGGTCGGCCAGGACGAGGCTGCGGACAGGGGCCGGCAACTGGGCGTGCTGCCAGCGGCACTCCGCACGTCCCGCCTCGTCCGATGCTGTGTCATCGACACTGGCCCGGACCGCCTTGATCGCATAGGCAGCGGCACCGAGGTCATGCTCCGCGACTTGGGCGACGCAGGCCGCCTGTCCCGCTGCGTAGGCGGCGAACCGGACCGCACCGTGCTTGTCACGAGCAGCTGCCATGGCGTGCCCGCCCGTGGCACGGGCGGCCATCATGCCCGTCTCCCCCCGCGTCCAGGCTCGGATGGCCTCAACTGCAGCCCGGGGACGCAGGTCACCGGGCGCGCCCTGTTCGAACAGGGGTAGGACGTGCTCCGCGCAGGCTGCCGACCACAGCGCAAGGAGGCGGTGATCATCATCGGTGAGGCTCCCACCGCGCCGGATCGTCACCAGCCGGGGGTCGCGCACAGGTGGCAGGATCACGACGGCGCCGCGAGGTCGCCCAGGAGGGACACCAGGTGAACAGGTGCCTGGATGCAGTAGGAGTCGGTCAGCATCTCTGCCAGGTCGTCCCAGTCGGTGTCGGCGTCAATGTCGTCCCAGTCGGTGTCGGCGTCAATGACGACGCCCACGACGTTGCTCCCCCAGCCGGCCTTGAAGTAGGGCACCCCCAGGTGCTCAAAGGTCATCACCTCTGAGTCAGGAGCCCGGAACACGATGCGGAACTGCTGGTCCTCCCCACCGAAGACGTGGGCCACCGTGGCCTGGCCGACCCGCCACCGCTCCCCCACCCAGGCACCCTCGCGGTAGGTCTCTGGCAGGGCGGCAAAGATCCCGTCAAGTCGGTGGATCATCGCGGCGGGCACCTCGGGACGTTCGGGCACGCGGCCAGTGTGCACCACGGCCCCGACACCCGGGAATACCCCCGGCACCCACGGACGTTGGGATCAGTCCGCTCACTCTGGAGGCCTCATGCTGCCCGACCTCGCCGCCCAGCACCACCACCTCGTCGCCCTCGGTCTCGACCTGCCACCCCTCCCCCAGTCCCTCGCCGGTGACCTGCTGGTCATCCACCCACGCCTGCTGGCAGCCGCCGACCTGACCCAGGTGCTGCGCCTGGATGGCAAGCCGGGGTTTGTCGTCTCGGACCTGCACGACCTCGCCGAGTTCGGCCCGGCCCCGGACACCCACGTCCCCGACACCGAGCTCTATGCGGTGCTGGACCCGCAGCGTGGCGATGAGTTCGCCAACCAGTCCCCCGACGAGGTCGACCCTCGGGTGCGCGCCCGAGGTCGTGACCTGATGACCCTGCACGAGGGGCTCAGCTGGGCGCTGCAGTCGCCCGAGGTCATCGGGCGCAACCACTGCTTCATGACGACCGGGTCCCGCAAGCCGGGACGGCGGTCCGGGCAGCTGGACGCCCGGGTGCCAGCCCTTTGGATCAGCAATGGCACCGGGCGGGACGGGGCCGAGCAGCGCAACGCTCCCAAGGTCGGCTGGTGCTGGGCCGGCAACCGGCACACGTGGCTGGGGATCGCCTCGGTGGGCGGCCGGTCAGCGCCCTGACCCTGATCACCAGGGGCGGGCCGCAGGCCTCCTGACGGCCCGCCGTCAACGGTCGGAATCCGGGCGTACAGTGGCTGGCCGTGACTCGTCCCCGAGGTGCTGCTCCCCCGCGCAGCCCCTGGCCGGCCCTGTGGGCGCTGGTCATCGGCTTCTTCATGATCCTGGTCGACTCGACCATCGTCTCCGTGGCCACGCCGACCCTGATGGCGGAGTTTGAGACCGACGTCAACGGGGTGCTGTGGGTCACCTCCGCCTACCTCCTGGCGTATGCCGTGCCCCTCCTGATCACCGGACGCCTGGGTGACCGCTTCGGACCCCGGCCCGTCTATCTGACCGGGCTGGCCGTCTTCACGCTGGCCTCCCTGTGGTGCGGACTCTCCGGCGAGCTGGGACTGGGTCTCGGCGGGCTCATCGCCGCCCGGATCGTGCAGGGACTGGGTGCCTCGATGATGACCCCACAGACGATGACGGTCATCACCCGGACGTTCCCGGCGGAGCGGCGCGGCACCGCGATGGCACTGTGGGGCGCGACCGCCGGTGTCGCGACACTGGCGGGCCCGCTGCTTGGCGGGGTGCTGATCGACGCGCTGGGCTGGGAGTGGATCTTCTTCGTCAACCTGCCCATCGGCCTGATCGGTTGGGTGCTCGCCTGGCGTCTCGTGCCGCGGCTGGAGACCCACTCCCACGCCATGGACCTGCTCGGGGTCCTCCTCAGCGCGGCGGGCCTGTTCGCCGTCGTGTTCGGGATCCAGGAGGGGCAGGCCTATGACTGGGGCACCATCTGGCGCTGGGTCAGCGTCCCTCTGCTCATCGGCGTGGGGGTGCTCCTGATGGTGATCTTCGTCGCCTGGCAGGCTCTCAACACCCGCGAGCCGCTGGTGCCGCTGAGCCTGTTCCGGGACCGCAACTTCTCCCTGGCCAACCTCGGCATCACGACCATGGGGTTCACCATCACCGCGATGATCTTCCCGTTCTATATCTGGGCCCAGTCGGTGCGCGGCCTGTCCCCCACCCAGGCTGCCCTCGTCATGGCTCCCTCCTCGATCCTCTCCTTCCTGCTGGCCCGTCAGGCGGGACTGCTCACCGACCGCGTCCATCCCAGGGTGCTGGTCGGGTCCGGGACCGCGCTGCTGGCAGTGGGTCTGTGGTTGCTGAGTCTGGGCATGACGCCGACGGCACCGCTGTGGCAGGCGCTCGCGGCCGCCGCGGTGCTCGGGATCGCCAACCCGCTGATCTGGGGACCCTTGTCGACCACCGCGACCCGCAATCTGCCGATGGCGGGCGCAGGGGCCGGTGCCGGCATCTACAACACGACCCGCCAGCTGGGCGCGGTGCTCGGCAGCTCCGCGATCGCCGTGCTGATGCAGACCCGGATCGCCGCGCACCTGCCAGCCGGTGGGCCGGGCGCGGGTGCGATGAGTATGCCGGGGGGTGGCTCTGCCGGGCTGCCTCCCGACGTCGCGGAAGGGATCTCACGGGCCATGGCCCAGTCCCTCTACCTACCGATCGGAGTCATCCTGCTCGGGACCCTCGCCGCCCTCTTCTTCGAGCGCCCACGGCACCTGAGCCACCGGGAGCCGACCGCGACCCCGGCACAGCGATAGCGTAGGGGCGTGCCAGAGGTCGCTCCTAACGTCACCGACACCGCCCTGCTCTTCGAAGGCGGTGGCATGCGTGCAAGCTACACCTCCGGACTGGTCGTCGCGCTGCTGGAGGCACAGCTCCACCTCGACTGGGTCGGCGGTGTCTCCGCAGGTGCGAGCAACGCCTGCAACTACCTGTCCCGCGACCCCTCGCGGGCGCGGCGCTCGTTCACCGACTTCGCCGCCGACCCTCAGTTCGGCGACCTGCGCACCTTCGTCCGCGGCGAGGGGCTGTTCAACGCCCGATATATCTACCAGCAGGCCGGGCTCCCCGGTCAGGCGCTGGCGTTCGACTGGGACACCTTCGCCGCCGACCCCGCCCAGCTGCGGATCTGTGGGTTCCGGGCCCGCACCGGTGAGCAGGTGCACTGGGGCAGGGAGGACTATGCCGACATCCACGCCCTGATGATCCGGGTCCAGGCCTCCTCCACGATGCCGGTGCTGATGCCCCCGGTCGTCATCGATGAGGACATCTACGTCGACGGCGCCCTTGGCCCCGCCGGAGGCATTCCGCTGGACGCGGCTCGCGGCGACGGCTACGACAAGTTCCTCGCCGTGCTCACCCGCCCACGCGACTACCGCAAGCCGCCCCAGGGCGGCGAGTGGTTCTTTCGCCGTCACTTCCGCAAGCTGCCGGCGGTCACCGAGGCGATGATGGCGCGGCCGCGCCGCTACAACCAGACCCGGGAGGAGCTGTTCGAGCTGGAGCGCGAGGGACGGGCCTATCTCTTCGTCCCTGAGCAGATGCCGGTGAGCAACGGTGAGCGCAACGTCAGCAAGCTGCGGGCCAGCCACGAGGCGGGTCTTGCTCAGGCACGGCGAGAGATCCCCGCGATCCGGGAGTTTCTCGGCCTCGGCTGACCGCTGCCTCGAGTATGCCGGGTGCCAGGCAGGGTGCCAGGCCAGTTAACCTGCCCGGGTGACCACCCCTTCCTCGGCCCCCACCTGGGGGCCGGCGCGGGCCAGCCTGCTCACCATCACGATCCTGGCCTCGCTGGCCATGATCGGCCCCTTCACCATCGACACCGTCTTCCCCGGCTTCGAGGCGATGGGACGCGACTTCGGGGCCAGCGAGGCGGCGCTGCAGCAGGTCACCAGCGTCTATCTGCTGTCCTTTGCCGTGATGAGCATCTTCCACGGCCCCATCTCGGACACAGTCGGGCGCAAACCGGTGATGCTCACCGGCCTGGGGATCTATGTGCTGGCCACGATCGGGTGTGCCCTCTCCCCCAGCCTGCCGGTGCTGCTGGCCTTCCGGGCGCTGCAGGGCGCCTCCGCCGGAGCCGCCACGATCGTCAGCCGAGCCGTCATCCGTGACCTCTACAGCGGTCCTGAGGCTCACCGTCTGATGAGCCAGGTCATGATGATCTTCAGCATCGCCCCGGCGATCGCTCCCGTCGCCGGTGGCCTCCTGCTGGCGTGGGGTCCGTGGCCGATCATCTTCTGGGCCATCGCCGGCTATGGCGTGTTCATCGCCGTGCTGACCGCGACGGGCCTGCCAGAGACCCTCCCGCCGGAGGACCGGCACCCCTTGCGCGTGGGCCCGATCCTCTCCGGCCTGCTGGAGGTGGGGCGCCATCCCGGCTTTGCCCGGCTGGCCCTGGCCACCACCTTCCTCTTCGCCGGACAGTTCGTCTACATCGTCTCCGCGCCGATCATCGTGGTCGACCTGTTCGGCAAGGGCGAGCAGGACTTCTGGATCCTGTTCGTGCCCCTGATCGGCGGGTTGGTCATCGGCGCGTGGTTGTCCGGACGCCTGGCTGGTCGGGTGGAGACCGCACTCCTGGTCGACCGTGCGGTCGCCCTCGCTCTGGTTGCCGCAACCCTTAACGTCGCCCTCATGATGCTCCTGCCGCGGCTGCCGTATGCCGTGCTGGGACCGGGTCTGATCGCCCTGGCCGTGTCCATCGCCTTCCCTGTCCTGCAACTGTCGATGCTCGACCTGTTCCCGCACCACCGCGGGGCGGCAGCATCGCTGGCCAGCTTCGCCAGTCTGATCTTCAACGCCCTGCTGGCGGGGGCCATCTCGCCCCTGGTCACCGGTTCGCTGCTGGTGCTCGCCGTCTCCAGCGCCATCTTCGCCATGATCGGCACCACCTTCTGGTGGTGGCACCGGCGCCTGCAGTCACCTGCGAGGCACGCGTGAGCCGCACCGGTTGGAGCCTGCTGATCGGGCTGGTGGTGCTCTTCCTGGCCTGGTGGGGACTGCGACTGCTCTGGTGGCGGATGACCTACATCGTGCCGGCGTTCGGGCTCGGCATGATCGTCGGCATCGGCCTCACGCTGTGGATCGGGCGCGGACGGCACCGCCGCTGAGCCCGGCATACAGCAGGAGCGCAGCCGCCCCGGCCGCGGCGACCTGTCCGCCCTGGACGCTCATGCCGACCAGCAGGATGCTCAGCCCGACGCCGACACCGGCCACGACGAACCACGCGCGCTGACCCTGCCGCCACGCAAGCACCACGAGCGCGAGTGCACCGACCAGGAAGACGCGGGCGACCGTGTTGGCGCCGCTGGCTGCCCCGGACCCCACGTAGTAGCCGGGTGAGACAAAGCCACCGGTGCACGTCATCATGCCGTCCGAGTCCATGAGGCAGGTGCCCGCGGTCATCCACCCCGGGACGTGCTCCATCGTGTCCATGGTCCACGGCAGTCCGAGGGCGAGCACGATCAGCAGACCCGCTGCCAGGACAGCGGTCCGCTGACGGTGTGTGCCGGGCACTGCTCAGAGCTTGCGGTCGGGGCTCAGCAGCACCGCAGCGGTGGCGCAGGCCGTGCCCAGGGTGACCAGGAAGGCCATGTTGGTGCTGATCATCGGCAGCATCAGCAGGGTCCAGAACAGGAGTAGTCCACCAGCGCCGACGGCCCCGAGCGTCCAGCCGACCCCACCCATCGCAGTGCGCGGCAGCAGCGCCGCGCCCTGGAGGAGGGCCATCAAGGTCGCGAAGCCGGCCCAGGTCCAGGTGTCACCCCACAGCTGTCCGCCGCGGTCGTCCATGTCGATCGAGATGCCGAGCACCACGAGCAGCAGCGCGAGCACGTGCAGCACGATGCGCACGATGTCGCCCGTGCTCATCGAGGAGGTGCCCGCCGTGGGTGCCTCCTGGGTGGGCGCTGTCAGGGGCGCGGACTGACCGCCCCCCTGTGCTGGCCCCGGTCCCGGCGTGCCGGGCTGGCCAAAGCCGCCCTGCCCGGGTCCACCCGGCCCGTAACCGCCCTGGTGCGGTGCGCCGTACTGGCTGGGTCCTGGCCCCTGGGGACCCTGACCGGGACCACTCTGGCCCCAGCCGCCCTGCGGCCCCTGCCCCTGCGGCCCCTGCCCCTGCGGTCCCAGCCCCTGGGGTGCCGGGCCCTGCTGTCCCTGCGCCGGTGCGCCGGTGGGTGTCCCCTGCTGGCCGGCATACGAGCCACTGTGCTGGGGGTTTGCCCCCCGCTGATTGCCCTCGCCGTGCTCCGGTCCGTTGTGCGTGCTCACGCCTGTCCCCTCTGGTGATGTGTCGACTGCGGCCCGAGCCTACCCTCGGCCTCTGCTGCACTGACGCAGCGGAGTGAGACGCTGGTTCCATGCTGGACGTCCTGGCCTCCTCGCCCCTGCTGACGATGATGCTCGTCGTGGCTGCCGGCACCCTGATCGGAGCCATCCCGTTCGGTCCGCTGCGCTTCGGCCCGGCCGGAGCGCTCTTCGTCGGACTCGCGGTGGGTGCGTTGGACCCGCGACTGGGCGAGGGGCTGGAGCTCTTGCAGAGTCTGGGGCTGGCCCTGTTCGTCTACACCGTCGGCATCGCCGCGGGGGCCGCCTTCTTCCGTGACCTGCGCCGCCAACTGCCGTTGATGGTGGGTGCCGCCGCCGTGCTGGTCGTCGTCGCCGTGGCCACGATGCTCCTCGGCGGGGGTCTCGGCCTCAGTCCTGCGCTGGCCGCCGGGACCTTCTCCGGGGCGCTGACCTCCACCCCTGCCCTCGCGGCAGCAACGGCGGTCGCGGGCACGGACGAGCCGGCCGTCGGCTACTCCCTCGCCTATCCCGTGGGTGTCATCGTCACGATCCTGGTGGTCTCCGTGGCCCTGTCGCGGCCGTGGGTCGCCCGCACCGAGCCGGACTCGGCGGCTGGCATCGCGCTGGTGGACATCTCGGTGCAGGTGGACCGCCCGACCCGGTTGAGCCAGGTGCCGGGCATCTCCGACGGCACGGTCCGGCTCTCCTATCTGGCACGCGGGGGACGCACCCGGGTCGTGACTCCCGACGAGGAGCTGCGCGTCGGCGACCGCGTCGTCGTGGTCGGCCCCACGGAGGCGGTGATCGCCGCGCGTGACCACCTGGGGCACCGCGTCGATGAGCACCTCGCCCACGACCGGCGGGAGGTCGACTACCGCCGCTTCGTGGTCTCCGACCGTCGCGTGGCCGGCCGCACGATCGGTGAGCTCGACGTGCCCGGACGCTACGAAGGCATCGTCACCCGCGTCCGGCGCGGTGACCTGGACCTGCTCGCCTCCGATGACTTCGTCCTGGACCTCGGGGACCGGGTGCGGGTGATCGTGCCCCGGGGGCGACTGGGCGAGGTGCGCGGCCTGTTTGGCGACTCCGAGCGCAAGGTCAGCGAGATCGACGCCCTCTCCCTGGGCGTCGGCCTGGCCCTGGGGCTGGCCATCGGGCTGATCACCCTGCCGCTGCCCGGCGGACTGAGCTTTGCCCTCGGATCAGCCGCCGGGCCGCTCGTGGTCGGCATGGTGCTGGGGCGTCTGGAGCGCACCGGACCGCTGGTGTGGGGCCTGCCTCTTGCGGCCAACCTCACCATCAGACAGCTGGGGCTCCTGGTCTTTCTCGGAGCGACCGGGCTCGCCTCCGGACAGGCCTTCGCCGACCAGGCCTTCACGGCCGCGGGCCTGCGCGTCGTGCTGACCGCGGTCCTCCTCACCGTGCTGGCCGGCGTGCTCTTCCTGCTGGTGGCCAGGCTCGTGGGGGTGAGCACCGCCCGTGCCGCAGGCGGGCTCGCCGGGTTTGTGGGACAGCCGGCGATCCTGGCCCATGCCAACAGCCGCGTCACGGACGAGCGCGTGGAGGCCGGCTATGCCGCGCTCTTCGCCCTCGGCATCATCGTCAAGATCCTCCTGGTGCAGTTCATCGCTGCCTAGGTGCCCTGACCCGCAGCTCCCTGAGTGTCCTGACTCGCTGCTGCCTCTGCGCCCTGACTCGCTGCTCCCTCTGCGCCCTGACTCGCTGCTCCCTCAGTGTCCTGACTCGCTGGGGCCGACCCACGTAGGGTCACCTCCATGCCCCGCATCAGCCAGCCCACGGTCCCGGAGCACCGTGCCGCGCGCGAGCGGGACCTGCTCGAGGCGCAGCCACGACATCGTGTCCCTCCTCGCCGCCCAGTGCCACGAGAAGGAGCTCGCGGTGGTCATGGTGACCCACGACCACGACGTCCTGGAGCACTGCGACCGGGTGGTGGAGATGGTTGACGGGTCCCTCTCACCGGCCACCTCACCGGTCTGAGGGTCCACCGGCACTAAGTTGACGGCATGTATCCCACGCTCGGCGACCTGACCGGCACCTCCCTGCCGATCGGCACGCACGAGTTCTTCGTGGCCCTGGGCGTGGTGGTCGCCCTGGTGGTCCTGGGCTTCCAGCTGGTCCGCACCGGTGCTGGGCGGGATGAGCGGATGCTGGCCATCATCGCCGGTGCCCTGATCGGCGGGGCCGTCTTCATGCGCCTGGGGACCTGGCTGCAGGACGTGGACCTGCGGGCAAATGCCTCGCTCGCCGAGCAGTGGCTCTATGGCAACCGCAGCATCCTCGGCGGACTGGTCGGCGCGTGGCTCGGAGTGCACCTGGCCAAGCGGCTCACCGGTTACCGCACCCGCACCGGTGACCTCTTCGTCCCTGCTGTCGCCCTCGGTATGGCGGTGGGCCGGGTGGGCTGTCACCTCACCGAGCTGCCCGGCACGGTCAGCTCGCTCGGCGTCGGACCGGTGCTGGATGTCCCGACCGCTGAGCGGCTCGGCGCGGTGGCCGGGGTCGCGCTGCACCCGAGCCTGCTCTATGAGGTCGCCTTCCACACGATCGCCTTCGGGGTCATCGTCTGGAGCCTGGCGCGGCACCGCCTCCCCCAGGGCGAGACCTTCGTCCTCTACATCGCCAGCTATGCCATCTTCCGTTTCCTCGTCGAGTTCGTGCGCGGCAACGAGGTGGTGTGGTGGGGTCTGACCCGACCACAACTCTTTCTGGCCGTGGCGATTCCCCTCGTCCTGGCCCGGATTGCATGGCAGGCTCACCGTGGGGTCTATCAACGACAGGAGTGGCACGTGGCGCAGGCGATCGAGGAGCAGGTCCGGTGAGCGGCGTGCGCGTCGGCGAGGGGGCAGCACTGCGGGACTTCCGGGTGCACCGCTATGTCAACGCCTTCTGCCCTCACTGCGACCAGGAGGCTCCGGACCGGCCGCTGGAGGAGGTGCGCCGGCTCTCCGGCTGGCTCGCCGACCGCGGCGGCAAGATCTACCTGGAGCGCGGCTGCCCCGACCACGGTTTCGTGCGCACTCTGTATGACGAGTCGGCCGAGATCCTGCGGTACCTCGAGGAGTGGACGGCACCGACCAAGGAACACACCGCGGACGTCACCGGCAACTTCAAACCCGTCCCCTCGGCATACGCCGACGGGCTGCCCCAGATGCAGACCCAGCACACCTGCATCCTGCTCGAGGACATCACCGACCACTGCAACCTGCGCTGCCCCACCTGCTTTGCCGAGTCCGCCCCACAACTGGCGGCGACCGCACCGCTGGAGCAGGTACTGGCCTCGATCGACACCCGGCTGTCGCGAGAGAACAACCGCCTCGACGTGCTGATGATCTCCGGTGGCGAGCCAACGCTGCACCCGCAGTTCGAGGAGCTCCTCGAGGCTGCCGTCGCCCGGCCCATCGTGCGGATCCTGGTTAACACCAACGGCCTGCGCATTGCCCGGGACGACGCCCTGCTCGCCCTGCTCAAGCGGCACCGCGAACGCGTCGAGGTCTATCTGCAGTTCGACGGGCTGACCGCGCAGGCCTCGCGGCACCACCGGGGCGCCGACCTGCGCCGGTTCAAGGAGACGGCCATCCGACGGCTCTCCGAGAACGGCATCTTCACCACCCTGACCATGACCGCCGCGCTCGGGGTCAACGACGACGAGATCGGTGCCGTCCTCGACCTGGGCCTGGCCACCCCCTATGTCGGCGGGGTGACCATCCAGCCGGTCTTCGGCTCCGGACGCTCCGCCGGGATCGACGCGATGGACCGCCTCACCCACACCGGGGTGCTCTCCCGCCTGGGCCCGCAGACCGACGGGCGGGTGACCTGGCGGGACCTGACGGCCCTGCCCTGCTCCCACCCGCACTGCTGCTCGGTCGGCTACCTGCTGCGCGACGACTCCGGCGAGTGGAAGTCACTCGTGCAACTGATCGGGCCCGACCGGCTCAAGGAGTTCCTCGACCTCGAGCCCGACGTGCTGGCCAACCGCATCGCCGACCAGGAGCTGCCGGCCCATCTGCGCAGGGTCGTCAAGGACAGTCTGCTGGACCTGCTCAGCGAGCAGTCCTCGCTCTCCCACCCGGACATCGGCTCGCTGTGGCGCGACATTTGCACCAACTGTGACATCGGCATCGGCACCCTGACCCGGCTCGCCTCGGCGCAGCTGCCCGGGGGTCAGGCACGGCTGCGGGCCATGCTTGGCGAGCGGGTGCTGCGCGTGACGGTCAAGCCGTTCATGGACATCAACACCATGATCGAGGAGCGGCTGACCCAGTGCTGTGTGCACGTCGCGACGGTCAACGAGCAGGACGCTTCCCACCAGTGCGCCCCGTTCTGTGCCGTGCAGGCCTGGGCGCCGTTGTCTCGCACCCGGATCTCAACCTCGACCGGAGGTCGAGCAAATCTGCTGGAGGTGACGCCATGACGGCGAGCATCGGTCCCACCCGATCCGGTCCGCGATCAGGTCCACCACGGGGCGGTCCACCACGGGCCGACGGGCCCGCGGTCGAGCCTGGGACGCAGCGACCCTCGGTTGAGCCCGGCACGCCAGGCACCTCCGTGACGCCGGACCAGTCACCGGCGGCACCCTTCGACCCGCTCCGGCTGTGCATCTTCGCCACCGTGGCGCTGCTGGGGTGGCTGGCGGGGCCCTTCGCCCTGGTCTTCTTCGCCGGGCTGGGCTTCGTGGGCTACTGGAAGGCGCGACGCGCCGGTCTGACCCGCTCCCGGTGCCTGCTGCGCGACACCCGACTGGTGCTGGCCTACCTCGGGCTGCTCGTGGTGGCCGGAGGCGTCGGGATCTGGTGGGTGGTGAGCCCGTGAGCGACCAGCCCAGGCCACCCGAGGACGAGCCGTTCGACCCGTTCAAACCCCCACCGCCTGGCCAACCGCCCGCCGGCCAGCAGCCCTACTACGGACAGCCACCCCCCGGCCAACAGCCCTACTACGGGCAACCACCCCAGGGTCCACCGTCCTACGGCGCCGGTCCCCCGCCGCCTCCCGGCGCCGTGCAGGGGTACGGCCACCAGCACGGCTACCCCTCGGCATACCCCGCGCCGGAGAAGCAGTCCTCCCGTCCCCTGTGGCTCGGGGCCCTGGCCGGGCTGGTGCTGGTCGGCGGCACGTTCTTCGTCGGGGTCGCCCAGCCCGACCTCTATCCGTGGCTCGCCCTGGGCGCGGCCCTGGCCGTCATCATCATGCTGATCGCACCCGCCACCCGACGCTGGGGCCTGGGCATCCTCATCGGTGCCGCCCTCAGCCTGCCGGTAGGCATGATCGTGCTCGCTGGCGTCTGCATCGTCCTCATCACCGGCTACTCCGGAGGCAACCCATGACCGGCCGCACCCACGACACCGCCACCGGGACCGTCACGGTCCATGACCAGGGCGCCCACCTCACCGAGTGGCGGGTGGGTGAGGTCCCGGTGATCTGGGTGAGCCAGGCCTCGGAGTATGCCGTGGGGACACCGATCCGCGGCGGCGTGCCGGTGTGCTGGCCCTGGTTCGGGCCGGGCCGGGGCGGCGACCTGACCCCCGCCCACGGATTCGCACGCATCGCGCCGTGGCGCCTCCTGGAGGAGAGCACCGAGGATGGCACCGTGCGGCTGCTCTGGGAGCTGACCCCCGCCGACGTCGCCGCCACCGACGGGGCGCAGCACTTCCCGCACGCCTTCACCGCCCGGGTGGAGGTGACTGTCTCCGAGTCGGCCACGATCAGCCTCACGGTCCGCAATGACGACACCGAGCCGTGGGACTTCGAGGCGGCGCTGCACACCTACCTGCACGTCGGGGACATCCGCCGGGTCCGGCTCACTGGGCTCGAGGGCACCCGCTACTTCGACAAGGTGCTGCAGTCGGAGGGGAGCCAGGAGGGGCAGCTGAGCTTCAGTGGTGAGACCGACCGGGTCTATCGCGCTGAGGGCGCGGTGCAGGTGCACGACCCGGTATTCGACCGCACGCTGGTCATCGAGAAGGCAGGTTCAGCCAACACCGTGGTGTGGAACCCGTGGGTCGACAAGGCCGCGGCAATGAGCGACTTCCAGGACGGGGAGTGGCCGGTCATGGTGTGCGTGGAGGCCGCCAGCGTCGGCGACGACGCGGTGCGCCTGGAGCCCGGCGCCGAGCACACCCTGTCCACCACGGTCCAGATTCGCCCGCTGGATCAGTCATGATGGCTGCCCACAGCACGACGCACCCGGGAGACTCCTGTGAGCAATGACCAGTCCACCTCAGAGGACGAGCAGACGGCTCGCTTCGGGGTGACCCCGGCTGGGGGCAACATCGGGATCGACCGCGGCAAGATCGTCGGCGACGCGATGGCCGTGACCGCCAAGTGGTCGCTGCGGTTCATCATCGTCGTCGTCGCGGCCGCCATCCTGCTGTGGCTGCTCGCCAAGGTGTGGGTCGGGATCCTCCCCGTGATGCTGGCCCTCATCGTCGCGACCGTGCTGTCGGGTCCGGTGAGCTGGATGCGCCGCCGAGGCGTCCCATCGGGCCTGGCGGCAGCCCTGACGCTCCTGGTGTCGCTGCTGGTGGTGCTGGGCACGCTCGCGGCGATCGCTCCCTCGATCATCGCCCAGACCGGTGACGTGGTCGATCGGGCCAGCGAGGGCATCACCACGGTGCGCCAGTGGTTGGGCGGTCCCCCGGTCAACCTGGACAACGAGCAGCTGGATAGCGCAATCCAGGAGGCCACCGGCTGGTTGCAGGAACGCGCCAGTGACATCGCCTCAGGCGTCTTCACCGGCGTCTCGGCCGCCACCTCGGCCCTGGTGACCCTCGGTCTCGTCCTGGTGCTGACCTTCTTCTTCATCAAGGACGGTCCGGACTTCCTGCCGTGGCTGCGCCGCAACGCCGGCCGCGCCGCCGGCGAGCACCTGACCGAAATGCTCACCCGGGTCTGGCTCACGCTGGGCGGCTTTATCCGCACCCAGGCGATCGTCAGTGCCGTCGATGCCTTCTTTATCGGCCTGGGCCTGGTCATCCTGGGTGTGCCCCTGGCACCCGCGCTGGCGATCCTGACGTTCATGGCCGGCTTCATCCCGATCGTGGGTGCCTTCGTTGCCGGCGCCCTCGCCGTCCTGGTGGCGCTGGTGTCCAATGGGTGGGTCACGGCCCTGTGGGTCCTGGGCATCGTGCTGCTGGTCCAGCAGCTGGAGGGCAATGTCCTGCAGCCTCTCCTGCAGAGCCGCAGCATGAAGATGCACCCTGTCCTGATCCTGCTGGCAGTCGCCGCCGGTGGCACCCTGTTCGGCATCCCCGGAGCATTCCTGGCCGTTCCCGTTGCGGCCTCGGTCGTGGTCTCGATCCGCTATCTGTCCGAGCAGATCGACCTGCGCACCGGCGACCTGCAGGCCGCCGATCTCACCTTCGCCACGCCCGAGGGAGCTCTCACCGCCCGGGCCGGGCAGGAGGCGGGCGAACGCACCCGCGAGCAACTCGAGGAGGCCGGTGTGGACGACAGCATCGTGGGGCAGGACCCCCATCCACGGGCGGCGGCGGCCACGACCGGGTCGCCCCTGTTGGCTCGACTGCGGCGCCGCAAGAAGCGCTGAGCTGTCCGCTGGACGAGCCTGAGCTGCACGCACTGGTGCCGCAGCCTGGATGAGACCACGCGACGTGACGAAGCCACGCGACCTCATGAGGCCACGCCACGTGACGACAACAGGGCCGACCCGAATGCCGGGTCGGCCCTGTCTGGTCCTGCCGTGCTCAGCGCACGTGGCAGGTGGTGCTGTCTTTGTGACGGTCAGCCGTCAGTGGCGTCCTTCCACGCGTCCTTGACGTCCTCGCCGGCCTGCTTGGTCTTGGCCTTGGCCTGGTCCATCTGACCCTCGGCCTCCAGCGAGGTGTTGTCGGTCGCGTCGCCGACACCCTCCTTGGTCTTGCCCTTGGCTTCCTCAGCCGCGTTCTTGATCTTGTCACCGATACCCATGGGGAATCCTCCTTGATCGATGGTGCAGTGATCGATGGTGCAGTGACTCCACCGTGACCCGCGACGAGCGGTCCCGCAACTTGAACGGACCCGAGCAGTGTGTGGTCCCCAGCACTGTCCCAGCACCGTCCCTGAGTCGCCCCAAGGACAGCGTTCGGGCCGCTGACCTGCCGATTGGCTAAGTGACTCGCGGGTTCGCTAGCATGTAGGGCTATCCCCCAGAAGGTGTCTCTGCGAGACCGAGTTCTTCGGTGTGCGCAGCGCGCTGACGTGCGTCTCAGGACCCCGCCTGTGGGAACATCACGCTCGAGATGAGCGTTGACACCAACAGTCCACCTGGACGTTTAACCGTGTTCGCAAACACGATGGGAGTTCAACATGGCCGAGAGGTCCCTTCGAGGCACCAACCTTTCCTGGTTGTCCTTCGAGAGCGATGAGGGGGTCACCTTCTCCGAGCGTCAGATGGTGGCCTACACCTGCGACGACGGGCACGTGACCGAGTTGCCGTTCTCGGTGGAGGCAGAGATCCCGGCGACCTGGGAGTGCCGCTGCGGGCTCAACGCCAAGCTCAACGACGGTCCCGAGCCGGAGCTCAAGCCGACCAAGGCACCGCGCACCCACTGGGACATGCTCCTGGAGCGCCGCTCCATCCCCGAGCTCGAGGAGCTCCTGGAGGAGCGTCTGGCGCTGCTGCGCGAGAAGCGTGGCGAGAAGCCGCGCCGTCAGCGCACCGCCTGACGGGCAACCCACAGCGTTCGTGACTCAGGCCCACCCGGTCAACCGGGTGGGCCTGAGTCGTGTCTGGGGGCGGTGTCGTGCCTGGGGGCGGTGTCGTGCCTTGGCGCGGTGTGAGGCACCTGCGCGGACGCTCAGCGCTCAGCGCTCCGGCGGATCCTCGGAGATGATCTCCCCCTCAATGATGTCGCCCCCGGTGGGACCCCGTCGCGGGCCGTGGCCCGGTGCCCCTGTCGCGCCGGGCCCGCTGCCTGCCGCACCGGTCCCGCCGCCCATCATTCCCTCCGGCATCACCGTGACGACCCGGCTGCCGATGACCAGGGCGAACAGGCGCCGACTCAGCGACCGGGTCATGGGCAGGATCAGGAAGATCCCGACGAGGTCGCTGAGAAAACCGGGGAGCAACAGGAACAGGCCGCCGACGAGCACCAGGCTGGCGTCGGCGAGCTCACGGGCGGGCATCAGGCCCGAGTCCACGGCCTGTCGCAGGGCACGCCAGGTGCGTCCGCTCTCGCGTCGCACCAAGAAGGCTCCGGCCACAGAGAAGAGGATCAGCAGCCCGATCGTCCACCACGGACCGATCGTGCGGAAGGCCGCGATCAGGATCAGGATCTCGACCAGCACCAGCAGCAGGAAGCCGGCGAAGATCAGTCTCAGTCTGCGCGGTGGCCGGCGCCGACCTGTCGCGGACCCTCGTCCGCCCTGCCCGCCGGCGCCCTGCCCGCTCCCTCCCCCGGGCCTGCCCCGGGGTGGGAGCGGCCCGCTCAGTCCGTCAGCTCGTGCCATGTTCCACCCGTGCTCCGGCCCAGGGTCCGCAGGCGAGAGGTCACCTGGGACCCGCGTCGCTGGGCACCCCAGAGGGTGACCCTGCCCAGCGCCTCGCGCACGATGCTGCCGTCCATCTTGGACGAGCCGATCTCCCGCTCAACAAAGTCGATGGGCACCTCCACGACCCGCAGTCCACGATCAATGGCCCGCAGTGTCAGGTCGACCTGGAAGCAGTAGCCCTGCGACGCCACGCCGTCAAGGTCCATGGCCCGCAGCGCAGAGGTGCGGTAGACCCGATACCCGGCCGTGGCGTCCCGCACCGGGATGCCCAGCGCGGCCCGTGCATACAGGTTGGCCCCCCGGCTCAGCATCGTGCGCGACACCGGCCAGTTGTGGGTCGCTCCCCCGGGCACCCACCGGGACCCGACCACCAGGTCTGCGTCGGCCGCGGCCTCCAGGAGCGAGCTAAGTTGCTCCGGCAGGTGTGAGCCGTCGGCATCCATCTCCACGACCGCGTCATAGCCCTCCTGCATGGCCCACGAGAAGCCTGCCAGGTAGGCCGGGCCAAGCCCCTGCTTGCCCGCTCGATGCAGCACGGTGACGTGATCGTCCTCGGCCGCCAGCGCCTCGGCGATCGCACCCGTCCCATCCGGGCTGTTGTCGTCGAGCACCAGGATGTCGACGCTCGGAACCGCTGACCGCACCCGTCCAACGACACCGGGCAGTGACTCCCGCTCGTTGTAGGTGGGGATGAGGACGAGCACCCGCTCAAAGGTCGTGGTCATGCGTGAAGGGTCCTGACGGCCGTGGTGGTCGACGCTGGTCGCTGAACTGCAAGCCTAACCCCGGCGGCGGGCCACGACCGTGCCGAGCACGGCCACGGCCAGACCCGCGACAGCCACCCGCTCCGGCCAACCCGCCAGGCGGGTGGCCAGGGTCAGTTCGGTCCGACGCGGGACCGAGCCGGAGATGATGTCCTGGGTGAACAGCTCGGTGCGTTCGTGCACGCTGCCGTCCGGCAGCACCAGCCCGCTGATGCCCACGGTGCTCACGTGCACCACAGGGCGACCGAGCTCGACCGCCTTGACGCGGGACGCGGCCAGTTGCTGGACCGACTCGTCCGTGAACCCGAAGGTGGCGTTGTTGGTGGGCACGAACAGCACCTCCGCCCCCTGCTGCACGTTTTCGCGCATCAACTCATCGACGACCACCTCGAAGCAGATGGCGATGCCCAGCACCACCTGCCCGTCGCTGATCGGCACCGTCATCACCCCCGGTTCCTCCCCGCCGACGAAGTCCCGCGCCACCAGGTCCACCTTGTCGCTGAAGAACCGGAAGAAGTCCCGGTAGGGAATGTACTCAGCGAACGGGACGGGTCGCTGCTTGACATAACGATCCACCGCCCCCTCCCCCGGGAGGTACAGCAGACTCACATTGCTGACGTGGTCCTCGGGCTCGCGCAGCACCGCCCCCACCAGCAACGGGGCGTCCACCGCGTCGACCGACCGGGCGATCAGCTCGGCCGCGTCCGCATTGCGCAGCGGATCGATGTCAGAGGCATTCTCGGGCCAGAAGACGACGTCGGGGGCGGGGAGCTGGCCGCCGTCCACCAGTTCGGCCGCCTGCAGGGTGGTGGAGACGTGCTTGTCCAGCACCGCGCGGCGCTGGGCGTTGAACTCCAGGCTCATCTCGGGCACGTTGCCCTGCACCCCGAGCACCTGCAGGGGCTCTCCGTCGGTCGGGCGCGGGATCGCCAGCGGACCGAACAGCAGGATCAGCGCCCCCGACGCTGCGACCGGAGCGACCCAGCGCCGGGGGCTAGCCGTCGCTGACCGCACCCGCAGGAGCCGTTCAACGGCGAGCGCGCCGAGCGCACCGACCAGAGCGGCCACGAAGGTGACACCGGGGGTGCCGAGCCAGGAGGCGACCGCCAGGAGAGGGGCGTCTGCCTGACTGAACGCGATCCGCCCCCACGGGAAACCACCAAAGGGCGTCGTGGAGCGGGCGAACTCCCCCACCACCCATGCCAGGGCGACCACCAGCGGACGCACCCCGTCGCGCTGCAGGTAGCCGCAGACGGCACCGATGCCTCCGACATACAGCGCCTGCAGGACCGCCAGGGCCAGCCAGGGCAGGGCGCCGACGAAGATCCCGGACCAGGACAGCAGGGGGACGAAGTAGGCGAGTCCGGCGACCCAGCCCAGCAGGAAGCCTCGTCCTGCGCCGACGCCGGTCGTGGCCAGCGCGAGGGCACCGACGCCGACGTAGGCCATCCACCAGAGGTCATGACCGGGAAAGGCGAGCCAGAGGCAGAGCCCTGCGGCGACGGACAGGACCAGGCGGAGGGGCACGCAGGTCAGCCTAGGTCAGACTCCGCGCCGGACCCGGGCCGCGGCAGCCAGGTCCGCGAGCACCCCGGCGGTCGACTCCCACGACATGCAGGCATCGGTGACGGACTGGCCGTACGTCAGACCGGAGGGCGCCGGCTCCTGACGTCCCTCGACCAGGAAGCTCTCCAGCATCACACCCACCACGGACGTGTCCCCGCCCGCGACCTGCGCACCGATCTCCCGGGCCACCTCGGCCTGGCGCACGTGGTCCTTGCGGCTGTTGCCGTGGCTGGCGTCGATGACCAACCGAGGCTGCAGACCGGCGCGCTCGAGCAGCTCCCGGGCCGCCGCGACGGACTGGGCGTCATGATTGGGCGCTGCGCGACCACCGCGCAGGATGACGTGCCCGTCCGGGTTGCCCTCGGTCTCGACCAGGGCCGCGCGCCCGTCCTCGTCGACGCCGAGGAAGGTCTGGGGTGCGCCAGCTGCCACACAGGCGTCCACCGCCACCTGGATGCTGCCGTCCGAGCCGTTCTTGAGTCCGACCGGCATGGACAGTCCCGAAACCAGCTGCCGGTGCACCTGCGACTCCACGGTCCGCGCTCCGATCGCGCCGTAGGTGACGGTGTCGGCGATGTACTGGGGAGTGGTGGTCTCCAGGTACTCGCAGCCGGCGGGGAGCCCGGCCCGCAGGACATCCAGGAGCACCGTGCGCGCCAGCCGCAGGCCCCGGGGGATGTCGTAGCTGCCGTCCAGGTCCGGGTCGTTGATCAGACCCTTCCAGCCTGTGGTCGTGCGGGGCTTCTCGAAGTAGACGCGCATCACCACGACGAGGCTGTCGCGCAGTTCCTCGGCCACCGCCGCGAGCCGCTCGGCATACTCGATGACGGCGACCGGGTCGTGGACGGAGCAGGGGCCGACCACCACGAGCAGCCGGTCGTCCGTGCCGTGCAGGATCTCCTGTACCTCAGCTCGCGATCGGGACACCAGGGCGGCCAGGTCGTCCGGCAGCGGCAGCTCGGTCAGCATCTGGGTGGGTGTGGGCAACGGCTCCATGCGCCGCACGCGCAGGTCGGTGGTCCGGGTGTCTTGCGTCGGGGTGCTCATCAGGGGTGCCTCCTGGTCGGGTGGCGGTCACCCCCGCGACCGGAGCGCCCGCCAGTTCATGGCGAAGGGCGCGGACCGTGTGGTCCACGCCCTGGTCGGCTCCGGTGTGCGCGCGTCAGCAGAACTTCGCGCCGGCCGGAGCCGACCCAAAGAACCAATACTGACGGGCTGAAGTCATAACGACAGATTACCCCACCGCTGGCGGACATGAGCCAGGGCCCGTGCGCCGTTGGTGCCGAGCCCCCGACGGCCGGGTGCCGTCGATGGTCCCGTTGTCTACTAAGCGCTCGGGCCCTGACTTGTCCACCATGGTGCGTGCAGCGCCCCGCCAGCGCAGTTGAGAAGTTGGCACGGGGCTCTCACAAGAGCTGACTCCAACTGCGCTGCGGGAACACTGACTGGTCACGAGGAAACTCAGCGAGCCTGAGAAACCCGAAACCGTGTAGCAGACCTGCAGGCAAACCTAGTCGCCTGGACAGTCTTGTCAAACCCGTCGTGACCTGCGGCTTTGCCCGTTTGTGCAGGTCAACGCGACGCCCACACCGGGGATCTATCGATAAATGGCACCAGATCATCGGCGTGTCGTGCACGACACGCCGCGCCCTGACCTGATAGCGGCCTGGCCGTCACCTCGACGCCGTTGCGGGTTGGCTCGTCGTCCACCCGCCGGCCGCTCACACCTGGCCGTGACGATCGAAGGTGAGGTGCCCGTCGACCAGGGTCAGCCGGGCCACCGGCAGCGGCATCTGCTCATCGAGCGTCAGGTCGGGCAGCCCGTCGGCCGTGCTCGGCAGACCGTCCTCGACGGCGTCCCAGACGGCATAGGACGCCACGGCGCCGACCTCAAGGACACCGCCCGGCAGCCCGGCCAGCTCGTAGCCGCCTCGGGTGTGCGCCCGGACCGCCTGGGCCACGCTCAGGCGCTCGTCCTCGTTGTGGTGCCACACGGCATACTGCACGGCACGCCAGGGATCGATGGTGGTCACCGGACTGTCGGAGCCGAGGGCGACCGGCACCCCGGCCTCCACCATGCTGCGCAGGGGCACGTTGGCCAGGGCACGTTCGGCACCCAGCCGTGCGGCATACATCCCCTCGGGCCCGCCCCAGAGGCCGTCGAAGGCGGGTTGCACGCTCGCCCACACACCCAGCTCGGACATGGTGGCGAGCACCTCCGCGCTGGGCAGCTGGACGTGCTCCCACCGGTGGCGCGCAGCAAACATGGCCTCGACCCCCACGACGTCGGCGGCCAGGCGGAATCCCTCGGCCATGGTCAGCAGCGCGGCGTCCCCGATGACGTGGCCACCAGCCTGCAGGCCAGCACGCGTGCAGGCGATCACGTGGTCGGCGATCTCCTGGGCACTGAGGTAGCCGAAGCCGTGGCCGGGTTCATCGACATACGGCTCCAGCACATGCGCGGTGTGCGACCCGAACGAGCCGTCGGCACACAGGTCCCCCGCCAGACCGATCACCCCGAGGTAGTGCGCCAGTTCCTCGGCCTCCGCGCGCTCGCTGACCAACTGGCCCCAATAGGCCACGGTCGCCGTGCGGGCAGGCCGTCGACCCGCCTCGAGGACGTGGTGCACATCCGCGAAGGAGGTCAGATGGTCCGCGCCGGTCTCATGGACCAGCCCGATCCCCCGCTCGGCGGCCGATCGCAGCGCCAGGTCCAGGTAGTGCTCCCGGTCCGCGTCCGTCATACCCGAGGTGAACGCGTTGGTGACAGCGGCAAAGGCCGCACGCGTGACCACCCCGGCCCCGTCCCACCCCTGCAGGCCGTGGACCCGGGCCACGGCCGCCATCGCGGAGGAGACGCTGGCGGAGTGAGCGTCCACACGCGGCATGTAGACGACCCCGCCGTAGCTGGCCCGATCGAGCTCCTGGGCGGTGACGGGACGCCCCTCGACCCACTTGGTCTCGTCCCAGGAATGGGCATAGAGGGGCCGTCCACGCAGGTGTCGGGCCGCGGACTCGACCAGGCGCAACGCCTCCCCCACGGATCGGGTGCCGGACAGGTCGATCCCGTCCAGGCCCTGGCCCGTCATCGTGAGGTGGACGTGCGCGTCACTGAAGGTCGCGGTCACCAGGGCACCGTCCAGGTCGATCACCCGGTCTGCCGCGTCCACGTGTGACTCGGCCGCGTCGTCACCCCCGATCCAGACGATGCGCCCCTCGCGGGAGAGCAGCGCGCCGGCCTCGGGGTGCCCGTGGATGCGGCCCCCACGCAGCAGAACGGTGGGGGCGGGTGGGGTGGGGCCGGTCGCAGAGGTCGTCACGATGACCCAGTCTGCTCCCTCTGGGAAGCACCGTCACGCCAGGCCACTCCTGCATCCAGCCCAACAGGCGATCTTCCTGTCTATGACGGACACCGCGAGAAGATCTCCTGTCAATCATCGCTTTTGCCGCATGATGTCCGTATCCTGCCCGTATGAGCAGTTTCATCGAGCAGCCCTACCGTTATCAGCAGCGTGACCTCATCGAGCCGGACTGGACCCGGTTCCCCGGGTGGCGCGAGGTCACCGCCCAGGAGTGGGCCGACGTGCAGTGGCAGCGTGCCCACTGCGTCAAGAACCTCAAGCAGCTCCGCAAGCTGATGGGTGACCTGCTCACCGAGGACTTCTATGCCGACCTGGAGCGCGACCAGGCTGAGCGGGCCACCATGTCCATGCTGGTGCCGCCGCAGATGATGAACACGATGGTCTCCGAGGTCACCTGGGCCGAGGGACGGATGCCGAGCGCCGGCGAGGAGTTCACGGCCGCGTTCTACGCCGACCCGGTCCGCAACTACATGCTGCCCGTCTTCTCCGACCGTCGCACGGACTGGCCCTCCCACCCCTACTCCTCCCGCGACTCCCTCCACGAGCACGACATGTGGGTCGCTGAGGGCCTCACACACCGTTATCCCACGAAGGTGCTCGCCGAGCTGCTGCCGACCTGCCCGCAGTACTGCGGCCACTGCACCCGCATGGACCTGGTGGGCAACTCCACGCCGCAGGTCACCAAGCTCAAGCTCGCGGGCAAGCCGATGGACCGGCACGAGGCGATCCTGGACTATCTCAAGCGCACCCCCACGGTCCGCGACGTCGTCGTCTCCGGTGGCGACGTGGCCAACATGCCGTGGAAGAACCTGGAGTCATTTATCGACCGGGTGCTGGACGTGGAGAACATCCGCGACATCCGGTTGGCCACCAAGGCGCTGATGGGCCTGCCGCAGCACTGGCTGGCCGGTGACACCGTCGAGGGCGTCGCCCGCGTCTCCGCGAAGGCCCGCAGCCGCGGCGTCGGCCTGGCGATCCACACCCACGTCAACGCCGCCCAGTCCGTCACGCCCCTGGTGGCCGAGGCCACCCGCGCCATGCTCGACGCGGGCATCCGGGACGTCCGCAACCAAGGTGTGCTGATGCGGGGTGTCAACGCCACCAGCGAGGACCTGCTCGACCTGTGCTTCGCGCTCGCCGATGGTGCCTCGATCACGCCCTACTACTTCTACATGTGCGACATGATCCCGTTCGCCGAGCACTGGCGGACCTCCCTGGCCGAGGCGCAGGACCTGCAGCACTCGATCATGGGCTACCTGCCGGGCTTCGCCACGCCGCGCATCGTGTGCGACGTGCCCTTCGTCGGCAAGCGCTGGGTGCACCAGGTTGACTCCTACGACACCGAGCGCGGCATCTCCTACTGGCGCAAGAACTACCGGACCTCGATCGAGACCGAGGACGTCGACGTGACCAGCGCGGAGTACGTCTACTACGACCCGATCTACACCCTCTCCCCCGAGGGCCAGGCCTGGTGGCGCGAGCACGGCGACGCCGACGCGACACACGAGGCCGCCAGCGCCGCCGCCCAGTCCTCCCGCGCCGCCTCGGTCGCCCAGCTCGACTAATTTGAGAGAGGTTTCGTAGGTCGCCCGACCCTTTTGAGAGAGGTTTCGTAGGTCGCCCGACCCTTTTGCGAGAGGTTTCGTAGGTCGCCCGACCCTTTTGCGAGAGGTTTCGTAGGTCGCCGCAGTGCCCGGGCGAACTTCCCGAACTTCCCTCACATTGGGCATCACCCGGACAGACCCTCCCCACACACGGGCGGGTAGGGTCTGAGGTCATGGCGAGGGCGAAATCACAGGGTGGGACGCCGGCGACGGTGGCCCTGGAACGGGCCGGGGTGGCCTTCACCATCCGTGCCTACGACCACGACCCTGGGGCAGAGTCCTTCGGTCTGGAGGCCGCCCAGGCGCTCGGGGTCGACCCGGCACGCGTCTTCAAGACTCTGCTGGTGGCCCTCGACCCCGGCCTCGGGGTCGGCATCGTGCCCGTGGACCACCAGCTCGACCTCAAGGCCGTCGCGTCCGCGCTGGGCGTCAAACGAGCCGTGATGGCTGACCCCAAGGTCGCCGAGCGGACGACGGGCTATGTGGTGGGCGGGATCAGCCCACTGGGACAGAAGAAGGCCCTGCCGACGGTGCTGGACGCCAGCGCCACGAACTTTGAGACGGTCCTGGTCTCCGGTGGCAAGCGCGGCTTCGATCTCGAGCTCGCCCCGGCCGATCTGGTGGCCCTCACCGGAGCCACCCTGGCGCCCATCGCCCGGTGAGGGACGAGCCCGCGCCACGCTCCGGGCACCCCGGGGTGGCGGTCAGCCGGTAGCGGTGGGCTCCCCCACCCGGCTCCGGTTGACCCACACCTCGCCGTGTGACCAGGTCTCGACCAGGTCCGCGATCACGGACTCCGGGATCTCCTCGTCGAACGCCAACTGCAGCCCGCCGGTGTCCTGCACCGTGATCCCGACCGGTGCCGCCTCCTCGGGGAGTGCGTCGAGGATCGCCTGCAGCTCCGTCACCCTGCCGGACCGGTCGTCACCGGCAAAGTCCAGCGAAGTCCGCAGCGAGCCGTCGCACCCGTCGGAGAAATAGAGCAGCACCGGAGCCTCGGGCTCCAGCCACCCCAGGTCGGTGGCGATCTCAGCCGCGTTCTCGACGGAGCGAGCGAAGAACTCCTGCGGGTCGGCGTCCGGACCGCAGTAGAGCTCGCCGCCCAGGTCCCGGGTGATGAGTCCCCGCCCCGGGTCGAGTGCCAAGGTCACGCCCCTCACGGACCCGTCGATGAGGTCAAGCATGGGCGCCAGCTCGGGCCAGCGGTCCGCGTCGCTGCCGGTGATCTCCACCTCGGTCCCGTCCCACCGTCCGCTGATGCTGCTCTTGACGGTCCAGCGCGAGCCGTCCTGCTCGCTCACCACCGCCTGGAGGGACTCCACCAGTTCAGTGACCTCCGGCTCGGTCAGGTCGCCGCTCTTCGGTCGCACCGTCAGACCGATCTCGGCAAAGGAGGAGTCCACCGACGTCTCGACGGTGAAAGCGGGATGCGCCGCGACCAGCTCGGAGCTCATCTCGTCAGCCATGGCCCGGCCCTGGTCAACGTCCGGAAAGATCCGACTGAGCTGGAAGATGCCAAAACCGACGACGACCAGCACGAGGAGACCCACCGCCAGCAGACTCCACAGGAAGATCCGCACCACGCCACTCATACGACTATGCCTCCGCGGGCAACTCGACCGGTCTGCCTTCCCACGGAGTCGACAGCACGACCGTCGTGCTGCTCGCGCAGTTCGCTGCAGCCCGGATGTCGGCGATCGTCTGCTCCAGGTCGGAAGGCTTGCGGAGCCGCACCTGAATCACATAGTTCTCCCGCCCCGCCACGGACCAGCAGGAGTCGATCTGGGGCAGGTGCTCCAGACGCTCCGGTATGTCGTCCGGTGCCGCCGGGTCGAAGGGCGACAGTGCGATGAGCGCGGTCAGCGGCAGCCCCACCTTCTCGAAGTTGATCTCCGCCCGGTAGCCGGTGATGACTCCCCGCTCCTCCAGCCGCTTGACCCGCTGGTGCACCGCGGACGTCGACAATCCGACGGCCCGCCCCAGGTCGGCGAAGCTCATCCGGCCGTCCGCGGCCAGCAGTTCCACGATCCGGCGGTCCACATCTTCCATAGCGCATAGCCTAGTGATCCATGAGCCCCGACCCGAGCACCGACCAGCGACTTCTGCTGCTGGACACGGCAAGCCTGTACTTTCGCGCATACTTCGGCGTCAAGGACACCGCCCCGGCCCCCGACGGAACCCCGACCAATGCACTGCGGGGGATGCTCGATATGACGGCCACCCTGATCACCCGGTTTGCCCCCACCCACCTGGTCGCCTGCTGGGACGACGACTGGCGTCCGGAGTTCCGCACCGCGGCCATCCCCTCATACAAGGCGCACCGACTGGTGGAGGGCGCGACCGACAACACCGAGGAGGTGCCGGCTGAGCTGCAGGTGCAGGTGCCTCTGATCCGCACCGCCCTGGAGGCGTTCGGTTTCCCGGTCCTGGGTTCCCCCGGCTACGAGGCGGACGATGTGATCGGCACGCTCGCCCACCGGCACACCGGTGTCATGGCAGTGACCGTCGTGACCGGGGACCGGGACCTGTTTCAGCTGGTCGACGACGCCCACGACATCACCGTGGCCTACACGGCCCGGGCCGGGGTGCGCGACGCGGAGGTGATCGACCAGGCAGCGCTGCAGGAGCGGTATGCCGTGGGGTCGGGTGCGGCATATGCCGACATGTCGATCATGCGCGGGGACACCAGCGACGGCCTGCCCGGTGTGGTGGGGATCGGCGAGAAGACCGCCGCCCAGCTGATCGCGACCTATGGCTCTCTAGCCCGCGTGCGTCAGGCGGTGGCCGACGGTGATCCAGCGATCAAGGGCGCGCGCCGCAGGAACCTCGAGGCGGCGTCCGACTATCTCGACGTCGCCCCGGGCGTGGTGCTGGTGGCCCGGGACGCTGCCCTCACGGACCGGCCGCTGACCCTCCCCCGGGAGATTGCCGACCCGGGGACCCTGCAGCAGTTCGTCGAGGCCTACGGCATCTCCGGGCCGGTCGGGCGCCTGATGAGGGCGCTGGGGCTGGGCTGACGAGCGGCCTGCCCCGGTCAGTGGCTGGGGCTCAGGCCCGTCCGCGAGCACGCGGCGGCTCGTTGGGCGGCCACTCACCGTCGTCCGAGCCGTCGTCGCGGGAGTAGAGCAGGTTCTGAAGTTGCACGTGGACGGACTCCACGCCCGGCACATCGTGCAGCAGCATCCCGGCCTTGTCGGTGGCGTCCGAGACGACGAGGGAACCACACCCGAGCATCCGGTCGATCAGGTTCTTCTCGATCGCGATGTCGTTGACCCGGTGCAGCGGGATGTCCCGGCCGACCTTGGTGAGGATGCCTGTGCGGTGGCTGATCCGGCGGTTGGTGATGACATAGCGCTCGGTGAGCCACCGCAGGATCGGGATCGCCACGAACCAGGCGGCGATGCCCAGCGCTAGGACGCCCACCGCGAGGGTGACCCAGTTGCCGTAGGAGAGGTCCTGGGTGAACCACCAGGCGAGCCACAGCAACGCCAGCAGGAAGATCCCGAGGGCGACCGGCTCGGCCAGAGCTTTCCAGTGAGTGCGGATGCTCAGTATGACCTTCTCGCCGTCGGCGAGTTGCTTGTCCTTGAGTGCCATGGGTGAATCCTGCCACTTGGGCTGCGCTTTGTGGCGACGTCAGACTGGTGCGTCGACGCGATCACCGTCTGGCAGGTCAGGAGTTGGCGGTCAGCGTCGCCACCTGCGGCTGAACGGCGGGACCTGACTCAGGTGTCCCGTCCTCCGGGGCATCGCCGCGTCCGGCGTCGCCACTCCCCCGGTCGCCGCCCCCGCGGTCGGTGTCCCACGGCATGGTCGCCAGGATGTGACCGGGCCGGGCCAGCGTCCAGAACACCAGGATCGCCAGGAGCCCGCAGCCGACCATGACCCCGGCCATCGGGACGGCGGAGGAGACGTCGAAGGCACCGGTGATCGGCGCGATGAGGGCCCCAAAGGTGAAGTTCCCGGCGCCCAGGAGCGCGGCTGCTGCCCCGGCCCGTTCGCCGTGGTCGTGCAGGGCCAGGACCGGAGCGTTGGGCATCACGAAGCCTGCACCGGCCAGCACGAGCACCACCCCGATGACGATGGCCACCACGCCCAGGTCCAGCAGGGCGGCCACCAGCAACAGGCTGGAGATGAGCACGGCCGACGGCAGGACGACCCGCAGGATGCGGACGGGGTGGATGCGCTGGACCAGGAAGCCGTTGACCTGGCTGGCGACGGTCAGGGAACCGGCGCCGGCGGCGAAGACCAGGGCATACTCCTGGGTGCTCATGCCGTAGAGATCCTGGAAGATGAAGGTGGCCGAGCTGATGTAGGCGAAAAGCGCTCCCATCGCGGCGCCCGCGGTCAGCATCAGTCCCAGGAACCGGCGGTCGGTGAGCAGCACGGCATACGAACGCATCGCGGGACCGACCCCGCCCGTGCGGCGCCGGTGGGTCGGCAGAGTCTCCGGTGCGAGAAACAGGGCCAGCGACACCAGGACCAGGCCGAAGACGGCCAGCCCCCAGAAGATCGTGCGCCAGGTGCCGAAGTGCAGGAACTGCGCGCCGAGCGTCGGCGCCAGGATAGGGGCGACCCCCACGATGAGGAACAGCCGGGAGATGAACGTGGCCATCTGCGCGCCCGAGTAGAGGTCGCGGACCATCGCGTTGGCCAGGACCATGCCGGCGGCTGCGGTCACGCCCTGCAGGAAACGCAGCACCACCAGTGCCTCCAGCGAGGACGACAGGGCGATGGCAACCGACACCACGACATAGGCGCTGAGGGCGATCAGCAGGGGGCGGCGGCGACCGACAACATCCGCGACCGCGCCGATCAGCAACTGTCCGAGGGCCAGACCGATGAGGGTGGAGGTCAGCGTCAGCTGGACTGCTGCCTCGGTGGTGTGCAGGTCCTGCACGATTGTCGGGAACGCGGCCAGATAGATGTCGATCGTCAACGGCCCGATCGCGACGAGCGCGCCAAACATCAGCAGTCGGGTCAGCCGCGACGGCTCGTGGGTGAGGGGCACGAGAGATCAAGGCTGCCCGGCGTCCAGGTATTCCGCGTCGCCACTCCCCCGCCGCGCCCGCGCCCGCGACCGCACGGGCGACCGGCCCGCGCCGGCGTGTCCCGCACAAGCGCAGCGCGCCACCTCCGCGTGTCCCGCACAAGCACAGCGCCACCTCCGCGTGTCCCGCACAAGCACAGCGCCACCTCCGCGTGTCCCGCACAAGCACAGCGCCACCTCCGCGTGTTCCGCACAGGCCGGTGGCCCGCCGCCTGCGTGTTGCGCACAGTGCAGACAACGCTGCGGCGTGTCGGGCGCCAGAGCCCCACTTTTGTTGCGCAGATCCTGCACATCTCAACGCCCAGCGGCGGACGGGCCCAGCTGCAATGGGACGACGGCGGTGAGCCAGCGCCGGACAGGGCCCAGCTGGAATGGGACGGCAGCGGTGACCCAGCGCCGGACGGGGCCCAGTGGCGGTTGCGTGCAGCGGCTATCCGGCGGCGACCGTCCGGCGGTTACCCGCCCGCTGCGGCGGTGGTCAGTCCAGCCGGTCCGCGGCCACGACTCCGCGCAGCATCGCATCGGAGGCACGCCGGGCTGTGGCAGCGACGGGAGCGTCGGCAGCCTGGGCGATCTGCCCCAGCAGGTCGACAATCTGCTTGCTGCGCCGCACGAAGTCGCCCGCGGAGAGGTCACTGTCGCGCAGCACCTCATCCAGGGCACGGCCGGAGGCCCAGCGGTGCACCATCCAGGCGATGCCCGGGTCGAGTTCACCGGTCAGCGGGAGCCCGTGGCTCGCCTCCCGATCGGTCAGCTGGGACCAGATCGCCACCATCTCGTGGAAGGCCTCCTCAACCTCCACGGTCGGCCACCGCGGGTGGGTCGTCTCGTCCCCGCCGCGCGGCTCATGGATGAGGGTCGACACGACCGCGGCCAGGGCTGGGGCATCCAGCCGTCGCCAGGTGCCCTGGGTGATGGCCTGGGCCGCGACGAGGTCCTTCTCGGTGTAGATCCGCCGCAGGCTCGCCCCCGCCTCGGTGACCTCCGTGCCCTCCTCGGTCAGGTAGCCGAGCTCGCCGAGCAGCGTGCAGATCCGGTCGAAGGTCCTGGCCACGGTGTTGGTCCGCCCGCTCACGCGGCGTTGCAGGTCGTCGGTCTCGCGGCGCAGCTGCCACCAGCGCTCGGCCCAGCGGGCATGGTCCTCCCGCTCCGGGCACTGGTGGCAGGGATGTGCTCGCAGCTGGTGGCGCAGGTCGTCGGGGTCGGTATGCCGGCCACCCCGACGCCTGGTCCTCGCACCTGACGGGGGGCCCGGGTCAGGGGTCTGGTCCGGGTCGGGGGTCTGGTCCGGGTCCCCTCCAGATCGGGTGCGCTGGGGTCGCCGGGAGGGCGGCGGCTCGAAGGGCACCTGGGCGCGCAGGGTCGCGGCCAGGTCCTTGCGGGAGCGCACGTTGCGGGGGTTGAACTTCCGCGGGATCGCCAGCCGGGCAACCGGCTCGACCGCCTCACGCAGGTCCGAGGGGCTGACCCTGCGTAGCTGCCCGTCGGACGTGAGGACGCTGGGCTCCGGCGACCGTCCCGCTGCCTGCGGGACGGTCAGCACCACGGCCATCCCCTTGCGCCGCCCCTCGGGCAGGCTGATCACGTCACCGGGGGTGAGTTCCTCGAGGCTGACCGCGATCTCGGCTCGGCGGGAGGCGCTGCGCTGACGGGCCGCCTCCTTCTCCGCGTCGCTCAGCTGACGCCGCAGTGCGGCATACTCGCGGAAGTCGCCCTTGTCGCAGTGCATCGACTCGGCATAACCGGCCAGCGCCTCCTCGTTGCGCCGCACCTGGCTGGCCAGCCCGACCACGGCCCGATCGGCCTGGAACTGGGCGAAGGAGGACTGCAGCAGCTCATGGGCCACGTCCCGGCCGAACTGCGCGACCAGGTTGACGGCCATGTTGTAGGTGGGACGGAACGAGGACTTCAGGGGGTAGGTGCGGGTCGAGGCGAGCCCAGCCACGTCGATCGGGTCCAGACCGCGCCGGTGCAGGACGACGGCGTGACCCTCGACGTCGATCCCCCGTCGGCCGGCACGACCGGTCAACTGGGTGTACTCCGCCGGGGTGACCGGGGCGTGCTCCTCACCGTTGAACTTCACCAGCTTCTCGAGGACGACGGTGCGGGCCGGCATGTTGATGCCGAGGGCGAGAGTCTCGGTCGCGAAGACCGCCTTGATCCGCCCCGCGGTGAACAGCTCCTCCACGATCTCCCGGAACAGCGGCAGCATCCCGGCGTGGTGGGCGGCGAAGCCGCGCGAGAGGCCCTCCACGAAGTCGTGGTAGCCCAGCACCGGCAGATCACGCTCGTCGACCTCGGCGACACGCTCCTCGACCAGGCGCCGGATGCGTGTCCCCTCCTCCGGGGGCACCAGCCGGGTGCCGCGTGCCAGCAACTGGGTGACCGCCCCCTCGCACCCGGCTCGGCTGAAGATGAAGGTGATCGCTGGCAGCAGTCCCTCGCGGTCCAGCCGGTCGATGACCTCGGAGCGGCTGGCGGTGCCACCCGGCAGACTGCCGGCACCTCCGGCGCGGGCGTCGACGCGGGAGTCGTTATCCCGTCCTCGGTGGGCATAGTCCCGGCCGCGGGAGCGTCCCCGGTCATCGCGTCCGTGCGGTCTGCCCCGCCGCCCGCGGGGTCCGCCGGCATCCTCACGCCGCCACCGGGAGTCCCGGTCGACCGAGTGGATCCGGTCCAGCAGCTCGGGGTTGATCCGGGCCTGCTGGCCCTGGGTGGCGGGGTCGGCGACCAGGCCGTCCCCGTCGTGGGCGAAGAGGTCGAGCAGGTCCTTGCCGACCATCAGGTGCTGCCACAGGGGCACCGGTCGGATCTCGGAGACGATGACCGCGGTGTTGCCCCGCACGGTGCGCAGCCAGTCGCCGAACTCCTCGGCATTGCTCACCGTCGCCGACAGGGAGATGACCTGCACCGACTCGGGCAGATGGATGATGACCTCCTCCCACACCGCCCCGCGGAACCGGTCGGCGAGATAGTGCACCTCGTCCATCACCACGAACCCCAGGCCCTCCAGGGTGCGGGACCCGGCATACATCATGTTGCGGAGCACCTCGGTGGTCATCACCACGACCGGTGCCTCGCCGTTGATCGAGCTGTCCCCGGTGAGCAGGCCGACGTTGGCTGCGCCGTGCTCGGCGACGAGGTCGTGGTACTTCTGGTTGCTCAGCGCCTTGATGGGGGTGGTGTAGAACGCCTTGCGCCCGGTCTCCAGGGCGAGGGCGACCGCGAACTCCCCCACGATGGTCTTGCCCGCTCCAGTCGGGGCCGCGACCAGGACCCCCTGCCCCTGGTCGACCGCAGCGATCGCGGTCAGCTGGAAGTCGTCGAGCGGGAAATCCTGGGCAGCGGTGAACCGTCCCACGGCCCCGCTCTCCGCCCTGGAGCGCGCGCGGGCAGCGGCATACCGTTCGGCAGGGCTGGACATGACCTCAGGCTACGCGCTCACCGCAGCGGAACCATCACCTCGAGAGCGGCGGGCACCACGGTGCAGTCGACGGGCAGAGGGCCAATCGGGTCGCCGTCGCCGTAGGCGGTCAGCTGTGGTCCGGCCACGCTCACCGTGGCGGCGCGCTCGATCCGCACGGCCGGATGCTCCGCGTGCCTCCCGGAGAAGACCCCCTTGAGCAGTTGCACCGCCGCCGCGGCGCCGACCGCCTCGATGATGATGACGTCCAGCAGGCCGTCACCAGGGTCGGCCTCGGGGGCGATCCGCATGCCGCCGCCATAGATCGGCATGTTGCAGACCGCCACGACCAGCGCCCTCGTCTCCAGGACCTGGCCGTCGAGTTCGAGACGGTAGTCCATCGGGCGGAGTCGGATGATCTCCGGGACCGTGGCCACGGTGTAGCTCTGCGCACCCAGCCAGCGTGGGAGCGTCGAGGCCCGCGAGGCGATCAACGCGTCGAGGCCGCAGGGCACGGACCCGACCACGTGCAGGTCGTAGGGAGACACGTGGATCAGGTCGACCGGACGACGAACTCCGGTCAACAGGGTCTGCACGGCGGCGTCGGTCTTCAGGGGGATGTCGAGCGAGCGGGCATTGTCGTTGCCGGTGCCGGCCGGCACGATCCCGAGTGCGGTGCTGCTGCCGGCCAACGCGTTGGCGGCGATCTGCACGACGCCGTCGCCACCGACGGCGACCAGCGTCTCCACGCCCTCCTCGACGGCCCGGCGACAGACCGTCTGGGCGGCCTCCCGGGTGGCGGCCTCGATCTCGGTCACCTGCTGACCGGCGGCGCGCAGCCGGGCCACCACGACAGCGCCGACAGCGCCGGCACCGCGGCGACCTGAGCGCGGCCCGTGCAGCACGGCATACCTGGTCATGGGGATGATTGTGCCCCAGCCGCCGCGGTTAGGGCAGCGGGCTGGCCTCGTCGGGTGACAGATCCTCCCAGGCCGTGGTCGGATCGTTCTTCCTGCGGCGACGCTCCATGAGCGCGGCCACGCCGATCGCGCACCAATAGAGGAAGAACACCGGCGTGGCCAGCGCGAGCATCGTCCAGGCGCTCGGGTCGGGGGTGACGAACGCCGCGAAGACCAGGATCAGCATGAGGGCCACCCGCCAGCCCTTGATCATCACCCGCACGGGCAGGATGCGCAGCTGGTTGAGCCCGACCAGACCGACCGGCATCAGGAAGGCCAGCCCGAAGGCGAGGATGAAGTAGAGGACGAAGTTGAGATAGGTCATCGCGTCCTGCAGGTTCGCCGCGTCATCGGGGGTGAACGACAGCAGGATGGCCACGGTGCGCGGGATCGCCCAGGCGGCCAGTGCCGCGCCGGCGAGGAAGAGCGGGACCCCGGCGAAGAAGTAGGCGAGCGCGATCCGGCGCTCCTTCTTGGTCAGCCCCGGCAGCAGAAAGGCCCAGATCTGCCAGATCCACAGCGGGCTGGAGAGCATGATCCCGACGAAGACCGCGACCTTGAGCTGCACCGAGAACGGCTGAGTGATGCTGGCACCGAAGTTGATGTTGACGATCTCCCGGCCCTCGGAGTCGCGGACCTCCCGCAAGGGCTGGATCAGCAGGTTGATCAGGTCCTCGTAGAAGTACCAACCGACCACGCTGAGCACCACGACGCCGAGGACGGCGATCAGGACCCGGTTGCGCAGCTCCCGGAAGTGATCAGCAAGGGACATCCGTCCCTCGGGATCACGGGGACGGCGACGGAGAGCCACTGGTGCCGGTGCGGGGCGGGTCAGCCGCGGGTGTCGTCGTGAGGCACGTCGCTGGCCGGCCGGTCATCACCGTGCAGCCCGTCGCGGAACTCGTCGCGCACCGACGCACCGTGGTCCTTGACACCGTCGGCCGTGTCCCTCGCCCGGTCGCCCAGGTCGGAGGCAGCTCCACGGGCACGGTCGCCGAGGTCGGAGGTGCGGCTGCGGCGCTCATCGCCGTCGGCCCGCTCGCCACGGACGGTGTCCTGGCTCGCGGCGCTCGGCTCCTTCATCTGGTCGACCTCGGACTTGAAGATCCGCATCGACTGGCCCAGGCTGCGAGCCATGTTGGGCAGGCTCTTCCACCCGAACAACACAATGAGCGCGATCACCAGGACGATGATGTGCCAGGGCTGCGGCCTCATGCGCCAACCTCTCTGATGGGACAGGGAGCACGCTCGTGCGTCTCCCAGGAACGGTGGTCAGTGTACGCGGTAAGCCTGGAGCGCTTGCTCAGCGCCGGCACGGATCTCCTCGGCGAGTTCGGCCGGGGCCACGAGCCTGGCCGAACCACCCAGGCGCCACACCAACCGCCGCACCCAGGCGGTGTCCGCGGCCCGCAGCTGCACCAGCTGAGAGCCGTCCTCACGACGCTCCACGGACTCGACCGGGAAGTGCTCGGCGACCCACGAGGCCGCGGGCGCCAGCTCCAGCTCGACCAGCACGTCACCCGGTGAGGCACGAAAGGCCCCGGAGTCCGTGGCCCGCGGGCGGGCACTCTCCGGCGGGGTCCCGTCCTCGTCCAGAATCGTCAGGTCCTCGATGCGGTCGAGGCGGAAGAGCCGCACGTCCTGGGCCCGGTGGCACCAGCCCTCGAGATACCACCGGCCCTCGAGCGAGAGCACCCGCATCGTGTCGACGTCACGCTCGGTCGTCTCGTCCCGGGTCGGGTTGTAGTGCCGCAGGTGCACCCGCCGAGACCGATCCAGTGCCTCGCGGATCTGCTCCAGCCTGGTCTGCTCGTCGGCCCCGACCTCCAGGCTGACGCTGACCTGGGCGGCAGCCGCCCCCTCGGCACCGGCGGCGGCCTCCAGCTTGCCGAGCGCGCGGTCGATGGCGTCCTTGGCTCCGACACCGGGCGTCGCGGCCAGGGCGCGCAGCGCCACGATGAGCGCCAGGGCCTCGTCGCGTCCCAGGCGCAGCGGCCGTGCGATCTCCTCGGCGTTGCCGACGTGGACGCGCCCGCCCTCCCAGCTGGCCTCGATCAGGTCGTCCGGATAGTGCCCGGGCGTCCCGCACACGAACAGCAGCTGCAGGTCATCGACGATCTGGTCCTGGCTGACCCCCAGCTCGCGGGCCGCCTCGGCGATGTCGACGCCCTGGCGGTTCATCAGCCACGGGACCATGGTGAGCAGCCGGGACAGCCGCTCGGTGGCGGTCTCGTGCGCCATCAGCCCTCACTCCCCTCGTATGCCGGGCGCCCCGGGGCCGCGCTCCCCGCACCGTGGGCCGCGGTCACCGCACCGTGGGCCGCGGACACCCCACCCAGCGCGGTGCGCACCAGGTCGACCAGCTCGCCGGGCTCGATGGCGATGGCATCCGGACCGAGGCCAGCGACCTCCTCCGCGAGCGACCACAGTGAGCCGACCTGCACCTCGATCAGGTCCCAGCCGTTGGGGGCACGTTGCTCCAGGAGCTCTCCGCGGCGCCGGATCTGGTGACCGCTGCCGGAGCGCAACGCCACCCGGGCGGTCTGATCTGCGGGTGTCTCGGTCGTGGTGGTGATCATGGCCCGCGCGTCATGGCCGTCGGGCACAGTGTAGGCATCGGCCTTGCCGGTGGCCCGCACGGCACCGTCGATCCGGTCGAGCCGGAAGACCCGTGGTGCGTCCCGGTCGAGGTCGTGGCCGGTCAGATACCACCGGCCGTGCCAGGAGGTCAGCGCCCACGGGTGCAGGTGCCGCTCGGTGACCTCACCGGCCGGCCCGCGGCGGTAGCCGAAGGTCACCGCCCGCTTGGCCACCACCGCGTTGCGCGCGGCCTCGAAGGCCGGCTCATTGGTGTGCAGCAGCGGCTCGACGCCAGCGACCGAGGTCCGGTCGCGGGTGATCCCCGAGGCCTCGAGTTTGCGCAGCCCCTGGGCCGCCGGGCCGGCCAGGCTCGCGTGCGACCAGGCACGGGAGGCGACACCGATGACGGCGAGCTCGTCCGGCTCGAAGTTGATCTCCGGCAGCGCGTACTCGCGGCGGTCGATGCGATAGCCGGTCTCGTCGTCGAAGAACGGGTCGATGACCTCAGTGCGCAGCGGGATCCCCAGGTCGCGCAACTCATCCTTGTCCCGCTCGAACATGCGGTCAAAGGCCTCGTCGGTGCTCGCGGCATACTGCGGCACGGCCGTGCGGATCCGGCTCTTGCTCATCGGCTGCCGGGTGTAGAGCAGCGCGATCACCAGGTTGAGCAGGCGCTCGGTCTTGGCGGTGGCGGGACTGGGGCGGGCCATGATCGGAGACGCTACCTGACCACAAGGGTCGCGGCGTGACGGCCCGCGGCGGCTGCCGCCAGGAAGGCCGCTGGGTCCGCGTCCAGCCCCCTGCCCATCGTCGAGAGCCGGACCGGGCTGGCCTCGAGCGCGTCGAGCAGGCTGGTCAGGTCGATGTCATGCCGGGTCAGGTGGGGGGCTGTCAGCAGGTCGTCCGCCTGCCGGGCAACCAGGTCGGCCAGTTCCGCCGGGATGCCGGGGTGGTCCCGCAACGCGGGCACGGGCACGTCGGCAGGACGGTTCAGGACCTGGCCGTATGCCGTCCGGCTGTGGTGGGAGATCCCGCGGTGCCTCGGCCGGGGGTCGGCTCCCGAGACGCGCAGGGCCGCCACGCCGCGGCCGCCGAGCACGGCGGCGGCGTTGAGAGCCTCCCCTGCCGACACCCCGGAGAAGCCCCACCGGGTCCCGGTCCCCAGATTGCCGGGTCCTTGGGACAGGATCACCACGTCCGCCTCGACGACATGGCGCGCGGCCAGCAGCCCCGAGAAGGTGTTGACCGCCTCGAGGTCCCCGCCATAGGCCTGCCCACAGCTGATCACCGCCGCGAGCCAGCCGGCATCGCGCAGGGTGGTGCTGGTGCGGGAGAAGGCCGCCGGCAGGGCACCCCCGTCGGTCATCAGATAGGCGACCCGGGCGTCGGGTGCCTCGGCGCGCAGCCCGGCCAGCACCGCGGGCAGGCTCGAGTGCAGGTCTGCGGCGACGACCGGCATACCGCCCAGGTCATCGGCCTCGGCCAGCGCGGCGTGGTGCGGACTGTCCTGTTCGTCCGCGCCGAAGACCATCGTCTGCAGCGGGGTGTAGCGCGCCTTCACCAGATGACCAGCCCCGTCCGGATCGGCCGCGTCCCGCGTGTCGGGAGGCAGCCGGTCGGGCAGGGCGACGACCATCGCGACTCCCCCGGTGCCGAGATCGTTGTCGAGGGCGTTGGTGTTGAGCAGCACCCGGTCACCCACCAGCGGGTCTCCGGTCACGGAGACATAAGCCACGGCGCGCACGACGCGGTCCGGTGAGGCGCCGGCAGCCGTGCTTGCGGCGCCGGCAGCCGTGCTTGCGGCGCGCTCTGGTGCGTGCAGGCGCACCTCGACCTCGACGGCGTCACCCCACCGGGCACGCTCGCCGACGACCACACCCTCTCGCCACCGGATCACCTGACCGACCCTAGATGAACCCGCCCCTCCGCCATGCGACCACATGGGCGCCAGGTGCAGTCCAGGGCGTCGCATCGCGCCCATTTTGTCGTATTGACGTGGCGGCTCTGCACGGTGTGGCGGCTCTGCGCGGTGTGGCACCTGCCCCAGCGACGAAGGACCCCGGGCCGGTGCGTGGCACCAACCCGGGGTCCCGGAAACTCACCGACGACGACGCGTCAGCGCACGTCCTCGAGGTCGACCACGAAGATCAGGGTCTCGCCACCCTTGATCGCACCACCGGCGCCGCGGTCGCCGTATCCCAGGTGCGGCGGGATGGTGATCTTGCGGCGGCCGCCGACCTTCATGCCGAGCAAGCCCTGGTCCCAGCCCTGGATCACCTGACCCACGCCGACCTGGAAGGTCAGCGGGGTGCCGCGGTTCCAGGAGGCGTCGAACTCCTCGCCCGTCGACCAGGCGACCCCGACGTAGTGGGCCGAGACGGTCGAACCGGCCGTGGCCTCGGCGCCGTCACCGACCTCGAGGTCCTCCAGGACCAAGTCGGTGGGCGGGTTGTCGCCGGGGAACTCGATCTCGGGCTTGGTCTTGTCAGTCATGCGGGATTCCTCTCGGGTGCTCGTGCGTGGGACTGCGGTGTTCTCGTGGCTGTGGGGCCAGTGTCCGGGCGGACTTACTGGGCCTTCAGGATGTCGACGACAAAGACGAGGGTCTCGTCCTTGAGCTCAGCACCCGGTCCGCCCTCCTGAGCGTCGCCGTAGGCCAACTCGGGCGGGATGACGAGCAGCACGCGGCTGCCGACGGTCTGACCGACCAGGCCCTCGTCCCAGCCCTGGATGACCTGTCCCTGCCCGATAACGGTCTCGAAGGCGTCGCGGCCCTCCTGCAGCGAGGTGTCGAACTGCTCGCCGTCGGACCACTGGACACCGGTGTACTGCATGCGGACCTGCTGGCCGGCCTGGATCTCCTCGCCCTCACCCTTGATCAGGGGCTGGACGACGAGTTCGGTCGGCGGGTCCTCCCCCTCGGGGATGGTGACGGTCGCCGGGCTGGTGCCGTCGGCCTCGACGGTCGGCAGGCCCTCGACGGGCTCCACCTCCTCGCCCTCGGCCTGGGTCAGCGGCGTGGTGGCGCCGACCACCTCGACATAGAAGACGACGGTGTCGTTGGGGCCGATGCCGAGCTGCATGTTGCCCTGCGTCCCGAAGGCATCCTCCGGGGACATCGCGATGATGAAGCTCTGCCCCGGCTTGGTGCCCTCCAGGCTGTTCAGGAAGCCCGGCAGCAGGTTGGGGTTGGCCAGCGACATGCTGACGGTCTCATCCGTGGGGAAGGTGGTGAGGATCTCCTCGCCGGTGGTGCCGTTGACCGCGAGGTACTTCAGCTCGACGTCCTGCTCTGCTGTCGCTGGCTCTCCCTCACCAGCCTCGATCTCCTGGATGGAGGTCTCGCCGACCGCCAGCGGGGTCTTGCCCAGCTCCAGCGCCGGGACGGTGGTGCCGTCGACGTCGGCCTCGGTGAGAGTCACGTCGTCCGCCGTGCCATTGGGCGCCAATGAGGTGGCGGCCGCGTCGTCACCGGGGGCGCTGGACTGGCTGGCGTCGTCGGTGGAGGTGTCGTCGCCGCAGGCGGAGAGGAAGATCAATGGGGCCACGGCAAGGCCGAGCAGCCGGAACTTGGGAGAGCGCACGCGCCATCCTTGTCTGAGAGAGGTCGTGGGACTGGGCAAGACTAACCCGGTGACCCTGGATGTCTGCTGGGAGGATGGTCGCTGTGCCCGCGGCTCCCGCAGCAGTGGCTCGACCTACGACCCTGCCTAGCGCCGGTGCTCCATGGTCGCGATCAGCTCATCAATCCGGGCGTCCTGGCTCACGAAAGGGTCCTTGCACAGCACGGTGCGCTGGGTGGAGTCGTTGAGCTTGAGGTGGACCCAGTCCACGCTGAAGTCACGGTGGTGCGCCTGGGCGGCGGCCACGAAGTCACCGCGCAGTTTGGCCCGGGTGGTCTGCGGCGGGGTGCTGCCAGCCGTCGCGATCGCCTCGGGCGTCACGACCTCCGTCGCGCCGCCGCGGCGGGAGACGATGTTGAACAGCCCGCGGGTGGGGTGGATGTCGTGCCAGGCCAGGTCCAGCTGCTGCAGCCGTGGGTCACTCATCGGCAGGCCGGACCGGTCGGCGTAGCGCTGCAGGGTGCGCCACTTGAGCACCCAGTCGATCTCTGTCTCGACCAGTGACAGGTCCTGCGCCTCGAAGGCCTTGAGGGCCCGCTCCCACAGCTCCAGCACCTGGCGGTAGGGCTCGCGCTGGGCCAGGCCCGCCGCCTCGGCGTGGGCTCTCGCGCGGGTGAGGAACTCGGTCTGCATCTGGGTCGCCGTGATCCGCCGGCCGTTGGCCAGGGCCAGGGTATGCCGCCCGGTCAGGTCGCGGCTGACCTCCCGGATCGCGCTGATCGGGCTCAGCAGCGTGAAGTCGGGAAAGACGGTGCCCGCCTCGATGGCTTTAAGCACCAGGTCGGTCGCCCCGACCTTGAGCAGCGTCGTCGACTGACTCATCGTCGAGTCGCCGACGATCACGTGGAGGCGGCGGAACCGCTCGGCGTCGGCATGCGGCTCGTCGCGGGTGTTGATGATCGGTCGGGACCTCGTCGTGGCCGAGCTCAGACCGTCCCAGATGTGGTCGGCCCGCTGGCTGATGTGAAAGGTCGCCTGCCCACCGGAGACGTTGAGCCGGCCGGCGCCGCTGATCACCTGGCGGGTGATCAGGAAGGGGATGAGGATGTCGGTCACCCGGCTCAGCTCACCGCGCCGCCCGATCAGATAGTTCTCGTGGCAGCCGTAGGAGTTGCCGCGCGAGTCCACGTTGTTCTTGAGCACATAAACCCGAGCCTCGATGCCCTCGTCGGCCATCCGCGCCTCGGCGTCCAGGGCCAGGTCGTGCAGTATCGCCTCACCGGCCTTGTCGTGCGCGACGAGGTCGAGGAGGTCGTCGCACTCGGCGGTGGCGTACTCCGGGTGCGACCCGACGTCGAGATAGAGCCGCGAGCCGTTGCGCAGGAAGACGTTGCTCGACCGGCCCCAGCTGACCACCTTGCGGAACAGGTAGCGGGCGACCTCGTCGGGTGCCAGGCGCCGCTCCCCCGGGAAGGCACAGGTCACCCCGAACTCGGTCTCGATCCCGAAGATCCGCCGCTCCATGGCTCGCCCTCAGTCCTCGCGCTGTGTCTGCGGGTTGGACGTGTCGTGACCAGCCGGGTCGAGGCCCGGCTCGTCAGTGTCGTACTCGGTCAGGGTGTCGTGCGACCCGGGACGCGAGTCGTCGCGGGTCGGGACGTCGGCGGTGCCGCTGTCGCCGCGCAGGAGGGCATCGAGCAGCGGACCACCCAGACGGCGGAAGGTGCGGCGGGGGCGCCGCCGGTCGAGCACTGCCACCTCAAGCTCGGCGGGGCCCAGGTCACGGTGGCCCTCGTCCTCGCGCAGTCCCAGCAGCTCCACCGCCAGGTGCAGCACGTCGGCCAGGGAGCGGTCCGGGGCCCAGCGCTCGCGGAGGGCGGTCGCGATGGGCTCGCTGGCGCCGCCCATCACCACGAAGCCGCGCTCCTCGGTGACGGACCCGTCATAGGTCAGGCGATAGATCTGGTCCTCGTCCTGGCTCCGGCCGACCTGGGCCACGGCGATCTCGACCTCGTAGGGTTTGGACTCCTGCGTGAAGATCGTGCCCAGCGTCTGGGTGTAGGCGTTGGCCAGCCCCCGGGCCGTGACGTCGCTGCGGTCGTAGGAGTAGCCTCGCATGTCGGCATAGCGGATGCCGGCGACGCGCAGGTTCTCGAACTCGTTATACTTGCCCGCCCCGGCGAAACCGATGCGGTCATAGAGCTCGGAGACCTTGTGCAGCGTCCGCGAGGGGTTCTCTGCGACGAAGGCGATGCCGGTGGCATAGCTGGCCAGGATCACCGAGCGGCCACGGGAGATCCCCTTGCGGGCGAAGTCGGCCCGGTCCTTCATGAGCTGCTCGGGCGAGACATACATCGGCATCGTCATGCCAGGGCTCCTCCTCGTGCGTGACGTGGCGACCGCGGGGACAGCATCATCGGGCCCCTCCGGGGTTGCCCTGCCGGGCAGCCACGACCTGACGGGTCACCGCCTCGAGCTCCTCGTCGGCCACCAGACGGACACCGTGCTGGGTGAGGACCGCACAGGTCGGCCAGATGTTGCGGCTCAGGTCCGGGCCGCCGGTGGCCGAGTCGTCGTCGGCGGCGTCATAGAGCGCCTCGATCGCGACGGCCAGGGCGACCTCCTCGGGCAGGTCCGGGTGCCACAACTTCTTGAGCGCGCCCCGAGCGAACAACGAGCCTGAGCCCACGCTGTGGTGCCCCTGCTCCTCATAGCACCCGCCGGTCACGTCGTAGGAGAAGATCCGGCCGACCTGGCGGTGCAGGTCGTAGCCCGCGAACAGCGGCAGCACGGCCAGACCCCGCATCGCGTTGGCGAGATTGCCACGGATCATCGCTCCGAGCCGGTTGGCCTTGCCCTCCAGCGACAGCAGGGTGCCCTCGATCTTTTCGTAGTGCTCCAGCTCCACCTGAAAGAGCTTGACGATCTCCAGCGCGGTGCCTGCCGTGCCGGCGATGCCCAGGGCGGAGTAGTCATCGGCGGCGAAGACCTTCTCGATGGCACGACTGGCGATGAAGGTGCCCATCGTGGCGCGCCGGTCACCGGCGATCAGCACGCCCTCGGCACAGGTGAGGGCCACGATGGTGGTGCCGTGCGGGGCCTCGAGCGCACCGTCGCGGGCGCCCGTCAGGTTGCCGCCGGGCAGCAGCTCGGGAGCCCGCAGGGCCAGGAACTCGGTGAACGAGCTGCCCCGCGGGGCCAGGAACTCAGGCGGCAGCGCCCGCCCGTGCTGGCCGATCACTCGCCGCCCTTCTGCACGAAGCCGTGCACAAACTCCTCGGCGTTGGTCTCGAGGACACCGTCGATCTCGTCCAGCAGATCGTCGACCTCGGCGGCACGGGCCGCGTCCTGCCGCTGGGGAACTGGCGCAGCGGGCGGCGGTGTGCCCTCGTCCTCACTGCGCTGGGGGCGCTTCTGCTCCTGGCCGGCCATGGTGCCTCCTGAGACCGTCGACGACTGACACTGACGACCCTAGTCCCCGGGGCTGACAAGATGGGTCAGCAGGTCGTCCACACCGGACACCGAGTCGAGCAGGGCGCCGATGTCCGCCCGCGTCCCCTTCAGCGGCTCAGGCATCTGGACACGGCGCAGCGAGCGGCTGCCCTGCGCCGGCTCGAAGACCACCGAGTCCCAGGAGGCCGCCCGCACCTGCCCCGGATAGCGGCTCACGCACTGGCCCCGGAACCACGCGCGGGTCTGCTCGGGCGGCTCCACCACTGCGGTCGCCACCTCCGTGGACGTGACCAGGGTCTGGATCCGTCCGGCCTGACGCATCCGGGCGGCCAGACCGCGGGCCGGGTCGATGTCGGACCACTGGATGTCGATCGCGGACAGTCGCGCGTCGTCCCACTCCAGCCCGTCGCGGCGTCGATATCCCTCCAGCAGTGCGAGTTTGGTGACCCAGTCGACCCGCCCTGCGCAGCGCATCGGGTCGGTCGCCAGGTCCGCCGCCACGGCGTCCCAGTGCTCGAGCACCTGGGAGGTGTCCTCGTCCAGGTCGTCACCGAGGTGCTGGTCGACGGCCTCGCGGTATGCCGACAGCAGGTCGAGCGCTGTCAGCTCCCGCCCGTCGACCAGCCGGACCGTCTGGCGCAGGGCGGGGTCGTGGGAGATCGCCCGGATCGCGCTCACCGGGTCCTCCAGCTCAAGAGCCGGAGCCCGTCCGGCCTCGATGAGGCCCAGCACCAGGCTGGTGGTCCCCACCTTGAGGAGCGTGGCGACGTCACAGAGAGTCGCATCGCCGACGATGACGTGCAGGCGCCGGTACTTCTCCCCGAACGCGTGCGGCTCGTCACGCGTGTTGACGATGGGCCGCTTCAGGGTGGTCTCCAGGCCCACCTCGGCCTCGATGTAGTCGGCTCGCTGACTGATCTGGAACCCGGGGTTCTCGGAGAACTGTCCCTGGCCGACCCGTCCCGCTCCCACCAGGACCTGCCGGGCCACGAAGAACGGCAGCAGCCCTGCGGCGATCGAGAGGAAGGGCACCTCCCGGGGGACCAGATAGTTCTCATGGGTGCCGTAGGACGCGCCCTTGCCGTCGACGTTGTTCTTGTAGAGCCGGATGGGATCACCACGCTCGGCGAGGGAAGCCAGGGAGATGAGCATGACCTCATCCCCGGCCCGGTCCCACCGGACCGCGTCCAGCGGCGTGGTCACCTCGGGTGAGGAGTACTCCGGGTGGGCATGGTCCACATAGAGCCGGGCGCCGTTGGACAGCACCGAGTTGGCGGTCGTCGGGTCGTCGACGTCGGTCAGCTGACTGATGTCAGCCAGCGCCCGCGCGACCTCGAACCCCCGGGCGTCACGCAGCGGGCTCTCGTCGGCATAGTCCCAGCCGGAACCGGTCGGCAGGGCCCGGGTCGGGCCAGCAGCACTGGCATAGCTGCGCACGACCAGGCCGGACAGCCCCACAGGATTGGCACGCGGATCGCCGGGGCGGGTGACGCCGTACTCGGTCTCGGTGCCCATCACCCGTCGCACACTCATGCTTCCACCCTAGGTGGCGACAGCAGCCGCCTCGCGGGTGGCCGAGATCCGATCCACCACCTGCTGGACGAGCGCGCCATACTCCTGCACCAGGGCGGCGCGGTCGGTGCTGTAGTCCAGCAGGTGGAGGGTGCGCGTGCCCGCCGCCAGGCCCACCATGAGACAGGCGAGCTGGTCGCAGTGCCGTCGGTTCTCCGCCTCCGCCGCGGCGGAACCCTCGGGCAGGGCGAAGCGGCTCAGGAAGCGGTCGCGGAACTCGCCGCGCGCGGCCTCCGGGTCGGGCGCGTCGGCGATCAGGTAGATCGCCCGGAGCCAGGGCTCGGCACCGCCCTCCTGGCGGCGGCTCAGCATCCGGGAGACCAGGAGCTCGCCCAGCCCCTCCAGCGGCACGTCCGGGGGCAGCGGCTCCGGCTCGAGCGGGGTGGCGTCGACGTGGAGCTGCTCCTTGGACCCGCCGACCTTCATCACCATGGCCGGCGACACCCCTGCCGCAGCGGCGATCTCGCGGATCGTCACCGCCGCGTAACCCCGCTCACCGAAGAGCCGGCGGGCGGCCTCCAGCACCTGCTGACGGGTCTGGCTCACCGGACCGGGACATCCTCGGTCGGCTGCCGGCGCGGGCGCGGTATGCCGGTGACGATGTCAAGATCGAGGGTCGCCGAGGTCGACCCGATCTGCACCGCCCGCGACCGCGTGCGTCCGGTCGGGTGGTCGACGACGGTGAGCACATAGCGTCCCGGCGGCGGCAGGCCGATCTCATAGCCGCCCTCGGTGTCGGCGTGCGTGGTGGCGACATACTCCCCCGAGTGGCGGATCAGGGAGAGCATCACCTGCGGCAGCGGGTCGCCGTGGTCGGTGATGTGGCCGGTCAGCAGCAACCGGCGGTTCATCCGGATCTGGTCCAGGTCGGCGTCACCGAGGTCCTCCAGACCGGACATCGGGCCCCAGCCGTCGGCGCTGACCACCACCAGATAACGTCCCGCGCTGGGCAGGGCCAAAGTGTAACGACCCGCGTTGTCCGTGCGGCCCCAGTCCACGTGCCGCCCGTCGGTCTGCAGCACGGTGACGACGGCCTGCTTGATGGGCCGGTCCCGCTCGTCGGTGACAACGCCGCCGACGACGACCTCGTTCTCGGCCTCGGGCCGCTTCACCTCGTGCCGCTCGGTCGCGACCACCTCGCCGGGCACCCGCAGCGCCTCGGCGATCGTTTGCGGCCGGGCGATGAAGGCGGCGATCAGGGCACCGATCAGGCTCGCCGCCGCGCCGATCCAGAAAACCAGCTGATAAGCCTCCCAGCGGGGCACGGCGGGCATGCCGTCCATCGACATGGCGGCGAAGATCGCCGCCACCATGGCGCTCGCGCTGGAGGTGCCCAGGGCACGCACGAGGGTGTTGAGCCCGTTGGCGGAGGCGGTCTCGGTGATCGGCACCGAGCGCATGATCAGGGTGGGCATGGCGGCGAAGGCCAGCGCCGTGCCCAAGGAGGTGATGCCCGAGGCCACCATCACCTCCAGGACCGATCCGTGGAGGAAGGCGCGGAGCACGAAGCCGAGCGCCATCACCACGGCGCCACCGATCAGGACGATGCGGGGCCCGTGGACCCGGATGAGCCACGCCGCCACGGGTGACATCGCCACCATGAGGATGCCGGAGGGCAGCATGACCAGTCCGGTCTCGATGACGCTGAGGCCGAAGCCGTAGCCGGTCTCCGCCGGCATCTGGACCTGCTGGGCGCTGGTCAGGAAGTTGGCGAACATCGCCAGGCCGATCAGCACCGAGGCGGTGTTGGTGAGGAGCACCGTGCGTCGCAGGGAGGTCCGGATGTCGACCAGCGGCTGGCCCTGGCGCAGCTGCAGCGGCACCCAGGCGCACAGCACGAGGGCGGCGATGACCAGCAGCGAGACGGTCTTGCGGTCCATGAAGCCCCAGGTGCCGGCCTTGGACACGGCCAGCAGGAAGCAGGTCAGGGCGATCGAGAGCAGCACGGCGCCGGTGTAGTCGAACCGGCCCTTGGTCTTCACGGTCGACTCGGGCACCACCAGCATCACGAGGACAAGCATCACCACCGCGAAGCCACCCGAGACCAGGAAGAGCGCCTGCCAGTCGAAGTTCTGATAGATCACGCCGGCCAGCGGCATGCCGACGGCCCCGCCGATGCCGAGGGTCGCGCTCATCAGGGCGACACCCGAGCCCACCCGGTCGCTGGGCAGGTGGTCGCGCATGATGCTGATGCCGACGGGGACGAGGCTGGTCCCGATGCCGGTGAGGCCGCGCGCCACGATCACCAGCATGAGGGAGTCGCTGATGGAGCCCAGTGCGGAGCCGATGATGACCGAGACCAGGCACACCACCAGCATCAGCCGCTTGCCGAACATGTCGGCCAGGCGCGAGACGATGGGGGTGCCCACCGCGCCGGTCAGCAGCGTGATCGTCACCAGCCACGACGCGTTCTCGGAACTGGTGTTGAGGATGTTCGGAAAGTCCGGCAGGAGCGGCAGCACCAGGGTCTGCTGCAAGGAGACGAGCGTGCCGCAGAAGGCGAGCACGACGATGATGAGCCCGGTCGAGACGGTCTTGGCGGTCTCGGGCGCGGCGTCGGGGCGCGGGGTGGTGGCGGACCTGGTCACGCTGCTCCTGCACGAGAAACGCGTCACCTCTGCGACGCGGGACGAACGATGGGTGCCGGACGCGGCGGTGCCTCCGGGGATAAACGTGGGTGCCGTGCGGCGCAGGCGCCTCGACGGACAACAGCCGTGCGGTGAACAAGCGTTCACCAACCGGACGAGTGTAACCGGTGTCTGTGACACCCTGGGCCGGTGCGCTCTGTCCTTGACCTCTGTGTCGTGACCGGTTTCGTGCTGATCGGTCGGCTCACCCACGAGGAGGGTCTGGCCTCCGTCGGCACACTGCACGCCCTGTGGCCGTTCCTCGTCGCCCTGGGGGTCGGCTGGGCCGCGGTCGCGTCCTTGCGCCTGCCGTTCTCCGGGCTGCGGGCAGGTGCCCTGCTCTGGTTGCTCGCGCTCTGTGTCGGCATGGGCCTGCGTGCCCTGGCTGGTCAGGGCACCGCCCTGCCATTCCTCATCGTGGCGACCCTGGTCCTGGGCGCCGGGTTCCTGGGCTGGCGACTCGTCGGCATACTGCTCAGGGGTCGTGCGGCGGGTCGCCGCCAGGATGACCGCCGGGCCCTAGGCTGACCTGCCATGGAGACGGCGCTGGCGATCACGATCGGGGTGCTCATCGTGGCCGCGGGGGCGGTGCTGCTGGTCTGGTTCGTGCGCTCGCGTCTCGTCCTGGGGACACCTCAGGACCAGGCGGCTTATCGCGTCCTGCACCTGACCAGCCTGGCCACCCCCGAGCTGCGGGCCGGGCTGGAGTCCGGTGCTGAGAAGGCCGTCCGTCACCTGCGCGACCTGCTCGGCACCCCGGCGCTGGCGCTGACCGACGGCACGACCATGCTCGCCTGGGACGGCACCGGGGCGGAGCAGCACGCCCAGCACGTGGTCAGTCATGCCCGCGACGTCGTCCGGGACGGCTCGACGGTCGTGCTCGCTCCCTCGACCGTCGCGTGCCCTGACCCCGAGTGTGTGATCCGGCACGCGGTCACCGCGGCCCTGACCACCGAGGAGCACGTGGTGGGGGCGCTGACCGCCTACACCGGCAACCGGCCCTCCGCCCGACTGGTGCGCGCCGTCGAGGAGGTCGCCCGGTTTGTCTCGGGTCAGCTGGAGCTGGCCGAGCTGGACCACTCGCGCGCCAAGCTCGCCGAGGCCGAGATCCGGGCACTGCGGGCGCAGATCTCTCCCCACTTCATCTACAACAGCCTCGGCGCGATCGCCTCCTACGTCCGCACCGACCCCGAGCACGCCCGGGAGTTGCTGCTGGAGTTTGCCGACTTCACGCGCTACTCCTTCCGGCGGCACGGCGAGTTCACCACCCTGGCCGAGGAACTGCGCTCCATCGAGCGCTATCTCATCCTGGAACAGGCGCGTTTTGGCGGGCGGCTGCAGGTGACGCTGCGCGTCTCCCCCGAGGTGCTCCCGGTGACCGTGCCCTTCCTGTGCCTCCAGCCGCTGGTGGAGAACGCCGTCCGGCACGGGTTGGAGGGGCGCGAGGGCACCGGGCGCATCACCATCGTGGCCGAGGACGCCGGCAACGAGGCGAGCCTGTCCATCGAGGACGACGGGGTGGGCATGGCGCCCGAGCTGGTCCTGGAGAACCTGCTGAGCGACGGCGGCGACCACGTGGGGCTGGGCAATGTCGACGAGCGCCTGCGCAGCGTGTTCGGCGACCAGCACGGCCTGGTCATCGAGACCGCCCCGGGGGCCGGCACCAAGGTCAGTCTCCGAATCCCCAAGTACGCCCCCGGCGTCCACGCCAGCTGAGCAGCCCCGCCTGCTCCCCCTGCGCTGGCCCCGGGAGCCTTGACGACACGACTATCCTGCCCTGTATGCCGTCCGTCCTCACCGTCGATGACGAACCGCCAGCGCTGCGCGAGATCGAGCACCTGCTGTCGCGGGACCCTCGGGTCGGTCGCGTCCTCACCGCCTCTGACGCCACGGAGGCGCTGCGTGTCCTGGAGCAGGAGGACGTCAACATCGTCTTCCTGGACATCCGGATGCCTGGCCTGTCCGGTCTTGACCTGGCGCGGGTGCTCGCCCGCTTCCGTGAGCCGCCGGCTGTCGTCTTCGTCACCGCCTACGAGGACCACGCCGTCGACGCCTTCGACATCCAGGCTGTCGACTACGTGATGAAGCCCTACCGCCCGGAGCGGCTGGCAGCGGCGCTGGGTCGGGCCCTGGACCAGGTCGCCGGGGACGACGCGGCCACCTCCGTTGCCGAGGACGAGTCGATCCCGGTGGAGCTGGGCGGGGTGACCCGCTTCCTGCGCCGCAGCGAGATCATCTACGTCACCGCCCAGGGCGACTACGCCCGGCTGCACACCGCCTCGGGCAGCCACCTGCTGCGCGCGCCGCTCGCCACCCTCGAGGAGCGCTGGGGGCCAGCTGGTTTCGTCCGCATCCACCGCAGCCACCTGGTGGCCCTGCAGCACGTGGAGGAGATCCGCGTCGACAGTGGCCGCTACACGGTGGTGGTCGGTGGCCGCGACCTGTCCGTCAGCCGCCGGCACGCACGTGAGCTGCGCGACCTGCTGGTGCGCCGTGCCGGGGAGTGAGTCCCGGAGGGCGGCCGTGAGCGAGCGCGTCACCGTCACCCACCCCAGCCGGGCCCGGCCCCGGGTGCGCCCAGCCCCACTGACCCGCGAGATCGACGAACAGACCGGACTGGGTGAGGTCTACATCTCCTCGTTGATCCGCTCCCAGTTGCGCCTGTCGCTGGTGGTGCTGGCCGTCTCTCTCGGAGTGCTTGCCTCCCTGCCCCTGGTGTTCCACCTCTTGCCCCACGTGGCCGAGATCAGGGTCCTGGGCATCACCCTGCCGTGGCTGATCCTCGGTGCGGTGGTCTATCCGGCCCTGCTCGGTGCGGCGTGGTTCTATGCGCGCAACGCCGAGCGCATCGAGCGTGACTTCGTGGACCTGCTGGACCATCGATGAGCCCAGGCCTCGGCCTGACCGCGATCCTGGCGACGGCCGTGGTGACCATCCTGGTTGGGGTGATCGGCCTGCGCGCCGCCCGCACCACCAGCGACTTCTATGTCGCCTCCCGGAGCGTGACGCCGTGGTGGAACGCCTCGGCCATCGGCGGGGAGTACCTCTCTGCCGCCTCCTTCCTCGGAGTCGCCGGCCTGGTGCTGGCCTATGGCGCCGACATGCTCTGGTTTCCCGTGGGCTACACGGCCGGCTACCTGGTCCTGCTGGTGCTGGTCGCCGCACCGCTGCGCCGGTCCGGCGCCTACACCCTCCCGGACTTCGCGGAGGCCCGACTGGAGTCCGCAGCGGCCCGCGGGACCGCGAGCGTGCTGGTCGTCACCATCGGCTGGCTCTATCTGCTCCCCCAGTTCCAGGCGGCAGGCCTGACGGTGCGGACGGTCACCGGCGCCCCCCAGTGGGTGGGACCGGTCCTGGTCGCGGTCGTCGTGCTGATCGGGGTGCTCTCCGGCGGGATGCGCAGCATCACCTTCGTGCAGGCCTTCCAGTACTGGCTCAAGCTCACCGCCCTGGCGATCCCCGCGATCTTCATCCTCTTGGTCTGGCAGTCCCAGGGCACCCCCGCCATCCACCAGGAGGGTCCCCCGGTCTTCAGCGAGAGCACCACTGTGGAGATCACCACCAGCGTCGCGATCGAGGTCACCGAGCGGGTCGCCGTCGAGGCGGACGGGACGGTCGACGGCGAGCGCGTCTCCGGGGAGCTGCCCCTCGGACCGGGGAGCCACGCCCTCGGCCGGGGCACCGAGATCACCTTCCCGGCCGGCGCCGAGATCCCGCACGCGCAGTCCCTGACCCCCCTGGCTGGTGAGGACTGGCTCCTGCCGCTGCGCTCCAACACCGACTACCCGCTCTACACCACCTACTCACTGATCATCGCCCTGTTCTTCGGCACCATGGGCCTGCCGCACGTCCTCGTCCGCTTCTACACCAACCCCGACGGGCGCGCCGCGCGGCGGACCACCGTCACGGTCCTGGGGCTGCTCGGCATCTTCTATCTGCTGCCCACGATCTATGGCGCCCTGGGCCGGCTCTACACCCCGGACCTGCTCCTGACGGGACGCACCGACGCCGTGGTGCTCCTGCTGCCCGGCCGGCTGATCGACGGTATGGCCGGCGACGCGCTCTCGGCCCTGATCACCGCCGGAGCCTTCGCCGCCTTCCTGTCCACCTCCTCGGGGCTGACCATCTCGGTGGCGGGGGTGCTCTCCCAGGACCTGATCGGTCGGCGGGTCAGCGATCCGGTGCGAGCCTTCCGGCTCAGCGCCAGCCTGGCCCTGGTCGTGCCCATCACGATCGCCCTGTTCAGCCCGTCGCTGGGGATCGCCGACGTCGTCGGCCTCGCCTTTGCCGTCGCAGCCTCCTCGTTCTGCCCCCTGTTGCTGCTGGGCATCTGGTGGCGCCGCCTCACCGACGTCGGAGCCATCGCCGGGCTGATCACCGGTGGCGGGCTGTCCACCGCAGCGGTGCTGGCTACCCTCGTCTGGGCACCCAGCAGCGGCTGGTGGGCCCCTGCCCTGGCCCAGCCCGCGGCCTGGGCCATGCCGTTGGCCTTCCTGGTCATGGTGCTGGTCTCCCTCGTCACCCCGCGGCGGGTGGCGCCCGGGGTCAACCGCACGATGATCCGCCTGCACACCCCCGAGAGCGTCGACCTGGACCGCGGGGACTGGGATCCTGAGGACCGCTGGAAGTCCCGCTCCTGAGCCTGCTGCTCCACTGCTGAGTGCCCACCGCCCACCGGTGGCGAGCGGTGCACCCCAGCCGGGCGCACGGCATACCTTGTCGTGACCGTTTGTCCTCCCGGGCGGACCGTTCGTCGCAGCGCAGCAGACCGGACAGCGACAACTGCCACCGCTGGCCGAGCCACCGGCTGGTGATCCTGCCCGGCCCAGGTCGGCGTCCCTAGCGTGGGGAGCGTCACAACGCCGTGAACCTGGAGGAGAACTGTCATGTCCCACACCACCCCCGCCCCCGCCCAGGAGGTGCCGTGATGGATGCCGAACAACGCCAGGCCTACTGGAAGCGCAATCTGCGCCTGATGGCCGTCCTGCTCACGATCTGGGCCCTGGTCTCCTACGGGGCCGGCATCCTGTTCGTCGAGCAGCTCAATGAGTTCTCCTTCCTGGGGATGCCGCTCGGCTTCTGGTTCGCCCAGCAGGGCGCGATCCTCACCTTCCTGGTGCTGATCGCGATCTATGTCTGGCGGATGGACAGGCTGGACGCGGAGTTCGGCATCACTGAGTATGAGGACGAGGTGGGCCGGTCATGAGCAGCGTGCAACTGTGGACCCTGATCTTCGTCGGTCTGTCCTTCGGTCTCTACATCTACATCGCCTACGCCAGCCGGGTGAACACCACCGCCGGGTTCTATGTCGCCGGCGGTGGCATCCCGGCACCGGCCAACGGTGCCGCGATCGCGGCAGACTGGATGAGCGCCGCCTCGTTCATCTCGATGGCCGGCATCATCGCCCTCTCCGGCAACGGCTACGGCGCCTCCGTCTATCTGATGGGCTGGACCGGCGGCTATGTGCTGCTGGCCATGCTCCTGGCGCCCTACCTGCGCAAGTTCGGCAAATACACCGTCCCGGACTTCGTCGGTGACCGCTACTCCGAGTCCGCCCGACTGATCGCCGTGGTCTGTGCGATCGTCGTCTCCTTTGTCTATGTCGCCGGCCAGATGTCCGGTGTCGGCGTGGTCTTCGGACGCTTCCTGGGTGTCAACACGACCGTGGGCGTCATCATCGGCATGGTCATCGTCTTCCTGTATGCCGTGCTCGGCGGCATGAAGGGCATCACCTGGACCCAGGTGGCGCAGTACTCCGTGCTGATCGTGGCCTACCTGATCCCGGCCTTCGCCATCTCGCAGAAGCTCACCGGCATCCCGGTGCCGCAAGTCGGCTTCGGGCAGATCATGGACGAGCTCAACGCGCTGCAGCGTGAGTTCGGTTTGGCCGAGTACACGGAGGCGTTCACCTCGACCAACATGCTCAACATGTTCCTGATCACCGCGGCGCTGATGTTTGGCACGGCGGGTCTGCCCCACGTGATCGTGCGTTTCTACACCGCCAAGAGCGTGCGTGCCGCCCGGTTCTCCGCCCTGTGGGCACTGTTCTTCATCGCGCTGCTGTATCTGACGGCTCCGGCCATCGGTGCCTTCAGCAAGTACAACATCCTCAACGAGATCCCCGGGACGTCCATCGGTTCGGAGCCGGAGTGGTTCAAGTCGTGGCAGGAGGTCGGCCTGATCACCGTGGACGACCTGAACGGCAACGGCGTGATCGACGTGGCTGGTGGCCTCGGAGCGGGCTTCGAGCTCGCGATCAACAACGACATCGTGGTGCTGGCCACCCCGGAGATCGCCGGCCTGCCGGCCCCGATCATCGGTCTGGTCGCCGCAGGTGGCCTCGCAGCGGCGCTGTCCACCGCCTCCGGTCTGCTGCTGGTGATCTCCTCATCCGTCGCCAACGACGTCTACTACAAGAAGATCAACCCGCAGGCCACCGAGGCCCGGCAGCTGATGGTCGGCCGCATCGCGATGGGTGGCGCGATCGTCGTCGCCGGCTACCTGGGCATCAACCCTCCCGGGTTCGTGGCACAAGTCGTGGCGCTGGCCTTCGGACTCGGCGCGGCCAGCTTCTTTCCGATCCTCGTGCTGGGGATCTTCTGGAAGAAGTGCACCGCCGCCGGGGCTGTCGCCGGCATGGTCGCCGGTCTGTCGACCACCCTGGCCTACCAGATCTGGACGATCGACATCTATGGCGGCAGCGACGGCCTGTTCGGCATCAGCGAGACCGCCTTCGGCACCATCGGCATGCTGATCAACTTCGCGGTGACGATCACCGTGTCGCAGTTCACCGCCAAGCCGACCGAGGCGATGCAGCAGCTCGTGGAGGACATCCGTTACCCGGGTCGCAGCGAGTTGGTCGTGGCCCACGCCTCGGGTGCCCTGGACGACGAGCTCCTGCACGGTGACCACCACGACGACGACCGCAAGGACGAGTCGTGACCGCCGTGGCTGAGCGCAAGGCCGCGGCACCCGGGCAGCGGGTGCGCAAGCGCAAGATGCCCGGGCAGAAGCGGATGCTCGCAGCCAGTGTGATGATCCTCGTCGGGGCATTCCTGCCCTGGCTCTACACCCCGCTGGGCAACTTCACCGGCATGAACGGCCCGGGCATGTGGACCGCCACCGTGGGCATGCTCGCCCTGGCCGGTGCCATCGTGCCGCTCCGGATGCTGGCGATCGGTCAGGCACTGATCACGGCAGGCGTGTGCCTGGTCATCCCGGTGTGGCAGTTCTGGCACATGTTCAGCCAGGTCGGCATGGCCGGCTGGATGCCCGGTCCCGGCCTGCTGCTGACCTTCGTGGGAGGTCTGCTGTGCGGCATCGCCGCCTGGCAACTCTGGACCCTGGAGGCCGCGGAGGCCTGATCCGCCCATGCTCCAGGTGACGGGGTATGCCGACTCTCCAGTCGGCATACCCCGTCCTCTGCCCCGCATTTTGGTAGCGGTTTCGTAGGTGAGCCCCGCATCTTCGTAGCGGTTTCGTAGGTCAGCCCCGCATTTTGGTAGCGGTTTCGTAGGTCAGAGGTACTGACCGGTGTTGCCGCGCTCCAGGCTGCGGCCTGGCGACGTGCCGTCCTTGCCGGAGATCAGGGTGCGGATGTAGACGATCCGCTCCCCCTTCTTGCCCGAGATCCGTGCCCAGTCGTCGGGGTTGGTGGTGTTGGGCAGGTCCTCGTTCTCCTTGAACTCATCCACGCAGGACTGCAGCAGGTGCTCGACCCGCAGGCCTCGGGAACCGGAAACGAGCATGTCCTTGATCGCCATCTTCTTGGCGCGGTCGACGATGTTGTGGATCATCGCGCCGGAGTTGAAGTCCTTGAAGTAGAGGATCTCCTTGTCGCCCCCGGCGTAGGTGACCTCGAGGAACTTGTTCTCGTCGATCTGCGAGTACATCCGCTCGACCACGGCAGCGATCATCGCCTCGACCGTGGTCTGCCGGTCCCCGCCGTGCTCGGCCAGGTCATCGGCATGCAGCGGGATGGCCGGCGTCAGGTACTTGCTGAAGATGTCGCGGGCGCTCTCGGCATCGGGGCGCTCGATCTTGATCTTGACGTCCAGACGGCCGGGGCGCAGGATCGCCGGGTCGATCATGTCCTCCCGGTTGGAGGCCCCGATGACGATGACATTGTCGAGCCGCTCGACGCCGTCGATCTCGGCCAGGAGCTGGGGCACGATGGTGGTCTCCACGTCGCTGGAGACCCCGGACCCGCGGGTGCGGAAGAGCGACTCCATCTCGTCGAAGAAGACCACCACAGGGGTCCCGTCGCTGGACTTCTCCCGGGCCCGCTGGAAGATGGTGCGGATGTGCCGCTCGGTCTCGCCGACATACTTGTTGAGCAGCTCTGGTCCCTTGATGTTGAGGAAGTAGCTGCTGGCGTCCTTGCGGCCGTTCTTTTCTGCCGAGTGTCGCGCCAGTGACGCGGCGACGGCCTTGGCGATCAGGGTCTTGCCGCAGCCGGGCGGGCCATAGAGCAGCACCCCCTTGGGCGGGCGCAGCTGGTGCTCCTCATAGAGCTCGGTGTGCAGGAAGGGCAGCTCCACCGAGTCCTTGATCATCTCGATCTGCCGGGCGAGGCCGCCGATGTCCTCGTAGGAGATGTCCGGCACCTCCTCTAGGACCAGGTCGCTGACCTCGGACTTGGCGATGCGCTCGTAGACAAACCCGGATTTGCCGTCCATCAGCAGTCCGTCACCGACCCGGAAGGGCGGCTCAAGGGAACCGGCCGCCTGGCACACCCGCTCCTCGTCGCCACGGACCAGGACCAGGATCCGGCCGTCCTCGAGCAACTCCTTGATCATCACGACCTCGCCGGTGCGCTCGAAGTCGGCCACCCCCACGATGGTCTGGGCATCGTTGAGCAGGACCTCACGTCCCGGGACCAGCGCCTCGACCGGGACCTCCGAGACGGCCCTGACCTGCAGCTTGCGTCCGCCGAAAGAGATCTCCACGCGCGAGTCGTCGAGACGCTGCAGCACGGTGGCATAGCTCAGTGGCGGCTCGCCCATCGACTCGAGGTCCTCGCGCAGCCGCACGATCTGGGCGCGGGCCTGGCGCAGCGTGTCGGTGACCTTCTCGTTCTGGTGCGTGACATTGCCCAGCCGCGTCTCGAGGTGCAGGATGCGCTGCTCGAGCAGGCGGACGTGAGCGTGCCCCGCGACGGCCGGGCGGTCCTGGGACTCTTCGGGCACTGTGACTCCTCTGCGTGGGGTCACTCCAGCCTAATGGGCCTCGCCGCCGGGACCGTCCTTGGCCGACATCCTGTCGTCGTTAGTCGGCAGCGCCGGGACCGTCCTCGTCCGGGATCCTGTCGTCACGCTCGACCTGGGCCGCCAGGCCTCTGGCGGTGCGCCGCACCCGCTTGTCCGAGATCTGCCGCTCCCCCAGGTCCTCGGCGGTCCACACCTCGTCATTGGGCGGGGTGTAGTCCTCCCCGTACGCTCCTGGCGCGGGGCGGGTGCGTCGCAGCGGAGCAGTGGTGCCGGGGGCCAGCTTGCGGGTGGTGATCAGGAAGCCGGTGTGCCCGTGCATACGGTGCTCCGGGCGGACCGAGAGACCCTCCAGGTGCCAGTCACGCACCATCGACTCCCACGCCTGCGGCTCGGTCCACCCGCCCTTGTCCCGGGCGGTCTCGGCGACCCGCGAGAGCTGGGTCGCGGTCGCGACATAACAAATGAGCACGCCACCGGGGGCGAGCGCCTCGCCGACGGCATCCAGGCACTCCCACGGGGCCAGCATGTCCAGGACCACCCGGTCGATGCTGCCCGGCTGGACGGTCTGCGGCAGGGCCTCCACCAGGTCTCCGACCGTGACGGTCCACGCGGGGTGGTCCTCACCGAAGAAGATCCGGGCGTTGGCCCTGGCGATCTCGGCGAAGTCCTCGCGCCGCTCAAAGCTGAACAACTGACCCCCGTCGCCGACTGCGCGCAGCAGGGACAGGCTCAGCGCCCCGGAGCCGACGCCCGCCTCCACCACACGCGCGCCGGGGAAGATGTCGGCCATCGTCACGATCTGACCGGCGTCCTTGGGATAGACCACCTGGGCACCGCGCGGCATGGACAGGACATAGTCGGACAGCAGTGGCCGCAGAGCGAGGTACTCCGCGCCTGAGCTGTGCGTGATGACGGTACCGTCCGGCATACCGATCAGGTCGTCGTGCTTGATGTGGCCCCGGTGGGTGTGGAACTGCTTTCCCGCCTCCAGGGCGATGGTGTGCATCCTGCCGCGGGAGTCGGTCAGCTGGACCCGGTCACCCACCCGGAACGGCCCGCGGCGCAGGGTGGCGCCCGTGGAGGCCGGCTGGTCGGGCTGCGGGGCGTCGTGGGGATCGGTCACAGGCGCAGAGTCTAGGTGCCTTCACCGGTGGAGCCTGCCTCGCGGGGTCACGCCCTCCAGCAGGGACCCCGAGGGGTGCCCTCACAGGTCGCTGCCGCGGACCACTCCGTAGACCTGACCGTCGTCGCCCTGCACCGCAATCATCGGCAGGTGGTCCGTCTGCATCGCGACCACCACGTCCGTCATGTTGTCCTGCGGGGTGCCCACCACCACCCAGCTCGCCGGCAGGTGCTGCAGGACGGCATTGACCGGCGTGGTCGCCCAGGCATCGCGGGGGACGGCCCGTAGCGCCGCCGGATCCAGCACCCCGACCGGCACCCCGGCCGGGTCGGTCCCTAGGACCAGCTGTCCTGTCGGCGGTGGGAGCTGCGTCAACCAGGCAGCGGCGTCGATGGTGACCGTGGCGGTGAGATAGTCGCCGATGCGCACCGTCTCCAGCAGTTTGCGTGCCTTGCCCACCTTGATGGCCTCGCTGGCACCGAACCACAGGAAGCCGCCCAGCACGACGAGCCACAGCACACTGGTGAAGTTGGGCTCCCGACCGGCCAACCAGGGACGTCCGATCAGCCACCAGGCCAGGACGATGACCATGAGGCGTCCGCTCCACCCGGCCACGATCATCCCCGCGCCGCGACTGCCGGTGAGCTTCCACACCGCGGAGTCGACCAGATAGCCACCGTCCAGCGGCAGGCCGGGCAGCAGGTTGAAGGCGGCGACGAAGACGTTGGCATAGGTGAACCCGGCGGCGAGCAGATAGCCGATGCCCGAGCCGGTCTGCTGCAGCCACAGATATCCGAGACCAGCCAGCGCTGCGTTGGCCACGGGGCCGGCGATCGCGACCAGGGCGCTGCGTCCTGGCGTGCTGTCCCTGCTGTCGTATGCCGTGTGCCCGCCCCAGAAGTCCGCCACCAGCCGGTTGACGGCGTAGCCGCAGGCCTGGCCGACCAGGGCGTGGGCCGCCTCGTGCACCAGGACCGAGACCAGCAGCAGGATCGCGAAGACGCCGGCCACGGCGTAGGCCCAGCCCCCCAGGTCGGGGAGGATGTCGGCCACCACGGGTCCGAAGATCACGATGATGACGACCGCCACCAGGAACCAACTGCGCCCGATGTAGACGGGCGCGCCGGCGAGGCTGCCGATCCGCCACCCGGGCGCCTTGGGGGGCTCAGTCATGGGCTCACAGTAGTCGCGGAGTCGGACACCTCTGCTATCTCTGTCAGGGTCCCTGCCTACGCTGCTGCCATGACCCCAGCCCTGTCGCCCAGCCGGGCCTCGGACTTCATGCAGTGTCCGCTCCTCTATCGCTTCCGCGTGGTGGACCGCCTGCCTGAGCCCCCGAGCGCCGCTGCCGCACGGGGCACGCTGGTGCACGCAGCCCTTGAACGGGTCTTTGACCTGCCGGCGGCCGAGCGCACGGCCGAGGCAACAGTGGCACTGCTGCCCAGCGAGTGGGCGCGTCTGGTCCAGGAGGAGCCCGCTCTGGCCGGACTGCTCGATGCAGCCGAGGACGCCACCAACGGTGCCCAGCCACCAGAAAACCCAACCGACGCTGCCCAGTCAACAGAGACCCCAACCGCTGCTGCCCAGCCAACAGCGCAAGAGAAGGCCTGGTTTGCCGAGGCATCACGGTTCGTGCGGACCTGGTTCACCCTCGAGGACCCCACCCGACTGGAGCCGGCCGAGCGCGAGCTCTATGTGGAGGCCGAGGTGGACGGGCTGGTGCTCCGCGGTTATGTCGACCGTCTCGATGTCGCCCCGGACGGTCGGCTGCGGGTGGTCGACTACAAGACCGGACGCTCACCCTCTGAGCTGTGGGAGGGCAAGGCGCTCTTCCAGATGAAGTTCTATGCCCTGGTGCTGTGGCGCACCCGCGGCGTGGTCCCCACTCTGCTACAGCTGGTCTATCTGCGCGACGGGCAAATCCTGCGCTATGCCCCCGAGGAGCGCGAGCTGCTGGCGACGGAGCGCAAGGTCAAAGCCCTCTGGAGCGCGATCGAGCACGCGGCGACGACCGGTGACTGGCGCCCCAGCACCAGCCGACTGTGCAACTGGTGCGCCCACAAGCCGCTCTGCCCCGCCTTCGGCGGAACTCCCCCGCCGTTGCCGGAGGACGCCGGCACTCGTGCGCTGGACCCCTCGTCGACAGCAGCCGCGGCACCGGCGGACGACGCCGCGGAGTAGGCCGATGCTGAGTGGGCCGACGCTGAGTGGGCCGACGCTGAGTGGGCCGACGGGGAGTACCGGATCAGCGCTGGCTCGCGGCCCCGACCGCCAGTCGCCCGAGCTCCCGCACGCTCATCCCCGCCAGACTCGGCACCGTCACCATGCCGGGCACCTCCGGGATCGGGACGACGTGCGGCACGCCGATCGTCGGCACCCCCGCCGCGGTTGCTGACTGCACACCGGTGGGCGAGTCCTCCACCGCGACACAGTCGACAGGATCCACACCCAGCCGGGCTGCGGCGAGCAGGTAGGGGTCCGGCGCCGGCTTGCCGTGCTCGACCTGGTCGCCTGTCACGACTGCGGCAAAGGTGCCCGCGGGCAGATTCTCGAGCAGAACGTCGGCCAGGGGGGTCCACGACATGGTCACCAGTGCTGACGGGATGCCCAGGGTCACGCACTCCTCCAGGAGCTCGCGCGCGCCGGGGCGCCAGGGAAGGTGGGCCCGCGTCCTGGCCACGACACCGGCCAGCAGTGTCTCCACGATCTGCTCCGGCGTCCCGGTCACGGGGGTGCGGGCGAGAATGATCTCGGCGGAGACCAGCAGACTGTTGCCGACGAGCTCGACGGCGTCCTCCGCGCTCCAGGTGCCCCCAGCACGGGCGACCATGTCGCCCTCTTCAGCCATCCAGTAGGGCTCGGTGTCGATCAGGGTGCCGTCCATGTCCCAGAGGACTGCGGCGGGCATCGAGTCAGGCTCACGGGTCACCTGCTCGATCCTACGGACGGTCGCCGGCCGGCAGGCGGGTGGTCGCTGGAGGCAGCGGGTGCTCGTGGGATACCCACCGGGTGTTGTCGCCGGGCACTCCCGCCGCCACGGCTACGACCCCGCGTGCGCAGGAATATGGGCCCGGGCTCGTAGGCTGGCAGAACCAGGCAGACCGGAGGCTGATCATGATTGATGTGCGACAGGTGGACGACCTCGACGACCCGATCGTCATCGCGGCCTTCGAGGGCTGGAACGACGCCGGTGAGAGCGCGACCCACGCAGTGGAGCACCTTGTCCAGGCGTGGGACGCCGAAGTCATCGCCGTGATGGACCCGGAGGACTACTACGACTTCCAGGTGAACCGACCCCGGGTCAGCATCGTCAGCGGTCAGCGCCAGATGACCTGGCCGACCACCCGCGTGCTGCTGGCCCGCGACACGCCACTGGGCCGCGACGTCATCCTCCTGCTCGGGATCGAGCCCTCGATCCGCTGGCGAAGCTATGTCAACGAGATCCTGACGCTGGCCACTGACCACGGCGCCACCCTCCTGGTAACTCTTGGTGCGCTCTTGGCCGACGTGCCGCACAGCCGTCCGATCCCGGTGTCGGTGACCTCCGAGGACTCCGACCTGCGCGAGATGCACGACGTGGAACGAAGCAACTACGAGGGACCCAGTGGCATCGTGGGGGTGCTTATGGATCAGGCTCACCAGCAGGACCTGCCCGGCTTATCAGTCTGGGCTGCGGTGCCGCACTATGCCGGCGGGCCTCCTTCTCCCAAGGCCACACTGGCCCTCGTAGGTCGCTTGGAAGAGTTGTTGGGCTGTGTCATCGACGATGGCGACCTGACCGAGGAGGCACGAGCCTGGGAGCGCGGCGTCGACGAGCTGGCTGCCTCCGATGACGAGGTCAAGGAGTATGTCGAGGCCCTCGAGGAGGCCCAGGACACAGTGGACCTTCCGGAGGCAAGCGGCGACGCCATCGCTCGGGAGTTCGAGAAGTACCTACGACGTCGCGGTGGACACGAGGCAGGCTAGCCGACTGTCACCCACTTGATGCCCGGGTACAGCTAGAACGGCGGTGCGTCGTCGTCACCGGCGGCCCAGGGCAGGGTGCCTTCGGGGGCACCGTGACCCTCGTGCTGACGCTCGGCGTCGGTTGAGTTCTCGATGTCCTCGGGCGGAGGGCCGGCGGTGGTCTCCGCATCGGCGGAGTGGTCGCTCGCGTCGTCCGTCCTGGCGGCCTTGTGCGCTGCTCTTGCGGCGGTGACCGTGGCGGGGTCGGGCTTCCAGATGCGTCGGCCGTTGGCGTCGCGGTGGGTCAGGGTGATCAGGGGCCAGCCGTGGAAGGTGTCCTCGTCCCAGTCGTCCCTGGCCAGGAGGTCAGCGCCGGGTGGACGGTAGGACAGGGCCTGGTAGATCGCCCGATCAACCCGGTCGGCCCAGTCGTCAGTGGCTTCTTGCACCACAGCGTGGCCGCCAAGGCCTGAAGCGGCACCATCTGCGACGCCCTGCGCCGTGTCGGCACACTCGGGCGCGTCGACGTACTGTTTCGCAGCCGTGAGGAGCTTGGTGTACTGGGTGTAGTCGTGGGCCTTGGTCGTATAGACCCGGCCCAGCAGCGTGGTCCAGGTGACATCCCGGTGGCTGTTCATCACCGCGTCCCACAGTTTGCGTGTCTTCAGATCGTGGTGGGGGTTGCTCACCGACTGCCCGTTCGCCTCGGCCGTGTCGCCACCGACCGTGCCGTACTCCTGAACGTGATCGACCTGGCACAGCCAGGCCGGAACCAGACACCCCGGGGCTCGGCAGAACCCGTCTGAGGCGACGATCTGCGCTCGCTGAGAGGCCGTGAACCGATATCCCTTGGCCGACTTCTCCATGCACCGACCACTGACTGGGTCGACCAGCAGCCGGTACAGCGTTGAACCTGGGGTCAACATCAGCTCCCACAGTTCGTCGCTGCCCAGGAACGCCGAGCGCTTCCCGATGATCTCGCCCACCGCCCGTGGGCGGGCGTAGTCGTGGCGGTCGGCATCGGTGACAGCGCCGGCGTGGGCACCGGGGTCTGGATCAGGGACAGCGCCGGCGTGGGCACCGGGGTCTGGATCAGGGACAGCGCCGGCGTGGGCACCGGGGTCTGGATCAGGGACAGCGCCGACATCGCGGCCAGCGTCAGGATCGCTGCGTCGGTTGCCAGGCGTATCCGGTGGAGCATTGACCCCGTCGGCATCGGAAGAGTGACCACATCGGGACAAGTCGGCGGTGCTGTTCAGGAGGGCAGCGAGTTCGGCCCCGGTCACGTCCTGGCCGAAGAGAGCCTGAAGGGGCAGGACGACCTGCAGGTCCGCGGTCGGCAGTCCATAGAGCAGCTTCGTCAACTGGTCGGACTGCTCGACGGTGATGGTGTTTGGGTCCTCGCTGATGCCAGTGAAATCCAAGGTGCCATGCAGCAACAGCGACATCGCCACCGCCGAACGCAGTTGTCGCAGAGTGCGCAGGTCGCCGCCCTGCCGGGCAGCCTTTGCAGCCCGCTCGATCCGATCGGCGACGGCGGCAGCCTGGGCAGTGCGGGTGCCGATCACAACTTCAGCGGTGCCCTCGGCATCGACATTGATCCTTACGTCAGAGGCGTACTGGGCCGCCCTGCGAGCCTCTTTGGCCGCGTCTGGGTCCTGGTTCTTGATCTTGTGGACCTCACGCTTCAGCACCCGGTGAAACTCCTTGACCCGCCACGGCCCACCCAGCCACTCCCCCTGCCTGGTCACGCGCTCGGTCACCGACTCTTCCGGGTCATCACCGAAGAGCCCGTTGGCGATGGCGGAACCGTCCTCATGATCCATCGCCGAGGTGGCGCGGAAGTAGGCACTGACCAATGGCCAGGACACCTCCCCGCGTGCCAGCCCTTGATGCACAGGTCCGCGCACCGACGCAGGAGCATTGGCCAGCCCGACCAGAGTGATCACGTCACCGCTTCCCCAGCCGATCGCGGCCTCGATCTCGTGGCGTGTCACCCGCTTGGCCTCTGCGCGCCACGACTTGCGTGCGGTCTTCGACAACTCCGTCGGCCCCGACACATCCTTTGCCGCCAGCAACACCTTGCCCATCTCGGCAGTCAGCTGCCGAGTCGCTGCCAACCGCACCCCGTCCATCCGAGTCGACAGGAGCGTGACTGCCTCCACCGCGGTCAGCATCTGCCGAGCACGTGCCTGCGCCCCCGCCGCCGCACCGACCTGCGTGACGCCCTCCTCGAGCGTGCTCAAGGACTCCTCAGCACGGGCTCCGGTCTCGACCGCGGCACACGCCAGCGATGCCTTCACCAGGTCATCGATGAGTCCGGCACCCACCCCGACCTCCACCAGCGCCGCCCGCAACCGCTCCTGGGCGTCGGCAGCAAGGGACGTCTCAGGTGGGGCCGCGGGAGACAAGGTGGGCGAGGGTGCAGCAGGACTGCTGCCTGCACGGATCGGCCGCCGTGCAGGAGGCCGGCGTCCGAGACGCTTGACGAACTCACCGATCTCGGTGTCTCGCAACACGCCAGGGTCCGTCTGGGGGCCGCGGTGGACCGGACCCGTGAACTCGACGAAATACCGCTCCTGAGGCGAGAGGCGAACCTCATGAACCCCGGCGCGCCGTAGCCTGGCGGCGGCCCGCGACACGGGCCCTACGCACTGCCCCGTCTGTGCGGCAAACCACTGCTCCAGCTGCCTCTCCAAGACGTCCATACCCCTCACCTCCCCTTCAAGACTCGCGACCCTCCCAGGGTCCGCCTTCCGGTTCCTGCCATCTACCAGCAGTTTAGAACACACGTCTGACAGTGGGTTGACCTGCGGAAACTGCAGGGCGCAGTGGCTGCGGCACCACAGCAGATCAGCCCCGTCGGTCGACACCGATCAGGGTCAGGGTGGCGAGCAAGCCCTGTCGGTCAGGCAACTATCGGGGTCAGGGTGGCGATCAAGCCCCGTCGGTCAGGGCGATGATCAGGGTCAGGTGCGTGGTCAGGCCCCGTCAATCAGCGACCGCAGGCGCGCGCCCAGGGTGTCCCAGCCCCAGTGCTCCTGGGCCCACTGACGGCCCGCTGCGCCCATCTGCTGGGCCCGCTCGGGGTCACCGAGGATCGAGACGACGGCCGCGCCGAGTCCGTCGACGTCGCGACCGTCAACCACCAGCCCAGTCTGTCCGTCCAGCACGGTCTCGGGTGCCCCGCCGGAGGTGCCGGCGATGACCGGCACGCCGGCGGCCGCGGCCTCGAGATAGACCACGCCCAGGCCCTCGACGTCGAGCCCCTTGCCCCGGGTCCGGCAGGGCATCGCGAACAGGTCGGGCATCGCGTAGTGCGCCGCGATCTCATCCGAGGGCACCCGACCGGTGAAGAGCACGTCGTCACCGACCCCGTGCTCTGCCACCAGCTTGCGCAGGGTCTTCTCATAGCTGCCCTCCCCCGCGATCACCAGCACCGCGCCAGGCACCTCGTGCCGGATCTGGGGCATGGCCCGGATCAGCATGTCGGCCCCCTTGCGAGCCACCAGGCGCGACAGGCACAGGATGACCGGACGCTCCCCCAGCCCGTAGCGCTCCCGCAACCGCGCCCGCGCGCCAGGATCCGGGCGGAAGGCGTCCGCGTCCACGCCAGAGGGGAGGTTGGCCAACTGGCCAGCACCCGCGAAGGCCTTGGCCAGGCGCCGCCGGGTGTACTGGCTCACATAGGTCATCACGTCGGTGTTGTTGCCGATGCGACGCAGCGCCTGCCGCGCCCCGGGTGTCATCCACCACCCCACCTCGTGGCCGTGGGTGGAGGAGATGATCCGTCGGGCACCCGCCCGGCGCAGCGCCGGGGCCATCAGTGCCAGGGGTGCTGCAGCGCCAAACCACACCGTCTCGATCTGGTGGCTGCGCACGATCTCTGCTGCCCGTCGCACCACGTCCGGGGTGGGGACCATCACCGTGTGCGAGGACCGCAGGACCTCATAGGGCTGTGCGGCATCAAAACTGGCCATGTCGGCCTTGTGATAGCTGGAGGTGAAGACCGTCAGATCCTGCGGAGGCAGCGTCGCGGCAAAGTTGTGCAGATAACTCTGGATTCCCCCGTGTCGCGGGGGAAAGTCGTTGGTGACCAGCAGGGTGGGGCGCACGGGCTACAACTTCACCCCGAGCAGGGCCTCGACGGCAGCCCGGACCACGGTCCGGTCACCCGGAGCCCCCACCTGCACCCACTCGTCCACCGCGAGCAGGGCCGCGGGGCTGTCGAGGTCGTTGGCCAGGGCGGTGCGCATCTCGGCAACCACCGGTGCCAGCACGTCGGCCGACCCGAGTCCACCGTCCCTCGCGACCGCCTCACGCCACGCTGCGAGGCGACGCTGGGCCTGCTCAAGGATCTGCGGGGTCCAGTCCCAGGGCTGGCGATAGTGCTGGCCCAGCAGCGCCAGCCGGATCGCCATGGGGTCGACCCCGTCGCGGCGCAGTGCCGAGACCAGCACCAGATTGCCCTTGGACTTGCTCATCTTCTCGCCGTCCAGGCCAACCATGGCCTGGTGCACATAGGTGCGGGCGAACGGCATACCACTCAGGGCCTGGGCCTGCACCGCGCTCATCTCGTGGTGCGGGAAGATCAGGTCGCTCCCGCCGCCCTGGATGTCAAAAGTGACCCCTAGATAGCGCAGGGCGATCGTCGTGCACTCGATGTGCCACCCGGGGCGTCCGTCGCCGAGGGAGTCCCCCGGCCAGTGCGGCTCACCCTCCCGGTGGGCGCGCCACAGCAGCGGGTCCAGCCGGTCGCGCTTGCCGGGACGGTCCGGGTCGCCACCGCGCTCGGCAAAGACCTCAAACATCTGGTCCCGACCCCAGCCGGAGACCGCCCCGAAGGTCGGTTGGGTGGCCAGGTCGAGATAGACGTCCTCACCCGCACCATCCTCAGCTGGCAGGGCGTATGCCGTGCCGTCCGCGAGCAGGCGCCGCACCGCCGCGACATCGTCAGGGATGCCTTCAACAGCCCCGACGTAGTGCTCCGGGGCCAGGACGTTGAGCGCCTCCATGTCCTCGTGAAAGAGAGCGATCTGCCGAGCCGCCAGGTCCTGCCAGTCCACGCCGTCGCGCTCGGCGCGCTCCAGCAACGGCTCGTCAACGTCGGTGACGTTCTGCACATAGGTGACCTGCAGGCCGGCGTCCCGCCAGGCCCGGATCAGCAGGTCGAAGGTGACATAGGTCGCCGCGTGCCCCATGTGCGTGGCGTCATAGGGAGTGATGCCGCAGACATACAGGCCGGCGGTGCCGCTGTCGGGGTGCACGACCTGCACGGAGCCGGTCGCGGTGTCGTGAACCCGAACGGGCACGCCCTGCCCGGGGAGCTGCGGCACAGGGGTGTTGGTCCACGTCTTCACGACTGGGAGCCTAATCTGCGACCGGTCCGAACTTCACCACAGGGGCCACGGCAGCGGGTAGCGGTCCGGGGGCAGGTCGGGAAAGACGGGGTGCGTGCGCAGGGCCTCGACCCGCGCGATCAGGGCGGTGAGCTCCTCGGGCGAGATGAGGTCGGCGAGGGTGTCTGCCGGCCTCAGGGCGTCGTGCAGTTGCGCGAGCCGCTCCCGGTCATGGTCCGGGAAGGGCTGCCCGGCCCAGCCCCACAGGACCGTGCGGAGCTTGTCCTGCACGTGCAGGGTCAGTCCGTGATCGACGCCCCAGAGCCGCCCGGAGGCATCCCGGACCAGGTGGGCGCCCTTGCGGTCAGCATTGTTGAGCACCAGGTCCAGCACCGCCAGGGAGGCCAGGTCGGGGCTGTCGCGGTGGGCGACGACGACGGGGCGTCCGTCCTGGTCCTCACCGTGGACGATGGGCAGCCACCCCTCGGGCACCCCGGTCGCGGCGAACGCCTCGAGCATCCCGTCCCCGGGTGCGGACCCGGTGGCCTCCCAGTCGATCCACCGCTGCACGGACCCGGGGCCCAGCGGGCCGTCGCGCAGCACCGTCTGCGGGATCAGGTCCCAGCCACCGAGGGCGCTGACCTGGTATGCCGCCACCTCCCGTCCTGCCAGCGTCCCGTCCGGGAAGTCACGCAGGGGTGCTTCGCCCTGGATCGGCTTGTAGAGCGCGCGCTCGGCGGTCCCGGACAGGAGGACCCGGGCGGTGAGGTTGGACGCGTCGGGCAGCACCCCCTCGATGTCGAGGTCGGCCGAGAGGAGCAACTCCTTGATCTCGTCCTGGGCCGTCACCGCCGGTAGCCGTTGGCCCTCGGGCAGATGTGACCGCCAGGGTCGAGCGGTTGCCCACAAAACGGACAGTTGGGGCGGCCGCCCTCGACGGCCTGGGCGCACCGCTGGGCGAAGGCACGCGCCATCGGGGGTGTCAGGACCACCCGGATGCTCTGGGCCAAGGCCTCCTCGACCGGGCTGAGGCTCTCCTCGTCCTCCGGCTCGGGGGCCGGAATCTCCAGAGCCTCGATGACCACCCGCCCCCGCGCCGGATCCCAGGCCAGGCTCAGGCTCTGCGCCCGGAAGTCATCCTCGATGGGGGTGTCCAGCGGGGCGTTGTCCACCAGTCCGGCAGCCGCCTCCTCGCTCCCCTCCAGGGCAGCGACCTGGTCCAGGAGGTCGGCGAGGCGCTCGCCGAGGATCTTGACCTGCTCCTTCTCCAACGAGACCGTCATCCGCGACCCCGCCCCGGAGACCTGGAGGAAGAAGGTGCGCTGTCCGGGTGGCCCGACCGAGGAGGCGATGAACCGCTCGGGCGGGTCGAACTCGTGCTGTGGCATGAAATCGACCTTAATCGCTGCCGGCGCCACCGCCGACTGGCGCGTCGTCCCCGGGGCCACCAGGTTGCTGGCGGGCCAGCTCCCGGGAGAGACCGGTCAGGTCGATAGGGTCACTGCCGGTGTCATTGACCCGCAGGACGAAGGGGTGCTGCGGAGCGGTGCGCACGATGGTCACCGACGCGGGGTCGATGATGATGCGCTGGAACCGGTCCAGGGAGCTGCCCAGTGCGTGGCTGACCAGCGACTTGATCACGTCTCCGTGACTGACGGCCACCCACACCGCCCCGGGGCCGTGCTCCTCCTCGATCCGCTGGTCCCAGGCAGTGATGGTGGCCACGGCGCGATCACGCATCTCGACCATCGACTCGGCGGCAAAGTCGTCGTGGGGCGGGAAGCGCACGGTGCTGGGTCGGTGCTGGACGTCCTGCCACAGCGGCTCGGCGGCGAGCTCCTTGAGGGGCCGTCCGGTCCAGGCTCCGTAGTGGCACTCGCCGATGCCGGCGTCGGTGTGCCGTGCCGGGCCCGGACCCTGCTGGCCTGCGGCGATCAGGTCGGCGGTCTGCTGGCACCGGTCCAGCGGACTGGTGACCACCGCGGCCAACGGTGTGGGCGCAAGCCGCTCTCCGACCCTGGTCGCCTGGGCGATCCCCTTGTCGTCCAAGCAGACTCCCGGACTCCAGCCGGCCAGCACCCCGGCGGTGTTGGCGGTGCTGCGGCCGTGCCGGACCACCACGAGCACTGCCATCAGTCGAGGATGCCTGCCTGGTCGGCGGCGGCGACGGCGGTCTCCAGCGCGGCGACGCGCTCCTCGAGCGTGTCGCCGTAGGGCGCCAGGGTGACGGTCGTCATCCCGGCGTCGGCGTAGCGGGTCAGGCGCTCGGCGATGCGCGCCTGGGGCCCGAGCAGGCTGGTGTCGTCGATGAACTGCAGCGGGACGGCGCTGCCCGCGTCGCGGTAGTTGCCGGCCAGATAGAGGTCCTGCACCTGCGCGGCCGCCTCGGCATAGCCCATCCGCACTGCCAGGGCGTTGTAGAAGTTCTGCGTGCGAGATCCCATCCCACCGACATAGAGCGCGGCATAGCCGCGCACCGCGTCGGCTGCGGTGTCGACGTTATCGTGCACGCTGAGCGGCACGGTGGCGTCAAAGGCAAACGGCCGCTGCGGGTCGCTCGAGCGCGCCAGCCCGTCCCTGATCGAGCCAATCTGCTCACCGGTGAACTCGGGGCTGAGGAAGATCCCCAGCCAGCCGTCGGCCACCTCGCCCGCGAGCTCGAGGTTCTTGGGGCCGACCGCCGCCAGATAGATCGGCACGTGGTGCTGGCTCGGCGCGGCCGTGCTGCGCAACGGCTTTCCGACCCCACCTGGCAGGGGCAGCTCGAAATGCGCCCCGTGGTACTCGACTTTCTTGCGGTCCAGCGCCATCCGGACGATCTCGACATACTCCCTCGTGCGCTCCAGAGGCTTGGCGAACCGGACCCCGTGCCACCCCTCCGACACCTGCGGACCGCTCACGCCGAGACCGAGGTCGAAGCGTCCCTGCGACAGCGAGTTGAGTCCGGCAGCCGTCATCGCCGTCATCGCTGGCGTCCGGGCCGGGATCTGCAGCACTCCCGCCCCCAGGCGAATGCGCGAGGTCCGGGCGCCGATCCAGGACAGCACGCTAACCGCGTCGACGCCATAGGCCTCAGCGGCCCAGACGACGTGGACGCCGAGCTCCTCAGCCCGCTGGACCAGTGCCAGATGATCGTCGTCCTGGCCGGTCCCCCACCAGCCACAGTTCAGTCCGAGTCGCACCTAGTCAGCTCCGCTCCCGCTCGTCGTCATCGTCATTGTCGTCGTCGTCATCATTGTCGTCCCCGTCATCATCGTCCCCGTCATCATCATCGTGGTCGTCCCCGTCATCGTCGTCCCCGTCGTCATCATCGTCCCCGTCATCGACGTCATACTCATCATCGTCCAGGCCCACATAGCCGGTGCGCCCTCGACTCTCCTCGGCGATGTCGTCATCCAGGGAGTCGTCCTCCTCATAGCTGGAGTCGACGGCGCTCGCCTCATCGAAGTCGTCGTCCTCGTCGGAGTAGACATCCAGGGGCGTCACCTCCCCATAGGCGTCGAGGAGGGCGTCGTCATAGGCGACGAAGGCGTCGGCGACCTTGTTGTAGGCCGTGACAACAGCGGGGTCGTTCTCCCCGCGACGGACAGCGGACAGTTCGAGGTGGGTCTCAAGAGCCGCCACAAAAGTGGCCAGCGCGGCGCGCGGGTCTGACGTCATGGCATGACGGTAGCGAACTTCGCTCCGCGGCGCCCTGGGAAAATCCCCAGGCCCGGGCGCGCCGCCGCAGCAGTTGATTTCTCACCCTGACCTGCGCAGTATCTGACCCAATGGTTGAGTACGAGTACCGCATGGTGACGTTCGGACGCGAGGAGTCGCGCTCCGCTGTCCGTCAGGCGCTGACCGAGCACGCGGAGTACGGTCACTGGGAGCTGTGGCGGGTCAGTCTCTATCTTGGTGGGGCCCGCAAGGCGGTGCTGCGTCGCCGGATCATCCGGGTCCAGCGCACGGCGTGAGCCAGGGGGTATGCCGGACCACCCGGCATACTGACCGGTCCGGATCGGTGGGGTCGGCTCAGCAGTCCTCGATGAGTCGCTGGAGCACACGCGCGCCGAAGGTCAGGGCGTCGACCGGGACCCGCTCGTCGATGCCGTGGAACATCCCGACGAAGTCCAGCTCGGGCGGCAGCATCAGCGGAGCGAAGCCATAACCCTCGATCCCGAGCCGGGACAGGTGCTTGTTGTCGGTGCCCCCGGAGAGGCAGTAGGGCAGCACGTGGGCGCCCGGGTCCTCCTTGAGCAGGGCGCGCTTCATCGACTCCACGAGCTCGCCGCTGGTCGCCGACTCCAGGGCGACGTCCTTGTGCAGGATCTCGACCTCGACGTGCTCACCGGCCAGCTCGGCGATCGTGTCCAGGAGATCCGCCTCGTGGCCGGGCAGGAAGCGGCAGTCCAGCGACGCGGAGGCGGTCTGCGGGATCACGTTGTGCTTGTAGCCGGAGTCCAGCATCGTGAAGTTGGAGGTGTCGCGCAGGGTCCCCTCGACGAAGCCGCGCGCCCCGCCCAGCCGGGACAGGATCCCCTCGACGTCCTCACCGTCCCACGAGGCGCCGGTGATGCCGGCGATGCCGTCGAACAGCTCGCGGACCGAGGCGATGTAGGTGCGGGGCCACGGGTGGGCACTGATCCGGTTGATCGCCCCGGCGAGGTGCACCAGGGCGTTGTCGGCATTGGGGACCGAGCCGTGCCCGGCGCGACCGTGGGCATGCAGGCGCAACCAGGCGATGCCCTTCTCGGCCGTCTGCAGCAGATAGGCCCGCTCTGGGGCGCCGGTCGCCTTGCCCTCGAGGGTGATGGAGAAGCCGCCGACCTCGCTGATCGCCTCGGTGCAGCCCTCAAACCACTCAGGGTGCTTCTCCACAACGTGGCCCGCGCCCTTGACGCCACCGGCCTCCTCGTCAGCGAAGAACGCCCAGACGATGTCGCGCGGCGGCTGCTGGCCGGTGCGTGCCAGGTGTCGCACGTTGGCCAGGAGCATCGCGTCCATGTCCTTCATGTCGACCGCGCCGCGGCCCCAGATGCACCCGTCCTGCTCCACCGCGGCGAACGGGTCGACCTGCCAGTCCTCGGCCGCCGCCGGCACCACGTCGAGGTGGCCGTGCAGGACCAGCCCGGGCCGGCTGGAGTCACGCCCCGGTGTGCGCACCACGACGCTGGCCCGACCGGGCTCGGACTCGGTGAGCTGGGGGTCCAGGCCGACCTCGGTGAGCTTCTCCATCACATACTCGGCGGCGGCCCGCTCGCCCGGGCCGGTGCCGTCGCCGTAGTTGCTGGTGTCGATCCGGATGAGGTCCTTGCAGAGCTGGACGACCTCGTCCTGAGGTGAGGGCACAGTCGTGGCATCGGTGGTCATCCTCCGAGGCTAGCGCGACCCCCACCCACACCGGACGCCCGGCGTGATGCCCTCTGCCCCGACTGAACGCAAGGGCGGGTAGCCCTCCACCCCGACTGAACGCACGGCGTGGCGCCCTCCACCCGACTGAACGCAGCGCGCGCAACTTGACCCAAACTTGCAGTCCTGCATATAGTGCAGAAGTGCAAACTTCCGTCTCGCTCCGAGAGCGCAAGCGCACCGACACCTTCCAGGCACTCCACGATGCTGCCGCCGAACTGGTCCTGGACCGCGGCCTGAGCAGCGTCACGGTCGATGAGATCGCCGAGCGTGCGGGGGTCTCACAGCGCACGTTCTTCAACTACTTCCCGGCCAAGGAGGACGCCGTGCTCGGCGTCCGCGCCCCCCAGTTGTCCAACGACGCACTCGAGGCCTTTCGCGATGCCGGAGACGGGGACCTGTTCGCCCGCACCGTCCAGCTCTTTGCCAACAGCGTGCGCTCCAGCATCGTGCCTTCGGCCGACCCCACGCGGCGACGTCGGCTCGTGGCGGACCATCCCGTGCTCCGGCAGCGCTATCTGATGCGGGTGGCCGACACCGAGCGCCTGGCGCTGCAGGCCATCGAGGAGCAGCCTGAGCTGCTCCCCGACACGCCTGAGGCGGCGCGGGCACTGACCTACCTGGCGGGCGCCGTCGTCCGCTTCACCTACACGACTAACCCCGGTGCCATCTCCGGCAACGACGACGAGGCGCTGGACCGGGCCATCGACACGTTCCGAAAGGTCTTACGTAACGCGCTATGACAACTGCAACACCCCGGCCCCTCCACCCGGGGCACGAAAAGCGCGACATCACGCTGCTCTTTGCCGGCCTCATGGTCACCATGCTGCTGGCCTCGCTCAATCAGACCGTCCTGTCGACAGCCCTACCCACCATCGTGGGTGAGCTGCACGGTGTCGACCAGATGCTCTGGGTGATCACCGGATTCATCCTCGCCTCGACCATCATGATGCCGATCTACGGCAAGGTCAGCGACATGCTCGGCCGCAAGCCGCTGCTGCTCTTTGCGATCGCCGTCTTCGTCATCGGCTCGGTCATGGGTGCCCTCGCCGGCGACATGAACGCGTTGATCATCGCCCGCGTCGTCCAGGGTGTCGGTGGCGGTGGTTTGATGATCCTGAGCCAGGCCGCGATCGCCGATGTGATCCCGGCCCGGGAGCGCGGCAAGTACATGGGGATCATGGGTGGGGTCTTCGCCTTCTCCTCAGTCGCCGGCCCCCTGCTGGGCGGGTGGTTCACCGAGGGCCCGGGCTGGAGGTGGGTCTTCTGGATCAGCCTGCCCCTCGGCATACTCGCCGCCGCCGCGACCATTGCCTTCCTGCCCGCTCGCCGCGACACCGGTGAGAAGCGGGCACGGATGGACTATCTCGGCATGATGCTGATGGCCATTGCCACCGCCTCCCTGGTGCTGGTGGGCACCTGGGGCGGCAGCCGGTATGACTGGGCCTCCACCGAGATCCTGACCCTCGCGGCCGTCGCGGTCCTGACCGGTGCCCTGTTCGTCCTGGCGGAGTCCCGCGCTCAGGCCCCGATCATCCCGCTGCACCTGTTCCGGGACCGCAACTTCAACCTGACCACGATCGCGGCCCTGTGCACCGGCGTGGCGATGTTCGGTGCGATCAGTTACCTGCCGACCTACCTGCAGATGTCCACCGGACTGTCGGCGACCGTCGTCGGCCTCCTGATGGTCCCGATGATGGGCTCGATGCTCATCAGCTCGACCGTCTCCGGCCAGGCGGTCACCCGGACCGGCCGTTACAAGCGCTATCCGATCATCGGCTCGCTGCTACTGGCCCTGGCTCTGGTC